>NZ_CP180589.1:0-2882500 GCF_047782825.1 Stenotrophomonas maltophilia | reverse complement strand
AGTATCGGGGAGCTGGCAACAAGCTTTGATCCGGTAATGTCCGAATGGGGAAACCCACCCGCTTGCGGGTATCCTGCAGTGAATACATAGCTGCTGGAAGCGAACCTGGTGAACTGAAATATCTAAGTAACCAGAGGAAAAGAAATCAACCGAGATTCCGTAAGTAGCGACGAGCGAACGCGGACTAGCCCTTAAGCTGATTTGGTTCTAGGAAAACACTCTGGAAAGAGTGGCCATAGAAGGTGATAGCCCTGTATCTGAAAGGGCCATTTCAGTGAAGACGAGTAGGGCGGGGCACGTGAAACCCTGTCTGAACATGGGGGGACCATCCTCCAAGGCTAAATACTACTGACCGACCGATAGTGAACCAGTACCGTGAGGGAAAGGCGAAAAGAACCCCGGAGAGGGGAGTGAAATAGATCCTGAAACCGTGTGCGTACAAGCAGTAGGAGCTCCGCAAGGAGTGACTGCGTACCTTTTGTATAATGGGTCAGCGACTTACTGTTCGTGGCAAGCTTAACCGTATAGGGGAGGCGAAGGGAAACCGAGTCTGATAAGGGCGCATAGTCGCGGGCAGTAGACCCGAAACCGGGTGATCTAGTCATGGCCAGGGTGAAGGTGCCGTAACAGGTACTGGAGGCCCGAACCCACGTCTGTTGCAAAAGACGGGGATGAGCTGTGATTAGGAGTGAAAAGCTAATCGAACCCGGAGATAGCTGGTTCTCCTCGAAAGCTATTTAGGTAGCGCCTCATATGTATCCTCTCGGGGGTAGAGCACTGTTATGGCTAGGGGGTCATCGCGACTTACCAAACCATTGCAAACTCCGAATACCGAGACGGACTGTATGGGAGACACACGGCGGGTGCTAACGTCCGTCGTGAAAAGGGAAACAACCCAGACCCACAGCTAAGGTCCCAAATTTTGTGCTAAGTGGAAAACCATGTGGAAAGGCACAGACAGCCAGGAGGTTGGCTTAGAAGCAGCCACCCTTTAAAGAAAGCGTAATAGCTCACTGGTCGAGTCGGTCTGCGGGGAAGATTTAACGGGGCTAAGCACAGAACCGAAGCTTGGGGTGCATACTTTGTATGCGCGGTAGAGGAGCGTTCCGTAAGCCGTTGAAGGTGGATTGAGAAGTCTGCTGGAGGTATCGGAAGTGCGAATGCTGACATGAGTAACGATAATGCGGGTGAAAAACCCGCACGCCGAAAGCCCAAGGTTTCCTTGCGCAACGTTAATCGGCGCAGGGTGAGTCGGCCCCTAAGGCGAGGACGAAAGTCGTAGTCGATGGGAAGCAGGTTAATATTCCTGCACCTCGCGTAAGTGCGATGGAGGGACGGAGAAGGTTAGGTGTACCAGGCGTTGGTTGTCCTGGGGAAAGGCGGTAGGTTTGGATCTTTGGCAAATCCGGGATCCTTTAAGACCGAGCACCGAGACGAGCCTTTATGGCGAAGTCACTGATACCACGCTTCCAGGAAAAGCTCCTAAGCTTCAGCTTACGCAGACCGTACCGTAAACCGACACAGGTGGGTAGGATGAGAATTCTCAGGCGCTTGAGAGAACTCGGGTGAAGGAACTAGGCAACATGGCACCGTAACTTCGGGAGAAGGTGCACCCTTTTTGGTGGCTCGTGCGAGCTATAGCTGAAGAGGGTCGCAGTAACCAGGCCGCTGCGACTGTTTATCAAAAACACAGCACTCTGCAAACACGAAAGTGGACGTATAGGGTGTGACGCCTGCCCGGTGCTGGAAGGTTAATTGATGGGGTCAGCCGCAAGGCGAAGCTCTTGATCGAAGCCCCAGTAAACGGCGGCCGTAACTATAACGGTCCTAAGGTAGCGAAATTCCTTGTCGGGTAAGTTCCGACCTGCACGAATGGCGTAACGACAGCGGCGCTGTCTCCACCCGAGACTCAGTGAAATTGAAATCGCTGTGAAGATGCAGCGTTCCCGTGGCAAGACGGAAAGACCCCGTGAACCTTTACTATAGCTTTACACTGAACGTTGAGTTCGTCTGTGTAGGATAGGTGGGAGGCTATGAAACTGTGGCGCTAGCTGCAGCGGAGCCATCCTTGAAATACCACCCTGTCGTGCTTGACGTTCTAACCTGGGCCCATTATCTGGGTCGGGGACCGTGTATGGTGGGTAGTTTGACTGGGGCGGTCTCCTCCTAAAGAGTAACGGAGGAGCTCGAAGGTACGCTCAGCGCGGTCGGACATCGCGCACTGTGTGCAAAGGCATAAGCGTGCTTGACTGCAAGATCGACGGATCAAGCAGGTAGGAAACTAGGACTTAGTGATCCGGTGGTTCTGTATGGAAGGGCCATCGCTCAACGGATAAAAGGTACTCCGGGGATAACAGGCTGATACCGCCCAAGAGTTCATATCGACGGCGGTGTTTGGCACCTCGATGTCGGCTCATCACATCCTGGGGCTGTAGTCGGTCCCAAGGGTATGGCTGTTCGCCATTTAAAGTGGTACGCGAGCTGGGTTCAGAACGTCGTGAGACAGTTCGGTCCCTATCTGCCATGGGCGTTGGAGATTTGAGAGGGGCTGCTCCTAGTACGAGAGGACCGGAGTGGACGAACCTCTGGTGTTCCGGTTGTCACGCCAGTGGCATTGCCGGGTAGCTATGTTCGGAAGCGATAACCGCTGAAAGCATCTAAGCGGGAAGCGCGCCTCAAGATGAGATCTCCCGGGGCACAAGCCCCCTGAAGGAACCATATAGACTATGTGGTTGATAGGTCAGGTGTGTAAGTACAGCAATGTATTGAGCTAACTGATACTAATGATCCGTGTGGCTTGACCATATAACCTCAAGTTGCCTTGGCTTTACGACAGCGTCGTAAGAGCATCCAAGTGCACGCTACGTCACAAGAACTATGCGAGGCTGGCGCCTTGTCCCCCGGGACGAGTGCGACTCTCCAAAAGCCTCCCTGGTGAAATTAGCGCTGTGGAACCACCCGATCCCATCCCGAACTCGGAAGTGAAACGCAGCTGCGCCGATGGTAGTGTGGCTCAAGCCATGCGAGAGTAGGTCATCGCCAGGGTTTATACCCAAAAACCCCGCTGCTTACGCAGCGGGGTTTTTTCTTATTAAGTGAAGGCATCGCTTTTCCGGGTACCTTCCGCCCCAAGGGCAAGATCGCGAGCTGGCGCTGCAAGCGCTGCTGCAACCGTCTCCCTGGTGAAATTAGCGCTGTGGAACCACCCGATCCCATCCCGAACTCGGAAGTGAAACGCAGCTGCGCCGATGGTAGTGTGGCTCAAGCCATGCGAGAGTAGGTCATCGCCAGGGTTTACACCCAAAACCCCGCTGCTTGCGCAGCGGGGTTTTTCTTTGCGCAGGGGAAAAGCGGTAGTGCCGTCCGCTGGCCCGCACCCCATGGATCCCACAGGTGGCGAACCCGGCAGATCCACGCCATGCGTGGATGGCCCGCCCACCGCGCACAAAAAAAGCGGCGCCCCGTAGGGCGCCGCCTGGACCTCAAAACCCATCAGTCGAGCATGGCTCGACTTTACGGGGCCGGGGCCTTGTTCTTCATCATCTCGTCGCGGGCCGCCTTGAAGGGGTTGCCCTCGTACCAGTTCGGCCAACGATCGCCGCCGGCCAGCTCCTTGCCCACGCCATACATCAGCTGCAGGTCTTCAACGGTACCGTCCAGCTTCCACGTGGCCGGATCGAACTCGTCCTTCGGGCCGTGGTAGCGGTTGTTGCCGTAGTCGGTCGCGGCGTTGCGGCCCGCTTCCACGCCACCGTCGCGCAGGTCTTCACCGCCGTCGGCATACAGCGCCGGCACGCCGGCCTTGGCGAAGTTGAAGTGGTCCGAGCGGAAGTAGAAGCCGCTCTGCACCGAGGTTTCGCCATGCAGGGTACGGTCCTGTGCAGCGGCCAGCGGCTTGAGGATGTCTTCCAGTTCCGAACTGCCGAAGCCGGTCACCGTCACGTCCTTGGCACGACCGGCCACCGACATGGCGTCGATGTTGATCACACCGGCAATCTTGTCCAGCGGGAAGGTCGGGTGGGCCACGTAGTACTTCGAACCCAGCAGACCGGATTCTTCCAGGGTCACGGCCAGGAACACCACCGAACGCTCCGGCTTGGGATCCTGGTGGGCCATCGCTTCAGCCACTTCCAGGATGCCGGCCACGCCGGTCGCGTTGTCGACCGCACCGTTGTAGATGTTGTCGCCTTCTTCGCCTTCATGCTTGCCCAGGTGGTCCCAGTGGGCCATGTACAGCACGGCTTCGTCGGCACGCTTGCTGCCCGGCAGCACGCCCACCACGTTGCGCGACTGCTTCTGCGCGATCTGGCTCTTCAGGTCCACCGCAGCGGTGGCCTTCAGCGGTACCGGCTTGAAGCCGCGCTTGCTGGCGTCCTTGTAGGCCTGTTCCAGGTCCAGGCCGGCGCCGGCGAACAGCGCCTTGGCGGCCTCCGCACTCAGCCAGCCCTGCACCGGAATGCGGGCATCCGGATCATCCTTGGCCGGCAGGTCGTACTGCGGGCCGGCCCACGAGTTCTTCACCACATCCCACCCATAGGAGGCGCCGGCGGTGTCGTGCACGATCAGCGCGGCGGCGGCGCCCTTGCGTGCGGCTTCCTCGAACTTGTAGGTCCAGCGCCCGTAGTAGGTCATGCGCTTGCCGTCGAACAGCTTCTCGTCGCCGACGTGGAACCCCGGATCGTTGACGAACATGACGACCGTCTTGCCCTTCCAGTCCTGGCCAGCGTAGTCGTTCCACTTCTGCTCCGGCGCATCCACGCCGTAGCCGACGAACACCAGATCGCTGGCGTCGACCTTCACCTCGGCCTGGCCGGTGCGGGTACCCACCACCATGTCGGTGCCGAACTTCAGGTCGGTGGTCTTGCCACCCTGGGTGATCTTCAGCACGGTCGATTCATCGGCCGTGGTTTCGGTCATCGGCACGTCCTGGAACCAGCTGTCGCCGTTGCCGGGCTGCAGGCCGATGCGCTGCATCTGGTCGCGGATGTAGTTGACCGTCAGTTCTTCGCCCTTGCTGCCCGGGGCGCGGCCTTCGAATTCGTCCGAGGCCAGCGTCTTGACCATCTCGCCGAAGTCGGCGGCATTGATGTCGGCGGAGAACTGATGGGCGGCCGGCTTCGGTGCGGGATCGGCGCTGGCGGCCGGGGCCGGGGTCTGTTCGCCTTTGCAGGCGCTGAGCGCGGCCGCAGCGGCCAGGCACAGGAGGAGTTTGCGGGGCATCGTCGTTTCCTGGATACACGAGGGATGACCGCGCCGGGCGCGGCCGGTGAAGGGGAGCATTCCCCGTACTGCAGCGCGGGCGGACTCAGTCCGCCGGCGCGGTGTCAGTGTCGAACGGGATCGGCTCGGCGCCGGTGATCGGCCCCACGCGTGCGCTGCGGTGCACGTACAGCACCACTTCGCGCTCGAACAGCAGCGAACCTTCGACCACGGCGTTCGGGCCGATGATCACCCGCGGCTTGCGGCTGGCGGTGAGCGAAACGCTGAAGTTCGGCTTGCGCACGTGCAGGCCGCCACCCACCTGGGAACCGATGCCCACGGTGATGTCACCGTTCACCGTTTCCACGTCCTTGCGCACGCGGCTGTTGACCAGGCCGATGCCACCGTTGACCGTTTCCACGCCGCCTTCGATCTGGCTGCCGTGGTCGCTGAAGATGCTGCCGTTGACCGTGCTGACATCGCCGTGGGCGATGACTTCGCGGCCCAGGCGCACGCCACCGTTGACGGTCTCGATGCTGCCGGTGCGGGCGCGGTCGGCCACGGTCACGCCGCCGTTGACGGTATCGATGCTGCCGGTTTCCACGCCTTCGCCGACACGGATGCCGCCGTTGACGGTATCCAGCTTGCCGTAGCGCTGGCCGGGTTCGGCGCTGATGCTGCCATTGACCTTGCTGATGTTGTCCTGCGCGCCCAGCGGCCCGGCGACCAGCAGCACGCCCAACAGCAGCGGAACGGAAAGAGTTTTCATGGGGACCTCGTTGTTGTGCAGCTGGCAGGCCGCGTGCGTTGATGTCACCATTCCCCGGCACCCCCTGCAACTGCCTGAAGTCACTGGAAAGCCCTTGCGCGACAACGTCTTCCCATCACGCCGACATCACGCTGCCGCTGTACGCGGTGGGCGTTGCCTGTTGCTGGGGCTGGCCTTGGCACTGGCCCTGCCGGTCCCCAGCAGCGCGCAGACCTCTTCAACCCGCGAAGCCGAACGCAAGCTGCAGAAGCTGCGCTCCGAACTGAAGGGCGTGGCCCAGGAACGCCGGCAGATCGAAGGCCAGCGCGGGCAGGCCTCGCGGCAGCTGCGCGACGCCGATGAAAAGGTCGCCCGCAGCGGCCGTGCCCTGGCCCAGACCGAAACGGCGCTGCGCGAGCAGAACCAGGCCCTGGCCGAGGCCGAACAGCGCCGGGCCACCCTGCAGGCCAACCTGGCCCAGCAGAACCGCGAGCTGGCCGGGCTGCTGCGCGCGGCCTACCAGCTGGGCAACCATGCCCCGCTGAAGCTGCTGCTGTCGCAGGACACGGTGGCCGATGCCAACCGCGCCCTGGCCTACCACCGCTACCTGCAGCGCGAGCGCGCGCAGCGCATCGCCACCCTCACCGGCGACCTGAAGGAACTGGAGACGCTGCAGGCGCAGATCGCCGAGCGCAGACAGACCCTGCAGGGCGCCCAGCGCGACCAGAAGCAGCAGGCGGCCACGCTGGCGGCCGATCGCCGCGACCGCGCGCAGACCGTGGCATCGCTGGAAGAACGCTTCAAGGACCGCAGCGAGAAGGAACAGGCGCTGGGCCAGGATGCCAAGGCGCTGGAAACGCTGCTGGCCAACCTGCGTGCTGCTGCAGCCCGTGCCGAGGCCGAGCGCCGCGCCGCCGCCCGCAAGGCCGCCGCGGAAAAGGCCGCCGCCGAGAAGGCGGCACGCCAGGCCAAAGCCGAAGGCCGCCCGGCACCGCCGACCAAGGTGCCGCCGGCGGTGGCGTCCGCACCCGCGCCGAAGGTGGGGGGCCTGGGCTGGCCGCTGTCCGGCAACCTGCTGGCCCGCTACGGCGGCAAGCTGCCCGATGGCCGTACCAGCAGCGGCGTGCTGATCGGCGCACCCGCCGGCAGCACCGTCACCGCCGTGGCCGATGGCACCGTGGTGTTCTCCGACTGGATGACCGGCTACGGCATGATCCTGATCGTCGACCACGGCAACGGCTACATGAGCCTGTACGCACACAACGACACCCTGCTGAAGGATGCCGGCGCGCGCGTGAGCCGTGGCGATGCGGTGGCCAAGGTCGGCAATTCCGGCGGCCAGGGTGTCACCGCGCTGTACTTCGAGCTGCGCCGCGGCGGGCAACCGGTGAATCCGGACAGCTGGCTGCAGCGGCGCTGAATCGCGCCGACGTGGATACGGCCGGATTCAACGGGAATTTAGCTACGCTTCGCGCATAATCGGGGCATGTGCCTTGGGCACGATGCCACCGTCGACAGGAGTGATCCATGCGCGCAGCCCGTACCGCCACCCTCTTGCTGGCCCTGTTGCCAGCGCTGTCCTGGGCGCAGCAGACCGCGCCGACCACCGCCGATACCTCCGGCCAGGCAGCGAGCAACGAGGAGGCGGTCACCTCGAAGGTGCCGCTGGAGGACATCCGCCGCTTTGTGGCCGTGTACAACGCGGTACGCGCGGCCTACGTCGACCCGGTCGATGACAACAAGCTGATGCAGTCGGCCGTGCGCGGCCTGCTGCTGGACCTGGATCCGCACAGCACCTACTTCAACAAGGAAGACGCCGAGGCCTTCGACGAACAGGCCAACGGCGCCTACGAAGGCATTGGCGTGGAGCTGCAGCAGCAGCCGGACAACGCCAGCATGAAGGTCATCTCGCCCATCGACGACACGCCGGCCGCCAAGGCCGGCATCCTTGCCGGTGACCTGATCATCGCCATCGACGGCAAGCCGATCAGCGCCATCGATGCCAGCGAACCGCTGCGTGGCCCGGCCGGCAGCAAGGTGGTGCTGACCATCGTGCGCGACGGCAAGCCCAAGCCGTTCGATGTCAGCCTGACCCGGCAGACGATCCGCGTGACCAGCGTGCGCAGCCGCATGTTGGAACCGGGCTACGGCTACATCCGCCTGAGCACCTTCCAGGCCGATACCGGTTCGGACTTCCAGAAGCATGTACAGCAGCTGCAGAAGCAGGCCGGCGGCCAGCTCAAGGGCCTGGTGCTGGATCTGCGCAGCAACCCCGGCGGCCTGCTGACCGCCGCGGTGCAGGTGGCCGATGACCTGCTCGACAAGGGCAACATCGTCAGCACCCGCGGCCGCATCAGCATCAGCGATGCACGTTTCGATGCGACCCCGGGCGATCTGCTGAAGGGCGCGCCGGTGGTGGTGCTGGCCGATGCCGGTTCGGCCAGTGCATCCGAGGTGCTGGCCGGCGCACTGCGCGACAACAAGCGGGCCCGCGTGGTCGGCAGCCGCACCTTCGGCAAGGGCTCGGTGCAGACCGTGCTGCCGCTGGACAACGGCGATTCGGTGAAGCTGACCACGGCGCGTTACTACACGCCCAGCGGCAAGTCGATCCAGGCCACCGGCATCGTGCCGGACGTGGAACTGAAGCCGGCCGCGACGCCGGAAGAAGATGCACTGCCGGCCAGCCTGAGCGATTACAGCGAGGCAACCCTGCCGGGCCACCTGCGCGGTGACGATGAAGGAACCGAGGGCTACCACGCCGGCGCGGTGCTGCCGGGCGACGGCCCGATCAACGATGCCCTGGCCGAACTGAAGAACCCGGGTTCGGTGGCGGCGCGGCTGAAGGCTGAAGCGGCCAAGGCCGATGCCGAGAAGGCCGCCAAGGCCGCCGCCAAGCCGGCGCCGAAGCCTGAAGCGAAGGTAGAGTCCAAGCCCGAAGCGAAGCCGGCGGCCAAGCCCGCCGAAACCCCGGCCAAGCCCTGAGGTAGCGCCGGGCCATGCCCGGCGATGAACTGCAGTCGAGCAAGCTCGACTCTACGACGCCGGTAGAGTCGAGCTTGCTCGACTGCGTTTCAGCAGATCAGAACCCGTGCCGCTTGCGCAGCCTGCGGGCGATGGCGGCGCGCACGTACACGCCGTACAGCAGGCCGAACAGGAAGCCGCCGATGTGCGCCCACCAGGCCACCATGCCGAAGCTCGGGCCGATATGGGCGAACACCACCTGCAGCGCCGCCCAGACGCCGATCAGCAGGTAGGCCGGGGCACGCACGAATTCCAGGAACAGGCCCAGCGGGATCACCACCCCCAGGCGCGCGCCGGGGAACAGGGCCAGGTAGGCGCCGATCATGGCCGACACCGCGCCGCTGGCGCCGATGATGATCTGGTCGGGGCTGCCCATGGTGTAGATGGCCACCAGGTTGGACACCGCGCCGCCCACCAGAAACAGCAGCAGAAGCCGCCAAGGCCCCAGCACCCGCTCGGCGGGCAGGCCGAAGATCAGCAGGAACACCAGGTTGCCCAGCAGATGGGACCAGTCCGCATGCAGGAACAGGGCGGTGAACAGCCGCAGCACGCTGCCGTCCTGCAGGGTCGCCCACCAGTCCAGCGGGTGGGTCAGGCCGGTGGACAGGGCGCCCCAGTCCAGCCAGAGGCTGTTGCGGGCATCCCCCGGGCGCGAGATCGACCACAGGAAGGCCAGCCACAGTGCCGCAAACAGCACGGGTGTGGCCCAGCGCAGGGTCGCTTTCTTGCGCGAGGGAAGGGAGACGAACATGGCGCTAGCCTAGCGTGCGTGGGCTTCCGGCGGGGGAGACGCCTGTTCATGTTTAGCGAGGGGAAAAGCCCCGTGGCTGTTATTGTTTCATTAACGGCTCTGGGTGATACTCGCATACGGCGTCGTATGTCGGGAGGGGAATCCGGCGCGTTCTGGCGGACCTTTGCGGGTCCGGTAGGCGCAGGCGCACTCAGAGCACCATCACCGCTTACCGGAGAGAGAACACGATGCAAACTGCTTCCACCATTGCCCGACTGACCCTGCTGGCCGTCGGCGTTGCCGGTGCGCTGGCCGCCGCCGATGCCAATGCCGCTGCCTTCCAGCTGAAGGAAAACAGCGCCAAGGGCCTGGGCCGTGCGTTCGCCGGCTCCACCTCTGCCGAAGGCGATGCCTCGGTGGTCGCCACCAACCCGGCCTCGATGCGCCTGCTCGATGGCACCCAGTTCCAGGGTGACGTCAGCGCCATCAGCTTCGGCGCCAAGTTCCGCGGCGAAGGCCGGAACGGTAACGGCACCCCGATTTCCGGTGGCAACGGCGGCGACGCCGGCATGATCGCCCCGGTCCCGGCGGCGTACTTCCACGTGCCGTTCGGCGAAAACGACAACATGCACTTCGGTGCCTCGCTGACCGTGCCGTTCGGCTTCAAGACCGAATACGACACCGACTGGGTCGGCCGCTACAACGGCGTCAAGACCGACCTGAAGGCGATCGACCTGGGCGTCGCATTCTCCTATGACGTCAACCCGTACCTGTCGTTCGGCGTCGGCGTGTTCGCCGAGCGCCTGAATGTCGACCTGACCAGCGCCATCGATGGCGGTTCGGTCATCAATGGCGCCCTCCAGCAGCGCGCTTCGGCTGCCGTGCTGGCTGCCGGTGGCACCCCGGCCCAGGCCGCCGCTGCCGCCCGCCAGGCCGCCGTGCAGGGCGCTCAGCTCGGCTTCGCGCCGGGTACCGCCGACGGCTACCTGCGCATCAAGGGTGACGAAGTCTCCATCGGCTACACCCTGGGCATGACCGTCAGCCCCGTGGAAGGCACCAACATCGCCTTCAGCTACCGCTCGGAAGTCGAACACAAGATCACCGACGGTGATGCGACCTTCGATTGGACCGCACACCCGAATGCTGCCGCGTTCCTGGCCACCGCCGCCCCGGGCACCTTCATCGACAGCAAGGGTCGCGCCACCATCACCCTGCCGGCCAGTGCCACGGTCAGCGTCAGCCACCGCGTCAATGACCAGTGGAAGATCATGGCCGACGTTTCGCGCACCGCGTGGAGCAAGTTCGACAAGGTGACCGTGGACTTCGCGTCCAACCAGCCGGACAGCGTGCTGCCGTTCAACTACCGCGACACCACCTTCGCCTCGATCGGTACCGAGTTCCGTCTGAACGACCAGCTGACCCTGCGTGGCGGCCTGGCGTACGACCAGACCCCGACCACCGACGCCCACCGCGACGTGCGCGTGCCGGACACCACCCGCAAGTGGCTGTCGCTGGGTATGACCTACGCCGCTTCGGAGAAGATGGAATACAGCGTGGGCTACACCCACCTGTTCACCAAGGACCCGAACATCAGCTCGACCTCGGCCACCAACAACACCGTGACCGGCAAGTACAAGGTGTCCGGCGACGTGCTGGCCGCTTCGATGCAGTACAAGTTCTGATCCAGGCCCTGGCCTGAAACAGCACGAAGGAAGCCCCGCGCAAGCGGGGCTTTCCTTTTATGGGTAGAGGCCATCCACGCATGGCGTGGATCTACTGGAGGTTGTGCCATCCACGCAGGGTGTCCATGGAACCGGAAGGGCCATCCGCGCATGGCGTCCATGGAACCGGAAGGGCCATCCGCGCAGCGCGTCCGTGGAACCGGAAGGGCCATCCGCGCAGGGCGTCCATGGAACCGGTAAGGGCCATCCACGCACAGCGCATGGATCGACGACAATAGCGCCATGAACCTGTCCGATCCGAACTTCCAGCTGGAGCTGGCCGCCAACATCGCCGTCGCCGGCTCGATCCTGCTGGCGGGCCGCAACAACGTGCATACCTGGTGGCTGGGCATCGTCGGCTGCGCGCTGTTCGCTGCGGTATTCGAGCGTTCGCACCTGTACGCGGACATGGTGTTGCAGTTCTTCTTCATCGCCATCAGCGTGCTGGGTTGGTGGCAGTGGCTGCGCGGCGACCACGGCGCGCCATTGCCGATCACCCCGGTGCGCCCGCGGGCGTGGGCCTGGCTGCTGCCGCTGGCGGTGGTGGCCACCTTCGCGTACGGCTGGATGCTGACCCGGCTGACCCATGCCTATGCGCCCTACATCGATTCGGCGGTGCTGGTGCTGAGCGTGATCGCGCAGATCCTGATGATGCGGCGCAAGCTGGAATCGTGGTGGGTGTGGCTGCTGGTCAACACCATCGCCGTGCCGCTGTACTACAGCCGCGGCCTGCACCTGACCTCGATCCTGTACATCGGCTTCTGGATCAATGCGCTGGTTGCCCTGCGCCACTGGCGCAACCTGATTCAGGCCGAAGCCACGGCGGCCGATGCCGCTGCCTGAGCGTGTCCAGCGCGGCCTGGTGGTGGGCAAGTTCTGCCCGCTGCACCGCGGCCATGAGCGCCTGATCGAGTTCGCCGCCGTGCGCTGCCAGCAGTTGCTGGTGATCGGCTGGTCGCAGCCGGGCTTTGCCGGCTACAGCGCCGCACGTCGCGAGCGCTGGCTGCGTGCGCGC
Source organism: Stenotrophomonas maltophilia (assembly GCF_047782825.1). Classification (GTDB taxonomy): domain Bacteria; phylum Pseudomonadota; class Gammaproteobacteria; order Xanthomonadales; family Xanthomonadaceae; genus Stenotrophomonas. The sequence goes on along the minus strand of NZ_CP180589.1, from coordinate 2,870,066 downwards.
TTCACGCTGGCGACGGTGGCGGTGCTGGATGATGCCCGCCTGGCCGCGCTCTGCGAGCAGCACGGCCTGCTGCCACGCGCGCTGCCTCGCGACGACGACAGCGAGCAGGCGCAGCGCGATTTCACTGCGTGGCTGTGCCTGCAGCTGTTCGGTGGGCCGGTGCAGGCGGTGTTTACTGGCGAGGACTATGGCGATGGCTTCGCCGCAGCCCTGGCGGCACATTTCAACGCGCCGGTGCGCCACGAACGGCTGGAGCGCACGCGCCATGCGGGCCAGGCCAGCGGCACCCAGCTGCGTGCTGACCCACATGCGCATCGCCACAGCCTTTCGCCGCAGGTATACGGGGCGTACGTGCAGCGCGTGGCGTTCATCGGGGGCGAGTCCACCGGCAAGACCACGCTGGCGCGTGTGATGGCCGAGCGTCTGGGCACGGTCTGGGTACCGGAATACGGGCGTACGCTCTGGGAAGCGCAAGGGGGAGAACTGCACGCGCAGGACCTGCTGCGCATTGCCGTGGAACAGCCACGACGCGAGGACGCTGCCGCGCTGACCGCACAGCGCTGGCTGTTCTGCGATACCACGCCGCTGGTGACCCTGGGCTACAGTGGCTGGATGTTTGCTACGGCGCCGCCGGCCCTGCAGCAGGCGGCGCTGCGGCCGTATGACCTGCTGTTCCTGTGTGCGCCGGATATTCCGTTCGACCAGGACGGCACGCGGGTGGGTGAGGCCTTCCGCGCGCAGCAGCACGCGTGGTACGTGCAGGAGCTGCAGGCGCGGGGAGTGGAATACGTGCTGCTGGAAGGCGATCTGGAAACGCGGATCGCGCGGGTGCTACACGAGCTGGCCAAGCGTGCGGACAACCGGTTCAGCGTGGTGGCGTGATGGCACAAAAAACCCCGCTTTCGCGGGGTTTTTCGTTTAACGCATCAACCGGGCGATCAGTCGCCCAGGGTCAGCAGCGAGGCGTTGCCACCGGCGGCGGTGGTGTTCACCGTCACCGTCTTTTCGGTGGCGAAGCGCAGCAGGTAGTGCGGGCCGCCGGCCTTCGGGCCGGTGCCGGACAGGCCCTGGCCGCCGAACGGCTGCACGCCCACCACCGCACCGATCTGGTTGCGGTTGACGTACACGTTGCCGACATGGACGCCGTTGCTGATGCGGTCGACGGTCTCGTCGATGCGCGAATGCACGCCCAGGGTCAGGCCGTAGCCGGTGGCGTTGATCTGGTCGATCACCGCGTCCAGCTGGTCACCCTTCCAGCGGATCACGTGCAGCACCGGACCGAATACTTCCTTCTGCAGCTGGGCCAGGTCCTTCAGTTCATACGCACGCGGTGCGAAGAAGGTGCCGTTGGCGGCTTCGGCGGACAGCTCGGCAGCGGCGATCAGGCGCGCTTCGCGGTCCATGCGCTCGGCATGGTCCTGCAGGATCTTCAGCGCGTCGGCGTCGATCACCGGGCCCACGTCGGTGGACAGCAGGCCGGGGTTGCCGACCTTCAGTTCCTTCATCGCACCGGCCAGCATGGTCATCACCTTGTCGGCGATGTCGTCCTGCACGAACAGCACGCGCGCGGCCGAGCAGCGCTGGCCGGCGGAGGTGAAGGCCGAACCGATCGCGTCCTTGACCAGCTGTTCCGGCAGCGCCGAGGAGTCGGCGATGAAGGCGTTCTGGCCGCCGGTTTCGGCGATCAGCACGCCGATGGCGGCATCACGCGCGGCCATCGCGCGGTTGATCGCACGGGCAGTGTCGGTGGAACCGGTGAAGGCCACGCCGGCCACGCGCGGGTCGGCGGTCAGCGCGGCACCGACGGTAGCACCGTCGCCGGGCAGGAACTGCACCACCTCGGCCGGCACGCCGGCGTCGTGCAGCAGCTTCACGGCGTAGTAGCCGATCAGGTTGGTCTGCTCGGCCGGCTTGGCGATGACGCTGTTGCCGGCGGCCAGTGCAGCGGCCACCTGGCCCAGGAAGATCGCCAGCGGGAAGTTCCACGGGCTGATGCAGACGAACACGCCACGGCCGTGCAGCTGCAGCTCGTTGGATTCACCGGTCGGGCTGGGCAGCTTCTCGGCATGGCTGAACTGCTCGCGCGCCTGCTTGGCGTAGTAGCGCAGGAAGTCCACCGCTTCGCGCACTTCGGCGATGCTGTCGGGCAGGCTCTTGCCGGCTTCCTTCACGCACAGCGCCATGAACTCGGGCATGCGCGCTTCCAGCTGGTCGGCGGCGTGCTCGAGGATGGCGGCGCGGCTGGCGGCCGGGGTGCGGTTCCAGGCCGGCTGCGCGGCCACGGCATTGGCCAGCGCTTTCTGCACGGTGGCAGCGTCGGCGGCCAGCCACTGGCCGACCACTTCGCGGGTGTCGGCCGGGTTGGTCACCGGCAGCGCGGCGCCGGCCGGGTTGGCACCCGGCACCAGCGGAGCGGCCTGCCAAGGCTTCACAGCCGCGTTGATCTGCTCGGCCAGAGCGCGCAGTTCGTTGTCGTTGGCGAGGTTGGCGCCCATGGAGTTCTTCCTGTCGTGGTTCTGGCTGCGCAGCAGGTCAACCGGCAGCGGGATCTTCGGGTGGGGGATGGAGGCGAACGAGGCGACCATCTCGACCGGATCGCGGATCAGGTCGGCGATCGGCACGCGTTCGTCGGTGATGCGGTTGACGAAGCTGGAGTTGGCGCCGTTTTCCAGCAGGCGGCGCACCAGGTACGGCAGCAGGTCTTCATGCGAACCGACCGGCGCGTACACGCGGCAGGGCAGGCCCAGGCGGTCGGCCGGCACCACTTCGGCGTACAGGTCGTCGCCCATGCCGTGCAGCTTCTGGTGCTCGTACACGCCGCCGTTGGCGATGCTGCGCACCGCAGCGATGGTGTGCGCGTTGTGCGTGGCGAACATCGGGTAGATCGCGTCGGCATGGGTGAACAGGCGCTTGGCGCAGGCCAGGTAGGACACGTCGGTGTTCTGCTTGCGGGTGAACACCGGGTAGCCCGGGTAGCCTTCGATCTGCGCGCGCTTGATCTCGGCATCCCAGTAGGCGCCCTTGACCAGGCGCACCTGCAGGCGGCGACCGGCGCGGCGCGCCATGTCGGCCAGGTGGTCGATGGTGTACGGGGTGCGCTTCTGGTAGGCCTGCACCACCACGCCGAAGCCATCCCAGCCAGCCAGCGAGGCATTGCTGAACACCTGTTCGATGATGTCCAGCGACAGTTCCAGGCGGTCGGATTCTTCGGCGTCGACGGTGCAGCCGATGCCGTAGCTCTTGGCCAGCTGCGCCAGTTCCAGTACGCCCGGCACCAGGTCGGTCAGCACGCGCTCGCGCTTGGCGTGCTCGTAGCGCGGGTACAGCGCCGACAGCTTGATGGAGATGCCCGGGGCGTTGTTGACGTCGCCGTCCGGGCGGCCACCGCGGGCCTTGTGGTCGCCGCCGATGGCGTGGATCGCACGGCGGTAGTCCTCCAGGTAGCGCAGCGCGTCCTTCATGGTCAGCGCGCCTTCGCCCAGCATGTCGAACGAATAGCGGTAGCTGGCGTTGTCGCCCTTGTGCGAGCGCGACAGCGCTTCGCTGATGGTGCGGCCCATGACGAACTGGTGGCCCATGATCTTCATCGCCTGGCGCACGGCCAGGCGCACCACCGGCTCACCCACGCGGCCGACCAGGCGCTTGAAGGCGCTGGGGGCATCGGCGCGGGTGGCGTCGTTCATCTGCACCAGCTTGCCGGTCAGCATCAGGCCCCAGGTGGAAGCATTGACCAGCACCGAGTCGCTGCCGCCCAGGTGCTTTTCCCAGTCGGCATCGGCCAGCTTGTCGCGGATCAGCTTGTCGGCGGTGTCCTGGTCGGGAATGCGCAGCAGTGCCTCGGCCACGCACATCAGCAGCACGCCTTCCTCGCTGCCCAGGTCGTACTGGCGCATGAAGGCTTCGATTGCACCCTGGTCCTTGGCGCGCACGCGCACCCTGCCGACCAGGTCGGCGGCCAGCGCCTGCACCCGGGCCTGCTCCTCGGCCGGCAGTTGTGCCTGGGCCAGCAGCTCGCGCACGTGGCTGGCCTCGTCCTTCAACCAGGCGTCGGTAATGGCCTGGCGGAACGGGTTGGGGGACGCCGGCAGTTCCGGCGACAGCAGCGCGCCCGGACGCGGGGCGTCGTGGGCGGCGGGGGAGGAGGAGGGTGCGTTCATGCCGATCCGGCCAGTGGAAAACTTGGCGATTTTAATCATTTTTGCGCCCTGCGGAAGTGCCCCGCAGACACCTTTGTAGAGGGCTGATAGGCCGTAGCGGTGGTGGATTCAGCGTGTTCAGAAAGCTTGTCAGGATTTGTGCTGAATTCGTCATTCGCGCCGCCGGGCTCATGCTGTATTGCAACATGGGAAAAAGTGTGAATGGACCCTTGCTACCGGTGAGAGGGCGGGGCTACCATCGAGACGTTTCCCGCGGCAGGAACGCGGTTGCGACATGATCGAGGTGCTTCCAGCTCCGGATGGGTCAGGTACGCAGCTGCGGCTGCGTCCCCCACGGGCGCTCGATGCCCGGCAGTTCGTCCTGTTGTTTGCCGTGTTGTCGGGAGCGATGTGGCTGGTGTCCGCCTTCGGGTGGGTGGCCGGCAACGCATTCGCCCCCCTGTTCGCGCTGCTGTACAGCCTGTTGCTGGCAGCCGCCTTGCGCGCCTTGTGGCGCAGCGGTGAACGGCAGGAGGAGATCCGGGTGGTGCCGGCGTACGTGGAGGTCATCCCCGTGCCCGGTGGATCGCCGGTGTTCCGGGCCCACCCCCATTGGGTGCGCCTGCTCACCGATGACGAGAGGGTCCGGCTGGCATCCAGCGGCCGGCAGGTGGAGGTGGGGAGTTTCCTCGCGCCGGCCGAACGCCAGACGCTCGCTGAAATGCTTGAAGGCTTGCTCGCCGCCAGCGATGGCGGCAACCGACGACGCTAAGGGTCTAGGCAATGAAGCAAAGCAGCAGGTGGGGCACGAAGTGCGTTGCAGCGGTCGCCGCCATGGTGGCCGGGGGACTGGTTCCGGCGTGGGCATGGGCGCAGGCCGCCGATCCCAAGCCATGGCAGTTGAACATGGGCAAGGGGGTCACCCAGACCTCGCGCCTGGCCTGGGAGTCGAACAACCTGTCGTTGATCATCTGCACGGTGATCGGCGTCATCGTGTTCGGCGCGATGGGCTATGCCATCTTCAAGTTCCGCAAATCCAAGGGCGCCGTCGCCGCCACCTTCAGCCACAACACCAAGGCCGAGGTGATCTGGACGGTGATCCCGGTGATCATCCTGATCGTGATGGCGTGGCCGGCCACGGCCAACCTGATCAAGATGTACGACACCCGCGATGCCGAGATGACGGTGAAGGTCACCGGCTACCAGTGGATGTGGAAGTACGAGTACCTGGGCGAGAACGTCACCTTCACCAGCCGCCTGGACCGCGAGTCCGACCGCATGCGGCAGAGTGGCAAGGTCCCCACCCGCGAAAGCCACCCGCATTACCTGCTGGACGTGGACAACCGCCTGGTGCTGCCGGTCGATACCAAGGTGCGCTTCGTCATCACCTCCGATGACGTGATCCATGCCTGGTGGGTGCCGGCGCTGGGCTGGAAGCAGGACGCCATCCCCGGTTTCATCAACGAGGCCTGGACCAGCATCGAGCAGCCCGGGGTGTACCGCGGCCAGTGCGCCGAGCTGTGCGGCAAGGACCATGGCTTCATGCCGATCGTGGTCGAGGCGGTGTCCAAGGAAGATTTCAAGCAATGGCTGGCCCAGCGCAAGCCGGCACCGGCTGCCCCGGCCACGCCTGCGGCACCGGCCGAACCGGCGGCACCGGCAGGCGATGCACCGGCAGCGCCGGCCGCCCCCGCCGCGGCTGAAGCCGGCGCGGCCCCTGCCACCGCAGCAGGCGGCGCGTGATGTAAAGCCCGCGGCCGTCCGCGGCCGCGGCGACAACCGATTCTGAGAGGTGTTTTGCGATGGCGCACTCGGCAGTTGGGCACGACGATCACCACCACCACCAGAGCTTCTTCGAGCGTTGGTTCTTCTCGACCAACCACAAGGACATCGGCACGCTGTACCTGGGTTTCAGCTTCATCATGTTCGTCATCGGCGCCTTCATGAGCGTGCTGATCCGGCTTGAGCTGGCCCAGCCCGGCATCCAGTTCATCCGGCCGGAGGTGTTCAACCAGCTGACCACCGTGCATGCGCTGGTGATGATCTTCGGGGGCGTGATGCCGGCCTTCGTCGGCCTGGCCAACTGGATGATCCCGCTGCAGATCGGCGCGCCGGACATGGCGCTGCCGCGCATGAACAACTGGTCGTTCTGGCTGCTGCCGGTAGCCTTCAGCCTGCTGCTGCTGACCTTCCTGCTGCCGGGCGGTGCACCGGCCGGTGGCTGGACGCTGTACCCGCCGCTGTCGCTGCAGGGCGGCTACAACGTCGCCTTCACCGTGTTCGCCATCCACGTGGCCGGCATCAGTTCGATCATGGGCGCGATCAACATCATCGCCACCGTGCTCAACATGCGTGCGCCGGGCATCGACCTGCTGAAGATGCCGATCTTCTGCTGGGCCTGGCTGATCACCGCCTTCCTGCTGATCGCGGTGATGCCGGTGCTGGCCGGTGCGGTGACCATGCTGCTGACCGACAAGTTCTTCGGCACCAGCTTCTTCAACGCCGCCGGCGGCGGTGACCCGGTGATGTTCCAGCACATCTTCTGGTTCTTCGGCCATCCCGAGGTCTACATCATGATCCTGCCCGCCTTCGGCGTGGTCAGCGAGATCATCCCGACCTTCAGCCGCAAGCCGCTGTTCGGCTACCAGGCGATGGTGTACGCCACCGCCGCGATCGCGTTCCTGTCGTTCATCGTCTGGGCCCACCACATGTTCACCGTGGGCATGCCGCTGGGTGGCGAGATCTACTTCATGTTCGCCACCATGCTGATCTCGATCCCGACCGGGGTGAAGGTGTTCAACTGGGTCAGCACCATGTGGCGCGGCTCGCTCACCTTCGAAGCGCCCATGCTGTGGTCGGTGGCCTTCGTCATCCTGTTCACCATCGGCGGTTTCTCCGGCCTGATGCTCGCCATCGTGGCGGCCGACTTCCAGTACCACGACACCTACTTCGTGGTCGCCCACTTCCACTACGTGCTGGTGACCGGTGCGGTGTTCGCGCTGATCGCCGCGGTCTACTACTGGTGGCCGAAGTGGACCGGGCGCATGTACAGCGAGAAGTGGGCCAAGGTGCACTTCTGGTGGTCCATCGTGTTCGTCAACCTGCTGTTCTTCCCGCAGCACTTCCTCGGCCTGGCCGGCATGCCGCGTCGCATTCCCGATTACAGCGTGGCGTTTGCCGATTGGAACCTGATCAGCTCGATTGGTGCGTTCGGCATGTTCGCCACGCCGTTCATGATGGCCGCGATCCTGCTGTCCTCGCTGCGCAACGGTGAAAAGGCCGAAGCACGCAGCTGGGAAGGCGCGCGCGGCCTGGAATGGACGCTGCCATCGCCGGCACCGGCGCATACCTTCACCACGCCGCCGACCATCCGCCCGGGGGATCTGGCCCATGACGACATCACGCATTGAGGTGGTGCATGCATAACGAGAGCCCGCTTCCAACCGGTAGAGTCGAGCCATGCTCGACTGACAAAAAGCAGCCGAGCATGGCTCGGCTCTACAACAGCGAGAGCAACGGCGTCGAGCTGCAGCGCCAGCGCGCCAGGCGCACCGCCCTGTGGGTCGGCGCCATCGCCGTGCTGGTCTACGTCGGCTTCATTCTCAGCGGGGTGATCGGGCGATGAGCGAAGCACCGGCCACCGCTCCGTCCCGCAGCGCCGGGCTGCCGCGTCTGATCGGCGTGGCGGTGGCCGTGTTCCTGCTGACGTTTTCGCTGGTGCCGCTGTACCGCATCGCCTGTGAAAAAGTGTTCGGCGTACGCCTGGAACGCGGCCCCGGCAGCGAGGCCAGTACCGGCGCCGCCACCGGCAAGCGCACCGTGCGCGTGGAATTCGACGGCGGGGTCAATTCGCGGCTGCCGTGGTCGTTCCATCCCGAACAGCTGACGATGGACGTGGTGCCGGGCGAGCTCAACGAGGCCCTGTACTTCGCCCGCAACGACAGTGCCAACGCCGTGGTCGGCAGTGCCGTGCCGTCGGTGGCGCCGGCGCGCGCGTCGGGCTTCTTCAGCAAGACCGAATGCTTCTGTTTCACCGCGCAGACGCTGCAGGCCGGCGAAAAGCGCGACATGCCGGTGCGTTTCATCGTCGATCCGGACCTGCCGCCGGAAATCAAGACGATCACCTTGTCCTACACCTTCTACCGCAACGACGCACTCTCGGACCGGTTGGCCCCTGCGGCCACGTCCGAAGGCGCGCACGCCGCTCCCTGACCCGGATACCGACATGGCCCAGACCCCGACCGACGCCAACGTGTACTTCGTCCCGGCCCAGAGCAAATGGCCCTTCGTGGGGTCCATCGCGATGATGGTGACCATGGTCGGCGTGGCCAGCTGGCTCAACGATGCCAGCTGGGGGCGCTGGACCTTCTACATCGGCATCGCGATGCTGGTGCTGACCCTGTTCTGGTGGTTCAGCGACGTGGTGCGCGAATCGCAGGCCGGCCACTACAACCGCCAGGTCGACGGCTCGTTCCGGATGGGCATGGTCTGGTTCATCTTCTCCGAAGTGATGTTCTTCGGGGCCTTCTTCGGCGCACTGTTCTACACCCGCAACCTGGGCCTGTCCTGGCTCAGCGGCGAAGGCCGCGGGGTGATGACCAACGAACTGCTGTGGCAGGGCTACTCGGCGGGCTGGCCGACCAACGGGCCGGCGGCCATCGGTGGCGCCTTCCAGACCATTCCGGCCTGGGGCCTGCCGCTGATCAACACGCTGATCCTGCTGACCTCGGGCGTGACCCTCACCATCGCCCACCACGCGCTGAAGGCCGGCAACCGCCGCCAGCTGCTGGTCTGGCTGGGCGCGACGGTGCTGCTCGGCCTGGGCTTCCTCACCCTGCAGGCGGAGGAGTACATCCACGCCTACAAGGAACTGAACCTGACCCTCGGTTCGGGCATCTACGGTTCGACGTTCTTCATGCTGACCGGCTTCCACGGCGCGCACGTGCTGCTGGGCACGATCATGCTGATCGTGATGTGGCTGCGTTCGGCCAAGGGCCATTTCACCCGCGACAACCACTTCGCGTTCGAAGCCGCCGCGTGGTACTGGCACTTCGTCGACGTGGTGTGGCTGATGCTCTTCATGTTCGTCTACGTGCTTTGACCGCGCCGGTGGCGGCGGCCTCAGCCGCCGATGCCGTGCGGTTTGATCCAGCCCATGTAGATGCACACGATCACCAGTACGATCAGGGCCACCGACACCCCGATGCGGCGTGTCAGTGCGTTGACCGTGCGCTTGGTCTGGCCGCGGTCGACCAGCAGGTAATACAGGCCGGCGCCCAGATTCCAGACGATGACGATCAGAAACGCGATTACCAGCAGGGTCTTCAGCGAATCACTCATGCACGGCTCGTGGGCAGGGTGGATGTGCCTATCTGACCGCGTTTGCGCGGACTTGTCATGATGCGCCAGCACACGCGCGTGATCGGCTGGGCCATGGCCGTGCTGGCCATGGCCGGATTCACCGCGTCGGGCTTCTGGCAGCTGCAGCGCATGCACGCCAAGCAGGCGATGCTGGATGCGCAGGGGCCGGCCGTGGCGCAGGCATTGCCGCTGGCGCAGGCCCTGGCCGCGCCGGGTGACCTGCATGGCGTGGCCGACCATGGCCGCTTCCTTCCCGGGGTGGTGCTGCTGGACAACCAGATGCGGCACGGCCGCGCCGGGGTGAAGGTCTACCGGCCCTTCCGCAGTGACCACGGCAGCGTGCTGCTGGTCGACCTGGGCTGGCGCGCGCTGCCGGCCGACCGCAGCTTGCCCGACGTGCCATCGCCGCCTTCGCCGGTGGCCGTGCGCGGCCTGCTGGCACCGCCGCCGGCGCCCGGGCTGGCATTGGGCCCGGCGTTTTCCAGCACCGGCCACGCGGGGCGCTGGCTGGCCAGCCGCCTGCCCGCCGATGGCCTGGCCCGCGCGCTGGGCCTGGCCGCGCTGCCCGACCGGGTGTTGCGGCTGGACCCGGCGCTGCCGATCGGCGACGAGCGCGATCTGGACCTGCTGCCCAACACCCTGCCGCCGCAGCGCCACCTGGGGTATGCCGTGCAGTGGTTCGGCCTGGCCCTGACCGTACTGGTGGTGGCACTGGTGCTGGAATGGCGCAGGAGGCGGCCCGTTGCCCGGTAGTGCCGGCCGCTGGCCGGCATCACCGGCATCCCTTACCCAACCATGAGAAAATGCCCCGCATGAACACTGCTACGTCCCCGCAGGCGCGCGGTTCCGGCCGCCGGACCCTGGTGCTGCTGTTCGCCGTGTTCTTCGGGGCGATGGCGCTGGCCGCCGTGCTGCGCTTCACCGGCTGGCAGCCCACCGGGCACCGCAATGCCGGCCAGCTGCTGCAGCCGCCGGTGGACCTGCGCCAGCAGCCACCGACCCTGGCCAACGGCCAGGCCTACCCGTGGAACCCCGAAGCACGCACCTGGCGCCTGCTGGTGGCCCCGGCCGGCGCCTGCGACGCGCAGTGCGTCACTTTGTCGCAGGGCCTGGGCAAGGTGTGGCAGCTGTTCGGCCATAACGCCGATAATGTCGAGATCCTGTGGCTGGGTACGCCACCGGCGTCGATCGCCTCGCTGCCCGCGCTGCGGCCGCTGGCCCCGTCGCCAGCCCTGCGCGCGGCCTTGCCGGGCGTCGATGATCCGGCAGGAACGCCGGTCTACGTGATCGATCCGAACGGCTTCGTGATCATGCGCCATGCCCCCGGCAGCGACCTGGGTGGCCTGCGCAAGGACATGGCCACGTTGCTGAAACTGAAGTGAGTCCCGTTTGATGAGCCTTTCCGCGCGCCCGGCGCTGCATCGCAACTTCCACCGCCTGGCGTGGTTCGCCATGATCATGACCGCCAGTACGATCATGTTCGGCGCCTTCGTCCGCCTGTCCGATGCTGGCCTGAGCTGCCCGGACTGGCCGACCTGCTATGGCCAGGCCACCTGGCCGCAGCATGTGGAAGAAACCATCGGCCACCCTGCGGCCGACATCCGCCCGCTGGAAACCCACAAGGCCTGGCGCGAACAGGTGCACCGCTTCCTGGCCGGCGCGCTGGGCATCGAGATCCTCACCCTGGCCCTGCTGGCCACCCGCAAGCGTCGCTTCGGCAGCGCGGCGGTGGTGACCGCCTGCGTACTGGTGGCCGCCGGCATACCGCTGTACATGATGGGCTGGCATGGCACCGCCAGCGCACTGGCCCTGATCGGCGAGGCGATCTTGCTGATCGCCGCGCTGCGCTGGAGCAACATCGATCTGGCGCGTGCCGCCCTGCTGACCCTGGCAGTGGTGATCTTCCAGGCCCTGCTGGGCATGTGGACGGTCACCCTGCTGCTGAAACCCATCGTGGTGATGGGCCACCTGCTGGGCGGCATGCTGATGTTCGCGCTGCTGGTGTGGATGGCCTGGCGTGCCACGCACATGCCGATCACCCTGGCCGAGGCACCGAAGCTGAAGTGGCTGCTGCGCATTGGCGTGGCGGTGCTGGTCACCCAGATCGCCCTTGGCGGCTGGGTCAGCGCCAACTACGCGGCGCTGGCCTGCGGTGGCGGCAGCGCCTCGCTGGACAACTTCCCGCGCTGCGCCAACCAGTGGTGGCCGCAGCACAACTTCGCCGAGGGCTTCACCCTGTGGCGCGGCATCGGCGTGGATTACGAAGGCGGCGTGCTGGACGGTGCCTCGCGCATCGCCATCCAGATGGTGCACCGCCTGTTCGCGATCGTGGTCGCCGCCTACCTGCTGTGGCTGGGCCTGCGTCTGTTCCGCCTGCCCAGCATGCGTGGCTGGGCCAGCGCGCTGGTGGCGCTGCTGGTGCTGCAGGTCACCCTGGGCATCCTCAACGTGAAGCTGGCCCTGCCGCTGGAAGTGGCCGTGGCCCACAACGGCGTGGCGGTGGCTTTGTTGTTCGTACTGGTCAGCCTGCTGGCCCGCCTGCGTGCCCCGGACTGATTCCATGTTTTCCAATTACCGCCAGTACTGGGACCTGACCAAGCCCAAGGTCGTGGCCCTGATCGTCTTCACCGCCCTGGTCGGCATGGTCCTGGCCATTCCGGGCGTGCCCAGCTGGGAACAGGTGCGCGCCGGCGCGCTCGGCTTCCTCGGCATCTGGCTGGCCGCTTCGGCCGCCGCCGCCATCAACCAGCTGCTGGATGCGCACATCGACGCGCAGATGGCGCGCACCTCGTGGCGCCCGCTGGTGGTGGGCAAGGTCAAGCCGTGGCAGGTGCTGGTGTTTGCCGGCGTGCTGATCGTGCTGTCGATGGCGATCCTGCTGCTGTGGGTGAACTGGATCACCGCGGTGCTGACCTTCGCCTCGCTGATCGGCTACGCGGTGATCTACACCGTGTACCTGAAGCGTGCGACTTCGCAGAACATCGTCATCGGCGGCCTGGCGGGCGCGATGCCGCCGATGCTCGGCTGGGCGGCGATCACCGGCATGCAGGGTTCGTCGGACTGGGCGTATTCGTCGCTGCTGGTGCTGATCATCTTCATCTGGACCCCGCCGCACTTCTGGGCGCTGGCGATCTTCCGCCGCGAGGACTACGCCAAGGCGAAGATCCCGATGCTGCCGGTCACCCATGGCGTGGTGCACACGCGCAAGCAGATCATGGTGTATTCGGTGGTGCTGGCGCTGGTGTGCGTGGTGCCGTACCTGGTGGGCATGAGCGGGCCGTTCTACCTGGGCGGGGCCATCGTGCTCAATGCCGTGTTCCTCTGGTACGCCTGGCGCATGCTGAACCCGCCGGACGAGCTGTTCTCGATGAAGATGTTCCACTACTCCATCGTGTACCTGATGGCGCTGTTCGCCTTCCTGCTGGTGGACCACTGGATCCTGCCCTGGTTGTGATGGGTTGACGCATCCACGCATGGCGTGGATCTACTGTAGAGCCGAGCCCATGCTCGGCTGATCGCCGGAACATCCACGCATGGCGTGGATCTACTTGAACCGCGGTTGCGGCGTCGCCATAGCTGTTCCTGACCCCAAGGAAAGGAAGGAGCAGGGATGCATTTGATCTTCCGCTGGACCATCGCGCTGCTGCTGGCGCTGGGCATCGCCGTGAGCGCGCATGCCGACGACACCGCCGCGCAGATCCGCCAGCACGCCGGCGACCACCGCCTGCTGGTACTGGGCGAATTCCACGGCACCCGCGAGACCCCATTGCTGGTGCGCCAGCTGGTGGACGACTACAGCCGCAACGGGCCGGCCCTGCTGGCGCTGGAGCTGCCGCGTGCCGAGAACCCCACGCTGCGCGATTACCTGGCTTCCGATGGCGGGGCCGCGGCACGCCAGCGCCTGCACGGCCGCACGTTCTGGACCGTGCGCGATGACCAGCACGATGGGCGTCGCAGCCGCGACATGCTGGCGATGATCGAAGACCTGCGCGCGCTGAAAGCACAGGGCCGCGCGATCGAGGTGGTTGGCTACGACGTCAATCACAGTGACGGCGGCAGCCAGGCCCGCGATGACCGCATGGCCGCCGAACTACGGCGCTTGTACCGGCGCCTGCCCGAGGGCGCACGCATGGTCGTGCTGACCGGCAATGTCCACGCCATGCTGCAGCGCCCCGCCGATGCTCCGCCGGAAATGCAGACCCAGCCGATGGCATCGGCGCTGCGCGACCTGGATATCTACAGCGTGCGGATGGAAGCGTTGCGTGGCCACTTCTGGGGATGCATGGACCGCTGCAAGGCGCTGGCCCTGCTCGAACGCCCCGCGCGTGCGCCGGAGGTCAACACCCATGCCGGCCGCGAGTACGACCTGTGGGTATGGATGCCGCAGCTGAGCGTTGGAACGCTGGTGGACCCGTAGCGGCAGGCACCCCATCCACGCATGGCGTGGATCTACTGCAGATTCACGCCATCCCCGGTTTGGTTGATCCACGCCACGCGTGGATGGCGCCAGTAGATCCACGCCACGCGTGGATGATCTGCCCGCAAAAACCCGCGCGCCCAATCAGGGCGCGCGCTTCGCATACCGCTGCGCGATCACGCCGCAGACGATCAGCTGGATCTGGTGGTAGATCATCACCGGCAGCACGATGGCGCCCAAGCTGCCACCGGCGAACAGCACCTTGGCGATCGGCACGCCGGTGGCCAGGCTCTTCTTCGAGCCGCAGAACACGATCGCGATCTCGTCTTCGCGGTTGAAGTGCAGGCGGCGGGCCAGGAAGGTGATGAGCGGCATCGCGATGCCCAGCAGCACGGCGGCCACCACGGCCACCGCGAACAGTGACAGCACGGGCGTCTTGCTCCACAGCCCTTCGGTCACCGCTTCGCCGAAGGCCGAATACACCACCAGCAGGATGGTGGCCTGGTCGGTGTAGCGCAGCAGCGCGCGCTGCTTTTCCACCCAGCCGGCGATCCACGGCCGCAGCAGGTGGCCGGCCACGAACGGCACCAGCAGCTGCAGCATGATGCCGCCGATGGCATGCAGCGGGTCGTGCACGCCGCCGGAGGTGCCGGCCAGCGCGGTCAGCAGCAGGGGCGTGAGGAACACGCCGAGGATGCTCGACAGCGACGCGCTGCACACCGCCGCCGGTACGTTGCCGCGCGCCATCGACGTGAACGCGATGGACGACTGCACGGTGGAGGGCAGGGTGCACAGGAACAGCACGCCCAGGTACAGCTCCGGCGTCAGCAGCCAGCCCGACAGCGGCTTGAACAGCAGGCCCAGCAGCGGGAACAGGATGAAGGTGCAGGCGAGGATGGTCAGGTGCAGCCGCCAGTGCAGCATGCCGCCGATGATCGATTCGCGCGGCAGGCGCGCGCCATGCAGGAAGAACAGCGCGGCGATGGCGACGGTGGTGACATCGTCCAGCACGATGGCGGCGGCGCCCTTCATCGGCAGCAGCGAGGCCAGGCCGACGGTGCACAGCAGGGCGAGGGTGAAGTTGTCCGGTCGCAGGCGCGACCACCAGCGGGTCATGGTGGGCAGGCTCCTCGTTACAGGGGTTCAGGGATGGGAGGTGGGTGCGGCCAGACGTTGCCGGGTGGCCGCTTCCAGTGAGGTCAGGCCAGCGCGCTGGCCCAGCTGCAGGGCCTGTTCGGTGCTGGCCTGCTCGTAACGCGCATTGACCAGACTGAGCACGGCGCCGGCGCGGTTGCCCGAGGCGCAGTGCAGCAGCACGGGCCCCTGGCTCTGCTGCAGGGCCTGGTGCACGGCGCGCACGTTGGCCGTATCCAGGCCATCGGCGCCCGCTACCGGAATGCGTATGTAGCGCAGGCCCAGGGCTTCGGCCTGGGCGGTTTCGTCGAAGCCGCGGTCTTCATCGGGCTGGCGCAGGTCGATGACGGTGCGCACGCCCTGCGCGGCCAGTTCCCGCAGCTGGGCCGCACTGGGCTGGCCGCCTGCATACAGGCCGGGGCGGACTTCGTTCAGCGGGGTATCGGCGGCCCGGGTGGGCAGGGCCGCGCAGAGCGACAACAACAGCAGGCAGGTCAGGCGCAGCAGCATGGTCTCTCCGTGGGTGGGCCCCGCCGCTACAGGCGCAGGGTGGCGCGGGCCTTCAGCAGCTCGCGCAGTTCGTACTTGTCAGTATCGTCCAGGCCCTGCTGGCGCTGCTTTGCCAACAGCTCGTCCAGACGTTGCACCAGCAGTTGTTTCTCCAGCTGGGCCACGGCGTCGTGCAGTTCCTGGGTCCACATCGCTTCGTCGCCGGGCATGGTCTGCGCGGCCAGCGTGTGCAGCGAGGCCTGCTCTTCGCGGCCGTCGAAATGTTCCAGCAGGGCGCCGGTGCTGATGTCCGGGCGCTGTTCGACCAGGCCCAGCAGTTCCAGCAGCAGTTCCACGCCGGGCAGGCGCAGGCCCTGGAAGTGGTGCTTGCCACCCAGGCTCATCGCCAGCGAGGGCTGCTGCAGCAGCACGGCGATGGCACCACGCACCAGGCTGCGCTTGGCGATGGGCTGGATCTGCCGCGCCGGCGCGCGCTGCGGCATCGGCGCGCGCGCTGCGGCGGCGTTGCCAGTGCCCAGGCCGGTCAGCTGCGCCAGCTGCTGCTTCATCAGGTCGCCGAAGGCGCCGTCGGGAATCTGCGCCAGCATCGGCTTGGCCCGCTCGGCCAGGCGGGCCTTGCCGTCCAGCGTGCCCAGGTTGATCTCGCGGGTGAGCTCATCGAAGAAGAACTGCGACAGCGGCGTGGCCTGCTTCAATCGTTCGTTGAAGACCTCGGCGCCTTCCTTGCGCACGATGGTGTCCGGGTCCTCGCCATCGGGCAGGAACAGGAAGAACGCCTGGCGGCCATCCTTCATGCGCGGCAGCACCGATTCCAGCGCCTTCCAGCCGGCACGGCGGCCGGCGGCGTCACCGTCGAAGCAGAAGAACACGTCCGGCGCGTTGCGGAACAGCAGCTCGGCATGGTCCGGCGTGGTGGCCGTGCCCAGCGTGGCCACCGCCTGGGTGACCCCGAACTGGAACAGCGAGACCACGTCCATGTAGCCCTCGACCACGATCAGCCGCTCGATCTTCTGGTTGGCCTGGCGCACCTGCCACAGGCCGTACAGTTCGCGGCCCTTGTGGAACAGCGCGGTTTCCGGCGAGTTGAGGTACTTGGGGCCGTCGTCCTTTTCGAACACGCGGCCGCCGAAGGCGATGACACGCCCACGGCGGTCGAAGATCGGGAACATCACCCGGTCGCGGAACTTGTCGTAGACGTGGCCACGGTCGTTCTTGGAAAACAGGCCGGCGCGGTCGAGCAGCTTCATGCGCCGCTCGTCCTTGCCCAGCGCATCGCGCAGGCCGCTGTAGCCATCGGGCGCATAGCCGATCTGGAAGCGCGCGCGGTTTTCCTCGTCCACGCCGCGGCCGTCCAGATAGCTGCGGGCCTTTTCGCTGCCCTCCAGGTTCTTCTGGAAGAACTTGGTGGCCGCATCCAGCGCCGAGTACAGCTCGCGGCTGTCGTCCTGCTGCTGGGCGTTGCGCGGGTTCTCGCTGCGCGGCACTTCCATGCCGGCGCGCTTGGCCAGTTCGTCCACCGCGTCGAGGAACTCGAGGCGGTCGTAGTTCATCAGGAAGCTGATGGCGGTGCCGTGCGCGCCGCAGCCGAAGCAGTGATAGAACTGCTTGGTGGGCGAGACGGTGAACGAAGCCGAGCGTTCGTCATGGAATGGGCAGCGCGCCGCGTATTCCTTGCCCTGGCGCTTCAGCGGCACGCGGCTGCCCACCACCTCGACGATGTCGGAGCGGGCCAGCAGGTCGTCGATGAAAGCGTCGGGGATACGGGCCATGGGCAACAGGGCAGGGGCGCGGCCGGTGGCCACGCGAGGCGGAACGATCAGTCCGCCTAGTTTACTCCCTGGCGGGGACCGGACCGGCCTCTGCCGGGTCGATCCCTGCCGCAGCCAGGTGGTTGCGCGCGCGCAGGCGCTCGTCGATCACCGCGGTCATCAGCGCGCCGACGAAGAACACCACGGTGGCGTAGTAGATCCAGACCAGCGAAATGACCAGCGCGCCCATCGAACCGTAGGCACTGCCGGGGGCCACGGTGGCGATGTAGACGCCAATGCCATAGCGGCCCAGCGCGAACAGCGCCGAGGTGATGACACCGCCGATGAAGGCCTGGCGCCACGCCACGCGGCGGTCCGGCAGGTAGTGGTACATGAAGGCGAAGCCGACGGCGTACAGCAGCAGGCTGGTCAGGTAGCCGATGGCGGGCAGGATGGAGGGCAGCTGCGCGAAGGCCACCTGCAGCATGGTGGTGGCGGTCATCGACAGGATCAGCAGGAAGCCCAGCGCCAGCACCACGCCGAAGGAGAACACGCGCTTGCGCAGCCAGGCCTTGATGCCTTCCAGGCGTTCGCCACTGGTGCGGAAGATCAGGTTCAGTGCGTTCTGCAGCTGGGCGAACACGGCGGTGGCGCCGATGAACAGCAGCAGGGTGCTCCACAGCCCGGCCAGCGAACCAACGTCGGGCTGGTTGTCGGCATTCTTCAGCACGGTTTCGGCCACGGTGGCCGCGCTGCTGCCGGCGGCGGCGCTGATCTGTTCGACCAGGGCCTGCTGCGCGGGCGGGTACAGCGATGCGGTCAGCCACAGCAGCAGCACCAGCAGCGGTGCCATCGACAGCAGGGCGTAGAAAGAGACCGAGGCGGCCTGGGTGAGCACGTCGATTTCGACGAAGCGCTTGCCGACGGCCATCGGGAAGCTGTCCTGCAGACGCTGGACGTATTTGCGCAGATTCACGGGGACGGAGGACACAGGTTCAACCATGTCCGTGTTGTAGCAGCCCGGGGTCGAAGGCGCGGTGAAGCATCGCGGCGATGGGGTCAGAGCCCTTTCGCGTGGCGAAAGGGATCCGACCCCGGCTGCTGGTTTACGACAGCTGCTGCTTGACCAGCTTGGACACCAGGCCCATGTCGGCCTGGCCAGCCAGCTTCGGCTTCAGCGCGCTCATCAGCTTGCCCATGTCAGCCGCGCCGGTGGCACCGGTCTCGGCAATGGCAGCCTGGATGGCGGCCACGATCTCGGCTTCGCCCATCTTGGCCGGCAGGTAGGCTTCGATCACCACGATCTCGGCGCGCTCGATCTCGGCCAGGTCTTCACGGCTGGCGGCCACGAACTGGGTGACCGAGTCCTTGCGCTGCTTGACCATCTTGTCCAGCACGGCGATCACTGCGGTGTCGTCCAGCTCGACGCGCTCGTCCACTTCCTTCTGCTTGATGGCGGCGTTGATCAGGCGGATCACGCCCAGCTTGTGCTTCTCGCCCGCCTTCATGGCGGCCTTCATATCATCGGTGAGCTGCTGCTTCATGCTCATGGGACACCTCGTAAGTGGGTGGGGCAGGGCGGATGCCAGGCCCGGAAACGCAAAAAGCCGGCGACGCTTGCGCGTGCCGGCTTCGGCTCCATCGCGACAGGCAGGCCCGTCGCAATGAAGATGCGTCCGATCAGTACAGGCGCTGACGCTTGGTGACGTCGCGCGACGAGCGGCGCAGCTGACGCTTCACAGCAGCGGCGGCCTTGCGCTTGCGCTCCTGGGTCGGCTTTTCGTAGAACTCGCGCTTGCGGGTTTCGGCCAGCACACCGGCCTTTTCGCAAGTGCGCTTGAAGCGGCGAAGAGCAAACTCGAAGGGCTCGTTCTCGCGGACTTTGACGCTGGGCATGGAATCTCCGGGACACAGTAGAACCGGGTCACGCCCGGCGAGCCGCACATTATAGCGGCGAATCAACAAACTGCAAGCGTCCAACCCTGAATGCGGGCCGGGGGTTCGAATGCAGAGAGATCTGCACGTCCCCGAGGGGGCGGCAGGGGCGTCATAATAGCAGGCATGCGAGTCCTTGGCATCGAATCTTCCTGTGATGAGACCGGCGTGGCGGTGTATGACACCGACCTGGCCGGCAGCGCGGCCCTGCGCGCCCATGCGGTCTACAGCCAGATCGCCCTGCACGCCGAGTACGGCGGTGTGGTGCCCGAGCTGGCCAGCCGCGACCACGTCCGCAAGCTGCTGCCGCTGGTGCGCCAGACCCTGGCCGAGGCCGGTCTGGGCGTTGGCGACATCGACGGGGTGGCCTATACGGCCGGCCCTGGCCTGGTCGGCGCCCTGCTGGTCGGCGCGGGCGTGGCCCGGTCGCTGGCCTGGGCGCTGGAGGTGCCGGCGGTAGGCGTACACCATATGGAAGGCCACCTGCTGGCCCCGTTGATGGAAGACGACCCGCCGGAAGCCCCGTTCGTGGCCCTGCTGGTATCCGGCGGCCACACCCAGCTGGTGGCGGTGGACGCCATCGGCCAGTACCGCCTGCTGGGCGAGACCCTGGACGATGCGGCGGGCGAGGCCTTCGACAAGACCGCCAAGCTGATGGGCCTGCCTTACCCGGGCGGCCCGCAGCTGGCCAAGCTGGCCGAGCAGGGCACGCCGGGCGCCTACCGCTTCGCGCGGCCGATGACCGACCGCCCGGGCCTGGATTTCAGCTTCTCCGGCCTGAAGACCCAGGTCCTGATGGCCTGGCGCGACAGCGACCAGAGCGAACAGACCCGCGCCGACATCGCCCGTGGCTTTGAGGATGCGGTGGTGGAGACCCTGTCCATCAAGTGCGAACGCGCGCTGGAAGCGGCGGGCACCAACGTGATCGTGGTGGCGGGCGGCGTCGGCGCGAACAAGCGCCTGCGTGCGCGCCTGCAGCAGATGGCCGAACGCCTGGGCGGCCGCGCCTGCTTCCCGCGGCCGGCGCTGTGCACGGACAACGGCGCCATGATCGCCTTCGCTGGCGCGTTGCGCCTGCAGGCCGGCCAGCACAACCCGCCGAAGGTGGAAGTCACCCCGCGCTGGGACATGGCGACCCTGCCGGCGGTCTGAACCGGTAGCGCCGGGCCGCGCCCGGCGGATGCATCATGGGCGTGCACCCAGCGGCGACGCAGCCAATACCGTCGTCGCCCGCTCATGGCGCTGCAGCCACCCCAGGGTATGCGGGCAGCGCGCATGGATCAGCCGGCCGATCGCGGCCAGGTCGGCACCGATGTCGCGTTCCAGGATGGGTTCGTGGTGGGCGATGCGGTTGCGCAGGTGGCGGATGCGGTCGAGGTCGGCATGGATGGACCGACGCAGTACGGACAGCGGCGCCGAGGGAGCGTGTGGCAGCGCCAGGCTCATGGTCCCGGCCCAGATCGAATGCTCGAACCGTCGAGCGAACAACTGCTGCCAGAATCCGAATCGCAGTTTGGCGATGACCTCCGGTACGTCCGTCGGAGCTCCGGCGCTGCCGCGGACATCGCATAGCGAGGCAAGCGCGCCTTCGGCAGGAAGGCTGCGCACCAGCGCTGGATGCCAGGGCCAGCATCGACCATAACGATGCACCAGCGCCGTAGCGGCTGCATTGCGGATCACAACCTCGCAGATGTGCAACGGTGGCAGGAGAGCAGCACACATCTGCATGTTCCAGGCGTAGAGCGTGGCCGGATCGGCTACGCAACGAGCAGCGATGCGCTCGTAGGTCGACCATCGTTGCCGGGACAGCGCTGCCTGCAGGATCCTGCTTTCCTTCATCAACTCACTCCCAGGGAACGTGGCTTCACCTTGACCTTGGGAACGAGGCAGGAACATCAGAAAACGGCATCATGATCGTCAGTGTTTTTTGTGGATTGGCTCGGTTTTTCACCCGGTCGTCTGCCGTGACGCATTTGCCAATTGACTGGGCTGGGTGGTACTCCTAACATTGCGGCGTGTGCTCCGGGACTCGCGGCTGGATTCCAGCTTCCCCTGGGGACGTTGAGAGGTACCAAAGGGCCCCGCTAGCAGGGCCCTTTGTTTTTCTGAGGCGCCGGCATAGTCGTAATCGCCTCTTGATCAGCAGG
Source organism: Stenotrophomonas maltophilia (assembly GCF_047782825.1). Taxonomy (GTDB): domain Bacteria; phylum Pseudomonadota; class Gammaproteobacteria; order Xanthomonadales; family Xanthomonadaceae; genus Stenotrophomonas. The sequence goes on along the minus strand of NZ_CP180589.1, from coordinate 2,848,678 downwards.
CCTGACCTGCTTCAATTTCAAATACTGCGCCACCGGGACTCGCGGCTGTTCAACAGCTCCCCCCGGGGACAAACGGTAGTACCAAAGGGCCCTGCTAGCGGGGCCCTTTGTTTTTCCCGCCGCACCCACGCCACCGCCCGTTCCGGGCAGGCTCACCGCCGTGCCGTTACCATGGCCGCCTGTTTTCCGGCTGGTAACCGCAATGGACAAGGTTTTCATCGAAGGGCTGACGATCGACGCCCTGATCGGCATCTACGACTGGGAACGGCGGATCCGGCAGGACCTGGTGTTCGACCTGGAAATGGGCTTCGACAACCGCCGTCCGGCGGCGTCGGACGACATCGCCCACACCCTGAACTACAAGGCGGTGAGCAAGCGCCTGGAACAGTTCGTGCGCGAATCGGAATTCGGCCTGGTCGAGACCCTGGCCGAGCGCTGCGCGCAGATCGTGCTGGACGAGTTCGAGGTGAAGTGGCTGCGCCTGAAGCTGAGCAAGCCCGGTGCGGTGCGCGGCGCACGCGCGGTGGGCGTGATCATCGAGCGCTCGCGCGACTGACCGGTAGTGCCGGCCGCTGGCCGGCAACCCCAACAGCAATAAAGAAGGAGACAACCGATGGTGGATGCGGTGGTGGCGGTACAGTGGCTGGAACAGCTGCAGATGACACTGGAACCCTATCCCGGCGCCTACCTGGCGTTGATGATCACGGCGCTGCTGATCGCCGCCGGCCTGGCCAACTGGGTGACCAAACGCATCCTGGTGCGTGGCCTGCGGCGCCTGCTGCAGCGCCTGCCCGGTGCCGAAGCCGGGCGCGGCAGCCACCTGATGCGGGTCATCTCGCGCCTGTCCAACGTGGTGCCCAGCCAGGTGATCGCCTCAGGCATCGCCCTCATTCCCGATCTGCCGCCGGGCCTGGTCAACGTCATCATCAAGCTGTGCATCGTGTGGGCGGTGCTGACCGTGTCGCTGGCGTTCTCGCATGCGCTGGATGCCGCCAACAGCCTGTACGAACGCAAGCCCGATGCGCGCAACAAGCCGATCAAGGGCTACCTGCAGGTGGTCAAGATCGTGGTGTTCGTGGCGGCCGGCCTGTCCATCGTCGCCACCCTGCTGGGGGTGAAGATCGGCCCGCTGGTGACCGGCCTGGGCGCGGCCACCGCGGTGCTGATGCTGATCTTCCAGGACACCATCCTGTCGCTGGTGGCCAGCGTGCAGATCAGCGGCGATGGCCGCGTGCGGCTGGGCGACTGGATCGAGATGCCCAGCCAGAACGCCGATGGCGACGTCATCGACATCGCCCTGCACACCATCACCGTGCAGAACTTCGACAAGACCATCACCACCATCCCGACCAAGAAGCTGGTGACCGAGTCGTTCAAGAACTGGCGCGGCATGCAGGAGGCCGGTGGCCGCCGCATCAAGCGCGCGCTGTACCTGGACCAGCACAGCGTCGGCTTCCTGGGCGCAGACGAACTGCAGCGCCTGGGCCAGTTCGCGCTGCTGGGCGACTACCTGCGTGAAAAGGAGCAGGAGCTGGGCCAGTGGAACGAGCGGCTGCGCGAACAGGGCGTGGCCGACATCAACAGCCGCCGGGTGACCAACCTGGGCACCTTCCGCGCCTATGTGGAACGCTATCTGCGCAGTCACCCGGGCATCCATACCGATATGACCCTGCTGGTACGGCAGCTGCAGCCGACCACCGAAGGCCTGCCGCTGGAGATCTACTGCTTCACCCGCAGCACCGCCTGGGCGGTCTACGAAGGGGTGCAGTCGGACATCTTCGACCACCTGCTGGCCATCCTGCCGGCCTTCGGATTGCGGGTGTTCCAGGCCTCCAGCGATGCCATGTTGATGGCCGGGGAGCGCCGGTTGGCCGGCTCGGAGTAAGCTGCACCGTCGCGTCCGCCCCCGTATGGACCGTCCAGACTGTGGGCGGGCGCACGAAACTGAACGACAAAACCTCTCGCCAAACGGCCCGGGATCGCTAGAATGCCGGGCTTGTAAACGTTTTCATCAAGGACTGCCGGTGGCCTCCGATCGCATCGAATCCCTCATTGCCCAGATGACCGTCGAGGAAAAGGTCGGCCAGCTGGGTGTCTTCGCGGACATGGTCCGCCCGTTTGCCCCGGACGTGAACCCGGAAGCCAACGTGCGCAACGCCGACCAGGTGCTGCAGCAGGTGCGCGAGGGCAAGGTCGGCTCGCTGTTCAATGGTGTCGGCGCCGAACTGGGCCGCCGCATCCAGCAGGTCGCCACCGAGGAAAGCCGCCTGGGCATCCCGGTCATCCTGGCCGCCGATGTCATCCACGGCATGCGCACCGTGTTCCCGATCCCGCTGGGTGAAGCGGCCAGCTTCGAGCCGGACCTGGCCGAGCGCACCGCCCGCGCCACCGCTGTCGAGGCGACCGCCGCCGGCCTGCACTGGACCTACGCACCGGCCGTGGACATCGCCCGCGACCAGCGCTGGGGCCGTGGTGCCGAAGGCGCCGGTGAGGACGTGGTGCTGGGCTGTGCCTTTGCCGCCGCCCGCGTGCGCGGCTTCCAGGGCAGCGACCTGCGCGCCGCCGATTCGCTGCTGGCCACGCCCAAGCACTTCGCTGCCTATGGCGCGGTGATGGCCGGCATGGAATACAACATGGTGGACATCTCGCCGCAGACCCTGCGCGACGTGCACCTGCCGCCGTTCAAGGCCGCCTTCGACGCCGGCGCGATCACCGTAATGTCCTCCTTCAACGACATCAACGGCGTGCCTGCCAGTGCCAACGCCGAGCTGCTGACCGACATCCTGCGCGGTGAATGGAAGTTCCCGGGCGTGGTGATCTCCGATTACACCGCCGACATGGAACTGGTCGCCCACGGCTATGCCGCCGATGACCGTGACGCCACCGCCAAGGCCTTCACCGCCGGCCTGGACCTGAGCATGCAGAGCGGCTTCTATGCCGAGCACCTGCCGGGTCTGGTGGAAAGCGGCGAAGTGCCGATGGCCGTGCTCGATGAAGGCGTGCGCCGCATCCTGTGGCTGAAGGAAACCATCGGCCTGTTCGACGAACCGTACCGTTCGCTGGACCCGGCGCGCGAAGCCGACACCTCGCACATTGCCGCGCATGACGCACTGTCGCGCGATGCCGCGCGCCGTTCGATCGTGCTGCTGAACAACCGCGACAACGTGCTGCCGCTGCAGAAGACCGGGCAGAAGATCGCCCTGATCGGCCCGTTCGTGCAGGACCGCGAGAACATCGAAGGCTGCTGGACCCTGTTCGGTGACAAGCAGCGCTACGTGGATCTGGAAACCGGCGTGCGCGCCGCCATCGGCGATGATGCGCTGCTGGAGATCGTGCCGGGCTGCGAGCTGGAAGCGGCGATTGCGGGTGGCACCGAAGCGGCCGTGGCTGCTGCGCTGCGTGCCGATGTGGTGGTGCTGGCACTGGGCGAACCGCAGCGTTACAGCGGTGAAGCGCAGTCGCGCGTGGAAATCACCCTGCCGCCGGCACAGCAGGCGCTGGCCGAGGCCGTGGCGATGACCGGCAAGCCGCTGGTGGTGCTGCTGCGCAATGGCCGCGCGCTGGCCCTGCAGGGTGCGGTGCGCAATGCGCATGCCGTGGCCGTCACCTGGTACCTGGGCACGCAGACCGGCCATGCGGTGGCCGATGTGCTGTTCGGCGATTACAGCCCGTCCGGCCGCCTGCCGGTCAGCTTCCCGCAGGTGTCCGGCCAGCAGCCGTACTTCTACAACCACCCGCGCACTGGCCGCCCGGAACTGCCGACCATGTCGGAATTCAAGGCACGCTGGCGCGAGATTCCGAACGAGCCGCTGTACCCGTTCGGTCACGGCATCGGCTACGCCACGTTCGCGTACGGCGTGCCGCAGCTGAGCGCGGCCCAGCTCGGTTGGGACGACACCCTGACCGTGACCACCACGCTGACCAACACCAGCGCCGTGGCCGGCGAGGAAGTGGTGCAGCTGTACATCCACGACCGCGTGGCCAGCCGCGTGCGGCCGGTGCGCGAGCTGAAGGACTTCCGCAAGGTGGCCCTGCAGCCGGGCGAGTCCACCGAGGTGGTGTTCACCCTGACCCGCGAGCAGCTGGCCTTCACCGGCCGCGACGGCGTGCTGCGTGCCGAGCCGGGCCAGTTCGACCTGTGGGTGTGTGCCTCGTCGGCGGCTGGCGAAGCGGTGCAGTTCGAGCTGCTGAAGGCCTGATCGCATCGGCTGGAACCGCCGGTAGAGCATCCACGCATGGCGTGGATCTACTGGCAGTGAGATGCCGGGCCATGCCCGGCGTCCTCACCCATGGCAAACACGCCGGGCGTGGCCCGGCGTTACCATCGGACCCCTTGATCCGATGGAGTCCGCGCCATGCGCAAGATTGCTTTCCTGGTTCCGGCCCTGCTGCTGGCCGCCTGCTCGCAGCCGGCCCCGCCGGCCGAGCCTGCGGCAGATGCGCCGCCGCCGATGACCGGTGCCACCCCGGCCGAAGCCGCGGCCAGCACCACGCCCGATGCCGCTGCCGCACCGCAGGCCGCCGACGCGACCGCAGCCGCTGCAGCAGCGGCGCCAAGTGACGCTTCTGGCACTGCCGAACCCGCTGCAGAAGGCGACGTGCATGCGCGCATCGACGCCGTGCTGGGTGATTCGGCGCAGTACGAAAAGGTCTTCAATGCATTCAAGACCGCCGTGGTGGGCGGTGACCGCGCAGCGGTGGTGGAGGAAGTGCGCTTTCCGCTGAACATCGCCGGCGGCAAGAAGATCACCGGCCCCGGTGAGTTCCAGCGCAACTACGAAAAGATCATCACCCCGGCGGTGGTCAAGGCGATGTCCGAGCAGGAGTTCGGCAAGGTCTTCGTCAACCAGCAGGGCGTGATGATCGGCGATGGCCAGGTCTGGCTGACCGGCGAGTGCCTGGACAAGGCCTGTGCACGTACCGAAGTGAAGGTCGGCACGATCCAGTAAATGCGGACGGCCCCGCGTGATGCGGGGCCGTTCCATCAACGAAATGCCGGGCAGCGGCCGGCACTACCGGGGTCAGGCCTTGGGCGTCAGCTTCAGCAGACGCGCCTTGCTGCCATCTTCCAGCAGCCACAGTGCGCCATCCGGGCCCTGTTCCACTTCGCGGATGCGTTCGCCCATGTTGAAGCGTTCGGCTTCGCGGGCGTTGTCGCCATCGAAGGCCACCCGCACCAGCGAGGTGGAGGACAGGCCGCCGATGAAGGCGCTGCCGTTCCACTGCGGGAACAGGGTGCCGCTGTAGAACATCAGCCCGGCCGGCGAGATCACCGGGTTCCAGGTGACCTTCGGTGCGGCGAATTCCGGACGGGTGTCGTGGTCGGGAATCGGGCGGCCGTCGTAGTGGTCGCCGTTGGACACGATCGGGTAGCCATAGTTGGCGCCACGCTGGATCAGGTTCAGCTCATCGCCACCGGCCGGGCCCATTTCCTGCGCCCACAGCTTGCCGTTGGCATCGAAGGCGATGCCCAGCACGTTGCGGTGGCCCAGCGACCAGACCTGGGCGGCCACGCCGCCCTGCGAGGCGAACGGATTGTCGGCGGGCAGGCTGCCATCGTCGTTCAGGCGGATGATCTTGCCCAGGTTGCCGCTCATGTCCTGCGCGGGATCGAACTTCTGCCGCTCGCTGGAGCTGATCCACAGCTTGCCGTCCGGGCCGAAGGCGAGGCGGTGGCCGTAGTGGCCCTGGCCGCTGACCTTGGGGGTCTGCCGCCAGATCACCTTCAGGTCCTTCAGCGCGCCACTGCCATCGGCGTTCAGGGCGAGGGTGGCACGTGCCACCGCAGCACCCCGGGTGTCCAGCGTGCCTTCCTCGGCGTAGCTGACGTAAACCACGTTGTTGCGGGCGAAATCCGGATGCAGGATGACATCGCCGAAGCCGCCCTGGCCGCCATAGGCCACCTTCGGCACGCCGGTGATTTCATGCTTCTGGCCGCTGGCCAGGTCCAGGTGCTGCAGCTTGCCGCGCTTTTCGGTGACCAGCAGGCTGCCATCGGGCAGGAAGGTCATCGCCCACGGCTGGTCGAAACGGCTGATTTCGGTGGCGGTGAACGGGCGCTGGTCGGCGGCCGTAGCCGTGCTGGCTGCAGCGGCGCTGGCGCCCTTCGGCGCGTCAGGGCCGGCCGCGTTGCAGGCGGTGGTGGCCAGGATCGGCAGCAGGCCGAGGGTGAGCAGCAGGGGGGCACGCTTATGACGGGAAGGGGTCATGGGTATCTCCAGGGTGGGTGGGGATGCGGATGGCCGAGCCCCGTTGTACACCACCGGCCATGCAGGGCGCGTGGTCCAAAGGTCCTGCCGCCCCTGTGCGCCGCGGCGCCGATGGTCTAGGGTGTGGGCGCCCGGGCAAAGCGCGCCCGTTGTCTGCCAAGGAACTGCAATGCAAGCCACCAATACCCCCAAGCCGTCCCCCGCCTTCATCGCCGCCTCGTGGGTGGCATTGCTGTTGGGCGCGGTGGCCTACCTGATCGGCCTGTTCAACGCCGATATGGCCCTGAACGAAAAGGGCTATTACCTGACCCTGCTGCTGTTCGGCCTGTTCGCGGCGGTATCGCTGCAGAAGAGCGTGCGCGACCGCGTGGAAGGCATTCCGGTCAGTGGCCTGTACTACGCACTGTGCTGGTTCGCGCTGCTGTCGGCGCTGTTGCTGCTGCTGGTGGGCCTGTGGAACGCCACCCTGGTGCTGAGCGAAAAGGGCTTCTACGGCATGGCCTTCGCGCTGTCGCTGTTCGGCGCGGTGGCGGTGCAGAAGAACACCCGCGACCTGATCGCCGCCAATGGGGGCGAGCCGCAGCGCAAGGTGGCCATGCCGCCGTTGCCCGAACAGGATTGACGGGCCGTAGTAGCGCCGAGCCCATGCTCGGCTCAGGGGCGCAAGGCCGAAGCAGCCGAGCATAGGCTCGGCTCTACCAGAGCCGGCCGACTTGTCTGTAGAGCCGAGCCCACGCTCGGCTCAGGGCTGCAAGGCAGAAGCAGCCGAGCATAGGCTCGGCTCTACAAGAGCCGGCGGTCTTGTCTGTAGAGCCGATCCCACGCTCGGCTCGGGGGCGCAAGGCAGAAGCAGCCGAGCATGGGCTCGGCTCTACAAGGGCCGGCGGTCTTGTCTGTAGAGCCGAGCCCATGCTCGGCTCAGGCCGCCAGGGTAGAAGCAGCCGAGCATCGGCTCGGCTCTACAAGAGCCGGCCGTGTCAGCCCAGGCGCCCCACGCGTGGGTCCACCGTGTGCGCTTCATCCCAGCCACGGCGCACGGCCGCACGGGCCTGCGCCCATTCCAGCCGGCTGCGGCCGCGTTCACCGGCCCAGCGCGATTCCAGCTCGCGTTCCACATCCTCATAGGCGCGGATCACCTGATCGGCGCGGGTTTCGTTGAAGCGCGCCGCATGGCCCACCTGGTAGGCCGGCTCGTAGTCATCGAACAGCAGACTGGCGTCGTAATAGGGCTCGGCGCTGTAGCGGTCGCGCCAATAGTCGGAAACGGCCTGGCGCGGCGTGCTGTCATCCGGCACGCGGCCGGGAATCTGGTAATCGGGGCTCATCGATCAGGCTCCGTGGTGGACGAAGCCTGATCGTGCCCGTGCAGCGGTTAACCGCCCGGGCCGGTTGCGTGAAGATCAGGTCGCGTCGGCCTTGCGCGGCAGCTTGTAGATCACCGCGCCAATGGCGAAGGCCAGCAGCGCTGCGGCAATGTTCTGCCAGCTGGCACTGGCGAACAGCGCCACGCACAGCACCAGCGCCAGGATGGGAATCAGCGGGCCACCGGGCAGCTTCAGCGCACCGGGGCGGTCGGCGTAGCGCTTGGCCAGCACCAGCACCGCTGCGGCGGTACCGATATAGGCGAACAGGCGCGTGGTCATCGACAGCAACGCCAGCTGCACGAACGACCCGGACAGGGCCAGGCCCAGTGCGATCAGCCCCTGGCAGAAGATCGCCGCCGCCGGCGTGCGGAAGCGCGGGTGCACCTGCGCCAGCACCTTCGGACCGTAGCCATCACGGGCCAGGGCGAACAGGAAGCGCGGCCCCATCATCATCGTGTTGCTGTTGGTGCCGAGGATGGAAATGGTCGCGCCCACGGTCAGGATCAGCGCCAGCGCCTCGCCGCCGAAGCTGGACGCGGCATCGGCCAGCGGCGTGGCCGAACCGGCCAGGCCGGCCAGCGTGCCCTGCGCCACCACCTGCACCGCGCCGTAGATCACGGTGACGGTGATGATCATGGTGATCAGCGCGAACGGGATGTCGCGGCGCGGGTTGCGGTATTCGCCCGCGGCCGCGGGAATGTTCTCGAAGCCGGCGTAGGCGTAGAGCAGCAGCAGCGCCGCTTCGCCCATGCGCTGCAGGTCATGCGGGTCCGGGCGCTGGCCGGAAAACGCCAGCTGCGGGTCGATGTAGAACGCGCCGATGGCCACGAACAGCAGCAACGGCAGCATCTTGCCGATCACCAGCACGATGCCGGTGCGCGCGGCCGAGCGCACGCCGATGACGTTGACTCCGGTCAGGAAGCCCAGCGACAGCACGATCACCGCGATGCGGCCCATGCCGGCGCCCGCCCACGGCCAGAAGCGCGCCACCGCATCGGCCAGCGCATTGCTGAGCGCGGCGGCCGAACTGATGCGGGTCAGCCAGATCATCCAGCCGATCTCGAAGCCGGCGAAGCGGCCGAACGCCTCGCGTGCATACAGGTAGCTGCCACCGGGTTCATCGAAGTAGCTGGCCGCCTGCGCGTAGCACAGCACCAGCAGGGCCACGACGATACCGGCGGCGACCACGCCCCACAGGCTGAACGGGCCGAGCAGGGCGACGGTGGCTGCGGGCAGCAGGTAGATGCCGCTGCCGACCACATCGTTGATCGACAGGCCGACAATCTGCCAGCGGCTGACCGCGCGCTGCAGCTGCGGTTCGTCCTGCGCGCTCAACGGCGTTCTCCGGCCAGCGCGGGCAGTTGCCACGTTGCCTGCAGGCGCAGGTACTCGGCGCGCGGCAGCAGCACGAAGCGCGGCGCGTCCTGCGGCCGCAGCCAGTCCAGCAGGGCCTGCATGCGCGCCTGCGGCATTGCCGTGCAGCCGGCGGTGGCCTCGCCGGGCGTGCGCCACAGGTGGGCGAAGATGCAGCTGCCCTTGCCGGGCTGGTTGTCCGGGTTGTGCGCGATCACGAAGCCTTCCTGGTAGCGCACATCGCCCTTGTCGCGCAGGTCCAGCCGCATCGGTTCGGTGGAACCGGCCACCGCCGCGCTGCCGACCCGCCTGGCATCGACAATGCGGTTGTAGAGCGGCGATGCGGGCACATCCATGCAGTAGCTGCTGTCGAACATCGGCTGGTAGGCCATGGCCGTACCGGGGCGCGTGCCGGCATAACCGAACGCACTGCCCAGCGCGAACACACCGGCCGGGCTGCGGCCATCGCCTTCGCGCTTCTGCGGGCCATCGCCCTGCGCCGGGTGCAGGCCCAGGCCCCAGGCACTGCCGCTGCGGCCCAGTGCCACCGGGAAGGCCTGCCCATGCGCATGCCAGCCGGCCCTGTCGCGCACATAGGCCTGCAGCTGGCCCTGCGTGCTGTCCCAGCCCTCGCTGGTGACCACGATCAACTGGCGGGCGCCATCCAGCGGCGCGGCGTGGGCAGACAGCGCGGCCGCGAGCAGCAGCGCGGCGGTGGCAAGGCGGGCCAGCGGGTTCATCGTCATGCGCTCCGGTCAGGAATCCAGCAGGTGGTCGATGCGTTCCAGGTTCACCGCCAGTTGCCGCTGGCGGTCCGGGTTGGCGTGGCAGAGCAGCACGAACAGGAAATCGAGCAGGGCGTGCATGGCGCTACGGTACAGCAGCTGCGCCACCTGCGGCGTGCGGTCGTGTGCGCACACCGCCAGCGACGCATCGGCATGCGCGCGCAGCGGGTTGGCGGTGTGGCGGGTGATTGACACCACCTTGCCGCCCATGTTCTGGAACTGCCGCGACAACTGTGAAAGCTGCGGCAGGTTGCCGAATTCGGAGAACACCAGCAGCGTGTCGCGCGGGCGAGCGGCAGAAAGGTTGGCCAGCAGCAGCACCGGGTCGGTATGCGGCACGACCAGCAGGCCCAGCAGCGAAAGCCGCATGGCGAACTCGCGGGCGAACAGGCCGTCATCGCCCAGGCCGTAGAGGAACAGCTTCGGCGCCCCGTCCAGCAGCTGCACGATGCGTTCGATCTCCTCACGCGGGTTGGCCTGGCGGGTTTCCTCCTCGGCCTGCGCCTTGCTGCGGCGCAGGGCCTCGCCCAGGCGCAGGTAGTGATCGCCGTTGTCCGGTTCGCTGGGCGCCTGCTGCGGGTCCGCACCGGCGCGGGCCACGTCCTGGCCGATGGAGTACTTCAGGTCCGGATAGCCCTTGAAGCCCAGCTTCTGGCTGAACTTCACCACGCTGGACTGGCTGATGCCCAGCGCGCTGGCCAGCTGCTGCGAAGAGTAGTCGCGCAGCAGGTGGGCGTTGTCGAGGATGAAATCGGCGATGCGGCGTTCGATGGCCGACATCTGCCCGCGCTCGGTGCGGATTTTCAGCAGGGGCGGCATGTGGGGTGTCCGGGGGTCGGGAGGCGTTCTGTGGCGTGGGCAACAGCATCCACGCATGGCGTGGATCTACCGGGGCGCGGCCCTTGTAGAGTCGAGCCACGCTCGACTGCGCGCATCAACCCAGCATCTCCAGCCCGCGCACTTCGGTGATGCCCAGCCCCGGCACGTCGCTGATGCTGATCTCCGATTCGTTGAAATGCACGCCGCCGCTGACCGGGTCGAACTGGCCCAGCGAGGGGCCGTCCAGGTCGACCTTGGTGATCACATCGCTCTTGGCCACGGCCAGGTGCACGGCGGCAGCCACGCTGATGCTCGATTCGATCATGCAGCCGATCATGCACGGTACGCCGTAGATGCCGGCGATATCGGCAATGCGGATGGCATTGGACAGACCGCCGGTCTTCATCAGCTTGATGTTGATGATGTCGGCCGCGCGCTGCTGGATCAGGTCCATCACCTGGCTGGGGCTGAACACGCTTTCGTCGGCCATCACCGGCGTGTTGACCCGGTCGGTCACGTACTTCAGGCCGCTGATGTCGGCCGCCTTCACCGGCTGCTCCAGCAGTTCCAGCACCACGCCCGCTTCTTCCAGCGTGCGCATGGCGTGCACCGCCTGCTTGGCGGTCCAGCCCTGGTTGGCGTCCAGGCGCAGCAGGGCGCGGCCTTCCACGGCAGCGTGGATCGCCTTCACCCGTTCGATGTCCAGGCCGATGTCCTTGCCGACCTTTATCTTCAGCGACTCGAAGCCACGTTCGATCGCCGACAGGGAGTCGGCCACCATCTTGTCGATGTAGTCCACGCTGATGGTGATGTCGGTGGTGATGACCGGGTCGCCGCCACCCAGCATCTGGTACAGCGGTGCGCCGTGCAGCTGCGCCCACAGGTCGTACAGGGCGATCTCCACCGCAGCCTTGGCGCTGGTGTTGCGCTCCATGGCGGTCTGCACCAGCGTGCACAGGTGGTTGAGGTTGACCACGTCCTGGCCGATCAGGCGCGGGGCGATGAAGTGGCGGATCGCTTCGATGATCGAGCCGTGCGTATCGCCGGTGATCACCGCGGTGGCCGGTGCTTCACCGTAGCCGGTGTTGCCGGTGTCGGTGCGGATCAGCACCACCACGTCTTCCACGGTTTCCACCGTGCGCAGGGCGGTCTTGAACGGTGTCTTCAGTGGCACGCGCAGCATGCCCAGTTCGATGGCGGTGATCTTCATTCGGCAGTCTTGGCCCGCAGGCGCTGGATGTTGGTGATGCGGTCGATGTAGCGGACGGTATCGCTGGCCATCATCGGCTCCAGCGGGGTGACCGAAACACCATTGAGGTGGGCCTGTACACGCGTGCCGTCGGCGCCGAACCAGCTGCCGCCCGCCGTATCGTGGATGACCCAGGTGCGGCCGTCGACATGGCCGATGGCCATCATCACGTGGCCGGGAATGTAGACCAGGTCGCCCACCTGGAGCTCGGCCACGGCACGGTTACGCGGTGCCTTGCCGGTGCTGCCGGTGAAGGGCAGGCGGTCCAGCGCCGGGCTGATGGCCTGCGCGCTGGTGTTGCGCGGCAGCAGCACGCCGAAGCTGCGGTAGATTTCCGAAACGAAGCCGCTGCAGTCGCGGGTGTCGTAGTCGTGGCCCCAGCCGTAGCGTTCACCGAGGAACTTGAAGGCCTGTTGCAGCAGCAGGCGCGGGGTCAGCGGCAGGTACTCGCCTGCGGTGTCCTGCGAACGCGGCAGCAGGGCCGGCACCAGCTTCAGGCGGCCATCGGCCTCGCGCACCGGCAACTGCACCACCCACGATGCATGCGCCTGCTGGCCATTCACCGGGGTGGCGGCCGGCCAGTCGGCCAGCACCGGCAGGCGCACGCCCATGTCCAGCTGCAGGCGCGAGACGCGCGGCTCTTCCGGGGTGAACGCGGTATGCGCCGCGGCGCCGATCACGATGCGGTACGGCCCCTGTGCGCCGTAGCCCAGCACGGTGGCCTTTTCGCCGGTCGCCACCGATTCCGCCTCGATCCACGCGCTGTAGCGTTCGCTGTGCACGAACAGCCAGCGGCCGTCGGCACTGCGGTGGACCACGGCCACCTTGTCGCCGGGGAACAGCGCCGATTCCTGGAAGCGGTCGATATCGGTATCGCCCACCGTGCTGAAGACGCGCTGGCGGGTCGGGAAGGTGCGCAGGGCGGCGCGCTTCACCACCAGGCCGTACTGCGGCGCGGTCTGGGCGGTGATCGCATCCAGGCCCAGGTTGGCCTCGATCGATGCACGCAGTGCCGGTGCGATGGCCTGCCCCTGGCCGTCGTACAGGGTGCGCGTGGGCCAGCTCGACAAGGCCGTGATGCTGGCGCGCACCTGCGCGGCGGTCAGCTGCGCCGGCAGTGCGGCAATATCCTGGATGTGGCTGTCCTGCGCACGCATGCGCGCGTTCTGTGCATCGATCTGCGCGCGGTCCAGAATCGGCGCATCGGCGTTGTCCAGCCGCGCGGCCCAGTACTGCGGGGTCAGGTAGGCCTCGTGCAGGCCGATCACATAGGGCAGCGGGGCACCCGGGTCGGGTGGCGGTGCCGCCTGCGCGAAGGCCGGTGCGGCCAGCAGGCACAGGGCCAGGGTCAACCGGCGCGGCCAACGCCGGCGCGGTTCGCGGGAAGCCAGGATCATGCGCTGCACACCCTCCTCGAATGCCTTCAGGAATATTTATTCCTTTCGGCTGCGAAAGCAAGAATAAATTATTGACCGGCATCCCGGCCCGTGTTACACAGCCATTACCACCCGCGCTGGGGAAGTGTCGCTGTGGATCCTGCCGTTCGCAAACCGCGTCTGCCTGCCGCTGCCGGCCTGTGTGCCGCGCTGCTGCTGTGCCTGGGGGCGGCAGCGGCGGAACCGCCGTCGTCGGCGGTGCAGTTCGCGCGGGTCGTGCAGATGATCGACGCGGGCCGCTTTGCCGACGCCGGCAGCACCTTGAACACGTGGTCGGCGGCCGACGCGGCAGAGCCCGGCGTCAGCTTCGAGGACATGGCGTTCCAGCAGGAACGCATGCGCCGCATCCGCCTGGATTTCAGCCTGGACGAAAGCGCAGCCAAGGCCGCCGTGCGCCGCGGCATTCCCGATCTGACCGATGAGGAGTTCGCGCGCTGGGATCAGCTCGGCCTGATCGAACACCTCGATATCGATGGCACGCGCTGGTACTTCAAGCGTGCGCCGTCCAACCTGTTCCTGCTCAGCGATGAAGCGCGTGCGCGCCGCCGTGCCGATGCACCAGCGCCCACGCCCGGGCCGAACGAAGAGCTCAACGCGCACCATGCGCGCGTGGTCGCCGCCGCCGAACAGAGCGGGCAGGTCACGGTGCTGCCGCAGCGCATTGAATTCACCCAGTCGCTCACGGTGAAGGCCGACGCGGTGCCGGCCGGTGAAACGATCCGTGCGTGGATTCCCTACCCGCGCGAGATTGCCGGCCAGCAGGAACAGGTGCAGTGGCTGGGCAGCACGCCCGGCAAGGCGCGCGTGGCACCGGCCAGCGCCCAGCAGCGCACCGCCTATCTGGAAGCCAAAGCCGTGGCCGGCAAGCCGACGCACTTTGAAGTGCGCTACGCGCTCACCCTGTCCGCCCGCCACACCGCGATCGATCCGGCACGCGTGCAGCCCACGCCGGCCGACCCGGCGCTGCGGCCCTACCTGGCCGAACAGTTGCCGCATGTGCGTTTCACCCCGGCGTTGCAGCTGTTCTCCGACCAGGTGCTGCAGGGCGAAACCCGCCCCCTTGACGTGGTGCGCAAGCTGTTCGCCGCGGTCGACCGCATACCGTGGGCCGGTGCGCGCGAGTACTCCACCATCAGCAACATCAGCGATTACGCCCTGCGCGCCGGCCATGCCGACTGCGGCCAGCAGACCCTGCTGCTGATCACCCTGCTGCGCATGAACGGCATTCCCGCGCGCTGGCAGTCGGGCATGGTGTTTTCCGATGATGGCAGTGGCTACAACAACCTGCACGACTGGGGACAGGTCTACCTGGCGCCGTATGGCTGGCTGCCCATGGACGTGACCACCGGCGCGCTGGCCAGCACTGTACCGGCGCTGCGCGACTTCTATATCGGTAGCCTGGATGGTTACCGCATCGCCTTCAACGACGATTTCGGCCAGGCCTTCGTGCCGGCCAAACAGCACTTCCGCTCGGAAACGGTCGACTCGCAGCGCGGCGAGGCCGAGTGGGCAGGCGGCAATCTGTACTTCGACCAATGGAGCTACGACTTCCAGTGGCGGGTACTGCCAGCCAGGCAACGCTAGCGCGACACATCGCATTCCATACCATTCAATTCTTGCAGGAGAGAGCAGGGGATGAAGGCTTACAGCATCAAGCGGGCGGCGTTGTGCGTCGCTCTCGGGGCGTGCCTGGGCGTGATCGCACCCAGCGCATTGGCACAGGATGGCGCCGTGGTTGGCCGGCTGGTCAGCGACGCCGGCCAGGTACCGGCCGGGGCCACCGTGACCGTCCGCAATCCGGCCACCGGTTTCGTCCGCTCGGTGCAGGCCGAGGCCAACGGCAGCTACCGCATTCCACTGCTGCCGGTAGGCACCTATGACATGGAGGTGAGCCTGCCCGGCGGTGCCGCCAGCCGTGTCGGCCAGGTCACCGTCAGCCTGGGCAGTGCCACCACGGTGAACGTGCCGCTGGGCGCGGTCAGCACCCTGGGCACGGTGGAAGTGCGCGCGCCGCAGGTGGTGTCGATGGTGGATGTGAAATCCACCGAATCGGCCACCAACATCACCCGCGAGGAGTTGTCGCGCCTGCCGGTGGACCGTGACATCACCGCCGTGGCACTGCTTGCCCCCGGCGCGGTGAAGGGCAAGGGCTCGCTGGGCGGCCAGGGCATTTCCTTCGGCGGTTCGTCGGTGGCCGAGAACACGGTCTACATCAACGGCCTGAACGTCACCGACTTCTACAACCGGGTCGGCTTCTCGTCGGTGCCGTTCGCCTTCTACCAGGAATTCCAGGTCAAGACCGGCGGCTACTCGGTGGAATTCGGGCGCAGCACCGGCGGTGTCATCAACGCGGTCACCCGGTCGGGCAGCAACGACTTCAAGGCCGGTGCCGAACTGGTGTTCGAACCGCGTGCCTGGCAATCGCAGGCGCGCGACCGCTATGACAGCGAAGGCAGCCGCTACATCACCGCCAGCCGCGATGACTACAGCCGCAGCGCCCTGAACGTGTTCGCCTCCGGCGCGCTGGTGCAGGACCGCCTGTTCTTCTTCGGCATGTACGAAGCGCGCGACTACCGCCCCACCTCCACCAACGATGCCGGCACCCGCCTGAGCCAGGGCAAGGCCGATGATCCGTTCTGGGGCGGCAAGATCGACTGGCAGATCACCGACAACCAGATGCTGTCGCTGTTCGGCTTCTCGGACAAGAGCAAGACCCTGACCGATGTCTACGCCTACGACTACGCCACCGGGCAGCCGGTGGGCGAGCGCAGCAACCAGATCTACAACACCGTGGGCGGCAGGAACTGGTCCGGTACCTACAGCTGGCAGGTCAACAACGACCTGACCATGAAGCTGATGTACGGCGAGAACAAGCGCAACCGCGTGCAGAGCTCGCTGATGGACGAGAACTGCAACCGCGTGTTCGACAACCGCACCGCCAGCCAGGGCGTGCCGCCGGCACTGCAGGGCGACCGCAGCTGCACCAGCAGCGCACAGCTGGAATCCGCGCTGGACACCCGCAAGGCCGCCCGCGCCGATTTCGAATGGACGCTGGGCAACCACCTGCTGCGCTTCGGCATGGACCGCGAGGAGAACACGTCCGACTACAGCCGCGCCTACCCCGGCCCCGGCGGCCTGCGCTACGACATCTATGCGCGCACGCCGGGCAGTTCGCTCAATGGTGGCGTGGTGCCGGCCAGTGGCCTGGTCGCGCGTACCCGCCGCTACGAAGTGGAAGGCGCGTTCGAGACCATCAACTCGGCCTGGTACCTGGAAGACAACTGGCAGGTGACACCGAACCTGCTGCTGAACATGGGCGTGCGCCTGGAGGCCTTCGACAACAAGGGCGGCGACGGCAGCAGCTACATCAAGATCGACGACATGGTGGCGCCGCGCCTGGGCTTCGCCTGGGATGTGCGTGGCGATGGCACCACCAAGGTGTTCGGCAACCTGGGCCGCTACTTCCTGCCGGTGGCCAACGTCATCAACATCAAGCAGGCCGGCGGCTTCCTGGACGAACGCACCTGGTACGAATTCCTGGGCTACAGCGGCGCGGCCAACAACGTACCGCTGCTGGGCGCGCAGATCGGCCCGGTGGACAACTCGCAGGGCGATGGCAGCGTGCCGGACCTGCGTGCCGAAGTGAACCGCAACATGGATCCGGTCTACCAGGATGAAGCGATCCTCGGCTTCCAGCAGATGATCAACGAAGCGTGGTCGGTCGGCGCCAGCGTGACCTACCGCCGCCTGCACAACGCCATCGATGACATGAACATCACCGCCACCGGCCAGTGCGGTGCCATCGACGGGGTGTGGATCATGGGCAACCCGGGCCGCACCAACACCGTCTGGGGCGATACCAACTGCGATGGCAGCAACGATGGCTGGATCAGCATCGACACATCCAAGGAAGGCTGGGCGCTGTACGACGATGATGGCAACTACGTGGGCCAGCGCGGCTGGGTGAAGCCCAAGCGCGATTACAAGGCACTGGAGCTGCAGGTCGACCGTGCGTGGGATGGCACGTGGGGCTTCAACGCGTCCTACACGCTGGCCTATGGCCGCGGCAACGCCGAAGGCCCGGTCAACTCCGATACCGATTTCGCCGATGCCGGGCGCACAGAGAACTTCGACAATCCCTGGGTGAACTACGGCGGCTATGGCTACCTGGCCAACGATCGCCGCCACCAGTTCAAGTTCCGCGGCAGCTATGCGGTGACCGAAAACCTGAGCGTGGCCGCCACCCTGGGCGTGCAGTCGGGCAGCCCGATCACCCGCTTCGGCGCGGGCAACCCGTTCGACGCGACCGATTTCCACAGCTACTACGTGTGCGTGTCCAACTGCCAGGCAACGGTGCCGTCCGAACGCGTGTTCGTGCATTCGCCGCGTGGCGGCGACGGCCGCACGCCGTGGACCTACGACCTGGACGTGAGCGTGTCGTACAAGGTGCCGATCCCCACCGACCTGCGCCTGAAGCTGGCGGTGTACAACGTGCTGAACCAGCAGCGTGTGGTGACCGTGGACCAGGATTACGAACCGCAGGACAGCATCGGCACGCCGAACCCGCTGTATGGCTACGGCACCGGCTTCCAGTCACCGCGCTACGCGCAGCTGACCGTCACATGGGCCTACTGAAGGCCGGTGCCCGCTGCGTGGTCGCACTGATGGCCTTCCCGGCCACGGTGATGGCCGCGCAGGCGGGTGCGACCTCGGCCATCGACGCCGATGTGGCCGCCGTGGTCCGGTCCGAGCATCTGCCCGGGTTGGCCATGGCCGAGGTCGAGAACGGGCGGGTGGTCTACCAGTACGTCGAAGGCGCGCGCGGTGATGGCGGCCGCATCGACCAGGACACGCTGTTCAAGATCGCCTCCAACAGCAAGGCGATGACCGCCGCGCTGCTGGCGCGGCTGGTGGAGCAGGGCAAGCTGCACTGGGATGACCCGGTGCGGCGCCACCTGCCCGGCTTCACCATGCACGATGCCTGGGTGGGCGAGCAGCTGCAGGTGCGCGACCTGCTGATTCACAACAGCGGGCTGGGCCTGGGCGCCGGTGACCTGATGCTGTGGCCCGAGCCCAACCAGTTCACCCGCGCCGACATCATCGCCGGGCTGGCCCACCTCAAGCCGGTCAGCAGCTTCCGCAGCCGCTACGCCTACGACAACCTGATGTACGTGGTGGCCGGCGAAGTGGCCGCCGCCGCCGGCGGCAAGCCTTACGACCAGCTGATGCGCGAACAGGTGTTCGTACCGCTGGGCATGGACCGCTGCCAGGTGGGTGCATGGTCGGTGCAGCGGGTCGGCAACGTGGCCCAGCCACATGCCTGGCGCGATGGCCGCAACGTGGTGGTGAACGCCGATGCAGCAACCAGCCCCGACCTGACCTCGATGGCCGCCGGCGGCATCCGCTGTTCGCTGCGCGACATGACACGCTGGGTGCAGGTGCTGCTGGACCCCACCCTGGTGCCCGATTGGCTGGGCAGCGAACAACGGCGCACGCTGTGGACCCTGCACATGCCCATGCCGCTGGGCGAGCGCCAGCGCCGCTGGGACAACGCGCACTTCTACGGCTATGGCTATGGCTGGCGCGTTTCGGACATGGACGGGCAGTGGAAGGTGGCGCACACCGGCACGCTGTCCGGCATGTACTCATCGGTGGCGCTGCTGCCCGACCGCAAGGTGGGCGTAGTGATCCTGATCAACGGCGAAGGCGAAAACGCACGGACCGCGCTGATGCAGTCCAGGCTGAAGGCATTCACCACGGCCGGCAGCGCGTCCCCGGCGACGGAATACCTGGCCGAACTGAAGGCCGAACACGCCCAGGATGCAGCGGGCGGCGGTACACGGCCGTCCACTGCGGGCGCACACCCCGCCGCCGCCGATGCGCTGCCGCGCTGGCAGGGCCGCTACCGCGATCCCTGGCTGGGGCCGGCCTCGCTGTGCCCGGGCAAGGACGGCCTGCGTTTCAGCGTGGACAAATCACCCCGGCTGCAGGCCCAGGTGCTGCAGGCGCAGGATCGCTGGCTGCTGCACTGGGATACGCTGGGCGACGACGCACAGGCGTGGCTGCAGCCCGGTGATGGCACATCGCCTACGCTGGACCTGCGCGCCCTCGATCCGGACATCGACTTCAGCTATGACTTCCAGGACCTGCACTTCACTCGCACTGGCGATTGCCTTGGCCGCGACCGTCCACGGCGCTGAGCCACCCCGCCTCTCGCCGGCCACCGACGCAGCCAGCGCCGGTCTGGTGGAGATCCGTTCGGTATCACCGCAGATCGAGCGGGACATCCGTTACGCCGGCAGCAACAACTTCACCGGCGCCCGCGTGCCCGGCTACGACGCCCCGGCCTGTTACCTGCTGCCCCCCGTGGCGAAGGCACTGGCGCAGGTGGAACAGGATCTGCGTGCACAGGGCTTCGGCCTGCGCGTGTACGACTGCTACCGCCCGGTGCGCGCGGTGCAGGCCTTCATGGACTGGGTGCACGACCCGCGCGAGCACTCGCGCAAGGCCCTGCAGTACCCGGGTCTGGACAAGCCCCGGCTGCTGGCCGATGGCTATATTGCCGAGCGATCGGGCCACAGCCGTGGCGCCACCGTCGACCTGGGCCTGCTGGATTGCCGCAGTGGCGGTTGCACGCCGATGGACATGGGCACGGACTTTGATTTCTTCGGCGAACGCGCGCATACCGGGACGCAGGGGCTGAGCGCGGCGCAGCGCGCCAACCGGCAGCAGCTGCTGCAGGCGATGGCCCGGCGGGGGTTCGTCAATTACCCGCAGGAGTGGTGGCATTACACGCTGCAGCCGGAGCCGGATGCCGGCACTGCATACGATTTTCCCGTGCGGTGATGGGGTGCTCTTGCAGGGCTTGCAGCCCTGCACCTGCTTCAAGCCACGGCAACGGCAACTTCAAAAGCTGGCTATCCGTGGGATGGCGGGGTGGGTCCGGTTGAGGGGGACGCTGCAAGTACGTCCATGTAAGCTCGGTCGCCGCATCCATGCGGCTCACGCCCCCTCAACCGGACCCACCCCGCCTTCGACAGACTTCCGCGATCTGTCGGAGCACGGGGTCGGATCCCGTCGCTGCGCAACGGGATCCGCCCCCAGATTCAATATTCAATTCGATATCTGATGGAAAAATCGTGTCGACCAAGGTCGACACCTACCAAGAGCAACAGCCGTTACCAACCGCCGCAGGAAACTGTCAGAGGTGGGGCGGTGTGGGTGGGTAGGACCCCATGGACGGGTTTACGGCGTGTCCTGCCCACCCACACCGCCCCGCCCAACCCGCAGAAAGCCAGCACCGCTTTTGACGTTGACGTTGACGTTGATTCGGCAGGTGCAGGGCTGCAAGCCCTGCCGATACCCTTACACTCACTACCGCCTTCCAACCACGCATCTGCATGAACCTTCCGCTGCACTTCGGCCTGCTCGGCTCCCTCGAAGCCGGTGCCATCGCCCTGCTCGTCGGCCTGCTGGTGTACTTCCTCTGGCATCACCTGTGCCGGGTGTTCCGCTGGTCCATGGGCCATGCCATCGGCTGGGCGTGCGTGTTCGCCGTCGCCATCTCCGCCGGCATCGATATGTGGAAGCTGTTCTACATGGGCATCGTGCGGCTGGAATCACCGCTGTACGCGCGCATCTTCCTGTCCACCATCCACGATCCCAACGAACTGGGCAGCCGTGTGGTGCTGGAAATCGCCGGCGCGCTGTCCGGTGTCGCGTTGGGATGGGTCTTGTTCAGTTCGCGGTCATCGGCCAGGAACGTCGATTGACGCAGGTTTTTCGTTGCGTGCCGGTTAAATCCGGCCGCGCTGAATGCTCGCCTTATGAGCTGCTCACCTGGCCCTAACCACCGCGCTAAAGCATGCGCCGTGGCCAGTGGTTAATGGGGTGTGTGCGCGCCGGTCGCGGCCCAAAATCGATTCAGAAACGCGGTGGCAGGGTAGGGGCCGTGCGGAAACAACAGGCCGCGCGACACCACCCAAAGGAGACCCCCCTGATGACTATTCGCAACCGCAAGCCCCTGCTCGCCCTGATCGTCGCCGCCGGTAGTGTGCTGGCCGTCCCGGCCATGGCCCAGACTGCCAAGCAGCAGGCGGCCCAGGCACAGAATGAGGCAGCGCAGGCGCAGCAGTCGGCGGCCCAGGCGGGCCAGGCCGCCAACCAGGCCTCCGATGCGGCTGCCGCAGCGTCGGCACAGGCCAATGGCGGTGGCCAGACCTGGGCCAGCATCGATACCGATGGCAACGGCACCATCAGCAAGGCCGAGGCACAGGTGAACGCCGGCCTCGCCCAGGTGTTCGACCAGGCCGATACCAACAAGGACGGCCAGCTCACCCCGGATGAATACAAGGCCTACGTGGCCGCGCAGCAGGCCGGTGCGGGTGCCGGCGCCGGCGGCGGCAACTGATCGCCGGCTGATTCGGGACAACCGGTGCATGGGGACCCGGGCGGCTTCGGCCGCCCGGGTTTTTATCGTCACCAGCACCCCTGTATCCTTGCGCGATGAACACCTCCACGCCTGCGCCGTCGCGCGCCATCGGCCTGGTCGGTTTTGACGGTGACGATACGCTGTGGAAGAGCGAGGACTACTACCGCAAGGCCGAGCAGGATTACCTGGACCTGCTGTCGCGCTACGTCGACGTGCACGACACCCAGACCGCCCGCCACCTGCTGGAAGTGCAGCAGCGCAACCTGGCCGTTTTCGGCTACGGCGTGAAGGGCATGGTCCTGTCGATGATCGAAGCGGCCATCGACATTACCGGCCAGCGCATCGAGGCCAAGGACATCCAGCGCATGCTGGATATCGGCCATGACACCCTGCGCCACCCGGTCGATCTCATCGACGGCGTGCGGGAGTCGGTGGCGGCCATTGCCGAACACTACCCGGTGGTGCTGATCACCAAGGGCGACCTGTTCCACCAGGAAGCCAAGATCAAGGTGGCCAGGCTGCATGAGCTGTTCCCGCGTATCGAGATCGTTTCGGAAAAAGATCCGGAAACCTACGCCCGCGTGCTGGCGGAGTTCGATCTGCCCATGCAGCAGTTCGTGATGGTGGGCAATTCGCTGCGCTCGGATATCGAGCCGGTGGTCACCCTGGGCGGCTGGGGCATCCACACCCCGTACGCGGTTACCTGGGCGCATGAAACCCAGCACGGCGTGGCCGACGACGAACCGCGCATGGTCACCGCCGATACCGCCCACGATTGGCCTGCCGCACTGGCCGCCATCGAGGCCAAGGCGGCGGCCGCGGCCTGACAGGGCCGGGCGGCTGCGGCAGAATCGGGGCATGAAACGTTTCCTGCCCCTGCTGCTGTCACTCCTGCTGCTGGCGCCGGCCACCGTGCTGGCCCAGCAGACCGCCGAACGCTCGGCGGCCTATTCGGTGGAAACCGGTGACCGCTGGGTCGATGCCCAGCTGCAGGACATCAACCACTACGCCGAACGCTACCCCGATGCCTTCCTCGACGAAGTATCGCGGTATGCCGGCGTGCCGCGCGGGTATATCAGCGCGCTGTTCACCGCCCACGGCTGGCAGGCCGGGGATATCTACTTCGCCTGCTTCTGGGCCAAGGCCAGCGGCCAGACCTGCCGCGACAGCGTGCGCGCCTTCAGCCAGGACCCTGAAGGCGGCTGGGAGGCCGTGGTGAAGCGCATGCCGGTGGAGCCGGACAATCTGCATGTACGCGCGGTGCGCCACGCCATCGTGGCCAGCTACGAGCACTGGGACCGGCCGATCACCCTCGATGCCACCCTGAAGCGCCAGCTGAAGCGGTAGCGCCGGGCCACGCCCGGCGAGCGCCACGCGCGGCCTGGCAGCCCGCCGGGCATGGCCCGGCGCTACCGATGGTGTTTCCGGTGAATGGCGGTCGTCATGTTGCTCTGCATATCGCCCCCACCGCGCACTCCGGCGACAATACGGCTCTCGCCGTTCCCGTTCCCGTAATCGAGTGACTGATGAGCGCCTCTTTCGTTTCGCCTGATGTGATCCGCCGCCTGTTCGCCCAGGCCATGTCCCGCATGTACCGCACCGAAGTGCCGCTGTACGGCACCCTGGTGGAACTGGTGGAGCGGATCAACGCGCAGGTGCTGGACCAGGACCCGGCGCTGGCCGCGCAGCTGCAGCGCAACGACGAGCGCGCACGCCTGGATGAGGAACGCCACGGCGCGATCCGCGTCGGCACCGCGCAGGAACTGGCCACCCTGCGCCGCCTGTTCGCGGTGATGGGCATGTTCCCGGTGGCCTACTACGATCTGTCGGTGGCCGGCGTGCCGGTGCATTCCACCGCGTTCCGTCCGCTCACCGGTGCCGCCCTGGCGCAGAATCCGTTCCGCGTGTTCACCTCGCTGCTGCGCCTGGAGCTGATCGAAGACGAAGCGCTGCGTGCGGAATCCGCCCGCATCCTCGAGCGCCGCCGCATCTTCACCGACGGCGCGCTGGCGCTGATCGACCAGGCCGAGCGTGACGGTGGCCTGTCCCAGGCCGACGCCGAGCGCTTCGTTGCCGAGGCACTGGAAACCTTCCGCTGGCACGGCGATGCCACCGTCGATCTGCCCACCTACCACGCGCTGCACGACGCACACCGGCTGGTGGCCGACGTGGTCAGCTTCCGCGGCCCGCACATCAACCACCTGACCCCGCGCACGCTGGATATCGATGCCGCGCAGGCGGCGATGATCGAACACGGCATGGCCGCCAAGGCGGTGATTGAAGGCCCGCCGCACCGCGCCTGCCCGATCCTGCTGCGGCAGACCAGCTTCAAGGCGCTGGAAGAAGCCGTGCATTTCCCCGGTGGCGAAGGCGGTGCCGCGGGCACGCACACGGCTCGCTTCGGCGAAATCGAACAGCGCGGCCTGGCGCTGACCCCGAAGGGGCGTGCGCTGTACGACCAGCTGTTGTCGCAGGCCCGCGATGCCGGTGGCGAAGGCAGCACCGGCGGTGACTATGGCCAGCGGCTGCAGGCGGTGTTTGCCAGCTTCCCCGATGACCACGACACGCTGCGTCAGGAAGGCCTGGGTTATTACCGCTACCAGCTGACCGACACCGGCCGCGCAGCGCCCGAGCGCGTGGCCGATCTGCCGGCCGAAGTGCTGGTGGCCGCCGGCCTGGCCACCGCCGATCCCATCGTCTACGAGGATTTCCTGCCGGTCAGTGCGGCGGGCATCTTCCAGTCGAATCTGGGCGGCGAAGAACAGCGCGCGTATGCCGCCCACGCCAACCGCGAAGCCTTCGAGCAGGCGATGGGCGTGGCGGTGAACGACGAGTTCGAGATCTACGAGCGGCTGCAGGCCGAATCGTTGGCGGCGCTGCGCGGGTAAACGGCTTGCCGTGGAGCCGAGCGTAGGCTCGGCTCTACAGGGATTCTGCGGAGCGGCCCCTTGTAGAGCCGAGCCATGCTCGGCTGCACAGGGAAGCAGAGTCGAGCATGGCTCGACTCTACAGAAGCGGGCAATCAGCCCTTCATCGTGCCCGTATCCAGCCAACGCTGGTGCCACGACAGTGCTTCGGGCAGCAGGTGCGGGGTGTGCTTGCCGTAGCTCTCGCGGCTGGCACGGTCGAAATAGTCCTGCAGCTGCGGGCGGAAATCCGGATGCGCGCAGTTGTCGATCAGCACCTGCGCGCGCTTGCGCGGAGTCAGGCCACGCAGGTCGGCCAGGCCCTGTTCGGTCACGATCACCGACACGTCGTGCTCGGTGTGGTCCACGTGGCTGGCCATCGGCACGATGGCCGAAATGGTGCCGTTCTTGGCCGTGGACGGGCTCAGGAACGCGGACAGGAAACCGTTGCGGGCGAAGTCACCTGAACCGCCAATGCCGTTCATGATGCGCGTGCCCATCACGTGCGTCGAATTGACGTTGCCGTAGATGTCCACCTCGATCATGCCGTTCATGCCGATGCAGCCCAGGCGGCGCACCAGCTCGGGGTGGTTGGAGATTTCCTGCGTGCGCATGATGATGCGCTCGCGGTAGAAATCGATGTTCTCCTTGAACGTCTCGTTGGCTTGCGGGCTCAGTGCGAAACCGGTGCACGAGGCATAGCTCAGCACGCCATCGCGCAGCAGGTCCAGCATGCCGTCCTGGATCACTTCGGTGAACGCGGCCAGATCGCGGAAGCCGCTCTTGGCCAGGCCGGCCAGCACGGCATTGGGAATATTGCCCACGCCGGACTGCAGCGGCAGCAGGTTCGGCGGCAGGCGGCCCTTCTTCACTTCGTGCTGCAGGAACTCGATCAGGTGCGAAGCGATCTGCTCGCTGGTCGCATCGATGGGGCTGAACGGGCTGTTGCGGTCCGGGCCGTTGGTGCGCACCACGGCCACGATCTTGTCCGGGTCGCAGCGCAGCGCGGTATCACCGATGCGGTCGTTGGCGTTGACCAGCGGAATCGGCTTGCGGTGCGGCGGCAGCGCGGTGCCGTAGTAGATGTCATGCATGCCGTCCACGCCGGCCGGCTGCCATTCGTTGACCTCGACGATCACCTTCTTGGCCAGGTCCAGCCAGGTCTTGTTGTTGCCCACCGAAGTGGAGGGCACCAGCGAGCCGTCCTCGCGGATGGCCGACACTTCAATCACCGCCGTATCGATGTCGCCGTAGAAGCCGAACCACACATGCTGGGCCACGTGGCTCAGGTGGATATCGATGTAATCCAGCTTGCCTTCGTTGATGCGGTTGCGCGCATCCGGGTCGCTCTGGAACGGCATGCGCATGGCGATGCCATCGGCCTTGGCCAGCGCGCCATCCAGTTCCGGGGCAGTGGACGCGCCGGTCATCAGGCTGATCTGGAAGGGCTGGCCCTGGGCGTGCACCGCTTCGATGCGGCGGGCAAGTTCGACGGGAACGGCCTTGGGGTAACCGGAGCCGGTGAAGCCGCTCATGGCCACGGTTTCACCGGGCTGGATCAGCGCGGCTGCGGCCTCTGCGGAGACCACGCGGTCACGGAGACGCGCGTTGGCGATGCGATCAACAGACATGACGACACGTGTTTCGGGGGGAGCCCCGATTATCGGCCATCCCCCGCCGTACGGGGGGTTCTACCTTCGTGGAATGGCTTTTCCGGGCGCTGGGCACCCATACCCGGCAGTTTTGTTTTGCAGTGCAGCGTGCAAAGTGCTTTCGCAGCCCGCACGATGGCCCTGCATCCCGACGTGGGGGAGGGAGCAGAGCCCGCTGGCAGTTCGCTGCAAGCGGGCTTTTTTATTGCCTGATGCGTAAGCTGAATACGCAATGGGCGGGGTCGGATCCTTTTGCCAACGGCAAAAGGCTCTGACCCCATTCGCGATGATCAAGGGGGTCAGAGCCCTTTGCCGTTGGCAAAGGGATCCGACCCCGGCCGGGTCGTCGATACAATCTGGGTATGACCTTCGCCCCCGCTGAACTGCCCGCCCCCCTGCAGCCCTTGGTCGACCGCGCGCTGGCTCGCCTGGCGCAGGTGCTGCCTGAGCCCATCCCCGCCGAACTGCAGTCGCCGCTGACCCGTCTGGCCGTGGTCAGCGACTTCGCCCTGGACACCCTGGTCCGCCAGCCCGGCCTGCTGGCCCAGCTGGCCGCGCCCGGTTGCCCACCGCTGCCGGCGCCGGTGCTCGACCCGCAGCAGCCCAGCGACTGGCCGGCGCAGCTGCGGCGCTGGCGCACGGCCATGTCCACCCGCCTGATCTGGCGCGACCTGGCCGGCATGGACGACGTGCCGCAGACCCTGGCCGGCGCCACCACCCTGGCCGAGGACTGCCTGCGGCTGGCGCTGGATGCCCTGCAGCAGGAATTCGCCCAGCGCCACGGCGTGGTGCGCGATGCCGAAGGCCAGGCCCAGCAGCTTGTTGTATTCGGCCTGGGCAAGCTGGGCGGTGGCGAGCTCAACTTCAGTTCCGATATCGACCTGGTCTACGCCTACCCGCAGGGCGGCGAATCCGATGGCCCGCGTGCGCTGGCCGCCGAGGAGTACTTCGCGCGGCTGGGCCAGCGGCTGGCCAAGCTGCTGGACGAAACCACCGTCGACGGCTTCAGCCACCGCGTCGACCTGCGCCTGCGCCCGTTCGGCAGTGCTGGCCGGGTGGCGTTGTCGTTCGCGGCGATGGACCAGTACTTCCAGCGCGAAGGCCGCGACTGGGAACGCTATGCCTGGCTGAAGGCGCGCGCGGTGGCGGGCGATATCGCTGCCGGCGAAGCGTGGCTGCAGACTCTGCGCCCGTTCGTCTACCGCCGCTATCTGGATTTCACCGCGCTCGATGGCCTGCGCGAAATGAAGGCGGCGATCACCGCCGAAGTCGCGCGCCGCGAACTGCACGAGGACATCAAGCGCGGTGCGGGTGGCATCCGCGAAATCGAGTTCCTGTGCCAGGCCCTGCAGCTCATCCGTGCCGGGCGCGAACCGGTGCTGCGCGAGCGCCGCCTGCTGGTGGCGCTGCAGGCACTGGTCAACGCCGGGCAGATCGCGCCGGACGATGGCGCCGCCCTGCGCGAGGCCTACCTGTTCCTGCGCCGCCTGGAAAACCGCCTGCAGATGCTGCGCGATGCGCAGACCCACGTGCTGCCCAGCGACCCGCTGGACCGCCAGCGCATCGCCCTCGGTCTGGGGTATGCCGGATGGGATGAACTGCGCGCGGCCCTGGCCGAACATCAGCAGCGCGTCAGTACCGAATTTGCCGCACTGCTGGCCCCGCGCAAGGGCCAGGCCGCGCCCGATGCACTGGCCAACTACTGGCGCAGCCTGCCCGAGGGCAGCGACGCCGCGTTGCTGGCCGAAGCCGGTTTCCTCGATGCCAATGGCGCCGACCAGTCGCTGCGCGATTTCGCCCAGGGCACCGGCGTGAAGTCGCTGTCCGATGCCGCGCGCGCGCGCCTGGACCGTGTACTGCCCGCGTTGCTGCACGCCGCCACGCGATCGCCACAACCCGATGCCGCGCTCAAGCGCGTACTCGGCCTGCTGCAGGCCGTGCTGCGCCGGACCAGCTACCTGGCCCTGCTGGACGAACAGCCCAGCGCACTGGCGCGGCTGGTGGACGTGCTGGCGCGCAGCGCGCTGTTGGCCGAGCGCCTGGCCGCCTACCCGCTGCTGCTGGATGAACTGCTGGATGTGCGCGTCTCCGGGCCGATGCCCGATGCGGCCGGCATGCTGGCCGAGTGCCAGCAGGTGCTGCCGGTGGAAGACCCCGAATCTCAGCTGCGCTGGCTCAACGAAACACGGCTGGCGCTGAGCTTCCGCATGGCCATGGCCACGCTGGATGGCCGCCAGGGCGCGGTAGACAGCACCCGGCAGTTGGCCGAACTGGCGCAGGCCGTGGTCATCACCGTGCTGGCCCTGGCCGAAGCGGACATGCAGGCCGCGCACGGCGACGTACCCGGCGGCCGCTTCGCCATCATCGGCTACGGCAGCCTGGGTGGTCTGGAGCTGGGCTTTGGTTCCGATCTGGACCTGGTGTTCCTGCACGACCACCCGCCCGGCGTGGAAGCCAGCGATGGCGCCCGCCCGCTGGAACCGGGCCGCTGGTATGCGCGCCTGGCGCAGAAGGTGATGGCCCTGCTGGGTGCGGTCACCGCCGCCGGCCGCCTGTATGACATCGACGTGCGCCTGCGCCCGGATGGCGGCAAGGGGTCGCTGGTGTCCTCGCTGGCCAGCTACACCGAATACCAGCGCGAACGCGCCTGGACCTGGGAACACCAGGCCCTGGTACGCGCCCGCGGCGTGGCCGGCGATATCAGCCTGCTGGCCGATTTCGAGCAGGTACGCGCGCAGACCCTGGGGCGCGCGCGCGACCTCGGCACGCTGTATGCCGACGTGCTGAAGATGCGTGGGCGCATGCGTACCGAACTGGACCGCAGCGATGCCGCGCGACTGGACCTGAAGCAGGGCGCGGGCGGCGTGGTCGATCTGGAGTTCCTGCTGCAGACCGGTGTGCTGGCGCGCAGCGCACTGGCCCCGGCGCTGCTGCAGCCGCGCGACACGCCTTCGCTGATCGACGCCCTGGCCGTGGCCGGGTTCCTGCCGGTGCAGACCGCGCAGGCCCTGCACAGTGCCCACGACACCCTGCTGGATGTCGGCCTGGCCTGCACCCTGGACCGGCGCCCGCGCCTGGCTCCCACCACCCCGGCCATTGAAGAAGCCTGTGCCGCGATCAGTGCCGCGTGCATGGCTGCGGAACTGCCGTTCGGGTGAGGGGGAAGGCAGGTGCCAACCTTGGGTCGGCACCTGCCAGCGCGCTAGCGCATTTCGCTGCGCAGCGGGGCCATCTTCCACAGCAACGCGCGGAACGGGGCCAGCAGGCATACGCCGATGGCCAGCTTCACCGCCAGGTCGCCCGCCGCCCAGCTCACCCACGGCAGGCCAGAAGCGACAAATGCGATGGACCAGAAGATCATCGTATCCACCGTCGCGCTGCAGGTGGTCGCCACCATCGGCGCACGCCACCAGCTGCCACGGCGCAGGCGGTCGAACACGGTGATGTCCAGCAGCTGGGCCACGATGAACGCCGAGCACGAGGCAATGGCGATGCGCGGGGTTGCCACCCACACCGACAGCACCACCGCCAGCAGGAAACCGATCCACGCCACGCGGCGGGCCGGGCCCGGGCCGAAGCGGCGGTTGATCAGGTTGCTCACCAGGAATGCCACCGGGTAGCTGAAGGCACCCCAGGTCAGCCAATCGTTGATCGGGTACTGCACCAGCACGTTGGACAGCAGCACCACCGCGCCCATGGCCAACACCGCCAGCACGAGCGCGCGCGGGGTCAGCGGGGCAAACACAGGGGCAGGACGCACGGACATGGCGAGCCAGGGGGACAAAGGGAATCGCCCATTATCCCCCCGGGTTGCGGCAAAGCCAAAAACCGCCGTTCAGGCGCGCTGGCTCAGTACTGCTGGCCCCAGCCGTCCTGTGCCGGGGCGGGACGCTCCGGAATATGGGTCAGCGGGCGCCCATCAGCGTCCCGGGCCATCAGCCCACGGCCGCCGCCATCCGAGGCGCTGGGGTCGAACTGCACCGTCTGTCCCACATGGAACAGCACCGAGGGATCGCCCGTCTGGTCGGTCCAGCGGATGGCGGCCGTATTGCCCGGCTGGCCGGGCTGCTGCAGCAGGACCTCGCGTTGCCCATCCACATTGGTGCCGATGGACTGCACCTGCATCGGCGGCGGTGCGCCGTGGGTCGGTGCCACCGGGGGCTGGCCCGGGCGCGGGTTGGCGGCGGCCTGGTCGGTCTCGGCCATGGTGTTGGCCAGACCCGGCGAGATCGCCAGCGACACCGGTGGTTGCTGGTTGTCAATGATCCGGTAGACACGCCGTGCATCGGCCGGGCTGGCCGACAGCAGGCCCAGGGCCAATGCCAGGGCGGCGGCAGTGAAGGGCAGGGTACGCATCGTCAATTCCTCCATGGAGCGACTGGGCACGGGCAGGCCCGCGCGCCGATCATACCGGTAGCGTCGAGCTTGCTCGACTGCCGGTCGCCGTAGAGTCGAGCTTGCTCGACTGCTCCAGGCAGCAGCAGTCGAGCAAGCTCGACTCTACGGCTTCAGGGCCAGCCGTGCCTTCACCTCGGCGGCCACCCGCGCGGTCTCGCGCAGCGGCTCGATGCGGTCGTACTGCCAGTCCAGCCAGTGCGGCTGCAGCCGGCCGCGTTCGCGCAGCTGCTGCTGGAAGCGCGCCAGCCGGCCCTGCGCGGTATCGGCCAGGGCCACCATCACCGGCATGCGGGTGGCGCTGGCTTCGGACAGCAGGTTCACCGAATCGGGCGATACCACCACCCGGTTCGCCCAGCCCAGCAGCCCCGCATACGGGTTCACCCCATCGCCGCCGTCGCCCCAGATCACATGCGGCAGATCGGCGAACTTCGCGCGCAGGATCTCCGCCAGTGCCGGCGGCGTGCGCCGCGAGGTGGTCGCCAGCAGGCTGCCGCCTTCGCTGCGCACCTGCTCGGCCAGCGCCGTGAATACGCCCACCATCGCCGTTTCATCCCACGGCGCCAGCGGCGTCGGGCCGCCCACCAGCAGCGCCGTGCGTGGGCCAGGCAGGGTACTGAAGCCGGCGAAGGCCGCGCGGCCCCAGGCCAGCCAGTCATCGTCCACCGGGTTCAGGCTGCCCAGCAGGGTCAGCACGTTGCTGCCACGCAGGGCATCGTGTTCGGGCACCACCACCAGATCCCAATGGCGCGATGGCAGGCGCGGGTCCAGGATCTGTACCGTGCGGCTGCCGCGCGCACGCAGCACACGCAGCGCACCCGCAGCCTGGCGGCCACAGCCGATGGCCAGCGCCGGCGCCTGGGCGGCCAGTTCGGCGAACGCCGCGCCATAACCCTTCACATCACCGGGCAGGCGCCGCGGCGAAACCCAGCGCCACGGCGCACGGGGGTGCAGGACCAGCGGGCGGTGGGTGCCCTGGCGCAGCGCCGAGGCCAGCGCGACCGCCTGGCGGACATTGCCGGCACGGCCGTCAGTGACCGTCCACGGCGCGCTCGATCGTTTCACCATTGGCATTAATTCGTTTCAGCCCTGCTGGGTGTTGCAACAGTCGCGACACTCTACACTGCGGCTCAACGTTTCGCCCCGCGCCGCCCGCGGGCAACGATTTCCCTTCGCCGCCCTGGAGCTCCACCGATGTCCCACGCGCTCGACGCTGCTGCACTGGACCAGTTGTTCCGCACCGCCCGTACCCAGAACGCCTTCCTCGACACGCCGGTGGAAGACAGCCTGCTGCACGCTCTGTACGAGCTGGTGAAGTGGGGCCCCACCGCCGCCAACGGCAGCCCGGCGCGCTTCGTGTTCGTGAAGTCGGCCGAAGCCAAGGCCAAGCTGGCCCCGGCCCTGTCCGAAGGCAACCATGACAAGACCCTGGCTGCGCCGGTCACCGTCATCGTCGCCTTCGACCAGGACTTCCACGAAAAGCTGCCGTACCTGTTCCCGCACACCGATGCCAAGGCCTGGTTCGACGGCCCGCGCGAAGGCCGCCACGAAGGCGCGTTCCGCAATGGCAGCCTGCAGGGCGCCTACCTGATCCTGGCCGCGCGCGCGCTGGGCCTGGATGCCGGCCCCATGTCCGGTTTCGACAATGCCAAGGTGGACGAAGCCTTCTTCGCCGGCACCACCATCAAGTCGAATTTCCTGGTCAACCTGGGGTACGGTGACCCCTCGGGCCTGTTCCCCCGTCTGCCGCGTCTGTCGTTCGACGAAGCGGCGCGCATCGCGTAAGTCGCTGTATCGGTTTCGGGCCGTCGCCTTGGCGGCCCCTGCTGCACCTTGTACCCACCCTACGATCCGGAGAGTTCCTCAGATGAGCGCCACCCGTAAACTGCTGCTGCCGCTGGCCCTGACCCTGGCCATCGCCGCCTGCTCCAAGCCGGCCGACACCGCTGCCCCCGCCGCCGATGCCGCCGCCCCGGCTGCCACCGAGCAGGCTGCCGCCACCCCGGCCGCTGATGCCGCTGCTGCCGCCCCGGCCGCCGAAGCGATCCAGATCGCCTCGGGCACCTACAAGCTCGACCCGAGCCACACCGACGTGCTGGCCCAGTGGAGCCACTTCGGCTTCTCCAACCCCAGCGCCCACTTCGGCAACGTGGAAGGCACCCTGGTGTACGACGCCGCCGACGTGACCAAGTCCACCGTGGAAGTGAAGCTGCCGCTGAGCGGCCTGAACAGCTTCACCGCCAAGTTCGACGAACACCTGAAGAGCGCCGATTTCTTCGACGCCGCCAAGTTCGCCGATGCCACCTTCAAGAGCACCAAGGTTGAAGCGGCCGGCACCAACAAGCTGACCGTCACCGGCGACCTGACCATCAAGGGCATCACCAAGCCGGTCACCCTGGATGTCACCATCAACGGCGGTGGCGAGCACCCGATGGCCAAGGTTCCGGCCGCCGGCTTCGACGCGACCACCACCCTGAAGCGCAGCGATTTCGGCGTCGGCGCCTACGCTCCGAACGTCAGCGATGAAGTGAAGATCCGCATCACCACCGAAGCCACCGGCGAAAAGCCGGCGGCTTGATGCACCCCGCTCACTCGTCGTGAGAAGGCAGAAGGCCCGCTGAAAAGCGGGCCTTCTTTTTTGGGTGCGGGGGGCGCGCTCAGCGCTGTGCAATCAACCACGCGGCGCATGCATCGCTGGGGCTCTGCTTGGCCTTCACCGCCATGCCGCTCACGCGCACGAACGTCTGTGCGGCCTGGGCGACCACGTTGCGGGCGATCAGCGCGGCCTGCTTGGTCGCCGCCTGCTGCTTGCGCAGCTGCACGATGTGCACCGACGGGCGGCCCACCGGCGCGTACTTCTGGTCGCGGCGCAGCACGTCGGCCACCTGGGCCACTTCGAATTCGGCCTGCAGGAAGCGATGCTCGGCCTCCAGCAGCTCGCGCAGCGGCGCGCGCAGGGCAGCCGGGTCGGCGAAGGCGGCCAGCGCCGCATCGCAGGCGGCGTCATCGCTGAAGCGGGTGCGCAGCTTGTCGATGCCGGCCAGGGTCAGTTTGCCCATGGTGGGCCTCACAGGTGCGGGAAAGGAGCGCGATTGTGGCAGAGAACAGCCGAGCATGGGCTCAGCCCTACAATGGGCCGCTGGTTCACCCCACGGAAGGAACAGCATGCAGGAAGCGCAGTACTGGTTGAACGAATTCTGGGCGGGCCTGAGCGTGCTCGACCTGGTTGCAGGCAGCGTGCTGGGTACGCTGCTGGGGCTCGGTATCGGCCTGGGCCTGTGGTACGCCGCGCACCGGCGCGGGTGGCTGCGGCGGCAGCGGCGCTGGCACCACTGGCTGCTGGCCACCTACGTGGTGCTGCTGCCGCTGGGCACCGCGTTCTTCGGCCTGCAGCTGGGCTTTACCGGCGGCGGGCACCGCGCGTTGCTCAAGCAGATGGACCACTTCCAGCCGCACCTGCAGACCCTGGTGGGCAGCTGGGGCCGCGGCTTCGCCGATTCGCTGGACGACCCGCGCATGCGCGAAGCGCTGCACCGCCAGGGCACGGTGGGGGACGTGGCCAATGCCGTGGCGTCGGCCTACCTGGAAGCGCACCCGTTGCCGGTGGTTGAACGCCTGGGGGATGGCGTGGTGGCGCGCGGAAGCGCGTGGGTCATCGGCAAGGTGCGCGAAGGCGTGCTGCGCGGCCTGGTGGAAGACACCCTGGTGGACAAGGCCGGCGTGGTGGGCGTGGAGCCCAAGGTGGTGCGCGAGGCGCTGACCATGCAGGTGGAAGAACTGCTGCACACCCGCGGTGTGGTGCGGCTGGTGAAGGCGCAGATCAACGGCATGATGCCCGGGGTGTACTTCGGGCTGCTGCTGCCGTGGCTGGTGATCGTGCTGCTGGTGGCGCTGGAAATCTGGGCCGCTCACCGGTTCGGGTGGGTGCGGCGGGCAACACCGCCCCTGTAGAGCCGAGCCCATGCTCGGCTTTCCGGTGAAGCAGCCGAGCGTAGGCTCGGCTCTACAGAATCGAGGGCTTCAATCGCCGTCGGTTTCGTCCGGGTGGGCCTTCCAGTAGCCGGTCGAGCGGATCCAGTCGCGCGGCACGCCCAGGTGGCCTTCAATGAACTTGCGCATCATCCGCGCGCGGCGCGATTCGGTGGCGATCCAGTAGAACGTGTCACCGTCCGGTGCCTCGAAGTCGGTCAGCATGTCTTCCAGCAGCGTGCTGCTGGCCGCCGGGAAGCCGTTGCGCTCCAGCCAGTGGATGCGCACGTTTTCGTACTGCGGCAGGTCCTGGCGCTCGTCCTCGTCGCTCACTTCAATATACGCCTGCACTTCCGCGCCATCGGGCAGCACGTCCAGCCAGCGGGCAATGGCCGGCAGCGCGGTTTCATCGCCCATCAGCACGTAGGCGTCGTAGTCATCGGCCACCACGAACGAACCGCGCGGGCCGCCAATGGACAACGTGTCGCCCGGCTTCGCGCGCTCGGCCCACGGCCCGGCAATGCCCTGGTCGTGCAGCACGAAGTCGATGGCCAGCTCGCCTGCTTCGTGGTCCCACCAGCGCGGGGTGTAATCGCGCGCCACCGAATGTTCCTTGCCCTCGGGGTAGCGCGGGCCTTCGGCGGTCATCACCGGTAGCACCATTTCGCCGCTGCTGTTGGGGAAGAACAGCTTGATGTGGTCATCCGGGCCGGGCGAATCGAAGCCGGCCAGGTCCTCGCCGCCCAGCACCACCCGGCGCATGTGCGGGGTAATGGTTTCGGTGCGCAGCACGGTCAGGTGGCGGAAGCGCACGTCCAGGCGCAGGCGCGTGTTTTCATGTTCGGTCATTGCAGTACCTGTGCAGGTAGGCGCGCAGCAGGCGCGCGGTGTGGGGGAACGACCTGGCGGGATTCAGTCTGGCTCGGTCGGGATAACAGGGGGCGCGGCATCGCCCAGCGTGCCGTTCAGCAGCGCAGACGCACGCGACAGCTGGGCAGCCACGGCTTCGGCCTCGCCCTCGCGCCAGCGCCCGTGGTGGCGCACCAGTGCCTGCTTGAACTCGCGCAGGGCAGCGGCCAGCGGCGGCGGCAGCGATGCCTTGGTGATCTCGCGGGCACGGTCGAAGGCGCGGCGCTGGGCCAGCCGCACCTGGGTGCGCTGCACCTTCAGTTCGAATTCGCCGGCGGTGGTGATGCGGAACACCCGCCGGCCCTCCACCTCTTCCGATTCCACCCAGCCGGCCTGCTCGAAGCTGGCCAGCAGCGGGTACATGGTGCCGGCGCTGGGGGTGTAGGCCTGCATGAACAAGCCGCTGATGTGCTGGATCAGTTCGTAGCCGTGGCGCGGCTGTTCGCCAATCAGCGCCAACACCAGCAGGCGCAGGTCGCCCCGGCTCAGCACGCGCGGCTGGCCGTTGCGGCGGGGGACGGCGGCAGCATCGTCGCTGCGCGCCCGGGGGGAGGCTGTACGGCTCATATCGATATATCGGTAACGAGTGCGCAAACGATATATCGATAAGCAGAACCGGACAAGTACGGTTTTGGGCCAGACCCATGTGCGAATCCGGCCACAGGCGAGGCGGGGCAAGGGTTCAGGGCAGGGCGTGCGCGCGCTGCAGGCCACCATTGCGTGGCCCGGCATCCATTCCGGGCCACGCAACAGCGGCTGCGGGGTGCCCCGGTACACGGGGCTGGCAGACGGGCGGTAAACCGCGGGAAGGGGCCTGCGCACCGCCACCGTGCGCAGCGGGCCCCACCAGCGTCCAGAGCCACACGCGACACGTTGCCGCAGGGTTCATCGCCGCCCGGTCAGAGATGCCTTACACGGTGCCGGGTTGCCCTACTACGGTCATCCGCAGCAGTAACACTGCGTCCTGCACATGCACCCAGCAGGCCGGAAACGACAGCTGGCGCGGTGCCTGCCACCGCAGAAACAGGTGCTTGCGGGCGCTTGTCCCGCCGACCACTGGCCCGGGACAGCCCTTGCGGACACTGGCTGCAACCCTCCATACGGCAGCGTAGCCAAGTGACGAAAGCCCTTGGTGCGCTACACTTTGCGGTCTAGAAATCTATACAACAGTCGCGCGCGTGCGTGCGGTAATGGGAGCGCTAATGAACTGGTTGAACGAAGTGCTGAACAACGACACCAATCCTGTAGAGACCCAGGAGTGGATCGAGTCGTTGAAGGCCGTCATTGATGTCGAGGGCCCCGAGCGCGCGCATCAGCTGTTGGAAGGCATGGTGGAACTGACCCGTCGTTCGGGCGCCTACCTGCCGTTCTCTCCCACGACCGAATACGTCAACACCATCGATCCGCAGCTGGAAGCCAAGAGCCCCGGCAACGCGGAACTGGAATGGCGCATCCGCTCGATCATCCGTTGGAACGCGATGGCCACCGTCGTGCGTGCCAACCGCAAGCCGGGAGACCTGGGCGGCCACATCGCCTCCTTCGCTTCGGGCGCCACCCTGTACGACGTGGGCTTCAACCACTTCTGGCGCGCCCCCAGCGACAACCACCCGGGCGACCTGCTGTTCATCCAGGGCCACAGCGCCCCGGGCATCTACGCGCGCGCCTTCCTGGAAGGCCGCATCAATGAAGAACAGCTGGACAAATTCCGCATGGAAGTGGACGGCGGTGGCCTGTCGTCCTACCCGCACCCGTGGCTGATGCCGGACTTCTGGCAGACCCCCACCGTGTCGATGGGCCTGGGCCCGCTGGCCGCCATCTACCAGGCGCAGTTCATGCGCTACCTGGAAAACCGTGGCCTGATCGAGAAGTCCGACCGCAAGGTGTGGTGCTTCATTGGCGATGGCGAAAGCGACGAACCGGAAACCCTGGGCGCCATCGCGCTGGCCGGCCGTGAAGGCCTGGACAACCTGATCTTCGTGGTGAACTGCAACCTGCAGCGCCTGGACGGCCCGGTGCGCGGCAACGGCAAGATCATCCAGGAACTGGAAGGCGTGTTCCGTGGCGGCGGCTGGAATGTCATCAAGCTGCTGTGGGGCGGTTACTGGGATGCCCTGCTGGCCAAGGACACCAATGGCGTCCTGAAGAAGCTGATGATGGAAACCGTCGACGGCGAATACCAGAACTGCAAGGCCTTCGGCGGCGCGTATACCCGCGAGCATTTCTTCGGCAAGTACCCGGAAACCGCTGCGATGGTGGCCGGTCTTTCCGACGACGACATCTGGCGCCTGAACCGTGGTGGCCACGACCCGCACAAGGTGTACGCCGCCTACCACCAGGCTGTGAGCACCAAGGGCATGCCGACCGTCATCCTGGCCAAGACCGTGAAGGGTTACGGCATGGGCAGCGCCGGTGAGGCACTGAACCCGACCCACCAGACCAAGAAGCTGGACGACGAAGCGGTGCGCCACTTCCGCGACCGCTTCAACATTCCGGTGACCGACGCGCAGCTGGCCGATGGCCAGGTGCCGTTCTACCACCCGGGCCCGGATTCGCCGGAAGTGCAGTACCTGCAGGAGCGCCGCAGCGCCCTGGGCGGTTACCTGCCGCAGCGCCGCCGCAAGGCCGACAAGAGCTTCAACGCACCGAAGCTGGAAACCTACGAGCGCCTGCTGAAGAGCAGCGGCGAGCGCAGCTATTCCACCACCATGGCCTTCGTGCAGAGCCTGAACATCACCCTGCGCGACAAGGAACTGGGCCCGCACATCGTGCCGATCGTGGCCGACGAAGCCCGTACCTTCGGCATGGAAGGCCTGTTCCGCCAGATCGGCATCTACGCGCCGTTCGGCCAGAAGTACAAGCCGGTCGACGCCGACCAGCTGATGTTCTACCGCGAAGACCAGAGCGGCCAGGTGCTGCAGCAGGGCATCAGCGAGCCGGGCGCCATCAGCTCGTGGATGGCCGCCGGTACCAGCTACTCGGTCAGCAACGTGCCGATGCTGCCGTTCTACATCTACTACTCGATGTTCGGCTTCCAGCGCGTGGGCGACATTGCCTGGCAGGCAGCGGACATGCGTACCCGCGGCTTCCTGCTGGGCGGCACCGCCGGCCGCACCACGCTGAACGGTGAAGGCCTGCAGCACGAAGACGGCTTCAGCCACCTGGTGGCTGGCGGCATTCCCAACGTGCGCAGCTACGACCCCACCTTCGGCTTCGAAGTGACGGTGATCCTGCAGCACGGCACCAAGGCCATGATGGAAGACCAGGTAGACGAGTACTACTACCTGACCCTGATGAACGAAAACTACACCCACCCGGAAATGCCGGAAGGTGCAGCCGAAGGCATCGTGAAGGGCATGTACCTGCTGACCGACGCCGGCAAGCCGAAGAAGGGCGACCTGCGCGTGCAGCTGCTGGGTTCGGGCACCATTCTGCGTGAAGTGATTGCCGCCGCCGAGCTGCTGGACAAGGATTTCGGCGTGACCGCCGATATCTGGTCCTGCCCGAGCTTCAACGAGCTGCGCCGCGATGGCTTCGATGCCGAGCGTGCCAACCGCTTCCACCCGGAAGGCGAACAGCGCAAGGCCTACGTGACCGAGCTGCTGGAAGGCCGCCAGGGCCCGGCGATTGCCGCCACCGACTACGTGCGCGCGTATGCGGACCAGATCCGTGCGTTCGTGCCGATGAGCTACACGGTGCTGGGTACGGATGGCTTCGGTCGTTCGGATACGCGTGCGAACCTGCGTCGCTTCTTCGAGGTTGACCGGTACTACATCGCGCATGCCGCGATTGCGGCGCTGGCGAAGGACGGGAAGATGACGCCGAAGGATGTGGCCCGGGCGATCAAGCAGTACAAGATTGATCCGGAGAAGGCTAACCCTGTTGGGGTTTGATCTCGTGATTGACTGACGGGGAAAGGCGGCTAAAGGCCGCCTTTCCTTTTTTCACTTTCGCGATACTAATCGCGAGCTTCCGCTGGTTTTGCCGTTACGCTAGTTGGAAGATTGCCGCCGCAATGAGTCGCTCCAGCGCGAATTGTTCAGACGATCTGAAGCGCCTTAAATAGGCCGCGATGAACCACGATTTTGTTCTTGTAGTTCATTTGTGCGTCCTTGTGCGTATATTTAAATACAAAATAGCTATGATTAAGTGCAGTTCCGATTACGCTAAATATGAAGAGAACTTGCAGGCAGAAATTTATGTTGCTTCTGCTCGCATCTGGGTCGACCACGGACCGATACGCAAGCTCAAAATCTGAATATGAGAAATTCCATTTTCCGACCTCTGTCATGGCATCAAAAATCTGCCTAATTGTGGGGAGGATCGCGAATATCTCGTCTCTCAGTTCGTCCTTAAGGTAGGACGAAAAAGCAGTGTCTACGCTTTTTATGATGTCTGAAGTGATTCGCCCTTGATGAGTGGCGACGGCTCTTGCCGCGCACTCCTGCAGATACTTAACGAAATCTCTGGGCCTTAGGTACGTGGATCGCGCCATGTAGCTGAACGTATCCATCCTGTTTCGCTGACGTGTCCCGTAGGGCATTGTCGGAGCGCCGATAAATTTCGGCCAGATTTCCTCGAAGGGGAGGGGGTGTGCGGCCGACGGGTCAAGCGCGCGGGTGAGGCGAAATGCAACTACATCCCGCGCCTTCTGCTCATCCCAGAACAAATCTATCTTAAAGTCGCTCCATTTATTCTTATCTGAGTCATCCATCAGCGAATAGATGTCGTCTCGCAGAAAAACAATGGGGTTCACGCGGAAGCTAGGCTGTTTAAATCGAGCTTTCACATCCTGCACAGCCTTAAAAAGACTTGTCAGAAGAGCAGTGTAGCTTTCGAATTTTGCGGATTCGGCGATCAAAGAGTAATCTTCATCAAGCTCATCGAATATTACGAAATATCTTGAGTTGTCGATGTTCTGATGAATGAAATCCTCAAGGATATCTACTCTTGTGATCCAGCTTGGCGTTTCATTCGTAGATCTTCCAGAGCCGCTAACCTTAAGGCTAACGGACAGAGCGGATATTTCAAAATCACTCGCAGTCCATTTTCCTATTCTTCGATCCAGGGTTAATTCCGAAGTTCCAAATACCTTCTCAATGCTATCTCGGGCGGCGCGAGATATTGCTTGATTTCTAAGCATCATCTGACAGATGGTGCTGTAAATAAGGTATTTCCACAGCGTTATATACTGGTTTGGTTGTGCAAAGCTGCTGTTATTTAGGCCGTACAAATCGTTGAACGGAAAGTTCTTAAATGTGAGTTTCTCTGAGAAGGTGTCGTGATCCTGAATCCCGCCAATGTACTCGGAAATTGCAGTTTTACCGGATCCCTTTCTTCCGATGACGTACGCGCGCTTGCCATCCTCAATGGATGCAACTTCCTTGACATGGAAGAAGTATCTACTGTTGTCCTCATTTCTCGCTTCAAGCTTCCACTCCGAAACTTCCACAAGTACTTTTTCGGATACTAGCGAGCTATCCAATTTAAACTCAATGTCATCGTCTAGTTCTGTTGCTTCGCCGTTTTGCATTGTTCGCTCCTTGATCTTGCTTGGCAGAAATACACTGCCAGCATCCGCCGGGTGCGCGCTTTCCTAATTATTACTTAGTTCTTCTGCCATTCGGCAGTCATTATGATTTCATCCAGTGCATCCCCTACGCCAAATCGTTTTTCCTTAACAATTTTCAACAAGTCAGAGAAGGTTTCGAAAGCCTCTTTGGTTCCAATCTCTCGAGTTGAGTATCGAACAAACTGAATGTGATCCCAGGCTTCCGGGTACTCGTTGCCCTCAATTTTCGCGAGATCTTCAATAGTCTCTGGGCCTGTATAAAGAAAAATTGCTAAATCATCGTTAGTTTCAAGTATGGACCATTTGAATTTTTCATTATAAAGAAAGAAAAATTCGCTGGGGGACATCCCCATGATCGACGTTCCAATAAGGTCTGGCCTGGAAACCATTGCGTTAACTGCTGCTACTATTTTCATCGTTTCATCTCGCTGGCAGACTTCACTGAATCCCCAAAGTTCGCGTAATCTAAGTGTCTCACCATCTCCCTTAATTCACTTAACATCGCGCGTTTCTGGGGCTCTGAAATAATCTTTCGTCCCGATGCTGCATTTCTCATGCGAGAAGATATGTCGCTCAGCTCTTCCCGGAGAAATGGGCTTCCGTCGATCTGTCCGCAAATTTCTAGGAACAGGCTGGCTATTTCGATAGAACTTGCTGGCTCTGCTCCCTTTGTGCTCGCAAGAAGCTCAATCTTGATTCTCAGCTCTGACATGCTGTCTCTATGGGCGAAATTATTAAGAGTCTTAATTAATGACTTTATCTCTGGGCCGTTTTTAAAGAATACTATCGCAGCAATTACGGTTGCTGTAATGGTGCCTAGGTCGGCAATCAATTCGATTATCATAATTAGAGCCGAGAGAGCTGGCTTTAGCCATTCCATGACTAGCATCTGGGTCCTATAGGCTTCGATTGAAGTATTTTTTAAATGCGAGTGCACGCCGGCTCACCGTTCCCTGCAAAATGTGTGCAGCTGCAGCGCACATCGAGATCATCCTTTCAGTGAAATAAGAAGAAATCCTAGAAGAAACGATTGCTGTCCATGAGGTCAGCGACTATTCCAATAGAGCTTATTGGGCCTAGGCCAGTAATGATGCCTGGGCGCTGTAGATGCGCGGTTACTTGGCCTTCTGAGCG
Source organism: Stenotrophomonas maltophilia (assembly GCF_047782825.1). Classification (GTDB taxonomy): domain Bacteria; phylum Pseudomonadota; class Gammaproteobacteria; order Xanthomonadales; family Xanthomonadaceae; genus Stenotrophomonas. Next base: position 2,806,498 of record NZ_CP180589.1, on the reverse strand, counting down.
CATCATCCTGCATTGCATCTGCTGACTCGCGACGGGAACCCTTAGATGTGTGGTGGCGCGCTGCTCGGGATAACCAGAGGCGAGGCATGGAGATGGATGGATGCGGATGACTATCAAGATAGTACACCAGGAGTCAGTCGGCGCCGAGCGCTTGGCTGGGTGCCTTGCCATCCGCCGACAGAGCGTCAAAGGATCACGTAATCACCGGCAGTTCTCTCCTCATGTCATGCGATCAGGTTACGCATAGGCGGCGGCATGATGATGAGCGCGCGCTTCAGCGCGGCCGAACGGACCTGGTCTTGCCCGTCTGCGACCAGTGCCAGCCAAGCGGCTGTCGAGGGCTAAAGACGATCGCCACCAAAAGACGTCGTCAGCCAGCGAGCGTTTCCGCCCCAGCACCGCTCGGTGACCCATTGCTGATCCGCCCCTTCATCATGAGAATCGTCAGCTTCGATACGCGGTCGGGGACCGAGAGCGCGGCTACGTACCTGCAGCGATCGAGCTGAAAGATCCGCTGGACGGAATCCTGTTCACACCTAGCAACGGAGCCGCAGTTCGGTAGCGGCAAGATGGCTCGACATCTATCATATAATTGACGGCCTCCGCCAGCTTAAAATCGAGCTCGTTCGAACGTTTTTCCTTACTTTTTCTGGGGGGCGTCCGAGATGCCGCGCCGCATCACTTGCAACGTTTGATCATCGAAATGGCAACACCCTCGGCTCTAAAAACCACCAAGAGCGAGAACATCAGTTCTCGTCTTTCCCAGTAGCGGGTGCCAGCTTTGTTCGGGAGCGGCTCCCAGGCATTGCCTCACCGCAGGCCCTCCGCACGTCCCGCCGTTGGCGCTCGCACGGCTCGTGCACATCTTCGGGCTTGGCTTGCAGGCGTCCTCAATGCCGCGCTTGCCATTCTCGACCGATCTCTCGATCTCCGCCGTGGTCAGGTCGCACCGCCAGCTGGCAGCCACGGCTATCCTCTGGTGGATGATGTCAAGCGCCAACGCCAACGCCGGCCTGCACCAGAAAATACCACGTTTGATAGCTTCGCCCATTATCTAGATCCCCGGCATCTCCTTCATCGAAAATATCACCTGGGCTTCAAAGCAGCTGATCATAGAGGAAGGGTGGTGACGCAAACGGCTCGCTTCAATTATGATGGTGCCGTACTTACTTTTAAGAGCTGCGCATGGGACGCATCAACTCGCCGATTACTTTAGAGAAATTCGTGGTCGGCTCTGAGTACTCAAGGCAGGATGTTGCACAGCTCGGTGGTTTGCCAATTCCTTCCGAAGTCTATGGCTCCGCTTGGGCGGACGGTATCCTAGAGCTCGAGAATGCTGTGGTGCTATTTGTTACGCTCGAGAAAGGGTTGGGGGTAAGCTATCTCGATGTCTTCGACGGCACTGAATTCTATTGGGAGAGCCAGAATCGGAACAGGCAATCGTCTCCCATCATCCTTAGGATCTCCTGCGGCTCGCCCACCTATCTGTTCGCCCGACTGAGAGCAAAGGTCCGTGGCACATCGAGTGCCGCTCCCTTCGTCTACTGCGGGAGGCTCGACTTCGTGGCAATGGATGGCGAACACCCCGTTACGTGCCTGTTTGGTGCGGTCGATATTGGGAGTGGCCACGGCGACAGCGTGGCTGAGCTCCTGGAGTGGCGGCCAAGTGTCTCCTCGGATGACTTCTCCGCACGCCAAGTGCGGCTTAGGGGAGGCACCAGGAAGATTCTGCCGCCGGCGATTGCTCAAACCTTTCCTAGCTCCAGGCCTGCCGTACTGACTAGCCAGCCCACATACGAAGTGGTGCTCACAGATGGTGCCATACGCAACGGCTACATCTCAGTGGACCCCAATTGGCCAGGCTTCGATGCAGCCATGCTCGGCCGCCCAGATGCAGCTTCAGGCCGAGAGGCGACCTTCACGTTTCCCGATGGCTACCAGGTCACCTCCGATCTGCGCGCCAGCGGACCAGGCTCCGCTCGAATCCGTGCAAGGGTTGCGCCTGCCTTTAGGCGTCTTGGCGTGGTCGCCGGCGACTCGCTGCTCATTGTCCAAGAGACGAGTGGGCAGTACCGAATCGAAGCACGCAAGGACGGCCGAGATACGTTCGAGCTCGGCTACGCACGTCTGCGTGAGCGCTTCCTCGCAAAATTCCCTGGCTTCAGCGGCTTCTCTGATGACCAGCGCCTGCTGCGGGAAACCAGCTACAAGCGGCACTTGGTAGAGCATTACCACGCGATCATGCTCCCAGCGCTCGGTAGCGGGCAGCCAGAAGAAGTCTGGTCTGCATTGACCAGGCTGCTTAAAGTCCGTGTTGGCGCTGAGAATCCGCAACCTCAGAACGTCGTCGGCTGGCGAATCGTTGCGCAGCTGGCCGACTTGCCGGAGGGCGATCGCGCGGCGCTGGGCAGCGCTGTCCTTTCACTGCTTTCAGGGCAAGGCGGCGACACTGCGCTGGATGCCTTTAATGAATCCTCATCCAAGCTAAGCCCACCGCTGCAGCCAGCTGGCCAACGCTCGCTCTCAAGCCTGTTGCTCACTCTCAAGGATTCGACGCGCTACTTCTTCATCAAGACTGGCCAGATGCGCCGTGCGCTGGGTCTGCTCGATCCGACCTTCGACTTCCGCAAAGGCGGCATGACCGGTGAGGAGTGGGAGCGCATCCGTGCGCTGTCCTCTCGACTGGCAGCACGTCTAACGGAAGACGGGTGGCCGCCCGCAGACATGATCGATGTTCAGTCCTTCCTCTGGGTGGCCATCGCCTATGAGCAAGGCGATGGAGCCGAGGCTGAGGAACAAGAAGATGAAGCTGTGGAACAGGACGACGACATGCCCGTGATTCACGCTCCTTCCAATACCATTCTCTTCGGCCCGCCCGGTACCGGTAAGACCTATGGTGTAGTGGACAAGGCACTAGAGATCCTTGATCCGGAACTCCTGGCCGCGATAAAGGGGCAGGGGGCCGCCGCGCGCGCCACGCTGAAGCGTCGCTTCGACGCGCTACACGATGAAGGGCGCATCCGCTTTGTCACCTTCCATCAGAGCTTCGCCTACGAAGATTTCGTGGAAGGACTCAAGGCTCGTGCCGGCGAGAGTGGTGCCCTCGAGTATGGCGTCGAGAACGGTGTCTTCCTCGAGCTCTGCATCGATGCCCAGCACAGCGACCTGCCTTACGTCCTGATCATCGACGAGATCAACCGCGGCAATATCGCGCGCATCTTCGGTGAGCTCATTACCCTCATCGAACCAAGCAAGCGTCAAGGCATGGACGAGGCGCTGTCGGTTTGCTTGCCGTACTCCAAGCAGAAGTTCGCTGTGCCGGCGAACTTGCACCTCATCGGGACGATGAACACGGCGGACCGCTCGCTTGCTGCAATGGACGTGGCGTTGCGTCGACGCTTCCGCTTCATTGAGATGCCGCCGCAGCCGGAGCTACTCGATTGGAGTGTCGAAGGTGTTCCTGTGGGCGAACTGTTAAGCACGCTAAACAGCCGCATTGAGGTGCTGCTGGGCCGGGATCATCTGATCGGCCATGCCTACTTGATGGGCGCCAAGGACCTTCCTGCGCTTGCCGATGCGTTCCGCCTCCGTATCCTGCCTCTGCTGCAGGAGTACTTCTTCGAAGACTGGCGCCGCATTTCTTGGGTCCTGAACGATGACGCTAAGCCTCATGCCGAGCGTTTTCTGCGCCAGCGCGAGCTGCAGTTGAACCGACTGTTCGCGCCCGAAGTCCAGCTCGCCCCGGACACGGCCAATTGGTACATCCATGAGGCGGCATTCGAGCAGGCGGCCAGCTACAAGGGAATCCTCGTCGGTCAGGCAGATTGATCGATGGCCGTGCTGACCGTTCGCGAGTACGCGCGCATTGGCGTGTCAGAAGGTGGCCCGCGGCAGGAGGGGCTAGATGCCGCCTTCCTGCCGCAGGCATCCTTTGATTGGCTATGTGGCGAGTTCGAATGCTTGCGCGCTGGCGGAGCGGCGCTCATGCAGCGAGACGGCGCACGCTGGCTCCGTCTGGATCAGTACGTAGGCGTAATGGAATGTCCCGACGGCACTACGCTGGAGGTACTGCCGAAGCACGTTGCACATGCGGACGATGCGCTCGGCGCCCGACGGCTCCTGCGGCGCATGCTGTGCACTGTCCTGGACATCCCGCCGAGGGAAGGCAGTCCGGCCGATGTGACCCTGTTCGACACGCCGTTGAATGAGTGGGTCATGGGGCGATTCGTCTCCGCGCTGGATGAATTGCTGAAGCGGGGGCTTCGCTTCGACTACACCCGTGTTCGGGAGGAGCAGCTGTTCTTGCGCGGCCGACTGGACATGTCGCGCCAGCTCCGTCAATCGCCCACCCGCGCCCACGTATTCAACATCGAGCACGATGTGTTTAGTGAGGACCGCCCGGAGAACCGCCTTCTGCGCGTCGCCCTGGATCGCGTGTGTGCGCGTACGCGTAATGCTGGGACCTGGCGATTGGCGCAGGAACTTTCCACGCGTATGGCAAGCGTGCCACGAAGCACTCAGGTTGCCAGCGACCTACGCGCCTGGGTTGCCGACCGGCTGATGGCCCACTATCGCGACGTTCGCCCCCTGTGTGAGCTAGTTCTGTCGGGGCAAAGCCCGCTGGCGCTCGCAGGCGATTGGCGCAGCCCCAGCATGATGTTCCCTATGGAGCGGCTGTTTGAGCGCTACGTGGGTGTTTGTCTCGCTCGCCAATTCGCACCGGAGTGGCGGGTTGGCGGTGCGGCGTCGGAGTACCTGTGCCGCCATGGCGAAGCGAGCTGGTTCAATTTAATCCCGGACTTCTTGCTACGCCGCGGCGATGAACTGCGTGTCCTGGACACGAAGTGGAAAGTACTCGACGCGACGGCTGGCGACGCGCGGGAGAAGTACGGGCTCAAGCAATCCGACTTCTACCAGATGTTCGCCTACGGACAACGCTACCTGGGTGGGGCGGGGCAGATGGCACTGGTCTATCCGCAGCACGCTGGCTTCGCACAGCCTTTGCCGGCGTTCGACTTCAGCCCTGAATTGCAGCTTTGGGTTCTGCCATTTGATCTGGAACGCGGTCTGCTGGTGATGCCTGGTGCGTGGGATCCGCATGTGCAACAGGAGCTCCCCAAGCAGGCCTATGCCGAAATAGGCATGCGCGTCGCTAACTAGCTTTTGCGCTCCAAGCCAAGTCGCGGCCACAGAGCATCGTCCCGTTCTAGATCGTAATCATAGCCAAACGCAAGCGCCGCGTCGCGCGGCGGCAAGTCCGCATAGCAGCCCAACAAATAGTCACACAGGTTTCGTTCTTTTACTGGGTTCTGGTTGCAATGGGAGTTGTTGTAGCGCTCTACCAGGCGCACCGTTCGGACCTGCTCCGAACCAGCGGGTCATCGCTCAAGCGTTGACTCGGAGTCGAGTAGCCAACCCCTCTACATCGAAGGCGGGGAAACACGCTGCTGCTGTTCCTGCACACGCTGCATGTCCACGGCCTGCTCCCTTGCCTGTCGATGTCCGATTGCCTCAACCATCCCCATGCTCTCCTCCACCGGCCGCTGCGCAGCCTCTGCGGTCGCCATATGCGTGCGGATAGCGGCCGGGTTGGCTAGGTCGCCCTGGACCACAAAGATGTTCTGCGCAGCAGGTAAGTTGTCAGTTTGTTTGCTCAGCAGGACGTGGTCGGCGCGCGTGATTCCGGCGTCTTTGGCGGCAGCCAACAGACTGGCCGAAAGACGCTCACTGGTTTCGTCGAACGCGCGGCCATTGGCCCTATCTAAAATCTCGACCTTGCCACGGATCTGGTCAAACAATGCCTGATCGCCGACACTCAGTAAGCGCGAGGTGTGTGTCGCATTGTCTGCAACACGATCAGCCTTCTCCCCTGGAAGCCGCGTCAGGCTATCGGTGTTGTTCAACTCGATCCGGCCATATCCGTCCTTGCCCAGGTCGATGATCGGAAACACTTTCGCGTTGCCAAGATCCAGGCCGTTGCGCTCAAGTTGACGTGGGTCCAGCCCAAGCTCACGTAGATCTACCCGGATCTCGGCGGGGGGCCTACCCTGCCAAAGGGCTTCGTAGCCCTGCGCAATCGAGGAAATAGGTGAAGTGCCGTAGTAGTTTCGGTAGTCCGAATCTCCATTGCGGCCCAAGGTTCCGGCGCCGTCATAGAAGCATCTTTCAACTGCAGGAGTTAGCCGAGGCCCGTCCTTATGGGGCAGCGTACTCAAATCTTCGTAGCTGATGCCAGCGGCTAGCCGGGGAGCGTGGCCAGATCGGTCGATGCAGCGCGAGGTGGAATTTTGAGCGAGAAGCTGCTCCAGCTCAGCATCTGATGCATCGGGCGAGAAGTTTTTGTTGCGACTGTTGAGGGCGCGCAGGCCGCTGATCTCGGCCATCGCCTCCTCCTTTCGACCCCAGTCCAAATACGCTCGTACCTCCGCCGTTACGTCAACACGCTCGTCAAAATTTCGATATGCCTGGGTCATCGCAGCACCATAGGCATGCGTGAACTGTGAGAGCGCATCATCGCGATAGGGAGTCAGAACGCCATGCATGCCCTCGTGGCCCAGCACTTCGGTAACTAAGCCTAAGCGTGCGCTTCCACTCCATCTGGTGAAATTTGTGGCGCTGATGTAGACGGTACCGGGTTGGCCATCCTTGCCTGCTTCATAATGGCCGCCGTTGTGTTCGCCATGAGAGACCTTGATCGCCCCAATCTGCTTCTCTTCAGCAGCGTTACCCAGAAGCGCATGCAGATAGGGAGATTCGACTATGGACTGGCGGATGACCTCCTCCGCGCCCTTCGGTAGCCGAGGGTCCTTGGAAAGATTACTGAGCAAGGGCTCTACGCGCGCATCAACTGCCTTCATGGCAAGTCTCCTGCGAACCGCACTTCATAAACGCACGACTCCGCAGCCGTACCACCTGCAACGTAGGTCAGCAGATCCGCATAGAACACCGTGCTGCCATCGGATGATGCACGGCGATACTGCTGCAGGCGTCCTCTCTGGAACGCGCGTTCTCCGCCAAGCGTGTAACCGCTTTCCGTCAGCGCTTGTCCTGCGGCTGAGGAAGTCCAGAAGCAGGGAGCGTGCGGGTCATCGGTAAGTGGCTTCCCGCCGGGTCTGAAAACGGAAACGCCGTGATAGGGCACCTTCATGCCGCCCGCCAGACCGTCATAGTTGGCATAGAACGCGTAGCCATCAGTCATCGGTTGATCTTCAGCCTTGCCACCCGCACGCCCCGGTTCGAATGGCGTTAGCGTGATCTTCATGGCCTTGCTGAACGCATCTTCCGAAGCGTCGGTTGTCTCACGTAGCGAGGCCGCGTAGGCCACGAGGCGCTGTTGCAAAGTGGCTGGGTCTAGCGGCTGAGATGGCGCCGCTTCGCTCGGTGGCTGCCCCGCAACCGGCGTGAGGTCCGCTCCACTGGCCGTTGTGCCAGCCGAGGGCGTGCAGGCTGTGAGCGCAATGAACAGTGCGGAAATGCATGCAGTACCGGAATGCAGGAGTCGGCGCGCCGATAGCCGCCTGATGCGGGCCCCGCTGCCGTGCGCCGAGAATTTGGTTGGCAGAGAGTCCGTCCAAGAGCGTCTAGCGTGCATCAGCGCGTCCCATGCGGTGGTGGCCTCCACTATAGGGCGCCTATAGCACGCTGTTCCAGAGCAGCAGGACACACTTCCACACTGAATACGCAGTGTTGCGCAGGGCCCAATCGACAGCCATCCCCCTCCGCACTTCCACCATGGAGTGCCGGCGCACCGGGAACCGCAGTACTCACCTCCGCTATGCGCCCACCCGTTCCCCCAAAATCCGCCCACTCCAATGCGACATCAGCGGCACAACGCACGGAACATCAATCCATCTGTCCGCATACAGCACAATCACAAGCTGCTCGAGCGAGTTGTCCACGAGCATCACCGGCTTTCCATCGCAGCTCACCTCGAAGTACCTCTCCTCCGGCTGCAACCCGCCGCGCACCACGCCCCCGCGCACCAGCCGCACGGCATCCTCGCGCATGACAGCGAACTCCGCATCGGGTGCCTTTCGCAATATCCAAAGGTTCAACCCAATCCTGGGCAGATTCCGGTTGGCGACCGCCGCACACAGGAGTGTCAGCAGCACAACGCCATAGATCACAAGCCTCATGGGAAGCTCTACAGATAGTGGATGGACAACAAGGCGAGCGGGCCGCGTCAACGCGTCAACGGCCCGCAGCCTGGCGACAGAGGGCCGAGCCCAACCGGGCTACTCGCGCACCTGCAGCCGCTCGGTCACCTGCGCGGTCAGCGCCACGCAGGCCATCATCAGCCCTTCCATCACCCGGTCGCCCAGGTACTCCTCGGCGCCGCTGTTCTGCCGCGAACGCTCGCCGGCCAGCAGCACTTCCTGCACCACGCGCAGCCCGGCCAGGGCGCAATCCGCGTCGGCCAGTGCCAGGCATCGCCCGGGCAGCTGGTGGCGCTCCGGCCACGGTTGGCCGTCTGCCGCTGCGCCCGTGCCGATACGCCGCAGCGTGGCGACAAACGCGTTGGGATCGGCGTTTGGGTCGCACGCTTCTTCAGCGTTGGCTGGATCGCGCTGGGTATTCAGATGCAGATGTTCCGATGCGTTCATGGCAGTGCTCCGTGCAGGACAGACAACGGGCCACCGACAAAGGTGGCGGACGATGCGTGGCTCGAAAACCGGTTAACAACCAAGCCGGCGGGCACGAATGCCCCCACGCACCGCCCGCCATGGAACGCGAACGGATTGCCAGCCGGCGCCACGCAAAAGTGACGCCGGCTGACAAGCGTAAACACATGGTTGTTAACCGGGTTTTCGACGCCCGTGCCACCTCGTGTCAGGTGGCATGCCAAGGTGTACTCGCACGGTTGCGAGATGCCAAGAAACCGTGGCCCTTAGAGGCCGCAAGTGTTGACGCTTACGGCATTGTTGCATGGCCGCGAGTGCAGCCCGTCGCTTGCGGGACAAGGGCTACGCCCGATATTCAGATAACGGCAATTCGTTGAACGCCATCAAGGCTTTGCGACACCACGGGCGCCCGATTACGACAGGCCATCACGATGCCCATGGCCGAAAACGGGGCAAAGGCGTCACTGCTTAACATTGGCGTTCCAGCCCGGGTCGCGGCCACAGCGCATCATCGCGGTCCAAGCCGTAATCATCGCCAAACGCCAGCGCCGCCTCGCGCGGCGGCAGGTCTGAGTAGCAGTGCAGCAGGAACTCATCCATGCCGGCGTCGCTGTGGTCGATGGCGAACAGATGGAGAAGCGCCTTGTCGAAGGCTTCCAGCCATGCGGGGTCGATCTTGGTCATGGTCATCCTCCTGGGGGGAGGGGAGGATGGGGTGGTGGGGTCTCACGAGATGGGACGGGACTCCAAACCTGCGATGGATTTCGTAGGGTTCTGATTGCCCGCGGGCACGGACCGGCGTAGAACTACGGCAACGGATGCTGAGTTCGAGGCCGTGAAGTTCCATGACCTGACCGGCGAGGTGCGTCTGGCGTTCCACCCGGAAGTCCTGCGTGACGCGCATGTCTTCCGCCTAGCGTTTCATGGCGGTGTGTTTTGCGACAGCGTATTTTGCAGTGCCGTTGAGCGGGCGGGGATCATCTCATCCAGGCAGTCACTCGGTCTTTGGTTCTACGGCGTCGCCGCAGATGAGAGATGGCGGATGGGCATCCAAGTGCCGCGCCGCAGTAAGCCCAGATCAGGCGTGTGATCGAGAACCCATACGACGAGTTGACAGCTTGATCGCGGCGGACGGAGGGGTAAGCTCTCCTTCCAGAACCTGTGGCTAGAAGGACCGAAAAAGAGCATGGAACCGACTTCAAACAAGACGCCCCGCCGCGGGGAATTCTTCATCCTCGAAGCAGGCACAATCAGTGGTCCACGTTGCGGCGTCACCTTCACAAATCTCGAGCGTCTTCTGTCACCGCCCCGGCTGATCTTGCTGCCTGCGGAAGGAGGGATGCCGCTATTGCGAGAGATTCCGCGCTTGAGGTTTGACCCAAGCGATGGCCCGCCTCCGAAGGATCTGGAGCCAGGATTCAGCGGGTACTGGCTAGTTTCGAAGCGGCTCCATGACGCCATGGCGTCTATCGATCCCAGTGCCTTCGCCTTTACAGAAGTTGATTACTTGATAGAAGGCGGAATCAAGGGTGAGGTGCGCTATCTCTGCACCGTTGTATCGGTAATAGACGCGCTTGATGAAGCCGCATCTACTCTTCTGATAGATACTTCCGAAGAATTCATCAATGGAAAGTTCTACGATCTGAGTGGCGGTGCCAGCGTCACTTTTGACCGTAGCAAACTGGGTAACGCGCATGTTTTCAGGACCCCCTACACCGGAACCGTGTTCTGCGATCTAACCTTCCGGGAAGCCGTTGCTGCAGCTGGTATGGCCGTTGATAGCGACGCTGATGGACTGTGGTTCATTGACGCATCGGATATCTAGCTGACAAGAAGTCGAAAAGCAGGAAGGAGCCTGACTGATGCCTCGTAATGGACCGATTTTTCAGGATCACCATGCCATTGAGCAGCGCACCCTGGAGCGTAGCCCTTTGCTCAAGGCGCTGGCCGATGCAGGGCACTTTGATATCCACGCACCCGAGAACCGAATCTTCTTGCCGGCGGATCCTGCCTTCGCCCAGACACTAGGTGTCACCCCGCATAGCGGCGGCCCAATCGCGGACTATCAGATTGGCTTGCAGCAGCGCTTGAGGCGTTTGGAGCAGACCCCTGACGGTGCAAATGCCCTCAACGGAGATCCCTTGGCGTTGCAGCGGATCACCGGCCGGGTTGAGGCGTTGCGTGACAACGTTCGAGTTGGTCTGATCAATGGCGACCTGTACACAAATGCCCCTTACGGTCTCAAGTCCAGTGACATTCGACCACAGGTTCAGAGCTTCTTCTTCAATGAGGCGGCATACGGCCAGACCCATGCACCTCAACTTCAACAGCTGAAGAGCTTCACACCGGGTGACAATGGTTGGGCTGCTGTCACTCACGAAGAGCGGCGTGTCGTCACCACCGTTCAGCACGCTCAGACTATCTCCAGCCCCCTTACGCGAGGAGGAGACGGCGATCTGCAGCGGCAGCGCCTGTCTCAGGCAATTTCGAATGCCTATCAAAGCGGACGTCTGACCATGACGCCGCGGGGTATCACGATTGTGGAGAATTCTCTGGGGGTTGAAGCGGCAGCGCCACTGCGTATCCCGCGAGCCCAGGGCTTCGTTTCCATGGACCTCCTCATAGGCGAAGCCTCCGCCAGTCAATTGGTCCGCTCCGGCGGCCTGCTCGCCTCCGGCGCGGATGCCATCCTCACCACGCGGCGCATATCCGAGCACCTGCAGCAGGGCAACAGCACGGCCGCCCAGTCCGAGTTCAACCACGCGATTGCACGCAGTGGCGGTGGCTGGCTGGGAGGTATGGCAACCGCCTCCGTGATCGGCACGTCCAGCTTCGTGCCGGCGGCGGTGGTCGCGGCCGATGCCTTGTTCATGAGCAAGGCATTCGACAAGGGTGCCGACCTGCTCGACAACCGCGCGGTGTATCAGCAGGAAGACAATGCACGCGTGCAGTGGAAATTTGACGGCAACAACTGGCAGCGCCAGGCCAGGATGGAGGACTCGGCTGCCGGCCCTGGGGTTGCCACCGAGCACAGTGTCGGCGCCAGCTATGAAAAAGCACGCGAACTGGGCGCAAAGGCCAGCGTAAGTGCAGTGGAGCTGGCACTGAAGGCTGCGCCGGCAACGCAGGATCCCTTCAACCTTCCTGCCCGCGGCGATGAAGGAAATGGCTTCGGCAACCCAAACTGGCATCGCGATGCCCAGACCGAGCAATGGACCCGCCAGATCAAGACGGGTGTGTCCGGCGCCAACGATCGCGGCGTCTACGAAACCCAGACGGCGACACCTGAGCGCGCTGTAGAGCTGAACCAGCAGGCCGTGCAGCGCATCGAGGACAACATCGCCCATGGCAAGGCGGCGATTGCAGCAAGTTACCTGGAGAATCGTGCCGCCACGCGCGCAAGCGATTTTGTGCCCTTGGTGCCCGATGCTGTAGAGGCGGCGCGGGCCCGGCCGGACGCCATTCTTGGTTCGGACAACGTGCTCTACCAGCGTGACGAGGCGGGAACGTGGTCCCACGAGGGGCGCGTAGCACAGGGCAACATGGCGCTGGAACTGGAGGCGACGCGCAAGATCCAGCAGCCGTCGATTGAGGTCCTCGACCGTACTGTTGCCGCGCTTGAGGCGCGCCCCGCGCCTACGAATGCCGAGATGAACCGGAACGAGGTGCGGCATGGCTATGCCTCTGCCGGCATCTCGCCATCCCCGCAGTGGATGGAGGCCATCGAGCTGGCCACGGCGCGCACGCGTGCCCAGCACGGCATTACCGGCGCGACGATGCAGCAGCTTGCGCCTGCGGTTGAGGGCAATGCGGGCGAGTCACGCGCGATTACCCACTACCAGGTGGGTGCCGATGGTGTTGCCCATCCTGTAGCGACCACGACCACCGAGGAACTGCAGGCGGCATGGCGCGAAGTGCGCGAGCGTGCCGCCCAACAGGCCCCGGTGCCCGATTCGCCCGAGCTGCGCATCGCAGCACTGTCGCCGCGCGAGCAGGAGGCGTACCAGCAGGCGCTGCAGGAGGCCAACCGGCAAGGCGCGGCCACGGTGGACGCTGGCCAGGCGGCCATGGCGGCAGCGCAGCAGGTTCAACGCAGTGCACCCGTGGCTACGGAGGCCGACGAGGCGATGGCAGAAGCCCAGCGCGAGCAGATCCAGCATCGCGTGCCCGCTTCCTCTAAGCCCGCTGCCGCAGCTGCGCCCCCCGTGGCGGCGCCAGCGCCCGCCACTGAGCGTGATGCCCCTGAGATTGCCAAGCGGGAGGAGCCGCGGGAGGTGCGTCGTGAGCCTGAGGCGCCGCGCCAGGATGTGCCGCAGCAGGCAAAAGCCCCGGAGCGCACGCAGGAAGTGGCTGAAGCACCTACAGCACGGATGCCGCGGGAGCCAGCCGCTGACGTGGCCGCCGTCCCGGATGCAGTACCCCACCGCGCGTATGCGGAGGAGGCACAGCGGGCCCCGACCCAGGTTGCCCCTGAGCCGAAGCATGCGGCTGTACCACCGGTTACGCCTGAGCCCGTGCCGGAGGCAACTCATGCGCCGGTGGCGGAGCACACCCAGCCCGAGCTGCCTCCGTTCCCAGCACCGCCTGCGCACGTGGAGACACCCGAAGCGCCCGTCGCGCAAAACAGTGACGTGGCGCCTGTGGCGGAGCGGTTGGAGAAGGCAGCGCAGCAGGAGGATCCCGTCTCACCCACTCCAGCCGCCGAGGAGGGCACGCTGTCGAAAGCCGAGCTACGAACGGGTACCAGCGCTGCCACGCCGCACCCTGTGGGCGACGTGTTTGGCCCTGCTCAGCCAGACCATCCCGACCATGCCCTGTATCAGCAGGTCCGCCAAGGCATCGAGGCGCTGGACGCGAAGCATGGCCGGAGCTTCGACCAGACCAGCGAGCGCATGGCCGCCAGCCTGACTGTGCTGGCCAAGGACAACGATCTGGAGCGTGTGGACCACGTGCTGGTGAGCAATGCCACCGCCGAGCACCCGGCAGGTTATACGTTGTTCCTGGTGCAGGGTGAACCTGCAGACCCGGCACACCAGCGTGCGAGCATGCCCACGGAACAAGCGGCGCAGACCTCGGTCGAGGAATCGATGCAGCAGTTGGATGTGGTCAGCCGCGAGGCGCAGCAGCGTGCGGTGGCCAACCAGATGGAACAGCAGTTGGACGACCAGCGGGTGCAGCATGAGATTCAGATGCGGGCTGCGAGTGGTGGCGGTTAGGCGGCACAGTTGTTCCATGTGCCTGGCCCACGGACGGCTCACGCCATCCGCATCCCCTCCCGCTGCACCTGCTGCGCGCTTTCCACATCCTGCACCTGCCGCTGCGCCAGTGCGTCCAGCTGCCGGTAGCTCTGCTCGGCCGGCGCCTGTACGGCCTGCTCGGCAGACATCGCTACCCGGTGGTGGGCCGGATCATCCAGCGCGCCCTGCACCAGGAACAGGTTCTGCCCCGCACCTCCGGGGCCGCCGGCCCTGCCGAGCATCACGTGATCCACCTGACTGAGGTTGTTCTCCTTGGCCAGCACTGCCAGGCGCGCGGTCACGCCATCGGGGTCGTTGCCCAGCACCGGGCCGTGTTCGGCCTGCAGGCGGGCCACCTGGCCGCGGATCTGCTGGTACACCGGGTCGTTGGTGTGGTCGGGGCGGCTCGCGGCCAGCTGCGTTTGGCGGCCATCGCGCTCCAGCGGCTCGTTGAGCACGACCTTGGGCGTATCCAGGTGGGTGCGGTAGTTGTCCTCGGGGTGGAAGTGCGTGGCCTTCTCCGCGCGCTCCAGGCGCACGGCACGGGCGTCATCCAGCGTGGCGATGATCTTCGGGTTGTGCTCGCGCAGCGGGATGCTGCCTGGCACCTGCAGGTACCAGGCCTGCTCCTTTTCCGAATACATGTGGTACGAGCTGCGCGAGCCGATGACGTTGGGATTGCTGCTGGGCAGTGCCTCGGCCATCAGCGAGGCTTCGTAAAGGCCCAGCCGCCCGACATAGCCGGTGGCGCTGAGGACGGGCATGGCCAGGTACGCGCTGCCCAGCGTATTGACCGCGCGCTGGGTGCCGCCAACGTCGTTGTTGAGCATCTCCTTCCATACCTCCTCGGCCTTGCCTTCGCCGCGTTCCTTGCGGGTGGCTTCCAGCAACACGCGCGGGGTCCAGCAGTTGGGGTCGAGGTGGTGGCGTTTGAAGGCTTCATCGTGCGCCTGCTGCACATCGCGGCCGGGCAGGTTCAGGGCCAGGTCGGGACGCTTGGCCTCCATCCAGTGCTCGCGGCGTTCCAGGTCGCGGTGCAACAGGGTCTGGCCGAAGGCCTCCCACTCGCGCTCGGTCAGGTTGCGGTTCTGCAGGGCCGGGTTGCGGTCGTGCTGGTCGCGGGCCTGCGATTGCGCGTAGGCGTTGGCTACCTGGCCCGGCAGGTTGTCGTTGCGCACCACGCCCAGGGCCAGCAGGCCGTAGCCATCGGAATGTTCCTTGTGCGCCAGATAGCTCCAGTAGCGCTCGCGGTTTCCGTTGTCTGCGTACTCCTTGAGGATCTCCAGATCCTTGCGGGTCAATTCGCCCATGTGTCGTTCCTCCTGAACCGTGGTCGGTTACCGCAGTTTGTAGCGGGCCAGCAGGGCGCGCGTGGCGTCCTCCATGGCCTTCCAGTCCTTGAGCAGTGCGCGCGGGTAGATCGCGCGCACCGACAACCCATCCTGCGGGTCGGTGAAGGTATGCGTGCAGGTGGCCACCGGCACATCGGGATCATCCACCAGCGTGGTGCCCTGCACGGTCAGTCCCTCGTTCCCATCCTGCGGTGGGTTGCAGGTGATGAAGGTGGCCAGCGCACCCTGTGCGTCGCGCGCGATGTACCACTCCAGGTCGGTCTCGGGCGTGCGCACCGGCGGCGCGCCGCGCTGCGCGGTGTACGCCTCGGAAAACTGCGTCATGCGGGCTTCGTCGATGGCGTACGGGGTGAGCCCGAAGCGCGGCGTGCCGGCGGTGCGCAGGTCAAGCCGGCGGCGCGGGTCGTCGCGGTTGATCGAGCCATCCTCGGTGGTCGCTTCGGTGCTGGTCTTGCGCGGCAGCAGCTCGGCGATGGGCAGGGCGTCGATGTAATCCAGCGACAGGCTGATGGCGCGGTGGTGGTCGGACATGCTGCGCGAGGCGCGCGTGCCCGGCGGTGCCGCCTGCAGATCGGGCCACATGAGGGTGAGGCCCACGCCGCCGCCTACCGCCGGTCCCATCTGGTCGTCGTACAGGTTGGCGGGGAAGGCGTAGCGGTGCGGGCCCAGCGTGGCTTCCACGGGGGCTGTGGTGTAGGTGTAGCCGTCCACGGTATGGGACTGTGCAGTGTCGGTCATGGGGGTCTCCCGGTGCTCCGGTTCCTTGGAGGGGGCCTTGCTGCAGGCCGTGGTGCTGGCCAAGGCGATGGCCAGGGCCAACCAGCGGCCCGGCGGTGGCAGGTTCATGCGGCCGTTCCTTGCGGTGTACGAGGCACTATAAGACAGGTTCCGTAACGTATTCCACGAAGCCGATCACGCTGCATGCGGTTCTGGTGCGTTCAGCAATTTGTCGGGCTTTGCACATGTTCAGCTCGATCTCGAACAATTCCCAGATTGCCACGTATTGATGACGTGCCTGCGGTCGCGTCGTGCGCGCGGCCGGGCTGTGAAGCGCTACGCCCGCTACCCTGGTATTCGCCAATGGACTGCGGGTGGCCATGCCGCTGGACCTCACCCGTGAAGGCGGCAGCGCCGATAGGCGCTTCAGCCCGCAGTCGCAACCGGGCACGCCGGATAGCGTGCAGCCCTTCACTATCTTCACCGCCTGGCGGACGGTGCTGTGGATCTGCTTCCCATGGCTCAGTGTTCGCTGGTTCACACATTCAGCATGCCGCCGCTACGGGTCTCGTGCCGACCACATGCGGTAGAACCCACCTATGCGATCATCCCCCCAGGACCGCAGTACCCAACAAGGCTGAGCAGGCATGGAGCAAGCAACGCGCTACACGGTAACCGTCTTCCTGGCCGCGCCGGGCACCCCGCTGAAGAGTGGGGGAATATCGCCGCGCGGGCAGATGTACCTGCAGGTGGCCGCCGGCCAAGAGGCCCACAGCTACGGCTTCGCCCCGCCGCGCCTGCCGCCTGGGGAGACCGCCACCGGCGTGCAGTACGCCCAGGTGCGCCACGACGATGCCGACGAGCACCAGGACCCCTATTACAGCCGCACCCTGGAAATCACCGAGGAGCATTACGGCTGCCTGCGTGACTTCGCCGAGGAGCCGTCGGAATTCGAGTTCGACGTGGACCGCCCGGCCACCATCAACCGCTGCAGCGATTTCGTCTGGGCCGCGCTGCATTACGCCGGCCTGCACCCGCTGCCGGCGCCGTTGGATGGCGGCAGCGATCTGGGCGAGTTCGCGGTGCTGTTCAACCTGCCGGAAATCCAGTGCATTGCCGCACCGTTCCCGGCCAGTGATCTGAACGCTGAAAGCCATTACCCGATGCCCGAACGCGAGGCCGAGCATCACCGCCAGGGCGACCGCGCCGACCACGAGCCGCCGCCCACCCCGATCGAGGTGGCTGGCACCTTGCTGGACCCCTCGCACCCGGACCACCGCCTGTTTTCGCAGTTGATCCAGAAGGTGGCCGAGCTGGACGCCGTGCATGGGCGCACCTTCGACGACACCAGCCAGCGCATCAGCGCCAGCCTGCTGGTGCTGGCCAAGCAGAACAACCTTTCGCGTGTGGACCACGTGCTGCTGAGCCGCTCTACCCGCGATGCCCATGCGGCCGAAAGCATATTCATCGTGCAAGGCGACCGCAACGACCCGGCGCACCGCCGCGCCAGCATCGCCACGGAAGTGGCGGCGCAGACCGATGTGGCCGATTCGCTGCGGTTGAAGGGCCAGTGATGCGCCCGGTGCGTGTGCTGTGCGCATCGGCTGTGCTGGTGCTGCTGGCAGGCTGCGGCCTGTTCTCGCCACCGCCGGAGCCGCCGAAGCTGCTCACCCGTGCCGAGGCCGATGCACGTTCGGTGGTGCCGTTCACCCGTGGCGTGCGATTGGACAAGGCCGGGCGGATTGTGGACGTGACGTTTGATGCGCCGGCGGCGGTCGACCCGCAGATGTCGTGGTTGAAGCTTGGGCTTCGGCTGCATGGGGCCGAACAGAAGCCGGTGTCGGAAGCCACTGAAAACCTGAGGCAAGGGGTTCTGAAGGCGCGGATCGTGCTTCAACGCCTGGATGACTCCGGCCCCAAGGTCATCCCACTTTCCAGGCCGTCGAGCGGAGGCCGAGGCATGCAGGTGCTGCCTGAAGGCGGCTGTGTCGAGCGCCTGAGCCCGGGCGGCGTGGACAGCTACCCGTTGGAACAGGCTGGGCTGAAATCGAAGGACGTGTTCTACCTGATGTTGCAGATTGCGGATGCGGGGCTGATTGATGCGGGTCGCTACCGTGTAACGCTTGATCTTCTGGAAGATCGTCCGGATCTCAAAGATGTGCAACCCGAGTTCATTGCCGCGTACTACTCGCTAGGAAAGTAAATCATGCAGGACGCACAGGATCGCCGCACCGTAACCATCCATGTTGCCGCACCCGGCACACCGCGCAAGGGCATGCGTGCGGGGAAGGAGATTGATCTCGATGACTCCGAGGTCGGTCACATGTATCTCTCCCTTGATCGGGTGGGGAAGGGCGAAGATGCCCTGAGCTTTGGCTTTACCCGGAAAATCGGCCCTGACGGCAAGAGCTACGGAGAGGTGGACGAGCACGATCTGGAGGTCTACCAGAATCCGCGCTATCAGCGCACGATCGAGATTACCAAGGAGCAGTACGACAAGATCATCGAGTTTGCCCAAGCTCCGGAAAAACACGGTTTCGACAAGGACAACTACAACCTCGCGACCAACTCCTGCGTGGATTTCACCTGGGGTGCCTTGAACCATGCGGGTATCCACGGCAACACCATCTTCGGGGAATTCAAGACGTACGAAGGTACGTTGAAGGTGCTGGACAACATCGGGCCGATACAGAGCATCCGCCCACAGGTGAAGGGCAGTGAGCTGGACCGGGAAGAATGGAAGCCGATGCCCGCGCAGACCAACGCGATACAGCGGTGGTCCACGGACGCCAATGACCCCACCCGTGCGGATGCCTTGGCCTGGACCGGTACGCCGGGTGATCCCAGCCACGCCGACAACCCGCGTCTGAATCAGATCCACCAGCGCGTGGTCGCCATGAATGCGTTCGGCGCGGAAAGCACCAACATCAGCGCCAGCCTTCTCGCGCTTTCCAAAGAGCGGCAGTTCGCCCGCGTGGACGAGGTGCTGCTCGGCGAACGCCGTGGCGATGCAGCGCCCAACCTTTTCATAGTGCAGGGCGACCGCACCGACCCGGCGCACCTGCGCGCCAGCCTGCCGGCTGACGTTGCTGCGCAGACACCGGTGGCGGCGTCCTTCGAGCGCATCGAGCAGCTCGCCCAGACCCAGCCGCAGCGCGATGCGCAGCGCCTGCAGGAAGAGCAGCAGCTGCAGCAGTCGCACGGGCCCCGCATGGTGTGAGGGCACGCGCGCAGGTTGCGCGTCCGCCATGCCCCCGCAGGCGGACGCCACAGCCCCCAGCTGCTACCATTGCCCCGCTAACCCAGCCAGCCCACCCTGCGCAGACAGATGCGGGGCGGGCCGTCGCAGAACGGCCCAGCGAGCCAGGACACCCTCCCGTGCCCTTTCAAGGATGCTCGCATGAACCGTCTTTCCCTTCTGCGCTCGGCCACCCTGGCCGTAGCGATCTCGCTCAGCGTTGGCGCCCCGGCGGCCTTCGCCGATAACGCGGCCGCCACCAGCACCGCCACCGCCGTGCAGCGCCAGGCCATCGCCCAGGGCCTGTACGAGCTGGCCTTCAGCCCCACCCAGAACGCCGTGTTCGTCGCTTCGTCCGGTGGCTTCGGTGACAACGCCGGCCAGGCCCAGGTGCTGCGCCTGGACCCGGCCACGCTGGCCGTGCAGACCCGCATTCCGCTGGAGCGCAAGGCTTTCGGCGTGGTGCTGGATGACGCCCACAACCGCCTGTACGTGGGCAACACCGTGGACACCTCGGTGACCGTGGTCGATACCGCGCAGAACAAGGCCATCGGCACCGTGCAGCTGATGGAAAAGAAGGTGGGCAAGGACGGCAAGGCGTCCTACACCCACGACCTGCGCGAGCTGGTGGTCGACAGCGCCGCCAACCGCCTGTACGTGACCGGCCATTCGGCCGAGGGCAGCGTGCTGTTCGTGGTGGACACCACCACGCTGAAGCTGATCGATACCATTCCGGGCCTGGGCAAGGCCAAGGCGCCGGGCCTGGCGCTGGATGCGGCCAACAAGCGCGTGTACACCAGCAATCTGCTGGCTGACCTGGTGGTGGTGGGCACCGACGCGAAGAAGGTGGTGGCCCAGCACAAGATCGCCGCCGAGCAGCCGATGAACATTGCGGTGGACCCGGACGGCAAGCGCCTGTTCGTGACCGACCAGGGTTCGGAGATGATCCGCAACTACATGACCAAGAGCAGCGAGGGCTTCACCAGCAAGCACCCGGGCCAGCGCGTGCTGGTGCTTGACCGCAGCACCGGCAAGGAACTGGCCAGCATCCCCACCGATGCCGGCCCGCTGGGCATCCTGCTGGATGCACCGCGCAAGCGCCTGTACGTGACCAACCGCGATGGCGGCACGGTAACCGCCTATGACAGCACCAGCTACAAGAAGCTGGCCACCTACGCGGTGCCCACGCACCCGAACAGCCTCGCCCTGGATGCGAAGAACAACGTGCTGTACGTCAGCATCAAGAATGGCGAAAAGGATGCCAAGGGCAGCGAAGAAAGCGTCGCCCGCATCCAGTTGTAACGCACGGTAGCGCCGGGCCATGCCCGGCGGCTTCCCCCGGAAAAGGCAGGGTGCAGACCCTGCCTTTTTCTTTGCCGGCTGCCTGCCATCAAACCGCGGCCCCGGTCACCCTTCAGAGTTGCCCTACAGGTGTATTCACGGGCCCATGCGAAGATGCCGCTATCGGCCTGGCCACCTGTTGGCGCGGCCTCGAAGGAATGCCGACCTGACCCATGGACGTCCTGATGCCGAACTTCCCTTTGCCACGCCTGCGCTTGGCCGCAATGGCCTTTGGCCTGTCGATGCTGCTGGGCTGCACGGCCGAGCCACCTGCGCCCCCGCCGAAGCTGCTGTCTGCAGAGGAGGCCGCCGTACGTACGGTGGTGCCGCTGACCCGCCCGATTGCCTTGGACAAGGCAGGGCAGGTGGTGGATCTGGAATTCGAGTTGCCGCCGGCAGGGGAGGATGAGGTGCCGGTCTTGATGGTGGGCCTGCGTGTGTGGGGGGATGACGCGAAATCCGCCTTGGCTGATGAGGAGCGACTCACACAGCGAGACCTGCCAGCGCAGGTGCATCTGTACGCGGTAGTGCCAGGGGGCGCCGTTGACGTGCCACTGACATACTCCCAGAAGAATCAGCGCAGTGAGGCGAAGGTCGGTCCAGATGGTGCGGTGCCTCATACCACCGCTCAGAGCGCGGCAAGCGGATTGCGCAAAGCCGGGCTGCTGGACGGGAAGCGGGTCTACATCTACCGCAACTTCGCAGATTGGCGACCCGCCGCTGCCGGCAAGTACCGATTGACGATCAAGCTTTCCGAGGAGCGGCCAGAGCTCGCCGGGCTCGCCGCTGAACTTGTAATTGGATATCCATCGAGGCCGAAGTAATGAACAAGGACGATCGCCACACGCTCACCATTTACCTTGCGGCACCGGGAACGCCTTTGGCTGGCGGCGGCAGCTCGCTTACTGGGCACATGTATCTTGTGACGCAGCATGGGGAAGAGGCAAAGAGCTTCGGACTTCAGCCTGATGGGAACGGCCCTGCAGTGGGGTGGATGGATGAAAAGTTCGGCGCTGTGCCGGCGGGTGTTTCCAACCGGGACCTGAGGGATTACAAGGATCCCTACTACGCCCGAACGATCGAAATCAGCAAGGAGCAGTACGAAAAGATCCAGGAGTTCGCTGCCGATCCCGCGGCCTACGGCTTCGACATGAAGTACCACGGCGTTACCCACAGCTGCACCGACTTCGCGTGGGCGGCGATGAACCATGCCGGCATTCACCGGCAGACGTGGATGGGGGCGGACAAGGACTACGAAGGGCAGATGAAGGTGCTGTTCAACCTGCCCGAAGTGCAGAGCATCAAGCCGCCGTTCCCGGACAGTGATCTGAATACTGAGCATTACAACGAGATGCCCGAGCGCGATTGGCGCCAGAAAATGCTGTCGGAGAACGAAGCCCCCGCGTTGTCACCCGAACGCGCGGTAGCGTCCAGCAGCACGGATGCCCGCCACAGCAACGACCCACTCCTCGCGCAGATCAACCAGGGCGTGGCACGGCTCAATGCAGAGCGGGGCCACAACGTGGATACCACCACCAGCGAAAACGTCAGCGCCAGTCTGTATGCGCTGGCCAAGGCCAATGGCCTGACCCAGGTCGACCACGTACTGCTGAGCGATCGCACCGCACAGGCCGATGCGGCGCAGAACATCTTCATCGTGCAGGGCGAACGCAACGACCCGGCCCACCTGCGCGCCAGCATGCCAACCGTAGCGGCCGCGCAGACACCGGCGGACGCGTCGTTCGAACGTGCTGAACAGTTGTCGCAGTCCGCGCAGGTGCGTGCGCAGGAAGAGCTGCAGCAGCGCCAGGTGCAGGAGCAGTCCGGGCCGCGCATGGTGTAGGCGTTGGCTGACAGCTTGAGCCGAGCGTGGGCTCGGCTCTACACGGGGGCGATCAGCCCAGGCGGTGCGCCGGGTTCTGCTGCTGTTCCTGTTCGCGGGCCGGCTGTTCCGGTTGCAGGCCCATGGCCGGCTGCTGCGCGGTGATGCCCAGCTTCTGCAGAGATTCTTCGGCCGGGGTCTGTGCGGCTTCGGCGGTGGGCAGCATGGCGCGCAGGTGGGCCGGATTGGCCGGGTCGCCCTGCACCACGAAGATGTTGTGACCGGCCGGGTGCTGCGCGGTGGCGTTGCTGACCACCACGTGGTCGGCACGTTCCAGTCCTTGTTCGCGGGCCTTCACGGTCAGGCTGGCGGTCATGTTCTCGCTGGTGGTATCGAAGGCACGGCCGTGCTTTTCGTCCAGCGCGGCCACGCCCTGGCGGATCTGCTGGTGGAGACTGTAATCGGGGTGGTCGGGGGACATGGGGGCTCCGTGCGGCCGCTGCCGGCAGGCGTGGGGCGGCCAGTGTAGAACGTGGCGGCTGCGCCGGAAAACGGTTTCGCGCTAGCCTGTGACGGTGGACGCAGGGGATGGCGTCCGCAGAGGCCATGACAGGGAGACGGCAGGGGTGGGGAGCCTATGGGGAATACCGAAGGGCAGGGCGCTGCGGCCGTGGCTGGGCGCGCTGTTGCTGGGCGGCAGCCTGGGCGCGATGGCAGAGGGGCCCGCCGTGGGCCCGCCAGCGCCGGCCGATGCCGACCCGAGCTGTCCATCGCAGGACTTTGCGCAGTTCCTGCGCTACTTCACCGATCTGGCCGATGACCGGGTGCGCATGCGCTACACCACCGATCCGCTGGAATACGAGACGCCCGCCTATGGCGCGGCCAGCGACCGCGGCCCTGCGGCCACCGACGTGCAGCGCGAAGCCGGGCCGGCCCGGCTGCGGCGGCTGCGTGGTGCCACGCTGCGCGCGAGCCCGGTCATCACCCCGCTGGCCGAAGGCGGGCAGCAGGTGCGGCTGGGCGACGATGCGCAGGCCGAGCAGTACACTTTCGCGCGCCGCTATGGCTGCTGGATGCTGACCCGGGTGGCGCGCCCGCAGGGCTGATGCCGGGGCCGCGCATGCCGGGCCGGCCGATGCTACTGTGCGGCCATCGCAACCTCACCATGACGGACACGGGGTACTGGATGGACAAGGGACGGTCTTTTCCCGCAGTGGTGCGCGGCCTGCGCATCAGCCTGGTGCTGGCCGCCGCGCTGGTGCTGCCGGGGTGCGTGCCGATACTGAAGTTCATCAACTGCCAGCACCTGTACCCCTACCTGCGCGACGGTGAGCGGCAGGACGAGGTGCTGCGCTGGGCCGACCGGTATGTGCTGGGCCATCCGTCCAGCGAGTTCCGGCGCGGCATCGGCACGGCGGTTGGCCCGGGCAGGGATACGCTCCGTGGGCTGCCTCCTTTGCCGGAGGATCTGCAGGGCAACGAGGTGCGCCTGGTCGCGGAACGGCCCGACGGCATTTCCATCATCTTCATTGGCAGGCGTTCCTACAAGGGCCTTTGGATCAGCCGCGACCCGATGCCGGGTGCCGTGGAGTCGGTGCCGGGGTTGTCGGAGGATTTCACGCAATCGCAATACGCTGGTCGCGTGGGGGTGCAGTGCTACCACCAGCACTGACGCAGCAGACAGGTAAACGATGGCAACCGAACTGGCGTACAGCGAGCAATTCAACGATGTGATCAATGCCGAGCGCGCCTATGAGCTGTACTGGGCGGGCGTGATCAACGACCGGCGGGCGTTTGCCTGCCCGCACGATGGCTGCCCGGCGCGCTATACCTGCGTGAACCTGGAAACCGATGCGCTGAATCTGCAGGTGCAGCCGCATTACCGCGTGCGCCACAGGGGCCCGGCCCACGCCGACGGTTGCCCGTATGCGGCCGAGCGCGAACCGCAGCAGGGGGGCACTGCAGGCGAGGGCCAGACCCACGCGGTGGGCACGCCGCCGCCGGACCGCTTCCTGTTCGAGCGACCGGCCGACTACTTCACCGTGCGTGATGCTGCGCCCGCCGCAGGTACCGGCAGCGGCGGCACGCGCGGCGGTGGCGGCGATGCGGCGGGCCTGCGCAGCCGCCGTACCGATTTCTATTCGGTGGCATCGCTGGTGTCGCGCTGGCTGAAGGCACGCCGCGACGGAACCGACGACACGCAGACGCTGACCGCGGGGGCGACATCGGCGCTGAGCTACCGCGACATGTTCGAGAACTTTTCGCCGCGCCGGCCCCGCTTGTCCGGGCAGGCGCGCGTGTACTGGGGCAAGGCGAAGATTGCGCAGACGCCCGACGGCTACCGCATCCGCTTCATGACCCGTGTCGAGGCGCTGGGGGAAGAGACGCTGGACCCGCCGCAGGCCCCGACGGCAATGGTCTGGAACAGCGCGCTGAATGCTTCGAAGATGGGCGCGCTGCACATCAAGCGCCTGCAGCGTTTCGCCGCCAGTGGCGAGGCCTGCGTGGTATTCATCTTCGGTACGCCCACTCTGGAGACCTCGCGCAAGGACCAGCGCCGCTACCTGAACTTCAAGGTGACCCGGGTCGACCACGTGGATGTGCAGGCCGACGATATCTACGAGCGCATGAAGCGCCGGCCGGCCTGATGCCGCTGCGGCCAGGCGCGTGCACGCGGTGTCACGGCCGGCGCCGATTCCCTCACGGCGGCTATCGGTGGCCCTGCCTAGGGTAGGTGCCTCCTTCCCCACGGGAGCTGCCATGACTGCCCCTTCCATTCGTCTGCATGTTGAAGACACCGGCGGTACCGGTCGTCCGGTCATCCTCATCCACGGCTGGCCGTTGTCGGCCGAGGCGTGGAAAGCACAGGTGCCGATCCTGCGCGATGCCGGTTACCGCGTGATCAGCTACGACCGCCGCGGTTTCGGGCGTTCTGAAAAGCCGGCCGACGGCCATGACTACGACACGCTGGCCGCAGACCTGGCCGGCATCATCGAAGAGCGCGATCTGCGCGATGTCAGCCTGGTCGGGTTTTCGATGGGCGGCGGCGAGGTGGCGCGCTATATCGCCAACCATGGCCAGGAGCGGTTGCACAGCGTGGTGTTCGCCGCGGCGGTGCCGCCTTACTTGTTGCGCACCGAAGACAATTCCGAGGGCCCGCTGACCCAGGAAAAAGCCGATGAGATGCGCAAGGGTCTGGAGCAGGATCGCGAAGCATTCTTCGATGGCTTCACCCGCGATTTCTTCAGTGCCGATGGCAAATTGATGGTGACCGAAGAGCAGCGGCAGGCCGCCATTGCGCTGTGCCACCAGTCCGACCAGACCGCCGCGCTGGGCTGCATGAAGGCCTTTGCCACCACCGATTTCCGCAGTGATCTGCAGAAGATCAGCGTGCCGACGCTGGTGCTGCACGGCGACAGCGATGGCATCGTGCCGTTCGAGGGCTCGGGCCAGCGCACCCATCGCGCGGTGGCCGGCAGCGAGGTGGTGGTGTTGAAGGGTGCGCCGCATGGCTGCAATACCAGCCACGCCGACGATTTCAACCTGGCCTTGCTGAACTTCCTGAAGGGCTGAGCCCTGCGCGATACTGCCGCCATGGCTACCGTGCGCACGCCCCCGTGGAAGAAGCCCAACCCCAAGGGGCAGAAGAAGCAGCCGCTGTCGGACGCGCAGAAGGCGGCGGCGCGGCAGCGTGCGGAGGAAAACGGGCGGCGCTACCCCAACCTGGTGGACAACATGTGGGCGGCCAAGTTGCCGCGCGGCTGAGGCCGGGGTGAGATCAGGGCGGGGCCGGGGGTGCCATCGTGCGCCAGCCGGCCTCGCGCCACGGGGCAACCGTGCGTGCGA
The DNA here is from genome assembly GCF_047782825.1 of Stenotrophomonas maltophilia. Lineage (GTDB taxonomy): Bacteria > Pseudomonadota > Gammaproteobacteria > Xanthomonadales > Xanthomonadaceae > Stenotrophomonas. The sequence continues at coordinate 2,780,324 of NZ_CP180589.1, read as the reverse complement.
AGACGGTGAACACCGGCGCCGATGAGGGCGCGCGGGCCTGCAGGGCCGCGCGCAGTTCGGCTTCGTCGATGGGGCGGGCCGTGGCGATCTGCAGCACCGGCCCTTGCCGGCGCAGTTTCACCGGCAGCACGTCGTGCACTTCCTGTGGCGTGCGGGTGCGGCCCACGCGGTAGCGCAGGGTGACCGGCCGCAGGGTCTGCAGCAGCACCGGCGCCCACGCGCGCAGCAGGGCGTCCTGTTGTGCTTCCGGCACCTGTACCGCCACCACGGTGGCCGGGTAGCCCAGTGTGCTTTCCACCATGACCTGGAAGCGGGCGCCATTGGGCGTTAGGAGGACCCCCGTCACCACGGCGCCGATAAATGCCAAGGTGGTGATCCACACCCAGCTGCGCGGTGCCTGCGCGGGAAGGCGGAGCGAGCGCAGGCCGGGGCGGCGGCGCAGCAGGCGCCGGTAGCGGCGCTGGGCGGCGGGGCTGTCCAGCAGGCTCTGTGCGGGCAGGGGGATCTGCCGTTCCGGCAGGCGCGCCAGACGCGCATTGATGACGCGTGCGGCCAGCCAGGCGACGCCTGCTCCCAGCACCAGGGGCAGGGCAAAACGAACGACCAGGTACAGCTCAAGCACTGCCAGCACTCCTGTGCATGCCTTCCATCAGGCAGCCATGATGGCCGATTGCGATGCGCATGTCGCATCTGCCTGCCGACAGCGGCAGGGGCGCGCGGCTAGGATGCGCCTCCTCCGTTGGGATGCACTGCATGGATGTGATGACCGCGCGCGTGCGCCGCTTCTTCGGTGCAGGCCTGTTGCTGCTGGTGCTGCAGGGCCTGGCGCTGACATCGGTGGCGCTGGCGGCGGGCTTCTTCCACCACCGCCTGCGCCTGCTGCTGGAGCCGATTGCCGTGCAGGTGCTGATGGCGTGCGGCTGCGGCGATGCGGTGGCACGCATGCAGGTGGCCGAAGACGTGCTGGCCCGGGCCAACGCCTTCGATGGCTGGCAACCGCTGTTCTGGCTGGTGGCGGGCGCGCTGCTGCTGACCCTGCTGGGCGCGCTTGCGGTCTGCCTGCAGGGGCTGCTGCGGGCAGAGCGGCGCCACCGGCGCAGTGCCTGCGGTCTGCTGGGCCTGCACGTGCTGGCGCTACCGCTGGCGGCGGCCGTGCTGCGCCTGTACGAGCAGGTCTGGGCCGGCATCGTGACCGGCCTGCCGGTGGCCTGCATGGCCGAGCCGCTGCCGAGGGAGGACGGTGCCGCGCTGCCGGTGCAGCGGTCGATGGCGCAGGTGCTGGCCGAGGCAGGCACGCTGCCGCCGCAGGCACCGGATGCCTTGGCCATCGTGCTGTGCGGCCTGCTGCTGGCGGCGATGGTGGTGGGCGTGTGGCTGTGGCGGGCGGCGCCGGTGCCGCGCTGAGGCGTTGATCCGCGCTACAGTCATCGCTTCACCCCCAAGAACATGGATGTGCCGATGCGTCTGCTGCTGCGCGCGCTGCCCCTGCTGCTGCTGTCCCTGGCCGCACAGGCGGCCGATGTGGACCGCCGCATTGCGGTCACCATCGATGATCTGCCCTGGGCGCGGTTGGACGAGATCCAGCCGGCGAACCTGCAGGCACGCCACCAGGCGCTGATGGCGCAGCTGCGCCAGGCCGGCGTGCCGGTGGTGGGCTTCGTCAACGGCAACAAGCTGGAGGTGGACGGCCGCGTACAGCCTGAGCGCGTGCAGATGCTGCGCGACTGGCTGGATGCGGGCTACGTGCTGGGCAACCACACCTGGTCGCACATGGATCTGAACGGCAAGGGCGTGGCCGCCTTCCAGCAGGATTTCCTGCGCGGCGAGCAGGTGCTGCGCCCGCTGCTGGCCGAACGCGGCCAGGTGCCGCAGTGGATGCGCCACCCCTACCTGCGTGCCGGGCGCACGCCGGAAGACCGCGAGGTGATGGATGCGTTCTTCGCCCAGCACGGCTACCGCGTTGCGCCGGTGACCGTGGACAACGGCGAATGGGTGTGGGCCTTCGCCTATGCCAACGTGATGAACGAGCAGGCCGATTCCCCCGAGCGGGAGGCCACGCTGGCGCGCCTGCGCAAGGGCTACGTGCCGTACATGCTGAACAAGGTGGATTACTACGAACAGCAATCGCAGGCGCTGCTGGGCTATGCGTTGCCACAGGTGTGGCTGATGCATGCCAACGAACTGAACGCGGCCACCTTCGCCGAGCTGGTGGCCGCGACCCGGCGCCGTGGCTATCGCTTCGTGTCACTGGACGAAGCGATGCGCGACCCAGCGTACGCGCGTGGCGCCCAGGGCTACGATGGCCATTACGGGCCCAGCTGGCTGCACCGCTGGGCGATGGCCGAGAAGAGGCCCAAGGCGTTCTACGCGGGGGAACCGGAAGTCCCGCAGTGGGTGAAGACGTTGGCCAGGGTGGATTACGAGTAAGCGCTGGCGATCAGCGCTTGACCGCCAGCACGCCGTCCAGCGCCAGTTCGGCATTGAAGCCGGCTTTTTCCAGGCGTTTGGCCACTTCACGCGGCACGTCGCGGCCGGTGGTGAGCTTGTTCGGCGCGCCGGTGTAGTGGAACAGGCGGCCGCCCTTGCGGATGACGCGGGCCAGGTGGTCGTAGAACACCTGCGAATACAGTTCGCCGGCAATGCCGAAGCGCGGCGGGTCGTGCAGGATGGCATCGACGCTGCTGCTGGCCACCTGTTCAATCTGCTGGGACACATCGCCGTGGCTGAACTGCAGGCGGCCACCAGCGGCGGCTGATTCCGGGTCGGGCGACCAGGGATTGAGCGTGCGCAGCCACATCACGTCGGCGTTCTTTTCGAACGAACGGATCTGGCCGACACCGGCTTCCAGCGCGCAGGCGGCGAAATAGCCCAGGCCACCGCAGGTATCGAGGATGATCTTGCCGGCCGGTGCGACCAGTTCCACCTTGCGGCGCGCGTCTTCGAACGGCGACAGCTTGGAGGTCGGCAGCATCTTGATGCCGTCGATCTCGAAGGTGGGCGCGCCCCATTCGGTGGGCACCAGCTTGATGAGCGAGCCGCTGTAGCGGGAAATGGATGAGAAATCCTCGCCATCCCAGTAGTACAGCGTGCGGTCCTTCAGCTTGCCCGGCCACGGGTAGTGCTGGCCGCGGAAGCTGAAGCCTTCGGCGTCCAGACCGACTGTCTCTTCGCTGCGGCCCAGGTCGAGCGAGCCCTGCCAGTCGGCAGCGCCCTTGTCGTGCGCGCGGCGCAGGGCATCGGCGCTGTCGCGGGTGAGCAGGGGGCCGGTGTAATGGGGCACGGCGGGTACCGGGGCTGGGCGGGGGAGGGCATGTTACCCGACCGGCCGTGAGCCCTGCAGGGGGGACGGGCCTGCGCTACGGGGTGCTGCTGCAGTGGAGGGCGTGGGTGGCACCCTCCCCGCTGAGCCAGACGCTGCCGAGGAAGACATTCATGCCCTGCGTAGCGCAGAACTGGCGATGTACCTCCTGCGCTGCAGCGGGCTGTTGCTGGAATTCATAAAGAAGGCTGCCGTCGTCCAGCATCTGCCAGTGCGCGGTGGCGCGCACGCTCTGGCCGTCCTGCAGGGGCCAGTCGACGGTACGCACCACCCAGGCGCGGCCGTCGCCGGTGTACTGGATTTCATCGTCGGCGGCGGACGTAGTGATCAGCATGACGGTGAGCAGCAGCGACAGCAGCATGGCGTGGCCTCCAAAGCATCCAGCGTCCGCTGGGCGGGGCCGCAACACCATCAGACGAGTTGCAGATCAGTCGCACTTCACCGCATACACCGGCCCTGCGCCGATCAGCAGCAGGGCCATGTAGTCGCTGTCGCGCGCCTTCGCCTTCAGCGATGCGCCGTCCTTGGCGTGGAAGATGCCGAAGCCGCCTGCCATGCGGATCAGGGCGCTGTCGATCTGCTCGGCATCGTTGCGGAAGTACTGGCGGATGTCGTCGCGGCTGGCTTTGTACAGCGCGTTCGGTTCGCGCTGCCACTGGCCCTCGCGTTCGAAGGACACGAAGTACTGGCCACCTTCCTTGTCGATGCGGAATTCGGCGGGCTTGCGCGCGCTGGTGGCGAAGCAGCCCAGCAGGGGATCGGAGGAGAAGGGCAACTGCGTACCGCCAGAGCAGGCGGACAGCAGCAGGAGGGCACCGGGTAGCAGGCGACGCGCGTGCATGGGATGTCCCCACGGGGCAGGTGCGGCTAGTGTAGGCAACAGCCGGGCGCGGCCCGTACAGATATTCGGCAAGAACGAAGGAGCGGTGATGGCGCAGGGCAAGGCACCGTGGTGCGGGTTGGCGAGCTGGCTGGGCGTGCTGGCCGGGTGGGGCGCGGGCTGGCTGACGGCACTGGCCTTCGGCGGCAGCGCCCCGGCGGCGGGGCTGAGCGTGGGCGTGCTGGCATCGGCGGTGGTGGGCCTGGGGCTGGCCGTGGCGGCACGGGCGCGCGATGAGCGCTATGCGTGGCTGGGCATCGCCGGCGCGGTGCTGAGCGCGCTGCCGTTGAAGCTCTACCTGCTGCGGATGCTGTTGAAGCTGTAGGTACCCGCCTTTGTAGAGTCGAGCCATGCTCGACTGCTTTGGCTGTTGTAGAGCCGAGCCGATGCTCGGCTGCTTTGGCTGTTGTAGAGCCGAGCCGATGCTCGGCTGCTTTGGGCAGGAGCAGCCGAGCATGGGCTCGGCTCTACAGAAAATCAGGAGCAGTCGAGCAAGCTCGACTCTACGGTCTGGCGCTTCGTGCGATGGATCTCCAGCGTCACATGCACCAGCTCCTCGTGCACGGCCAGCGCCTTCCGCAGCTGGTCGGCATCCAGGTCGGCATCGCTGGTAACCACACTGGCCGCCACGGCGTACTTGCCGCGGCCCACCTGCCAGACGTGCAGATCGGCCAGGCGCGCTGGCCAAGGGCCCTGTTCGATCACTTCGCGCACCTCGGCCACCACCGGCGCATCCATCTGCGCATCGAGCAGCACCCGGCCGCTGTCGCGCAGCAGGCCGATCGCCCAGACGGTGACCAGTAGCGCGCCGACCAGGCCCATCAGCGGGTCCAGCCAGGAGGCGCCCCACAGTTTGCCGCCCAGCAGTGCGACGATGGCCAGCACCGAAGTGGCGGCGTCGGCCAGCACATGCATGTAGGCCGAGCGCAGATTCAGGTCGTGGCCATGGCCATGGCCGTGGTCAGCGTGGTCGTCCCCGTGCCCGTGATGCGCATGGGCATGGCCGTGCGAATGGTCGTGGCCAGGGTGATGATGGGCGTGGCCCGGGCTGTCGTGCAGCCACCATGCGCAGAGCAGGTTCACGCCCAGGCCGACCACGGCGATGGCGATGGCTTCGTCGTAGTGGATGGCGGCCGGCACCCACAGCCGCTGCAGCGATTGCACGGCCATCAGCGCGGCCACGCCCAGCAGGGCAATGGCGCTGGTGTAGCCGGCGAGGATTTCGATCTTCCACGTGCCGAAGGCAAAGCGCGGATCGTGTGCGTAGCGCCGTGCGCAGCGGTAGGCAAAGACTGAAAGCCCCAGTGCCAGCGCGTGCGAGCTCATGTGCCAGCCATCGGCCAGCACGGCCATTGAGTTGAACCACCAGCCACCGATGATCTCGATGACCATCATGCTGACGGTAAGCCACATGGCGCGGCGGGTGTTGCGTTCGGCCAGCGGATTGCCATCGTCGAAACGATGGTCGTGGCGGCGGGAGGCGGCGAGAGCGTCCAGGTGCATGGCGGCGTTCGGGAGTGGAATGATACCCCCATAGGGTATACGATACGGCCATGGCACATGTACACAAGAACCGGAAACAACTGCTGACCCGGGTGCGCCGCATTGGCGGCCAGGTGGCGGCACTGGAACAGGCCCTGGACCGCCCCGAGGGCGCGGCAGGCGACTGCGCGGACGTGCTGGTGCAGGTGGCGGCGGTGCGCGGCGCGGCGCACAGCCTGCTGATGGAACTGCTGCACGAGCACCTGCAGGAGCACGTGGTGGCCGCCGAAGACCCGCAGCAGCGGGCCGCCGAGGCCGAAGTGCTGGTGGAACTGCTGCGCCGCTACGGCAAATAGCGCGGGCAGTCGAGCAAGCTCGACTCTACGCATCCCGTCGCTGCGTCGCGCCGGCATAATGTTATATAGTAACATTCCCATTTGCAGCCTTCCGCCCCGCATGAACCCTGTATCCCGCGCCGACCGCCGCCTGCCGGTCACCGTGCTGTCCGGCTTCCTCGGCGCCGGCAAGACCACCCTGCTCAACCAGATCCTGCGCAACCGCGATGGCCTGCGCGTGGCGGTCATCGTCAACGACATGAGCGAGGTCAACATCGATGCGCAGCTGGTGCGCGACGGCGGTGCCGAGCTGCGCCGCACCGAAGAAACCCTGGTCGAGTTCAGCAACGGCTGCATCTGCTGCACCCTGCGCGACGACCTGCTGCAGGAAGTGCGGCGGCTGGCCGACAGCGGGCGCTATGACTATCTGCTGATCGAATCGACCGGCATTGGCGAGCCCATGCCGGTGGCCGCCACCTTCGCCGTGCGCGACGAGCACGGTTTCAGCCTGAGCGATATCGCGCGCCTGGACACGATGGTGACCGTGGTCGACGGCAGTGCGTTCCTGGCCGATTTCGGGTCGACCCTGCGCCTGGCCGAACGCGGCCAGCAGGCCGGGCCGGACGACGACCGCGGTGTGGTCGACCTGCTGTGCGAGCAGGTGGAATTTGCCGATGTGATCGTGGTGAGCAAGGTCGACCAGGTGGACGACGAGGTGCTGCAGGACACGCTGGCGGTGCTGCGCGGCCTGAACCGCGATGCGAAGCTGCTGCTGTCTTCGTTTGGTGATGTGCCGCTGGCCGAGCTGCTGGACACCGGCCGCTTCGACTTCGAACGTGCGCAGCGGGCGCCGGGCTGGGTGCAGGAGCTGCGTGGCGAGCACACGCCGGAGACCGAGGAATACGGCATCGGCAGTTTCGTCTACCGTTCGCGGCGGCCGTTCCACCCGGCGCGCTTCGCCCGCGCGCTGCAGGACGGCATGCCCGGAGTGATCCGCAGCAAGGGCTGGTTCTGGCTGGCCAACCGCATGGACTGGGTGGGGGAGTTGAACAGCGTGGGCGCCGCGACGCGCACGCAGGCGGCGGGGTTCTGGTACGCCGCACGCGAGCGCGTGCGCGCGGGCAACGAGGACACCACGCCGCTGCTGCCGCCGACGCCGCTGCCGTACAGCGATCTGGGTTGGGCCCGGCAGCAGGCCGACTGCTGGAGCGCACCGCTGCCGGGGCGGGAAGAATTCCCGGATGTGGCCGCGCATGCGGCGATGGAGCGGATGTGGCACCCGCTGTGGGGCGACCGCCGGCAGGAGTTGGTGGTGATCGGCGTGCACATGGATGAGCGCACCGTGCGCGCGGCGCTGGATGCGTGCCTGCTCAATGACAATGAACTGCGTGCGGGCCCGTTGTTGTGGCAGCAGCTGCCGCAGGCGTTCCCGGTGTGGAAGCGCTGAGGAGTACGGCATCCACGCGTGGCGTGGCACTACTGAACGCCCGTAGATCCACGCCATGCGTGGATGGGGGTACCCCAGACCAGTAGATCCACGCCATGCGTGGATGGCGCGGTCAGCGGGCCGGGGTCGGATCCCTTCTGCGTTGCAAAAGGGCTCCGACCCCGGCGCCTACTTCGGGTCGCGCCACTGCCAGCCTTCGGCGCCCACCTGCAGCACCTGCGTGGGCCGCAGTGCCTGCAGCAGATGGGTGTCATGGCTGACCATCACCAGCCCGCCCTCCCACGCACCCAGCAGTGACTCCAGCGCCTGCAGTGCGCTCAGATCCAGCGCGTTGCCGGGTTCATCCAGCAACAGCAGCTGCGGTGCGGGGCGCGCGTACAGCACGCTGGCCAGCGCGCCTTTCACCCGTTCGCCATCGCTCAGGCTGCTGGCCGGTCGCTGGATGCGCTGTGCATCCAGGCCGAGCAGGGCGAGCCGTGTGCGCAGTTCGGCGGGGTCGGCGGCGGGGTTGGCGGCCTGCACCGTGTCGAGGATGCTGCGGTCGCCGGCCAGTGCCAGCAGCTGCTGGTCCAGCAGGGCCAGCGGCGCGTGCTGCTGCACGCTGCCACTGCGCGCGCTTTCCTGCCCGGCCAGTACGCGCAGCAGGGTGGACTTGCCGCTGCCGTTGTCACCGACCACGGCAATGCGTTGGCCACGGCGGATCTCCAGCTGCAGTGGCGCCGCGCAGCCATAGGGCAGGACCAGATCCTGCGCCTGCAGCAGGCGCGCGCTGCCACGTTCTCCCTCGTGGGCGAACAGGGCCAGTTCCGGCGCGGCCTGCACCGCGGCCGCGGCGCTGCGCAGCTGCTGTGCGCTGGCCTGCAGGCGGTCGGCCTGGATCTGCTGTGCGCGCCCCTGTGTGGCTTCGGCGCGCTGCTTCTGCCCGCCCAGCAGGATAGGCGCCTGGTTGGCCTGCTTTGCATCGCGGTTGCCGCGCGCCTGCCGCTGCTGCTGGCGTTCGTGCTGTTCGCGCGCGCTGCGCTGCTGTTGCCGGTGCTGCGCGCGGGCGTGGTCAAGCTGGGCAGCGGCGGCTTCGCGATCGGCGGTACGCGCATCGACGTAGTCCTGCCACGCGCCGCCGTAGCGGTGCAGGCCGCGCCCATCCAGTTCGACAATCTGCTGCATGCGGGCCAGCAGGCCGCGGTCGTGGCTGATGGCCAGCAGACCGCCGCGCCACTGCTGCAGGTGTTCATACAGCTGCTGGCGGTGGCGGGCATCAAGGTGGTTGCTGGGCTCATCCAGGATGAGCCAGTCGGCGTCGCTGGCCCAGACGCCGGACAGCGCTACGCGCATGGCCTGGCCGCCGCTGAGGCGCGCCGCAGGCTGGCTGGGGTCCAGACTGTCGGGCAGGCCCAGCTGCTGCCACTGCTGCTGCAGGCGCTCGCGCAGGTCCCAGCGGTCGCCGATGCAGGCGAAGTCGGCTTCGTCCACGCTGCCGGCTTCGATGCGGGCCAGTGCGGCCAGCGCATCGCCGACCCCGGCCAGTTCGCCTACCGTGCCGCGCGGCGGGTAGCCGGGTGTGGGCAGCAGGAAGACCCTGCCGCTGCCGCGTACCTGGCCGCTGTCAGGCGTGAGCTGACCTGCCAGCAGGCGCGCGAGCACGCTCTTGCCGGCGCCATTGGCACCAACCAGACCGGTGGCGATCGGTTCGAAGGAAAAAGACAGTCCGGAAAACAGCGACCGGCCATCGGCCAATCGATACGACACGCGATCGAGCGTGAGGGAGTGCGTGGTCATGCGACCTCCATGGGATGCCTGGTTCTCCCCTGCGCGCAGGGGCGGGAAGAGTCGGGCCGTCTAGTGGAAAGACGGCGGCATCACTGGCGCATTGGTCGCGAGCCTCTTGGAGGAATGTGGGGGCAGTATAGCGCTGGCGGCTGAATGGTCGCGGTGGCGATGCCTCCGTCATCCACGCATGGCGTGGATCTACTGGGCTACGGCACGGTATCCAGGCGGGCACCGAGGAAATCGATGAACACGCGCAGCTTGGGTAGTACATGCCGGCCCGAGGGCCAGAGCAGGTGGAAGGTGCCGCAGGAGTGCACGTGCTCATCCAGCACGGTGACCAGGCGCCCATCGGCCAGCGCGTCGCGTACCGAGTGCACCGGCACGAAGGCCAGGCCGATATCGCGCAGGGCCAGTTCCACCCGTGCTTCGATGGTGTTGGCGACCATGTGCACCGGCAGATCCTGTGCGGGCTGGTCGTGCGGCCACTGGATGGGCCAGGGCTCCAGCTTGCCGCTGCTGGGGAAGCGGTAATGCAGCAGCGTGTGCTGCAGCAGATCGGCCGGCACCTGCGGAATGCCACGGCGCTGCAGGTAGCTGGGCGAGGCGACGATGCGCCGCGGAAACACGCCCAGGCGCCGTGCGTTCATGCGCGAATCGCTGGGTTCGCCCACGCGCAGCACGGCATCGAAGCCTTCTTCGATGACATCGACCAGGCGGTCGCAGAAATCCAGATCCAGGCGGATATCCGGATACGCGGCCATGAAATCGGCCAGCAGCGGCAGGGTGAGATCACCGACCAGCGGCAGGCTGATGCGCAGCGTGCCACTGGGCGCGGCATGCGGCTGCGCCAGTTCGGTGCGTGCGGCGTCGCGCTCGGCAAGAATGCGGCGGCAGCGCGCCAGGAACAACTGGCCTTCGGCGGTAAGGGTGATGCTGCGCGTGCTGCGGTGGAACAGGCGCACGCCCAGCGCGTGCTCCAGCCGCGCCACGCATTTGCCGGCGGCCGATGCGGAAATGCCCTGCAGGCGCCCGGTTTCGACGAAGCTGCGGGTGTCAGCGGCGTGCACGAAGGTCTGCAGGTTGGCGAGGTTGTCCAGGACTGACATGGTGCAGCGCTGCGGGAAAACCGCAGGGTAGGGCCAGATGCCGAGGGCGGCTAGGCGGCCGCTGCAACACTGCGGTTCAGTGCCGCCGCGATGATGGCCGGCCCCTGCTGTCCGGTGCTGCCGGCGATTACGGACCTGGGGGTCCACGAAGTGCGGAGCGCTGCCCCGCTTTTTGCGGCGGCGCGGGCTGCCTAACGTGGCGGCCCTCCCCCAATGGATCACCCCCATGAATGCTCTTCCTGCCGATGTGACGGCGCCCACCCTGCCGGGCGTGGCCCGCGTACTGCTGCAGGCTCACCCGCAGCGTGTGGTCGGCGCGGTGCTGCTGGTGCGCGAACACGGCGTGCTGCGCCATGCCAGCGCCACCGGCCTGGCCGACCGCGAAGCGGACAGGCCGATGCAGCGCGACCAGCTGTTCCGTCTGGCGTCGGTCAGCAAGCCGCTGCTGACCACGGTGATCCTGCGTCTGGTGGCCGACGGTGTGCTGGACCTGGATGCCCCCGTGCAGCGCTGGCTGCCCAGCTTCCGGCCGGCGCTGGCCGATGGCACGGTGCCGCCGATCAGCCTGCGCCAGCTGCTGAGCCACTCCAGTGGCCTGGGCTACCGCTTCCTGGAAGCCGATGCACAGGGGCCCTACGCACGCGCCGGTGTGAGCGACGGCATGGATGCGGCAGTGCTGACACTGCAGGACAACGTGCAGCGCATCGCGCAGGCGCCGCTGCTGTTCGCCCCCGGCAGCCAGTGGCTGTACTCGCTGGGCGTGGACGTGGCCGGTGCGGTGGCCGAAGCGGCCACCGGGCAGAGCCTGCAGCAGCTGTTCGAGGCGCTGCTTGCACGGCCGCTGGGCCTGCGTGATACCGCCTTCAGCACCGGCGAGGTGGATCGCCTCGCGACGCCCTATGTAAGCGACGCGCCGCAGCCGCATCGGCTGCAGGAAGGGGAGATCGTCGCGCCCTTCGATGGCACCGTGGGCATCGAATACAGCCTGGCGCGGGCGGGCGATGCCAGCCGCCATGCATCGGCCGGCGCCGGTCTGGTCGGTACTGCGGATGAGGTGATGACCGTGCTTGAGGCGTTGCGCGATGTGCAGGCTTCTGCGCTGCTGCCACCGGATGTCGCTGCGGAGATGGGCCGCATGCAGGTGGGCGAGCACGGGCCGGCCGATCCACCGGGCTGGGGCTTCGGCCTGGGCTTTGCCGTACTGCGCGACCCGGCCGCGTCGGGCACGCCGCAGGGGCTGGGAACGTGGCGCTGGGGTGGGGCCTATGGGCACAGCTGGTTTGTCGACCCGGTGCGGGGGCTGAGCGTGGTGGCCCTGACCAACACCCTGTACGAGGGCATGCACGGTGCTTTCGTTGATGAGGTGCGCGATGCCGTGTACCGCGATCTGGAGGCTGGGCGGTGAGCGGCCACGCGATTGACGCCGCTTCGCCTGCGGGCGAGGCCACGCGGCTGCCGTGGAACGGCCTGTTGGCGCTTGCCGGTGGCGGCTTCATCACCCTGCTGACCGAGACCCTGCCGGCTGGTGTGCTGCGGCCGATGGGGCAGAGCCTGGGCGTGAGCGACGCGGCGGTGGGCCAGTTGGTGAGCGTGTACGCGCTGGGATCGGTGCTGGCCGCACTGCCGATGACCGCGCTGACCCAGCGCCTGCCACGGCGGCCGCTGATGCTGGCGGCGATTGCCGGCTTCGTGGTGGTCAACGCGCTGACGGCACTGAGCAGCAACTACACCCTGCTGCTGGTGGTGCGCTTCCTGGCCGGCGTGGGTGCGGGGCTGCTGTGGTCGCTGGTGGCCGGTTATGCCGCGCGCATGGTGGTGCCGGCCCTGCAGGGGCGTGCGATTGCGGTGGCGATGGTGGGTTCGCCGCTGGCGCTGTCACTGGGCGTGCCGGCCGGCACCCTGCTGGGCCAGCAGATCGGCTGGCGCTGGGCCTTCGGCCTGATGGCTTTGCTGGCGGTGGTGCTGCTGGGCTGGGCGCGCTGGGCGCTGCCGGCCCTGCCCGCCGCAGGCAGCGGGCAACGCATGCCGCTGGGCCGCGTCTGGCGCCTGCCCGGCGTACGCAGCACGCTGCTGGTGATGGCGCTGTACGTGCTGGCGCACAACGTGCTGTACACCTATATCGAACCGCTGGCGATGCACGCCAACGCGCGCCATTGGCTGGACCGCGTGCTGCTGGCCTTTGGCGTGGCCGCCATTGCCGGTATTGGTATTGCCGGCTGGGGCGTGGACCGGCATCTGCGCGCGCTGGTCTGGGCCGCTGTGGCCGGCTTCGTGCTGGCGGTGCTGGCCCTGCTGCTGTGGCCGGGCGTGCCGCTGGTGCTGCTGGTGGCCAGCGTGCTGTGGGGCGTGGCGTTCGGCGCCGTGCCGACCCTGTTCCAGACCGCCGTCGCCCGCCGCGCGGGCGCCGCAGCCGATCTGGCGCAGTCGATGCTGGTGACGGGGTGGAACCTGGCCATTGCCGCCGGCGGCGTTGCCGGCGGTGTGCTGCTGCAATCGGCCGGGGCCGGTCAGCTGGCGTGGTTGCCGTTGCTGTTGCTGGCAGTGTGTGCCGCGTGGTTGTGGGCGCGGCCGAAGGCTTGGGCGTAGGCCGCACTGAACAGGGAATGCCGGCCAGCGGCCGGCACTCCTTGGCCCGCATGCCGTGGATTCAGTGAGCGCAGCGACCCGCGTTTGCCTTTGTTCTTGCCGTTGATTCCGTGGTCGGACGCCGCAGCAATGTGTCCGCAGCCTGCCCGCCCGGCCCACCCTCGGATTGCGGCGACACCACCACGGGGCCCCGCCGTTGGCTGTCACTCCTCCACGCCAGCCTGTTCGATCGGCACGCTGCGTGGGTTCTGCATGTCCTCCCGTGCGGCGCCGTAGCGCTGCTGCCGCTGCCGATGGAAGGCGATGAACTCATCACGCGGCAACGGCCGCGAGAACAGCCAGCCCTGCCCGAACTGCACCTTCTGGCTGTGCAGGTAGGCCAGCTGCGGTTCGGTTTCCACGCCTTCCGCCACCACGAACAAGCCCAGTTCCTTGGCCATGTTGATGATGTGCGGGGTGACCGGCGTGGTCGCGCTCTCGGTGCCGATGGCATCGATGAAGGACTTGTCGATCTTCAGTGCATCCAGCGGCAGCTGTTCCAGGTACTGCAGGCTGGAATAGCCCACGCCGAAATCATCGATGGCGATGCTGTGGCCGGCACGGCGGGCGGCGGCCAGCATGGTGCGTGCACGGTCGGCATCGAGGAAGCCGCGTTCGGTGGCTTCCAGCCAGATCTGCTGCGGCAGGATGCCGCTGCCGGCCATGCGCTGGGTGATCGACTTCAGGGCGCGGCCGCTGATGATGTCCTCGGCGGCCAGGTTGATGGCGATGTGCGCGCTGCGGTCCTGCACCAGCAGTTCGCGCATGTCCGACACCACGTTCTCGATCACCAGATCGGTCAGCGCGGTGATCAGGCCGTTTTCCTCGGCCAGCGGCACGAAGATGTCCGGCCGGATCTGGCTGCCGTCGGGGCGTTGCCAGCGCACCAGGGCCTCGGCCCCCACGCAGATGCCGGTATCCAGTTCGATGATGGGCTGGTAGTGCAGGTACAGCTCGCGCTTGCGGATGGCGATGGACAGCTCGCCGCGCAGCGACAGGCGGCGCCGCGACAGCCAGACCACCAGGGTGGTGCAGGCAGCGGCAAGCAGCAGGCCCAGCGGCACGAACAGCCAGGCCTGCTGGCGGAAGGTGGCCACCAGCGCGGTGCGCGGCGCCGTGGCGATGGCCAGCCATTCGCTGTTGCGCGCGGTGGCGTACAGCGTGTTCTGGTCCAGGCCTTCGCCGGGCTCGCGCAGCAGCCGCTGGCGCAGCTCCGGGTCCATGCCGGTCTGGCTGGACAGCAGGCGGCCATCGGGGCTGGCCAGGGCCAGCTTCACCTGCGGGTCGGCAATGACATCGACGAAGCGGCGCGGATCCACCAGCACGTCGTAGGAGCCGTAGAGGATGGCCAGCACGCCGCGCCGGTTGGTGGCCTGCGGGCGCACGTCCACCTTGATGCCGGCGCCATCGCTGGTGACATGGTCGGCGCTGGGCTGGTCGACATCGCCGTTGAAGGGGCCCCAGGAGGTGCAGCGCAGCTTGCCCCCTTCGAAGTAGCCCATCTGGTCGACCGAGGGTGAGGTCATGACCAGGGTCTGCATGCGCCGGATGTGCTCCTCGCCGCAGGGTGGGGAGGAGGACGCCTCGGCCGATTTCAGCGCGGCCAGCGATTCGTCGTAGGACTGGTCGGCGCGGCGCAGGGCGCGTTCGGCGATCTCGCGCAGGCGGTCCTGTTCCAGGCTGACAGCACGGTCCCAGGTGGCATAGACCATGACCGCGACCGGCACGGTGGCGGCCAGGGCGGACAGCAGGCTGGCGATGATGAGGACGCGCAGGCGGCTCATGGCCGGGGTGCCACGGGGCGGGGCAGGGCAGGGCGCATGGGCAGGCCGGTCCTTGGGCAGATGCGCTATCTGAGCATGTTGCCGGGCCGGGCGGAATGGGGCGAGGGCAGGAAGTGTGCACTTGGTGGTGAAGGCGCATCGATTTGACGCCAATGCCCCGATGGCGCTGGAACTCTGCCTCGCAGAGGACTACCGTCGGAAACTTCACCCGCCCCTTCCCGCGCCCATGACCGAGCCCGCCACGCCCCCCGAGCACCTGCGCCGCAGCCTGTCCAACCGCCACCTGCAACTGATCGCCATCGGCGGTGCCATCGGCACCGGTCTGTTCATGGGGTCGGGCAAGACCATCAGCCTGGCTGGCCCGTCCATCGTCTTCGTCTACCTGATCATCGGCGCGATGCTGTTCTTCGTGATGCGCGCGATGGGCGAGCTGCTGCTGTCGAACCTGCAGTACAAATCCTTCATCGATTTCTCCACCGACCTGCTGGGCCCCTGGGCCGGGTTTTTCTGTGGATGGACGTACTGGTTCTGCTGGATCGTCACCGCCATTGCCGACGTGATCGCCATCGCCGCCTACGCGCAGTTCTGGTTCCCCGAGCTGCAGGCATGGATACCGGCGCTGCTGTGCGTGCTGCTGCTGCTGGGCCTGAATCTGGTGACGGTGAAGCTGTTCGGTGAAATGGAATTCTGGTTCGCGCTGATCAAGATCGTGGCCATCTGCGCGCTGATCATCACCGGCGCCGGCCTGGTGGCCTGGGGCTTCACCTCGCCCAGCGGGCATACCGCCTCGCTGTCCAACCTGTGGAATGACGGCGGCATGTTCCCGATGGGGCTGGTGGGCTTCTTTGCCGGCTTCCAGATTGCAGTGTTCGCCTTCGTCGGCATCGAGCTGGTGGGCACCACCGCCGCCGAAACCGCCGACCCCGAGCGCAACCTGCCCAAGGCGATCAACTCGATCCCGGTGCGCATCATCATCTTCTACGTGCTGGCCCTGGTTGCGATCATGGCGGTGACGCCGTGGCGCCAGGTGGTGCCGGACAAGAGCCCGTTCGTGCAGCTGTTCGTGCTGGCCGGCATTCCCGCCGCGGCTAGCCTGATCAACTTCGTGGTGCTGACCTCGGCCACCTCCTCGGCCAACAGCGGCATCTTCTCCACCAGCCGCATGCTGTACGGCCTGGCCGAAGAAGGCCACGCCCCGCGCGGCCTGTCCCGCCTGTCGCGCGCAGCGGTACCGGCCCGCGGCCTGCTGTTCTCCTGCCTGTGCCTGCTGGGCGGCACCCTGCTGATCTACCTGATCCCCAACCTGGTGACCGCCTTCACCCTGGTGACGACACTGGCCACGGTGCTCTTCATCTTCGTCTGGTCGCTGATCCTGGTGGCCTACATGGTCTACCGCCGCCGCTATCCGGAGCGCCACGCTGCCTCGATCTTCAAGATGCCCGGCGGCGTTGCCATGTGCTGGGCCTGCCTGGTGTTCTTCGCCGGCGTACTGGTGCTGCTGAGCCTGCAGGCCGACACCCGCCAGGCCCTGGTGGCCAGCCCGGTGTGGTTCGTACTGCTGGGCGTAGGCTACTGGGTGCGGAGCAGGAACGCGAAGTAAGCGATCGATTCCCCACAGGGGTCGGAGCCCGTTGCGCAGCAACGGGATCCGACCCCGTGCCGTTCCGACAGATCGCGGAAGTCTGTCGAAGGCGGGGTGGGTCCGGTTGAGGGGGCGTGAGCCGCATGGGCCCGAGGCATGCCTCGGGCGGGTTGGGCAGGACGCCCAACCCCGGTCTTGCCGTGTGCGCAGGACAGCGCACACGAGCAAGCCGCGACCGAGCTTACATGGACGTACTTGCAGCGTCCCCCTCAACCGGACCCACCCCGCCAACCCACAGGAAGCCAGCGTTTGACGTTGACGTTGATTCGGCAGGTGCAGGGCGCAGCCCTGCCGAACCCCTATTCACCCCGTATTAGCAGCCGCCGCCGGATCATCCGGCCGCCATGCCCCTCCACCCCACCCTCGTCGCGCTGTCGCTGCTGCTGGGCCTGTGGCCCGGCCTGGCCAGTGCACGCACCGTCTACCGCTGCGTCCAGGGCAACACCGTCAGCCTGGCCACCGCCCCCGAACCCGGCTCGCGCTGCACGCCGAAAGAGATCGACGACAACGCCATCCAGACCCCCAACCTGTGGGGCAACATGGGCGTGTTCAGTGGTGTGCTGTACGAACGCGAGCAGGACGGCAAGCAGGTCTACTCCACCCGCAACCTGCCCGGCTCGCGGGTGTTCCTGAAGTTCACCGTGGCCACACCGCCCGGCGAGCCCGCGCATGAAGGCCTGGGCAAGGTCGGCAAGCCGCAGCTGGCCCAGCATGCCAAGCAGTTCAAGGCCGCGGCCAAAGCCACCGGCGTCGACGACGCCTGGCTGCGCGCGATCGCCCACGCCGAAAGCAACTTCGATGCGCAGGCGGTATCGAGCAAGGGCGCGCAGGGCGTGATGCAGCTGATGCCCGATACCGCGCTGGAATACGGTGTGCGCGATCCGTTCTCGCCGCAGCAGTCCATCGACGGTGGGGCACGCTACATGCGTGTGTTGCTGCGCCGCTACAACGGCGACCGTCCACTGGCGGCGGCTGCCTACAACGCCGGCATCGGCGCGGTCACCCGCTACAAGGGCGTGCCGCCTTATGCCGAAACCCTGGCCTACGTGGACAAGGTGATGGCGCTGTACGCGCGCTACCGCGAAGCGATGGGCATCCTGGTTGAAGTGCCGGCCAAGTAGTGGCTCAACGCGCCGCGTATCACGGCAGAGTCCTTGCTGGAAGGCGGTGGCGGCTGTGGGGAAAACGCTGGGGCGTCAGCGCGAGCTGCTGCTGCCGTACAGTGGGTACTGCTCGATGCGACCCACGCGCGCGACCGCGGCCTGCACGTCGGCGCGCCGCTTCAGCGCACGCCAGCGTTCATCACTCTGTGCCTCAGCGGGCAAGGAGGGATAGACGCGCATGTCCTGCAGGCTGACCAGGGTGCTGGTGCGTTCCTCGGGCGATTCCAGCTGCGCGATCAGCACGGCGGCGGCGCCATCCAGATCACCGTCATCGATGAGCATTTCGCGATGGATGAGGCGTACATCGTCGCGAAGGCTGATGATCGTGGCACGAGCCTGGTCGGCGGCGGCTGCGTCCCCGCGTTCCAGCGCGGCATTGAAATCCAGTAGGCGCGCAGGGCCTGGCCAAACGGCGAGAGATCTTTCACGCCGGCCAGCACCGCCTGGCTCTCCTGCTTGTGGCCGGTAACCGAGAGCACGGAGGCCAGGTTGAAGGTGTGCTCCAGGTAATCGTTGGTGAGCATGCCGACCTTCTGTGCCATGCGCGCCGCTTCCACTGCGGGTTCGATCCGGCCAAGCCGGCGCAGTGCCATCATGCGATGTTCCAGCAACCAGGCCAGCGACTTCGCCTCTTCGTCGGAAGGGCGGCGGCCTTCGCTGATCATCCGTGCCATCGGCTCGGTGAACTGCACGAGCTGTTCGTTCTCGCCCGCCAGCAGCTGCGCCGAAGCGAATGCAACCAACTGCGTGTTGACGGCGCGATCCAGCAGGCTGGACACCCGCAGCGCGTCCAGGTGGCGCTGGGCGGCCTGTTCGACGTTGAAGCGCGCATCGCGACGATCGACGTAGCGGTCGAAGCGCTTGTCGCTGCGCAGCGCGATCAGCTCCACCGGGGTGTCGATGCGTGCCACGGTGACGGGCACCTGCGCGCCTTTGCCGTTCTCGATCTGCAGCTGCGCCAGGATCAGCCAGAGCGCGTTGGGTTCGACGCCATCGCTCCTCCAGCCGCTGTCGAACAGCGCCTGCAGCACCGCCAGCCGCTGTGCGGGCTGGTCGCGCAGGCTGTTCTGCAGGTAGCCCACCGTCTCTGCGCTGATCGCCAGCGGCTGGCTGGAACGGCTGCTGGCCTGGATCAGGCGATCGGCCGCCTGGGTGGCCTTGTCCTGGCTGATGTCCAGGACCATCAAGGCGACCAGCGTTTGAGGGTTGTCAGGCTGTGCGGCCAGGCCCCGTTCCAGGTAGCGCCGGGACAGATCCGGTTGGCGCTGCATGCGCGCCACCGCGCCGGCCACCTGCGCGTTGGCGGCCTGCTGCGCGGGCGGCAGCTTTTCGAAGCGTGGGTCATCCATCAAGCGCTCGACCGCAATCATCGCGCCCAGCAGATTGCCGCTGCGCGCGGTGGACTGCGCACTCTGCCAGTCGTTTTCATAGTCGGACTGTGCGGCGTCGGCGCTGCGTTCGGCCAGTGATCTGACCGGCGCGGCAGAAACGGGTGCCGCTGCAAGCAGTGCAAGCAGCAGGGCGGTGGGCAGGGTGCGGGTGCAGGGCATGCAGGTGTCCATCCTTGGGAACATGCCGATTTGAACCCGCAACCGGGCATGGCGACAAGCATCGCGGCCGATTGGGTGACCTGGGGCCTTGGCGATGACCCACGCCAGCGTCTATCGTCTGACCCTCTTCACGGGTGCGGGATGTGGTGTGGCGATGGTACGGCGGCAATGGATGGCAGTGGGTGGCGTAGTAGTGGTGACAGCGGCTGCACTGGCGGCCACCTGGTGGAATGACGCGCCCACGGCGCCGTCCGCGCCCGCCGGCCCGCAACCCACGCCGCTGGCCTGGACGGCGCAGATCGAGCCGCTGGCCGGCGATGGCCACCCTGGCGACCGCGACGGCGCCTCGGCTCAGGCGCGCTTCGCCGAACCCTATGCGCTGCTGCGCACCGCCGATGGCAGCGTGTACTTCACCGATGCCGGCGACAACAACCGCATCCGCCGCCGGCTGCCCGATGGCCGGGTGGAAACCGTGGCCGGGCAGGGTGAGGGCCTGGCCGATGGTCCGGGCCTGCAGGCGCGCTTCAATACGCCGTCGGGCATCGCTGCCGATGCGCAGGGCAACCTGTACGTGGCCGACACCGGCAACCACGCGATCCGCCGCATCGGTGTTGATGGCCAGGTGACCACCGTGGCCGGTGGCACGCAGGGTTTTGCCGATGGCCCGGCCGCGCAGGCGCGCTTCGACGCACCGATGGGCATCGCGGTGGATGCGCAGGGCCAGGTGTTCGTGGCCGACACCTGGAACGACCGTATCCGGGTGATCGGCACCGATGGCAACGTGCGTACGCTGGCCGGGGGTGACCGCCCCGGCTTCGCCGATGCCGTGGGTGGCGAGGCCCGCTTCGATACGCCGGTGGCGCTGGCCTTTGATGTGCACGGTGCGCTGCTGGTGGCCGACTTCTTCAACAACGCGGTGCGCCGCGTCGGTGCCAATGGCACGGTGAGCACCGTGGTCGGCAACGGTGGCGTCATCAATGGGCCGCTGTCGCTGGCCACGACCCACGACGGCGTGCTGTACGTGGGTGACTTCGGTGGGCGCCTGGTGCAGGTGACCCCGCAGGGCCACCAGATTGCGCTGCTCGGCAACGACCGCCTGCCACGCCTTGCCCGGCCCAGTGGGCTGGCGGTGGAGGACGACGGCAGCCTGCTGGTGGCCGACGCCGTCGGCTACCGCGTGCACCGCGTGCGGCCGCTGGCGGTGGGCGCGCTGCCGGCACCGGCATTGGTAGGCCCGGCCGCAGACGCCGCGCTGCCCGATACCGGTGGGCGCTGGCCCTTGGCCCCGCAGCAGGGCTGGCATGAAGTGGTGGGCACGCTGGGTGAGGTGCGCGGCACCTTCACCGGTGAGAGCCGCCACCACCTGCACGGCGGCTTCGACGTACGCGGCGACGTGGGGCAGACCGTGCTGGCCATCGCCGATGGCAAGATCAGCAGCCCGATCGCGGCCTGGAACCTGGGCGGCCAGGCCGAAGGGTTGGCGGTGGGGCGCCTGACCTACATCCACATGCGCGTGGGCCGCACCCCGGCCGGTGAGCCGTTCGATGCGCGCTGGCAGCCGCTGTACGGCGATGACGGCACGCTGGAGCGCATCCGCGTGCGGCGTGGCACGCGCATCCATGTCGGCGACCGTCTGGGCAGCATCAACAGCCAGGCGCACGTGCACCTGCAGGTGGGCACCAGTGGTTTCGAGACCAATGCGGTGGCGCTGGGCTTCACCGGTTATGCCGACCATTTCGCACCGCGCATCACCGATGTCGGGCTGCTGGATGACAACGACCAGCCGTTGGCCGCAGGCAGCGATGGCGTGGTAATGCTGGCCCGGCAGGGGCGGGGTGTGCAGATCGTGGTGGAGGCATGGGACCAGGTGGACAACAACCTGCCGCGCCGCCGGTTGGGGCCGTACCAGGTGGGCTACCAGATCCTCGACGCGGCCGGGCAACCGCTGCAGGGTTACGAGCAGCCGCGCTGGAACATCGTGTTCAACCGCATGCCGCCACAGAAACAGGCGGTGAAGGTGGCCTATGCGCCGGACAGCGGCATTACCGTGCACGGCAGCGCGGTGACCCGCTTCCGCTACCTGGCCACCAACACCGTGCGCGATGGCCTGATGGAAACCGGTCGCTGGCAGCCGGCGGCGCTGCCGCCGGGCGAGTACATCATCCGTGGCAGTGCGCGCGATTACAGCGGCAACGAAGGCATCGGCAAGCGCGACATCAGGGTGCGGCTGCTGCCATAGCCGCCGCCGGTGCGCCGCAGCGTTCGCGCTCGGCGTCCATGTCTTCCAGCGGCCGCACTTCGATGCTGCCGAAGCGGGCCCAGGGGAATTGGCGGGCGATGCGCATGGCGTCGTCGCGGTCGCGCGCGCGGATGAGGTTGAAGCCGGCCAGCAGTTCGCGGGTTTCGGCGAAGGGGCCATCGAGCACGCGGCTGTGGCCATCACGCACGCGCAGGGTCTGGGCGGTGTCGACCGGCTGCAGTTTCTGTGCGGCGAGCAGGGTGCCTTCGGCCTGCAGCTGATCGGCATGGGCGAGGCAGTCGCGCATCAGTGCATTGAACTCGTCGCTGGGCAGGGCCTGCAGCAGGGCGGGTTCGATGTAGATGAGGAGCAGGTACTGCTGCATGGCGGGATCCTGGCCGGGGCGGGGGTTCCATGATGGCGCAGGTTTGCCTGCGGGCATGCTGCAGCGCGAAAGGCCGCCTGCGGCGGGCGATCGGCGAACGGCGGAGCCCCTTCGTGGTGGGCCATCTGCTGGGATTACTGGGGTGGGCCGGTGGGGGTGGGGGCACGGGACACGCCGTAAACCCATCCCTGGGGGCTCGTAGGCGCCATCCATGGCGCCTGCGGTCCCGTGCCCCCACCCCGACCGGCCCTGGACAGGTTCACGCGGCTGACCCACCACGGGAAATCAACAGCAAAAACAGAAAGCGGGTCGCTTCGCTCGCACAGCCGAGGCCGCCAGCCAGCCGCTTCTGCTTTTGCCTTTGCTTTCGCCTTTTTCTCTTGATCTTCCGTGGTGGATCCGCCGCGTGAACCTGTCTGGGCCGGTGGGGGTGGGGGCGCGGGACCGCAGGCGCCATGGATGGCGCCTACGAGCCCCCAGGGATGGGTTTACGGCGTGTCCCGCGATCCCACCCCCACCGGCCCACCCCAGTAATCCCAGCAGATGGCCCACCACGAAGGGGCTCCGCCGTTCGCCGATCGCCCGCCGCAGGCGGCCTTCCGCGCAGAGAAAAAAATTCCAGCAGACCTGTCGATTCCCGATCCCCCGGTTCGTCGTACCAGATGAAGGGCCCGCAAACCGCCGCCCACGTGAGACCCGATATGAAAGTCATGGTGATCGTCAAAGCCAACGCCGATTCCGAAGCCGGCCGCATGCCCAGCGAACAGGAATTGTCCGAAATGGGCACCTACAACGAACAACTGGTCGCCGCCGGCATCATGCTCGCCGGTGAAGGCCTGCACGCCACCTCGCGCGGCCGCCGCATTCAGTTCGGAGCCGGCAGCCCTCAGGTGCAGGCCGGACCGTTCGGCCCGCCCAGTGAGCAGATCGCCGGGTTCTGGCTGTGGAACGTGCGTTCGCTGGACGAGGCCGTCGAATGGGCCAGCCGCGCACCGTTCGGCGCCGGCGGCACCCTCGAACTGCGTCCGCTTATTTCCGCCGAGGACTTCGGCGAAGCCTTCACCCCGGAATTACAGCAGCAGGAACAGCGTCTGCGGGAACAGCTCGCGGATTGATCGGATTGCCTCGACCCTTCGCCGGGTAGGCCCCGGCGCTACCAACCCACGGAGTATTGCCATGAAACTGATTCCCTTCCTCGGCTTCAGCGGCCAGGCCCATGAGGCGATGGCTTTCTATGCCAAGGCACTCGGTGGCCAGGTCACCTCGGAAATGAAATACCGCGACATGCCGCCGTCCGATGGTTCGCCGGGCTGCAACGAGATGCCGGCCGAGACCCTGGACCATGTGGCGCACAGCCAGCTGGAGATCGGCAGCGCCATCGTGATGGCGGCCGATGGTCCCGGCGGCGGCGAGGGTGGTTCGACCACCATCAATGTCGACGTCGACAGCATCGAAGAAGCCGAACGCGTGTTCGTGGCGCTGGCCGAGGGCGGCCAGGTGCAGATGCCGATTGCCGAAACGTTCTGGGCCCATCGTTGGGGCATGTTGATCGACCGCTACGGCAAGCCGTGGATGGTCAACTGCATGAAGCAGCCCTGATCGGACTCCGCCACCCATCTCCCGTCACCCGTAGAGGACACCGCAACGATGAGCGCACCGCAACCGCAGATGATCTTCGTCAACCTGCCCGTGCAGGACCTGGAACAGTCCAAGGCCTTCTTCGCCGCGCTGGGGTACAGCTTCAACCCCACGTTCACCAACAACGATGCGGCCTGCATGGTCATCAGCGAGAGCATCTTCGTGATGCTGCTGGTCAAGCCGTTCTTCCAGCAGTTCACCAACAAGGGCATCGCCGATGCGCATGCACAGACCGAGGTGATCACCTGCCTGTCGGCGGCCAGCCGCAAGGCGGTGGATGTGCTGGTGGACAAGGCGCTGGCCGCCGGTGGCAGTGAACCGCAGCCGGCGCGCGACTACGGTTTCATGTACCAGCGCGGCTTCCAGGACCTGGATGGCCATCTGTGGGAGATCGCGCACATGGATGGCGAACCGGGCTGAGTACGGTGATGGATGACATCGCTTGTGCGGGTGCGGCCTGCGTGCTGTGATCGGCGCATGATCGAGCCCGCCCTCAGCCAGCGCCTGGAAACCCTCTGGCGGATGGAGTCGCCAGTCCTGATCGCGCGCCTGGCGCGGCTGCTGGGCGGTGATGTCGGCCGCGCCGAGGAGCTGGCCCAGGACACCTGGCTGGCCGCGCTGGAGCGCTGGCCGGTGCAGGGCATGCCGGACAATCCCGGAGCCTGGCTGATGACCACCGCGCGCAACCGTGCCATCGATGTGCTGCGCCAGCACCAGCGCGTGGCGCAGCAGCACGCGCAATGGGGCGAGGAACTGCACCCGGCGGCGCTGCCGGCGCCCGATGACAGCCAGGCGCTGGAAGACGATCTGGGCGATGACCTGCTGCGGCTGATGTTCGTGGCCTGCCATCCGGTGCTGCCTGCCGATGCGCGGGTGGCGCTGACCCTGCGGTTGCTGGGGGGGCTGACCACGCCGGAAATCGCCCGGGCTTTCCTGCAGCCGGAGCCGACCGTGGCCCAGCGCATCGTGCGCGCCAAGCGCACTCTGGCGCAGAAGCAGGTGCCGTATGAAGTGCCGCGTGCGGAGGCGATGCCCGAGCGCCTGGCGTCGGTGCTTGAGGCGATCTACCTGGTCTTCAACGAAGGCTATGCCGCCAGTGCGGGCGATGACTGGATGCGCCCGGCGCTGTGCGAGGAGGCGCTGCGCCTGGCGCGCATCCTGGCCCATCGGTTGCCAGTGCCGCCGGTTCTTGGCCTGCTGGCGCTGATGGAGCTGCAGGCCTCGCGTGCGGCCGCACGCGTGGACGCGCAGGGGCAGCCGGTGCTGCTGGACGTGCAGAACCGTGCGCGCTGGGACTGGCTGCAGATCGAACGCGGGCAGCAGGCGCTGGCGCGTGCGCTGGCTGCCGGTGGCAGCAACGATCCCTATGTGCTGCAGGCCCGCATCGCGGCCTGCCATGCCGCTGCGCGCCGCGCCGAGGATACCGACTGGGCGCGCATCGCCGCGCTGTACGCGCAGCTGATGCAGGTGGTGCCATCGCCGGTGGTGGCCTTGAATCGGGTGGTGGCGGTGCTGCGCAGCGAGGGCGCCTTTGCTGCGTGGGCGCAGCTGCAGCCCTTGCTGGATGAGCCGCGCCTGCGCGAGTACGCGCCGCTGCAGGTGGTCCGCGGCGAAGTACTACAGAGGCTAGGGCGGGTGCAGGATGCTCGTGACGCGTTCGTCGCTGCAGCTGATCTCACCATGAATGAGCGAGAGCGCGCTCATCTTCTCTCCCGGACGAAGTAATTCAGGGAAGCAATTCTCTGGACATTGATTGTGAACGTGTCGCATCTGGCATTTGGTGCGTTACCTCGGCCGTGCACAAAACCATGTTGTGCGATGAGATTCCACTGAAATTCTGACGCATTCGGACGATTCTGGGTCAACTGAGATTATTCCTATTCCAACTGCGCGGCGGAGCTGATCATGATTGCTCGTCTGCAACGGACGAGCTGGCTGAGTTCATCGAGCCTCCAACGTTCCAACGCGCCCGTCCGGTTCCAGACATAGGCTCCCGTACTGCGGTGATGATCGTCCGAATGGGCATGCAGTACAGAAGACAGGTAACCGATACCAACGCAGGAAGTAAGCGCATGTCGAGCAAGGATGGTTCTGTCGCTCCCAAGGAGCGGATCAACATCAAATACGTACCCGCAACGGGCGATCAGGCGGCGGAGATGGAGCTGCCACTCAAGCTGGTTGTTCTTGGCGACTTCAAGGGCCACACAGAGCAGGCCATGATTGACGAGCGCCAGTCTGTCCGTGTCGACAAGGGCAGCTTCGATGCCGTCATGGAGAAGGCAGAGCTCGGCCTCACGCTCGATGTCCCTGACCGTCTTTCAGACGAGCCTGAGAGAAGGCTCAATCTTCAGCTTTCGTTCTCCTCGCTCAATGACTTCACGCCAGACGCGATCGCCCAACAGCTCCCAGAGCTCCGTACGTTGCTGGAGCTCAGGGAGGCCCTGGTCGCGTTGAAAGGACCACTAGGCAACGTTCCGGCCTTTCGCAATGCATTGCAGGAAATGCTGGCTGACCCAGGAGCGCGCGAAAGACTGGCCGAAGAACTGCAGTTGGCGTTGACAACGCGGGACGAGCACAGCCGCTGAGAGCTTTCTCGTCATTCTGCCCAACAACCAAAGGGAACCACAATGGAAGCCACGGAAACTTCTTCAGGGAAGATCGCGCCCGCGCCGGTTGGTTTGCTCGATCAGATCATGGCCCAGACCAGGATGCAGCCGACGCAGGAGGGCTACTCCACGGCAAAACGGGGCGTTGCTGAGTTCATTGCCGAAATGCTCCGCACAAAGGATCGGACCGAGCCGGTCAACAAGCATCTCGTGGATCAGATGATCGTCGAACTGGATGTCCGCATCAGCCAGCAGATGGATGCGGTGCTTCACCACCCCCGGTTTCAGGATCTGGAATCCGCCTGGCGTGGATTGAAGCTATTGGTTGATCGCACCGATTTCCGGGAGAACATCCAGATAGATATTCTGCATGCCACGAAGCAGGAGCTCCTTGAGGACTTCGAGAGCGCAGCGGAAATAACCCAGAGCGGACTCTACAAGCACAGCTACTCAGCTGGCTATGGGCAGTTTGGCGGCGAGCCTGTCGCTGCCATGATTGGCAACTACTACTTCGGTCCGTCGACACCGGACGTCAAACTGCTGAACTACATCGCATCCGTGGGGGCCATGGCGCATGCGCCATTCATTGCCGCAGCAAGTCATGAATTCTTCAGCATCGATGGCTATCAGGAGCTGTCCAGCCTGAAGGAGATCAAGGACATCTTTGATGGCCCTCGATACACGAAGTGGCGCGCCTTGCGGGATTCAGAAGACTCCCGCTATCTAGGTCTGGCAATGCCGCGATTTCTTCTTCGGCAGCCATACGACCCTCTGGAGAATCCTGTTCGGCGATTCAGCTATGCCGAATCTGTAAGCGATTCACATGAGAACTACCTTTGGGGCAACGCAGCCTTCCTGCTGGCTACCCGAATTACTGACAGCTTTGCCAAGTATCGTTGGTGCCCCAACATCATCGGTCCTCAATCCGGTGGTGCAGTGGAAGATCTTCCCGTGCACCTTTATGAGGCACTTGGCCAGATCCAGGCAAAGATTCCGACGGAAGTGCTGATAACCGACCGAAGGGAGTTCGAGCTTTCCGAGGAAGGATTCATTCCCTTGACGATGCGCAAGGGGAGCGACAACGCCGCATTCTTCTCGGCCAACTCCGTCCAGCGCCCGCAGCTGTTCCCGAACACTCTTGAGGGGCAGGAGGCGCAGACGAACTACAGGCTGGGTACGCAACTTCCGTACATGTTCATCATCAATCGTCTGGCGCACTACATCAAGGCGCTTCAACGCGAGCAGATTGGGAGTTGGAAGGAGCGCCACGACCTGGAGCGGGAGCTGAATTCCTGGCTGAAGCAGTACGTGGCTGATCAGGAAAACCCTCCGGCCATGGTCCGCAGCCGTCGGCCGCTGCGAGCGGCCAGGGTCGAGGTGAAGGATGTGCCCGGTGAAGCAGGTTGGTACCAGGTGGCAATGAGTGTGCGGCCGCACTTCAAGTACATGGGGGCCAATTTCGAGCTATCGCTGGTCGGTCGGCTGGACAAGGAATAGTCAGAACATGAACAGGGCAGGGCAGGGAAGTCTCTTTGACAGGCTGGACATCCTGGAGTCGGCCACGCGGACGCGAACCGCCGCACCCAGTGCAGCCGCCAGTGTGCAGGCAGTCAAGCGCCACGTTGAGCAGTTGCTCAACGCTCGCCAGGGCGGAGCACCGAGTTGCCCGTCCATGGGACTTCCAGATTTCAACGATGCGGTCATGGGCTCGGCCGACCTCCTGCTTCGGGCGACCGCTGAAATCCGGGGGGCTATCGAGAATAACGAGCCCCGAATCCGGGTGGCGGATGTTCGCCTGTTGACGGATGCCCAGCAGCCGTTACAGCTGCGCTTTCGGGTGGATTGCGATCTGATTCTGGACGATCGAAGCACGGCGTTCGAGATGGAGCTGACGTTGAACGGTCAAACACGCAACTACAGTGCACTCTGAGCCGATGCCTCTACACAGAGCTTTCCGCGATGAGTTGAGTCACCTACGAATTCAAGGGAAGAAGTTTGCTCTTGAAAATCCGCAGCTTGCGCGGTTCCTCGGTGAACGTGCGAGCGATCCCGATGTGGAACGGCTTCTGGAGGGCTTCTCCTTCCTGACGGCAAAGCTGCGGATGAAGATTGAGGACGACTTCGAGGAGCTGACCCACGGTCTGCTGCAACTGCTCTGGCCCAACTATCTGAGGCCAATCCCGAGCATGACAATTCTGAAATTCGAGCCCAGTGATCGTGCTATTGCCGACTCGCAGACAGTACCCAAGGGCGCGATGGTTGGATCGGTTGAGGTTGATGGGATCGCATGCCGCTTTAGAACCTGCAGCGATGTCCGCATTCACCCACTGGAAATCGAAAGAGTACATGAAGCGCACTCGATGGAGAGTTCCATGGTCGCGATGGAACTACGCACGCTGTCGGATCTGGATCTCAGGTCAGTGGACTGCGATGAGCTTGAACTTCACTTCAGCGGCGACGATAGGGCAGCACAGACACTCTATCTGTGGCTCGCCAGGTATCTGGAAGAGATCCGTATTGTGATGGGCGATTCAGTGAGCACGCTGCCCACTGGGAGCATCCAATTTCCGGGCTTCGAAGCCGACGCCGCGCTCCTTCCCTATCCACGCAACGTCTTTGATGGCTACCGGGTACTTCAGGAATTCTTCGTTTTCCCCCGCCGCTTCTACTTCGCCAGGATAAAGAGCCTGGCGCGGGCTTGGCCTGCGCAAGGTCTATCGGCGCGCATCGAGCTTCACTTCAATCGGCCCATGCCACTGGGCGTGCACATTCGAAATGGAGATATTTCCTTGCATTGTGTTCCCGCGGTGAACCTCTTCGCGCACGATGCCGAACCCATACGCGTAGATGGTCGGGTCACCGAGTACGCCATCAACCCGGCGGGTTCCCAAGCGCATGGGTACGAGGTATTCAGCGTCGATGGCGTCAGCGGCGTATGGGCATCCTCCCGGGAGCGGGCCAAAGAAGTGCGCCGGATCTATCACGACTTCTACTCATTCCAGCATGAGATAGACCGCACCTCGAATGGGCCTGCACCGTACTACCGGTCGCGGCTGCACGTCGACCAGAGCGTCGGTGGAACCCGGCAACGCATCGCCTTCATCCGAAGCGACGAGTCACTTCATCCAGATGCCAGTGAGACGGTATCAGTGCAGCTAACCTGCACCAATCGCGACTTGCCCTCAGTGCTGGCCGTGGGCGACGTATGCCATCCATTGGACGACGTCCCGGCGTTTGTCAATGTCGCCAATGCAATCCGCCCGACACCAAGCTACAGGCCAGTCCTTGATGGGAGCCTCCACTGGAATCTGATCTCCAATCTGTCGCTGAACTTCCTCTCACTCCTGGGAACGGAGCCAATGAAGGCGGTCATTCGAGCGTATGACTTCGCGGCTCTTCACGACGTTCAAGCAAAACGCGTGAGTCAGATGCGCCTGAATGGAATCGTGGCTGCCACGACTGTTCCGAGTACAGCATTCGTGATGGGGCTCCCGGTTCGAGGCCTGAAGACTGTTCTTGAACTGGACCCTTCCATGTTCCTCTGCGAGGGCGAGATGTACCTGTTCGGGTCTGTCCTTTCGCACTTCTTCTCGCTCTACGCGAGCATCAATGCCTTTCACGTCCTTGAAGTCAAGAACACCGAGAACAAAGAGACATATCAATGGCCAATTCGGCACGGAAGCCAGCCCATCATCTAGCCGGTCCGCTGTTGGATAACGCCCGGCGCCATGCCTTCTACAGTCTTGTTGAACGACTTCATCGTCTGCATGACGATGACCTGGAGCATGCCATGGACGGCGATCCTGCAGCTGAGCGAATCCGATTCTGCAATGACCCCCGGTTGGGCTTTCCAATCTCGGATGTAGTAGTTGGTGAGTTCGGCCCGGCGGAGGGAGGGTACTCGTATCGCCTCGCGGTCAGCTTCCTGGGTCTGCATGGCGTCGATTCGCCACTACCATTGCACTATGTCGAGCGCATTGCTGCAGAGCACGCCAACGGCACAGGCCTTCACGCCGCCTTCCTCGATTTCTTCAATCATCGCCTTCTCACATTACTGCATCGCGGCTGGCGCAAGTACCGCTACCACGTTCGCTTTCAGTCAGGTGCGCGCGATCGATTCTCGGGCTATGTTCTCTCGCTGATCGGTCTGCACGATGCGCATCTGAGGGAGTACAGCAGCCTGCCTTGGAGCCGACTGCTAACGTATGCCGGCGTTGTGGCAAGCCGCAGCAGATCACCTGCAACAGTGGGTGGGATCGTCTCCCATTGCTTCGACCTGCCTGACGTTGTGGTAAAGGAGTTCCTGCCAATCTACGTTGACGTGCCCGTTGAGGAGCGCTCGCAGATTGGAGCATCCAGGGCGATTCTGGGGAGTAGCTTCATTGCAGGAAGCCGGGTCAGAACCTGTGAGCACTGCTTCGCGATTGCTATTGGAAATCTCAGTACGGAGCGTTTTCGTGATTTCCTGCCAAATGGACGCGACTTTCCCCTTCTGGGGACCTTGATCCAGTTTCTTCTAAGAGACCAGCTCGCGTACAACCTGGAGCTCGGATTGCGCACAGAGCACATCTCGCCTCTTCGTTTATGCAAGGAGAGCGGCGGCAACCTGGGTTGGACAACCTTTCTGGGCTCCGCTCCGTCACAGCTCGCCGACGCCAGTGTCAAAATCAAGGTGCGGGCATGAGTCTGCATGCTGATGGAGCGTGGCTTCGACTCTCCGTCTCCAATCCAACGCGCATCGGCATTGGCTGCACGCCCGTTCATTCTGTCGATCATCGCGGGGGAACGATAGGTAGCGGGGACGCCAGTTGGTGCCTTGCCGACGAT
Organism: Stenotrophomonas maltophilia; assembly: GCF_047782825.1. Taxonomy (GTDB): domain Bacteria; phylum Pseudomonadota; class Gammaproteobacteria; order Xanthomonadales; family Xanthomonadaceae; genus Stenotrophomonas. Next base: position 2,749,529 of record NZ_CP180589.1, on the reverse strand, counting down.
CGTGGTTGGATCGCATCACGTCATGCCGAGCTCTTCTCGCGTGATGGGGCATTCTGCCTGCGCGATCTGGCCGGTATGACATGGATCAATGGCGCTGAAGAGCCCCTGGGAGCCGGCAGCGTCGTTGAGCTGCGCGAAGGCGATCAGATCCGCCTGGGTGCACTGATCGTCTCCGTCGGGCTTGCGAGTGAGCCAGGCGAGAGTGCTACCGGTGACCTGTCCGAAGAGATATCTCTCGATGACCTGCTCGCAGGCGATGCGACGCCTCTGCGCCATCTCGATGATCCGCCCATGGATTCCCTCGTGGGCGCTCCTGCGCTGCATAACGTAGAGGTCTGTGGGGATCCGCTGTATGCACTTGATTCGATTCTGGATCGCCTTTGCTCTTCGAAGGGCTCTCCATCTGCCTGCTCGTTCGAAGCACAACCTCCGGTCGACGTGGCGTCAGAACCGGTTCGCGGGTGTCCGGATGTTCGCTGAGGGCCTGCATGCGCTGTTGGCGCGAATCATTTTCGGATGTTCATTATCGATGCTGGCTGGTTGTGTGGCGACATCCAAGGCCTGGCAGGTACTGAGGGATCCTTCCCTACCTGTTGGCCTGCCTCAGGATCAGCCATCCACCATCGCGCTCAGCATCGTGGCGTCACCTGTGATGAATGCCACTTCCGAAGCGACATTGGAGCCCCATGACGAAGAACAGTTGAAGGCTGGCTATCGCGTTCGGTTGTCCAGCTCTGACCTGCGCGGTCTGCTTGGCCAGCTTCGGATGACGACGCAGACACTGCAGAAAGAGCTTGGGGATTCGGGGGAGCTGCCTCCGGGCGATCCAGTTGCTGCAGACGATGGCAATGCAGATGTGCAGCTTGAATCGATCAATGCCGTCGGTCACATACGGGCCGTTGGTGAGTACCTCGCCCCGGGCGAAGTCAAGAGTCCGGAGATCCAGGCAAACCCGCTCGGCGGCGAAGGAAGCCCGCTGAAGATCGCCGTCATCCAACTCAAGGATGACGGCGTGTTCCTCAGTCTCGACGCCGATGCATTGTGGGCGTCGCCGGACAGATCGCTGGGGAAGACCTATCGCGATCATGACGAGTTCGTCATCAGGCCGGGCAGCTACAAGTTCGTCCCATTCCATCAGGTCCAGCGGGACACTCGTTTCATTGCGGTCGCAGCCAGATACCAGGATGTCAGCAGAGTGACATGGCGGGCAGTACATCGGATTCAGCCACACGGGAGGTCCTATCCATTGCTGGTAGAGCTGGGAGATTCGGGTATCAGTATCAAGAGTGAGGACTTGGAATGACGTTGCGGAGCAAAGTAGTCTGGAAGGAGGGGCTGTTCGTGAAGCCCCAGCACTTACAGCAGGAGACGCGGTATCTGGAGGGACAGCTGCATCAACGTCTGTCGTCCATTGGCGAGAACCTCCATGGATTCGTTGAGCTTGAGATAAATACCGAGTACCTGACCTTCGGAAAGATCGCGTTGCTGCGCGCGCGCGGGGTGATGCCTGACGGAAGCGTCTTCGACATGCCGATGGATACGCCGGTGCCAAGTCCACTGGACATAGCCGACGCATCGGCCATAAATCAGGTCGTGTACCTCGCCCTGCCGCTCAGGATTGAAGGCGCCACGGAGGTTCAGTGGGCCAGCAATGCCGAGTCTCGCCGTTACCAGGCACACAGACGCGAGATTCGCGACATCCACACCGAGGAGGGTGATCTGGTCGAGATGGATCTGGCCATACCCGGCTACAGGTTGATGCTCGAGGGTGAAGACCGGAGTGCATTTGCATGCTTGGCGATCACGCGAATCCGAGATCGACGACCAGACGGCAGCGTGGCTCTTGATGACGCCCACTATGCCACTGCGTTGTCGGTGAGTGCGGTTGTTCCACTGGCGAGATTCCTCGAAGAGGTCGCTGGGCTCATGCGGCAGCGGGCCATGGTGATCGCCGAACGCATTGGTTCGCCATCTCAGTCGGGGGTGGCAGAGGTGACCGACTTTGGTCTGCTGCAGGCACTGAATCGCATCCAGCCCCTGTTCCAGCATCTGGCACGCTCACGTTTCCTGCACCCCGAACGTCTTTACTGCCACCTTTCGCAGGCATGTGGCGAGCTGGTGACATTCACAGATGACGGCCGGCTCCCTATCGAGTATCCGGCCTATCAGCACGAAGATCTGCACGCGTCATTTCATGCGCTGGAAAGTACCTTGAGAAGAGCACTGGGAACTGTGTTGGAGCCCCGTGCCGTTTCCATCCCGATGCAGCTTCAGAAGTACGGGTTGCGCACGGCCATGGTGAACGATCGTCGCCTTGTCGAGAGCGCTGACTTCATTCTCGCGGTGCGTGCGAACATTCCCCTCGAGCAACTCCGCACACGCTTCGTCCAGCAAACCAAAGTTGCCTCGATCGAACGGATCGACGAGCTGGTCAGCCTGCAGCTTCCCGGCATTCCTCTCGTTGCAATCCCGGTGGCGCCAAGACATCTCCCTTACCACGCGGGTTTCACCTACTTCCAGCTCGACAGGGGAAATCCGGCCTGGCAGATGATGCGTTCGACATCTGGCATCGGGCTGCACGTATCCGGCGAATTCCCGGGTTTGGACATTCAGCTGTGGGGAATCCGAAGTGAATAGAGAACTGCAGGATCTGGAAGGTGGCTTCATGACGCTCCCACCCGTCATCCAGGGAAAGGTCGCGCGCAAGGACGAGATCTCATTCGAGACCGCAGAGGGTATCGATGAGGATCCAGAGCTTTACTTCCAGATGCGGGGCCACTCCTGCAATCCGCTGGTGGACGCCGCCCAACCGTTGCTTGCCCTCGCCATTCGGATCAGGCGAATCGAAGTGCCAATGGACGCAAAGGCACTTCACGAGCGCATCCGCAATCAGCTGGTCACGATGGAGAACGAGCTGCGCCTGCATGGCTATGAAGCGGGGACGCTGTCTGCCTATCGCTACTGTCTCTGCAGCTTTCTCGATGAGGCGGTTATGGCGACGCCTTGGGGATCCCAGTCTGTATGGGCGCAGCACTCGCTGCTCAGTGCCTGCCACAACGAGACCTGGGGCGGAGAGAAGTTCTTCAGCATCCTGTCCAGGCTCATGACACAGCCGGAGCACTTCCGTGACGTGCTGGAATTCCTCTATCTGTGCCTGTGCCTTGGGTTCAAGGGACGCTATCAGCTTGAGCGTGACGGGCAGGATTCGATCAGTACCATCATGCGTCGTCTGCACCGTAGCCTTCGACAGATGCGGGGTGCCGCACCTGCGACGCTGACCGAGTCCCTGGATCAGGCGGTCCATCGACGATATCGGCTGGTGCGCCTGCTGCCCTCATTCGCCCCTTGGCTTGCAGCAGCCTCGTTGATGGTCGCCGCCTACTGTATGTATGCGTTCTACCTGGGTGCCATGACTGCAGAAGTGCTTGGTGCGCTGGACATTGTCCTGGCGCGGCCCGGATAGATCGATTTCGAGCGACTACCCCATCTTTTCATCGCAAGCCATCCCCATGGGCCGCAGCCCGCTGCATGTGTAATGGAAGCACAAAGCCATGATCCGTATTGAACTGTCTGCCCTCATTGCCGGTTTGAACAACGCAGCCCATTCTGCCCTGGAGCGCGCTGCGAACCTCTCCGTCCAGCGGGGAGAGCGTGAAGTGACCGCCAGGCATCTACTCTTCTGCTGCCTGGAAGACCCCTTGGGCGACTGCGGGCGGATTCTCGGGCTGAGCGGGATCGAGGTCGAGGGGCTTCGGCAGGAACTGCTCCAATCATTTCCCGCGCAGGTGGACGCGGTGCCTTCCGCCCCTCCCACCTTCTGCCCGCTGCTACTGGAATTGCTACAGCAGGCATGGACATTGGCGACGCTTGAACTTGGCCAGAAGAAGGTCCGGACCGGCGCCATCCTGCTGGCGGCATTGCTGATCCCCGATCGCTATCTCTGTTCGGCGACAGCGGCGATTCTGCGCCCGATCAATCGTGAGGCATTGCGCAATGAGTTTGCCCGGGCTGTCTCCACGTCCAGCGAGGCGGCGTTGCCGAAAGACGCGCAGTTGGACTGCGCGTCGGCTCATTCCACCGGCGGGGATTCTTCGCTGGTCAAGTACGCGACCAGCGTGACCGATTCCGCGCGGGAGGGACGGATAGATCCGGTTTCAGGGCGGGATGAAGAAATTGATCTGATGATCGACATCCTTCTGCGCCGCCGGAAGAACAACCCCATTGCAGTGGGGCATGCGGGCGTCGGCAAGAGTGCTGTCATCGAGGGCTTGGCACTGCGGATCGTCAAGGGTTTGGTCCCTGCGGCACTGCAGTCGGTTGAAATATGGAGCTTGGATTTGGGCGCCCTGCAGGCTGGGGCTTCGGTCAAGGGGGAGTTCGAAAGGCGGCTGAAGGGCGTTATCGACGAGGTGCGTTCCTCTGCACCGCGCATCATTCTCTTCATTGACGAAGCCCACACACTGATTGGCGCAGGCGCCGCGGCCGGTGGCAGTGACGCGGCCAATCTGCTCAAACCAGCGTTGGCGCGCGGTGAACTCCGCACGATTGCCGCGACCACCTGGTCCGAGTACCGACGATACTTCGAGCGTGACCCGGCGCTATCGCGCCGATTCCAGTTGGTTCAGATTTCCGAGCCCACTATTGAGCGGGCTGTGCACATGCTGCGTAGCGTGCGCGGGTTCTATGAGAAGTCGCACGGGGTCAAGATCAGCGACGCGGCGTTGCAGGCGGCAGTATCCCTCTCGGCGCGATACCTGCCCGGTCGGCAGCTTCCCGACAAGGCGATCGATGTCCTGGATACCGCCTGTGCCCGGCTCGCTGCGTCCCGAAACTGTCCGCCACGGGAGATCGTCGCGATTGAGTCGTCCATCCAGCAGTTGGAGATGGAGCATCAGGCTCTCATTCGCGACCAGGCCGACGGAAGGAAGATCGACCCCGAACGAGTGGTCGCACTTGAAGCGCAGGTCACCGCACTTGGACAGGAACGCTGCGATCTCCATACGCGCTATCTCAGGCAGCGGGAGGCGGTCGAGCGCATACAGAGCGCGCGCGCCGGTGAAGACCATCAGGCACATGATGACCTGCCAGAGCACGTCGCCACCCTTCGACGCCTTCACAGAGACGGCCCGCTGGTGTACGCGGACGTAGGGGCTGGTCAGATCGCAAGGGTAATCGCTTCCTGGACGGGCGTTCCTGTGGCCACACTCAATGCTGATCAAACTGAGCGGTTGGCCGGTCTTCTGGATGCCGTCACGGCTACTGTCAGAGGGCAGCATCGCGCCGTAGAGCTGATCCACCGGCACCTTCTCACTGCAATGGCGGACCTGCGTCGTCCCGGTCGGCCTCTGGGAGCCTTCCTCCTGGTTGGGCCCAGCGGCGTTGGGAAGACGGAGACTGCCTTGCGGATCGCCGATCATCTTTTCGGCGGAAAGCAGTTCCTGACCACCATCAACATGTCCGAATACCAGGAGAAACACACCGTTTCGCGGCTCCTGGGTGCCCCGCCAGGCTACGTTGGATTTGGAGAGGGCGGAGTTCTGACAGAGGCCATCCGCCAGAAACCGTACTCGATCGTGCTGCTCGATGAAGTAGAAAAGGCACACCCGGAGGTGCTCAATATTTTCTATCAGGCGTTCGATCGTGGAGACATTTCAGACGGCGAGGGGAACAACGTCGACTGCAGCAACATCCTGTTCATGCTGACATCGAACCTCTGTTTCGACACGCATGAGACGCAGAACGGAGAGATTGACGAGCCTGGCCTGAAGGCGGGACTTCGGTCATTCTTCAAGCCGGCGCTTCTGGCTCGGATGCACATCGTTCGTTATCAGCCCCTGAGCAACGACGTGCTGATCGAGATTGTCGAGCAGCGCCTCGAGGAGGTCTGTTTCCGTTTCGAACGTCGGTATGGTGCACCGCTGCATGTGACCGATCAGGTACGCAGCGTGCTCAAGGAACGTTGCGCATCAAATCCCGACGGCGCCCGAATGCTGGATGCGAGCATCGATGGTGAGGTGCTGCCACCGCTATCGCTGGCTGTCCTTCAACGAATGGCAAAAGCGCTACCTTTCCGACAGGCAACGCTGGATCTGCAGGGCCAGGCGTTTGTGGCAGAGCTTCAATGAGGCGGCCTGTGGAGTCAGCGATGACGGCACAGCAGGCATTGCAAGTGGTACAGGCAACGCTGCGCGGCAAGGACTCAAATGATACGGCGTGCGCCTGGATGGCGGCGATCGGTCGGATGCCAGTTGCGCCAGCCGCGGCATTGGCCTGCTATCGGGTTGATGACGCTGCACAATCGCTGTACCCGGTGGCGGGCCTGCAGGTATCCGTGCGGGAGCTGCCCGTGATCAGCATGGCTGATCTTGAACATCCGGCCGTCTACTGCCTTGTGCAGCGAGGGGCCTGCCTGGTATCCGCGTCGTCGGTGAGCCAGCCGTCCGTGCAAGCCCTGATTGCCGCGATGAAATCCGGGCCCGGCCTGCTGGCCATACCCGTGGTGGATGTTGCCGTACCCAGGGCGCTCGCCGTGGTGCTGCTGGCCGGTCCCGCAGAGATGCTGCGGCGGTTCCAGCGTAGCCCCGAGTGGGCTGGCTTGGTTGGCGTACTGCAGCACGCGCTTGCACAGGGGAACGCACAGCTACGCATCGACCGGGTACCTGCCGCCAGCAGTGAGCCTATGAAGGAAGGGGCCGACCTGATCCGGAGCAACCTGGTGGGGCAAAGCGTACCCGCTCGTCGTCTGCGCGCCGAAGTACTCGCCGCGGCTGATTCGCGATTGGCAGTGCTGATCACAGGTGAAACCGGGACGGGCAAGGACCACGCGGCGTCGTTGATACACCGGACGTCTACACGCCGGGACGCAGCATTTGTTCCGTTGAACTGTGCTGCCATCGCACCTGAACTCATCGCCGCAGAGTTGTTTGGTGCGGTCAAGGGCGCCTATACCGGCGCCACCTCGGATCGCCCAGGCCTGGTCGCTGCCGCCGATGGCGGCACGTTGTTCCTGGACGAGATTGGCGATATGCCTTTGGCGTTGCAGGGAACGCTGCTGCGGGTCCTGAATGAGAAGACCTACAGGCCGCTGGGCGCGGTGCGTGAGCGAGCATCTGATTTCCGTCTTGTCTGCGCCACACATCGGCCCTTGCTTGAGAGCGTCCGTGAAGGGCGCTTCCGACAGGACCTCTACTTCCGTATACGGCAACTCACCTTGGTAGTTCCGCCTCTACGCGAGCGCCGGGCGGATATCCCGCTGCTGGTCAACCGTATCCTGGCGCGGCTTGCCAGCGGCAGCGGCAACGCGGCCATCCCTATATCCGAGTGTGCCATTCGTCGTCTGCAACAGCATGACTATCCCGGAAACATCCGTGAACTCACCACCCTGATTGAGGTGGCCGCAGAGCGGGCGACCTGCAACGGGATTGATGCGGAGATGGTGGAGTTGCTGTTGCAGAAGCCGCTCACCTGCGCGCCAGCGGTGCCGCCGGAGCCGATGATTGGAGCGGAGCCGCCCGACCACTCGTTGAGCTTGAGTGAGGCTCGCGATCAGTTTGAGCGGGGGATCATTTCCAGCCGGCTTCGCCACTTCAATGGATCACGCGCACGAACGGCACGCAGTCTGGACATCGCGCGAAGAACACTGCTTTACAAATGCAAGCGGCTTGGATTGGGGGATGCACCTTGAGTTCCATACGTGTACACCTTCAGTCGAAGATCGTCGCGGTATTGGTAATGAGCGTGGCGATCAGCGGCTCCATGTGGGCCGGACCGACGAAGTCTGACCCAGCGCTGGTGAACTGCGCTTCCCTGTCCCGTCCAATGGAACGCTTGGCCTGCTTCGATGCCCAGGTTCGGCTCGCAGCACCAGCGATGAAGGAAGTGAGACCTGCCGCGCCGGTGCGGGTGCACCCATTCATCCACCAGCTCGCCCGCTTCGAGCGCACTCGCGTTACGGGCGACAGCCGCTTCCGCATGTCCATTGATGAAGTGCGTCCTGGCCAACGGGATGTGCTGATCTCGGCGCCAGCTTTGAATCAGCCGGTGCCGAGATCCCTGTTGACGATCAGCTGTATCGACAACATCAGCCGCTTGCAACTGGTCGTCCACCCGCCGTTGCCCCAACACCAGGCTCGAGTGGAGATCAGTGCGGATGGCAGCGCCGTAGCAGGCGCGCTGACCTGGCAGGTGCTGGGTGATGGCGTGCTGGTGGACGCCGGACGCGGTCTGGCGGCGATCGAGGTGATACGCCGGCTGGAGGCCTCCGGGGAACTGCACCTCAGCAGTGACGTCGCGCAGATTGACGGTCTTCGGTTCGATGCAACCGGGCTGCCGTCAATGATCACTGAGCAGCGGCGGGCATGCCGATGGTGACAGAGATGGATGATGTCATTGAGTCCCTGCTGGCTCCCATCTCCGGTGCGTCACCGGCCGGCGTATTTGATGCCGAGGATGAGTTGTACCTCGCCATCGATCTGGAGATGGTAAAGCTCGGAGGGCTCCATGCGGCGACGTTGGACTGGCCGTTCGTCGAGTCCAGTGCGATTCACTACCTGCAGGCGCGCTGCAAGCACTTCCGTATCCTTGGTCATCTGATGAGTGCCTGGCTCAGACATCAGCAATGGCAGGGGTGGATCCGGTCCATCCAGTTGCTGGCGGGAATGACCGAGCTGCACTGGACATCAGTATTTCCCCAACCTGGACCGGCCGGACTGTCAGCCAGGAAGAGACTCTATACAGCGCTGGGACAGCGCCTGCTGCAGTCCCTGAAGCATCTTCAGCTGGACAGCCACACCGGCGCAGGCGCAATCCAGGCCACGGAGGCCGTGGCTGCGCTGCAGCGGGCCGAGCACCACCACACAATCGGCGCATCGGTGGCCGAACTGCTGTTGCCTGCACTTGAGCGGGCGATTGAGCATGCCGAGCGCGCACCCTTCCAGCCGCCACGGCCGACGCGCTCGGCCTCGCCGCAGCCTGTGCGTGATGCGCTGGGGAAAGAGTTCTTCTCGGCTTCACGCGAGCTTCCACTTGGCAGCGAGCGGGAGATTCGTGCCGCGTGCCTGAAGCTGGCTGACCACATCAATCAGCAGGATGGCTTTGATCCCACGGGATACCTGTTGAGGCGCCGCGCGCTCTGGGCCGGAATCCACGGGACGCCGCCGGCCAGGGCGGACGGTCGCACAGAGATGATGAATGTGCCGGCCGACATCTCTATCGAGTACCAGGATGCGCTGATGGGTGGCCCGTGCAGTCCTGCCCTGCTGATGCGCATCGAGCGTAGCGTAGCGTCTTGCCCTTATTGGCTGCGGGGTAGTTTCCTCTCAGCCTCCATCGCGCAGCGGCTTGATATGCCCATGGTGGCTGTCGTCATCCGGTCTGCCGTCGGACGCTTCGCGCAGCGACTACCAATGCTGCGCGATCTTCTCTTCAGCGACGGAAGCCCTTTCATCGATGCAGAGACGCTGGGATGGATCAGCGGCGACGACGATAGTGATCGGTGTGGAGTGGCCGGCAAGGCCGTGACGCTCGCACGCATGCATGCCGAGCTTCTGGATCAGCAGCAGGATGGACAGAGCATGGAATCGATTCTGCTGGGCCTGCAGGCACGGCAGCGCGGGCAGAAGACCCTGAGAGAGCGTGCCTACAGCAGTGCGGCGGCGGCAGATCTGTTCCATACACGGGGATTGGCATCGCTTGCACAGGATCTGTACGCCGGTGTCGCGCAGACCATGTCCAGTCATGCCGCAAATGAATGGGAACCCGACCTCTTCAGTCATGTCACGGCACGAAGTGGAAGAAGCGAGGCGGGTCAATGAACGGAAAGCTGCAGGAGCAAGTGCTATGTCGTTGAAACTGAGCTGGCTCGGCCGGGCAGGTACCCTTGCGCGGAGGATAGGGGTATGGGGCGCGCGCGTGTGGCTACCTGTCGCTCTCTTCGCTATCGTCGCGCTGCTGGTGAGTCTGTGGTGGCTGGGGCCTGGTTGGACGTGGAAGGGGCAAGCTCCATTGGCTCCCTTGCCTATGCGTCTTGCGTTGAGTCTGGTCCTGGTCGTGGTGCCAGTCACCATCTGGGGCGCTGTCATGCGTTTCCGCTATCACAGGCTACGGGATGAGCAGCTGCGTCAGCTCGCTTCACAACAGGACCCACTGCAGGCAGCTGAAGACGCCCAGCAGCGGTCTCTTGATGGGTCCCTTCAGCTGCTGCGACGCAATCTGCGGCGTCGGAACTATCTCTATGCGTTGCCGTGGTACGTGGTTATCGGTCAGGAAGGCTCGGGCAAGACCAGCTTCATCAACCGTAGCAGCCAGAGTTTCTCGCTGAGCGGCGTCGAGCGGGCCGCTGCCGAGCGTTCCACTGCCGATTCACCAGCACTGGCCATTGATTGGTGGATCAGCAACGACGCCGTGGTAATCGACCCGGCCGGTGAGCTGATTTGCCAGAAACAATACCGGTCGGTGGGGGGGCAGCCAGGGCCCGACTGCGTCGCAAAGCAGGAACGGGTTCATGCCTTCATGCAGGAACATCCGGACGCCGCACCGCGCTTGTGGCGACACTTTGTTGCCTGGCTTGGAAAGAATCGGCCAAGACGGCCCCTCAACGGGGCGATCCTGATGGTCGACCTGTCCTTGCTGCTGGTGCAGCAGCCCAGCGACCGCAAAGCGCTGGCCCTGCTGATACGCAGTCGCCTGCGCGGACTGATGGAGGAACTGGGTACCCGTCTTCCCGTCTACATCGTGCTCAGCAAGTTCGACATGGTCCGCGGCTTTGACACCTTCTTTGCGGGGCTGCCGAGTGAGGTGCGGGAGGCCAGCCTGGGTTTTACCTGCACGCTGAGCTCCGTCGACGATTTCGATGCTTGGCTTCAGGAGTTGAGCCAGCAGTATGACAGTTTCGTCGAGCGCCTGAACGAGCAGGTCTTCGACGCCATGGCCGAACGATCGACCGAGGGGGAGCGTGAGGATCTGTATGTCTTCTCCCGGCAGGTGTCAGGTTTGAAGCCCTTGCTGTTCATGTTCCTGTCGGAAATTCTTGAAAGCGACCGCTATTCGACGCCGGCACTGGTTCGCGGAATGTACTTTGCTTCCGTCTTCCAGCAGGGTATCCCCGCCAACGCTTTGGGAAATGCCGTTGGACGGACATACGGCCTGCCTTTGCCAGCTGGGCGCGCCTTGCCGCCGGGAAAGGCAAGCAGCTATTTCACGCACCGGCTGTTCCAGAAGATGATCTATCCCGAAGCTGGACTCGCCGGGGACAACATCCGCGTTCTGGAAAGGAAGAGGCGAGCCCTTTGGATCAACGCAGCCTGCGCGCTGCTGGTCACTCTGGGGGCTGTGGGGGGCTGGCATTACCAGTTCCAGCAGAACCGGCAGAAGGTCCATGCAGTGCTGGACAAGAGTCGGTCCTTCAATGCCACTGGCATCGAGAGAGGCCAGGACACGTCCGGACGCAACCTGCTTCCCGCGCTTGACCAGATCCGGGATGCGGTTTCGGTGTACGAGGACTATCGGACGTCATGGCCGCACGTGGCTGGCCTCGGTCTATACCAGGGTCACGACATCGGCCCCAAGGTCGATGCGGCCTACATGCAGTTGCTGGGCCAGCAATTCCTGCCGCAACTGGCCGAGGGCGTTGTTGCCGGGTTGGACGATGCTCCTCCAGGCAGCGACCGCAGCCTTGCGGCGCTGCGTGTCTACCGGATGATCGAGGACCGCGCCAACCGCAAGCCTGAGTACGTCGAATCGTGGATGGCGGGTACGTGGCAGCAAGCCTTTCCCGGTGACGCAGAGACCCAGAACCGTTTGATGAGCCATCTGCGCTACGCGTTGACCTACGTGGATGCACGCCTGCCGTCGCAACCGCGTGGCGTGAAGGAACTGCAGGCTGAGCTGCGGCAGATTCCGCTTCCACATCGGGTGTACGCGGGCATGAAGCGTGAAGCGCTGGATACGCTGACGGCATCGCTGGATCTTCGGGCGGAGATCGGGCCGGTAGCGGATGTCCTCTACAAACCACCTACGGCGGAGCAGGCGCGAAGCGAATCGCACTCCCATATCAATCCGCTACTGACAGCTGAGGGATTCCACGGTTACTTCCTGCGACGGACCAAGGCGGTGGAAGCGCTGGCACTCACCGATCAGTGGACGCTCGGCTATCGCGCGCAGTCGCAATATTCGGAGGAGGATCGCAGGCGCCTGGCGGCGCAGATACGTGAACTGTATGCAGATGACTACATCGCCAACTGGCGCAGAGGCCTGAACAGCCTGAAGGTCAATGACTTCCAGGATCTGGACCATGGCGTGCTGGTACTGGAGCAGGTTATTGGACCGACCCAGCCACTGCGCAGGCTCATTGAATCAGTGGCCCGGAACTCGCACCTTGATGCCCGGCCGGGGGCGCTGGATACAGGCGCTGAACGTGCGGCCGCCGCAGCGGAAGATGCTCCGACGGTCCGGCGTATCGAGCGTGAATTCTCCGCACTGGCGCAACTACTCGGTGCGAAAGAGGGGCAGATGGAGAGTATCGCCGACATCCAGCGGGAGATCAGCGTCCTGCATGACTACATGAGGGGCATCCAGATCAGCACCAACCGGGGCGAGGCAGCACTGGACGCGTTGAGCGGCCGGACCCGTCGTGAGGGTGTCGACCCGATCTTCCTGGTCAGGCAGATGGCTACAGGCCTGCCCGAGCCCCTCAACCGGCACGTAGCAACATTGGCGGACGAAAGCGAGCGGACACTTGCGCTGGAAGCCGTGCTGGAGTTGGAAAGGCGCTGGGAGGAGGACGTGCATGGCTTCTATCGGCAACGGCTGGCAGGACGCTACCCACTGGAACCTGCCAGCACACAGAACATCAATCTGGATGACTTCGAGGCATTCTTTGGACCAAAGGGGCGCCTGCAGGGGTTCCAGGACAGCTACCTGACGCCCCTGCTGTCCCGCAACAGCGCAGCGCTGGCCACGGCATCGGCTGGAGAGGCTCTGATCACGCCTGAACTTGGACCGCAGATCGAACAGGCACAGCGCATCCGTCAAGCGTTCTTCAATGAGCGCGGTGGGTTGGGCGTCCAGTTCAATGTACAGCCCCTGGCACTGTCGGCGACCCATCTCAACAGCGTGCTGAATGTCGATGGACAGCTGATCTCCTATGCGCATGGCCCACGAACCGTGACAGGTCTGATCTGGCCCAACGCGCTGCGCGATGGTGTGGAGAGCCGGTTGACCCTGGTGGGGCCGGCGGGGCAGACGCGCGTGATGCGACACCAAGGTCCCTGGGCCTTGTTCCGCCTGCTGAGCCAGGCCCAGTTGAACGGCAGCACGCTCAGCAGCGTGGATCTGAGCTTCAGTGCGGGAACGGGCGCGGTGCGCTATCGCATCACATCGGACAGGACAGGAAACCCGTTCACGCAGCAGGTATTCAACGAGTTCAACCTGCCGCGCTCATTGCGCCCGAAGATGCTGTCCGCCACGACGCCACGTGCACCGTTGCAGGGGGAGGGGGAGGGGGAGGGGGCGCAAGTTATTGCACAGCCTGCGCAATTGGATGCACAGAAAACTCCTTCCAATCGCGAGGGTTGAGTTCGCGTGCGCATCTACTTGCGCACGCAACGCCCCAGTTGCGCGCCGCGCGGTCTCCATTTTCTCCGAAACCGTTGTGGCGCATGGGCTGAAGAAGTTGGCACGGAACTTGGTATGCACTGCGAGCCATGTTGGCCCCCGCCGGAGGGAACCCGGCACTTCGTTTCGACAACAGAGAGGATGTTCCGTAATGCCAACTCCCGCCTATATCTCCATGCAGGGCAAGACCCAGGGCAACATTACCCAGGGGGCATTCACCGCTGACTCGGTCGGCAACGTGTTCGTGGAAGGCCACGAGGATGAGGTCCTTGTCCAGCAGATCAGCCATGTGGTGACCGTGCCGACGGACCCCCAGTCCGGTCAGCCCGCAGGCCAGCGTGTGCATCGTCCGTTGAAATTCACCTGCGCGCTGAACAAGGCGGTGCCGCTGATGTACAACGCGCTGGCCTCTGGCGAGATGCTGCCGACGGTGGAGCTGAAGTGGTTCCGGACATCCATCGATGGACGTCAGGAGCACTTCTTCAGCACCCTGCTGGAGGACGCCACGATCGTGGATATCAACACGCAGCTTCCGCACGCACAGGATCCGGAAAAGTCCGACTTTACCCAGCTGATCGAGGTCAGTCTGGCGTATCGGAAGATCACCTGGGAACACACCGTCGCTGGCACTTCGGGCTCCGACGACTGGCGCGCACCACTGGAATCCTGACCCCGGTTGCAACGGACGGGCGTGCAGACAACGCGCCCGCTTCGTTCATTTCCTTCATCCACATGCAGAGCGACGCATGGCATCCATCATTCTGGTCGGTCATCGGTACGACTGCCCGCTCCATGGCGCGACCGAGGTGGTATCCGGCGCGTCCGGCTTCTCAGTGCAGGGGCGCTCTGTGGCGTGCGTGGGTGATCGGATGGCCTGCGGCGCCGTCATCGTCAGTGGCAGCCAACAAGTGAGTTGTGGTGGGGCGCAGGTGGCCTGGGTTGGCGACAGCACCGACCACGGTGGAACCCTCAGTGAGGGCGCCAATGCCGTGACCCATGGCTGATGAGGCCTGCAGGACCTGGAGAATGAGCAGTGGCCATACAATCCGACATCCGATTTGACTTCGCTCTCGCCAACGGCCCTGCCTTTGACGTCGTCTCGTTCACGTTGGTCGAGGCACTCAGCGCACCGTTCCGCCTTGAGGTTGAACTGTCCACGGCCGAGGCATCACTGGACCTCGGGCTGCTGTTGGGCGAGGTCGTTCGTTTCACACTCTGCCGCGGCGGTGATGCCATCCGTTGCGTGGACGGCATCGTCACCGGGATCGAGCAGGGTGAAAGTGGCTTCCGACGCACGCGCTATCGCGCGATCGTCGAGCCCGCCGTGCATCGGTTGGCATTGAGGCGCAACAGCCGCATCTTTCAGCGCCGCAGCATTCCGGAGATTCTCAAGATTGTTCTGGATGAGCAGGGCATTCTGGCCGAGTTTGCCGCAGCCCATCCGCACCCGCTGCGTGAGTACTGCGTGCAGCATCGCGAGTCGGACTTCGATTTCATGCAGCGCGTGGCGGCTGAAGAGGGCTTTGTTTTCTACTTTGACCCGGGTGAGCAGTCCGAGCTGAGGCTGATCGACACCACACTGGCCTGCCCCGAACTGCCGGGACGAGGATCACGCCCAGGTACGGTGATGTACCACGCCATGCCCGGTGGCGATGTCGGCGAGCCTGGACTATGGCGATTCACCCACCAGCGACGGATGGCCAGCACGCGGGCCACCCTGCGTGACTACACCTTCCGCCTGCCCAACCGGGATCTCCAGCACGGGGCTGGCGCCCGCGATGGCATCGGCGAGTTCGAGCACTATGATGCGCCGGGCCGCTACAAGGCCGACGCGACTGGCAGGGCGTGCACACGGACGCGGCTGGCGGCGCTGCGCTCGGGCACCGACCAGGCCAGCATCCAGGGCGACGATGCGCGCCTGTGGCCGGGCCTGGCGTTCGAGCTGAACGGCCACCCGTCACCAGGGCTGAACCGCGATTGGCGAGTGGTGGCGCTGGTCCATCGGGGGGAGCAGTCCAGTGCGCAGGAGGAAGAAAGCGCTTCCGCTGAACAAGGCAGCAGCTATCGGTATGAAGGTACGGTGGTTCCTGCCGATGTCGACTGGCAAGCGCCGCTGCGCGTCCCTCCCGTGATGGATGGGCCGCAGATCGCCCACGTGGTCGGGCCGGAGGGAGAGCAGATCTATACCGACGAATTTGGTCGGGTGATGGTGTGGTTCCCATGGGATCGCGAGGGACCGAAACAGGACAGCACCTGTTGGATACGGGTCAGCCAGACATGGGCCGGTCCCGGGTATGGCGCCATGCAGATTCCACGGGTGGGGCATGAGGTCATGGTCAGCTTCCTGGACGGGGACCCCGATCAACCGATCGTGACCGGCCGCAGCTACCACGCTGCCAATCCGCCGCCGTACGCGCTGCCGGCCTTGAAGACCCTGGTCACGCTCAAGAGCCAGGAGCACCACGGGCGTGGCCACAATGAACTGCTGCTCGACGACACTCATGGGGAGTTGAAGGCACAGCTGCGAAGTACCCACGCGGCAACCGCGCTCAACCTGGGCTACCTGACCCACCCGCGTGCCACCGACGGCACGGGCGAACCACGTGGTGAGGGTTTCGAGCTGCGCACCGATGCCAATGGCGCACTGCGTGCCGCTCACGGGCTGTTGCTTACCGCCTACGGGCGCAGTCAGGCCACAGGCAGCCAACTGGACCACCGCGAGCTGGTCGAATGCGTTCAGACATTGTCCGGCCTCCTGAAGTCGTTGGGTGACACCGCCGCAGCGCATCACGCGCTGCCTGACGTGGACGGACCGCGTGACGCCCTGGTTGCAGCCATTACACAGATGGGCGGCGGAGCCAACGATCGGAAGCGTGATGAGGCTGGTAGACCGGTAGTCGCCATCAATGCGCCGGACGGCATCGTCATGGCCACGCCGCAGACGATGCTGCTGGCGGCGTCCGAGCGTGTGGAGATTGCGTCCGAACGTGACCAGCGAATGGCGGCTGGCGGGGTACTGCATCGAACCGCCGGCAAGGGTGTCAGTGAGTTCGCCATCGACGGCGGCCTGAGCTACATCGCTCACCGTGACGACATACGCATCCAGGCGCAGCACGGCAATGTCGACCAGCAGGCCGAAAAGAACCTGCAGCTGCAGGCCGGTGAGCAGATCATCCTGTCGGCACAGAAGAAGATCGTGCTGGGATGCGGCCAGAGCGGGCTGGTTCTGCATGCCGATGGCCAACTGGAAGTATTTGGTTCGGCACTGAAGATCCACGCCGATGTAGAGATCGACGCCGCCGCACCGGCTGAAAGTGCTTTTGAAACGCTGGGTCAGATCGACACGTCCGGCCGTTTTGCACTGCGCCAGGCAGATGGCGAAACGCCGGCTGCCCAGCAGCGCTACCGGATGACGTTGGCCGACGGAAGCGTGCTGGAGGGAATCAGCGACGCCCTCGGCATGACCGAACTACTTGAGAAAGATGCCATGAGCATCGCACACCTGGAGGTACTCGATGACCCGTCCGACCACTGAGCGCTGCATCGCCACCGGCCGTGTGGTGACCCAACCGGCCGGCACCGTGCAGAAGGTGATCCTGCCGATGCCCAAGCCGGCCATCGTCATTCTCGTGCACGGGGTCAACGACGTGGGCGAGGCCTACGTGGAGCAGGAGACCGGCATCTGCCTGGGAATGAGTGAGCGCCTGGACCGTACCGGGCGCCAGGAATCGCTGTTGAGCGGTGCGTACTACCGGGTGCCGGACTGCGCTGATCGGGACGCGCCTGATCCGGACGCGGTGTACTTCCGGCGCTCGCACACCCAGGCGCGGTTCGCCCCCAAGGGCGTGGAAGCGCAGGAGCCACGCAGCGTGGTGATTCCGTTCTACTGGGGGTTCCGGGAGGAGGAGGGGATCAATCCCAGAACCGGCAAGCCGTGGATCGACAAGGAGCGGCCCCACGGCGAGTACCTCGACCGCCACGGCAACCGCCTGGACAAGGACAGCGCCAAGAACGGCGGGCCCTTCGCCAATGCCACCAGCTGCATTCCGGACATGTGGGCCGACGGCTTCTCTGGGCGCATCGCCAAGGTGCTGCCCAGCAACCCGGTTGGCGGCACCGCCACCCGGCCACTGCTGAAGGCGCGCTCGCGCCACTACATGGTGCTGGCGGCGCAGCGGCTGGCGATGCTGGTACGCATGATCCGCAGGAAGAACCCGGATGACACGATCAACGTGGTCGGGCACAGCCAAGGGTGCCTTGTGAGCCTGCTGGCCAATGCGTTCCTCAAGGACCGCGGTGATCGTCCCGTGGACACGCTGGTGATGAACCATCCGCCCTATGGTCTGGGCGAGCGCTTCCTGGACAAGCAGGAGGTAGGCGATGACCAGCAGACCGTCGAAGCGAGGCTGAAGACGCTGCAGTCCATCGTCGGCTTCATGACGGGTACCGCACATGCCTCGCCGGCGTTTTCCACACTGGCCGATGCGCCAAGGAACAAGGTCGTTGGTCGGGGGTGGGGGCCGCAGCAGGCACAGCGCGCTTCTGTAAGCCAAGGTAGCAGCGCGTTCAACGAGCGCGACAACCGCGGCAAGGTGTACCTGTACTTCTGTCCGGATGACCAGACCGTGGCCCTGCAGACCGTGCAGGGTATTGGCTGGGCGGGGGTGCCTGATCGAATTGCCACTGTTACCTCGGAATCACTGCAGGACTGGAAGGATCGCAGCAGGCATGAGCCCCGGCTCATGCAGAACGGCTTTGAACGGCATCTGCCCGCACTGGAGCTGCTGGGCGATCGCTTCAAGCAGCGCTGCTTCACCAAGCGCGTCCGCGATGGCCAAGGCCTGAAGATTGGGCTGCCGCCGCATGACTACATATTGGAACATCGGCACGAGTGGACCTGGACCGGCACCACGATGGGGGGCATGGATAAGCTCGGCCGCGGCGGCTTCAGCACGGGTCAGACGGTGCGTGTTACCGGCGAGGCACTGGCTCCACCGGTGACACCTCAACTGGGCGGTGACATGGACGCCATTTCACCGATCGATGCGTCCATCGCAATGACGCAGGACGAGGGGCGGCTGCTGCCCTGGGAGATGTTCCCGCGCCCGGTGCACAGCACCAGCACATATGGAGTGCGAAGCATTGGCTTGATTCCTGCTGAAGCAATACCTGACATCGATCGCGCATGGAATGAAGGCAAGGCAACGGTGGACAGGGCAAAAGTGGTGCATGCACGCCATCTAGGCGGCGGCCGGGTCGAGATCCGCAGGAAGGAGACCCCGGCAGAGGTCAAACGCCGCTGGATGGACACCACCGACAGCGAAGACAACCGCAAGTCGTTCCACTCGAGCATCGTGGCCAATGCGATGCACAGCCAGAAGGTCACCGCTTATGACCTTTCGATCGGGCAGGCCAGGACGATCGATGACCGGACGTACTATCTGTATCTGTGCCTGGTGGCGGATTGGAGGACGCCGTGGGATGAGGAGAGAAAAATAGCAATGACGAGCGATCGGGATGAGGTGCGAAAGGCTCTGGATCTATACGAGCAGCATGGTCACGATGATCCGCTTATCGCGCAGACCCTCCACTATCGCAAGACCGGCATCCTTCCCGAATGTGCGAGTTGCGAGTTACCCACTCTGGTTTGGACGCAGACGGCCGGTGATCGAAAGAGCTACCAGCCCGTGCGACAGGGCGCAGGCGCATGAGGAGGCCCTGTCTCCTGATACTGCTCTGTTTTCTTCTGCCAGCTTGCGAGCAGAAGAGTGCCCTGGAAAAGGCGTGGCCAGTAGACCCTGCCGCGTTTGAAGAGGCTGTGCGTCCGCCCCGTACCTATGACCCGGCCGTCCTACCCAACGATTTTCTGGGTCTGAATCAATCCTCCATATCCGGCGCACCAGCGCCGCCGCTACCGGATGCTCCTGCTATGAATAACGATCAGCGCATGCTCACTCTGGACGTCATCGGTGTCGGTCTGTCGGTAGAGATGTTCCGCCAGGGCGATGTGTGGCATGAGTTGAAGCAGGCGGACAGCTTCAGTGCAAATGTGATGCCGCCCAGAGACTCACCACGTTGGCGACATGCAAATGGCCCGGGAGTTCTGGGGAAAAGGCAAGCAGACACGCTGGAGTTGACCCTGAAATCAATGGTCGAGGCTTGGCCAATCCCTAGTGTGACAACAGTGGCTACTGACGCAAATGATTGGCTCAGAGGTATCCGATCAGAAAAGCGTTTGCGTGAGATGGACGAGAAGTTCATTGACAACACACGCATGCCCGCCGGTCTTCACTGGACCCAGATCAAGCAACTGGATGTCGTCTACAGCGATACCCCGGAAGATGTGATCGAAGCCATCTTCCGGACGTTCGAGCGTCACCCTGATATGCCGGCGCTCCTGGTGTATGCCCTCGGGCCAGACGGAAAATACGACGCCCCGCGCACGGCCAGCACCCCGTTGGCCACCTATGCGGCCATGGTGGTGGCCCGCCGCGAGCGGGTGGAATGGCTGCGGCCGTGGGCGCCGTATACCCAGATGGGCGAGGACACCATCTACCCAGGTTTCTGGAAATGGGCGCAGACGCCACCCAAGCCCTTCAAACCCACACCGTTCTTTCCCACGCCCTGGACGCGCGGTCACTTCAAACAATGGGACGAACTCCCCACGCTGGCCAAGCTGCATCGCCCGGTCGTCGCCCGCCTCACGGATGAGCAGGGTGCGCCTCTCAAGCGTCAGGCCCAGCACGAGGCGCTTGTAGAGGGCTGGAAACAGGCCGCCGGCGAAACCTACATCGACTCGGTGTTCCTTGACGCCGGCAAGGCCGGTACCGGCATTGCCACACTGTCGCCAGTGCTGCGCGAGCTCAAGGGCAACCCGGACCTGCTGGATCCAAAGGAAGGCATCGACCTGTACGCGCGGCTGGGCGAAACCGGTGCGGCTTCGCCGTTCGTGCAGTTGGTACTGGCCACGATGGCCGCTGCCGAGTCGAAGCGGGCCAGCATGGTGGTGCCCATGCGCCGGCCGGACCAGGTGACCATGATCCAGGTGAGCCCTTCGGACGATGAGATTCCGTCGTACCTGTTCAAGCCACGCTTGCTGCCGCAGACCTCGCAGGCTCCGGATGTGCCGGAACAGCAGCCTGCAGCGCCGCGCTACGTTGCGCCGACGTCGATGGACAAGGAAGCCGTTGCTGCGGACCGCAAGGCACTGGCTGAGCTGCTGCGCGATGGTGGCGGCACCATTGAGGGTATCTAAGGGATGTGTGAGCGCTGTTTCACCAAACGTATCCGCGATGGTCAAGGCCTGAAGTTTGGGTTGTCGCCGCATGGCTGCTGGATGGACACCACCGACAGCGAAGACAACCGCAAGTCGTTCCACTCGAGCATCGTGGCCAATGCGATGCACAGCCAGGAGGTGACCGCCTGTGACCTGTCGATCGGGCAGGCCAGGACGATCGATGACCGGACGTACTATCTGTATCTGTGCCTGGTGGCGGATTGGAGGACGCCCTGGGATGACGAAGACGAGATATCGCCGACATCAGACAGGGCTGAGATTTCCGCCGCAATGCTGGTTCACAATCGTGATTCACCAAACTATCCGCTAATCGCGCAGACGCATGTCTATCGACAGACTGGCATTCTCCCGGACTGCGCCAGGTGCGACCTGCCTACGCTAGTTTGGGCCCAGACCGCTGCCGATAGAAAGAGTTACCGGCCAGTGCGGCAGGGAAAAGGTGCATGAGGCGCGCCAATCTTCTAATGCTGTTCGCAACCCTCGCTCTAGGGTGCGAGAAGAAAAGTGCCCTGGAAGAGGCGTGGCCAGTAGACCCTGCCGCGTTTGCAGAGGCTGTGCGTCCGCCTCGTGCCTATGATCCCGCCGTCCTCCCCAACGATTTCCTGGGTCTGAATCAATCCCCCATATCCGGCGCACCAGCGCCGCCGCTACCGGATGCCCCTGCTATGGAAAACGATCAGCGCATGCTCACTTTGGACATCATCGGTGTCGGTCTATCGGTAGAGATGTTTCGACAAGGCGATGTGTGGCATGAGCTAAAGCAGGCGGAAAACTTCAGCGCCAATGCGATGCCAGCTCAAGAATCGCCACGTTGGCGGCACGCGAACGGCGCCGGGGTTCTGGGGAAGCGAAGAGCGGACACGCTGGAGCTCGCTTTGAAGAGTATGGTTGAGGCATGGCCAATACCAACTGCGACGGTAATCAGTACTACGGCCAATGATTGGCTGAGGGGTGTTTACTCGGACGCCGAGTTGAGGGAGAAGGATCTTGGCAGGTTGAATCGGATGCGTATGCCAGCCGGCCTCCACTGGACCCAGATCAAGCAACTGGATGTCATCTACAGCGACACGCCCGAAGACGTGATCGAAGCCATCTTCCGGACGTTCGAGCGCCACCCTGATATGCCGGCGATTCTGGTATACGCGTTCGGGCCAGACGGAAAATATGACGTCCCGCGCACGGCCAGCACCCCGCTGGCCACCTATGCGGCCATGGTGGTCGCCCGCCGCGAGCGGGTGGAATGGCTGCGGCCGTGGGCACCGTATACCGAAGTGAACGTCGATGAGTGGTGGCCGCAATTCAACGGATGGCAGGCAACCCCGCCGAAGCCTTTCAAACCCACACCGTTCTTTCCCACCCCTTGGACGCGCGCCCACTTCAAGCAATGGGACGCCCTACCCACGCTCGCCAAGTTGCATCGCCCGGTTGTCGCCCGCTTCACGGATGAGCAGGGTACGCCTCTCAAGCGTCAGGCCCAGCACGAGGCGCTTGTAGAGGGTTGGAAACAGGCCGCCGGCGAAACCTACATCAACTCGGTGTTCCTTGACACCGGCAAGGCCGGTACCGGCATCGCCACACTGTCACCGGTGCTGCGCGAGCTCAAGGGCAACCCGGACCTGCTGGATCCAAAGGAAGGCATCGACCTGTACGCGCGGCTGGGCGAAACCGGTGCGGCCTCGCCGTTCGTGCAACTGGTACTGGCCACGATGGCCGCTGCCGAGTCGAAGCGGGCCAGCATGGTGGTGCCCATGCGCCGGCCGGACCAGGTGACGATGATCCAGGTGAGTCCTTCGGACGATGAGATTCCGTCGTACCTGTTCAAGCCACGCTTGCTGCCGCAGACCTCGCAGGCGCCGGACGTTCCGCAGCAGCAACCTGTAGCGCCGCGCTACGTTGCGCCGATGTCGATGGACAAGGAAGCCGTTGCTGCCGACCGCAAGGCACTGGATGAGCTGTTGGCTGATAGCGGTCCCGAGGATATCTGAGCCACACCTGGAGGTACTCGATGACCCGTCCGACCTCTGAGCGTTGTATCGCCACCGGCCGTGTGGTGACCCAACCGGCCGGCACCGTGCAGAAGGTGATCCTGCCGATGCCCAAGCCGGCCATCGTCATCCTCGTGCACGGGGTCAATGACGTGGGCGAGGCCTACGTGGAGCAGGAGACCGGCATCTGCCTGGGAATGAGTGAACGGCTGGACCGCACCGGGCGCCAGGAGTCGCTGTTGAGCGGTGCGTACTACCGGGTGCCGGACTGTGCCGATCGTGATGCTCCGGATCCGGACGCGGTGTACTTCCGGCGCTCGCACACCCAGGCGCGGTTCGCCCCCAAGGGCGTGGAAGCGCAGGAGCCACGCAGCGTGGTGATTCCGTTCTACTGGGGGTTCCGGGAGGAGGAGGGGATCAATCCCAGAACCGGCAAGCCGTGGATCGACAAGGAGCAGCCCCACGGCGAGTACCTCGACCGCCACGGCAACCGCCTGGACAAGGACAGCGCCAAGAACGGCGGGCCCTTCGCCAATGCCACCAGCTGCATTCCGGACATGTGGGCCGACGGCTTCTCTGGGCGCATCGCCAAGGTGCTGCCCAGCAACCCGGTTGGCGGCACCGCCACCCGGCCACTGCTGAAGGCGCGCTCGCGCCACTACATGGTGCTGGCGGCGCAGCGGCTGGCGATGCTGGTACGCATGATCCGCAGGAAGAACCCGGATGACACGATCAACGTGGTCGGGCACAGCCAAGGGTGTCTTGTGAGCCTGCTGGCCAATGCGTTCCTCAAGGACAGCGGTGATCGTCCCGTGGACACGCTGGTGATGAATCATCCGCCCTACGGCCTGGGGGAGAGCTTCCTGGACGGCCTTGAAACCGGCGATGACCAGCAGACCGTGGAGGCACGGGTGAAGACGCTGCAGTCCATCGTCGGCTTCATGACGGGTACGTCGCATGCGGTACCGGCCTTTTCCGCACTGGCCGATGCGCCAAGGAACAAGGTCGTTGGTCGGGGGTGGGGGCCGCAGCAGGCACAGCGCGCTTCTGTAAGCCAAGGTAGCAGCGCGTTCAACGAGCGCGACAACCGCGGCAAGGTGTACCTGTACTTCTGCCCGGATGACCAGACCGTGGCCCTGCAGACCGTGCAGGGTATTGGCTGGGCAGGTGTACCTGAACACGTGAAGGCGCTTACGACCGATGGCATGCAGCGCTGGACAGCAGCAAAAACCTATGACCGTACGCTGCAGAGCAGTGACTTCGAGCAGCGGATTCCCATGCTGTCCCCGTTGGGGGATCGCTTCAAGCAACGTTGCTTCACCAAGCGCATCCGCGACGGCAAGGCACTGAAAGTGGGTCTGCCACCGCATGAGTACGTGCTGGAGCTTTGGCATGAGTGGACATGGTCAGGTACCACGATGGGGATCAAGGACAAGATCGGCCGCGGCGGCTTCAGTACCGGGCAGTTGGTACGCGTTACCGGCGAAGCACTGACACCTCCGGTTGCGGCACAGCTGGGGGGCGATACCGACGGCATCTCGCCGATCGACGCCTCCATCGCAATGACGCAGGACGAAGGGCGGCTGTTGCCTTGGGAACGGTTCCCACGCCTGGTGCAAAGCACCAGTGATTACGTGCTCAAGTACGGGGAAGAGCTTCCGTGGCATGCCGTGCAGGACCTGGAGCGCGTATGGAACCAGGACAAGGACACGGTGGATCAGGCGCGGCTGATGCACGCGTTTCATCGTGGTGGCGGGCAGGTGGATATCCGCAGGCGGGAGACGCCGGCGGAGGTCAAACGCCGCTGGATGGACACCACCGACAGCGAAGACAACCGCAAGTCGTTCCACTCGAGCATTGTGGCCAATGCGATGCACAGCCAGAAGGTCACCGCCTATGACCTGTCGATCGGGCAGGCCAGGACGATCGATGACCGGACGTATTACCTGTATCTGTGCCTGGTGGCGGACTGGAGGACGCCGTGGGATGAGCGCAAGAAGATAGCGCCCACAACTGATCAAGTGGAGGTGGAAATGGCTCTGGACCTGTACAAAAGAGAAGGAGCCAAGTTCCCGCTGATTGCGCAGACCTTGCATTATCGCAACACCGGCATCCTCCCGGACTGTGCAAAGTGCGAGTTACCCACGCTGGTCTGGACGCAGACGGCCGCTGATCGAAAGAGATACCAGCCCGTGCAGCAGGGCGCAGGCGCATGAGGAGGCCCTGTCTCCTGATGCTGCTCTGTTTTCTTCTCCCGGCTTGCGAGAAGAAGAGTGCCCTGGAAAGGGCGTGGCCAGTAGACCCTGCCGCGTTTGAAGAGGCTGTGCGTCCGCCCCGTACCTATGACCCGGCCGTCCTCCCCAACGATTTCCTGGGGCTGAATCAATCCCCCATATCCGGCGCACCAGCGCCGCCGCTACCGGATGCCCCTGTTATGGAAAAAGATCAGCGCATGCTCACTCTGGACGTCATCGGTGTCGGTCTGTCCGTGGAGATGTTCCGCCAGGGGGATGTATGGCATGAGTTGAAGAGGGCAGACACATTCAGCGCGAATGCGATGCCGCCGAAAAACTCAACACGTTGGCGCCACGCGAATGGGCCGGGGGTTCTGGGGAAACGCCAGGCAGATACGCTCGAACTGGCCTTGAAGACCATGGTGGAGGCCTGGCCGATTCCCAGCGTAACAATTGTGTCTACCACCGCCAATGACTGGCTGCGGCGTATTGATACGGAAGAAGAGCTTCGGGAAATGGATAGCCGGTTCATCAACAGCACACGTATGCCAGCCGGCCTCCACTGGACCCAGATCAAGCAACTGGATGTCATCTACAGCGACACGCCCGAAGACGTGATCGAGGCCATCTTCCGGACGTTCGAGCGTCACCCTGATATGCCGGCGCTCCTGGTGTATGCCCTCGGGCCAGACGGAAAATACGACGCCCCGCGCACGGCCAGCACCCCGTTGGCCACCTATGCGGCCATGGTGGTCGCCCGCCGCGAGCGGGTGGAATGGCTGCGGCCGTGGGCACCGTATACCCAGATGGGCGAGGACACGATCTACCCAGGTTTCTGGAAATGGGGGCAGACGCCACCCAAACCCTTCAAACCCACACCGTTCTTTCCCACGCCCTGGACGCGCGGGCACTTCAAGCAATGGGACGAACTACCCACGCTCGCCAAGCTGCATCGACCGGTTGTCGCCCGCCTCACGGATGAGCAGGGCACGCCTCTCAAACGTCAGGCCCAGCACGAGGCGCTTGTGGAGGGCTGGAAACGGGCCGCCGGCGAAACCTACATCGACTCGGTGTTCCTTGACACCGGCAAGGCCGGTACCGGCATCGCCACACTGTCACCGGTGCTGCGCGAACTCAAGGGCAACCCGGACCTGCTGGATCCAAAGGAAGGCATCGACCTGTTTGCGCGGCTGGGCGAAACCGGTGCGGCCTCGCCGTTCGTGCAACTGGTACTGGCCACGATGGCCGCGGCCGAATCGAAGCGGGCCAGCATGGTGGTGCCGATGCGGCGGCCGGACCAGGTGACGATGATCCAAGTGAGCCCTTCGGACGATGAGATTCCGTCGTACCTGTTCAAGCCACGCTTGCTGCCGCAGACCTCGCAGGCGCCGGATGTGCCGGAACAGCAGCCTGCAGCGCCGCGCTACGTTGCGCCGATGTCGATGGACAAGGAAACCGTTGCTGCCGACCGCAAGGCACTGGATGAGCTGCTGCGCGATGGTGGCGGCACCATTGAGGGTATCTAAGGGATGTGTGAGGGCTGTTTCACCAAACGTATCCGCGATGGTCAAGGCCTGAAGTTTGGGTTGTCGCCGCATGGCTGCTGGATGGACACCACCGACAGCGAAGACAACCGCAAGTCGTTCCACTCGAGCATCGTAGCCAACGCGATGCACAGCCAGAAGGTTACCGCCTATGACCTGTCGATCGGGCAGGCCAGGATGATCGATGACCGGACGTACTACCTGTATCTGTGCCTGGTGGCGGACTGGAGGACGCCGTGGGATAAGCGTGAAAAGGTTGCTCCCACCAGTGATCCCGAAGAGGTGGAAAAGGCGCTAGAGATCTATCACCGTGAAGGAAGTGACTTTCCCTTGATTGCGCAGACTTTGCGCTATCGCAAGACCGGCATCCTGCCCGAATGTGCGAATTGCGAGTTACCCACTCTGGTCTGGACGCAGACGGCCGCTGATCGAAAGAGATACCAGCCTGTGCGACAGGGCGCGGGCGCATGAGGAGGCCCTGTCTTCTGATACTGCTCTGTCTTCTTCTGCAAGCTTGCGAGAAGAAGAGTGCCCTGGAAAAGGCGTGGCCAGTAGACCCTGCCGCGTTTGCAGAGGCTGTGCGTCCGCCCCTTACCTATGACCCGGCCGTCCTTCCCAACGATTTCCTGGGGCTGAATCAATCCCCCATCTCTGGCGCGCAGCCGCCACCGCTACCGGATGCCCCCGCTATGGATAACGATCAGCGCATGCTCACTCTGGACATCATCGGCGTCGGGCTGTCCGTGGAGATGTTCCGCCAGGGCGATGTGTGGCATGAGTTGAAGCAGGCGGACAGCTTCAGTGCAAATGTGATGCCGCCCAGAGACTCACCACGTTGGCGACATGCAAATGGCCCGGGAGTTCTGGAGAAGCGTCAGGCAGATACTCTGGAGCTGGCCTTGAAGACCATGGTGGAGGCCTGGCCGATTCCCAGTGTGACAGTTGTTCCGACCGATGCAAATGATTGGCTACGTGAAATTCGATCCGACGAACGTCTAAGAGAGATGGATGGCCGGTTCATCAACAGCACCCGCATGCCAGCCGGCCTCCATTGGACCCAGATCAAGCAACTGGACGTGGTCTACAGCGACACGCCTGAAGATGTGATCGAAGCCATCTTCCGGACGTTCGAGCGTCACCCCGATATGCCGGCCCTCCTTGTCTATGGCAAAGGGCCGCGAGGAAAATACGATGCCCCGCGCACGGCCAGCACCCCGTTGGCCACCTATGCGGCCATGGTGGTCGCCCGCCGCGAGCGGGTGGAATGGCTGCGGCCGTGGGCGCCGTATACCGAAGTGAACGTCGATGAGTGGTGGCCGCAATTCAACGGATGGCAGGCAACCCCGCCGAAGCCTTTCAAACCCACACCGTTCTTTCCCACCCCTTGGACGCGCGCCCACTTCAAGCAATGGGACGAACTACCCACGCTCGCCAAGTTGCATCGCCCGGTCGTCGCCCGCCTCACGGATGAGCAGGGCACGCCTCTCAAACGTCAGGCCCAGCACGAGGCGCTTGTGGAGGGCTGGAAACGGGCCGCCGGCGAAACCTACATCGACTCGGTGTTCCTTGACGCCGGCAAGGCCGGTACCGGCATCGCCACACTGTCGCCAGTACTGCGCGAGCTCAAGGGCAACCCGGACCTGCTGGATCCAAAGGAAGGCATCGACCTGTACGCGCGGCTGGGCGAAACCGGTGCGGCCTCGCCGTTCGTGCAACTGGTACTGGCCACGATGGCCGCGGCCGAATCGAAGCGGGCCAGCATGGTGGTGCCAATGCGGCGGCCGGACCAGGTGACGATGATCCAAGTGAGCCCTTCGGACGATGAGATTCCGTCGTACCTGTTCAAGGCGCGGCTGCTGCCGCAGACCTCGCAGGCTCCGGATGTGCCGGAACAGCAGCCTGCAGCGCCGCGCTACGTTACGCCGATGTCGATGGACAAGGAAACCGTTGCTGCCGACCGCAAGGCACTGGATGAGCTGCTGCGCGATGGTGGGTCCGGTGGGTGAGATTGATAGGCGACAGGGCTTGAGTTTTAACTGACCTGGACTGTCGCATCTTGCCCGTTTTGTAAACAGCGGCTATCGTTGCGCCCTTCACACGCCTGTGCCGCGTCCGGCATGGGGTGGACACAGGACGCAGGTCGATGGCTTCAAGGAAGAGGACTGCACGCGCCCTGCGCGTGCTGTTGGTGCTGTGCATGGTGGCCTTCACGGGGGCCGCGCAGGCCGCAGACAAATCGCAGCAGGCCTACTGGGCCGGTTTTGCCTATACCGCTGATGCCGCTGCCGTGCAGGCCACCACGCCGCATGCGCATGCCGTGCTGGAAAAGCGTGGCCTGATCCCGCTCAACCAGACCCTGGCCCAGGCGCTGAAGCGCCGCCCGCCGGCCAGCCTGGAACTGATCGACCAGCCGGTGGCGATGCTCGACGGCACCACCAGCGCCATCGTGCTGGCCGCGGCGCTGGACCGCGAACTGGTGTCGGTCGAGCCGATCGGCAACCAGTACAAGGTGCTGGTGGAAGTGGCGCTGCAGGCGCTGTTCTTCGACTTCCGCGAACGCCAGGTGGTCGCGTCCTACCCGGTCACCCTGCAGCGCATCGACGTGCAGGACTACCGCCCGGACAGCGACGATATCGACGCGATCGTTGCCGATCTGCTGTATGGCAGCGGCAACGCCGCGCTGCCGCAGGTGCTGGCCACCACCCTGGCCCAGGCCAAGCTGCCTGAAGCCGCCTCGCGGCGCCTGCAGGTGGGTGCGGTGACGCTGTCCGAGGCTGCCCTGGCCAAGCTGCCGGACCCGAAGTGGTCCGACACGCTGCGCGCCACCCTGGCCCACGAACTGTCCAAGACGCTGTCGGCCAACACCGGTGTGGGCCTGCTGCCGCCGGCGTCGGGCCAGGCCATTGGCGGCGCGATGGCCGCGCGCTTTGCCGACGGCAAGGTCTACCAGCTGAAGATTCCCGAGCCGGACTATGTCATCACCGTGCAGGTCGATGCGCTGAAGAACGGCGTCATCAATGAAACCCCGGCGATGAAGACGATGCTGTTCGGCGCGTTCTTCACCACCAAGGTGACCGAGCCTTTCTCCGGCAAGGTCTATTTCGAACAGCCGCTGCGCAAGGGCGCCACCAAGGTGGTGCCGGTCACGCAGTGGCAGGTCGACCAGTGGTCGGCCAGCTACGAAACCCTGCTGGCCGGCTTCGATGCCTTCGCCGGCGCCGCGGCCAAGCGTGCCGATTCGCGCGCGTGGCTGGACGAACAGAAGCCGGGCGGCCGCCCGTTGCAGCAGCAGACCCAAGCCCTCCAGGAGTTGATCAAGTCATGTCGTTGATGCGTACCATCCTGCTCATCCTCATCGCCCTGGTGGTGGCCTCGCCGGTCGCCGCACAGACCGCCAGTTCGCGTGGCACCGGTTCGGCCAGCTACAGCCTGCGCCTGAGCGCCGGCACCCGCACCGAAGCCATGAACAAGGCCAAGGTCAATGCACTGGAGGCGTATATCGCCGAAACCGGTGCGGCCAAGCTGCGCCTGTTCGAAGCACGCCGCGCCGAGTTCATCGGTGAAATCGACCGCTACGTGCTCAGCGCCGTGCAGCTGTCGGACAACGAGGACAAGAAGGCCAAGACCTACAGCGTCACCGTCCGCGCCGAGATCAACACCACCCTGCTGCAGACCAAGCTGGATGCCGGTTCGGCCGTGGCCGGTGCCACCGCCGCCCAGCGTTCGCTGCTGACCTTCCTGTTCATGGCCCGCTCGCAGGACACCGTGCAGTCGTTCCAGGACAAGGAATACCGTCGCGCCGACGTCAGCACCAGCTACAGCGAAAACACCCGCGAAGGTGATTCGTTCCGTGGCAACTCGGTCAGCACCAACGGCAGCATCAACCAGAACGGTTCGATGTCGGTCACCACCGGTGGCAGCACCACCGCACGTGCCGACAACATCACCTGGAAGGTGGCCAACGCCGCCGAGGTCAACACCGCCATGACCGGCGCCTTCAGCGCGGCCGGCTACGAAGTGGTGGAAGCGGAGTACGTGGAAGGCGAGTCGCGCGGCCTGCTCAGCATCGAGCGCATCCGCAAGGACTTCAGCACCGGCAACGACCTGGCCCCGGCCACCCTGCGCGATACCGCCAACGGCATCCGTGCGGCCAACATCCCGTACATCGCTGTGGGCACGCTGGACGTGGGCATGCGTGACCGCGATCCGGCCAGTGGCAACACCCGCGTGTTCGTCACCGTCACCGGCAAGGTGCTGGACGTGACCGGTCGCTTCCCGCGCACCGTGTCCTCGGTCGGCCCGGTGCAGTTCTCCGGCACCGGCCCGAACGAAACCGTGGCCCGCACCAACGCCCTGCAGCTGGCCGCCGAAAAGGCTGCCCAGCAGATGATCAACGAGCTGAACGTCAAGGCGGTCCGCTGATCCCTGGCAAGCGTCGCCGGGCATGGCCCGGCGCTACCCCCCTGTTTCCACGTGCCGCTTCGCGGCCGTCTCTCCCAAAGGACACTTCCATGATCCGCAATACCGCTCTTTTCGTGGCCATCGCCGCCGCTACCCTGTCCATGCCGGCCCACGCGGGCCTGGGCAAGCTGAAGGACCTGGCCGGCTCCGCCACCGGTTCCTCCAGCAGCGCCTCCAGCGCCGCCGCCCCGGACGAAGCCGCACAGGAAGCCCTGGTGCGCCGCTTCGTCACCTCGCAGTCGCACTCGCTGCAGGCCCAGACCTCGTTCGCCCGCGCCTTCGGCCTGGCCGAGCAGGTGCAGCTGCTGGAAGCCGAGCGCCAGGCGCTGTCGTCCGGTTCGGTCAGCGTCGATGCGATGAAGAAGTCGGTGTCGGTCAGCGAAGCTGCCCAGGCGGCGATCGACGAGCGCCAGGCGGCCCAGCCGGAACTGAACGCCGAATCGAAGAAGCACTACGCCGATGGCCTGGTCTCGCTGCTGGCCTCGGCCGCTGAAGCGCAGAAGCTGGGCGGCGAAGCCAGCAACTTCACCGCCGGCATGAAGAACCTGGGCGCCACCCAGATGGCCACCGTGGGCCGCAAGCTGGCCGCCGGTGCCTGGGTTGCCAAGGAATCGCCGGGCTTCATCCAGGGCCTGTACGGCTCGACCAAGTCGGCCGTGACCTTCGCCAAGAAGAGCAAGGTGAAGGTGCCGTCCAACGCCGATTCGATGCTCGACTCGATCTGATCCGAGGTCCGACCCCATGCGTATGACGACCCGATTGATCGGACTGGGGCTGGCCGCTGCCCTCCTTGCCGCGTGCGGCAAGGAGGACGCGCCGGCTGAAACGGCACCGGCTGCCAAGGAAAAGGCCCCCAGCGCGCTGGCGGCCAATGCACCGGCGGAGGAAGCGCCGCTGCGCGGTTCGCCGGACTTCGGCGGTACCACCCAGGTCGCCCGCGAAGCCGACGGCATCGGCAGCACCCCGGAACTGGCGGTGCTGGCGGCATTGCAGTCGGCCGTGGCCCAGGTCAACGGCGTACGCGTGGCCAGCCAGATGCAGAGCCTGCGCGCAGGCCTGCATGTGGATGTGGATGACCAGCACGTCGGCGATATCCGCGCCGACGCGTTCACCCAGCAGATGATCGCCGGCTCGCAGGGTGCGGTGCTGGGCTATGAAATCCTCTCGCAGGACGAAGTGCGTCAGCTGGACGAGGAAACCATCGCCCGCGTGCGCGCCAGCGATGAAGGCTGGAGCTTCAAGGGCCAGGCCTCGGCCAGCGCCTCCGGCCAGGCCGAGGCGAAGGGCTCGGACGGCAATGCGTCGGCCTCGGCCAGCTACAAGGAAAACTACGAAGAGAACGTGAAGGTCGACGCCAAGCGCGGTGCCAGCTCGTTCGATTCGGATGTGACCCACCGCAGCATGCGCAGCTACTGGAAGGTGCGCGTGCGTGCGCAGATCGCCCAGTACCGTGCACCGGACGAGCAGGGCAAGCCGAAGATCGTGGTTGCGTTGCCGCGCACCAAGGCCGGCAGCTATGCCGTGGGCGATGGCCGCGTGAGTGCCGATGAAGTGGCCGATGCGATCCGCGCGCGCCTGTCCGACACGCTGACCCAGACCCAGCGTTTCATCGTGCTGGACCGTGAGTTCGGCGACGAACTGCAGGCCGAGATCGACCACATCAACAGCGGCAACGTGCGCCTGCAGGACACCGCACGCGTGGGCCAGCAGCTGGCGACCGACCTGATCCTGATCCCGACCATCGAACGCTTCGAGTACCCGCGCAGCGTGCGCAACCTGCGCATGTCCGACCGCCAGGTGACCTCGTATTCGGGCGGCGGCCGCATCACCCTGCGCCTGATCAACGCCACCACCGGCCAGGTGGTGATGTCCGACAGCTTCGACCACCAGCTGGCCTCGACCGGCCCCAGCACCCTGCCGCGCGTGGTCAATGGCCGCAACATGGCCGCGGCGATGATGGAATCGCTGTCGGGCCAGATCGGCACGACCATCGTCACCACGCTGTTCCCGGTATCGGTGGTGTCGGTGGACGGTGACCAGGTGGTGCTGAGCCAGGGCGGCGAAAGCCTGCAGGCCGGCCAGCGCTGGCAGGCCGTGCGCCTGGGCGAGGAGCTGAAGGACCCGCAGACCGGCCGCTCGCTGGGCCGCAGCGAACACCCGTGCTGCACCATCCGCATCGACCGCGTGGCCGCACAGACCTCCTACGGCACCATCGAGGAAGGCGTGGACGCCATGCGCGGCGGCTTCCGCCCGGGCCAGGTGGAACTGCGCCAGAAGCTGGGCAGCAAGCCGGCAGCCGCCGCGGCGACGGCCTCGGCCACCCCGGCTGCCCGCCCGGCCGCCAAGCCGAAGCCCAAGCCCGCTGCTGCCCCGGCAGAAGACCCGAACTGGTAACAGGCTCAAGCAACATACAGATGGGGTCAGAGCCCTTTCCCGCCGGGAAAGGGATCTGACCCCTTCTTGTTTGACGCCGTTCCCACAGACCGCAGAAATCTGTCGAAGGCGGGGTGGGTCCGGTTGCGGGGGTGTAAGCGCAATGGATGGCGCGCCCAAGCCTACATGGACGTATTCACGGTGTCCCCCGCAACCGGACCCACCCCGCCATCCCACGGATAGCCCGCTGTTGCTGTTGCTTCGGCCCTGGCCTCTGCAGGTGCGGGGCGCAGCCCTGCCGAATCCAATTACACTCCAGAAGGATTTTCCTGCTGGAGAGAGCAATGAAACGAGCAGTACTGGGCGTGCTCGCCCTGTCCGTGTCGAGCGCACTGATGGCGGCCACCCCGAAGTTCGACGGCGCGCGCATCTCCGCCGACGTCAAGGAACTGGCCTCCGACGCCTACGAAGGCCGCTCCCCGGCCACCGCCGGCGAAGAAAAGACCATCGCCTACCTCAGCAAGCAGTTCGCCGCCGCCGGCCTGCAGCCCGGCGGCGACCTCAAGGACGGCAAGCGCCTGTGGACCCAGGCCGTGCCCCTGCGCAAGGGCGACATCGTCGGTACCCCGCAGCTGGCCCTGCACCAGGGCGACAAGACCCTCACCCTCGACCAGGGCAAGCAGATCGCCGTGCGCGCCGCCATGAACGGTGCCACCAACGTCGACATCAGCAAGGCCCCGCTGGTCTTCCTCGGCTACGGCGTGAAGGCGCCTGAGCGCAACTGGGACGACTTCAAGGGCGTGGACCTGAAGGGCAAGATCGCCGTCGTGCTGATCAACGACCCCGACTTCGAAACCGGCAAGGGCGACTTCGATGGCAAGGGCATGACCTGGTACGGGCGCTGGCCGTACAAGTACGAAGAAGGTGCCCGCCAGGGCGCGCTGGGCGTGCTGATCGTGCACGAAACCGCACCGGCCTCGTACGGCTGGGCAACGGTGGCCGGTTCCAACACCAACACCATGTTCGACGTGGTGCGCGACAACCCCGCCGAGACCCACCCGCTGCTGGAAGGCTGGATCCAGCGCGATCTGGCCGTGGAACTGTTCCGCTCGGCCGGGCAGGATTTCGAAGCGCTGAAGAAGAAGGCGCAGCAGCGCGACTTCACCCCGGTACCGCTGACCGGCGCCAGCCTGGATGCGAAGTACGCGGTGAAGACCGAAGTGATCACCTCGCACAACGTGGCCGCGCGCCTGGAAGGCAGCAGCCATGCCGATGAGACCATCATCTACAGCGCGCACTGGGACCACATCGGCGTGGGCGAACCGGATGCACGCGGCGACCGCATCTTCAACGGCGCGCTGGACAATGCCAGCGGCACCGCCGCGCTGATCGAACTGGCCCGCGGCTTCGCCAAGGCCCCGCGCCCGCAGCGCTCGCTGCTGTTCCTGGCCGTCACCGCCGAGGAAAAGGGCCTGCTGGGTTCGGAGTACTACGCCACCCACCCGCTGTACCCGCTGGAAAAGACCGTGGCGGCGATCAACATGGATGGCATGGCGCCGTTCGGCCCGTCGCGCGATTTCGGCATCTACGGCACCGCGCGCTTCGAGCTGCTGGACCAGCTGAAGGACGTGGCCAAGGGCTGGGACATCCGCTATACCCCGGACCCGAAGCCGGAGGCGGGCCTGTTCTTCCGCTCCGACCACTTCTCCTTCGCCAAGCGCGGCGTGCCGGCGCTGTCCTGGTCGGCTGGCCAGGACTGGGTGGACGGTGGCGTGGCCGCCGGCAGGAAAGCTTCGGAGGACTACACCGCCAAGCGCTACCACCAGCAGGGCGACGAATGGCAGCCGGACTGGGTGTTTGCCGGTGCCGCCCGCGACCTGGAAGTGCTCTACACCCTGGGCAACCAGCTGGCCAATTCGCGCAACTGGCCGAACTGGAGCAAGGACGAGTCCTTCCGCGCCGTGCGTGACGCCAGCGCCGACCAGCGCAGATAAGGGATTGCGGGGCGCTGCCCCGCCACCCTTCGGTAGCGCCGGGCCATGCCCGGCGTTGCCGTAACGGCTTCCATCCCCGCTTTCCGGCCCTTCGTCGCAGGCCGCTTGTGTGCCCGATGGGCCGCCCTATGCTCGGCTCACCCCCTTCCTCCAAGGCGCCACCGTGATCGCCAGCCTCTCCCTCATCCTCCGCCACCTGCTGGCCTGGGCCGCCGCACTGGTTGTCGCCGGCATGGTCTGGAGCGGCATCTTCAGCGGCATGAACGATGGCCCGGGCTGGGTCTTCGGCCTGCTGGCGATGTTCCTGATGATCACCGCGCTGGGCAGCGCCATCACCCACGTGCGCCGCGTGTGGCTGGTGGCCGGGCGCCTGGATGGCAGCACACTGTCTGCCCGCCAGCGCCGCCAGGTGGAACTGCCGATGGATGCCGGCCCGGCCTTCGCCGTGGTCGAAGCCGCCCTGGCCGAGCTGCCGCGCGTGGAAGATGTGGAGAGCGCCGCTGGCAGCCTGCAGGTGCGCGCCTACGTGCGTCGCGTCGATCCCTGGAATGGCCGCCAGCCCTCGCGCTGGAACCTGCCTGCGCGGCTGGCGATCAAGCGCAACAGCGTGCAGGCCACGGTCACCCCGGGGCAGGGCACCAGCACCGTCACCCTGCTGTTCGAGCCCGATGCCGGCTGGTGGGCCGATCTGCTGGCGCTGGACGAAGGCAGCAACTTCGAGAACGCCGAAGCGGTCACCCGCGCGATCAGCCGCCGCGTGGCCGACCAGCGCCGCGACGAGCAGGCGGCCGCCGAACAGACCCAGGTGGAAAAGGAACTGTCGGTGGCGCGGCTGAACCTGCTGCACGCGCAGGTGGAACCGCATTTCCTCTACAACACCCTGGCCAACGCGCAGGTGCTGACCCGCACCGATCCGGCGCGTGCCGATCAGATGCTGGGCCACCTGATCCAGTACCTGCGCAGTTCGCTGCCGCAGGTGGACGAATCGGTGTCCACCCTGGGCGTGGAGCTGGAGCGTACCCGCGCCTACCTGGAAATCCTGCGCATCCGCATGGGCGCGCGGCTGGCGGTGGAAGTGCAGGTACCCAATGAACTGCACGGTGTGCACCTGCCGGCGATGGCCCTGCAGACGCTGGTGGAAAACGCGATCAAGCACGGCCTGGAACCCAAGCCCGGTGGCGGCACCATCTGGATCCTGGCGCGCGGCTTCGATGACCACGTGACCGTGACCGTCGCCGACGACGGCCTGGGCTTCGGCCAGGGCACCAGCGGCACCGGCATCGGCCTGAAGAACCTGCGCGAGCGCCTGCGCCTGACCTGCGGCGAGCAGGCCGGTGTGGCGATCGTCGCCAACTTCCCCAGCGGCGTGGCCGCGACCATGACCCTGCCGCAGTCGGCCAAGGAACGCAGCCATGCCGCTTGAAGCCCTGATTGCCGAAGACGAGGAACTGCTGCGGCAGTCGCTGGTGGAACAGCTGGGCCGGCTGTGGCCGGAACTGAAGCTGGTGGCCGAGTGCGAGGATGGCGCCAGTGCGCTGGAGCAGCTGGCCGAGAAGCAGCCGGACATCGCCTTCCTGGATATCCGCATGCCGGGCATCACTGGCATCGAGGTGGCCCGCGCCTTGTCCGAACTGAGCCCGCGCACCCAGGTGGTGTTCGTCACCGCCTACGACCAGTACGCCATCGATGCGTTCGAACAGGGCGCCATGGATTACCTGCTCAAGCCGGTCAGCGACGAGCGCCTGCTGGCCACGCGCGAACGCATTCTTTCGCGCCTGCCCACCACGCGCCAGGATGATGCGGTGCTGGAACGCCTGCTGCAGCGCCTGGGCCCGTCACAGGGCGCAGGTGACCGCCCGCCACTGGCCTGGATCACCGCCAGCAACGGCCGCGAGACGCAGCTGATCATGCTGGAGGACGTGGTCTATTTCCGCGCCGACAACAAGTACACCACGGTGGTCACCGCCGCCGGCGAAAGCCTGCTGCGCACGCCGCTGCGCGAACTGCTGGACGTACTCGACCCGCAGCACTTCCGCCAGGTGCATCGTTCCACCATCGTCAACATGAAGGCGGTGGCCGCGGTCAGCCGCGACGATACCGGGCGCGGCGTGCTGCGTCTGCGCCAGCGCAGCGAGACGCTGGTGGTCAGCCAGCCGTTCATGGCCCTGTTCCGCGGCATGTAGAAAAAACAATGCCACCGTGATCGCTCACGGTGGCATTGCGGATCCCCCCGCTTTTCGCGTCAGTACGCCGGCTGCAGGGTCAGGTCGTGGTGGTGTTCGGTTTCGCCGACATGGTTGAGCCGGCCGACCAGTTCGGAGTGCTGCCGCATGCGCCCGATCTCGGTCATGATGCGGATGTCCTCGTGGCGCAGTTCGCGCTTGGCGGTGACCGCCTGCTTGTAGTCCAGCACTTCCGGGTAATGCTCGGCCAGGTCCAGAGCTTCGGCCACGCATTCGACGCTGTCGGCCTTGGAGGTGATGCGCGCACGGCTGTTGAAGGCTTTCATCCAGCGCTCGAAACCGGCCTGCTGGTCGAACATGTTGGCCATGAACCAGATCACGAACAGGATCGAGACCCACGAACCGAACACCACGACCACGCGGGTGAAGGTGATGTGGTAGTCATCGCGCCAGAGATAGTTGGCGATCAGGCCGAGGATGAGCAGCGACGCCGCCTGCCAGCCGATGATCGAGGCGATCAGCCATTGGCACTTGGCCTGGGCCAGCACCGCCACTTCATCGCGGATCTGCTGCTCGCTGAGGTTGCGCCAGTGCGCCACCTGTTTATCGAACGGGCTGTGGTAGAGCTCGTTGTCGCGAAGCAGTAGTCCCAAACCCTTGAACAAAGCAATCATGGCTGGCTCCCTTGTGGAACGTGCGTCGATCAGCATTGGACGGTGTGGCGGATTCAGTTCTAGCACTTCCAGCGGCCCGTGCAATGGGCGCAATGCCTAGCGCCGTAAGGGTTTTGTCTGAATGGGTGAATGTTGTTGCGGCGCAGCATCGCGCCGGTAGCCTGCGTCAAGATGTCGCAGGGTGAAATGTGCTGCGGCTGCACATGAAACCGTGGCTGAGCCGGTGGACTCGCTGCATGCGCCCGTATCGCCCAGAATCGAGGCTGACCGCGCAGACCGCGGCCGATTCCGCCACCGCCTGGACCGAAGATGCCGCCGTTGCTGCACCGCCTTGCCCGCCCCGTCACCGCGCCCATCCGGCGCTGGGTGCTTGATGCCTTCCCGCGCGGCCAGAGCGGCATCGATTACGACCACCCGCTGGGCGATCCGGGCTGGTTCGGGCCGGACAGCGTGACCTGGCGCATGCATGCCGAGCTGCCCTCGATGCTGGCCGGCGGCCTGTGCGCGCTGATGCTGCAGACCCTGCACCCGCGCGCGCTGGCTGGCGTGTACGACCATTCCAACTTCCGCCAGGACCTGGTGGGGCGCCTGCGGCGGACCACGGCCTTCGTGGCGGGTACCAGCTATGCGCCGGCTGGTGAAGTGGAAACGCTGGTGGCCAAGGTGCGCCGCATCCATGCGCAGATCCGCGGCTGCACAGCGCAGGGGGAGCCCTATGCGGCCGATGACCCGCAGCTGCTGACGTGGGTGCACGTGACCGAGGCGTTCGGCTTCCTGCAGGGCTATCGCCGCTACGGCCGCGAGGTGCCGGTGGAGATTGCCGACCGCTACTACGACGAGTACCGCTGCGTGGCCGAAGCACTGGGTGCGGTGGATGTGCCGCGCAGCGAGGCGGAAGTGGCCGCCTACTTCTGTGCGCGGCAGCCGGAGCTGCTGGCCGATGCGCGCTCGCGCGAAGTGCTGGAGGTGCTGTCGGCGGTCAACCTGCCGGTGCCGATTCCGGGCCTGTCGCGCGCGGTGTTCCTGGGTGCGGGCGCCGCGCTGCTGCCCGACTGGGCCGAGGCGATGCTGGAGCGCAGTACCGGCCAGCGGACGCAGGCTGCAGCGTCGGCCAAGCTGATGCAGGGCATGGCACCGCTGTTCCGCCGCGCGCTGCCCGATGGCCTGGCCACGCGCGCCTGCGCACGCGTGGGCGTGCCGGTGGACGTGTTGCGCGAGTGGCCGGCGGTGGGGTGATCGATGCTGCGTATCCACGCATGGCGTGGATCTACGGCTCGATTCCGTGCGGCAGTAGATCCACGCCATGCGTGGATGGCGGAAAAGCGCCAACCAAGGTTGGCCCCTACCAGAGCAGGTTGCGAGATCGATGCACGACGCGCCGCCAGTAGATCCACGCCACGCGTGGATAACGCGGCATCCCAAAAAAACGGGCGCCTTTCGGCGCCCGTCTGCTTCACATCACCACACCTTGACCCGCTTGTCCGGGGCCAGGTACAGCTTCTGGCCTTCCTTCACTTCAAACGCCGGGTACCAGGCGTCGATGTTGCGCACGGTCAGCGCGCGGTACTGGCCCGGTGCATGCACGTCGGTCAGCAGGCCGTTGCGCAGCGCCTGTTCGCGGCTCTTGCTGCGCCACGCCTGGGCGAAGCCCAGGAAGAAGCGCTGGTCGGGGGTGAAGCCTTCCAGGGTCTGGCCCGGCTTGCCCTGCAGCGACATCTGGTAGGCGTCGTAGGCGGTGCCCAGGCCGGCCACATCGGCAATGTTCTCGCCCAGGGTCAGCTTGCCGTTCACATGCACGCCGGGGAACGGCTCGTAGCTGCTGAACTGCGCAGCCAGCGCATCGCCGGCGGCGTTGAACTGCTTGAGGTCTTCGGCCGTCCACCAGTTGTGCAGCTTGCCGGTTTCATCGAACAGCGCGCCGGCATTGTCGAAGCCGTGGCTGATCTCGTGGCCGATCACCGCGCCGATGGCACCGTAGTTCACCGCATCGTCGGCGGCACCGTCGAAGAACGGCGGCTGCAGGATCGCGGCCGGGAACACCAGGCGGTTTTCCAGCGGCACGTTCATCGCGTTGATGGTCTGCGGCAGCATCGCCCACTCGCTGTGGTCGACCGGCT
Organism: Stenotrophomonas maltophilia; assembly: GCF_047782825.1. Classification (GTDB taxonomy): domain Bacteria; phylum Pseudomonadota; class Gammaproteobacteria; order Xanthomonadales; family Xanthomonadaceae; genus Stenotrophomonas. Next base: position 2,709,056 of record NZ_CP180589.1, on the reverse strand, counting down.
TGCCCAGCTTGGCGACGTTGCGCTCGTATTCGAACCGTTCGGCACGCTGCGCGTTGCCCAGCGGATCGTCACGGCGGATCTCCAGCCCGGTGTAGTCGCGCCACTTGTCCGGGTAACCCATGCCCACGGTCAGGCCGGCCACCTTGGCCTTGGCGTGTGCCTTGGTCTGCGGCGACATCCAGGCCAGGGCGTCGATGCGCTTGGCGAAGGCGGCGATGATGTTCTTCGCCATTTCGTCCGCGCGTTCCTTGGTCTTGGCGTCGAAGTGCTTTTCCACGTAACGCTTGCCGATGGCTTCACCCACGGCGTGGTTGGCGTCGTCCACCGCACGCTTCCAGCGGTCGCTCTGCTGCGGGGTGCCGCTCAGCGCGGTGCCATGGAAGGCAAAGCGGGCGTCGGCGAAGTTCTTCGGCAGGTAGGCGGCGGCGCGGTCCAGCGCGTGGAAGGTCATGTAGTCCTTCCAGACGTCCAGCGGCTCGGTGGCCACCAGCTTGGACAGGCCGGCCACGGCCTTGGGCTGCCAGACGATGAAGTCCTGCTGCTGGCCCAGCTTGGCGGCGTCCAGGAACGCGGCCCAGTCCATGCCCGGAGCCTTGGCGTTGAAGTCCGCCTGCGTCCAGGGGTTGGCACCCTGGGTCACGTTGTTGGTTTCTTCCTGGCTGGCATGGGCCTGGGCGATCTTCGTTTCCAGCGCCAGGATGCGCTGCGCCTTGCCGGCCGGGTCGGCCACGCCGGCCAGCTGCAGCACCTGCGCGATGTAGGCCTGGTACTGCTTGCGCAGGTCGGCCATGCGGCCATCGCCCAGGTAGAAGTCGCGGTCGGGCATGCCCAGGCCGCCCTGTACCAGGTACGGCGCGTTGCGGTCCGGCTGCAGCATGTCCACCGACACCCACAGGCCGAACAGACGGTCGGTGTAGAAGTTGGTGGCATTGAGCAGGTCCACGTCGGCGCGCATGTCGCCACCCAGCGCGCGTGCCAGGGCTGCCTTGTCGGCAATGCCGCCGATGGCCGCCAGCTGCGGCTGCACGGGGGCCAGGCCACGCTTCTCGATGCCGGCCTCGTCCATGTAGGCGGCGTAGTAATCGCCGATCAGCTTGTCATCGCCGCTGGCCTGCGCATTGCCGGCGGCCCCTTCCAGGATCGCGCGGGTGTCGGCCTGGGTCTTTTCGGCGATGACGTTGAAGCTGCCAAAACGCGAACGGTCGGCCGGGATCTCGGTGTTCTTCACCCAGGTGCCGTTGGCGAAGCCGAAGAAGTCGTCGCCGGCGGCGATGCTGCGGTCCATGCCGCTGGCATCGAAGCCGAAACTGCCCAGCATCGGCTTGGCCGGGGCAGGGGCGGCATCGGCCGGCGCAGCGGTACCGGCAGCCGGTTCGGCCGGGCGGTCGCAGGCGGCCAGGGACAGGCTGGCGAGGATGGCCAGCGCCAGGGTGGGACGGCGCAGCTTGGACATGGACTTCTCTTGCGGCGGAAAACCCCAAGTCTAATCCCCCGCGCGTGCACTGGCCGCACCGCCGGTGGGGCAGCGCTGTGCGCGATCTGGCTGAACGCGCGGCGGTGACCTTCACGCGGCCACCGGGGTGGTGCATGCTGCGGGCGGGGGCCCTGCGCAGCCATGGGAGGTGGCGTGCCGGGCAGGTCGAGGCGTCAAGAATGGCGTCCGCCGGCCGTTGACGTCGGGGACGTGGAGGAATCGTTCGCGCATGAAGCCAGCCGACAGTACAGGGAAGATCGACCGATGCCGGCGCTGAGACGCGCGCTGGCCCGGCCGCTGCGTGCCATCACCTGGGGCGGCGTTGCGCTGGGCGTGCTGCTGGCAGTGGGCCTGGCGGCCATGCTGGTCAACGACTACCAGCGCCGCCTGGAAGCGGCGCAGCGGCAGAGCCGTGCCTTGGCGGTGGGTACTGAGCGGTTGCTCGCACTGGAGCTGCGCAACCTGGAACGGGCCATGAGCGGTATTGCCGCCGATGCTGCCGAACTGTTCCGCAGCGTGCCGGCACAGGCCCCGAGCCTGCTGGATGCGGCCATCAGTGGTGTGCTCAGCCGCCATGCCGAACTGCACAGCATCGTGGTGCTCGATACCTATGGCCGCGCATTGACGGCCGGCAAGGGCGACCTGCAGCTGCCGCTGTGGAGCGACCCGCAGCGGCGTGGGCAGGGCAGTGCGCTGTACGTCGGCCCGCCGCAGCGCGTCAGCGACGGCGGCTGGGTGGTGCCGCTGGCACTGCCGATGGCCGGCGACCGCTGGCTGCTGGCGCGGCTGCGTTGCGAGGAACTGCAGCGCATCGTCGGCGGCCTGGATGTCGGCCCACACGGGCTGGTATCGATCAGTGATCGTGATGGCGCCATGCTCGCCCGGGTGCCGCACCCGCAGGCGACGGTGGGTCGTCGCTATCAGCTGCCGGGACGCGATCTGCTGGGTCGTGCTGCTCTGGTGGAACTGGGCAGCATCCCTGGCGCCGTGGATGGCATCCCGCGCATTTCCACCATCAGCACGCTGCAGCACAGCCCGCTGGCGGTGCAGGTCGGGTTGGCCGACGAGGATGTGCTGGCACCGTGGTGGCCTTACCTGCAGGCGGCCGTGGCCATCATGCTTGCCTACACCGCCGTGCTGCTGGTCCTGCTGTACGCGGTTCGCCGCAGTACCCGCAGCCATCAGTCGATGGCCGAAGAACTGCGTACCGGCCATGCCGAGCTGCTGTTGGCCCACCAGGTCGGGCGGGTGTGTACGTGGTACGTGGACGAGGATGCCGCGCAGCTGCACTGGTCGCCGCTGGCGCGGGAGATCTTCGATGTGCAGGCCGATGCGTTGCCGGTGGCCGAGTTCTTCACCCGCGTGCACCGCGATGACAGCGAGCGCCTGCAGCGGGCTTTTGACCAGGCCTTTGCCGGCAGTGCGGTGCTGGACGAGGAATTCCGCCTGGTGCTGCCCGGTGGCCACGTACGCTGGGTGGCTGCGCGCGGCCAGCGGGTGGAGGTGGCCGACCGCCAGCGGCGGATGATCGGTGCGCTGACCGACCAGACCGAGCGTTACCGGGCACGCGAACAGATGAGCCGTGCAGAGCGCCGCTTCCGCCTGTTGTTCGACCGCAATCCGGCGCCATTCTGGGTGTTCGATCCGGAAAGCCTGCGTTTCCTTGAGGTCAACGAGGCGGCCGTCGAGCAGTATGGCTACAGCCGCGAGGAATTTCTGGCCATGAGCATTCTCGACATCCGTCCTCGCGGCGGGTGGGACGAGGTGATGGGGGCGATTGCGCGAGCGCGGGTGGATGGGCTGCCGGAATCGACGGTGCGCATGCACCGGCGCCGTGATGGCAGCGAATTCGAGGTACGTGCGCACCTGTCCATGCTGGATTTCGACGGCCGCCCGGCCTGCCTGGTGCTGGCCGAGGATGTGAGCGAGCGGCTGGCCTACGAGCGCGACCTGGCCTACCGGGCGCGGCACAACCCGGATACGGGCCTGCTGACCGTGCGCGCGCTGACCGAACAGCTGGACGCGCAGGAAGGTGCCTACACCATCGCCTACGTGCAGCTGCGTGGCCTGCAGCTGGTGGCCGACACGCTCGGCCGCGAGATCGGCGATGCGGTGCTGCAGTCGATGGCCCAGCGCCTGGGCGGGCTGGGCGCGCGTTTCGGTTCCCTGGCCTTCCAGCCGGCCGAAGACTTCGTGCTGGCCATCGGCGGCGAGCACACCGCCCAGCGGGCGCTGGATGATCTGCTGCAGATCGTCTCGGCGCCGATGCGCGGCAAGGATTCACTGCACCAGTTCGAGCCGCGCATCGGCGTGGCCGTGCACGCGGTGGGCGATGGCCACAGCGCCGAACAGGTGATCGGCATGGCCGCGCAGGCCGCGCACGCGGCACGCGCCGAAGGCAACGTGGTGGCCTGGTTCGATACGGCGGTGACCACCCGCCTGGCCGACCGCCTGCGCCTGGCGGCACGCATCCACGCCGCCATCGACAACGAATTCCAGCTGTACTTCCAGCCGATCCGCCATGCCAGCGACGGCAGCCCGGCCGCGCTGGAAGCCCTGCTGCGCTGGCCGCAGGCCGATGGCAGCTTCATTCCGCCCAGCGAGTTCATCCAGCTGTGCGAGGACACCGGCCTGATCCTGGCGCTGGGGCGCTGGGTGATCCGCGCGGCGGCGCAGGCACAGCGGCGGCTGGTGGATGCCGGCTGGGGCGAGCTGTCCATTGCGGTGAACGTGTCGGCGGTGCAGTTCTTCAACAGCGATCTGGTGGCCGAATTCACCCGCGCGCAGAAGGACTTCGGGCTGGCCCGCGGCGCGCTGCACATGGAACTGACCGAGAGCAGCCTGATGCGCAAGCCAGCGCAGGCGTTGCAGACCATGCAGCGGCTGCACGAGCAGGGCATCAGCGTGTCGCTGGATGACTTCGGCACCGGCTATTCCAGCATGTCCTACCTGCAGCACCTGCCGCTGGACATCCTGAAGATCGACCGCAGCTTCGTGGCCGATGTGGAAACCAACCCGCGCAATGCCTCGATCTGCCGCGCGCTGCTGTCGCTGGGCCACAGCATGGGGCTGACCATCATTGCCGAAGGCGTGGAAACGCCGGGGCAGCTGAACTGGCTGGCCGCGCATGGCTGCGACCAGGTGCAGGGCTACCTGCTGGGACGGCCAGCGCCGCTGGAGCAGATCATCGACGCGCTGGATGAGGTGGTGGCCTGACGGTGGAAATCCGCCGGGCCATGCCCGGCGAGCGCGAAGCGCGGGCGTCACACCCCCGCATCCACCAGGTAATCGATGAAGCTGCGCACCTTCGGCGCCAGGTGGCTGCGGCTGGTGTAGACGGCGAAGATGCCGATCGCCGGCACGTCCCATTCGGGCAGCACGCGCAGCAGGCGGCCGTCGGCCAGCGCATCGTCCAGCAGGAAATCCGGCTGCAGGATCACGCCCATGCCGGCGATGGCCGCTTCGCGCAGCACATCGCCGTTGTTGGCCTGCAGGATGCTGTTCACCGTCACCCGGGTTTCGCCGCCGGGCCCCTGCAGTGGCCACTGGCTGCCCGACGCCCAGTAGCTGTAGCCCAGGCAATCGTGCTGTTCCAGGTCCTGCGGCGTGCGCGGGGTGCCGCGCGCGGCCAGGTAGGACGGTGCCGCGCACAGGGTGATGCGGGCCTGGCCGAGACGGCGCGCGATCAGCGCCGGGCTGGGTTCGCGGGTGATGCGGATGGCCACGTCATAGCCTTCTTCCACCATGTCCACCAGGCGGTCGGACAGGGCCAGGTCCAGTTCCACCTGCGGGTACCGCTGGCGATAGCCGGCCAGCAGCGGGCCGAGCCGGGCGATGCCCCAGCTGACCGGCGCATTGATGCGCAACGTGCCCGAAGGCTCCAGCGCCTGCGCGCCGATGCTCGCTTCCAGCGCGTCGAACTCGGCCAGCAGGCGCACGCACTGGGCGTAGTAGGCCGCCCCGGCGCTGGTCGGGCTGACCCGGCGCGTGGTGCGGTGGAGCAGGCGGGTGGACAGGCGCTTTTCCAGCGCGGCCACCTGCCGGGTCACGCCGGCGGTGGACATGCCCAACGCCTGGGCGGCGGCGCTGAAGCCGTTGCGCTCGACCACCGCCACGAATACGCGCATTGCGTCCAGGGTGTCCATTGTTGCGACTTTTGAAATAAATACGGTCGGATCATCGTATTTATCCGCCATGGTGAGCGCAATAAGCTGTGTCCACTCCTTCCGAGGTCGCCGCCATGTCCACCGCCGTCTCCCGCCCGTTGTCACCGCTCGCCCCCTATGCCGGCACCCTGTTGCGGCTGGCGCTGGGCGGCCTGTTCCTGGCCCACGGCCTGACCAAGCTGCTGGTGTTCACCCCGGCCGGCACGGCGGCCTACTTCCAGTCGCTGGGCCTGCCTGGTGTGCTGGGGTATTTCACCCTCGTTGCCGAGCTGGGCATCGCCACCGCCCTGCTGCTGGGCGTGTACGCGCGCTGGATCGGCCTGCTGGGCGTGCCGCTGCTGCTGGGCACGATCGTTACCGTGCACGGCGCCAATGGTTTCAGCTTCGCCAATGCCGGCGGTGGCTGGGAATACCCGGCGTTCTGGGCACTGGCCCTGGTCGTGCTGTTCCTGCTGGGCGATGGCCGCTGGACCCTGCGTTCGCGCTGATCGCCCCCTGCAAGAGTTACTGGAGGATTCCATGTCCCGCCTGCCTTCGCTGTACATCTCCCATGGTTCGCCGATGACCGCCCTGCACCCGGGGCAGGTCGGCGTGCGGCTGGCCGAGCTGGCCCGCGACCTGCCCACGCCGCGTGCGATCGTGATGGCCTCGGCGCACTGGCTGGCCCGCCAGCCGCTGGTCGGGGCGCACCCGCAGCCGCCGACCATCCATGACTTCGGCGGCTTCCCGCGCGAACTGTTCGAACTGCAGTACCCGGCCCCGGGCGATCCGGCGCTGGCCGAAGAGGTGGCCGGCCGCATCGCCGCTGCCGGCCTGCCGGTAGCCATCGATCCGCACCGTGGCCTGGATCACGGCGCCTGGGTGCCGCTGCGCATGCTGCGCCCGCAGGCCGACCTGCCAGTGGTGCCACTGTCGATCCAGCCGATGCTGGGCCCGCAGCACCAGTACGCGCTGGGCCGCGCGCTGGCACCGCTGCGCGAGCAGGGCGTGCTGCTGATCGGTTCGGGCAGCATCACCCACAACCTGCACGACTGGCGCGATTACCAGGACGGCAAGGAAGCGCCGTACGTGCGCCCCTTCATCGAATGGGTGGAACAACGGCTGGCCGCCAACGACCGCGACGCGCTGTTCGACTACCGCCGCCAGGCACCGTTTGCCGAACGCGCGCACCCCACCGATGAGCACCTGCTGCCGCTGTACTTCGCGATGGGCGCGGCCGGCGAGGGCGGCTTCGGTGCACAGCGCATCGATGCGGGCATCGACGCCGGCATGCTGGCCATGGACATCTACCGCTTCGACGGCGCCGCAGCGGCGGTGGCCGCATGAGCGCGGTGCTGCCGAAGCTGGAGCGGCCGGCGCAGGGCCCGGCACAGGGGCTGGTGGTGCTGCTGCATGGCGTGGGCAGCAACGAGCAGTCGCTGGCCGGGCTGGCCCAGGCCATCGACCCGCGCCTGCACGTGCTGCTGCCGCGGGGGCCGCTGGTGTTCGGGCCACAGGCGTTCGGCTGGTTCACCGTGCGCTTCGGCGCGCAGGGGCCGGTGATCGACCCGGCGCAGGCCGAGCAGTCGCGCCTGCTGCTGGGCGACTGGCTGGTCGCGCAGCAGCAGCGGCTGGGCGTGCAGGCGCGGCAGACCGTGCTGGCCGGTTTCAGCCAGGGCGGCATCATGAGCGCCAGCGTCGCCCTGACCCAGCCGCAGCGGGTGAAGTCCTTCGGCGTGCTGTGCGGGCGCATCCTGCCGGAGATCGCCCCGCACGTGCCGGCAGATATCGCCGATGCCGGGCTGGACGGCCTGCTGGTGCACGGCCATGCCGATGACAAGCTGCCATATACGCTGGCCGAATCCGCAGCTGCGCGCCTGCAGGCGCTGGGCGTGGCCCACCAGCTGCGTGGCTACCCGGTTGGCCACACGCTGTCGGCGGACATGCAGCAGGACATCCAGGGCTGGATCGCGCAGCGTTTGCTGTCGCTGCCCTGACGCGCATTCACACAGCGGGCCGCAGCGACGGCCTGCTGTGTTAAGTTTTTTTCCAGTCTCCGGCGCACACCGGTTTTTCCCGGGCCCCACGCGCCGCTTCCTGGAAGAAGCATGCACACCATCGAAGTCGTCCTGGCGATGCTGGTGGCCGTTGTCGCCAGCGGTTACCTGGTTCGCGTCCTGCCATTCTCGTTGCCGCTGCCGTTGGTGCAGATCGGCCTGGGCGCGGTCATTGCCGGGGTGTTCAACCGTGGCCACGCGCTGGAACCGGAAGTGTTCTTCCTGCTGTTCCTGCCGCCGCTGCTGTTCCTGGATGGTTGGCGCATTCCCAAGCAGGGCCTGTTCCGCGATAAAGGCGCGATCCTCGAACTGGCCTTCGGCCTGGTGGTGTTCACCGTCATCGGTGCGGGCCTGCTGATCCACTGGATGATTCCGGTGATGCCGCTGGCGGTGTGCTTCGCGCTGGCCGCCATCGTCTCGCCCACCGACCCGGTGGCGGTCGGTGCGATCGCCGCCAAGGCGCCCATTCCCAAGCGCCTGATGCACATCCTGGAAGGCGAATCGCTGCTCAACGATGCATCGGGCCTGGTCTGCTTCCGCTTCGCCGTGGCCGCGGTGATGACCGGCAGCTTCTCGCTGGCCACCGCGTCGCTGACCTTCCTGTGGGTGGCCGTGGCCGGCCTGGCGGTGGGCGTGGCGGTCACCCTGGGCGTATCCACCTTCCAGCGCTGGCTGTGGCGCCGCTTCGGCGAAGAGCCCGGTGCGGCGATGCTGGTCAACCTGCTCATTCCGTTCGCGGCCTACCTGCTGGCCGAAGAAATCCATGCCTCGGGCATCCTCGCCGCGGTCGCCGCCGGCATCGCGATGAGCTACGTGGAGCTGACCGGCCGCGTATCAGGCAGCATGCGCGTGCAGCGTGCCGGGGTCTGGAACATGCTGCAGTTCAGTTTCAACGGCATCATGTTCGTGCTGCTGGGTGAGCAGCTGCCGGGTATCGTCGAGCGCGCCACCACCACCATGAACGAGAGCGGCCACCAGAGCGCCTGGTGGCTGCTGGTGTACGTGCTGGTGATCAATGCCACGCTGATCGCGCTGCGCCTGCTTTGGGTGTGGCTGTCGCTGCGCTGGAACCTGCTGCGTGCGCGCCGCCGTGGGCTGGAACATGGCGAGGCGCCGAACTGGCGCATCGTGGTGGCCACCTCGGTGGCGGGTGTGCGCGGTGCCATCACCCTGGCCGGTGTGTTGACCCTGCCGCTGTTCCTGCCCGACGGCAGTGCCTTCCCGGCGCGTGACCTGGTGATCTTCCTGGCGGCGGCGGTGATCCTGTTCTCGCTGGTGGGCGCCAGCGTGGCCCTGCCGCAGCTGCTGAAGGGTCTGCAGCTGCCGGCCGATTCGGGCGACCGCAAGGAAGAGGACCTGGCCCGCCGGCTGTCCTCCAAGGCTGCCCTGGCCGGGGTGGAGCGCATGCGCCAGCAGATGGTGATGAACCAGAACACCGAGAACGTGCAGCTGTACAACGACGCTGCCTCGCGGGTCAGCCTGCTGTACCAGCGCCATCTGGAAAAGGACAACGACGGCCCCGACGTGGACCCGGAGAAGGTCAACCGGATGGAGCAGGGCTACCGCCAGCTGCGCAGCGCCGGCCTGAACGCCGAACGCGAGGAGCTGTTCCGCCTGACGCGGCGCGGGGTGATTTCCGATGAGATCTCGCGCCGGCTGATCCGCAACCTGGACCTGCTGGAATCGCGCAAGCGCGATTGACGCCTGCATGTAGAGCCGAGCCCATGCTCGGCTGCTCTCCGTTCCAGGCTCACGGCCCTGCGGAAAGAGCAGCCGAGCACGGGCTCGGCTCTACAACAGCGGGTTATTCCGGCTTCTGGTCCAGGTAGTACACCTCGACCTTGCCCTTGGACTTGATGGTCATCGGGTTGCCGCGGCGGTCGCGGGCCTTGCCGGCCTGTACCCGGATCCAGCCTTCGCTGACCGAGTATTCCTCGACGTTGTCACGCTCGATGTCGTTGAAACGCACGCCAACGCCGCGTTCCAGGGCCTGGGCGTCGTGGAAGGGGCTGGCCGGGTTGATCGCCAGGTGGTCGGGAGGGGTATCGCTCATCGCTTCATTCACAGTGACGGCCACCAAGGCCGGCTTCAGCGGCACAGGATAAACCGTAGAATGCCGGCCTGCCCCAAGGAGTGCCCGCCATGCCCGACAACAGCGATTATTTCGACTTCGAGGAAGACGCCCACGATTTCGACGAAGACGACTTCGAGGCGCGGGTCTGGAACCTGCTGGTGCTGATCAACCCCGGCGACGAGGAGCTGGCGCTGCAGCAGTTCAACCGCTGGCGCGAGCACCTGGCCGAGGATGGGCAGCCGCTGGAAGCGGACAGCGACTGGCTGCCGGCGCTGCTCACGGCCATCGCCTGGCAGTCCGGCTTCGAAGTGGAGCGCGATGACCTGGAATCGCTGCAGTCGGCGGTGAACGAGCTGTCGGCGCGCTTCAACCTGCAGCTGGACTGGGGTGGCGACCTGGACGACGAGGATTTCGCCGCCGACCTGGACGGTGTGCAGCTGATGTCCACCGCCTTCGACCGTCTGCGCGAGCACAACTACACGTTGTGGAGCGTGGATGCGGGCAATGAGGGCTTCACTGGCTGGATGGCGCTGACCCGCGACGATGACGCGCTGCTGGCGCTGTGTTCGCTGCTGAACGTGGAAGTGCGGCTGGGCAGCGACCCGTTCTGATCGGTAGCGCCGGGCCATGCCCGGCGGCTTCTCACCGCGCTGCGCGCTCGCCGGGCATGGCCCGGCGCTACCCGTACCCGCCTACGGCTGGTACTGCGCCCGGGCGTTGGCGATCACCGCTTTGACCAGGTCGCGGTCGGTGTGCCGGGAAATGGCGCGTGCGCCCAATGCGATCGCCTGCGCGCGCAGTTCGGCGTTGACATCGTAGTGGGCGCCGCTGGCCTTGTTCTGGAAGGCCCGCGGTGGAATGCCGAGCTGCGCCGCCATCGCGTGCAGCTCGGCCAGGGTGTCGGCCATCAGGTGCGCCCAGCGCTGTCCGCGCCAGGGATGCACCGCGTCATCGACGTAGACCGACACGGCCGCGGCCGGTTCAGGCCTGCGGCTTGCCGTCGGTGTCGGCGGCGTCGGCCGGAGCGGCCTCGGCGTCGGCAGCGGCTTCAGCCACATCGCCTTCGGCGGCTTCGCCTTCGGTGCCTTCCTCGGCTTCCACGGTCTCGAATTCGGACACCAGCTTGTCCAGGTATTCGTCAGCGGTCTGGCCGGCTTCGGCCGCCAGGGTGTCCAGCAGCTTCTGCATCAGCTCGGAATATTCCAGGTTGACCTTGCGGCCTTCCTTTTCCTGCACGTTGGACAGGTGCTTGAGCATGGCCAGCATCGGCACCGGGTTGTCGGCGTTGCCCATGGTCTGGCCACCGATGGCCAGCAGCCACTCACGGCCCTGCAGGCCGATGGCGGCCACGGCCTGACCATCTTCATTGGTCAGCACGGCGTGGTTCTGCACCTGCTGCTGGGCATTCAGGCGGAGGAACGGGCGCTTGCCCTGCTGCTTCTTGCGCTTGTCGCGCTTGGCCTTGGAGGACTGGGACATGGGGTGGGGTCACCTGGAAACGGAAAGACCGCCATTGTACTGGGTGCCGCGCTGCGCGCTCGCCGGGCATGGCCCGGCGCTACCGGATCGCAGCGCCCCAGGTAGCGCCGGGCCATGCCCGGCGGAGACCGATCAGGGGGCTACCGCCGGCGTGGCGGGCTCACCCTGTGCGGCCTGTACGTCCGGGTCGACCGTGGTGGCCGACAGCCCCACCTGCGGGCCAGCGCCGGCCAGGGCGGCTTCTTCGGCGGCCTTGGTCATCACCACGATGCTGATGCGGCGGTTGATCGGGTTCTGCGGGTCGGTCTTGTCGAACAGCACCGACGAGGACAGGCCAACCACGCGGGTGATCTTGCTGTCTTCCATGCCACCGTCGACCAGGGCACGGCGCGCCGCGTTGGCGCGGTCGGCGCTCAGTTCCCAGTTGCCGTAGCCGCGCGCGGCCGAATAGGCGGTGATATCGGTGTGCCCGGTCAGGCTGATCCGGTTCGGCACGTGGTTCAGGTACTCGGCCAGTTCGTGCAGGATCTGCTGGGTGTACGGCTTCAGCGTGGCGCTGCCGAGGTCGAACATCGGGCGGTTCTGCTTGTCCACGATCTGGATGCGCAGGCCTTCGGGGGTCAGGTCCAGCAGCAGCTGGTCCTTGAACGGCTCCAGCGCCTGGCTGCGGCTGATCGCTTCCTGCAGTTCCTTCATCAGCGCTTCCAGCTGCTGCTTGTCGCGCTGCTGCTGGTCCACCGGCTGCGGCACCGCTTCGCGCTGGTTCTGGAAGGGGTCGTTGCTGCTGCCACGGGAAATATCGGTGGCACCGCCCAGCTTGATCATCGACGTACTGGCGCCGCCGGGGCCGGCCATGCCCGGTGCGGGCGTGGGGCTCTGCCCGGCCAACGGGCTGGGGTTGCGGAAGTATTCGGAAATGGCCGCACGTTCGGGCTTGCTGGTGCTGGCCATCAGCCACAGCACCAGGAAGAAGGCCATCATCGCGGTCACGAAGTCGGCGTAGGCCACTTTCCACGAACCGCCGTGGTGGGCGGCATGGCCGGCCTTCTTGACCCGGCGGACGATGACGGTGGGCTTGTTCTCGGCCATGGCTTACTTGACCGTCTTCAGGTGCTGCTCGAAATCGGAGAACGCCGGGCGCACGTTCGACGGCAGGGTCTTGCGGGCGAATTCCAGGGCGATCTTCGGGTTGTAGCCGCGCAGGCAGGCCAGCAGGGCGGTCTTCACCGATTCGTAGATGCGGCTGTCCTGTTCGGCACGTGCTTCCATCGCCGAGGCCATCGGGCCGACGAAGCCGTAGCCGAGCAGGATGCCCAGGAAGGTACCGACCAGCGCGCCGGCCACGTGGCCGCCCACTTCGACGATGTCGCCGCCGATCGAGCCCATGGTGATGACGATGCCCAGCACGGCCGCGACGATGCCGAAGCCGGGCAGGCCATCGGCCACCTTGTTCATCACCTGCGAGGGCGCCATCGCTTCGGCGTGGTGCTTTTCCAGCTCCAGCTCCAGCAGCGGTTCCAGCTCGTGCGGTTCGATGTTGCTGCCGATCATCAGGCGCAGGCAGTCGGTGATGAAGTCGATCAGGTGGTGGTCGGCCTGCACCTTGGGGTAGTTGGCGAACAGGGCGCTTTCGGCCGGCCGTTCGACATGGTCTTCCAAGGCCATGAAGCCTTCGCGGCGGGCCTTGTTCAGCAGTTCATAGACCAGGCTGAGGACGTCGATGTAGTCCTGCTGCTTGTAGCGCGGGCCCTTGAACACGCCCACCATGGCCTGCAGGGTCTGCTTGACGGTCTTGGCCGGGGTGCCCACCAGGAAGGCGCCCAGGGCAGCGCCGCCGATGATGACCAGTTCGTAGGGCTGCCAGAGGGCACCCAGGCGGCCGTGGGCGCCGAGGTAGCCGCCCAGCACGCTGATGATGACGACCAGGAATCCAACGATGATGAGCATGGCGCGACGCAAGGAGAGGGGATATCTCCTTGTCGGCCCGGCCCGGGTATTTCTGAAGAGGGAATTCTGTGAAGTCGGTCAGCGGGGGTGTTCAGCCCGCCGTGCCGGCCTCTGCGCCTTCGCGCTGCAGCGGATTGGGCCACGGCTCGCCATTGCCGGCGAAGGAAAGTGAGACCGAGTTCAGGCAGTGGCGCTCGAAGGTGGGCGGCGGGCCATCCGGGAACACGTGGCCCAGGTGGCTGCCACAGCGGGCGCAGGTGATTTCGGTGCGGACCATGCCGTGGCTGGTATCGCGGATTTCAGTGACGTGCGCCGGGTCGTAGGGGGCGAAGAAGCTGGGCCAGCCGGTGCCCGAATCGAACTTGGTGCTGGAGCGGAACAGCGGCAGGCCGCACATGCGGCAGCAGTAGACGCCCTCACGCTTGTTGTCCAGGAACACGCCGCAGAACGGCGCCTCGGTACCGTGCTGCAGCAGCACACGGCGCTCTTCGCTGCTGAGGCCGGCGACGAGGGCCTCGGTCTGGGTGGCGGTGGGGGGCGTCAGGTCGAAAGCGCTCATGCCGGCTCTCCGTGGGGTTGTGGCCTGGGGTGCCGGCAAACGTGGGGGTGCAGGCGGGCGGTTGCAAGTGTGATGACCGTTCATGGCCGGCACACGGGGGCGGGTGCAGGGTGGAGGTCTCACACGATGGAGCGTGCCATGAAACCGCGTCTCGCCCTTCTGTTGTCCGCCCTGCTGCCGCTGGTCGCCCAGGCACAGGTGCCGACGTCGTCCAGCCCGACCGCGACGCGCAGCGCGAACAGCGTGAACCCGCCGCCGGTCGCGCCGCAGCCGCCTCCGCAGCCGGTGCGACCGGACCTGCCGGTGACCATTGCCCCGCAGCCGCCCAGGCCGATCCGCTCCACCGGCCCGGCCCAGGCGGTGCCGGCACCGGCCCCACGTGTGCAGGACAAGGTGTACGACCGCAACGGCCGCATCGTGCCCGGGGTGAAGCCGGCCGGCCCCAACCGCGTGTTCGATTCGCGCACGGGCCGCTACTACGACAGCGTGCCGGCCGGGGACGGGCAGCAGATCAAGCCGTGATGTGCGAGGGGCGGGCCTGAACCCACGAAAACAACGCCGCGCCGATCACTGTTTTTTCGCCTGCGATTAACCGAGCCGGGACCACCGTGGCCCTGCACCGGCAACCGCCGTTGCATGTCCTTCGTCCATTGGATCGCGATCATGAAAAACCAGCAGAACCGTCATCCCGGCAAGGAGCAGCAGGGCCGCAACCCGCAGCAGCAACAGCAGCAACAGATGGATCCGCAGCAGCCGCAGAAGGGCGGCAAGCAGCAGGAACAGCGCCAGCAGGGTTCGCAGAAGCACCCGCAGCAGCGTTGACGGATGCTGGGGTCAGAGCCCGCTGCGCGGGATCTGACCCCGACGCCCAACGACCCAAGGGGTCGGATCCCGCGCAGCGGGCTCTGACCCCATCCTGGCGCAGCCGCTCAATCGGCGATCGGCAGCGCCCAGGTCTCCTTCACTTCTTCCATCACGATGTAGCTCTTGGATTCGCGCACGTGCGGCAGGGTCAGCAGGGTGCTGCCCAGCAGCTTGCGGTAGCTGGCCATTTCGCTGATGCGCGCCTTGAGCAGGTAGTCGAAGTCACCCGACACCAGATGGCACTCCAGCACGTTGGGCAGCTTCAGCGCGGCGCGGCGGAATTCCTCGAAGATGTCGCCGGATTTGTAGGCCAGGCTGATTTCCACGAACACCAGCAGGCTGGCCTTCAGCGCTGCCGGGTCCAGGTGGGCGTGGTAGCCGGTGATGATCCCTTCGCGTTCCAGCCGGCGCACGCGTTCGGTGCACGGCGTGGTCGACAGGCCGATCCGTTCGCCCAGTTCGGTGAAGGAGATGCGGCCCTCGGCCTGCAGGATGCGCAGGATCCTGCGGTCGATCTTGTCCAGTTCGCGGGGGCGGGTGGCCATGGCCGTCAACCTCGTGGGGTGAATCACAGGAAAACATCCTGCCTGCAATGCTGAAATCAGGCAAATCGTCTGGATGCGCGGGAATATACTTCCCCGATTATGCTCCCGGCGTGCTCAAACGCAGGGAATCATCGGGTTGGAGAGTTTCCATGCGAGTCCTCGTTCTCGGCAGCGGCGTGATCGGCACCACCAGTGCCTGGTACCTGCGGCAGGCCGGCTTTGAAGTCACGGTCATCGACCGCCAGCCCGGCCCCGCGCTGGAAACCAGCTTCGCCAACGCAGGCCAGCTGTCCTTCGGCTATACCTCGCCGTGGGCGGCGCCGGGCGTGCCGAAGAAGGCCATCGGCTGGCTGTTCGAAAAGCACGCGCCGCTGGCGATCAAGCCGGGCATGGACCTGGCCCAGTACCGCTGGCTGTGGCAGATGCTGCGCAACTGCACCCACGAGCGCTACGCGATCAACAAGGCGCGCATGGTGCGCATGTCCGAATACAGCCGCGACTGCCTGAACGAGCTGCGCGCGCAGATCGGCATTGAATTCGAAGGCCGCGACCTGGGCACCACCCAGCTGTTCCGCACCCAGCAGCAGCTGGATGCCTCGGCGCAGGACATCGAGATCCTGGCCCAGTACGGCGTGCCCTACGAAGTGCTGGACCGTGCCGGCATCATCCAGGCCGAGCCGGCCCTGGCCCATGTCGACGGCCTGGTGGGCGCGCTGCGCCTGCCGCGTGACCAGACCGGCGACTGCCAGCTGTTCACCCGCCGCCTGGCGCAGATGGCGGCCGAGGCCGGCGTCGAGTTCCGCTACGACCAGGACATCAGTGGCCTGGAATTCGATGGCGACCGCATCACCGGCGTGCGTATCGGCGGCAAGCTGGAAACCGCCGACCGCTTCGTGGTGGCGCTGGGCAGCTATTCGCCCGGCCTGGTCGCGCCGCTGGGCATGCGCCTGCCGGTGTACCCGCTGAAGGGCTATTCGCTGACCCTGCCGATCACCGACCCGGCGATGGCACCGACCTCGACCATCCTGGACGAGAGCTACAAGGTGGCCGTCACCCGCTTCGACAACCGCATCCGCGTGGGCGGCATGGCCGAGGTGGCCGGTTTCGACCTGTCGCTGTCGCAGCGCCGCCGCGAAACCCTGGAACTGGTGGTGCGCGACCTGTACCCGAAGGGCGGCGACCTGGCCCGGGCCGAGTTCTGGACCGGCCTGCGTCCGGCCACGCCGGACGGCACGCCGGTCATCGGCGCCACCCCGTTCCGCAACCTGTACCTGAATACCGGCCACGGCACCCTGGGCTGGACCATGGCCTGCGGTTCGGGCCGTTACCTGGCCGACCTGATGAGCGCGCGCCAGCCGCAGATCAGCACCGAAGGCCTGGATATCTTCCGCTACGGCCAGTATGGCCAGGCCCCGCAACAGGAGAGCCGCGCATGCGTCCTGCCCGCGCGCTGATCGACCTGGGCGCGCTGCGCAGCAACTACCGGCTGGCCCGCGAACTGGGCGGCGGCAAGGCGCTGGCGGTGGTCAAGGCCGATGCCTACGGCCACGGCGCGGTGCGCTGCGCGCAGGCGCTGGAAGGCGAGGCCGATGGCTTTGCCGTGGCCACGATCGAGGAAGCGCTGGAACTGCGCCAGGCTGGCATCCGCGCGCCGATCCTCCTGCTGGAGGGCATCTTCGAGCCCAGCGAACTGCCGCTGGTGGCCGAGCATGACCTGTGGTTCTCGGTGGGTTCGACGTGGCAGCTGGAGGCGCTGGCCGCGTTCGACAGCCCGCGCCCGCTGGCCGTCTGGCTGAAGCTGGACAGCGGCATGCACCGGCTGGGCCTGGACGTGGCCGGTTTCCGCGCCGCGCACGCGCGCCTGTCGGCCCTGCCGCAGGTCGAGCGCATCGTGATGATGACCCACCTGGCGCGCGCCGATGAGCTGGACAGCGAGCGCACCCACGAACAGGCCGCCACCTTCAAGGCGGCCATCGAGGGCCTGCAGGGCGAAACCAGCGTGTGCAATTCGCCGGCCCTGCTGGGTTGGCCGGACGTGCGCAGCGACTGGGTGCGGCCGGGCCTGATGCTGTACGGAGCCAACCCGCTGCCGGACGACACCACCCTCACCGCGCGCCTGCGCCCGGTGATGACCATGCAGTCGAAGGTGATTGCCGAGCGCTGGATCGAAGCTGGAGAGCCGGTGGGCTATGGCGCCCGCTTCGTGGCCAAGGCGCGCACCCGCGTGGGCGTGGTGGCGCTGGGCTACGCCGATGGCTACCCGCAGTTCGCCCCGAACGGCACCCCGGTGCTGATCGACGGGCAACCGGGCGGTCTGATCGGGCGGGTATCGATGGACATGCTGACCGTGGACCTGACCGCGCACGCCCAGGCCGGTATCGGCAGCGTGGTGGAGCTGTGGGGCACGGCGCCGACCCTGGCTGAACTGGCCCCGCGCTGCGGCGTCAGCGCCTACCAGCTGCCGTGCGCGGTGAAGCGCGTGGCGCGGGTTTATCGGGATTGAGGTGATGCCGGCCAGCGGCCGGCACTACCGGAATGCACGCTTCACGACCGCCGGGCACGGCCCGGCGCTACCGGGATCTGCGGTGCCATCGGTAGCGCCGGGCCATGCCCGGCGGCCTTTGATCAACGTGCCGCGGTCGCCTGCGTGGTCAGCTGGCGCTTCACCCAGTCATCGATCAGGCGCTTTTCGTAGCGCAGCGGATCGCTGTCGCTCCTCAGGCCGATGTTGTGCAGGTAGCCGCTGTCACTCAGCTTGGCCTCGCCTTCGTCGATGATGCGCCCGCTGGCGTCCTTCAACGTGTACTGCAGGGTGATGCGCGGCGGGTAGATGTCGCGCATGATCCGGATGTCGTCGCCGCGCGGGCCGTGCCACGGCTCATAGTCGCCGGCACGCTTGATGTCGACCAGGGTCACGTCCAGGGTCTGGCCCGACTGCAGCGGCTTGGCGGCCGCGGTCTGCACGTAACGTGCCAGCTGCTGCACCCAGTCGCCGCGTTCAGCCTCGAAGCGGTTGGTGCTGTTGCGGATTTCGGTGAACTGGGCCGGGTCCTTCCATTGCACGCTGACCGGGCCATCGGCCTGCAGGGCACGCGGTGCCTGCGGATCGGTGACGTTGCGCGGCGCAGCGGCGGCGCTGCCCACGGCCAGGGCGCCGGCCAGCAGCAGGGCGGCGGAGAGCGAACGGTTCATGGCAGGTCTCCTGCGTCCCGCGATCGGGACGGTGTCGGTCTACAGCGCGAGTGTGATCCTGCGCCGGGGCGCCAGCAATGGCCGATTGCGTCGTATGCGACAACGGTTGTCGCCAATTCATGGTCGTCAAGCGTGACTGACGGCGCTTGACGCTGTGAATACGCCGTCTGGAAGATGCTGTACCTCCATCCGGTCTGCCCCCGACGCCCTTGTCCACACTGCCGCCCCTTGTGGAGCGCCCGCCCTTGATGGCGCCGGCGCCCGAACCCGACCTGCATCACGGCGTGCTTGAGCGCATCAATGCCGGATTCTGCGTGATCCAGGTGCTGTTCGAAGGCGACCGCGCGGTGGACTACCGTTTCATCGAGGTCAACGAAGCCTTCGAACGCCACACCGGCCTGAAGGATCCCCAGGGCAAGCGCATGAGTGCGCTGGAGCCCCAGCACGAGGGCGACTGGTTCCGTATCTACGGCGAGGTGGCCCGCACCGGCCGCCCCGCGCAGTTCGAGATGGATGCTCGCGCGCTGGGCCGCTCCTTCGCGGTTGATGCCGTGCGGGTGGGCCGGCCAGGCGAAGACAAGGTGGGCATCCTGTTCTTCGATGTGACCGCGCGCAAGCAGATCGAAGTCGAGCTGGGCGAGAGCGAGGCGCGCTTCAGCGCGCTGGCCGATGGCCTGCCGATGCCGGTGTGGGTGCTGGACGAGCGCGGCCATGCCCGCTTCGTCAACAGCGCCTTCAGTGAATTCTTCGGCGGCGATGAAACCCGCGTGCCGGAAGACGTATGGCGCGGCCTGGTGCATCCCGACGATGCCTCGGTGTTCGAATACGAACTGCAGGAAGCGCTGAAGGCGCAGCGGTCGATGCATGCGCTGGTACGCGCGCGTCGTGCCGATGGCCAGTGGCGTTGGCTGGAAATGAACGCACGGCCGCGCTTCTCGCGCATGGGCCGCTTCATCGGCCTGGCCGGCAGCAGCCCGGACGTGACCGAGCGCCGCGAGATCGAGCTGGCCCGCGAGGAACTGCTGCAGTCCGAGCGCGCCGCACGCAGCGCTGCGGAAAACATGGCACGACTGAAGGACGAATTCCTGGCCACACTGTCGCACGAACTGCGCACGCCGCTGACCACCATCCTGGGCTGGAGCGAGCTGCTGCTGCAGCGTGTGGACAACACCAGCCCGCTGTACAAGGGCCTGAACGTGATTGCCAGCAGCGCCACGGCGCAGAAGCGGCTGATCTCGGACATGCTGGACCTGAGCAGCATGCTGCTGGGCAAGGTGCAGCTGGAAGTGGAGGTGCTGGACCTGCGCGCGCAGCTGGGCGAAGCGCTGGGCGCACAGGAACTGGTGGCCGAGGGCAAGGCGCTGGATGTGACCGTGCACGCCCCGGAGCACCCCTGCCTGGTGCTGGGCGATGCCACGCGCCTGCAGCAGGTGCTGTGGAACCTGCTGTCCAACGCGATCAAGTTCACCCCCGCCGAGGGCCGTATCGACGTGCAGCTGCACGCAGACGGCGGTTACTGGACGATCACCCTGCGCGATACCGGCGACGGCATCGCACCTGAATTCCTGCACCATCTGTTCAGCCGCTTCCGCCAGGCCGATGGCACCACCACGCGCCGCCACGGCGGCCTGGGCCTGGGCCTGGCCATCGTGCAGCAGCTGGTGGAACTGCACGGCGGCACGGTCAGCGCGGCCAGCGAGGGCCATGGCCACGGTTCCACCTTCACCGTGCGCCTGCCGCAGTACATCCCCGATGCCGACCGCCGGCCGCTGCGCGAAGTGTTCAGCGGGCCGATCCTGGAACCGATGGTGGTCGAGCCGTACCCGCTGCGCGGCCTGCATGTGCTGGCCGTGGAAGACCAGCCTGAAGTGCTGGAATACCTGCGGCGCATGCTGGAAGAGCAGGGGGCCAGCGTATCGGCTGCCAGTTCGGCCGGCGAAGCCTTGGCACTGCTGGCCGACAGTGGCCACCTGCACTACCAGGTGCTGCTGACCGACATCGGCATGCCGGGCATGGATGGTTACGGCCTGGTGCGCACGCTGCGCGAGGACATGGGCGTGGATGCGGTGGAACTGCCCGCGGTGGCGGTGACCGCGCTGGCCCGTGCCGATGATCGCCGCCGCGCGCTGGCCTCCGGCTTCCAGGAACATGTGGCCAAGCCATATTCGGTGGCGCAGCTGGTGTCTGCGGTGCGCGGCGTGCACGCCGCACGCGCGGGCAAGGCATTGCACTGAGCATTCACGGCCGATCGGCGAACCTGCCCTGAAGGAGGTTCACCGATGTCCCGTATTGCTCCGCGTATCCATACCGATCCGGCGCAGATCGCGCGCCTGGAAGCCCTGCTGCCACAGCTTGATGGTGAGCTGCAGGTGGAAATAACCCTGCACGACGGGCGCCGCCTGCTGGGCACCGTGGCGGTGCGCCCGACGGTGCAGCAGTACCGCACCGAATCCGGCGATGAAGGCAGCAACGGCCAGTTGCGCCTGGATGACTACGACACGCCGGTGCAGCAGCACCACGTCTGGCTGGACGAGATCGCCAGCGTCAGCCGCCTGCCACCGAAGGCGCCCTGATCCGATGTAGAGCCGAGCCCACGCTCGGCTGCTGTTCGCGGCTGCGCCGCCGCCCGAGCATCGGCTCGGGCGCTACACCTGCGCGCGGCGCGCGATGCCTTGTAGAGCCGAGCCCACGCTCGGCTGCTGTTCGCGGCTGCGCCGCCGCCCGAGCATCGGCTCGGGCGCTATACCTGCGCGCGGCGCGCGATGTCTTTTGTAGAGCCGAGCCCACGCTCGGCTGCTGTTCGCGGCTGCGCCGCCGCCCGAGCATCGGCTCGGGCGCTACACCTGCGCGCGGCGCGCGATGTCTTTTGTAGAGCCGAGCCCACGCTCGGCTGCTGTTCGCGGCTGCGCCGCCGCCCGAGCATCGGCTCGGGCGCTACACCTGCGCGCGGCGCGTGATGTCTTTTGTAGAGCCGAGCCCACGCTCGGCTGCTGTTCGCGGCTGCGCCGCCGCCCGAGCATCGGCTCGGGCGCTACACCTGCGCACGGCGCGCGATGTCTTTTGTAGAGCCGAGCCCACGCTCGGCTGCTGTTCGCGGCTGCGCCGCCGCCCGAGCATCGGCTCGGGCGCTACACCTGCGCACGGCGCGTGATGTCTTTTGTAGAGCCGAGCCCACGCTCGGCTGCTGTTCGCGGCTGCGCCGCCGCCCGAGCATCGGCTCGGGCGCTACAAGGATGACGTCAATGCTCGAACAGGGTCGGCGTCGCCTCGAAACGGCGCGCGTAAGCACGTTCATCGGCTACCCGGGCCACTTCCTCGTCGGCCAGGTCCGGTGCGCCGTAGACCGCATAGGCCACGCTGCCATCGGCGCCATGGCCGACCTGGTGCAGGCGGTAGCGCGAATGCCCACCACCGGTGTCCTCGGGGTAGTGCACGGGGGGATGGCTGCCTTCCAGGTCCATTTCACTGTTGTCGACCACTCCACCGACGAACAAGGCGCGCATGCAGGTTCTCCTGGGGTTGCTGGGGGAGCCCCTACCCTGAACGCTTCGATGTTGTCGGCACATCAACACCCCGTTGAAGTTTCGCAAAGCGCCGGCCGGGGCCGACCCGGCCGAGCCGGTACAATGGACGGCCCTCACGCTTGAAGTACCCGCGCCGATGGCCTCCAGCGACGACGCCCCCCTGCAGACCCTGCTCCTGCCGTTCAGCAACGGCACACTGCGCTGGCCGGACGGTCCGGTCGCCTTCCTGCGTGCCCGCGATGGCTGGCCGCTGCGGGAAGTGGCCGGCAACCGCGAACTGCACTGCGAGCAGAGCTTCGCCCCGTTCGCGCAGCCGCTGCAGCAGGCCGCCGGCTGGACCGTCAGCGGCCAGCTGGACGATGCCGCCGGCAAGGGCCGCTACCCGCTGGTGCTGGTGCTGCCGCCGCGCCAGCGTGAAGAGGCCCGCGCGCTGTTCGCCCGCGCGTTGGCCCTGGTGGCCGACGGTGGCCGCATCGTGGCTTGCCAGTCCAACAACGAAGGCGCCCGCTCCGGCGAAGGCGACCTCAAGCAGTTGACCGGCCTGGGCGGTTGCCTGACCAAGAACCATTGCCGGGTCTACTGGACCGCGCCGCTGCAGGGCCAGCATGACGCCGACCTGGCCAAGCGCTGGAGCGCCCTGGACGCGGTGCGGCCGATCGTGGGTGGGCGCTTCCTCAGCCGCCCCGGCGTGTTTGCCTGGGACCGCATCGACCCGGCCTCGGCGCTGCTGGCCGAACACCTGCCGGCCGACCTGGCCGGTCGTGCCGCCGATCTCGGCGCTGGCTACGGCTATCTGTCGCGCGAACTGCTGGAGCGCTGCCCGAAGATCAGCGCGCTGGACCTGTACGAGGCCGAGCAGCGTGCCCTGGCCCTGGCCGAACTGAACCTGGCACCGCCGCCGCGCGCGCTGCCGCTGCGCTTCCTGTGGCGCGACGTCACCGCCGGCATCGAGCCGGGCTACGACGTCATCATCAGCAACCCGCCGTTCCACACGCCCTCGCGCGCCGACCGCCCCGACATCGGCCAGCGCTTCATCGCCGTGGCCGCGCAGGCACTGCGTCCTGGCGGCCGCCTGTACGTGGTGGCCAACCGCCATCTGCCCTATGAGTACACGCTTAACGAGAGCTTCGGCGCGGTGCGCGTGGTGGCCGAGCGTGATGGCTTCAAGCTGGTGGAAGCGGTGAAGGGGAAGGGCAAGTGAAGCTGGTCAAGCTCATCGCCAACCTGGGCTACGGCAGCCGCAAGCAGGTGCAGTGGATGTTCCGCGAAGGCCGCGTTACCGACGCCGACGGCGAGGTGCTGTACGCCGACGACCAGGTCCCGCACGAGGCGATCCGGGTTGATGGCGAGCCGCTGGACCCGCCGGCCGGCCTGTCGCTGGCGTTGTACAAGCCGGCCGGCTACACCTGCTCGACCAAGGACACCGGCCGCCTGATCTACGACCTGCTGCCGCCGCGCTTCCGCGACCGCGACCCGGTGCTGTCCACCGTCGGCCGCCTGGACCGTGAGACCAGCGGGCTGCTGCTGTTGACCGATGATGGTGGCCTGCTGCACCGGATCATCTCGCCCAAGTCGAAGCTGCCCAAGGTCTACGAAGTGGAACTGGCCGAGGACCTGCGCGGCGACGAAGTGGCGCAGTTCGCCAGCGGCACGCTGATGCTGGAAGCGGAAAAGACGCCCCTGCTGCCGGCTGAACTGGAAGTGCTGGGCCCGCGCAAGGCGCGCCTGGTGCTGCACGAAGGCCGCTACCATCAGGTACGCCGCATGTTCGCCGCCGTCGGCAACCACGTGCAGGCCCTGCACCGCAGCCGCGTTGGCGGCCTGGACCTGCAGGAGCTGGACGAAGGCCAGTGGCGGCTGCTGACTCCCACCGACCTGGATACGCTGTTCGCTCCATGACTTCACTCGCTGCGCTGCCGTTCCTTCCGGATGCCGTCATCTTCGACATGGACGGCCTGATGATCGACAGCGAACGGGTGTCGATCGCGTGCTGGAGCCAGGCGGCCGCCGAATCCGGGCTGCCCCTGGATGAAACGTTCTTCGTGCGCATGGTTGGTCTGGGTGACCGCGACAGCCAGGCGCTGCTGCGCGGCCAGGGCGTGCAGGACAGCATGATCGAGGCGATGGCCGCACGCTGCCATGAGCTGTATGAAGCGCGCACGCAGACCGGCCTGCCGCTGCGACCGGGCATCCTGGAGCTGCTGGAACTGCTGAAGGCGCACGCGATTCCGCGTGCGGTGGCGACCACCACGCGGCAACCGCGGGCCAACCGCAAGCTGGCCGCGGCCGGCCTGCTGCCGTATTTCGATGCGGTCATCACCAGTGGTGATGTGGCCCACCCGAAGCCGGCGCCGGACATCTACCTGCTGGCAGCACAGCGGTTGGGGAAAGCGCCGGAACGCTGCCTGGCGCTTGAGGACTCACCGGCCGGCACCCGCGCCGCGCTGGCGGCGGGCATGACCGTGATCCAGGTGCCCGACCTGGTGCATCCGGATGAAGAACTGCGCGCGCTGGGCCACCGCATCGTCGGCTCGCTGGTGGATGCCCACGCACTGCTGGTGCCGCTGCTGCCAACCTGACGGTGGGACCACCGCTCCGGTGGGTGCCGATCACGCCCTGGTGGGTGCCGACCGTTGGTCGGCACGCTCTACCGCTCTGGTAGATGCCAACCTTGGTTGGCACTGAGCCGAGCATGGGCTCGGCTCTACATCCGCGCGATCACCGCGCCCGCCGGGCATGGCCCGGCGCTACCGCTCCGGTGGGTGCCGACCGTTGGTCGGCACGCCTTCCCCTCACACCCGGCCGAACACCAGCGCCGCGTTGGTGCCACCAAAACCGAAGCTGTTGGACATCACCGTATCCAGCTTCTGCTCGCGGCTTTCGCGCAGGATCGGGAAACCTTCCACCGCCGGGTCCAGCTCGGTGATGTTGGCCGAACCGGCCACGAAACCATCGCGCATCATCAGCAGGCAGTAGATCGCCTCGTGCACGCTTGCCGCGCCCAGCGAGTGGCCCGACAGCGCCTTGGTGGACGACAGCGGCGGCACCGCATCGCCAAACACTTCGCGGATCGCGCCCAGCTCGGTCACATCGCCCAGCGGGGTGGAGGTGCCGTGGGTGTTCAGGTAATCCAGCGGACGGTCCACATTCTGCAGTGCCATCTTCATGCAGCGCACCGCGCCTTCACCGGACGGGGCGACCATGTCGGCACCGTCGGAGGTCACGCCGTAGCCGATCAGCTCGGCATGGATGCGCGCGCCACGGGCGACGGCGTGGTCGTAATCTTCCAGCACCAGCATGCCGCCGCCACCGGCGATGACGAAGCCGTCGCGGTCCTTGTCATACGGGCGCGAGGCGCTGGCCGGGGTGTCGTTGAAGCTGGTGGACAGCGCGCCCATCGCATCGAACATCACGCTCATCGACCAGTGCAGGTCTTCACCACCACCGGCGAACATGATGTCCTGTGCGCCGTGGCGGATCATGTCCGCCGCCGCGCCGATGCAGTGCGCCGAGGTCGCGCAGGCAGCCGACAGCGAGTAGCTCACGCCCTTGATCTGGTAGGCGGTGGCCAGGCAGGCCGACACGGTGGAGCACATCGTGCGCGGCACCATGTACGGGCCGACCTTGCGCACGCCACGGGCGCGCAGCAGGTCGACGGCACCCACCTGCCATTCGCTGGAGCCACCGCCGGAACCGGCGATCAGGCCGGTGCGCAGCGCGCTCACCTGTTCCGGCGACAGGCCGGCATCGGCGATCGCATCGCGCATGGCGATGTAGGCAAAGGCGGCCGCATCGCTCATGAAGCGCTTCTGCTTGCGGTCGATCTGCGCATCCAGGTCCAGGTCCACGCGGCCGCCGATCTGGCTGCGCAGGCCGGCGTCGGCGTGGTCGGGCAGGGCGGTGATGCCGGCGCGGCCTTCGCGCAGTGCCGAGGAAACGGTATCCAGATCATTGCCCAGGCACGAGGTGATGCCCATGCCGGTGATGACGACGCGACGCATCAGAAGCTCCCGGTTTCAGTGAACAGGCCCACGCGCAGGTCGCGGGCGTTGTAGATCTCGCGGTCATCCACGTACATGCGGGCATCGGCCTGGGCCATCACCAGCTTGCGGTTGATGACGCGGGTGATATCGATCTCGTAGCGCACCAGCTTGGCTTCCGGCAGCACCTGGCCGGTGAACTTCACCTCGCCGCAACCCAGCGCGCGGCCCTTGCCGGGTGCACCCAGCCAAGTCAGGTAGAAGCCGGTCAGCTGCCACATGGCATCCAGGCCCAGGCAGCCGGGCATCACCGGGTCGCCGATGAAGTGGCAGCCGAAGAACCACAGGTCCGGGCGGATATCCAGTTCGGCACGTACCATGCCCTTGCCATGCGGTCCGCCGTCCTCGCGGATTTCGGTGATGCGGTCGAACATCAGCATCGGGTCGTTGGGCAGACGGCCGGCGGCGGCGCCGAACAGTTCACCGCGGGCGCTGGCCAGCAGCTGGTCGCGGTTGAACGCGTGGAGACGAGTCATGGAAAGCGCATTCCTGGAAGCGAAAACGAGGCAACAAGTCCCCGAGGATGCACGACGGTTGCAACGGGAATCAAACCGCCGCACCGTACGCGTGCGTAGTGTTTTCCCCGGGAATCACGCATCCCGTTGATGCACAAAGACCATACTTCGCCGTCTGGACCGGTACGGTGCGGGTATGATGTCGGCCAACCATGAACGCACTGCGCAAGATCATCCACGTCGACATGGACGCCTTCTACGCGTCGGTGGAGCAGCGCGACGATCCGTCACTGCGCGGCAAGCCGGTGGTTGTGGCCTGGCGCGGCGCGCGTTCGGTGGTCTGCGCAGCCTCGTATGAAGCGCGCGTGTTCGGCGTGCGCTCGGCGATGCCGGCACTGCGCGCTGAACGCCTGTGCCCGGATGCGATCTTCGTGCCGCCGGACTTCGCGCGTTACAAGGCCGTGTCACGCCAGGTGCGGGAGATCTTCCTGCGCCATACCGACCTGGTCGAGCCGCTGTCGCTGGACGAAGCCTACCTGGACGTAACCGCGCCGAAGAGCGGCATCGAACTGGCCACCGAGATTGCCCGCACCATCCGCGCGCAGATCCGCGAAGAGACGAATCTGACTGCTTCAGCCGGCATCGCGCCGAACAAGTTCCTGGCCAAGATCGCCTCGGACTGGCGCAAGCCTGATGGCCAGTTCGTCATTCCGCCGCAGCGCGTGGATGCCTTCCTGCTGACCCTGCCGGTGAAAAGCGTGCCGGGCGTGGGCAAGGTGATGGAAGGCAAGCTGGCCGAGCGCGGCATCGTCACCTGTGGTGACCTGCGCAACTGGACGCTGCCCGACCTGGAAGAAAACTTCGGCAGCTTCGGCCGCAGCCTGTACAACCGCGCCCGTGGCATCGACGAACGCCCGGTGGAACCTGACCAGCAGGTGCAGTCGATTTCCTCCGAGGACACGTTTGCCGAAGACCTGCTGCTGGAAGACCTGGGCGACGCCATCGTGCAGCTGGCGGAGAAAACCTGGCACGCCACCCGCAAGACCGAACGCATCGGCCACACCGTGGTGCTGAAGCTGAAGACCGCCCAGTTCCGCATCCTCACCCGCAGCTACACCCCCGACCGCCCACCGGAATCGCTGCAGGAACTGCGCGACATCGCCCTGTCCCTGCGCGCCCGCGTCGACCTGCCCGCCGACACCCGCTACCGCCTGGTCGGCGTCGGCCTCGGCGGATTCCGCGACAAGGAACCAGTGGTGCAGGGCGAGCTGTTCGATTGAGGCAGTCGAGCATGGCTCGACTCTACAGAAGCATCCACGCATGGCGTGGATCTACTGCCTTACGGCCACTGCATCTCGCCCTTGGCCACCTTCGCACTCAGCTCCAGCGACTCCACGCCCGCCAGCGTCGGATAACGCACCTGCATCGCCTTCACCAGCGCCGCACTGTCCTTCGCCTTCGCCGCTTCCACATCGAACGCGCGGATGTAATCGGCAGTGAAGCGCAGCGCACTGGCATCCAGCGCCGCGTCCGGCGCGTAATGACCCGGCACCACCACCTTCGGCTTCAGCGCCTGCAGGCGCTGCAGCGTCTGCAGCCAATCGGCGTGCGATTGCGGCGTCTGCGTATCGGCCATCCACACGTGCTCGCCGGCCACCACCGGAATGCCACCAACGATCGCACGCAGCGACGGCACCCACAGCACGCTGCGGTCCGGCGTCGGCCCGTCCAGCCCGATCAGCGCCAGGCGCTGGCCTTCCAGCGGCAGTGCATCACCGCCCAGCACCTGCGGCACGACGATGCGCGCGGGTACATCCGCCCCCATCTTCGGCCCCCAGTAGGCCAGCTTGCCGGCCTGGGTCTGCTGGATATGGGCGACGGTCTGCGCGGTGGCGACGATGCGCGCCTGCGGGAACGCATCCTGCAGCGTGGCCAGGCCGAAGTAATAGTCCGGGTCGCCATGGCTGATGTAGATCGTGGTCAGCCGCTTGCCACTGGCGCGGATCGCGTCGACCAGCGCACGCGCGTCGCTGGCAGCGAACTGCGCATCGACCAGGATCGCGTCCTGCCGGCCTTCGATCAGCACCGAGGACACGGAGAACATCGCCTGCCGACCGGGGTGGAAGGTCTGCAGCCGCAACTGTGATTGTTTCGCCGCCGTGGCGGCAGCGGGCGGGGCCGGTGCCGCCAGCAGCGGTGCACTGGCGAAACCGGTGGCCAGCGCGAACGGAAGAAGCAGGGCAGCAGTACGCATCAATGATTCCTCATGTAGAGCCGAGCCCATGCTCGGCCGCATTTCAATCGGACGCGACGCCGGGCGAGGCCCGGCGCAACGTGATCAATACGCCGCAGTGATGATCTGCTTCGGGTACTTGCCCGCTTCCAGCTCGGCCACGAAGGCGGCACCGTAGTCGGCATAGCTGATGCGGCTGTGGCCTTGGGCATCAGCCAGGAAGGCCTTCGCCTGCACGCGGTACTGGCCACGCTCTTCACCCGGGCCGATTTCCGCAGCCGGCGAGAAGAAGGTCCAGTCGAGGTCATCCACGGCCTGCAGGCGCTTCAGCGCTTCGCGCGCGGCCAGTGCGTAGGGCTTATAGGCGGCGGGGAAGTCCGGGGTGTCGACCAGCTGCACGCCCGGTGCGATTTCCAGGCTGCCGGCACCACCGACCACCACCACGCGCGGCACCTTGGCCTGGCGTGCGGCGGCGACCAGCTGGTCGGCCACGGTGGCGATCTGGCCGATGTCATCACCCGGGCGCGGGCCGTAGGCGCTGGCCAGCACGTCGTGGCCGGCAATCACCGCGGCCAGGGCGTCGCTGTCGTCCAGCGCAGCGATGGCCAGCTGGGCACCGGCCAGCTCGGCCGGAAGATCCTTTTCACTGCGCACCACGGCGGTGACCTGGTGGCCGTGGGCGAGGGCGTGACGGGCGATCTGGCGACCGATGTTGCCGGTGGCACCGACGAGGGCAATCTTCATGGCAGGACTCCTTGGAGCGGGGATGGGGGAGGGAACGAGGCCACTCTAGGCCGCTGCAGTTGATCGAAAAACAGCGTATAACGCGCTTGTTTGTTGCATGGATCGAGCAGATGGACCGATTGACCGCCATGACCGTGTTCGTGGAAGTGGCCGAGCGCGGCAGCCTGACCGCCGCCGCCGAGGTGCTGGACATGTCGCGGGCCATGGTCAGCCGCTACCTGGCCGAGGTGGAGGGCTGGCTGGGCGCGCGCCTGCTGCACCGGACCACGCGGCGGATCAGCCTGACCGGCGCCGGTGAAGCGGCGCTGGCGCGCTTCCGGCAGATGCTGGCCATCGGCGAGGAGCTGCAGGGCGAGCTGGCCAGCGATGATCCCGAGCCGCACGGCACCCTGCGGGTGACCGCCAGCGTGTCGTTCGGGCAGAGCCATCTGGCGCGCGCGGTGGCCGCCTTCGTGCAGCGCCACCCGGCCGCACGCATCGAACTGCTGCTGGTCGACCGCACGGTCAACCTGGTGGAGGAACGCGTGGACCTGGCCGTGCGCATCGCCCGCCAGATCGATCCCAGCTTGATTGCACGGCGGCTGGCTACCTGCCGTTCGGTGCTGTGCGCCACGCCGGCCTATCTGCAGGCACACGGCACGCCCAGCGCGCCGGAACAGCTGCCCGCGCACAACTGCCTCACCCATCACTACGTCGGCAAGAGCCTGTGGCAACTGCACCGCGAGGGTCGATCACTGTCGGTGGCGGTGGGTGGCAACATCAGCGCCAATGAAGCCTCGCTGCTGCTGGAAGCGGTGCGCGCCGGCGCCGGCATCGCCATGCTGCCGACCTACCAGGTCGCGCCGCTGCTGCGCTCGGGCGAGCTGGTGCAGCTGCTGCCGGACTACGAGCTGGACGAGCTGGGCATTCATGCCGTGTACGCATCGCGTCGACAGCAGCCCGCTATCATGCGGCGGTTCCTGGATTTCCTGGCCGAGTGCTTCGCCAGCCCGGCGTTCCAGGACCTGGATTGGCGCCCGACGGGCAAGGAGCACGCATGAACCATGGACAGGCATTGCTGGATCACAACCGCGCCGCTTGGGACAGGCAGGCACGCGAGGTGCGCGAATGGTCGCGCCCGGTCGATGCGCAGACCATCGCCGCGGCCCGTGAAGGGCGCTGGCAGGTACACCTGACGCCACGACCGCTGCCGCTGGACTGGATGGGCGACGTGCGCGGCCGCCGCATCCTCTGCCTTGCATCGGGCGGCGGCCAGCAGGCCCCGGTGCTGGCCGCTGCCGGCGCAGACGTCACGGTGTTCGACCTGTCCGAAGGGCAACTGGCGCAGGACCGCGACGTGGCCGAGCGCGATGGCTTGGCGCTGCGCACCGTGCAGGGCGACATGCGTGACCTGCATGCCTTCGCCGATGGCAGCTTCGACGTGGTGTTCCACCCCATTTCCAATCTGTACGTGCCCGACGTGCGGCCGGTGTGGGCCGAGTGCCAGCGCGTGCTGGCGCGCGACGGCCTGCTGCTGGCCAGCTTCTACAATCCGGTGGTGTTCGTCGGCGCGCGTGATCCGCAGCTGCAGGAGCAGGGGCTGATCCGCCCGCAGTACGCCATTCCGTATTCGGATCTTGAGGACCTTGCGCCGGCCGAGCGCGAGGCCAAGCTGGCTCGCGGTGAAGCGCTGACCTTCGGCCACAGCCTGGGCGAGCTGATTGGCGGCCAGCTCGATGCCGGCTTCGTCATCGAGCGCTTCATGGAAGACTGGCAGCCGCAGCCGCGCTTCCTGATCGACCGGTATCTGCCCACCTTCCTGGCCACCCGCGCCCGCCGGATCGGCTGAGGCCGGCGCGTACAATGGAAGGCCCACGTCGTACAGGTGCTGTCCTTTGTCGTATCCCTATCCGTTGGTTGTGTTCGATCTGGATGGCACGCTGGTGGACAGCGCCGCCGATATTGCCGAGGCGCTGAACCGCACGCTGGAAGACATCGGCCTGTCGCGCGTACCGGAAGCCACCGTGCTGGGCTGGATCGGTGATGGCGTGCGCCGGCTGGTGGAGCAGGCCGTGCACGCCGCGGGCCGCGAGGTGGATCTGGCCGCGGTGATGCCGACCTTCATGGTGCACTACCGTGAGTGCCTGCTGCGCAGCCCGCGCCTGTTCGAGGGCGTGCCCGAGGCACTGGCGCTGCTGCGCGCACACGGCGTGCCGCTGGCGATCTGCACCAACAAGCCCGCGGCACTGGTGCCGCCGCTGCTGCAGCATCTGGGCATCGCCGACGCATTCTCGCTGGTGCTGGGCGGGGACTCGCTGCCGCAGCGCAAACCCAGTGGCGAGCCGCTGCGGCACATCGCCGCGCACTTCGGCCAGGCCGTGGACGCCTGCCTGATGGTTGGTGATTCGCTCACCGATTACCGCGCCGCCGAAGACGCGGGCATGCCGATCGCGCTGGTGCGCTACGGCTATCCGCGC
This sequence comes from Stenotrophomonas maltophilia, assembly GCF_047782825.1. GTDB lineage: Bacteria > Pseudomonadota > Gammaproteobacteria > Xanthomonadales > Xanthomonadaceae > Stenotrophomonas. The sequence continues at coordinate 2,677,268 of NZ_CP180589.1, read as the reverse complement.
GGGCTGGACCTGGACAACGCGCACGCCGTAGCGGTCATCGACGACCTGCGTGACCTTCCCGGGCTGGCATCAGACATTCCGACGCCGTGATCCGCTCGCCGGGCATGGCCCGGCGCTACCGATGCGCCCCTGTAGAGCCGAGCCTGCGCTCGGCTCCACAGTAGATCGACGCCACGCGTCGATGCCGAGGACCGTTATCTCGGCTGGTAACGCACGCTCAGCTGGTACTCGCGGCCGGGCTGGTTGAACCACGCCACGGTCTCGTAGCGGCGGTCGAACACATTCGCCGCGCGCGCCAGCAGCGACCACGACGGGGTCAGCGCGTACTCCGCACGCAGGTCCAGCGTGCCGTAGCCACCCACCTTCACCGCGTTGCTGGCATCGTCGTAGCGCTTGCCCGCGCCCAGCACGGTCACGCCGGCGCGGAAATCACCGAAGCGGCGGTCCACGTCCAGGCGTGCGGTCTGCTGCGCACGGCGCGGCAGCCAGTTGTCGAACTGCGCGCTGCCATTGGTGCGGTTGCGCGGGTCGGTGAAGCTGAGCTGGCCGTTGATGTCGAAGCCGGCCAGCACCGCGCCTGCGGTCAGTTCGGCACCGCGGATACGCGCCTTTTCCACCTGCTGCATCATGAAGGTGGCCGCATCGTAGGTGATCAGGTCGTCGATGCGCGTTTCGTACACGTCCACGCCCCAATGCCAGCCCTGCCCGTGCTGGGACAGGCCGATGTTGGCGCTCTTCGACTTTTCCGGGTCCAGTGTCGGCACGCCGCTCCACGGGTCGTACAGATCGCTGAAGGTCGGCGCCTTGAACGCAGTGCCGTAGCTGGCATTCACACGCAGGCCATGGCCCAGTTCCATCGCCCAGCCCAGGCTGCCGGTGGCGTGGTTGCCGAACTGCTGGTTGTCGTCGTTGCGCGCGCTGACCTGCAGCTGGTGGCGGCCGAAGCGCCCCTGGTACTGCACGAACACGCCGGTGTTGCGGCGGCTGTCGACCAGATACCCCGCACTGCTGCCATCCAGGTTGTCCTGGCTCCAGTCCACGCCGGTGCTCAGCAGCTGGCCTTCGGCCAGGCCGATGTCGGCCTGCAGCGTGGCCGTGTCACGGTGGGTCTGCGCGCTGCCACGCGCGCCGAAATCACCGAAGTTGTCCGATTCGTTGTCGCTGCGGCCAACGTTGGCGGTGAAGGCCAGGCGCTCGGACGGGGTGTAGCGCACCTTGCCGGCCAGCACCTGCTGGCGCGTTTCCGAATAGTTGTAGTAGCCGTCGTAGTGGTTCTCGCCATCGGCGCGCAGCGCGCTGCCTTCCACGCTCCACTGGTCGCTGAAGGTGTAGCCGCCGCGCAGGCTCTTGGACAGGTTGCGGTAGCCATCGCGGTCGGGCTCATCGGCGAAGCAGCCGGCGGACAGCGCGGCCGAGCCACGGCAGGCATTGATGCCGTCGGTGTGCTGGTAGGCGATGTCGGCACCGAACCAGCCGTGTTCGCCGCTGCCACCGATGCCGCCGCTGGCTTCGCGCAGGCCGTTGCTGCCACCGCCAAGCTGGAAGTGCGGGCTGAACTCACCCTGGTTGCGGCGGGTGAAAATCTGGACCACGCCACCGATGGCGTCGGCGCCGTACAGGCTGGACTGCGGGCCGCGCACGATCTCCACGCGCTCGATCTGCGCCAGCGGCAGATCCTGGTACATGGCCAGGCCGAGATCGGCGCTGTTGATGCGCACGCCATCGACCAGCACCACGGTGTGCGACGAATTGGTGCCACGCAGGAACAGCGAGCTCTGCTTGCCCAGGCCGCCGGCATTGGTCAGGTTGATGCCGGCACGGCCGGCCAGCAGTTCCTGCAGCGAGGTGGCCTGGCTGGATTCGATCTGTGCACGGTCGATCACCTGCGCCGGGGCGATGCTGTCCTGCAGGGCGATGGGGGTGCGGGTGGCGGTCACCAGCACCTGGTCCAGCGCGGCGGTGTCATCGCTCGCCTGGGCATGGGCCAGGGCGGGTAGGGCGGCCAGCACGGCCAGGGACAGCATTCGGGACTGCAGCTTCATCGGGAGGACTCCGGGTGCCACGCACGCCCGCGTGGCGAAGGGGAGGAGCCGCGAAGGCAGGCATGCGCCGATGCCACGGCAGCGCCGCGGTCATCCAGCGCCATGCCCACCGCATCGCGACCTGAGGCTTCCGGGCCGGTCTCCGGGCTTGCCGCCGGGTGGCGCGAGGCCACCGTCCAGGCGCCTTCCCATGCACGCGGCACAGTGGCGGTGTTGCCTGGAACTGACGTGCTTACCGTTGCGGGGGCAGCGCCGGCCTGGCGTGCTGGCACGCGTCACCGGCTTCCCGTTTCAACCTGCCGGCCTTGGCCGCAGGTCACCTGGAAGTGCGCGCAGTCTACGGCATCCCCGCGGCCCCGTAGAGTCGAGCTTGCTCGACTGCCGTTGCCGCTTCTGCTCGACTGCCTTGGCTGTGCCTTTAGAATGGCCCTTCGATCCCGTGGTGCCGCTGCCGATGTCCCCCCGTTTTCTGCTGTTCCCGCGTTGCCTGCACAGGACGCACGCATGATCCTCGACCTGGTCCGCCATGCCGGCAACGGCCGCGATGAGTTCCTCGATGGCCGCAGCGATCCGCCGCAGCTGGCCCGCCTGCCGCAGGAACTGGTGGATGCCTACGCCGGGCAGGAATGGCAGCGGGTGATCAGTTCGCCGCGCCTGCGTTCACTGCATACGGCCATGGCCCTGGCCACCCCGCGTGGCCTGGACGTGGAGGCGGACGAGGAATGGGAAGAGCTGGATTTCGGTGATTGGGACGGGCAGTGGCTGTTCGACCTGCCGGAGGATGCGCTGGCGGCGTTCCATGCCGATCCGCACGCCTTCCCGCCGCCCAACGGTGAAAGCTGGGGCCACTTCGAACGCCGCATCGCGCGCGCGCTGGACCGCCTGCTGGATGATGACGACCCGGAGCCGACAGTCGTGGTCAGCCACGGTGGGCCGCTGCGCATGGTGCTTTCGCTGGTCTGCGGGCTGCCGCTGTCACTGTGCTGGGCGCTGCGCATCGACCATGGCACGCGCCTGCGGGTGCGACTGGAGCGCGGTGAAACCGGGCTGCTGGGCGAGCTGCTGGAACTGCAGCAGCCGTAACCGCGACCGCCGGGCATGGCCCGGCGCTACCAATCCCGCACAACCGCCGCACCGTGGTAGTGCCGGCCGCTGGCCGGCATTCCCCGCAATGCGGACGTTCTAATCCTCGTCTGAGCTCTCGGCGAAGCGGTCTTCTTCGCCGTCATCTGCGGCATCGAAGCGCTGCTCATGCACCGGGCCCGATGCCGGGCCGGCCGCCTTCAGCGGATGCGCGGCGATGCGTGCTTCGTAATCCTGCACCAGCGCTTCGCGCTGGGCTTCGGCCAGTTCCTGCCAGTGGCAGTCCAGCAGCGCGCCTTCCAGCGAGTAGAGCAGGTTCAGGCTGGGCTTGAAGCCGGCCCGCTTGACCTTGACGAAGGCCCCGACCGCGCCGACGGTGGCCAGGTCCTCGCGGCTGCGCAGGCCGACCTGACGCAGCCATGCTGCACTTTTCGGGCCGATGTTGCGCAGCTTCGGTGCGCTCATCCCAGCGCCTCGACGAACACCCGGGCGATGGCTTCCAGGCCGGCCTGGTCCTCGGCATCGAAGCGGCCCACCCTGGGGCTGTCGATGTCGAACACGCCGATCAGTTCATCACCGCGCAGCAGCGGCACCACCAGTTCCGAACGCGAGGCCGAATCGCAGGCGATGTGGCCGGGGAAGGCATCCACGTCTTCCACGCGCTGGGTCACGCGCTGGCTGGCGGCTGCGCCGCACACGCCCTTGTCCAGCGGAATGCGCACGCAGGCGGGCAGGCCCTGGAACGGGCCCACCACCAGTTCCTTGCCGTCGTACAGGTAGAAGCCCACCCAGTTCAGGTCGGGCAGGGCATGGTAGACCAGTGCCGAGAGGTTGGCCGCATTGGCGATGCGGTCGGACTCGTCGTAGACCAGGCCACGGGCCTGTTCCAGCAGCTGGGCGTATTGTTCCGGCTTGCTGCCGGTAAGCGAGGCGTTGGCGAACATGGCTGCAGTCTAGCAAGCGTGCCGGGCCGGTGATAATGCACGCTCTGTTGCCCTGCTGGAGCCCATCGATGCCGTTGCCTGCCACGCTGCCCCCGGCCCTGTTCGTGACCGGCACCGACACTGAGATCGGCAAGACCGCCGCCAGCACCGCGCTGCTGCACGCGTTGCGCCGGCGCGGGCTGCGCGCGGTGGGCATGAAGCCGGTGGCCAGCGGCAGCCAGGACCTGGGCCAGGGCCTGCGCAATGACGATGCGCTGGCCCTGCAGGCGGCCAGCTGGCCGGTCCCCGACTATGCCGATCTGAATCCCTATGCGCTGCGGCAGCCGCTGGCACCGGAACTGGCGGCCGCCGAAGACGGCGTACAGGTGGAACTGGCTCCCATCGTGGCCGCCTTCGAGCGCCTGCGCGCCAGCGCCGATGTGGTGGTGGTGGAGGGCGTGGGCGGCTGGCTGGCGCCGGTGTCGGCCACGCTGGACCAGCTGGACCTGGTGCGTGCGCTGCGCCTGCCGGTGCTGCTGGTGGTGGGCATGCGGCTGGGCTGCGTGAACCATGCGCGGCTGACCGCGCAGTCGCTGCAGGCCAGCGGCGTGGACTGCCTGGGCTGGATCGGCAACCACATCGACCCGGCCATGCAGCGCCAGGACGAGAACATCGCCACCCTGCAGCAGCGCCTGCCGATGCCGTGCTGGGGCCGGCTGCCCTACCTGCCGGGCGCGGAGGGTGAGCGACTCGCAGTGCACCTGCGCGATTGATCTGGTTCCTGTAGAGCCGAGCCCATGCTCGGCTCAGCATAGGATCCGCGTGAAACGCAGCCGAGCGCAGGCTCGGCTCTACAGGGCAGAGCGTGCAGTCAATTCCCGCGCGATCGCACCCAGCCGTTCCACCGCGCTGATGAAGCGTGCATCCAGCGCCTGGCAGCACGACAGCCGCAGGCAGTGCCGGTAGCGCGCGCCGCGCGAATAGACCTGGCCGGGCATGAACACGATGTCCTCTTCCAGCGCGCGCTCGAACAGTTCGCGGGTGTCCACCCCGGGCAGTTCCAGCCACAGCAGGAAGCCGCCCTGCGGTTCGGTGGCACGCGTGCCCACCGGGAAATGCTCGGCCACCAGCTGCCGCAGCCGACCCACCTGTTCGCGGTACAGGCGGCGCATGCGATGCAGGTGATGCTCGTAGCTGCCCGCTTCCAGGTAGGCCGCTACGGCATCGCCCAGCAGCTGCGGTTCGCCGCCGGTGGACTGGAATTTCAGCAGGGCGATGCGTTCGGCGAAGCGGCCGCCATCGAGCCAGCCGATGCGGTAGTCCGGTGCCAGTGTCTTGGAAAAGCCGCCGACCACCATCACCCAGCCGTCGCGATCGAATGCCTTCAGCAGCGGCGCGGGCGGTTCGCAGAACTGCAGTTCGGCATACACCGCATCCTCGATGAGCGGCAGCTGGCGTGCATTGACCAGTTCGGCCAGGCGCTGCTTGGTGGCCGTGGGCATGGTGCAGCCCAGCGGGTTATGCACGGTGGGCATCACCACCAGCGCGGCCAGCGGTGTGTGCTCCAGCAGCGCTTCCAGGGCGTCCACATCCAGCCCGTGCTGCGGGTGGGTGGGCAGTTCGATGGCCTGCAGGCCGAGATTGGCCAGCAGCGGGTACAGGTTGAAATAGGAGGGGGCTTCGATGCCGACGGCCGCACCCGGTTCGGTCACCGCGCGCAGGGCCAGCTGCAGCGCTTCCATCGCGCCGTGGGTCAACAGCAGGCGGTCGGCATGGGTATGCAGGCCCATCCGCGGGCCACGCCGCACGATCTGCGCCAGCAGGCGCGGCGAGCCGTTTGGGCGCGCATAGGTTTCCACGGTCTGCTGGCCATGCCGCAGTACCTGCGCGGTGTGCCGGGCCAGCTGGGCGCCGGGGTAGAACTGCCGCCCGCGTGGGCCGGCGAATGCCAGGTCGATCACTCCGGGGCGGCGCTGCGCGTCCAGCACACGGGCCATCAGCACCTGCTGCAACGGCGCGGTGGGCGCTGACGGCGCATCGCGCAGCGAGCGCTGCGGCACCGACAGGCGCGGGGCCACTTCGAAACCGGCCTTGGGCCGCGGCACGACCAGGCCGGCATCTTCCAGCTGCCGATAGGCCGCGATGACGGTGTTCAGGCTGAGCTGGCGCTGTGCGGCCATCTGCCGCAGCGAGGGCAGGCGGCTGCCCACCGGCAGGCGGCCGCCGTGAATGGCCTCGGCCAGTTCGTCGGACAGGCGCTGGTAGCGTGGCGGTGCCGACGGGGTGTGTGGATCTGTATCCATTGGATTGGCCTGCATCTGGTGCTGTACCCACGATGCGGTCGAGCCTAGCATGCGGCTGTCGGTGGGGCCTGATCGGGGCCTGGCCGGTACATTGCAAACGCACGGCCGCAGGGCCGTGCGTCTTTTTTTTTGTAGAGTCGAGCCATGCTCGACTGGGGCTTTGCCAGGATCCAGAAGTCGAGCATGGCTCGACTCTACAGGTGCAGCAGAGCAGCCGAGCGTGGGCTCGGCTCTACACAAGTGCATCAGCGCATCGGTACCAGCGATGCATCACGCCGGTACAGCGCCGGAAATTGTTTGCCCAGCCCGGCCAGCTTGGGGGCATCGTAGTAGCGGATGTACGCCGCCTGCGGATAGTTGGCCATGTAGTTCTGGTGATAGCTTTCGGCCGGGTAGAAGTGCTGGCCGCTGGCCACCTGGGTGACGATCGGTGCGCGGTAGCTGCCGGCCTGGCCCAACTGGCTGATATAGGCGCGGCTGGCGGCCAGTTGCCGGGCGTCATCGCTGAAGATGGCCGAGCGGTACTGGCTGCCGTGGTCCGGTCCCTGGCGGTTCAGCTGGGTGGGATCGTGTACCACCGAAAAGAACACCTGCATCAGCTGGCCGTAGCTGACCTGGCGGGGGTCGTACTCCACCTTCACCGCTTCGGCATGGCCGGTGCGCCCGCTGCTGACCCGCTCGTAGCGCGCATCCGCGGCACTGCCGCCGGCATACCCGGCCACCGCGTTGCTTACGCCCTTCACGTGCTGGAACACACCCTGCACGCCCCAGAAGCAGCCGCCGGCAAACACCACGCTGGCATGCGTGGCGTTGTCATTGAAGGCGGCCACGCCGCTCGGCGCCGGCAGTGCCTGCACCTGCGCGCTGGCATCCACCGGTGCCGCCACCGCGCCGTGGTCGACCAGCAGCACGCCGGCGATCAATGCAGTGGCGACCAGGCCGGCGACACCGGCGGCGATACCCTGTTCGAAGGAGAATTTCATCGTGCCCTCCTGCAATCAACCAAAGGTGAAGGCATAGGCCTGCACGCCCGCATCGAGGAATTCGATCTCGAAGCGGTGCGGGCCGACCGTGCCGCGCTGGCGCACCAGCTGGTACAGACGGTTTTCATTGACCACGCCCGTGCCGTCGGCACCCACATCACTGCCGGCATCGGCCGCTGGCAGTGGCTTGCCATCCAGCCAGACGCGGAAGCGCACGGGCGTGCCGTCCTGGGCAGGGGCCAGCACCAGGTGCAGGTCGCGGGCATGGAACTGGAAGGCGATGCGGCCACCGGCCTGCTGCAGCCGGGCCGCTTCGTCGGTGATCGTCCAGCGCCCGGACAGGCCCCACTGGTTCAAGGCCAAGCTGGACGGCAGCGTGTAGCCGAAGGCTGCATCGGTACGCTGCCCACCCGGCGATGCGAAGTGTTCGGCGCGTGCATGGCCCAGGTAGGTTTCCGGCGAACGCAGGTTGCCCATGTCGGCCTGCGTGGCCACGCCCTGCAGATCGGCCGCGGCAGGGTCGGCCGGTGGCGGCAGGTCGGTCTGGCCGGCTTCGGTCAGCAGGCGGCGGATCATCTGTTCCGAATGCGCGTAGTTGCCTTCGCCGAACTGATGGCCGCGGATGTTGCCCTGCGCATCCACGAAGTAGTGCGCCGGCCAGTAGTGGTTGTTGAACGCGCGCCAGATCGCGTACTGGTTGTCCAGCGCCACCGGGTAGTCGACCTTCAGCTGCTGCACTGCCTTCATGACATTGCGCGGGTCGCGTTCGAAGGCGAATTCCGGGGTGTGTACACCCAGCACCACCAGGCCATGATCGCGGTAGAGGCGTTCCCACTCGTGCACGAAGGGCATCGCGCGCAGGCAGTTGATGCAGGAATAGGTCCAGAAATCGACCAGCACCACCTTGCCGCGCAGTTGCTGGGCGGTGAGCGGCGGGCTGTTGAGCCAGCCAGTGGCACCGTCCAGCGATGGCAGGGTGCCTTCCACCGGCAACGGCGCATCGGCAGCCGCATTCGCGCCGGCCATCATCATCATCGGCGGCGCGGCCGGCTGCGCACCGGGCACCGCGTCCAGCAGGCTCTGTTCAATGCGCGCGGTGCTGACCGTGGACAGGCGGGTCAGCAGGCCGGTATCCCAGCCCAGGCCGATCGCCACCACCGCCAGCAGTGCGGCAACGCCCAGCACCTTGCGCAGCACGTCGCCCAGCCCCAGCCGGGCCTGCAGGGCGTTGAACACGCGGCCGCCGATCCACACCGCCAGCGCGAGCGCAGTGGCTGCACCCAGTGCGTAGGCCAGCAGCAGCGCGCTGGTGCCGACGCTGGCGCCATGCAGCGCAGCACCGGTCAGCACCAGGCCGAGGATCGGCCCGGCGCACGGCGCCCACAGCAGGCCGGTGGCGATGCCGATCAGCAGTGAGGTCCACGCGCCGCCACGGCCGGCATCATCGGCGGCATCGGCGCGTGCACTCAGCCGCGCACCCACGCGCTGGAACGGTGCCAGCAGATGGTCGGCCAGGCGCGGCCAGAGCAGGGCCAGGGCGAACACCGCCATCAACACCAGGGCCACCCAGCGGCCGATCTGGTTGGCCTGCGCCACCCATTGGCTGCCCACGGCGGCCAGGCTGGCCACCGCGGCGAAGGTCAGCGCCATGCCCAGCAGCAGCGGCAGCGTGCTGCGTACGAAGGAGCGGTTGGCCCGCGCGAACACGAAGGGCAGCACCGGCAGGATGCACGGGCTGAGCAGGGTCAGTACGCCGCCCAGGTAGGCCAGCAGCAACAGCAGCATCATCAGGCTCCAGAAGTGGGGGAAGAACCGAGCGGCACGCGCCAGCCACCGTTGCTGTCCTGCTGTGCCGCACCGGGCTGGAACAGCAGGGCGGCACCGTTCATGCAGTAGCGCAGGCCGGTCGGGCGTGGGCCATCGTTGAAGACATGGCCGAGGTGGCCGCCACAGCGGCTGCAGTGCGCTTCCACCCGCAGCATGCCGAAGGTGGTATCGCGGTCTTCACCGACGGCACCGTGCAGCGGCGCCCAGAAGCTGGGCCAGCCGGTGCCGCTCTCGAACTTGGTGGATGAGGAGAACAACGGCAGCTGGCAGCCGGCGCAGGTGAACGTGCCCTGCCGGTGTTCTTTGTTCAGCGGGCTGCTGCCGGCGCGTTCGGTGGCCTGCTGGCGCAGGACCGCGTACTGCGCCGGGGTCAGCAGGCGCCGCCACTCGGCGTCGCTGCGCATCAGTGGGAACTGTCGTGCCGGGGCTGTTTCGGCGGCGGCCGTTGCGGCGCGGCTGCAGGCGCCCAGGCCGAGCACGCCGGCGGCGGTGGCGATTCCACCCAGGCCCAGCAGGTGGCGGCGGGTGAGGGGCATGGCGGACTCCGGGAAGGGGCGACGCGGCCATGCTGCGCCTGCCCGGGTCAACGAATCCTCACGCAGGATTCAATTTTTCGTGAGGTATCGGCGGCCATCCCGCGCCACAATGCAGGCAGCCTCCCCACTGGCCCCGAGCTGCCGATGTCCGCCAAACGCGTCCTGATCGTCGAAGACGATGCCCATATCGCCGACCTGCTGCGCATGCACCTGGCCGATGAAGGCTACGACGTGGTCCATGCCGGCACGGGTGATGGCGGTCTGCGCCTGCTGGAACAGGACGGCCCATGGGATGCGCTGGTGCTGGACGTGATGCTGCCCGGCGTGGATGGCCTGCAGATCTGCCAGCGTGCACGGGCGATGGCGCGCTACGTGCCGATCATCATCATCAGCGCGCGCGGCAGTGAAACCCAACGCATCGTCGGCCTGGAACTGGGTGCCGATGACTATCTGGCCAAGCCGTTCTCGATGCCCGAACTGGTGGCGCGCGTACGCGCGCTGCTGCGCCGTGCCGAAGCGATGGCACAGAACGCACGCATCGATGCCGGCGCGGTGGAAGTGGGCGGCCTGCGGCTGGACCCGGTGGCGCGCACCGCCGCGGTCGATGGCAACGCACTGGATCTGACCCCGCGCGAATTCGACCTGCTGCTGTTCTTCGCCCGCCACCACGACCAGGTGTTCGCGCGGATGGAGCTGCTCAACCAGGTCTGGGGCTACCAGCACGATGGCTACGAGCACACGGTGAACACCCACATCAACCGCCTGCGCAGCAAGATCGAGCTCGATCCGGCCAACCCGCGCCGGCTGCTGACGGTGTGGGGGCGCGGCTACAAGCTGGTCGATCCGGCCGGGGCGGCGGCATGATCAAGCCCAATCTGTGGCAGAAGCTGGCGCTGGTGATGTCGGCGCTGATGCTGCTGTGCTGCATGGCCCTGCTGGCCTGGCAGATGCGCGCCAACACCCGCCACGAACAGGAAGTGGTGCAGCGGCTGTCGCTGGGCCTGGCCGAGCACATTGCCCAGCGCAGCGAGCTGATGGATACCAGCGGCATGCGCGATGCGGCGGTGCGTGCGCTGTTCGGCCAGCTGATGGCGGTCAACCCCAGCGTGGAGGTTTACCTGCTGGACGACCAGGGCCGCATCCTCGGCCACGATGCACCCAGTGGCCACCTGCTGCGCGACCGCGTGGACGTGGCGCCGCTGCGCCGGCTGCTGGCCGGTGCGCCGCTGCCTATCCTGGGCGATGACCCGCGCAGCCGTGATGGTCGCAAGGTGTTCAGCGTGGCCCCACTGGTGGTGCAGGGCCGCCAGGCCGGCTACGTGTACGTGGTGCTGGTGGGCGAACACCGGCAGATGCTGGCCGACGACCTGGCCGCCAGCAACCAGTGGAACACCACCCTGTGGTCGATCCTGGCGGTGGGCGGGCTGGGCCTGCTGGCCGGCCTGTTCGCGTTCTACTGGGTGACCCGCCCGCTGCGCCAGCTGACCCGGCGCATCCAGGCGTTCGACATCGATGCGCCCACGCCACTGCCCGAGCCCGTGCCGCTGCGCAGCGGCGAGCGCGACGAACTGAAGATCCTCGAACACGCCCACGCGCAGATGGCTCAGCGGCTGGGCGAGCAATGGCAGCAGCTGCGCCAGCAGGACCTGCAGCGGCGCGAACTGGTGGCCAACATTTCCCACGACCTGCGCACGCCGCTGTCCTCGCTGCATGGCTATCTGGAAACGCTGGCGCTGAAGGAAGCCACCCTGTCGGTGGATGAGCGCCGCCGCTACCTGGGAATTGCCCTGGCGCAGAGCGCGAAGGTCGGCCGCCTGGCCCGTGCGCTGTTCGAGCTGGCCAGGCTGGAACATGGCGAAGTGCGGCTGGAGTGGGAAGTGTTCGCCCTGCCGGAACTGCTGCAGGACGTGCTGCAGAAATTCGAACTGGCCGCGCAGGCGCGGGGCCAGCACCTGCATGCCGATTTCCCGCCGGGCCTGCCACTAGTGCGCGCCGACCTGGGCCTGGTCGAACGCGTGCTGACCAACCTGCTCGACAACGCCCTGCGCCATGCGCCCGAGGGCGGGCAGGTGCAGGTGCGCCTGCGGGCCATCGAAGGCAGCGTGGAAGTGAGCGTGGCCGATGATGGCCCCGGCGTGGCCCCGGCGCTGCGTGCGCAGCTGTTCCAGGCGCCGGCGGCGCTGGGTGCACGGCGCGGCGAGAACGGGGGCCTGGGCCTGCTGATCGTGCAGCGCATCGTGCAGCTGCATGGCCGCCGCATCGAACTGCGGCACAGCGATGCCGGCGCACTGTTCGTGTTCACCCTGCCACGGGCGGACAGCGAAACGGCCTAGGGCGACTCGGCCGGCGGCGTGCCGCCGCCTTCCATCGGCAGGACCAGGCGGATGCAGGCACCGCCCAGGGCCGAATCGGCCACCTCCACATGGCCGCCGTGCTTGTCGGCCACCACCTGTACCAGGGCCAGCCCCAGGCCGAAGCCCGGGCTGGCCGGATCCAGCCGCACGTAGGGCTGCAGGACCTGGCCGCGCAGCTCGGCGGCGATGCCCGGGCCGTCATCCTCCACCTGCACGCACAGCCAGCCGGCGTTGAGCGAGCTGCCGATGCGCACCTGCCGCCGTGCATAGCGCAGGGCATTGCCCAGCAGGTTGCGCAGCGCCAGTTCCAGCATGTGCCGGTTGACGTTGACCAGGCCGGCCGGTGACAGCTCCTGCTGCACCGGAATCGGCAACGGTGCGAACTGGGCCACCACGCCGCGCACCAGCGCCGCCAGCTGCAGGCGCTGGCGTGCCACCTGCTGGCAGCGGCCAAGCGCCGCGTATTCCACGCCCGCATCGGTCAGGTGCTGCAGGCGGTCGACATCGGTGCGCAGGCCGGCGACCGCATCCCGCTGGGCATCGTCCAGCCCGGCATCTTCCAGGTCGGCCAGGCCGAAGCGCATGCGCGCCAGCGGCGTGCGCACTTCGTGGGCCACGGCCTGGGCCAGCACGCGCTGGCTTTCCAGCAGCTGCTGCAGCTGCTCGGCCATGTGGTTGAAGGCCTGGGCCAGGGGCCGCACCAGCGCGGTACCGGCCCGCGGGGCGCGGCTGTCCAGCTGCCCATCGCGCATGCGCCGCGCGGTCTGCGCCAGCTGTGAAACATCGCGCCACAGCCGGTACACCATCACGTACATCGGCAGGGCCACGGCCACCATCAGGATCAGCAGCAGGATCGCCACGCCGGACACATCGCTGTCCTGCCAGCTGTCATCGGGCAGGGCCTGGTCCAACGGGCCCAGCACCACCGCCGAGGTGCTGTTGCCGATGCGCTGCACGCTGAGCACATGTTCCACATCGATCTGCACACGCCCCTTGTACAGCCCCACGTGCTGGCTGGGCGGCAGCCGTGCGGCCGCTTCGGCCAGCGGCTGCAGGCGCAGCGGATAGGCGAAATCGGCATCGAGCTGGCGCGCCAGCGCCGGCCATTGCGCCGCTGGGGTGCTGGCGAAGCGATGCTGCAGCAGGGCATGGGTGCCGCGCATTTCCGCCTGCAGGCCCGCTTCGGTACGGTCTTCCAGCAGGGCATCCCAGGCCCACAGGCCCAGCACGATCAGCAGCAGGTGGGCGACCAGGAAGCCGATGCCATAGCGCAGGAAGTGGAAGGCGTGGCCGCGCATCGCCGATGGGGTGCGTTTCATCCCCATGCCGAACGGCTGAACAGGTAGCCGCGGCCGCGTACGGTCTTGATCCGTTCGGGCTGTTCCGGGTTGTCGCCCAGTTTGCGGCGCAGGCGCGAGATGCGCGCATCCACCGAGCGGTCCAGGCCGTCGAAGGCGATCCCGCGCAGGCCGCGCAGCAGCGCGTCGCGGTCGAGGATCTGGCCGGCGTTGCTGGCCAGCAGGAACAGCAGGTCGAATTCGGCGGTGGTCAGTTCCAGCAGGCGGCCCTGCAGGTGCACGTTGCGGGTGGAGGGATCGATGCTCAGTTCGCCGAAGCGCAGGGCGCCATCACGCGGCTCCACCCGGCGGTGGCGGCGCAGGTGCGCGCGCAGGCGGGCCAGCAGTACCCGCGGTTCGATCGGCTTGCCGATGTAGTCGTCGGCGCCCAGTTCCAGCCCCAGCACCTGGTCGATGTTGTCGGTGCGGGCGGTCAGCACGCAGATGATGCCGTCGTAGTGGGGCCGCACCTGCCGACACACTTCGAAACCATCCTGGCCCGGCAGGCCGACATCGAGCAGCACCAGGGCCGGCTTTTCGGTGAGGATGGTCGACACCGCGTGTTCGCCGCAGCGCTCGTGGATGACCTGGTAGCCGTGCCGCTGCAGGTAGTCGCTGACCATCGTGCCCAGCCGGGCGTCGTCTTCGACCAGTACGATATCCAGCATCTGCAAGGGCTCCGTGGGTTCGGCCGTACCTCGGTGGCACGAGCGCGGGGATGCTATCGCAGCCTTCGGTCACCCCGGGGGGGCGGTCCGGCGCCATTCAGCCGGGGTTGGCGGGCGGGGACCCGGCCTGCCAACGCTGGCAATGACTTGCCCGCAGCAGGGGGGGGCGGCCTGTTACAAAACGTTACGCAAGGCCCGCCTGCGGTGACGCGCGCTGACAGCAATGCGACTGACGTGGCGGGGGCGGGCGCCGAGCATGGACGCTCACCCCAACCGCGTGCCGCCCATCATGCCGTCCGCCCCTTTCGCACTGCCCACCCGCTGCTGCCCCCGCGGGGAGCGCCCATGAGTGGCGTGGTCGGCGCCTGGTTGCCGCCTGCCGACGATGAGCAGCTGCTGCAGCAGATGGCGCCCATGCTGCGCGCGCTGCAGCAGCGCGGGCGCGGCCGCATCGGCTATTGGACCGACGCCGATGCAGGGCTGGCGCTGGGCCACTGTCGTGCCCCCAGTGACATGCCGCAGCAGCCGTTGCGTTCGGCGTGCGGCCGCTACGTGCTGTGCCTGGACGGGCGCATCTACAACCGCAGTGCGTTGCAGCCGCAGCTGCAGGACCTGCCGCGCAACTGCACCGATGCCCACCTGCTGCTGCAGGCCATCGTGCAGTGGGGCGTGGAGCGGGCGCTGTCGCGGGTGGAAGGTGCCTTCGCTTTCAGCGTGTGGGACCGCCACGCGCATGCGCTGTGGCTCGCCCGCGACCGGGTGGGCGAGCGGCCGCTGTACTACGGCTGGCAGCAGGGCCGTTTCCTGTTCGCCTCGGAACTGAAGGCCCTGCAGGCCTACGCCGGCTTCTCGCCGGGCATCGACCAGGATGCGCTCAGCCTGCTGCTGCGCCACGACTACGTTCCGGCACCGCATACGATCTATCGCGGCATCTACAAGCTGGTGGCCGGTGCCCTGCTGCGCGTCGATCTGCAGGACCATGCCGCAGGCGACTCGGCGCAGGCGCGCAGCGGTGGCAGCCGCTACTGGTGCGCACGCGATGCCATGCAGGAGGCGCTGCAGCAGCCCCTGGACCCGGCGCCGACACTGGAACAGGCTACCGACCAGCTGGAAGCGGTACTGCAGAACGCCATCGCCACGCGCATGCACTCGCCGCTGGCCTGCGGTGCCTTCCTGTCCGGCGGCACCGATTCATCGCTGGTGACGGCGATGATGCAGGCGCAGTCGGCGCTGCCGATCGAGGCGTGGACGGTGGGGTTCGACGATCCAGGCCACGATGAAAGCGCGTGGGCCTCGCAGGTGGCGCGCCACCTGGGCGTGCAGCACCACCTGCACAGGATGGACAGCCGGCAGGCGCTGGAACTGCTGCAGCGCCTGCCCCAGGTGTGGTGCGAACCGTTTGCCGATGCCTCGCAGCTGCCGACCCTGCTGGCAAGCGAACTGCTGGGCGCGCGCAAGCCGGTGGCCCTGACCGGTGATGGCGGCGACGAATTGTTCTTCGGCCACCCCAGCTACGGCCGCGCACTGCGCAATGCGCGCCTGTGTGGTGGCCTGCCGGACTGGGTGCGCGACCTGGCCCGCCGTGGTGGCGGCCGGCTGGATGCCGAGCGCGGCCGGCTGGGCGGATGGCGGGCGCTGGTGGCCGAAGTGGCGGCCAACGATGTGGAAGGCCATTACCTGCAGCGGGTCACGCGCTGGCGGCAGCCGAGCCGGGTGGTGCTGGGCGCGCGCGAACCGGCCACCCTGTTCCAGCAGCAGGATGACGCGCTGCCGGCCGAGGCCCGGATCCAGTTGCTGGATTTCCGCATGGACCTGGCCGAGGGCATCCTGGCCAAGGTCGACCGCGCTGGCATGGCGGCCGGGGTGGAAACCCGCGCGCCGCTGCTGGACATGAATGTGGTGCGGCTGGCCTGGCGCCTGCCGCAGCAGCTGAAGTACCACGACGGTGAGCACAAGCGCATCCTCAAGCACCTGCTGGCGCGCTATCTGCCGGCACCGCTGGTGTACCGGCCCAAGCGCGGCTTCGGCCCGCCGATGGCGCGCTGGCTGGCCGGGCCACTGCGCGACTGGGCCGAAGCGCTGCTGGCGCCGGATCTGCTGCGCAACCAGGGATGCTTCGATCCGGTGCGCGTACGCGCGATCTGGGAGGCGTTCCTGCGTGGCGAGCGCAAGTGGCACACGCATCTGTGGAACGTGCTGATGTTCCAGGCCTGGTACCAGCACTGGCACCGGCGGTAAGAGGGCGGATCGATGCCCGCGGCCCGCCGGGCATGGCCCCCGTGAGGCGTAGATCCACGCCATGCGTGGATGTGTTTCGCGGGGACCGCACATCACCAGTAGATCCACGCCATGCGTGGATGCACTTCACCGGGACCGCACCTCACCAGTAGATCCACGCCATGCGTGGATACGCTTCACCGGAATCGCAGGCAAAAAAAGACCCGGCAGAGGGAGGGATCTGCCGGGTCCGGGATTGCACGGGGGGAGGGACCCATGCAATGAGCGTGGGCGTGACGTCAGTGGCTGTTGCCGGTGGCGTCCGCCGGAGTCTGGTTGTGGCCCTGGACCAGGTCGGACCAGGCGCGGCCGGCCTGCAGGCCCAGATCGACCACGTCCTGCTGGGCCTGGCCCAGCCGCTGCAGGTTGTCCTGCCACAGCTGCGCGCCCTTGGGCAGCAACCCGGCCGGATCTTCGCTGCGGGCCAGTTCGCCCAGCCAGCCGCCGGTTGCGGTCAGGTTGCGTTCCATCGCCTTCAGCTGAACGCCGAACATGCTCTCGGCGTTTTCCAGCGCCAATCGGTTTGCACGCGTTGCCGCGGCCGCCAGCTGGCGGGTGGCATCACTGAAACGATCGGCGAAGGCGGCGGCCATGGCGGCATCGAAAGCGGTTGATGCAATGCAGCATACGCCGATCATGCCGCAATGCAACAAAAATCACGAAGGCGCCGATGGCGCCTTCGAAATGCTTTTCAGATCAATGGCTTGATCAGGCGGCCGGGCCGCGGTAACGGCAGCCCGAGGTGCAGGTTTCGTGCACGGTGATCTCGCTCAGCGCAGGCAGGCTGGGCTTGAGCTCGTTCCAGATCCACACCGCCAGGTTCTCGCTGGTGGGGTTTTCCAGGCCGGGAATGTCGTTCAGATAGTGGTGGTCCAGGCGGTCGTAGATCGGCTGGAAGGCGGCTTTGACGTCGCCGAAATCCATGATCCAGCCGGTCTGCGCACCCGGCTCGCCCTCCACCTTCAGTTCCACCCGGAACGAGTGGCCGTGCAGGCGCGCGCACTTGTGGCCCGGCGGCACGTTGGGCAGGCGGTGGGCCGCCTCGAGCATGAAGACTTTGAAGATTTCCATGGCGCGATTGTACGCCGGAGCCGTTGCCGCGACCGTCCCGGATGTTCGCTTTCCGTAAATCAATTCTTTTCATCCGGATGAAGAGATGTTAGCTTCTCTTATATCCGTATGAAGAGATGTTATTGGTCGCGCCCGACCTGGCATGGATTACTGCGGAACTTACGTCGTCCACTACCCCCCACATCGTCATGCCCCAGCACACCCTGCTCGTGGCGGCCCTGGCCGTCGCTCTGGCCGCGCCTTTGTCTGCCGCCGCCGAAACCTCCGCCGATGCCAATGGCGAAGCCAGCACCCTGGCTGCAGTGCGCGTCACCGGTTCCAACATCAAGCGCACCGATACCGAAGCCTCCAACCCGGTGCAGGTGATCGGCCGTCAGCAGCTGGAACAGACCGGCAAGGCCACCGTGGCCGACGTGCTGCGTTCGATCTCGGCCAACACCGGCAACGCCAGCAACGAAACCACCAACAACGGCTGGGCCTCCGGTTCGGCCGGCATCGGCCTGCGCGGTCTTTCGCAGAAGAACACGCTGGTGCTGCTCAACGGCCGCCGCCTGGCCAACTACGGCTTCCCGGCCGGCGGCCTGTCCGACACCTTCGTCGATCTCAACGCGCTGCCGCTGGTGGCCGTCGAGCGCATCGAAGTGCTCAAGGACGGCGCCTCGGCCGTGTACGGTTCCGACGCGGTGGCCGGCGTGGTCAACATCATCACCCGGCAGAACTTCGAAGGCGCCGAGATCGGCGGCAGCTTCGGCGGTGCCGACCAGGGCGGCCTGCACGAGCAGAACCTGAAGTTCGTCGGCGGCCTGGGCGACCTGGACACCGATGGCTACAACATCCTCTTCAGCCTGCAGGGCTACAACCGCGAGCGCCTGGACCAGGACGAGCGCAACCTGACCAAGAGCGGCATCTACAGCGATCAGCCCGGCGGCCGCTGGAACGGCTGGTCGGCCAAGGGCGCGCGCTACCTGGTCAACGGTGTGTCGGTGCCGATGCTGGATGCGAACGGCAACTGCCCCACCGGCACCACCCGCGTCGCCAGCGCGCCCATCGACGGCCTGGCCGGCGATACCTGCGGCTTCAACCAGGCGCCGTACACCACCCTGATTCCCTCGACCAAGCGCTACCAGGCCTATGCCAACGGCACCTTCCGCCTGGGCGAGAACGTCGAAGCCTTCGGCGAAGTGCTGTACAGCCAGATCAAGAGCGCTGCCTGGTTCGGCAGCAGCCCGTTCTTCACCCTGGAAAGCGGCCGCTTCGCGCTGAATGCACAAACCGGCCTGGCCGAGCCGGTGTCCTCCAACCTGCCGGCCAGCAGCCCCTACAACCCCTATGGCCGCGCGGTGCCGATCGAATACACCTTCTTCGACCTGGGCGGCACCATCAAGACCAACCGCTCCACCGCCTACCGCGGTGTATTCGGCATCCGCGGCAGCACCGCCGCCTGGGATTGGGAAGTTGCCGCGTTCGGCGCGCGCAGCAGCGAGCGCGAAACCGTGTCCGGTGGCTTCGCCAACCGCTGGGCGCTGGCCGATGCGCTGGCCAGTGGCAGCTACAACCTGCTCAATCCGTCGGCCACCCCGCAGTCGGTCATCGATGCGATCAACATCTCCACCCTGCGTCCGGCCGAATCGGTGCTGCAGGGCGTGGACGCGAAGATCTCCGGCACCCTGGGCCGCACCTGGGCCGGTGATATCGGCTTCGCCGCCGGTGCCGAATGGCGCCGCGAGAAGCTCGATTCCAACAACCCCTGGCAGATCGATGCCGGCCTGCAGGTGCGCCCGGCCATCGCCGAAGTGCACGGCGAGCGCAAGGTCAGCGCCGCCTATGCCGAAGTGAACGTGCCGCTGGCCTCGACCCTGGAACTGTCCGCAGCCGCGCGTGCCGACCACTACGACGACTTCGGCGATGCGTTCTCGCCCAAGCTCGGCCTGCGCTGGCAGCCGCTGGATTTCCTGCTGGTGCGCGCCTCGGCGTCGAAGGGCTTCCGTGCACCGTCGCTGTCGGAAAATTCCAACAGCACCAGCATCGCCTACGGCAGCGTGGTCGACCCGCGTGATCCGGACGTGCCGGGCTCGCGGCAGAACCCGACCTTCTTCACCGTCGGCAACAGCGACCTGAAGCCCGAACGCACCAAGAGCGTGAACTTCGGCGTGGTGCTCTCGCCCTGGGCCAACACCAACCTGAGCGTGGACTACTACCGCATCCAGCTGGACAACCTGGTCGGCACCAACAACACCCAGACCCTGGTCAACGACAACGTGGCCGGTGCGGTGCAGCGTGACGAGCGCGGCAAGCTGCAGGCGGTCTACAACCGCTACCAGAACCTGAGCGAGCTGAAGACCTCCGGCATCGACGTGGAACTGCGCCAGCGCATCCCGACCCCCGCGCTGGGCGACTTCACGCTCACCTCGGCCTATACCCACGTGCGCGACTACCGCCGCCCGACCGTGGTCGGTGGCCCGCTGGTGGACTACGCCGGCAGCAACCTCGGCGCCACCCTGCCGAAGAACAAGGCGACCACCACGCTGGACTGGACCTACAGCGACTTCACCGCAGCGGTCACCTGGTACTACACCAGCGGCTACGACCAGAAGGCCAGCACCGCTGCTGCCGCCGTGCAGGACCGCGTCGATGCGTACAACCAGTTCGATCTGTACCTGGCTTACGCAGGTATCGACAAGCTGACCGTGTACGCCAAGGTGCAGAACCTGGGCGACAAGACGCCGCCGTACGACGCTTCGTTCCCGGGCATCCGCGCGCCGTACGACTTCAGCCAGTACGACCTGCGCGGTCGCTACTTCACGCTGGGCTTCGATTACCGCTTCTGATGCCACCGCCGCGGCCGGCCACCGTGTGTGGCCGGCCGCGTTGCCGCAGTCCTGTTCCCCGGGGAGTCACCGTGTCCTTCCACCGCCGTGCCGTTCTTCCGCTGCTGGTTGCCGCCGCCACCGTTCTGTCTTCGCCGCTGCCGGCGCAGGCACAAAGCGCGTACTTCTTCCCACAGGCCACCGACGCTGCCGCGTTCGATGCCCGCATTCCCAGCCCCGAGCAGTTCCTGGGCTATCCCATCGGCAGCCGCTACACGCGGCATGACCAGCTGGTGGCGTACTTCCAGGAACTGGCCAAGCATTCGGACAAGATCCGCGTGCGGGACATCGGCCGCAGCTACGAAGGCCGCCCGCTGCTGATCGCCACTGTCACCGCCGCCGACAACCAGGCCCGCATCGAGCAGATCCGCCAGCAGCACGCCACCCTGGTCGATCCGGCACAGCCGCGCAGCGCCGCCGGTGACAGCCCGGTGGTGGTCTGGCTGGGCTACAGCGTGCACGGCAATGAAACCTCCAGCGGCGAAGCGGCGATGTTGACCGCCTACTATCTGGTGGCCAACCGCAGTGCCGAAACCCAGCAGTGGCTGCAGCAGTCGGTGGTGCTGTTCGACCCGGCGCAGAACCCGGATGGCCGTGACCGCGCCGCGAACTGGCACAACGCCTGGGCCTCCGATCCGGCCTCGGCCGATCCAGCCGACAAGGAACACGTCGAGCCGTTCCCGCAGGGCCGTACCAACCACTACTTCACCGATCTCAACCGCGACTGGCTGGCCCTGACCCAGCAGGATTCGCGGCCGAAGGTGGAGGTGTTCCACCAGTGGTACCCGAACGTGCAGATCGACTTCCACGAGATGGGCAAGGACAGCACGTACTACTTCGAGCCCTCGCCGAAGAGCATGCACAGCCCGCTCATTCCGGCGGCGTCGTACGAGTTCAACAAGACGCTGGCCAAGTACCACGCACAGTCGCTGGATGCGCTGGGCTCGCTGTACTACACCGGCGAGAACTTCGACAATTTCTCCCCGGTCTACGGCTCGACCTATCCGGACTTCCATGGCGCGGTGGGCGTCACCGTGGAACAGGCCAGCTCACGCGGCCGCGTGCAGGAATCGGTGAACGGCCTGCTGACCTTCCCCTTCACCATCCGCAACCAGGTGGCCACCGGTCTGGGCACGGTACGCGGCGCGGTGACCGAACGCAGTGGCCTGTTCGACCTGCAGAAGTCCTTCTTCCAGAGCGCGCTGAAGCAGGCCGCGCAGCAGCCGGTGAAGAGCTTCGTGTTCGGCGATGCGCATGATCCCGCGCTGACCCGCCGCCTGCTGGAACTGCTGCTGCTTCACCGCATCGAAGTACACGCCCTGGACCGCGCGGTAACAGTGGATGGGCAGAGCTTCCAAGCCGGCAGTGCCTATGTGGTGCCGGTGCAGCAAGCGCAGTTCCGCCTGGTGCACTCGATCTTCGCCGAGACCCCGCCGATCAAGGGCGATGTGTTCTACGGCAGCACCAGCTATGCCATCGCCCCGGCCTACGGCGTGAGCTTCGCCGGCAGCCGCGGCCGCATCGACGGTGGCGCGCGCGTGACCGGGCTGCCGCCAGTGCAGGGCGCAGTGCTCGGCGGCCAGGCTACCTTTGCCTATGCCATCGACTGGCGCGACTACAACGCCGGCCGCGCACTGGCCGTGCTGCAGGCCAAGGGTGTGAACGCGCGCGCCGCTTTCCAGCCCTTCACCACGGCGACTGCACAGGGCGAGGTCGGTTTCGCTGCCGGCAGCCTGGTCATTCCGGTGGCGGGTCAGCCGTTGCAGGGCGCTGCCCTGCTGGATGCAGTGAGCGCCGCCGCACGCGCCGCCGGCGTACAGGTCCATGTGCTGTCCAGCGGCCGCAGCCGCGAAGGCATCGACCTCGGCAGCGATGGCGTCAAGGCATTGCGCAAGCCTGCCGTTGCACTGGTGATGGGCGAGGGCGTGTCCGCCACCGAGATCGGCTCGGCCTGGTTCCTGCTGGACCAGCAACTGCACCTGCCGGCCAGCAAGCTGGATCCGCAGCAGCTGGGCAAGGTGTCGCTGGACCGTTACACCACGATCGTGTTGTCCGGCGGTACCTACACCGGCGTAGACGCCGCTGCCGTGGCCGCGCTGAAGCGCTGGGTGCAGGCCGGCGGTTCGCTGGTGACCTATGGCAGCGCCTCGAAGTGGGCGATCGAGCAGAAGCTGGCCGACGGCGAGACGCTGGGCAAGGAAGAAGATGCGGGCGAGGCGAGCCGTCGCGCCTTTGGCGACCAGCGTGACATCGCCGCCATTGAGCGGGTCAGCGGCAACATCCTCAGCGCCGACGTCGACAACACCCACCCGCTGGCATTCGGCGTGCCACGGCGGCAGCTGGCGATCAACAAGGAGAACACGGTGACGCTGCAGCCGAGTGCGAATCCGTTCTCCACCGTGGTGCGCATCGATGCCACGCCGCGGGTGAACGGGTATCTGTCCGAGCGCAACCGTGGGCGGGTGGCGGGCAGTGCGTGGCTGCTGGTGTCGGCGCAGGGGCAGGGCAATGTGGTGTTGTTTGCCGATGACCCGGCACATCGCAAGTACTGGCATGGGACCGATCGCCTGCTGATCAACGCGATTTTCTTCGGGAATCTGGTGAATCCGGCTAAGGCGCGGGGTTGAGGCTGTACGCGCCTTGTTGATTCTGGGGTGGGAGGCAGGGGGCCTCAGCCAGGACACGCCGTAAACCCATCCATGGGGGCTCGATGGCGCCATCCATGGCGCCAACGGTCCTGGCTGAGGCCCCCTGCCTCCCATGACAGTTTTCCGCGGGCGCGGACGCATCAAACCCAAGGCGGGAGCAAGGGCAAAAACAAAAGCAGAAGCAGCGGCTTCCGCTTTTGCTCTTGAATTTGAATTTGATCCTTCTTCCTCCGGCTACCCCGCGGGAGAAGGAAGGCGCTGGGAATGTCTGAAGCGCTTGGGAGCGGGGACGGCGCAAAACCGCAGGCGCCATGGATGGCGCCTACGAGCTTACATGGATGTATTTACAGCGTGTTTTGCGCCGTCCCCGCTCCCAAGCGCCCACGCGAAACCCACCGCAGGCTCTCAAACAACCCAGGTAGCCAGCACAAAAAAGGACGGCGCCTCAGCGCCGTCCCTCGATAGCCCCCCGCGCAGCGGGAAGCGCAACAATCGTCAGCCAGAATCAGCCGGCGCGACCGCCGCCGTTGCCGCCCTGGCCACGGCCACGGCCGCCGCCATTACCGCCACCACCACGACGCTGGCCCTGACCCGCGCCCGCACCGGCACGCTGCTGGCCATTGCCACCGCCCTCGCGGCGACCGCCGCCGGCCTTCTTCGGGCCTGCATGTGCGTGGCGCGGCGCATCACCGTGCGGACGACGTGCGTGGCTCTTGCGCGGTGCGCGCTCGCCGGTATCGTGCTCGGCCTTGCCCGGTGCACTGTTGCCCCAGCGGATCGGCGTCTGCAGCTCGAAGCCCGGCACATCGCGGATGTCCATGTCGCGGCCCAGCAGGCGCGTGATCGCGCGCAGCAGCTTCACTTCGTCCTGCGCGACCAGCGAAATCGCCTGGCCGGTGGCACCGTTGCGGCCGGTACGGCCAATGCGGTGCACGTAGTCCTCGGCCACCATCGGCAGGTCGAAGTTGATCACCTTCGGCAGCTCGTTGATGTCGATGCCGCGCGCGGCGATGTCGGTGGCCACCAGCACGGTCACCCGGCCGGCCTTGAAGTCACCCAGTGCACGCAGGCGCTGGCCCTGGCTCTTGTTGCCGTGGATCGCCGCGGTCTTGATGCCCGACTTTTCCAGGAACGTGGCCAGCTTGTCGCTGCCGTGCTTGGTGCGCGCGAAGACCAGGGTCTGCTCGCGGCTGTCCTGCGCCAGCAGGTGCAGCAGCAGGTCGCGCTTGCGGCCGCCATCGACCGGGTGCACGCGGTGGGTGATGGTCTCGGCCACGGTGTTCTTCGGCGTCACCTGGATCTGTTCCGGGTTGCGCATGAACTCCAGCGCCAGCTGGCGGATGTTGTCCTCGAAGGTGGCCGAGAACAGCAGGGTCTGGCGGTTCTGCTTCGGCAGCTTGGCCAGGATGCGCTTGATCGACGGCAGGAAGCCCATGTCGAGCATGCGGTCGGCTTCGTCCAGGACCAGCAGTTCAATGCCGGACAGGTCGATGCTGCGGCGTTCCAGGTGGTCGATCAGGCGGCCCGGGCAGGCGACCAGCAGGTCGACGCCACGGCGCAGGATGTCCAGCTGGTTGCCCATGCCGACGCCGCCGTAGATGCAGGCGCTGGGGATGCGCAGGTACTTGCTGTAGCCGCGCAGGCTGTCATGCACCTGGGTGGCCAGTTCGCGGGTCGGGGCCAGGATCAGCGCGCGCGGCTTGCGCGGGCCGGTGCGCACTTCCTGCGAGGCGGTGCCCAGATGCTGCAGCAGCGGCAGGCCGAAGGCAGCGGTCTTGCCGGTACCGGTCTGTGCACCGGCCAGCAGGTCGCGACCGGCCAGCGCCAGCGGGATCGCCTGCTGCTGGATCGGGGTCGGGTTTTCGTAGCCCTGCTCGGCGAGCGCGCGCAGCAGGAAGGGCGCAAGGCCCAGGGATTCAAAAGACATTGAGATTGCTCCAAGTACAAGAAACGCCTGTCCGAACGGACAGACGGGGGCAGATCAAACTGATCGGCTGACTCGGAGCGTTCCCGTGAACCGCGCTGCGAGAATTGGGTGCAGCCGGCACGGAGCGCAGGCTGGAATGCGTGACGAACGGCGTCGGAGTGGGGGCGGGCGAAGAGGGCGGACCCAGGTCGCCGGCGATCCCGGAGGGAAACGGACGGCCGCTGCAGACCCTGCAAGTCTAAACGATCTTCAAGACTTCACGCAAAAACCCCTGTTCAGGTAAGGGGGGGTAGCTGCAGGGCTTGCAGCCCTGCACCCGCAGAAGCCACGTCCACGGCCGGAGCAACGGCAAAAGCTGGTTTCCTGAGGGATGGCGGGGTGGGTCCGGTTGAGGGGGACGCCGTAAACCCCCCTCCGGGGTCCGGCCCAGCCGCCAGCGGCTGGGCCGGACTGGGGGTTTACGGCGTGTCCTGCAAGCCCACACCGCCCCGCCCAATCAGCAGAAAACCAGAGCCGCTTTGGCTTTTGACTTTGATCTGGCTCGTAGCAGGTGCAGGGCGCAGCCCTGCCGAACCCCCACTACGGTAGGGTGGAGCGGATGCCGCGCTGCAGCTTGGCTAAATCGCACATTTGATTACACTTGAAACTTGTTTGCCCACGACTCCGGACACCCACCATGAAGCTTGGTTCTTTGAAGGAAGGCGGCCGCGACGGCACCCTCATCGTCGTCTCGCGTGACCTGCGCCACGGCGTCCGCGCCACCGGCATCGCCGCCACCCTGCAGCAGGCCCTGGAAGACTGGAGCCACATCTCCCCGCGCCTGAACGCGCTCTACGAATCGCTCAACGCCGGCGACGCCGATGGCGTGTTCGACCTGGACCCGCAGGCCCTGGCCGCGCCGATGCCGCGTGCCTATGAATTCGTCGATGGCAGCGCCTACCTGCCGCACGTCGAGCGCGTGCGCCGTGCCCGTGGCGCCGAGGTGCCGGAAAGCTTCTATACCGATCCGCTGATGTACCAGGCCACCAGCGCCGGCTTCCATGGCCCGCGCGATGCGGTCAAGGTGGTCAGCGAGGAGTACGGCATCGACCTGGAAGCCGAGATCGTGGTCATCACCGATGACGTGCCGATGGCCGCCACCCCGGAACAGGCCGCTGGCCACATCCAGCTGGTCGGCCTGGTCAACGACGTCTCGCTGCGCAACCTGATCCCCGGCGAACTGGCCAAGGGCTTCGGTTTCCTGCAGTCCAAGCCGCGCTCGGCGCTGTCGCCGGTGTTCGTCACCCCCGATGAGCTGGGCACTGCCTGGCAGGACAGCAAGGTGCACCTGCCGCTGCTGACCCACATCAACGGCAAATGGTTCGGTGCGCCGGAAGCGGGCGTGGACATGCAGTTCAACTTCGCCCAGCTGGTCGCGCATGCGGCCAAGACCCGCCCGCTGGGGGCCGGCACCATCGTCGGCTCGGGCACCATCGCCAACGAAGACACCAGCAAGGGCGCCTCCTGCTTCGCCGAACAGCGCGTGGTGGAAACGCTGCGCGACGGCAAGCCGAGCACGCCGTTCATGTCCTTCGGCGACGTGGTGCGCATCGAGATGCTGGACGCGGCCGGCAACAGCATCTTCGGTGCGATCGAGCAGCGCATCGAACAGGCGGCCAAGCCCTGAGCATGGAGGCGGTGATGGACATCCTGGTCGACGACGGCCTCGTGCTGTACACCTACTGGCGATCCAGCGCCGCCTACCGCGTGCGAATCGGCCTGGAGCTGAAAGGCCTGGCCTGGGAGGGCCGGCCGGTACACCTGGTGCGCGAGGGCGGCGAGCAGCATGCCGACGCCTATGCCGCGCTCAACCCGCAGCAGCTGGTGCCCACCCTGCTGCATGACGGGCATACGTTCACCCAGTCGCTGGCGATCCTCGAATACCTCGATGAGCGCTACCCGCAGGTGCCGCTGCTGCCGGCCGATGCGGTCGGCCGCGCGCGGGTGCGGGCACTGGCCCAGCTGGTGGCCTGCGACATCCACCCGATCAACAACCTGCGGGTGATGCAGTACCTCGAGCGCCGACTGGAAGCACCGGCCGACGCGCGCACGCAGTGGACCCTGCACTGGATGGCTGACGGCTTCGCGGCGATGGAAGCGATGCTCGCGGGCAGCGCGGATACCGGCATGTTCTGCCACGGCGACCGCCCCGGCCTGGCCGACATCTGCCTGATGCCGCAGCTGTACAACGCCCACCGCTTCGGTCTGGACCTTTCCCCGTATCCAACCCTGCGCCGCATCGAAGCGGCCTGCCAGGCGCTGGAGGCCTTCGACCGCGCCCGCCCGGACAACCAGCCCGACGCAGGCTGATTGGCCGCTGCGCTCGCCGGGCACGGTCCGGCGTTACCGGTCATTGTCCGGCGGATGCTGCATCGTCCGCCTGCAGCTGGCGCAGATCATCGCGGAACAACCGGTAGGCCTCCTCGCGGCGTGCATCGTCACCCTGCCGCAGCACCCACGCCGGGTGCACGGTGGCGTAGCCGCGGGTGCCATCGTCCAGGGTGTGCCAGCGGCCGCGATCACGGGCGAGCTTGAAGCCGCTGCCAAAGACCGATGCGGCTGCCGTCGCGCCCAGGCAGACGATGACCTGGGGGCGCAGCCGCGCGATCTCGCCCAGCAACCATGGTTGGCAGGCGTGCACATGGCGGCTTTCCGGCCGTTTGTGCAGGCGCACCTTGCCGCGCCGCTCGTGGTGGAAGTGCTTCACCGCATTGGTCAGGTACAGCGCGCCCCGGTCGATGCCCAGTTCCTGCAGTGCGCGGTCCAGCAGCTTGCCGGCAGGGCCGGCGAAAGGATGGCCGCTGAGATCCTCGACGTCGCCTGGCTGTTCGCCGACGACCATGATCCGGGCATCGGCCGGGCCTTCACCGAACACCACCTGGGTGGCCGGTTCCCATAGTGGGCACTGGCGGCAGGCGAGGGCCTGCTGACGCAGCGCCTGCAGACTGTTCCCGTCGCCTGTCGGCATGGGTGCCAGCGCGCGCGCCGGGATCTTCCGCTGGGGCGCCTGGGCGGGGCGATCATGCATGTCCTGCACGCGCTCGGCCGCATCGCGCACCAGGCCCGGCAGCAGCTGCGCTTCGGGCAGGTGGCGCCAGTATCGTGCGGGCATCTCCTGCAGCATCATGCGGGTGTTCAGCCGCGCCGGGTTGAAGATGTTGGCGTAGTAGGTCTGCCACAGCGACTCCTGCGCATCCTCGGCCGGGGCGTCTTCGCGGCGCGCGCCCGGGCCGAAGGCCAGCGCCTGGCCATCCCACTGCACGCTGCGGTCGGGGCTGAGGATGGCCCAGCGCATGCCGGCGAAGCGGCGGGCGAAGAAGGGCGCGACGCGGTCGACGATGTAGTGGTCCGGCTCGAACCAGGCGATGAAGGCGTCGGCCTGGCCCGGCACCTCGCGGAAGCGCACGAAGGCCTTCATCTTGTGCGAGTCGCGGCGCACGGCCTGGGCCAGTGCCATCGCCCGCAGCACATCGGCATCGGCCGGATTGGACAGCACGCTGCGCTCACCATGGGTGATGCGCCACAGCAGGCGATACAGCAGCGGCATGCGTTGCGCATCGCGATGGCACAGGCAGGTGGCGGCCAGTTCCAGGAAATCGCGGGGCACGTTCGGCACGCTGGCACCGTCCAGCACGGGTGCTGTGGCGACTGCGGGTGCGTCCAGCAGCGAGGCGTCGCTGCCCTGCAGCCAGTCCAGCTGCTCCGGCGCCACGCCGCGCAGCAGGGCGTCGCGTGCGCCATCGCGCCAGGCGTCCAGCGACCACGGCGGGTCCACCCGCAGCGACCAGCGCTGCGCGTCAGGCTGCGGGCGGGGCATCGAACAGCGATCCCTGGCGGGGCGGCGGGGCCAGTTGCGCGCGCAGCGCGGCGGGGTCGTCCAGCGCCTTGCGCGGGTGATGGTCGGCCAGCAGCACGAACGGCAGCAGCTTGCTCATCGGCGCCTTCAGCCGGGCCACGTCGGCCACCCGCAGGCGGCCGTGCCGGCGCGCCATCAGCACCCGCTTCACATTGCGCACGCCCAGCCCGGGCACGCGCAGCAGCAGCTCCTTCGGCGCACGGTTCAGGTCCACCGGGAAGCGCTCGGGGTGGCGGATCGCCCAGGCCATCTTCGGGTCGATATCCAGGTCGAGCATGCCGTCCTGGGTGGTGTCGGTGATCTCTTCCACGCCGTAGCCATAGAAGCGCAGCAGCCAGTCGGCCTGGTACAGGCGGTGCTCGCGCTGCAGCGGCGGGGGCTGCAGGGGAAGCTTCCGGCTGGCATCGGGAATGGGGCTGAAGGCAGAGTAGTAGACCCGGCGCATGCGGTAGTTGCCGTACAGGGCATCGGCGCTGGCCAGGATCTGCCGGTCGTTGGCGCCGTCGGCACCGACGATCATCTGCGTGCTCTGCCCGGCCGGGGCAAAGCGGGGCGGGCGAGGGCGTGCGCTGCGGCTGACTGCCGGCGCCACCGCCGCCGGCGCCCTGCGGGCCTCCTTGGCCTCCTCGATGCGCCAGCGCAGCTCACCCATCGCGCCGCGGATGGACTGCACGGTCTTTTCCGGCGCCAGTGCGCTCAGCCCGGCCTCGGTGGGCAGTTCCACGTTGATCGACAGGCGGTCGGCATAGCGCCCGGCACTGGCCAGCAGTTCCGGCGAGGCTTCGGGGATGGTCTTGAGGTGGATGTAACCGGCGTAGCGGTGTTCCTCGCGCAGCCGCCGCGCCACTTCCACCATCTGTTCCATGGTGTAGTCGGCATTGCGGATGATGCCGCTGGAAAGGAACAGGCCTTCGATGTAATTGCGCTTGTAGAAATCCAGGGTGAGCGCCACCACCTCGTCCACGCTGAAGCGGGCGCGCGGCACGTTGCTGGACACGCGGTTGACGCAGTACGCGCAGTCGTAGACGCAGAAATTGGTCAGCAGGATCTTCAGCAGCGAAACACAGCGGCCATCGGGCGTGTAGCTGTGGCAGATGCCCATGCCCTCGGTACTGCCGATGCCGCCGCTGGCGCGCGAATCGCGCTTGCCCGCGCCGCTGGAGGCGCAGGAGGCGTCGTACTTGGCGGCGTCGGCCAGGATGGCCAGCTTGCGGATGGTTTCCATTGAGGAAACCTACGGACAGGCGGTCTCATTGGATGAGACCGCCCCTGAACCCTTCAGGATCAGAACCCGTGGGTGATGCTGGGCTGGGTGGCCGAGGAGAAATCCGCGTACGGATCGTGCTCGCCACTGCTGCCTTCGGACAGGCGGAACTTCAGGGCCAGGCCATCTCGCGAGTCGGCGGCGCGCAGCGCTTCCTCCTGGTCGATCACCCCGTTCTTGGCCAGGCGGAACAGGCACTGGTCGAAGCTTTCCATGCCTTCTTCCAGCGAGGCCTCCATCGCGGCCTTGATCTCGTGCACCTGGCCGCGACGCAGCAGGTCGCGGATCATCGGGGTGTTGATCAGCACCTCGGTGGCCGGCAGGCGACGGCCCTCCTTGTTCTTCACCAGACGCTGGCTGATCACCGCACGCAGGTTCAGCGCCAGGTTCATCAGCACGTTCTTGTGCGCGCTTTCCGGGAAGAAGTTGAGGATGCGCTCGATGGTCTGGTCGGCGTTGTTGGAGTGCAGGGTGGCCAGGCACAGGTGGCCGGTCTCGGCGAAGGCGATGGCTGCCTCCATCGTCTCGGCATCCAGGATCTCGCCGATCAGGATCACGTCCGGCGCCTCACGCATCGCATTCTTCAGCGCGTTGTGGAAGGCATGGGTGTCCAGGCCGACCTCGCGCTGGTTGACGATCGACATCTTGTGCTTGTGCAGGTACTCGATCGGGTCCTCGATGGTGAGGATGTGACCGGTGGTGGTGCTGTTGCGGTGGTCGATCATCGACGCCAGCGAGGTGGACTTGCCCGAGCCGGTGGACCCCACCACCAGCACCAGCCCACGCGGGGTCATGATGACGTCCTTCAGCACCTGCGGCAGGTTCAGCTCTTCGATGCTGGGAATCCGGCTGCGGATGGCACGGATGACCATGCCGACTTCGCCCCGCTGCTTGAACACGTTGACGCGGAAGCGCCCCGCGTCGGCCAGGGCGATGGCCATGTTCAGTTCCAGCTCGCGCTCGAACTGCGGCACCTGGCCCTCGTCCATCAGCGAGTAGGCGATTTTCTTGACCATGCCCGGCGGCAGGCCGGTATTGCCCAGCGGGTACAGCTTGCCCTCGATCTTGATGTACACCGGCGCACCGGTGGTCAAGAACATGTCCGAAGCGTTCTTTTCGGTCATCAGCTTCAGGAAGTAGCCGATATCCATTGCGAATTTTCCCCAACGAAACTGCCGGCGCCCGTTGCAAGCACGGTGTCGGCTTGACGACAATGGCCGTGAACCGACAACCGGTACGGCCTCCCCAATGAAACGACTTAGCTTCGCACGAATGCGCCACAGCCTGTATGTGATGGCGTTTGCATTCGCACTCTCTGCCCCCGTCTGGGCGCAGGATGGCGCGCTGGAACTGGCCCAGGCCCGCCAGGCGGTGGACAAGGCCACCCAGGCCGATGCCGACCAGTACGCCCCGGACCTGATCGGCCTGGCCCGGCAGGGCCTGGAGCAGGCCCAGCGCGCCGCCGGCGACCGCCGCGAGCGCAAGAACGCCCCGGCGCTGGCCCTGCGCGCCGCTGCCGATGCGGACCTGGCCCGTGCCCGCAGCGAGGAAGCCACCGCCACGGCCCAGCTGCAGCTGCGCCGCAACGAGGTGAACCAGCTGCAGCGCCAGCTGTCGACCGGGGAGGACCGCCGATGAAGTCGATTTCCGCGCTGACCCTGGCCTGCGCCCTGGCCCTGCCGGGCCTGGCCGTGGCTGCCGACAACCCGATGGTGGGCCAGTTGACCCAGCGTCTGATGGCGATCCAGGCCAACCCCGACACCGCCGAGCTGGCCGCATTCGAGCGCATGCAGGCCCAGCAGGCCATCGCCAGCCTGGACAAGGCCAAGCGCCGCGACCAGGAACTGGCCACCTACCTGGCCGAGCGCCGGGTCGAGATTGCCGAAACCAGCGTGCGTGCCGCCCTGGCCGCCCGTGAGGTCGACCGCCTGGAACGCACCCGCAGCGACCTGCTGATCGAAGCCAGCCGCCGCGACGCCGCCCGCGCCCGCCAGGAGGCCGAACAGCTGCGCATGCAGGCGCAGATGCAGGCCGAGGAGGCCGAGCGCCTGCGCCAGGCCGCCGAAGCCGAGACCCTGGCCCGCCAGGATGCCGAGAACGCCCTGACCAGCGTGGCCGGCAAGCAGCAGCAGCGTCTCAGCTCGGCCCAGCAGAACGCGGCCAAGCTGGCCCGCGAGGAAGCCGAGCTGGTGTCCGGACAGAAGCTGCCGGGGTCGAAGTTCGATGGCCGCGGCGAGGTCTTCACCCTGGGCGGCGATGCCTATGCCGCCGGTGCGGCCAGCCTGTCCGGTGGCGCCAAAAACCAGGCCAAGGCGCTGGCCGAGTACCTGAACATCGGCAAGAAGGGCCGGGTCCGCATCGAGGCCTATGACAGCGCCAACGGCGTCGGCCAGAAGCGCGCCGAAGCCCTGCGTGATGCCCTGGTGTCGGCCGGTGTCGCGAGCAGCCGGATCCAGGTGGCGGGCAAGAAGGCCGCGTCCACCAAGGCCCGCTCGGTCGAGGTCATCATCGCTCCGTAAT
Source organism: Stenotrophomonas maltophilia (assembly GCF_047782825.1). Classification (GTDB taxonomy): domain Bacteria; phylum Pseudomonadota; class Gammaproteobacteria; order Xanthomonadales; family Xanthomonadaceae; genus Stenotrophomonas. The sequence continues at coordinate 2,644,743 of NZ_CP180589.1, read as the reverse complement.
TGCTTGATATTGTTTGTTTTTCGTTGTGCTGAGCATTCAGCCTGAACCCCGCCCCGGCGGGGTTCGGTCTTTTTGTCGCGGGGGTCTTGTACCCCGCCCTGAGCAGGCGTAGGGTCAATCGTCCGGGACGCAATGCCGCGGACCGGACGATGGGAGGGCCGGGCCGATGCAAGCAGGGCGCGAACCACAGCAGACCGACGTGCGCAGGCCAGTGCCGCAGGTCGTTGTGGGCACCCATGTGGTCATCCACCGGCGCTCCTCCATGAACAACGCCCCGTGCCTTGCGGCCGGGGCGTTCGTGTATCTGTCGAAGGAGGTCCATCATGTTTGAAGATCAGCCCCAGAGCGAGATCGACGCCCGTCGCGCGCGTGATCCGGAGTTCCGGGCACTCCATGACCAGCACCGGAAATTGAACAAGAAGTGCATGGACGCGGAGCTGGGTGTACTCCCGATCGATGATGTCACCCTGGGCCGCATGAAGCGCGAGAAGCTGCTGGCCAAGCAACGCCTCATGCGTATGTACGAAACACCGCTCCCAACGACGTCCCCCACGCACTGACGCACCTGCCCACGCCCGGAACGGCGTGAGCCGGCCACCGAAGGCCCCGGCCAGCGCGCCAGCCCTGGCCACGCGGCAACGCCGGTAACGGCGGCCGCGCCAAGGCACCACAGGCAGTGGTGCCTTGGCCCGCAGGCAACTGCAGGCAGTCATCTGAATTCCTGCCCGTCCACCGATGCGGGCGGTACCGGTCTCCTCGTCGATCCGGGGCCGTCCGCATCCCCTGGGGGGCGTCAGCCGAGCGTGGGCTCGGCTCTACAGAAGCCCAGCCGAGCGTGGGCTCGGCTCTACAGAAGCCCAGCCGAGCGTGGGCTCGGCTCTACAGAAGGCCCGGCCGAGCGTGGGCGCGGTTCCATGGACGCGGCTCCTGACTTTCGCGGCCATCCGTCGGATAATCATCTGTCCGGCCCAGTGCGGCGCGAAGCGAAGTTTCCGAATGCCCATCCATTCTTCCGTCCTCGAACTCATCGGCCAGACCCCGATCGTCAAGGCCCAGCGCCTGGATACCGGTGTCTGCGAGCTCTACCTGAAGCTCGAAAGCGCCAACCCGGGCGGATCGATCAAGGATCGCATCGGCCTGTCGATGATCGAGGCAGCGGAAAAGCGCGGCGATCTGAAGCCCGGCGCCACCCTGGTTGAAGGCACCGCCGGCAACACCGGCCTGGGCCTGGCCCTGGTCGCGCAGCAGAAAGGCTACAAGCTGATCCTGGTCGTGCCCGACAAGATGAGCCGCGAGAAGATCTTCAACCTGAAGGCGATGGGTGCCGAAGTGCGCCTGACCCGTTCGGACGTGGCCAAGGGCCACCCGGAGTACTATCAGGACCTGGCCAAGACCATCGCCGACCAGACCCCGGGTGCGTACTTCATCAACCAGTTCGGCAACCCGGACAACCCGGCGGCGCATGAGTTCGGCACCGGCCCGGAGATCCTCGAGCAGATGGGCGGCGATCTGGACGCCATCGTGTTCGGCTGCGGCAGCTCGGGCACCATGACCGGCCTGTCGCGCGCCTTCGCCAAGCTGTCGCCGAAGACCGAGCTGGTGCTGGCCGATCCGGTCGGCTCGATCCTGGCCGAGTACATCAACGACGGCAACCTGAACGACAAGTCGGGCAGCTGGCTGGTGGAAGGCATCGGCGAGGACTTCCTGCCATCGATTTCGGACTTCAGCCGGGTCAAGAAGGCCTACGCCATCACCGACGCCGAGAGCTTCCATACCGCCCGCGAGCTGCTGGGCAAGGAAGGCATCCTGGGCGGTTCGTCCACCGGTACCCTGCTGGCCGCCGGCCTGAAGTACTGCCGCGAACAGACCACGCCGAAGAAGGTGCTGGTGCTGGTGCCCGATACCGGCAACAAGTACCTGTCCAAGATGTACAACGACTACTGGATGCTGGACAACGGCTTCCTGGAGCGCCCGCAGCATGGCGATCTGCGCGACCTGATCCTGCGTCCGTATGGCCAGCGCGACACCGTCGTGATTGGCCCGAACGACCTGCTGACCACCGCCTACCAGCGCATGAAGCTGTACGACGTGTCGCAGCTGCCGGTGATGGACGGCGACCAGCTGGTCGGCATCGTCGATGAAAGCGACGTGCTGCTGCATGTCTATGGCGACGAAACCCGCTTCCGCGATCCGGTGGCCACGGCCATGGTCAGCAAGCTGGACCGCCTGGACGTGAAATCGCCGATCGAGGCGCTGCTGCCGGTGTTCGACCGCGGCCAGGTGGCCATCGTGATGGACGGCGGCACCTTCCTTGGCCTGATCACCCGCATCGACCTGCTGAACTATCTGCGCCGTCGCGTGCAGTAAGCCGCAGATCGCTGCCGATCCCTGCTGAATCCAGGTTTATCCGCGTCAAAGGCCGTTAAGGCGCCGCTGATAGACTCCCGCTCCTTTGACGGCGCCGTTCGTCGGCGCCATTCAGGAAACCACATGTCCAACCCCTCCTCACCCGACCGCGCGCTGGCCCTGGCCACGCTGGCCATCCATGGCGGCCAGTCGCCCGACCCGAGCACCGGCGCCGTGATGCCGCCGATCTACGCGACCTCGACCTATGCGCAGTCCAGCCCGGGCGAGCACCAGGGGTTCGAGTACTCGCGCACGCACAACCCGACCCGCTTCGCCTATGAGCGTTGCGTGGCGTCGCTGGAAGGCGGCACCCGTGGCTTTGCGTTCGCATCGGGCATGGCCGCCAGCTCCACCGTGATCGAACTGCTGGACGCCGGCAGCCACGTGGTGGCGATGGACGACATCTACGGTGGCAGCTTCCGCCTGTTCGAGCGCGTGCGCCGCCGCACCGCCGGGCTGGATTTCAGCTTCGTCGACCTGACCGATCTGGCTGCGTTCGAGGCCGCCATCACGCCGAAGACGAAGATGGTGTGGATCGAGACCCCGACCAACCCGATGCTGAAGATCGTGGACATCGCCGCGGTGGCCACCATCGCCAAGCGCCATGGCCTGATCGTGGTGGTGGACAACACCTTCGCTTCGCCGATGCTGCAGCGCCCGCTGCTTCTGGGGGCCGATCTGGTCCTGCACTCGGCCACCAAGTACCTCAACGGCCATTCGGACATGGTGGGGGGCGTGGTGGTCGTAGGCGATGACGCTCCGCTGGCCGAGCAGATGGCCTTCCTGCAGAACTCGGTGGGTGGCGTGCAGGGCCCGTTCGACAGCTTCCTGGCCCTGCGTGGCCTGAAGACCCTGCCGCTGCGCATGAAGGCGCACTGCGCCAATGCACTGGCCCTGGCCAAGTGGCTGGAAACGCACCCGGCGGTGGAAAAGGTGATCTACCCGGGGTTGCCTTCGCATCCGCAGCATGAACTGGCCACCCGCCAGATGAAGGGCCCTGGTGGCATCGTCTCGATCGTGCTGAAGGGCGGTTTCGAGGCGGCCAAGCGTTTCTGCGAAACGACCGAGCTGTTCACCCTGGCCGAGTCGCTGGGCGGAGTGGAAAGCCTGGTCAACCACCCGGCGGTGATGACCCATGCCTCGATCCCGGTGGCACGACGCGAGCAGCTGGGCATCAGCGATGCGCTGGTGCGGCTGAGCGTGGGTGTGGAGGAGCTGGGGGATCTGCAGGTGGATCTGGAAAGGGCATTGGAGGCCGCTGAGGCATGATGGGGCAGCGCGTCGAGTTGATGCTCAGCCTGACTGGGCGCGACATCAAGAAGAAGTACAAGGATTCGCTGCTGGGTGCGCTGTGGGGCGTGCTGGTGCCGCTGATCATGCTGGCCATCTACACGATCATCTTTTCGACCATCTTCAATGCCAAGTGGAAGGGCATTGAGACCAATACCAAAGTCGATTACGCAGTTCTGCTCTTTATCGGGCTGATCGTTTACAACTTCTTCGCTGAATCGTTGACTCGCGCGCCCAGCGCGGTGCTCAGTAATCCGAATCTCGTCAAGAAGGTGGTGTTCCCGCTTGAGGTGCTGCCGCCAGTGGTGGTGCTCTCTTCGTTGTACAACGCCGGTGTCGCGTGTGTGGCATTGGTCGGGTTTCTGATCTTCAGCAGCTTTGGCCTGCATTGGCAGATCGTGTTGTTGCCGATTCTGATCCTGCCGATGCTGGCGTTGACGATGGGCGTCACATATCTGTTCGCATCCCTTGGCGTCTTCTTCCGCGATGTTGACCAGATTGCAGGGTTGTTGGCCCGGGTGCTTCAGTATCTGACGCCGGTGCTGTATCCCTCGATCATCTTTCCGGAATACATCGGCAAGTGGATGCGCCTTAGTCCGCTGGCGATTTACGTCGAGCAGACCCGAGCGTTGATCGTTACAGGAGCTTTGCCCCATTGGGGGCTGTACAGCTGGGCAGTAGGCTGGTCACTGGCCACCTTCTTCTTTGGCTACTGGTGGTTCCAGCGCACCCGGAGGGCTTTTGCCGATGTCGTCTGAAGATCTGGTCATCGATATCGAGAATGTCAGCAAGGTATTCAACATTTTCGAGAAACCATCTGATCGTCTGCTGCAGATGCTATTGCCGCGCCTTGGACGAGTGGTCCCGGGGGCTGGCACCTGGTCTTCGCGGCAACGTGGGCGGGAGTTCTGGGCGCTGCGCGACGTCAGCTTGAAGGTCAAGCGCGGTGATGCCGTTGGCATCATCGGCCGCAACGGGTCGGGCAAGTCGACTCTGCTGCAGATCATTGCCGGCACGTTGGCCCCCACCACCGGAAAAGCTCAGGTGAATGGCCGCATTGCAGCGCTGCTGGAGTTGGGCAGTGGTTTCAATCCCGATTTCACCGGGCGCGAGAACGTTGTTCTCAACGGCATGATTCTAGGCTTGACCGAGCGCGAGGTACTGCAGCGTTTCGACGCCATTGCCGCCTTCGCTGACATTGGTGACTTCATCGACCAGCCGGTGCGCACCTACTCAAGCGGCATGATGCTGCGCTTGGCCTTCGCGGTGCAGACTCAGGTCGAGCCGGATATCTTGATCGTGGACGAGGCATTGGCGGTCGGCGACGCGCTGTTCCAGAAGCGCTGCTTCCAGCAGATGGAAGCACTGCGCGCGAACGGCTGCACGCTGCTGCTTGTGTCGCACGACCAGGAATCGATCCGCACCCTGACTGACCACTCCATCCTGCTGCGCGACGGCACCGCGCGCGCGGCTGGCCCGTCTTCGGACGTGGTACTTGAGTATCGCAAACAGTTGCACGAGGACGAGCGTGACTATTACGCCTCGATCAGCGCCCAGCACCTGAAGCATGCGCAGAAGATCATCGAGGTACAGGCGGCGGTTGAAGGGTCGGTCGAGGAAGTCGAGCATGAGGGCTCGCCCATCTTGGGGGCTCGTAGCGACAAGTTGTCCTTCGGAGACTTCGACTGCGTGGTCGAACTGGTTCGGATACTCGACGCAGAAGGTGAGGAGTGCGCCTACTTCCTGCCTCGCGAACGGGTCGTGATCGAAGTCACCTCGCGCCCGACCCGTGACATGGACAAGCTCAACGTGAATATCCGGCTGCGTAACAAGGAAGGTGTCAAGCTTTACTCATGGGGTACGCTGAACCAAGACGTGCGCGAGTGGGCAGAAGAGGGCAGGGATCACGCTGGCGTGTGGGGTACCACGTTCCGGGCCGACCGGCCGTTCGTCGTAAGGTTTGAGTTCGACTGCGCGCTGGGCGTGAACTTCTACGAAGTCCAGGTTTCGGTATCGGAAGAGCTGGAGCGCTTTGGTGGTGCGCAGCGCATGCTGCACTGGCGGGATGAAGCTGCATTCTTCCAAGTGGGCATGCGCCAGAAGGAATACACCTTTGGTGGCGTCAGTGACCTTCGTATGCGCGCGGAAGTCTTTGAAGCCGAATGAATCAGGAAATCCGTGCAATGGATATGAACTCGATCGCCGCCCACTCCGCCCTCTCTCCTGCTGCCCTACGCGTGGCTGTAGCTCGCCTGCTGAGCTGGCTGCCCGAGGGGCCGGTGGCTTTGCTCGGAGATTCCGCTCCGGCAATGTTGCGTGCGCTGCGCCAATCGGGTGTGGCAATTCAAGGAGATGTCGCCGGTCGCCCGGCCGTGGCGACCGTCGTCATACTGGAGCGGGTCGATGCCGCACAGGCAGGTGACCGGCTCGCACCGCTGCTGGCCGAAGCCGAGGGACCGGTGTGCTTTGTCATTGCGGGTGAGGCGGCAGGCAGTGGAAGCCGTGCCACATGGGAAGCCGCTGTCATCAGAGGCGAATGGCGCAAGCATCCGCTCAATGAGCGGGTGGCCCCGTACGGTGAGCTGGACCGCGTGACCGGCTTGCTGATGATCGCCTTCGAACGCGTTCCCGAGCAGGCGTTGGCAGTGTATCCGCTCAGAGCGCTGGAGGAAGAGCGCGACCTGCATACCGACATGACGCGCGAGCCGGGTCGTCGTTCCGACGCGCACATGACGCGGTATGCCCAGGCAGCACGATTCATTCGGGCGGGCGATCGGGTCATCGATGTGGCCTGCGGTCTAGGCTACGGGTCTTATCAGTTGGCTCACAGCAGTCTCGCTGCTTCTTTCACGGGGCTGGATGCCAGCGAATATGCGGTGGATTATGCCAACCTCAATTTCGCTTCGGTGTCGCCGACCCCGATGAACTTCGTCGTTGGCGATGCCCAGAACCTGTCCGGGATGGATGACGGCTCTGCTGATTTTGCTGTTTCGGTCGAGACACTGGAGCACCTGCCTCAACCGGACCTGTTGCTGGCCGAGCTGCATCGCGTGCTGTCGCCGCAGGGACGCCTATATGCGAGCGTGCCCAACGACTGGTCCGACGAAACCGGTGAAGATCCCAACCCGTTCCATTTTCATGTGTATGACTGGCCGCGCCTGGTTGCGCAGTTCCAGCGGCATGGTTTTGTGATTGAGAAGGCGTGGCTGCAGGATGCAGGTGGCGGCCAGAAGCGCCACTTGTCGGCGCGCTCTATGCTGGAGATCGACCCCGCCGCAGGTCCAGCATGCGATGGTGAATGGTTGCTGGTGCTGGCGCGTAAAGCCGACGCGCCGCCGCGGGCCGAAGAAGATCCGCTTGCGCAGGCACGCGCGCTTCTCTCGGACGGGCGACGCTCGGATGTCCAGACGCATCTGGAAGCGCAGTTCAGTGCCACCGATCCGTTGCTACGTGCACGTGCGCATGCACTAGCCGCCATTGTTTCGACTGGTGAGGGCTCCATCGACGCTGCACGCGCTCATTGGCAGCACGTGCAGATCAACGCGCGCGAAGCGTTGCCCATGCTGCCCATCGAGGCCGATGCTGCTGGATTGCTGCATCTTGCTGGTTGTCAGCTCGCGGCCAACATCGATACGCGGCCTGCCGCGCTGAAGTTGCGCCTACAGGCGCATGCCACCGTCTTGGCTGAGATTCTCGGTGTCGCCCCGGTATTGCTGGATGATGTGGATGATCGAGCCGTGGTGTCTGGTCCGATTGAAGGTGCCGAGCAGATCAATATGGGAGCGCGTGACGTACGCCAGATGATCGAGGCAAAAGCGTGGCTGGATGGCAAGTTCCACGAGCACTTGCAGCGAATTGTCGAACTGGAACGCTACACCAGTGAGCTTGAAGCGGCTCGCCTATGGCTCGACGGCCAATATCATGCGTTGACCGCTGAGGTGCAGCGCCTCAGCACGACGACTATGCCGCCTCCGAACAGCGGTGCGTGATATCAGAGATGACCGACCCGTCTCCGTCCACTACTGCGATCCCGCTGTTGACCCCGATGCTTGCGGCTGAGCTGGCAGATTACTGTCTTCGTGCGTCCGGGCCCTGCCGCGTACAGCTCATTGGTGAAGCGTTGGCGCATTTGCGTGCGCCGCTGTTGGCAGCCGGGTGTGAGCTGACCCGAGCTGAAACGATCACCTCTGGCGATGTGGCGGCGGAGATGGTCATTGCTTGGGTCCACAGCAGCGAGGATTGCAGCCGCCTCCTGCCTCCGTACGCCGTCATAGTGGTCCTTGTAGCACCGGTCGGCGCCGCGCAGGAGGCCGAGATGTGGGGCGCACAGGCGGCCGGTCTCGGCTGGCAGCAGCACGCTGCGGCATTCGCCTTGCCGCGCGCACCGAACGACATAACTGTCCGGGTCTTCGCTCGCTCGGGGGTGAGCGTGACCGATCCATCTTCGATGATGCGCGCCAGTTACTACGGTCTGGCGGCGGCACTGGTGCGTCCTGGGGATGCTGTGCTGGCCATGGATCTGGCAGAGGGGGATATGTGGCGCATCCTTCTGCAGCAGTCGCGCTGCGGCTGGCTGGGGGTGGCTGACGACAAGCCTCATGCAGCAGGCGAGGTGGGTGTCGAGTGGCTCGGTATCCAGTGTCAGCCGGCGCCCAGGACCATCGACATGGTGGTAACCCAGCTCAGTCCTGACGGCACGGATTGGTCGCAGAAGGTCCAATCTGCGAATGCGTCTCTGGTCCGCAGTGGCCGTTTCGTAGTAACTGTACCGCTACAGTCAGGGCTGGATGAGCTCCAGCACGACCTGCGCGCACTGCTGGAGCAATCAGGACTGGTTGTTGACCGTGCATGGTGGCAGTGTCTGACGCGTGCTCCGGGTCCTGAGCAGTTCGTCGAAGTGTCGCGCGACACCGCTGGCCGGCTCAATATCGCTTCCGATGGCACCCGTGCGGCAGACGCCCTGGTGTTGATGGCCGTAAAGCTGGATGGTCCAGGGATTGCGCGGGATCCGTCGCTGAAGGCGCCCAACATCATCGCCTTCCAGCGCGACTATCTTGATGCCAGTGTAGTACGCCTGATTGTGGCGGTCGGTCTGCGGCTGGAATCGGCAGCGCTGCGGCGAACGATAGCGCGCAAGGTGATGCATGAGACTCCGGTAGATTCTGCCGATTACGGTGCAGCGGTCTGCGTGCTCCTTTATGACTCGGTGGCACTGGAGGGCAATGGTCGGGCCGAGCTCCTCGCTGCCGCTCGCCAATACATCGACTCAGCTGCCGCCAACCCGACTGTACTACGGTGGCAGGTGTCGCTGGCTTTCGCTGCCGCAGCCTTGCATCAATCCGACGGTGATCTTCATCAGGCAGCCGAGTTGTACGCGAAGGTTCTCGCCTTCGACGTCCTGAAGTTCAGCCCGCTGCTGGGTACAAAAACCACCGCCGCCGCAGTGCGGCTCGGTTGGATACATTTCGCCCGGGGCGCCCATTCTACAGCCCGGCAGGCTTGGGCGCGCGGTCTGAACGAAGCGCGGCGTCTAGCGTCACAGCCGGATTGGTCTGCCGTTGTTGGCGATTGGGATGCACCAGAGGTCTTCGCCATGCCCGAATTCTCTGCTGTCATGGACGAGGCAGGCTGTCTGGCATCCGCATTGCGACTGACCGCCGAAACACCGCTTCGCCCCGGCGTGGCATGGCAGTGGAGCAATCGCTCCTTGGGTCGGCAGTTGTTGGAAGCGCGCGCTGAGCTACACCGCGGGCATCTTTGGCAGAGCAAGTTGCAGGAGGCAAAGGACTGGCTGGATGGACAGTACCATGAGCTGAGCGAAGAGCTTTCCCGTCGTGAACAGGCGGTCGCGACGCTGACTGTCGAGATCGAAGGGGCACAAGCCGCTTTCCGGTTGGCGCATAGGCATGCCGTTGTCGAGAAGTCGGCCCTCACTCAACAGATGAATACCCTGCAGTCTGAGTACGATCGACTATCTAGCGAGCACCAGCAATTGCTGAATAATAACCAGCAGTTGATTGGCGCGGCCCGACAGCTCAGCGCAGCTGCCGACGCCGTTATGTCCGGTGCATCGCGTAGTCAGCTTCCGGTGGAGGCTATGGCGGAGGAAATGTCCCAGCTAGCGAATGCTTTCAATCGTCTACCGTTCAAACCATTGGTTCGTGCAGCGCTACGCACTCTTGCCGCGCTGCTTGGGAGAACGTGACACGATGGTTGCCAGAATGACCCCCGTCATCGCTCCAGGCTGCGAAAGCGAATTCGGCGTGCACAGCATCGCGCAGCTAGTTGTCAGCTGTTTCGCGCGGATTACCCAGAGTCAGCTGCTTGGGTGCTTAGTAGGAAGCTGCTCCCATGAAATATGATTTGAGTGTTGTAATAACCTTCCACCGCGAAGGAATACTCGCGCATGCGTCTCTGAGAAGCTATATGCACGCTAGGGAGCTCGCCGTCCGGGCGGGCATCGCTACCGAGATGGTGCTGGTGCTGGACAGTACTGATTCCGAAACCGTGAACATCATTCGAGCTCACCCGGATCTGCAAGGTAATGAGGCCATTCTGGAGGTTTCGTTGGGAGATGCTGCGCTAGCAAGGAACGCAGGGATTTCTCATGCCCATGGAACCTTCGTGTGCACGCTTGACGGTGACGACCTGATCAGCCGAGATTACCTCGTGAGGCACGTAGAGTTTGCGAGGGCGTCGAATGAGCGAGTCATTCTTCATTCCGAGATTGTTGTCAGCTTCGGTGCCAATAACATTTTCAGCTGGCAGGTTGATCAGGGCGTCATGCCATTCTCGAAAGACATGCTGCTTTCCGTCAACCCTTGGGTAAGTGCGGTGTTTGCACGTCGCGAAGTGTTCGCTGAAATTCCCTATGTGGCGTGTTTCCCGCGGCAGACTGGCTTCGGATACGAAGACTGGCACTGGAGCTGTGCAACTGTCGCTGCGGGGCTCGAGCATAGAGTTGTACCTGAAACGGCTTACTTCTACAGGCTCAAGGAATTCGGTTCCGTAAACTCAGTGAGTAATTCCATAGGGGTGGTGATGCCCCCAAGCGATCTTTTTGGATTCGGAGGGCTGCGATGATAAGGCGTTTTTTCGCGCTTGCCCGACGGGTAAGCGTTCGTCGACTGATCCGCGACCCACGTTCCGAATTGGGGCGCATCCTTGCCTGGTTTTCGAGGAGGCTGGAAGGAGTAGCTGCTGCGGTATCGCACGAGCAGCCGGAGATGCCGTCGTGGCTGCGGGAGGAGATGGTGGCGCTGGCAAGTGTGGAACCGGGGCTGCTGTCTGATCGTGGCGCTCCAGACCACTATCAACACTATGGGATTCCCGTCATAGCCCAGCCCGGCGAGATCTATCGTCAGCTGGTGTCTGAGGTGGGCGAGAACCCGTACACACACGTAATGATCCTGCCATGGCTGGTCCACGGTGGTGCTGATCGGGGTGCGCTTTATCACCTTGAAGCGTGGTCCGAGACCATGCCGGCACGCGATATTCTGGTTCTTCTGACCGAGAGTGGAGAATCCGCCTGGGCTCACCGCGTGCCCGCGGGTGTGAGAGTTGTTGAGTTCGGAAAGATTACGGGTTCGATGGGTATAGAGGGGCAAGTGCAACTGATGACTCGCTTGCTGGTACAGCTGAAGCCGCAGGTCGTGCACAACATCAACTCGCGAACTGCTTGGGAATCAATCAAGAGGTACGGCCTTGCGCTGCGGCAACGTTCGCGGATATACGCGTCGTTGTTCTGTGACGATCATGATGAGAACATGGTTCCCGTGGGATACGCACGCCGCTTTCTGCGGCCCTGCTACCCGCACCTGACCAAGGTCTTTTGCGACAACTCCGTGTATCCAAAGCGGTGGTCCAGAGAGATTGGCGTTCCAGGCGAACTTTTCACAATCTTGAAGTTCCCATACGATCGTGGAGTCTTAGAAAAAGTAGATCAGTTCGATCTGCCGGCATCCCCACGCGTCCTGTGGGCCGGGCGGTTTGATCGGCAGAAGCGGCCTGACGTTCTGCTTGCAGTTGCTAACGCGATGCCTGACGTAATGTTCGATGTTCACGGTGTGTCTGTCCTTGGACCTCCGCACCCCGCCATGGAACAGTTGGGGGCCCTGTCCAACGTGACGTTGCACGGTCCCTTTGCACGTTTTGATGGGATCGTGCGATCAGATCATGCTGCCTATCTCTTTACGTCGTCCTGGGAAGGGATGCCCACAATTCTGCTCGACGCAGCTGCCGCTGGTTTGCCAATCGTTGCGCCCGCCGTAGGCGGTGTCGTTGATTTGATAGAAAGAGACTGGCTGGTTGATGAATCTGATGATGTGGGCGCTCATGTTCAGCGTCTGCGGTCCCTGATTTCCGAGCCTCAAACAAGAAGGTTGCGGAGGGCCCGCCAGTATCGCGCCCTTTCGAGTGGACGCAGTTGGGAGGATTTTCGCGCCGCCATTCGTTCGATTGAAGGCTACGCCGGGAACGACCGGGCATGATCATTGGTCGTGGAATGGTCGCAACTGCGTTTGCTCCCGCCTGGCAGGATGACCGACAAGTGTGCATCCTGGCTGCTGGCGTATCGAATTCGAGGGAGCAGGACCCGGCGCAGTTCGAGCGCGAGGAGCTGCTGTTGCAAAATGTAATGGCAACCGATGTTGCCCGAGTTGTGTACTTTGGCAGCTGCGCAGTGGGTAACCCGAACGAGACCGAGAGCCCCTATCTCCTTCACAAGCGGCGGATGGAGAGTCTGGTCATCGCAGATCCACGCGGGCGCGTCCTGCGCTTGCCCCAGGTGGTGGGGCAGGGTGGAAACCCAGGGACGCTGACCAACTTTCTAAGTGCGCGGATTTCCAGTGGGGAGTACTTCGAGGTTTGGAGAAACGCGGAGCGCAACCTTATTGATATCGATGATGTCTGCGCGCTGGCCACTCATGTCATTCGGAACGATGAAAGATATCCCAAGGTAATGTCCATTGCCGCGCCAACGTCAACCCCCATGTTGTCCCTAGTTCAAGCCATGGAGGACTCGCTAGGCAGGCCGGGAAACTACTGTCTGCTCGACAAGGGAACTCCATTCATGATTGACACGGTTGACTGCGCCAGGGCCGCAAACGAGATCGGCATGGGTTTCAGCGGGGATTATTACAAGAGAGTCATACGCAAGTACTATTCCACAACCTGATGCGTAGCTCTCCATGAGGCCGGACCGAATGGATTGGCGCTAGTCGCGACCACCTGAACACTTTTATGGACTCCCGATGCCAAACCCTCATTTGAGTGCGATCGTCACCTTTCACAAGGAAGGCCTGCTTGCACACACAGCGTTGCGGTCGTACGTGCTCTCCCGCGCTGTGGCGCGGAAGGCTGGCTGGCATGTACAGCTGGTTCTCGTTCTGGACAATGCTGACGAAGCTACAAGCAGCTACGTAAAGGGCCATAGCTGCCTCGATGGATCCGAATGCATCGTTGAAACCAATGTCGCTGACTTGGCTTTGGCACGAAACGTCGGGGTAGCCCATGCGGCCGGCGACTACGTGTGTACGCTCGACGGTGATGACCTGATTTCGCGGGAGTACTTTGTCAGCCATCTAGAGGCCGCAGCTCAGCGGGGGGGGCGCTTCATTCTGCATCCAGAACTCGTTCTCAGTTTCGGGATGTATAACGCCTTCAATTGGCAGCCGGATCAGCAGGGCCCCTACTTCGACGCCGCGTCAATGCTCTCGGTCAATCCCTGGATCAGTGCGGCTTTCTCAACCCGGCGCATGTTCGAAGAGATTCCCTACGTGGCATGCTATCCCAGCATCACCGGCTTCGGGTACGAGGACTGGTACTGGAACTGCGAGACAATAGCGCGCGGTGTTGTGCACGGGATTGCGCCGCACAGCGCTTATTTCTACAGGCGAAAGGTTTCTGGATCCCTCAATCAGGCGAGCCATGCGATGAGAACAGTGATTCCAAAGACAGCCTACTTTGAACCAAACTGTGCGGCGGGCAAAGAATGAGCGTAATCCGTCGCGTACTGGGAGCTCTTTGTCGAACCCTCGGCAAGATCAAGCGCACGCTCAAAGCAGCGATGCTGCGTCAACCTACGTCCGCTGGGGCTGCGGAGGCACGCCCTGTGCATAACGCCTCTAGTGTGCCGACGATGCCGGAATGGTTGCAGGATGAGATCTACGCAATAGGAAGCCTTGATCCGGATCTGGTTCCTCCCGGAGAGGTTCTGGATCGGTATCAGTTCTACTCCGTGCCATCGTTGCCGGCGGCAGGTATGGCCTATGCAGAACTGCTCATGCATCTGAATGGTGCGAGTTTCACCCATGTGCTGGTGGTTCCATGGCTCAAGCAGGGCGGTGCTGATCGCGGAATTCTTTACCATGCGCAGGCCATACTTGAATCGGAGGGTCGTAACCGGCTGCTGGTGATCGGCACTGAGCCTGGAGATTCACCATGGGCGTCGCGCTTGCCGTCGTCTGCAGTGTACATTTCCCTTGGAAATATCGTGGGGCATTTGTCCCTAGACGATCAGGTGCGCGTGTTGGTGCGTCTGCTTGTTCAGCAGCGCCCGCACGTCATCCATATTGTCAACTCGCGGGTCGGGTGGGAGGCGGTGCGTCACTATGGAATGGCATTGCGTCAGCACTCGGCTCTTTACGCTTCGTTGTTCTGTGATGACTACAGCGAGAGGATGTTGCCGGTCGGTTATGCGCGTGACTACCTGCGCGACTGTCATGCTGCGTTCAATACCATCTTCAGCGACAACTCGCAGTATCCGAGGATATGGAGCGAAGATCTTGGGATTCCGCAGAGGTGCTTTACTGTCCTGCCATTCCCTTATGATGGCAACGTAGCGCCTTTGGGCTCAAAGGGCAGGTCAGAGGAAGGGGCGCGACGTGTTCTCTGGGCGGGACGCCTTGATCGCCAGAAGCGCCCTGATATCTTGGCAAAGATCGCAGAGGCCATGCCGCATGTCGAATTTGACGTGTTCGGCACGCAGGTCATGTCTGGCAGTAGCTCGGTGATTCAGCAGCTCAGCGCGCTGCCGAACGTAACGCTTCACGGTGAGTTCCAGCGTCTTGAGGCGGTCGCCAGCGGGAGTCATTTTGCTTACCTGCACACAAGTGCGTGGGAGGGAACGCCTACGATCCTCTTTGATGCTGCATCTTCCATGCTTCCGATCTGTGCGCCCGCGGTTGGCGGAATTGTAGACTTTCTCGAGCCAACATCCCTCGTCGCTGACTACGAGGATGTCGCCGCATTCGTTTCACAACTGGAAACCTTGCGCTTGTCTCCACTGGAACGAGAACTTCGTGTGTCGAGGCAGCTTGAAACGTTGAGACAGACTAGGCAGTGGGTGGGGTTCACCTCCAAATTGGCGGGCGCCGGCTCGTACCTCGGCAATGCGCCTCAGGGTGCTGTTCTTTCCGCAGTTGGACAAGCAGCAGACAGTGGGAACATCACGTGAAGGTCCTAGTCACTGGCGGCGCAGGTTACATTGGCTCACACACGGTGGTCGAGCTACTCGATCGCGGTCATGATGTGCACGTTGTTGACAGCTTTCGTAACAGCGACCGGAGCGTAATAGATCGTATCGCTCGGCTCGCCGGCAAGCCTGTGCCATTCTCCGAACTGGATGTCCTTGACAGTTCGAAGCTCACGCGCACTTTGATGGAGACTCGTCCAGACGCCGTGATCCATTTTGCCGCATTGAAATCTGTTGGCGAAAGCATCTCAATGCCGCTGGATTACTACAGAGTCAATGTTGAGGGAACCATCTCACTGCTCTCGGCGATGGAAGATGCGGGTTGCAACAGGCTTGTTTTCAGCTCATCAGCGACTATCTATGGCGAGCCCGAAAAATGCCCTGTTCCGGAGACAGCTCCTTTACGGCCGCCGACGCCTTATGGGCGCACAAAACTTGCTTCCGAATGGGTTATTCGCGACTGCGTGGAAGCCCCGAACAGTAAATTGAGCGCCATCCTGCTACGGTACTTCAATCCTGTGGGTGCGCATCCGAGTGGCATGATCGGGGAGTTGCCACGTGGTCTTCCCAACAATCTTGCGCCCTATATAGCGCAGACTGCGGCCGGTCTCCGATCACATGTACGAGTGTTTGGTGCGGACTACCCAACGCCGGACGGCACGGGAGTCAGGGACTTCATCCACGTGGTTGATCTGGCTGCAGCGCACGTAGCGGCGTTGCATGTATTGGATGGTCCCGCTGGCAGCGCGCTGGCCTTTAATTTGGGCTCAGGGCGCCCCTATTCGGTACTGGAGATGATCCAGGCCTTCAGTGATGTTGTCGGTTCGGCTGTCCCATATGAAATCGTAGAGCGGCGTGCTGGAGATATCGTTGAATCCTGGGCAGACCCATCCGTGGCAGAGGCGCGTCTTAATTGGCGGGCTACCCGCTCGCTCAAAGAGATCTGTGAGGATGCATGGCGTTGGCAGTGCAACCTGTCGAGCGGAGCTTTGGATGGCTGACCAGTACAGTCCACCCAGATCTGTATACTGCTGCCCGAGGCTTGCAGGCTGCTGATCAATGCCTGCACATTGGTTGTTACAGATCAGGGGTGTAGTGAATGCGATACGTTCTTGCCATGCGGTCCGAGACGGATCCTGTTCCGCTGTCGGAACTGATGCGTGGCCTATGGGGCATCTGCGCTGCCGTGGCGGTGGCTTGCATTTTTGCGCGTATGCCCTTCCTGATCGCACCTGGGCTGTCCATCGACTCCTACTCCAACCTCGACGGTTGGCCGCCGATGGAAAGGTTTGTAAGCCAAGGCCGCTTCGGGCAGTTTCTGCTATTTCAGGCGATGCAGGGCCTGGGTGTAGACCCAGAGACGTTCGCCACCCTCTTCCAAGGTGTCGGATTGGCTTGCTTCGCCTTCACCGCTCCTCTCTTCTTCGCTGCGTTCGACAAGCCTCGTGAGACAAAAGCCTTTGCTGTCTGTCTTCCTGCGCTGCTGTTGGTGTTGCATCCCTTTCAGGCGGAAATTCTGACGTTCTCCGAGGCGTCATTCTCTGCGCTGTTGGCGATTGCGCTGGGGATTGCTGCAGTGTTCATCACGGTCCGCGCGCAGCGCATGTGGTGGTTAGGCTGTGTGCTGTTGATCCTTGCACTTTCGATGTACCAGCTCGTACTTAACTATGTTGGGATCATGGTGCTGGTTGGGCTTGTGAGGGCGTGCGTTGAGGTTCCACCCGTCGCAGGCCCTCGTTGGAGACACTATCTACCGACGGCGGTAGCGACTGCAACCACCGCGCTTGCCGTCGTTCTATATCTGATCATCAATAAGATCTTCATCTCCATGCTTGGTGTGCAGGTCGATCAACGTGGTCAGATGATCCCTCTTGATCAGCTGGGTGCCCGGCTCGATGAGATTGCGGAGCTCGCAAAGTGGGTGCTCACCCGCCCCCTTCTGGTGCAAACAGCTTCTTCCGTCCGCACCGCCTTTTGGGCGTTGGCCATCGGTGGCTGGGTGACTGTGTGCTGGTTGCTCCTGCGCAACTGGCGCAGGGAAACGCCAGTTGCCTTGGCGATGGTGATATTGGCACCTTTGGTTGGCTTGGGTGTCGTAATGGTCGGTGCGACCTGGTGGCCGGTTCCTCGAGTGCTGGGTGGCCTCGTGGCGCTCTTCGCCGCCGGGTGTTTCTGGATCTGCCTTTATGCAAGGAACTCCGCGACCCGTGTCTCGGTCTGCCTGCTGGCAGGGCTCTTGCTGATCTCTTCGATTGCGATAGGTCATCGAGTCCACAATGACCAGCGGCAGTTGAACGCCTTTGACTCATTCCTGGCTGAGCAGATCTTGGCGTCCCTGAGGGCGCTTGATGACTATAGAGAGCAAACTCCCGTCGCGGTGGTGAATACCAAGATGCGTTGGACGCATGGTGTATCCCTTGCCACGACGTGGATGGACATGAACATCTCCGCTTTCTACGTATCCAGCGCGATCCCAGCGCGGATGACCCTTTCCACGGGTCGCAAGCTGAACTTCCGGCAGGCCACTGAGCAGGACATTGCTGCTTGTGCAAATGCAGTTGCGTGGCCCGAGCGTGGGTTCGTGTCAATCCAGACGGATGGGAGTGCCCTCGTCTGTCTCTGAGTCCGCTTACTTACTTGCAGGCTCCTGGGCGGTGCGTGCCTTCGGCATGGTCGACGCGATGCGCAGGACGCGTAGCATCAAAGTTCTGGCCTGCACTTCGATAAACAGATGAAGGGCAATGCTTGCGCTGACTGCGGCAACCATTACGGTCGCCTGTGCTACTTGAAGGCCAAACGCCTCGACCAGCGGCGGCTGAAGAACAAGTTTGAAGTAGTACTGGTGTATCAGGTAGAAGGCGAATGATGCTTCGCCCAGTAGGATAGGGAAGCGCCACCGTATCCCTGCACCGAGCTGCTCCAAACGGGCGAGCGCCACGACAACGATCACGAAGATCGCCGCATACGGCATGACCCGTATCAACGGGCTCTTCTCTTGGAACCCCATGGTGAGCACGGCTGCCGTGGTGGCGAGCAGCAGCACTCCCGCCCAGACCCCGCGGTTTCGCCATGGGTTGTAGCGGGCTACCAAGACAAGGCTGCCTATTCCGGCGATGAACTCGCCTAGCCGGACCAGTGGCGAGCGGTCCAGCCACCGATGAGAGCTGTCAGGGTTCGACGATGCAAGTGCCGCCAACTCTGGCTTGAACTCGTAGTACAGCGCCGCGACACTTGGTATGAGCAACCCGCCAATGATAAGAGCCGGTCCCAGCCATCGGCTACGAAATGGCGCAACGACAGCGGCGATGAATGGAAAGGTCAGGTAGAAGAAGAGTTCCACCGAGAGTGTCCACGCTACTGCCAAGAGCGCAAACTAAACATTGACCTTCCCACTCCAGGCTTGTGTAAACGTAAGGTAAGACCGCAGTCGGGGATCACCCTCCAGCGCGGCTTTGATGATGAATGGAGCCGACGCGAGCAGCCAGAGTGGAAGAATTCTTGCGCAGCGCTTCCAGTAGAACGAAAGCGTTGAGCCGACGCCCAGCCCGGAGAGCTTTTCCAAGTTCGAGGCGGCGAGCACGAAGTCGCTCAGAACGAAGAAGAACGAAACACCTACATGCCCGTTGGACGCGAAATTCCGGGAGAAGTCGTTCGGCATGGATGTATACTCCATGGCGGACGTAAACGAGCAGTGCCGCAATGAAGCGGGCTGCAGTCAGATTGTTTAGGCGTTGGCTATCCATCTGCTAGACACGAGGCTTAGCGCGTTTGGCCGAAAGCACAAGTTTCGTCAGGACGAACGACAGCGGCAGGGTGGCGCAGATTGAGAGAAGTGGCGCAATCGTTTTGCTGACGCCAAATCCAGACACCGCAGCGTGCAGCACAATCGCGCCCGCCAGGTAGGTGATCAGGTAAACCAGCGGAAACAGCAGCAACTTGCGCATGCTGTGCTGTGCACGGAAGACAAACCGGGTGTTGATCAGATAACTGAGCAGAATGCCGGAGGCGAAACTGATCGCATAAGCAATGCGGTAGTCCATGATGAGCAGCAGCAACCAGTAGAGCACGAACGTGCTGCCTGTGTTGAGGGCACCGCCCGCTAGAAAGCGGGCGATGGTTGCAAGCGATGCGTGCAATGTCAGCTCGCTGCGACCGCGGTCAGGCTGATGAACTCATCATACTGCCTGATGTACTCATCGCTGTCGTAATTCTCGGACGCAAAGACCAGCAGAACGGCGCCAGGGGAGTACTGGTATTGGGTGCCCCAGATCATGGGGGGCAGGTGCAGGCCCACGCTTGGCGAATCCAAGGTGAACTCTTCGCGGCGGGTGCCGTCGTCTGCGAGCACCCGGACGCTGCCTTTTACGCAGATCAGGAACTGATGGCAAATCCGATGGGCGTGTTCGCCGCGGGTTTCCTGGCTGGGAACATCGAAGACAAGGAAGTATCGCTTGGGTTCGAACGGCAGGTCCTTAGAGAATTCACCGACCGACAGCGCACCTCGGAGGTCTTGATAACGAGGGAGCTTATGCAGCTTCACGCCCGTAACCGAACTGTCTCTGGCTTCGTCCATAGCCACCTGCGGTAGACGACGCTGTGCGTGGCTATCGGTTACATATCCGACGATTCGTGCAGGATTGCCCACGACAATCGCGTTCGGAGGTACCGAGCGGGTGATGACTGCGCCAGCGCCGACCATGGCGCCGCTGCCTATCCGAATTCCAGGGAGAATCGTGGCGTTTGCCCCAATGGACGCGCCAGCCTCTACGAAGGTTTCTGGATACGCCTCGGGATGCTGGCGTGACCTGGGGAACCGGTCGTTCGTGAAGGTGGCATTGGGGCCGACGAACACGTCGTTACCCAGCCTCACACCGTCCCATAGCTGGACCCCGCACTTGACGGTAACGCGGTCACCTACAATGACATTGCCTTCAACGAAGACGCCATCGCAGATGTTGCAGTCCTCGCCGATCACGGCCCCGGGCAGGACATGAGCAAAGGCCCAGATTCGGGTGCCCTTGCCAATGTTCTCAGATTCACAAAGTGAATTGGGATGGCAGTAATGGTTCATGAGTCGCGCTCCGTGAAGGTTTCCAGAGATTGCAAGATGGAAAGAGGGCGTGCCTTGGTGTTTTCGAAGGTGCGCCAAGCATAGGCGCCCACGACACCCAGGCCCAATGAATTCAATGCGCCAAAGAAGAGGATGGCCACCATCGTGCCGGCGTAGCCGGGAACGGCAACCAGGCCGGAGATCTTCGCAGCAAGAATAAGAACTGAAAGGCCGACACCTGCACCGAGGGACAACACCCCGAGGCCCATGAGCAGTCGAATTGGGAGGTCCGTAAAGGAAAAGACGCTGTCGGACAGGTAGCGCAGCTTCTTCTTGAGCGTCCAGGCACTCTTCCCGTGTTCACGACGAAGCCGTCTGTAAGGCACGAACTGGCGTCGCCCACCCAGCCAGAAAAGTTGAGCGAGCAGGCTCGTGTTGCTTTCTTTCAATTGAAGCAGCCGGTCACGCATCGAGTGGGTGACGGCGAAGATATCCACGCCACCCTTCGGGATATCGGGCATGACGAAGCGCCGATACAGTGCCCAGAATGCTTCCGATGCCAGCTTGGAGAGGCCGGGATCATCCCGCGACTCCCGCACTCCCATCGCGATGTCCGTGTCTCCGGCCGCAAGCGCCTTGAAAAGATCAAGCACCAGTTCTGGAGGCTCTTGGAGATCGGCTGCCATGACCGCGATGATTGAGTTCATGGCGTGCTCCAGCCCGACTCGGATAGCCGAGAACGCGCCGAAGTTTCTGGACAACGCGATCAACTGCGAATCAAATCCGGCAGCTGGAAGCTGCTCGCGTAGCCGCGCATAGCTTTGATCCGGGCTGCCGTCGACAACGAAGACCGCTTCAAATGGTACCTGTGCGCTCGACTTGATGGACGCCAGTGCAGCGATCAACTTTTCGATTGACCCTTCGTTGCCGTAGACCGGCACGACGACGGTCAGCGTTGGAATCAGAAGCTGTTGCATGCTTCGATCACGCGATCAACTTCCACGTCGGTCAGCTCCGGGAAGCAGGGAAGAGTAATCACCTCAGCGCAGTCCAGTTCGGTGACGGGCAGATCCAGGGTAGCGAAACGCCCGTTGTGGCACGGCTGGCGATGATCGGGAATCGGGTAGTGGATGTCGGTCTGGACGCCCAAGTTGGCAAGGTGCTGCTGGAGCGCGGCCCGTGCCTCGCTGCGCACGACATAAAGGTGCGCAACATACGACTCGCCAGTGCTTTGGTTTACGCGAATCTTCGGATTGGTGATGCCAGAACTGTAGCGCTGCGCAACTTCCCGGCGGCGCTTGTTCCACTGGTCCAAGTGCGGAAGCATCAGCAGAAGCATGCTCGCCTGCATTTCATCCAGGCGGCTGTTGCGGCCGCCGGCCAATCCGTTGGTGTACTTCTGTGTCCAGCCGTACTGACGCAGCATGCGGACGCGCTCGGCCAGGTCGGCGCGGCGGGTGACTACGGCACCGCCATCGCCTAGGGCGCCAAGGTTCTTGGTCGGGTAGAAGCTGAAACTGGCGATGTCACCGAACGAGCCCGCCAGACCGTTCGCGTTGCGTGCGCCATGGGCCTGGGCGCAGTCTTCCACCAGGCCCACGCCATGGGCTTTGCAAAGCGCCGAAATGGCTTCGACGTCAGCCAGTTGGCCGTAAATGTGGGTGAGGATGACGGCCTTGATGCCGCCAGTGACCAGTACAGCTTCCAGCAGCGCCGGGTCCATGGTCGCTGTACCCTCGACGATGTCGACGAAGACCGGTTCCGCGCCACACGCCAGCACCGCCGATGTGCCGTACATCGCTGCATTCGCAATTACCGCAACGCGGTCCTGTGCGGTTACTCCCAAAGCGCGAAGTGACAGTTCCAGCGCATCGGTACCGTTGGCAACGCTGATACAGTGATCCACCCCGCAGTAATTGGCAAAGGCGGACTCGAACGATCGGACATTCGGACCCAGGACAAAATAGCCACTGCCAACCACCTCGGTCGCCGCTGCCGCGAGTGCATCCTTCAAGGGTTCGATATGACGTGACAGGGAGTTGACTGGAATGGCTTCAGGCGACATTAGTATCGAATCTGCGTTGGATGGAAGGAATCGTCTGGGGAATCCGGAAGGCGCTCAGCGCTGAACGGACCTGCGCCGGTCGGCCAATCGCCGAAGGCACCGGAATTGTACTCACTCCTCGCGGCTGCTCCCATGCAGGCAAGGGACAATCTACGGGCGGTTGCCATCCGATAGCGAATGGCAACCGCGTAGCGTCAAAGGGCTGCTTCCAGCTCCGGCAGGATCGCAAACAGATCCCCCACCAACCCGATGTCGGCAATCTCAAAGATCGGCGAGTCCGCATCCTTGTTGATCGCCACGATCGTGCCGGCATCCTTGATGCCGGTCAGGTGCTGGATCGCACCGCTGATGCCGACGGCCACATACAGCTCCGGCGCGATGATCTTGCCGGTCTGGCCGACCTGCAGGTCGCTGGGCACGTAGCCGGCGTCGACCGCGGCGCGCGAGGCACCCACGGCGGCGCCGAGCTTGTCGGCCAGCTGGAAGATGACCTTGAAGTTCTCTTCCGAACCGACGCCACGGCCACCGGAGACCACGCGCTTGGCGCTCTGCAGGTCCGGGCGGTCGCTGGCACCGGCGGCCAGGCCGACAAAGCGGGTGTGGGCCGGCAGGGCGGCATCGACGCTGGCCGCTTCAACGGCGGCGCTGCCACCCTGGGCCGCTTCCGGCCACGACGCGGCGCGCACGGTGGCGACCACGATCTGGTCGGCCGGGGCTTCGACGGTGATGATGGCGTTGCCGGCGTAGATCGGGCGCTTGAAGGTATGGCTGCCTTCCACGGCCATCAGGTCGGACACCTGGTTGACGCCCAGCAGGGCGGCCACGCAGGGCATCAGGTCCTTGCCGAAGGTGGTGGACGGGCCGAACACGTGGCTGTAGCCCTTGGCCAGCTGCGCGATCTGCGGGGCCAGCACCTGGGCGATGGCCTGCGCGTTGGCGGCGTTGGCCACGGTCAGGACCTTGGCCACGCCGGCGATCTTCGCGGCTTCAGCGGCCACGGCGGCCGGGTCGGCGGCCAGTACCAGCACGTCGATGCTGGCACCGCTGATGGCGGCGGCAGCGCTGACGGTCTTGGCGGTGGCGGCGTTGAGCTTGCCGTCGTGGTGTTCGGCGATGACGAGAATCTTGCTCATTACAGCAGCCCCTTCTGCTTGAGTGCGGCAACCAGTTCGGCCGCGTCCTTGACCATCACGCCCTTGCTGCGCTTGGACGGCGCGGCGTACTGGGTGGTCTTGAAGGTGTCGGCGGCTTCAACGCCGAGGTCGGCCAGCTGCAGGGTTTCCAACGGCTTGGCCTTGGCCTTCATGATGTCCGGCAGCTTGATGAAGCGCGGCTCGTTCAGGCGCAGGTCGGTGGTGACCACGGCCGGCAGATCGACTTCCAGCGTTTCCAGGCCGGCGTCGACTTCACGGGTGACCGTGGCCTTGCCGTCGGCAATGTCCAGCTTGCTGGCAAAGGTTGCCTGCGGGCGGCCCCAGAGCGTGGCCAGCATCTGGCCGGTCTGGTTGGCATCGTCATCGATGGCCTGCTTGCCCAGGATGACCAGGTCCGGCTGTTCCTTCTCGACCAGCTTGAGCAGGGTGCGCGCGGCGGTCAGCGGCTGGATGGCCTGGTCGGTAACGACGTGAATGGCACGGTTTGCGCCCATGGCAAGGCCATTGCGCAGGTGGGCCTGGGCGTCGGCCGGGGCGATGGTGGCCACCACCACTTCGCTGGCGATGCCCTTGTCGCGCAGGCGCAGGGCTTCTTCCAGGGCGATTTCATCGAAGGGGTTGGGCGACAGTTTGACGCCGTCGGTGACCACGCCGGAACCGTCCGGCTTGACCTGAATGCGGACGTTGTAGTCCACCACGCGCTTGTACGCGACGAGGATTTTCATCTGGTGCAGGATCCTTGTAGGGCCGACCACTGGCCGGCTCGCAAAACGGGGGAACATCCGGCTTCCGTAAAGGCGGCCGGCTCGGGGGTGGGATCTGGATTCTAACTGGCTCCGCGCCACCATGCGAATGCGTATGGTGGCGGCTACTCAATCCCGCACGCACTGCCGCCTTCCCTCACTTTCCGGTAAACGTTCCCACCAAATGTCCCGTACGCCCTGTTGGGATCAACGGCGACTTCGCCGAACTTGGTATACAAGCCGGTCGCACGTACGGCCGCATCGAGGATGTCTGCACCGGGGAATTCGGTGCGGTTGGAGGTCAAAATGACGTCCGGCGAGCAGGCTTGGAGGGCCGCAGTCAAGTGGTTACCGTCCATATGCCCCTTGATAAGGGCCAAGCTCAGGTCGCTTAGCGCGGGTGATGGGGGGCGGAGATCGGTTAGCGGAAACAGTGGATACATGAAGCCACTCACACTGAGAGTCCCACCCTCAGGCGCAGCGCCGCGAATCAAATCGGCGGCGATGAGGTAATTGGTCCCCTCGTGCTGATCTTCACTCCACCCCATCTCAGCTGTGCGGCGAGCGTCTTTCAAGCCGGCCGGCAGGAGGCTGACCATTTGCCACGCAGGCACAAGCGAAAGCGCCGCCGCAACAGTCAGTGCCCCCGTTGCTGCTGATCGCCAGCGCCCGGCAGGCAATGACCGCCATGTCCACGCACACAAACCGGCCATTCCTGGTAGGCATGCGGAAAAATGGTATGCGAACCCGATCTTCGAGGCAGGTTCGATAAGCGGGAGCAGTGACGCAACCAGCCAAAACGCAGCTCGGCCGTAGACTGGTCGCCTTTGGGTTCTCAGGCTCCCTGGCAGTAATGCCACCAGCGCAAGAGCTGTCAAGAGGAGCGGAATGCTAGCGAACTGCATGGCTGTGGTCGCTCCGCTTAGAAACAGCGCATTCTTCTGACCTTGAAGCGCGGCAAAGCTGATGGCCGCGTCTTGATAGGACTCAATCAGGCCTGTGACTCCTCCGCGCGCGCTCAGCACGACCAAAAGGATGATGACAGCGGTCAGCGCCGCGCCACCGCACAGCGCAATGGTGCTGCGGAAACCGTGTCGGATCCAGACCGCGACGACGGCCAGCAGGGCAAAAGGTGCGAACGACTCCCGCAGCAGCACACATGCCGCGACCAGCGCACCTATCACAGCCCATCTGGATCGAGTGACTGTGTCGGCCTGAGAGAGCAGCATGGCCAGAAAAAGCGGTAGATAGGCCACGAAAAAACTGTTCTTGAAGCCGTTCTGAATGAAGGGGCTGGCGTTCATTGCCAGCAGGAACGAGACCGAAAGGAGAGCGGCCACCGGAAGACTTCCGGACTCTCGAACGAGCACTCTGAAGAAGAGAAGCCCGCTTGCTACGGCGATCAGCAGATCCACGATCCGCAGGAGGACGAACGGGTTCTCTGGCAGGGAAAACACCCACGACGTTAGCATCGGATACAACATCAGGTAGCCGTCGCCAGGCAACCCTTGACCGCTGGCCAATGAATCACCAATACGCATGGCAAAGTAGGCGTAGTAGCCTTCATCGGTCAGTGGGAAACCCGAGAGACCGGCAATGCGCGGTACGCCCACCGCAATGATCACAGTGGCAACTGCAACAAGGGATGCCCGTGCACTCCAGTGTCGAGGATGATCAAGAGGTCGAACTGGGTTCACGTGTAGTTTTCCAGAAGGCTGAGTGGCGGTTCGGTAGAGCGCAGGGAAGCTTAACAGTGCTAGAACGAGGAGGGCTTCCATTGGGAGCCCTGTCCCCATGTCCGGGTTTTAACGAAAATGTAACGCGCCCGTTGCGCGCGGGCGGCAGTTTCACGCAGGTTGGGCCCGCGGGACAGCCTCCGATGTATTCTGTGCCCCTTGTGCGAATCGTGCATGGCTGCCTCTGCTGGGGTCTCACGTGCTTGCCACATCATCGACAATTTTAGGAGAGCAGGTAGTGCCCACATGGCTTGTCACCGGCGGCGCCGGATTCATTGGCGGTAACTTCGTTCTCGAGGCGGTCGCCCGCGGCATCAAGGTCGTCAACCTCGACGCGCTGACCTACGCCGGCAACCTGAAGACCCTGTCCAGCCTGGACGGCAATCCGGACCATGTGTTCGTGCAGGGCGACATCGGCGACAGCGCCCTGGTCGCCCGCCTGCTGGCCGAGCACCAGCCCGATGCCGTGCTGAACTTCGCTGCCGAAAGCCACGTGGACCGGTCCATCGACGGCCCGGGTGCGTTCATCCAGACCAACGTGGTCGGCACCCTGGGCTTGCTTGAGGCGGTACGCGATTACTGGAAGGCGCTGCCGGCCGAGCAGGGCGCGGCCTTCCGCTTCCTGCACGTGTCCACCGACGAGGTGTACGGCACCCTGGGCGAGACAGGCAAGTTCAGCGAAACCACCCCATATGCGCCCAATTCGCCGTATTCGGCATCGAAGGCCGCGTCGGATCACCTGGTGCGCGCCTTCCACCACACCTACGGGCTGCCGGTGCTGACCACCAACTGCTCCAACAACTACGGCCCGTACCACTTCCCTGAAAAGCTGATCCCGCTGGTGATCGCCAAGGCGCTGGCCGGTGAACCGCTGCCGGTCTACGGCGATGGTAAGCAGGTGCGTGACTGGCTGTTCGTCACCGACCACTGCGAAGCGATCCGCACCGTGCTGGCCAAGGGCCAGGTGGGCGAGACCTATAACGTCGGCGGCAATTCGGAAAAGCAGAACATCGAAGTGGTGCAGGCGATCTGCGCGCTGCTGGACCAGCGCCGTCCGCGCGAAGACGGCCAGCCGCGCAGCAGCCAGATCACCTACGTGGCCGACCGCCCGGGGCATGACCGCCGCTACGCGATCGATGCGTCGAAGCTGAAGAACGACCTGGGCTGGGAACCGGCCTACACCTTCGAGCAGGGCATCGGCTTCACCGTGGACTGGTATCTGGACAACCAGGAGTGGGTCAACGGCGTGCTCGACGGCAGCTACCGTCTGCAGCGCATCGGCACCAGCGCCTGAAACCGGGAGTGAACATGACGCAGCGTAAAGGCATCATCCTGGCCGGCGGTTCCGGCACGCGGCTGTATCCGATCACCAAGGGCGTCAGCAAGCAGCTGCTGCCGGTGTACGACAAGCCGATGATCTACTACCCGCTCAGCGTGCTGATGCTGGCGGGCATCCGTGAAGTGCTGATCATCAATACCCCGCACGAACAGGCCCTGTTCCAGCAGTTGCTGGGCGACGGTTCGCAATGGGGCATGGACATCCAGTACGCCGTGCAGCCCAGCCCCGATGGCCTGGCCCAGGCCTACCTGATCGGCCGCGATTTCGTGGCCGGCAAGCCGAGCTGCCTGGTGCTGGGTGACAACATCTTCCACGGCCACGGCCTGCGCGAGGTCCTCAAGCGTGCCGACGAGCGTGTGGACGGCTCGACCGTGTTCGGCTACTGGGTGAACGACCCGGAGCGCTACGGCGTGGCCGAGTTCGACAAGAGCGGCAAGGTGGTGGACCTGGTGGAGAAGCCGGAGAACCCGCGCTCCAACTACGCCGTGACCGGCCTGTACTTCTACGACGGCAACGCCAGTGCCCATGCTGCGGAACTGAAGCCGTCGCCGCGTGGCGAGCTGGAGATCACCGATCTCAACAAGCGCTACCTGGCCGAGGGCAACCTGCACCTGGAAGCTCTGGGCCGTGGCTATGCGTGGCTGGATACCGGTACCCACCAGTCGTTGCTGGAGGCGTCCAACTTCATCGAGACCATCCAGACCCGCCAGGGCCTGCAGGTGTGCTGCCCGGAAGAAATCGCGTTCGGCCAGGGCTGGATCAACGCCGAGCAGCTGGAAGCACTGGCGGCGCCGCTGATCAAGAATGGCTACGGTCAGTATCTGCACACGCTCGCCCGGCGTGGAGTGGTTCCGTGAAAGTGATTGAAACCAAGCTGCCCGGCTGCGTGGTGATCGAGCCGGCGGTGTTCGGCGATAGCCGCGGCTATTTTTTTGAAACCTGGAACGCGGAGCGATTCGCCGAGCGGGGCTTGTTTGGCCGCTTCGTGCAGAGCAACGTGTCCACCTCGGCCAAGGGCGTGCTGCGCGGCCTGCATTACCAGTGGCCGCGGCCGCAGGGCAAGCTGGTCAGTGTGCTGGAAGGCGAGGTGTACGACGTGGCGGTGGATATCCGCCGTGAGTCACCGACCTTCGGCCATTGGGAAGCGGTGGTGCTGAGCGCAGAAAACAAGAAGCAGTTCTGGATTCCCGAAGGCTTCGCCCACGGCTTTGCCGTTCTGTCCGAGCGTGCGCTTTTCAGCTATCTGTGCACCGACATCTACGTAAAAGAAGCGGATGCTGGTATCCGTTGGAACGATGCGGATCTAGCCGTTGACTGGCCGATCAGTGCGCCCACGCTGTCGGGCAAGGACGAGAACGCCCCGTTCCTTAAGGACATCGCCGAAGATCGCCTGCCGGTATACGTCGCATGACGGTGCTGGTGTTCGGCGGCAACGGCCAGGTTGGCCAGGAACTGTTGCGCGCCCTGGCCCCGCTGGGGCCGGTGGTGGCGACCACGCGCAGTGGCCAGTTGCCCGATGGCCGTGCCTGTGAAGTGGCCGACTTCGGCCAGCCTGACAGCCTGCCGGCGCTGCTGGACCGCCTGCAGCCGTCGGTGGTGGTGAATGCCGCCGCCTACACGGCGGTGGATCGTGCCGAACAGGACTCGGAGGCCGCCTTCGCGGCCAACGCGCAGGCGCCGGGCGTGATCGCGCGCTGGTGCGCGGCCCACGGCGTGCCGTTCGTGCATTACTCCACCGACTACGTGTTCGATGGCCAGGGCAGTGCGCCCTACCGCGAGGACGAGCCGACCGCGCCGCTGGGCGTGTACGGCACCAGCAAGCGTGATGGTGAGGATGCGGTGCGCGCGGCCGGTGGTCGCCACCTGATCTTCCGCACGGCGTGGGTGTATGCCTCGCACGGCGCGAACTTCCTGCGCACGATGCTGCGGGTGGGCGCCGAGCGCGACCAGCTGCGGGTGGTGGCCGACCAGATCGGCACGCCGACACCGGCCGCGCTGATTGCCGATGTCACCGCGCAGGCGCTGCAGCACCCGCGGCAGCTTTCGGGCACCTGGCATTTGACGGCCAGTGGCCAGACCAGCTGGCACGGCTTTGCCGAAGCGATTTTTGCTGAAGCGCTGGCGGCGGGTGTGCTGGCCAAGGTGCCGTCGGTTGAAGCCATTCCCAGTTCCGAGTACCCGACCCCGGCCCAACGACCGGCGTGGTCGGTGCTGGACAACCGCCAGCTGCAGCAGGATTTCGGCATCGTACTGCCGACCTGGCAGGACGGCCTGAAGCGGGTGATTGCGGAAATGGCCAACAGCCACTGAATACGCCCCTGGCATATCGGATGCACTTTAGAATGCGCCGATCGTTTCAAGGAAATGCGCGACATGTGTGGAATCGTGGGTGCGATCGCCGATCGCGATGTGGTGCCGGTGCTGATCGAAGGACTGAAGCGGCTGGAGTATCGCGGTTACGATTCCTCCGGCATCGCGGTGATCGACCATGCCGAGCGCCCGGATGTGCGCCGCGTGCGCCGCACCGGCCGCGTCTCGGAAATGGCCACTGCGGCCGAGGCCGAAGGCTTCAATGCCAGCCTGGGCATCGGCCACACGCGCTGGGCCACCCATGGCGGCGTGACCGAAGCCAATGCGCACCCGCACATCAGTGCCGGCGTGGCGCTGGTGCACAACGGCATCATCGAGAACCATGAAGAGCAGCGCGAGAAGCTGCGCGCGCTGGGCTACACCTTCGAATCACAGACCGATACCGAGGTGATCGCCCACCTGATGCACCACCACCTGAAGGGCGGCGACGACCTGCTGGTGGCGCTGCAGCACACCGTGAAGGAACTCACCGGCGCCTACGCGCTGGCCGTGGTCAGCCGCGCCGAGCCGGATCGTTTTGTCTGCGCGCGCATGGGCTGCCCGCTGCTGGTCGGCCTGGGCGAGGGCGAGAACTTCGTTGCCTCGGACGTGTCGGCCGTGATCTCGGCCACCCGCAAGGTCATCTTCCTGGAAGAGGGCGACACCGCCGAAGTGCGCCGCGATGGCGTGCGCATCTTCGATGGCAACGACCAGCCGATCGAGCGCGAGGTGCACCTGTCCGATGTCTCGCTGGCCTCGCTGGAGCTGGGCCCGTACCGCCACTTCATGCAGAAGGAAATCCACGAGCAGCCGCGCGCGCTGGGCGACACCATCGAAGCGGCGATCGACGCCGGTGGTTTCCCGGCCGAGCTGTTCGGCAAGAATGCGGCGGCGGTACTGTCGGGCATCGAAGGCGTGCAGATCCTGGCCTGCGGCACCAGCTACTACTCGGGCCTGACCGCGCGCTACTGGATCGAGGCCATTGCCGGCCTGCCGTGCAGCGTGGAAATCGCCAGCGAGTACCGCTACCGCGCCGCGTATGCCAACCCGAAGCACCTGATCGTGACCATTTCCCAGTCCGGCGAAACGCTGGATACGATGGAAGCGCTGAAGTACGCCAAGTCGCTGGGCCACAAGCACACGCTGTCGATCTGCAACGTGCCGGAAAGCGCGATCCCGCGCGCCAGCGAGCTGGTCTGCTACACCCGTGCCGGCGCCGAGATCGGCGTGGCCTCGACCAAGGCCTTCACCACCCAGCTGGCCGCGCTGTTCCAGCTGACCGTGGTGCTGGGCAAGCTGCACGGTCGCATCGATGCCGCCCAGGAAGCCGATTACCTGGAGCAGCTGCGCTTCCTGCCGGGCAGCGTGCAGCACGCGCTGAACATGGAGCCGCAGATCGCCGCCTGGGCCGAGCGTTTCGCCCGCAAGAGCAGCGCGCTGTTCCTGGGCCGTGGTCTGCATTACCCGATCGCGCTGGAAGGCGCGCTCAAGCTGAAGGAAATCTCCTACATCCACGCCGAGGCCTACCCGGCCGGTGAACTGAAGCACGGCCCGCTGGCGCTGGTGGACGAGGACATGCCGGTGGTGGTGATTGCACCCAACGACAGCCTGCTGGAAAAGGTGAAGTCGAACATGCAGGAAGTGCGCGCCCGTGGCGGCGAGCTGTTCGTGTTCGCCGACCAGGACAGCAACTTCCACGAATCCGAAGGCGTGCACGTGATCCGCACCCCGCGCCACGCCGGCGTCCTCAGCCCGGTGGTGCACACCATCCCCGTGCAGCTGCTGGCCTACCACACCGCGCTGGCACGCGGCACCGACGTGGACAAGCCGCGCAATCTGGCCAAGAGCGTGACGGTGGAGTGAGATGAGGTGCAGTCCAGAGCCGCACTGGCTCTGGTTTCTACCCGATTTCGGAGACCGCGTGCGGTAGCCGATCAGATCGGTACGCCCACTCCGGCGGCGCGGACTGCCGATGTGAACGGGCAGGCGCCGCAGCATCCTGGTGAGCTGTCCGGCACCGGCACCGGCACCGGCACTTGACGGCCAGCGGCCTGACCAGCCGGCACGACTTTGCCGAGACGATTTTCTACCGAAGTCCGGGCGCGTGGCGTGCTGACCAAGATTCCGAAGGTGCAGGCGATTTCCGGATCCGAATGCCCAGCCCCGGCCCAGTGTCTGGTCGGATCGGTGCTGGGAAACGACACGCTGCAGCAGGATCTCGGCATCGTGCAGCCGGCGTGGCAGGATGGATTGCAACGGGTGATGGCCGCGATCTGAGCGACCTTGTCGCGTTACCCCTGTTGCGGGAGACCCCGGCTACGGCCGGAAGTCCGCGCACTGGCGCGGCCAAGCGGTCGACGCACGCAGGCCCCCGTTCTGAACTACCATGCCCGACTGGATCTACGTCAGTTGCGGACCGCGCGTTCCGCACGCCTCCGTAAGGACACGACCATGCATCAATCCCGTTCTCTGCCCCGCGCCGTGCGCGCATCGTCTCCGCTGTTCCTGGCGGTGGCCATCGCTGTTCTGGTCCTGCTGGCACGCCTGCTATACGTGCAGCGCTTCAGCACGCCCATGCCTTACTGGGATCAGTGGGACGGAGAATGGGCCACGGCGCTGAAGCCGTGGCTTGATGGCACGCTGCATTGGCAGACGCTGCTGGCACCGCACAACGAGCACCGGATTCTGCCCACCCGCCTGCTGACCCTGATGTCCTACGCCGTGACCGGGCAGTGGAACAACGTGTACGAGGCGCGGATCGGTGCGCTGCTGTTCTGCCTGATTCCCGGTCTGCTGGTGTGGCATGCGCTGCGCGATGCGGGGGCGAGGGCGGGGCGCTGGTTGCTGCTGCCGTTGGCGCTGCTGCTGTCGGTTCTGCCATTTACCTGGGAGAACTTCCTGGTCGGCTTCCAGACGCAGTTCTACGTGCTGGTGCTGTCCAGCATCGCGTCCATCGCACTGGTGGCCAGGCACCATCAGCGCATTCCGGCGCTGCTGGCGGCCATTGCCCTGAGCGCGTTCGCCACTACGATCATGGCGTCCGGCATGTTGACGGCTGTGGCCACCGCCGGCGCATGTCTGCTGGCCTGCCTGTGCCTTCCCGGCCGACGCGGCCCTGCATTGTATGCGGCGGGCATCCTGATGGTCCTGGCCGTGGCGGCCTATGCCTGGATTCCGGTGATCGAGGCCAATGGCGGCCTGCGCGCACAGGGCGTTGGCGAGTTC
Source organism: Stenotrophomonas maltophilia (assembly GCF_047782825.1). Classification (GTDB taxonomy): domain Bacteria; phylum Pseudomonadota; class Gammaproteobacteria; order Xanthomonadales; family Xanthomonadaceae; genus Stenotrophomonas. Next base: position 2,611,913 of record NZ_CP180589.1, on the reverse strand, counting down.
CTGTATGCCGCTTCGCGCACGCTGGCCTGGCCGATGCGCTCTGGCGGCTTCGCGCTGATCATCTGGTTGCCGGCGACGGTGATGATCCTGCGCATGGTTATTCGCCGGCAGGCGTCGCCGACGGACCTTGTGATGGCCGGACTGTGCATCTGGTCTGCCCTGCAGGCGCTTGCCATTGCCTATGGGCGCGGGCATGGCCTGCGCTCGCCCATGCCGCGCTACATGGACCTGTTCGTGCCCGGGCTGTTCGCCAATGCGTGGTTCGCGATCCAGCTGTGGGGCCTGCTGCCGGTGGCGTCGCGGTTGCGCACCGCCAGCCGTACGGTAGCCGCGCTGTTCGCGCTGCTGGTCGCGTATCCGCTGCTGGGGCGTATCGGCAAGGATGTGGAAACGATGCGCGAGTTCAAGTCCGCAACCCTGGTGCAGCAGGAAAACGTACAGCGTTACCTGGCCACAGGTGAGCCCAGCATGTTGCAAGTGGGGGAATTCGAACTGCCCTATCCCGATCCGGTCCGTCTGAAAGTGTATCTGGATGATCCGGCGCTGCGCCGGGTTCTGCCGCCTCTGCAGCAGAGCGATCCGGCGGCCGCGCAGGGAGCCGGATCACGCAAGGGCCCCGCCGAAGCAGGGCCCTGACCGGGTCAACTGCGCCCGTAGGTGTCCTCGAAGCGCACGATGTCATCCTCGCCCAGATAACTGCCGGACTGCACTTCGATCAATTCCAGTGGCAGCTTGCCCGGGTTGCGCAGGCGATGGGTCACGCCCAGCGGAATGTAGGTGCTCTGGTTCTCGCTCAGCAGGATCACCTCGGCACCCCGGGTCACCTCGGCGGTGCCGCTGACCACGATCCAGTGTTCGGCGCGGTGGTGGTGCATCTGCAGGCTCAGCGTGCCGCCGGGCTTGACGGTGATGCGCTTGACCTGGAAACGCTCGCCGTTGTCGATGGAATCGTAGGCACCCCACGGGCGGTAGACCTTGCGGTGCCAGGTCGCCTCGCTGCGGCCATCGGCCTTCAACTGAGCCACCACGGTTTTCACCTCCTGCATGCGGTCGGCCTTGCCGACCAGCACCGCATCGTCGGTCTCCACCACGATCACATCGTCCAGGCCGACCATCGCCACCAGGCGCTGGCCGTAGGCATAGGTGTTGCGGCAGTCGATCGCGATCACATCACCCTGATGGGCATTGCCGTCGCCATCCTGCTGGGAGACATCGCGCAGGGCCGTCCACGAGCCGACATCGTTCCAGCCGGCGTCGAGCGGGATGACCACCGCGTCGGCGGTCTTTTCCATCACCGCATAGTCGATGGAATCGGACGGCACTTCAGTGAATGCGTCCTTGTCCAGGCGGGTGAAATCGGCATCGCGACGCGACTGCTGCCACGCGGTGCGGCTGCCGGCCAGCATGGCCGGCTGGAAGCGTTCCAGCTCCTGCAGGTAGCGCGAGGCCTTGAACAGGAACATGCCGCTGTTCCAGTAATACTGTCCGCTGGCCACATAGCCGGTGGCGGTGTCCAGGTCGGGCTTTTCGACGAAACGCTCGACCGCGCGCAGGCCCTGGCCATCGGCGGCTTTGATGTAGCCATAACCCGTTTCCGGGCCGGTGGGCACGATGCCGAAGGTCACCAGCTTGCCGGCATCGGCCGCGCTGGCGGCTGCCTGCACGGCACGGCGGAAGGCCGCTTCATCGGTGATCACATGATCGGAAGGCAGTACCAGCAGCAGTGCGTCCGCACCGTCCCGGGTCGCTTCCAGGGCGGCCACCGCAATGGCCGGCGCCGTGTTGCGGCCCACCGGTTCGAGGATGATCGCGGCCGGCTCGGCACCGACCTGCTGCAGCTGCTCGGCGGCTACAAACCGGTGTTCCTCGTTGGCGATCACCAGCGGCCCGCGGCTGGCGATTGGTGCCACGCGCTGCCAGGTGGCTTGGAGCATGGTCAGGTCGCCGGCCAGGGGCAGGAACTGCTTTGGATATGCCTCGCGCGACAGGGGCCACAGGCGCGTACCGGAGCCGCCGGACAGGATGACGGGTTGGATGCTGCTCATGAGGGCCTCGGTTACTGCTGGATGAGTCGCGAAAGTTCGTCGGTGCGTGCCTGCAGCAGTGCGGCATCGCCCCGGGCTTCCACGTTCAGGCGCAGCAGCGGTTCGGTGTTGGAGCTGCGCAGGTTGAAGCGCCAGTTACCGAAGTCCGCACTGACGCCATCGGTGTGATCCAGGGCCGGCGACTGTGCAGCAAAATGCTCCATCACACGCGCCACGGCGGCTTTCGCATCGGCCACCTTGAAGTTGATCTCGCCGCTGCAGGGATAGGCCGCCATGCGGTCCTCCACCCAGTCGGCCAGCGAGCGGCCGCTTTCGGACACCAGCTGCGCGATCAGCAGCCACGGGATCATGCCGGAGTCGGCATAGGCGAACTCGCGGAAGTAGTGATGAGCGCTCATCTCACCGCCGTACACGGCGTCCTCGGCGCGCATCTTTTCCTTGATGAAGGCATGTCCGCTCTTGCACAGCACCGGCACGCCGCCGGCCTGCTCGACCATTTCCACGGTATTCCAGACCAGGCGCGGATCGTGCACCACCTTGCCGCCCGGGTTACGGGCGAGGATGGCCTTGGCCAGCAGGCCCACCAGGTAGTAGCCCTCGATGAAGCGGCCTGTGTGGTCGAAGAAGAAGCAGCGATCGAAATCGCCATCCCAGGCAATGCCGAAGTCGGCGCCGTGTTCGCGCACGGCTTCTGCGGTGGCGGCGCGGTTTTCCGGCAGCAGCGGGTTGGGGATGCCGTTGGGGAAGTTGCCGTCGGGTTCGTGGCAGATGCGGATGAATTCCAGCGGCAGGTGCGGTGCCAGCAGGTCGACAATGGCACCGGCGCCACCGTTGCCGGCGTTGACCACCAGCTTCAGCGGCTTGAGCTTGCTGGCGTCCACGTAGCTCAGCAGGTGGTCGATGTAGGCGCGCTTGTCGTGGCGCGCGGTCAGCGCTGCGCTCGCCGGCTGCGCGCTGCCGGTATCGGCGGACACGGCGTCGGAGATCGCGAACAGACCGGTATCCGAACTGATCGGCCGGGCATTCTCCTTGACCAGCTTCATGCCGTTGTAGTCCATCGGGTTATGGCTGGCGGTGACCATCACGCCGCCGGCCGCACCCAGGTGATCGGTCTGGAAATAGACCTCTTCCGTGCCGCACAGGCCGATATCGATCACTTCGCGGCCGACCCCGCGCAGACCGGACGCCAGGGCGTCCTGCAGGGCGGGGCTGGTCAGCCGGACATCGTGCCCCAGGACCACCGGGCCGGGGGCGAGCTGCGCGGCCAGCGCCACGCCGATGCGGCGGGCCAGGTCTTCGTTCAGTTCTTCCGGCACGCGGCCGCGGATGTCGTAGGCCTTGAAGGCGGGCAGGGGCATCGATGGGGTCCTGGAGTAGGTCAGCGCCGTAGTTTACGACCATGAATGTGTGGGAAGCGTTTTCCCCAGCGAGGTGGTTGGCGGGGGTTACCGGAACGACAGGTACTTGTGCCCGAAGTAACTCGACACCACGGGCACCGCCACGCCAACCACGTGGGCGATCTCCAGGCGCCATGCATCCACCCCCATCCAGGGCAGCAGGTGGTAGGCCAGCGCCGTGGAGACCAGCCAGGTCTGGGCCACCGCGAACAGGTTGACCAGCACGAAGTAGAGTGCTGAATGATGCAGCGGGCGGGTGCTGCTGGTGAACACCAGCCAGCGGGTCAGGATGAATGCCGTGACCATGCCGGTGATGTAGGCGGCAATGATCGCCGGGGTGAACGACATCCAGTGGCTGTAAAGCATGCGTGACAGGATGTTGGCCAGCGCAGCGATGCCGCCTGCGACCAGGAACAGCAGGAACGGGCGCGACAGAGTCACGCCACCGCCTCGCGGGCCATGGCACGGCCGAAGCCGATGCTCTCGGAAATGCCGCGGTCCTCTGGGTAGTAGTGCGAGGTGTCGGCGACCCACAGGCCCTGCACCGGAAGCTTTCGCGGCGGCAGCCGGTCGAGGAAGCCGGGTTCGCAGATGGGCTGGGCGTGGCGGTAGCGGCTGACCCGTACATCGATGAAATCGTCCGCGGCCAGCTGCGGATTGATCATGCGCAGGTAACGCTGGACCCTGTCGGCGAACACATCGTCGCTGTCGCCGTAGCGCTCGTGCTCGCCCGGCATGTAGAACGGCACGTAGACGATGTGTGCGTCCATCGGGCGTAGATTGGTGTATTCGACGATGCCGGGAATGTCCATGTCCGGGTCGTTGGTATTGACCCAGAAATTGGCCGAAACCGGCTTGCGCAGCTTGGCGATCACGCAGACCACCGCGATGTTGTTCAACGCACGGAACTTGGCCAGGACGGAATCGGGCAGGTCCGGCGCCAGTCGCGGCACGAATGGCAGGGGTACCGTCGAAATGACCTTGTCGAACGCCAGCTGCTCACCGCCAACCTGCACGCCGCGCACGCGATCGCCCTCGATCACGATGCGCTGGACTGGGCTGGACAGCCGCACTTCGCCGCCATGGTGCTGGATGTCCGCATGCAGGGCATCCAGCAGGGTGGAAGAACCTCCCTCCAGATAGCCCAGCTTCTCGCGCATCAGGCTGTAGCGGGAACGGCCAATGCGCCGGATCCGGCTCCAGATCCAGGCCGCGGACAGGTTGCCGGCGTAGTTGTAGAACTTGTAGTCGAACAGCCTGCGCCACAGCGTTTCATAGGCTTCCGCCCCGACCCAGCGGCGGATCCACGAGGAGGCTTCAACAGGGTCCAGTGGGCGCCAGTCGTTGCGGCGCGTGCAGAGAAACGCATGCAGCCCGTAACGGATCTTGGCCGTCAGCCCGAGGCCCTTGAAGCGCAGCAGGGCGATGGGGTTGCCCCAGGGCTGCAGGCGCTTGCCGAACCAGTAGCCCATGCGGGTCTCGGTCCAGCGCATGCGCTCAGCCAGCCCCAGCTCGTCCAGCACGGCAAGGAAGTCGTGGTCGGACGTACAGTGGAAGTGGTAGTAGCGTTCGATCGACATGCCGCCGAAATCGAAGCTGGCGGTCATCCCGCCCACCCGGTCGTCGGCCTCGAACACCACGGGCTGGTGGCCGTCGCGGGCCAGCTGGTAAGCCACGGCCAGGCCCATCGGACCGGCACCGAGAACGGCGATGCGTTCGCTCATGATCAGAACTCCAGGGCGATGTCGCCGTACTCGGGATCGTTGAAGGTGGCGTCGATGGCTTGGGCGAAGGGCGTTGGCTGCACGTTGAAGATGGTGGGCCAGTCGATCACCTCGAACTCATCATGGGCCACCAATGCCTTCAGCTGTGCGGCAGTGAACGGTGGATCGCGGTCGAACAGCGCCCAGGTCTTCAGCAGCAGATGGAACAGGGAGTAGGGAATGTGCAGCACCTTCGCGCGTGCGCGCGTGCTCCGTTTGATCTGGCGGATGATGTCGACGTAGTCGACCTTCTCCAGGCCGGTGATGTTGTAACGCTGGCCAGCAATGCGCGAACGCAGGCAACTGGCGATGATGGTGGCGAAATCGCCGGCGTAGAGCGGCTGGCGCATGTAACGGCCGTCGCCCGGAATCGGGAAGACGGGAACACGGCGCATGAAGCGCGACAGCCAACCCAGATGCTTGCGGTCGAACCAGCCGAACATCAGGGTCGGGCGCAGGATGATCGCAGCGATGCCGCGGGCGGCCACCCGCTGTTCCTGTTCGCGCTTGGTGCGGGTGTAGTCATCGTCGGCCACCGAACAGACCACCGAGGAGCTGACGTGCACGGTATAGGGCACTGCGTGGCGTTCGATCGCGTCGAGGATGTTGTCGGTGGCGGTGATGTTGTTGCGCACGAAGGGCTGCGGATCGGTACCGCCGATCTGGGCCTGCAGCATCACCACCGCGTCGGCTGCCGCGAAGTGGCGCTCCCAGGGGCCGGGCTCGGCCAGGTCGGCCAGTTCGGTCGCCACGTCCGGGTGCATGCGCGCCAGTACGTCGAGGTTGGCGGCGTGCTTGTCGATCACCACCAGCCGCCGGTAGCCCTGCCGCTTGAGGATGGCGACCAGGTTCTGGCCCACCAGGCCGGCACCGCCGGGGATGATGATCTTCTGCTCCAGTGCGGAGCGGGAGGCGGCGCTCATAGCGAGATCCTGTTGAAGACGGCCTGCGGCACGGTGCGGATCACCCACATGATCAGCCGCCAGAAGCCGGGGGCATACAGCACCGGAGTGCCACGGCCGATGCCGGCGATGATGCGCCGCGCGACCTGGTCCGGCGTGGCCCACAGCGGGCCCTTGCGAAGATGCGCTGTCATCGGTGTATCGACAAAGCCTGGGCGGATGTCCACCACGGCTACGCCCTGCTTGGCCAGGCGCTGGCGAAGGCCACTCAGGAATGTGCTCACCGCGGCTTTGGCTGCGCCATAGACGTAGTTGCTCTGCCGGCCACGATCGCCGGCCACCGAGGTGATCACCGCGAGCGCGCCGCTGCCGGCATCGGCAAGGCGGTTGGCCAGCGGCCCCAGCAGGGCCAGGGTAGAGGTGCCGTTGGTGGCGAACTCCGCCATGCAGGTCTCCACCGATGCCTCGCAGGCAGCCTGGTCAGGCAGCGTGCCGTGCGCGATCAGCACCACGTCCACCTTGCCAAGGGCCTGCCACGCCTGCGCGAGCAGATCGGCATGGGTGGGCAGGTCGTTGATGTCCATGGCGTAGGCGTGCGTGGCGCGCGCACCGCGGATGCGCAGGTCGTCGGCGATGGCCTGCAGCCGATCGGCGCGCCGCCCGACCAGGAACAGCGACGCGCCGCGTGCTGCGTAGCGCCGGGCGACGGCTTCGGCGATGGCAGAGGTGGCGCCGATGATGAGGACGTTCTGCATGGTTACTCCGTCACCCGGCGCCAGAAGCCGGATGAAAAACGTGGGTCGATGAAACGGCTGAAATCCTGCCAGGACGGGTAGGCCTGCTGGAACGACGCAGCGGTCATCCGGGCGTCCTTCGCCGGGTACTGGGCGCCGCCCGCGGCATCGACGATACGGTCAAGGCGCCGCAGCAGGGCCCACAGCGCTTCGCCGGTGTTGGGGAAATCCAGCGCCAGGGTGGTGCCCGCCCGCGCGAAAGACAGCATGCCGGGCGACGGCTGCGCGCCGAACTGCTTGAGCACGGCCAGGAACGACCCTTGCCCACTGCGCGCGATTTCCTGCAGCAGGGCCGAGACACCGTCGGAGGCAGCCCGCGGCGGCAGCACGCACTGGTACTGCAGGAACCCGGCCGGGCCATACATCCGGTTCCACTCACTGATGCCATCGAGGGGATAGAAGAAGGGCAGCAGGTGCGAGGCGTAGCGACGGTGCTTCGTGGGCTGCCGCCAGTAGTACAGCGCATTGAACGGGCGCAGGCTCAGCCGGTTGACCAGCGAAACCGGCGGCGTCAGTGGCATCGACCACTGACGCCGCGGTGCGGCAGGACGTTCGTCGGCGGCCTGCAGGGCATGGTTGGCGCGGGTGAAATGACCGCGGCCGAGCATGCGGCCACGCGCCAGGCAGTCGATCCAGGCCACACTGTATTCGTGGCTGTCACTGCTTTCCTGCGAAAGGGCGAAGAAGTCGTCCAGGCTGGAAAAGCGGATGTTCTCCACCTCCAGGCTGTTGCCCGGTACACGCCGCAACTGCAGTTCGACGTGGGTGATCAGGCCGGTCAGGCCGAGCCCACCGACGGTTGCTGCGAACCACCCGTCGGCATCGCCGGGCCGGCACAGGTGCCGCTCGCCATTGCTGCGCAGCAGCTCGAAGGACAGCACATGGTGGCCGAAGCTGCCGGCTACGTGATGGTTCTTGCCATGGACGTCGTTGCCGATGGCGCCGCCTACGGTCACATGACGCGTGCCCGGTGTCACCGGCAGGAACCAGCCCTGCGGCAATACCAATGCGATGATCTCGTCCAGGGTCACGCCGGCTTCGCAGCGCAGTCGGCCGCTGGCCGGGTCAAACGCGATGAAGCGATCCAGACCGCGACAGTCGAGCAGGGTAGCTCCCGGATTCTGGCAGCTGTCGCCGTAGCTGCGCCCATTGCCGTGCGGCAGGGCACTGCCCTGGAACGTGGGCAACCCGCCAAGACGATCGTGCAGCCTCACCACCGATTGCGGTGCGCGCGGATACCTTCCCCAGGAATGCGCGCGGGCCCGCATCAGATCGCCACCAGGGCAAAGCCGACGCACAGCGCGGCCACGACCTGGCTGGCCCGATCCGTGGCCGCGAACACGATCGGGTCATCGTGCATGCTGCCGCGATGGGCGATCACCCAGGCACGGCTGACCCAGTACAGCAGGACCGGGCAGATGAACCACAGCAGCTTCGGGTTGCGGTACAGCTCCACACTGTCGGGACTGTTGATGTACAGAGCCATCACCAGCACGGCGCAATAGCCTGCCGCAGCGCCCAGGGACTGCAGCAATGGCAGATCTTCCACGTCATAGCCCCGGCCGCTGGCGCGGGTCTTGCCGCGTGCCAGCACCGAGTGCAGCTCGGTGTAGCGCTTGAGCAGCGCCAGCGAAAGGAAGATGAACATGCTGAAGGCCAGCAGCCAGAACGAAAGCTCGGCAGCGATGGCCACCGTGCCGCCGATGATGCGAAGGGTATAGAGGCTGGCCAGCAGCACCACGTCAAGCATGACAACCCGTTTCAGGCGCAGCGAATAGGCCAGGGTCAGCCCGTAGTACGCCAGCAGCACGGCCGCAAATGCAGGGCTGCAGGCCAGCGCTACGGCCAGGCCGCACAGGGTCAGCAACGGTCCTGCGATCAGCCCGTGCAGCAGGGGCAGCCGGCCGGCGGCAAAGGGGCGCTGACGTTTACGGGGATGGCGGCGGTCAGCTTCCAGGTCGAACAGGTCGTTGAGTACATAGACGCCGGAGGCGCACAGGCTGAACGCAGCAAACGCCAGCAGCGCGTCGGCCACCGCCGCTGCTTCGAGGAAGCGGTGGGCGGTCAGCAGCGGGACTAACACCAGCAGGTTCTTCAGCCATTGGTGCGGGCGCAGTGCCTTCAACCAGGCGTGCAGCCGGGGCGGGGCCGGCCAATGGGCCCGCACCTGGGTACGCCGGGATGCGGCGCCCGCCAGGGCCGCTCCGCTGTTGACCACCCACGCACCTGCGGCACGGTCCCATACGGCCAGATCGACCGTGCCGTTGCCGGCGTAATCGAAGCCGCGTTCCCCGAACGTATCCACCAGCGCCTGTGCCTTGCGGTTGCCGGACAGGTTGCGTTCGCCGTCGCTGGCGATGACCTGTTCGAACAGGTCAAGATGGGCAGCGATGGGTGCCACCAGCAGGTGATCCGAGGCGGTGCACAGCACCCGGGGGCGCTGTGAGGTGCTGCGCAGCAACTCCAGAACCCTGGCGTTGTAGGGCAGGTGGCGGGGATCGACCGTGACCCGTGCAGCGATCTGGCGCTTCAGCGCGGCCTTGCCCTGCAGCAGCCAGAACGGCAGCAGGAACAAGTACAGCGGATTGCGTGCCAGCAGCACCAGCAGCGATTCGTACAGGATGTCCGAGTCCAGCAGCGTGCCATCCAGGTCCACGCACAGGGCGCGTGGACGGGCGACGTTTTCATCAGGGGCGCGTTGACAAGGCATCGGGCAATCAGGCGGTTCAGTCATCCAGCATGATTGTAGCGGGGCGCAGCGAGATGATCGCGGTGATCGGCTCACCCGCTAGTCTCGCCTTCGCCCCCGCCTGACCTTCGGCGTCTCCCCCGGCAGCGGTGCCAGCAGCGCTTCCAGATCCTCGTCGTTGAAGCGCGGGCCGCTATTTCCGGTCCCTTCCAGAATGGTCTCGGCCAGCGCTGCCTTGCGCTGCTGCAGCTCGGCGATGCGTTCTTCAATGCTGCCCGCGGCGATCAGCCGGTAGACGAACACCGGCTGTTGCTGGCCGATGCGATGGGCGCGATCGGTGGCCTGACGTTCGGCGGCCGGGTTCCACCAGGGATCGAAATGAATGACGGTGTCGGCAGCGGTCAGGTTCAGGCCGACACCGCCTGCCTTCAGGCTGATCAGGAAGATCGGCACGTCGCCCTGCATGAAGCGCTGCACCGGCGTGGCCCGGTCCTGGGTATCTCCGGTCAACGTCACATAGGGCAGCCCGAGCTCGTCCAGCGCCTGCGCAATCAGGGCGAGCATGCTGGTGAACTGCGAGAACAGCAGGATCCGGCGGCCTTCTTCCACCATCTCCGGCAACATGTCGCGCAGCAGGTCCAGCTTGGCTGAGGGCGCGCTGCGTTTGCCGGTTTCGCCGGGTAGCAGGCGTGGATCGCAGCAGACCTGGCGTAGCTTGAGCAGCGCATCCAACACCACGATCTGGCTGCGGGCCAGGCCATGACTGGCCACGGCTTCGCGCACCCTGGCCTCCATCGAGGCGCGAACCGTTTCGTAGAGATCGCGCTGCACGCCTTCCAGCGCCACGGTGCGGGTGATCTCGGTCTTCGGCGGTAGTTCCGAAGCGACCTGGTCCTTGCGGCGGCGCAGCATGAACGGGCGCAGGCGCTGGGCCAGCAGGTGCGCGCGCTGCGGGTCGCTGCCGCGCTCGATGGGATGGCGCCAGTGCTGGTTGAACTGCTTTTCGCTGCCCAACAGGCCGGGCAGCAGGAAGTCGAACTGCGTCCACAGCTCGCCGAGGTGGTTCTCCAGCGGCGTGCCGGTCAGGCACAGGCGATGGCGGGCATGCAGGGCGCGCAGGGCAATGGCTGCCTTCGATTTCGCGTTCTTGACCTGCTGTGCCTCGTCCAGGATCAGCAGGTGATAGTCGTGGGCCAGCAGCGCTTCTTCGTCGCGCCAGACCAGCGGGTACGTGGTCAGCACCAGATCATGCTCGCTGATGCGCTCGAAACCGGCGGCGCGGTCGGCGCCGTGCAGCACCAGCACGCGCAGGTCAGGGGCGAAGCGGGCCGCTTCACTGGTCCAGTTGTGCAGCAGCGAGGTGGGCACCACCACCAGCGCCGGCTGCTGCAGCCGGCCCTGTTGTTTTTCCAGCAGGATGTGGGCCAGGGTCTGCAGGGTCTTGCCCAGGCCCATGTCATCGGCCAGCACGCCGCCGAGGTCCTGCTGCCGCAGGTACTGCAACCAGGCCAGGCCCTGCAGCTGGTAGGGGCGCAGGGAGGCGGCCAGGCCGACCGGGGCCGTGACCTCCTCCAATGCCGGGGTCTGCAGCAGGCGTTGCGCCAGCGCACGGGTGTCCTGGTGGCCCTTGAACTGCAGACGGGCATCGTCCTGCAATGCACGCAGGCGGCCACGATCACGTGCCGACACCCGCAGCGGCGCACCGCGCTGGGTGAACAGGTCGGCCAGCAAAGCGATGACTGGCTTAAGGCGTGCGGCGCGGATCGCCAGATGGGTGTTGGCGTCGGCCGACAGCATCACGTGCTCGTCGTCACCAATGGCGTCGATCTGTCCGCGCAGCCAGCGCGGATCGGTCTGCAGCACCGTATGCAGCAGCGGGGCCAGTGGCACGGTGCGGCCATCGACCTGGATATCCAGGCCGAGATCGAACCAGCCGTCTTCCGTCTGGCTGGGCTGGATGTCCAGATCGATGTCATCGACCACGCTGATGCGGTGGCGGAAGTCGTCATCCACCTCCACTTTCCAGCCCAGCGCTTCCAGCTGCGGCACGTCCTGCAGCATGAGTCGCGTCCAGTCCTGGCTGCGCAGAACGAACTGGGGTCCTGCGCCCTCCAGCGATGCCCTGGGCGCCGTGTCGCGGTGAAGGTGGAAGCCGCGCAACTCGCGCTCGCGACGCGCCTCTTCGGCCGGATCGCGCGGCAGCAGCGCCAGTTCGCCATTGGCATCGTGAACGAACACGTTGGGGTCATCCAGGAAGCGCACGTATTCGTCGTACTCGAAGGCAACGGTCGCAAAGTCCGCCCACTGCGAGGGCGCGCGACGGCTCATCCATGCCGGGCGGTACTCGAAACTGTGCAGGCGCAGTACCGGCGTCATCGCGCTGATCTGCAGCGTACGCATCGCCTCAACCGAGCCGGGGCGCGGCAGCGCCGGGTCCATCTGCTGCAGCATCTGCGTCACCACGGGCGCTTCGCTGGGCAGCAGGGGAGGCAGGGAGAGAAAGAAATCCGCATCCTGGATGCTTACATCCAGCAGCAGCGGACCCACCTCGCCCGTGACGGGATCGAGGTAGCCGGCGGCATTGCCCAGGACCAGGCCCTCGGCATCGCCGTCCAGCTGCAACGAAGGAAACGACAGCAGCGTGCCATCCACCTCGTCAATGTCCCAGTACAGCGTGCCCTGGCGCGGCGCGCCGGCTCGCGCGGGCACGCGATCCCGCCCGCAGAAGACCCAGCCGTGGCCGCTGGCAACGATCAGTGCCAGCGTTGCGTTGATGTCGATACGCGGCTCCGGCGACGTGGCACGGCGCTCCGCCCAGAGCTGGGCGATGATCGACATGTCCGAGGGCGTCAGATAGCTGGGCGGGGTGAGCAGCATCTCGGCGGTGATTTCGGTCCACTTGCCGAACTCGATGCCGCCGTCGGGGCGATGCTTCACCTTGCGCATCAGCACGGACGGGCGATGGTTGATCGTGGACAGCTCGAAGATCACGCCGCTCCGGACCGGCTTGGCAGGCTGGCTGCGCACGGCCTGCCAGCGCGACAGTTCCGCCAGCAGCTGCGGGCGCGCGGGCTGTTCCTGTCCGCCCTCGGTCCCGGCACCCGCCGCGACCTGCCCATCATCTTCGATCGCCCCATCCAGCAGGCAGACCACCAGAGCGGCGGCCATGTGTTTGCAGGTCTGGCCGACCGGGCAGGAGCAGTCGCCCTGCAAGCGGCTGCGGGGCGTGCGCATGCTTGCTGCCAGGTCGATCTCCACGCGGTAAGGCCGCGCGGCAGTGCCCTGCACCTCGGCAGTGAGCAGATCGCCGTGGCGTTGCAGCAGGCTCACGCCCCCCATGCACTGCTCGCTGCGGCCCAGCGTGCCTTCATCGAACCAGCGGGCCAGGTCCTCATCGGTGTAGGGCAGAGACATCGGTTCCAGTGCCGGTGGCGGGCAGCAATCAATCGACCATTCTATCCAGAGCTCCGCCGCGGCCGGGTCAATGCTGCGGCGCATCCCAGCCCACCGGCGGGGTCCGGCTAGAATGCGACGATTCTTCCCCCGTAGGGCTGTAGAAATGGAACACGCAACTTCCAGTGGCAAGCGCAGCAAGCGCTTCGCCAGCGCGGCGGAGGCCCTGCAGGGCGTCATCGCCGATGGCCAGACCCTGGCCGTGGGCGGCTTCGGCCTGTGTGGCATTCCCGAGGCATTGATCGCCGCGCTGCGCGACAGTGGTGCCAAGGGCCTGACCGTGATTTCCAACAACGCCGGCGTCGATGGCTTCGGCCTGGGCCAGCTGCTGGAAACCCGGCAGATCAAGAAGATGATTTCGTCCTACGTGGGCGAGAACAAGGAGTTCGAGCGGCAGTTCCTGGCCGGCGAACTGGAGCTGGAGTTCAACCCGCAGGGCACCCTGGCCGAGCGCCTGCGTGCCGGCGGTGCAGGCATCCCGGCGTTCTTCACCGCCACCGGCTACGGCACGGTCGTGGCAGAGGGCAAGGAAACCCGCGAATTCGACGGCAAGCACTACGTGATGGAAACCGCGCTGCGCGCCGACGTTGCCCTGGTCAAGGCCTGGAAGGCCGACGAAGCCGGCAACCTGGTGTTCCGCAAGACCGCGCGCAACTTCAACCCGGCCTGCGCGATGGCCGGCAAGGTCTGCATCGTGGAAGTGGAGGAAGTGGTGCCGGTGGGCGCCATCGACCCGGACCAGGTGCACCTGCCGGGCATCTACGTGCACCGCATCGTGCACAACGCGCACCCCGAGAAACGCATCGAACAGCGCACCATCCGCGCGGAGGGCAACTGACATGGCGTGGACCCGTGACGAGATGGCGGCACGCGCCGCCCGCGAACTGACCGATGGTGCCTACGTGAACCTCGGCATCGGCCTGCCAACCCTGGTGGCCAACCACATTCCCGAGGGCGTGGACGTGTGGCTGCAGTCGGAGAACGGCCTGCTCGGCATCGGCCCGTTCCCGACCGACGCCGAAGTGGATGCCGACCTGATCAATGCCGGCAAGCAGACCGTCACCGCGCGTGCCGGTGCCAGCTATTTCGGCAGCCATGACAGCTTCGCGATGATCCGCGGTGGCCACGTCAACCTCGCCATCCTGGGCGCCATGCAGGTGACCGCCAAGGGCGACCTGGCCAACTGGATGGTGCCGGGCAAGATGGTCAAGGGCATGGGCGGGGCGATGGACCTGGTGGCTGGCGTGCAGCGCGTGGTGGTGCTGATGGAGCACACCGCGAAGAACGGCGAGCACAAGATCCTGGCCGAATGCACGCTGCCGCTGACCGGCGTGGGCGTGGTGGACCGCATCATCACCGACCTGGCCGTGTTCGATGTGGCCGACGCTGGCCTGCTGCTGGTGGAAGCCGCACCGGGCGTGGGCGATGACGAACTGAAGGAAAAGACCGGCGTGCCGTTCCGGCGCGCCTGAGTGGCCCTGCGCGGGGCGCGTCTGCCGCCCCGCGCATGAGGACGACCGTGATGCTGTTCCCCCACGACCTCCCAGACGCTGACGTCCAACACCTCCCTGGCTGGCTGGCTCCCGACGCAGCCGACGCGCTGCTGCCGGCGCTGCAGTCGGAACTGCCCTGGGAAACCCACCGCATCCGCATGTTCGGCAACTGGGTGGATTCACCCCGGCTGAGCTGTTGGATCGGCGATCCGCAGGCGCGCTACCGCTATTCCGGGGCGGAGTTCGTGCCGCATGCGTGGCCACCCCGCCTGTTGGCGCTGCGCGAACGCCTGCAGTCGCAGGGCATTGGTACGTTCAACAGCGTGCTGGTCAACCGCTACCGCACGGGCGGGGACTACATGGGCTGGCACAGCGATGACGAGCCGGAGCTGGGGCCGTCGCCGCTCATCGCCTCGCTCAGCCTGGGTTCGGCGCGGCGATTCCTGCTGCGGCGGCGCGACGATCCGGCGCGCAAGGCCGAATTCCTGCTGGGCCATGGCGACCTGCTACTGATGGGTGGCGGCACCCAGCGCTACTACCAGCACGCGCTGCCGAAGATGGCCCGGGTGCAGGGCGAGCGGATCAACCTGACCTTCCGTTGGATTCAGCCCGG
This sequence comes from Stenotrophomonas maltophilia, assembly GCF_047782825.1. Classification (GTDB taxonomy): domain Bacteria; phylum Pseudomonadota; class Gammaproteobacteria; order Xanthomonadales; family Xanthomonadaceae; genus Stenotrophomonas. Next base: position 2,596,764 of record NZ_CP180589.1, on the reverse strand, counting down.
TTGAGGGAACGGCTGCAGGAGGTCAGGCGCGTACCAGGTCGATACCGGCCGACAGGAGGCCGCGGCCGAACCTGCTGTAGTTGCCGGCGAACAGCTCGCCCATCACCGCTGGCAATCGTCGCAGGCGGGACGAAGGCAGCGTCGCTCGAACCGAAACATGATCCTGCTTGCGCTCCACCCACGCCAGCAATGGTTCGGGCAGGCCCCGTGTACGCCCGCGTGCCAGCAACAACGCCGATTGCACGCGCTCTGTCTCCAGTTGCCGCTTGCGTCTTACCGCGCGTGGCGCTGTGTCATTGCCCCCCAGGCCCAGCTGGTTATTGCTGTGCAGGCGATAGCCGATGAGCGCGTCGGGAAGACTGTCGATCTCCCCGCGCATTGCCGCCAGAGTGCCGATCCAGGCATCGTGCACCCAGTCTTTGTCCGGTAGTGGGAGAGCATCGGCGAGCACCGAATGACGGAATGCCATCGCTGCGCCGGTCATCAGATTTCGCTTGAGCATCAGACGGAAGCCGTCACCGTCGTGCATTCGCGCCTGTTCCGAAGGAAGGTAGCGAAGGGCCGCGAACAAACGCTGGGGCAACGATTCTCCTGCTTCATCGATCAACTGTGCATCACAATGCAGCGCCAGCAGTCCGGGACGTGCATCGAACTGTGCGCAGAACCGTGCGAGCTTGTCTGCGTGCCAGACGTCATCCTGATCGCACAGGAAAATGACCTCGCCAGTGCAAGCGCGTAGTGCACCATCGAAATTGCCTCGATACCCAAGGTTCTGCGGGTTCACCTGCAGGTCGACGGCGATGCCTTCCGCTTCTGCGCGCGGCACGAAGGCACGCAGCAGCGCCAGAGTGCCATCGGAGGATACGTCGTCGCGGATCACGATCTGGTCCGGTCGTCGCGTCTGCGCAAGCAGGCTGTCGAGCTGTTCCTGCAGGAAGCGCTCACCGTTGTAGGTGCAGACGGCGATGGAAACGGATGAGGGCATCTGGCTGGAAATGGGCAGGGGTGCGTGATTATCGCATGCACCGGACAGCACGCCGCCGGGCATGATCTGGAGCTGCCAGAACGCGACCCCGCGGCTTGGAAAGGGTCGGATCCCTTTCCCACCGGGAAAGGGCTCTGACCCCCTGCAACGCTCAGCGCTTCACCGCCGCCGCGTCGTTCTGCCCGTTCACCAGCGTCCAGCCCACCACATCCTGCGCCAGCTGCTGCAGGCCACGCTCGAAGGCGGCGGCTACCGCCGGCACCTCGGTGCTGCCCGCCGGCTGGCTCTGGCGGAAGGTGCGGTCGGCCACCACGCGCTGGTCGGTGGTGTGGATCAGCTTGGCGTTCACTTCGATCACCACGGTCGGCGTGGCCTGGCCCTGGTAGTCCGATTCGAAGCGGCGCACATCGGTGGCCAGCTTGTAGTCGGCACGGATGCCGGCGGCGGTGCGGGCGACGCCGCGCAGGCGGCCGGAATCCTCGAAACCGCGCAGCAGGGTGTCCTCGATCATGTCGGTGGCCGGCTGTGCCCAGCTGGCGCCCTTGTAGATCTCCAGTTCCGAAGGCGTCGGCCGCACGTTGATGCGCGGGCTGTCGACCATGCGCGCGGCGCTGGGCTTGGACACCACCAGCTGCCAGTCGGCCTGCGGCCAGCTGGGATCCACCTTCACCTGCACGGCGGGCGAATACAGGGTGACCGGGCTCTTGTCGCCGCTGCCGAGGATCGAGCAGCCACCCAGCAGGGCGACGGCCGAGGCGGCCAGCAGCAGGCGCGGAAGGGTCATCGGGCTCATTTGGGTTCGAACTCCTTCGGTGCGTCGCGGCCCAGCAGGTAGCGCGCGGGGTTGTTCTCGAGGCGGTCGCTGACCCGGCGCAGGTCGCGGATCAGGCCGCGCAGTTCGTTCAGCGTCGGGCCGAGCTGGCCCAGGCCATCGTTGGCGAAGCTGTTGATGGCCGCACGGTTCTCGCCCAGGATCGAATCGGCGTTGCCGGCGGCCGAATCAAGCTTGCCCAAGGTGGCGTCGAGCTTGTCGATGATGCCCGGCAGCTGCTGCACCAGGTTCTTGTCCAGGCGCTCGATGGTGCCGTTGGTGGTCTTCAGCGTGGTGTCCAGGCTGCGCGCGGCATCGCGCGCGCTGAGCAGCAGCGCCTGGGTGCCCTGGTCACGGTCGGCCAGGCCGCCGCTGATGGTTTCCAGGTTGGCCAGGGTGGCGTTGATCGAGGCCACGTTGCGGTCGCTCAGGATCTGGTCCATGCGCTCGACGATGCGGTTGGCCACATCGGTGATGTTCTGCAGCGCCGACGGCGTGGTCGGGATGATCGGCGCCGGATCCTTGTTGACCGTGGTCAGCGTCGGCGCCTGCGGCGTACCGCCGCTGAGCTGGATGATCGAGGGGCCGGTCAGGCTGGTGATGGCCAGCTTGGCGCGGGTATCGGTCTTGACCGGCGTGTTGGAGTTCAGGCGGATGCGTGCGACCACCTGGCGCGGGTCGTCCGGCACCAGGTTCAGTTCGGTGATCGAGCCCACCGCGATGCCGTTGTACTGCACCGGGCTGCCCACCGACAGGCCGGTGACCGCTTCGCGGAACACCACGCGGTATTCCTGCCAGGTGCGGTCGGAGGAGTACTTGGCCGCCCACAGGCCGAAGGCCAGCAGGGCCAGGCCGGTGATCAGGGTGAACGCGCCGATCAGCACGTAGTTGGCTTTGGTTTCCATGGCTCAGGCACTCTTGATCTGTTCGCCGCGCGCGGCACGCGCACGGGGTCCGTGGAAATATTCCTGGATCCACGGGTGGTCCAGTTTCTCGATTTCCGGCAGCGGCGCATTGGCCACCACCTTGCGGTCGGCGATCACCGCCACCCGGTCGCAGATCGCATACAGGGTGTCCAGATCGTGGGTGATCAGGAACACGGTCAGGCCCAGCGCTTCCTGCAGGGTCTTGATCAGACGGTCGAAGGCGGCCGCGCCGATCGGGTCCAGGCCCGCGGTGGGCTCGTCCAGGAACAGCAGCGGCGGATCCAGCGCCAGCGCGCGGGCCAGGCCGGCGCGCTTGCGCATGCCTCCGGACAGCTGCGAGGGCAGTTTGTTGATGGCATCGGCGGGCAGGCCGGCCAGCTTCACCTTCAGCAGGGCCAGTTCGTAATGCCAGCGTTCGGGCAGCTCGCGGTGGTGTTCCTTCAGCGGCACCTGCACGTTCTCGCCCACGCTCAGCGAGGAGAACAGGGCGCCATCCTGGAACAGCACGCCGGTATTGCGTTCAATGTGCAGGCGGCTTTCGGCATCGTCGGCACGTGCATCGCGGCCGAGCACCTCGATCTGCCCTTCATCGGGCACGCGCAGGCCCAGGATCGAGCGCATCAGCACCGATTTGCCGGTGCCCGAGCCGCCGACCACGCCGAGGATCTCGCCGCGGCGCACGTCCAGATCCAGGCCTTCATGCACGGTCTGGCTGCCGAAGCGGTTGACCAGGCCGCGCACGCGGATGGCCAGGTCATGGTGCTGGTCGTCGTGCATGTCGATGTCGGTGGGAGTGTGTTGTGCGTTCATGTCACCAGTCCATGTGCATGAACCACAACGCCGCGAAGGCGTCGATGATGATCACCAGCGAGATGGTCTGCACCACGCTGGAGGTGGTGCGTTCGCCCACCGACTGTGCGGTGCCTTCCACCTTCAGGCCTTCCAGGCAGCCGATCAGGCCGATCACCAGCGCGAACACCGGCGCCTTGGACAGGCCCACCAGCATGTGCCGTACTTCCATGGTTTCGTGCATGCGCGCGATGTACATCTGCGGCGGAATGTCCAGGTCGAACGCGCCCACGGTGATGCCGCCGGCCAGGCCGGCAACCATCGCGATGAAGGTCAGCAGCGGCAGGGTGACCAGCAGCGCCAGCAGGCGCGGCAGCACCAGCAGGTCGACCGGGTCCAGGCCGAGGGTGCGCATCGCATCGATTTCCTCGCGTGCCTTCATCGCACCGATCTGCGCGGTGAACGCGCTGGCGGTGCGGCCGGCCAGCACGATGGCGGTCAGCAGCACGGCGAACTCGCGCAGGAAGGCGATGTTGACCAGCTCGACCACATAGATCTCCGCGCCGAAGTCGCGCAGGATGGTCGAGCCGAGGAAGGCGATCACCGCGCCGACCAGGTAGGACAGCAGCGCCACCAGCGGCACCGCATCCAGACCCACCTGTTCCATCTGGTGCACGGTGGCGGTCAGGCGGAAGCGCCGCGGTTCCTTCACCAGGCGTGCGGCCTTGACCAGGTTCTCGCCCAGGAAACTGCACAGCGCCTTGATGTTGTGGCCGGTGGCATGGACGCTGACGCCCAGCCGCTCCAGCGCGGCCAGCACGCCGAAATCACGCTTGGGCTTGGGCCGGTCGTCGGCCACTTCCTCGATGGTGCAGACCAGCGCCTGGTGGTCCGGGCGGAACTGCAGGGCCTGTTCGCCCAGATCGGCGCGATGGGCCACGCGCAGCACCTGCAGCACGCCGGCCGAGTCCAGCTGTTCGATGCCGGTGGCATCGATGCCGGTCAACCTGTCGGGAATGCCGCGCAGGACCTCGGCCGCGTCCAGCGCGGTCTTCAGGGTCCAGTATCCGGACAGGCGGATCAGCCCGGGATCGTGGGCGTCCAGTTCAAGCCGGGGTGCGTGGTTCGGGGTCATGGGGGCCATTCGGGTCGCAGCATAACCGTTTCGTCCTGCGCGCCGCGTCGAACCTGGATGAATTTCTCCTGCGGGGCCCGCCGTAGGTAATACTACGGCGCATGTCTGCAGACGCTCACACGATCCCCACGCCCCAGGCCACCTACGCGCAACGCGTGGCCTTTGTTTCCGAGATCGCCGGGCGCCTGCACAGCTACGGCACCACCGCCCAGCGCCTGGAAACGGCCGTGGTCGCGCTGGCACGCCAGCTCGATCTGGATTGTGAACCGTGGTCCAACCCCACCGGCATCATCCTCAGTTTCAGCGACCCGGCGCAGGCGATCGGCTCCAGTGACATCACCCGGGTGATCCGCCTGGCACCGGGCGAGAACGACCTGCACAAGCTCAGCGTGGCCGACCGTATCGCCGAAGAGGTGTCCAACGGGCGCATGAGCATCGCCCAGGGGCATACCGCACTGCGCCAGCTGGACAAGGATCCGGGCCGGCGCGGCACGCTGCGCACCATCCTGTCCTTCAGCCTGGGCGCGGCCGGCGTGGCCGGCATGTGGAAGCTGCCGTGGCTGGACATCGCCACCGCCGGCGTCATCGGCCTGATGATCGGCCTGCTGGGCATGGTCACCGACCGCCGCCCGGCCACCCGCGAGGCGGCCGAAGCACTGGCCGCGCTGCTGGCCGGCATGGTGGCGACCCTGGTGGCCGCCTTCGTTGGCGCACTCAACCTCAATACGGTGATCATCGCCTCGCTGGTTGTGCTGCTGCCCGGCATGTCGCTGACCAATGCGGTCAACGAACTGGCCAGCCAGCACTGGGTGTCCGGCACCGCACGCTTCGCCGGTGCGCTGACCACCATCATGAAGCTCAGCGTGGGCGCGATGATCGCGGTGACCCTGGCCGACGTGCTGGGCCTGGAACCGGTGATCCGCGCATCGCGGCCGCAGGGGCCGTGGGTGGAATGGGGGTCGTTGCTGACCGCCGCCTTCGCCTTCGCGATGCTGTTCAAGGCCAACCGCCGCGATTACCCGTGGGTGATCGCCGCCTCGGTGGCCGGCTATGCGATTTCCAAGTTCGGTGGCCATGCCTGGGGGGCGCCGGCCGGCATCTTCCTGTCGGCCATGCTGCTGACCGCCGGTGGCAACCTGTTCGGCCGCCTGGTCGGCCGCCCGGGTGCGATCATCCGTCTGCCCGGCATCATCATGATGGTGCCCGGCAGCACCAGCCTGCGCGGCGTGCTGACCCTGGTCCAGCAGCAGGACGTGGGCGCTGGCCAGAGCGTGTTCCTGACCGTGCTCAACGTGGTGATGGCGCTGGTGGCCGGCCTGCTGTTCGGCAACCTGCTGATGCCGGCGCGTAAGACGCTGTAAATGAAGAACGCCGGCTTTCGCCGGCGTTCTTCATTCCAACCTGATGCTGGGCCTCAGGCCTTCTTGATCAGGAAGTCTTCCGGCTTCTTGCCGCCCTTGGCGGTCAGCTCGGCCATCCAGCGCGGCTGCTTGCCGCGGCCGGTCCAGGTTTCCTTCGGGTTGGCCGGATTACGGTACTTCGGGGCGACCTTGCCCAGCTTGCGACCTGCCGTCTTGGCCGGTGCCTTGGTTGCTTTTGCAACCTTGCGCGCGCGCGGGGCCGGGGCATCACCGAACAGTTCTTCGATGGTGTAACCCTCGGTCTTGGCCAGCTTGCTCAGCTGGGCACGCACCTTGGCGATCGGGCGGCGCTTGGCGACGATGGTCTGCTGCTTCTTTGCGGTACGGATCAGGGCGCCCAGCTCACGTGCCGACAGGCCGCTCAGGTCGATGCTCATCAACGATTACTCCGGAAACTAATTTAGGGACAGGGACGAGCCGGTCCGTGGCGTCGCGGGACAGAATAATGACGAATTAATCCCAGCACAAACATCGGCAGTCGCGACATGGCGGCCGGATGGCCCCAATGCGTCCATTTTGACCGGATTATGTTCGTCGCCATTTTGCTGGTGCGCACAAAACAGACAAAAAAAGACCGGGGCAGGCCCCGGTCTTTCTGGTCAGCCCTGCAGTCGCTGCAGCAGGGCGGCCTTGTCCAGGCTCTCCGCCTCGGCGGCGCGGCGCGAGCGGTATTCGTAGGTGCCGGCGGTCAGACCGCGCTCGCTTACCACCACCCGGTGCGGGACACCGATCAGCTCCATGTCGGCAAACATCGCGCCCGGGCGCAGGCCACGGTCGTCCAGCGCCGCATCCAGGCCTGCATCACGCAGTTCCTGCAGCAGGCCGGCCGCGGCATCGGCCACGCCGGCATCGCCCTTCGGGTTGATCACGCACACCACCACCTGCCACGGCGCCATCGCCTCGGGCCAGATGATGCCGGCGTCATCGTGGTTCTGCTCGATCGCGGCGGCGACCACGCGGGAAATACCGATGCCATAGCAGCCCATCGCCATCACCGCGGCCTTGCCGTTCTCGTCCAGCACGGTTGCGTCCAGCGCTTGGGCGTACTTGCGGCCCAGCTGGAACACGTGGCCAACCTCGATGCCGCGGGCGATTTTCAGCTCGCCACCATCCACGGCACGGTCGCCGGCCTGCACGTTGCGGATGTCGGCCACTTCCGGCTCGGCCAGATCGCGGCCCCAGTTGACGCCGGCCAGATGGAAGCCGGCCTGGTTGGCACCGACGACGAAGTCGGCCATGGCCGCCACTTCACGGTCGGCCACCACGCGGATGGCCTTGGCCGGCGCGACCGGGCCGAGGAAGCCCGGCACGCTGCCCAGGTGCTCGGCGATTTCCGCCTCGCTGGCAAAACGCTGTTCTTCCAGGCCGGCAACCTTGCCCAGCTTGATCTCGTTGACCTCATGGTCGCCACGCACCAGGGCCAGCACGAAGCCTGCCTCGGTCATCAGCGCCACCGACTTCACCGTGCGGGTCAGGTCGATGCCGAGCAGGGCGGCAACGTCCTCGCAGGTCTTCTGGGTGGGGGTGTCGACCTTGCGCATCGCCTCGGCAGCGGCCGCACGCGGCGCCGGATCGGCGGCCACGGCGGCTTCCATGTTTGCCGCGTAATCCGAACCGGTGGAGAACACCAGCGCATCCTCGCCCGAATCGGCGATGACGTGGAATTCCTGCGAGGCATCGCCGCCGATGGCACCGGAATCGGCCTGCACCATGCGGAAATCCAGGCCCAGGCGGGTGAAGATGCGGCTGTAGGCCGCCTTCATGTTTTCGTACTCGCGCACCAGGCACTCATCGTGCAGGTGGAACGAATAGGCATCCTTCATCAGGAATTCGCGCGCACGCATCACGCCGAAACGCGGGCGGATCTCGTCGCGGAACTTGGTCTGGATCTGGTAGAAATTGACCGGCAGCTGCTTGTAGCTGGACAGCTCGCTGCGCGCGAAATCGCAGGCGGCTTCTTCGGCGGTGGGGCTGTAGCAGAACGTCTGGTCCTTGCGGTCCTTGATCTTCAGCAGCTGCGGGCCGAACTTTTCCCAGCGACCGGTCTGCTCCCACAGTTCCTTCGGCTGGATGGTCGGAATCTGGAATTCCACTGCACCGGCGCGGTCCATTTCCTCGCGCACGATACGCTCGACCTTGCGCAGCACGCGCAGGCCCAGCGGCGACCAGGTGTACAGGCCCGATGCCAGCTTGCGGATCATGCCCGCGCGCAGCATCAGCCGGTGGCTGGTCAGCTCGGCGTCGCTGGGGGTTTCCTTGGTGGTGTGCAGGTGGAACTGGGAGAGGCGCATCGGCGGCTTCGGATAACGGCAGAGACGCCTATTCTGCCAGCCCGGCCGGGGGGTGGGGTACTGGCAGGGCTTGCAGCCCTGCACCCGCTTGGAGCGACGGCAACGTCAACGTCAACGTCAACGTCAAAAGCGGGCTATCCGTGGGTTGGCGGGGTGGGTCCGGTTGCGGGGGACGGCGCAAGTACGTCCCTGTAGCCTCGGTCGCGCCATCCATGGCGCTCACGCCCCCGCAACCGGACCCACCCCGCCTTCGACAGTTTCCCGCGATCTGCCAGAACGGCACGGGCTCCGACCCCAGATTCAGTTCGATATCCGAGAGATTCATCCACGCATGGCGTGGATCTACTGGCCGCCGGCCAACTGTCAGAGGCGGGGCGGTGTGGGTGGGCAGGACCGCAGGCGCCATGGATGGCGCCTACGAGCCCCCATGGACGGGTTTACGGCGTGTCCTGCCCACCCACACCGCCCCGCCATCCCACGGATACCCAGCTTTTGACGTTGCCGTTGCTCCGGCTTGAAGCAGGTGCAGGGCTGCAAGCCCTGCCGAACCCCCCATTAGCTGGCCGGGGGGCAGTAGGCTTTGATGGCGGCTTCGGCCAGGCCCTTCTGCGCGGTGCGCTGTTCCGGGGTCAGGGCCGTGTCGGCCTTGCCATCGCCATCGGTGTCCTGCATCACCGGGCCGCTGCCCTCCAGCAGGGTCACGTTGGCACGCGCGGTGCTGCACTGCTCCGGCACCGGGGCCGCTTCCGCAGCGGGCGCCGCCGGGGTCTGCGGGCTGCGTGCCTGCTCGCGGGTTTCGTATTTCGCCCCGGCCGGGGGCGTCTCCGAATACTGGGTCACGCCCTTGGCGTCCTTCCATTTATAGACAGGCCCGGCCACCGCATTGGCACTGGCCAACAGCAGCAGGCAACCCAGGCAGGACAAGGCGCGCATGGCAAACTCCACGGAATGGGCGTAGAACGCCGATTGCAGCATTGCCGCCGACCGCTGGCAAGTCGATTAAACTGGATTCCATGGACCCGATCACACCGCCGCCGCGTTCGCGCACGATTTACCTGCTGCCCAACCTGTTCACCACCGCCGGGCTGTTCTCCGGCTTCTACGCCATCATCGCGGCGGCCAATGGCGATTTCGTCAATGCCAGCATCGCGGTGTTCGTGGCGGCGGTGATGGATGGCCTGGATGGTCGCGTCGCGCGCCTGACCGGCACCAGCAGCGAGTTCGGCGTGCAGTACGACTCACTGGCCGACCTGGTCAGCTTCGGCATGGCTCCGGCGCTGGTGATGTACCACTGGTCGCTGTCCTCGCTGAAGCTGGACGGCGAACTGCTGGGCCGGGTCGGCTGGGCGGTAGCCTTCCTGTATGCCGCCTGCGCCGCGCTGCGCCTGGCCCGCTTCAATACCCAGGTGGCCGTGGTCGACAAGCGCTGGTTCGTCGGCCTGGCCAGTCCCGCCGCTGCGGGCCTGATGATGTCCTTCGTCTGGGCCTTCGCCGATGGCAACCTGGGCTGGGACGGCAACGAGCTGCGCTTTGTCGCGCTGGCGGTCACCCTCATCGCGGCCCTGCTGATGGTCAGCCGCATCCGCTTCTGGAGCTTCAAGGGCGGTGCCGCCAAGGGCACCCGCTCCGACCGCGTGCCGTTCCTGGTGCTGGCGCTGGTGCCGATCGCCATCGCCATCGCGGTCATCGATCTGCCACGTGTGCTGTTCGTGGTGGGCATCCTCTACGCGCTGTCCGGCCCGGTGATGTGGGCCCTGCAGCGCCTGCGCAAGAAGCCCGAGGCGGCGTGAGCCAGGACCTGCCCGTGCTGTGGTCCCCGGCCCAGCAGGCCTGGCTGCAGGCCATGGGGTACACGGTCTTCCACGACGGCCAGCTGGCGGCCGAGCTGGATGCGGCGCTGCAGCTGAGCGTGGCCGAGGCCGACGCCGCTGCTGCTGCGGTGGCACCGGCGCGCGCTGAAGCGCCACGCAGGATGCCGCGCGACGATGCGCCTGCAATGGACCGGCCGGAACGTGCGGCACCGCCGCCGCGGACCACGCCGGTGGCCGCCCCCGATACCGCGCCCGCCGCGTCCCGGCCGCAGCCCAGTGGCAATGCGCGGCAACCGTCGGTGCGCCTGCCTGACCGCCTGCAGATTGCGCTGCTGCGTGCTTCCGGCTGCAACCCGAGCGATCCGGCCACCCAGGCCCTGATGGAAAGCTGGCCGCTGGAGCAGTTGCGGCGTGACCCGAAGGCCAAGCGCGCGCTGTGGCCGCAGCTGCGGGCGCTGCGCAAGCGGGGCGCGCCATGAGCGCGGTCGCCCAGCCGGGTCCGGTCTCGCTGCGCGCCCTGCGCGAAAGCGACCTCAATGCCGTCATGGCCATCGAAGTGCGGGGTTATCCGTACCCGTGGACGCGCGGCATCTTCCTGGATTGCCTGCGCGCCGGTTACCCCGGCCTGGCCATGGAGCGTGACGGCCTGCTGGTGGGCTACGGCATGCTCAGCCTCGCCGCCGATGAAGCGCATGTGCTGAACATCTGCATCGACCCGCTGGAGCAGTCGCACGGCCTGGGCCGGCAGCTGATGCGCGCGCTGGTGCGCCTGGCTGGCGACCGGGGGGCGCAGCGGGTGTTCCTGGAAGTGCGCCCATCCAATACCTCGGCACTGGCGCTGTACCACAGCGAAGGGTTCAACGAGATCGGCCGCCGACCACGCTATTACCCGGCCGCACAGGGCCGCGAGGACGCGCTGGTGATGGCGATCGAGCTGGTCGGCGACGACCCGCAGGTCATGCCGCCGCTGTAAGGGCGAAGGGTTGCCGGCCAGCGGCCGTCACTGCTGGAGCGTTGCTTACGCCATCCGCAGCGCCAGCACGCCAGCCACGATCAATCCCGCTGCCAGCCAACGCACCCGCGGCACGCGTTCGCGCAGCACGAACACCGAGATCAGCAGCGCGAACAGGATCGACGATTCGCGCAGCGCCGACACCATTGCCACCGGCACCTGGGTCATTGCCCACAGCGCCATCGCATACGACGCCGTGGTGCCGACGCCACCGGCCACGCCCAGCGGCCAGTGCTGGCGCGCATAGGCCAGTACCGCACCGCGCCGCGTGTACAGCGCCCACAAAGGCAGCGGAATGCCCGACAGCAGGAACAGCCACATCGTGTAGCTCAGCGCGCTGCCGGACTGGCGCGCGCCCTGCGCATCGACCAGGGTGTAGGTGGCGATCATCAGCGCGGTCAGCAGTGGCAGCCCAAGCTGGCCTCCACGTGCACCCAGGGCCATGCAGAGGATGCCGGTGCTGACCAGCAGCACGCCCAGCCACGCCGCCGGCGGCAGGGATTCGCCCAGCAGGGTGCCGGCCAGGGCCACCAGGATGGGCGCACAGCCGCGCATCAGCGGGTAGGCCAGGCTCATGTCCACCTGCTGGTAGCAGCGTGCGACCAGCCCGTAGTAAGTGACCTGCAGCAGCACCGACGCGGCCAGCCACGGCCAGCTGTGCGCGGCGGGCACGGGCAGGAAGGGCAGGGCGGCGGCGGACAGCAGTGCGGCGCTGCCGGTGACCAGCACGGTGCCAAGGAATTTGTCCGGCCCGCGTTTGACGATCGCGTTCCAGCTGGCATGCAGGGCGGCAGCGGCAAGGACCAGCAGGAAGAGGGAAAACGGCATTGCCCGATGATGCCATGCGGCGGAAATGGAAACGCCGGGCAGTGCCCGGCGTTTCCGATTCCACTTGAACCACTCCGGCGTTACAGCTTCGCGCGCTGTTCCTGCAGGCCGGCCAGCTGGGTGTTCCAGTCAACCAGGCGCACGCGCTCCTGCTCGACCACCGCCGGCGGCACCTTGTCGGTGAACTTGGCCAGCTTGGTCTCGCTCTTTTCCTTCTCGCCTTCCACGCGCTTGATTTCCTTGTCCAGGCGCGCACGTTCGGCGTCGAGATCCACCAGGCCTTCCAGCGGCACCAGCAGCTTCAGCTCGCCGACGATCGCGGCGGCGGCCGGCGGTGCGCTTTCACCTTCGGCCAGCCACTGGATGCTGTCCAGCTTCAGCAGGAACGACAGCGAGGCGCTGAAGCGTTCGATGCGCACGCGGTCCTGCTCCAGCCCGGCCTGCAGGCGCAGCGGCACCAGCTTGGACGGGGCGACGTTCAGTTCGCTGCGCACGCGGCGCACCGCACTGATCACCGCCTTCAGCCATTCCACGTCGGCTTCGGCCTGGGCGAAATCGCCTTCGAACTCGGCCGCGGTCGGGTACGGGCGCAGCGACAGCGTGGTTTCGGCCAGGCCCAGGCGCGGGGCCAGCTGCTGCCACAGCTGTTCGGTGATGAACGGGGTCAGCGGGTGCAGCAGGCGCAGCAGCGCTTCCAGCACGTACAGCAGGGTGTGGCGGGTGCTTTCGGCATCGGCGGCGTCGGCACCGTTCAGGGCCGGCTTGCTCAGTTCCAGGAACCAGTCGCAGAACGCGTTCCAGGCGAATTCGTACAGGCACTGCGCCAGCAGGTCGAAGCGGTAGGCGGCGAAATGGCCCTGCGCTTCGGCGGTGGTGGCGGCCAGGCGCGCGAGGATCCAGCGCTCGGCATCGGTACGCGGCTTGGGCACGCCGGTGAACGCCGCGCCTTCAGTGTTCATCAGCGCGAAGCGGCTGGCGTTCCACAGCTTGTTGCAGAAGTTCTTGTAGCCTTCCGCGCGGTTCATGTCGAACTTGATGTCGCGGCCGTGGGTGGCCAGCGCGGCGATGGTGAAGCGCAGCGCATCGGCACCATGGGCAGCAATGCCGTCCGGGAATTCCTTGCGGGTGGCCTTCTCGATCTTCTCCACCATCTTCGGCTGCATCAGGCCGCCGGTGCGCTTGGCGACCAGGTCGTCGATGGTGATGCCGTCGATGATGTCCAGCGGGTCGAGCACGTTGCCCTTGCTCTTGGACATCTTCTGGCCCTGGCCGTCGCGGATCAGGCCGGTGAAGTAGACGTCCTTGAACGGGATCTTCCCGACCAGGTTGTCGGTGGCCATGATCATGCGCGCCACCCAGAAGAAGATGATGTCGAAGCCGGTGATCAGCACCGACGACGGCAGGTAGCGGTCGAAGCCGCGCTCGGCCATCGCCTGTTCGTTCGGCCAGCCCAGGGTGGAGAACGGCCACAGCTGCGAGGAGAACCAGGTTTCCAGCACGTCGCTTTCCTGGTTCAGCACCACGTCGCTGCCGAGGTTGTTCTTCGCGCGCACTTCCTCTTCGCTGCGACCGACGTAGCAGTTGCCGGTGGCGGCGTCGAACCACGCCGGGATGCGGTGGCCCCACCACAGCTGGCGGCTGATGCACCAGTCCTGGATGTTGTTCATCCAGTGGCGGTAAGTGTTGATCCAGTTCGGCGGCACGAAGGCGATGGTTCCGTCTTCGACCAGTTCCAGGCCACGCTTGGCCAGGTCGTCCATCTTCACGAACCACTGGTCGGTCAGGTACGGCTCGATCACCTGGCCGGTACGGTCGCCGCGCGGCACCTGCAGCTTGTGCGCCCTGGTCTCGACCAGGATGCCCAGGTCTTCCAGCTCGGCCAGTACCGCCTTGCGCGCGGCGTAGCGGTCCAGGCCCTGGAAGCGTTCCGGCGCATTTTCATTCAGCGCCGCCACCGGGGTGAACAGGTTGATCATCGACAGGCTGTGGCGCACGCCGACTTCGTAGTCGTTGAAATCGTGCGCCGGGGTGACCTTGACCACGCCGGTGCCGAACGCGCGGTCGACGTAATCGTCGGCGATCACCGGCACGCGACGGCCGGTCAGCGGCAGCACCACGCTCTTGCCGATCAGGTGCGCATAGCGCTCGTCTTCCGGGTGCACCATCACCGCGGTATCACCCAGCAGGGTTTCCGGGCGGGTGGTGGCCACCACCAGGTAGTCGCGGGTTTCGCGCAGGGTTTCCACGCCGTCGGCATCGCGCTCGACGTGCTCGTAGCTCAGGCCTTCATCCAGCGTGTAGGCGATCGACCACAGGAAGCCGTCTTCCTCGGCGCTCTCCACTTCCAGATCGGAAATGGCGGTCTTCAGCACCGGGTCCCAGTTGACCAGGCGCTGGCCGCGGTAGATCAGGCCCTGCTCGTACCAGCGCACGAAGGCTTCGTTCACCGCAGCCGACGGCTGCGGGTCCATGGTGAAGGTGCTGCGCGACCAGTCGGCGGAGGTGCCGAGGCGGCGCATCTGGCGCTCGATGGTGTCGCCGGACTGCTGCTTCCACTCCCAGACCTTGCCGATGAAGCCCTCGCGGCCCAGCGAATCGCGGGTCTCGCCCTTGCCTTCCAGCGCCAGGTTGCGGCTGACCACCATTTCGGTGGCGATGCCGGCATGGTCGGTACCGACCTGCCACAGCGTGTCGTAGCCGCGCATGCGGTGGTAGCGCACCAGCGCATCCATCAGGGTCTGCTGGAAGGCGTGGCCCATGTGCAGCGTGCCGGTCACGTTCGGCGGCGGCAGCAGGATGGTGTACGGCTCGCCCGTGCCGGACGGCTTGAAGTGGCCGGCCTTCTCCCAGGCCTCGTAGAGGTCGGTCTCGAAGGACTTCGGGTCGTAGCTGGAGGCGAGTTGGGTCATGCGGGGGAACCAGGAGGTAATCGTTGAAGGATCAGGGCGCGGCGGCGGCCCATCAAGGGGGCCGGTGCGGCCTTACATGTCGTGCTTGTTCAGGTCGTAGCCGGCGGTCTTGTACTGGCGCCAGCGCTCGCGCAGCGGCTCGCGCGCTTCCGGGTCGGCCGGCACCACTTCCAGCACGCGCTCGCACTGGCCCAGCCAGGGGTCGTCGCGCAGGTTGATCACCAGCGGCCGCACCGGGGCTTCGTCGCCGGGAATGGAGATCAGCACTACGGCTTCCTCCTCGTCCACGTCCTCGCCCACGATCTGGTGCGGGATGTAGGCGTCCTCGTCGAAGGACCAGAGCAGTTCGTCCAGTTCCTCGGCCTGGGCCTGGTCACGCGCCAGCACCAGGGCGGGCAGCCCGGCGTCGTTGGCCTTGCGCGCCAGCTCGCAGACCAGGCGCAGGGGCTCGGTCAGGAAGCGGGGCTTGGCGATCAGGTAGAAATCAGCGCGGGGCATGGCAGGGTCCGGGTCGGGCAGGGGCCCGGCATGCCGGGCAGGCAGGCCGGAGGATGCCCCGGCCGGCAGGCGCCGGCCAGAGGCAGGTACGGCATCAGGCGCGGGCAACCTGGTCCAGCAGCCACTGGCTCAGCAGGCCGACCGGGCGGCCGGTGGCCATGCCACGCTTGCCTTCATCGCTGGCCACGCCGGCAATGTCCAGGTGCGCCCAGCGCTGGCCTTCGGCGAAGCGCGACAGGAAGCAGCCGGCGGTGATGGCGCCGGCCCAGCGGCCGCCGATGTTGTAGACGTCGGCGAAGCTCGAATCCAGCATCGGCTGGTATTCGTCCCACAGCGGCAGGCGCCAGGCGCGGTCGAACACGTGCTCGCCGGCGGCCAGCAGTTCGTTGGCCAGGTCGTCGTGCTTGCTCATCAGGCCGGCGGTCTGGTGGCCCAGGGCAACCATGCAGGCACCGGTCAGGGTCGCCACGTCCACCAGCGCGGCCGGTTCGAAACGCTGCGCGTAGGTCAGCGCGTCGCACAGGATCAGGCGGCCTTCGGCGTCGGTATTGCCCACTTCGATGGTCTTGCCCGACATCGAGGTGATCACGTCGGACGGGCGGTAGGCATTGCCGTCGATGGCGTTTTCCACCGCCGGTACCACCACCACCAGGTTCAGCGGCAGCCTGGCCTTCACGGCGGCGACGAAGGTGCCGATGACGTTGGCGCCACCGCACATGTCGTACTTCATTTCCTCGATGCCGCCCTGGGTCTTCAGGTTCACGCCACCGGTATCGAAGGTGATGCCCTTGCCGACCAGCACGTAGGGCTTGGCGTCGGCCGCACCGGTCCACTTCAGCACGACCAGGCGCGGGCGGTTGGCCGAACCACGGGCCACGGCCAGCAGCGAGCCCATGCCCAGCGCTTCCATCTGGGTTTCGTCGAGGATCTCGGCTTCGGCGCCGTCATGCTCGCCGGCGAATTTCACGCCCACTTCAGCCAGGTAGGCCGGGGTGCAGTAGTTCGGCGGCAGGTTGCCCAGCTCGCGGGCGAACTCGACACCGGCGGCGATGGCCTGGCCCTGGGCCAGGGCCTGGGCGTCGTCACCGGCAATGGCCAGCTGGGTCAGGCCGGCATCGTCGGCTTTCTTCTTGCCCAGGGTGGCGGTGTAGCGGTAGGCGGCGTGGTCGGCGGCGATCACGGCCTGGCGGATCCCCCAGGCGGCGTCGCGGTCCTTCACGGCCACTTCGGACAGGGTGAACAGCGCGCTGCGGGCGGCGCCGGCCTTCAGCGCGCGCACGGCGTCGCCCACGGCCTTCAGGTACTGCGGCACGCCGAAACGGGCGGCTTCGCCCAGACCGACCACCAGCACGCGGGGGGCGCTGACGCCCGGCAGGTCATGCAGCAGGGTGGTGGCGCCGGTCTTGCCGGACAGGTCGCCGCGCTGGGCCAGGGCGGCCAGGCGGCCACCACTGGCGGCATCCAGGGCCTGCGCGGCCGGGGTCAGGGTGTGGTCGGCGTAGGCGCCAACCACCAGGCAGTCGACGGTGGCGGCGGCCGGAGCAACGTGGTTCAGGGTGAATTCGAGGGCCATTGAGCAGATTCCATTGGCGAGTCCGTACAATCGCAGGCCGTTTACGCCCAGACAGTAGACTGGGCGGCACCGCGAACGAACCCCAGAGTTTAAACCACCGCCCCATGCTGAAGCTCGACCGATACCTGCTGGGCGATTTCGTCCAGAGTTTCCTGGCTACCCTGATCGTCCTGCTGGTGGTCAGCGTGGGCGGCGTGCTGGTGGACATCCTCGGCAACATCGCCGATGGACGGCTGCCGGCCAAGCTGCTGTTTTCGCAGCTGGGCCTGCAGTTCATCGCCTACATGCCCCTGATCCTGCCGCTGGCGCTGATGCTGGGCCTGCTGCTGGCCATCGCCCGCCTGTACCGCGACTCGGAAATGGCGGTGATCACCGCCATCGGCGTCGGCCCCAGGCGCCTGCTGCGCCCGCTGCTGATGCTGGTGCTGCCGGTGGTGGGGCTGGTCGGCCTGTGCTCGCTGTGGCTGGGCCCCTGGGCCGGGCGCACCGCCGAACAGATGATCCAGGACGCCAACCGCAGTGTGCTGATGGCCGGCCTGGAGCCGGGCCGCTTCACCCCCCTGCCCAACGGCGGGGTGGTCTATCTGTCCTCCATTTCGCCCGATGGCACCCAGCTGGGCCGGGTGTTCCTGCAGCGGCAGAAGGATGACCGGCTGGAAGTGGTGTCCGCCGCCGGCGGCCGCATGTACTTCGAAGGGCAGCGCCAGCGCTTCCTGGAACTGGACGATGGCCACCAGGTGGAAGGTCCGGTGGCCGGTGCGCTGGACTACCGCCTGGCCACCTTCGCCCGCAACGATGTCGCCCTGCCTGACGGCGCGCAGACCAAGGCCGAGGATGATCCCGAGCTGATGCCGACCCTGAAGCTGGTCGGCGATGCCCGGCCGGAGGCCCAGGCCCAGCTGCACCGGCGCATTGCCCCGCCGCTGATCGCCCTGGCCTTTGCCCTGCTGACCGTGCCGCTGGGCCGCAGTTCGCCGCGCCAGCAGCGCTATGGCCGCATGATGCTGGCCCTGCTGGCCTACATGGTCGGTACCAACCTGATGTTCATCGGCAGTGGCTGGATCGCCAACGGCAAGATCCCCACGGCCGTGGGCCTGTGGTGGTTGACCCTGCCGCTGCTGGGCCTTGCGGTCTGGATGTATTTCCGCGATGGCCGCCTGGCGCGCCCGAAGGGAGCCCGCGCATGAAGCTGCGCCCGATGCGTTTCGATTTCTACCTGGGCCGCGCGGTGTTCACCACCGTGCTGCTCACCTGGGCGGTGCTGACCGGCCTGGACGTGGTGATGGCCTTCTCCGGTGAGTTCAAGGACATCGGCAAGAACGGCTACTCGCTGGGCCATGCCGCGGCCTGGGTGCTGTACACCGTGCCGCGCCGGGCCTACACCTTCTTCCCCACCGCCGCGGTGATCGGCGCCCTGATGGGCCTGGGCCAGCTGGCGGCGACGTCCGAACTGACCGCCCTGCGCGCGCTGGGCCTGTCGCGCAAGCGCCTGAGCGTCTCGGTCGCGATCGCCCTGTCGCTGCTGACCGGCGTGATGGTCATCAGTGCTGAAACCCTGGGCCCGTGGGGCCAGAACCGCGCCGATGCGCTGAAGATGAGCGCCAAGTGGGGCACCGACATGGCCGTGGCCCGCTATTCGGGCATGTGGGCACGTGAGGGCGATACCTTCCTCAATGCCGCCAGCGGCGAAGAGCAGCTGGTCGGTGACAAGGGCACGCGGCTGATCCTGCGCGACGTGCGCCTGTACCGGATCGCCGAGGACGGCAACATCGCCTCGCTCACCCACGCCGCCACCGCCGAACATGACAAGGACGGCTGGGTGCTGACCGGGGTCAAGCGCGATACCTTCGGCGAACGTTCGGCCACCCGCCAGGAAGCCGCGCGCGAGCCCTGGGATTCGAAACTGGATGCCGCCGCCCTGGCCACCGGCATCGCCAAGCCGCGCAACCTGCGGTTGAGCGAACTGAGCACCAGCATCGAATACCGCGAACGCAACGGCCTGGATGCCCGCGATTTCGAGGATATCTACTGGAGCCGCTGGTTCTACCCGCTGAACGTGCTGGCGCTGTGCCTGGCGGCGGTGCCGTTCGCCTTCGGTTCGCTGCGCAGCGGTGGCATGGGCAAGCGCCTGTTCCTGGGCATCCTGTTCGCGCTGGGCTTCTGGCTGCTGCAGCTGTTCTTCGGCCGCATGGCCGGCGCGCTGAAGTTCGACTACCGCATCGCCTACGCGTTGCCGCCCATCGTCATGCTGGCCGTGTCCGGATTGCTGTTCCGACGCAAGTCCGGCTGATGCCTGCAGCGCCGGGACATGCCCGGCGCCGTTGCCTGCCAGGCCGGGCCTGCGCCCGGCCGATTCACAGTTCCGTGGTTCCACTTCAAGGACGAACATGATTTTCCGCAACCTGCTGCCGTGCATCGCGGCCGTACTGCTTGCTGCCGGGTGCAGCCGAGCGGCCGATTTCGAAATTGACAACCCGACCGACACGCCGCTCACCCTGTCCATCGACCAGCAGGTGCATACCCTGCCGCCGCATACCTCCCTGCCGCTCACCCTGGAGCCGGGGCAGTACCGCCTGCAGGGCGAGAAGATCGGGACCGTGCGCATGGTCGTCTACGCCGATGGCATTGGTGGCCTGATCAACCCGGCACTGGCCGAGTACGTGATCGTCACCGAGCAGTACGTCACCGGCAGGACCAACACCGGCAACCTCGCCTCGAAGGTCGAATTGAACGACGTGGAGATTGAAGGCCCGTTCGTGAAGGCGACCGGCCTGTTCATTCCGCGCCGCTGGGATGTGGGGCTGCTGGGTGAACTGCCCACCACGGTGGTGTCCAACAGCCCGGACACCTCGTCCGACTACCGCACCAAGCTCTACAACATTCCCGGCTTCTTCCAGTATCTGGAAGCCGAGGACGACTTGAAGGACGCCTTCGGGCCGGCCGGTTACCAGACGCCGGCGGCGAAGGTGGCTTTCACCGCCGCCCAGCTGCCGGACCTGCCGGCTGCCTACGAGGCACAAGGCAAACCGATGCGCGAACTGTATGCGCAGTACCTGGCCGCCACCGACGCAGGTGAACAGAAACGCCTGAAGAAGGGCAGCCTGAAGCTCTGGCAGGACTTCGTGAAGACCCGCGCGCAGATGAGCGGACAGGTGCCCGTGGCCGACGACGTGCAGGCCAACGCATTTGCTTCGGCGTTCTTCGACATCTGGACGCAGCCTGCGGTGATCCTGCCGGAAAGCTGATGATGTAGGGCCGAGCCCACGCTCGGCTGCTTTTCCGGCGAGCCCGCGTGCTCCGGGCCGTGCCGGCGGATTTACTCAGCGCTTCGGCATCCGCACCATGCGGGTGCCGCTGGCGCGGTCGTGCCAGGTCAGGCGCTGGCGATCCACCCACGCCCACCAGAAGCCCAGGCCGCCCAGCAGCAGCGACAGCGTGGCCACCGCAAAGCGCAGCCAGAGCTGGCCGCGGCGCAGCGGGGCGCCATCGCGGGATTGCAGCTGCAGGCGCCAGGGGCGCATGCCCAGGGTCTGCCCGCCGCGGCGCCAGCTGGCCGTGGCGTACCCCCCGGTCACCGCCCAGCACACCGCCCACAGCAGCCACTGCCACGCACTGAACGGCGCGATGTTCTCGCGCTGCGCATGCCCGCTGAAGGTATAGGCCAGGGTGAACAGCGTGCCGGCCAGCATCCACAGCGCCAGCACCGGCAATGCGTCGTAGACCATCGCCAGCACGCGCCACGGCAGCAGTGCGCGTGGGCGGGGCGACTCGGTGGCGGCCGCAGGGGCCGCATCGCGGGCGGGGCTGGACATGCAGCGAGCATACGCAAAGCTGGCCGCGCCCGCAGTGGCCCTCGTATCCTGCACGCATGGCCGTGATTTCCACTCCCGCCGAACGCCGCCAGCTGGTCACCCAGCTGCCGGACGTGCGTGCCGACGACAGCATGCGCATCCAGCGCTTCCTCGATGCGATCTGGGCCGAGAACGGCCTGGCGCGGGCCACTCTGGACAGCTACCGGCGCGATCTGGAAGGCCTGGCCCGCTGGCTGGATGGGCGCGATGGCGGCCTGGCCGCCATCGAACGCCCCGGCCTGTTCGATTACCTGGCCTGGCGCACCCGCCATGGCTGGTCGCCACGCAGCAACGCGCGGCTGCTGTCGGCGCTGCGCGCCTTCTTCGCCGATGGCGTGCGCCGTGGCGAACGCAGCGAGGACCCCAGTGCGCTGCTGGACCCGCCCAAGCTGCCGCGCCTGCTGCCCAAGGCGCTGGCCGAAAGCCAGATCGACGCCTTGCTGGCGGCACCGGATATCGACAGCCCGCTGGGCCTGCGCGACCGCGCCATGCTGGAACTGATGTACGCCGCCGGCCTGCGCGTGAGCGAGCTGGTGCTGCTGCCGGCCACTGCGGTCAACCTGCGCCAGGGCGTGCTGCGGGTGACCGGTAAGGGCAGCAAGGAACGGCTGGTGCCCCTGGGCGAGGAGTCGCAGCACTGGCTGGAGCGTTACCTGCAGCAGTCGCGGCCGCAGCTGGTCGGCAAGGGCCGGGTGCAGGCGCTGGCCGACGGGCAGGTGCCGCTGTTCGTCGAGCCCACGCTGCATGCGTTGACCCGGCAGGCATTGTGGCACCTGGTCAAGCGCCACGCGCAGGTGGCCGGCATCGACCCGGCGCGGATCAGCCCGCACGGGCTGCGGCACAGCTTCGCCACCCACCTGCTGAACCGTGGCGCCGACCTGCGCGCGCTGCAGATGCTGCTGGGCCACAGCTCGCTGTCCACCACCCAGATCTACACCCTGGTCGCGCGCGAGCATCTGCAGAAGCTGCACGCCCGCCACCATCCGCGCGGCTGACCTGCGGGGCTGAACCCGGCGCGCGCGCTGTGCGTGGCGTCGCGGCCGGTGGCGGGTGCCTGTGTCAGAATCCGGGGTCTACTTCCCCCGCGGATTGCCCATGTTCCGATTTGCCACCGCTGTCCTGTTCAGTGCGCTCAGCCTGACGGCCTGCGCCCAGCCGGCGCCGCCGGCGGCCAAGGCCCCGGCAACTGCCGCCAAGCCCGCGGCAGCCCCCAATGGCGCCGCCGACCAGGCCGTGCGCGCCGCGCTGACCGCGCTCAACCCGGGCTTCGAGGTCGACTACATCGGCGCCGCACCGTTCCCCGGTTTCCGCGAAGTGGTGGTGTCCGGGCAGCTGCTGTACGTGTCCGATGACGGCCGTTACCTGTTCCAGTCGCAGCCCTACGACACCCAGCTGAAGAGCCCGGCCAACAGCGAAGGCCTGCTTGGCTACCGCCGCCAGCTGCTGGGCACCGCCAACCACGGCGACCGCATCGTGTTCGCCGCGCCCAACGCCAAGTACACCATCAGCGTCTTCACCGATATCGAGTGCGGTTACTGCCGCAAGCTGCACCAGGACATCGCCGAGCTCAACCGCAACGGCATCACCGTCGAATACCTGGCCTTCCCGCGCATGGGGCTGGGCAGCAAGGATTACACCGACATGATTTCGGTCTGGTGCGCGGCCGATCGCCGCCAGGCGCTGACCAATGCCAAGCGGGGCGGCAGCGTGCCGGCCAAGAACTGCACCAACCCGGTGGCCATGCAGTACGCGCTGGGCCAACGCCTGGGCGTGAACGGCACGCCGGCCATCTTCGCCCCCGACGGCACCCAGCTGGGCGGCTACCTGCCGCCGGCGCAGCTGCGCGCGGCGCTGGAGAAGCTGTCGGTCAAGCGCTGAGCGGAACGTCGCCGGGCATGGCCCAGCGCTACCGTGGGATTGACTGGTAGCGCCGGGCCATGCCCGGCGGATGTTGAATCCATGTGGGAGGCCGGGGGGCGTGATGCGTCCCCCGGCTTTTTCCTTATTGCAGGCCGTCACTGACCGCCTTGGTCAGCGTGCCCTGTGCATCGTCACCGCTGAACTCCCAGACGAACGCGCCGCCCAGCCCCTGGGTCTTCACGTAACCCATCTTGCGGGTGATGTTGGCCGGGGTGTCGAAGCTCCACAGCGTGCTGCCGTTGTAGATCCAGGTGGCACCGGCAGTGTTGTCGGTGTAGCCCTGCCAGGCCAGGTTCTTCAGCACCTTCCAGTCTTCAATGCCTGCCTCGTAGGTGCCCGGCGCAGCGCCACCGGCGGTCTGGTACATGCCGTTGTTGCCGTTGGCCACCCCGGTCCAGCCGCGGCCGTAATAGCCAATGCCCAGGTTGAGCTTGGCCGCAGGCACGCCACGGCTGATGAAGGCCTCGATGGCGTCGTTGCTGTTGTACAGCTTCTGGTCGCCGGTGGACGGGTCATTGGGTGAATCGAACAACGCCGACTGGTGATTGGTCTTCGCATCCCACGCGCCGTGGAAGTCGTAGGTCATCACGTTGATGTAGTCCAGGTACGGGTGGTACGCGGCCGGATCGGTCACGCGGATCTTGTCCACGCCCGCACCCACGGCCACGGTCAGCAGCAGGCCCGGACGCACCGCATCGAGCTGGCGGCGGAACTCGGCCATCAGCGCGGTGAAGTTGGCGTTGTCCTCCGGCTTGCCGCATTCGATGCCGCACGCCACCGGGTACTCCCAGTCGATATCGATGCCGTCGAACACGCCCAGCGCCGCACCCGCGCCACCGGCACCGTCGGTCACCGGCAGGTTGCCCTTGATGTAGGCATCGATGCAGGAAGCGACGAAGGCCTGGCGGTTCTCCGGGCGCGCCGCGCTGGAGAAGCCGCGCGACCAGGTCCAGCCACCCAGCGAGATCAGCACCTTCATGCCCGGGTACTTGGCCTTGAGCTGCTTGAGCTGGTTCCAGTTGCCGCGCAGCGGCTGGTCCCAGGTATCGGCGCTGCCGCTCACGCTTTCGCCGGCACCGAAGGCCTTGGTGTAATCGGCGAACGCATCGCCGCCGGCACCGGTGTTCGGGTCCGACGCTTGGGTGATGCCCACTTCGCAGCGGTTGTTGCGCACGTTGCCGAAGGCGTAGTTGATGTGGGTCAGGCGCGCGGCCGAACCGCTGCTGTCGATGTTCTTCACCCGGTAGTTGCGGCCGTAGATGCCCCACTGGGTGAAGTAACCGATGACCCGCTTGCCGGTACCGCCGCCACCGCCGGCCAGGGTGCTGGCACTGACCGCCGTTCCCTGCGCCGAGGCATTGCCGGCATTGTCGCGGGCGCGCACGCGGTAGCTGTAGGTGGTGGACGCGGTCAGGCCGCCATCGACGTAACTGGCACTGGAGGGCGAACCGACCAGGCTGCCATTGCGGTACACATCGTAGCCGGCCAGGCCGCTGCCACCGGTGTTGTCGGTGGACGGGCTCCAGCTGAGCGCGATGCTGTTGGCGGTGCGGGTGCCCACCGCCAGGCCGCCGGGCACGCTGGGCGCGGTGGTATCGCCGCTGGCCGCGTTGACGGTGATGGTGATGGTGGCCGTGCTGCTGGTGGCGTTGTTGTTGTCGGTGGCCACCGCGCGCAGGGTGTGGCTGCCAGCGCTGGCATTGGCCCAGCTGGCGCTGTAGGGCGCGCTGGTATCCACGCCGATCGAGCTGCCATCGCGGAAGAACTCGACCTTGCTGACGCTGCCGTCGGGATCACTGGCGTTGGCGGTCACGTTCACCGTGCTGCCGGCGCTGAAGGTCGCGCCATTGGCCGGCGAGGTCAGGCTGACCACCGGTGGCTGGTTGGTGCCGGTGCCATCGCAGGCGCCCAGATTGGTGTAGTAGGGCGCACCGGCCGGATGGTCCGGCGGCGCGTTCCAGATGTCCTGGTTCGCCCGGTACAGCACCCCTCCCTTCTGCAGGGTGTCACCGGCCCGGTAGATCTTGGCCTGGTCCCACTGCGCCACCCCGGCACAGCTGGCGGCCTGGGCCAGGCCGGGCAGGGCAGCAGCCCCGGCGGCCATGGCCAGCAGCCAGGCCAGGCGGCGCGGGCGGAAGGAGCGGGGGGAGCGTTCGGAACTGCGCACTTCGGCACTCTGCACAAACGGGTCGTACATGGCGTGTCTCCGATCAAGTGGCACACGGGCCCGGTGGCGCCGTGCGTGACGCAGGTCCGGACGTCGCCCGGGAAGGCGACGGTGGGGGCGGACGGGGTACCTGGCGGGCCGGGGAGAGAGTCCGGGGCCAAGTGGGGACAACGTTGTCATCAATTGCGTGGGTAATCCGTGAGCGAGCGCATGGTTCTGGGATTCGGGCATTCCGGCGAAGCGCGGCGCTGGCGCGCGGTTGGCTGCCATCGGCGGAGCCCCCTCGTGGCTGGGGATTTCCGCGAACAGCGGATTTCCGGGGGAGGGCCGGGCGGGTGGGCTGCGCAGGGGACGCTGCAAGTCCCCCTCCGGGGCCCGGCCCAGCCGCTGGCGGCTGTGCGTTCGGGCGCTTGCGAAGCAGTGCTTCGCAAGCAAAGCGCCCTCACCCATGTAAGCTCGTAGGCGCCATCCATGGCGCCTGCGCCCCCTGCGCAACCCACCCGCCCGGCCACGGACAGGTTCCTGCGCGCGCCAGCCACGAAAGACAAAAGAAAAATTCAAAAGCAAAAGCCGGTCGCTGCGCTCTGGATGCCTCTTTCTGCTTTTCGTCTGGTTGCCGGCCAGCGGCCGGCACTACCGCAGAGCATCCACGCATGGCGTGGATCTACTGCAGATCGCGGGAATCTGTCAGGGGTGGGGCGGTGTGGGCTTGCAGGACCGCAGGCGCCATGGATGGCGCCTACGAGCCCCCAGCGATGGGTTTACGGCGTGTCCTGCAAGCCCACACCGCCCCACCCAGCCCGCAGCAGTCCAGTACCGCTGTTGCTCTGGCCGTTGCCCTGGCCTCTGCGGGTGCCGGGCGCCGCCCGGCCAAAGCCCTCCCCCCGCTTCCGGTACAATGTCGGGCCCGTTTCCCAACTACGGTTCCCCGGACATGATGGTCCTCGAGGGCGCGCCCGCCCTGTCGCTGTTCCGCCGCGAACGCCTTGAATCCCGCCTGCAGTCCATCGCTCCCTCCCTGCGCATCAGCGGTGCCTGGCACGTCTACTTCGTCCAGCCCGAAGGCTCGGCCAGCCCCGATGTGGCCACCCTGTGCCGCATCCTGGAAGCCCAGCCGCAGGCCGAGGCCATCGCCGACGGCGCCGTCAGCCGCATCGTGGTGCCCCGCCTGGGTACCCTGTCGCCCTGGTCCAGCAAGGCCACCGAACTGGTCCGCGGTGCCGGCCAGCCGGTCAGCCGGGTTGAACGCGGCCTGCGCATCGACGTGCAGGGATGGCCGGCCGACGCTGCCGCCCAGCAGGCGCTGGTCAAGGCCCTGCATGACCCGATGACGCAGTCGGTGCTGGAAACCGTCGGCCAGGGCCAGACCCTGTTCACCACCCCGGCGCGCGGTGAACTGGAACGCGTGCCCGTGGACCAGCTGGAGGCCGCCAACCAGCGCCTTGGCCTGGCCATGGCCCAGGACGAGATCGACTACCTGCGCGAACGCTTCACCGCGCTGGGCCGCTCGCCGTCCGATGTCGAACTGATGATGTTCGCGCAGGCCAATTCCGAGCACTGCCGCCACAAGATCTTCAATGCCAGCTGGACCATCGACGGCCAGGAACAGGACCGCTCGCTGTTCCGGATGATCAAGAACACCCACCAGCAGACCCCGCAGCACACGCTCAGCGCGTACAGCGACAATGCCGCGGTGATCGAAGGCCACCCGGCTTCGCGCTACCGCCCCGATCCGGCCAGTGGCGAGTACCGCCGCGAACCGCAGGTGCCCAGCGCCTTCCAGATCAAGGTGGAAACGCATAACCACCCGACCGCGATCGCGCCGTTCCCGGGTGCATCGACCGGCAACGGCGGTGAGATCCGCGACGAAGGCGCGACCGGCCGCGGCGGCAAGCCGAAGGCCGGCCTGTCCGGTTTCTCGGTTTCGCACCTGCGCATTCCCGAACTGCCGCAGCCGTGGGAGGCGCCGCGCGCGCTGAACCCGCGCATGGCGCCGGCGCTGGAAATCATGACCGACGGCCCGCTGGGCGGTGCTGCGTTCAACAACGAGTTCGGCCGCCCGAACCTGCTCGGCTACTTCCGCAGCTTCGAGCTGCCCGAAGGCGCTGACCTGGTGCGTGCCTACGACAAGCCGATCATGCTGGCCGGTGGCCTGGGCGCGATCGACCGCATCCAGGTCGACAAGATCCCGCTGCAGGCCGGTGATGCCGTCATCGTGCTCGGCGGCCCGGCCATGCTGATCGGCCTGGGCGGCGGTGCCGCCAGTTCGGTGGCCTCCGGCGAAAGCGCCGAGGACCTGGACTTCGCCAGCGTGCAGCGCGACAACCCGGAAATGGAGCGCCGCTGCCAGGAGGTCATCGACCGCTGCGTGGCGATGGGCGCCGACAACCCGATCAAGTTCTTCCACGACGTCGGCGCCGGTGGCCTGTCCAACGCCATTCCCGAACTGCTGCATGACTCCAATGTCGGCGGTGTCATCGACCTGGGCAAGGTGCCCACCGATGATCCGTCGCTGTCGCCGATGCAGCTGTGGTGCAACGAATCGCAGGAACGTTACGTGCTGGGCGTGGCCCAGGAACGCCTGGCCGAGTTCGCCGCGCTGTGCGAACGCGAGCGCTGCCCGTTCGCCGCCGTGGGCGTGGCCACGGCCGAGGAGCACCTGGTGGTGGCCTACGGCGCCGTGCCGGGCCACACCCCGGCCGACGCGCCGATCGACCTGCCGATGGACGTGCTGTTCGGCAAGCCGCCGAAGATGCACCGCGACACCGCGCACCCGCCGGCACCGCGCTGGCCGGCGCTGAAGACCGGCGGCCTGGACCTGCAGGAAGCCGGCCTGCGCGTGCTCGCGCACCCGACCGTGGCCTCGAAGAACTTCCTGGTCACCATCGGTGACCGCAGCGTGGGCGGCCTGACCGCACGCGAACAGATGGTCGGCCCCTGGCAGCTGCCGGTGGCCGATGTGGCCATCACCCTGGCCGACTTCGACGGCGTGGCCGGCGAAGCCATGTCGCTGGGCGAGCGCACCCCGCTGGCCCTGCTTGATGCCGCGGCATCGGCGCGCATGGCCGTGGGCGAAGCGCTGACCAACCTGTGCGCGGCCCCGGTCGATGCGCTGGATGAGATCAAGCTGTCGGCGAACTGGATGGCTGCGGCCGGCCACGCGGGCGAAGACGCGCTGCTGTACGACGCGGTGAAGGCCGTGGGCATGGAGCTGTGCCCGCAGCTGGACATCAGCATCCCGGTGGGCAAGGACTCGCTGTCGATGCAGGCGCAGTGGCACGACCAGGGCGAAGCGCACAAGAGCGTGTCGCCGGTGTCGCTGGTCATCTCCGCGTTCGCGCCGGTGGCCGACGTGCGCCAGCAGCTGACCCCGCTGCTCGACCGCGACGTGGACAGCGAGCTGTGGCTGATCGGCCTGGGGGCCGGCAAGCAGCGCCTGGGCGGTTCCATCCTGGCCCAGGTGCACGCCGACCAGGGCGACCTGCCGGCCTTCGCCGGTGCCGCACCGGACCTGGATGACCCGCAGCGCCTGCGGGGCTTCTTCGAACTGATCCGCGATGCGCGCCAGGCCGGCCTGCTGCTGGCCTACCACGACCGCAGCGACGGCGGCGCCTTCGCCGCGCTGTGCGAAATGGCCTTCACCTCGCGCCTGGGCCTGGACATCACCCTCGATGCCTGGGGCGATGATCCGTTCCGCAGCCTGTTCAACGAAGAACTGGGTGCAGTGGTGCAGATCGCCCGCGAAGACCGCGCTGCGTTCGCCGATCTGGTCGAGCGCCATGCGCTGATCGAATGCGCGCAGCGCATCGCCAAGCCGACCACCGCCCCGGTGGTGCGCGTGTCGCTGGGCGGTGAGAACCTGGCCGAGTGGCGCTGGGAAGCGCTGTTCGATGCCTGGTGGTCGGTCACCCATGCCATGCAGAAGCGCCGCGACAACCCGGCCAACGCCGATGCCGAGCGCGAGGTGGCCCGTGCCTTCACTGCGCCGGGCCTGAAGCCCAAGCTCAGCTTCGACCTCAACGAGGACGTGGCGGCACCATTCATCAACACCGGCGCGCGCCCGCGCGTGGCGGTGCTGCGCGAACAGGGCGTCAACGGCCAGATTGAAATGGCCAACGCCTTCGAACGTGCCGGCTTCCGCGCGTTCGACGTGCACATGAGCGACCTGATCGAAGGCCGCGTGGCCCTGCAGGACTTCACCGGTCTGGTCGCCTGCGGTGGCTTCAGCTACGGCGATGTGCTGGGTGCCGGTCGTGGCTGGGCGACTTCGATCCTGGAACGCAGCGCGCTGCGTGATGCCTTCGCTGCGTTCTTCGCGCGCCAGGACAGCTTCGCCCTGGGCGTGTGCAATGGTTGCCAGATGATGAGCCAGCTGAAGGACATCATCCCCGGTGCCGAGCACTGGCCGCAGTTCCGCCGCAACGCCAGCGAGCAGTTCGAAGCGCGTACCGCGCTGCTGGAAGTGGTGGAATCGCCGTCGGTGCTGCTGCGTGGCATGGCCGGTTCGCGCCTGCAGGTGGCGGTGGCCCACGGTGAAGGCCAGGCGGTGTTCGCCAATGCCGTCGACCAGGCGGCCGCGCGGGTGTCGCTGCGCTATGTCGATGGCAACGGCAACGTGGCCAGCCAGTACCCGCTGAACCCGAACGGTTCACCGGACGGCATCACCGGCCTGACCAGCACCGATGGCCGCGTCACCATCATGATGCCGCACCCGGAACGCACACCGCGCGCGCTCAACCTCAGCTGGGCCCCGGCCGAGTGGCAGGGTGATTCGCCGTGGATGCGCATGTTCCGCAACGCGCGGGTGTGGTGCGGCTGAGCCTCCCGCCGCCGCGCACGCGGCAATGCGTTGAGGTACGGAAAACCCGGCAGGTGACTGCCGGGTTTTTCTTTATGCGGGCAGAAACTCCTGCCGGGGCCATCAGTTACATGCATTTACATGGCGCCAACACTTCGTCACGCATGCATAACAAAATCGGCTAATAAACAGGCGAAATAGTGAACTGCTTCACGGCAATGGGAATTGCTGCGTCAAAGTCTTGACGTCCCAGAAAGTTCCCGTTAACACTTGGGCCCTGTTTCAAATCTGTTCATACCGCAGTAACCGCACGTCGCTTGCGCCCGGTTTTCTGTCGCTGCGCGCCGTCCGGCAATACCCGCAGTAAATCACGTGAATAACGCCCCGAGGGGCACGTTGGACCAGAGGGTCCGGCGGTGGCGTTGCTTTGCCCAAAACCAGTCCAATCAGGAGCCGTACCGATGAATCGGATTTATCGCAAGGTCTGGAACAAAGCGTTGGGTCAGTTGGTGGTGGCCTCGGAATTGGCCTCTTCCGACGCACGCGGCGGGGTCGTCGACCAACGCCGTGATGGCACCCAGGTTCGGCCGGTCACGCTGGCCGCAGCGCTTGCCCTGGCCATGGGACTGGGAGGAACAGGCATCGCCGCCGCGCAGTCGGTGGAAATCGGCGGCAACGCCAACTGCGTGGTGCTCAACAGCAAGGTGGTCGACAAGTGCCTGGTGGATGGCACCGCCACCGCCGCCGGCAGCAACGCCGTCGCCGTCGGTACCGGCAGCAGTGCCAGCGGCGCCAACAGCGTCGCACTGGGCGCCGGTTCCAAGGCCACCCGCGCCAACACCGTGTCCGTCGGCGATGCCGGCAAGGAACGCCAGGTCACCCACGTCGCCGCCGGTACGCAGGCCACCGACGCGGTGAACAAGGCACAGCTGGATGCCCAGGCGCGCGCCACCCAGGCCGCACTGGCCAACGCGGCCGCCGAGGGCAGCCGCTACTTCAAGGCCGACGGCGCAGGCGATGACAGCGACGCGGCGAAGATCGACGGGCAGGGTGCAATTGCAGTCGGCAGCGGCAGCCAGTCGCTGGCCAATGCCACCACGGCGGTCGGCACCCAGGCCATTGCCGCCGGCCTCGGCGCCAGCGCCTTCGGCCAGAACGCACTGGCGCTGGGCGATGCCAGCGTGGTGGTCGGGCAGAGCGCCGCTGCGTTCGGCCTGGGCGACACCGCAGTCGGCGCCAGCGCCGTGGCCGCCAGCGAAAACGGTGCGGCCACCGCACTGGGTGCGCTGTCCGAAGCCAGCGCCGATGGCGCTACCGCCGTCGGTGCCGGTGCCGTGGCGATGGGCCCGGGCAGCACTTCGCTCGGCCGTGGCGCCACCGCCGCCAACGAAGCCTCCATCGCGGTGGGGGCGTTCAGCACCGCCGTCGGTGAATTCAGCACCGCACTGGGTTCCAATTCCGCTGCCGTAGCGACCGGCAGCGTCGCCCTGGGCGCCGGTTCGCTGGCCGACCGCGTCGACACCGTGTCGGTGGGCGCGGCCGAGTACGGCCTGACCCGGCAGATCACCAGCGTGGCCGCAGGCAGCGAAGATACCGACGCGGTGAACGTCGGCCAGTTGAAGGATGTGGCGGCCGTGGCCGATGCCACCGCCAAGCGCTTCCAGGCCACCGGCAGCAGCAACAGCGATGCCGGTGCGCTGGCCGAAGGCGATGACGCACTGGCTGCCGGTGAAGCCGCCAACGCGATCGGCAACGGCACCACCGCCGTCGGCGCCGGTGCCACCGCGCTGGCGCAGAACGCCACCGCCGTGGGCAACAACGCGCTGGCCACCGGCCAGAACAGCGCCGCCTTCGGCAACAACGCCCAGGCTGCCGGTCCGGGCAGCGTGGCCGTCGGCGGCGCGGCCGTGGATGAAGACGGCAACCCGCTGATCACCAGCGGTGGCGTGCCGGTGGAAACCGGTGCGACCAGCGCCGGCGTCGGCGGTACCGCCGTTGGTGCCAGCGCCGAAGCCAGCGGTTTCGCCGCATCGTCGTATGGCGTGGGCGCCTATGCCGCCGGCGCGCAGGCATCGGCCTTCGGTGCGGTGGCCAACGCAGTGGGCGATTACTCCACCGCGCTGGGTACGCAGAGCAACGCCACCGGCACCAGCAGCGTGGCCATCGGTGGCCCCGCCGACCTGATTCCGGGCCTGGGCTTCTTCGTGCAGACCCAGGCCAGCGGCGAAGCTGCCACCGCCGTCGGTGCCGGCGCCATCGCCAGTGGCGATTACGCGGTGGCCAACGGCAGCCTGACCGAAGCGTCGGGTGCCGAGTCGGTGGCCGTGGGCTACTTCGCCTATGCGCCAGGCGAGAACGCCAGCGCACTGGGGGCGCAGACCTGGGCCAGTGGCGCGCAGAGCACGGCGGTGGGCTACTACGCCACGGCGCGTGGCGCGAACAGCGTTGCGCTCGGTGCCAACTCCGAAGCGGTGCGCGACAACAGCGTGGCCGTCGGCAGCGAAGGCAACGAACGCCAGATCACCAGCGTGGCCGCCGGGACCGAAGCCACCGATGCGGTGAACAAGGGCCAGCTCGATGCGGTGGCCAGCACGGCCGATACCACCGCGCACTTCTTCCAGGCGCAGGGCGAGGAAGGCAGTGATGCCGGCGCCTACGCCGAAGGTGAAGGCGCGGTCGCGGCCGGTTCGGCCAGCAACGCCATCGGCGCCGGTGCGATCGCACAGGGTGCCGGTGCAGGTGCCCTCGGCGCCGACACCGTGGCAGTGGGTCGCAACACCTTCGCCAACGGGGATGGCGCAGTGGCCGTGGGCGGCCTGGGCCAGGCCTACGATGAGTACAACCAGCCGCTGCTGGATGACGAGGGCAATCCGGTGCAGGTGGGGACCACCGCCTCGGCCGGGTCCACTGCGGTGGGCAACGCCGCGCAGGCCACCGGTGCCGGCAGCAGCGCCTACGGCAACGCCGCCCAGGCCACCGGTGACAACAGCTTCGCCGCCGGTGGCAAGTCGCGCGCCGCCGGCAGCTATGCCGTCGCCGTCGGTGACAGTGCCTTCGCCAAGGCCGCCGACAGCACGGCGGTAGGTGGCTACAGCACCGCCAGCGAAGAGGGTGCCACCGCCTTCGGCGCCGGTGCCTGGGCCACCGGCCGCAACGCATCGGCGTTCGGTCCAGCCGCATGGGCCAGTGCCAACGGCGCAACGTCGCTCGGCTACAACAGCTGGGCCAACGGCGTCAGCTCCACTGCCATCGGCCGCGGTGCCTTCAGCTACGGCGACAACAGCGTGGCCCTGGGCTTCCAGGCGCTGGGCAACAGCATCAACAGCATCGCCGTGGGCACCAACACGGTGGCCGACGGTGAAAGCGCCATCGCCATCGGTGCCGGCAGCAGCGCGGCCGGCAACAACGCGGTAGCGCTGGGCGCAGGCTCGGTGGCGGACCGCGACCGCAGCGTGTCGGTCGGCAGTGCCGGCAGCGAACGCCAGGTGACCAACGTCGCCGCCGGCAGCCAGGCCACCGACGCGGTGAACAAGGCGCAGCTGGATGCGGTCGCGGCCAGCGCCGCCACCACCAGCAAGTACTTCCAGGCCAGCGGCAGCGACGACAGCGATGCCGGCGCCTACGTGGAAGGTGACAACGCGCTGGCGGCCGGTGAATCGGCCAACGCCATCGGCGATGGCGCGGTGGCCCTGGGCAGTGGCGCCAACGCACTGGCAACCAACGCGCAGGCTGTGGGCTTCAATGCCCTGGCCAGCGCTGCCAACGCCAGCGCCATCGGCGCCAACGCGCAGGCCACCGGTGAATACGCCACCGCGCACGGTGCGGAAAGCGAAGCCAGCGGTGAACAGAGTGCCGCCTTCGGTGCGGCGGCCGTGGCCAGCGGCGCCGGCAGCACCGCCAGCGGCGTGCTGTCCGAAGCCAGCGGCGAAGAAGCCGTGGCCGTGGGCTACTTCAGCAACGCCAGCGGCGAAGCGGCAACGGCCGTCGGCAGCGAAAGCGTGGCCAGCGGCACGGCCTCGGCAGCGTTCGGTATCGGCGCCGAAGCCACCGGCGGCTATAGCACCGCCATCGGCGGCTATGCCAATGCCTCGGCCTTCAACGCCACCGCATTCGGCAACTTCGCCAACGCCTCCGGT
Source organism: Stenotrophomonas maltophilia (assembly GCF_047782825.1). Taxonomy (GTDB): domain Bacteria; phylum Pseudomonadota; class Gammaproteobacteria; order Xanthomonadales; family Xanthomonadaceae; genus Stenotrophomonas. The sequence goes on along the minus strand of NZ_CP180589.1, from coordinate 2,562,903 downwards.
TCCAACAGCGTCGCTCTCGGCGGTGATTCGGAAGCGTCCGGCGGTTACAGCACCGCCGCCGGCCAAGGCAGCCTGGCCACCGGCGTCAACAGCGTCGCCATCGGTGGTTCGCTGTTCGGCATCCTCGCCACCGAAGCCTCCGGTGACTACTCCACCGCCGTGGGTGGTGGCGCCTGGGCACCGGGCACGAACGCCACCGCGCTGGGTAACGCGGCAGAAGCCCAGGGCGCCAACAGCGTGGCCCTCGGCGCCGATTCGATTGCTGACCGTGACAACACCGTCTCCGTCGGTGGCGCTGGCAATACCCGCCAGATCACCAACGTCGCCGCCGGCACCGAAGGCACCGACGCGGTGAACAAGGACCAGCTGGACGCGGTGGCCTCCACTGCCGCCACCACCAGCAAGTACTTCCAGGCCAGCGGCAGCGACGACAGCGATGCCGGCGCCTACGTGGAAGGCGACAACGCGCTGGCGGCCGGTGAAGCCGCCAACGCCATCGGCGAGGGTGCCACCGCGCTCGGTAGCGGTGCCACCGCCCTGGCCGCCAATGCCACCGCCGTCGGCTTGAACAGCCTGGCCACCGGCAGCAATGCCGCAGCCGTCGGCACGAACGCACAGGCCAGCGGCGAGGACAGCGCTGCCCTGGGCAGCGGTGCGGTCGCCAGCGAAATCAGCAGCACCGCCACCGGTGCCGGCGCGCAGGCCACCGGTGTGTACAGCACCGCCAACGGTGCCGAAGCGGTTGCCAGCGGCGCGCAGTCGCTGGCCAGCGGCTTCCGCGCAGCGGCCTCGTCCGATGGCACTACCGCCGTGGGTGGCTACAGCGAAGCCAGCGGCCGCCTCGGTTCGGCACTGGGCTACGGCACCGTGGCCAGCGGTGCCAACAGCACCGCCACCGGTGTGTTCGCTACCGCCACCGGCGCCAGCGCGGTGGCCATGGGTGATTCCAGCGAGGCCACCGGCGATGAAAGCGTGGCCATCGGCGGCAGCACCTTCTTCGGCCTGATTCCGGCCCGTGCCAGCGGCTACGGCGCGGCGGCCTTCGGTGCCGGCGCCTGGGCCACCGATGATTACGCCACCGCCATCGGCTGGAATGCGTGGGCCAACGGTGCCGAAACGACCGCACTGGGTGCCAGCGCCACCGCCAACGGTGCCAACAGCGTTGCCCTCGGTGCCGGTTCCAGGGCCGACCGTGACAACACGGTGGCCGTCGGCAGCGCCGGCGGCGAACGCCAGGTGACCCATGTCGCGGCCGGTACCGAAGGCACCGATGCCGTGAACAAGGACCAGCTGGACGCAGTGGCCGCCACTGCCGAAACCACCAGCAAGTACGTGCAGGCCAGTGGCAGCGCCGACAGCGATGCCGGCGCCTATGTGGAAGGTGACAACGCGCTGGCGGCCGGCGAGGCCGCCAACGCCATCGGCAACGGTGCCACCGCGCTCGGCAGCGGTGCTACTGCATTGGCCGCCAATGCCACCGCGGTCGGCTTCAACAGCCTGGCGACCGGTGCCAATGCAGCTGCCGTCGGCAATGAAGCGCAGGCCTCGGGCGAGAACAGTGCAGCGCTGGGCAGCGCGGCGGTTGCCAGCGAAATCGGCACCACCGCAACCGGCAACGCGGCACAGGCCACCGGCGTCTACAGCACGGCCAATGGTGCAGAGACCGTGGCCAGTGGCGCGCAGTCGCTGGCCAGCGGCTTCCGCGCGGCGGCCTCGGCCGATGGCACCACCGCCGTCGGTGGCTACAGCGAAGCCAGCGGTCGCCTCGGCACCGCGCTGGGCTACGGCTCGGCCGCAAGCGGTGCCAACACCACGGCCGTCGGCTTCGGTGCCGCTGCCGCAGGTGCCAATGCCGTGGCGATGGGCCAGTCCAGCGAAGCCACCGGCGATGAGAGCGTGGCCATCGGTGGCAGCACCTTCTTCGGCCTGATCCCAGCGCGTGCCAGCGGAACCGGTGCGGCGGCCTTCGGTGCCGGCGCCTGGGCCACCGAGGACTACGCCAGTGCCATCGGCTGGAACGCGTGGGCCGATGCCGCAGACGCAACGGCGCTGGGTTCCAACAGCACCGCCAGCGCGGCCAACAGCGTGGCCCTGGGCGCCGGTTCGCAGGCCCCCCGTGCCAACACGGTGTCGGTGGGCAACGCGGCGGCACAGCGCCAGATCACCAACGTTGCGGCCGGCAGCGAAGCCACCGATGCGGTGAACAAGGGCCAGCTGGATGCCGTGGCCGCCACCGCCGATCAGGTCGGCCAGCGCTTCAAGGCCAACGGCACCGGCACGGCCAGCGCCACCGGCACCGACGCGGTGGCCATCGGCGCCAACGCCAGCGCCAGCGGCGCCCGCAGCAATGCGGTGGGCACCGGCGCCACCGCCCTCGGCAATGCAGCGATGGCCCTGGGCGCCAACAGCGGTGCCACCGGCAACAATTCTGTGGCCCTGGGTGCCGGCTCGCGTGCCGTGGAAGCCAACGTGGTCTCGGTGGGCGGTGGCAATGGCACCGCGGGCCCGGCCACCCGCCGCATCATCAATGTTGCCGACGGCCGGATCGCCGCTGGCAGCAGCGACGCGGTCACCGGCTCGCAGCTCAATGTCACCAACCAGCGCGTGGGTGCGGTGGAAACCCGCGTCGGCGATTTCGACTCGCGCATGGCCACCGTCGAATCCAGCGCCGCCAACGCCCTGGGCTATGACGATGCCAGCCGTGACACGCTCACCCTGGCCGGCATGCAGGGCACCACGGTCGACAATGTCGGCGCCGGCAGCATCTCCGCCGGCAGCCGCCAGGCCATCAATGGTGGCCAGCTGTTCCAGTCGCTCAGTGATGCGGCCAGCTTCCTCGGTGGCGGTGCCAGCGTCGGCATGCAGGGTGTGTTCGTCGCGCCGAACTACGTGATCCAGGGTTCGACCTACAACAACGTGGGCGACGCGCTGGGCGCGCTGGACCGCAAGGTCAGCGAGATCGACCGGCGCACGGCGGGCAGCGGCAGTGGCGCACGCAGCGCTAGCGCCAGCCTGCGTGCAGCGGCCGCCCCGCTGGAAGAGGGCGCGACCAGCATGACCGCCGCCAGCGTGGCCGATGCAGCGCCGGCCAGCGCCACCGCCAGCGTGCAGGGCACGCCGACTGCTGCGTCGGCAGGGACGGCGCAGACCGCCAGCGTGGCCGGTTCCGGTTTCAACGCGGTCACCATCGGCGATGGTGCGGTGGCCAGCGGCGCGTCCTCCACGGCCGTGGGCCAGGGCGCGAGTGCAACCGCAGCCAACGCCGTGGCGCTGGGCCAGGGCTCGGTTGCCGATCGTGCCAACACCGTGTCGGTCGGCAGCGAGGGCAGCGAGCGCCAGGTCACCAACGTGGCCGCCGGTACCGCCGCCACCGATGCGGTCAACAAGGGGCAGCTGGACCGCGGCATCACCACCGCCAACAGCTACACCGACAGCCGCGTGCAGGCAGTCAGCGACAGCTTCGATGTGTTCAAGGGCGAAGTCGACGGACGCCTGCGCCACATGGATCGCCGCATCGACCGCCAGGGCGCGATGAGCGCGGCCATGCTCAACATGGCCACCAGCGCCGCCGGCATCCGCACCCAGAACCGGGTCGGCGTCGGCATCGGTTTCCAGGGTGGCGAATCGGCCATGTCGCTGGGCTACCAGCGTGCGATCAGCGATCGCGCCACGGTCACCTTCGGTGGTGCGTTCAGCAGCGATGACGCCTCGGTGGGCGTCGGCGCCGGCTTCGGCTGGTAATCGTGGGATACGTGCCGATGGCGGCCCGCCATCGGCACGTCACAGCAGTGGAGGCCTGAGGGGGCGAGGCACGGTAGCCCTGGTGGGCCAGCCAGGGCAGCCGCAGGGAGTGATGGCCGTAATGAGCTCCAACCGCGCTGCGGAAGGAGAAGGAAAGCTCAACCATGACCTTGAAGAGGATTTCGAACGTGACCAAGAAGCAGACCCTTCGCATCAACGTGCTGGCTGCCGCGGTGCTGTCGCTGACCGTCGGCGTGGGCGCCGCCCATGCGATCAATCCGGGTGCGGCCACCGCGCCGGCGCGCGTGGCCAGCGCCAGCCAGCAGAACGTGGACGGCATCATCGTCAAGTACAGGAACGGTACGGCCGCTGCCAGCGACCGTTCCAGCAAGCTGTCGGTGGTGCAGTCGGCGCTGTCGCGCGCCATCGTCAGCACCGGCACCACCAGCCGTGCGCTGTCGTTGTCGCCGCAGGTCGAGCGCAAGCTGGGCACCGGTGGTGACCTGATCCGCCTGAAGTCCAAGCTTGGCGGCGCCGACATGCAGAAGGTGCTGGCCGAACTGAACGCCGATCCCTCGGTGCAGTACGCCGTGGCCAACGTGCGCCTGCAGCGTTCGGACCTGCGCGCGGGCAATGCCCAGCCGGCGCTGGTGCCCAACGACCCGAACTACGCCCAGTACCAGTGGAACTTCTTCAATGCCACCAGCGGCGTGAACGCGCCGGCGGCATGGGACGTGGCCCAGGGTGAAGGCGTGGTCGTGGCCGTGCTCGACACCGGCATCCTGCCGGGCGTGCCGGACTTCGGCACCAACCTGCTGCCTGGCTACGATTTCATCAGCGACAAGGAATCCTCGCGCCGTCCGGCCGATGGCCGCGCCCCGGGTGCGACCGACTACGGCGACTGGGTGGAAACGGCCAACGAGTGCTACACCGGTTCGCAGCCGGAAGGCAGCTCCTGGCACGGTACCCACGTGGCCGGCACGATCGCCGAAGTGACCAACAACGGCGTCGGCCTGGCCGGTCTGGCCTACAAGGCCAAGGTGCTGCCGGTGCGCGTGCTGGGCAAGTGCGGTGGCACCCTGGCCGACATCAGCGACGCCATCACCTGGGCCTCCGGTGGCACCGTGCCGGGCATTCCGGCCAACACCACGCCGGCCGAGATCATCAACATGAGCCTGGGCGGCGGCGGTTCGTGTGATGCGGCCTACCAGGACGCGATCAACGGCGCCGTCTCGCGCGGCACCCTGGTGGTGGTCGCCGCCGGCAACGAGACCGACAACGCTTCCAAGTACCGCCCGGCCAGCTGCAACAACGTGGTGGCCGTCGGCGCGACCCGCGTCACCGGTGGCATCACCTACTACTCCAACTACGGCACCGTCGTGGACCTGTCGGCACCGGGTGGTGGCGGCAGCGTCGATGGCAATCCGAACGGCTACATCTGGCAGGTCGGTTCCGATTCGGAAACCACCCCGGACGCCGGTGAGTGGGTGCTGATGGGCAAGGGCGGCACGTCGATGTCCTCGCCGCACGTGGCCGCCGTGGCCGCGCTGGTGCAGAGCGCCCTGGCCGCCAACGGCAAGGACCCGCTGTCCCCGGCGGCGATGGAGGCACTGCTGAAGCAGTCCGCCCGTCGTTTCCCGGTCACCATTCCGGCGGCGACCCCGATCGGCACCGGCATCGTCGATGCCAAGGCCGCGCTGGATGCCGCACTGAAGGAACCGTGCACCGAGAACTGCGAGCCGGAAGGCATCCCGCTGACCAACAAGGTCGCCATCGGTGACCTGGCCGGCGCCGCCGGCAGCGAAGCGGTGTATACCTTCGAAGCGACCGCTGGCAAGCAGCTGAGCGTGCTGACCTATGGTGGCAGCGGCAACGTGTCGGTGTACCTGGCGCAGGGCCGCGTGCCCACCGCCACCGACAACGATGCCAAGTCCACCCGCCCGGGCAACACCGAAACCGTGCGCGTAGCCAAGCCGGTGGCCGGCACCTACTACGTGAAGGTGGTGGGCGAAGCGGCCTTCAGTGGCGTCAGCATCCTGGCGACCCAGTAAGCCTGCAATCGTTCTGTCGTAAATGAACAAGCGAAGCCCGTCACCCTGGTGTGACGGGCTTCGTCTTTTTGCGAAACACCGCCGCAGGACAGCGGAAGTCCCGGCTGAACTGCTAAAGTCGGAACGATCGACAGGAGAGTCATGTGAACGCGCTCGCTGCCACCGCCATCGACGACGCCGAAGGCCGCATCCTCGATGCGCTGCTGGCGCGCGGGCGCCTCAAGGAAGGGGACCTGGCGCGTGCACGGCCGCTGCATGCCGAAGCCGGCGGCAGCCTGCTGGGCCTGCTGGTGCGGCTGGGGCTGGTGTCCGAACGTGACCAGGCTCAGACCAGCGCCGACGTGCTGGGGCTGCCGCTGCTGGAAGCGAAACAGCTGCCCGAAGCACCGCCGCAGTCGCTGGCCGAGGGCCTGCCGCTGTCGCTGCGTTTCCTGAAACAGTTCCATGTATGCCCGCTGGCGCTGGATGAACACGGCGTGCAGCTGTGGCTGGCCGATGCCCACGATGCGTACCCGCAGCAGGCCGTGCAGCTGGCACTGGGCGTCCCGGTCAGCCCGGTGCTTGGCATGCGCGCGGAGATCGACGATCTGGTCGAACGCTGGTTCGGCCAGGGCCGCAGCGCGATGGGGGCAATCGTGGAAACCGCCGACGGCGAGGGCGGCGCGGTCGACGATATCGAACACCTGCGCGACCTCGCCTCCGAAGCGCCGGTCATCCGCCTGGTCAACCTGGTCATCCAGCGCGCGGTGGAACTGCGCGCCTCGGACATCCACGTCGAACCGTTCGAGAACCGCCTGAAGGTGCGCTACCGCGTCGATGGCGTGCTGGTTGAAGGCGAAAGCCCGCCGGCCAACCTCACCGCTGCGGTCATCAGCCGCATCAAGATCATGGCCCGGCTCAACATCGCCGAGCGCCGCCTGCCGCAGGACGGCCGCATCATGCTGCGCGTGCAGGGCAAGGAACTGGACCTGCGCGTGAGCACCGTGCCCACCGCGCACGGCGAAAGCGTGGTGATGCGCCTGCTGGACCGCGAAACCGTGGTGTTCGATTTCCACCGGCTGGGCTTCACCGATGCCTTCCTGCCGCAGTTCCGCAAGGTACTGGAGCAGCCGCATGGCATCCTGCTGGTCACCGGCCCGACCGGTTCGGGCAAGACCACCACGCTGTACACGGCACTGAGCCAGCTCAACACCGCCGACGTCAAGATCATCACCGTCGAAGACCCGGTCGAGTACCAGATCGAGGGCATCAACCAGATCCAGGCCAAGCCGCAGATCGGCCTGGACTTCGCCAATGCGCTGCGCAGCATCGTGCGCCAGGATCCGGACATCATCATGATCGGCGAAATGCGCGACCTGGAAACCGCGCGCATCGCCATCCAGTCCGCGCTGACCGGCCATCTGGTGCTGTCCACGCTGCACACCAACAACGCGGCCGGCGGCATCACCCGCCTGCTCGACATGGGCGTGGAGGACTATCTGCTCACCTCCACCATCAACGGCATCCTGGCCCAGCGCCTGGTGCGCCGCCTGGAGCCCACCCACGCCGAGCGCTATGAAGCCTCGCCGGAGGAAATCGAACGTTTCGAGCTGCGCCGCCTGCAGCCGCAGGGGACGATCCACCTGTTCCGCCCGAAGCCCTCGGCGCTGGCGCCGACCGGCTACCTGGGCCGGACCACCATCATGGAATTCCTGGTGATGAACGACGCGCTGCGGCGCGCGGTGATGCGCCGCGATGGCATGGGCGAGATCGAACGCATCGCGCGCGAGGCCGGCATGCGCACCATGTACGAAGACGGCCTGGCCAAGGCCCTGAGCGGGCAGACGACCATCGAGGAAGTCCTGCGCGTGACCGAGGAGGGTTGATGCGCGCCGGAGATCGCCGCTGACATGCCCACCTATCGCTACAAGGCGCTGAACCCGCACGGCGAAGTGTTCGACGGGCAGATGGAGGCGGCCAGCGAGGCCGAGCTGATCGCGCGCCTGCAGGACCAGGGCCACCTGCCGATGGAAACCCGGCTGGCCGATGGTGCCAGCGTGGGCAGCAGCAGCCTGCGCGGCCTGTTCCGCCCGCGCCCGCTGCAGGGCGCGGCCCTGCTGCAGTTCACCCAGCAGCTGGCCACCCTGCTGGGTGCCGGCCAGCCGCTGGACCGCGCGCTGTCTATCCTGCTCGGCCTGCCCGAAGACGAACGCTCGCGGCGCGCGATCACCGATATCCGCGACGTGGTGCGCGGCGGTGCGCCGCTGTCGACCGCACTGGAACGCCAGCACGGCCTGTTTTCGCGCCTGTACGTGAACATGGTGCGTGCCGGCGAGGCCGGCGGCAGCCTGCACGACACCCTGCAGCGGCTGGCCGACTACCTCGAACGCAGCCGCGCGCTGCAGGGCAAAGTGATCAACGCACTGGTCTACCCGGCCATCCTGCTGGTGGTGGTGGGCGGTGCGCTGCTGTTCCTGCTGGGCTACGTGGTGCCGCAGTTCGCGCAGATGTACGAAAGCCTGGATGTCGCCCTGCCGTGGTTCACCAATGCGGTGCTGCAGCTGGGCCTGTTCGTGCGCGACTGGTGGATCCTGCTGCTGGTGGTACCGGCGGTGCTGGTGCTGATCCTTGAACGCAAGCTGCGGCAACCGGTGTTCCGCCTGGCCCTGGATGGCTGGCTGCTGCAGCGGCGCGGTATCGGCCGCCTGCTGGGCGAGCTGGAGACCGCGCGCCTGGCCCGCACCCTGGGTACCCTGCTGCGCAACGGCGTGCCGCTGCTGGGTGCGCTGGGCATCGCCCGCAACGTGCTGGGCAACCGCGCACTGGTGGCCGATGTGGAAACCGCGGCCGACGAAGTGAAGAACGGCGCCGGCCTGTCGCTGGCGCTGTCACGGGGCAAGCGCTTCCCGCGCCTGGCCCTGCAGATGATCCAGGTCGGCGAGGAATCCGGTGCGCTGGACACCATGCTGCTCAAGGCCGCCGATACTTTCGAACAGGACAGCGCGCGCCGCATCGACCGCCTGCTGGCGGCGATGGTCCCGGCCATCACCCTGGTGCTGGCCTCGGTGGTCGGTGCGGTGATCGTGGCCGTGCTGGTGCCCCTGTACGACCTCACCAACGCCATCGGCTGACGATGGTTTTCCCTGCAACCCCGACATCCCGCAACAGAAAGGACCGACCATGATTGCTTCCCGTCGACCGATCCGCCTTTCCTTCACTGCCGCGCGCCACCAGTCCGGCATGAGCCTGCTGGAAATCATCATCGTCATCGTGCTGATCGGCGCGGTGCTGACCCTGGTCGCCAGCCGCGTGCTGGGCGGCGCCGACCGTGGCAAGGCGAACATCGCCAAGGCGCAGGTGCAGACCGTGGCCTCGAAGATCGACAACTACCAGATCGACACCGGCAAGCTGCCGGGTTCGCTGAACGACCTGGTGGCCGCGCCGGCCGGCGTGGGTGGCTGGCTGGGCCCGTATGCCAAGCAGGCCGACCTCAACGACCCGTGGGGCCACGCGCTGGAATACCGCGCCCCGGGCGAGGGCCAGGCCTACGAGCTGATCAGCCTGGGCAAGGATGGCAAGGCCGGCGGCAGCAGTGTCGACGCCGATATCCGTTACCAGCCCTGAGCCGCGATGATGCAGGTCCTGCCGCGCCGGTTGCCACGGCCGCGCCTGCAAGGCAGGCGCGCGGCGGGGCTGTCGCTGCTGGAAATGCTGCTGGTGATCGCGCTGATCGCGGCCATCGGCCTGATCACTGCTGCCGGCCTGTCGCGCGGCTTCGCCGGCATGCAGCTGCGCAGCGCCGGCAAGGACATCGCCAACCAGCTGCGCATGGTGCGCGCGCAGGCCATCGCCCGCGGCGAACCGCAGCGCTTCGTGATTGAACCGGCCGAGCACCGCTGGCAAGGGGCGAACCAGCACCGCGGCACGGTGCCCGAGCCAGTGCAGGTGGTGTTCGAAGGTGCGGCGCAGCTCACCGATTCACCGGGGCAGGGCGTGATCGAGTTCCATCCCGATGGTGGCTCCAGCGGCGGCCGCATCCGCCTGCAGCGCGATGCCGCCGAATGGCGCATCGATGTTGGCTGGCTGACCGGTGAAGTGCGGTCCGGTCCGTGGCGGGCGCAATGAAGCGGCAGGCGCGTGGCTTCACCCTGCTGGAAGTGATCGTGGCCTTCGCCCTGCTGGGGCTGGCCCTGACCCTGCTGCTGGGCAGCCTGTCCGGGGGCGCTCGCCAGGTGCGCGAGGCCGAACTGCGCACACGCGCGGTGCTGCATGCGCAGTCGTTGCTGGCCAGTGCAGGCGTGGATGCACCGCTGCAGGCCGGCAGCCAGAACGGCGAATGGGAGCAGGGCCGCTACCAGTGGCAGCTGCAGGTGCAGCCATGGACCGAACCGCGTGCGGCGGCCGCAGCACCCCAGGCGTCGCCCGGCGCGCCGTGGCTGGCCGAGCTGCAGCTGCAGGTGCGCTGGGGCGACGGCGAACGCGAACAGATGCACTGGCGCAGCCTGCGCCTGCTGCCGCCGGACCTGGAGGCCGCGCAGTGAAGCGCCGCGCCGCAGGTTTCACCCTGGTGGAAGTGATGCTGGCCACCGTGCTGCTGGCCGGTGGCCTTGCGCTGGCATTTGCCAGCGTGCGTTCGGCCATGGCGGTCAGCCAGCGTGGCGAACAGATCGCCGCCGACAGCGAGCGCATGCGTGCCGTCCACGCGCTGCTGCGGCGGCAACTGGGCGGCGCCCTGCGCAGCCCGATCGAAGTGCCCGATCCCACCCGCGAACCGGTGTTCTTCCAGGGCGACGAGAAGAGCATGCAGTTCGTGGCCGATCTGCCCGGCTATCTCGGCCGCGGCGGTCCCTACCTGCATACGCTGCAGGTGGACGGCAACAACGGCCAGCGCCGGCTGCTGCTGGAACTGGTGATGCTGCAGGAAGGCGAGCGCATTGCCGAAACCCCGCCGCGGCCGGCGGAGGTGCTGGTCGAGGGATTGAAGGATGTGCAGCTGCGCTACCGCGGTGTCGATCCTGCCACCGGGCAGTTGAGCGACTGGTTGCCGCGCTGGGACGACACCCGCCGCCTGCCGTTGCTGGTGCAGGTGCAGGTGGTGCCAGCCAAGGGCGCTGCGTGGCCGCCGCTGGTGGTGGCGCCGCGTACCGGCGGCAGCGGAGGTGCGCGATGAAGGCCCAGCGGGGTGCCGCCCTGGTGCTGGTGCTGTGGCTGATCGCCCTGATGACCGCACTCGTCGGGGCCTTCGCTCTGAGCGCACGCGTGGAGCATCTGCAGCAGCGCGTGCTGGATGACGATGCGCGTGGCCAGGAACGGGCACGTGCCGGCCTGGAATACGCGCTGCTGCGCCTGCGCCAGGAGCCGCAGCGCCCGGCCTGGCAGGCCGACGGCCGCACGTACCGCTGGCAGTACGACGATGCCCGCATCGAGATCCGGGTGGTGGACGAGAACGGCAAGATCAACCTGAACCTGGCCGACGCCACCCTGCTGGCAGGCTTTCTGCAGGCCCTGGGCGAGCCGTCCGCGCAGGCCCGGCAACTGGCCGGCGCGATCATCGACTGGCGCGACGAGGACAGCCTGCTGCAGCCGGGGGGCGGCGCCGAGGCGTCGGACTACGCAGCGGCGGGGCTGCCTTATGGCCCGCGCAACAAACGCTTTGAATCCCTGGGCGAACTGCAGCGGGTGCTGGGCATGCGTGCTTCGCTGTATACGGCCATGCTGCCGTACGTGACGCTGTACAGCCGCCAGGCGCGGCCGGACCCGCGGGTGGCCGGTGCGCCGGTATTGACCGCGCTGGGCCTGGATGCCGAGCAGGTAATGGCCCAGCGCGCCCAGCAGGAGCGTGACGAAGATTCCGGAGCTGCGCCGTCAACGCTTGCCAGCGGCAGCGGCACCTATAGTATCGAGTCCCGTGCCACCGACGGCAGCGGACGCCTGTCGGTCCTGCAGGCGGTGGTACGCAATGGATCGGGCGGAGTGCCCGGACGAACCTACACGGCGCTTCGCTGGGAGCAGGGAATGGCAGCACGATGACGGCTTGGCAGGACAGCCTGCGGCAGGTGCAGGGGCGGATCGGCCCCGGTGCGGGCCGTTTCCTGCGCTGGTGGCGGCAGTCTTTGCTGGCCTGGGTGCCGGTGCGCTGGCAGTGGGCGCTGGGCTGGTCGCAGACGCGCCTGCTGCTGCAGCCGCAGGAGGGGCAGCTGCAGGTCTGGCGCGATGTCGGTGAACGCCTGGAACCGGTGGTGCGCCTGCCATGGCCGGTGCAGCCGGCCGATCTGGACCGGGTGCTGGAAGCGCGGCTGCGCAGCCTGCCACGGGTGTGGCTGCTGGCCGACAGCCAGGTGCTGCGCCGCAACCTGCGCCTGCCGGCGGCGGCGGCCGATCGCCTGCATGCCGTGGTCGGCTACGAGATCGACCGGCAGACCCCGTTCGAAGCCAGCCAGGTGAGCTATGACGTGCGTGAGCGCGGCAGTGCCGGTGAAGGCCACCTGCAGGTGGAACTGGTGGCCTGGCCGCTGCGCCAGCTCGAGGCCTGGCGCAGCCAGGTCGGCGCGTGGGCCGATGCACTGTCCGGTGTCGATGCGCTGGACGCGCAGGGCCAGCCGTTGCAGGTCAACCTGCTGCCGCAGGCACAGCGCCAGCAGCGCCCGGACCCGATGCGGCGCTGGAACCTGCTGATCGGCCTGGCTGCCGTGGTGATGCTGGTGCTGGCCGCCGTACAGCTGCTGGACAACCGCCGCGCGGCCGCCGATGCGCTGCGCGAGCAGGTCGACAGGAGCGCGCGCAGTGCACGCGGCGTGGCCAGCGAACGCAGCCAGCTGCAGGCGCTGCTGGACGGTGCCGCCTTCCTGGAAAAGCAGCGTGCGCAGCGGGCCAGCACGGTCGAGCTGTGGAACGAGCTCACCCAGCGCCTGCCCAATGGCACCTATCTGGAAAAGCTGGCCGTGGAGAACAACAACCTGCAGCTGATCGGCCTCAGCAGCGAAGCGTCGCAGCTGGTGCAGCTGCTGCAGGACGCGCCGCAGTGGCGCAAGGTCAACCTGACCGGCGTGCTGCAGGCCGATGGTGCCGGCAGTGGCCGCGACCGCTTCACCCTGACCGCCGAACTGCAGCCGCTGCCCGCCGCCGCCGCCGCGGCGCCTGCCAAGGAGGCGGCCGATGCCGATGCCAAGCGCACGCCGTGACCGCTGGCTGGCGCTGGCACTGCTGCTGGCAGTGCTGGGCCTGGCCTATCTGCTGCTGGTGCACCCGTGGTTCACCCAGCCGCTGCTTGACATCAACGCCGATGTTGCCGCGCTGCGCGAACGCGAACAGCGCGTGCAGGCGCAGCTGCAACAGCAGCCGCAGATCGAACAACGCCTGCGCGCCACCCGCGAAGCGCTGCAGCAACGGCCGGGCTTCCTGCAGGAAGCCACCGCTGAAGCCGCCGCCGCCGCACTGGGCGCGCGCCTGCAGGACGCGGTGGCCACGGCCAGCCCGGGCAACCGCAGCTGCACCATCAGCAACCGCACCCCGCTCACCGACAACCGCCGTGATGCCGAATTCGTGCGCGTGGCCATGCAGGTGCGGCTGCGCTGCGGCGTGGCCGAGCTGGCCACCGTGCTGCACAGCCTGGAAACCGGCAGCCCGCGCCTGTTCGTCGACAACCTGAGCCTGATCGCGCAGCGCTTCCAGCAATCGCCGAACGAATCCGGGCTGGGCCTGGATGTGTCCTTCGAGCTGGCCGGCTATCTGTTGCCGGGGGCTGCGGCCGACGCAGCCGGCGCAGCGGCGGCGACGCCCGCCCCGGCGCCCGCAGCGGCTGCACCCGCACCGGCTGCCGAGCCCGCCGCAGCGGCGGAGGTGGCCGATGAAACTTGACCAGATCACCCTGCGTACCGGTTTCCTGCTGGCCCTGGCCGGCTGGGCCGGGGCCATCTGGCTGGCCACCGGCTTCGGCTTGGGCAGCCACCTGCCGGCGGCCGATGCCGATGCCGGCGCGCAGGCGTCATTGCCGGCGTTGCCGCCGGTGGCGGCCGAACGCATGGCCTCTGCCGACAGCTACAGCGCCATCGGCGAACGCCCGCTGTTTGCTGAAGACCGTCGGCCGCGCCCCTACCTGCTGGGCGGCAACGAGCCCTCGGCCAGCGCCGCGCTGCGCCTGACCGGCGTGCTGCTGACCGACAGCTTCAGCATGGGCACCTTCACCACAGAACAGAACCGTTCGCTGCGCCTGCGCCTGAACGGCGAAGCCGTCGACGGTTGGCAGCTGGTCGCGCTGGAACCGCGCCAGGCCACGGTGATCGGCCCCGGTGGCAGCCAGGTGCTGGAACTGGCCACTTTCAACGGCCAGGGCGGCGAGCCGCCCACCGTGCTGCGCGGGGCCAACGGTGCCGTGCCGCCGGCCGGTGCCGTGCCACCGCAGCCGCCGCCGCCCGCACAGGATCAGGCCAACGCCCGTGCCACCGATGGCAACGTGCCGCGCCAGCAACCGGCAACCGCCGGTGGCGTGCCGCCCGCCGCGGCGTCCGCCGCCGCCAACAACAACGGCCCCAGCGAAGCGCAGATGCAGGCCATCCGCGAACGCATCCAGGCCCGCCGCCGTCAGCTGCAGCAACAGCAGCAACAACCGTCGCCGCCCCCGGGCGATGGCACCAACCGATAGAGTGAATGCATGAACCTGCGTTTTCTTCCCTGGTCCCTCGCCCTGACGCTGCTGGTCGGCTGCGCCACCGTGTCCGGCCCGCACGTCCATCGCAGTCCCACCGCCCCCCCCACGGCCACCGAGGCGGCCGCCGCCGATGCGCAGGCACAGGTGGTCGAAGGTGATGCCGCCGCCGGTGCACCGCAGGCGGTGATCCGCCGCGGCAGCGGCACCATGATCAACCGCCAGGCCGCACGCGCCCCATCGTCGGCGTTGAATGCCGCCAGCGGCGGCAGCGCTACCTTCAACTTCGAAGGCGAATCGGTGCATGCGGTGGTCAAGGCCATCCTGGGCGACATGCTGGGCCAGAACTATGTGATCGCCCCGGGCGTGCAGGGCACGGTCACCCTGGCCACGCCCAAGCCGGTATCGCCGGCGCAGGCACTGAACCTGCTGGAAATGGTGCTGGGCTGGAACAACGCCCGCATGGTCTACAGCGGTGGACGCTACAACATCGTCGCCGCCGACCAGGCCCTGGCCGGCACCGTCGCGCCCAGCACCGCACCGGCCTCCAGTGCCCGCGGCTTCGAAGTGCGGGTGGTGCCCCTGCAGTTCATCTCCGCCAGTGAAATGAAGAAGGTGCTGGAGCCGTACGCGCGCCCCAACGCCATCGTCAACGTCGATACCGGGCGCAACGTCATCACCCTGGGCGGCACCCGCGCCGAACTGGAAAACTACCTGCACACCGTCGAGATCTTCGATGTCGACTGGCTGTCGGGCATGTCGGTGGGCGTGTTCCCCATCCAGTCGGGCAAGGCCGAACAGGTGGCCAACGACCTGGAAAAGATCTTCGGCGAAGAGAGCAAGACACCCAGCGCGGGCATGTTCCGCTTCCTGCCGCTGGAAAACGCCAACGCCGTGCTGGTCATCACCCCGCAGGCGCGTTACCTGGACCAGATCCAGCAGTGGCTGGACCGCATCGATACCGCCGGTGGCAGCGCCCGCCTGTTCTCCTACGAACTGCGCTACATCAAGGCCCGCGACCTGGCCCAGCGCCTGGCTGAAGCCTTTGCCAGCAGCAACAACCGCAACAGCCGCGGCGCCAGCGCCGGCCTGGCACCGGGCGCAACGCCCATGCAGGTGGACAGCCGCGGCCAGAGCACCGGCATGAACAACGACGTCGGCAGCGTCGGTGGCACCGGCACCACGTCCAGTGGCAGCGGCGGCATGGCCAGCACCCTGAACCTGCCGCAGCGCCAGGAAGGCAACATCAGCGTCAGCCTGGATGTGGAAGGCGACACCGTCGGCGTCTCCGCCGTGGAAGAAACCAATGCCCTGCTGGTACGCGCCACCCCGCAGGCCTGGCGCTCGATCCGCGAAGTCATCGAAAAGCTCGACGTGATGCCGATGCAGGTGCACATCGAAGCGCAGGTGGCCGAAGTGGACCTCACCGGCGACCTGAAGTACGGCGTCAACTGGTTCTTCGAGAACGCCGTGCAGGGCCAGGACTTCACCGGTTCCACCGGTGGTGCAACCCTGCCGAGTGCGCTGGGCCGCAACATCTGGGGCAGTTTCGCCGGCGCCATCACCGGCAGCGAAACCGGCTGGACCTTCCTGGGCAAGAACGCCGCAGCGGTGGTCAGCGCGCTGGACAAGGTAACCAACCTGCGCCTGCTGCAGACCCCGTCCATCTTCGTGCGCAACAACGCCGAAGCGCAGCTCAACGTTGGCACCAAGATTCCGATCAACTCGGTGTCGGTCAACACCGGCATCAGCGACAGCACCTACAGCCAGGTGCAGTACCTGGATACCGGCGTGATCCTCAAGGTGCGCCCGCGCATCACCCGCGATGGCGTGGTGTTCCTGGACATCGTGCAGGAAGTCAGCTCGGCCGGTGCAACCCCGGCCGGCTGCGACCCGACCAAGAGCACCTGCAACCCGCCGATCAACACCCGCAAGATTTCCACCGAGGCGGCTTTGCAGAGCGGTGACACCATCATGCTGGCCGGCCTGATCACCAACTCCGATGAAGACACCTCCAACGGTGTCCCGGGCCTGAGCCGCCTGCCGATCATCGGCGGTCTGTTTGGCAGCAAGGGCAAGGTGAACAAGCGTTCGGAAGTGATCGTGCTGCTGACCCCGACGATTGTGCGCAACGGGCAGGAAGCGCGTTCGCTCACGGACGAATACAGCAACCGTTTCCGGGCGATGGAGCCGTTCCCCACCCGCGAGCGCAAGAAGTAGGGTTTTTTGGGGCAGGGCTTGCAGCCCTGCACCTGCCGAATCAACGTCAACGTCAACGTCAAAAGCGGTGCTGGCTTTCTGTGTGTTGGGCGGGGCGGTGTGGGTGGGCAGGACACGCCGTAAACCCCCCTCCGGGGTCCGGCCCAGCCGCTGGCGGCTGGGCGTTCGGGCGCTTGCGAAGCGGTGCTTCGCAAGCAAAGCGCCCTCACCCATGGGGGCTCGTAGGCGCCATCCATGGCGCCTGCGGTCCTGCCCACCCACACCGCCCTACCGCCGACAGATTCCCGCGGCGGTTGGTAACGGCGGCTCTTGGTAGGTGTCGACCTTGGTCGACACGATTTTTCCATCAGATATCGAATGAATTCATCCGTGTCGACCAAAGTCGAAACTTACCAAAGCAGAACGCCAGTAGATCCACGCCATGCGTGGATGAAATCTGTCAGATATCGAAATTCATCTGGGGTCGGAGCCCGTTGCGCAGCAACGGGATCCGACCCCCTGTTCCGACAGATCGCAGGAAACTGTCGAAGGCGGGGTGGGTCCGGTTGAGGGGGCGTGAGCCGCATGGATGCGGTGACCGAGCTTACATGGACGTACTTGCAGCGTCCCCCTCAACCGGACCCACCCCGCCCACCCTCAGGAAACCCGCTTCTGCCGTTGCTTCGGCTCTGGCCATGGACGTTGCCTCTGCGGGTGCAGGGCGCAGCCCTGCCGGTGCTACGCTACCGCCAGCGACTACCACGGAGGCGGGATGGGGGCGATCGTGTTGTTGCCGCTGGGCGTGGACGATGCTGCACTCGACCGCTGCCTGGCCGCGTTGGATGCCGGTACCGCCGCGGGAACGGCGGTCTGGTTGGCCGATGATGCCCAGGCCGGGCCGCGGGCGCAGGCCGTGGTCGAGCATTGGCTGGCGCATACGCCGCTGCAGGCCGAATACACCCGCCGCGCGCGGCCGTTGGGCGAGGTCGCCCACCTGGATGAAATGCTGCGCGCCTGCGAGGGCCTGGACGTGGCCGTGCTCGCGCCCGACAGCTTGCCCGCGCCAGGCTGGCTGCAACAGCTGCAGGCCGCCTTCGCACGCGATGCGGCCATCGCCACCGCTACCCCGTGGTGCAACGCCGGCGAAACCGCGGCGTGGCCACGGCTGGGGGAAATCAATCCGGAACCGACCGATGTCAGTACCCTGGCCCATACCTGCGCGGCCCTGCCCAACCTGCATCCGGAACTGCCCTCGGCGGTAACCCATGCGGTGCTGGTCCGTGGCAATGCGCGCCGCCGTGCCGGTGGCCTGGACATCGACAGCTACCTGGGCTGGAACGCGGCGCTGGTCGATCTCAGCCTGCGCATGGCCGGGCTGGGCTGGCGCAACGTGCTGTGCGAGAACGCCTTCGTCAGCCGCGCCGGTGAAGCCGTCAGCCGCGAGGGCGATCTGGAAGCGTTGGCCGCGCGCTGGCCCGGCTGGATGCCGCGGCTGGCTGACTTCCTCATGCACGACCCGCTGCACACGCTGCGCCAGGACCTGCAGCAGCGGCTCCAGCAGGCGATAATGCCGCGTGACCAGGGCGACCTGTTCGCCACGCCCACGCCGTCGGAGCCGTCCGCTTGAAGTCCAGCATTGCCGCCATCGTCGTTACCTACCAGAGCGGCAGCACCATCGATGCCTGCCTGTCACGGCTGCGCCAGGCACAGGATGTGGCCGAGATCCGCGTGGTCGACAACGGTTCGCACGACGAAACGCTGGAAATCGTCCAGCGCCACGCCAGCCATGATCCGCGCGTGCGCTTCATCGGCAACCCGGACAATCCCGGTTTCGCCGCCGCCAACAACCAGGGTGTGGCCGATTCGGTCAGCCCATGGCTGGCCTTCATCAATCCCGACCTGCTGGTGGAAGAGGAGACCCTGGCCGCACTGCGCGACCGTGCGGCCCCCCTGGGCGATTGCCTGCTGGGTGTGGAGCAGGTGGACGAGCACGGCATCGCCGATGACGCCGTGCGCCGCCGCGATCCTGATTTCCTGGCCATGCTGCGTTCGCCAGGGCGCGGTGCGCGCTTGGCCATCGCCCGTGATCCGGCCCAGTCGCTGCAGACGGTGCCGGCGCTGTCCGGCGCGCTGCTGCTGATGCCGCGTGCCCTGTTCGACCGCATCGGTGGCTGGGATGCCGGTTACCGGCTGCATGCCGAAGACCTGGACCTGTGCCGCCGCGTGCGCGACGCGGGCGGAGTGGTGGCCATCGCCAACGACCTGCAGGTCACCCACGTGCGCGGTGTTTCCAGCCGCTCGCGGCCGTTCTTCGTGGAATGGCACAAGCACCGTGGCCTGTGGCGCTACTTCAGCAAGTTCGAAGCCCGCCAGCGCTCGCTGCCGGTGAAAGCCGCCGTGTGGGGCGCGATCTGGGCGCACGCTCTGGTGCAGGTACCGAGGCTGTTGCGCAAGGCGCTCTGATCCCTGTAGAGCCGAGCCCACGCTCGGCTGCTTTCCGTTCCGGGCCCATGACGCTCCGTTCCCCGTAGAGCCGAGCCCACGCTCGGCTGCTTTCCGTTCCGGGCCCATGACGCCTGAGGCAAGAGCAGCCGAGCATCGGCTCGGCTCTACACATGCTCCCCGCCACCAGGGTTGCTGCGCAAGACGCTCCGATCCCTGTAGAGCCGAGCCCACGCTCGGCTGCTTTCCGGTCCGGGCTCATGACGCCATGAGGCAGGAGCAGCCGAGCATCGGCTCGGCTCTACATGGCACCATCCGCGAAACGTCGGTTCACCCGAACGGGCGCATAATTGCGCCATGGCCATCATCCAGTCCCTGCTCGACACCGACCTGTACAAGTTCACCATGATGCAGGCGGTGCTGCACCAGCACCCCGGCGCCCTGGTCCAGTACCGGTTCAAGTGCCGCACCCCCGGTATCGACCTGGCGCGCTACATCGACCAGATCAACGAAGAAATCGACCACCTGTGCAGCCTGCGTTTCACCGATGCGGAACTGGACTACATGCGCGGCCTGCGCTTCGTGAAGCCGGACTTCGCCGATTTCCTCGGGCTGTTCCACCTCGACCGCAAGTACATCCAGCTGCAGCCGTCGAAGACCGTGCCCGGTGAGATCGACCTGGACATCACCGGCCCTTGGCTGCACACCATCCTGTTCGAAGTACCGCTGCTGGCGATCATCAACGAAGTCTGGTTCCGCAACACCACCACCGCCGATTTCGCCGAAGGCGAGCGCCGCCTGCAGGCCAAGGCCGCGCTGCTGCGCGATACGCCGGGGTTCGAACAGTGCCGCATTGCCGACTACGGCAGCCGCCGCCGCTACTCGCGCGACTGGCACGCACGCCTGCTGCCGCTGCTGCGCGATGCGCTCGGCCCGCAGCTGGTCGGCACCAGCAACGTGCATTTCGCCCGCCTGTACGGCATGACCCCGCACGGCACCATGGCCCACGAATACCTGCAGGCCTTCCAGGCACTGGGCCCGCGCCTGCGCGATTCGCAGGTGGCTGCACTGGAATCGTGGGCGCGCGAGTACCGCGGCGATCTGGGTATCGCGCTGTCCGATGTGGTCGGCCTGGACGCGTTCCTGCGCGATTTCGACATGTACTTCTGCAAGCTGTTCGACGGCGTGCGCCACGATTCGGGCGACCCGTTCGACTGGGGCGACCGCATGCTCGCCCACTTCCAGCAGCGCCGCGTCGATCCGCGCAGCAAGGTGCTGGTGTTCAGCGATGGCCTGGACATCACCAAGGTCATGCGCCTGTACGACTACTTCCGTGGTCGCTGCCAGGTGGCATTCGGTGTCGGCACGCACCTGACCAACGATCTGGGCCCGACGCCGCTCAACATCGTCATCAAGATGGTCCGCTGCAATGGGCAGCCGGTGGCCAAGCTCAGCGACTCGCCCGGCAAGAGCATGTGCGACGACCCGGGCTACCTCTCGTACCTGCGCCAGGTGTTCGAATTGCCGCCTGAAGTGAAGCCTGGCGTCACACAGTGACGCTCTGCGTCAGATTGTGATGAATTACTTACTGCGCAACTTTGTGATGCGCATCACAATTATGTGGCCGAACTTCACAGAATCGCTTACGATCTGCCGACAGGATGTTTAGCAGGCCTTGAGGGAGTTCTGCGGTGAAGGTTCTTTCCGTTTTCGGTACCCGTCCTGAAGCAATCAAGATGGGGCCGCTGGTCAAGGCGCTGGGTGAGGCGCCGGATATCGAGTCGATCGTGTGCACCACCGGCCAGCATCGGGCGATGCTGGACCAGGTGATGTCGTTGTTCGCGATCAATGCCGACCATGATCTCGACGTCATGGTTCCCAACCAGACGCTCAATGGCCTGTGCGCCAAGCTGTTCGAACGGCTGGATGCGCTGTACACGCAGGTGCGGCCCGATCGGGTGCTGGTGCACGGCGATACCACCACCGCGATGACGGCGGCCGTGGCTGCCTTCCACCACCGCATTCCAATCGGCCACGTCGAAGCGGGCCTGCGCACCGGCGATATCCACCGGCCATGGCCGGAAGAGATGAACCGGCGCGTGATCGACGTAGTGGCCGACTATCTGTTCGCGCCCACGGCCAGTTCGCGCAGCAATCTGGCGCGTGAACACCTGGGCGGAAAAATCGTGGTCACCGGCAACACCGTCATCGATGCCCTGCAGCAGACGGTGCAGCAGCTCGACCGTGATCCGGCCCTGCGTGCCAAGGCCGATGCGCCGTTCCAGATGCTGGACCCGAAGCGTCGCCTGCTGCTGGTCACCGGCCACCGCCGCGAGAGTTTCGGCCAGGGCTTCCTGGACATCTGCCGTGCGCTGGGCGAACTGGCCCAGCGCGAAGACCTGCAGGTGCTCTATCCAGTGCACCTCAACCCCAACGTGCAGGGCCCGGTGAATGCCGAGCTCGGCCATCTGGGCAACGTGCACCTGGTGCCGCCACAGGATTATCTGAGCTTCGTGCGCCTGATGCAGCGTGCCGACGTGATCCTGACCGACTCCGGTGGCGTGCAGGAAGAAGCCCCCGCGCTGGCCAAGCCGGTGCTGGTGATGCGCGATGTGACCGAACGGCCGGAAGCGGTCGAAGCCGGCGTTGTGAAGCTGGTCGGCACCACGCCGGCCCGCATCGTTGAATCGGTCAATGCCGCGCTTGCCCAGCCTGCACAGCCCACGCGTTTCGATCCCGACGCCAGCCCCTACGGCGACGGGCGTGCCAGTGCGCGCATCGTGGCTGCACTGCGCGGGCAGCCGCTGCCCGAATTCCATCCCGGCCATCGCAGCGCCGGCCTCGTTTCCTCTCCTCTGCACGAAGTGACGCCATGACCCAGACCGGCCAACGTACCTTCCTCCTGGTTTCCACCACGCTGGCCCTAACCAGCTTCGCTGCCACCGCCAGCGCTGCCGATACGGCCGCTGGCCAGTTCGCCGAATGGACCGGCGACAGCACCGTGACCCGGCAGATGACGTTGCGCCAGCTGGGCTTCCGCCAGCCGCTGGTGCTCAGCGGGCAGGAAAGCCAGCGCGAGATCTACCTGCCGGTGCCGGTGGGCGTGCCCACCCGAGACGCGCAGCTGCAGCTGGATGGCCGCTACGTGCGTGGCCACACCGGCCGCACCTCCGGCCTGTGGTCGGTGGATGGCGATCCGATCGCCGCGCGCTCGATCACCGATGCGCAGGGCGATGCCAGCCAGTTGCTGGCCATCGACGGCGAACCGCGCGACAACGGCTTCGTCCGTGTGGGCGTGGGCTGGTGGTCCATCGTGTCCGACTACCGCTGCGCCGATCAGAGCGCACCGGCCAACGTGCTGCGCCTGTCGCCCGATTCGCGCTTCAGCTACCGCTTCGACGGCCGCGCCGTGGACAGCGTGGCCAAGGCCTGGGGCGCACTGCCGCCGCGGGTGCGGCTGCTGGTCGATGGCAAGTCGCTGCAGGCACCGTCCTACGATGCCGCCTGGCGTATCGGTGCTGCACTGCAGACCGGTGGCAAGCAGGTGGACGTGGTGGCCCTGCCCAAGGTCGGCGACAGCGTCGACCTGAGTGGCATCAGCATCCCCGCCAGCCTGATGGGCGTGCCGGCCTACGCCGCACTGGCCGGGGGTGAGCGCGCGCATGCGATCAAGGATCTGGCCGAAGTCGGTGCGCTGCTGTCACTGCGTGACAGCGGTCCGCTGGCCGCCGATGTGATGATCGGCAGCGAGGCCCTGCGCAACGGCGTGCGTGCCGCGCTCGATGCGCTGGCCGCGCAGGTCGGTGCCAGCGGTGCCGACGCCGCCAGTGCATTCACCGCCTGGCGCGCGGCCGACATGGCCGCGCTGGAAAAGCCGGCCGCTGCGGCCTCGGTCAGCGTCGCCGCCGTTGCCGGCCGTCCCACCCTGGTGGTCGACCCGGCTGCCGGTGGCAAAGTGGCCGGCCTGCTGTCCGAACAATGGCGTGCCTATGCACTGGGCCGTTCGCTGAAGGTCGACCAGGCCGGTGCGCCGGTCATGCAGGGCGACCTGGTGCTGCTCAGCCGCCTGGGCAACATCGCCGGCACCCAGGACATCGTCACCCGTGGCGACCGCACCGCCAGCTTCGAACTGGGCGCGCTGTCGGCCGATGGCCGCCTTCCCGAGGAAGTGGTGATCGACGTCTCCGCCGCGCCCAATGCGGGCGGGCAGGGCGCCGTGGCCACGATCTTCTTCAACGATTACCTGCTGGGTGCCAAGGTGCTGTCGGCCAACGGCAAGCCGCAACGGCTGGTCGCCAAGGTGCCGGCCTATGCGCTGTCGGCGCGCAACGAGGTGCGGGTCAGCTTCCTGCGCCAGCCGGCGCGTCCGTACTGCCATGACCCGGCCACTGCCTTCCCGGTCACGATCCTGCCCAGCAGCCACATCAAGCTGGCCAAGCGCACCCTGGGTGCCGACTTCATCGGCGCGTCCAGCCTGCTGTCGCGCGCCAACGAAGTGTTCGTGCCGGGCAGCTGGCTGCAGGACGCGCCGACGTCGCTGGCCAAGGTCATCGCCATTGCAAGCGCCGTCGGTGCTTCGCCGGAGGCGGCCGAGCTGAAGGTGGTCGACGCCGGTGCAGCGATCAGCCCGGGCAAGCCCTACCTGGCCTTCGACGTGGCACCGTCCGGGGTCAACCTGGCCGGCCTGAAGGATGGCCATCTGGTCATCGCCGGCAAGCCGCAGGCGCTGCTGGACCTGACCGGCCTGGAACGCGCCGCGGCTGTGCAGGTGGCTTCGGCCGGTGGCCAGACCGGCGTGCTGTACAGCGATCTGGGCACCCAGGGGCCGGCGCTGGGCGCGCCGTTCCGCCTGCTGCGCGGTGATCTGGCCGTGATCGACGGCAGTGATGTCGTGCGCGATTTCGACAGCCAGGACCCCTACGGTTCGCGCATCGCCGAAGAAGGCAATCCGCAGACGGGCTGGGAAAAACACATGGTGTGGCTGCTGATCGCCGTGGGCGTGGTGGTGTTCGCCCTGCTGGCCGCCCGTGTCACCCAGATCCGCCGCCGCCGCAAGTCCGCCAGCTCCGGGCACTGATCCGTCGTGGACGGTCTGTTCTGGAACATCCAGCTGGCCAACTACTACGCCGCCCTGGAAACAGTGGCGGCCGTAGTGGCCGTGCTGATCCTGATCTCCAGCCTCGATGACCTGTTCATCGACCTCTGGTACTGGACCCGCGAAACCTGGCGCACGCTGACGGTGAAGAAGCGCCGTGAGTACAAGCCGCTCACCCAGCAGGACCTGCTGCAGCGGCCGGAACAACCGCTGGCGATCATGGTGCCGGCGTGGATGGAATACGACGTCATCGCGCAGATGGTCGAGAACATGATCAACGTGCTCGATTACCGCGAGTACGTGGTGTTCGTCGGTACCTATCCCAACGACCAGGCGACCATCGATGAAGTGGAGCGCATGCGCCGCCGCTACAAGCGCCTGCGCCGGGTGGAGGTGCCGCACGATGGGCCCACCAGCAAGGCCGACTGCCTGAACTGGCTGATCCTGTCGATCTTCGACTACGAGAAGCGCCACGACATCGAGTTCGCCGGTGTCATCCTGCACGACAGCGAAGACGTGCTGCACCCCATGGAGCTGCGCTTCTTCAATTACCTGCTGCCGCGCAAGGACATGATCCAGCTGCCGGTCACCTCGCTGGACCGCGAGTGGTATGAACTGGTGGCCGGCGTTTACATGGATGAGTTCGCCGAATGGCACGCCAAGGACCTGGTGGTGCGCGAAAGCGTGTCCGGCATGGTGCCTTCGGCCGGCGTCGGCACCTGCTTTTCGCGGCGCGCGCTGCTGGCGCTGAGCGAAGAGACCGACAACCAGCCCTTCAACACCGACAGCCTCACCGAGGATTACGACGTCGGTGCGCGCCTGGCGGCGATGGGCATGCATTCGATCTTCGCCCGCTTCCCCGTGCAGTTCCTGGTGCGCCGGCCGTCCTGGTTCGGCTGGGGCCCGGTGCGCGAACGCACCCAGAACATGGCGCTGTGCGTGCGCGAGTATTTCCCCGACAACTTCCGCGCCTCGTACCGGCAGAAGGCGCGCTGGGTGCTGGGTATCGGCCTGCAGAGCTGGGAAACCCTGGGCTGGCGCGGTTCGCTGGCCACCAAGTACCTGTTGGCGCGCGATCGCAAGGGCATCATCACCTCCTTCGTCAGCATCATCGCCTACCTCATCTTCCTGCAGCTGCTGCTGTTCTGGCTGCTGAAGGTGACCGGCGTATGGACCCTGCAGTACCCCAGCGTGTTCCAGGCCGGCACCTGGCAGATGAACATCGCGCTGCTGACCACCGCCGCCCTGGCCAGCCGCGTGGTGCAGCGCTTCTACTTCGTCAACCTGCTGTACGGCTGGGAACACGCGTTGATGTCGATCCCGCGCATGGTGGTCGGCAACATGGTCAACTTCATGGCGACCGCGCGTGCGTGGAAGATGTTCCTGGCCTACCTGCTGTTCGGCAAGCGCATGGTCTGGGACAAGACCATGCACGACTTCCCCGATGCATCGGCACTGGTGCAGACGCGCAAGCGCCTGGGCGAACTGCTGACCACCTGGCAGGCCATCGAACCCGAACGCCTGGAAGAAGCACTGCAGCAGCAGCAGGGCGGGCGCCAGCAGCCACTGGGCCGCATCCTGCTGTCGCAGGGCTGGCTGGATGATGAAACCCTGGCCGAGGCCATCGCCTTCCAGGGCGACCTGCAGCGTGCGGTGATCGATGTCGACTACCTGTCCGCAGGCGATTTCCCGGTCAGTGTCGATGCCTGTGTGCAGTGGCGCATGCTGCCGCTGCCACAGCTGCAGCCGGGTACCTTGCGGCTGGCCGTGGCCAACCCGCTGTCCGACGCCGCGCTGGCCCTGCTCAAGCAGGAAACCGGCAACGCCCATGTTGAACAGAGCGTGGCCCGCGAAAGCGAGATCAACGCAGGCCTGCGCCTGATCGGTGGCGCTGAACAGTGGCGTATCGATACCGTGCCGCTGCTGGGTGACCTGCTGGTGGAAATGCGCCTGATCGACCATGCGCGGTTCGAGATCGCCCTGGACGAATACAAGCCGCAGCGCGACGGCCGCATTGGCGATTACCTGGTGACCAAGGGCATCGCCAGCGAGGATGCTGTTGCCAAGGCCATGGAAGAACAACGCCGCCGTGCGGCGATGCTGCAGTCGCCGCCTCCCGGAGTCGTATCGGCATGAAGA
Organism: Stenotrophomonas maltophilia; assembly: GCF_047782825.1. Taxonomy (GTDB): domain Bacteria; phylum Pseudomonadota; class Gammaproteobacteria; order Xanthomonadales; family Xanthomonadaceae; genus Stenotrophomonas. The sequence goes on along the minus strand of NZ_CP180589.1, from coordinate 2,536,613 downwards.
CCACGCTGCTGTCCACCGTCATCGCTGTCGCCCTGGCCGCTGCCGCACCGGCCTATGCGCAGGCGGACGCGGCACTGCCGCTGTCCGGCCCGGCCTACCGCCTGGCCGAACAGGCGTTTTCGGCCTACGAGCGCGGCGACTACAGCGCCGCCTACCGCCAGGCCAGCGAAGCCTCGCGGCTGCGCCCGGACGTGGTGCGTCTGCGCCTGCTGCAGATCTATTCGCTGCAGAAGCTGGGCCGCGCCGATGAAGCGCGGCAGCAGGCGCGCAGCGCATTGAATGCCGGCCTGAAAGACCCGGCATTGCCGGCGCTGGCGACCGCACCGGCGTCTGCGGCGGGTGCTGCGGGCGGCGCGCGCGCGGCACCGGCGGCGCGGCAGACCCCGGCCGAACGCGCCTACCAGCAGTCCTTCGCGATCGCCACCGAAGCCTATAGCGCCTACAACAACGACCAGATGGCGGTGGCCGCCAGCAAGGCCGAGCAGGCCTTCCGCCAGCAGCCGCAGCAGGGGGCATGGGCAATGCTGTGGGTGGCATCGCTGGAAGCGCAGCAGCAGCTGGAACAGGCCGACGCCGCCGCTGCCACCGCGCTGCAGCTGGGCGCCCCCAACGTGGCCGACCTGCGCGCCAAGCGCGTGGCGCTGGGCCGCCAGCGCGCGGTGAAGCCGGCACAGGATGGCTACCAGGCGCTCATCTCGCAGGATTTCAGTGCCGCCACCGGCTTCGCCCGCGAAGCGGTGGCACGCGCCCCCGACGTGGCCTCGCACCGCCTGCTGCTGATGACATCGCAGCTGCTGGACGGGCAGCTGGTCGACGCCGAACACACCGCCGACCAGGCGCTGGACAACGACCAGGACGACACCGTCGCCCTGGTCATGCGTGCCTACCTGCGCCAGCGCCAGGGACACACCGAACAGGCCAACGCCGATTTCGATGCGGCGCTGAAACAGGATTGGCTCGATGGCCAGCAGCAGCGCAACGTGCGCCTGCTGGCGGTCGATGCTGCCGTGGCCGCCGGCGACCGCGAGCGCGCCACCGCGCTGCTGGCACCGCTGCAGGCCGATACCCTGGCCGACGAGGACGAGAAAGCCCAGCAGGGCATCCGCCAGGCCATCGCCGAACGCGGCAAGGCCATCCGCAATGCGCGTGCCGGCCAGACCCTCACCCTGCAGTCCTACCCGGCGCCGTTCCAGCAGTGCCGCGACACGCCCTATGGCACCCAGTGCGAACTGATGCCTGCCGATCTGCAGGGCGACGGCGGTGCGGCGCAGCGTGCGTATGCGGCCTACGGCCGGCAGGACTACCAGCAGGCCATCAATGAAGCGCGCCAGGCCGTGCAGGAAACGCCGGACAACGCGACGCTGCAGGGCCTGCTGACCACCACCCTGGCGGCCGGCAACCACGGCCAGCAGGCCGAGGCACGGCAGCGCCTGGATACTGCCCTGGCCACGCACCCGGACGATGCCGGCCTGCTGATGCAGCGCGGCTACCTCAACCAGGCCGCGCGCGAGCCCGAACTGGCCCTGGCCGATTTCCGCGCCGCCGAAGCCACCGGCAAGGCGCCCAAGACCGTGGTGATGGACCAGGCCTATGCCAGCGCCGCCAGTGGTGACCATCGCCAGGCGGTCACCCTGCTGCGCGGTGCCATCGATGCCGCCGACGCCGGCCAGCTGCCGCTGGACAAGGCGCAGCGCTACAACACCCGCAGTGCCATCGCAGGCTATTCGCGCGACTGGGGCGTGACCGCCTCGGCCGGCTACCGCGGTTCGCGCCAGGCCGCCACCAACCTGGGCGGTGCGTCGATCAGCACGCCCGGTGCCTCGGTGTTCGGCACGCTGGAAGCGTTCTGGCGGCCGCAGGCGACCAACAACCAGCACGGCACGCTGGAGCTGTACGCACGCATCGCCAATACGCTGTACGACGAAGGTGGCACGTTCGAATCGCTGCTGTTCGTGGACCCGTGCACGGGTGTGGAGACGCCCGATGCCCGCGAACGCGCCGAACGCCTCAGCCGTTCGCGTTCGATTGCCGGCTGGCCCTCCACCGTCGGTTCGTTCGGCGCGCGTTATTCCTTCGGCCAGACCGGCCTCAGTGTGGGCCTGGAGCGCCGCCAGTTCCTCGGCAGCGCGACGCGTCGTGGCGGCATCTACGCCGATTCGGCCGCCATGCGCTGCCAGATCCAGATCGAATCCGAACGCCCGCTGCAGGCCAACCTGCTGGCGCGTTATCGCCTGAACGACAGTGCCGGTGGCTGGATGACCTATGCCACCTACGGCTTCTACCAGGGCACCGGCGTGCGTACTGATGTCACCCAGTGGTGGACGATCAGCGGCTACGCCCAGGCCGGCCTGAGCTGGGACGACAACCGCGCGCACTTCACCGTCGATGCGCTCGACGCCAACGGTGAACCGTCGCAGCGCGTGAGTGAGTCCACCGGGCGACTGCGCCGCCAGCAGGCCTTCGCCGCGGCCGAACTGCGCGCCGGCCGCAACTACCGTTTCGGTGCCGACCAGACCCGCTGGCTGCTGACCCCGTACGTGGTGCTGGGCGCGGACTGGCAGGACCAGCGTTCGCGCGTGCGCGGCATCGACTACCCCGGCATCGGCCCGCAGTCGTTCGCCCTGTCCGATACCCAGCGCAGCTGGTCGCTCGGGGCCGGTCCCGGCGTCGGCCTGCGTTACTGGTTCCGCGAGGACCATTACAACGCGGCACGGTCGTACCTGGACCTGTCCGTGTCCTACCGCTTCGCCATCGGTGGCGGCGATACCCAGCGGGCCAAGGGCCTGTTCGCCGCTGCCACCCTGTACTACTGACTCTGCATGAAGGATCTGCCGATGAAGCTTCTGCACGCCGCAACGCCCTCTGCAACGCCTGCGCGACGCCCGCGCGCGCTCCTGCTGGCCGCACTGTGTGCGCTGGCCGCGGCCGGTCCACTGCAGGCCCAGGCGCCGGCAGCACCGGTGGCGGCCGCCAACCAGGATTCGTCCATCGTGCTGACCGGCAAGGATGGCTGGCTGTTCCCCGCCTGGGGCAGCCTGACCGACGTGGATACCGCCGCCGTTGCCCGCAACACCGCGTTGATTGCCGAAGCACAGCGCACGCTGGCCGCCGCCGGGGTGAAGCTGCAGGTGCTGGTGCTGCCGGACAAGGCGCTGTTCTATGAGGACAAGCTGCCCGACGGGAAACACCTGGGCGATGCGGTGCGCGGTCGCTACGCGCTGGAACTGGACGGCCTGGCCAAGGCCCAGGTGGCGGCCGTCGATGCGCTGCAGGCCATGCGCCAGGTCAAGCAGGGCGGTCAGGACGTGTTCTACCGCAGCGACCAGCACTGGACCCAGCCGGCCGCCGATGCGGTCGCCACCGCGGTAGCGGCCAGGATCAAGGAACAGGTGCCGACCCTGGCCGGCCAAGCCGGCAGCGGCATGGCGCTGGGCAGCGAGATCAAGGAACGACGCTTCGGCGATCTGGCCGAACTGTTCCTCACCGACGAACAGCGCAAGGCGATCGGCCGCGATACCTTCACCGTGCGCCGCCAGGCCGAACAGCAGTCGCTGCTGGATGATGCGCCGGCACCGGTGCACGTGACCGGCCACAGCATGGTGCAGCCGTACTTCGGCTTCCCGCAGAAGCTGTCCAACCTGATCGACCGCCCGGTGTCGGTGAACTGGAAGCCGGGCAACGTCGGCCATTGGGTCATGCTGCTGGAATATCTGGAATCGCCCGAGTTCAAGCAGAACAAGCCGCAGGTGCTGGTCTGGCAGATGTTCGAACCGTCCTACCCGCAGGGCCCGGATGCACGCGGCCAGTGGGACAACGCATCGATCATGACGCCCGAGCAGTGGAAGGCGCGGCTGCACAAGGCACTGGGGCAGTAAACCGATGAATGCCCGCCCCGGGGCGCCTGCGCCCCTGCCACCTGCTGCCCCACCGCGCGCGCATCGGCTGACCGCGGTGGTGGTATCGGCCCTGCTGTTGATCGGCGCCTGCGCCGGCGGCTGGATGCTGGCCCACGCCAAGCTGCCGGCCGACAAGCTGCTGCCCTCCAAATGGGCCGATGGTGAAGCCGGCCAGGCGATCAACCAGGCGCTGCGCCTGCCGATCCAGAACGAAGGTGACCTGGCCGGTGCCGCGCTGCGTTACCGCCTGCTGGGCGACACCGGCGAACAGGTGGCCCTGGGCTGCCCGGACTGGCTGTTCTACCGCGACGGCCTGCGCCCGCAGCCCGGTGCCGGTGCCAAGGTGTTCAGCGACCGCGTGCGGTTGATGCAGCACTGGTCGCAGCAGCTGCAGGCCAAGGGCGTGCAGCTGCTGGTGGTGGTGGTGCCGGACAAGTCACGCATCGAGCAGGCCCATACCTGCGGCCTGCGTTACTCCGAACCGATGCGCGCCCGCTACGGGCAGTGGCAGCAGGCCCTGGCGTCGGCCCACGTGCCCAGCGTCGATCTGCTGCCGGTACTGTCCGGGCAGGAGGCGCCGGTGTTCTTCCGCACCGACGTGCACATGAACCGGATCGGCGCGCAGCGCGCCGCCGACGCCGTCACCGCTGCGGCGCTGCCGCTGCTGGGCGGGCAGGGTGGCCAGGCCTTCGACGTGGGCCCGCTGGGCGCACCGAAGCCGCGCATGGGCGACCTGATCGTGCTGGCCGGGCTGGAACACGCACCGCCGGCCTGGCGGCCCACGCTGGACCAGGAGCCGGAGCAGGTGATCGCCCCGGTCCGCAGCGGTGGCCTGCTGGATGACACCCCGCCGGTGGAGGTGCTGCTGCTGGGCAGTTCCAACGGCCGGCGCAGCCTGTTCGCCGAACGCCTGGGCCACGGCCTGGGGCGCGAGGTGTGGAACCAGAGCATGGATGGCGGCCAGTTCTCCGGCGCGCTGCTGACGGCGTGGCCGCAGCAGGCGACGTGGCCGCCCAGCCTGAAACTGGTGATCTGGGAATTCTCCGAAATGGCCCTGTCCCTGCCGCTGACCGAAGGCGAGCAGAAGGCACTGGCCGGTATCGACTGAGCGCCGACCGACCATGCTTTTCAACTCCTTCCTGTTCCTGCTGGTTTTCCTGCCGATCGCACTGGGCGTGCACTACCTGCTGGGCGCGCTGCAGCCCCGGCTGGCCGCCCTGTGGCTGTGCGTGGCCTCCATCGTGTTCTACGGCTGGTGGAACCCGCAGTTCGTGATCCTGCTGGCCGGCTCGATCCTGTTCAACTACCTGGTCAGCCTGGTCATCCTGTCACTGGCCAAGCGGCCGAAGCTGCAGCTGCTGGCCACCGCCTTCGGCGTGGCCGCCGACATCCTGCTGCTGGTGCACTACAAGTACTTCGCGGCGATGGTGAACTTCGTCCACGACATGGGCTTCAACGTGGGCGCGATGGACACGCTGATCCTGCCGCTGGGCATTTCCTTCTTCACTTTCACCCAGATCGGCTACCTGCTGGACTGCCGCGCCGGCGTGGTCAACGACCGCAGCCCGCTCAGCTACGTGCTGTTCGTGACCTTTTTCCCGCACCTGATCGCCGGCCCCATCCTGCACCACAAGGAGATGATGCCGCAGTTCAGCAAGCGCGAAACCTACCGTTTCCAGGCGGAAAACCTGTCCATCGGCGGCATGCTGTTCGTCATCGGCCTGGCCAAGAAGGTGCTGCTGGCCGACACCCTGGCGCCGTATGCCGACGCGGGCTTTGCATCCACCGGTGATGTGCAGTTCTGGGGCGCCTGGGCTACGGCGCTCACCTATGCGCTGCAGCTGTACTTCGATTTCTCCGGCTATTCGGACATGGCCCTGGGCCTGGCCCGCATGTTCGGCATCCGCTTCCCGCTGAACTTCAATTCGCCCTACAAGGCCACCAGCATCATCGACTTCTGGGCGCGCTGGCACATGACGCTCACCCGCTACATCACCGCCTACCTGTACTACCCGGTGGCGATGGCGGTCACCCGCTGGCGCACCCGCCATGGCCGTGCCACCGGCCCGGCCGCGGTGTCCACCGCCGGGGGCTTCCTGTCGATGATCGTGCTGCCCACGGTGTGGGCGATGGGCCTGGCCGGCATCTGGCATGGCGCCGGCCTGCAGTTCCTCATCTTCGGCCTGCTGCATGCGGGCTACCTGGCCATCAACCATGCCTGGCGCGTGTTTGTCGGCGGCCGCAAGCCGGCGGCCCTGCGCACGCTCAATCCGTTCCAGCATGCCGGCTATGTGCTGCTGACCTTCGGCGCGGTGCTGGTGGCGCAGGCGTTCTTCCGCGCCGATGGCGTGCATGACGCCTGGCAGCTGGTGCAGGGCATGTTCGGCGTGCGCGGCTGGGAAAGCATGGAAAACCTGGGCCACGTCGGTGGCCTGGCGCTGGCCGATGGCATGCGCCTGCTGCTGGGCCATCATCTGCAGCTACTGTACATCCTGGTGTCGCTGGCCATCGTTTGGCTGGCCCCGAACGCACACCAGATCATGGGCGTGTACTCGCCCTCGCTGGCCAAGCCCAACCCGGCCCCGCGCGCGTGGATGCGCTGGCAGCCGAACGTGGCGTGGCTGCTGCTGATGCTGGTCATGCTGGCGCTGTGCCTGCTGAACCTGCACAAAGAAACCCGTTTCCTTTACTTCCAGTTCTGACAAGGTGGATACCAACATGGACAAGCAGACGATCCAGAACCAGCTCATCGACATCGTCGAAGCGGTGATCGGCACGCGCGTGCAGCCGGACGAATACATGGAGTCGCTGTTCGACTCGATGTCCAAGGTGCAGCTGATGGTCGAGGTCAAGGACCGCCTGGGCGTGACCCTGCCGGTGGACGAGATCGATACCCTGGTCGATTCGGTGCAGGTGCTGGCCGACTACGTGGCCGGGCACGGCGCGCGCTGACCCTGGCTGCGTGGGTGCTGCCTGTAGAGCCGGGCCCGCGCTCGGCTGCTCTTCGCTGAACGTCCCAGCCGAGCATGGGCTCGGCTCTGCATCTCTTCAACGGCGCCGGAGATAGCGCGATGTACTTCGATTTCGATCACTGCCGCTTCGCCGACCTTGAGGTCGCACCGCAGGCCCCGGCCCTGCACGCCGCCGACGCCGTGATGGACTGGGCCAGCCTGTACCGCAGCACCCAGGAATGGATCGAACGTGCGCGCGCGGCCGGGCTGGCATCGGGCGATGCGCTGGTGCTGTCCGGGCACAAGGAATCGGCCTTCGTGGTGGCCATGCTTGGCTGCCTGGGCATGGGCGTGACCTACGTCCCGGTGGACAACATCAACCCGCAGGCACGCCTGCAGCGCATCACCACCCTGGTGCATGCGCGGGCGATCTACGATGCCGCCGCCGATGCCTTCCTGCCTGGCGCCGACGCACCACGTGCGCTGGCGGTGCCGGACCTGGCCTACATCATGTTCACCTCCGGCAGCACCGGCGATCCCAAGGGCGTGCAGATCGGCCGCGACAGCGTGGCGCTGTTCACCGGCTGGATCCGCGACTGCCTGGGCCTGGGCCCGGCGCCGGCCTTCATGAACCAGATGCTGTTCAGCTTCGACTTCTCGCTGTTCGACCTGTGCGGCTCGCTGGGGCTGGGCGGCTGCTGCGTGCTGTGCCCGCGCGATGTCATCGCCAGCAGCGAACACTTCGTCGACCACCTGCGCGATTCGAAGGTGGCGGTGTGGGCGTCCACGCCATCGTTCGTGCGCCAGCAGATCCTCAACCCGCGCTTCGATGCAGCCCATCTGCCGGATCTGCGCGTGTTCGTGTTCGGCGCCGAATCGCTCACCCCGCGCGTGGCCGAAGAACTGTGGGCCCGCTTCCCGCAGGTGCGCATCATCAATTCCTACGGGCCGACCGAAGCGACCTGTTCCACCACCTGGGTGGAGATCGACCCGGCCCTGCGTGCGGCTGCGCCCAATCCCTTCCCGATCGGCGTGGGCAAGCCCTATGCCGAAGTCTTTCTGGTGGACGGTGAAATCTGTATGGCTGGCGACCACGTCATGCGTGGCTACCTGGAGCGCCCGGACCTGGATGCCGGCGTGCTGTTCGAACACAACGGCAAGCGGGCCTACCGCAGCGGTGACCTGGGCGACCAGGACGAGCAGGGCCGGTTCTACTTCCGTGGCCGCCGCGATGACCAGATCAAGCTCAACGGCTACCGCATCGAACTGGCCGAGGTCGATGTCGGCCTGGCCCGCCTGCCCGGCGTGGTGGCCGGTGCGGCGGTGGTGCTGCGCCGGCCCGATGGCAGCCTGGTACGCATGATCGGCTTCATCGAAACCGCAGCGCCGGCAGCGGGCGAGCTGCAGCGCGTGCCCGATGCGCTGTCCGACTGGAAGGACCAGCTGGAACGCTACATGCCGCCCTACATGATCCCCTCGGAGCTGTTCGCGGTGGATGCCCTGCCGCAGACGATCAGCAACAAGGTCGATCGCAAGCAACTGGAGCAGCGCTACCAGACCCTGGCGCGCACGCTCCGCATGACGGAGAAACCTGCATGAACCTCTCGCTGAAACCGCTGTTCGCCGCCGCCCTGCTACTGGCACCGTGCGCCTCCTTCGCCCAGCAGGGCGCACCGGAAGGGCGCCTGGCCCAGCTGTATGCCGCCCGCCCGCCGGCCGGTTCGGCCTTCGTGCGCGTGCTCAACCCGGGTGCCGCCGCAGTGAAGGCCGGCGTGGCCAATGGTGCCGACCAGAACGTCGGCCCGGCGGCGCGCGCGACCCGTTATGCCATCGTTGAAGGTGGCAAGCCGTTCACCGTACGCGTGGCCGGCAAGCCCCGCACGCAGGCGGCGGTGGCCGCCGGCAGCTTCACCACCCTGGTGCTGGATGCCGCTGCACCGTCCAAGCCGGTGTCGGTGCTGGAAGACGGCGGTGGTACCAGCGATGCACTAAAGGCCGAGATCCGCTTCTACAACCTGGCCGGCGCCTGCGCGCAGGGCAAGCTGGCGATGGCGGACAAGGGCGCCGTGGTGTTCCCGGCGGTCGCGGCCGGGCGCAGTGCTGCGCGCGGCATCAACCCGGTGAAGGCGCGCCTGGTGGCCGGCTGCGGCGGCAAGGACAGCGCCCCGCTGGAACTGCCGGCCCTGCAGCCGGGCGACCACTACAGCCTGTTCCTGACCGGTACTGCCAGCGCCCCGGTGCTGCAGGGCCAGCTCAGTGGCACCGACGCGGTGGGCCGCTGATCCGATGTCCGATCGCCCTGTCTTCCGCGACGACCACGACCTGTTCCGCGAACAGGTGCGCCGCTTCATCGAAGAACGCATCGGCCCGCACTACCAGCAGTGGGAGCGCGATGGCATCACCCCGCGCGCGCTGTGGCTGGCCGCCGGCGATGCGGGCCTGCTGAACTGCCAGCTGCCCGAGCCCTATGGCCTGGGCGGTGATTTCGGCCACGCCGCCTGCGTGATCGAGGAACTGGCGCGTGCCAATTACCTTGGCATCGGCTTCTCGATCCATTCGGACATGGTGGCGCCGTACCTGATGCAGTACGCCACGCCAGCCGTGCGCGATGCCTGGCTGCCGAAGATGGCGCGCGGCGAGGCGATCGGTGCGATCGCGATGACCGAACCCGGCGCCGGCAGCGATCTGAAAACCATCCGCACGCGTGCCGAAGCGGTGGACGGCGGCTACCGCCTGAGCGGGCAGAAGACCTGGATCACCAACGGCAGCAATGCCGATGTTGCCGTGGTCGTGGCCACGGTCGCGCCGGAACTGGGTGCCGGTGGCCTCAGCCTGTTCTGCGTGGACCTGCAGCAACCCGGCGTCAGCCGTGGCGTGCCGATGGCCAAGGTCGGCCAGCATGCGCAGGACACCACCGAACTGTTCTTCGAAGACGTGATCGTGCCGGCCGACCATCTGCTGGGCGAAGAGCGGCGGGGTTTTGCCTACCTGGAGGAGCAGCTGGCGGCCGAACGCCTGGCCATCGCCCTGCGAGCGGCGGCCTCGGCCGAGGGCATGCTTCAGGAAACGGTGGACTACGTGCGCCAGCGCAAGGCCTTCGGCCGGTTGTTGATCGACCACCAGAACACCCGCTTCGTGCTCGCCTCGGCGGCCTCGCAGCTGGCCATGCTTCGCAGCTTCCTGGACCAGTGCCTGGGCGAGCAGATGGGCGGCCACCTGCTGCCGCTGCGCGCGGCCATGGCCAAGCTCAACGCCACCGAACTGCAGGGCAGGGTGCTGGACGACCTGCTGCAGCTGCATGGCGGCTACGGCTACAGCAGCGAATACGGCATCGGCCGCGCCTGGGCCGACGCCCGCGCACTGCGCATCTTCGGTGGCACCAGCGAAATTCTGCGCGAGATCATCGGCCGCGCGCTGTAGACGGGCGGGGTCGGATCCCATTCCAGAGGAATGGGCTCTGACCCCAGCCATCACAGCCCCCTACAACCCCCAGCGCCGGCGCAGTGCCGCCGCTTCCGGCGTGTCCTGCGACAGCCACGGGTCCAGTGCATACACCAGCACGTGCTCGGCGCCGCTGTCGCGCGCCCATGCCAGCTGCCGTTCGATACGCGCGGCATCGGCCGTTTCGCCCTTGAACTGGGTGCCGTCGTTGTTCTCACCCGGCAGCTCGCGGAACAGTTCGACGATGGCATCGAAGGCCACGCCGCGTTCGCGCAGGTGTCGGATCAGAGGTTGCAGCTGCTGCACGTTGCCGGCGCCGGCAACGCCCACGCCGTCCTGCACCATCGGCCGCAACGGGGCCTGTGCCAGCACCGCGTCCCACAGGGTCACCAGGTTGCCGTCGGTGGCCAAGCGGCTGAAGTAGCAGGACATCGCGCAGTCGCCACCGCGATCGGCAGTGGCCTGGACAAGGCCGTGCAGCCACTGCGCCAGCCACTGCTGGCGGGCCGGATCGGCCCAGTGGTACTGCTCGAGTTCGTAGGGCACGTACCAGCCATTGAAGGCCTGCAGGCGCGCCCACGGCGCCTGCGCCAGCCACGTGCGGGCCTGCGCCAGGCTGTCGGCGAAGAAGGCCTGCAGCGTTGCATCGTCGCCGGCGATGGCCTGCCACCAGCGTTGCTGGAACGGCAGGCCGACCCGCACCGCAATTCCCGCTTCGGCAGCGGCGGTGAACACCATGCGCACGCTGGTATCGGGCAGCGCCCAGTCATCGTCGGCGCCACCGATGATTCCGGTCCACTGCAGTACCAGTTGTCTGCAGCCCAGCTTGCGCGCCAATTGCAACGAGCGTTGCCAGTCCGCCATGCCCCACTGCAGGTGGCTGCGCCACGGCTGCAGGAAGGTGCCATCGACCTGTTCGGGCAGCGAGCAGCCGGGCAGGCCGGCCAACGCGGCGGCCACCGGTGCCAGCGCCGCGGCACGCAGCAGGCGCCGGCGCAGCGGCGAAGACGGATCGGAAGGCAGCACGGGCGGTGACATGCGCCCATCATCCCAGAGCACCGTGCGCAGCGGGTGAACCGCAGCGCCGACCGCGTGCCTCCGGTAGTGCCGGCCGCTGGCCGGCACCTCCTACCGCTTATTCCAGCGCGTAGCGCAGCACGAACAGCACCGCCACCAGCCACACCGCCGGGTGCACCTCGCGCCAGCGGCCGGTACCCGCCTTCAGCGCAGCATAGGCAATGAAGCCAAAGGCCAACCCGTTGGCGATGGAATAGGTGAACGGCATGGCCAACGCACACAGTGCCGCCGGCACCGATTCGGTCAGGTCGCTCCAGTCCACTTCCACCAGTTCGCGCAGCATCAGGCCGGCCACGAACAGCAGGGCAGGGGAGGTGGCGTAGGCAGGCACCATCGCCGCCAGCGGCGAGAACAGCAGCGCGGCCAGGAACAGCGCAGAAACGACCAGCGCGGTCAGCCCGGTGCGGCCACCCACCTGCACGCCCGAGGCGCTTTCGGCGAAGGCGGTGGTGCTGCTGGTGCCCAGCAGCGAACCGGCCACGATGGCGGTGCTGTCGGCCAGCAGCGCACGGCCGAAACGCTTCTGCGCACCTGGCAGCTTCAGCAGGCCGGCACGGCCGACCACGCCGTACAGGGTGCCGGTGGCATCGAACACTTCCACCAGCACGAACACCAGTACCACCTGCAGCAGCACCGCCAGCGGCGCGCCGCCGTCATGGTGCAGAAGACCGGGCAGGTCCAGCTGCAGGAAGGTCGGCGCCAGGCTGGGCGGCAGCGAGACCAGGCCGTGGTACTGCACATCACCCAACGCCCAGCCGGCGGCGGTCACCGCCAGGATGCCGATCAGGATCGCACCGCGCACGCGCCGCGCTTCCAGCACGGCAATCAGCAGGAAGCCACCCAGTGCCAGCAGCGGCGGTGCGGTGTTCAGCGGGCCCAGCGCCACCAGGGTGTCTTCGTTGCCGACGATCACCCCGGATTTCTGCAGAGCGATGATCGCCAGGAACAGGCCGATGCCGGCCACGATGGCCGAGCGCAGCGATGACGGAATGCCCGCCACCAGCCACGCGCGCACCCCCGTCAGCGACAGCACCAGGAACACCAGGCCGGAAATGAACACCGCGCCCAGCGCCTGCTGCCAGGGCAGGCCCGCCGCGCCCACCACCGTAAAGGCGAAGAACGCGTTCAGGCCCATGCCGGGTGCCATGCCGACCGGGAAGTTGGCGGCCAGCGCCATCACCGCCGAGCCCAGCGCTGCGGCCAGGCAGGTGGCCACGAACACCGCGCCGGCATCCATGCCGGTGGTGCCGAGAATTTCCGGATTGACGAAGACGATGTAGGACATCGTCAGGAAGGTGGTGACACCGGCCAGCAGCTCGGTGCGCACGGTGGTGCCGTGCTGTTGCAGCTGGAACAGGCGTTCGAACAGGGACATGGGGGTGCTCATTGGTAGATGCCGGCTGCTGGCCGGCATGCATGGACCGCGCGCATCCACAGCCGCAGCGGTCCACAGAATGAGAAAGGCCGCGCGAGCGCGGCCTTTCCGGTTGCCTTACTTCAGCGCCTTGAAGCGCAGGCGCTTCGGCGCAGCGTCGTCGCCCATGCGGCGGCGCTTGTCTTCTTCGTACTCGCGGTAGTTGCCCTGGAAGAACTCCACGTGCGAATCGCCTTCGAACGCCAGGATGTGGGTCGCGATGCGATCCAGGAACCAGCGGTCATGCGAGATGACGAAGGTGTTGCCCGGGAATTCCAGCAGCGCATCTTCCAGCGCACGCAGGGTTTCGATGTCCAGGTCGTTGGACGGTTCGTCGAGCAGCAGCACGTTGCCACCCTGCAGCAGGGTCTTGGCCATGTGCAGGCGGCCACGCTCACCACCGGACAGCGAACCGACCATCTTCTGCTGGTCCTGGCCCTTGAAGTTGAAGCGGCCGATGTAGGCGCGCGACTGGATCTCGATGCCGTTGATGTTGAGGATGTCCAGGCCGCCTGCGATTTCCTGGAAGACGTTGTGGTTGCCTTCCAGCGCGTCGCGGCTCTGGTCCACGTAGGACAGCTTCACGGTCGGGCCGACCACGATCTCGCCGGTGTCCGGCTTTTCCTGGCCGGTGATCATCTTGAACAGGGTCGACTTACCGGCACCGTTGGGGCCGATGATGCCGACGATGGCGCCGGCCGGCACCAGGAAGCTCAGGTTGTCGAACAGCAGGCGGTCGCCGAACTTCTTCGAGACGTTCTTGAATTCCATCACCGCGTTGCCCAGGCGCTCGCCCGGCGGGATGAAGATTTCATTGGTCTCGTTGCGCTTCTGGTAATCGACCGACTGCAGTTCTTCCAGGCGGGCCAGACGGGCCTTGCCCTTGGTGCGGCCACCCTTGGCGTTCTGGCGCGACCACTCCAGTTCCTTCTGGATCGCCTTCTGGCGGGCCTTTTCCTGGTTGTCTTCCTGCTTCAGGCGCTCATCCTTCTGGGTCAGCCAGTCGGTGTAGTTGCCCTTCCACGGAATGCCGCGGCCGCGGTCCAGTTCCAGGATCCACTCGGCGGCATTGTCCAGGAAGTAGCGGTCATGGGTGACCGCCACGACGGTGCCGGTGTAACGGGCCAGGAACTGTTCCAGCCATTCCACCGACTCGGCGTCCAGGTGGTTGGTCGGTTCGTCGAGCAGCAGCATGTCCGGCTTCTGCAGCAGCAGGCGGCACAGCGCCACGCGGCGCTTTTCACCACCGGACAGCTTGCCGACCACGGCATCCCACGGCGGCAGGCGCAGCGCATCGGCGGCCACGTCCAGCTGGTTTTCCAGGGTGTGCGCATCGCCCGCGGCCAGGATCGCCTCCAGGCGCTCCTGTTCCTTGGCCAGCGCATCGAAATCGGCGCCTTCCTCGGCATAGGCCGTGTAGACCGCGTCCAGCGCAGCCTGGGCCTGCAGCACTTCGCCCACGCCTTCTTCCACCGCTTCACGCACGGTCTTGGTCGGGTCCAGCTCCGGTTCCTGCGCCAGGTAGCCGACCTTGATGCCGGCCTGCGGGCGGGCTTCGCCCTCGAAATCGGTGTCCACGCCGGCCATGATCTTCAGCACGGTGGACTTGCCGGCGCCGTTCAGGCCCAGCAGGCCGATCTTCGCGCCCGGGAAGAAGGACAGCGAGATGTCCTTGATGATCTGCCGCTTGGGCGGAACCACCTTGGACACGCGGTTCATGGTGTAGATGTATTGCGAGGACATGAGGTCTCCGTAGGGGCGCGGCCCTGCACCCGTCCGTCAGCGGGAAGATCCCGGACGACAGCGGGCACAGACTGAATGGAATACCCCCAATTATAGCCGGAACCGGTTCCCGCCCGCGCCCGGTCAGGGCCGCCGGGCTGGCCGTCGCCTGAATACACGGTCAGGCTCCTGCAGCGGGAAGCGTTTCCAGCCGGAAACGGTTCAGATCGGATGCGCAATATGGGCTCACCACCCACCGCAAGCCGAGGTCTGTCATGCGCATCAATCGAATCGTGGCCGGGGCCATGGCCTCTGTGCTGGCGCTGGGCGCCGTCACCCCGGCCTTTGCCGACAATGACCACCGTGACCACCGTGACCACCGTGACCGCCGTGAGTGGCGCGAAGACCGCCGCGACGATCGTCGCGAGTACCGCCATGACGTTCGCGAGGCCCGCCGCGACTACGAGCGTGACCGCCGCGAGGCGCGCCATGACTGGCGCCGCGACCATGACCGCCGCTACTACCGTCCGGCGCCGCCGCCGCCGCGCGTGGTCTACCGGCCCGGCTATCGCCCGGGCCCGGGCTACGGCTGGCAGGTCGGCCACCGATACCGCGATTACTACCGTGGGCCGGTGTACGTGGTGAACGACTACCCGCGCTACCACCTGCGTCGCCCGCCGTATGGTCACCAGTGGATCCGCGATGATCGCGGCAACATGCTGCTGGTGGCCATCGCCACCGGCGTGATCGCCCAGTACGTGCTCAGCCGCTGAGGCGGCAACGGGGTCGGAGCCCTTTCCAGGGGAAAGGGCTCTGACCCCATCCAGGCAACGGGGTCAGAGCCCTTCCCTGCGGGAAGGGATCCGACCCCGTTTTTCACTTAGAACGCGACCGACCAGTCCAGCTGCGCACCCACATTGCGCTGGCCATCACCACGGCGGCCCTGCATCTGCAGCGCCACGCGGCTGTTGTCGGTGGGGCTCACCGCCACACCGAACTGGGCCAGGGCGCTGCGGCGGGCCAGCGGCGCACCGCTGATCGCAAAGCCCTGGCTGCCTTCCACGAAGCGTGCATCGACCTGCGGCAGGCGATCACCGCCAGCCACCTGCCAGCCCACGCGCGCGGTCAGTGCCGCGCGATCACGCTGGCCACCGCTGATGTCCCAGTCCGCGCGCAGCGCGGCCAGACCGGTGCGGTAACGTGCGCCGCCGCCGTTCCACTGCAGCGCGCTGTGGCCGCCACGCTCCTGGCCACCGTCGCTCTGCAGACGGACCTGGGCCAGTTCCAGCTCGGGGGTCAGCTGCAGGCGCGGGCCGCCGAAGGTCCAGCCGGCACGCAGGAACGCGGTGGTGCCGGTGGCGTCCTCGCGGGCTGACAGGCGTTCGTCCAGGCGGGTGCCAACCTGCGCGCTGCGGGTGCTGTCGGTGCGGTAATCGGCACGGCTGACGCCCGCACGCAGGCTCAGGCCCTGCCAGCGGTACTGGCCGTACACGCCGTACTCGGTGCTGTCGGTTTCGGCGCGTGCTTCGCGGCGGGCCAAGCGGCTGACCAGCTGCTGCTGGCCGGCGGCCACGCCCACTTCCAGCGACTCACCCAGGCGCCAGCCGGCGCCGGCCATCACGCCGTGCTGCGATGAACGCAGGCCGGTGTTGTCGGCGCTGGCATCGGTACGGCGCTGACCGGCATTGCCGCCGATCCACGCGTGCACGCCCGGGGCGATTTCCGCACCCATCGTGGCGCCGTCCAGATGGCGGTCGATGCCCTCGTGCAGGAAGCGGTTCTGCAGCAGCGCGCCACGGTGTGCGGCATGGATTTCGCCGGACAGGCTGTCGAAGGCCGGCACCACCTCGGCCACGTCCAGTCGCACCACGGCGTCATATACGGCGTTGCCATTGCCCAGCGCTTCCACCGCACCGGCCACGGCCTTCTGGTTGGGGTTCACCACCACATCGGGGAAGGCCAGTTCGATATCCGGCATGGCGATATCGTTGCGGGCCAGGGTCAGGTAGACGTTGCTGGCGTCGTAGTCCAGCGTGGGGGTCAGGAAGGCCAGCGTGCTGCTCACGCCGGTGAACGTGCCCTGCACACCCTGCGTTGCGCTCAGGATGGTGTAGCGGGTGCGCGGCTGCCAGTCACCCTCGCTGGCGATGGCTACCGTGTTGCCGCCCTGCAGCGTTGCACCGCCGCCCACCTGCACGCGATCACCGGCGCCATCGGCACCCAGGTCCACCAGGTAGCGCGAGCCGTTTTCCATCAGCAGGTTGCCGGTCATCGACAGCGTGGCAAAGGCCGTGGCCGAACCCGGGGCAAGCGTCGCGCCGTTGCGGATGATGACGCTGCCCAGCTGGCCGTCGCCGCTCAGTTCGGTGCCGGTGGCCAGCTCGGCCAGGCCACCCAGGCGGCCACGCACGTCCAGAGCGCCGGCCTGCACGCGGGTGGTGCCGGTGAAGCCGCTGCTGTCACCGGACAGGCTCAGCAGGCCCGCATCCAGCTTCACCACATCGCCGGCGCCGGACAGCACGTTGTTGAACAGGGTCTGGCCATTGCGCTGCAGCTGCAGCGTCGCGCCGGACGCCACATCCACCGCACCGCGGATCGCACCGTTGCCAGCCAGCACCAGGGTGCCCTGCTCAATGCGGGTACCCCCGTTGTAATTGTTGTTGGCATAGGTGGTCAGCGTGCCGCTGCCGGTCTTGCGCAGTGCACCGGTGCCGGTCAGGCGGCCGCTGAGCATCGCATCGACCTGGTCGGTGTCCAGCGTGGCCGTGCCGTCCAGTGCCATTTCAACGTTGCTGGTGAAGGCCTTGCTGGTCAGGTGCAGGGTGCCATCGGCAATCAGCACGTTGGCGGTGCCGGCGCCCTGGTAGATCTGACCACCGGCCAGGTTCAGCGTGCCCTGCGGACCGATGGTCAGCGAACCGCGGCTGCCGTTGGCGCCACCCAGGCCCAGCACGTCGTTCACCGTCAGCACGCCTCCGTCATAGACGGACACGCTGCCGGTGCCCAGGTTGCCGATGGTCAGGCGGCCCACGCTGGCCGAACTGCCGGCGTCGGCCACGCGGAAGCTGCCATCGCCCAGCACGTTCTCACCCACGCCCACGTTGCCTGCGGTCAGCGCGGCGCCGTCGAATACATTCAGTTCGGCCACCGCGTTCTGGCCCACGGCAATGAAGCCGGTGGTGGCAGTGGTGTCCTTGCCGGTCAGCACCAGTACGCCATCGGGCACGCCTGCACTGTGCCGCTGCTGGCCCAGCAGGGTGCTGCCGCGCACGGTCAACGCAGCGCCATCGGCGATGGTCATCATGCCGGTGCCGGTAACGCCGATCAGCAGGTCACTGGTGTTCAACCAGCTGGAATCCTTGCCGGTCACCGTCGCTTCGCCGCGGGCCGCGGTGCTGTAGCTGCCCAGGCGCGCGATGCCGGTTTCGAAGCTGCCACCGGCACGCACGTTCACCGTGCCGGCGCCCTGGCCACCCACGTGGATATGGGCGCTGGCGAAGCGCGAATCCTTGTCGGACACGGTCAGCACGCCGCTGCTGCCCAATTCCGAAGCCACCCATGTGCCTTGGGCATTGATCACCTGGCCGCCATCGAGCACGTCCAGCACGCCGTTGCCTTCATGGCCGACGCCGATGCTGTTGTTGCCGATCCACTGCGAACCGGCGCCGGTGACGGTGACCTTGCCAGTCGAGCCGGGCAGGGTGGCGATGAAGATGGCGGTGCTTTCCAGCACGCCGCCGTTCTGGATGAACAGCTCGCCGCCGCTGGCGTGGCCGATGTCCACGCGCCACGAATCGGCGCGGATGCCATCGACGACCACCGGGGTCACGCTGTCGATGTAGGCGTGGTTTTCAACGGTCAGGTTCGGATCGCCGTTGCTCCATGCGCCCGGTGCGTACCAGCTGCCATCGAGCAGGAGCGGGTCGCGCAGGGTTACCGTCGCAGCGGCGGCCGTCATCGGGCCGCTCATGGCCAGGCCGATCGCCAGGGCCAGCAGGTGGGTGGGAAGGGTGCCGGATGCGGCGGAAGTGCGACGCGGTGCCAGCGTCATTGCCGGCAGAACTTGATGCGGATGGGTCACGCGGATTTTCCCCTGTATGGACAGGGCGTATCGGCCGCGCAGGCCACGTCT
This sequence comes from Stenotrophomonas maltophilia, assembly GCF_047782825.1. Classification (GTDB taxonomy): domain Bacteria; phylum Pseudomonadota; class Gammaproteobacteria; order Xanthomonadales; family Xanthomonadaceae; genus Stenotrophomonas. The sequence continues at coordinate 2,517,980 of NZ_CP180589.1, read as the reverse complement.
TTAGGTTTGTGAAAATAAACAATTAAGATTTGCAAGGAAGGGGGTCACACTTCCGGAAATCTCTATCGAGCGACGGCGCCGCCCGATACCGCCGCGGAATGCACACGCAGGCGCGCCAGCACATCATGCCACAGCGCATTGCCCAAGCCCCTTCGGCTGCGGTCGCCCGGGCCCTCCAGCCCGCTTACAATCGCAGGCCCTGCTGTTCCCTCCCTGCCTGGAGTAACCGATGTTCCCGCGTGACGTCCGCATCGAAACCTACGATCCCGAACTGGCCAAGGCCATCGCCGCCGAAACCCAGCGCCAGGAAGACCATGTCGAGCTGATCGCCAGCGAGAACTACACCAGCCCGGCCGTGATGGAAGCCCAGGGCAGCCAGCTGACCAACAAGTACGCCGAAGGCTACCCGGGCAAGCGCTATTACGGTGGTTGCGAATACGTGGATATCGCCGAGCAGCTGGCGATCGACCGCCTGAAGCAGCTGTTTGGCGCGGACTATGCCAACGTGCAGCCGCACAGCGGCTCGCAGGCCAACCAGGCCGTGTACTTCGCCCTGCTGCAGCCGGGTGACACCATCCTCGGCATGAGCCTGGCCCACGGCGGCCACCTCACCCATGGTGCCAAGGTGAATGCCTCCGGCAAGCTGTTCAACGCCGTGCAGTACGGCGTGAACGACCAGGGGCTGATCGATTACGACGAAGTCGAGCGCCTGGCCCTGGAGCACAAGCCGAAGATGGTCGTGGCCGGCTTCTCGGCCTATTCGCAGGTGATCGACTGGGCGCGCTTCCGCGCCATCGCCGACAAGGTTGGTGCCTACCTGTTCGTGGACATGGCCCACGTGGCCGGTCTGGTCGCCGCAGGCGTCTACCCCAGCCCGCTGGAACACGCCCACGTGGTGACCTCCACCACCCACAAGACCCTGCGCGGCCCGCGTGGCGGCATCATCGTCGCCAAGGGTGCCGACGAAGACCTGGTCAAGAAGCTGCAGTCGATCGTGTTCCCGGGCATCCAGGGCGGTCCGCTGATGCACGTCATCGCCGGCAAGGCCGTGGCCTTCAAGGAAGCGCTGGAACCGAGCTTTGCCGCCTACCAGCAGCAGGTGGTGAAGAACGCCCAGGCGATGGCCAGCACGCTCATCGCGCGCGGCTACAAGATCGTCTCCGGCGGCACCCAGAACCACCTGATGCTGGTGGACATGATCGGCAAGGACGTGTCCGGCAAGGACGCGGAAGCCGCGCTGGGCAAGGCCCACATCACCGTCAACAAGAACTCGGTGCCGAATGACCCGCGTTCGCCGTTCGTCACCTCGGGCCTGCGCCTGGGCACCCCGGCGGTGACCACCCGTGGTTACGTCGAACAGGACTGCGTGGACCTGGCCAACTGGATCGCCGACGTGCTCGACGCCCCGGCCGATGAAGCGGTCATCACCCGCGTGCGCGACGCCGTCAGCGCGCAGTGCCGCAAGTACCCGGTCTACGGCTGATCGGGGAATGGGGTCGGATCCCTTCCCGCAGGGAAGGGCTCTGACCCCAACACTGGAGCAACCGCCCATGGATGAGCGCCGCCACCGTCGCATCTACATCGCCCACAGCCTGCTGCTGGGCCTGCCCGGCCTGATTGCCGGCGCGGGCGTAGCGGGCTTCGCCCTCTACATGTTCCTGACCCGTCTGGACCTGATGCGCGACGACGAGTACACGTTGCTGTTCCTCTGGGCGGCCGCTGGCCTGGCCGGCGCCGCCGGCTGGGTGTGGCTGTCGTGGCAGTACCTGCGGCACGGGCGCGAAGGCCTGCGGCGGGCACCGCCCCTGCCATGGATCGGGCTGGTGCTGGGCGTACTGGCCGCGCTGGGCATCGCCGGGCTGGTGCTGTTTGCCATGTTCCATGGCAGCCCCTGGCAGGTGCTGGGCTATCTGCTGCTGGGGCCGCCGGTGCTTTTGCCGGCTGCGCATCTGGCGTGGCTGCGCCGCAGCCAAACCCTTGCCGCACAAGGCTGAGCGCCGCCCGGATTTGCCGGTGCGGCCCTTCTCAGGTACCGTTGCGACGCTGCCATGATGATGGCAGATCGGTATTCCTCCTGAGCCAGGCGTTCCATGTATTGCCCCTTCTGCCAACATGCCGATACCCGGGTCATCGACTCGCGCGTCTCTGAAGACGGCGCGACGATCCGTCGTCGGCGTGAGTGCGAGGCGTGCAACGAGCGCTTCAGCACCCTGGAAACGGTCGAACTGAAGCTGCCGGCCATCGTCAAGAGTGATGGCACCCGCGAAGCCTTCGACCAGCGCAAGGTGCGCGCCGGCTTCGACCGCGCGCTGCAGAAGCGTGCCGTGCCGGAAGAGAAGATCGAAGCCGCCGTGCGTGCCGTGGTCCATCAGCTGCGCATCAGTGGCGAACGCGAAGTGCCGTCCATCAAGGTGGGCGAGTTCGTGATGAATGAACTGCGCAAGCTCGACCACGTGGGCTATGTGCGTTTCGCCTCGGTGTACCGCAGCTTCGAAGACGTGGCCGATTTCCGCGAGGAGATCGAAAAGCTCGAGCGCGATCTGCCGTCCAGTACCGAACAGCTGCAGCTGCTGGGCGATGTGATTGCCCTGACCAAGAAGAAGAAGGGCTGACCACCGCCGCTGCGGCAGGTGCCAACCTTGGTTGGCACGGAGGCGTCCATCCACGCATGGCGTGGATCTACCAACATCGCCGGTAGCGCCGGGCCATGCCCGGCGGTATCGACAGCGCTACCATGGCGCCATGACGACTCCGTTCTCCGCCCTCGACCACCTGCACATGGCCAACGCTCTGCGCCTGGCCGAGCGTGCTGCCTACACCACCCGCCCCAACCCGATGGTGGGCTGCGTGATCGCCCATGGCGAACGCGTGGTCGGGCAGGGCTGGCACCAGCGTGCCGGTGGCCCGCATGCTGAAGTCTTCGCCCTGCGCGATGCCGGCAGCGAGGCGCGCGGCGCCACCGCCTACGTCACTTTGGAGCCCTGCGCGCATTACGGGCGCACGCCGCCCTGCGCGCTGGCCCTGATCGAGGCGGGTGTCTCGCGCGTGGTCGCGGCGATGCGCGATCCGTTCCCGCAGGTCGATGGCGGTGGCTTCGATCTGCTGCGAGCGGCGGGCATCGACGTCGCCGAAGGTCTGATGGCCACGCAGGCGCGCGAGTTGAACAAGGGCTTCTTGTCGCGGGTGGAGCGCAACCGGCCGTGGCTGCGGGTGAAGCTGGCCGCCAGTCTGGATGGCCGCACGGCGATGGCCGATGGAACCTCGAAATGGATCACCGGTGTGGCCGCGCGCGAAGACGTGCAGCATTGGCGTGCACGCGCGGGCGCGATCCTGACCGGTGCCGATACGGTGCTGGCCGACGACCCGATGCTGACCGTGCGCCTGGCGGGTACCGAGGTGATGCCGCCACTGCGCGTTGTACTCGATTCGCGTCTGCGTTCGCTGGAATGCAGCCGCGTGCGCGAGGGCGGGGCATCGACGCTGTACGTTCACGATGCAGCCGTGAGCGCACCGGATGCGGCCGACGCTGAGTTCGCCAGCGTGCCCGGTGTCGACGGGCGGTTGGATCTTGGTGCGGTGCTGGCCCTGCTGGCAGAACGTGGCATCAACGAAGTGCACACCGAAGCCGGTGCCACCCTGGCTGGCGCGCTGCTGCGCGGCGGCTGGGTGGACGAACTCCTGCTGTACCAGGCGCCCACGCTGCTGGGCGATTCCGGCCGCCCGCTGCTGGCGGGCCTGGGCATCGAGGCGATGGACCAGCAACGCCGCCTGCGCGTGGTGGACCAGCGCCAGGTGGGGGATGACCTGCGGTTGCTGTTGCGGGCATAACAGGCGTCGGTAGCGCCGGGCCGTGCCCGGCGGACTTCAATCAGCATCACACAGCTCGTCGTCCTGCGGCAGCAGTGGTTCATCGAACCACTGTTCGATCGGCAGCAATCGCCACAGGATGGTCTGGTAGAGCTGATGCACGCGCTCGGCATGGGCGAACGCATGGCGTGCCTGGTACCACCCCGTGACCGCGCGGCAATGTGGCGCATCGGGTGCATCGCGCAACACCGCCGCCCAGCGAAGGAAAAGCGCATCGATGCGTGCCTGGCGCCCCGCTTCAGGCGTGGCCTGCAACGCCAGATACTCCTGCCGCAGCGGTTCCACGTCGGGATGCTGGCAGACAAGCTGATACATCCCGATTTCCGGCGATCCCCCCGGCACGAACGCCCGCGCAGCACAGCTGACCCTGGGCAGTCGCAACGCCAGTGCCTGCACAAAGGCCCGCGTGGCCGACGGGGAAGGCGCAGCGGGTCCCTGCCGGGAAAGTACCGCGGGCACATCGTCCACAAGCAACTGCCACTGCAGCGCGACGGCAGGCTCGTATCCTTCGCCCCGCGCGCGCAGCATCTGCCGCGCCCCCGCATCGTCGTGCAGCAGCACCCGCGCCTGCAAGGTGTACTCGGCCTGCGGCGAGAGATCGGCAGGCACGCCTTCGCCATCGAGGCGACCGCCCAGAGCGGCAGGCCCAGAAACAGGATCACAAGATGCGTGATCATGAGGAGGCGCCACATCAGTCGGTATTCTCCCTGTTCCACAGCTCGCGGTTGCGCTCATGGACCATGCGGCAGTAGCCCGTGGCCTCTTCGTCGCTCATTCCCTTTACCCGCTCGACCAGGTGGCCCTGCAGCGCGCCGTTGCTCAGGGAGGGGGTCTGGGGATGGTGCCTGGCAATGAACCTCAGCTCGGCGGCCATCATCAGGTCGCAGGTGGGAATGCCGGTGACCGTGGGCACGGATTCCGCTTCGATACGCGTATTCCACGGGTCGAAGGGAAGTGCCTGCTGCAACAGTGCGTTTCCCAACAGCGGCAGATTGGTGCTCACCCAAGCGCCGTTGTCTGGCCTCTGCAGGAACACTGCGCTGCCCTGATGTGAACGATCCGGCGCGTCGCGCAGGGCGCTGGCGAAGGAGACGAAGAGGGCCTTGGCGTTTTCTGGATCTTCACCAACGACGACGCGTCGCTTCTGCGCGTCCCGGTAGGTCGAGAAGAAGCCGGAGAGGTCGGGGAAGGCACAGCGATACTCCACAGTGGCCTGCGGCATCGAATCCACCTTCTGCCGGGTGATGCTGGTGATGGTGCAGGACAGGGTCTTCTGCCGCATCTCCAGAGCGCGGGAAACCGGCTCCATTGCCGTGCCGTTGAAAGCGGCCTTGGGCAGTTGAAGTACATCGAGGGGGTCGACGATCACCTCGGCGCCGTCGTTGATCTCCGGCAGAAGGTTGCGCTTGCGTAGCGCTTCCTTGGACGTTGCGTTGCCGTGGAGGATGACCTGCACATAGGCGTCGAAGGTGTCTTCCAGTGAAAGCGCAGCAGGTTGTGCGGCAACAGCGGTGAGTGGTGTTCCCAGCAGCAGGGTGAAGACGGGTTTCAGCATGGCGGCACACGGGCAGATCACGAAGTGCCCGAGGATCAGGGTGCTGCGCTTGCAGGTCCATGCAATTCTTCTGAAATTCCACCGGCTCGCGCGATGGGTATCGCGCACCGTCTGCGTGGCCTGGGAGAATCCGCCGGGCACGGCCCGGCGCTACCCCAGGCATGTGCCGAAGCTACTCCGGCAGCATCAGCAGCAACGCGATCCACCGGTGCAGTGGCGGCATGTCCTGCGCCACCCACACATCGTCCGCGTTGTGACGTGCCATGACCACGCTACCGGTATGGAGGCGCTTGGGGGCGCGTTGCAACAGGGCGGTCGCGTGGTGAATCGTTGCGAGTTCGCCCTCGTCGCCCGGGGGGCGAAACGCGTCGTCTGGCGTGCTGGCATTCATCGCCTCGTAATCGGGCACCTGGCAGGCATAGGAAACGATGGCGATCTGCATGTCGTCACCCGCGCGCACCTCGCTGCCTGTGCTGCGGCAGTGGGTCTGCCGCAGCGCCCGCGCCACCTGTCGCGAGAGTTCGCGGCCGGCGCGCGTGCGCTCGTTGTCCGCGGGTGCGTCGCCAACGACCACCCGGTTCACCGCATCTTCCCAGCGTTCGCTTCGCACTGGCATGCCGGTCAACGCGGTGATCTGTGCTTCAGCATCGGCGTCACCTTCCAGCATGAACCGCGCGAACAGGTCGAAGCTCTGCTCCGGTGTTGGCACGGGTGTCTGCGCAGAGGCGGTCGAAGCAACGCACATCAGGAAGAACAGCAGGCAAGGCATCATCCGGCCTCCTCGGGCAGGTGTTCGTTCCACTCGAAGAATGGCAGGAACGCATCGGCAACCGCGCTCAGCAGTGGCGTCAGGTTGCCGATGCGCCAGGCGGCGCCGTCATGATCGCGATGGAACGACACGTTGATGATCCTTTCGTGATCCGGTACCACCGAAATCATCCGGGTGTACGCCGTTGCCAGCGGCATCGCCATCTGGGGCCGATGCGGTCCATTGAACGGCACCGGGTGTTGTCGATACACCGGCAGCAAAGCGTCCAGATCGGGCAGGCGGCAACGGAAGGTGACGTCGGCAAGCCCGGCCTGCGGGTAGCGCACGGCGTCGGCGCTGCAACGTGCCAATCGCTGCCGCGCGCGCAGGGCCGCGGCAGCCTGCGGCCAATCGAGCAGTTCAGGGGCCCGTTCCAGCTGGCTCATCGTGGCCAGCGCTGCCGCCAGCGGCGGTCCCTGGTCGTCCTGCAGGTAGTGTGCCAGCGCTGCCTGGGCGGCCGCATCGCCGTGCACGATCACCTGTGCGTACAGGTCGAACACCTGCATGGCGGGGTCGGTGCTGGCATGGGCGGCCAGTGGGGCCAGCAACAGTGCAGCCAGCCCCCTGTACTTCAGCGATGCCACGTCAGGCGCATTCGTCGGTCCACATCATCTCGGCGATCGGGCGCAGGGCCTTGCACTCCTGCGTCATTTCATCGGCCGATTTCACCTGCGCCTTGGCCTTCAGTTCTTCGGCCATCGCATCCACGCCGCTGATCTGTGCCGGGGCGATCTTCGCCACGCAGCTGCGGTGCTGCTGCAGCAGCAGGTCGCAGCCTGGTACGCCGGTCACCTTCGGGGCCTTGGCGGCCTCGGCGTCTTCCATCCAGACCTGGAACGGGGCGATGGCTTCCAGCACCGGGGTGATCAGGTTGTCGAAGCTGCCGCTGCTCCAGTAACCCTGATTGGCATCCGAGTACAGCGTCTGGGTGCCCTTCACCGGGCGCGTCGCGCCGCTCTTCAGGGCCTGCGTGTAGGCCTCGACGAAACGGGGGCGTGCCTGGGCATCGTCCTCGGCCATGCTGGCGGTAAACAGCGGGCGCACGCTTTCCAGGTCCGCCACCTGGCAGGTGAACTCGACCGTGGCGACCTTCTGGTCATCCAGGTACTCGTTGTTCTCGATGGTGCTGCCGGTGGCACGGCACTTCGATGCCCTCAGCACCTTGGCGTACAGCGCCTCGGTCTGGGCGGCATCGGCCTTGCCGCCGATGCTGGCCTGCAGCGCCATCCACGGTTCGGCCAGGGCCTTGGCCAGCCCGCCCGGGGTGGGGGTCAGGGCGTCCTTGCCTTCGTGGGCGGCGCGCATGCTGTCGTTGAGCGTCCGCGTGGCTGCGGCATCGTCTTCCACCAGTACGCGGGCGTACAGGTCAAGGGTCTGTTCGGGGGTGAGCGCCGGCGCGGCAGACGCGAACATCGGAGCGCACAGCAGGGCGCTGGCGAGCAGGGTGCGGAGCGGAGTCTTCATGACGGTGTTCCTGTTCCAGGGGCGTGTGCCAGAGGCGCGCAAGCCTAGCCCATTCGGCGGCCTGCGTGGAAACGGTTCCGCCGCGTGGGGCAGTGCATCGCAAAAAAAACGGGCCCCTTGCGGGGCCCGTTCGATCACACGACGAGGATCGAGCAATCAGAAGCTGGCGCGCACGCCGGCCGAGTACTGGGTGACGTCGCGGTAGCCGGAGATCTCGCCCACCAGACCCCAGGTCTTGGTGAAGTTGATCTGGCCGCCGAGGGTGCCGACCCAGGTGCCTTCGAAGTTGTTGCCGCCATCCATGTAACCGGCCTTGATCCAGGCTTCGGTCATGCGCGAGGGCTTGCCGCGCAGGCCCATGGTGGCGCGCACCAGGTTGGTGTGGTCCTTGGCGGTGATACGGCCGTAGTCCACATCCTTCACGGTGAGTTCGGCCTGCTGGCGAACCCAGGCGATGTCGGCGGTGTAGTCGACACGGTCGCTGAACGGCATGTGGTAGCCGATGCCCAGTTCCGGCTGGTTCAGCTTCACCTTGAACGAGCCGTAATCGTAGTTGTAGCTCTTGCTGGCGTAGTTCCAGCCGCCGAACACGTGAACCTGTTCAGCCAGCGCGACCGAACCGCGCACGTAGCCGCCGTCGACCTTCGGGTCGTTCAGGTCGTCATCGTTGGTGCGGGCCTGGGTCCAGCCGCCTTCGACGTAGGTGTAGCTGAGGGCTTCGGCCGAGGCCGAGAGCGGAGCAGCGGCCAGCAGGGCGGCCACGATCAGGATCTTGCGCATGGGAATTCCTGTGAATTGCAGTCCATTGGCGGGCCACCATCGCGGCAGTCCGTGGCGACCTCATGTCGTCCGATGGGTGAGTTTAATGAAAGTTTTACAGATTGCGAGCGACAAGCGTCACAACTGGAGGGGGGCGGGGTCGGATCCGTTTCCCGTTGGGAAACGGCTCTGACCCCAGCCAATCGGGCCGCCGGGGTCAGAGCCCTTTCCTGCGGAAAGGGATCCGACCCCGGGTCATCCGACCCCGTTCAGCCCGGGCTGGTACACTAGCGCCGCCGGTTCGCCGGTATACAAACGTCTTCAGGGCGGGGTGCAATTCCCCACCGGCGGTAGGTGCGCAAGCACGAGCCCGCGAGCGCCCCGGCCTTACCGTCGGGGGTCAGCAGATCCGGTCCAATGCCGGAGCCGACGGTCATAGTCCGGATGAAAGAAGACGGTGCCACAGGGCCTTTGCGGCCCTGCGCCCGCCTGTTTGCCTTGCGGCGTTTTTCGCTCACTTTTCGCGGAGAACGTTACTTGTTTACTGGAATCATCGAAGGCGTCGGCCGTCTGGCCGCACGCGAATCCATCGGCGGCGATGTCCGCTTCACCTTCAATGTCGGGAATCTGCCGTTCGACAACGTGCAGATGGGCGAGAGCATCGCCATCAACGGCGTCTGCCTCACCGTCATCGCGTTCGACGCCAGCAGCTTCCAGGCCGATGCGTCCACCGAGACCCTGGGCCTGACCACGTTGGGCCAGCTGGCCGAAGGTGCAGTCATCAACCTCGAACGTGCCATGCGCCCGACCGACCGCCTTGGCGGCCATCTGGTCAGCGGCCACGTCGACGGCCTCGGCCAGGTGCTGTCCATCCATGAAGATGCACGTGCCCAGCGCTGGCGATTCGCTGCACCGGCCGCGCTGCGCCGCTACATCGCCAAGAAGGGCTCGATCTGCGTGGACGGCGTCAGCCTCACCGTCAATGAAGTGGACGATGAAGGTTTTGAAGTCGCGCTGATTCCGCACACCGTGGCCAATACCGCGTTCTCCGCCGCAGGCGTAGGCAGCGCGGTCAATCTCGAAATCGACCTGGTCGCCCGGTATGTGGAGCGCCTGATCAGTGTGCCGACCAACGGTCAGCACGCACAGGGAGATGCCGCATGAACTTCGCCCCCATCCCGGAAATCCTGGAAGACATCCGCCTCGGCCGCATGGTCGTCATCGTCGATGACGAAGACCGCGAGAACGAAGGCGACCTGATCATGGCGGCCGAGCTGGTCAAGGCCAGCGACATCAACTTCATGGTGACCCACGGCCGCGGCCTGGTGTGTCTGCCGTTGACCCGCACCCGCGCGGCCGACCTTGGCCTGGCGCCGATGGTGCAGGCCAATACCGCGCAGTTCCAGACCAACTTCACCGTCAGCATCGAAGCGGCTGAAGGCGTGACCACCGGCATTTCCGCCCACGACCGCGCGCACACCATCCGCACCGCGGTGAAGCCCAATGCCAAGCCGGCCGACCTGCACCAGCCGGGTCATATCTTCCCGTTGATCGCCCAGCCGGGTGGCGTGCTGACCCGCGCCGGCCACACCGAAGCCGGCGTCGACCTGGCCATGCTGGCCGGGCTGGAACCGGCCGGCGTGCTGGTGGAGATCCTCAATCCTGACGGCAGCATGGCGCGCCGCCCGGAACTGGAAGTGTTCGCCCGCGAGCACGGCCTGAAGATGGGCTCCATCGCCGACCTGATCGCCTACCGCCTGGCCACCGAAAAGACGGTCGAGCGCGTGGACGAGCGCGACATCGACACCGAATTCGGCCCGTTCAAGCTGGTGACCTACCGCGACCGCATCGCGCACGACCTGCATTTCGCCCTGGTACGCGGTACCCCGGATGCCGACACCCCGACCCTGGTGCGGGTGCAGGTGGAAAACCCGCTGGCCGACCTGCTGCACTGGCGCCGCGATGACTTCGGCGTGGCGGCGACCGATGCCCTGCGCGCCATTGATGCCGAAGGCAGTGGCGTGATGGTGGTGCTGCAGGCCCCGCGCGACGGTGAAAGCCTGCTGGCCCGCCTGCGCCAGCAGCCGGCACCGGTGGTACCGGGCAAGGACAAGGACGTGAGCCAGTGGCGCCGCAACGGTGCCGGCGCGCAGATCCTGTCCGACCTGGGCCTGGGCAAGCTGCGCGTGCTGGGCACCCCGCGTCGCCAGATCGGCCTGGCCGGGTACGGCCTGGAAGTGGTGGAGACGGTTACCCCGTAAACCCCTTGGCGTGCCGACCAACGGTCGGCACCCACTGTCTGCCCTCTGGTGGGTGCCGACCATGCCCTACCTGTGATGGGGGCCGACCATGCCCTACCTGTGGTGGGTGCCGACCGTTGGTCGGCACACCCTGCAGGCCCCCGCCAACCACGGCCGGGGCCCATCCACGGTAGAATTACCCCCTTATCGAACCCCCAAGCCGCATATGAGCCACTACGAAGGCGATCTTCGCACTCCCGAATCGGCGCGCTTCGCCATCCTGGCCAGCCGCTGGAATGCCCGTATCACCGACGTGCTGGTCGCTGGCGCCCGCCAGAGCCTGGCCGGCAACGGCATTGCCGAAGCCAACATCGACGTGATCCGCGTGCCGGGTGCCTGGGAACTGCCGCTGGTGGCCGCGCGCCTGGCCGCCGCCCACGAACACGCCGCCATCCTCACCCTGGGCTGCGTGATCCGTGGCGACACCCGTCACTACGAACACGTGGCCGACCGCTGCGCCGAAGGCCTGATGCGCGTGCAGCTGGACTTCGGCGTGCCGGTGCTGAACGGCGTGCTGGCCGTGGAACGTGTGGAAGATGCCGAGGCCCGCGCAGGCGGCAGCCACGGCAACAAGGGCGAGGAAGTCGCACTCGCCGCATTGGAAATGGTCAACCTTCTGGAGCAGCTGCCATGAACAAGAACACCCAGGGCAAGCCCTCCGGTAAACCCGTCCGCCGCGATGGCATCGATCCGGTGCTGCGCTCGCGCGCCCGCCGTCGTGCCGTGCAGGCCATCTACGCCTGGCAGATCTCCGGCGGCAACGGCCAGTCGCTGATCGCCCAGTTCGCCCACGAGCAGGCCCGCGAAATCGCTGACTTGGCGTATTTCGAAGCGCTGGTGCATGGCGTGCTCGACAACCGCCGCGACATCGATGAAGCCTTCGGTCCGTACCTGGACCGCAGCATCGACGAAGTGGACGCGATCGAGCGCGCGGTGCTGCGCCTGGCCGGTTACGAACTGCGCTACCGCCTGGACGTGCCATACCGCGTGGTCATCAACGAAGCCATCGAATCGGCCAAGCGCTTCGGTTCCGAACATGGCCACACCTACGTCAACGGCGTGCTGGATCGTGCCGCCGTGGAATGGCGCAAGGTCGAATCGGGTCACTGATCCGGTTCCGCTTCTGGCGGATGCCCTGATTCTGCCTTCGGTAGGTGCCAACCTTGGTTGGCACGGGTGAAACCCCGCCCTGACTCTGCTTCTGGTGGGTGCCAACCTTGGTTGGCACTGATGCCTGATATCGCCATTACCCCTCGGGAGCACGCCATGTCCCTGGCCGAATTCGCCCTCATCGACCGCATCCGCGCCCGCACCGTCGAGCGCGACGACATCGTGCTGGGTATCGGCGATGACGCCGCGCTGCTGCAGCCGCGTGCCAATGAGCAGCTGGTGGTCACCGCCGATACGCTCAACAGCGGCGTGCATTTCCCGGCCGAAACCCCGGCCTTCGATATCGGCTGGAAGACGCTGGCGGTCAATCTTTCCGACCTGGCTGCAATGGGCGCGCGCCCGGCATGGTGCACGCTGGCACTGTCGTTGCCCGAGGCCAGCGAAGAATGGATCGAGGCTTTCGCCGATGGTTTCTTTGCACTGGCCGACCAGCACGACATCGCGCTGATCGGTGGCGACACCACCCGTGGTCCGCTGTCGCTGACCGTGACCGCCATGGGCCAGGTCGGCCGCGGCCAGGCACTGCGTCGCGACCGCGCGCAGGTGGGCGATGACATCTGGGTCAGTGGCACCCTGGGCGATGCCGCCGGTGCGCTGCGCCTGTGGCAGCAGGGCGCATTGAACGTGGCCACGGCCACGCTGCTGGCGGACTACGAGAGCCTGCGCCTGCGCCTACTGCGGCCGACGCCGCGGGTGACCCTGGGCCTGCGCCTGCGCGCGTTCGCGCATGCGGCGGTGGATGTGTCCGATGGCCTGCTGGCCGATCTGGGACACATCGCCACGCGCAGCGCAGTGGCCGCGCATGTCGATGCCGATCTGTTGCCGGTTTCGAATGCACTGCGTGAGTTGCTGGGCCGCGACGGTGCACGAGACTGCGCACTGCGCGGGGGTGACGACTACGAACTGTGTTTCACCGCCGCCGCCAGCCAGCGCGATGCGCTGCACTACCTGGCCGAATCGCTGGATCTGCCGCTGACCCGCATCGGCCGTATTGCCGAAGGGCAGGGCGTGCACGTGGATGGCGAAGCCGCCGACGGCGGATACAAGCATTTCGCGTAGTTGAAGACGCCGGGCATGGCCCGACGCTACCTTGCTGCCGTGGTAGGTGCCAACCTTGGTTGGCACTGTGTCGACCAAGGTCGACACCTACCAAGCAGAGCCACAGCGCCGACGCGTTGCTGTGGTAGGTGCCAACCTTGGTTGGCACTGTGTCGACCAAGGTCGACACCTACCAGAGCGGAAGCAGGGCGCAATCGTTAGACGTGTGGCACCAGGGAACCGAAGCGGTTGCCGCCCGGCGTACCCGGCAGCAGCAGGAACACCAGCAGCGCCAGGCTCACGAAAGGTACCAACATCAGCAGCAGCCACCAGCCCGAACGATCGGTGTCGTGCAGGCGGCGCACGGTCACGGCCAGGCAGGGCACCACAACCGCCAGCCACGTCAGCAGGCTCAGGCCAATCGACACCAGCGCCAAGCCCTGCGAGCCGACGTGGCCAGCGTACACGCTCAGGATGTACGACGGGATCGAAACGATCACAACGAACAACTGAAACCACCAGTACTCGCTGCGGCTGGCGCGGCCGTTGAACTGCGTGTAACGCTTCAACGGGATCATCATCTTGTGCATCGGGTTTACTCCTTCAAATGAGAGCCCCGCACTATCTATCTGCATGAAGGCCCAGGCCATACAACTTGTTGCAGTTCCGATCGGCTTTCCCTTCCAGGCGAACTCCGATCACGCGTAGAAAAACGCAACAAGTTGTATGGTCGTGATCTTGGTGGTGTTCATAGAATCGTCTCCCTTCAAGGAGCCATTCATGCGTATCGCCCTCTTTCTGGCGCTGCTTGCCGCTGCCGTCAGCGCTGCCGCCAGCCCGCCCAGCATCAACGTTGGCCCGCTGTTTGATTATCTGCAGCCCGCCAACAGCAATCTGCTCAAGCGCATCCGCAACACGGGCGAGGGCACCGCCTACGTGCGTATTGAAGTCACACGCATGCAGTTTGATGCCGCAGGAAAAGTGACGGAATTCCCTGTGGATACGACGTCATTGGCCCGAAATGTGGCGGGCGCGCAGGGTGTCATCGCCAGCCCAAGCCGTCTGATCATTGCCGCCAATGGCCAGCAGGCCACGCGGCTGGTGCATCGCGGTGATCGCAACGAAGAGCAGTATTACCGGTTGCGCTTCATTCCGGTTGCGCCAACCGCCGAAGAGTTTTCGCTCACCGAAGAGCAAGCGCGTGCGGCGGTTGAAGTAACGTCCTCCATCCAGGTATTCACCGGTTTCGGCACCATTATGTTCGTCGCACCGGACAACGTGCGCTACGACACGCGTATCGAAGGCAACCGGATCCAGAACGAGGGCAACGCCACGATCGTGCTGGACAACATGCGGCAGTGCGACCGCGCCGCACCCGATATCTGCGACGCGGGTGTGCTGGTCCACGTGCGGCCTGGCCGCAGCCATGTTCTTGCAGAAGATCCGGCACGTTTCCACCGGTTTGAACTGATGGAGGGCGGCAGCCGGCGCAACATCGACTCCCGCCGCTGACGCGAACTCCAGATGAAGTACTTCCCGCGATCGGGTCCGCCAGGAGCCCGTCGGGCAGCTGTGTCCTGTTCCTGGCTTTTCTCTCTGTTCCACAACCTTTAGGAGCGCATTCCCATGCATCGCAAGAACTTCGCTTTGGCCGCCGCCGCGGCCCTGTTGATTGCCCCGGCCATCAGCATGGCCGCCGTTGAAACCAAGAGCATCACCGTGAACGTCCAGGCCGATGTGCCGAACACCGCCGGCCTGCAGGTCTCCACGCCGGATGGCTGGGAAGGCCTGCCGCAGACCCTGCCGTGGGACACCGCCCGCGAGACCCTGGGTGAGCTGACCGGTCGCGTGATCAACGTGAAATCGCCGGCCGAAATCAGTGCCTACCTGACCGCCCCGGCACAGATGTCCTCTGCCGCCGACGTGGTGGACCTGACCGTGAAGCTGGACAACGTCGTGGTTCCGGCCACGTCGGCTTCCAAGATCATCGTCGCCACCGCTGCCCAGGCGGCCGCGGGCAAGTCGCTGGCGTTTGCCATTGCGGCGACCGCGCCGAGCGGCGGCTACAAGCAGGGCAGCTACGGCGGTCAGTTCCACATGATCTTCGAAAGCGATATCGCTCCCTGAGTGGTGGGATCTCCCTGCGGTGCTGGCCGCCGCAGGGAGTTCCGGATGACATGATGACATCGCGCACTCTCACCTCACGCACACCGATCCGGCGGCTGACCATCGCCGTCATCGCTGCGCTTTCAGCGGCCTCTGCTCACGCAGCCGGGCTGGCGGCGGGCGAGCTGCCCAGCCTGCTGGAGCAGCGCCAGCGCATGCCGGCCGAGTTCCGCGATCATCTGTTCGGCAGCCCGCTGACAGTGCGCGTCGAGCTGGATGGCCGCTATCTGGGCGATGCCGAAGTGATGCTGCACGATGACAACCGCGTGCAGGTCATCGGCTTTGGCGACAGCCATGACAGCCCCTGGCCGGAAACCGAACGCGCGCGCTGGGCAGAGCAGTTGGCCGAGCCGATGGCGCTGGGCGTCTGCAGCACGTCGTGCCGTGGTCTGGCCGCGCTGCATTACAGCCTGGCAAGCTCGCTGCTGAGCCTGCTCACCCCTGGTGGTGCCAACGAAGAAGGCCGTCATATTGTTTTGCCGCAGGATGGCAGCCATGGCTTGATCGTGCGCAACAGTGTGGCCGTGCACGGTGGACAGGGTCAGCAGACGGCTGCCCGCTACAGTGCAGATCTGCGTGGCAGCGTAGGCCACTGGTCCACTCTTGGCAGCTACCAGTACTACGCGCAGGCCGGTACCGCCGAGCATTATCTGAGCGCGCTGTATGCACAGCGCGAGCTGGGTGATCACTTTGTGCGCGTCGGCTACTTTTTGCCGACCTTCGAAGGTATTACCCGTCAGCCGCGGGCCCCGGGCGCCGAGAACGATACCGCGCTGGGCCTGATGGTGGGTTCGTCCGACATTCTGTTGGCCGATACCCGCAGCGCCAGCGTGTACCCGGTCTATGTCACTGCCAGCCGCGAGGGCCTGGTGGAGATCTACCGCGACGGCAAGCTGCTGTCCACGCAGGCAGTGAAGCCGGGCATCCAGGAGATCGACACCCGCCGCTTGCCTGGCGGTATCTACGACGTCGAACTACGGGTGGTGGAAGATGGGCAGGAAGTCTCGCGCGAATCCGCCGGTATTCATAAGCCCAGCCAATGGCGCGATCCTACCCGCCGTTGGCGCTACAGCGCCTTTGCCGCCCAGCAGCGCAGCCTGTTGAGCAAGGGCGAGGTGGCCCAGCAGGGTGCGTTTGCTGCGGGTGCAGTGGTGAACTACCTGGTGCACCCCCGTGCCGTGGCGGGCGTGGCCGTGCAACAGGTGGGCGAGCGGCGCTCCGGCGCGGTCTCGCTGGATTGGCAGGCCAGTGAGAAGCTAAGTACCTACACCAATTTCTATACCTCGCGCGATGCCGGGCGTGGCATGGATCTGCAAGCGCTGTATCGCTATCGTGCCGGTTCGGTGGTCCTCAATCACGGTCGCAGCTGGGCCGAAGAGCGTCAGCGCGTGCTGCGCGGCAATGGCGGTCCGCCACATTGGGAAACACGTGGCGGGTGGCAGGACAGCACTGCCGTCTCGGTCAACCATCGCTTCAGCCACCGAGACAATGCCAGCCTGCGCGTGGCGCGCACCTCTGGGCATACTCGTGGCACCGGTATCGATGTGTCCTACGGCCGCCGCGAAACCCTGTTTGGTCGCCACGACGCCAACTGGCGTGTCAGTGTGTATGACCGCCCTGGCAGCCGCTTCACCCAGTACCGCCGCCAGCGTGGCATCGATCTGACGCTGAGCCTTTCGCTGGGCAGCGATGCGCGCAGCTACAGCGGCAGCGTGGGCAGTCGAACAGGCGAGAAGGGCAGCCGCGACGCTTACATCACAGCGAGCGCTACCCAACGCGTGGACAGTCCGCTGCTGCGCAGTGTGCACGGCTCCATCAGCGCCGAGCGCGGTGGCGTCAGTGCCAACGCCGGCGCCTACCTGCAGAGCTCGTTGTTGGAAGGAGACGTGCAGTTGCAGCAGTCTGACGGCCGCACCAGCGGCAGTGCCAACCTGGACAGTACTGTGGTGTTCGGCGGCGGCCATGCGACCGTGCTGGGCCAAGGCCGCAGTGGTGGTGTGGATACCGGCATCATCGTGGATGTGAGCAGCGACTATCCGGAACTTGCGCTGCGTGCCGACGACAGCCAGGGAGGGGGCGTGGCGCTGCGAACTGGGCGCAACTTCGTGCCGGTCACGGCCTACCGCGCCGGTCATGTGCGGTTCGACTTCCAGGGCCGTGCCGCACCGGCAGCGGTGGTGCAGCCGGCCACGGTCAGCTACCACCTCAACAAGGGGGGGGTGATGCACGCCAGTATCGATGTGCTGCGCACCTTCACCGTACTCGGCCAGGTGGTGGATGCCGACGGCAATGGGGTGCGCGGCGTCCAGGTCATCAACCACGCCAGCCGCAGTGTCAGCGAGGATGCCGGCTTCTTCACGCTGGAACTGAGCGCCCGCGCGCCCATTGTTGAACTGCAGTACCCAAACCTGACCCGCTGCACATTGACCCTGGAAGAGGGCCAGTACCCGCGCGAGGGTGACGTACTGATGGTGGGCCTGGTGGGCTGTCCGCCCGCAGTGGCGGCGCATTGAGCGCCCGCGCACGCATTCTCTTCAGGAAACGAACATGAAACTGCTGACCGCATTATTCATTCTGATTGCCGTGTTCTGGGTACCTGTGGCCGAAGCGCAGACAGTGGCCAAGACCGTTACAGGTCGTTTCCGCCCCAACGCCCTGGATCCCAACAACACTGAGTTCGAGAACACTACTCCGCGCGGTGCCTTCTGCAACTGGCGGCCGACGGAATGCCAAAGGCGTGATGCCTACATCTTCGATCTGGGCAATCGCGAGTATTGGCGAAAGAGTGGTGACGGCGATAATTCGTCGAGGCGTAACACGACCTACATTGGCTTTCCAGCGCCACGCCTGGTTACTTTCACCAATACCCAGAACGGCCATACGTTCCAGGCATCGGTCAGCTTTGTTGCCATGTCACTGCGGCTGGACTTCACCCGTGGCCAAGATCCCTGGTACTACGGGATCAGCGGAGGATGCACCGCCATTCGCGGCGCAGGTGGTGTTGGTTTTTCTACCGGCGGCTGGGGTGTGCGCGATCCGCAGAATCCTCAGGCCTGCTACAGCACAGTCGCACGCGGCGATCGTACCTACGTCTACAGGAATGTCGGTATAGGCATCGACGTGCGCCTGCCGAGTGCCATGACGCTGCAGGAAGGCCGTTACACAGCGTCTCCTGCCTGGGAGATTGGCACTGGGCCGAATCACATTGATCTGGGCGACAACATTACCGGCATCCGTTACATCCGCCTCGACTTCGAATTCGATGTCATCCACGATTTCCAGTTACGCTTTCCCAGTGAGCATCCACGCGTAACCTTGGCGCCAGATGGCGGCTGGGGTCGGTGGGTGGACCACGGCATCACGCCTGCCACACTGCGCCAGGAGCTCCCGTTTTACCTAACAAGCTCCATGGATTTCAGTCTTAAGATGCGGTGCGAGCATGAAGTCGATAGGCGTTGCGGCATCCGACATGCCGACAGTGATACCGTGGTGCCGGTGGACGTGGACGTAACGATTCCCGGTATGCGTAACCTGAAAGACGGCAAGCCTGCGCAGTTCTCTGCCATGGTGCCCGATGACACCCTGGCGCCGCGATTCACGCCGGAGGGCTACGTGCGCGACCGGCGTTCGGTGCTGCGCTTCATTGCCAATCGCGATGCGGTCGAGAAGATGGTGGACAGGCCCTCCTCGCATTGGGAAGGCAACATGACCCTGGTGTTCGACGCCAACCCCTAGGCCGGCAGTTTCGTGTAGAGCCGAGCCATGCTCGGCTCCCGCACAACGCGCGGGCTTCTTCGTGGTCAGACCCGGAAGCAGCCGCGTGTGGCTCGGCGCTACAGAAGCGACAGCGCGGGTCAGACCGCAGCGTGCAGCTGCACATCCACATACTCGGCCAGCCCACGGCAGGCCAGCAGCAACCGCTCGCGCATGTCATCGCCCACCTGCTGGCCCACCTCGCCATCCACGCGCACGCGTTCGGTGGCGTGCAGCAGTTCCAGCAGGAAGGACAACCCGCCGTTGGCGCGGTCGATACGGGCCAGTGCCAGCCGCTGCCCGGGAGTGCGGCCATCGCCTGGCCACGGCTGGCCATCGGCGCCATCGCCTTGGCGGATGTGCTGCAGGCAGGCCAGCAGCGTGATGCTGCCTGGGGCCTGGCCCTCCAGTAGGGTTTCGAAGGTGCGTTCCAGCGTGCGCGCCAGATCGTCAGGCAGGCGCGTGGCGGCTTCGCCGAGGGTGGCGAACAGGTGCGGGTAGGTTGACTGGGTCATGGCGGCCTCCTTATGCATGCGGCAAAGAAGCCACCCCGCTTAACAGCGAGGGTGGCGGACGGTGCGTGGTTGCAATACCGGAGGTTGATGTAGAAGCGCCGGCGGGCACGAGGCCCCCACGCACCGCCCGCCATGTAAGCGCGGACAGAATGCCTGTCGACGTCGCCCGAGGGATGAGCGACGCCGACAGGCAAGCGTAACCAAACACATCAACCTAACGGGATTGCAAGCCCGTGCCACCCGTTGTCGGTGGCCATCCATCATGCGCACAGGAGTGCTGCTGTACCAATCAGAAAAGTTTTAAATTCAAAGTTGTTGTAATGCGTATGGGCGCGAATTGTCGCCATGCAGAGTGAGGCGAATGCGTCAGAGTTCGCACGGCGTCCCTGTAGAGCCGAGCCTATGCTCGGCTTACCGTGATGCATCGCGATCTGGCGGGACAACAGCCGAGCATGGCTCGGCTCTACAGAGAGCGCGTCGCACAACGCAGCGATCAGCGCTCGATACGTGCCTCGGCCTCGCGCGGCGTACCGTAGTCATCCAGCCAGGTGAAGCTGGCCGTGGTCGGCATCGCCGAGCCGGCCGGCAGCGGCAGGCGTACCTGTGCTCCGGGTGCCACCATGTCCACCTCCACCGTGCGCCCGTCAGACAGCGTCAGCGTGCTGAGCGTTACGTGGTACGGCGTGGGATTGCGCACCTGCAGCGCGTTGCCCTCGGCGCGCCACTGCAGCTGGGCTGCTGCATCGCGCGCGTTGCCGGGCAGGCCGGCAGGGCGATGGAACAGCTTTACCCGCGTGCGCACCGCGAACTGCAGCAGATTCTTGCCGCTGGCATCGCTGGGCTTGGGCGGAATGTCCAGCAGATTGAAATAGAACACCGATTCGCGATCGGTGGGCAGTGGTGCTTCCGATGGGCGCGGCGCGTAGGTGATGCGATAGGCCTGGCCCTGGTGCGCCTGCAGCAGGCGCGGGTCGGCCGGGGTCAGCCGGAATGGCGTACGCACATTCTCAGGGCGCGCATGGCTGTCGCCATCGTCGATCCAGACCTGCACCATCGCCGCCTGCTCACCGGTATTGGTGGCCTTTACGGTCACGTCGCGGCCCTTGGCTGCGTCATGCACGATGCGCGTGCCCTGCAGCGTTACCGCTGCCGATGCCGGCAGCGCCAATGCGCCAGCCAGCAGCGCGGTCATCCACGTCATTGCACGGAACTTCATTGCAGATACCTCGGTTGAGTGCGTGCCGGCCCGTCCCTGGGCCGGCGTGCAGATGGGGTTACTTGTAGAGCACCACGAAGTCGCCGGACGCATTGGCGACACCGGCGGTAGCGTTCTGGCCCGGCGAGGCGTACCACGCGCTGTAATCCAGCTGGCCCTTGCCGGCGGCCGGAATGGTCACCCACTGCAGCGGGTCCTCACCCAGCTTCTGGTGGTTGCCCGAAGCGTCGTACAACGCAACTCCCACACGATCTGCCGCATCCGGACCCGGGTTCAGGGCCAGGTTGCCGGTGCTGCCATCCGGGGTGCCACCAAAGCGCACGCCCACGTCCTGCGATGCGCCGGAGCCGGTGCAGTCCAGCTGGATGCTGAAGTTCTTCATGCCAGCGCGTTCGGCCGCATTGACCGAGGCAACATCGACCTTGCCCATCGCCACGGTGATGGTGCCGCCCACGGCATCCACGGCGCAGGTGCTGGTCATCAGTTCGCCAGTGATCTCCAGCTTTTCAGCGAAGGCGGCGGGGGAAACAGCCAGTGCGAGCGCACCGGCAACGATCATGTTCAACGTGTTCGACATACGGATGTCCTTTGAAAGGGGATCAATGAATCCGCATCGGGCGTGCCAGCGGATGGGCACAGTGTTCCCGGGCATGGGCGCCGGGAACATGCAATTAGTTGCAAGGTGCTTGTGCGGTGTGCGGGTTCGTGCTTGCGGTAAAGCGCGCGGTCAGGAAACGGCATTCGCCCCTGCGACAGCCGGTCGCAGGCGGGAGGTATGCGATCTGCAACGCATTCGATTGACCCTTGTTGGATCGTGCAAACAACGCTGAATCGTCATAAAACAGCGCATTCACCGAACCCCGCGTCTTTTCGTTCCGGGGTGTCGCTTTGCAACAAATTGCATGGGAAGGCGGCGGTGGGCTGTCTACGCTTCGGCCCACTTCGACTACGAGCGATGTCGGCTTTGGCCTCATCGAGTGACGTTTGCCATGCAAAAGCGCGCCTTCCCCTACCGCAATCATTGCCATCCGATCAGCCGCCCGCTGGGCGTGGCCATTGCTGTTGCGATGGCCATGGCAGTGGCCAGCCATGCCCGTGCCGGCGAGGGTGAGCCACTGCAGTTCAGCGAAGGGTTCCTGATTGGTGGCAAAGCCATCGACATGCAGCGCTATGCGCAGGGCAACCCGATGGAGCCGGGCGACTATCCGCTGGACGTGGTGGTGAACGGGCAGTTCCTGGAGAACCGCGACATCCGCTTTGTCGAAGCACCGGCGCCGGTGGGTGCCACGCCCTGCCTGCCGATGGCGCTGCTGGGACGCTTGAACCTGAAGGACAGCTACCTGGCCGATCTGCAGGAAGATGCAGAGGGCTGCATTGCATTGCCTGCGCTGGTGGAAGGCGCCACCGTGGAGTTCGACGCAGGCAACCTGCAGCTGCTGGTGAACGTGCCGCAGGCCGCACAGGCGCGCAATGCACGCGGTTACGTGGCACCGGACCAGCGCGACCATGGCGTTACCGCTGCGTTCTTCGACTACAACGTCAACCACAACCGCGCGCAGGGCCAGGACGCGACCTACCTGGGCTTGAACACCGGCCTGAACCTGGGGGCCTGGCGCCTGCGCCACCGTTCGTCCTTCAACCAGAGCAGCCATGGCACCCGCCACGATGTGATCAGCAGTTACCTGCAGCGCGATCTTCCTGCCTGGAACAGCCAGCTGCTGCTGGGCCAGGGCAATACCGGGGGCGAGCTGTTTGAATCGCTGTCGTTCACCGGCGCGCGCGTGGCCAGCGATGAACGCATGCTGCCCGATTCCCTGCGTGGGTTCGCGCCGGTGGTGCAGGGCATTGCCGAGGGCAATGCGCTGGTGACCATCCGCCAGAACGGCAACATCATCCACGAGGTGAGCGTTGCCCCGGGGCCGTTCTCCATCGAGGACCTGTACCCGACCAACTTCGGCGGTGATCTGGAGGTCACCGTTACCGAAGCCGATGGCCGCACCCAGCGATTCACCGTGAACTTCTCCGCGGTACCGCAGGCACTGCGCCCGGGCGCCAGCCGCTTCAGTGCCACTGCCGGTGAGCTGCGCGACGCGCGTGGCGAGCGCCAGACGCTGCGGTTCGCCGAAGGCACCTACGCGCGTGGCATCAGCAATCATTTCACCGCGCTGGGCGGCGTGCAGATCGCCGAGGATTTCCAGGCGGCGCTGTTCGGTGGCGCAGTCAACACGCCCATTGGTGCATTCGGTGCCGATGTGACCCACTCGCGTGCGCGCCTGGGTAACGGCGAACAGGTGACCGGCAACAGCTTCCGGTTGAACTACCAGCGCTACGTGGCTGCCACCGGCACCAACTTCGGCCTGGCCGCGCATCGCTACAGCACGCGTGGCTATATGACCCTGAACGACTTTGCGCTGTCGCGCAGTGACGATTGGGGCCACGCTGGCCGCGCGCGCCAGCGCTTCCAGGTGAATTTCTCGCAGCGCCTGGGCGAGCGCAGCAGTCTGTCGCTCAGTGGCGGCCATGTGCGCTACTGGGGCGATTCCCCGCAGCAGAACGATCTGCAGCTGCGCTTCCAGAGCAGCATCGGCCGCGCCACCTACAGCCTGTCTGCCATGCGCTACCGCCTGGGTGACGGCCGCCAGGATACGCGCTACACCGCCAGCCTCAGTATTCCGCTGGGCACGGCGCCGCGCGCACCGCGCCTGAGCACGCAGCTGGCCCATTCTGCCCGTGGCGAACAGGGCCAGCTGGGCCTGAGCGGCACCCTGGGCGAATCGCAGCAGCTCAGCTACAGCGTGGGCGCCAGCGACGGCAGCGGTGGCCAGCGCAGCACCAGTGCATATGCCACCTATCGCGGTGGCCACGGCACGGTGACCGCCGGCTACAGCCGCTCGGGCGACTACAGCGCCGTGAATGCCAGTGCGGCGGGCAGCGTGGTGCTGCATCGGGATGGCATCAATTTCGGCGCCCCCGTGGGTGATGGCTTTGCGCTGGTGCAGGCCGACGGTGCGCAGGGTGCACGCATCGGCTATGGCGATGATGTCCGCATCGGCCGCAATGGCTACGCGCTGCTGCCGCATGTCAGCCCCTACCGCTGGAACCAGATCGAACTGGATCCTTCGGGCCTGCCGATGGACGTGGAGCTGCTGCAGACCTCGCAGCGGGTGGCACCCACGGCGGGCAGCATCGTGCGCGTGGCGTTCAATGCCAAGCGCGAACGCACGCTGTTCATCGACGCCACCGATGCGCTGGGCCAACCGCTGCCGTTTGCCGCGCGCATCGAGGACGACAGCGGCCGTGCCTACGGTGCGGTTGGCCAGGGCGGCGTGATCCAGCTGCGCGGCGCACCGGAACAGGGTGAGCTGATTGTCGACCCTGAAGGCCCCAACCGTTGCCGCCTGCAGTACAGCACCCCCGATGCGCCCGATGCCTATGGGCTGTCGTGGAGCCAGGCAGTGTGCACGCCGCTGCCGAAGCCAAGCCCCGGCCTGCAGGCCGCACTGGATGCAGCAAGCGAATCAACCCCCTGATCCCGACTTCTTCTTTCACCTTGGAGTACCCCATGAACCTGATCAACCGACTCACCCTGTCCACCGTGCTGCTGGCCGCTGCACCGCTGGCCCTGGCCGACAGCGCCACCCTGACCATTACCGGGCGCGTTCTGCCCGGTACCTGCACGCTCACCGCAGCGCCCATTGCGTTGGACCCAGTGAAGGCCAGCGATCTGACCCCCGGCGCCGACGCGCAGATCAAGGCCGGTGTGCTGGAGTTCAACGGCTGCGTGGGTGTCAACAAGGCGGTGTTGTCGTTCTCCGGTACGCCGGCCGACGGTGATGCGGATCGCTGGAAGAACACCGCCGCCACCGATCCGGCGGCCGGCGTATCGGTTGCGCTGCTGGCCGGTACCACCGGCACCACCTATCTGAAGGACGGCGACACGGGCATCGATGTGCCGGTGACCGGTGCCACCGCGCGCTATGACCTGCGTGCGGCGTACCACCTGCCGGCGGCCACCGCCCCGAGCGCCGGTGAAGTTTCCACCGAGATCGTGGTTACCGCCGATTACGAGTGAGCTGTTTCTGGCTCGAACGTGCCCCCGAGGAGACTGATATGAACGCCAACACCGCCCCTGACACGCGTCCCGTCCAGCGCCACGTACGCAGGTTGCTAGCCACGTCGCTGTTGGGGCTGCTGTTCTGTGCAGGCAGTGCAGTCGCCTGTGTTGAGTACGGCATCAACCGCGACCTGCTGCTGGACAAGACGTATGCCACGTACCCGGACGCGGGCAGGGTGCAGTTTGACCAGAAGGTTGCCGCGCGTTCCTTCAGAGACTGCCCCGGGAAGCGGGACGTACCGGTCTTCATGACGCTGGAGATGCCCGGCCTCACCTATGAAGGCGACATCACCTTCAGAGGACAGGCCTATCCTGCATATGCGGCCGCCCCCGACGCCCCGCTGGTGATTTTCTACCACCATGTCGCCAGTTCTGCAGACGGCCCACTTCGTGTGGGTCAGGAGGTGCCCGGACTGTTCGAGATGGCCGGGGGCGCAGTGAATGAGGATGCGATCCAGTACTGGGCAGTTGTCTTTTCCCGTGGGGGCCGCATGCGAACGCCGCCGACCATGACGGGTTCGATCACGTTGCGGGCGCCATCGGAACCCTCAATTGATCACCAGTCGATCGTGCAGCTGGATCTGACGTTCCCCGCCACCACCTGCCACCTGCAGGACAAGGCTGAAACCCTGCAGGACGTGCAGACGGCAGAACTTTCCGTACCAGGCTCCACGGCGAAGGAAAAACTGGTCGCCATCCGCATGGACTGCGGCGTGGACCCGCCGCGTGCGCGGATGACGATCAGTGATGCCGGCGATGCTGCAAACACCGGCAGCCAGCTGACGCCTACGGCCGATTCCGATGCCGAAGGCGTGCGCGTGCAGCTGCTGCGCAATGGCGCTGAAGTGCAGTTCGGCCAGACCTGGGATTTCGATCCGGGTGTGGGCGGCGTGCATGACCATCAGTTCACCGCGCGCTATATCCGCACCAGCGATGCGCTGGTGCCCGGCACCATCAAGGGCGAAGCAGTTTTGAACGTTGACTACTGGTGATGCACGACCCCGTGTTGCCACAGGGCGCACCGCGAAGTACCGACCTTGCGTTGAACAGGAAAAATGAAGATGACCGATCGCTCTCGTTCCCTCGTGCCCGTGTGCCTGCATCGGCGCAGCTGCCGCATGGCGCTGCCGGTATTGGTGGCGGCGCTGCTGCCGGGCCTGGCGCAGGCCTGTACCGCCACCATCACCTGGCCCATCGTTGAGGACAGGCAGAAGCCCGGTTACCGCGAGGAGATCCACATGCTGGTGGATGGCGGCACCAACGTCAGCTACAGCGGGTGTCCGGTGGGTGGCGATCTGCAGATGGCGGTCAACATCCAGGGGCCGGGTCTGCGCTGGGTCATGGATCTGCATGATGTGCCTGTCTGGCCGGTGGATGGCCCGTTGCCGTTGTACGAAACCGGCCCGGATTCCCCGTTGATCGGCTTTGCTACCACCTATGACGGCCCACGATTGCCGCTGGCGCTGGGCGACAACACGCTGACTTACCCGATCCGCAACAGCAGCGACAGTTTCATCATCAATGCCTTCATGTTCAGCCGCGGTCAGAAGATGCGCGATACGCAGACGCTGGCATCGGTCCACATCGTGGAACGCAGCCATCCCACGTTCGATGTGACGGTGCCGGTGGACATCACGATTGCCTTCCCGCCCACCACCTGCCGCATGCGTGATGTCTCCGAGGTGCTGCAGGATGTCGCTGCTGCCGATCTAATTACTCCTGGCGATACGGCCAGGGAAAAACCCATCTCGTTGTGGATGGATTGCGGCGTTGCACGCCCACGTGCCGACATGGTGCTGCTGGATGCGGGCGATCCAGGCAATACCGGCAGTCTGCTGACGCCAACCGCAGACTCCAGCGCCGAAGGAGTGCGCGTGCAACTCCTCAGCGCGGGCCGGGAAGTGCAGTTCGGAACACCGTGGTTCTTCAACCCGGGTGCAGGTGGCGTACATGAGTTTCCCTATACAGCACGCTACTTCCGGGTGGCGGATGAACTGAAGCCCGGCGTGATCAAGGGCGAGGCGATACTGCACATCGATTACTGGTGACGCACATGGCATCGCACGGCCTTCACAATGGCATCACCTGCCGCGAATGATCGTACCGGTGCAGCGTGTCCCCTTTTCTGAACGGGAGACCACGTGCCGCAGCCGTTCATTCCGTCGTATGTCGGTTTTTCCCCTTGTGGAGGCTGTCATGCAAAGGCGTCGATACGCGTTACATGTGCTGGGTCTCTCATTGGCCAGCGTGCTTTCGTCCCTTCCTGCCTCCGCCCAACAGGTGGTGGCCGATGGCACCCAGGAAACGCCACCGGCGGGCACCTACCAGACGGCGTCAGGCCACGCCTTCCATGCCCTCAACAGCGGCAGCATCACCCCGTTGGGGGCGGTCGTGCTGCAGACCAGTGGCGCCGGCGATGCCGGTGCCTATGCCGAGGGGGCCGGCAGCCGCATCACCCTGGCCGGGGCAGAGGTGTCCACCACGGGGGCGGACGCGTGGGGCCTGGCGGCCGTCGACGGTGAACTGGATGCATCCGGCGTGACGCTGGAAACCAGTGGCGCGCGCAGTCATGGCGTTGTGGCACAGGGCGGGCGGGTGACCCTTTCCGCCGGCGATATCCTTGTCCGTGGCCTGAGCGCCCATGGTCTGTATGCCAGCGAGCTGGGAGAGCTGACGTTCCGTGGCGGACAGGTCGTGGTGGAGGGCAGCAACGCCAACGCCGTGCGCGCCACCGGGCAGGGCGGTGTGGAGTCCTTTGCCATTGTCAGTGATGCCACGTTGCTCAGCCGTGCTGCGGGCAGTACCGTGGTACTGGCCGATGCCGCTGGCGTTGTGCAGCTGACCGACAGCCAGGTGGTGCACGACGGAGGCGGCGTTGGGCTGGGCGTGGTGGCACAGGTGGGTTCGCAGGCCAGCCTGCTCAATGTCGATATCGACATGCGGGGATCGAATTCGGTGGGTCTTGGTGCAGGTGGCCGGGTCGACATGGCCGGTGGCAGCATCCATGCCCTGGCATCAGGCAGCAAAGCCGTGGATATGACCGGTGCGCGGGCACGTTTGACGGATGTGCAGATGCAGGCCGACACCGGCATCTTTCTCCGCGATGGCGTGACGTTTGATCTGAGCCGTGGCAGCGTCGATGCAGAAATGGTTGCACTGGACGTGAACGGAACAGGCAACACGGTCACGGTGGACGGCACAACACTGCTCAGCCACCGGTTCTCAACCGTGATGGTCTATGCAAATTCAACGCTGACGCTGCGCAACAGCGTCGTGCAGGGCGAGGCCACTGGTTCGCCCGTGGTGGATCTTCGCGCAGGCGCCATTGACGTGCAGGACAGCCGCATCCAGAGCGTGGGCGCCAATGCTCATGGCCTGTATACGGATGCGAGCCTGTTGGGGCAGGTGCCCACGGTGAACGTGCAGGGCACGACGATTACAACCGAGGGCGATACTGCTACGGGTGTGGTGGTGCGTTCCGGCGCGACGGTAAACATGAGCGGCAGCGAGGTCGTCACCCGCGGTGCGGGTGCCACCGGTGTACTGACACGCGGGCGAGGGGCCCTGACGCTTACCGATACCGACGTTCGCACGGAAGGGACGGATGCCTGGGCTGGAAGGGTGGAAGACAACGGTCGCCTGACCATAGATGGCGGCTCACTGGTAAGTGCACAGGGCGGTGGCCTGTGGCTGCGCAGCAGTCGCGACAGCGAACTGGTGCTGGCCAACGGGGCGCGGCTGGCCGGTGGCAACGGCATTGCACTGGCGCTGGATGCGGCGGTGGCGGGTCCCTTCAACGTGCGTCTGCAGGACGGCGCACAGATGGAGGGCGACGTGGCCCTGCATCCGGATGACGTGGCCGCCGGGCTGGTACCGCAGTCACAGGTGCAGGTGGCTCTGTCCGGCGCTTCGCTGTGGACGGGGGGCACGGTGCTGGCCCAGGGCGTGACGCTCGACGGGGACAGCCAATGGATACTGCGTGGGGCATCGAAGATCGACGCGCTGGAGGTGGACCACGGCAGCCTGCTGCTCAGTGGCGACGGCACCGGTGGCATGAGTACGCTGGCCATCTCGGGGGATCTCCAGAGCAGCAACGCGACATTCCAGTTCAGTGGCGCCTTGGGGGGCGATGATTCGGCGCTGGGTCACATCCATGTGCAGGGCGATACCCGAGGTGATGCAGGCATCCGCGTGGTGAACACAGGGGGCGCCGGCGCAGCGACCACCGATGGGATTGAGCTGATCGCGGTGGATGGTGCCTCGCTGGCGACCTACACACTGGTGGGCCGGGCCGTGGCCGGCCTTCATGAGTATTTCCTGCACAAGGGCGGTGTCACCGGTGGTGAAGGAAACTGGTACCTGCGTTCGGTGGCCAGCGACCCCTGTGAAGTGGATCCGGAAGCGCCGGGCTGCACCCCGGTTGATCCGGGCCCCGGACCAGACCCTGACCCTGACCCTGACCCTGACCCTGACCCTGACCCCGTGCTGCGGCCGGAGCCGGGAGCCTACCTGGCCAACCAGGTGGCAGCGCTGGGCATGTTCCAGCATCGGTTGCATGATCGTGTGGGTGAGCCGGCGTTCGCACAAGGGCGCAATGCGTGGGTGCGTGTGGTGCGGCAGCAGCCGCAGTTCACCACGCTGGGCGGGCAGCTTTCGGTAAGAGGCGGCACATCGGTGGTGCAGCTGGGCAGTGACCTGCTGCAGACCGAGGGCTGGAATCTTGGCGTGATGCTGGGCCGTGGCTACGGCAGCCATGACGTCACCTCGGACCTGACCGAGTATCAGGCCAGGGCACGCATCCGCGGCACCGCAGCCGGTGTCTACAGCACCTGGCGACAGAACCCGGCGCAGGGCGACGGACTGTATCTGGATGCCAGCATCCAGTTCGCACGCTTCGACAACCGGGTGCAGGGCGATGGTCTTGCCCGGGAAACCTATGATTCGCGCGCCACGCTGGGTTCGCTTGAAGCCGGATACACGGTGCCTGTGTGGAAGGGCGCGGCGTCCATCCTGTACCTGCAGCCCCAGTTGCAGCTGGGGCATGTGCACTATCGTGCGGATCGTCACGTTGAAGCGACCGGTACGGTCGTGGACAACGATCAGGCGGGGGGGCTGGAAGGACGCGCGGGGCTTCGCCTGTTTGGACGTAGCAATCAAGGCAGCGCCGTCGTGCAGCCGTTCGTGGCGCTGAACTGGCTGCGTGGACCACGCACCAACAGCCTGGACTTCAACGGCGAAACGTTGGGCGCGGATGTTCCGCGCAATCGTTATGAGGTGCAGGCAGGCGCCGAGCTTCAGTTGGGAACGCATTGGGCCGCATGGGGCAGTGCAAGCGTGCAACGCGGCGATGATGACTATCGAAGCGTGGCTGGGCAGCTGGGCGTGCGCATGGCGTGGTAAGCGATGGTGCCGGGATCCGACCTCCGCTCCTCCGGTACCCGGATTTCTGTAGAGCCGAGCCCAAGCTCGGCTCACCGCGCAAAGCGCGGGTACATGGCGATCTGACCGGGCGGCCGAGCACGGGCTCGGCGCTACAGTGCGGCTGCGGCATGATGTCGCAGCCGATGTTGCAACGAATTGGATGGTGGGCGCGAAACACGACATCCAACATGCCGGTCTCGACACCAGGAGACCGTCAATATGCGATCCCATCCGATTCCCCACTCAGCGTTGGCGCTGGGCCTTGCCGCCGCGCTTGCCGCTGCGATTCCTGTCAGGGCACACGCACAGCAGATCATCGCCGACGGTGATGAACAAACGCCGGCCGCTGGCGAGTACCACGTGAGCGGATTTGGAGACCATGCATTCCACGCACTCAATGGTGGCAGCATTGTGCCGCTTGGCCCGGTCCACGTGAGCGCAGGCGGTGGCGGTGCATCCGCCGCCCGTGCCGAAGGTGCCGGCAGCCGCATCGAACTCAACGGATCCACGCTGGTCAGCACCGGTTCTGGTGCAACCACAGCACTGGCAACTGCCGGTGGTGAGCTGCGATTGACTGCGACCGATGTGAGGAATGAAGGCACTGGCATGGGTGTCATCGCGCATGTCGGCAGCCGAGCCACTCTCGACAATGTGAACGTTTTCATGCGCAGCGCGGGGGCGGTCGGCCTCGGTGGTGGCGGCGAAATCTCGATGACCGGTGGCTCCATCTCGGCCATGGGCGCGGGCAGCACCGCCGTGCGTGGAACTGCGGCGAATCTGGCGTTGACCAACGTGACGATCGAGGGCGATTCGGCCATCCATCTTGCCGACAACAACCAGCTCGACCTGGCGGGCAGTCACGTGAAGGCCAACTTCATCGCTCTGGACGTCAATGGTCGAGGGAATACCGTCAGCGTTGTAGACACCACGCTGATCAGCACCGGCAATGGCGTGGGCACTGTCGTCCAGTTTTCCGATTCGACGCTGACAATGACGCGCAGCTCGGTCGTGAGCGAAGGGAATCGAGCGGTGGGTATCGACGCGCGTGGCGGAACGGTCGACCTGGATTCGGTGGATGTGACCACGCAGGGCGAATCAAGCCATGGTCTCTACGCGGATTTCACCTCCTTTGGAAAGCGTCCGGTCATCAGCGCGCACGCCACACAGGTCTCAACGTCGGGTGACGGCGCGATTGGTGCCGTGGCACGCAAGGGCGGCAGCATCCACCTGGACGACAGCATCATCCGCACCGAGGGTCGCGAGGCGTACGGTGTGCTGGCAGGTGGCACCGGCGGGATGACGTTGACCGGTACGCATGTCCTCACCGAGGGTGAGGGCGCGTGGGCTGCAGTGATCAATGACAACGGCAGCTTGGGTATCGACGGTAGTTCGCTGGTGAGTGCCCAGCATGGGGGTGTCTGGGTGCGGAGCAGCCGTGAACCGGGTTTGACGTTGTCCAACAACGCCTACGTATCCGGTGGCAACGGCATCGCCATCGCGCTGGATGCGGCGGTGGCGGGTCGCTTCGATGTGGTCGTCCAGGGTGGTTCGCAGATGGTCGGCGACATCGTCATCACCCCCGAAGACGAGGATGCCGGTCTGGTGCCGCAGTCCGATGTACACGTGCGCCTGGCTGACGGCTCGCTGTGGCAGGGGTCTTCCGACCTGGTGCAGACGATGACGATTGAAAGCGGTAGCCAGTGGACACTGACCGGCGACGCTACGGTGGGCGAGCTGGATGTGCGCAACAGCGGCGTGGCGTTGTCCGACGGCAGTGGCCGCTTCAATACGCTCACCGTGGACGGCGATCTGCACAGCGAGGGCGCGACGTTCCTGTTCCAGGGCGCATTGGGCGGCGATGTCAGCGCCTTCGATCGCCTGCATGTGCGTGGGGGTACCTCAGGAGATGCAAGCATCGTGGTGAAGAACATCGGCGGCGTGGGTGCCCAGACGACCGACGGCATCCAGCTGATCGAGGTGCATGGCGCGTCGCTGGCCACCTACGCCCTGGCTGGGCGCGCGGTGGGTGGTTCCTATGAGTACTTCCTGTTCCAGGGTGGATTGACCGACCCTGCGGACGGGAACTGGTACCTGCGCTCGCAGTGGTTTGATGTCTGCGAAGACGACCCGGGTGCGCCGGGATGCGTGGTGAATCCGGGCCCGGACCCGATTGAGGGTGGCGAAGGTGAGGATGGCGGCGGCATCGTCGACCCGATCCTGCCGCCACCGGTTCTGCGCCCGGAGCCGGGTGCCTACCTCGCCAACCAGTCGGCCGCCATCAACATGTTTGCCCATCGTCTGAATGATCGTATTGGCGGCGTGTCGCTGGACGAGGGTCGAACCGCGTGGGCACGCGTGGGGCGCCAGCAGGCCGATTTCAGCGCAGTCGGTGGTCAGCTTTCGGTGGATGGCAACACGTCGGTGCTGCAGGTCGGCAGTGATCTGCTGCGTCGTGGCAACGCCGCGTTCGGTGTGATGCTGGGCAACGGGCGCGCTGACAGCAGTGTGGTCTCCGAACTGACCGGCTACAGCGCCAAGGGGCGTGTCCGTGGCACTGCGTTGGGCGTGTACGGCACCTGGATGCAGGATGCGGAAGGAACCAGCGGTGCCTATGTGGATGCGACCGTGCAGTTCGGCCGCTTCGACAACCGTGTGCAGGGTATTGGCCTGGAGCCGGAGCACTATGATTCGCGTGTGGCCACTGCGTCACTGGAAATGGGCCATACGTTCAATGTGTGGCAGGATGCTGGCAGTGCGCTTTACGTGCAGCCGCAGCTGCAGCTGACGTATGCAGACTACCGTGCGGATCGCCACGTGGAGACGAATGGCACGGCTGTCGACGATGCGGATGCGGGTGGCCTGAGCGGGCGCCTGGGCGTGCGTGTGTTCGGCCACGGCACTGCAGCCGGCAACACCGTGCAGCCGTACTTGGGCGTGAACTGGCTGCGCGGCAGCGGTACCAGCACGTTGCAGTTCAACGATGACACGCTGGGCGCGGATGTGCCGCGCAATCGCTATGAAGTGCAGGCCGGTGCCGAGTTGAAGCTTGGCCAGCGCTGGGGTGCATGGGGCGGGCTGAGCGTAAAGCGTGGTGACCATGGCTACCGCAACGTGGGTGGCCAGGTGGGCGTGCGCATGGCCTGGTAAGCGGCAATACCGGGGTCGGTACGCAGCCCCCTGTGGAGCCGAGCCCATGCTCGGCTCACCGCGCGAAGCGCGGATGCATCGTGATCAGAACGGAGAGCAGCCGAGCATGGGCTCGGCTCTACAGCGCGGTGGGTGCAATTGTTGGCCTCACACCGGCGGCAGCACCTTGCCCGGGTTGAGAATCCCATCAGGGTCCAGCGCGGCCTTGATCGCGCGCATCGCCGCCAGCGTGGCCGGGGTGAATGCCTGCGCCATGAAATCACGCTTGGCCAGGCCAATGCCGTGTTCGCCGGACAGCGTGCCACCCAGTGCCAAGGTCAGTTCGAAGATCTTCGGCAGCGCGGCATGCGCGCGTGCGTTCTCGTCGGCGTCATCCGGGTGGTAAAGAATATTGACGTGCAGGTTACCGTTGCCGGCATGACCGAAGGTGACGATGGTCAGTGTGTACTCGCGCGCCAACGCCTGCACACCCGCCACCAGTTCCGGGATGCGCGACACCGGCACCACCACGTCTTCATTGATCTTGCCGGGCGCGACGGTGCGCAGTGCGGGTGACAAGGCCTTGCGAGCTGCCCACAGCTGGTCGCGTGCGCGGCCTTCCATCGCCACGTCCAGTTCGATCATGCCGTCGCCTTCGGCGGCGCTGGCCAGTGCCTGCAGCAGGTAGGGCAGGGTGTCGTGGTCACCATCGGCTTCCACCAGCAGCATCGCGCCAGCTTCGGGTACTTCCGCACCGTTGAGGCGCAGCAGCTCCAGGCTGCGGGCGTCCATGAATTCCAGGCGGGTGGGCACCACCGGCTGTGACATCAGTCGCGACACGGCGGCGGCCGCGGCATCTGCATCGCGGTACAGCACGCGCAGGCCGGCCTGGCTGACCGGCACCGGGGTCAACTTCAAGGTGGCTTCCACGATCAGCGCCAGCGTGCCTTCGCTGCCCACCAGCAGGTGGGTGAGGTCGTAGCCGGTGGAATCCTTGGTGTAGGCGCCACCACAGCGGATCACCTCGCCGGTGCCGGTCACCGCCACCAGGCCCAATACGTTGTCGCGGCTGGTACCGTACTTGACCGCGCGCGGGCCACCGGCGTTGCAGGCGAGGTTGCCGCCGACGCTGCAGATCTCCGCGCTGGACGGGTCCGGTGCCCAGAACAGGCCGTGCGGTGCCAGCGCCTGCTGAAGTGTTCCATTGAGCACGCCGGGCTGCACCACGGCGCAGCGGTCGCCGGCACGGATCTCCACGATGCGGTCCATACGGGTGAACGACAGCACGATGCTGCCGGGCAGCGGCACGGCAGCACCGGTGGTGCCGGTGCCTGCACCCCGTGCGACCAGCGCCACGCCGTGTGTGCGACAGGCGCGCACCAGGGCCTGCACCTGTTCGATATCTGCTGGCAGCGCTACCGCAGCCGGGCGCTGGTGGCGCCACGAGTTGTCCTGCGCGTTCGCCTCCAGCGCGTTGTCATCCATGCGCCAGCCATCGGCACCCAGCAGGGCGGACAGTTCGGCAACCAAGGCAGCGGGCAGGGCAGTACTCATGACGGATCTCGCGGGACAGCAGGGGCGGGTTGGATCAGTTTCCAGGCAACAACGGCGCCGGCCAGCGGCAGCCACACCCAGCGCAGTTCAGAGAGCAGGGTGGCGATACCGTGCGCGCTGAAGAACTGCGGCGCGAAGGGTGAAACGCGGATCGGTCGCCACGGGGCGAAGAAGCGGTGCTCGCTCCAAGGCCAGGCCAGGGCAACGCCCAACCCGCCGGAGGTCATCGCATCCAGCAGCGGGTGGCTGGCCGCGCAGACGAAGACGAAAGCCGCTGCTTGCACGGTAGAGGCCAACCTTGGTTGGCGCACGCCCGCCGACCAAGGCCGGCAGCTACCAAAGAGCGCCAACACCGCCGCCAACGCCGCCAACAGGCAAGCGAACAAGAACGAATGGCTGGCGCCACGATGGCCGAAGGCATCGGCATAGGGAATGTGCAGGGCGAACGCCAGCACGTCGGCATCGGGCAGCATGGCGGCGATCACGCCGGCAACCATCAGGCGCGGCGGGATGCGGCCCCGATCCGCCGCGCACCACAGCGCGAGCGGTATGGCGGCATGGGTGATGATCGAAGGCATCAGTCACGCACCGGGGTAGTGCCGGCCGCTGGCCGGCAATGGCTAGCCATCAGCAATCATCCAGCCGGAACGCATCCCGCAGCCAGTGCAGCTGCGGCGGTTCACCGCTGGCGTGCACCACATCGAATCTGCAGGGCGCATCAGCCAAGGCAGGATGTTCCTGCAGGTACAGCAGCGCGGCATGAGCCAGGCGCCGACATTTGCGGGCATCCACCGAGGCGGCGCCGCCACCGAAATCCGAACGCGCGCGGTAGCGCACTTCCACGAACACCACGGTGCCGGCGTCATCCATCACCAGGTCCAGTTCACCGCCGCGATAACGCACGTTGCGTGCGCGCGGCTGCAACCCGGCCTGCTGCAGATGCTGCTCGGCGGCGGCTTCCACCGCCGAGCCCCGTTGCAGGTGCTCAGCGACCACCGGCGATCGGCATCGGCCGGCCACCGCTGAAGGTCGACCATGCCGGCTGGCGCAGGATGTTGCCGTTGCTGTCCAGGTACAGCGTGCCGGTGGCGCCATCGAGGCCGCCTTCGGTGGCCAGCTTGTCCAGGTAGACACTGATCTTCCAGGCATCGGCGCCGAAGGCGAACAGGCGGCTGGCCGCGCCGCGGGCGCTGGGCAGGGTCTGCGCGACTTGGGCAGCGGACGGCACGCCGGACACGCTGCGCACGTTCCAGGCTTCGTTCGGGTAGATGATGCCGTCCAGCGCCACGTCTTCTTCGACCTTGCCGCTGCCGGTGGTCAGCTGGCTGGTGCCGACGCGGGTGGCGCCACCGGCACCGGCCAGCGCCAGCTGCGGCGCCAGCAGGCGGGCCTGCGGCGCGCGCACGGCCAGGAACACTGCATCGATCTGGCCGGCGTTGCGCACCTGCGCTCCGATATCGCCAACGGCGTCACCCACGGCCACCGTGGCAGCCACCTGGCCACCGCGCTGGGCAAAACGCTGGGCGAACGCGGCGGCGGCGCGGCGGCCGGTGTCGTCGTTGCTGTTGACGACCAGAGCGCGGTTGCGCTCGCGGCCACGCATGTATTCGGCGGCGACAATGCCATCGTCTTCCGGCGCCAGCGAGAAACCGGCACTGCCGGCTGGCGGCGCATCCTTGCCACGGTTCAGGGCCAGCACCGGCACCTGCAGCGGTTGGCGGCCGTAGACCGCGTCCACTTCGTCGCGGCCCAGCGGGCCGACCACGAAATCGGCGCCGGAGGCCACCGCCTTGTCATAGGCGGCCAGCGCACCGGCCGGCGTGCCGGCGGTATCGAAGAAGTTGATTTCCGGGCGGCGGCGGCTTTCACCGTAGTAGGCGCTGAGCAGGCCATCGCGCACCGGCTGCGCGGCCGTGGCCAGGCGGCCGCTGAGCGGCAGCAGCACGGCAATCTTCGCTGGCGGGCGGTAGCCATCGCTCATGGCCGGCGGGCGCTTGCTGGTATCGAACTGGGCCGCGCCATCGCGGTCGAACGGGCGCGGCAGCGGCAGGCCACGGGCGATCAGCGCGCGGCCGGCGAAGTTGTACAGCGGGTCGTTGGCCGGCAGGGCGGCGGCACGGCTGCGCAGGGTGGCATCGTCCAGGGTGCCCAGCAGGCCGGCGATGGCGGCCTGGTTCTCGTTGCGGGCCGTGCCGGCCAGCCCGGCGTGGGCGCGGGCGCGTTCGGTGGCGGCGGCGAAGCTGTCACCGCTGGCCTGCAGCGCGTTGGCGCGGGCCAGGTACCAGCGGGTGCGCAGGCTGGGGTGCACGTTGTCGCCGTGCTCCTTCAGCAGGGCCAGGGCCTGCGACGGTTGCTTGTCGGCCAGGGCCAGTTCGGCGCTGGCCAGCTGGAAGCGCTGCAGGCTGGCGCCGGACAGCTGGCGGGCGGTCAGCTGGGCCAGCAGGCTGCGCGCGCGGGCGCTGTCACCGGCCAGGTGCCAGGCCCAGGCCGCGTCGGCCAGGGTATTGCTGCGGGCCGTGCCGCGCAGGGTGGCGGCCTGCGCTTCCAGCTGCAGGGCGGCGTCGCGCGGCTTGCCTTGTTCGATCAGTGCCAGCGCCTGGCTCTGGGCCGGCGATTCGGGGGCGCTGGTGAGGCTGGTGGTGGCACAACCGGCCAGAAGCATCAGCGACAACGACAGGGCGGAGATGCGTGCGGCGGGCTTGTTCATGATCGGGTCCATGCGATGAGGGCAGCGGCCTTGGCCAGGTACACGCTACGATTCTACCCTTGCCCCGTGAGTACCGCTGAAATGAGTGTGCCAACCCTGTATGTCGTCGCCACGCCGATCGGCAACCTGGCCGATCTGAGCCCGCGCGCGCAGGAAGTACTGCGTTCGGTGGCGGCCATCTGTGCCGAGGACACCCGGCGCAGCGGCCAGCTGCTGTCCCATTTCGGCATCCAGCAGCCGCTGGTGGCCCTGCACGAGCACAATGAAGAGGCTCTGGCCCAGCGCCTGGTGGCGCGCCTGCAGGCCGGTGAATCGCTGGCCCTGGTGAGCGATGCCGGCACCCCGCTGGTCAGCGACCCCGGTTTCCGCCTGGTGCGCGCTGCCCGTGCGGCCGGCATCAAGGTCAGCCCCATTCCCGGTGCCTGCGCGGCCATCGCCGCGCTGAGCGTGGCGGGCCTGCCCAGCGACCGCTTCAGCTTCGAGGGCTTCCTGCCGGCCAAGGCCAGCGGCCGCCGTGACCGCCTGCAGGCGCTGGCCGGTGAAGTACGCACGATGGTGTTCTACGAATCCTCACACCGCATCGCCGAGTCGCTGGCCGACATGTCGGCAGTCTTCGGTGCCGAGCGCCCGGCGGTGCTGGCGCGCGAGCTGACCAAGCTGTTCGAGACCGTGCTCGATGGCAACCTGGCCGGCCTGCTGGCCAGGGTCGAGGCGGACGAGAACCAGCGCAAGGGCGAATTCGTGGTGATGGTGCAGGGCGCCGGCGACGATGAGGAAGCGCAGCTGGCCCATGGCCGCCGCGTCTACGCCAAGCTGAGCGAACACCTGCCGCCGTCCACTGCAGCCAAGCTGGCCGCTGAACTGACGGGTGCCCCGCGCAAGGCGTTGTACGGAAGTTGATGGATGGCCGCAGCCACGCATGGCGTGGCTCTACTGTAGATCCACGCCACGCGTGGATGGATGAACCGCGCGCCGCGATCAACACGGCAGAAAAGGCCTGCGTAGGCTAGAATGCCCGTTGGCGGAGCCGGCCAGACAGTCGCGTCATCCCTTCGGGGGTGCCGAGGAAAGTCCGGGCTCCATAGGGCAAGGTGCCAGGTAACGCCTGGGCGGCGCAAGCCGACGGAAAGTGCAACAGAAAGATACCGCCTACGTCTTCTTCGGAAGGCCGGTAAGGGTGAAATGGTGCGGTAAGAGCGCACCGCGAGTCTGGTAACAGACCGGCACGGCAAACCCCACCTGGAGCAAGACCAAATAGGGATCCATTGGCGCGGCCCGCGTTGGATCCGGGTAGGTTGCTTGAGCGTTGCGGCGACGTAACGCCTAGAGGAATGACTGTCCACGACAGAACCCGGCTTATCGGCCGGCTCCGCCTCCATTTCTCGTATCGGCGTATCCATCCACGCATGGCGTGGATCTACTGGGCGCGTGTCCATCCACGCATGGCGTGGATCTACCGGCGCGTGTCCATTCACGCATGATGCAGGCAGTCGAGCAAGCTCGACTCTACCTAGAACGCGACGTGGCGCTCGCCGAGGAATACGCCCTGCGCGCCGAAGCGGCGTTCGTGCATTTCGCCGTGGCCCTGGTGGTCGATCAACAGCACGGTGCTGGCGCGGGTGCCGTAATCATCGCCGCGGATGAAGGCGGGGCTCAGCCAGCGCTCGCGCTCCAGGCCGATGCCGGTGTCGGGCAGGTCGCTGTCGGCGGGGCGGTGTTCGTCGGCGAGGGCATTCCATAGCGGGGTCAGATCCGGGGTCCGGGCCCTTTCGCTCTGCGAAAGGGATCCGACCCCGTCTTGTTGCAGCCAGGCCGAGAGGGCGTCCATCAACCTGCGGGTCTTCGGCCAGGGCGCGTCCAGGGCGCCGTTGGACATGCCGTGCACGCCCGGACCCAGGGTCTGGCGTTCGGCTGGATGGTTGCCCAGATACTCCAGGCTGTCGTTATCGGCCAGCAGCAGGTTGAACGGCGCGTAGGCGGCCGCGATGCCGGCCAAGCGGTCCATATGCACGGCGGCCGGTTCGCGGCCACGCAGGAAATCGGCCACCAGCGCCCCGCGCGACGGACCCGCCTGGGCGGCCAGCGGGTCGCGCACGTTGGTGACCACGGCCATGCGGCCACCACTGACGCCGGCCCAACCCCCGCCGGAGCGCAGGTCGCGCCCGCCGATGAGAGACGGCTCGTCCTGCCAGGGGGCCAGGGCCGCCGTGGGACGGGCGTGGAACTCATCGCGGTTGCCGGTCATGACCAGCCGCCAGTGCGGGTGGTGCAACCAGCCAAGAGCAAGCAGGCACATGGCGTCATTGTGCCCGGTTTGCGCAGTGAGACGCCGCTTTCAGCCCGCTTTGGATGAATGCGCAGCCCATGTTTCACGCGCTCTGCACGCCCCTGAACTTCCGTTCAATCTCAAAAATTGAGACGGATCAGCAACTTGTGGATAAGCCTTGAACAATTCTCTAAACATTGCTGCAAGCCATTGATGCGGCTGGCGATTTCCCCGCTGAAAAGTTGTTGACAACCCTAGGCTCGCTGCTAAGGTGGGCATCAGAGGGAAATCCGGGTGTTTTGTGGGTTTTCGTGGTTCAATGTTTCACCGGGCGAAGGAAGGGTGCACGCGTCGTGTTCCAGGGCGAGACGGCCATCACAGTTGACGATAAAGGACGCATGGCGGTTCCCACCGCCTACCGCGACCTCGTCGCGCGTGCCAGCAACAACCGTCTTGTCCTGACCTACAACCCGTTCGAAGCCGGCTGCCTGTGGCTGTATGCCGAGTCGGAATGGGAACGGGTCCGCGACGATGTGATGTCCAAGCCCAACACCCAGCGCGTCGTGCGCCTGTTGCAGCAGAAGCTGGTCGGCTCGGCCGCCCACCTGGAGCTGGACGGCAACGGTCGTATCAGCATTCCCGCCAGCCACCGCGGTGCGGTGGGCATTGAAAAGAAGGCGGTATTGCTCGGTATGGGCGACAAGTTCGAATTGTGGAGCGAGCAGGCGCATCGGGCCCTGATCCAGCAGACGTTGTCTGATGAGGATCTGGGTGATGGGTTGCTCGACCTGAAGTTGTGAGCCGGGGTGCCCGGATGCGCCCAGAAGCGCAGACCGGTCACCTTCCGGTGTCGCAGTCGCCGGCGGTGCACCTGCCGGTCCTGTACACCCAGGTCATTGACGGCCTGAGGGTGATCGAAAACGGACGTTATCTGGATGGCACGTTCGGTCGTGGCGGTCATGCACGTGGCGTGCTCAGCCAGTTGGGCCCGGAGGGGCGTCTGCTGGTCATGGACAAGGATCCTGAAGCCATCGCCGTAGCCGA
Organism: Stenotrophomonas maltophilia; assembly: GCF_047782825.1. Classification (GTDB taxonomy): domain Bacteria; phylum Pseudomonadota; class Gammaproteobacteria; order Xanthomonadales; family Xanthomonadaceae; genus Stenotrophomonas. The sequence goes on along the minus strand of NZ_CP180589.1, from coordinate 2,477,137 downwards.
GCGCGATTTCGCGCCGGACCCACGCGTGTCCATCTTCCGTGGCAGCTTCGCCCAGCTGCTGCAATGGGATGCGACGGCCGAAGGCCTGGACGGGGTGCTGTTCGATCTGGGCGTGTCGTCGCCGCAGCTGGACGTGGCCGAGCGTGGTTTCAGCTTCGGCAAGGACGGCCCGCTGGACATGCGCATGGACCCGGACAGCGGCGAAAGTGCGGCGCAGTGGATCAACCGTGTGGAAGCCCGCGAGATTGCCGACGTGCTGTGGACCTACGGCGAAGAGCGGCAGAGCCGGCGCATCGCCCGTGCCATCGTCGCCCGCCGCGAGAAGCAGCCGTTCACCCGCACCGCCGAACTGGCCGAGTTGATTGCCTCGGTGATGCCGCGTGGCAAGGACAAGATCCACCCGGCCACGCGCAGCTTCCAGGCCATCCGCATCCACATCAACCGCGAGCTGGCCGATCTGGAGGCCGGGCTCGATGCGGCCGTGGAACGGCTCAAGCCCGGTGGCCGGCTGGCGGTGATCAGCTTCCATTCGCTGGAAGACCGCATCGTCAAGCAGTACATGAACCGCCTGGCCAAGGCGCCGCCGGCCAACCGCCGCCTGCCCGAGGCCGTGGCCTTCGTGCCGACTCTGGATCTGATCGGCGGTGCCATCAAGGCCACCGATGAAGAACTGGCCGCCAACCCGCGTGCCCGCAGTGCCGTGCTGCGCGTGGCCCAGAAGCGGGAGGCCGATGCATGAGCCGGCTGCTGCTGATCATCCTGTTGGCCTGCACCGTGGCCTCGGCGATCGGCGTCGTGTTCGTGCGTCACCGTCATCGGCAGACGTTCATCGAGCTGTCGCGTGCCGAGCGCACGCGCGATGACATCAACCTGGAATTCGGCCGCCTGCAGCTGGAACAGGCCACCCTGGCCGAAGCCAACCGCGTGGACCGCGTGGCCCGCGAGAAGCTGGGCATGAAGTTCCCTGAAGCCGCCGACGTGGTGGTGGTGCGCCCATGAGCAAGACCGGCCGCAACCGCCCGCGCAACGCCTTCAACCTGCGCCAGCGCCTGCGCTGGGTCGCGCTGGCACTCGGCCTGTGCTCGGTGTCGCTGGTCGGCCGTGCGGCCTACGTGCAGATCATCAACAGCGACTTCTACCAGCGCCAGGGTGAAGCGCGTTACCTGCGCGAGCTGCCGATCAAGACCTCGCGCGGCATGATCACCGACCGCAACGGCGAGCCGCTGGCGGTGTCCACCCCGGTCGCTTCCATCTGGGTGAATCCGCAGGACCTGCTGCGTTCACCCGACCGCATTCCCGAGCTGGCCCAGGCGGTGGGCATGTCGGTGGACGAGCTGAGCAGCCGTCTGTCGCAGAAGTCGGACAAGGAATTCATGTACCTGCGCCGCCGGATCAATCCGGACGAGGCAGAGAAGGTGGTCGCGCTGAAGATTCCGGGCGTGGCCGCGCAGCGCGAGTTCCGCCGCTTCTACCCGCAGGGTGAGGCGATGGCGCACGTGCTGGGTTTCACCAACATCGACGACCGCGGCCAGGAAGGGCTGGAGCTGGCCTTCGACGAATGGCTGCGCGGCAAGGCCGGCGCCAAGCGGGTGATCCGCAACCGCAAGGGCGAAACGGTGGAAAGCGATCTGCTGCGCGCCGCTGAGCCGGGCAAGGACCTGACCCTCAGCATCGACCGCCGCATCCAGTACCTGGCTTTCAAGGAACTGCGCAACGCGCTGGTGGCCAACAAGGCGGCCGGCGGTTCGATGGTGATCATGGACGTGGCCACCGGCGAGATCCTGGCCATGGTCAACCTGCCGACCTACAACCCGAATTCGCTGAACGGTGCCGTGCCGGACACGCGCCGCAACCGCGCCGTGACCGACCTGGTCGAGCCGGGTTCGACGATGAAGCCGCTGACCATCGCCACCGCGCTGCAGTCCGGTGCGGTGACCAAGGACACCATCATCGATACCAACCCGGGCTACATGCAGGTGGCCCGCTTCACCATCCGCGACGTGCCGCGCAACAACGGCGTGCTGAACGTGACCGGCGTGATCACCCGCAGTTCGAACATCGGCGCGGCCAAGATCGCCGCGAAGATGACCGACCAGACCTTCTATGACGGCGTGCGCCGCTTCGGCTACGGCTCGGTGCCGCACAGCGGTTTCCCCGGTGAATCCGGTGGCGTGGTGCGCCGCCCGGGCAACTGGGATGGTGCGACCAAGACCACCATGTCCTACGGCTACGGCCTGAACGTGACGCCGCTGCAGATCGCGACCGCGTATTCGGCGCTGGCCAACGGCGGCAAGCTGATCGCCCCGACCTTCGTGAAGGGCCAGCGCAACGAAGGCAAGCAGATCATCGATGAAAGCGTCGCCAAGCAGGTCGTGGCGATGATGGAAACCGTGGTGACCCAAGGTGGCGCCAAGCAGGCGGCGGTGCTGGGCTACCACGTGGCCGGCAAGACCGGTACCGCGCGCAAGGCCGGCCCCGGCGGTTACGAGCGCGGCCACTACAACTCGCTGTTTGCCGGTGTGGTGCCGGCCACCAACCCGCGCTTCGCCACGGTCATCGTCATCAACGACCCGCAGGGCGGCAAGTTCTACGGTGGCCTGGTGTCCGCGCCGGTCTACCACAACGTGATGGAAGGCACCCTGCGCCTGATGGATGTCCCGCTGGACGATCTGCAGTCGTGGCTGGCCGCCCAGCAGTCCGGAAAGATGGGGCATTCGGCCTCCATCCTGCCGGCGCCGCCAGCCGAGGCCGCACTGCCGGCCGATGCCGCCGCCGAATTCGACGCCGCGCTGCCCAGCGCGCAGAACCACGTGCCGGCCCCGCCCGCGGGAGGCACGCAATGAGCCCTTCGATGTTGCTTTCGCAGTTGCTTCCGGACGTTGCCTTGGCGGGCAACGATCCCGTTCTGACCGGCCTGGTGCAGGACAGCCGTGCCGTGCGCCCCGGCAATGCCTTCGTCGCCATCGCCGGTTTCGGCGCGCATGGCCTGGGCTTTGTCGAGCAGGCGCGCGCGGCCGGTGCCAGCGCCATCCTGTTTGAACCGCCGGCCCCGGCCGAGCTGCCGGCCCCGGCCGATGCCGTCGCCGTGCCGGGCCTGCGCGCGCGCCTCGGCGCCATGGCCGACCAGTTCCATGGCGCGCCGTCGCGTGCGATGACCATGGTGGGCGTGACCGGCACCAACGGCAAAACCTCCACCGTGCAGCTGCTGGCCCAGGCCTGGCACCTTCTCGGTACGCCCAGTGGCAGTATCGGCACGTTGGGCGCCGGACTTTATGGCGCGGTTGAGCCGACCGGCTTCACCACCCCGCTGGTGCTGCAGATGCACGCGCTGCTGGCGCAGCTGCGCGATGACGGCGCGCGTGCGGTGGCGATGGAAGTCAGCTCGCACGCCCTGGACCAGGGCCGCGTGGATGCCGTGCACTACGACGTGGCGGTGTTCACCAATCTCACCCGTGACCATCTGGATTACCACGGCGACATGGCCAGCTACGGCGCGGCCAAGGCCCGCCTGTTCCACCGCCCGGGCCTGAAGGCCGCGGTGGTGAACCTGGATGATGCCTTCGGTCGCCAGCTGTTCGCCGGCCTGCCGGCGGGTGTGCAGGCCATCGGCCTGAGCTCGCGCGGCGCCACCGAGGCCAGCGTGCGTGCCGAAGGCCTGCAGCTGGATGGCCGCGGCATCGGCTTCGAACTGGTCATCGACGGCGCGCGCGCTCCGGTGCAGTCGCCGCTGCTGGGTCGCTTCAACGTGGACAACCTGCTGGCCGTGGCCGGCAGCCTGCATGCGCTGGGCGAGCCGGTTGCGCGCATCGCCCAAGTGCTGTCGGCGCTGCAGCCGATCCGTGGCCGCATGAACCGCCTGGGCGGCGAAGACGGCCTGCCCACCGTGGTGGTGGACTATGCCCACACCCCCGATGCGCTGGAACAGGCCCTTGAAAGCCTGCACGGCCACCTGCAGGGCACGCTGTACTGCGTGTTCGGCTGCGGCGGCGAGCGCGATACCGGCAAGCGCCCGCAGATGGCGGCCATTGCCGAGCGCCTGGCCAACCAGGTCATCGTGACCGACGACAACCCGCGTGGCGAAGACGGCGACGTGATCGTGGCCGACATCCTCGCCGGCTTCACCGATGCCTCCGCCGTGACCGTGCAGCGCAGCCGCGCGCGTGCGATCGGCCTGGCAGTGAAGCGTGCCGGTGCGGGCGATATCATCCTGATCGCCGGCAAGGGCCACGAGCCTTACCAGGAAGTGAAGGGCGTGCGCCACGACTTCGACGACACCGAAGTGTCGGCCGCCGCGCTGGCCGCGAAGGCCGGTGTGCTGGCAGGGGAGGGCGCGGCATGAAGCGCACCCTGCTTTCGCTGATCGCACACTGGGCCGGTGGCGAGATCCACGGCGACGACGTGGCCATCGACGCGGTCAGCAATGACACCCGCAGCCTGGGTGCGGGCAGCCTGTACGTGGCCCTGCGCGGCGAGCGTTTCGACGGCCATGACTTTGCTGCCGACGCGCACGCGCGCGGCGCCAGTGCGCTGCTGGTCGAGCGGCTGCTGCCGCTGGACGTGCCGCAGGTGCTGGTGGCCGACAGCGAACTGGCCCTGGCCAGGATCGCCGCCGGCATGCAGCGCGACCGTGGCACCGAGGTGTTTGCGATCACCGGCAGCAACGGCAAGACCAGCGTGAAGAGCCTGCTGCTGTCGATCCTGCAGCAGGTGGCCGCGCATGCCCACAAGGTGGTCTACGCCAACCCCGGCAACCGCAACAACGAGATCGGCCTGCCGCTGGCGGTGATCGATGCGCCGGAAGATGCCGACTACGCCGTCTACGAGATGGGCGCCGGCAAGCCGGGCGACATCGCCTATCTGACCGACATCGCCCGCCCGCGCTACGCGCTGGTGAACAACATCGCACCGGCGCACCTGGAACGCATGGGCAGCCTGCTCGGCGTTGCGGTCACCAAGGGCGCGATCTATGCGGCACTGCCGGCCGATGGCGTGGCGGTGATCAACGTGGACGATGCCTACGGCCGCTGGTTCGAACAGCATTTCATCGGTACCCCGGCCCGTTGCCGGGTGCTGCGCTACGGCCTGGAACACAGCGCCGACGTCACCGCGCGCGATATCCGCGCCGGTGCGCAGGGCAGCCAATTCACCCTGGTGTCGCCGCAGGGCGAGGTGGGCGTGGTGCTGGGTCTGCCCGGCCGCCACAACATCAGCAATGCGCTGGCCGCCGCCAGCCTGGCACTGGGTGCAGGCATCGGCCTGGAGCTGGTGGCTGCCGGCCTGGCCGCCGCTCAGCCGGTGCCGGGCCGCCAGATCGCCCACACCCTGCACAGCGGCGCGGTGCTGGTGGATGACAGCTACAACGCCAACCCCGGTTCGCTGGCCGCCGCCATCGATGCCCTGGCCGCCGCCCAGGATGAGGGCTGGCTGGTGCTGGGCGACATGCGCGAGCTGGGCCCGGATGCCGTGGCCCTGCACGCGCAGGCCGGCCTGCGTGCGCGCGCCGCTGGCCTGAAGCGCCTGTACGCGCTGGGCCCGCTCAGTGCCGCCGCCGCCACCGCCTTCGGCGAAGGTGGGCGCCATTTCGCCACCCATGACGCGCTGTCGCAGGCGTTGCAGGGCGAGCTGCACGCCGGCGTGCGCTGCCTGGTCAAAGGGTCCCGTGGCAGCGCCATGGACACGATTGTCAAAGCGCTGCTGGCGCAAGGAGAGGAATCCCCGCATGTTGTATGAACTGGCTCGATGGTTGCAGCAGTTGGAGAGCCTGTTCGGGCTGTTCAACTACCAGACGTTCCGCGCCATCCTTGCCGCGCTGACGGCCCTGTTCCTGTCGCTGTGGCTTGGCCCGGCGGTGATCCGCCGCCTTGCCCAGTTCAAGGGTGGCCAGCCGATCCGTACCGACGGCCCGCAGACCCACTTCGTGAAGGCCGGCACGCCCACCATGGGCGGTTCGCTCATCCTGCTCACCGTCACCCTGTCGGTGCTGATGTGGGCCGACCTGCGCAACCGCTACGTGTGGCTGGTGCTGGCGGTGATGCTGTGCTTCGGCGCCATCGGCTGGTACGACGACTGGATCAAGATCGTGCGCCGTGACCCGAACGGCCTGGCTTCGCGCTGGAAGTACCTGCTGCAGTCGATCTTCGGCCTGGCCGCAGGCATCTTCCTGCTGCAGACCGCCGACGTGCCGGCCGCGCTGACCTTCTACATCCCGATGTTCAAGTCGATCGCGTTGCCGCTGGCCGGCATCAGCTTCGTGGCCATCGCCTACTTCTGGATCGTCGGCTTCTCCAACGCGGTCAACCTGACCGACGGCCTGGACGGCCTGGCGATCATGCCCACCGTGCTGGTGGCCTGCGGCCTGGGCGTGTTCGCCTATGCCTCGGGCAACGTAGTGTTCGCCAACTACCTGCAGATCCCGCAGATTCCGGGGGCCGGCGAGCTGGTCATCATCTGCGCGGCCATCGCCGGCGCAGGCCTGGGCTTCCTGTGGTTCAACACCTACCCGGCCATGGTGTTCATGGGTGACATCGGCGCGCTGGCGCTGGGCGCGGTGCTGGGCACGATCGCGGTCATCACCCGCCAGGAGCTGGTGCTGGTGATCATGGGCGGCGTGTTCGTCATCGAAACGCTGTCGGTGATGATCCAGGTCGCTTCGTTCAAGCTGACCGGTAAGCGGGTGTTCCGCATGGCGCCGATCCACCACCACTTCGAGCTGAAGGGCTGGCCCGAGCCGCGCGTGATCGTGCGCTTCTGGATCATCTCGGTCGTGCTCGTGCTGATCGGCCTGGCCACGCTGAAGGTGCGCTGAGAATGAACGACCTGTCCCGCCAGGCAACACGCCTTGAAGCCATCGAAGGCAGCTACGACAAGTGGCTGCTGGGCGCGATCATCGCGCTCACCGGTGTGGGCGTGGTGATGGTGGCGTCCAGCTCGATCGCGCTGATGAGCAGCCCGTTCTACTACCTCAACCGCCACCTGATCTTCCTGGCGGTGGGTATCGTGCTGGCGGTCATCGCCGCCCGCACCGAACTGAAGTCCATCGAGCAGTACAACCAGATGCTGCTGCTGGGCTGCTTCGCGCTGCTGCTGGTGGTGTTCATTCCCGGCCTGGGCAGCAGCGTCAACGGTGCCCGCCGCTGGATCAACCTGGGCGTGTCCAAGTTCCAGACCGTGGAAGCGGTGAAGGTGCTCTACATCGTCTGGCTGTCCAGCTACCTGGTGCGTTTCCGCGACGAGGTCAACGCGACCTGGCCGGCCATGCTCAAGCCGCTGGGTGTGGCCGGTGCGCTGGTCGTGCTGCTGCTGCTGCAGCCGGACTTCGGTTCGTCCACCCTGCTGCTGGCGATCACCGCCGGCATGCTGGTGCTGGGCGGGGTGAACATGCCGCGCATGTCGATGCCGGTGGTCATCGGCCTGGTCGGCATGAGCGCGCTGGCGATCATCGAGCCCTACCGCATGCGCCGCATCACCTCCTTCCTGGACCCGTGGGCTGACCAGCAGGGCGACGGCTACCAGCTGTCCAACGCGCTGATGGCCGTGGGCCGTGGCGAGTGGACCGGCGTGGGCCTGGGCAATTCGGTGCAGAAGCTGTACTACCTGCCCGAAGCGCATACCGACTTCATCTTCTCGGTCACCGCCGAGGAGTTCGGCTTCCTGGGCACCTGCGTGATCGTGGCCCTGTACGCGCTGCTGGTGGGCCGCACCTTCTGGCTGGGCATGCGCTGCGTGGAAATGAAGCGCCACTTCTCCGGCTACATCGCCTTCGGCATCGGCCTGTGGATCAGCATGCAGACCTTCGTCTCGATCGGCGTGAACCTGGGCATCCTGCCGACCAAGGGCCTGACCCTGCCGCTGATCTCGTCCGGCGGTTCGTCGGTGCTGATGACCTGCGTAGCGATGGGCCTGCTGCTACGCGTGTCCTATGAACTCAAGCGTGCCGAGCGCCGCCAGGCCGTGCGCATCGGCGGTGGCGAAGACGCCCCGGTGGCCGCCGATGAGCCGGCCGCGCCGGCCGCCGCCGGCGCGCCGATGGGCGCCGAGCCGGTGGCGGCCGCTGCACCGGCGGCCGCACGTGGCACCAGCCGCCTGCAGTCGCGCATCGAACCGACCTTCGGGAGGCTGTCATGAGCGGCACCGCTTCCCGCCTGTCCACCCAGGCCCGCCCGGTGATGATCCTGGCCGGCGGCACCGGTGGCCATATCTTCCCCGGCCTGGCCGTGGCCCGCGTGCTGCGCGAACGTGGCGTGCCGGTTACCTGGATGGGCGCCGACGGTGCCATGGAAACCCGCCTGGTGCCGCAGCAGGGCATCCACTTCGATACGCTGGCCATCACCGGGCTGCGCGGCAAGGGCAAGCTGGCCCTGCTTGCCGCCCCGTGGCGGCTGATGCGCGCACTGCGCGCGGCCGGCATGATCATCCGCCAGCGCCAGCCGCGTGCGGTGGTCGCCTTCGGTGGTTTCGCTTCTGGTCCCGGTGGCATGGCCACGCGCCTGCATGGCCTGCCGCTGATCGTGCACGAACAGAACCGTGCGCCGGGCCTGACCAACCGCATCCTGTCGCGCTATGCGCGCCGCCTGCTGACCGGCTTCCCCGGCACCTTCGCCAAGGGCGAAGAGTTCGTCGGCAACCCGGTGCGCGCGGAAATCGCCGCCATCGCACCGCCGGAACAGCGCCTGGCCGACCGCAGCGGCCCGCTGCGCGTGCTGGTGCTGGGCGGCAGCCAGGGCGCCCGCGCGCTCAACACCGGCGTGCCGCAGGCGATTGCCCAGCTGGGCGCCGGCGTGCCGGTGGTGGTGCGCCACCAGAGCGGCGAGAAGATGCACGCCGAAGCGGTCGAGGCGTATGCCAAGGCCGGTGTGCAGGCTGAGATCACGCCCTTCATCGCCGACATGGCCGATGCCTTCGCCTGGGCCGACCTGGTGGTGTGCCGTTCCGGCGCGTCCACCCTGGCCGAACTGTGCGCGGTGGGCGTGGGCAGCGTGCTGGTGCCATTCCCCGCCGCCGTTGATGACCACCAGACCCGCAACGCGGAGTACCTGGTGGAGCGCAACGCGGCCGTGTTGCTGAAGCAGGACGGAACGCTGGCCGACGGCATTGCCGCACTGCTGCGCGAACTGTCCGAAAATCCCGCCCGCCGCATGCAGATGGCGCAAGCCGCGCGTGCCCTGGCCAAGGTCGATGCCGCCGAGCGCATCGCCGATATCATTCTTGAGGAAGCAGTATGAAGAAGGCCTGCCATAGCGCCTGCCACGCGCGAGGCCGCGCATGATCCGCCGCCTGCATGACACCAACGACCTGGTGCGCGCGTTCCCGCGCGTGCATTTCGTCGGCATCGGCGGCACCGGCATGAGCGGCATCGCCGAAGTGATGCTGACGCTGGGCTATGAAGTGTCCGGTTCGGACAACGCCGACAACGCGGCCACCCGCCGCCTGGCCGGCCTGGGGGCGCGCATCATGCGCGGCCACTCGGCGGCCAACGTGCTGGGCACCGACTGCGTGGTGGTGTCCAGCGCCATCCGCGAAGACAACCCGGAACTGATGGAAGCGCGCAGCCAGCGCATTCCGATCATGCCGCGCGCGGCCATGCTGGCCGAGCTGATGCGCTTCCGCCGCGGCATCGCCGTGGCCGGCACGCATGGCAAGACCACCACCACCAGCCTGACCGCTGCGGTGCTGAGCGAAGGTGGCCTGGACCCGACGTTCGTGATCGGTGGCCAGCTGCTGGCCGCCGGCGCCAACGCCAAGCTGGGCGGTGGCCAGTGGCTGGTGGCCGAGGCCGACGAAAGCGATGGCAGCTTCCTGCGCCTGAACCCGCTGATGTCGATCATCACGAACATCGACGCCGACCACCTGGAAAACTACGGCAACGACTTTGCCCGCGTGCAGGCGGCCTTCGCCGAGTTCCTGCAGCGCCTGCCGTTCTACGGCCTGGCGGTGCTGTGCATTGACGACCCGGAAGTGGCCGCGCTGGCCGCCAAGACCCCGCGCCACGTGATGAGCTACGGCATCAGCCCGCAGGCCGATGTGCGCGCCGAAAACGTGGTGCAGGAAGGTTCGCGCATGCGCTTCACCCTGCGCCTGCCGCAGGGCACCAGCCAGGAAGTGGTGCTGGCGCTGCCGGGCAGGCACAACGTGCTGAACGCACTGGCCGCCGCGGCGGTGGGCTGGCAGCTGGGCGTGGCCCCGGATGCGATCGCGCGTGCGCTGGAATCCTTCGCCGGTGTCGGCCGCCGCTTCAACGATCTGGGTGAAGTGACCACGGCCAGCGGTGCCAAAGTGCGCATCATCGATGACTACGGTCACCACCCCAGCGAACTGGAAGCGGTGTTCGCCGCCGCCCGTGGTGGCTGGGCCGACAAGCGCCTGGTGGTGGCCTTCCAGCCGCACCGCTACAGCCGTACCCGCGACCAGTTCGACAAGTTCGCCGCCGTGCTGTCCAGCGTGGATGCGCTGGTGCTGAGCGAGGTCTACCCGGCCGGTGAAGAACCGATTGCCGGTGCCGATTCGCATGCGCTGGCCCGCGCCATCCGTGCGCGTGGTCGCAGCGAACCGGTGGTGGTGGGCAAGGCTGCCGAACTGGCCAGCGTGCTGCCGGACGTGCTGCAGGACGGTGATCTGCTGTTGATGATGGGTGCGGGCGACATCGGCGCCGTCGCAAGCCACATTGCAGTGGAAGGTTTCAAGGCGGAGGGCGAGGCGTGAGCACGCTGACCTTCCCGCCGCTGCGCAACACCGACCCGGCCGTGTTCGGCCGCGTGGCCGTGCTGCTGGGCGGCACCTCCAGTGAACGCGACGTGTCGCTGGATTCGGGCCGCAATGTGCTCGAAGCCCTGCAGTCGCGCGGTGTCGACGCCTTCGCGGTGGATGGCATCCCGGCGCTGGCCAGGGCGCTGGCCGCCGGCGGTGTCGACCGGGTGTTCAACATCCTGCACGGCCACAACGGTGGCGGTGAGGACGGCATCGTGCAGGGCCTGATGGACGCCTTCGGCGTGCCGTACACCGGTTCGGATGTGCTGGGTTCGGCGCTGAGCATGGACAAGATCCGCACCAAGCAGGTGTGGCTGTCGCTGGGCCTGCCCACCCCGCAGTACCGCAAGGTGACCGCGCAGGACGTGCACGCCAATGCCGCCGCGCTGGGCCTGCCGGTGGTGGTCAAGCCAGCCAACGAAGGCTCCAGCGTGGGCATCAGCCGGGTGACCGACGAGGCGGGCCTGGACGAAGCGGTGGCCCTGGCCGCGCGCTACGACGGCCAGCTGCTGATGGAACAGATGGTGGTGGGCGACGAACTGACCGTGGCCATCCTGGGCGATGTCGCGCTGCCGTCGATCCGCATCGTGCCCAAGGGCCAGTGGTACGACTACAACGCCAAGTACATTGCCGAGGACACCCAGTACCTGTGCCCGGGCCTGGATGGCGCGGACGAAGAAGAAATCCGCCGCATCGCGCTGGCCGCCTTCCGTGCCGCCGGCTGCCGTGGCTGGGGCCGCGTGGACGTGATGCGCGACCGCGCCAGCGGCCGCTTCTTCCTGCTGGAAGTGAACACCGCGCCGGGCATGACCAGCCATTCGCTGGTGCCCAAGGCCGCACGCCAGGCCGGCATCGGTTTCGAGGAACTGGTGTGGCGCGTGCTGGAACAGACCCTGGAGGCATCGCAGGCATGAACGCGGTGCTGCGCATCTTCGTCTGGCTGTTGGCCCTGTCGGTGGTGGCACTGCCGGTGGTGGCCGTGGTCAATGGCTGGGTCGGCGCCGAGCGCTGGCCGCTGGCGAAGCTGCGCGTGCACGGTGAGTTCAAGCGCGTGCCGCCGGAACAGCTGCAGCAGGTGCTGCTGCCGTATGCCCACGCCGGCTTCTTCGCGGTGAAGCTGCAGGATGCGCAGGACGCCCTGGAAAAGCTGCCGTGGGTGGAAAGCGCGCAGGTGCGCAAGCAGTGGCCGGACGTGCTGGAAGTGACCCTGGTCGAGCACAAGCCGTTCGCCCGCTGGGGCGAAGGCCGCCTGCTGTCCGAGCAGGGCAAGCTGTTCCCCACGCCGAAGAAGCTGGCCGATCTGCAGCTGCCCGAACTGGACGGCCCGGACAGCCAGACCGAAGAAGTGGTCAAGCTCTACAACGATGCACGCGCGCTGTTCGCACCGGCCGGTGTGGACGTGCGCCGCCTGACCATGGATGCGCGCGGCAGCTGGTCGCTGCTGTTGAGCAATGGCACCGAAGTGGTGGTCGGCCGTGATGATGCGCGCTCGCGCCTGCAGCGCTTCGTGCGCGTGCTGCCGCAGCTGGCCAACCAGGCCGCGCCGATCGAACGTGCCGATCTCCGTTACACCAATGGTTTCACCCTGAGCTGGGGAACGCCGGCCACGCCGGCCGGCGCACCCGCGACCCCGGCCAGACGAACGCAGGAAAGGACATGAATCGCAAGGGTGACAAATCGCTGATCGTCGGCCTGGATATCGGCACCTCCAAGGTGGTGGCGCTGGTGGGCGAGTATTCGCCGGGCAACCCGATCGAAGTGATCGGCATCGGCTCGCACGAATCGCGTGGACTCAAGCGCGGCGTGGTGGTGGATATCGAGTCGACCGTGCAGTCGATCCAGCGCGCGGTGGAAGAAGCCGAACTGATGGCCGGCTGCGAGATCCGCTCGGTGTACGCCTCCATTTCCGGCAACCACGTGCAGTGCAAGAACTCGCCGGGCATCGTGCCGATCCGCGACGGGGAAGTGACCTGGGGCGACCTGGACCGCGTGCTCGATGCGGCCAAGGCCGTGGCGATCCCGGCTGACCAGAAGATCCTGCACGCGATCCCGCGCGAGTACGTGCTGGACGATTCGCAGGAAGGCATCCGCAACCCGGTCGGCATGACCGGCGTGCGCCTGGAAGTGCATGCGCACCTGGTGGTGTGCGCGCAGTCGGCCGCGGCCAACATCAGCAAGTGCGTGCAGCGCTGCGGCCTGCAGGTGGATGACCTGGTGCTGTCCTCGCTGGCGTCCAGCGTGGCGGTGCTGACCGCCGACGAGCGCGAGCTGGGCGTGGTGCTGGTGGACATGGGCGCCGGCACGACCGATATCGCCGTGTTCGTACAGGGCGCGATCTGCCACACCGCATCGCTGCCGATCGCCGGCGACCACGTAACCAACGACATCGCGCACATGCTGCGCACGCCCACCCCGGAAGCCGAGCAGATCAAGGTGCGCTACGCGTGCGCCTTGGCCCAGCTGGCCACCGCCGAGGAAAGCATCCAGGTGCCGTCGGTGGGCGACCGCCCGCCGCGCCGCATGCCGCGCCATTCGCTGGCGCAGGCGGTGCAGGGCCGTTACGAGGAAATCTTCGAGATGGTGCAGGCCGAACTGCGCCGTTCCGGCTTCGAGGAACTGGTGCGCGCCGGCATGGTGCTGACCGGTGGTGCTTCGAAGATGGAAGGCGTGGTCGAGCTGGCCGAGGAAATGCTGCAGATGCCGGTGCGCGTGGGCATTCCGCAGCACGTCACCGGCCTGGGCGAAGTGGTGGGCAACCCGGTGCATGCCACCGGCGTGGGCCTGCTGCTGATGGGCAGCCAGATCGAGCATCCGCGCCGGCCGTCGCTGCCGACCGGCCGCGCGGGCAGCATGTTCAAGAAACTCAAGACCTGGTTCCGCGGCGAATTCTGACGCGCAACCTGCACTACCCGGGCATGCCCGGTCGCAACACCTGCAATAGACGGCAACAACGCAACACACAACCCACACAGCCGCACCGGCAACATGACGCGCAAAGGCAGGAGGCCTGAACGCCCATGCCACCGACAAGCGGATATAACGAGGACACGGACATGGCGCATTTTGAACTGATCGAAAAGATGGCACCCAATGCGGTGATCAAGGTGGTTGGCGTGGGCGGCGGCGGCGGCAATGCCGTGGCGCACATGGTCAACTCGGCAGTGGATGGCGTGGAATTCATCACCGCCAACACCGACTCGCAGGCCATCAAGAATTGTGGTGCCAAGCTGCAGCTGCAGCTGGGTACCAACGTGACCAAGGGCCTGGGCGCAGGCGCCAACCCGGAAGTGGGTCGCCAGGCTGCCCTGGAAGACCGTGAGCGCATCATGGACGCCCTGCAGGGTGCGGACATGGTGTTCATCACCGCCGGCATGGGTGGCGGCACCGGCACCGGCGCTGCGCCGGTGGTGGCCCAGCTGGCCAAGGAAATGGGCATCCTGACCGTGGCCGTGGTCACCAAGCCGTTCCCGTTCGAAGGCCGTCGCCGCATGCAGGTGGCGCTGAAGGGCATCGAGGAACTGAGCCAGCACTGCGACTCGCTCATCACCATCCCGAACGAGAAGCTGATCACCGTGCTGGGTCGCAACGCGACCATGATCCAGGCCTTCCGTGCCGCCAACGACGTGCTGCAGGGCGCCGTGCAGGGCATCGCCGACCTGATCGTGCGCCCGGGCCTGATCAACGTCGACTTCGCCGACGTGCGCACCGTCATGTCCGAAATGGGCCTGGCGATGATGGGTACCGGCACCGCCCGCGGCGATGACCGCGCCCAGGCCGCTGCCGAATCGGCCATCCAGAACCCGCTGCTGGACGATGTGAACCTGGCCGGTGCCAACGGCATCCTGGTCAACATCACCGCCGGCGCCGACTTCACCATGGCCGAGTTCGACGAGATCGGCCGCACCATCGATGGCTTCGCTTCCGAAGACGCCACCGTGGTGGTCGGTACCGTGCTGGACCCGGACATGCAGGACGAAGTGCGCGTGACCGTGGTCGCCACCGGCCTGAACCGCGTCTCGGCCAGCAAGAGCCAGCGCCCGGGCGAGCGTGCCCCGATCAAGCTGGTCCGCAATGCCACCACCGGCCAGCCGGAGTTCGGCGACTTCGACAACGGCGGCGACGCCGTGTCCAAGGCCGTCGGCGGCATGGGCCTGGGCCTGCGTCGCCCGAGCAGCGACAGCGTCGCCGCTTCGGCCCCGTCGGCACCGGCGTCCTCGGCCCCGGCCGCGGCTGAACTGCCCAACGATTACCTGGACATCCCGGCGTTCCTGCGCCGCCAGGCGGACTAAGCGGCGTGGCCCGGGGCTTGTCCCCCCCGGGTTGCGCCACCATGTCCTGAAAACGCGGGCGCCGGGCCAGGATGGGCCCGGCCGCCCTGCTTCAGCGCGTCCCACCGGCGTGCCGGTGTGTGCTGCCGGCGGCGGCTCCTGGTGTTTCAGCCGGGGTATGGGACCCTGCGTGTTAATCTAGCGTGTCACTTCCGGTCTACCCCCATGATCCAGCAACGCACCCTCAAGAACACGATCCGCGCCACCGGCGTTGGCCTGCACAGCGGTGACAAGGTCTACATGACCCTGCGCCCGGCACCGGTCAACCATGGCATCGTGTTCCGGCGCGTGGACCTGGATCCGGTGGTGGAAGTGCCGGCCAAGGCCGAACTGGTCACCGAAGTGACCCTGTGCACCGGCCTGACCTGCAACGACGCCAAGATCCAGACCGTCGAACACCTGATGTCGGCACTGGCCGGTCTGGGTGTGGACAACATCATCGTCGAACTGTCCTCGGCCGAGCTGCCGATCATGGACGGTTCGTCCGGCCCGTTCGTGTTCCTGCTGCAGTCGGCGGGCATCGTGGAACAGAACGCGCCCAAGCGCTTCATCCGCGTGCTGAAGACCGTGGAAGTGACCGAGGGCGACAAGGTGGCCCGCTTCACCCCGTACGAGGGTTACAAGCTGGGCTTCACCATCCAGTTCGACCACCCGATGATCCCGGCCAAGCAGTCGCGCCAGGAAATCGAGTTCTCCACCCTGGCCTACACCAAGGAAATTTCCCGCGCGCGCACCTTCGGTTTCATGCGCGACCTGGAATACATGCGCGAGCGCAACCTGGGCCTGGGCGGTTCGATGGACAACGCCATCGTGCTGGACGAATTCCGCGTGTTGAACGAAGACGGCCTGCGTTACGCCGATGAGTTCGTGCGCCACAAGATCCTCGATGCGATCGGCGATCTGTACCTGGCCGGTGGCCAGGTGCTGGGCGCCTATGAAGGCTTCAAGTCCGGCCATGCGCTCAACAACAAGCTGGTGCGGGCCCTGATGGCCGACGCTACCGCCTGGGAATGGGTGACCTACGAGTCGCCGACCGCCGAAGATCCGGTGGTGTACGCCGTTCCGGCCTACGCCTGATCGCTGCAGGTTGTTGAAATAAAAAGAGAAAACGCCGCCTTCCAGGGCGGCGTTTTCGTTTCCGGCGGCCGCCGGCTGAATGGCGCAGCGCGTGACGCGACGGTCGGGCCCGGATCACGGTTTTGTGAACCTGACCGGATGGAAGCCTGAATTTAACGATTAGTTAACAACAATCTAACGACTCGACCACCGAGGGCGGCTAGGATGCGACCCGGCCCCCGAAAATGTTTCACGCTGCGGTGACACGCGCGACGGGGATCGGAGCTGGATGCTCCGTTGTCCTCAGGACCCTTGCTTCGGTTTGACCGGGGCATCCTGCAGGGCCGCCAAGGCGTCGCGTAGCCCTTTGTGCGTGGCGGCTGAAACTGCGTGGGGTCCATTCCGGTTGTCGAGCGCTGGGGAGCGCGTGGGAATGGGAGACGCAGTCTTGATGGTCACCTTGGTGGCCTTCAGCCCGATGGACCGGGCCGCGTCGAGCAACTGGGCTTCGGCAAGCCGCAACTTGGCATGCCAGACCGGTGATTCGACGAGAAAAACGAGGTGTTCCCCGTCCACATTGGCCAGCCGGCAACGGTTGCGCAACGCGGGCGGCAACTGGGGGCGCAATTGATGGTCCAGCGCGTCGAGCCACAAGGCACGGCGCAGCGGGTTCCCGCTTTTGTCCGCCATCACTGCATCCAGTGCCGGTTTCGGCCTGGTCGCGGGACGAACGCTGGATTTCGGCTCAGACATGAAAACTCACTGATGGCATTCAAAAAGATCGTAATCAAAACGCGTGAAGGACAGGCCAAATCGCCGATCGCGCGTTTGCGGTTCTATTTCGAGGACCGCCCCCGCGCCCTGCTGGGCAGCGTGCTCGGGGTAGGCTGCATTATCGGCCTTGCTGGCGGCTTTGGCGCCAGCGCGCTGAATGATTCGCGCCTGCAGGCCAAGGTCGACCGCCAGGACGCCGAGCTGGCCAAGGTCAAGCGCGATGCGCAGACCCAGGTCAACGCCCTGGCCGCGCGCCTGGGCGAGCTGCAGGCCCAGGCCACCCGCCTGAACGCCCTGGGCGAACGGCTGACCCAGATGGGCAAGCTGGAAGACGGCGAATTCGACTTCAACGAGACCCCCGGCCTGGGTGACGGCGATGCCGGCGGCCCGACCTCGGACATCCCGGTGAAGGACGTCAACGCCGACTTACAGGTGCTGGAGCAGCGCTTCGCTGCTTCAGGCCGCCAGTTGTCGGTGATGGAATCGCTGATGTTCGACCACCAGCTGCAGCAGAACGCCGTGCCCTCGCGCATGCCGATCCGCAACAGCTACATCACCTCCGGCTTCGGCACCCGTGCCGACCCGTTCGGCCGCGGTGCCGCCACCCACAAGGGCATGGACTTCCACGCCCGCGTCGGCGACCCGGTCATGGCCGTGGCCGATGGCGTGGTCAGCTTTTCCGGCGTGAAGGGCGGCTACGGCAACGTGGTGGACGTCGACCACGGCAACGGCTATGTCACCCGCTACGCGCACAATTCGCGCCTGGTGGTGAAGGTCGGTGACCTGGTCCGTGCTGGCCAGGAAGTGGCCAAGGCCGGTTCCACCGGCCGCTCGACCGGTGCCCACGTGCACTTCGAGGTGTGGGAGAACGGCAACGTGGTCAACCCGCGCAAGTTCCTGGGCGACGGCGGCAACACGCCGGTCGGCCGCATCAGCCGCGGTTGAACCCTGGTTGGGGGTCAGAGCCCTTCCGCAACGCGGAAGGGCTCTGACCCCATCGCCAAAGGGTTGAAACCCCTCGCGCCCGTCCCAAGCTACAATGGGTGTTGCCATCGACAGGGCGCCAGGCGCCCTGTTTCGTTTGCGGCGGACGGATCCCAAGGGGGAGGCCGGGCCGCTGTGTCCATCCAACCCGGTTCCTTCAATGATCAACAGCCTGCTTACCCGCGTATTTGGCAGTCGTAATGAACGACAGCTGCGCCAGCTCAACCGCATCGTCGCCAAGATCAATGCGCTGGAGCCGGAGATCGAGAAGCTTTCCGACGAGCAGCTTCAGGCCAAGACGCCGGAGTTCAAGCAGCGCATCGCCGGCGGTGAAGCCCTGGACAAGGTGCTGCCGGAAGCCTTCGCGGTCTGCCGCGAAGCCGGCCGCCGCGTGCTGGGCATGCGCCACTACGACGTGCAGCTGATCGGCGGCATGGTGCTTCACCTGGGCAAGATCGCAGAAATGCGCACCGGTGAAGGCAAGACCCTGGTCGCGACCCTGCCGGTGTACCTGAACGCGCTGGAAGGCAAGGGCGTGCACGTGGTCACCGTGAACGACTACCTGGCCCGCCGCGACGCCGCCCAGATGGGCAAGCTGTACAACTGGCTGGGCCTGAGCGTGGGCGTGGTCTACCCGGGCATGCCGCACGGCGACAAGCGCGAAGCGTATGCCTCGGACATCACCTACGGCACCAACAACGAATTCGGTTTCGACTACCTGCGCGACAACATGGCGCTGTCCAAGGCCGACCGCTACCAGCGCGGCCTGCACTACGCCATCGTCGACGAAGTCGACTCCATCCTGATCGACGAAGCGCGTACCCCGCTGATCATCTCCGGCCCGGCCGACGATTCCCCGGAGCTGTACATCCGCGTGAACCGTGTCGTGCCGAACCTGGTCAAGCAGGAAGTGGAAGACGGCGAGGGCGACTTCTGGGTCGACGAAAAGGGCAAGCAGGTGCACCTGTCCGAAGCGGGCATGGAGCACGCCGAGCAGTTGCTGGTGGAAGCGGGCATCCTCGACAGCGAGACCGAAGGCCTGTACGCGCCGCAGAACCTGACCGTGGTCCACCACCTCAACGCTGCCCTGCGCGCGCACGCCATCTACCAGCGTGACGTGGATTACATCGTGCGCGATGGCGAAGTGGTCATCGTCGACGAATTCACCGGCCGTACCCTGGCCGGCCGCCGCTGGTCCGATGGCCTGCACCAGGCGGTGGAAGCGAAGGAAGGCGTGCCGGTCCAGCGCGAGAACCAGACGCTGGCCAGCATCACCTTCCAGAACCTGTTCCGCATGTACAAGAAGCTGTCCGGCATGACCGGTACGGCCGATACCGAAGCATTCGAGTTCCAGAGCATCTACGGCCTGGAAGTGGTGGTGATCCCGACCAACCGCCCGACCATCCGCAAGGACAGCCCGGACCAGGTGTTCCTCAACCGCAAGGGCAAGTTCAACGCGGTGCTGGCCGACATCGAAGAGTGCGCCAAGCGCGGCCAGCCGGTGCTGGTGGGTACCACTTCGATCGAAACCTCGGAAATGCTGTCCGAGCACCTGCGCAAGGCGGGCGTGAAGCATGAAGTGCTCAACGCCAAGCAGCATGACCGCGAAGCGACCATCGTCGCCAACGCCGGCCGCCCGGCGGCGGTGACCATCGCCACCAACATGGCCGGCCGTGGTACCGACATCGTGCTGGGCGGCTCGCTGGAAGCGGAGATCCACGAGCTGGGCGAGGGCGCGACCGACGAGCAGAAGGCTGCGGTCAAGGCCGACTGGCAGCAGCGCCACGAGGCCGTGAAGGCCGCCGGCGGCCTGCACATCGTGGGCACCGAGCGCCACGAATCGCGCCGTATCGACAACCAGCTGCGTGGCCGTTCGGGCCGCCAGGGTGACCCGGGTTCGTCCCGCTTCTACCTGTCGCTGGAAGACAACCTGATGCGCATCTTCGCCTCCGACTGGGTGCAGAAGGCCATGCGCATGATGGGCATGAAGGAAGACGACGTCATCGAGGACCGCCTGGTCAGCCGCCAGATCGAAAAGGCGCAGCGCAAGGTCGAGGCCCACAACTTCGACATCCGCAAGAACCTGCTGGACTTCGACGACGTCAACAACGACCAGCGCAAGGTGATCTACGCCCAGCGCGACGAGCTGCTGGATGCCGAGTCGGTGAAGGACAACGTCGATGGCATCCGCGACGACGTGATCTTCGACATCGTCGCCCGCTTCGTGCCGCCGAATTCGGTGGACGAGCAGTGGGACCTGCGTGGCCTGGAAGCCACCCTGCAGTCCGATTTCGGCCTGGACATGTCGCTGGTCGAGCTGGTCAAGGCACACGAGGAACTGGACGCCGAAGGCATTGCCGCCAAGGTGCAGGAACGCGTCAACCAGCACTTCGCCGAAAAGGAAGCCGGCGTGGGCGAGGAGACCATGCGCGCACTGGAAAAGCACGTGATGCTGACCGTGCTGGACCAGAGCTGGAAGGAACACCTGGCCCGCATGGATTACCTGCGCCAGGGCATCTACCTGCGTGGTTACGCGCAGAAGCAGCCCAAGCAGGAATACAAGAAGGAAGCCTTCGAGCTGTTCTCGGACATGCTGGAAAACGTGAAGCGCGAAGTGGTGACCCTGCTTTCGCGCGTGCGCATCCGCAGCGACGAGGAAGTGCAGGCGCTGGAAGCGGCCGAGCGCCAGCAGGCCGAAGCACGCCTGAGCCAGTCGCAGTTCCAGCACCAGGACGTTGGCAGCTACAGCGCCGACGAAGAGGCCGCGCAGGTGCAGGCCGCCCAGCAGGGTGTGGCGCAGCTGCAGCGTGACGAGCCGAAGATCGGCCGCAACGATCCGTGCCCCTGCGGCAGTGGCAAGAAGTACAAGCACTGCCACGGCCAGCTGAGCTGACACCAGGAAGCCCCGCGGAAGCGGGGCTTCTTCGTTGTGGCCGGGGCGATGGTCGTGCCGGGCCGGCGGCCGGCATTGCGCGGCGCCCTGCCGATTCGGCATCCTGTCTCCATGCCCTCCCCGAAACGATCGATCCATGTCGTGGCCGGCGTCATCACCGACGTCCGTGGCCGCGTGCTGCTCAACCGCCGTACCGAGAACCGCGACATGGCCGGCCTGTGGGAATTTCCCGGCGGCAAGCGCGAGGCCGGCGAGAGTTCCGAACAGGCGCTGGTGCGTGAGCTGCGCGAAGAGCTCGGCATCGAGGCTGAGATCGGCGAGTGGATCATGGACGTGCCGCAGCACTACCCGGACAAGCACCTGACCCTGGAGGTGCGGCATATCCGCAGCTGGAAGGGCACACCGCGCGGCCGCGAGGGCCAGGCCATCACCTGGGTGGCGCCGGACAAGCTGGGCCGCTATTCAATGCCGCCGGCCGACCTGCCGGTGGTGGCCGCGCTGCGCCAGCCCGACCGCTACCTGATCACCCCCGCACCCGATGCGGACGAGGCCGGGGCCCAGCGTTGGCAGGAGCAGCTGCAGCGTGCCGTGGCTGCCGGCCAGCAGCGCATCCAGCTGCGGTTGCCGGCCGACCACCCGCAGCGGCAGGCGCTGATCGAGCAGGCGCTGCGGGCGCACCGCCAGGGCGTGCAGTGGCTGCTCAACCGCGATATCGAACTGGCCCGCGCGCTGGGCGTGGGCGTCCACCTGGGCAGCGAGCAGGTGCTGGCGCTGCAGGAACGGCCCTTACCGGCCGGGCAGCTGGTGGCGGCGTCCTGCCACGACCTGCCGCAGCTGCAGGCCGCGCAGCGGCTGGGCTGTGATTTCGCCGTCCTCGGCCCGGTCCAGGCCACGGCCAGCCACCCCGGCGCCACGCCGCTGGGCTGGGATGCCTTCGCCGCGCTGCGCGCGCAGGTGTCATTGCCGATCTATGCGCTGGGCGGGCTGGACAGCACCCATCTGGGCCACGCGCGCCGCCATGGCGGGCAGGGCATCGCCGCGATCCGGGGCCTGTGGCCGGCCTGAGACGGCCGACCCCGGAATGCACGCTCCGCCAGTAGATCCACGCCATGCGTGGATGCGGCCATACTCCGCCAGTAGATCCACGCCATGCGTGGATGCGGCCTTACAAGGTGATCCAGAAGCACCCGTACTGCCGCCGCAGCCCCAGCACCGTGGCCGCACGCGCGGCGCTGCCCGGCAGCGTCTGTTCCAGGCGCAGGCCGACGGGGTGCCGCGGCACCGCCGGCTCCTCAGGGTCGGATCCCTGCGCAGCAGTGCTTTGGCCTTCCTCCAGCGGCACGTCCTGATCCTGCCGTGGATACACCGGCACCACGTCCACCAGGGGGCGGCGCACCACCGATTCGAGCTGGCCAAGAATGCGCTGCGCGCCCGCATCGGACACTGCGCTCCACAGGTACAGCGTGGACAGCCGGTTCACGTCCTGGGTATCGACCGCATCGTGCAGTGCCTGCACCAGTTCGCTCAGGCGGCGCGGGCAGCTGGCGCCCAGGCTGTCACGCTGCAGGGTGCTGCCGGCCGGGGGCGGCGGCGGGCGCCGCGACTGCGCGCCCACGCTGTCGCAGGGGCGGTCGGTGTAGACGCTCTGTCCCTGCGCATCGGTGCAGCGGTTCAGGCGCGGGGACTGGGCATGGGCGTGGACACTGAAACCGGACAGCAGCAACAGCAGCAGGGGCAGGGCGACTTTCATCGGCACAGGGTAGCGTCAGTGACGCTACCGACGTGTGCATTCAGCCGTTCAGCAGCTTCAGCACCGACACCGTGGGCTTGGCCAGGTTCAGCGTGTAGAAGTGCAGCCCCGGTGCACCGCCTTCAACCAGGCGCTGGCACAGCCGGGCCACCACTTCGGCACCGAAGGCACGCACCGATTCGGTGTCATCGCCATAGGCCTGCATCTTGCGGCTGATCCAGCGCGGAATCTCCGCGCCGCACTGTTCGGAGAAGCGGCGCAACTGGCTGAAGTTGGCGATCGGCATGATGCCGGGGGTGATCGGTACCTGCACGCCCAGGCGCTGCACTTCGTCGACGAAGTGGAAGTAGGCGTCGGGGTTGAAGAAGTACTGGGTGATGGCCGCATCGGCACCGGCATCGACCTTGGCCTTGAAGTGCTTCAGGTCGGTCAGCGCATCGGCCGCCTGCGGATGGGTTTCCGGGTAGGCACCCACTTCAATGCGGAAGGCATCGCCGTGCTCGGCGCGGATGAAGGCGATCAGCTCGGCCGCGTAGCGCATGTCGCCGGGGAAGCCCATGCCCGAGGGCAGGTCGCCGCGCAGTGCGACCAGACGGCGGCAGCCGATGGCGCGGTACAGCTTCAGCAGCTCGCGGATCTCCTGGCGGGTGCCGCCCACGCAGGACAGATGCGGGGCCGCATCGAAGCCGTGGTGCTGGTTGAGGTGGCGCACCGTTTCGGAGGTGTAGCTGAGGGTGGAGCCCCCGGCGCCAAAGGTGCAGGACACGTACTCCGGGGCGAAGGACTTCAGCCGCGCGGCAGCCCGATCAAGCTGGCCACGCTGCTCGTCGGTCTTGGGCGGATAGAACTCGAAGCTGATGGCGGTCATGGCAGGGACGGTCGCGGCGGGTACGGTTGAGTATATCGCTTCATCAAGATGGATGCTTAGTGATCGACATCCGCGCCCGCTCCTGCAGATGGTCCCACCGGCGCGACCGTTCGCCCAGCGGGGCGACCGTTGCTCCGCAATCGCAACCGGCGGGGCGCGCAGGCCGCCAGGCTGGTCCCGTACCCACTATCCATCCAACGAAGGAGCAGACGATGAAGATGGTCCTGGCGATGTATTACGCGATGAAGGCCGCAGCCCGGCTGGCGATGATCGGCATGGCGATGGCCGTACTCGGCTCGGGCAGCGCCCACGCGGCGGCGGCCGTGCCCACCGCCGCGGGCACTGGCAAGGTGCAGGTGGAGGTGCTGGGCAAAGGCCGGCCGGTGCTGATGATTCCCGGCCTGAACAGCAGCGCCGAGGTCTGGCGCGAGACCTGCCGCGCGTTGAAGGACGTGCAGTGCCACCTGGTGCAGCTGCCGGGCTTTGCCGGTGCCCGCGCCGCCGACCCGCGGCCGGCCGACTTCCTGTCGGCCATGCGCGATGAACTGCTGGCCTATGTGCAGGACCGCAGGCTGGAAAAGCCGGCGGTGATCGGCCACAGCCTGGGGGGCGTGCTGGCGCTGCAGATGGCGGTGAAGGCGCCCGCTGCGGTCGGGCCGCTGGTGATCGTTGATTCCCTGCCGTTCTATGCCGCCATCCAGAACCCGCAGGCCACCGCACAGAGCGTGCAGCCGATGGCCGAACAGATGCGCACGGGCATGCTGGCTGCGGATGCGGCCCGTTACCGGGCACAGGCCGACGCCGCGCTGGCCGGCATGACCACCGACCCCGCACGACTGCCCGAGCTGCAGCGCTGGGGCCGTGACAGCGATCGTGCCACCACCGCCGATGCGATGTACTCGCTGCTGGTGACCGACCTGCGCAGCGAAGTGGCGGGCATCCGCTCGCCCACGCGCGTGCTGGGGGCATGGGCCGCCTACCAGGCCTTCGGTGCCACCGAGGCGTCGACCCGTGCGATCTTCCAGGCACAGTACGCGGCATTGCCGGGCGTGGAGATCGCCATGAGCGCCGCCGGGCACCACTTCCTGATGTGGGATGATCCGCAGTGGCTGCGTGGGCAGGTCCAGACGTTCCTGGACAGCCACCGCTGATTCTTCCGCCATCCCCGGTTGCCGCCATGCCTGGTTCCACTTCAACGCTGCGCTTCTGGCTGCTCAACACGCTGGGCTGGGCGGTGTTCTGCGTGGTCAGCCTGTCGCTGACGCGGGTGTTCGGCGGTGGCAGCAGCAGTGGGTCCACGCTGATCAGCGTGGGGCTGGGCGTGCTGCTGTGTGGCATCAGCGGCGGGCTGCGCGGGTGGGCGCGGCGTCGCCACTGGTGGCAGCTGGGCTTTGCTGCGCTGCTGCTGCGGCTTGCCGTGGCGGTACTGCTGGGTGCGGCGCTGGCCCAGGTGCTGCTGGCGGCGGTGCTGCAGCCGGCGCTGGCGTTGGGCTGGGTGGATTTCGGCGGCCATCCCGGTGATTTCCGCCCCGCGGCACGCGTGGCCTACTGGCTCAATACTGCGCTGGTGCTGGGGCTGTGGACCGCGCTGTGGGCCAGCCTGCACAGCGTGCGCCACGCCCGCCGTGCGGAACTGGAGCGGTTGCGTGCGGAGGCCGAGCGCAGTTCGCTGGAACGCGATGCGTTGCGCGCGCGCCTGAATCCGCACTTCGTGTTCAATGCGTTGAACAATCTGCGTGCGCTGATCCTGGAAGACCCGGAGCGCGCGCGGCAGATGGTGACCGATCTCTCGCGCACGCTGCGCCACGCACTGGAACACGCGCGCAGCGAGGATGCAGTGCTGGCCGATGAGCTGGCCGTAGTCCAGGATTACCTGGCCGTTGAAGCGGTGCACTACGAGCAGCGCCTGCAGGTCCACATCGACGTGGACTCTGCTGCGGCGCAGGCCCGGTTGCCGGTGATGGCGCTGCAGCTGCTGGTGGAAAATGCGATCAAGCACGGCATTGCCGTGCGCCCCGGTGGCGGTGAGATCCGTGTCAGCGCGCACTGCAGCGACGGCATGCTGCGGCTGCGGGTCGACAACCCCATCGGCGTCGCCGCAGCGGGCATGGATGCCGCCACGGCCGGGCATGGTGTCGGCCTGGCCTACCTGCGTTCGCAGCTGGGCAGCGGCGGTCGCTTCCAACTGCAACCGGTGGAGGGCCGCATGCAGGCCCTGCTGGAGATTCCGCAATGCGCACGAGCCTGAATGTCCTGATCGTCGATGATGCGCGGTTGGCGCGGCAGGAGCTGCGCACCCTGCTGGCCGCGCTGCCCTGGGTGCACTGCGTGGGCGAGGCCGACGATGTGCCATCGGCGCGCGAGGCGATCGCGCGGCTCAAGCCGGACCTGGTACTGCTGGATGTGCAGCTGCCCTCCGGCACCGGGTTCGACGTGCTGGAGGGGCTTGAGCAGACCCCTGCCGTGGTGTTCGTCACTGCCTACGACGCCTATGCGGTGCGTGCCGCCCAGACCAATGCGCTGGATTACCTGGTGAAGCCGGTGGAGGCGCCGCGCCTGCACGAGGCGCTGGAACGGCTGCGCCTGCGTGATGCCCCTGCCGCGGCGCCCGCTGCGGCCGGAACCGGCCTGAACGCACAGGACCAGGTATTCGTGCGCGATGGCGAACGCTGCTGGTTCGTGGCCGTGGGCGAGATCCGCAGGCTGGTGGTGGATGGCAACTACACGCGGTTGTGGTTCCGCGACCAGAACGCGCTGTTGACGCGCAGCCTGAGCGCGCTGGAAGCACGGCTGCCGCCGGAGCTGTTCTTCCGGGCCAACCGCAACACGCTGGTGAACCTGCGCCGCATCCGCGCGGTCACGCCCAGCGTGGGCGATGGCTACGACCTGGCGCTGGATGATGGCAGCGAGGTTGAAGTCTCGCGACGGCAGGCGCGCGAGCTGCGCGAGCGCATGGCGTTGTAGCAGGCGTCACAGTTCGGCGCTGACAGGACTGGTCAGAAAGCCCCACAGCAGCCGCGCCATCACCGCCGGTGAGCGTGCCTGCTGACGCGCGTAGCGCAACAGCGCGTCCAGGCGCGGCCGGTCATACAGGTGGCCGGCCAGCAGTACCGCGTGGATGCGGCGGGTCTGGGCGATGTCCTGCAGGGGATCACCGTCCAGCAGCACCAGATCAGCTGCCTTGCCCACTTCGATGCTGCCGTGTCGGGATATCAGTCGCAGGTGACTGGCCGGGTCCAGCGTAGCAGCGCGCAACACGTCGGCATTGGCCAGGCCAGCCTGCCGCAGCCACTGCAGTTCGTCGTGGTAGCGGAATCCACCCAGGCCGGTATCCGTGCCGACCAGTACCGGCACGCCCGCGCGATGGGCGGCCCCGGTCAACGCCAGGCCATGCTGGAAATAGGCCTGCAGGGCGGCCTCGCCCCGCGGCCCGGGATAGCGGGCCGTGGTGGCCTGCAGGTCATCACGCCAGGCCCAGCGTGAGAGTGGATCCAGATAGACCAGGCGCGGGTCGTTGGCGAAGGCGGGATCGCGGGCGCGTGCGTCTTCTTCGCGGGTAACGTGCGTGGGTACGAAGGCCGCGCCATGGGCTGTCATGCGCGCAAAGACGTCATCGCAGTCAGCGGGCACGTGGTCCTTGACCATGCGTTCGGCCAATGCGATGGGGTCGTCATCATCCAGCGCGCCAGCGCGCCATTCCGCTGTCTGGTTGAAGCAGTGGCGCACGAACAGGTGCGCATGTTCGAAGCTGCTCTGACCTGCATCCAGCGCGTCCTGCAGCGGGACCGCCCTGGGCAGGTGGCCCACCAGTGGCCGCTGCAGGCGGCGGGCCTCGACGGCCAGGTGCTGGTAGGTATCTGCACGCAGCCGGTTGTAGACCTTCAGTGCGTCGACGCCACGCCTGTCGTACTCGCGTGCACGCTGCAGTGCTGCCTGCGGCTGCAGCGCAGGGTCTTCGAAGTAGAAGCTCGCGACCTGTACGAAGCGGGGCGCAACCTGCTGGCCAGCGATGGCCTGCGCGGTCCAGCGGCGTTTGTCGTCCACGCAGGCAATGAGCGGATCGGTTCGCTTGGGGCAGTCCATCATGTCGCGCGTGGCGGTGATGCCGTTGGCCAGCATCAGTGGGAACTGCAGCTGGGGTGACAGTTGCAGTGCGTGGGTGTGCATGTCCCAGAAGCCCGGCGAAAGCCAACGACCGCCGGCATCGAACACGGGCAGCGAGGAATCGATGGCCTGCTCGCCGATGGCCGCGATATGACCGTCGCGCACGGTCAGCGTGGTGGGCTCGCTGGAACAACCGCGCGCGACATCCAGCACCCGCGCATTGATGATCACCCGGCTGTTGCCCGCCTCGGGCAGCGGTGGCGCCTGCAGGGGCCAGAGCAACGCGGTGGCGAACAGCAATGGCGGGGTCGCCAGGGTTGCGGCCAGGACCCAGGCCAGCCGCGTCCACCTGCGGCGGGGGATGAGGGACAACGCACGTGCTGCTTCCATGGGCCGGCAATCCTTGCAGGAGGTCACCTGCAGGGTGCGGCAAGTCCTGCGTCGGCGCCAGTCCAACGGTTACCCTTGAACCTCTGATTCAACCGACCCACCGCCATGTCCATCGTCCTTACCGAATTCGCCCGCCCCCGTCTGTTCCCCCGCGTGCCGCGCGGCAACACCATCCAGGACTGCAGCGCCGAGCAGTTCCAGGCGCACCTCAACGCGCACGCGCCGCTGAAGGTGCTGGATGGTTACGCGCCGTTCTGCAAGCTGTTCGTCTACGAGAACTGGACCAGCACGCGCTGCCTGACCGTGCCGGTCACCGACGACAACCGGCACCTGCTGCGCAGCGGCTACGAGGCGCGCAACCGCGAGGAACTGCCGGTGCTGGTGCGCTGGTTCGAGGGTGTGGAATCGCCGCGTGCGAACTATCTGGTGGTGATCCTCTACAGCGCCGAACAGCTGGCGAAGGAAGGTTCGCCCATCGAGGCCGATTGGGGCATTGTCGGCTGCATCTACACCGCCGAACCGGAAGAGGTGCCGATGGCGCCGATCACCATGATGCGCAACGCGCTGGGGGTGGACGAAGGCGGTTCCGGCGTGCCGCTGGACCGGCAGGCCTACCAGCGCGCCGTGCAGTTCTGGGAAAACAACGCCAACTGGCGGCCGTGATCCGCGATCCGTGATCCATGTGCTGTGAACGTGCCGGTGCCCGCCGGCGTTACCATGGCCGCACGACGAGGCACGGAGCGCTGGATGATGATGGAACGCGTGATGCGATGGAGTGCACTGCTGGTGCTGCTGCTTGCCGCCGGCGGGTGTTCGCCGGGATACGATGCCGGCGCCGCCTGCGGCAGTCTGGCGGAGCTGGCGCCGGTCCACGATGCCGGTGTCGACCCGTTGCAGGTTTCGCAGGAGGGGGGGGCGCTGCACCTTCCGCGCGCAGGGGCGCGATGCGGCCGCGTTGCAGCGCCAGCAGCGCATGTTGGAGGCCCTCTCCTCCATTGCTTGTGGCCAGCCTGCGCAGGTACAGCCGATCGCGGGCGCAACGGGGTTCGAACTGCAGATGCCGCCGCGCTGTCCGCTCTCCGCACGTAGTTCGCGGTTCGTCCAGGACGACCCACGCTGGACGCTTGATCGTCCGTCAATGCCCAGCTACCCGGCGGCGGCACACGCCGACCAGCAGGAGGGCATCGTCCACCTGCGCCTGCTGTTGGACGACAAGGGGCGCGTCAAGGCGGCCATCGTGGCGAGGTCCAGCGGCCATCCGTTGCTTGATGCAGCGGCGGGCAAGGCCGCGCTGGGATGGCGAGCGAAGCGGCAGTGGTGGGCGTTCAGCACCACGCGCATGAGCCTGGTGTCGACCACGGTGACGTTCTCGGCCGGCTAGCGGCACGAAGCCGCGGTCAGGGCTGTCCATTCCCACCACGGGTAATGGTACTCGCGGTCGACGGCCTGCCAGTGCTGGGTGCACTGTGTGCATGCGACCGTGTGGCAGTCGCCCCAGCCGCCCTCGGCTTCCTCCACGGAAAGCAACCGTACCTGCCCCTGTTCAAGCAGGCGGCGGGGATCGAAGAACGGATAGCCGGGATTGAGCGCGCACAGGCACCCCTCGCGCGCGTGCCAATAGCGCAGCCGATGCAGGGCCGCCTTCAGGTGTGCCTGGTTGCTGATCAGCATGCCGCCGAGCACGATGCCTTGGCAGCGCTGTTCGATCCGATCCACGTGTGCGGCCAAGGCCTCCAGCGAGGTTGCGGTGAACAGCCGCGCGACGGTGCGCGCGGCATCGGTGACGCGGGCACCGTCGCGCGACAGCAGATCCTGCAGCAGGGCATCGGCCTGTGCATCGGCCAGGTGCGGGGCAGGGGACGACCACGGCCAGCGCATCAGCGGGCCTTGCCGATGGGCGCGTAGCGGCCGGCGGTCAGGTGCAGCAGATCGGCCGGTGCCAGTTCCACTTCCAGACCACGGCGGCCGGCGCTGACGTGCAGCGTCGCAAGGTTCTGCGCACTGGCATCGAGGAAGCTGCGCAGGCGCTTCTTCTGGCCGAGAGGACTGATGCCCCCCACCAGATAGCCGGTCGCGCGCTGCGCGGCGTCGACGGCGGCCATCTCGCACTTCTTGCAGCCGGCGGCCTCGGCCAGGGCCTTCAGGTCCAGCTGGCCGGCCACCGGCACGATCGCCACCAGCAGTTCATGGGTTTCGCTGCTGGCCAGCAGGGTCTTGAACACCTGTGCCGGGTCCAGGCCGAGCTTGTCCACGGCCTCGCCGCCGTAGGATTCGGCGTGGGCGTCGTGCACGTAGCTGCGCACGGTATGGGCGATCTTCTCGCGCTTGAGCAGGTTGATGGCCGGGGTCATGGGTGCATCGTAGCGCGCAACGCGGGTACTGCCTTGACCGAGGCTACTGCCGGGCGCAGCGCGGCGATAATGCATGGTAGACACTGCCTGGACATCGAACATGCGCGCTCCGCAATGCCTTCATGACCTGACGTTGGATGCCGCACCGTGCGCGGGGCCGTACCCGCCGCAGGGCTTCTGGCCGGTCGCTGAAGGCGCGCTGGGCAATGGCGATCTGTTTGGCCTGTACTGGCCGCTGGGGCGCGAAGCCGAGCCACCGGTGGTCTGCGAGATGTTCCATGACGAAGGGCGCATGGTCTTCAGCCATTCGTCGCTGGATGTCTTCGCCCGCTGGCTGGACGCCGGTGGCGGATGGGACGGTGACGACGAGGATCGCGATCCACGCGGGCATCAGGTGGCGGATGTGGATTCGCCGCTGCCGCTGGTCGAGCGTGCGCAGCAGCATGTGCAGGCCGGTGAACCGGCCGCAGCCATCGTGCTGCTGGAAGAAGCCTGCGGCCGTTTCCCCGAGCTGCAGCGGGCATGGGCGATGCTGGCAGGGCAGCAGATGCGCCTGCGCCAGCACACGGCGGCTGTGGCGTCGGCACGTGCGGCAATACTGGCGAACTGGGCATTCGGCATTCCCGAGCCCGGTGTACTGCGCATCCTGCGTGCCGCCGATGCGGCCGGTGATCCTGTGCTGACAATGGCGCAGCAGATGGGGTTCGCCTTCGGTGGCGCCAGGACCAACCCGGACTATGCGCTGATGCAGGCCTGCATCGAACGCTGCTGGGACGCGGATGACACGATGGCGGCGCTGCGCCTGAGCCAGAACCGCTGCTATGCGCTGAGCGCCGAGACGGTTTCATTCCAGCAGCGCGAGGGATTCGATCTGGTGGCCTGGCAGCGCGGCTTCGCTGCGCAGTGCCAGAGCGCGCTGCACGATGATCGGCAGCGCATGTAGCGCGACGACTGCCTGAGTGCATCGGCAGAAGGGGGCGGCGCCCAAAGGCGCCGACCCCTGACGCACAGGATCAGCGCGACATCGACTGCGTCTGTGCCTGTTCCTGCGTCTGCCGCTGCGACAGTTCATTGTCCAGCGCCTGGCTCTGCCGGGTGCTGGCCTGCAGGTCCTGGCTCACTGCCTGCGACAGATCGACGTAGGCGCGGTGGGCGGCAGGATCAGCCAGCTGGCCCTGCACCGCGAACACGCCCTGGTTGTCCAGGCGTGCCACCACGGTATCGACCTGGCTCATGCCGGCCACCTTGGACTCGTAAGCCACCTGGCCGGCCGCGTTCTCAAGTTGGTTGCGGTCATTGAACAGCGGCGACAGGCCGCCCTGGCGGCGCTGTTCTTCCAGCGTTTCCAGCCGTTCCACCACCTGCTGGTAACGCGGGTTGTCGGCGTGGCCCGGGGTGGCCATGGTGGGCTCGGCGGCCGCGCGTTCCTGTTCGTTCGCCTGTGCGCGCTGCTGCGTGGCCGCATCCAGTGCGCCAAGGGTGTCGCGGCCGGCCTTGCCGTCGACGCCGAGGTGGTGCTCACGCTGGAACTGCCTGACCGCTTCCAGGGTGCCGGGGCCGAAATCGCCATCGGCGACCAGCGGCTTGCCGTCCTTGCCCAGGTAGCCCAGGTCGGCCAGCTTCTGCTGCATCGCCTGCACTTCTTCGCCCTTGCTGCCGCTCACCAGCACGCCGTTGCCGGGGGCGCCGGGTGTGCTGGGCGACCCGTGCCCGGGGGCATGGGTGGGGGTGATGCCGATCTGGGTCATGGCCCGGTCGAAGCGCTCATCGCGGCTGGTCACGGCGCCCGGGGACTGGATGCCGTACTTGGTTGCATCGACGAAGTTCTGCACGTCGCCGCGCGTGGGCGGATTGCCGGCCTGGATGGTACCGCCCTGCAGCTTTTCCGCGTTGCCGGCCAGGTAGTTGATGAACTGCGGGCCCATGCTGCCGAACTGGTTGTCGTAGTCGGCCATGGCCAGCTGCAGTTCCGGGTTGGCCGCGATGGCATCGGCGGCCGCCGGGTTGGTCGCACGCACCTTGGCGATGGCTTCATCGACGCGCTCGATGGCGCTGTCCAGCTTGGCGTTGGTGAGCTGGTCGATGTTGGCCTGGGGAATGGCCTGCAGCTTGGCGTCCAGCGCGGCCAGCTGCTGGCTGCTCAGCCCGCCCTGCTGGGACAGCAGTTCGATGTCGCCGTTGGTGAAGCCGTTGTCGCGCAGGAAGCGCCTGGCCTGCGGATTGCCGCCGACGTCGAACTGCACCAGGCCGAACGAGTAGGTGCTCGAGCCCTTCTGGGCATAGGAGAAGTGGTCCAGGTGGCGGGTGTTGCCGCCCAGTTCGGTGTTGAGGAACAGCGTGGACAGCTGCTCGCGGGTGATCGTGGAATCCGTTGCCATGGTCATCGTCCTTCAATGAGGAAAAGGTGCCGGGCCTGCCCGGCGGGTGTCAGCCGGCGCAGTGCTGCTGGGTGAAGCCGAGCAGCTGGCCGGTGGCCTGGGTGCCGTAGGCGGCCGGTGCCGGTTCGATGGCGAACTGGCCGACCATCTGGTTGCTGCACAGCTGCACGTTGCGCTTGCCGCCGGCCGTTTCCTGGGTGCAGTTGGCTGCCAGCACTGCGTTCTGGCCACCGCCGCTGTTGATGGCCGCGGTGCAGCCCAGCAGGCGGCCTTCCTGGCGGTTTTCACCCAGCAGCGTGTTGAAGTTCGCCAGCTGGCTGTTCGGGTCGCGCAGCACCAGCAGGTCGACGCATTGTTTCTGGCCGTCGGGTACTTCGCAGGCGTCCTGGTCAACCAGGCCATCGCGGGTGGCCGACAGCACCTTCAGGCGGTCGGCGAAGACCTGCTGCAGGCAGTGCGCGTCGCTGCACAGGTCGCGCGTGTGCTGGACCCAGCGCTGCTGTTCGGCCTGCAGCTTGTCCTTGCCGGCGGCATCGAGGGTTTCGCGCGCGGCGGCTTCGGCCTTGGCCAGCTCGCCTTGCTGCTGCGACAGGGCAGGGTCGTTGCAGATCAGGGTCTGTACCTGCGATGCCCCTGCGGCGCACGCGGTGCTGCTGCCGGTGGCCGCTGCCGGGGCGTTGGCCGGCTTGCCGCCGGTGCTGGCCTGTTCGCTGGCGGCTGCCGGCGCGGTGGCCTGGGCGTCGCCGGATGGCGGGGTGCAGGCGGCCAGCAGGGCCACCCAGCACAGGGTCAGGAGGGGCTTGATGGCCCGGGTCATACGTTCACTGCTGCGCTGCATGTCTATCCTTTGATGTCTGCGTCCTGGCGCATGACCTGCCGGAGGCAGGCATGGGGCGAACCATGGAACGGGGGGCTGCCGTGGCGGCCGCGGGTGGCGGGCTGGGCATTGCACCACCCCGCGGCGGGGGCCGTCGGGGGCTTCAGAGCGTAGCAAGCGAGTTCTTAGGGCTCTGTGACAGGCTGCGCGGAACGCTGGCCGGGCGGGCCCGAACGCAGAACGGGCGCCCGAAGGCGCCCGTTCCGTGTGTTGCATGCGCCGGTAGTGCCGGCCGCTGGCCGGCAACCCGCAGGGCATCAGTAGCGGTAGTGGTCCGGCTTGAACGGGCCTTCCACCGGCACGCCGATGTAGTCGGCCTGTTCCTGGGTCAGGGTGGTCAGCTTCACGCCGATCTTTTCCAGGTGCAGGCGGGCCACTTCTTCGTCCAGGTGCTTGGGCAGCAGGTAGACCTTCTTCTCGTAGCTGTCCTTGTTGGCCCACAGGTCGATCTGGGCCAGGGTCTGGTTGGCGAACGAGTTGGACATGACGAAGCTCGGGTGGCCGGTGGCGCAGCCCAGGTTCACCAGGCGGCCTTCGGCCAGCAGGAAGATCGCATTACCGTTCGGGAAGATGTACTTGTCCACCTGCGGCTTGATGTTGACGTGCTGCACGCCCTTGAAGCCCACCAGCGCATCGACCTGGATCTCGTTGTCGAAGTGGCCGATGTTGCAGACGATGGCCTGGTCCTTCATCGCGCTCAGGTGCTCGATGCGGATGATGTCCTTGTTGCCGGTGGTGGTCACGTACAGGTCGGCACGGCCCAGGGTCGATTCGATGGTGTTGACTTCATAGCCTTCCATCGCCGCCTGCAGGGCGCAGATCGGGTCGATCTCGGTGACGATCACGCGCGCGCCGTAGGCACGCAGCGACGCCGCGCAGCCCTTGCCCACATCGCCGTAGCCGCAGACCACGGCCACCTTGCCGGCCAGCATCACGTCCATCGCGCGCTTCAGGCCATCGGCCAGCGACTCGCGGCAGCCGTACAGGTTGTCGAACTTGCTCTTGGTGACCGAGTCGTTGACGTTGATCGCCGGGATCAGCAGGGTGCCGGCCTGGGCCAGCTGGTACAGGCGGTGCACGCCGGTGGTGGTCTCTTCGGAGACGCCCTTCCAGTCCTTGACGACGCGGCCCCAGTAACCCGGGCGCTCGGTGGCCACGCGCTTGAGCAGGTTCTTGATGACCTGTTCTTCGTGCGAGGAGGAGGCGGTGTTGACCCAGTCGCTGCCGTTTTCCAGCTCGTAGCCCTTGTGGATCAGCAGGGTCACGTCACCGCCGTCGTCCACCACCAGTTCCGGGCCGGTCAGGGTGCCGTCGGCCAGGGTGAAGGTCAGTGCGTCCAAGGTGCAGTCCCAGTACTCTTCCAGGGTTTCGCCCTTCCAGGCGAACACCGGGGTGCCGGTGGCGGCGATGGCCGCAGCGGCGTGGTCCTGGGTGGAGAAGATGTTGCACGAGGCCCAGCGCACATCGGCGCCGATGTCCTTCAGGGTTTCGATCAGCACTGCGGTCTGGATGGTCATGTGCAGCGAGCCGGTCACGCGCACACCCTTCAGCGGCAGGCTGGTGGCGTGCTTGCGGCGGATCGACATCAGGCCCGGCATCTCATGCTCGGCGATGTCCAGTTCCTTGCGGCCCCAGTCGGCCAGGGTGATGTCGCGGATCTTGTAGTCACCTTCGGTGGAGAAGGTCTTGGCAACAGCGTTCATGCAGTAGCTCCGGTTGTGGGCGAGTGGTTGCTCGCATCTAGCCGGGCGCCGTTGTTACAAAGCCACCTTACCGAGCCTGGCCGGGCCTCATGGGTTCCGGTCGCAGCGCCCCTCGGCAGGGGAGAACGCCCAGTATATCGCGGCGCCGGGGCCGGATCGGGGCAACCCAACCATCGGCAGATGGGGCGCGGGCCGGTGCCTGTTAAGGTCGAGGTCTTCACGCATCCAAACAGGAACAACGATGAGCAAGCACGCGCGCCGCAGCCGGCGCTGGACCGGCCTGATGCTGTCCATGGCCCTGCTGGCGGTGGTGCCGCAGGCCTGGTCGGCCGACAGCCCGCAGGTTGCTGCGGCCAAGGGCGTGACCGGCTACGAACTGCCGTCGGCCGCGCTGCAGGCGGTGGTCGATGCGCCGCGCGCGCCCAGCCTGTTCCTGTCGCCACGCCGCGACGTGGCCGCACTGATGCAGATGCCGTCGCTGCCGTCCATCACGGTGGTGGCGCAGCCGGAGCTGAAGCTGGCCGGCATCCGCATCAATCCGCGCACCTTCTCCGACAGCCGTTTCAGCTTCGGCCAGAAGCTGTGGCTGATGAACGTGGCCGATGGCAAGGAGCGGCAGATCAGCGGCCTGCCGCCGCAGCTTTCGATTGCCGGCCTGGCCTGGTCGCCCGACCAGAAGTGGCTGGCCTTCAACCAGGTCGACGCCGCCAGCGGTGGCAACGAGCTGTGGTTGGTGGACGTGGCCGCTGGCAGCGCCCGCCGCCTGCAGGCCGGTCTGAACACGGTGTTTGGCGAGGGCTACCAGTGGCTGCCCGACAGCCGCGGGCTGATCGTGATGACCCGCGTGGCCAATGCCGGTGATCCGCCGCCGGCCGATGGCATTCCCACCGGCCCGGCGGTGCAGCAGACCGGCAAGAGCAGCGGCGTGGTGTCCATCCGCACCTACCAGGACCTGCTGAAGAACCAGGCCGACGCCGACCTGTTCGACTACTACGCCAATGCCCAGCCGATGCAGGTCGGCCTGGACGGAAAGACCCGCGCCATCGGCATGGCCGGCATCTACCTGGACCTGAGCGTATCGCCGGATGGCAACTACCTGCTCAGCCAGCGCGTGCTGCGCCCGTATTCCTACGTGGTGCCGGTCAGCAGCTTCCCGCGCCGCATCGACGTGCTCGACCGCAACGGCCAGCTGGCCCACAGCGTGGCCACGCGCCCGCTGGTGGAAGGCCTGCCGACCGGCAACGATGCGGAAGTCACCGGCGTGCGTGACATCAGCTGGCGTGCCGATGCACCGGCCACCCTGGTCTGGGCCGAAGCGCAGGATGGCGGCGACCCGAACCGCGAAGCGAAGGTGCGCGATGCGGTGTTCATGCAGGCCGCACCGTTCGAGAAGCCGCCGGTGACTCTGGCCCAGCTGGGCAGCCGCTTCGGTGGCATCACCTGGGGCCGTGGCGACCTGGCCCTGCTGAGCGAATCGTGGTGGAAGACGCGCAACACCAAGACCTGGCGGATCGCCCCGGACGATGCGGCACAGGCCCCGCAGCTGCTGTGGGACCGTGATGCGCAGGACCGCTACAACGACCCGGGCCGCGCCGGCGTGGTGCGCGACGTCAATGGCCGCAGCCGCCTGCAGACCACCGCCGATGGCCGCAGCATCTTCCTGTACGGGCAGGGCGCCTCGCCGGAAGGCGACCGTCCGTTCGTCGACCGCTTCGACATCGAAAGCCGCAAGGCCACCCGCCTGTTCCATTCGCAGGCACCGGTCTATTCGGCGCCGGTCGCGCTGCTGGACCAGGAAGGCGGATCGCTGCTGCTGACCCGCGAAAGCCCGGATGAGCCGAGCAACTTCTACGTGCAGTCGCTGGCGCAGGCCGATGCCGCACCGCGTGCGCTGACCCACTTTGCCCACCCGCTGCCGCAGCTGAAGGGCGTGCAGAAGGAGCAGATCCGCTACAAGCGCGCCGATGGCGTGGACCTGACCGCGACTCTGCTGCTGCCGCCGGGCTATGACCCCAAGCGCGATGGCCCGCGCCCGCTGCTGATGTGGGCCTACCCGGGTGAGTTCAAGAGTGCGGCCGCGGCCAGCCAGGTGACCGATTCGCCGTACCGTTTCAATGCGGTCAGCTACTGGGGCCCGCAGGCGTTCCTGGCCAAGGGCTATGTGGTGCTGGCCAGCCCGTCCATGCCGATCATCGGTGAGGGCGACAAGGAGCCCAACGACACCTACATCGAGCAGCTGGTGGCCAACGCCCAGGCGGCGGTGGACGAAGTGGTGCGTCGTGGCGTGACCGACCGCGACCACATCGCAATCGGCGGCCATTCCTACGGCGCGTTCATGACCGCCAACCTGCTGGCCCACACCCGCCTGTTCAAGGCCGGCATCGCCCGCAGCGGCGCCTACAACCGCACGCTCACCCCGTTCGGTTTCCAGGCCGAAGAGCGCAACTACTGGCAGGCGCAGGACGTGTACCAGAAGATGGCGCCGTTCAACTACGCGGACAAGATCAAGGATCCGATCCTCTTCATCCACGGCGTGGACGACAACAACTCCGGCACGTTCCCGATCCAGAGCGAACGCATGTTCGCTGCGGTGAAGGGCCTGGGCGGTACGGCGCGTCTGGTGATGCTGCCGAACGAATCGCATGCCTACCGCGCACGCGAATCGATCATGACCATGCTGGCCGAGAGCGAGCGCTGGCTGGAGCAGACCCTGGGCCCGGTGCCGCAGGGCAAGGCGAAGAAGAAGCGCTGAGCTGCGCGCGATGATGGTGGCCCCTGCAACGGGGGCCACCTGTGCGGCTGCGCCGCCGCCCGAGCATGGGCTCGGGCGCTACACGGTGTCACGCACCACGACGTTTGTAGAGCCGAGCCCATGCTCGGCTGCGTTTGCCGTGGATACGTGCAGATGAAACCATTTCTGCAGCGCAGCAACGGCAACGAACTGGGGTAGGCTTGGCGACGGATCATGCCCCGAGGTTCGTGCGTCGCCGATGAACGAGTACCGCAGCAGCATCGAATTCGCTTCCCCCGATCTTCCGCTCCGCGATGATGTGCGCCGCCTGGGTGCACTGGTCGGCGACCTGCTGGTCGAACAGGTGTCGGCCGCATTCCTGGATGACGTCGAAGACGTGCGCACCCGCGCAATCGCGCGGCGCGAGAACCAGGCGCCGCTGTCCGAGCTGGCCGAAGGCCTGGCCGGGCGTACGCCGCAACAGGCTGAAACCATGGTGCGTGCGTTCAGCACGTATTTCCAGGTGGTCAACATTGCCGAGCGCGTACACCGCATCCGCCGCCGCCGCGATTACCAGCGTGCCGGTACGGCCGCGCCGCAGCCCGATGGCCTGCAGGACGCGCTGCAGCACCTGAAGGCGCAGGGCGTGGGCCTGGACGAGCTGGCGCAGTGGCTGCCGCGCATCGACATCGAACCGGTGTTCACCGCGCACCCCACCGAAGCGGTGCGCCGCGCGCTGCTGGAAAAAGAACAGTTGATGGTGGCCAGCCTGGTGGACAACCTGGATGGCCAGCGCACGCCGGGCGAGGGCGCTGCCGATGCCGCGCGTTTCCGCATGGCACTCACGGCATCGTGGCAGACCACCGATTCCTCGCCGGTGCGGCCCACGGTCGACGACGAACGCGAGCACGTTGGCTTCTACCTGGTGCAGGTGCTGTACCGGGTGATTCCGGTGCTGTACGAATCGCTGCAGCAGGCGCTGCGCGATACCTACGGCGAGGAGCTGCCGCTGCCGCGCCTGCTGCGCTTCGGTACTTGGGTGGGCGGCGACATGGACGGCAACCCGAACGTGGATGCCAGCACCATCCGCAACACGCTGGATGCACAGCGGCAGGCCGTGCTGGGGCGCTACCAGAAGGAACTGCTGCAGCTGGCCAGCCTGCTCAGCCAGTCCACCGAACGGGTGGGCGTGAGCGACGCACTGCAGACGCGCGTGGCGCACTACCAGCAGCTGCTGCCACAGGTGCAGTCGCGCCCGCGCCACGCCGACATGCCGTACCGCCTGCTCAACGACCGCATGCGCGCGCGCCTGCAGGCCACGCTGGACGATGGCGAAGGGGCTTATGCCGGCCCGGATGAACTGATCGACGACCTGCAGCTGATCCTCGACAGCCTGCGCGCCAACCGTGGCGAACATGCCGGTGGCTTCGCGGTGCAGCGCCTGCTGTGGCGGGTGAAGACCTTCGGCTTCCACCTTGCGCGGCTGGACGTGCGCCAGGAATCGAGCGTGCATGCCCGTGCGCTGGCTGCGGTGCTGGGCGGCGAAGACGCCTGGCAGGCGTTGGATGCGCTGGGCCGTGCACGCCTGCTGGGCCCGCACGCCAGCGGCGAAGAAGCGCTGCCCAAGGGCGATGACGAGGGCAACCAGCGCCTGGATGCGGTGTTCGCCGCGCTGGCCGATGCGCGTGCGCGGCACGGCAGCGATGCGCTGGGCAGCTACATCATTTCCATGGCGCACGACCGCAGCGATGTGCTGGCGGTGCTGGCGCTGGCGCGCCGCGGTGGCTTGGCCGATGCCGATGGAAATGTGCCGCTCGACATCGCGCCACTGTTTGAAACGGTGGACGACCTCAAGCGTGGCACCGCCACCCTGCAAGACCTGCTGGAGGATCCGGTGTACCGCGCGCACCTGCGTGCACGCGATGACGTGCAGATGGTGATGCTGGGTTACTCGGACAGCAGCAAGGACGGCGGCATCGCGGCGTCGCGCTGGGGCCTGCAGCGAGCGCAGGTGGAACTGCTGGACGTGGCGGCCGAGGCCGGCATCCGCCTGACCTTCTTCCATGGCCGTGGCGGTTCGATCAGCCGCGGCGGTGGCAAGACCACCCACGCGGTGGATGCCTCGCCGCGTGGCAGCATCGACGGCCGGCTGCGGGTGACCGAGCAGGGCGAAGTGATCCACCGCAAATATGGCATCCGCGCGCTGGCCCTGCGTTCGCTGGAACAGGCCACCGGCGCGGTGCTGCGCGCCAGCCTGCGGCCGCGTGCACCCGAGCCGCGCGAGGATGCGTGGCGGCCGGTGATGGATGCGGTGGCCTCGGCCAGCAGCGAGGTGTACCGCGCCTTCGTCGGCCAGGCCGGCTTCATGGATTACTTCCGTACGGCCACGCCGATCGATGTGATCGAGCGGATGACGCTGGGCTCGCGGCCCTCGCGCCGGCTGGGCCAGGACGCGGCGCTGGGCAACCTGCGCGCGATTCCCTGGGTCTTCGCCTGGAGCCAGGCGCGTGCGGTCATTCCCGGCTGGTATGGCGTCGGCAGCGGCCTGCAGGCGGCGGTGGACGCCGGCCATGAACAGACCCTGCGCGGGATGGCGCGTGACTGGCCGTTCTTCCGCACCTTCCTGGACGACATCGCGATGGTGCTGTCCAAGGGCGATATCACCATCGCCGAGCAGTTTTCGCAGTTGTCCGGCGACCTGCACGGGCGCTTCTTCCCGCAGGTGCAGCGGGAGCTTGAGCTGACCCGGCACTGGCTGCTGGCGCTGATGGGCCAGCAGACCCTGCTGGATCACGACGCGCGGCTGGCGCTGTCGATCCGCCTGCGCAATCCCTACGTGGACCCGATCAGCGTGCTGCAGGTGGACCTGCTGCAGCGCTGGCGGGCAAGTGGGCGGGAAGACGATGATCTGCTGCGCGCGCTGGTGGCCTGCGTGAACGGTGTTTCGCAGGGCGTGCAGAACACCGGTTGACCCGTGTCCGCCGGGCGTGGCCCGGCGCTACCCAACCGGGAATCCACTGTAGCGCCGGGCCATGCCCGGCGAGCGGTAGAGTCGAGCTTGCTCGACTGACGCGGAAAGCAGTCGAGCAAGCTCGACTCTACTCCGGCGACGGCGGGTTCGAGGCCAGCAGTTCCAGGTGCCGCTGTTCCATTTCCTGCCGCAGCTGGCGGCGGATCTGCGCGGCGGCCTGGCGGCGCTTCTCATCCGAACTGGCCGGCTGCAGCGGCGGCACCGCCGTCGGCCGGCCTTCCTCGTCCACGGCCACCATGGTGAAGAAGCAGCTGTTGGCGTGGCGCACGCTTCGCTTGAGGATGTCCTCGGCCACCACCTTGATGCCGATCTCCATCGACGAGGTGCCGGTGTAGTTCACCGAGGCCAGGAAGGTGACCAGCTCGCCCACCGCGATGGGCTGGCGGAACATCACCTGGTCCACCGACAGCGTAACCACGTAGCTGCCCGCGTAGCGGCTGGCGCAGGCGTAGGCAACCTGGTCGAGCAGGCGCAGGATGGCGCCACCGTGGACCTTGCCGGAGAAATTGGCCATGTCCGGCGACATCAGCACGGTCATGGACAGCTGGTGGGATTTGAGTTCGGTCGACATGCGGCGATTGTATCGGCGTGGTGTAGCTCTTGTAGAGCCGAGCCCATGCTCGGCTGCTCTTGGCGCAGGCAAAAGAAAGCCGAGCATGGGCTCGGCTCTACAGAAAGCAGAAGGGCCGCTTTCGCGGCCCTTCGTGTTTCTTACTTCAGCTTCGCATCGGCGCGCAGGGCGGCGGCGCGGTCGGTCTTCTCCCAGGAGAAGGCCGTGGCGTTGACGGTCTCGCCTTCGCCGTTGAGGTAGCTGAATTCCTTCGGCTTGCGGCCGAAGTGACCGTAGGCGGCGGTCTGCTGGTACATCGGGTGCACCAGGTCCAGCATCTTGATGATGCCGTACGGGCGCAGGTCGAAGTGCTTGCGGATCAGCTTCTCGATCTTGTCGTCGCTGATCTTGCCGGTGCCGAAGGTGGTGACCGAGATCGAGGTCGGCTCAGCCACGCCGATGGCGTAGGAGACCTGCACTTCGCAACGGTCGGCCAGGCCGGCGGCAACCACGTTCTTGGCGACGTAGCGGGCAGCGTAGGCCGCCGAACGGTCGACCTTGGAAGGGTCCTTGCCGGAGAAGGCGCCACCACCGTGACGGGCCCAGCCGCCGTAGGTGTCGACGATGATCTTGCGGCCGGTCAGGCCGCAGTCGCCCACCGGGCCACCGATCTCGAACTTGCCGGTCGGGTTGATGTGGAACTTGGTGCCCTTGTGCAGCCACTTGGCCGGCAGCACCGGCTTGATGATCTCTTCGCGGACGGCCTCGATGAGGTCCTTCTGCTTGATGCCCGGGGCGTGCTGGGTCGACAGGACCACGGCGTCGATGGCCGAGACCACGCCGTTTTCATAGCGCAGGGTGACCTGGCTCTTGGCGTCCGGGCGCAGCCAGGACAGCGGCGAGTTGCGCTTCTTGCGGATCTTGGCCTGCTGCTCGACCAGGCGGTGCGACAGGTGGATCGCGGCCGGCATGAAGCTGTCGGTCTCGTTGGTGGCGTAGCCGAACATCAGGCCCTGGTCGCCAGCGCCCATTTCTTCCGGCTTCTTGCGGTCCACGCCCTGGGCGATGTGCGGCGACTGCTTGCCGAT
Organism: Stenotrophomonas maltophilia; assembly: GCF_047782825.1. Taxonomy (GTDB): domain Bacteria; phylum Pseudomonadota; class Gammaproteobacteria; order Xanthomonadales; family Xanthomonadaceae; genus Stenotrophomonas. The sequence goes on along the minus strand of NZ_CP180589.1, from coordinate 2,434,538 downwards.
CAGGTTCAGCACGCCGCAGGTGGCGCCGTCGAAGCCGACGTCGGAGCTGTCGTAGCCGATGTCCGTGATGACCTTGCGGGTCAGTGCTTCCAGGTCGATCCAGGCGCTGGTGGTGATTTCACCGGCGACGATGGCGACACCGGTCTTGACCATGGTCTCGCAGGCCACGCGGGCGCGCTGGTCCTGGGTCAGGATCGCGTCCAGCACCGCATCGGAGATCTGGTCGGCAACCTTGTCCGGATGGCCTTCGGAGACCGACTCGGAGGTGAAGAGATAGCTGGACATCAGGCGGTATATCCCTTGATTCGGATGGAAAGATGGGCGCGCATCATACACGGGGTGCGCCGCCTGTGCATTGTGAACCCGTATGGGTTGCCGGTGGTTAAGGTGTTGTGCCCGCCGGGACAAGGCCTGGCGAGGCGCCGGGGCCCATGGTGCGCAGGCAGTGTTCCACTCGCGTGACCATTGGCGGGCGCTCTTCACGGCCCGGGGCCCACCGGTCGGGGCCGTCATCGTTCTGCCGCCAAACCGCCATCTGCCTGCCGCGTGGCGGGCGCAGGCTCTCGGCCAATCCGGCCGCCGGGCATCAGTGATCACGCCATGCAGGAACTCGAGCAGCGCTTGCAGCAACGTTTCCCCGATTGGTTCCGCGGCCGCCGCGGGCATCTGGCGCGGCCCCTGCTGCGCAGCGTGGGCCGCTGGTCGCGGCTGGACCAGGTGGAGGCCTTCCTGCAGCGCAGCGCGAATCTGCGCGGCTTCGATTTCGTCGCCGCCGGCCTGGAGTTCCTCGAAAGCGGCTACCAGGTCGATCCGCTGGACCTGTCCCGGATCCCGGCCAGCGGCCGCCTGCTGATCGTGGCCAACCACCCCTCGGGCGCGCTGGACGCGCTGGCACTGCTGGATGCGGTCGGCCGGGTCCGCCGCGACGTGCGCATCGTGGCCAACGATCTGCTGGGCGCCATCGCGCCGCTGCGCGACCTGCTGCTGCCGGTGCGCATCCTGGGCGGGAAGGTCCAGCGCGACAGCCTGCACGCAGTGGAACAGGCGCTGGACGCCGAACAGTGCGTGATCGTGTTCCCGGCCGGCGAGGTGTCGCGGCTGTCGCTGCAGGGCATCCGCGATGGCCGCTGGCAGCGCGGCTTTGTCCGTTTTGCCCGCAACGCCGGTGCGCCGGTGCTGCCGGTGCGGGTGGAAGCACGCAACTCGGCGCTGTTCTACGGCGCCTCGACCCTGTTCAAGCCGGCCGGCACCGCCCTGCTGGCGCGCGAGATGTTCGCCCGCCGTGGCCGCCCGCTGCGCCTGCGCATCGGCCAGCCGATGCAGCTGGGCCAGGGTGACCCCGGCGCGCAGCTGCTGGCCGTGCGCCGCGCGCTGTACGCCCTGGGCCCCGCGGACAGCGGCACCGGCAGCCTGCCGGCTGGCCCCGAGCCGCTGGCCGCCCCGGTGCCGCCGGCGCAGGTGGCCGCCGACATTGCCCGGGCCACGGTGCTGGGCCAGACCGGCGACGGCAAGCAGATCCTGCTGGCCACCTGCACGGCCGACTCTGCGCTGCTGCGCGAGCTGGGCCGGCTGCGCGAGCTGACCTTCCGCCAGGTGGGCGAGGGCACCGGCCGCAGTCGCGACCTGGACGACTACGACCTGCAGTACCAGCACATCGTCATATGGGACGGCAGCGCGCAGCGCATCGCCGGTGCCTACCGCATCATGCGTGGCGCGCAGGCGCTGGCCCGCCGCGGCCTGGCCGGGCTCTACAGCGCGTCGCTGTTCCGCTATTCCGACGATGCCATCACCCGCATTGCCGAGGGCCTGGAACTGGGCCGCAGCTTCGTCGTCCCCGATTACTGGGGCAGCCGCAGCCTGGATTACCTGTGGCAGGGCATCGGCGCCTACCTGCAGTGCCAGCCGGGCATCCGCTACCTGTTCGGCGCGGTGTCGATCAGCGCGGCGCTGCCGCGCGAGGCGCGCGAACAGCTGGTGGCCTATTACCAGCGCTATTACGGCGGCCGCAGCGGCCTGGTCGAATCCAACCAGCCGTTCCAGTATTTCGCTGCACCGCCCAGCTTCGGTGAACTCGATGCCGGCGCCGCCTTCGACGTGCTCAAGGCCAATCTGGCCGCGCTCGGCACCGGCGTGCCGACGCTGTACCGGCAGTACACCGACCTGTGCGAACCCGGTGGCGCGCGCTTCCTCGCCTTTGGCGTCGACCCGGATTTCAGCGATTCGATCGACGGCCTGATCGAAGTGGACCTGAAGGCGATCCGGCCGCACAAGCGCAAACGCTACCTGCGCGACGCGGGGATGCCGGCATGAGCACGCTGGCGAACCTGTCGCCGCACCGGCGCGCAGTGTTCGTCTCCGATGTGCACCTGGGGGCGCGGCATTGCCACGCCGCCGAACTGGCCACCTTCCTGGCCCAGCTGCGCTGCGAGCGGTTGTATCTGGTGGGCGACATCATCGACCTGTGGTGGATGGCGCACCGCCGCGCCAACTGGCGCGCCTCGCACAGTGAAGTCATCCAGGCCCTGCATGCGCTGCGCCGCGCCGGCACCGAGATCATCTACATTCCCGGCAACCACGATGCCTCGCTGCGCCAGGTGTGCGGGCTGATGCTGCCGGCGATGCAGGTGCGCCGCCGCGCCATCCACGTGACCGCCGATGGGCGCCGGCTGCTGGTCGCGCACGGCGACGACTACGACGGCGTGACCCACTTCGGTGGCCTGCAGGAGCGCTTCGGCGATTGGCTGTACTACCGCATCCTGACCGGCAACCAGGCCTTGAACGCCGTACGGCGGCGGCTGGGCATGCGCTACTGGTCGCTGTCCGAATTCCTGAAGAAGCGCAGCGGCGCGGCCGAGCGCTACATCGAACGCTTCGTCCAGGCCGGATTGGATGACGTCCGCCGGCGAGGGCTGGACGGCATCATCTGCGGGCACATCCACCGTGCCGCGCTGGTCGAGCGCGATGGCCTGGTCTATGCGAACGATGGCGACTGGGTGGAAAGCCTGACCGCCCTGGCCGAAGACCACGATGGCGCACTGCGCCTGCTGGATCATCACGGGCAGACGCTGGTGGCGCTGCCCGGCGCGCGGATGTCGCAGGCGGCGTAGCCTGCTTTCTGTAGAGCCGAACCCATGCTCGGCTTGCTGGGCCCGCGCTGCGCGCGCAAGCCGAGCATGGGCTCGGCTCTACAAAAGGGCCGGCGCTGCGCGCGCAAGCCGAGCGTGGGCTCGGCTCTACAAAGAACCCCCACAAACGTGTGGTCATCGCGCTAGCATCGGCCGATGGATTCATTGACCCAGATCGTTCTCGGTGGCGCCGTCGCCGCCGCCATCGCTCCGCCCGGCCACCGCCGCGCGGCCCTGCTGGCCGGTGCCGCGCTGGGTACCCTGCCGGATCTCGATGCCCTGTGGCTGGGCTTCACCGCCGCCGATCCGGTCGCGAACATGGTCGACCACCGAAGCTTCAGCCATTCGCTGCTGGTGCTGCCCTGGGTGGCGGCACTGATCTGGTGGCTGTTCAAACGCTTCGGCAACGGCCGCGTGGCACAGTCGCCCACGCGCTGGTTCTGGGCCATCCAGCTGGCGCTGGTTACCCATCCCGTGCTGGACGCCTTCACCGTCTACGGTACCCAACTGTGGTGGCCGTTGCGGCCGCACCCGACCATGGGCTCCAGCGTCTTCATCATCGACCCAGCCTACACCGTGTGGCTGCTGCTGGGCTGCGTGCTGGCCTGGTCCGGGCGCGCGCGGCCGTGGGTGGGCAAGGTGCTGGCGGCGTCGCTGCTGGTCAGCAGTGCCTACCTGGGCTGGGGGCTGCTGGCCAAGGCGCAGGTGGACCGTGCCGCGCAGCAGAGTCTGGCGGCGATGGGCCTGGGCGATGTGCCGCGGTTCTCGGTGCCGATGCCGTTCAACACCCTGCTGTGGCGGGTGGTGGCGATGACCCCCAGCGGCTATGTGGTGGGCGACCGTTCACTGGTGGCCGATACCGGGCCGATGCAGTTCGAAGGCCATCCGTCCAACGTGCAGGCGCTGCGTGAGGCCGCAGGAATCCCCGCGGTGCAGCGGCTGCAGTGGTTCAACCGTGGCTTCATGCGCACGCAGGTGGTGGACGGACAGCTGGTGCTGAGCGACCTGCGCATGGGCCTGGAGCCGGACTACACCTTCAACTTCGCCGTGGCCGAGCAGGTGGATGGGCAATGGCAGGCGATCGTGCCGCAGCAGCAGCGCGCCGACTACAGCAGCCCGGCCGCACGCGCCGATGCCGGGCGCCGGCTGGCGGCCATGTGGCAGCGCATCTGGCAGGAACCGTAGAGCCACGCCATGCGTGGATGGGGCCCCTCAATACACCGTCGCGCGGCCCTGCACGAAGGAGAAGAAGAACACCGCGTTCGGGTCGTTCTGCACCAGGCGGAACTCGCGGCGCATGCCTTCCACAGTCTCCTCGTCCACCGAACCGGCCTGCAGCAGCTGGTCTGCGGCCGACAGCAGCAGCTGTTCCCAGAACGCGATCATCGTCTTGCGACGCGCCGGTTCGCGGTTGTCCAGGTGGATGGTCTTGATCTCGGTGTGCACGTCGCGGAAGCCACCGGCCAGCAGCAGGTTGCCCAGCTTGGCGCCGACGAACGGGTCGCCGCCATGGTCGTACTGGAAATCGTTGAATGCCATCCAGTAGCGCCAGATGTGCGGCGAATACGGGTCGAGCAGGAACGAAGCATTCATCACTTCGGTGATGTACACCGGCGAACCCGGGGCCAGCACGCGGCGCACTTCGCTCAGCACACGGGCGGGCGAGGGCACGTGTTCCAGCACCCAGCACAGGAAGGCCGAATCGAAGCTGCGGGCTTCGAACGGCAGTTCGCCGGCATCGGCCTGCTGCAGGGTGTAGCGGTCGCTGCACCACGGCGTGCGGGCCAGGTTCTCGCGTGCGGTGGCCAGCTGGGTCTCGCTCAGGTCCACGCCGGTCACGTGCAGCTCGGGGAAGCGGCGCAGCAGGATCTCGGTCTGCGCACCGACTCCGCTGCCGACCTCCAGCAGGTGGCGTGCGCCGCTGTAGTCGATCTGGCCGAAGATGCTCGATTCCAGCAGGCGGGCCTGGGTCATCAGGCGCTGCTGTTCGGTGCCGGAAAAACCGTGCAGGTAAGTCGGGGAGGAGATCGGCGGCGTCATGGTGGCGGGCTCTCGGGGCGTCGAGCAGATCGATGGGAAGGGTGCGTAGAGTCGAGCTTGCTCGACTGCTCGGGAAGGCCAGTCGAGCAAGCTCGACTCTACGGATCAAGGCAGTCGGGCAGGTTACGAGGGGGCTGGCGCGGTCAGGCGGCGGAAGGCATCGCGGGTTCCCCGGCGATCAGTCGGTCGAAATAGTCGGTGGTCAACGCGATCTGGCTGGCCGGGTCTTCGGCGCGGTTGACCACGGCGCGGAAGGCGGCGTTCTCCGGCCGGTCCTTGGCATACCAGCCCAGGTGCTTGCGGGCGATGCGCACGCCCTGCGGCTCGCCGTAGAACGCGTGCAGCGCGTGCAGGTGGCCCAGCAGGATGTCGCGTACTTCGGCCAGCGAGGGCGGCGGCAGTTCCTGGCCGGTGGCCAGGTAATGCGCCACTTCGCGGAAGATCCACGGCCGGCCCTGCGCGGAACGGCCGATCATCACCGCATCCACGCCGGTTTCCTTCAAAACGCGGGCAGCCTTCTGCGGCGAATCGATATCGCCGTTGGCGATGACCGGTATGCGCAGGGCGGCCTTGATCTCGCCGATGGTGCCGTACTCGGCCTGGCCGGTGTAATGCTGGTCGCGGGTGCGGCCGTGCACGGCCAGTGCGGCGATGCCGCTGTCCTCGGCGATGCGGGCAATCACCGGCCCGTTGCGGTGGTCGCAGTCCCAGCCGGTGCGGATCTTCAGGGTGACCGGCACGTCCACCGCGTTGACCACGGCTTCGAGGATGCGCGCCACCAGCTGTTCGTCGCGCATCAGCGCCGAACCCGCCCAGGCATTGCAGACCTTCTTGGCCGGGCAGCCCATGTTGATGTCGATGATCTGTGCGCCGTGGTCGACGTTGTAGCGCGCCGCCTCGGCCAGCTGCTGCGGCTCGGTGCCGGCGATCTGCACGCTGATCGGCGCCGGCTCGCCCTCGTGGTCCATGCGGTGGATCGACTTGCGCGTGTTCCAGAAGCGCGGGTCGCTGATGGTCATTTCCGAGGCGGCCAGACCCGCGCCCAGCCGTTTGCACAGCAGGCGGAAGGGCTTGTCGGTGACGCCGGCCATGGGCGCCAGCACGACGTTGGGGGCGATGGTGTACGGGCCGATCTGCATGCGCCCATTGTAGGCCGCAGGAACGGCCGTCGCGCCGCCAAGGGTGACCCTGTTCAGGCCCATCCGGACCGACCTCATGCCACACCGGCATCAGCAGATGCTTGATGGTCGCTTCCGCCGCCCCCACGGCCTGGTCATGGTGGGCGGCTGGGTGGTGGGGGAAGGCCCATCCACGCATGGCGTGGATCTACTGCGCCGGGCTCCATCCACGCATGGCGTGGATCTACTGGCCGGTTCGTGGTGGGCGGCTGGACATAAAAAAACCCGGTCGTTCTCACGGCCGGGGTTCTCATTGCACGCTTGGCGTGGATTTACTTCATTTCGGCGTCGGCCGGGGTGAAGCGCGGCATCGCCGCAGCGGCGCCTTCCTTTTCGGTGGAACGGCCGGCGAACTGGTTGGCGAAGCGCACGTGGCGGGCGAAGGGGGCATCGGCCACCTGCGCCAGCGAGGCGGCCAGCGCGCCGTTGAAGGCATCACCGGCACCGGTGGTGTCGATGGCCTGCACCTGTTCGGCGCCCACGCGGTAGTACGGCTGGGTATCGCCGCGCAGGTTCTCGTCGGCATGCGACACGAACACGCCCACCGAACCCAGGGTCACCACCACCGTGCCGTTGCCGACCAGCTTGCGGCACAGCGCATGCAGGCTGGCGCCATCCAGTGCGGCCACGTCGTTGGCATCCACGCGCTCGCCGACATGGCGGCCGAGCAGGGCAGCGAACTCGGTCTCGTTCGGGGTGATCACATCGGCCAGCTTCAGCAGGCCGATGGTCGAGGGCGCGTCGGCCGGTGCGGTGTTGAGCACGGTGGTCACACCGGCCTCGCGGGCGGTGGCCAGCGCCGCTTCGATGGTCGGCACCGGCGATTCCAGCTGCACCAGCACCACCTTGGCGCCGTTCAGCAGGGCCTGCTGCTGCTGCAGGAAGTCGGTGCTGAGGGCGGCGTTGGCGCCGGGGCCGATCACGATGGTGTTGCGGCCACGGGCATCGACGTAGATGCCGGCGGTGCCGGTCGGCTCGCTGCTGGCCTCGGCGATCAGGGCGAAACCGTCCTGTGCGGCCAGGTCGCGGGCGGTGGTGCCGCCGGCGTCATCACCCAGCGCGCAGACGAAGTGGGTGTCCGCACCTGCACGGCAGGCGGCCACGGCCTGGTTGAAGCCCTTGCCACCCGGGCCGGTGCTGTAGCGGCCGGCAATGGTCGCACCCGGCGCCGGCAGCGCTTCGCACCGCCACACGTGATCGACATTGAAGGAACCGACGACAACGACACTGCTGCTCATAGGGGATTTCTTCTCAAACAAGGGTTCAACTGAAGTGCGTCAGCACGCCGGCGATGGTGGCCGTCATGAAGGTGGCAATGGTACCGCCCAGCACCGCGCGCAGGCCGAACTTGGCCAGGTCGTGGCGGCGTTCCGGGGCCAGGCCGCCGATGCCGCCGATCTGGATGGCGATCGAGCTGAAGTTGGCGAAGCCGCACAGGGCGTAGGTCGCGATCAGGCGGCCTTCGTCGGACAGCGTCACGCCGGCGATCTGGCCGTTCACGATCTGCGACAGCTCGGTGTAGGCCACGAATTCGTTGATCACGACCTTCTGGCCGATCAGCGAACCGACGGTGGTGGCATCGGCCCACGGGGTACCGATGACCCAGGCGATCGGCGCCAGCACGTAACCGAAGATGGTGGACAGGTTGGTCGGCTTGCCGATGGCGGCGGCCAGGCCGGTCACATCACCGATCCAGGTCAGCGGGGCGTTCAGCAGGGCGATCAGGGCGATGAAGGCCAGCAGCATGGCGCCGATGTTCAGGGCCAGCTTCAGGCCGTCGCCGGCGCCGGCTGCCGCCGCGTCGATGATGTTGCTGGAGGTCTTTTCGACTTCCATCTTCACCGTGCCGCGGGTGAGCGGGGTGCCGGTTTCCGGAATCAGCAGCTTGGCCACGACCAGGGTGGCCGGGGCCGCCATGATGCTGGCCGCCAGCAGGTGCTTGGCATAGAAGGCCTGCTGCACCGGGTCACCGCCGCCCAGCATGCCCACGTAGGCCGCCAGCACGCCGCCGGCGATGTGGGCCATGCCGCCGATCATCATGGTCAGCAGCTCGGACTGGGTCATCTTGGCGATGTACGGGCGCACGGTCAGCGGCGCCTCGGTCTGGCCGATGAACACGCTGGCGCAGACGCTGGTGGTTTCCGCACCGGACACCCGCATCACCTTGGTGATCGACCAGGCCATCACGCGGACGATGCCCTGCATGACGTTGAGGTGGTACATCACCCCCATCAGCGCCGAGAAGAAGATGATGGTCGGCAGCACCTGGAAGGCGAAGATGAAGCCGTAGTTCTTGGTGTCCATCAACGAGCCGAAGATGAAGCCCGAGCCCTCGTTGACGAAGCTGAGAATCTTGACGAAGCCCTTGCCCAGCGCGTCGAAGACGTCACGCCCGCCCGGCACCAGGATCACCAGCGCCGCAAAGGCGATCTGCAGGGTGATGCCGGTGATGACCAGCTTCCAGTCCACCGCGCGCTTGTTGTTGGAAAACAGCCAGGTGATGCCGATCAGCACCGCCAACCCGAAAAGGCCGAAGCCGATCCTGCCCAAACCTTCGACCATGAGAGCTCCCCCCGGGGGCGCGCGAAAAACGGGAAGCCTAGTGCAGGGCCGGGGCCGGAGCAAGGAAAAGCGGCGTGCGCGGGCCCATCGGCACCGAACAAGCCAGCAACGGCAAGGGGTTGCCGTTGGCGGGGCCGGGTAGAATGGGGCTCGATCCCGGCCCGGATGCGGGCCTGCAACAGGAGAATCGCATGCTCTACCGTCGCCTCGGCTCCACCGGCCTGCCGGTTTCCGCCCTGTCCTTCGGCGCCTGGGTGACCTTCGGCGACCAGGTGCCGCGCGACGAGGCCCGCAACCTGGTGGCGGCCGCCTGGGACCATGGCATCAACTTCTTCGACAACGCCGAAGGCTATGCCCAGGGCCGCGCCGAGCAGGTGATGGGCGATGTGCTGGCCGACCTGCGCCTGCCGCGCGATGGTTTCTGCGTGTCCAGCAAGGTGTTCTTCGGCAGCGCCAAGGACCCGCGGCCGACCCAGCGCGGCCTGTCGCGCAAGCATGTGACCGACGCCTGCCATGCCGCGCTCAAGCGCCTGCGGGTGGACTACCTGGACCTTTATTACTGCCACCGCCCGGATCCGGACGCGCCCATCGCCGAAACCGTGCACGCCATGGACACCCTGGTAAGGCAGGGCAAGGTGCTGTACTGGGGCACGTCCGAATGGTCGGCCACGCAGATCCAGGAGGCGGTGGACATCGCCGCCCGCCACAACTGGCAGGCGCCGTCGATGGAACAGCCGCAGTACAACCTGCTGCACCGTGAGCGGGTGGAGGTGGAATACGCCCCGCTGTACGCCACGGCCGGGCTGGGCACCACCATCTTCTCGCCGCTGGCCTCGGGCCTGCTCAGTGGCAAGTACGACCAGGGCATTCCCGCCGATGCGCGGCTGGGCCGCGAAGGCATGGGCTGGCTGCAGGATCTGGTGCTGGGCGACAACGCCGCCGGCCGCCTGGCCCAGGTGCGCCGTTTCAGCGAGGTCGCCCGCCAGCTGGGCCATGCCCCGGCCAGCTTGGCCATCGCCTGGTGCCTGCGCAACCCCAATGTGTCCAGCGTGATCCTTGGCGCCAGCCGGGTCAGCCAGCTGCTGCAGAACCTGCAGGCGCTGGACGTGCTCGAGCAGGTGGACGAGGCCGGCTGGGCGCAGGTGGAAGCCGCCTTCGTCTGACCGCGCTCTGCAGGGTCGAGCCAAGCTCGATCCTGCCTCTCGCTATTGATGGAATCTATCGAATTTGCGAATTCGATCATAAATCCCATCAATGGAATTGAGAATGGTTGTTGATTGTCAACTGAGAATCATTATCATCTAACTCGTCCCTCGCACGAGTCCAGATGCTCATGAATGCTCAACCTGTACTGCTGCGCCCCGAAACGCTGACCCTGCGCGACCGCCCGGTGCGTGTCGTTCCGCCGGAAGAAGTCATCGACAGCGAAGCCCTGCTGAAGGGCCGCCGCGAAATCCTGATCCAGCACGGCGACCGCTTCTACCGGCTGCGCCACACCAGCAACGACAAGCTGATCCTGACCAAGTAACGCGGTCTGGTCGCCCGCCTCCCTCCTGCCGGCGGCGCCGGCAGGGTGGGCGACCCGTCCGCTCCTGCTCTCTCCCCCTCGGCTGTCCGTGCACGCCTGGCGTGACGGTGGCCGGGGGTTCCCTCTGCCTGACCGACCGACACCGATGACCCGTCCGACCACCCTGTCCCTTGCCCTCTGGATGGCCCTGCCGCTGTCCGCCCACGCTGCCGCCGACGCCGCGCCCGATGCGCGCGAATTCGATCGCGTGCAGGTCACCGCCACCCGCACCGAACGCGCGGTGAGCGATGTGGCTGCCACCGTCGATGTGATCGACCGCGAGCAGATGGACCGGCAGCTGGTGCAGGACATCAAGGACCTGATCCGCTACGAACCGGGCCTGTCGGCAGGCCGCAGTGCCGCCCGCTTCGGCCTGGGCAGCATCCGCATCCGTGGCCTGGACGGCAACCGCGTGCGCATCCAGACCGATGGCATCGCCATGCCGACCAGCTTCAACATCGGCTCGTTCTCCAACGCCAACCGCAACTTCACCGATCTGGACACGCTCAAGCGCGTGGAGATCGTGCGCGGTCCGGCCAGTTCGCTGTACGGCTCGGACGCCCTGGGCGGCGTGGTCGCCTTCGTCACCAAGGACCCGGCCGACTACCTCAAGGACGGCAAGGACAGCTACGTCGGCCTGAAGTTCGGCTACGACGGTGAGTGGCAGGGCCTGCTGGGCGGCGTCACCAGCGCCTTCGGTGGCGAGCACTGGAGCGGCATGGTCAACATCAACCACCGCCAGGGCCAGGAAACCGACAACCAGGGTGATATCCGCAGCCGCGACAACACCCGTACCGCGGCCAACCCGCAGGACCGCGACGGCCGCAGCGGCCTGGCCAAGCTGGTGTACGCGCCCAGCGAAGACCAGCGCTTCCGTCTGACCGTGGAAGGCAACGAAGACAACACCGACACCGACGTGTTCTCGTCGGTGGACCGCACCACCACCACCGGCATGAAGGCACGCGACACGCAGAACCGCACCCGCGTGTCCTTCGCCCATGAAATGGATGCGCTGGACAAGGGTTTCGCCGACAGCCTGCACTGGCAGCTGTACACCCAGCACAGCGAAACCACCCAGATCACCGACGAAGACCGCGCCAACCGCAGCCGTCGCCACCGCGAATTCAACTTCGACCAGCGCGTGTGGGGCCTGCAGGCGCAGTTCAACAAGGCCTTCAGCACCGGCAGCGTCGAACACGCGCTGACCTACGGCTTCGATGGCGCGCGCACCGAGATCCGCCAGAAGCGCGACGGCTACCAGGTGCTGGCCAATGGCCAGACCAGCACCACCATTCTGCCCGACGCCTTCCCGGTGCGTGACTTCCCGATCAGCAAGACCACCGAGCTGGGCCTGTATGCGCAGGACGAAATGCGCCTGGCCGACGGCAAGCTGTCGCTGGTGCCGGGCGTGCGCGTGGACCGCTACGAACTGAAGCCGGAGGTGGACAGCATCTTCGCCGAGGACAACCCCGGCGTGGCCGTGTCCAAGCTGAGCAAGACCAGCGTGTCGCCCAAGTTCGGCCTGGTGTACCGCTTCAGCGATGCGTGGTCGCTGTTTGCAGGCTACTCGCGCGGCTTCCGTTCGCCGCCGTACAACGACGTCAACCTGGGCTTCACCAATTTCGCCTTTGGCTACACCGCCATCCCCAATCCGGACCTGAAGCCGGAAACCAGCGATGGCGCCGAACTGGGCCTGCGCTTCCTGTCGCCGGCGGCCTACGTCAGCATCAGTGGCTACTACAACGACTACAAGGACTTCATCGAATCGCAGTCGCTGGTCGGCACCAACGCCCAGGGCCTGATGGTGTTCCAGTCGCGCAACATCGCCGATGCACGCATCTACGGTGCCGAACTGAAGGCCGGCGTGGACTTCGGCCAGATCAGCCCGGCGCTGCAGGGCTGGGCGCTGCGCAGTGCGGTGGCCTGGTCGCGCGGTGACAACAAGACCGAAGACACCCCGCTGGATTCGGTCGACCCGCTGCGCGGCACCGTCGGCCTGATGTACGACACCGACAGCTGGGGCGTGGAGCTGGCCGGCACCTTCGTCAAGCGCAAGGACCGCCTCGCCTCGGCCACCGTCTATCGCCCCGCCGGCTACGGCGTGGCCGACCTGATGGCGCACTGGAACTTCGCGCCGGGGGCCACCTTCAACGTCGGCGTGTTCAACCTTGCCGACAAGCGTTACATCGACTGGTCCAACGTGGGCGCGACCCTGTCGGCCACCAGTACCGTGCTGGACCGCTATACCAGCCCCGGCCGCACCCTGTCGGCCAGCCTTGCCGTGTCCTGGTGATCCCATGAGCCGAGCCCTGTCCGCCCGTCGTCTGTCGTCCTTCCTGCCGCACCCCGCGCTGCAGGCCTGGCCCACGCCGGCGCAGCTGGCAGGGCTGGGCACCGTGCTCTGCCTGTACCACGCCGACAGCAGCGAGCTGGGCGGCTGGCGCCAGGCGGTCTCGGTGCACGCCTGCCAGGGCGTTGACAGCGAAGGGCTGCGCGAAAGCCTGTGCTTCGTCGATGCCCGCGGCCGCTGCGTGTGGCGCCTGTACCTGCTGCCGGACAGCGATTTCCTGGCCTGGGACCGGTTGGTGGCCGCACTGCCGCCCGGCCCCGAACACGATGCCGATGGCAGCGTGGGCGAACGCCTGTGGCGGCGCCTGGCCGGCCACCTGGGCGGGCAGCGTTGGCGCCTGTGCGCGCTGCGCCTGCATGCCGCCGACGAAGGCCGCACCCTGGCCGCCAGCCTGTCCACGCTGTCGTCGCTGGGGGCGGCCACCGCGCGCCGCATCGCCCGCCTGGAAGGCGCCGAAGGCGAACTGTCCATCGATGACTGCTGCTGTGCCGATGCCGCCCGCCGGCCGGCACCGCGGGCACCGGGCGAACTGCCCCTGGTCCGGCTCTGACCTGATCCTCATGGAGCGACCCCGGCCACGGACGGCCTTCCACCGACCCTGAAACCCCCGAAGGAACCCCAGATGAAGTTGCAGACAGCCAGCGTGATGGTGCTGCTCGCCGCCAGCGGTGCAGCCAGCGCGCAGCCCTCCGATATCGCCCGTGACCACGACAGCATCCTTGCCATGCAGGGTGAGTACACCGTGGATTTCGCCTTCGACGAGACCGTGCTGCTGAAGCCGGGTTACGAGCGTGCGCCGGCCATGCGCAGCGGCGGCAACGAAGTGGTGATCGTGGTGGAGGACAGCCCGAAGCGCATCGTCCTGCAGCATCTGCTGGTGGACGGCAAGAGCGGCCATGTGACCAAGCACTGGCGCCAGGACTGGGTGTATGAAGCGCCCAACCGCTTCGAGTTCAGCGCCGACCAGACCTGGCAGGTACGCACGATCGACGCGGCCACCAACAAGGGCGCCTGGACCCAGTGCGTGTACGAAGTGAGCGACGCACCGCGCTACTGCGGCACCGGCACCTGGAGCTACGCCAACAACGTGCCGACCTGGACCAGCGACCTGAGCTGGCGCCCGCTGCCGCGCCGCGAGTACACCAAGCGCAGCGACTACAACGCGCTGGCCGTGATCAACCGCCACACGCTCACCCCGAACGGCTGGACCCACGAGCAGTTCAACACCAAGGTGCAGCGCAACGCCGACGGCAGCCAGGTGGAGATCGCCCGCGAGTTCGGCTTCAACGACTACATCAAGACCACCGAGGTCGACTTCACCCCGGCCCGCGACTACTGGAAGGCCACGGCCGGCTACTGGGCCAAGGTGCGCCAGCGCTGGGACGGCTTCCTGACCCAGGCCCCGGGCGTGCACCTGAAGACCAAGCTGGACGGCATGGCGATGATCATTCCGCTGTTCACCCAGGCCGATGACATCCAGTCGGGCAAGAAGGTGAAGGACACGCAGATCGACGAAGTGTTCGCCAAGTACGTGGAAAAGGCCCGGTAACGCCGGGCCGCAACCGCATCCACGCCGTGCGTGGATGCGGTTAGTCCTTGAACATCAAAAACGCGGCCACCACGATCAACCCGAACGCCGCATAGTGGTTCCACTTCAGCGGCTGGCCCAGGTAGAACGCGGAAAACACCGCGAACACCAGCAGGGTGATCACTTCCTGCATGCCTTTCAGCTGCGGCGCCGAATACACCGCGCTGCCCAGCCGGTTGCCCGGTACCTGCAGGCAGTACTCGAAGAAAGCGATGCCCCAGCTGACCATGATGACCATCATCAGCGGCGCACTCTTGTACTTCAGGTGGCCGTACCAGGCGAAGGTCATGAAGATGTTACTGCCAAGCAGCAGCAACACCGGGTACAGGTAAGCAGCGAACGACGTGCCGGGCATCCGGGCGATCTCATGGGGTGGGGCGCGCAGCATACCGCCTGCCCCACCCGCAGCGTGTCACGGCCGCGTCAGGCCTCGCGCAGGGCCAACGCCGGCGGCGTGTGCAGGATCGCCCGCGTGCCCCACCAGCCGGCCAGCAGGCTCAGGCCGATGCCCACCACACCGCCCAGCAGCAGGCCCGGCCAGGGCGGCAGCAGCGGCAGTTCGAACACCTTCTGCGACACCGCCACGCCAATGCCCGCCGCCGCGCCCACCGCCAGCAGCGCGGCCAGTGCGCCCAGCGCGCCGAATTCCACCAGCACCGCCCCGCGCAGCTGGCGCCGGGTGGCGCCCAGCGTGCGCAGCACCGCGCTGTCGTAACGGCGTTCGCCAGCGGTGGCCTGCAGCGCAGCCAGCAGCACCAGCACGCCGGCCAGCAGGCTGAACACCATCACCAGCTGCACCGCCTGCGCGACCCGGTTCATCACCTCGCGTACCTGCGAAATGACCGCATCGACATCCAGCAGCGACAGGTTCGGCTGTTCGCGTACCAGCGCACCCAGGCCCGCCGCCTTGCCCGCCGGAAGATGGAACGCCGACAGCAGGTTGTGCGGCGTATCGCCCACCGCGTTGGGGTTGAGCAGCACGAAGAAGTTCGGGCGGAAGGTGTTCCAGTCCGCCTTGCGCACGCTGGTGACGGTGAACTCGCGTTCCTGTTCGCCCACGGCGATGGTGATGCGGTCGCCCGGGTACACGCCGTAGCGCTTGGCCCAGCCGATTTCCACCGATGCCTCCGGCGCGGTGCTGTCGGCCTTCCAGAACGTACCGTTGACCAGGGTGTTGGCCGGCGGGAAGGTACTGCGCCAGCTGAAGTTCAACGGCCGGTTCTCGTCATCGTCATCGCGCTGGCCCTGCCCCTGGGCCGGCTGGCCTTCCTGCCCGGGTGCATGGTCCACCCGCAGCGGCGGCTTGCCGTTGATCGCGATCAGGCGGCCGGTGGCCATCGGCTCGACGCTGGCATCGGCCGCGCCCAGGCCCTGCAGCGCGGCCAGCACGTGGTCGCGCTGTTCGGGCTGGATGTTGATCAGGAAGTAGTTCGGGGTGTTTTCCGGCAGGCGCTCGCGCCATTGCCGCAGCAGGCCGGGGCCGGTCACGGCCAGCAGCAGCAGGGCACACAGCGACAGCGACAGGCCCACCAGCTGCATCACCGCCAGCATCCGCCGCCGGGTCAGCGCGGCCAGGCCCAGCCGCCAGTTGCCATGCAGGCGGTGCTGCAGGCCACGCAGCACCTGCAGCAGCACGAAGCCGACCACGCCGGCGGCCACCGCCAGCGCCGCCAGGCCGCCCAGCACCCACAGCGCCAGCTTCAGATCACCGGTGACCTGCACCGCCAGCAGCAGGCTGGCCCCCAGCGCGGCCACGTAGGCCAGCAGCGAGGCCGGCGGCAGGGCAGCGAAGGAGCGGTTGAGCACGCGCATGGGCGGCACCCCGCGCAGGCGCAGCAGCGGCGGCAGGCCGAAGCCGAACAGCAGCAGCAGGCCGATGCCGGCGCCGGTCAGGGCCGGGGTGGCTTCCGGCAGCGGCAGGCGCTGCGGCACCAGGTTGCCCAGCACCTGTACAAGGCCTTCCTGCGCGGCCATGCCCAGGCCGATGCCGAGCACGCAGGCCGGCACTGCCAGCATCAGCAGCTGCAGCGCCAGGCCGGCCAGGATGTCGCGCTGGCGCGCGCCCAGGCAGCGCAGGATCGCCACCTGGTCGATGCGGCGCAGGGCGAAGCGGTTGGCCGCCAGTGCGGTGGCCACGCCGGCCAGCAGCACCGCCAGCAGCGCGCTCAGGCCAAGGAAGCGGCCGGCCAGATCGAAGGCCTGGCGCACGCCACGCTGGGTGTCGTCCACGCTCAGCAGGCGCATGCCCTTCACCTGCGGCAGCAGCCACTGCCGGTAGGCGGCCACCTGGTCCGGCGTGCCGGCCACCATCAGCCGGTAGTTGATACGGCTTCCCGGCCCGAGCAGGCCGGTGCCGTCCACGTCGGCGCGGTTGACCAGCAGGGTGGGGGACAGGGTGAGCAGGTCGCCACCGGTGTCGGGTTCGGCCTCGATGATGCCGGCCACGCGCAGGGTGCCGGCACCGAATTCGAGGCCATCGCCCACCTTCAGGCCCAGCGCCTGCAGCAGGCGCGGGTCGGCATAGGTCTGGCCCTGCGCCGGCATGCCGGCGTCGGCGATCAGCGCGCCGCCGGGCGTGGCCCGCACCCGCAGGGTGCCGCGCAGCGGGTAGCCGGCCTGTACGGCCTTGATGCTGGCCATCTGGCTGGCATCGCCATTGAACAGCACGCTGCCAAAGCCGGCGATGCGCGTGTGCGCCAGGCCGCGCCGCTGCGCTTCTTCGGCGAAGGCCGCAGGCGGATCGCTGCGCCCGGCCACGCCCAGGTCGCCGCCCAGCATCTCCGCCGCGCTGCCGGTCAGCGCAAGGTTGACCCGGTTCACCAGGGTGCCGACGGCGGTCATCACCGCCACCCCCAGCACCAGTGCGGCGAACACGGTCAGCAGGTCACCGGCCAGGGCCTCGCGGCGCAGCGCGCGCCAGGCGTGCCGCAGCAGGTTCATGCCTGCGCCCCGTACTCGACCGCCTGCAGGCGGCCGTTGTCGATGCGGTGGATGTACTGGCAGCGCTGGGCCAGGCGCAGGTCGTGGGTGACCAGCACCAGGGTGGTGCCGCTGCCGGCATTGAGTTCGAACAGCAGGTCGCTGATGTGCTGGCCGGTGGCCTGGTCCAGCGAACCGGTGGGTTCATCGGCGAACAGGATGCGTGGCCGGGTGACGAAGGCGCGGGCCAGGGCCACGCGCTGCTGCTCGCCACCGGACAGCTGGCGCGGGTAGTGGCGGGCGCGGTGCGCCAGGCCGACCTGGGCCAGCACCTCATCCACCCGGGCGCGGTCCTCGCGGCCAGCCAGTTCCAGCGGCAGGGCCACGTTCTCGGCCGCGGTCAGTGCCGGCAACAGGTGGAAGCTCTGGAACACGAAGCCGACCTCGCGTGCGCGCAGCTGCGCGCGCGCTTCCTCGTCCAGTGCGCCCAGCGATTGCCCGGCCAGGGTGATGCCGCCGCGGCTGGGCAGGTCCAGCCCGGCCAGCAGGCCGAGCAGGGTGGTCTTGCCGGAACCGGAGGCCCCGACAATCGCCACGCTGGTGCCTTCATGGACGGTCAGGGTGATGTTGTCCAGTATGTGGACTTCACCCTCCGGGCCATGCACGGATTTGCCGACCTGGTCGACGGCGATGGCGACGGGCGCGCTGCGGGGGGACAGGCTGTCGATGAGGAGACTCCAATGCGGATGACAGGATGGAGCCGGCAAGCCGGCACGATGATGGTGCTGCTGCTAGGGTTGCTGCTGTGGTCCGGGCTGGCCTGTGCCAAAGGTCCGGCCGGCACCGTGCTGGTGCTCGGCGACAGCCTCAGTGCTGCCCACAATATCCCGGCCGATGCGGGCTGGGTCAGCCTGCTGGACAAGCGGGTCAGGCAGCAGTCGAAAACCCCGCCGCGCATCGTCAACGCCAGCATGAGCGGGGAAACCACCGCCGGTGCGCTGACCCGCCTGCCGGGCCTGCTGGCCAAGGAGAAGCCCACCGTGGTGGTCATCGCGCTGGGCGGCAACGATGCCCTGCGCGGGCTGACCCCGGCGCAGGTACAGGGCAACCTGGAGAAAATGCTGCTGGCCAGCCGCGCGGCCGGCGCCAAGGTGCTGCTGCTGGGCATCGACGTGCCGCCCAACTATGGCCCCGCCTACCGCCAGCGCCTGGCTGCGGCCTATCGCGCGCTGGCCGACAAGTACAAGGTGCCGCTGCTGCCGTTCCTGCTGGAAGGCGTGGCCCTGCAGCCGGGGCTGATGCAGGCAGATGGCCTGCACCCCACTGCGCAGGCCCAGCCGAAGGTCCTGGACAACGTCTGGCCGCTGCTCAAGCCCCTGTTGTGAAACTTTTTTCAGCCTCTTGACGGAACTTCACATCGCGTCCACCGTCGATCGGGCATGTTTCACAAAGCTGAAGAAAGAGGGACTCACATGCGTCAGACGAAGGAGACTTCCGGCTTGGTGCTGGTGGTCGAGGACAACCGCAACATCTCCGAGATGATCGGCGAATACCTGGAAGGCCGTGGCTTCGAGGTGGACTATGCGCAGGATGGCCTGGACGGCTACCGTCTGGCGGCCGAGAACAGCTACGACGTGGTCGTGCTGGACCTGATGCTGCCCCGCCTGGATGGCATCGAAGTGTGCCGCCGGCTGCGCAATGATGCGCGCAAGTCGACCCCGGTGCTGATGCTGACCGCGCGCGACACGCTGGATGACAAGCTCACCGGCCTGGGTTTCGGTGCCGATGACTACCTGACCAAGCCGTTCGCCATCCAGGAACTGGAAGCCCGCCTGCGGGCCCTGATCCGCCGCGAACGCCGCCAGGTCGGTTCGGAAGTGCTCAAGGTTGCCGACCTGGTGCTCGATCCGGTCAGCATGCGCGCCACCCGTGCCGGTACCGAACTGCAGCTTTCGCCCATTGGTCTGCGCCTGCTGACCATCCTGATGCGTGAATCGCCGCGTGTGGTCACCCGCCAGGAGATCGAACGCGAGATCTGGGGCAATGGGCTGCCGGATTCGGACACCCTGCGCAGCCACCTGTACAACCTGCGCAAGATCATCGACAAGCCGTTTGACCGCCCGCTGCTGCACACCGTGCAGAGCGCCGGTTACCGCATCGCCGACATCGCCCAGCCCATGGCCTGAGCCGTGCCGGTGCAGGAACAGACCCGCCCCGGCTTCGGCCGGGGCGTGGGGCAGGGGACGGGTCGCCGGCCGTGCCGGTGCTCACCGTCCGTGCACGACGGTGGCACGGTGCGCTGCCTATAATCGCAGCGCTACAACCGGGACACCGCAATGCCGCACGGCCTGCCGCGCAAGATCCGTATCGTCTTCATCCTGCAGGCAGTGTTGGCCAGCCTGGGCATCCTGCTCGGCGCCTGGCTGGTGTCGCTGGTGATCAAGCACAGCCTGGTGGGGGCCGCCCTGCGCGAAGAGGCGAGCTACTACTGGACCCTGTACGAGGCCTCGCCCGTGCAGCCGCCGCCCAATACCCAGAACATCCGTGGCTACCTGCTGGAACGCGGGCAGTCCAGCCTGTCGTTGCCGGCCAACCTGCGCCGGCTTGAGCCCGGCTTCCACGAACTTCCCGGCGATGACCAGCTGGTGCTGGTCGATGCCCGCCCGCAGGGGCGCCTGTACCTGGTGTTCCTGCGTTCGCGTGCGGAAATGCTGGCGTTCTGGTTCGGCATCGTGCCGGTATTGCTGACCCTGCTGGCCGTCTACGGCGCCAGCTGGGTGACCTACCGGGCATCCAAACGGCTGGTGTCGCCGGTGAACTGGCTGGCGCGCCGTGTGTCGCGCTGGGACCCGGGCCACCCGGAAGCGGCCGACCTGGAGCCGGACAAGCTGCCGGCGGACATGCAGGGCGAAACCCGCCAGCTGGCGGCGGCCCTGCATTCGCTGGCCAACCGGGTGACCGACCATGTGGCCCGCGAGCGCAACTTCACCCGCGATGCCAGCCATGAACTGCGCACGCCGCTGACGGTGATCCGCGTGGCCAGCGACATGGCCCTGGCCGATGACAGCCTGGAACCGCGCCTGCGCCGCAGCCTGCAGCGCATCCAGCGCGCCGGGCGGGACATGGAGGCGGTGATCGACGCGTTCCTGATCCTGGCCCGCGAAGCCGACATCGAGCCGCAGGTCGAACTGTTCGATGTGAACGACATTGCCCGCTACGAGGTGGACAACGCCAACGAGCTGCTGGGCAACCGGCCGGTGGCGGTGCATCTGCACAGCGCAGGCCCGGTGCAGCTGCATGCGCCGCCGCGGGTGCTGCAGGTGGTGGTCAGCAACCTGGTGCGCAATGCCTGCAACTACACCGATGAGGGGCGCATCGACGTGCAGGTGGACGCGGACCGGGTGGTGGTGCGTGATACCGGCATCGGCATGTCGGCCGAGGCGCTGGCGCGTGCGTTCGAGCCGTTCTACCGCGCCGAGCCGGATCGCCCGCAGGGCACCGGCCTGGGCCTGTCGATCGTGCGCCGCCTGTGCGACCGCTTCGGCTGGAAGGTCAGCCTGGCCAGCGAGCTGGGCAAGGGCACCGAAGCGACCGTCATTTTCCGCTGATCCCGACGCCGGGCATGGCCCGGCGCTACCGGGGTCGGATCCCGTTGCCACGCAACGGGCTCTGACCCCATCCTGGATCGCCACGTAGTCGAGCACGGCTCGACGCTACCAGTAGATCCACGCCATGCGTGGATGAATCCCGGGTCACGCCAGGCATGGCCCGGCGCACGCCCTGCTCAATCGCACTTCACCTTCGGCGCCACGGCCTTGGTCCAGATCGCGTAACCGGCCGGGGTCATGTGCAGCATGTCTTCGCGGAACAGCTTCGCATCCGGCTGGCCATCGGCACCCAGCATCGGGGTGTAGATGTCGGTGTAGCCGGCGTTGGGCAGCCTGGCCAGCGCGTCCTTGATCATCGCGTTGGCCTGGTTGATCGCCGGCAGCAGGTGCGCACGCGAGGGGCTGGGCTTGATCGACAGGTATTCCACCTTGGTCTTCGGCAGATCGCGGTGCACGCGCTGGACGAAGGCCACCACGTCGTCGCGTACCTGGGTCGCGCTGCGGCCACTGTTCAGATCGTTGTCGCCGGCATAGAAGAACACCTTGCACGGGGCATACGGCACCACGATGTGGCTGGCGTACCAGGTGCTGTCCCGCACTTCCGAGCCGCCGAAGCCGCGGTTGAATACCGGCTGGCCCG
The DNA here is from genome assembly GCF_047782825.1 of Stenotrophomonas maltophilia. GTDB lineage: Bacteria > Pseudomonadota > Gammaproteobacteria > Xanthomonadales > Xanthomonadaceae > Stenotrophomonas. The sequence continues at coordinate 2,412,961 of NZ_CP180589.1, read as the reverse complement.
GGAAGTCCTGGGCCAGGCTTTCCCAGAAGCGGATCGAGGAACTGCCGATGAACTCGATGCCACCGCGCGGCGGCGGGTTGGCCTGGTCGGCCTTGAGGAAGCTGGCGATGTCGCCTTCCCAGGCCACGTTGGACACCTGCTCGGGCACGCGCGGCGGGGCCGGCGGGCTCAACGCCTGCGCCAGCGGGGCCAGGGTCAGCAATCCAAGCGTCAGCAGGCAGGTACGGGCAACGGACATCAGGCACTCCAGCAAGGGCAGGGGACATCCATCATAGAAGCGCGCCGCCGGCCCTGCTTGCCCCCGGCAGGCCATTGGCCGGGGCCTGCCGGGGTGCCACTGCCGCCCTTGTGGCAAAATGGGGCCCGTCTGCCCATCCCCGTGCCTCCATGATTGCCTGCCGTGCATCCGAGCGGTCGCTGTGCCGCGCCCCTCTTGCTGGACCGTTCCCCCGTGGCTGATCAGTTCGGCCACATGCCCCGCGGCCCGCGCCGCATCTTCCAGGCCGCTCGCTGGTCCTGGCAGGGCCTGCGCGCCGCCTGGCTGCACGAGTCCTCGTTCCGGCTGGAGGTTTACCTGCTGGTGCTGCTGACCCCGCTGGCGCTGTGGCTGGGCCAGACCCCGGTCGAGCGCGCGCTGATGATCGGCTCGATGCTGCTGGTGCTGGCGATGGAACTGGCGAACTCGGCCATCGAGGCGGTGATCGAACGCTACGGCGCCGAGATCCACGAACTGGCCGGCCGCGCCAAGGACATGGGCTCGGCGGCAGTGTTCGTGCTGATGATGAACGTGCTGCTGTGCTGGGCCCTGGTGCTGGTGCCGCGGCTGTTCCCGGCCAGCGCCGGTTGACCCGACTTCCTCCCCCCTTGTTGAAGACTTTCCATGTCCTTTGAGTTCCTCGCCGACCCCAATGCCTGGTTGACCCTGTTCACGCTGAGCGCGCTGGAAATCGTGCTCGGCATCGACAACCTGGTGTTCATCTCCATCGCCGTCAGCAAGCTGCCGGAAGAGCGCCGCCCGTTCGCGCGCAAGCTCGGCATCGCCGTGGCCTGCATCACCCGCATCGGCCTGCTGGTGTCGCTGGCGTACCTGGCGCACATGGCCGCGAACCTGTTCACCGTGGCCGGCATGGGCATCTCCATCCGCGACCTGGTGCTGATCGTGGGCGGCCTGTTCCTGCTCATCAAGGGCTTCATGGAGATCAAGGAACTGATTACCGGTGGCGAGGATGAAGACCCCAGCACGACCAAGGCATCGGCCGTGTTCGGCTACGTCATCGCGCAGATCGCGGTGATCGACATCGTGTTCTCGCTGGACTCGGTGATCACCGCCGTCGGCATCGCCGACCACATTCCGGTGATGGTCGCGGCCATCCTGCTGTCGGTGCTGGTGATGCTGCTGGCGGCCAACCCGCTGGGCCGTTTCATCGATGCCAACCCGACGGTGAAGATGCTGGCCCTGGCCTTCATCCTGCTGATCGGCGCGGTGCTGATCCTGGACGGTCTGGACGTGCACGTGCCCAAGCCCTACATCTACGCCGCGATGGGCTTCTCGGTGCTGGTGGAGTGGCTGAACCTGCTGATGCGCCGCCGCGCCCGCGAGCACCAGGTGCCGGGCGCCGGTAACTGGTAAGCGATCCACCCAGAACCCCCGGCACGGCCGGGGGTTCTGCGTTGTGGGGCTGCTGCGCCCGCCGGGCATGGCCCGGCGCTACCGTTCGTGGCGTGGTCTGGTAGCGCCGGGCCATGCCCGGCGGGGCGGTTCCCGCCAACTGTGAATTGAGATCAACAGTGTTTTCCCGGGGCGAGGCTTAATCCCGGGCGGCAAAGCGCGCAGGCTACGCACCTTCCCGTTTCCCGCCCCCAGGATTCGCCCATGAATTCCCGAGCCGCATTGCTGGCGCTTGCCGTCGGCGCCTTCGCCATCGGCACCACCGAGTTCGCCCCGATGGGCCTGTTGCCGGTCATCGCCGACGGCGTGGGCGTGGGCATCCCCACCGCCGGCATGCTGATCACCGCCTATGCGGTGGGCGTGATGCTGGGCGCACCGGTGATGACCCTGCTGATGGGCCGCTTCGGCAAGCGCACCGCGCTGATGCTGCTGATGTCGATCTTCGTGGTGGGCAACCTGCTGTCCGCGCTGGCGCCGAACTATGGCCTGCTGCTGCTGTCGCGCCTGGTCACCAGCCTCAACCACGGTGCCTTCTTCGGCATCGGCGCGGTGGTTGCCGCCAGCCTGGTACCGAAGGAAAAGCAGGCCGCCGCCGTGGCCACCATGTTCATGGGCCTGACCATCGCCAACATCGGTGGCGTGCCGCTGGCCACCTGGGTCGGCCAGCAGCTGGGTTGGCGCCTGTCCTTCGCCGGCACCGCGGTGCTGGGCGTAGTGGCGATCACCGCGCTGGGCCTGGCGCTGCCGGCCTCGGCGCCGGATGCGCGGCCGGACGTGCGCCGCGAGATACGCGCGATCCTGCAGCCGCAGGTGCTGCTGGCAATGGCGACCACCGTGCTGGGTGCCGGTGCGATGTTTACCCTCTACACCTACGTGGCGCCGGTGCTGACCGAGCTGACCGGTGCCTCCAACGCGTTCATTGCGATGTCGCTGGCGTTGATCGGCATTGGTTTCACCCTCGGCAATGGCATCGGTGGGCGCATGGCCGACTGGTCGCTGGATGGCGCCACGCGCATCCTGCTGGCTGTCCTGGCGGTGCTGATGTTCGTGCTGCCGCTGGCCCTCATGAACCACGCCACTGCGGCGCTCGGTGTACTGCTGTTCGGTGCGGCGACCTTTGCCCTCGTGCCGCCGCTGCAGATCCGGGTGATGCAGGTGGCCAGCGAAGCGCCGGGCCTGGCGTCGTCGATCAACGTGGGTGCGTTCAACCTGGGCAACGCGGTGGGTGCGGCGCTGGGTGGTGCGGTGATCAGCGCGGGCCTGGGCTATGCGGCGATTCCGGTGGCCGGTGGTCTGCTGGCGGTGGCGGGGTTGTTGCTGGCGTGGCTGGGGCGGTCGCGCGCGCCGGTGGCTGAGGCCTGCTGAGCGGTGTGGGGTTCCGGCAGGGCTTGCAGCCCTGCACCCGCTACAAGCCAGGGCAACGTCAACGTCAACGTCAAAGGCGTGCTTTCCGTGGGATGGCGGGGTGGGTCCGGTTGAGGGGGACGCCGTAAACCCGTCCATGGGGGCTTGGTCGCCGCATCCATGCGGATCACACCCCCTCAACCGGACCCACCCCGCCTTCGACAGTTTCCCGCGATCTGCCGGAACAAGGGGTCGGATCCCGTTGCTTCGCAACGGGCTCTGACCCCGGTTCTGATTCTGGGTGGCACGAATGTCTGAAGCATGGGCTTTTGCTTTTGCTTTTTTTGATCTTTCCCGCGGTGCCAGGAAACCGTCCATGGTCGGGAGGGTGGGTTGGCTGGGGGCGTGAGCGCCATGGATGGCGCTCACGAGCCTCCATGGACGGATTCACGGCGTCCCCCAGCCAACCCACCCTCCCGGCCAACCCCGATATCCAGCAAACACACCCACCGCGGAGGGGGCCCAGCCCGTTGGCCGACCAACCCCGACCTGCACGCTGGCGTTAACGCGAACCATGGCATGCTCGGCAGCCAGTCCACCCGGAACTCCCGCCATGCGCCTGCTCACCCGCGTCCTGCCCCTGCTGCTGATGGCCTCCCTGCTCTCCGGCTGCGGCTACAACGCCATCCAGCAGAAGGATGAGGCGGTCAAGGCCAGCTGGTCCGAAGTGCTCAACCAGTACAAGCGCCGTGCCGACCTGGTGCCCAACCTGGTGCAGACCGTCAAGGGTTTCGCCAGCCAGGAAGAGCGCGTGCTGACCGAGGTCACCAACGCGCGTTCGCGCGTGGGCCAGATCAACGTCAACGCCGATGATGAGGCCTCGCTCAAGCAGTTCCAGCAGGCCCAGGGTGAACTCGGCAGTGCGCTGTCGCGCCTGCTGGTGGTCACCGAGAACTACCCGGTACTGAAGTCCGATGCCAACTTCCGCGATCTGCAGGCGCAGCTGGAAGGCACCGAGAACCGCATCACCGTGGCCCGCGGCCGCTACATCCAGCAGGTGCAGGACTACAACACCTACATCCGTTCGTTCCCGCAGCTGGTCACCGCCAAGATCTTCGGCTACCAGCCCAAGCCCAACTTCAGCGTGGAAAACGAAGCGCAGATCTCCAATGCGCCGGCGGTGGATTTCGGCAACGCGCCGCAGCAGCCGCCGGCACCGCAGCCGGCGCACTGACCGATGCGCCTGGCCACCGCGCTGCTGCTGGCGTTCCTGCTGTGGCTGCCGCTGGCGTCGCAGGCGCAGTCGCTGGCACCCATTCCTGCGCTGGATTCGCCGGTGGTCGATACCACCGGCACCCTGGATGCCACGCAGAAGCAGGCGCTGGTGCAGCAGGCGCTGGCGCTGCAGCAGCGCAAGGGCAGCCAGTTGCAGGTGCTGGTGGTGCCCAGCACCCAGCCCGAGGACATCGCCCAGTACACCACCCGCGTCTTCGACCAGTGGCAGATCGGTCGCAAGGGCGTGGACGATGGCGTGCTGCTGGTGGTGGCCAAGGATGACCGGCGCGTGCGCATCGAGCCGGGCTACGGCCTGGAAGGCGCCATTCCCGATGCCGTCGCCAACCGGGTCATCCAGGAGTACCTGGTGCCGCGCTTCCGCAGTGGCGACTACGCCGGGGGCATCACCGACGCCACCGGCGTGCTGGTCAAGCTGATCGACGGTGAACCGCTGCCGGCACCGGTCAGCGGCCAGCGCGGCCATGAACCCGGCGGCGGTGGCGATACCTGGATCCTGGCGCTGTTCATCGGCGTGTTCGCCGGCAGCATCCTGCGCGGGGTGTTCTCGCGCGTCCCGCGCCCGCTGCGCGGCCTGCTGGGCGGCGGTGGCGCAGCCCTGGTCGCCTTCCTGTTCACCTCCACCCTGCTGGCCAGTGGCCTGGCCGGCGTGGTCGGCCTGGTGGTGGCGATGTTGTCCGGCCATCCCGGCCGCTTTGCCGGGGGCGGTGGTTGGGGTGGTGGCAGCTGGGGCGGTGGAGGCGGCTTCGGCGGGGGCGGGGGTTTTGGTGGCGGCGGCGGCTGGGGCGGCGGCGGTGGCCGTTCCGGCGGCGGCGGCGCTTCGGGGGGCTGGTGATGATCCAACGTCTTTGGCGGCATCTGGTTTCGCCCTCGGTGCGGCGCAGCTTCCCGCCGGCCACCCTGCAGGCCATCACCGAGGCCATCGCCAGCGGCGAGCAGCGCCATGGCGGGCAGGTGATGTTCGCGGTGGAAGCGGACCTGCCGCTGCATGCCCTGTGGCGGGGCGTGACCGCGCGGCAGGCGGCCGAACAGGCCTTCGCCCAGCTGCGCACCTGGGATACCCACCACAACAACGGCGTGCTGATCTATCTGCTGCTGGCCGACCATGCCATCGAGATCGTGGCCGACCGCGGCCTGCATGGCCGGGTCAGTCCGGCGCAGTGGCAGCGGGTCTGCACCCATCTGCGCGAGGGCCTGCGGGGCGCCGACCCGGTCGAGGCCCTGCGCGATGCCATCGACGAGGTGTCCGGGCTGGTGGAAGGGCACTTTCCGGCCTCGACGCGGTCCGACGATGACGGCCTGCCCAACACGCCGCAGATCCTCGGTTGAGCCGGGGCGGCGCTGGCCCGAGAATAGGCGTTCAACCGCAAGGCACCCTTCATGATCTATTTCCACGACATCGACCCCATCGCCCTTTCGCTGGGACCGATCAAGGTGCACTGGTACGGCATCATGTACCTGCTTGGCTTCACCGCGGCCTGGCTGCTGGGGCGCAAGCGCATCGCCGACGGGCGCCTGCCGGGCGTTGATGCCAACGGGTTCTCCGACCTGCTGTTCTACGCCATGCTGGGCGTGGTGCTGGGCGGGCGCATCGGCTACATGCTGTTCTACGCGCTGGGCGATTTCCTGCACAACCCGCTGCTGCTGTTCAAGGTCTGGGACGGCGGCATGAGCTTCCACGGCGGCCTGCTGGGCGTGATCGCCGCCTGCTGGTGGTGGTCGCGCAAGCACGCGCTGCACTTCTTCGACACCATGGATTTCATGGCGCCGCTGGTGCCGCTGGGCCTGGGTTTCGGCCGCATCGGCAACTTCATCGGTGCCGAGCTGTGGGGCAAGTACACCGATGGCAGCTGGGGCGTGGTGTTCCCGTCCGGCCTGCCGGCGCCGCTGAACCAGCTCGACACCGCCACCCTGCAGGCGCAGTTCGCCAGCGGTGCGCTGAACCAGTACGCCCGCCATCCCTCGCAGCTGTATGAAGCGGCGCTGGAAGGCCTGGTGATGTTCGTGGTGTTGTGGGCGGTGTCGGCCAAGCCGCGCCATCGCTACCTGATCGGTGGCCTGTTCGCGCTGCTGTACGGCATCTTCCGCTTCGCGGTCGAGTTCGTGCGCATGCCCGACAACGGCATCTACATGGCCTTCGGCTGGCTGACCAAGGGCCAGATCCTGTGCGTGCCGCTCATCGCCTTCGGTCTGGTGCTGCTGGCCCTGTCGCGCCGCGCTCCAGTACTGCAGCCGCAGCCGCAGCCGCTGGCGGCCGCGGAGGGCAAGGCATGAAGCCGTACCTGGACCTGCTCTCGCACGTGCTCGAACACGGCGCGGAAAAGAGCGACCGCACCGGTACCGGCACCCGCAGCGTGTTCGGCTGGCAGATGCGCTTCGACCTCAACGAAGGCTTCCCGCTGGTCACCACCAAGAAGCTGCACCTGCGCTCGATCATCCACGAGCTGCTGTGGTTCCTGAAGGGCGACACCAACATCGGTTACCTGAAAGACCACCAGGTGCGCATCTGGGACGAGTGGGCCGACGAGAACGGCGACCTCGGCCCGGTGTACGGCAAGCAGTGGCGCAGCTGGGCCACCGCCGATGGCCGCGAGATCGACCAGATGCAGTGGCTGGTGGACGAGATCAAGCGCAACCCCGATTCGCGCCGGCTGGTGGTCAGTGCGTGGAATGTGGGCGAGCTTTCGCAGATGGCGCTGATGCCATGCCACAACCTGTTCCAGTTCTACGTGGTCGATGGAAAGCTCAGCTGCCAGCTGTACCAGCGCAGCGGCGACATATTCCTGGGCGTGCCGTTCAACATTGCCAGCTATGCATTGCTGACCCACATGGTGGCGCGGGCCACCGGCCTGGGCGTGGGCGACTTCGTGCATACGCTGGGCGATGCGCACCTGTATTCGAACCACTTCGAGCAGGCCCGCGAGCAGTTGTCGCGTGAACCGCGCGCGCTGCCGAAGCTGTGGTTGAACCCGGAGGTGACCGACCTGTTCGGTTTCCAGTTCGACGATATCCGCATCGACGGCTACGACCCGCACCCGGCCATCAAGGCGCCGGTGGCGGTGTGAGCGCAATGAAGCTGTCGATGATCGTGGCGCTGGACCGCAACCGGGGCATCGGCCAGGGCAATGCCATGCCCTGGCACCTGCCGGACGACTTCAAGCACTTCAAGGCGCTCACCCTGGGCAAGCCGATCCTGATGGGGCGCAAGACCGCCGAATCGATCGGCCGCGTGCTGCCGGGGCGGACCAACCTGGTGCTGACCCGCAGCGGCCGGGTGCCGTTCGAAGGCATGCGTGCGGTGGCGTCGCTTGATGAAGCGAAGGCGATTGCCGAAGGCGAGGGCGCCAGCGAGCTGTGCATCATCGGCGGCGGCGAGATCTTCCGCCAGCTGCTGGACCAGGCCAGCGACCTGTACCTGACCTGGGTCGATGCGGAAGTACCGGCCGACACCCATTTCCCGGACGTGGATGCAGCGGTGTGGCAGGAAACCAGCAGCGAGCCGCACCCGGCCGATGCGCGCCACGCCTACGCGTTCCGCTTCGTGCACTACGTGCGTATGTAGAGTCGAGCCATGCTCGACTGCCTTCCGCGGATACATCCCGGAGCCGCTTACGGCATCCGGTAATGGCCGATGATCGTGTGCTGGAACAGCAGGTTCTCTTCGCGCGTGCCATGGGCGATGTTGTGGATCACCAGCGGTGTGCCGTCCGCTCGCTGCCGGTCGGAGATGATGCCCACGTGCAGCAGGCCGTTGCCGTTGAGCTTCCAGGCCACGATGTCGCCGGCCGGGTAATCCGCCGCCCGCGTACTGATCGGCTGCTGCCAGCCGTGGCGTTCGAACCAGCGCATCAGGTTGGGCACGCGGCGATGGTCGATGTTGCGGTCCGGTCGTGCCAGGCCCCACAGCGCGGGATAGGCGCTGAAATGGCTGCGCATGTCTTCGTGCACGCGGGCCTGCAGGTCCAGACCCTGCTGGCGCAGCGCACGCACCACCACGTCGGTGCACACCCCACGATCGGGCGCGACATCACCGCCGGGATAGGCCAGCACCTGGTAGGCGTGGTCGTAGCGCGTGGTCACGCCGATCTGCGCGCGCGCGGCGGCCACCAGGGGCGGCGAGGGCGCGTGTGCCACGGCCGGGGTGGTGGCGCTGCCCTGCGTGGTGGCAGGTGCGGGGGAGGGGTCGGGCTGGCAGCCGCTGGCGGCGGCCAGCGTCAGCAGCAGCACCGTCCATGGTGCCGAGCCCGGGCGCGTCATGCCGTGGGGGGCGTGCCTGGGGTGCTGCCGTTGCCACCCCCGTTGCCACCCCCGCCACGACGGCGGCGGCGGCGCGGTCCACGGCTGCCCGGCGCGGCGGCGCCATTGCCGGTACCTGCGTCCTTGCCCTGGGCAGCGGCCGCAGGCCGCTCATGGGCCGGGCGCGCCGGTGGGCGTGCGTTGGCTACCGGCGCCGGCACGTCGCGTCCGGGCACCTGCACCACGCGCAGTTCGTCGGTATCGAGCTGGATGGCGGTCAGCTTGCCGCCCCACACCGCACCGGTGTCGATGGCATGCACGCCCTGGGTGATGGTCAGGCCCAGCGCCGACCAGTGGCCGCAGACCACCTTCAGGTCGCGCTCGACCCGGCCCGGCACTTCGAACCAGGGGTAGAGCCCCTGTTCCTGCGTGCCAGGCGTGCCCTTGTCCTCGATGCCGATGCGCCCACGCGGGGTGCAGTAGCGCATGCGGGTCAGCACGTTGATGATCGCCCGCGAGCGATCGTAGCCGGACAGGTTCGGTGCCCAGCTCGGCTTGTCGCCGTACATGTTGCGGAACAGCTTGCGGTAACCGGCACCGTGCAGCTGTGCTTCCACTTCGGCGGCGTGCTTCTCGGCCATCTGCGTGGTCCACTTCGGCGCCAGGCCGGCGTGCACCATCATCCAGCCCAGTTCACGGTCCACGTGCACCAGCTTCTGCAGGCGCAGCCAGTCCAGCAGTTCGTCGCGGTCTTCGGCCTGCACGATGCGCAGCAGGTCCGGGTTGACCTTGCGCTGTTCCTCTTCGGTGCGTGCACCGACGGCCAGCAGCGAAAGATCATGGTTGCCCAGCACCACCACGCTGTGCTCGCGCAGCGAATGCACCAGCCGCAGCGTTTCCAGCGACTGGCCGCCGCGGTTGACCAGGTCGCCGCAGAACCACAGGGTGTCCTGCGCCGGGTCGAAACGGATCTTTTCCAGCAATCGCTGGGTTACGTCGTAGCAGCCCTGGAGGTCGCCGATCGCCCACACACTCATCGTCCGGCCTCCGTGTCAGTGCAGGGTACGCGGGATGGCCAGCACGAAAGGTGCGACCGGCGCGGCGAATTCGGTGCCGTCGTCGGCGACCATGTCGTAGTGGCCCTGCATCGTCCCGTGGTCGGTCCCCAGCATGACACCGGAGGTGTAACGGAAGTCTTCACCCGGGCGCAGGCGCGGCTGCTCGCCGATCACCCCATCGCCGTCGACATGTTCGACACGGCCGTTGGCATCGGTGATGCGCCAGTGGCGCGCGACAAGACGCGCCGCAACCTGGCCCTGGTTGTGGATGCGGATCGTGTAGGCGAACGCATAGCGGCCGTCTTCCGGCGCGGATTGGTCATCGAGGAAGCGCGGGGCAACCTCGACGGTGATGGCGTAAACGTCAGCGTCTTCCATACCGGCAGTGTAATCAGGTGGCATTGGCCAAAGCGATGAATTCAGCCACATCCAGCTGTTCTGCACGGGCATCGGGGCGCACGCCGGCGGCCGCGAACTGCTCGGCCGTGACGACGTTGTTGAGCGCATTGCGCAGGGTCTTGCGGCGCTGCCCGAAGGCGGCCTTGACCACTTCGGCAAAGCGCGTGTGGTCGTTGATGCTGATCGTGGCCGGGTCGCGCGGCACCAGCCGCACCACGGCCGAATCGACCTTCGGCGGCGGACGGAACGCGCCCGGCGGCACCACGAACAGCGAAGTGACCTGGCAGTACGCCTGCAGCATCACGCTCAGGCGGCCATAGACCTTGCTGCCGGGGCCGGCGGCCATGCGGTCGACCACTTCCTTCTGCAGCATGAAGTGCATGTCGCGGATGACCGCGGCGTGCTCCAGCGCATGGAACAGGATGGGCGAGGAAATGTTGTAGGGCAGGTTGCCGACCAGGCGGATCGACTGGCCGGCAGCCAGCGCGGTGAAGTCCACGCGCAGCACGTCGCCCTGGACGATGGTCAGATCGCCCAGCGGTTCGGCGGCGGCGGTGAGCGGCGCAATCAGGTCGCGGTCGAACTCGATCACCGTCAGCGTCGGGTGCACGCGCAGCAGGGGCAGGGTGATCGCGCCCTGGCCCGGGCCGATTTCGACCAGGCGGTCGCCGTCCTTCGGGTTGACCGCCATCACGATCCTGTCGATGTAGTGGCGGTCGGCCAGGAAATGCTGGCCAAGCTGCTTCTTGGCCGGGGCGGTGAACACCGGGCCGGAGGGGGAATGCGGGGAATTCATGCGCTCAGTGTACGTTGCCGGGCCAGCCGCGCACACAGCGCCGTTGCCGCCTGCAGGCTGGAAGGATCGGCAATGCCACGCCCGGCAAGGTCCAGCGCGGTGCCATGGTCCACCGCCACGCGCGGGTAGGGCAGGCCCAGGGTCAGGTTCACCGCCTGCTCGAAGCCGGAATACTTCAGCACCGGCAGGCCCTGGTCGTGGTACATGGCCAGTACGGTGTCGAAGCCGGCCAGCTTGGCCGGCAGGAAGGCGGTATCGGCCGGCAGCGGCCCGACCAGGTCCATGCCCTCCGCGCGCAGGCGCTGCAGCAGGGGAATGACCAGGTCCAGCTCCTCGCGGCCCAGATGGCCGTCTTCGCCGGCATGCGGGTTCAGGCCCAGCACGGCGATGCGTGGCGCGGTCAGGCCGAACTCGCGGCGCAGCGCGGCATGCACGGTGCGCAGGGTGTGTTCCAGGCTGGGGGCGGTGATCGCATCGGCCACTTCGCGCAACGGCAGGTGGGTGGTGGCCAGGGCCACGCGCACGATGTCGTTGGCCAGCATCATCACCACCTTCACGCCGGCCTGGTCGGCCAGCAGTTCGGTGGTGCCACTGTAGGCAATGCCGCCTTCGTTGATGACCGCCTTGTGCACCGGGCCGGTGACCACGCCGTGCAGTTCGCCGGACAGGCAGGCCTGGCCGGCCGCCAGCAACGCGCCGATCACCGCGCCCGCATTGGCGGGGTCGGTCTGGCCGAAACGGCTGGGGGTGGTGTTGGCGAGGGGGCGCAGGCGCAGATCGCCCGGCAGGCGGGCGTCGGCGTCTTCAGGCAGCAGCTGCAGCGGCAGCTTCAGCGCGGCAGCGGCCGCGCGCAGGGTATCCGGGTCGGCGAAGGCCAGCAGCCGGCAATCATCACGCGGCTGCTGGACAAGGCGGACACACAGCTCCGGGCCGATCCCGGCGGGCTCGCCCGGTACCAGAGCGAGCTCGGGGCGCATCGATCAGGACTGCGGCGGCGTTGCGGTGTTTTCCGCGCGGTCGCCGCTGCGGAAGCTGACGTAGGCTTCGCCACGCAGTTCCTGCAGGAAGCGGTTGTATTCCTCTTCCAGCTTGCGGCGGCCGATGGTCTCCCGGACCTGGGCACGCTGGTTGTCGCTGGTCACGTCGGTCTGGCGCGTCGCCACGCGCTGCACGATGTGCCAGCCGGCATCGGTACGGAACGGCTGGCTGACGCCGCCATCCTGGATGCCCTCAACCTGCTGGCCGAACGCCGGACCGAAGGCATCGGCCGGGAACCAGCCCAGATCGCCGCCCTGGCCCTTGCTGTTGTTGTCTTCCGAAGATTCCTTGGCCACGGCCTGGAAGTCGGCACCGCCCACGATGCGCGCACGCAGGGTGTCGATCTTGGCCTTGGCGGCGGCTTCGCTCTGGTTGTCGTCCACGCGCACCAGGATGTGGCGGCCGTGGTACTCGGTGACGGTATGGCTGCCGGCGGCGGCGGTGGCGTCACGCACCTCGACCAGCTTCAGCAGCTGGAAGCCGCTGGGGCCGCGGATCGGGCCAACCACGTCACCGGCCTTCATCTGCTGCATCATCTGCGCGAAGGCAGCCGGGATTTCATCCAGGCTGCGCCAGCCCAGGTCGCCGCCTTCCAGCGCGTTGGGGCTGTCCGAATAACGCACTGCGGCGGCGTTGAAGTCCAGCTCGCCCTTGTCCAGCAGGGCCTTCACACCGTCGGCCTTCTTCTGGCCGGTGGCGATCTGGTCGGCATTGGCACCGTCGGGCACGGCCACCAGGATGTGCGCCAGGTGGTACTGGTTGCCGGTGGTGGCCTGCTGCTTCAGGGCGGCGTCGACTTCACCCTCGCTGACGCTGATGCGGCTCTGGGCGAAGCTCTGGCGCAGGCGCTGCACGGTGATCTCGTCACGCACCGAGGCGCGGAAATCGTTGAAATCGATGCCGTCCGAGGCCAGGCGCTGGCGCAGGGCGTCCAGGTTGGAGCCGTTCTGCTGGGCGATCGAGTTCATCGCCTGGTTCAGTTCCTGGTCGCTGACGCGGATACCGCTGCCCTGGGCGCGGGCCACCTGCAGCTTCACCAGCACCAGGCGTTCGAGCACCTGGCGGCTGAGCACGTCATCGGGCGGCAGCTGGTTCTCACGACCGGCGTACTGGGCCTTGATGTTGATGATGGCGCGCTGCAGTTCGCTCTGCAGGACCACGTCCTCATCGACGATGGCTGCAATGCGGTCCAACGGCTGGGCTTCCTGCGCGATGACCTGCAGAGGGGCGGACACGCTGGACACCGCCAGCAGCGAGGCGAGGAGAACGGGGAAGCTCTTGGTCATGGGATCTGATTCGGATCGTAGTCATCCCGGGTCGCCCCGGTGTTGCTGGGCGGCACGAGATAGAGGTCGTCGCGGTTGTACCCGAGGATAGCACGGCGCAGGGTGCGGTCCGTGTCCTGGCCCAGAGAGCTCAGGCCCTTGAGCACGAACTCGAGCTGGATGGAGTTGTTCAGTTCACCTTCGCGGTTGCGCACGTAGCGGCGGGCCACGGCACGCACGGCCAGGCAGCAGCTGTCCCACTGCACGCCGGCGATGATTTCCAGCGGCTTGCTGTCCTGGATGGAGTAGTAGTACCTGCCAACCAGGCTCCAGCGCGCATTCAGCGGGTACAGGAACGACAGGTCGGCCTGTTCCAGCAGGGTGCGCTGTTCCTTGGTGGCGTTGGCCGCCGCACCGGCATTGATGCGGTAGCGGTAGCTCAGGTTGATCACGCCATCGTTGGGCATCAGGTAACGGGCGCGGACGCTGGCCAGATCCTCGCGCTTGTACTTGGGATCCCACTGGTAGGTGGCGCCCAGGGTCCAGCGGTCGTTGATCATGTAGTTCGAATCGGCGATCCAGGCCGACTTGCCCTTCTCCACCGGGGCGCCGCCGGGCACCGCGGTCACCCGCGATTCGTCGAAGTACTGGATCTGGCCGATGGCGGCCGAGAAGCGTTCCTTGCCGGTGGTCTGGTCGATGAAGCGGGTCCCCAGCGCCAGGGTCAGCTGGTTGGCGTCGTTCTGGCGGTCGGCGCCGGTATAGCGCGAATCGCGGAACAGCTGGCCCCAGCTGAAGGTGAAGTCGCGGGTATCGAAGATCGGCAGGTCATCCTGGTTGCGGTAGGGCGTGCGCAGGTAGAACAGGCGCGGCTCCAGGGTCTGCAGGAACGACTTGCCGCCGATCTTCGTTTCGCGGTCGAAGAACAGGCCGGCATCCAGGCTGGCGATCGGCAGGCTGCGGCTGGGCGAGGTATTGCCGCGCAGCTGTTCGGGCGTGGCCGTGTTCGGGTCGATGCCGTCCGAGCTCAGCACCGTGCGGCGGATGCTCTCGGCCAGGCCGCGGTCCAGCTGGTAGCCGGTGTAGCGGTAAGCCAGGGTGGGGGTGACATACCAGGACGCGCCACTGATCGGGAACGACACGTAGGGCTTGATGTCCAGGCGCGAGCCACCGTACACGCGCTGGGTCTGGCCATTGCGGGTGTACTGCAGGTCCTCGCCGGCGCTGGCGTCGTACTTGAAGTTGATGTCGTCGTGGGTGAAGCGCACCGCTTCGCTGTACACGCCGACGTCCAGCCACGGCAGGACCGGCTTGTCCCAGTTGAAGTACAGGCGCGGCTGGCGGTTGTAGGCCAGCGCGCTCTCGTTGAGGGTGTAGTCGGTCAGCTGCCAGCGGTCGGCCATGATGCCGGCCGTCCAGTTCTGGCCGGTGCCGTACAGGCCGATGGTGCTCTGCAGGTTGGACGCAGTCACGCCCACCAGGCGGTTGGCGAAGTCTTCCACATAGCGTTCGTCGCTGACCCAGGCCAGGTTGGCGCGGGCCTGCCAGTGGCTGTCGACGTTGTGGTAGCCCCCGAACATCACCCGGCCGCGGTCGCGGTCGCGCAGCTTGTCGTTGGGCATGTAGGCGGTCAGCAGCTCGCCGCGGCCGCCGTTGTAGAGGTAGCGGAACTCGTTGTCGACCATCAGGCCGCGCCGGCTCATGTAGCGCGGCGTCAGCGTGTCGTCGTAGTTCGGCGCCAGGTTCAGGTAGATCGGCTGGGCGTAGTCGAAGCCGTTGCGCCCGGACATGCCCAGCTGCGGGAACAGCAGGCCGGTCTTGCGGCGGTCGTCGATCGGGAACTTGAAGTACGGCGCCCACAGCACCGGCACCTTGCCGATGCGCAGCACGGCATTGCGGGCGGTACCGAAGCCTTCGTCGTTGTCCACTTCGATTTCCGGCGCCGACAGCTTCCACACCGGCTGCGACGGGTCGCAGGTGGTGTAGGTCGAGCGGTGCATCTGGCCGACGGCGCCCTGCAGGTCGACCGATTCGGCATCGCCGTTGCCACGGCGCGACACCAGCTGGTACTGGATGTCGGTGATCTTGTGGGTGTCGCTTTCCTGGTTGCCTTCGGCCCGCTTGGCGACCATTCGGATCGAGCCGTCCTGGTAGCGGACATTGCCGTCGGCGATGTAGTTGCCGCTCTCGGTATCGAAACTGAGCTTGTCGGTGCCGACGAACTGGTCACCCCGGCGCAGCGCCACGTTGCCCTGGTACTGCGGCACGGTGGTGGTGCCCAGCAGCTGGTCGCCTTCGATGTCGGTGGGCTGCTGTTCGCGGGCGGCGCTGGCCGCGGCCTTGTCCTGCCCGGGCACCGGAGTGGGGGCATCGGTGAAGGCGGGAATCACCTCGGTCGCCGGGCACAGGCCCCAGTTGAGCGGCTTGTCATCGGCCATCGCGGGAAGGCAGACGGCGATGCTCAGGGGCAGGGGAAGCAGGCGGAGGGCTCGGCGCACGCGGTTCGGATTCGGGCGAAAACGGACGGTAGATTGCCCCATCCGCTGCATAGGGGCAATGAAGGCTGCCGCCCAACGCCGGTTCGGGTTCATCCAGCCCGCTGCCCGGCAGCCCCGTCCAGCAGGGCCTGCACATGGGCCACGCTGCACTCGGACAGGGCCTGCAGGTCGTAGCCGCCTTCCAGCATGGACACCACCCGGCCGGCCGCATGGCGGCGGGCCAGGGCGTGCAGCTCGCGGGTGATCCAGGCGAAATCGTCGGTTTCCAGCATCAGGTCGGCCTGCGGGTCGCGCAGGTGGGCGTCGAAACCGGCCGAGATCAGCAGCAGCTGCGGGCGGAAGTCGTCGATGGCCGGCAGCATCTCGTCGGCCCAGACGTTGCGGAAGCGGAAGCCGCCACTGCCGGGCGGCAGCAGGATGTTCATCAGGTTGCCGGCGCCGCGGTCGCGGCGCAGGCCGGAATTGGGGAACAGCCCGGCCTGGTGGGTGCTGTAGTACGACACCCGGGCGTCGTGCTGGAAGATGTCCTGGGTGCCGTTGCCGTGGTGGACATCGAAGTCGACCACCGCGATCCGTTCCAGCCCATGGCGGTCGCGCGCATAGGCGGCGGCCACGGCGATGTTGTTGAGCAGGCAGAAGCCCATGGCCGTGCTGCTGGTGGCGTGGTGGCCGGGCGGGCGCACGGCGCAGAACGCCAGCGGGTCCTCGCCCAGCATGACCGCATCGACCGCCGCCACGCCGGCACCGGCCGCATGCACGGCCGCGCTGGCCGAACCGGGCGAGGTCCAGGTGTCCATGTCCAGCTGGCGCAGCGGCGCGGTCTGCGGCTGCAGCACGAAGTCGAGCAGGGCACTGTCGTGCACCCGGGTCAGTTCACCGAACTTGGCCGGCGGCGCCTGCCGCCACTCCAGCTGGCCGGGGAAGGCCTGGTGCAGGGCATCGAGCACCACCTGCAGGCGCTGCGGGCACTCCGGATGGCCGGGGCCGGGATCGTGCAGCAGGCAGGACGGATGGGTATAGACCAGCATCGGCAGTCAGCGCTGCCGGTGCTGCGGCTGCCACAGCGCCTCGCCATGGCCGCCGGCGCGGGCCAGCACCCGCGACAGCACGAACAGCAGGTCCGACAGCCGGTTGAGGTACTGCAGCGCTTCGCTGCGCACGGTCTCCACCCGGGCCAGGGCAACCGTTTCGCGCTCGGCCCGGCGCACGATGGTGCGGGCCAGGTGGCAGCGGGCAGCGGCTTCGCCACCGGCCGGCAGGATGAATTCCTTCAGCATCGGCAGGTCGGCGTTGTAGTGGTCCAGCTGCTGTTCCAGCGCAGATACGTCGGCGGCATGGATGGCCGCGTGGCCGGGTACGCACAGTTCCGCGCCCAGGTCGAACAACTGGTGCTGCAGGTGGACCACCAGCGCGCGCACATCCTCGGGCAGAGGCGTGGCCAGCAGCAGGCCGAGGGCGGCATTGGCTTCATCCACCGTGCCATAGGACGCCACGCGCAGGTCGTCCTTGCCGACCCGGCTGCCATCGCCCAGGCCGGTGCTGCCGTCATCGCCGGTGCGGGTGTAGATGCGCGAAAGGCGGTGGCCCATGGCGTGGCTCAGTGCTGGATGTCGCGGCGGGCCTGCTGGAGCTTCAGTACCTGCTCCACGGCCAGCTGCAGCGCGCCGGCCAGCGCGACGTAGATCGCGGTGGTGCGCAGGTAGGGACCGAACCACTGCGCGTAGTTCTGCGCCCAGCCGGCTACGGTCGGCTCGGCCACGTTGCGGCTGGTCCAGTAGAAACCGCCCTGGGCCAGCAGGTGGCACAGCGCCACCGAGGCCACCAGCAGCAGCGCGCCCTTGCCCAGGGTGGACCAGCGCGCGCCGTGGTAGTTGCGGCCCAGCAGCAGGCCGCCGGCCCACAGCGAGAAGTACGCCGGCAGCAGCAGCCAGTAGCCCGGCGACACGCAGTAGTGCTGCCAGAAATCCAGGCCACTGCTGCGGATCACGATCCAGTCCACCAGCACCGCGAACACCATCAGCAGCGGGAACGCCCAGCGCGTCCAGCGCGCCAGGTAGAAGCCGCCGATGAAGAACACCGCCCAGGACGCATCGGGGATGGCCGCGAAGTGGTTGACGCGGGTCGCGGCCATCACCAGTACGAGTACGGACAGGACAAAGGCGCGATTGGCGGATTCGGACATGGCAGCGGGCCCGGAGCGGATTCAGCTTTCATTCTAGCCCGCCACGCGCCCGGGCGCAGGCCGCGCACAGTGGGGCGTCGGGGCAGGGCGAGCGCGTATCATGGGCCCATGAGTGAACGACATGACGTGCTGATCGTCGGTGGCGGCCTGGTGGGAGCCAGCCTGGCCATCGCCCTGGACCGCCTGGGCCTGGACGTGGGCCTGCTCGAGGCCAGCCCGGCCGGCGAGCTGCCGGCGGTGTTCGACCAGCGCAACCTCAGTTTCGCTGCGGCCACCGTCAATGCGCTGACCGCGCTGGGGGTGATGCAGAAGCTGGCGATGGCCCCCGGCCCGATCCGCCGCATCCATGTCAGCCGCGCCGGTGATTTCGGCCGCGTGCAGCTGGATGCGGCCGACTACGACCGGCCCTGGTTCGGCCAGGTGGTGGTGGCACGTGATTTCGGCCAGGCGCTGGAAGCACGCCTGCAGGAACTGCCGCGGCTGCACCGCTACCGGCCGATGCGTTTCCTGGGCCTGGGCGAGGTGGTTGAGGGATACCGCCAGGTGCGCGTGGCCGATGAGGCCGGCGAGCGCGCGCTGCAGGCTCGCCTGGTGGTCGGTGCCGATGGCACCACCAGTGGCGTGCGCGCTGCGCTGGGCATCGAGGTAGACCGCCACGACTTCCAGCAGACCCTGTTTGTGGCCCGCGTGCGCAGCCAGCGCGCGCCCGACGGCAGCGCCTGGGAACGCTTCACCGATACGGGCCCCACCGCGCTGCTGCCGCGCGGCGATCGCCACTTCGGCTGCGTGCATGGCGTGGCCCGTGACCAGGCCGACGCGGTGATGGCTCTGGACGATGCGGCCTGGCTACAGCGCCTGCAGGGCGCGCTGGGCTGGCGGGCGGGGCGCCTGCTTGAATCCGGCCCGCGCAGTGCCTACCCGTTGATCCAGGTCCTGGCGCGTGCGCTGGCCGGGCAGCGCACGGTGCTGCTGGGCAATGCCGCGCAGACCATTCACCCGTTGGGTGCGCAGGGTTTCAACCTGGGCCTGCGCGACGCGCTGACCCTGGCCGAGCTGCTGGAAGACGCGCACGGCGATGCGGGCAGCGATGCGCTGCTGCAGGCCTATGTGGCACGCCGCGAGGAGGACCGCCGGCAGACGGTGGCCTTCTCTGGCGGCCTGGCGCGGCTGACCAGCAACCCGGCCCCGCTGCTGCGCCCGCTGCGCAGCCTGGGCCTGGTGGCGGCGCAACGCGCGTCGGTGCAGTCGATGCTGGTCGGCGGCGCGATGGGTTTCCGTGGCGACGTGCCGCGCCTGTGCCGTGGGGAGGCCGCATGAGCCGCCGCATGCGTCTGGACGTGGCCATCGTGGGCGGTGGCGTGGTCGGTGCGGCCTGCGCGTTGGCGCTGGCCGATGCGGGCCTGTCGGTCGCCCTGGTGGAAGGCCGCGAGCCTGCCCGGTGGCAGGCTGCGCAGCCGGACCTGCGCGTGTTCGCGTTCGCCGCCGACAACGTACAGCTGCTGCAGCGCCTGGGCGTGTGGCCGGCCATTGCCCAGGCCCGTGCCTGGCCGTACCGGCGCATGCAGGTCTGGGATGCGGCCGGTGGTGAGGATCTGTTGTTCGATGCCGACCCCTTCGGCCGTCGCGAGCTGGGCTACATCGTCGAGAACGGGCTGCTGCAGGACCGCCTGTGGGCGGCGCTGCCGGCAGCCGGCGTACAGCTGCACTGCCCGGCGCGGGTGGAAGCGCTGGAGCAGGACGAAGAAGGTGTGCGCCTGCGCCTGGACGATGGCCGTCGCCTGGATGCCGCGTTGGCCGTGGCTGCCGATGGTGCCGAATCGACCCTGCGCCAGCTGGCCGGGATCGAGGTGGACCAGCACGACTACCACCAGCGCGGCGTGGTGGCCTATGTGGACAGCGAACTGCCCAACCAGGCCACCGCCTGGCAGCGCTTCCTGCCCACCGGGCCGCTGGCCCTGCTGCCGGTGGCCGAACGCCGCAGCTCGATTGTCTGGACCCTGCCCGAGGACGAGGCTGCCCGCGTGCTGGCGCTGGACGAAGCCGCCTTCAACCGCGAACTGACCCGCGCCTTCGCCGCCCGCCTGGGCGAACTGCGGCTGGCCTCGCCGCGTGCTGCGTTCCCGTTGCGGCGCCAGCTGGCCCGCCACTATGTGGCCGGTCGCGTGCTGGCGCTGGGGGATGCCGCGCATGTGGTGCATCCGCTGGCCGGGCAGGGTGTGAACCTGGGGCTGCGCGATGTCGCCGCCCTGCAGCAGTGGCTGGCGCCGTCGGCCGAGCGTCGTGGACAGCCGCGTCTGTCACCGCAGCGCCTGCAGCGCTGGGCACGCGAACGGCGCAGCGACAACCAGATCGCCGCCTACAGCTTCGATGCGATCAACCGGCTGTTCTCCAACGATGAAATGCACCTGACCCTGGCCCGCGGCCGCGCGCTGGGCTGCGTCGGCAAATGGCCGCCGCTGGTGCAGGCGTTCTGGAAGCGCGCCGCCGGCGTGTAAGCGGGTAGTGCCGTCGTTTCAGTAGATCCACGCCATGCGTGGATGAAGATCGCCAAGGCGGATCAATCAACCAGCCAACCGGCCAGGTCGGTGCGGTCCAGCTTGCCGCGACGCTTCACGTCCAGCGCCTTGAATTCATCGGCCAGCGCGGAATTGGCCTGCGCCTCTTCGCGGCTGATGAAGCCGTCGCCGTCCACGTCCAGTGCGGCGAAGTGGATGCGGTACTGGCCGACCACGCTGGCCGGGGCGACCGAGCGGACGGTCACCGGCGTTTCGCCCAGCGGCACGGCGATATCCACGCTGCCGGTCACCCGGCCGGCGGACAACGACTGCTGGCGCACCACGCCGCTGTCATCGCGCAGCGGTTGGCTCTGTGCGGGTGCGGGCGGTGCCGCCTGTGCCCACGCGAGGGCGGGCAGCAGGGCGATCAGCAGCGCAATCAAGCGATATCGCAGGGTGTTCATTCGCAACGGCCTCAGCGCAGCGGCGATGCCAGCACCGTGATTTCCTCACGGTCGTGGTAGAGCTGCTTGGCGCGCACCACCAGCGGCTTGCCGGCCTGCTCCTGGAACAGGTCCAGGCACAGCCGGGTCTCGTCCCAGCGCTTTTTCATCGGCAGCTTCAGGTTGAAGATCGCGTGCCTGCACCAGCCCTCGCGGAACCAGGTGGCCATGCGCTCGGCCACGCGCCGCGGCTGCTCGACCATGTCGCACACCATCCAGTCCAGCGGCTGCTCGGGATGCCAGTGGAAGCCGTCGGCGCGCAGGTGCTCGACCAGGCCGGTGTCCAGCACGTGCTGGCGCAGCGGGCCATTGTCGATGCTGAGCACATGCACGTGCTGGCGGGTCAGCACCCAGGTCCAGCCGCCGGGGGCGGCACCGAGGTCAGCCGCGCGCATGCCTGGTTTCACCAGCGCCTCGCGCTCGTCCGGTGCCAGCAGGGTCAGCAGTGCCTCGTCCAGCTTCAGCGCCGAACGCGACGGGGCTTCGGGAAGCAGCTTCAGGCGCGGGATGCCCAATGCCCACGGCGCGCTGTCGGCCGGGTCGGCCACGCAGACGAACGCATGGGTGCCATCGACGAAGACCACATGCAGCCGCGGCAGGCGCGGGTTCGGCTTGTCGGTCAGCTTGCCGGCCTTGCGCAGCGCCGGGCGCAACGCATTGCCGAAGGCGCGGGCCAGGCCGGACAGCGGCTTGCCGGCATCCGAATCGGGGTGTTCCACCCACAGATCGCCGAAGCGCGGCGCATCGGCCAGCACCTCCAGCATCGGGGTGATGCGGTCGCTCGGGTCCAGCTGCGGCAGCTCGGCCAGTACCACCAGCTTCTGCCGCGCGAAGATCAGTTCGCGCCACGGCAGGCGCGGGGCCAGCGCGGCGGCTTCGTCGCACATGAACAGCACGTAGCCGTCATTGCGCTGCGTGCGTGCATAGCCGGCGAAACCGGCTTGGCCGGCGCGGTGCTGCAGCTCGCCGGCCAGCTCGGGCTCGAAGCCCTGCCGGCACAGGCAGAGCAGGCCGATTCCGGTCTCAGTAACGGGTGCCATCGGCTTCCCCATAGGCACGCAGCACGCTGCGCGCGGCATCGCGGTTCAGGCCCTGCACCACTTCAATGCCGCGCTTGTTCAGTTCGCCCACCCAGTCGGCCGGCAGCGGGCCTTCGTCGAACGGGGTCAGTTCTTCCACGTCGGCCGAGCTGGCACCGATCAGCAGGCGGTCAATGCCGGCCCACACGGTGGCGCCGTAGCACTGGCAGCACGGCTGCGAGCTGGTGGCCAGGGTGACCGGCGACAGCACCGCGTTCAGGCGCGGGGTCTGCAGGCGCTGCTGGGCCAGCATGTAGGCCATGTTTTCGGCGTGTGCCAGCGAGGTGGCGTGCGGCACGACGCGGTTCACGCCGGCGGCGATCACCTTGTCATCGGGGCCGAACACGACGGCGCCGAACGGGCCGCCACTGGCGTGTTCGACATTCAGCCGCGACAGCTCGATCGCCAGTGCGACCTTGGCCTCGTCGCCCGGATAGCGACGATCCAGGTCGATCTGGTCGTGGATCCAGGCGGGAAGGGTCAGGTGGACTTGCGCGTACAGCATCGCGGGGGTGCCTCGTAGGGTGGAAAGGTGGGGCAGGAACAACAGCCGGCGCGCAGTGTAGCCGCAGCGGCATGCAGCGGGGGTGTCGGCGCGGGATCAGGCGCCGGTTTCGGCGTCCGTGTCGGTGCGGATCACCACGTACTGCTTGCGGAACTCCAGCCCGGCCTGCGGCCAGCGCGCCGCGTAGGCGCGCAGCAGGGGCAGGGCGGCGGGGAAGTCATGGCCGTTCACCCGGCAGTCGGCCTCGCACTGGCCGTCGGCATCGCGCGAGGCGAACAGGCGGATGCCGAGGAACTGGCGGGTCTTCAGCAGTTCGTTGAACGCCTCCAGGCTCTGGGTGAACAGGCAGCAGGGGCAGGAGCCGTGGTCGTCCTCGCTGCAGGCGGCGGCCTCATCGCGGGGTTCACCGCGGTAGTGGGCCAGCGGCCCCAGCACCACCGCGCGCGCCAGCGCCGTGCCGGTTTCTTCGGCCGGGTAGCGCAGGGTCAGCATCTGCAGTTCCGGCGCATCGTCGGCGCCGACAGCGGCCTGCAGGGCGGGCAGATCCACCTGTACCCAGTTCTCGAACCCGGACAAGGTCGCCTCTTCCGGGCCTTCGCCGATTGCGTGCTGGTACTCGAACAGGCCATCAGCGAACAGGTCCGGATGGCGCGCCTCGATCATCGAAGAAATCTGCCAGCCACCGTTGTCGCGCGGATCGGCACCTATCGGGTGCGGACTCAGGCGCAGGCCGCTGGCCAGTACCAGTTCGTGGTCTTCGACTGTACAGGGGATGTCACGTCCCAAAAGAACCTGTTGCAGCAGTGGCAGAAGGGGAGATGCGGTCTTGGTCATCGGAGACACCTGAATTCAAGGGGAGGGGCGCAGCTGCCGGAGAGGATTGGCGCTAGAGTGCGTCGAGCTCGGCGCGATATTGCCGTGCGTCGGACTGCTGCTGCGGGTCATCGCCATGGTCGCGCAGCCAGGTGTCCAGTTCGCGGCGGTAATCGGCGCGGAAGCGTTCGTTGCTGGGGCTGAAATGCAGCCTGCGCGCGGCCACCTCCACCCGCTCGCGTGCGCGTGCGCGTGACTGGGCGATGCCATGCGGCGATTCGTTGGTGAGGATTACGATGCTGCGCGGGAAGCCTGGCGCGTACTTCACCACGAAGGGCTGGCCCTGCGCGGGGATGCGGATCGCGTTTTCCAGCGGCCACAGCGAGATGGTGTTCGTATGGAACACCACGTCCACATCCTGGCCATCGGCGGTGTGCACCACCGCCTCGTAACGCCAGATATGGCGGTCGTTGAGGGTGGAACTGGTTTCCTCGGCCTTGACGATCACCGCTTCGCCACGCTCGCCGATCCCGTTCACCCAGGCCGCGTTGACGAACGAACCCAGGAAGACATTCAGCATCGCCAGCGGAAACATGGCGATGAGGTACAGCGGGGTGCGCCGCCACCACGACAGCAGCCCGGCCAGCGCCATCAGCACCGGCAACGCCAGCAACGGGTGCTGGGACAGGAACCAGAGCAGGGCGGAGGGGGCGGTGGTCATTGTCGCGGGCATGCGGGCGCCGTCCTGGCGCCCGCGTGGTTCCTCAGGCCGACCAGGTGTCGCGCAGGGTCACGCTGCGGTTGAACACCGGCTTGGCCTCGGTGTGGTCGCGGCGGTCGGCGACGAAGTAGCCGGTGCGCTCGAACTGGAACGACTGTTCCGGCGTGGCGCTGGCCGCGGCCGGTTCGACATAGCCGGTGACGGTGCGGCGCGATTCCGGGTTCAGGTAGTCGCGGTAGGTCTTGCCTTCCGATTCGTCGTCCGGGTTCGGCACCGAGAACAGACGGTCGTATAGGCGGATTTCCGCCGGCACGCCATGCACGGCGCTGACCCAGTGGATGGTGCCCTTCACCTTGCGGTTGGCGCCTTCCATGCCCGGGCGCGATTCCGGATCCAGCCAGCCGCGCAGCTCGGTGATGGTGCCGTCGGCATCCTTGATCACTTCATCGCAGCGGATGATGCCGGCGCCGCGCAGGCGCACTTCGCCGCCCGGCACCAGGCGCTTCCAGCCCTTGGGCGGCACTTCGGCGAAGTCCTCGCGGTCGATCCAGATTTCGCGTGCGAACGGCACCTGGCGGCTGCCGAAGCTCTCGTCCTTCGGGTGGTTGCTGAAGGTCAGCTGCTCTTCGTGGCCTTCGGCCAGGTTGGTCAGCACCAGCTTCACCGGGTCGATCACCGCCATGCGGCGCGCCGCGGCGCTGTCCAGGTCTTCGCGCAGCGCGCCTTCCAGTACGCTGAAATCGATCATCGAATTCTGCTTGCTGATGCCCACGCGCTCGGCGAACAGGCGCATCGCGGCCGGGGTGTAGCCGCGGCGGCGCAGGCCCTGCAGGGTCGGCATGCGCGGGTCTTCCCAGCCGTCCACCAGCTGTTCGGTCACCAGCGCCATCAGCTTGCGCTTGCTCATCACCGTGTAGTTGATGTTCAGGCGCGAGAATTCGATCTGGCGCGGCTTGGCCGCTTCGCGCGGCAGGCCGGCGTCGACCAGCGGCTGGGTCAGCGCATCGTCGTGGGCGAAATCGACGTTGTCCACGCACCAGTCATACAGCGGGCGGTGGTCTTCGAATTCCAGCGTGCACAGCGAATGGGTGATGCCCTCGATGGAATCGCCCAGCGCATGGGCGAAGTCGTACATCGGGTAGATCGGCCACGCGTTGCCGGTGTTCTGGTGCTCAACGTGTTTGATGCGGTACAGGGCCGGGTCGCGCAGGTTGATGTTGCCGCTGGCCATGTCGATCTTGGCGCGCACGGTGCGCGCGCCATCGGGGAATTCACCGGCGCGCATGCGGCGGAACAGGTCCAGGTTTTCCTCGACGCTGCGGTCGCGCCACGGCGACGGGCGGCCCGGCTCGGTGAGGGTGCCGCGGTAGGCGCGCACTTCCTCGGCCGACAGGTCGCAGACGTAGGCCTTGCCCTGCTCGATCAGCTTCTCGGCGGCCAGGTAGTAGGTCTGGAAGTAATCCGAGGCGTGGCGCAGCTCGTTCCAGGTGAAGCCCAGCCAGCGCACGTCATCCTGGATGGCGGCCACGTACTCGGGGTCTTCCTTGGCCGGGTTGGTGTCGTCGAAGCGCAGGTTGCAGACGCCGCTGAACTCACCGGCCAGGCCGAAGTTCAGGCAGATCGACTTGGCGTGGCCGATGTGCAGGTAGCCGTTCGGCTCGGGCGGGAAGCGGGTCTTGATCGCCTGGTGCTTACCGCTGGCCAGGTCCTCGCGCACGATCTGGCGGATGAAATCGCGCTTCTCGTGGCTGTCGGCGGGGGTCTCGGGGCTGGCGGGGGTGTGCTCGGACATGAGTCGGCGAAAGAGAAAGGCAGAAAGACCAACAGTTTAGCGCGTCAGGGGCGGGGCTGCCCGGTCCGGGTCGGTAGCGCCGGGCCATGCCCGGCGAGCGCGGCGGCGCGATTCAGCCCCCGGGCGTATGCTGGACCCCTGTCCCGAGGAGCCGCCCATGCACATCGTGTACAAGGCCGACAATCTGTTCGACGCCCACCTGGTCAAGCACGCGCTGGAGGATGCCGGCATCCCCGCGTTCGTGTTCGGCGAGCAGCTGCTGGGCGGCATGGGCGAGCTGCCGCTGTTCGGCGTGCTGCGGGTCGGCATCCCCGACGTGGCACGGCCGCAGGCAGAGGAGATCATCGCCGCGCTGGACTTGGGCCAGGGCCCGTCCGACCCCATTTCAGACGCAGACGATTGGGCCGGACAGCCGGCGTAGGAGCGCATCATGTTGGGAATCAGCCAGGGCATCCTCGGCATCGGGGCCTTCAAGCAGCGCCTGCCGCGCCCGGAAGAGGCGCTGCCGGGCCGCGACCAGCCGCTGCCGCTGCACAGCAACCAGCATTTCGTGAACAGCCATCCGCTGAAGGACCGCTTCGCCGGCCTGCAGCAGATCCGCTTCGCGCTGGGCTGCTTCTGGGGCGCCGAGCGCAAGTTCTGGACCGAGCCGGGCGTGTACAGCACCTCGGTCGGCTATGCCGGCGGCGTTACCCCGAACCCGACCTATGAAGAGGTCTGCTCGGGCCTGACCGGCCACACCGAGGTGGTGCAGGTGGTGTTCGACCCGGCGGTGGTGAGCCTGGAGCGGCTGCTGCAGCTGTTCTGGGAAAGCCACGACCCGACCCAGGGCATGCGCCAGGGCAACGACACGGGCACCCAGTACCGTTCGGCGATCCACGCCACCGACGAGGCGCAGTACGCGGCGGCGCTGGCCAGCCGCGAGGCCTACCAGGCGCAGCTGGACGCGTCCGGCTACGGGCCGATCACCACCGAGATCGTGTACCCGGCACCGGCGTACTACTACGCCGAGGATTACCACCAGCAGTATCTGGCGAAGAACCCGAATGGTTACTGCGGGATTGGTGGCACCGGCGTGAGCTGCCCGATCGGGCTGGATGTGGAGGCGCCGCGCTGACGCGCGGTGGTCCGCCTGCAGCGGGCAGAATCTACGGCAGAAGCCAAAGCCAAAGCCAAAGCCAAAGCCAAAGCGGCTCTGGGTTGCTGATGGTTGGGCGGGACGGGGGCGGCTGGCAGGACACGCCGTAAACCCGTCCATGGGGGCTCGTAGGCGCCATCCATGGCGCCTGCGGTCCTGCCAGCCGCCCCCGTCCCACCTTCGACAGTTTCCCGGTGACGGTGGGCAAGAGCACTGGGTTACTGACGACCTGATAATGAAAAAGGACGCGGCTTTCGCCGCGTCCTTTTTCATTCGTGCTTTTGCGGTGCTTTTGCTTCTGCTTCCTGTAGAGCCGAGCCATGCTCGGCTGCGAGCAAGCGAAGCGCGCGACCCGCTTTTGCTCTTCTTTCTTTCTTCCGTGGCGGACGGCCACAGGAAACTGTCAGAGGGCGGGCGGGTTGGGTTCGCGGGACCGCAGGCGCCATGGATGGCGCCTACGAGCCTACACGGACGTACTTGCGGCGTGTCCCGCGAACCCAACCCGCCCGACCCAGCGCGGCTGTTGCTCTAGCAGTCAGTCGAGCAAGCTCGACTCTACAAAACGATCCGCCACGAGGGGCTCAGCCGTTCGCCGCAATCACAGTTCCGAGCGGATCCGCTCGCGCAGCGCCTGCAGATCCTTGGCAAACGCATCGATACCCGTCGCCAGCTTCTCGGTCGCCATCGGGTCCGCGGCCAGATCCGCCGCGAACTTCGCCGCGTCGATCGGAGTGACCGCCACGCCGTCGGCCGCACCGGCCACCAGCTTGCGCGGCAGCTCGCCATGGTCGGCGTCCAGCTTCTCCAGCAGGTCCGGCGAAATCGTCAGGCGGTCGCAGCCGGCCAGCGCTTCGATCTGCGCGGTCGAGCGGAACGAGGCGCCCATCACCACCGTCGGCGAGCCGCGGCGCTTGAATTCGGCATACACGCCGCGCACGAACTTCACGCCCGGGTCTTCGTCGATGGTGGTCGGGGTCTGGCCGTTGGCCACGTACCAGTCCAGGATGCGGCCGACGAACGGCGAGATCAGGAACGCGCCGGCTTCGCTGCAGGCCAGCGCCTGGGTCGGGTTGAAGATCAGGGTCAGGTTGCAGTCGATGCCTTCGGCCTGCAGGATGCGCGCGGCTTCCACGCCTTCCCAGGTCGCAGCGATCTTGATCAGGATCTTCTCGCGCGGCACGCCGGCATCGGCGTACATCTGGATGAACTGGCGGGCCTTGGCCACGGTGGCGTCGGTGTCGTGGGCCTGGTCGGCGTCCACTTCGGTGGAGACACGGCCCGGCACCAGGGTGCTCAGCAGCGCGCCGACGCCGATGGTCAGGCGGTCGGCCACGGCGTGCACCACGGCTTCGCGGTCACCGCCCTGCTGGCGGCCCCAGGCCAGTTCGCGTTCGATCAGCTCGGCATAGACCGGCAGGTCCAGCGCCTTCTTCACCAGGGTCGGGTTGGTGGTGCAATCCACCGGCTGCAGGCGCTTGATGGCGTCGTAGTCACCGGTATCGGCAACGACCACCGACAGTTCGCGCAGCTGGGACAGTTTGGACGGGGTACTCATTACGGCTCCTGGTGCAGGGAAATCGGATCGCGCGCGGTGCGCAGCGGTAATCAGGGGCGGTCGTTGTGGACCGCGGTCACGCGCAGGCGCAGCTTGCGGCCGCCGGGCGCGTTCCAGTCGATGCTCTGGCCAATGGCCAGGCCAAGCAGGGCACTGCCGACCGGGGCCAGCACGGAAACCTTGCCTTCATCGACATTGGCTTCGCGGGGGAAGACCAGGGTCAGGACGTGCTTCTCGCCCGACACTTCATCTTCGCACTCCACGCGCGAATGCATCATGACGATGCCTTCGGGAATCTGGTCCGGCGCCAGCACGGTGGCGCGGTTGAGTTCTTCGGCAAGCGCGAGCGCGGCAGGCGTCTGGTTCAGCGCAGGCGAATCGAGCATGGCCTCGAGGCGATCCATGTCGAAGGTCGATACAGTGATGGACGGCGGCAGGCCGCTGGCGGTGTTCATGGTGGTGCTCCTTGGTTGAAAACCATGCAAAAGGCGGCACCACCTGGCGCCGCCTGACTGTATTGTGGGGACAAATGCGGCCGGAATCGACTCCCGCCGCGGGCGCGGCCCGGGCGTTCCGGCTCAGCCGTTCAGCAGCGGGCCGGACAGCGTCGGTGCCTCACCGGCCGGTACGCCCTCGGCATCGAGGGTGAACAGCGCCTGCGGCAGGCGCTTGAACTGGTCGGCCAGCTCCAGCAGGAAGCTGTGCATGGCCGAACTGCGCCGCCAGACCATGGCGATGCGCCGGCTGGGGCGGCCTTCGCCGGTGAAATCGAGCAGGCGGATGTTGTTCGAACGCGGTACCGGCGGCTGCACCGACAGGCTCGGCAGCAGGGTGATGCCGACGTCGGCGGCGACCATCTGCCGCAGCGTTTCCAGGCTGGTGGCGCGGAATTCGGATTTCTCGTTGGCACCGAACAGGCGGCACACTTCCAGCGCCTGGTCACGCAGGCAATGGCCGTCTTCCAGCAGCAGCAGCTTCTGCGTGGCCAGTTCCTGCACGTCCAGGTGCTCGCGGCGGGCCAGCGGGTGGCGGCCGGACACGGCCAGCAGGAAGGGTTCCTCGAACAGGAATTCGGCGTGCAGCTGGTCGTCGATCACCGGCAGGGCCAGCAGCGCGGCGTCCAGCTTGCCTTCGCGCAGGCGCTCCAGCAGCACGTCGCTCTTTTCCTCGACCAGCAGCAGTTCCAGTTCCGGGAAGCGGTCGCGGATGCGCGGAATGACGTGCGGCAGCAGGTACGGGCCCAGGGTCGGGAAGATCCCCAGGCGAACCGTACCGGCTTCCGGATCGCGGCTGCGCCGCGCCGCTTCCTTCAACTGTTCCACTTCGGACACGATCACCCGTGCCCGCATGGCCGCTTCCTGCCCGGCCGGGGTGAGCATCACCTTGCGCGGTGCGCGCTCCACCAGCGGTACGCCCAGTTCCTCTTCCAGCTTGCGGATCTGCGTGGACAGCGTGGGCTGGCTGACGAAACAGGACGCGGCGGCCCGGCCGAAGTGCTTGTGATCGGCCAGGGCCACCAGGTATTTCAGATCGCGAAGGTTCATCGTAAGACCCCAGGGGTAACGGACCGGCTTACCCAGCAGGCAGTGGTGCCCCCGATGATCCGGGAACGATTGATCAGGCCGCCTCGGCCACCGCGCCGCTACCCTTGGTCACGGACGAACGGATCAGGTGGTCGAAGGCGCTGAGTGCCGCAGTGGAACCGGCGCCCATGGCGATGATGATCTGCTTGTAGGGTACCGTGGTGCAATCGCCAGCGGCGAACACGCCCGGCAGGTTGGTCTGCCCGCGGTCATCGATGACGACCTCGCCACGCGGCGACAGCGCCACGCTGTCCTTCAGCCATTCGGTGTTCGGCAGCAGGCCGATCTGCACGAAGATACCCTCCAGTTCCACCCGGTGCGCATCGCCGCCGACGCGGTCCTTGTAGACCAGACCGGTGACGCGGCTGCCATCGCCGAGCACTTCGGTGGTCTGCGCGCTGGTCAGCACGGTCACGTTGCCCAGGCTGCGCAGCTTCTTCTGCAGCACTTCATCGGCGCGCAGGCTGGAATCGAACTCCAGCAGGGTCACATGCGACACGATGCCAGCCAGGTCGATGGCCGCTTCCACGCCGGAGTTGCCGCCGCCGATCACCGCCACGCGCTTGCCCTTGAACAGCGGGCCATCGCAATGCGGGCAGTAAGCCACGCCCTTGTTGCGGTACTGGTCTTCGCCGGGCACGTTCATCTGCCGCCAGCGCGCGCCGGTGGACAGGATGACCGAGCGCGACTTCAGCACCGCGCCGTTTTCCAGCTGCACCTGCACCAGGCCGTCTTCGCCGGCCGGCACCAGCGCGGTGGCGCGCTGCAGGTCCATGATGTCCACCTCGTATTCGCGCACGTGCTGTTCCAGCGCGGTGGCCAGCTTCGGGCCTTCGGTCTCCTTCACCGAAATGAAGTTCTCGATGGCCATGGTGTCCAGCACCTGGCCACCGAAACGCTCGGCGGCGATGCCGGTGCGGATGCCCTTGCGCGCGGCGTAGATGGCGGCCGCAGCGCCGGCCGGGCCACCACCGACCACCAGCACGTCGAAGGCGTCCTTGGCGGCGATCTTCTCGGCGTCACGCTTGCCGGCGTTGGTGTCCAGCTTGGCCACGATCTGTTCCAGGGTCATGCGGCCCTGGTCGAACACTTCACCGTTGAGGTACACGGTGGGCACGGACATGATCTCGCGCTTCTCCACTTCTTCCTGGAACAGGGCACCGTCGATGGCCACGTGCTGGATGCGCGGGTTGAGCACGGCGGCCAGGTTCAGCGCCTGCACCACGTCCGGGCAGTTCTGGCAGGACAGCGAGAAGTAGGTTTCGAACCTGTAATCACCTTCCAGGTTCTGCACCTGCTCGATCAGCTCGGCGGTAGCCTTGGACGGATGACCGCCGACCTGCAGCAGGGCCAGCACCAGCGAGGTGAACTCATGGCCCATCGGCAGGCCGGCGAAGGTCAGGTGGATGTCCTGGCCCGGGGTGCCCAGGTCGAAGGACGGCACGCGGCCTTGACCATCGCGCAGCACCTGCAGCGAGATCTTGTCCGACAGGCTTTCCAGGGTCTGCAGCAGTTCCAGCATTTCCTGCGACTTGGCACCGTCATCGGCGTGCGCGGTGATCTGGATCGGGCGGGTCACGCGCTCCAGATAGGTCTTCAGCTGCGACTGCAGGTTGGCGTCCAACATGGTCTTCTCCTGGCTTCAGGCAAACAGGGGGCGTGGCACCGCTGTGAAAGGTAGCGGACCAGCGAGGGGGTAGGGGTGAACCCAAGAGGGCAGCGCGGACCTGTGGAAGGGGCGATGCGGGCGCGGCCGTCTTGGGTTCACCCCCACGCCGGCGTGGGGCCGGCACGGGGATGAGGGGCGCACCGCGGCGTGGGGCCGCGGCAGGCCGGAACTGCTTTAGATCTTGCCGACCAGGTCCAGCGACGGGGTCAGGGTCTTCTCGCCTTCCTTCCACTTGGCCGGGCAGACCTGGTTCGGGTTGGCGGCGGTGAACTGGGCAGCCTTCAGCTTGCGCAGGGTCTCGGACACGTCACGGGCGATCTCGTTGGAGTGGATCTCCAGGGTCTTGATCACGCCTTCCGGGTTGATGATGAAGGTGCCGCGCAGGGCCAGGCCTTCTTCTTCAATGTGCACGCCGAAGGCGCGGGTCAGCTTGTGAGTCGGGTCGCCGACCAGCGGGAACTGGGCCTTGCCGACGGCCGGCGAGGTTTCGTGCCACACCTTGTGCGAGAAGTGGGTGTCGGTGGTGACGATGTAGACCTCGGCACCGGCCTTCTTGAACTCGGCGTAATGCTCGGCGGCGTCTTCGATCTCGGTCGGGCAGTTGAAGGTGAAGGCGGCCGGCATGAAGATCAGGACGGACCACTGGCCCTTCAGGCTGGCATCGGAAACCTTGATGAACTCGCCGTTGTGGTAGGCGTTGGCTTCGAACGGCTGGATCTGGGTATTGATGAGGGACATCGTTTTTCCTCTGGGTGAAGGGGAGTGGGTGAATCGACAGGAGCTAGGTTACCGATTCATCGGCGATAAGAACAATGCATTGATTTCATCTATTTGATAGATGGAGTCTATTGAAATGCGATGAGCCTGCCATGAATCCGGTCGTCGTCATCCTGCAAGTGGTTGTATGACAAGGGAAATCGTGGCGGGCCGTGAAGATGGGCCGATAGCCCCTCCTTATGCCGCCCCGCCGGACCTGAACGAATCCCGCGTTTGTAGAGCCGAGCCCACGCTCGGCTGCCTCTGGAGGAGCCGAGCGTGGGCTCGGCTCTACAATTGCCGCATGTCCATCCAACCCGAATCATCCCTGCGCCAGGCCGTCGCCGACGCCAGCACCCGCCTGGGCGGCATCGAAGCCCGCCATGAGGCCGAACTGCTGCTGCTGCACGTGCTGGACCGGCCGCGCAGCTGGCTGTTCGCCCACGCCACCGATCCGCTGCCCGCCACCGATCTGGCGGCCTTCGAGGTCCTGCTGGCGCGCCGCGTGGCCGGCGAACCGGTGGCTTACCTGACCGGCCGCCGCGGCTTCTGGACGCTGGACCTGGAGGTCGACCCTTCCACCCTGATTCCGCGCCCGGAAACCGAGCTGCTGGTGGAACTGGCGCTGGAGCGTCTGCCGGCCGATCACGACCTGCAGGTGGCCGATCTCGGCACCGGCAGCGGCGCCATCGCCCTGGCCCTGGCCAGTGAGCGGCCCCGGGCCCAGGTGCTGGCCACCGATGCCAGCCCCGGTGCGCTGGCCGTGGCTGCCCGCAATGCGGCCCGCCATGAACTGGGCAACGTGCGCTTCGCTGAAGGCGGCCACGACTGGTACGCGCCGCTGCAGGGCGCGCGCTTCGACCTGATCGCCAGCAACCCGCCGTATATCGCCAGCGACGACCCGCATCTGGCGCAGGGCGATCTGCGTTTCGAGCCGGCCACCGCGCTGGCGTCCGGCGCCGATGGCCTGGACGACATCCGCCGCATCGTTGCCGGTGGCCAGGGGCACCTGCTGCCCGGCGGCTGGCTGCTGATCGAGCACGGCTGGGACCAGGGCGCGGCGATCCGCGCGCTGTTCGAACAGGCCGGCTATGCGCAGGTGCAGACCGCGCAGGACCTGGAGCAGCGTGACCGCATCACCCTGGGCCAGCGCCCGGCCTAGAATGGGGGTTCTCCTGCCCCGGCAGGGCATCACCCTGGAGCTGCAAGCATGCGTACGCTGTACCCCGCCATCACCCCCTACGACGTCGGCACCCTGAAGGTCGACGACCGCCACACGCTGTACTTCGAACAGTGCGGCAACCCGGACGGCAAGCCGGTGGTGATGCTGCACGGTGGCCCGGGCGGCGGCTGCAGCGACAAGATGCGCCAGTTCCACGACCCGTCGAAGTACCGCATCATCCTGTTCGACCAGCGCGGTGCCGGCCGTTCCACCCCGCACGCCGACCTGGTCGACAACACCACCTGGGATCTGGTGGCCGACATCGAAAAACTGCGCGAGCACCTGAAGGTGGACCGCTGGCAGGTGTTCGGTGGCAGCTGGGGTTCGACCCTGGCCCTGGCCTATGCCGAAACCCATCCGCAGCGCGTGACCGAGCTGGTCCTGCGCGGCATCTTCATGCTGCGCCGCTGGGAGCTGGAATGGTTCTACCAGGAAGGGGCCAACCGCCTGTTCCCGGATGCGTGGGAGCACTACCTGAAGCCGATCCCGGCGGTGGAGCGCCATGATTTGATCTCGGCCTTCCACCGTCGCCTGACCAGCGAAGACGAGACCACCCGCCTGGAAGCAGCCAAGGCCTGGGCGGTGTGGGAAGGCGCGACCAGCTTCCTGCATGTCGATGACGACTTCATCAACAGCCACGAAGACCCGCATTTCGCCCTGGCCTTCGCCCGCATCGAGAACCACTACTTCGTCAACGGCGGCTTCTTCGAAGTGGAAGACCAGCTGCTGCGCGACGCGCACCGCATCGCCGATATTCCGGGCGTGATCGTGCACGGCCGCTACGACGTGGTGTGCCCGCTGGCCAATGCCTGGGATCTGACCAAGGTCTGGTCGAAGGCCAAGCTGGAGATCACCCCGGCCTCGGGCCACTCCGCGTTCGAAGCCGAGAACGTGGACGCGCTGGTGCGCGCCACCGATGGTTTCGCCTGACCGGTAGTGCCGGCCGCTGGCCGGCAACGCCTCACCGGTAGCGCCGGGCCATGCCCGGCGGCGATTCTCTCCCTTGTTCAGGGCTGTCGCTATTGGCCTTGAACCGGGGCGAGGCGGGCTGGCACCGTGGACGTCCGTGCAATTTTCGGCGACCCCACCATGTACACCCGCCTGCTGTTGATCCAGGAACAGGCCTCTCCAACCGATGCATACGTTGGCGGCGGTGCGTATCTTCCAGAGAACATGCCTTGGCCAGCCTGTGTTGAAGGCCGTGCGCTCTTTCACCTGATGGCACTCCCTGCACATTGGTTCTATCCGCAGGACGTTGCTGAGGATTTCTGGTTCTCAGTCTTCATCCCCACCGATACCCGGGATCATTCCCACTTCCGTCGGCTGCGCGCGGTGCAGGGAACCAGCGAAGCAGTCGTGCTCGCATACAGGCGTGGCGCCGCATCTAGAAGCAGATGCATGAGCGACTCGCTTGAGCGCGGCCGTATCGAGCGTGTGGAGTGTTTGGAACCTGACGATGATGAGAACCTGGATTCCAAGCTGGATGGAGTCGATGCATGGCTGCAATCAACTTTGACGTGGAATGGCGGTCGCCGTCGCTTGATGCTCTACGGGGCGGACATCGACGGCATTCTGC
The DNA here is from genome assembly GCF_047782825.1 of Stenotrophomonas maltophilia. Taxonomy (GTDB): domain Bacteria; phylum Pseudomonadota; class Gammaproteobacteria; order Xanthomonadales; family Xanthomonadaceae; genus Stenotrophomonas. The sequence continues at coordinate 2,377,776 of NZ_CP180589.1, read as the reverse complement.
CTTCGCACAAAGGCGTACTGTCCGACGGCATGGCGTATCTGTTCCTCCCGGATAGGCCTGATTTTTCTCTGGGGGGACGCGCCGGGGCGTTCTTTCTCCAATTGGGCTGAATCAGTTTTTGCTGCGTCGAGCGCTGGCTCTGCACCGAAGTTCACATCCGCGCGCGGCGTGGATTCCATGCGCTCCGTAATGCCGGCCGCTGGCCGGCAACGCCTCACCGGTAGCGCCGGGCCATTTAGCGCCGGGCCATTCCCGGCGGCATTCCGTTCCGCCGCCGCGATGCAGCTCGCCGGGCATGGCCCGGCGCTACCGCGAAGCGCAACCCCATCCACGCATGGCGTGGATCTACCAGTCGCCCGCCAGCAATGCTTCGGCCAGCACCTGCAGCTTCGGCGAATGCTGCCGCGACGGCGGATAGATCAGCGACAACTCGCGGCTGCGGCCTTCAAACGGCTGCAGCACGCGTTGCAGGCGGCCGTCAGCCAGCGCGTCGGCCACGGCGAAATCCATCACCTGCACGATGCCGATCCCGGCGATGGCCGCTTCCACCAGCGGGTCGCCGCTGTCGAACACCATCCGCGCCGGCGGCGTGACCTCGCGCAGTTGCCCGTCCTGCAGGAACTGCCAGTCCACCAGCCGGCCACTGCGCAGGTTGCGTACGGCCAGGCAGGCATGGTCCTGCAGCGCGGCGACATCGACCGGAACACCACAACGGGCCAGATAGGCCGGGCTGGCCACCGTCACCCAGCGCAGCGGCCGCAACGGCCGCGCCACGATGCGCTGGTCGGCAATCACGCCGGTGCGCAGCGCAGCATCGAAGCCTTCCTCGACCAGATCGACCAGGCGGTCGCTCAGCACCGCGTCCACCTGCAGCTGCGGGTGCTGCTGCAGCACGGGGCCCAGCAGCGGCACCAGCACCTTGCGCCCGAACATCGACGGGGCGCTGATCCTCAGCGTGCCCGAAGGCGTGCACGGGCGGTCGGCCAGCTGGCGTTCGGCATCCTCCAGGCCGCACAGCAGCGGCGCGACCTGGTCCACGAACTGGCGGCCATCCGGGGTCAGCGCCACGTTGCGGGTGTTCCGCTGCAGCAGCTTCACCCCCAGCGTGGCCTCCAGCCGGCCGATCGCGCGCGACAGCCCGGATTGGCTCAGGCCCAGCTGGCCGGCGGCCACGGTGAAACTGCGCGCTTCGGCCACCTGCACCAGCATGCGCACGGCATTGAGGTCCAGCGAGGATCCATTCATGCCGAAAATCATGACAGATATGGCCGGTAAGGGGTTTATTGATGCGTCCGCATGAATGAGACTGCGCTCCCCCACCGATCCACCGCCGCCGATGCCCCCACTCAAGTACCCGCGCTGGGCGTTGACCCTGCTGGCCACCGCCCAGCTGATCATCGCCCTGGACGCCACCATCATCTTCGTCGCCCTGCATGACATGGGCCGCGCGCTGCAGATCAATGCGCAGCAGCTGCAGTGGGTGGTCAGTGCCTACACCGTCGCCTTCGGCGGCAGCCTGCTGCTGGGGGGCCGTGCCGCTGATCTGATCGGGCGCCGTCGTTTCTACCGGCTGGGCATGCTGCTGTTCGCGCTGGCCTCGCTGCTGGGTGCGCTGGCACCGAATGCCACGCTGCTGATCATCGCGCGCGCGGCACAGGGCATCGGTGCCGCACTACTGTTCCCGGCCACGCTGGCGCTGATCAACACGCTGTATGCCGAAGGCCCGGTGCGCAACCGCGCGCTGGCGATCTGGAGCATGGCCAGTGCGGTGGGCCTGGCGCTGGGCACCCTGCTCGGCGGCGTGCTGACCCAGGCCTTCGGCTGGCCGGCCGTGCTGGCGGTGATCGTGCCGCTGGCCACGGCCTGCGCCGTTGCCGCCGGTGCATGGCTGCCGGCCGATGGCCCGCGCGCGCAGGGGCGTTCGTTCGATCTGGCCGGCTGCATCACCGTCACCCTTGGCGGCAGCCTGCTGGTGACCACCCTGGTGCAGGGGCCGGAGTGGGGTTGGACCGCGCCCGCCACGCTGGCTTGCCTGCTGCTGTCGGCGCTGCTGCTGGCGGCCTTCGTGCGGATCGAACAGCGCAGCCGCGACCCGCTGATGCAGTTCGCGCTGCTGCGGCTGCCGGGCCTGCGCGCGGCGCTGGGCCTTACCTTTGCCTTCATGAGCAGCTATGGCGTGCAGTACTACTTCATGGCGCTGTACTTCCAGGATGGCTATGGCTGGAGCCCGCTGCAGGCCGGCCTGGCATTCCTGCCGGCCACGGCGGTATGCACGGTCGGCATCCAGTTGGCCGAGTGGGCGTTGAAACGCTGGAGCGCGCGCAAGGTGCTGGTGCTCGGCCAGCTGGCCGGTGCCATTGGCATCGCCTGGGTGGCCGCGGCGTTGCCGCACGCATCGAACTTCTGGCCGCTGCTGCCGGGCGTGGTGGTGCTGAGCATCGGCCAGGGCATGACCTGGACCTCCATGTGGATCGTGGCCGGGCAGGGCGTGCCGGCCGCACAGCAGGGTGTGGCATCTGGCATGGCGGCCACCGCGCAGCAGATCGGCGGGGCACTGGGCCTGGCGGTGCTGGTGATGGTGGCCAACGCCGGTGCCGGCGTTGCAGGTTCGCCCAGCGCGCTGGCCGGGCTGGTGCGTGCCGAGTACGGCGCCGCGCTGTTCGCCCTGTTCGGCGTGGTCATCGCACTGGGCCTGCGCCCGGCAGCGGTAGACTGCGGTTCCCTCGATGGCCAGGCCAACAGCGCATGATCGAACTGCTGGACCTGCAACAGACGCTGCACGCGTTCGCTGCCTGCAACGACGACCACGGTGTCTACCAGTCCTTCGGCTGGGTGCACGCCACCGACGGCGACCTGCTGCAGGCGCGGTTCTGGTTGCCGCCTGACGAGGAGACCGCCTTCGACGATGACAGCGAGGTGCCGGCCGAGGCGCGCGCGCTGGGCCTGTCCACCTACCTCGAACCCGCGACGTTCGCCGATGTGCTCGACGTGCAGAAGCGCCAGCGGCCGCTGTCCACCCTGGCCGAGTACGCGCAGGCGCTGGTGTATTACCACGAGTACGACGCCTTCCAGCAGGTGGAAGGCATCGATGAGGCGCTGGATGAAGCGACTGCCGCGGACCAGGCGGCGGCGCGCGACGCGGGCGTGGGTGCAGGCATCTTCGCTTCGTTCGACCTGCGCCTGGTGGCGTGCCCGCCCGATCAGCTGAAGGCCACCGCGCAGGCTGTGGCGCACCTGCACGAGGTGCCGGTGGGTGAAGCGCTGGCACGCTGCCGGGCGTTGCCGTTGTTGCTAGGCGAAGCCCTGGACCGCAACCGCGCGCAGGCCATCAAGGATCAGTTCGAAGCGATCGGCGCGACCGTGCAGGTGCACGGCTTCAAGCCGTTCCCGTGGATGGAAGCGCCGGTATTGCGTTGAACGACACCATCCACGCATGGCGTGGATCTACTGGGGTATCGCGAGTAGATCCACGCCATGCGTGGATGACACTCACCCAGCCGCCAGCAACCCCGGCTGCAACACGCTGAAAATCCGCGCCAACCGCTCCGCCCAGGCCTGCTGCCCGGCCACTTCGGCAATCAGGTCCTGGCGGATCTCCAGTTCCACATGCACCAGGCCGCGGCCTTCGCCATGCACCGGCACCGCGTAGTCGCTGGTGCTGCTCACCGAATACGGTTCGTTGTCGCCCACCACCAGGTCGCCTTCGTCGCGCAGCGCCTGCAGCAGCGCGTGGGCAAAGCGCGTGTCCTGGTGGTACAGCACGCCAGCGTGCCACGGCCGCGGCGTGCCATTCATCGCCGGGGTGAAGCTGTGCATCATCACCAGCAGGGTGGGGCGGCCGCCATCGCGGCGTGCATCCAGCTCGGCATCGATGCGTGCGTGGTAGGGCGCGTGGATGGCGTCGATGCGCTGCTGGCGCTGCGCCTCCGACAGCCCGGCATTGCCGGGCACCACGGTATGGTCGCTCACTTCCGGAATCAGCGTGGGCGAGGCCAGCGGCCGGTTGCAGTCGATCAGCAGCCGCGAATAGGTCTGTTCGATCGCCCAGGCGTCCAGCAGCCCGGCCAGCGCGCGGGTGGTGCCGGCAATGCCGATGTCCCAGCCGATATGGCGGTCCAGTTCGGCCTGTGCCAGGCCCAGGCCAGCCAGTGCACGCGGCACCTGCTGGCCGGCATGGTCGGCCAGCAGCACGAACGGCGAGGCTCCCTGTGCACGGTGGATCGTGTAGATCGGCGGGTCGTCGGCGCCCAGCAACGAAGGCCGCGCGTGCAGGTCGGCGTCAGCCACGCGGGCGGCCATCCAGGTGGTGTTCGATCATCCACAGCCCGGCCCACAGCTTGGCATCCAGCGCATAGCCTTCGCCCATCTTCTGCACCAGCCAGGCGGCGGCCTGCGCACGCGGGATCTCGTGCACGGTGATGTCTTCGCTCTCATCGCCGCCGCCGGCACCGATACGGCGCAGGCCGGTGGCGCGCACGAAGGCGATCTGTTCGCTGCTGGCACCGGACGAGGTCGGGCCGATCATCAGCACTTCGGCGTGTTCGGCGGTCCAGCCGGTTTCCTCTTCCAGCTCGCGCACGGCGGACACTTCAATCGACTCGCCCGCATTGATATCTCCCACCAGGCCGGCCGGCATCTCGATGGTGGCCGACTGCAGCGGCACGCGGAACTGTTCGACGAACAGCACCTTGTCCTCGGGGGTGACGGCGATGATGATCGCCGCCAGGCCACCGGCGTGGGTGCGTTCGCTGTATTCCCAGGTGCCGCGCACGACCATGCGCTGGTACTTGCCTTCGTAGACGACGCGCGGGGCTTCGGTGTTTCTCTGGCTCATGCGGGCTCGCTGGAGGAGGGAAGGGGATTGTCCGGGCCGGCCGTGATGGCCGAACCGGGATCGTTCACGCCGGCGGCGCTGAACAGACGGCGGCGGGTCAGCGGGCCGAAGCGCAGCGCCTGGCACAGGCCGTCCAGCAGCTCAGGATCGGCCGGCTGGCGCAGCAGGCCGGGCTGGCAGCCTTCCAGCGGCGCATCGAGCGCGATGGTGGTCAGCTGCCGCCAGAGCTGGGCGTGGTCGCGCTGTTCGCGCAGGCGCACGGCCATCTGTGCGGCGCCACGCAGGCGCAGGAAGGGCACTTCGTCCAGGCGTTCGTACAGCGCGTCCATGCTGCCGAAGTGGGCCAGCAGCACCGCGGCCGACTTGGCGCCCACGCCGCTGATGCCGGGAATGTTGTCCACCGCATCGCCGCACAGCGCCAGGTAATCGGCGATCTGGTGCGCATGCACGCCGTGCCGCGCCTTGACCCCCGCCACGTCCCAGCGCTGGTTGCGCGCGTAGTCCCACTGTTCGTCGTGGTCCAGCAGCAGCTGCGACAGATCCTTGTCGGCGGAAATGATCAGGCCGCGATGGCTGCGCCGGTGCTGGTGCAGGGCACTGCCGATCAGGTCGTCGGCCTCGTAGTCATGGTGGGCGAGCACGACCAGGCCCAGCGCCGCGCACAGCGCCTTGCAGTGCACGAACTGGCGCTTCAGCGCTTCCGGCGCCGGGTCGCGGTTGGCCTTGTAGGCCGCATACAGGCGGTGGCGGAAGCCGCTGTCCAGCGCCTCGTCGAAGGCGATGGCGATGTGCCGCGGGCGTTCGCGCTCGAGCAGGTCCAGCAGGAAGCGGGCGAACCCGTGCACTGCATTGGTCGGCCAGCCCTGGCTGTCCTGGAACTCGTCCGGCAGCGAATGCCAAGCGCGGAACACGTAGATGCTGGCATCCACCAGGTACAGCGGTGGCGGCAGCGGCACGGCATTCACGGCGCTCACTGGCCGGTCCAGTCCTGCAGCAGGGCGGCGGCGTCGGGGCGCTCGCGCTCGGGCACCTCGGCCTTGCGCGTGCCGATGTGGATGAAGCCGGCGATGCCTTCGCCCTGGGCCAGGCCCAGGTGGGCGTGCACGGCCGGATCGAAGGCCATCCAGGCGGTCAGCCACTGTGCGCCGAAGCCCAGCGCCTGCGCGGCCTGCAGCAGGGCGAAGCAGACGCAGCCGGCGGTCATCAGCTGTTCCTGTTCGGGCACCTTCGGGTCCGGGCGCGGGCTGGCCACCACCACGATCACCAGCGGTGCGTGGCTGAAGCGCTGGCGGTCTTTCTCAAACACCGCCTCGCCCGCATGCGGATCGCGCTGGCGGCTGCGTTGGACCAGGAAGTCGCCCAGAGTGTGACGTGCATCGCCGGCGATCTTCAGGAAGCGGAACGGCACCCGCTTGCCGTGGTCGGGCACGCGCACGGCCGACTGCAGCATGCGCAGCAGGGTGGCCGGATCCGGGCCGGGTTCGCCCAGCTGCCGCGAGGGCACCGAACGGCGGGCGTCGAGGGCGAGCAGGGCGGTGGGGTCGGGCATGGAGTCTGAACCGGTCATCACGGGCTGAAGATTATAGTCGGGGCGGTCGACGACGCTGTTTGCGTCGTGCAGCACCCCTGAATAGCAAACTGTGATGAACATCATGCCACTGCCGGTCCGCCGACGAGCGCCTGCACTCGCCTCGCAGGCCCTGCACGGCTTACGATACGCATCTTGCCGGGCCGCCGGTCATGAGGTTTGAAGTGAGGACTGTTTCACTGTCCGTGATGGGCTGGCCGGCCTACCATCGACGAACCGGTACATGGGGTGTACCGGCCGTCGCGATGTCCATGATGTCTGTCGCACCAGAGAAGGTGGGGAGCCTTCCCGAATGATGAGCGCGCCCACTCCGATGGGATCGCCGGGTCGTGACCCGGCCCAGCTCCAGCTTGCGCGGGACGTTGTCCTGCCGGCGTTGTGCCAGGCCTTTGGCGCGGCACTGGCCCGGTTCGATGACGCCCTGTTCGACCGGGCCGGCAATGCCGGCTCGTCGCAGTTGCTGTTCCTGGATGCCATGCGTGAACTGCGCCGGCGACGCGACGAGATCGCGGCGGCCTTCGCTGCGCACCTGGAACAGGCCTGGGCGGCGCTGGCGGCGGGCGACCCGCTGTCGGCCGAGGCCACCCTGTCCGGGCCGGCCGAGGAAGGCCTGAGCCTGATTCCCGAACACGTGCTGGAATCGCGGCTGGCGGTGCGCAACTTCGCCACCGTGCTGCTGCGTGATTTCAAGCCGGTCCTGGCGCGGCTGGACCGCCGCCTGGGCTGGCTGGGCGGCGGCCAGGACCTGGATGCCGACCACAACCCGATCAGCCCCGAACACCTGGGCGTGGCCATCCACCACGCCTTTGCCGGCTGCGAACTGGCCCCGGAAGTCCATCTGGTGCTGATCAAGCTGTGCGAGCGCGATCTGCGCGTGCCGGTCGGTCGCATCTACGAAAAGCTGGACGAGCAGCTGGCCGCCGCCGGGGTGATGCCGCAGATGGGCGCACCGCGTCGTCCGCTGGCCCCCGCCCCGGCACCGCGTGCCCCGCACGGCCTGGACGACCTGGTCGAACAGCGCGCGACGCAGGGCTACGAGACCGATTTCAGCGATGAGGAGCAGGCCGCACCGGCCTGGGCGCAGCGGTTCGCCGCGCGCTGGTCCGAGCGCCGCGGCCACATGCAGCAGCATCTGGGCGGCGAAGAAGGCCTGCCCGGCGGCACCGGCGAGGCCTATGCGGGCCAGCAGGGCATGCTGCTGGAAGCCCTGCATGAACTGCTGCAGCAGACCCGCCACGTGCGCGAGGACGCCACCTCCGCCGCGCAGGTGGCCGTGGGCCAGCACCGCCCGTTGAGCCAGCGCGAAATGATGTCGGTGCTGTCCCTGCTGCAGGCCACGCCCAGCGCCACCCTGCGCGCGGCCATCGGCGAGGACGGTGAATCGCTGGCCCAGCGCCTGAAGAGCGAAGTGCTGTCCAGCGCCACCCGCCTGGGCGTGGACCCCGGCCAGACCCGGCTGGACCCGCAGGACGAGGATGCGATCGACCTGGTCGGCATGCTGTTCGACGTGATGCTGGACGAACGCGAACTGGAAGGCCGCTCGCGCGAGCTGATCGGCCGCCTGGTGGTGCCCTTCGTCAAGGTCGCCATGCTCGACCGCCGCATGTTCGTGCAGAAGACCCACCCGGCGCGCAAGCTGCTCAATTCACTGGCCGAGGCCTGCGAAGGCAACACCGGTGAAAGCCAGGCCGAGCGCATGCTGATGGCCAAGGTGGAAGAGATCATCGAGCGCCTGGTGGCCGAGTTCAACGAGAACCTGGCCATCTTCCTGACCCTGGAAGAAGAGTTCCGCGATTTCCTCGTGCAGCACCGCCGCCGGGTGGAGATTGCCGAGCGCCGCGCCGCCGAAACGCAGCGCGGCCAGGAAAAGCTGGAAATGGCCCGCAACCGGGCCGGCACCGAGCTGGACCGCCGTATCGGCGATGCCACCCTGCCGCTGGCCATCGCCGAATTCCTGCGCCAGCCGTGGCAGCACCACCTGACCCTGGCGCTGCTGCGCGAGGGCGAGGACGGGGCGTCGGTGGCCGAGGCACTGAACCTGGCCGATGGCCTGCTGGAGGAAGTGGCCGAGGCGCGCCGGCAGATTGTCGGCAAGCCGTGGCTGCAGGCCTGGCAGCCGGTGCTGGCCAAGGTGTTTGCCAGCGTGGGCGTGCATGGCGATGCCGCCAGCGCCGCCATCGACGCACTGCACGACACCCTGCAGGGCATTGCCGAATCGCGGCCGGAACTGCAGCGCGCGCTGCCGGAACTGCCGCAGGTGGCGTTGCCGACCCCGCCGTTGCCTGAAGCCTCGGCGGTGGAGCTGGGCGCGCAGGTTGACGACGACGATTTCGACAACGCCGACGCCGACCGCTTCCGCCGCATGGAAATCGGCAACTGGCTGGACTTCGTCGACAAGGACGGCAAGGTCCAGGCCGGCAAGCTGTCCTGGGTCAGCCCGATTTCCTCGCGCCTGCTGTTCGTGAACCGCCGCGGCGTGCGCTTCTGCGTGGCCTCGCCGGAAGAACTGGCGGTGATGGTGCGGCTGGGCCGCCTGCGCGCCCATGTGGACGACGGCGCCTTCGACAGCGCCATGCAGGGCGTGATCGACCGCCTGGACCCGGGCAGCGCCACCCTGCACTGAGCGGTGGCCGCCTGCTAGGATCGGGAAAACTCACCGATCAGCGGGGACCTGCATGGCCGTGGCGTTGCTGGGGATGAAGGAGACCGCGCCGGGCGAACGGCGCGTGGCGCTGACGCCGGAAACGGCGCGCAAGCTGGGGGCACTGGGCATTACCGTCTGGTACGAAGCCGGTGCCGGCCTGGCGGCGGGTTTCCCCGATGCGGCGTATGACGATGCCGGCGCACGGGTGTTCGACGCCGCCCGCTGGGGCGAGATCGACATCCTGCTGTGCGTGCAGGCGCCGCCGGCGCAGGTGCTGGCCCAGCTCAAGCCGGGCGCCAGCGTGGTCGGCCTGCTGGCCCCGGCCAGCGATCCGTCCCTGGCCGCGCTGGCCAATGATGACCGGCTGCTGCTGTTCCCGCTGCAGCAGCTGCCGCGCACCACCCGTGCGCAGGCGATGGACGTGCTCAGTTCGCAGGCCGGCATGGCCGGCTACAAGGCCGCGCTGATCGCCGCCGAACGCGCACCGCGCTTCTTCCCGATGCTGACCACCGCGGCCGGTACCGTGCGCCCGGCCAAGGTGCTGGTGATCGGTGCCGGCGTGGCCGGCCTGCAGGCCATCGCCACCGCCCGCCGCCTGGGCGCGCAGGTGGAAGGTTTCGACGTGCGCCCGGAAACCCGTGAGCAGATCCAGTCGCTGGGCGCGCGCTTCCTGGACCTGGGCGTGAGCGCGGCCGGCGAAGGCGGCTATGCACGCGCGCTGACCGACGAGGAACGTGCCGAGCAGCAGCGCCGGCTGGCCGACCACCTGCGCGGCGTGGACGTGGTGATCTGCACCGCCGCCGTACCGGGGCGCCCGGCACCGACCATCGTCACCGCGGCGATGGTGGAGGGCATGGCGGTAGGCAGCGTGATCGTCGATCTGGCCGCCGAGAGCGGCGGCAACTGCGCGCTGACCCAGCCGGGGCAGTGCATCGAACACCAGGGCATCGCCATCGATGGCCCGCTGGGCCTGGCCAGCCGCGGGGCGACCCAGGCCAGCGAAATGTACGCACGCAACCTGCTCAACTTCGTCACCCTGTTCGCCCGCGACGGGCAGCTGGGTTTCGACTGGGAAGACGAGCTGCTGGCAAAGACACGCTGGCAGGCGTGACCTGACCCGCATGTTGTAGAGCCGAGCCCATGCTCGGCTTGCGCAGACGCGATGAAGCAGCCGAGCGTGGGCTCGGCTCTACAAAGGACTGAATCTGGCCTTACCGCGGCTTCGCCGGCGGCGGGTTCTCGCGCACCCATTCCTTGCGCTGTTCCGGGGTCATGTCCGACCAGCGCTCGCGCAGCGCATCGCGCTGGGCCGGGCTGAGCGTGCGCATCTGCCCGAACAGGGCACGGGCCTGCTCACGCTGTTCCGGGCTCATGTGCTCGAAGCGGCGCAGGCCACGGCGGGCCTTGTCGCGCTCTTCCGGGCTCATCGACTGCCAGCGCTGGCCGTGCGAGAGCATGCGCTGGCGCTGCGCGGGATCGGCGCCGTTCCAGCGGTCACGCAGGGGCGCCAGCAGCGCCTCACGCTGGGCCGGACTGAGCTGTTCCCAGCCGGGCAGCGGTGCTGCAGTCGCACCCGGCGCTGGCGCCGGGGCAGGGGCGACCGCCTGCGCCAGCACCGGCGTGGCCGGCAGCAGGGTCAGGGCGATCAGCAGGGGCAGGGTGGGGCGTCGCAACATGGGTTCACTCCATCGCCAGGTCGGTGTCGCCCAGCCACAGGTACAGATCGGGATTTTCGTCGTATAGCGCGCTGTTGTCTTCTGTCGCGGCCACCGTGGGCGCCGGCACGGGCCCGGAATGGGTCCCCAGGCCACTGAACTGAACGCCGATGCCCAGCGCCACCACCAGCGAGCAGGCACTGGCCAGCCACCAGCGCCAGCGCCCGCGATGGGCGGCCTGGGCGCCGTGGCGGGCCTGGCGCAACCGCGCCAGCGTGGCCGGCGACAGGGCCTGCAGCGACTGCGCGTGCAGGCTGCGCAGGGCGTCATCGGAAGGCATTGGGCGGTTCACGGGTGGTTCTCCAGGTAATCCTGCAGCGCCTGTCGGGCGCGTGCCAGATGGGTTTTTACCGCGCCTTCGCTGCAGCCCATGGCGCGGGCGGTGGTGGCGCCGTCCAGGTCCTGCAGCACGCGCAGGGTGAAGGCTTCGCGCTGGCGGGCGGGCAGGGTGCGCAGGGCCTGCACCAGCTGCTGGTACTGCTGGCGCTGCTCATGCGCCTGTGCCGGGTCCGGGCCGGGGTCGGCCCAGTCGATGTCGGCACCGTCGGCATCGTGGTTGTCGCGCCAGAACGGCAGGCGGAAGCGGCGCCGGCGCTGCACATCGATCACCCGCCGGCGCAGGATGCTCCAGAACAGCGGCGCCCATTCGGCGGCCGGCTTGTCGGCGTAGTCCAGCATGCGCAGCAGGGCGTCCTGTACCGCGTCCAGCGCATCCTCGCGCTGGCGCAGGCCGGCCTCGGCGAAGCGGAAGGCGCGCGGGCCGACGCTGGCCAGGAACGCTTCCAGCGACGCCGGCAGGGCGTCGGCATCGGCGGTCGGGGGGAGGGGGCTGCTCACCAGCACAGGGTACGGTTCCTCGCTCGGGGTCACCATCGACAACGCGTGAGCGCCGCTTTGGTTGACCGGGGCGCGCGCCGGGTTCAGCCCGTGGTTATGATGGGGCGACGAAGACAGAGCGGGAGGCGTTGCCGATGAGTGACGGGTTCGTGGCGCTGTACATCTTCATGCTGGCCGCCATCGCGGGCCACGTGATCATTTCGCGGGTGCCGGTCATCCTGCATACCCCGCTGATGTCGGGTTCCAACTTCATCCATGGCATCGTGCTGATCGGCGCGATGGTGGTGCTGGGCCACGCGCAGACACCGATGGAAAAAGCCCTGGGCTTCTTGGCCGTGGTGCTGGGTGCCGGCAACGCCGCCGGCGGCTACGTGGTCACCGCGCGCATGCTGGAAATGTTCAAGCCGAGCGCGCCCAAGGGCGGCAAGGACGAACCGAAGGAGCCGCAGGCTTGAACATCAGCACCGTCGAACTGCTCGATTGGCTGGTCAAGGCCAGCTACCTGGTGGCCGCGACCCTGTTCCTGCTGGGCCTGCAGCGCATGGCCTCACCGCTGACCGCGCGCAGCGGCATCCGCTGGGCCGGGCTGGGCATGCTGCTGGCCACCGTGGCCACCTTCTTCCTGCCCGAACTGCACAACGTGCCGCTGATCCTGGTGGCGCTGCTGCTGGGCGCCGGCCTGGCCTGGTGGTCGGCCGGCAAGGTCGCCGTCACCGACATGCCGCAGATGGTGGCGCTGTACAACGGCATGGGCGGCGGTTCGGCCGCGGCCATCGGTGCGGTGGAGCTGCTGCGCTACGCCTTCCTGGCCAACCGCGATACCAGCCACTGGAGCGCGCAGGCGCTGGCCGACCTGGCCGCGCGGCAGCCCTCGGCTACCGTGCTGCTGCTGGCGGTGGTGGGTGCGGCCATCGGTGCGGTGTCACTGTCCGGCTCGGTCATTGCCTGGGCCAAGCTCGACGGGCGCCTGGACAAGCGCGTCACCTGGCCCGGCCAGCAGGCGCTGAACCTTCTGGTGGCGCTGGCCGTAGTGGTGCTGGCGATCATCGCCGCCAGCACCCTCAGCACCTGGTCCATCGTTGCCTTCTTCGTACTGGCGCTGGCCCTGGGCGTGTTGATGACCCTGCCCATCGGCGGTGCCGACATGCCGGTGGTCATCTCGCTCTACAACGCCTTTACCGGCCTGGCGGTGTCGTTCGAGGGCTATGTGCTGGGCAACGAGGCATTGATCATTGCCGGCATGATGGTCGGCGCGGCCGGCATCCTGCTGACCCGGCTGATGGCCAAGGCGATGAACCGGCCGATCCGCAACGTGCTGTTCTCCAACTTCGGCGGCGGTGCGGCGGGCGAAGCGCAGGCGATCAGCGGGTCGCAGAAGCCGATCGATGCGGCCGACGTGGCCGCGATGATGGCCTTCGCCGAACGCGTGGTGATCGTGCCCGGCTATGGCATGGCCGTGGCCCAGGCCCAGCACAAGATCTGGGAACTGGCGCAGCGGCTGGGCCAGCGCGGGGTAAAGGTGAAATTCGCCATCCACCCGGTGGCGGGGCGCATGCCCGGGCACATGAACGTGCTGCTGGCCGAAGCGGGCGTGCCCTACGACCTGATCGCCGACATGGACGACATCAATCCCGAATTCGCCAACACCGACGTGGTGCTGGTGATCGGTGCCAACGACGTGGTCAACCCGGTGGCGCGCACCGACCCGGCCAGCCCGATCTACGGCATGCCGGTGCTGGACGTGGTCAACGCCCGCAACGTGGTGGTGATCAAGCGCGGCAAGGGCACCGGCTTTGCCGGCATCGAGAATGCGCTGTTCTACGCCGACAACACCCGCATGTTGTACGGCGATGGCGCCGAAGCCGCGGCGTCGCTGGTGAGCGAACTGAAGGCGCTCGACGGCGGGCATTGAAAGCCGGGGTCGGATCCCTTTCCGCAGGAAAGGGATCCGACCCCATGTAATGGGAATCAGCGCGCCAGCCAGGCGCCCACGACCACGGCCACCGCCAGCCAGATCCACTCGGCCGCGCCGTTGGCCAGGCTGGTCAGGGTCCAGGCCAGGTGCGGGCCCATGCGCAGTGCGGCGTCCATCGGGCTCAGCCCGATCGAGCCGCCCATCCAGGCGCTGGCGATGCACCAGTAGGCCACCCCGCTGACCAGCAGCGTGCCCAGCACCACCAGCACCACGCGCAGCCGGCCGGGCCCCAGCGTGCCCAGGCGCAGCATGAACGTGAGTTCCAGGGCGGTCAGCACCGCCATCCAGCCGACCTGGCGGCCGGTCATCAGGGCCAGCAGCACCCAGAGCATCGGAGCGACAACCAGGCCCAGCAGCAACATGAAGGGCCAAAGCCAGGTGACGGTCCTGGCACGCGCGGCATTGGAGGACATCGAAGCTTCCTGAAGGACACCCACAGGATACTGTGGTTTGCCGCAGTGCACCGGCGGGGGCAGGGCGGCTGGGCTAGAATGCCTTCTTGCGTGGCTTCGGCCGCGGCCCCATATCGGTCCCCATGTATTCCCGTAGCAGCGAACCTGTCCACTTCGAACGCGATTGCGAGGCCGTGATGGTCCCGCAGGGCGACACCGTGACCCTGCCCGCCGGCAGCTATGGCTATATCACCCAGGCATTGGGCGGCAGCTATTCGGTGTTCGTCGAAGGCAACCTGTTCCGCATCGCTGGCAAGGACGGCGACGCCATCGGCAAGGAGGCACCGGCCCCGCTGGAACTGCCCGCCGATGCCACCGATGAACAGGTGGAACAGCTGGTGTGGCAGCAGCTGCGGACCTGCTTCGACCCGGAAATTCCGGTGAACATCGTCGAACTGGGCCTGGTCTACGAAGTCGAGATCAAGCATCTGGACGAGGGCCAGCGCGAGATCGACGTCAAGATGACCCTGACCGCACCGGGCTGCGGCATGGGCGACATCCTGGTCGATGACGTGCGCAGCAAGCTCGAAATGATCCCGACGGTGGCCCAGGCCGACGTCGAGCTGGTGTTCGACCCGCCGTGGAACCAGCACATGATGTCCGAGGCCGCCCGGCTCGAAACCGGCATGCTTTGACCCACGGCCCGCAGTGACGCGGGCCCGGCACTACCCGCAACCAGAACAGGAATCCTCCGGTGTCCCAGTCCATTCCCAGCTTCGCCGTCACCCGTTCGGACCACCCGCGCAGCGCTGAAGAGCGCGCCCAGATCCTGGAGAAGCCGGGCTTCGGCCTGCACTTCACCGATCACATGGTGGAAGTGCGCTGGGACAAGGATGCCGGCTGGCACAACGCCAACGTGCGCGCCTACGGCCCGCTGCAGCTGGACCCGGCCGCGGCCGTGCTGCACTACGGCCAGGAAATCTTCGAAGGCATCAAGGCCTACCGCCACGCCGACGGTTCGATCTGGACCTTCCGCCCCGATGCCAACGGCCGCCGCCTGCAGCGTTCGGCGCAGCGCCTGGCGCTGCCGGAGCTGCCGGTGGAGATCTTCGTCGAATCGCTGAAGCAGCTGATCGCGCTGGACAGCGCGTGGGTGCCGTCGGCCGATGAGTCCAGCCTGTACTTCCGTCCGTTCATGATCGGCGACGAAGCCTTCCTGGGCGTGCGCGGCGCGCACAAGGCCGGTTACTACGTCATCGCCAGCCCGGCCGGCCCGTACTTCGCCAAGGGCGTGGCCCCGGTGTCGATCTGGCTGTCCACCGAATACGCGCGTGCGGCCAAGGGCGGCACCGGTGCGGCCAAGTGCGGTGGCAACTACGCCGCCTCGCTGCTGCCGCAGCAGAAGGCGCAGGCACAGGGCTGCTCGCAGGTGCTGTTCCTGGACCCGGTCGAAGGCAAGTACCTGGAAGAACTGGGTGGCATGAACGTCTTTCTGGTCTACAAGGACGGCACCCTGGTCACCCCGGAACTGTCCGGCAGCATCCTGGAAGGCATCACCCGCGAGAGCATCCTGCAGCTGGCCCGCGACCGTGGCATGAAGGTCGAAGAGCGCAAGGTGACCATCGACGAGTGGAAGAACGGCGTGGCCTCCGGCGACATCGCCGAAGTGTTCGCCTGCGGCACCGCCGCGGTGGTGACCCCGATCGGCCAGCTGAAGGGTGAAGGCTTCTCGGTGGGCGACATCAACGCCCCGGCTGGCGAAGTGACCATGTCGCTGCGCAAGGAACTGACCGACATCCAGTACGGCCGCCTGCCGGACCGCCACAACTGGCTGGTCAAGCTGGGCTGATCGCCCGCACTGCAACCGTAGCGTCGAGCCATGCTCGACCTGCAGTGAAACCGTAGAGTCGAGCCATGCTCGACCTGCAGTGAAACCGTAGCGTCGAGCCATGCTCGACTGCTTCACCGGAAAGCCCGTCCCCGTGACGGGCTTTCTGCGTTTCGCCCCCCAGGGGCGGACGCCGATGTCGGCACAGTCATCGCCGGACACGTGATGACCCAGTCAGGTCTGTGCAGGTCAAGCGAAAGTTCTTCACCTTCACAAACCCTCGACCCGGAAAGTCTCAGATCAGACATTTCATCTTGCTGAAAAGACGCTGAAAATCTTGTCGTGTCCGGTTTTGGCCATTAGCGTCATCAACACGGCGGATCGACAGGGGAATCCGCTGGCTCACCGGTCATCGAACTGCGCCATTGCATCCCAGCCTTCGGTTCGGGCCGGTGTTTCTGCCGATTCCGGCATTCACACCACTTTAGAAAGGGAAATCAGATGTCCCAGGTTACGCAACCGCGTGTGCGTCGAGTGTGGGTGGTTTTTGGTGCGTCCGTCCTGTCATCGTTGCTGCTGGCCACGCCTGCGCTGGCCGGTGATGTGCAGCTCAGCGGGCTGCAGTCCGCGCCGACGCACCAGCGTTTCATCGTCAAATACCGCGACGGCAGCGCGCCGGTGGCCAACACCACCGCGCTGGCGTCCTCGCTGAAGACCGCCGCCGCCGGCCTGGCCAGCAGCCAGGGCCGCGCGCTGGGCCTGCAGCAGGTCCGCAAGCTGGCGGTCGGCCCGACCCTGGTCAGGACCGACCGTCCGCTGGACCAGGCAGAATCCGAGCTGCTGATGCGCAAGCTCGCCGCCGACCCGAACGTGGAATACGTGGAAGTCGACCAGCTGATGCGCGCCACGCTGACGCCCAACGACACCCGCTTCAGCGAACAGTGGGGCTTCGGCACCTCCAACGCGTCGATCAACGTGCGCCCGGCCTGGGACAAGGCCACCGGCACCGGCGTGGTCGTGGCGGTGATCGATACCGGCATCACCAACCATGCCGACCTCAACGCCAACATCCTGCCCGGCTACGACTTCATCAGCGATGCAGCGATGGCGCGCGATGGCGGTGGCCGCGACAGCAACCCCAACGATGAAGGCGACTGGTACGCCGCCAACGAGTGCGGCACCGGCATTCCGGCATCGAACTCCAGCTGGCACGGCACCCACGTGGCCGGCACCGTCGCCGCGGTGACCAACAACAGTACCGGCGTGGCCGGTACCGCCTTCAACGCCAAGGTCGTGCCGGTGCGCGTGCTCGGCAAGTGCGGCGGCTATACCTCCGACATCGCCGACGCCATCGTCTGGGCATCCGGCGGCACCGTCAGCGGCGTACCGGCCAATGCCAACCCGGCCGAGGTCATCAACATGTCGCTGGGCGGAGGTGGCAGCTGCTCGGCCACCTACCAGAACGCGATCAACGGCGCGGTCAGCCGTGGCACCACGGTCGTGGTCGCCGCCGGCAACAGCAACACCAATGTGTCCTCGTCGGTGCCGGCCAACTGCGCCAACGTGATCGCCGTGGCCGCGACCACCTCGGCCGGCGCCCGCGCCAGCTTCTCCAACTACGGCACCGGCATCGACATCTCCGCACCGGGCCAGAGCATTCTGTCCACGCTCAATACCGGCACCACCACCCCGGGCAGCGCGACCTACGCGTCGTACAACGGCACCTCGATGGCGGCCCCGCATGTGGCCGGCGTGATCGCGCTGATGCAGTCGGTGGCCCCGACCGCGCTCAGCCCGGCGCAGGTGGAAAGCATCATCAAGAGCACCGCACGCCCGCTGCCGGGCGCCTGCTCCGGTGGCTGCGGCGCCGGCATCATCGACGCCGACGCGGCCGTGACCGCCGCGATCAACGGCGGTGGCGGCACCCCGAACCCGGGTGGCACCGTGCTGCAGAACAACGTGCCGGTGACCGGCCTGGGTGCCGCCAGCGGTGCCTCGCTCAGCTACACCGTCACCGTCCCGGCCGGCAGCTCGCAGCTGCGCGTGGCGATCAGCGGCGGCAGCGGCGACGCCGACCTCTACGTCCGCCAGGGCAGCGCCCCGACTGACACCACCTACACCTGCCGCCCGTACCTGAGTGGCAATGCTGAAACCTGCACCATCAACAGCCCCGCCGCCGGCACCTGGCACGTACGGGTGAAGGCCTACAGCACCTTCTCGGGCGTGACCCTCAACGCCCAATACTGAGCCCAAGCCCCTCTCCATGGGCACGCCCCGGCCAAGGCCGGGGCGTTTTTTTTCATGGGCGGGGGGATCATCCCCTCAACCCAGCAGCCACCGAAACGCCGAATCCATCCGCGCGACAGCGCGCCGTAAAACCTCAGACCGACTCGAACCGGTTCGCCGCCACGTTCTTGCGCACGTGCTGCGGGTCGAAGATGCGGCCGTTCATCGCGATGTACACCCCGGTCGGCAGCGACTGCACCGCACCGATCGCACAACCGATGTTGAACTCCGCATCCGAACCACGGAAGCGTGCCGGGCTCAGCGCACCGGTCATCACGATGGTCTTGTCCGGGATCGTCGCCAGCACCTGGCCGGTCTGCACCATCGAATCGGTGCCGTGGGTGACCAGCACATGGCGGGTCGGCTGCGCAGCGATCGTGGCCCGGATCAGCTCGCGGTCCTCATCGTTGATGTGCAGCGAATCCTTGCGCAGGATCGGGATCACGTTGAAACGGAAGGTCACCCCCAGCTCGCGCAGGATCATGCCGATCTGCGGGTCGCCGATCTGGTAGTCCGACTTGTCGTCGAAGTAGATCTTGTCGATCGTGCCACCGGTGGTGACGACCAGGAGCTCTTCCATCATGTGCATGCGCGAAACCAGGACAGGTACAGCGGCGCGGGGCCGGGAACACAGATGATAAGGCCCGGCGGCCGCAGCGTCAGCGTCGCTTGCTGAAGCGCGCCCGCAGCCCCGGCACGCTGGCGGCGAAGATCACCAGCAGGGCCAGGGCGATCTCGATCAGGGCCAGCCAGCGGGTTTCCGGGTGGCTCCAGGCGCTCATCACGCCGTGGCTGAACCAGCCCAGGGCCAGCACCGAGGCCCAGAACCCGGCCTTGCGCCAGCCCAGGCGCAGGGCGATGGCCAGTGCCAGCGGCGGCGCGGTGAACACCAGCTGGGTGGCCAGCCAGTGCTTGTCATTGATGAACCAGCCCACGTACAGCGCGGCCAGGCCCAGCAGGGCCAGCAGCAGGACCGTGCGCGGCACGGTGTTCATCGGGCCAGCCGCTGGGCGATGTCGGCCACGCGGCGGCCCAGTGCCCGGGCCAGCAAGGCTTCGTCTTCCGTGGGCTGCGGGTCGTCGGCCGCGCCGGCCACGTGGCTGGCGCCGTAGGGCGTACCGCCGCTGGTGGTATGGCTCAGCGCCGGCTCGGTGAACGGAATGCCGACGATCAGGCAGCCGTGGTGCAGCAGCGGCACCTGCATCGACAGCAGGGTCGATTCCTGGCCGCCGTGCATCGAGGCGGTGGAGGTGAACACCCCGGCCGGCTTGCCGGCCAGGGTGCCGTTCACCCATTCGGCGCCCAGGCCATCGAGGAAGTGCTTGACCGGCGCGGCCATGTTGCCGAAGCGGGTCGGGCTGCCCAGCAGCAGGCCCTGGCACTCGGCCAGGTCCTGCACGCTTACGTAGGGCGCGCCATCATCGGGTACCGGCGGCTGTGCGGTCTGGGTCACTGCGGCCACCGGCGGCACCGTGCGCAGGCGCGCGGTCATGCCCGGCACCTCGCCGATGCCCCGCGCGATCTGGCGCGCCAGCCGTGCCACCGAACCGCCGCGGCTGTAGTACAGCACCAGAATCTCGCCCATCGCGCCCAGGTCTCCTCATCGTGTGGATGCCAGTATGGCTATCCTGCATCGATTCCGCATCGGGTACCCTTGCGCCGATGGAACCTCTGGATACGCTCAACCTGTGGATGGAGCGCGCGCGTGATCGCGCACGTGCCGCCAGCTTCGGCCGCTTCCTCTGGCGCCGCTTCCTCGACGACCGCCTGTTCCAGGCGGCGGCGGCGCTGGCCTACACCACCGTGTTCGCGCTGGTGCCGCTGGCGATCGTGGTGTTCGGCGTGCTGTCGGCCTTCCCGGTGTTCGACCGCTGGAGCGACCAGCTCAGCGACTATGTGTTCTCCAACTTCGTGCCCAGCGCCGCACGCGCGGCCGAAGGCTACCTGCGGCAGTTCTCGGCCAGTGCCGGCCAGCTCACCGCCGCCGGCTTCATCGCCCTGGTGGTCTCGCTGCTGATCACCCTCAACAGCGTGGAAGAAACCTTCAACCAGATCTGGCGGGTGGGCAGCACACGGCCCAAGCTGACCCGCTTCCTGGTCTACTGGACCGTGCTGACCCTGGGCGCCATGCTCGCCGCCGCTTCGCTGGCGGTGTCGGCGCGGGTGTTCGCGATGCCGCTGTTCGGCACCCAGGAGGGCCGCTGGCTGGCCGACATCTCGCTGCGGCTGGCACCGGTGCTGATCGAGTTCGTCTGCATCATGCTGATGTTCCGCGTGGTGCCGCACCACACGGTGAAGTGGCGGCATGCGATTCCCGGCGCGGTGCTGGCGGCGGTGCTGCTGGAGCTGATCAAGTGGGGCATTGGCGCCTACCTGGGCAGTTTCCAGTCCTACCAGAAGCTGTATGGCACGGTCGCCTTCGTGCCGATCCTGCTGTTGTGGATCTACCTGTGCTGGGTGGCGGTGCTGCTGGGGGCGTCGCTGGCCTCGTCGATGGCCGCCTTCCGCTACCAGCCGGTGGAACTGCGCCTGCCGCAGGGCTTCGAGTTCTACGGCCTGCTGCGCCTGCTTGGCCGTTTCCAGCAGGCGCGCGCGCTGGGCAGGAGCCTGGCCGACGATGAGATCCTGCGCCTGGAACCGCTGTTGACCGATTCGCTGCTGCAGGACCTGGTGTGCGAGCTGCAGGCCCATGGCCTGCTGCGCCGCGACGAGAGCGGCGACTGGCTGCTGGCGCGCGATCTGGACCAGGTCAGTCTGTCCGATCTGTATGAATGGACACAGCTGCGCATTCCCGTGGCCGAGCAGTATCTGCCCTACCGCGATGACAGCCTGGGCCAGGCCGCGCTGGCGGCCCTGGACGAGCTTCGCCTGCCGCTGCGCGAGCGCCTCAAGCGCCGTGTCAGCGACATCTACCCTGATTCCGGAGATACCCCATGAACCGCACGCCGTTGTTGTTGAAGGCTCTGCCGCTGGCCCTGCTGCTGGCCCTGGCCGCCTGCAAGCCCGCCCAGGAGCCGGCCCCGGCCAGCAGCGCCCCGCCGGCGCAGGCCCCGGCAGCGGCCGCCCCGGCACCGGTTGAAGAGACCCCGGCCGAGCGCACCACCGCCGAGTTCCCGACGTTGAAGATGAAGGCCGTGGACGGCAGCGACTACGACCTGGCCGCGCACCGTGGCAAGTGGGTGGTGGTGAATTTCTGGGCGACCTGGTGCGCCCCGTGCCGCAAGGAGATGCCGGAGCTGTCGGCGCTGCACGCGATGCGCAGCAACATCGAAGTGGTGGGCCTGGCGTACGAAGACATTGAAGCACCGGAGATGCAGTCGTTCCTGGGCAAGCACCCGGTGACCTACCCGGTGGTGATCGTGGACCCGTTCGACCCGCCGGCCGACTTCGCGATTCCGCGCGGCCTGCCGTTGACCCACCTGATCGACCCGAAGGGCAAGGTCGCGCACACGTTCCTGGGGCCGGTGACCGCTGCTGACATCGAACAGCAGATCGCTGTTGTGAAGTAGGTTTTTTTGTTTGCAGGGCTGCGCCCTGCACCTGCTGAAGCAAGATCAACGTCAAAAGCTGGCATTCCGTGGGTTGGCGGGGTGGGTCCGGTTGAGGGGGACGCTGCAAGTACGTCCATGTAAGCTCGGTCGCCGCATCCATGCGGCTCACGCCCCTTCAACCGGACCCACCCCGCCTTAGACAGTTTTCCGCGATCTGTCAGAGCGGCGTTCTGCTTTGGTGGGTGCCGACCGTTGTTCGGCACTGGGTCGGAGTCACACAGTAGAGCCACGCCATGCGTGGATGAGTTCATTCGATGTCTGACAGATTTCATCCACGCATGGCGTGGATCTACCAGCCGGGCTCCGACCCAATTCCAAATATCGATATCTGACAGATGTGCCGACCAACGGTCGGCACCACCAACAGATCGCAGGGATCTGTCAGAGGTGGGGCGGTGTGGGTGGACAGGACCGTTGGCGCCATGGATGGCGCCATCGAGCCCCCATGGATGGGTTTACGGCGTGTCCTGACCACCCACACCGCCCCGCCATCCCACGGAATGCCGCTTTGGCTTTTGCAGTTGACGTTGCATTGAGCAGGTGCAGGGCGCAGCCCTGCCGAACAACCTCAATCCTTCACCGGGAAATCCTCGATCGGGCGCAGCACGTCGTAGTGCTCCACATGCAGCTTGCCCTTCAACTTCGGCAGATCCAGCACCGGCTCATCCACCCGCGTATCCGGCAACCGGTCCAGCAGATTGCGCACCAGCGACAACCGCCCCAGCCGCTGGTCGTTGAAATCCACCAGCGTCCACGGCGCTGCATCGCGATGGGTCGCCCGCAGCATCGCTTCGCGTGCCTCGGTGTAGGCGCTGTACTTGCTGCGCGATTTCAGGTCCACCGGTGACAGCTTCCAGCCCTTCAGCGGATCGCTGTGGCGCTCGGCAAAGCGCTTCTCCTGCTGTTCCTGGTCCACGCACAACCAGTACTTGAACAGCAGGATGCCGTCATCCACCAGCAGCTGCTCGAACACCGGTGCCTGGTGCAGGAACTGCTGGTACTCGGCTTTGCTGCAGTAGCCCATCACCCGTTCCACGCCGGCGCGGTTGTACCAGCTGCGGTCCATCAGCACGATCTCGCCGGCGGCAGGCAGGTGGCTGGCGTAGCGCTGGAAATACCACTGCGTCGATTCGCGGTCGGTGGGCTTGGGCAGGGCGACCACCCGGCATTGGCGCGGGTTCAGATGCTGGCTGATGGCCTGGATCGCGCCGCCCTTGCCGGCGGTGTCGCGGCCTTCGAACAGCACCAGCAGGCGTTGCCCGCTGTGCTGCACCCAGCGCGCCATCGCGGTCAGTTCCAGCTGCAGCGGCTGCAGCAGTTCGTCGTACTCCTTGCGCTTGAGCTTGCCCATCGTTGCACCACGCTGGAAGGAATCCCGAGCCTAGCGCAGCGACGTGTCATGGCGTGTGGAGGCCGGCGCGCGCTAGCCGGGTGGGCGCCCGGTTCCCTGCACCAGCAGGTCGCCGGGCAGCAGTTCCAGCCGCACATCGTCCAGCTGCATGGGCTGGACGTGTACCGGCCGGCCTTCCTCGTCCAGTTCAAACACCCCGAAACTGCCGAAGGCATCGCCTGCCCACGGCAGCACCGTCACCTGTGCGCGGCCGTCGATCGCATGCCGTGCGCACAACTGCAGGCAGGCCAGCGCACGATCAAGCTGGCGCTTGCGCTCCAGCAGGGCCGGCGTGCCGGGGCGCTGCCGCAGTGCGTCGATGGTTTCGCGTTGCGCCGCCTGCAGCAGGGGCAGCACCTGGTCAAAGGCCGCGCTGTCGCTCATTGCATTCCCTGCCAGCCGTGCTCGCCGGCCAGCTGCTGCAGCAGTGCCGACAGGTCCGCGGCAAAGCCGGCCATGTCGAACACGCCGCTGCGTTCGCGCGCCTGCGCCAGCTCGGCGCGCAGTGCGGCCAGCGCCGTGGGGTCGTTGCCCAGCGCGCGGGCGGTGGCGATGAAGGCGGCATCATCGGCTACGTTCATCCGGGCCAGGCCCAGATGGTGGTTGAGGCTGCCGGCCACGCGTGCGGCGAAGGTATCGCCGGGGCAGGTCAGCACCGGGCAGCCGGCCCACAGCGCATCCGAGGCGGTGGTGTGGGCGTTGTACGGGTGGGTATCCAGGAACAGGTCGGCCAGTGCGTAGCGCGCCAGGTACTGCGGGTGCGGCAGCTTGGCCATGAACACCAGGCGCGCCGGGTCCACGCCTGCCGCCTGTGCGGCGGCGCGCAGGCGCGCGTCGGCGTGGCCGGGGCCGGACAGCAGCCACAGCACGCTGCCCGGCACCGCCTGCAGCACGGCGAAGGCGCGGCCCATGCTGCGGGGGTTGAGCTTGTAGCTGTTGTTGAAGCAGCAGAACACCACGCCGCGTTCGGGCAGGCCGCAGTCGGAGCGGGTCGGTGCCGGTTCCAGCACGCGGGTGTTGTCCGATGGCTGGAAGGCACGCGGCAGGCGCAGTACGCGTTCGCTGTAATGCGGTTCCAGCGCGGGCGGCAGGGCGAAGGCATCGCCCACCACGGCGTCCAGCCACGGTGCGCCGGACGTGCCGGGGTAGGCCAGCCAGTTCAGCTGCAGCGGGGCAGGGCGCATCGCCAGCACTTCCGGCGCGCCGCCACCGCCCCAGCCACGCAGGTCGAACAGCACGTCGATGCCCTGCGCGCGGATGTGTGCGGCCGTCTCGGCATGGCGTTGGCCGGCCACGTCGTGCAGGCGTGTGGCGGCCTGAAGGCGTTGGCGGAGACGGCTGCCATCGGTGCGGTTCAGTGCGAACAGGTGCAGCTGCAGTGCAGGGTCGGCGCGCAGCTGCTCCAGCAGGGCCACGGTCAGCAGGCCGGTGGGGTGGGCGCCGAAACCGTTGGACAGGAAGCCGATCCGCAGCGGGCCACGGGCACGGACCTGCAGCGGCGGCAGCGGGCGCACCGCTGCGGCCACCCGTGTGGCGCGGGCCTGCGCACAGGCGCGTTGTTCGGCGGCACTGGCGTCTTCGCTGAGGAAGGCGAAGGGTTCGACCAGGCCCTGGCGGTTGGCAACCGCAGCACGCACCTGCGCGGCCAGCGCGTCCACGCCCTGCCAGTCACACAGGCGGCGCTGCCAGGCCAGGCGCTGGGCGGCGATATAGGGTTCGTCGGGCATCAGCGCATGCGCGCGGCGGTAGGCGGCCGCCGCACCTTCGGCATCGTCGGCGTCTTCCAGTGCGTGGCCCAGCCACAGGGCGATGCCGGGGTGTTCCGGGGCCCGCGCGGCGGCGCGGCCCAGCAGGGTGGCGGCATCGGCGAAGGCGCCGGCCATCCAGGCCACGCGGCCCAGGCGTGCCAGCGCTTCGGGGTGGTCGGGGCGCAGCTGCAGGGCACGCCGTGCGGCCTGTTCACCGGCGGCGATGTCACCGGCTTCCAGTTCCACGTCGGCCAGCATCACCCAGGCGACGAAGTCACCCGGTTGCCGGGCCAACGCCTGCTGCAGTTGCTGCCGCTGCTGCCAGGCCGACATCGGCTCAGCCCGCCGACAGCTGGGCCAGCGCGTCCACCTGGTGCTCGTGGCTCAGGCGCTGCAGCAACGTGTCCAGGTCGCCGGCCAGGATGTTGGGCAGGTCGTACAGGGTCAGGCCTTCCACGCGGTGGTCGGTGATCCGCCCCTGCGGGAAGTTGTAGGTGCGGATGCGCTGGCTGCGGTCGCCGCTGCCCACCTGCAGGCGCCGCGATTCGGCCTGCGCGGCATCCTGGCGCTGGCGCTCGGCGTCCAGCAGCTGCGCCTTCAGGCGCTTCATCGCCTTGTCGCGGTTGGCGTGCTGGCTGCGCTCGGTCTGGCACTCCACCACCACGCCGGTCGGCACATGGGTGATGCGGATGGCCGATTCGGTCTTGTTGA
This sequence comes from Stenotrophomonas maltophilia, assembly GCF_047782825.1. Taxonomy (GTDB): domain Bacteria; phylum Pseudomonadota; class Gammaproteobacteria; order Xanthomonadales; family Xanthomonadaceae; genus Stenotrophomonas. Next base: position 2,352,277 of record NZ_CP180589.1, on the reverse strand, counting down.
CGTGCTGGCCGCCGGCGCCGGAGGAGCGGAACGTATCCACCTTCAGGTCGGCCGGGTTGATCACGATGTCATCGACTTCGTCGGCTTCGGGAATGATCGCCACGGTAGCCGCCGAGGTATGGATGCGGCCCTGCGATTCGGTGGCCGGCACGCGCTGCACGCGGTGCGTGCCCGATTCGAACTTCAGGCGCGAGAACGCGCCGCGGCCGACCACGCGTGCCACCACTTCCTTGTAGCCGCCATGCTCGCCGGGGTTGTCCGACTCGATCTCGACCTTCCAGCCCTGGCGTTCGGCATAGCGGGCGTACATGCGGAACAGATCGCCGGCGAAGATCGCTGCTTCGTCGCCGCCGGTACCGGCGCGCACTTCCAGGAACAGGTTGCCCTCGTCGCGCGGGTCGCGCGGCACCAGCAGCAGGGCCAGCTCCTGTTCCAGTTCCTGCAGGCGGGCCTGGGCCGCGGCGATTTCCTCGTCGGCCAGTTCACGCAGGTCGGGGTCGGCACGCATGCCTTCGGCCGCGGCCAGGTCGGCCTTGGCACGGGTTTCGTCGGCCAGGGCGATGGCGATCGGTTCAAGTTGGGCGAATTCGCGCGAAAGATCGCGGAAACGAGTGTTGTCGGCGACCACATCGGGTTCGGCCAGCAGGCGTTCCAGTTCTTCGCGGCGCTCGGCCAGCGCTTCCAGCTTACGGCGCAGGGTCGGCGTCATCGGGTCTCACGGGTGGGTGGCGGTAACCCGGCGTGGCCGGGAACAGGCGCTCGGCGGCGCGGGTCAGATCGGCATCGCCACTGAGCGCGGCCGCGCGCAGGGCGGCGGTCGGCGGGTGCAGCAGGCGGTTGGTCAGGCCATGGGCCAGCAGTTCCAGCACTTCATCGGCCGGCTTGCCATTGGCCAGCTGCTGGCGCGCGCGTTCCAGCAGTTCGGCGCGGGTGGCCTCGCCGAAGGCGCGCAGCTGCCGCAGCGGGGCCTGGTGGGCGCTGGCCTGCAGGGTTTCGACGAAACGCGAGACCTGCAGGTCGATGATCGCCTCGGCTTCGGCGGCTGCCTCGCGGCGGCCGCGGCGGTTGTCTTCCACCGCGCGTTCGAGATCGTCCACGGTGTACAGGAAGGCATCGTTGAGGGTGCCCACCTCGGCTTCGATATCGCGTGGCACGGCCAGATCGAACAGCAGCATCGGCTTGTGCCGGCGCGCGCGCAGGGCCTTGGCCACCATCTCGCGGTGGATCACCGGCTCGCGCGCGGCGGTGGCCGAGAACACCACGTCGGCCTCGGCCAGATGGCGTTCCAGTTCGGTCAGCGGCAGGGCCACGCCGCCATGGCGGCTGGCCAGTTCCTGCGCATGGGCCAGGGTGCGGTTGGCGATCAGCAGGCGGCGCACCTTGCCCTCGCTCAGGTGCCGTGCAGCCAGCTCGATGGTCTCGCCGGCACCGACCAGCAGCACCGTCGAATCATCCAGGCGGGCGAACGCGTTCTGCGCCAGGCGCACGGCGGCCGAGGCCACCGACACCGGATTGGCGCCCACCTGGGTATCGGTGCGCGCACGCTTGGCCACCGAGAAGGTCTGCTGGAACAGCCGGTCCAGGCGCTGGCCCAGCAGGCCGTGGTCGCGCGCGGTGGACCAGGCGTCCTTCACCTGGCCCAGGATCTGCGGTTCGCCCAGCACCATCGAATCCAGCCCGGTGGCGACCCGGAACAGGTGGCGGACCGCATCGGCATCGGCGTGCTTGTACAGATAGCCCTGCAGATCGCCAGCCTGGCTGTGCAGCCACTGGTCCAGTGCCTGCGGCGAGTCGGCCACCGCGTACAGCTCGGTGCGGTTGCAGGTGGACAGCAGCACCGCCTCGGCGATCTGCGGGGTGTCGCGCAGCGAACCGAGCGCGCGCGGCAACGCGTCACCGGCGAAGGCCGCGCGTTCGCGCAGCTCTACCGGTGCGGTCTGGTGATTCAGTCCGAGCACCCACAGGGTCATTGTTCAGTTGCTTGCGATAAGCTGCTGGCCATTGGACGACATTTTAAGGCCCCGATGCCGACGATGCCCGCATTGATTCGCATCCCCAGTGTTCTGTTGCTGTCCCTGGCCTGCAGTCAGGGGCTGGCGGCGGCGCCGGCCAAGGCTCCCGTGCGGGCCGCGGCCACCGAGCAGCTGGCGCTGGAACCGGTAATGGCCGGTGAATTCGCCCTGCAGGCCGGCAAACTCGCCGATGCCGCGCACTGGTACCTGCAGGCCGCCCAGCAGACCGCCGGCGATGCCGGCCTGGCCGAGCGCGCGACCCGCATTTCCATGCTGGCCAACGATGATTCCAGCGCCGCCAAGGGCCTGGCCCTGTGGCAGCAGCGCGCGCCCAGCTCGCTGTCCATGCGCAGTGCCGCCGGTGCACTGGCAATGCGCCAGGGCAACGTGAAGGCCGCGCGGACCGAACTGCAGGCCCTGCTGGCCGACCCCGACGAGCGCGGCTGGAAGTTCGCCCTGGCTGCCCTGATCGGCGGTGGCCGCGACCCAGCCGTGCCGGCCCAGGTGCTGGGCGAGCTGGTCGATGCCAACGCCATACCGCAGAAGATCGAGGCCTGGCAGGAATTCGGCCGGCTGGCCCTGCGCATGGAAAAGCCCGAGCTGGCCCGGCGCATGATCGATGAAGTGGTCAAGCGCTTCCCCGAAGAGCCGCGCGTGGCCCTGCTGCGCGCCAGCCAGCTGCAGCAGGCCGGGCAGACCGCGCAGGCCCTGACCCTGCTGCGCGAGGTCGAGCCCAGGACCCGGCAGGACACGGAACTGCGCAATGCGGTGGCCATCGCCTATGACAGCCTGGGCCAGCCCGCCGCTGCCGAACGGGTGCTGGCCGTCGGCCCGCAGGACGTGCAGACCTGGGGCATGCGTGCCTCGCTGCTGGCCAAGCAGGGCGACAACGCGGCGCTGTCGGGCCTGTACAACGAACTGTCGCGGCAGGCGGCCAAGCCCGATCCGGCGCAGCGCCTGTTGCTGGGCAAAATTGCCGAATACCTCAAGCGCTACCCCGAGGCGGTGAACTGGTACCACAGCGTGCCCGGTGGCGAGGAACTGAGCGAGGCGCGCCTGCGTGCGGCCAACGCGCAGGGCCTGGCCGGGCGCCAGTCACTGGCGCTGGACGAGGTGCATGCCATCCAGTCCGATGCCAGCGTGGATGACGACGTCCGCCGCGATGCCTACCTGCTGGAAGCCGAACTGCGCCAGCGCGCCGACGACCTGAACGGCGAGCTGGACGCGCTGGCCCGCGGCCTGGCGGCTTACCCGGACGAGAACGGCCTGCTGTACGCCCGCGCACTGGCCTGGGAGCGGCGCGACGACATCGCCCGAGCCGAGGCCGACCTGCGCAAGATCCTGGTGACCGAACCGGAGAACGTGCCGGCGCTGAACGCCCTGGGCTACACCCTGGCCGACCGCACAGGGCGCTTCCAGGAAGCGCTGGAACTGATCGACCGCGCACGCGTGGCCGAGCCGGACAACGCCGCCATCGTCGACAGCTATGGCTGGGTACTGTATCGCCTGGGCCGCAACGAAGAGGCGCTGGTGCAGCTGCGCCGTGCCTGGACCCTGGCCCGCGATCCGGAGATCGCCGCCCATGTGGGCGAAGTGCTGTGGGTACTGGGCAAGCATGACGAAGCCCGCCACTTCTTCGAGGAAGCGGCCAAGCTCGACCCTGAAAACCGCGCGCTGCTGCGCGCCCGCGAGAAATTCAATCCATGAGTGTTTCCTTCATCCGGCCGCTGCTGCTGGCGGCCGCGACCCTGGCGGTGAGCGCCTGCACCAGCGTGGGCACGCAGAAGACCCCGGCCCCGGCCGTGGTCGAGACGGTTTCGGCCGCCGCCGCAGAGGCCGAAGCAGCCCGTGTGGGCGCCCTGCGCGAACAGGCCGACTGGGCATTCCAGGGGCGGGTCGCGGTCAGCAAGGGCAAGGACGGCGGCAGTGGCCGCATCGACTGGAAGCAGGAAAGCCGCCGCTACGTGGTTGAACTGAGCGCGCCGGTCACCCGCCAGAGCTGGAAGCTGAGCGGCGATGCGCAGTCCGGCGGCGGCCGCCTGGAAGGGCTGGCCGGTGGCCCGCGTGGAGGCGACGATGCCCAGCAGCTGCTGCTGGACGCCACCGGCTGGCAGATTCCGGTCAACCAGCTGCCCGATTGGGTGCGCGGTCTGGTGGCCGACGGCAGCGCTGCCGTGGACAAGGTCGAGCGCGATGCCGATGGCCGTCCGCGGCGGATCCAGCAGATGGGCTGGACCGTGCAGTACCTGGACTGGTACCCGGCCGAAGGCGAGCGCCCGGCCCTGCCGCGGCGGATCGAAGCGGCCAATGGCGATGCCAAGGTCCGCCTGCTGGTCGACCAGTGGGGGCAGGGCGCGCCATGAGCGCTGCGCAGGACGACGCGGGCTGGTCCTGGTGGCCGGCCCCGGCCAAGCTGAACCTGTTCCTGCACATCACCGGCCGTCGCGCCGATGGCTACCACGCGCTGCAGACCGTGTTCCGCCTGCTGGACTGGGGTGACCGCATCGGCCTGCGCCTGCGCAGCGACGGCCAGGTCCGCCGCCAGGGCGACGGCCTGGCCGGTGTGGCCGAGGCCGACGATCTGGCCGTGCGTGCCGCGCGGCTGCTGAAAGAAGCGGTCAATGTCGCGCAAGGTGTTGACATCATCGTTGAAAAGCAGGTTCCAGCAGGTGGCGGCTTCGGCGGCGGTTCGTCCGATGCGGCCACCGTGCTGGTGGTCCTGAACCGGCTCTGGAACGCGGGCCTGGAGGAGGACGCGCTGGCGGCCCTGGGCCTGCGCCTGGGCGCCGATGTGCCGGTCTTCGTGCGCGGGCGCAATGCCTGGGCCGAAGGGGTGGGCGAGCAGCTGCAGCCGATTACGCTGCCGCCGGCCTGGTATGTCATCGCCGAACCCGGCGTTCATGTTCCCACCCCGGCGCTGTTTGCGGATCCGGATTTGACGCGCGACTGCCCACAGGCGAAAATAGACGACTTCGCTTCCGGCGCTCTGGTCGGGAACGTGTTCGAGCCGGTGCTGCGCCGCCGCGAGCCTGCCGTAGAGGCGGTGCTTGTCGCGTTGAGCGGTATCGGCAGGGCACGTTTGACCGGGTCCGGAAGTGGTTGTTTCGTCGAGTTCGATTCGCAGGCTGCCGCAGAGCAGGGGCGAGCGAAGTTGCCGAAGGAGTTGCGGGCAAGGGTGGCCGCGGGCGTTGCACGTTCGCCACTGCTGGATGCACTCGAGCAACACTGATTCATCAATGCAGGGGCGTCGCCAAGAGGCCCAAGGCACCAGGTTTTGATCCTGGCATTCGGAGGTTCGAATCCTCCCGCCCCTGCCAATGCGGCTGTGTCCGCGCCATCCAGCGCATCGACCGCGCGGGACGTGGAAACAACCGCGGTGTTGTAAGCAGCAGGGGCCGCAGCGGTGCCTGCCGCTACCGGATCCCCGCCACTCGTCCCCGCCCGAGACAATCATGATGCAAGAGTCCCCGAACCTGCTGGTCTTTTCCGGCAACGCCAACAAACGTCTGGCGCAGAACATCTGCAAGGAACTGGGGGTTCGCCCGGGCAAGGCGCTGGTCTCGCACTTCTCCGATGGTGAAGTGCAGGTGGAAATCGAAGAGAACGTGCGCAAGCAGGACGTCTTCGTGATCCAGCCGACCTGCGCGCCGAGCGCGGAAAACCTGATGGAACTGCTGGTGCTGATCGACGCGCTCAAGCGCGCATCGGTGGCCAGCGTGACCGCCGTGGTGCCGTACTTCGGCTATTCGCGCCAGGATCGCCGCATGCGTTCCTCGCGCGTGCCGATCACCGCCAAGCTGGCGGCGAAGATGTTCAGCACCGCTGGCGCTGATCGCGTGCTCACCGTCGACCTGCACGCCGACCAGATCCAGGGCTTCTTCGATATCCCGGTGGACAACGTGTATGCGTCCCCGCTGCTGCTGGCCGACATCTGGCGCGCCTACGGCACAGAGAACCTGATCGTCGTTTCGCCGGACGTGGGCGGCGTGGTCCGCGCCCGTGCGGTGGCCAAGCGCCTGGACGACGCCGACCTGGCGATCATCGACAAGCGCCGCCCGCGCGCCAACGTCTCCACCGTGATGAACATCATCGGTGACGTCGAAGGCAAGACCTGCGTCATGGTCGATGACATCGTCGATACCGCCGGCACCCTGTGCGCCGCTGCCGCTGCCCTGAAGGCGCGCGGTGCGCTCAAGGTCGCCGCCTACTGCACCCACGCGGTGCTGTCGGGCCCGGCGGTGGACAACATCACCAATTCCCAGCTCGACGAACTGGTGGTGACCGATACCATCCCGCTGAAGGACGCCGCGCGGGTGTGCAGCAAGATCCGCCAGCTGAGCGTGGCGGAAATGCTGGCCGAAACGATGCGCCGCATCGCCTTCGGCGAGTCGGTCAGCTCGCTGTACGTCGATTGATTTTCGTCCCCGCCGGCAACGGTGGGGACACACCCCGGGTGCTTCTGGTCGCGGAAGCATCTTCAATCGCCACGCCGCAAGGCAGGGCAACAACCTGAGTAGTCGAAAATGTCGAAGACCCATGAAATCAAGGTCACCAAGCGTGAACTGCAGCGTAAGGGTGCGAGCCGCCGCCTGCGTCACGCTGGTGTGATCCCGGCCATCGTGTACGGCGGTACCGCCGAGCCGGTCGCCATCAGCCTGGACCACAACGAAATCTGGCTGGCCCAGCAGAACGAGTGGTTCTACGCCTCCATCCTGGACCTGAACCTGGATGGCAAGGTCGAGCGCGTGCTGCTGCGTGACATGCAGCGCCACCCGTTCAAGCAGCTGATCATGCACCTGGACTTCCTGCGCGTGAACGAGAACGAAGCCCTGACCGCTTCGGTTCCGCTGCACTTCATCAACGAAGACACCTCGCCGGCTGGCAAGGCTGCCGACGTCGTGGTCACCCACGAACTGAAGGAAGTCACCATCAGCTGCCTGCCGAAGGACCTGCCGGAGTCGATCGAAGTCGACCTGGGCGGCCTGAACGCTGGCGACGTGGTGTACCTGTCCAACATCAAGCTGCCGAAGGGCGTGGAAATCCCGGCCCTGGCGCTGGGCAAGGACCACGACGACGCCATCGTCACCGCCAAGCACGGCAAGGAAGACGCTGCCGACGCTGAAGCTCCGGCTGCCGAGTAATACCGTAGCGGTGCCTGCCCCCGGGCAGGCACCGTTCTGGAAGGAACCATGGCAGGACTGCGACTGATCGTCGGTCTGGGCAACCCCGGATCGGAACACGCCCGGACCCGGCACAATGCCGGGTTTCATTTCGTTGAGGCCCTGGCTGAAAAAGCCGGTGCACGCTGGAATGTGGACAGCAAGCTGTTCGGCGAGACCGCCAAGGTCGAGATCGCCGGGCAGACTGTGTGGCTGCTGAAGCCAGCCACCTTCATGAACCTCAGCGGCAAGTCGGTCACCGCCGCACAGCGGTTCTGGAAGATCGAGCCGGAGGAAACCCTGCTGGCCCACGACGAACTGGACCTGCCGCCCGGCGCGGTACGGCTGAAGTTCGACGGCGGGCACGGCGGCCAGAACGGCCTGCGTGACACCATGCGCCTGCTCGGCCACGGCAAGTTCCACCGCCTGCGCGTGGGCATCGGCCATCCCGGCCACAAGGACCGCGTGGTGGGCTGGGTGCTCGGCCGTCCGTCCAAGGACGACGACGTGCTGATCGCACGCGCCATCGACGATGCGATCGACGTGCTGCCGCTGGCGGTACAGGGCGATTTCAACGAAGCGATGAAGCGGCTGCACACGCCGAAGTAAAAGGTAGTGCCGGCCGCTGGCCGGCAACGGGTGCCAACCGGCCCCGATGGTAGATCGGCAACAACGAGACGGATTGGCCAAGCAGCGCGCGCGCTGTTTCACCAATCACTTTCACCCCAGAGAGCTGTCACCCATGGGTATCAAATGCGGCATCGTCGGCCTGCCCAACGTCGGCAAGTCGACCCTGTTCAATGCGCTGACCAAGGCGGGTATCGCCGCGGCGAACTTCCCGTTCTGCACCATCGAACCGAACGTCGGCATCGTGCCGGTGCCGGACCCGCGCCTGGGTGAGCTGGCAGCCATCATCAACCCGCAGAAGGTCATCCCGACCGCGGTCGAGTTCGTCGACATCGCCGGCCTGGTGGCCGGTGCGGCCAGCGGTGAAGGCCTGGGCAACAAGTTCCTGGCCCACATCCGCGAAGTCGATGCGATCACCCACGTGGTGCGCTGCTTCGAAAACGCCGACGTCATCCACGTCAACAACAAGGTCGACCCGATCTCGGATATCGAAACCATCGATACCGAACTGGCGCTGGCCGACCTGGACAGCGTCGAAAAGGCGCTGAACCGCGCCGAGCGCGCCGCCAAGGGTGGCGACAAGGACGCAGCCGCGCGCAAGCCGGTGCTGGCCAAGCTGCAGGCCGCCCTGGCCGACGGCAAGTCCGGTCGTTCGGTCGGCCTGGACGAAGAAGAGAAGGCACTGGTCCGTGACCTGTTCCTGCTGACCCTCAAGCCGGTGATGTACATCGCCAACGTGCTGGAAGACGGCTTCGAGAACAACCCGCACCTGGACGCCGTGCGCGCCCACGCCGCCGCAGAAGGCGCGCAGGTGGTGCCGGTGTCGGCCGCGATCGAAGAAGAACTGTCGCAGCTGGACGACGAAGACCGTGACACCTTCCTGGCCGACCTGGGCCTGAGCGAGCCGGGCCTGAACCGCGTGATCAACGCGGCCTACAGCCTGCTGGGCCTGCAGACCTACTTCACCGCAGGCGTGAAGGAAGTCCGTGCATGGACCGTGCGCAAGGGCGCCACCGCCCCGCAGGCCGCCGCGGTCATCCACACCGACTTCGAGAAGGGCTTCATCCGCGCCGAAACCATCGCGTATGACGACTTCATCAAGTACAAGGGTGAAGCCGGCGCCAAGGAAGCCGGTCGCCTGCGCCTGGAAGGCAAGGAATACCGCGTGCAGGAAGGCGACGTGCTGCACTTCCGCTTCAACGTCTGATCGACCCCACGTCGTGATGTCCAGCAAGGCCCCGCACTGCGGGGCCTTGCTGTTTCCGGAGCCCGCGCGGCATGCTGCGCGGCGAAATCAGCGACCAGGGAAGGTGTGCCCATGACAAGCCCGCAATCCAATCTGCCGTGCCCCGGCGGCGCTGCCCGCGTGCTGCTGGGCCTGCTTCTGCTGCTGGCCGCCGCGGCGTGCGCCGTCATCGCGCTGGGCGCGCTGGCCAGCGCCTTCTCGCTGCAGGACCGCGAACACGTGCAGGGCGCTGTGCAGCTGCTGCTGGGCGATGCGCCTTCGTGGCGTGGCGGCCTGGCCTTCGTCTGGCAGCGACTGGCGTCTACGGTGTCGGGGCCGACCGGCCTGATGCTGGTGATCGCCGCCGTGGCAACCTGGGGTACGACATCCGCCGCCATCGCCTGCGCGCGGCTGGCCAACGCCACGGCGCCCGCCGTGCGCGCTGCCGGCGGGCGGTTGCGCCGCGTGGGCGTGTGGGGACTGCGCGCGGCGCAGCTGATCGTCGCGCTGCCGTTGCTCTACAGCGGCCTGCGCTCGGCACAGGAAGTGCTGCGGGGCTGGGGGCGGTTGCGGGCGATGGGCATCGACGGCACGGCCGCCGCAGGGTATATGGCCAGCGCTGGAACGGACTTCCATATCGCCGTGTCCTGCCTGCTCGCCGTCGTGCTGCTGGCGATGTTGCTGCTGCTGACCCTGCGTTGGCGTGCGTCTGGACAAAAAATGGCCACGCCCTGAAACGCCTGCCGTGCGTGGCTCACCGCCACTTGTCCACACCAAACCCCCACCGCTTTGCACCTGCAATGTGGAAAACCCCGCAAGCGTCCGCAGCGCCGCGTCCATGCACAGCGCTGCGGAAGCTTGCCGACACAGGGTGGACAAAAAAGCGCCAGGTGTTGAAACCACTGCGGTGCAAGGCTCGCACCGACTTGTCCACACCAAGTTCCCATCGCTTTCCACGCGGTGTGTGGAAAACATCCGACGCCATGGACAAAAAATCACCACGCTTTGAAACCCATGTGGCGCAATGCTCGCGCCCACTTGTCCACACCAAGTTCCCATCGCTTTCCACGCACGATGTGGAAAACCCACTGGTCGCGATGGGGTGTCATGCTTGTGCGCCTTCTGGAGAATCCCGATGACGCCACGTGCGTATGCGTGGGCAGCCGCGATTGTCGTACTCGGGTTGCTCCTGGCCTGTGGATCCCGCTACATCACGCGTCCCACAAGGATCGGCGGTGTGGTGTCGGCGCCGGAGTGCGACAAGGCCAGCATGCTGGCTGCAATGCGCCAATGGCTGCGCCCCGAAGTGGATTTCAGCGAGAGCACGGGTATCTACCTGGACGCCGCCGACCCTGCGGATGAGGAGGCGCTGATCGCCTATGTCGCCTTGGCCCGCATCTGCCCGCCGCCTGCTGGACGACGCGCCGATGACGCAGGCGCCTTTGCCGAACGGCTCGCCCGGATCGCATCCGGGTTCATCATGGAGGGCACGCTCGAGCCCGGCCGCTATGTCCTGACCGGCACTGCAGGTGGCCCCGGGGGAGACGCCGTGGTGGCCGTGACCTCCGAACACCTTGCACTGCTGCGTAGCATGAATACCCGGCCCTACGGGCGAGCGGTGATGCTGATGGACAGCAAGCGCCCTTACGGGGACATGTCGTACTTCTACATCGACCTGGCCCGTGCACTGGGGGAGCCGGTGCCGCTCGATGCGAGCGGCCGGGCAGCGTTCGCGCCGGAGGTGACCGCCCGGTATGACCAACTGCACGAGCAGATGATCGGCGTGGTCCGCGTTTTCTGGCGCTTTGCGGAACCGGCGCCGTCTTCGTCCTGAGGTCGGCTGCCGCAGACGCAAGGGGCCCGGTCCTGCCGACCGGGCCCCGCCTTGCATCACCAGTGGTAGGACACACCCAGCTGTCCGCCGATATCGCGGAAGCCCATGCTCCCGCTCTGCCGGCTGATCTCGCCCCAGCCGCGCCAGCCGCCGGACAGGTCCACCTGCACACCGGCCTTGGCCTCGTAGATGTCGCGCGGCAACTGCCGCTGCAGCAGCTCGCCGTCCATGGCAATGGCCGCATCGTTGCCACCGGACCACCAGTTCACCGCCACGAAGGGATGCACCTGGCCCTGGCCCGGCGTGAGCGCGCGGCTGTACAGGCGCAGGCCGACACGGGTCGTGGTCTCGCCGCCGCCGCGGTCCTCCACCTGGGTGCCGTTGGCTTCCACCACGCGGTCGGCGTCGTAGCGGCCGTGGATCACCTGCAGCTGCGGCTGCAGGTAGATGCCGCGCTGGGCGGTGTGGTGCAGCGGCAGGGTGTAGCCGGCTTCGGCCGACGCGGTCCAGCTGTGCGCGTCGTAGCGCTCCTTCTGCAGCCCTTCGCCCTGCACGCTGTTGCGGAAGCGGCCGTACTGCAGCCAGCCATCCACATACAGGCCGCGCTGCATGGTCGCGTCCTGCAGCCAGGTGGCATACGCGCCCACGCTGCTGCCTTCCACCACGCCATGGGCGGTGTAGCCGGTCAGCGTGGAACGGCTGTCGTTGCGTGCCCGGCCATGGCCCAGCATCGCGCCCACCTGCAGTTCGCCCTCGCCCTGCACATCGAAACGGCGGCCCACGCCAAGCAGCACGCTGTCCATCGAGCCGTCGACCTGCACCTGGCGGCGGCTGTCGTGGCTGTCAGGCTGGTTGCTGCGCACGTGCAGCCACGCAACCGCTTCGCCGGTGTGGCCGGCCTGCACGGCCGGGTCGCCGGCACGGTCGTACAGGCCATGGCGGAACATGCCCAGCGCGCTGCTGCGGTTGGCCTGGTAGACCGCCGGTTCCGGGCGCTCCACCTTCGGCGGCTGCGGCGGCAGCGGCGGGTCCAGCGGATCGATCGGCGGGTCGACCGGCGGCGGCGGCGGGTCCACCGGATCAACGGGCGGATCCACCGGCGGATCAATGGGCGGGTCGACCGGCGGATCCACCGGCGGCACGTACTCGGAACGCAGGTACCAGTTGCCATCGTCCGGCGTGCTGACCCCACCCTTGAACAGGAAGTAGTCATAGGCACCGGCCACGGCGCGGCCCTGCAGGGTGAACTGCGCATCGGACTGCCCGCCCACGCTGATCAGGCGGATGCCTTCGCTGGTCAGCGCGCCGGCGCCGCCCGCGTTGCGCACGCTCACCGTGGCGGTGCCGCTGCTGTTGCCCTCGATCACCAGGCCATCGCCCAGCGACGCATCGTCGCCCAGCGCACGGTTGAACAGCCACTGGCCGCCATTGCCGATGTAGTCGCCGGTGACCGTCACCGTCTTGAAGCCCGACGCATCAGGTGCATCGAAGGCGATGAGGCCGGCATGTTCGAGCGTGCCCAGGCTGGAGCTGGCGCGCACGTTCCACTGGCTGCTGGCGTCCAGCCCCAGCTGCGCCACCTGGTAGCCGGAATCACTGCGCAGCGCACCGCTGAACTGCGTGCCGTTGTTCAACAGCATGTGCACGTCGGCGGTGGCGCTGTCGACCACCACATCACCGGCCAGGGTGCTGGCATCGGCCACGAAGTCGATGCGGCTGGTGGCCACGCTGCTGCCATCGGTGAACACCGTGTCGCTTACCCGCAGCAGGCGCCCACTGCCGGCACCGGCGCTCACATCACTGTTGTTGACGGTCAGCGCATGGTTGCTGCCCTGCAGCCAGAACGCGGCGCCGCTGGCGGTTTCGATGTGCGCGTTGTTGAAGGTCGCGCGGTTCCAGTAGGGCCCGAACGCGGTCAGGTAGGAGCGATAGGCGCCGCTGTTGCTGCCGGTCATGCGGATGTCCACATTGTCGGCCATCGCCAGCTGCGCGGTGTTCATGTGCACGATGCCGAACACGTTCTCGCTGGCGCTGCGGATCGTCACGTCATCCAGTGCGACGCCGGCTGTCGAGCCGCCCAGGAATACGCCACCGCCGCCGTTGCCGGCGATCTCCAGCGTGGTTCCCTTCAATTGCCCAAGGCTGCTGGTGGCGCCGGTGGAGCCGGTCACGCGCAGCCCGTAGACGGCATCGCCATGGGTGGTGATCGTTCCGCCCTGGACGCTGGCCAGCCCGCCATAGACTTCCACGCCGTGGCCGTTGGTGCTGGTCCAGGTGTCCACCGTGCTGTCGGTCAGGTACAGGCGCGATTCGTCGCTGGACAGCCAGAATCCGGAGAAGCCGTCGCGCACGTCGAAACTGGCGTCGCTTGCGGTCAGGCGGCCCCAGTTGTTGATGTTGGCGCCGTAGCCGCCCACGGTGCTGAAACGGCCACCGACGATGTCCACGCTGGAATAGACGCGGGTGGTGCTGTTGCCCATCACCCGGATGTTGCCGCCGATGGCATCGGCCTCGACGTTGTCCAGCAGCAGGCTGGCACCGCCGTCGATGTCGAAGAAGCCACCGTGCAGCTGCGTGTTCTGCAGCTCGGCGCGGCTGCCGCTGCCACTGGCACTGACACCGGCCAGCATGCCGCCCGGTGCAATGTCGATACGGCTGTTGGAAATCGACAGCAGGCCGCCACTGGTGGCCATCAGGCGTGCGCCGCGTGCGCCCTGGATCGTGCTGCCGTCAATGCTGACCAGGCTGTCGGTGCCGGTGGAGGTGGCCAGCGCCACGCCCGCAGTGGAATTCAGCGAGCCCCCCCGGAACAGGATCTGGCCGCCATTCTGTGCGATCAGCGGACCGCGTCCGCCGGCAGAACCGGCACTGCCGATATCCACGTTGTTCGTTTCGATGATGCTGCCGGGCGCATCGGCGAGCAGGGCATAGGCAGACCCGCTGCCCAGCTCGATGGTCAGGTCGTTCAAGGCGACCGAAGCACCGGACAGCGCGCGCACCGCGCTGCCTGATCCGGTCACCAGGATCGGTGCGCCATTGAGGGTGAGCCGGGTGCCGGCGTCCTTTGCCGTCACCGCAAATGCGATGCCGCTGTTCACCACGCGGTTGCCGGCGTCGATGATCTGTTCGCTTCCGCCTTCTACGGTGATCGGAGCGAGGTCGGCCGCCTGCACGGGCAGTGCCGCGCACAGTGCGGTCGCCAGCAGGCTGGGGATCAGGGGTGTGCGTCCAGCACGCGCGCGCACAGGCGCACGGCGGGGCCGTGGGGAGAAGACGTTCATGATGGTGGACTTCCTGTGGCAGGGCGCAGCACGGCTGCGCGGTCTGGCGCGGCAGGGCCGCGTCGCTGCGGAAACCCGGTCCATGGCCGCTGTCGCGCCGCCGGGGCTTCCGTCCCACCGGGGGCCTGTCCAGTGTTGGCAGGCAGGCCGTGGCGGGATGTCACCAGCCTAGAAATCAGTCCGGTCCGATGGAATCAGACGCTTCCTAAAGCGCAGGCGGGCAGTCGCCCGGCACGCTGCCGTTCAGGCAAACAGCGAGGCCTGCAGGCAGTACTCGATCAGGGCCTGGTCGCTGTCCACGCCCAGCTTGCGCATCGCGCTGATCTTCTGCGTGCTGACCGTCTTGGCGCTGCGCTGCAGCTGCCGGGCGATATCGCCCACGCTCATGCCGCCGGTGAACAGGCGGATGACTTCCAGTTCGCGCGGCGACAGCCGCGCACGCACCGCATCGGCGTCGGCCGGTTCAGCCGATGCCACCGGCAGCAGGCCCGGTGGCCGGTGGATGCGGTCGGCCAGCACCGTGCGCAGCGCCTGCACCAGGCTGCCCAGGCCGTGGCTCTTCAGCACCACGCCACTGGCACCGGCGGCATACATGGCCGCCACCAGCGAAGGATTGGACACCATCGTCAGCACCAGCAGGCGCGTGTCGGGGAAGCTGCGGTGCAGGTAGGAGATCAGCTTGATACCGTCGCCGAAGCGCTCATCGCCGGGCATGCTGTAGTCGGTGATCACCGCCTGCGGCTGGGCAAGGCCCATCAGCTCGACCAGGGTGGCCGGGTCCGCGGCTTCGCCCACCACGTCCAGGTCGAGTTCGCCGGCCAGCACCTCGCGGATGCCGGCAAGCACGATCGGGTGGTCGTCGGCGATGAGGATCCGTGTGGTCATGGCGGGGTCGTGTCGCGGGAAGAAGAAGGGGAGGGCGGTGCTGCCAAGGGGCGCAGCAGGGCCTGCAGGCGCTGCTGGAAGCGCTGCAGAGGTTCTGCCAGTGCGGGCAGGCTGTCGCCCTGGGCGATGCGCTGTTCCAACAGCAGGCCGGTATCGACCAGATCCGGTGCGCCCACGATCACCAGCGCACCCCGGATCCGGTGCAGCATCTGCGCAACGCGCGCAGGCTGCGACTGGCCCACCGCTTCGCGCAGGCTGTCCAGGTCGGCCTGCATGGTCTGCACGAACAGTGCCTGCATCTTTTCCGGTACCTGTAGCGGCGCATCCGCGGCGGTGCCTGCATCCATCTGCGGAATCGGCGCAGTGACACCCGCCGCGGCCGGTGTTCCGTCGGCCAGCGAGGCCAACAGGCGCTGCAGGGCTTCCAGGGTGATCGGCTTGACCAGCACGCCCTGCATGCCGGCTTCGCGGCAGCGCTCGCGTTCGGCCGGATCGGCATTGGCGGTGGCGCCGTGGATGGGCACGCCCACGCCGCGTTCGCGCAGCGCCCGGGCCAGGCCGTAGCCGTCCAGGCCGGGCATGTTCAGATCGGTCAGCACCAGCGCGAAGGCTCCCTGTTGCCAGTAGCCCAGCGCTTCGTTGCCATCGCTGGCCACCACCGCGTGGCAGCCCAGCTGCTCCAGCTGATCGCGCAGGATCGCCTGGTTGATCGGATTGTCTTCGGCCACCAGCACCTGCAGGCCGAAGCGGCGCGGCACCGGCAGGCGCCCGCCCGCGTCGGCCGGCAGTGGGCGACCGGCTGCGCTGGCCAGCGCCAGCACGACCGCATCCAGGCGGTGCAGTCCCACCTGCCAGCAGCCCTCCACCCATTGCGGCTGCACGCCGCCATCGCGGCAGGCCACCACGTGCGTGCCGTCCCAGGCGGGTACCTTGTCATCCAGCACCAGGTCCAGCAGCAGCGGCGTGGTTCCGGGCGCCCACACGGCATCCTCGCGAAACGCGCTGGCCTGTGCGCCGCGCTGCTGCAGGCGTTCGCACAGGGACTGCACCAGTTCGCGGATGCCGCCCCGCACCTGTACCGGCAGGCCCGCCGGCAGCTGCGGCGGGGCGGACTGCAGTGGGTCGGCCTGCGTGGCCGGCAGCGGCAGTTCGACGCTGAAACTGCTGCCCAGGCCACTTTCGCTGACCACGCGCAGCTGGCCGTGCATCAGCGCCACCAGGTGCGCGCAGATGGCCAGGCCCAGGCCGGTGCCACGCATGGCATCGGTGCCGGGGTTGGCCTGGAAGAAGGGTTCGAACAGATGCGCCTGGTGCTCGCTGGCGATGCCGATGCCGGTATCGGCCACCTGCCATTGCAGGGTGCCGCCGTCGCCGTGCGCGGCCATGCCCAGGCGCACCACCACGCGGCCGCTGTCGGTGAACTTCAGCGCATTGCTGATCAGGTTGTTGAGGATCTGGCGGATGCGCGCGGCATCACCGCAGACCGTGGCCGGTACATCGGCGTCGATGCAGGCGTAGAACTGCAGGCCCTTGTTCGCTGCGGCCGCGGCGTAGGAATCGAGTGCGTCCTCGGTCAGCCGCGCCGGATCGAACGCACCCGGTTCCAGGCCCAGCTGGCCGGCTTCGGCCTTGCTGACATCGAGGATGTCGCTGATCAACTGCATCAACGTTGATGAGGAGCGCTGGATGGTGGCCAGGTAGTCCTGCTGGCGCGCGTCCAGCGGGGTCAGCCCCAGCAGTTCCAGGGTGCCCAGTACGCCGTACAGCGGCGTGCGGATCTCGTGGCTCATGGTGGCCAGGAACTGGCTCTTGGCCCGGTTGGCCTGATCGGCAGCGCGGCGTGCCTGCTGCAGCACCTGTTCGGCTTCGTACTGGCTGCTCAGATCGATGAACAGGCACAGCACGGCCGGCTCACCGCGGTAACGCGCAGGCGCGGCGGTGATCAGCAGATGGCGGTCATCCGGGGTGGTGTAGGCCAGGCCGTCGCCCAGCGTGGTGCCGCCGGCGGCCAGCACGCTGCGCCGCCACGGGCCGTGCCAGCCGCCCAGGTCGTGGTCGTCGCCCAGCCAGCGCCGGGCCAGCGCATTGTCCAACAGTACGCGGCCATCGCCACGGTGCAGCAGGCACAGCCCGATCGGTGCATTGTCCAGCACGGTACGGCTGAAGGCCTCGCTTTCCAGCAGGCGTGCATGATTGCTGCGCAACGGCTCGATCACCGAACGCCGGTAGGTGCGCAGCACCAGGCTGCCGCCCAGGGCCAGCAGCAGGGCCACCACCATGCTGCCCAGCAGCGGCCCGCGCGGATGCTGGAAGACCTGCTGCCAGCCCACGTGGTACACCGCCAGCCAGCCCCGTTCGCTGCGCATGCGGAACACCAGGCCATCCAGCCCCGCGCTCCATGAGGTTCCGGCGCTGCTGGCATCGGCGGCATCACCCAACAGCAGGCGCTGGTTGCCGTCGAACAACGACAGGCTGTTGAACACCGGCGTGCCCAGCACCTGCTGGTAGTCATTCACACGTGCCGGATCGAGCAGGCAGGCCAGCGCCGCCAGCGAATCATCGCCGGGCTCGCCCCACAGCCGCGCGTCCTGCGGGGCATGGGCGACGGCCAGCAGGCGGGTCTTGTCGTCGCGCCACGGCACCGGGGTCCAGATGATCCCGCCGCTTCGCAACGTCGGGCGCTCGCGCAGCACCTGGTGGATGCTGGCCAGCGCCGGCTGCAGGTGATGCGGGCTGCTCTGCCCGGCCTCGCCGGCAGCGCCCTGGATCGGCGCCAGCAGGCCACGCTGGCCCTGGCCATCGACCAGCAGGCACTGTGGCGGCGGGTAGCGCGACGCCGCCCAGAACGCGCCGTAGAAGCGCAGGAAACGGTCCCCCAGTTCGGCCGGCGGCGCCAGGTGTCCGGCCTGCTGGCCCACCAGGGCGAAGTTGGCGAACAGCGGACCCGGCACCGCCGGGCTACCGGTCACCGGCACCGGCTGCCCGCGCGCGCCCACATCATGCAGGCGCCACTGGCGCAGGAAGCGCTCCTGTTCCTGCAGCGTGCCGTCCAGCCGGCGGAAGTGGTAGCGGATCTTGCTCTGCTCTTCCTGGAACAGCTGCGAGCCGGTGGACAGCAGCAGCCCGGCCTGCAGGGTGGCCAGCACCACCACGCCGATCAGCAGGGCGTGGACCCGCAGGGAACGGCGTGCGAGTCGGCGGACGGGAGCGGCCTCGGCCGGCATGGCAGGTCTCGGAACGGAAGGAGGTGGTCAGCGGCGCCAGCATGTCAGCTGCGGCGCGCCCAGACAGGATCGTCAATGCAGCTTGACGGGTTCGTGAAGCCTGCACGTGCCGTCAGTGCGCGCAGGCCATCGACAGCGGGTGCGCGGACGGCGTTTCCTCATCCAGCAGTCGGGTGAACTCATCCGATGGCAGCGCCTGCGAAATCAGGAAACCCTGCACCTGGTTGCAGCCGAGCTGGCGCAGCGTGGCCAGGTCGGCATCGCTTTCCACGCCCTCGGCGACGATCGTCAGGCCCAGTTGGTTGGCCAGCGAGATGACCGTGGACAGGGTCAGGTGCAGGGCCGGATCACGCGCGCAGCCACTTACCAGCGCACGGTCGATCTTGACCTCGGTGAAGGGCGTATTGACCAGGTTGTGCACCGAACTCAGGCCCTGGCCGAAGTCATCCTGGGCCAGGCCAAAGCCCTTCATGCGCAGGCGGCAGGCGCCGGCATAGAAATCGCTGACATGGCGGGTGGTGCTGTTCTCCATCAGTTCGAAGCACAGCAGGCCCGGCGTGCCGCCGTGGGCCAGTGTCAGCGCCAGCAGTTCGTCGGGCAGGTCCGACTGTTCCAGCAGGTGTGGCGGCAGGTTGATCGACACCGGTACGCGGAAGCCCTGTTCGCGCCAGCGTGCCTGCGCGCGGATGCTGGCCTTGAGCATCACCCGCAGCAGTTCGCCTTCCAGCCCGTGCCGGCACAGCGCGGGCAGGAAGCTGCCGGGCGCCAGCGTGCCCAGTTGCGGGTGGGTCCAGCGCACCAGCGCCTCGGCGGCCACCACGCGCCCGGACTGCAGCGATTTCTTCGGCTGGAACCAGGCGGTCAGGCTGCCATCGGCCAGCGCGGCACGCAGCTGCGGTGCCTCCGGTTCGGGCAGGGCCGTTGCCGGGCCACCGACGGCGACGGCGCGCGGTTGTGCCAAGGCCTGGAACAGCGCATCGACGTCGGCGGCCGCCACCGGCTTGGGCAGCAGCCCGACCACGTCCAGGCCCAGCGATTCGGCCATCAGCCGTGCCGAGGTCATCATCCGCCGCGATGCTGCACTGACCACCGCCAGCCGCGGCGGACGCGGCTGCACGGCCAAGGCCTGGATGAACTGGATGCCGTCCTGGCCGGGCATCAGCAGGTCGCTCACCACCAGGTCGTAGGATTGGCAGGCGCACAGCGCGATGGCCGCTTCCACATCCTCACAGGCATCGACGTGCACGCCGGCACGGGCACTGAACAGATTGACCAGGAAGCCGCGCTGGAACGGCTGGTCTTCCAGGATCAGGATGCGTTGTGCGGGGCTGGACGGATCGAGGGCGCGAGGGATCATGCGGGGTCTCCTTGGCGGACGGCGGCCAGCGCCTTGCGCAGGCCGGCGATGTCGATGGGCTTGCTCAGGTAGCCCTGCATGCCACTGGCCAGGCAGCGCTCGCGTTCTTCGGCGGTGGCATTGGCGGTGGCACCGATCACCGGCACCGGGTTGCCCTCGGCACGCAGGTGGCGGGCAAAGGTGTGGCCGTCCATGCGTGGCATGTTGATGTCGGTCACCACAAGGTCGAAGTCCTGCGCCCGGCACAGCTGTAGTGCCTCCAGCCCGTCGTGGGCCAGCTCGACCTCGCAGCCCAGTGCCTGCAGCTGCTCGCCCAGGATCACCCGGTTGATCGGATTGTCTTCCACCGCCAGCACGCGCAGGCCCAGTGCGGCCGGCGCGGCGGGCCGCACGGTTTCCGGCTGCGGCGCGCGCTGGCGTTGCTGGCGCGCGACCGCATGGCCGATCGCACCGATGCCATGCAGGGTGACCAGCAGGCTGCCATCGGCACGTTCGGTGGGCTGCTCGCCGCCCTCGATCGAGGCGACCACGCGCGGCCCGCGCCAGTCCAGCGGGGCCTCGGCCTCGCCCTCCATCAGGATCGCGCCATCGTGGTCCAGCAGCGCCGGGTCGCCGTGCAGCGGCTGCGCACTGGCGCCCCAACGCCGCAGCCAGCCCACCGCGCTGTCGACCAGTTCGCTGTCGCGGCCGCGGACGTAGACCGGCGGCTCGGCCAGCAGGGCCGGGCCATCATCGGCGCCGGCCACCACCGGCAGCGGCAGGCGCACGGTGAAGCTGCTGCCCAGGCCGGGTTCGCTCACCACCCGCAGTTCGCCGCTCATCAGGCGCACCAGGCGGTCGCTGATCGACAGGCCCAGGCCGGTGCCCTGCGCACTGGCCGTGCCGCGCACCTGGCGGAAGGGTTCGAACAGGCGCGCCTGCTCTTCGGCTGCGATACCTACCCCGGTGTCGGTCACCTGCCAGGCCAGCACGCTGGATTCGCCATCGCGCTGTACCACGCGCACGCGCAGCACCACACGGCCGTGGTCGGTGAACTTGATCGCGTTGTTCAGCAGGTTGCCCAGCACCTGGCGGATGCGGTCGGCATCGCCCAGCACGCGCGCCGGCAGCTGCGGATCGGTGCACACCAGCACCTGCAGCCCCTTGCGGGTTGCGGCGGCGGCGAAGCTGCGCAGCACGCATTCGGTCAGCTCGCGCGGCGAGAACGCGCTGGGTTCCAGGCTCAGCTGGCCCGATTCGATCTTCGATACGTCCAGCACATCGCTGATCAGCTGCAGCAGCACCGACGACGAACTGGCGATGGTGCGCAGGTACTGCGACTGGCGCGCATCCAGGGCGGTATGGCCCAGCAGTTCCAGCGTGCCCAGTACGCCGTACAGCGGCGTGCGGATCTCGTGGCTCATGGTAGCCAGGAAGGCGCTCTTGGCCTGGTTGGCCGCGTCGGCCGCCTGCCGTGCCGAGGACAGCGCAGCCTGCGCCTGGCGATGGCGGGAAATATCATGGAACACGCACAGCAGGACGTCGTCGTCCTGGTAGCGGCAGGCCGCGTGCAGTACCTGCAGCTGGCGCCCGTCATGGGTGGTGAATTCCAGGCCGCGGCCGCGTTCGCCGGCGTGGTCGCGCCAGGGGGCCTGCCAATCGCTGTCCTCGCTGTCTTCGCCCAGCCAGTCGCGCAGCAGCTGGTTGGACAGCAGCAGGCGGCGGTCGCTGCGGCGCAGGACACAGATCCCCACCGGGGCCAGGTCGATCACGGTGGAACTGAAATCCAGGCTCTCCAGCAGGCGGCGGTGCTGCAGCAGCGCCGGCTGCAGCAGCTGGCGGTCGATCCGCAGCCGCAGCAGGCGCAGGGCAATGCCGGCCAGCAGCAGGAAGCCGGTGCAGACCAGCAGCGGCATGGCCAGGTCGCCCAGCAGCAGGCTGGGCGGGAGGTGGTAGACCAGCCGCCAGCCGTCATTGCCCACGCTCTTGACCAGGGCTACGCCACGCGGCACGCCGCTGCTCCAGATCGCGCCGAAGCTGTCGTCCTGGCGTTGCTGCAGGGTCTTCCAGCCGGCGCTGTCCAGGCGCGGCGCCACGCTGGACAGGGTGGGTTGCCCCTGCCGGTCCAGCAGCGCATAGCCGCCGATGCCCTGGCCGTCGATCATCGCCGACGCGGCCGCGCTGTCCAGCAGCAGTACCAGCCACTGCGCGGCGTGCGCGCCGGCCTGGATGGGCTGGGCCAGGGCCACGCCGTGGTCGCCCGCGCGCAGCCAGTACACCGGGTCGGTGCCGGCCAGGCTGCCGCTGCGCGCCTGCAGGGCGGGCAGTGCAGGCAGCTGACCGATATCGACATCGGCGCGGCCGCCGGCCAGCCAGTGCGTGCCGCGGGCATCGATCAGCAGCAGGTGGGTCTGCAGCAGTTGCAGGGTCTGCTCGGTGCGCGCCGGCAGCAGCAGGCGCTGGCCGGGGCGGCCGCCGGGCCCATCCAGCGGCAGCTGGCGCACGCCTTCGTTGTCGGCCGCCGCTGCCGCCGGGTCGGTGGTCACCACCGCATCGCCCAGGTAGCGCAGCAGGGCCTCACGCTGGTCGAAATAGATCTGCGCGCGGTAGGCGGCGGCGTTCATGTCGCGCCGGTGGGTGGACACGTCTTCAGTCAGCGCGCCCACCAGGTAGAAACCGGCCGCTGCGGCCAGGCACAGGAACACGCATACGGTCAGCCAGCGCAGCAGCACCGAGGCGGTGGTCGGCGGGGCGATCTGGGGCAGCGAAGGGCGGAGAAAGCGGAACATGCCCTGATGCTAGGCAGGCCCCCCACACCCCCGGAATCAGCCATGTCCTAAAAACGGCGGGGGCGCGCCGCCGGCGTGGCCGTGCATGGCCACCGTTCAGCTTGAAACGGACAACCCCCGCCGAAGCGGGGGTTGCCGGGGCCATCGGGGCAGGGCGCTTACAGTGCGCTGCCGCCGAACTTGTGGGTGTACTGCAGGTTGATCGTGCGGCCGATGCTGTCGAACCAGGACACGTCGTAGTACGGGTAGGCCGTGTACGTGTTGTCCTTCGGCGGCATCTTGTTGAACACGTTCACCACCGACAGCGACAGGCGCGAGTGGTCGTCGAAGCGGTACTGCACTGACGCGTTGTAGCGGTAGGTCGCCTTCACGTACGGGCTGTCACCACTGTCCCAGTCGAACACCTGGTCGTAGCTGTCCGAGGTCGGCAGCTTGCCCAGGCGCGAGCCGTACACGGTGGCCGACCACGCATCCTTCTCCCAGGTCACGCTGACGCTGGTCTTGGTGCGCGGGATGTCGAAGCCGCTGTTGACCGCGAACTGGTCTTCAGTGGGATCGCCCGGGTAACGCTGGAAATCATGCTTCTTCACCCAGGTGTGGGTGCCGTTGAAGATGAAGTCGCCGGCAC
Source organism: Stenotrophomonas maltophilia (assembly GCF_047782825.1). Taxonomy (GTDB): domain Bacteria; phylum Pseudomonadota; class Gammaproteobacteria; order Xanthomonadales; family Xanthomonadaceae; genus Stenotrophomonas. Next base: position 2,329,277 of record NZ_CP180589.1, on the reverse strand, counting down.
CGGTCTGCAGGCGGTAGCGCAGGCCCACGTCCAGGCCCGAGGTCGACTCGCGGGCCACGTTGATCGGATTCACGTGCACGCCGTACAGGCGGCCATCGGCGGTACGGGTCACCCGTGCCAATGCATCCACGCAGGTGGGCGAGGTGATGTCGGCGTCGCCCAGGCGGCAGTTCGCTTCGCTGGCCAGGATGGTGCGCACATCCATGTCCTGTACCTGCTTGCGCATGTCGATGTCGAACCAGTCCACCGACAGGTCCAGGCCGCTGGCCGGCGACCAGACGAAACCGGCGCTCCAGGAGGTGCTGGTTTCCGGGTCCAGCTCACGGTTGCCGCTGCGGCTGCGGATCACGTTGCGCTCGTAGTCGGCGCAGTCATCGGCGGCATCGGCGCGGCAGTTGTACAGGTCTTCGGCGCTGGTTTCGTCGTTGCCCGGGCCGGCGAACACGTAGTGCAGGTCCGGTGCACGGAACGCGGTGCCGTAGGAGCCGCGCACCAGCAGGCTGTCGACCGGGCGCCATTCCAGGCCGCCGCTCCAGGTGGCCTTGCCGATCGTGTGGCCCGAGTAGCGGTACTGGTCGTAGCGGCCGGCCACGCTCAGGTTCAGCGTGTCATGCAGCGGCAGGCGCAGCTCGGCGGCGGTCGCCCAGCGGTTGCGCGAGCCCTTGCCGTCCGAATCCTTCCAGCTGTAGTAGTAGTACTCGGTCGCCAGCGGATCGGGATTCAGCGCGTAGGCCTGCTGGCCCACTTCCACCGTCGCGGCGAAGCCGGCATCACCGCCGGGCAGGCCGAACAGCGCGCCGTTGGTCAGGGTGAACGCCGCCGTTTCGGTGCGCGACTTCGGCGTATAGGTGGTACGGGCGGCAATCGAATCGTACTCGGCGCGGGTCAGCGGCCGGTACAGGCGCGACGGATCGGCGTTGTAGATCGGGAAGCCATCATCGTCCTCGCCCAGCTGCGGGCCCAGGAACAGGTCGTTGGCCTTGGCCGCGATGATCTGCGGCCAGCTGATGCGCGACTGGTACTGCGAGTGGCTCAGCGCCGCTTCGTAGTCCCAGGTGCCGGTCAGGTTGCCCTTGAAGCCAGTGGTCACGCTGAAGGTCTTCTGCGTGCTGCGCACCATGGCGTTGCGCAGGCCACCCATTTCCTCCGGCGAGAACTGGCGCTGCCAGAATTCGATCTCGCCGGTGGCTTCGTTGTTGAAGTAGCCCGACTCGTCGCCGTCGGCGGCCATGCGGCCCCACGAGGTGACGTCGCGCATCAGCGACAGGGTGTGGTAACCCAGCTGCACATCGGCGAACCACTGCTGGCCGTTGTCGAAGTCATAGCTCAGCGACGCATAGCCGTTGGCGCCGCGGCGCTTGCTGAGGATGGTGCCGTAGCCGATGGAGGTGTCGCTGCCGCAGTAGTAGCCGTAGCGCGGGCGGAAGGCGCGGTAGGTGCTGCCCTGGTTCTGCCCGGCCAGCGCTTCGCAGGTGGCCGCGCCCGGGTCCAGGTAGTCATCGTTGTAGTCGGTGCGCAGGTAGCTGCGGCGCGCGATGCGCGAGCCTTCGGTCGGCGCGTCCTGGGTCGAATCCTGCAGGTCGCGCTCGTAGGCCCACAACGGCGTCTGCGACTGCAGTTCGACGCTGTAGACCGCGTTGAAGTTGCCCGTGCTGAAACCGCTGGCCAGGCTCATGTCGAAGGATTCACCGCCGCCTTCGCTGGTGGTGCCCATGCGCACGTCGACGGTGGTGCCGTCGGCCTTCTTCTTCAGGATGAAGTTGACCACGCCGGCGATGGCGTCCGACCCGTAGATGGCCGACGCACTGCCGGTCAGCACCTCGATGCGGTCGATCATGCCCAGCGGAATGTTGGACACGTCGGTGAAGTTGCTGCGGCCCTTGAACGGCATCGGGAAGTCGGCGATGCGGCGGCCGTTGACCAGCACCAGGGTGTGGTTCGGGCCCAGCCCGCGCAGGTCGACCTGCTGCGCGCCCGGCGAGAAGTCCGCGCCGCTGGACGACTGCTGGCTCTGCGTCTCACCGCCGTTCTGGGTCATCGCGCGCAGCACGTCCGGCACCGTGGTGAAGCCACTGGAGCGGATCTCTTCGGCGTTGATGACCGTGATCGGAGCGGGGCCTTCCACCTGGGCGCGCGGGATGCGCGAGCCGGTCACCTGCACCGCGTCCAGCTGTTGTACCGAAGAGGAACCAGAGTTCTGGGCCGCCGCCGAAGCAGCAATGCCCATCAACGCCAGCTGGATCGACCACGCCATCGCCTGTCTACGCATGAGAAATTCCCGGATATGAAACCGGCCCACAGAGGAGGGGCCCTGTCCCCCATTCACATTGCGGAATGGGCGCGCGCATTTAACGCCTTTTTTACGCCCTTGACTACAGGTTCATCATCTGGCAAAGAGTGAAAACGATTGCAAGTCGATTCTGTTCAGGGAGATCAAGATGAGCACCCTTGTCCACCGACCCTGGTCCCGCCTGTTGCTGGGGGTCTTGCTGGCCTTGCTGGCCCCGCTTGCATCGGCGCAGGAGGTGCGCGACCTGCATTCCCCCGGCTTCGATTATTACGAGATTGGCGACCTGGATGCACCCCGTCCCGGGCCGCGGGCACCGGCGATGATGCTGATGGGCGGTGGCGAGTGGGTGCCCGAGGCCTTCCAGTGGTGGCTGCGCCAGGCCGGCAATGGCCGCGTGCTGATCCTGCGCGCCTCCGGTGGCGATGAACTGCAGGAACGCCTGTATCGCGATATCGGCGGCACCACCGCGGTGCAGACCTTGGTGTTCGACAACCGGCGCGGTGCGGACGATCCGGCCGTGCTGCGCGTGGTTGCGGCCGCCGATGCCATCTTCATCGCCGGTGGGGACCAGTCACGCTACATCCGGTTCTGGAAGGGCACTGCCCTGAACCGCGCGCTCAACGCCCATGTGCGGGCCGGCAAGCCGATTGCCGGCACCAGTGCCGGCCTGGCCATCCTCGGCGGCTACGCCTATGGCGCGCTGGATGGCGGCAGCATTTCCTCGGCCGGTGCACTGGCCGACCCGATGGGCAGTGCGGTCACCCTCGATCGCGGCTTCCTGCAGATGCCCTACCTGCAGCGCGTGGTGACCGATACCCACTTCGACAAGCGCGACCGCCTCGGCCGCCTGATCGTGTTCGTCGCCCGCGCCGCGCAGGACAGTGGCGACCCGGACATGGTCGGCATCGGTGTGGATGAAGACACGGCCCTGTGTGTCGAACCCGATGGCCAGGCCCAGGTCTACAGCGCCGATGGCCAGGGCAAGGTCTGGCTGGTCAGCCCCGGCCGCGATGCCGACCGCCTGGTCGAGGGCGAACCGCTGCGCTTCCATGCCGTGCCGGTGACGGTGGTCGCCAGTGGCGGCCGCCTGCGCCTGGATGACTTCCAGGCCGACGTGGACTACCAGGCCATGGCCGAGATCGACGACGGCCAGATTGAAATCACGCGCCGGTAGTGCCGGGCCATGCCCGGCGGTCTTGCCGCACCGTTCTTTCCGCCGGGCATGGCCCGGCGCTACCGAACTACACTCCCTGGAGACGTCCCCGATGAAACTGCGCCTGGCGCTGTCCGCCCTGCTGTCGCTGCCCCTGCTTGCCCACGCCGCGCCGTCCACTTCGCCGTTGCTGGTCATCCACGGCGGCGCCGGCGTCGAGCGCAAGGATCTGTCGCCGGCCGAGGAAAAGGCCGCGCGCGCGGCGCTGCAGGCGGCCCTGCTGAAAGGACATGCCGAACTGGCCGCCGGCCGTCCGGCGCTGGCGGCGGTCACGGCGGCGATCACCGTGCTGGAGGACGACCCCACCTTCAATGCCGGCAAGGGCGCAGTGTTCACCCATGATGGCCGCAACGAGCTGGACGCCTCGCTGATGGACGGTGCCACCCAGGCCGCCGGCGCGGTGGCCGGCGTGCAGCGCGTGCGCAATCCCATCCAGCTGGCGCAGCGGGTCATGCAGAAGTCCCCGCACGTGATGATGGTAGGGCAGGGCGCCGAGGCCTTCGCGGTGGAGCAGGGCGTCACCCTGGTGGATCCGTCGTACTTCCGCACCGACAAGCGCTGGCAGCAGCTGCAGCGCGCGCTGAAGGAAGAGGCCAGTGGCCAGGCGCATGCCGATCTGGAAACCGCAAAGCACTTCGGCACCGTCGGTGCGGTCGCGCTGGATGCACAGGGCCACCTCGCGGCGGGCACGTCCACCGGCGGCATGACCAACAAGCGTTACGGCCGCGTGGGCGACTCGCCGATCATCGGCGCCGGCACCTGGGCCGACGCGCGCTGCGCGGTGTCCGGCACCGGCTGGGGCGAGTACTACATCCGCACGGCGGCCGCACATGAGATCTGCGCGCGCATGCGCTACCTGGGGCAGACCCCGGAGCAGGCCGGCAAGGGCGTCATCAACGAGACCATCCCGAAAATGGGCGGCGACGGCGGTGCCATCGTGCTGTCCGCCGATGGCAAAGCGGCCACGCCGTTCAACACCCAGGGCATGTATCGGGGCTGGATTGGCGCCGACGGCGTGCCCCATGTCGCAATTTTCGCCAACGAGTCCCTGCTGCTTCCGGGGCAATAACGTTGCGTATCAATGGGTTTGCGACAACGTGTGAAAAAAACCGAAAAAAGCGTTGACAGCCCCCGGGCTGATCAGCAGAATAAGCGGCTCACCACCACACACCGCAACGCTTCGGCGGCAACGGGATGGGGTGGTAAGGAGGGATACCCAAGCGGCCAACGGGGGCAGACTGTAAATCTGCTGGCTTACGCCTTCGGTGGTTCGAATCCACCTCCCTCCACCAGATTCACGTTGTGGCACATTCCCGGTGCGGGAGTAGTTCAATGGTAGAACCTCAGCCTTCCAAGCTGATGGTGCGGGTTCGATTCCCGTCTCCCGCTCCATTGAATGAACTTTGAATATTATCGAGTTCATGCCATAATGCAAAACTCGCTCACATAGCTCAGTCGGTAGAGCACTTCCTTGGTAAGGAAGAGGTCGAAGGTTCGATTCCTTTTGTGAGCACCATCTTAAGCACCACACCAGACGAATTCGAGATAAGCAGCCATGGCCAAGGGTAAGTTCGAGCGCACCAAGCCGCACGTCAACGTCGGCACCATCGGTCACGTCGACCACGGCAAGACCACGCTGACCGCCGCACTGACCAAGATCGGTGCCGAGCGTTTCGGCGGCGAGTTCAAGGACTACTCGGCCATTGACGCCGCTCCGGAAGAGAAGGCTCGTGGTATCACGATCTCGACCGCGCACGTCGAATACGAATCCACCACCCGTCACTACGCCCACGTCGATTGCCCGGGCCATGCTGACTACGTCAAGAACATGATCACCGGTGCCGCCCAGATGGACGGCGCAATCCTGGTGTGCTCGGCCGCTGACGGCCCGATGCCGCAGACCCGCGAGCACATCCTGCTGTCGCGTCAGGTCGGCGTGCCGTACATCGTCGTGTTCCTGAACAAGGCCGACATGGTTGACGATGCCGAGCTGCTGGAACTGGTCGAAATGGAAGTCCGCGAGCTGCTGAGCAAGTACGACTTCCCGGGCGACGACACCCCGATCATCTCGGGTTCGGCCCGCCTGGCGCTGGAAGGCGACCAGAGCGACATCGGCGTGCCGGCCGTGATCAAGCTGGTCGAAGCTCTCGACAGCTGGATCCCGACCCCGGAGCGTGACGTCGACAAGCCGTTCCTGATGCCGGTGGAAGACGTGTTCTCGATCTCGGGCCGCGGCACCGTGGTGACCGGTCGTATCGAGCGCGGCGTGATCAAGGTCGGCGAAGAAATCGAAATCGTCGGCATCCGTCCGGTGCAGAAGACCACCGTGACCGGCGTGGAAATGTTCCGCAAGCTGCTGGATCAGGGCCAGGCAGGCGACAACGCCGGTCTGCTGCTGCGCGGCACCAAGCGTGACGACGTCGAGCGTGGCCAGGTCCTGGCCAAGCCGGGTTCGATCAAGCCGCACACCAAGTTCGACGCCGAAGTCTACGTGCTGTCGAAGGACGAGGGCGGCCGTCACACCCCGTTCTTCAAGGGTTACCGTCCGCAGTTCTACTTCCGTACCACCGACATCACCGGTGCGGTTGAGCTGCCGGAAGGCGTCGAGATGGTGATGCCGGGCGACAACATCAAGATGGTTGTCACCCTGATCAACCCGGTCGCCATGGACGCCGGTCTGCGCTTCGCCATCCGCGAAGGTGGCCGTACCGTCGGTGCCGGCGTGGTTGCCAGCATCCTCGAGTAAGCCTGCAAAGCCGGCGGTTGCATAGCGCTGCCGGTCGGGCGAGTGGCGGGCCGGGAACCTCGGTCCGCCTTCGCCGTCTAAGGGAAGGCAAGTTTCAATCTGTACGCCAGTAGCTCAATTGGCAGAGCAGCGGTCTCCAAAACCGCAGGTTGGGGGTTCGAGTCCCTCCTGGCGTGCCATCTGCCCACCTTATCCAGCGGTTCGGCCGCTAAAGCAGACATAGCCTGATGAATAGCAAGATCGAACACTCCAAGGACACCTCCGCCACGGGTGGGGATATCGTCAAGTACGCCGTTGCATCCCTGCTGGTGCTGGCTGGTCTGTTCGTCTGGTTCTGGTTCTCCGCTGACTCCGGTCGCGCTGCCCAGCTGGGCGCGTGGACGGGTCAGCTGCGTGCGTTGGCTGTCGTGATTGGTCTGGCTGGCGGTGTTGCCGTGTTCATGCTGACCGGCAAGGGCCGCGACACCCGCGAATTCCTCTCCGAGTCGCGCTTCGAGCTGCGCAAGGTGGTCTGGCCGACGCGCCAGGAAGCCATCCGCATGACCTGGGTCGTGATGGTTGTGGTGATCATTCTCAGCCTGCTGCTGGGCGGGTTTGATTACGTCATTCAGTGGCTGGTCCAGCTGTTCCTGAGCCGCTAAGGAGATTTGCATGAAGCGTTGGTACGTCGTTCACGCCTATTCGGGCTTCGAGAAGTCGGTAGCGCAGGCCCTGCGCGATCGCATCGTCCGTGACGGCATGGAAGAGCGCTTCGGCGATGTCCTGGTCCCGACCGAAGAAGTGGTCGAGATGCGTGCCGGCCAGAAGCGTCGTTCCGAGCGCAAGTTCTTCCCGGGTTACGTGCTGGTCCAGATCGAGACCCACGAAGAAGCCGGTATCCCGCGCATCGACAACGAAAGCTGGCACCTGGTCAAGGAAACCCCGCGCGTGATGGGCTTCATCGGCGGCACCGCCGATCGCCCGCTGCCTATCGCCGATTCCGAGGCCGAAGCCATCCTGAACCGCGTTCAGGAAGGTGTTGAGAAGCCGCGTCCGAAGGTGCTGTTCGAGCCGGGCCAGATGGTCCGCGTCACCGACGGCCCGTTCAACGATTTCAATGGCGTCGTCGAAGAAGTCAACTACGAGAAGAGCCGTCTGCGCGTCTCGGTGCTGATCTTCGGTCGTGCCACCCCGGTCGAGCTCGAGTTCGGCCAGGTCGAAAAGGCCGTCTGACCGGCCCTGTAGAGTCGAGCCATGCTCGACTTTGCGGATCAGTCGAGCATGGCTCGACTCTACAAGAGGAACCGGGCCTGGCCCGGTTTCATTCGTTTACCTGCCGCTTCAGGCATGTGAAGAAAAAACCTGTTATAGTGCGCGGCTCCCCGCTGGGAAGCCAGCAGGACGAGGCCGCCGCAAGGTGGCCTTCAGCATGATTTCAAAACGCGATGCCGGGACGCGTGATTCCCGGTCCGATGGGGAGCCTGTTGTCGCAAGGCGCTAGCACCCGGAGAGCATACTCATGGCAAAGAAAGTTGTCGGTTACATCAAGCTGCAGGTGAAGGCCGGTCAGGCCAACCCCTCGCCGCCGGTCGGTCCTGCGCTGGGTCAGCGCGGCCTGAACATCATGGAATTCTGCAAGGCGTTCAACGCTGCCACGCAGAAGCTCGAGCCGGGTCTGCCGGTTCCGGTGATCATCACGGCCTACTCGGACCGTACGTTCACCTTCATCACCAAGAGCACCCCGGCCACCACCCTGCTGAAGAAGGCCGCTGGCATCTCGTCGGGCTCCAAGCGTCCGAACACCGAGAAGGTCGGCAAGGTCACCCGTAAGCAGCTGGAAGAGATCGCCAAGGCGAAGGAACCGGATCTGACTGCCGCCGATCTGGACGCCGCCGTGCGTACCATCGCTGGCTCTGCCCGTTCCATGGGCCTCGTGGTGGAGGGTTAATCAGATGGCACAGAACAAGCGCGAAAAGGCCATCAAGGCCGCCGTTGTCCCGGGCAAGTCGTACGCCTTCGAAGACGCGATCAACATCCTGAAGACTGCCACCAAGGCCAAGTTCGTCGAGTCGATCGACGTTGCCGTGCGCCTGGGCGTCGATGCGAAGAAGTCCGACCAGCAGGTCCGTGGCTCCACCGTGCTGCCGGCCGGTACCGGCAAGTCGGTCCGCGTCGCTGTCTTCGCTCCGGCCGGTGCCAAGGCTGACGAAGCCCTGGCCGCTGGCGCCGAAGCCGTCGGCATGGACGACCTGGCCGAAAAGATGCAGGCCGGCGATCTGAACTACGACGTCGTCATCGCGACCCCGGACGCCATGCGCGTCGTCGGTAAGCTGGGCACCGTGCTGGGCCCGCGCGGCCTGATGCCGAACCCGAAGGTCGGCACCGTTTCCCCGAACCCGGGTGAAGCCGTGAAGAACGCCAAGTCGGGTCAGGTCCGTTACCGCACCGACAAGGCCGGCATCATCCACTGCACCATCGGCAAGGCCGACTTCGCCGAAGACGCGCTGAAGTCGAACCTGACCGCGCTGCTGATGGACCTGATCAAGGCCAAGCCGGCCACCTCGAAGGGCACCTACCTGCAGAAGGTTTCGGTCAGCTCGACGATGGGCCCGGGCGTCACCGTCGACCAGTCGTCGCTGACCCTGAAGTAATTGTTTCAAGCGGTCACGGTACCCTCGGGCACCGTGACCGTGACATTTGAAGGCATCGCCGGCCGTACATCGCTGGCGGTAGCCGTCAAAGACCGCAGGCGCGGTCGTGGCAATACCGGCGACGGGCACGGAAGCTCGATATGGCAGGGAGTCGCCGCCGGAGCAGCAATGACCGCTTAATCGATTCTTCGGAATCAACCTGCGTAGATGGTGCCCTTCTGGAGTTTTTCTGGTTCACGCACGTCTGGGATCTTCCCCGATTGCACTCCAGGTCTGGAACGGCCCACCCCCGGAACATCATTCCGATGTTCCCGGCGTCCAGGACGGATGCCGCACAGGACCGCACACGGCAGGAGCCGTAAGCGGAGTTCAATTGGAGGAGTGCAATGGCTCTCAATCTGTCCCAGAAGCAAGAAGTAGTCGCCGAGCTGGCAGACGTCGCCGCCAAGGCCCACTCCTTGATCGCAGCCGAATACGCTGGCACCACGGTCGCCCAGATGACCGCGATGCGCAAGCAGGCTCGTGAAACCGGTGTTTTCTTGAAGGTTGTCAAGAACACCCTGGCTTCGCGCGCCGTTGAAGGCACCGAGTTCGCAGTCGCACAGGACCAGATGGTTGGTCCGCTGCTGTACGCGTTCTCGCTCGAGGAGCCCGGCGCAGCCGGTCGCCTGATCAAGGAAGCCGCCAAGGGCAACGACAAGCTGAAGGCTAAGGTCGTCGCCATCGGTGGTGAAGTGTTCCCGGCGAGCCACGTCGAGGTTCTGGCATCGCTGCCGACCCGCGACCAGGCCCTGGCAATGCTGGCACGCGTCCTGGCCGAGCCGGTCACGATGTTCGCCCGCGCCATCAAGGCCATCGGTGACAAGCAGAACGGTGGCGAAGCCGCTGAAGCTGCTGAACCGGCTGCCGAGACCGCCTGAGTTTCGACTATTTAGTGGTTCCTTGCGGAACCTCATCCCAGAAAATCATCCAAAGGTAATTATCATGTCCCTTACCAACGAACAGATCGTCGACGCCATCGCCGAGAAGTCCCTGATGGAAGTGATGGAGCTGGTCAAGGCCATCGAAGAGAAGTTCGGCGTCTCCGCCGCTGCTCCGGTTGCCGCTGCTGCTGCCGCTGGCCCGGCTGCTGCTGTTGAAGAGCAGACCGAATTCGTCGTCACCCTGAAGACCGCTGGCGACAAGAAGGTCGAAGTCATCAAGGCCGTCCGCGCCATCACCGGCCTGGGCCTGAAGGAAGCGAAGGATCTGGCCGAAGCCGGCGGCGTCCTGAAGGACAACGCTTCGAAGGACGAAGCCGAGAAGATGAAGAAGGACCTGGAAGCTGCTGGCGCGACTGTCGAAGTCAAGTAAGCACTTCCCTTGCATCGTCATCGATTCACGGCGATGCAGCCAAGGCTGGGGGCGTAAGCCCCCGGCCTTTGGTCGTTTCATGCAATACACGTTGTAACTGTGGAAAAAAGCCCAACACGGGCTGCGGTCATACCCGGCCGGCCAGCGCTTGGCGCGGCGGCAGGGCAGTAGATGCAGACGAGTTGGCAGTTGGAAGTAGCGGGAGAAGGCGTGCTGGTGCCGGCAATACCAGCGACTTCCAACTGACAATTTCAAGTTTCCTTCGGGTCGTGGGCGCACGGCCCGCACAACAAGGTGGAAGACCTCATGACGTCCTATTCGTTCACCGAAAAAAAGCGTATCCGCAAGGATTTCGGCAAGCAGCGCGCGATTCTCGAAGTGCCGTTCCTGCTCGCCATCCAGGTGGATTCCTATCGTGAATTCCTGCAGGAAAATGTCGACCCGGCCAAGCGCACGGACCACGGCCTGCACGCTGCGCTGAAGTCGGTCTTCCCGATCGCCAGCTACAGCGGCAACGCCGCCCTGGAATACGTCGGCTACAAGCTGGGCGAGCCGGTCTTCGACGAACGTGAGTGCCGCCAGCGTGGCATGAGCTACGGCGCGCCGCTGCGCGTGACCGTGCGCCTGGTCATCTACGACCGCGAGTCGTCGACCAAGGCCATCAAGTACGTGAAGGAGCAGGAGGTCTATCTGGGCGAAATCCCGCTGATGACCGAAAACGGCACCTTCATCGTCAACGGCACCGAGCGCGTCATCGTCTCGCAGCTGCACCGCTCGCCGGGCGTGTTCTTCGACCACGACCGTGGCAAGACCCACAGCTCGGGCAAGCTGCTGTATAGCGCCCGCATCATTCCTTACCGCGGTTCCTGGCTGGACTTCGAGTTCGACCCGAAGGACGCGCTGTTCACCCGTATCGACCGCCGCCGCAAGCTGCCGGTGTCGATCCTGCTGCGCGCGCTCGGCTACAGCAACGAAGAGATGCTGGCCGAGTTCTTCGAGATCAACACCTTCCACATCAACCCGGATGAAGGCGTCCAGCTGGAGCTGGTGCCCGAGCGCCTGCGTGGCGAAACCCTGGGCTTCGACCTCGCCGACGGCGACAAGGTCATCGTGGAAGCCGGCAAGCGCATCACCGCGCGCCACATCAAGCAGCTGGAAGCGTCGGGCATTGCCGCCCTGGCCGTGCCGGACGATTACATCGTCGGCCGCATCCTGTCGCATGACGTGGTCGATGCCTCCACCGGCGAACTGCTGGCCCAGGCCAACGACGAGATCAGCGACGAGCAGCTGCAGAACTTCCGCAAGGCCGGCGTCGATGCGGTGGGCACCCTGTGGGTGAACGACCTGGATCGTGGCCCGTACCTGTCCAACACCCTGCGCATCGATCCGACCAAGACCCAGCTGGAAGCCCTGGTCGAAATCTACCGCATGATGCGTCCGGGCGAGCCGCCGACCAAGGATGCCGCGCAGAACCTGTTCCACAACCTGTTCTTCACCTTCGAGCGCTACGACCTGTCCGCGGTCGGCCGCATGAAGTTCAACCGCCGCGTGGGCCGCAAGGAAACCACCGGCGAAGCCGTGCTGTATGACAGCAAGTACTTCGGCGAGCGCAACGACGAAGAGTCCAAGCGCCTGGTCGGTGCCCACGGCGACAGCTCCGACATCCTGGACGTGATCAAGGTCCTGACCGAGATCCGCAACGGTCGCGGCGTGGTCGACGATATCGACCACCTGGGCAACCGTCGCGTGCGTTCGGTCGGCGAAATGGCCGAGAACGTGTTCCGCGTCGGCCTGGTCCGCGTCGAGCGCGCGGTCAAGGAGCGCCTGTCGATGGCCGAGTCGGAAGGCCTGACCCCGCAGGAGCTGATCAACGCCAAGCCGGTTGCCGCTGCCATCAAGGAATTCTTCGGCTCCTCGCAGCTGTCGCAGTTCATGGATCAGAACAACCCGCTGTCGGAAGTGACCCACAAGCGTCGCGTCTCGGCCCTGGGCCCGGGCGGCCTGACCCGTGAGCGCGCCGGCTTCGAAGTGCGCGACGTGCACCCGACCCATTACGGCCGCGTCTGCACCATCGAAACCCCGGAAGGCCCGAACATCGGCCTGATCAACTCGCTGGCCGTGTACGCCCGCACCAACCAGTACGGTTTCCTCGAGACCCCGTACCGCAAGGTCGTGGACGGCAAGGTCTACGATGAAGTCGAGTTCCTGTCGGCCATCGAAGAAAACGAGTACGTCATTGCGCAGGCCAACGCCCTGACCAATGCCGACAGCATGCTGACCGAGCAGTTCGTTCCCTGCCGTTTCCAGGGCGAATCGCTGCTGAAGCCGCCGGCGGAAGTCCACTTCATGGACGTCTCGCCGATGCAGACCGTGTCCATCGCGGCCGCGCTGGTTCCGTTCCTGGAGCACGATGACGCAAACCGCGCACTGATGGGCGCGAACATGCAGCGTCAGGCCGTGCCGACCCTGCGTGCGCAGAAGCCGCTGGTCGGTACCGGCATCGAGCGCGCCGTGGCGCGTGACTCCGGTGTGACCGTCAACGCCCGTCGTGGTGGCGAGATCGTGCAGATCGACGCCGCGCGCATCGTGGTGAAGGTGGTCGAGGAAGAAATCGTCGGTGCCACCGACGCCGGCGTCGACATCTACAACCTGGTCAAGTACACCCGTTCGAACCAGAACACCTGCATCAACCAGCGTCCGCTGGTCCAGGTGGGTGACGTCATCGCCCGCGGCGACGTGCTGGCCGACGGTCCGTCCACCGACATCGGCGAACTGGCCCTGGGCCAGAACATGCTGATCGCGTTCATGCCGTGGAACGGCTACAACTTCGAAGACTCCATCCTGCTCTCCGAGCGCGTGGTGGAAGAGGATCGCTACACCACGATCCACATCGAAGAGCTGACCTGCGTCGCGCGTGACACCAAGCTGGGGCCGGAGGAAATCTCCGCCGACATCCCGAACGTTTCCGAGCAGGCGCTGAACCGCCTGGACGAAAGCGGCGTGGTGTACATCGGTGCGGAAGTCCGCGCCGGCGACATCATGGTCGGCAAGGTCACCCCGAAGGGCGAAAGCCAGTTGACCCCGGAAGAGAAGCTGCTGCGCGCCATCTTCGGCGAGAAGGCTTCGGACGTTAAGGACAGCTCGCTGCGCGTTCCGCCGGGCATGGACGGCACCGTCATCGATGTGCAGGTCTTCACCCGCGACGGCATCGAGAAGGACAAGCGCGCCCGCCAGATCGAAGAGTCTGAAATCAAGCGCGTCAAGAAGGACTTCGACGACCAGTTCCGTATCCTGGAAGCGGCCATCTACATGCGTCTGCGTTCGCAGATCGTGGGCAAGGTGGTCAACGGTGGTGCCGGCCTGAAGAAGGGTGACGTCATCTCCGACGCCTACCTGGACGGTCTGAAGAAGGCCGACTGGTTCATCCTGCGCATGAAGGACGAGGACGCTTCGGAAGCCATCGAGCGCGCCCAGAAGCAGATCCAGGCGCACGAGAAGGAATTCGAGCGTCGCTTCGCCGACAAGCGCGGCAAGATCACCGCCGGCGACGACCTCGCCCCGGGCGTGCTGAAGATGGTCAAGGTGTTCCTGGCCGTGAAGCGCCGCATCCAGCCGGGCGACAAGATGGCAGGCCGCCACGGCAACAAGGGTGTGGTGTCCAACGTGGTGCCGGTCGAGGACATGCCGTACATGGCCTCGGGGGAAACCGTGGACATCGTGCTGAACCCGCTGGGCGTGCCGTCGCGTATGAACATCGGCCAGATCCTGGAAGTGCACCTGGGCTGGGCAGCCAAGGGCCTGGGTCGCAAGATCCAGGCGATGATGGAAGCCCAGGCCGCGGTGGCCGACCTGCGCAAGTTCCTGGACGACATCTACAACCACGACGACACCAACGTGGCCAACCGTGTCGACCTGTCGCAGTTCAGCGACGAGGAACTGCTGCGTCTGGCCCGTAACCTCACCGATGGCGTGCCGATGGCCACCCCGGTGTTCGACGGTGCTACCGAAGCGGAAATCAAGCGCATGCTGGAACTGGCCGACCTGCCGAGCAGTGGCCAGACCCAGCTGTATGACGGCCGCACCGGTGAAGCGTTCGATCGCCACACCACCGTCGGTTACATGCACTACCTGAAGCTGAACCACCTGGTCGACGACAAGATGCACGCCCGTTCGACCGGTCCGTACTCGCTCGTCACCCAGCAGCCGCTGGGCGGCAAGGCGCAGTTCGGCGGCCAGCGCTTCGGTGAAATGGAAGTCTGGGCGCTGGAAGCCTACGGCGCGGCCTACACCCTGCAGGAAATGCTGACGGTGAAGTCCGATGACGTGCAGGGCCGCAACCAGATGTACAAGAACATCGTCGACGGCGAGCACGAGATGGTCGCGGGCATGCCGGAATCCTTCAACGTGCTCGTGAAGGAAATCCGCTCGCTGGCCATCAACATGGAACTGGAAGACAACTGATCCATGCCGGCGCGGCGGTCCGCCGCCGCGCCGCTGGCAGTGAACTGAAAGCCCATCGACACAGCATTCCTCCTTCTGGAGAACACCATGAAAGACCTGCTCAACCTCTTCAACCAGCAGCGCCAGACGCTGGACTTCGACGCGATCAAGATCGCGCTGGCCTCGCCGGACCTGATCCGTTCGTGGTCCTTCGGCGAAGTGAAGAAGCCGGAAACCATCAATTACCGTACCTTCAAGCCGGAGCGTGACGGCCTGTTCTGCGCCGCCATCTTCGGGCCGGTGAAGGACTACGAGTGCCTGTGCGGCAAGTACAAGCGCATGAAGCACCGCGGCGTGGTCTGCGAAAAGTGCGGCACCGAAGTGACCCTGGCCAAGGTGCGTCGCGAGCGCATGGGCCACATCGACCTGGCATCGCCGGTCGCGCACATCTGGTTCCTCAAGTCGCTGCCGTCGCGCATCGGCCTGATGCTGGACATGACCCTGCGTGACATCGAGCGCGTGCTGTACTTCGAAGCCTACGTGGTGACCGAGCCGGGCCTGACCGCCCTGGAGCGCCGCCAGCTGCTGACCGAAGAACAGTACCTGACCGCCCGCCAGGAACACGGTGACGACTTCGACGCCGCCATGGGCGCCGAGGCCGTGTACGAACTGCTGCGCACCATCGACCTGCAGTCGGAAATGACCCGCCTGCGCGAGGAAATCGCCGCCACCGGTTCGGAAACCAAGCTCAAGCGCCTCACCAAGCGCATCAAGCTGATCGAAGCCTTCCTGGAATCGGGCAACCGTCCGGAATGGATGGTCATGACCGTGCTGCCGGTGCTGCCGCCGGACCTGCGTCCGCTGGTCCCGCTGGACGGTGGCCGCTTCGCGACCTCCGACCTGAACGACCTGTACCGCCGCGTCATCAACCGTAACAACCGCCTGCGCCGCCTGCTCGAACTGAGCGCGCCGGACATCATCGTGCGCAATGAAAAGCGCATGCTGCAGGAATCGGTCGATGCGCTGCTGGACAACGGCCGTCGTGGCCGTGCCATCACCGGCACCAACAAGCGCCCGCTGAAGTCGCTGGCCGACATGATCAAGGGCAAGCAGGGTCGCTTCCGCCAGAACCTGCTGGGCAAGCGCGTGGACTACTCGGGCCGTTCGGTCATCGTGGTCGGTCCGTACCTGCGTCTGCACCAGTGCGGCCTGCCGAAGAAGATGGCGCTGGAGCTGTTCAAGCCGTTCGTCTTCGCCAAGCTGCAGCGTCGTGGCCTGGCCACCACCATCAAGGCCGCCAAGAAGCTGGTCGAGCGCGAAGAAGCCGAAGTCTGGGACATCCTGGAAGAGGTCATCCGCGAACATCCGGTCATGCTGAACCGTGCGCCGACCCTGCACCGTCTGGGCATCCAGGCGTTCGAGCCGGTGCTGATCGAAGGCAAGGCCATCCAGCTGCACCCGCTGGTCTGCACCGCGTTCAACGCCGACTTCGACGGTGACCAGATGGCCGTCCACGTGCCGCTCTCGCTGGAAGCCCAGCTGGAAGCGCGTGCGCTGATGATGTCGACCAACAACATCCTGTCGCCGGCCAACGGCGAGCCGATCATCGTGCCGTCGCAGGACGTCGTGCTGGGTCTGTACTACATGACCCGCTCGCTGGAAAACAAGAAGGGCGAGGGCATGGCCTTCGCCAACATCGCCGAAGTGAAGCGTGCCTACGACAACCGCGTGGTGGAACTGCACGCACGCGTCAAGGTCCGCATCACCGAAGTGGTGACCGACGAAGAAGGCAACAAGCAGCCGAAGACCTCGATCGTGGACACCACGATCGGTCGCGCCCTGCTGGCTGAAATCCTGCCGGAAGGCCTGCCGTTCGCGCTGGCCAACACCGAGCTGACCAAGAAGAACATCAGCCGCCTGATCAACTCCAGCTACCGCCAGCTGGGCCTGAAGGACACGGTCGTGTTCGCCGACAAGCTGATGTACACCGGCTTCGCTTACGCGACCCGCGCCGGCGTCTCCATCGGTATCGACGACATGCTGATCCCGGACGAGAAGAAGGGCATCCTCACCGAGGCCGAAGCCGAAGTGCTGGAAATCCAGGAGCAGTACCAGTCGGGCCTGGTCACCGCCGGCGAGCGCTACAACAAGGTGGTCGACATCTGGTCGCGCACCAATGAGCGCATCGCCAAGGCGATGATGGACACCATCGGTACCGAGAAGGTCGTCAATGCCAAGGGCGAGACCATCGACCAGAAGTCGATGAACTCGCTGTACATCATGGCCGACTCCGGTGCGCGTGGTTCGCAGGCGCAGATCCGTCAGCTGGCCGGCATGCGCGGCCTGATGGCCCGTCCGGATGGCTCGATCATCGAGACGCCCATCAAGGCGAACTTCCGCGAAGGCCTGAACGTGCAGGAGTACTTCAACTCCACCCACGGTGCCCGTAAGGGTCTGGCCGATACCGCGCTGAAGACCGCGAACTCGGGTTACCTGACCCGTCGTCTGGTCGACGTGGCGCAGGACGTGGTGATCACCGAGGTGGATTGCGGTACCACCGAAGGCCTGATCATGACCCCGATCGTGGAAGGCGGCGACGTGGTCGAGCCGCTGAAGGACCGCGTGCTGGGTCGCGTGGTTGCCGAGGACGTGTTCCTGCCGGGCAACGACGAAGATCCGATCGTCACCCGCAACACCCTGCTGGACGAAGCCTGGGTCGCCAAGCTGGAAGACGCCGGCGTGCAGAGCATCAAGGTGCGTTCGACGATCTCGTGCGAATCGGCCTTCGGTGTCTGCGGTCGCTGCTACGGCCGCGATCTGGCCCGTGGCCACCTGGTCAACATCGGTGAAGCGGTCGGCGTCATCGCCGCCCAGTCCATCGGTGAGCCGGGTACCCAGCTGACCATGCGTACGTTCCACATCGGTGGTGCGGCGTCGCGAGCTGCTGCGGTCGACAACATCACCGTCAAGACCACCGGCTCGGTCAAGTTCAGCAACCTCAAGTCGGTCGAGCACGCCAACGGCTCGCTGGTGGCAGTGTCGCGCTCGGGCGAAATCTCGGTGCTCGATGCCCACGGCCGTGAGCGTGAGCGTTACAAGCTGCCGTACGGTGCGACCATCACGTCCAAGGACGGTGATGCGATCAAGGCTGGCCAGACCGTGGCCAACTGGGATCCGCATAACCACCCGATCGTGTCGGAAGTGGCCGGCTTCATCCGCTTCATCGACTTCGTCGACGGCATCACCGTCATCGAGAAGACC
Source organism: Stenotrophomonas maltophilia (assembly GCF_047782825.1). Taxonomy (GTDB): domain Bacteria; phylum Pseudomonadota; class Gammaproteobacteria; order Xanthomonadales; family Xanthomonadaceae; genus Stenotrophomonas. The sequence goes on along the minus strand of NZ_CP180589.1, from coordinate 2,311,344 downwards.
GACGAGCTGACCGGCCTGGCTTCGCGCGAAATCACCGATCCGAAGCGTCGCGGTACCCAGGCCAAGGACCTGCGCCCGATCGTGCGCATCGTTGACGCCAAGGGCAACGACCTGTCGATTCCGGGCACCGATCTGCCGGCGCAGTACCTGCTGCCGCCGCGTTCGATCGTCAACCTGCAGGACGGCGCCGCAGTGGGCGTGGGCGACGTGGTCGCCAAGATCCCGCAGGAAGCGTCGAAGACCCGCGACATCACCGGTGGTCTGCCGCGCGTGGCCGATCTGTTCGAAGCCCGCAAGCCGAAGGATCCGGCGGTGCTGGCCGAGCGTTCGGGCATCATCAGCTTCGGCAAGGACACCAAGGGCAAGCAGCGCCTGATCATCAAGGACACCGATGGTTCGGAGCACGAAGAGCTGATTCCGAAGTACCGCCAGGTCATCGTGTTCGAAGGCGAGCACGTCACCAAGGGTGAAACCATCGTGGACGGCGAGCCGAGCCCGCAGGACATCCTGCGTCTGCTGGGTGTCGAACCGCTGGCGGCCTACCTGGTGAAGGAAATCCAGGACGTGTACCGCCTGCAGGGCGTGAAGATCAACGACAAGCACATCGAGGTGATCACCCGCCAGATGCTGCGCAAGGTCGAGATCACCGACCAGGGCAACAGCAAGTTCCTGAACGGCGAACAGGTGGAGCGCCAGCGCGTAATCGAGGAGAATGCGCGCCTGTCGACCCGCAACGAGCTGCCGGCGCACTTCGATCCGGTCCTGCTGGGCATCACCAAGGCCTCGCTGGCGACCGAATCGTTCATCTCGGCCGCTTCGTTCCAGGAAACCACCCGCGTGCTGACCGAAGCTGCCGTCCGCGGCACCAAGGACAACCTGCGCGGCCTGAAGGAAAACGTGATCGTGGGTCGCCTGATCCCGGCCGGTACCGGTCTGTCGTATCACAGCAACCGCCGTCGCGGCGCTTCGGGTCTGACCGACTCGGAGATGCAGACCCTGGCCGGCACCCCGGCCGCGGTTGAGGCTCCGGCCGTTGAAGCCGAAGCTGAACAGGCGTCTGGCGAAGAATGAGGTATCAGGTCCGGCCGCGAGGCCGGACCACCCCGTCAGTCCATCGACGGGATTGGGAAAGGGCAGGGGGATCGTCCGCGATCCACCCGGCCAACCTGAACGGGGGGCACGGTGGCTCCCCAGTAACGTTCCAGGATCAGGAACGGGCTTGACAGGAGGCGTTTGACTGCTTTCCTGGCAGGTTGCTACAATCGTCTGTCTCAGCAGGCCAGAATTTTGGCCTGCTTTAACATTTCCGCATCTCTGGCCGGATTTCCGGCCACCAATCAGAAGAACCTACTGATGGCGACGATCAACCAGCTGGTCCGCAAGCCGCGGCAAGCTACTACGTACAAGAGTGCCTCGCCGGCGCTCGACAAGTGCCCGCAGCGCCGTGGCGTCTGCACGCGCGTTTACACCACCACCCCGAAGAAGCCGAACTCGGCTCTCCGCAAGGTTGCCAAGGTCCGCCTGACCAACCAGGAAGAAGTCATTTCCTACATCGGCGGCGAAGGCCACAACCTGCAGGAGCACTCCGTGGTCCTGATCCGTGGCGGTCGCGTCAAGGATCTGCCGGGTGTGCGTTACCACACCGTTCGTGGCTCGCTCGACGCCGCCGGCGTTGCCAAGCGTCGCCAGGCCCGTTCCAAGTACGGCGCCAAGCGTCCGAAGGCATAAGGAGAGACCACTATGTCGCGTAAGGGTAATACTCCGCAGCGTTCCGTCCTGCCGGATCCGAAGCACGGAAGCGAAACCATCGCCCGTTTCATCAACATGGTCATGCTGAGCGGCAAGAAGTCCGTCGCTGAAAAGATCGTGTACGGCGCCATGGATGTCATCGCAGAGAAGAACGCCAACTCGATCGAGCTGGTGCAGAAGGCTCTGGACAACGTCGCTCCGTCGGTCGAAGTGAAGTCGCGCCGTGTCGGTGGTGCCACCTACCAGGTGCCGGTCGAAGTGCGTGCATCGCGCAAGATGGCCCTGGCCATGCGCTGGCTGATCGACTCCGCGCGCAAGCGTGGTGAGAACACCATGCCGAAGAAGCTGGCTGCTGAACTGATCGACGCCTCGGAAAACCGTGGCGGCGCCATCAAGAAGCGCGAAGAAACCCACCGCATGGCCGAAGCCAACAAGGCCTTCGCCCACTACCGCTGGTGAGTTTGACGGCCTTGTAAAACAGGCAGGGCAGCACCACATCGGTGCTGCCTCGCGGCCCCGGAAGGGCTGCGCCAATCCGAAGGCCGCCGCAAGGCGGCGTTCGGCCATCCGAAATCCAAGAAATCTGAGAGGCTCCCCGTGGCCCGTTCCACTCCCATCGAGCGTTACCGTAACTTCGGCATCATGGCTCACATCGATGCCGGCAAGACCACCACGTCCGAGCGCATCCTGTTCTACACCGGCAAGAGCCACAAGATCGGTGAAGTGCACGACGGCGCCGCCACCATGGACTGGATGGAGCAGGAGCAGGAGCGTGGCATCACGATCCAGTCCGCTGCCACCACCGCGTTCTGGAAGGGCATGGACAAGTCCCTGCCGGAGCACCGCTTCAACATCATCGACACCCCCGGGCACGTTGACTTCACCATCGAAGTCGAGCGTTCGCTGCGCGTGCTCGATGGCGCGGTGTTCGTGCTGTGTGCCGTCGGTGGCGTGCAGCCGCAGTCGGAAACCGTGTGGCGCCAGGCCAACCGTTACAAGGTGCCGCGCATTGCGTTCGTCAACAAGATGGACCGCACCGGCGCCAACTTCTACAAGGTCCGTGACCAGCTGAAGGCCAAGCTCGGCGCTGTCGCCGTGCCGATGCAGCTGCCGATCGGTGCCGAGGACGGCTTCAAGGGCGTCGTCGACCTGCTGAAGATGAAGGCCATCCATTGGGATGAAGCTTCGCAGGGCATGAAGTTCGAATACGGCGAAATCCCGGCCGACCTGCAGGAAAAGGCTGAAGAAGCCCGTACCTACATGATCGAAACCGCGGCTGAAGCCAGCGAAGAGCTGATGGAAAAGTACCTGGGCGGCGAAGAGCTGGCCGAGGCTGAAATCATCAACGCGCTGCGTACCCGTACCCTGGCCACCGAAATCGTCCCGATGTACTGCGGTTCGGCGTTCAAGAACAAGGGCGTGCAGGCCATGCTGGACGGCGTGATCCAGCTGCTGCCGTCGCCGGTCGACGTGCCGGACGTGACCGGTACCGACGTGGATGACGAAAACGTCGCCATGACCCGCAAGTCCGACGACAAGGCTCCGTTCTCGTCGCTGGCCTTCAAGATCATCACCGACCCGTTCGTCGGCGCGCTGACCTTCTTCCGTGTCTACTCGGGCACCCTGAACGGTGGCGACACCGTCCTGAACTCGGTGAAGGGCAAGAAGGAGCGCATCGGCCGCATCCTGCAGATGCATTCGAACAACCGCGAAGAAATCAAGGAAGTTCTGGCCGGTGACATCGCCGCTGCCGTGGGTCTGAAGGACACCACCACCGGTGACACCCTGTGCTCGATCGACCAGCCGATCATCCTGGAGCGCATGACGTTCCCGGAGCCGGTGATCTCGATGGCTGTCGAGCCGAAGACCAAGTCGGACCAGGAAAAGATGGGCCTGGCCCTGGGCCGCCTGGCGCAGGAAGATCCGTCGTTCCGCGTCAAGACCGACGAAGAATCCGGCCAGACCATCATCTCGGGCATGGGTGAACTGCACCTGGACATCATCGTCGACCGCCTGAAGCGCGAGTTCAACGTTGAAGCCAACGTCGGCGCGCCGCAGGTTGCCTACCGCGAAACCATCACCCTGGCCGACGTCAAGTCGGACTACAAGCACGCCAAGCAGTCCGGTGGTAAGGGTCAGTACGGTCACGTCGTGATCGAGCTGTCGCCGATCACCGCTGAAGACCGCGCCGATGCCAAGATCGCTCCGCTGATCAAGGACGACTTCCTGTTCGTCAATGACATCACCGGCGGCGTGATTCCGAAGGAATTCATTCCTTCGATCGAAAAGGGCCTGCGCGAAACCATCACCAGCGGTCCGCTGGCTGGCTTCCCGGTGGTGGACGTGAAGGTCAAGCTGGTCTTCGGTTCGTACCACGACGTCGACTCCTCGGAAATGGCGTTCAAGCTGGCATCGTCGATGGCCTTCAAGCAGGGCTTCGCCAAGGCCAAGCCGGTTCTGCTGGAGCCGATCATGAAGGTCGAGATCGTGACCCCGGAGGATTACCAGGGTGACGTGATGGGCGACGTGAGCCGTCGTCGCGGCGTGCTGCAGGGTTCTGACACCACCGGTGACGGCTCCGCTTCGATCATCAACGCGATGATCCCGCTGGGTGAAATGTTCGGTTACGCCACTGCGCTGCGTTCGCAGACCCAGGGCCGCGCCACCTTCACCATGGAATTCGACCATTACGAGCCGGCGCCGAACAACATCGCCGAAGCCGTCATGAAGAAGGGCTGAGCCTCGCTCAGCCTCTCCTGAAACCACTTACGACAATCAAGGGATACAACAATGGCAAAGGGTAAGTTCGAGCGCACCAAGCCGCACGTCAACGTCGGCACCATCGGTCACGTCGATCATGGCAAGACCACGCTGACCGCCGCGCTGACCAAGATCGGCGCCGAGCGCTTCGGCGGCGAGTTCAAGGATTACTCGGCGATCGACGCCGCTCCGGAAGAGAAGGCTCGTGGTATCACGATCTCGACCGCGCACGTCGAATACGAATCCACCACCCGTCACTACGCCCACGTCGATTGCCCGGGCCATGCTGACTACGTCAAGAACATGATCACCGGTGCCGCCCAGATGGACGGCGCAATCCTGGTGTGCTCGGCCGCTGACGGCCCGATGCCGCAGACCCGCGAGCACATCCTGCTGTCGCGTCAGGTCGGCGTGCCGTACATCGTCGTGTTCCTGAACAAGGCCGACATGGTTGACGATGCCGAGCTGCTGGAACTGGTCGAAATGGAAGTCCGCGAGCTGCTGAGCAAGTACGACTTCCCGGGCGACGACACCCCGATCATCTCGGGTTCGGCCCGCCTGGCGCTGGAAGGCGACCAGAGCGACATCGGCGTGCCGGCCGTGATCAAGCTGGTCGAAGCTCTCGACAGCTGGATCCCGACCCCGGAGCGTGACGTCGACAAGCCGTTCCTGATGCCGGTGGAAGACGTGTTCTCGATCTCGGGCCGCGGCACCGTGGTGACCGGTCGTATCGAGCGCGGCGTGATCAAGGTCGGCGAAGAAATCGAAATCGTCGGCATCCGTCCGGTGCAGAAGACCACCGTGACCGGCGTGGAAATGTTCCGCAAGCTGCTGGACCAGGGTCAGGCAGGTGACAACGCCGGTCTGCTGCTGCGCGGCACCAAGCGTGACGACGTCGAGCGTGGCCAGGTTCTGGCCAAGCCGGGTTCGATCAAGCCGCACACCAAGTTCGACGCCGAAGTCTACGTGCTGTCGAAGGACGAAGGCGGCCGTCACACCCCGTTCTTCAAGGGCTACCGTCCGCAGTTCTACTTCCGTACCACCGACATCACCGGTGCGGTTGAGCTGCCGGAAGGCGTCGAGATGGTGATGCCGGGCGACAACATCAAGATGGTTGTCACCCTGATCAACCCGGTCGCCATGGACGCCGGCCTGCGCTTCGCCATCCGCGAAGGTGGCCGTACCGTCGGCGCCGGCGTGGTTGCCAGCATCCTCGAGTAATCTGCTACACTCTGCGCCCCGATGTTGCCTGGGTAGGGCATCGGGGCGTATCAAACGGGAAAGTAGGCACAGGATGTGCCTTGTGTTCCCCGGACCAGGAAGGGTCAATGCCATTCAGGCGGCGTCAACAGGAAACTGTTGACAGCTGCCTTGCGTGCCATTATGCTTCGTCGTCTGGGCAGGCCTGTTTCTAGGTCTGCCTACGTTTTTGAGGTCTACGGATTGACCTTGTCGGCCTGCAGGAGTGCGGGCCGTCCGTATTCAGGGATTTCATGGGACAAAGCAACCCAGAGGCTTTGTCTGTCGCTCTTTTAACGAAGGAACCTACCGCCATGGCGGACCAAAAGATCCGGATCCGGCTGAAAGCGTTCGATCATCGTCTGATCGACCGTTCGGCCAGCGAGATCGTTGAGACGGCCAAGCGGACCGGCGCGCAAGTGCGTGGCCCGATCCCGCTGCCGACCAAGATCGAGCGTTACACCATCCTCGTCTCCCCGCACGTCGACAAGGACGCGCGTGACCAGTACGAGACCCGCACGCACAAGCGCGTGCTCGATATCGTTGACCCGAATGACAAGACCGTGGACGCGCTGATGAAGCTCGAACTGGCTGCCGGCGTCGACGTTCAGATCAAGCTGACCTGAGGACTACGACCATGACGAAGAAGTATTCGTTGGGCTTCGTGGGCCGCAAGGCTGGCATGAGCCGCGTGTTCACCGAAGATGGCCGTTCCATCCCGGTGACCCTGATCGAAGCAACCCCGAACCGCATCGCGCAGATCAAGACCGTCGAAACCGACGGCTACAGCGCCGTGCAGGTGACCGTCGGCGCGCGTCGCGCTGCCCTGGTCAACAAGCCGGAAGCCGGCCACTTCGCCAAGGCGAAGGTGGAAGCGGGTCGTGGCCTGTGGGAATTCCGCGTTGAAGACGCGCAGCTCGGCGATTTCGCCGTTGGCGGCGAAGTCAAGGCGGACATCTTTGAAGTCGGCCAGATCGTCGACGTCCAGGGTGTCACCAAGGGTAAGGGCTTCCAGGGCACCATCAAGCGCTACAACTTCCGTATGGGTGACGCTACCCACGGCAACTCGCTGTCGCATCGCGCGCCGGGTTCGCTGGGTCAGCGCCAGACGCCGGGTCGCGTGTTCCCGGGCAAGAAGATGTCCGGTCACATGGGCTCCGTGCAGCAGAGCACCCAGAACCTGGAAGTTGTCAAGGTCGACGTCGAACGCGGTCTGATCGCGGTTCGCGGCGCCGTTCCGGGCGCGGCGGGTGGCGACGTGATCGTCCGTCCGGCGAGCAAGGCATAAGGAGAGATGACGATGGAACTCGTTATCACGGGTAGCAACAACAAGGTCTCGGTCTCCGACGCCGTGTTCGGTCGCGATTTCAGCGAAGATCTGGTCCACCAGGTCGTCGTTGCTTACCGCAACGCCGGTCGCGCCGGCACCAAGGCGCAGAAGACTCGCTCCGAAGTGGCAGGTACCACCAAGAAGTCGAAGAAGCAGAAGGGCGGCGGCGCGCGTCATGGCGCACTGACGGCTCCGATCTTCGTCGGCGGCGGTGTCACCTTCGCGGCCAAGCCGCGCAGCTTCGAGCAGAAGGTCAATCGTAAGCAGTACCGTGCCGCCATGTGCGCGATCCTGTCCGAGCTGAACCGTCAGGGCCGTCTGACCATCGTGGAGTCCTTCGATGTCGAAGCGACCAACACGAAGGGTCTGATCGCCAAGCTGGCCGGCCTGGAAGTGGGCAAGCGCCCGCTGATCGTCACTGAAGAAGCCTCCGAGCACCTGTACCTGTCCGCTCGCAATCTGCCGTACGTGCAGGTGCGTGACGTCCAGGGTCTGGACCCGGTGTCGCTGGTCGGTGCCGACACGGTCGTCATCACCGCTGATGCGGTCAAGAAGGTCGAGGAGTGGCTGGCATGAACAGCAACGAAAAAATCTTCAGCGTGCTGCGTGCCCCGCGTGTCTCCGAAAAGACCGCTCGCATTCAGGAACTCTCCAACCAGTATGCCTTCGAAGTTTCGAACGAAGCCACCAAAGCCGATGTAAAGGCCGCGGTTGAGCAGCTGTTCGGCGTCAAGGTCGAGGCTGTCAACGTGGTCAACGTCAAGGGCAAGAACAAGTCCTTCCGTAACCGTGCTGGCCGCCGCGGCGATTGGCGTAAGGCGTACGTTCGCCTGGCCGACGGCCAGTCGATCGATGTAACGGCCAAGGCCTGAGGTACATCCCATGCCATTGATGAAATTCAAGCCCACTTCCCCCGGCCGCCGTTCGGCCGTGCGCGTGGTTACCCCCGACCTGCACAAGGGTGCTCCGCACGCCGCACTGGTCGAGTCGCAGAGCCGCTCGGGTGGTCGTAACCACCATGGCCGCATCACCGTGCGTCACGTCGGTGGTGGTGCCAAGCAGCACTACCGCATCATCGACTTCAAGCGCAACAAGCTGGGCATCCCGGCGCGCGTGGAACGCATCGAATACGATCCGAACCGCACCGCCCACATCGCCCTGCTGTGCTACGTCGACGGCGAGCGTCGCTACATCATCGCCCCGAAGGGCCTGAAGGCTGGTGATCAGGTGATCGCTGGTTCGGACGCCCCGATCAAGGCTGGCAACACCCTGCCGCTGCGCAACATTCCGGTCGGTACCACCATCCACTGCATCGAACTGAAGCCCGGCAAGGGCGCTCAGATCGCCCGCGCCGCTGGTGCGGCCGTGCAGCTGGTTGCCCGCGAAGGCATCTACGCCACCCTGCGCCTGCGCTCGGGTGAAATGCGTAAGGTTCCGGTCGAGTGCTGCGCCACCATCGGTGAAGTCGGCAACGACGAGCACAGCCTGGAAAAGCTGGGCAAGGCCGGTGCCAAGCGTTGGCGCGGCGTCCGCCCGACCGTTCGTGGTGCTGCCATGAACCCGGTTGACCACCCGCACGGTGGCGGTGAGGCCAAGGCCGGCCAGGGTAATCCGCATCCGGTCACCCCGTGGGGTGTCCCGACCAAGGGTTACAAGACGCGCCATAACAAGCGCACTCAGCAGTTCATCGTCCGCGATCGTAGGGGCTAATCGACCATGGCACGTTCACTCAAGAAGGGCCCGTTTGTCGATCACCACCTGGTTGCTAAGGTGGCTGCCGCTGCGGGTAGCAAGCGTCCGGTCAAGACCTGGTCGCGTCGTTCGATGATCCTGCCTGACATGGTAGGCGTCACCATTGCCGTTCATAACGGCAAGAACCACATCCCGGTTCTCGTCAACGAGAACATGGTCGGCCACAAGCTCGGCGAATTTGCCATCACCCGGACCTTCAAGGGTCACGGTGGTGACAAGAAGTCGGGCAAGTAAGGAGAGATGACAATGGAAGCGAAAGCCATCCTGCGCACTGCGCGCATCTCCCCGCAGAAGGCTCGTCTGGTCGCTGACCAGGTGCGCGGTCTGCCGGCCGAACGTGCGGTCAACCTGCTGAAGTTCTCGGACAAGAAGGCTGCCCACCTGATCAAGAAGGTGGTGGAGTCGGCTATTGCAAATGCCGAGAACAACCAGGGCGCCGACGTCGACGAGCTGAAGGTTCAGACCATCATGGTTGATGAAGGTCCGACCCTGAAGCGTTTCATGGCGCGGGCGAAAGGCCGCGGTACCCGCATCCTCAAGCGCACCAGCCACATCACTGTGGTTGTGGGCGCCGCCAAGTAAGCGGATAAGGAAAAGACCATGGGTCATAAAGTTCATCCGATTGGTATCCGCCTCGGCATTTCCAAGGACTGGAACTCCAAGTGGTACGCCAACAAGGCCGAGTTCGCTGGTTACCTGGCAGCCGACCTGAAAGTGCGCGAAATGCTGCGCAAGAAGCTGGCTCAGGCCGGCATCAGCAAGATCCTGATCGAGCGTCCGGCCAAGACCGCGCGCGTGACGATCCACACCGCCCGTCCGGGCGTGGTGATCGGCAAGCGCGGTGAGGACATCGAGAAGCTGCGCAAGGAAGTGAGCGAAATGATGGGCGTCCCGGCGCACATCAACGTCACCGAAGTGCGCAAGCCGGAACTGGACGCTCAGCTCGTTGCCGAGTCGATCGCCCAGCAGCTGGAGCGTCGCATCATGTTCCGCCGCGCCATGAAGCGCTCGGTCGGCAACGCGATGCGCCTGGGTGCCCTGGGCATCAAGGTCAACGTCGGTGGCCGCCTCAACGGTGCAGAAATCGCCCGTTCGGAGTGGTACCGCGAAGGCCGCGTGCCGCTGCACACCCTGCGTGCCGACATCGACTATGGCTTCGCTGAAGCCAAGACGACCTACGGCATCATCGGCATCAAGGTCTGGATCTACAAGGGCGAGGTCTTCGATTTCTCCCAGGTTGGCCAGGAAAAGCAGGACGACACCCCGTCGCGCAACGATCGTCACGATCGCGGCGACCGCGGTGACCGTCAGCGCCCGGCTCGTGAAGCGAGGTAACGACAATGTTGCAACCCAAGCGAACCAAGTACCGCAAGGTGCACAAGGGCCGTAACGACGGCCTGAGCTGGAGCGCCAACGCTGTCAGCTTCGGCGAATACGGCCTCAAGGCAACCGCCCACGGTCAGCTGACCGCGCGTCAGATCGAAGCGGCCCGCCGCTCGATCAGCCGCTACGTGAAGCGCGGCGGCAAGATGTGGATCCGTGTGTTCCCCGACAAGCCCATCACCAAGAAGCCCATCGAAGTTCGAATGGGTTCGGGTAAGGGCAACGTGGAATACTGGGTGGCCCAGATCCAGCCCGGCCGCATGATCTATGAAATCGAGGGTGTTTCGGAGGAAGTGGCACGCGAGGCGTTCCGCCTGGCCGCCGCCAAGCTCTCGGTCACCACCACTTTCGTGACCCGGACGGTGCGCTGATGGAACTCAAAACTCTCCGTGAAAAGTCGGCTGACGAACTCAAGGCCCACCTGATCGACCTGCGTAAGGAACAGTTCTCTGTCCGTATGCAGCAGGTCACCGGCCAGCTGCCGAAGACCCACGACATCCGCCGGGTCCGTCGCGAGATTGCTCGCGTCAAGACCCTGCTCGGCAGCACGAAGTAAGGATGGCCGCTATGAGCGACAATACTGAAAACAAAGCGCTGCGCACGGTCGAAGGCCGTGTCGTCAGCAACAAGATGGACAAGACGGTTACCGTCCTGGTTGAGCGTCAGGTCAAGCACGCGCTGTACGGCAAGTACATCAAGCGCTCGACCAAGCTGCACGCCCACGATGCCGACAACGCCTGCAAGGAAGGCGATGTCGTCCGCGTGACCGAGATTGCTCCGATGTCCAAGACCAAGAACTGGCGCGTGGTGGAAGTCATCACGCGCGCGGCTGAATAAGGAGCTGAATCATGATCCAGATGCAGAGCTACCTTGACGTCGCGGACAATTCGGGTGCCAAGCAGGTGATGTGCTTCAAGGTGCTGGGTGGTTCCAAGCGCCGTTACGCCGGCATCGGCGACATCATCAAGGTCACCGTGAAGGATGCGATTCCGCGCGGCAAGGTCAAGAAGGGTGAAGTGTATGACGCCGTCGTGGTGCGTACCCGCAAGGGTGTGCGTCGCGCCGACGGTTCGCTGATCCGCTTCGACGGCAACGCTGCCGTCCTGCTGAACAACAAGCAGGAGCCGATCGGCACCCGTATCTTCGGGCCGGTGACTCGTGAACTTCGTTCGGAGAAGTTCATGAAGATCGTCTCGCTCGCTCCCGAAGTGCTGTGAGCGACAGGAGATAATCATGGCTAACCGTATCAAGAAGGGCGACCAGGTTGTCGTCAACGCTGGCAAGGACAAGGGCAAGCAGGGCGAAGTCGTCCGCGTCGACGGCGACCGTGTGGTCGTCGCCAACGTGAACATCGTCAAGCGCCACACCAAGCCGAACCCGCAGGCAGGTGTTGCCGGCGGCGTGGTCGAGCGCGAAGCTTCGATCCATATCTCCAACGTGAACGTTCTGAACCCGGCTTCGGGCAAGGGTGAACGCGTTGGCTTCAAGGTGCTGGAGGATGGACGCAAACTGCGTGTGTTCCGCTCCAGCGGTGAGGCGCTCGACGCCTGAGGAATGAGAAGATGAGTTCCCGTCTCGAAAAGTTCTACAAGGAAGAAGTGGTACCGGCGCTGATGAAGCAGTTCGGTTACACCAATCCGATGGAAGTGCCGAAGCTTGTCAAGGTCACCCTGAACATGGGTGTCGGCGAAGCGGCCACCAACAAGAAGATCCTGGAAAACGCCGTCGGCGACATGACCAAGATTTCCGGCCAGAAGCCGGTTGTCACCAAGTCGCGTGTGTCGGTTGCGTCGTTCAAGATCCGTGATGGTTGGCCGATCGGCTGCAAGACCACGCTGCGTCGCCACAAGATGTACGAGTTCCTGGATCGCCTGATCAACATCTCGCTGCCGCGCGTGCGCGACTTCCGTGGTGTTTCCGGTCGTTCCTTCGACGGTCGCGGCAACTTCAACATGGGTGTGAAGGAACAGATCATCTTCCCGGAAATCGACTTCGACGCTGTCGACGCGATCCGCGGCATGGATATCGCCATCACCACCACTGCGAAGACCGATGCGGAAGCGAAGGCGCTGCTGGCAGCGTTCAAGTTCCCGTTCCGTAACTGATCCGTCGAGGAATCCGAAATGGCAAAGACCTCCATGGTCAACCGCGACATCAAGCGGGAAAAGCTGGCAAAGAAGTACGCTGAAAAGCGTGCAGCTCTGAAGAAGATCGTGTCCTCCGTGGACGCGACCTACGAAGAGAAGATCGACGCCGCAACCAAGCTGGCCAAGCTGCCGCGCGATTCGTCGCCGAGCCGCCACCGCAACCGTTGCGAACTGTCGGGTCGTCCGCGTGGCGTCTACAGCAAGTTCGGCCTGGGCCGTAACAAGCTGCGCGAAGCCACCATGCGTGGCGACGTCCCGGGTCTGCGCAAGGCCAGCTGGTAATCCCAGCCGGCCCTGTGATCAGGAGCCCCTCCAGGGGTTCCTGAACCGGGCAGGGGAGGCATTCAGCCTTCCCGATGCAAAAAAACCGAAGAGCCCGGCGCAAGCCGGGCTCTTTTGGCGTATACTCCCGCGTCTTGCTCTGTGCAAACGGGGTAGCAGGGCAGGCCAATGGCCTGCCGCAACAAGGGACCTGGCCCGTTTCCAGGAGACAACAGATTTTCGCGAAAGCGGATATCGGTGCACTCAAAGGTACTCATATGAGCATGACTGATCCCATCGCCGACCTGCTGGTCCGCATCAAGAATGCGGCCGCGGTTGGCAAGCAGACGGTGAAAGCCCCGTCGTCCAAGATCAAGGTTGCGATCGCCCAGGTCCTGAAGGACGAGGGTTACATCACCGACCTGCGCGTGACCCAGCTGGAAAACAACAAGTCCGAGCTGGAAATCGTGCTGAAGTATTTCGAAGGCAAGCCGGTCATCGCGACCCTGAAGCGCTTCTCGCGTTCGGGCCTGCGCCAGTACCGCGGCAAGAGCGAGCTGCCGAAGGTCATGAATGGCCTGGGTATCTCCATCATTTCCACCTCCAAGGGCATCATGACCGATGCGCAGGCGCGCCAGCTGGGCGTCGGCGGCGAAGTCCTGTGCTTCGTGGCCTAAGGCGAAAGGAGTAATACTATGTCCCGCGTAGCCAAGAAGCCCGTCACCCTGGGTAAGACTGAACTGAACGTCCAGGCCGATTCCGTCACCGTCAAGGGCCCGAAGGGCACCCTGTCGCTGCCGAAGCCGGCTGGCATTGCCATCAACGTCGACAACGGCGTTGCCACCCTGAGCACCGAGAACGCTGACCTGGTCGCGCTGACCGGCACCGTCCGCGCCATCCTGGCCAACATGGTCAAGGGTGTTTCCGAAGGCTTCGAGCGCAAGCTGGAGCTGGTCGGCGTGGGTTACCGTGCTGCCATGCAGGGCAAGGACCTGAGCCTGTCGCTCGGTTACTCGCACCCGATCGTGTTCGTGGCGCCGGAAGGCATCACCATCACCACCCCGACCCAGACCGAAATTCTGGTGCAGGGCGCTGACAAGCAGGTCGTCGGTGAAGTCGCCGCCAAGATCCGTGCGTTCCGCAAGCCGGAACCGTACAAGGGCAAGGGCGTGAAGTACTCCGACGAAGTCATCATCCGTAAGGAAGCCAAGAAGGCCTAATCAGGCGCTTCCGCTTTCAAGGAAAAAAATCATGAACAAGAACATCGCCCGCCTGCGTCGCGCCAAGTCGACCCGCGCCCACATCCGTGAGCTCGGCGTCGCCCGCCTGTCGGTGCTGCGCACCGGCCAGCACCTGTACGCCCAGGTCTTCACCGCCGACGGTTCCAAGGTGCTGGCTGCCGCCAACACCACCCAGACCGACGTCATGGAAGGCCTGAAGAACGGCAAGAACGCCGATGCCGCCGCCAAGGTCGGCCGTATCGTCGCTGAGCGCGCCAAGGCCGCCGGCGTCGAGAAGGTTGCCTTCGATCGTTCGGGCTACCGCTACCACGGCCGCATCAAGGCCCTGGCAGAAGCCGCCCGCGAAGCCGGCCTGCAGTTCTAAGGGATAAGGGCAGGGGGCCTCGCGTCCCCTGTCCGCCTGCTCGCCCGCCTGAGTGAGGCGGGGCGGCGCCGCTCTTCTGCAGCGGCCCACCGCACCAACGCGGTACTCCACAACCATAAGCGGCCCCGAGCCGTACATACCCAAACTACCAAGGAATCAAGATGGCAGAAGAACGTCAGCAGCGGGGTCGCGATCGCGACCGTAACCGCGAAGAGAAAGTCGACGACGGCATGATCGAAAAGCTGGTCGCGGTCAACCGCGTCAGCAAGACCGTCAAGGGTGGCCGCCAGTTCACCTTCACCGCCCTGACCGTGGTCGGCGACGGCGAAGGCAAGGTTGGTTTCGGTTATGGCAAGGCGCGCGAAGTGCCGGTCGCCATCCAGAAGTCGATGGAACAGGCTCGCAAGAACCTGGTCAGCGTTGACCTGAACAACGGCACCCTGTGGCACACCATCAAGGATGGTCACGGCGCAGCCCGCGTGTTCATGCAGCCGGCTTCCGAAGGTACCGGCGTCATCGCCGGCGGTGCCATGCGCGCCGTGCTGGAAGCGGTTGGCGTGAAGAACGTGCTGGCCAAGGCCACCGGTTCGCGCAACCCGATCAACCTGGTGCGTGCCACCGTGAAGGGCCTGTCTGCAGCGCAGTCGCCGGCTCGCATCGCGGCCAAGCGCGGTAAGAAGGTGGAGGAACTCAACCATGGCTAATGAGTCCAACAAGACTGTGAAGGTGCGCCTGGTGCGCGGCCTGCGTGGTACCCAGTCGCGTCACCGTCTGTCGGTGCGTGCCCTGGGCCTGAACAAGCTCAACGATGTCCGTGAACTGAAGGACAGCCCGCAGGTTCGCGGTCTGATCAACACCGTTCACTACCTCGTCAAGGTTGAGGAGTAATCGATCATGACTCTGCGTCTCAATGAACTGAGCCCGGCACCGGGCGCCCGCACCGAACGCACCCGCGTCGGCCGCGGTATCGGCTCGGGCCTGGGCAAGACTGCCGGCCGCGGCCACAAGGGTTCGTTCGCCCGTAAGGGTGGCGGCAAGATCAAGGCTGGCTTCGAAGGCGGCCAGACCCCCATGCAGCGTCGTCTGCCGAAAATCGGCTTCCGTTCGCCGATCGCCAAGGACACCGCTGAAGTGCTGCTGTACGCGCTGGACAAGCTGCCGGCCGGTGAGATCGACTTCGCCGCCCTGCGTGCTGCCAAGCTGGTCCCGAGCACTGCAAAGAAGGCCAAGGTCGTCGTCAAGGGCGAAGTGACCAAGGCGTTCACCCTGAAGGGTATTGCTGCCACGGCCGGTGCCAAGGCTGCAATCGAAGCTGCCGGCGGCAGCGTGACGGAGTAAGAAATCATGGCGCAAGCTGGCATCGGTAACCTCGCGGGCGGAATGGGCAAGTTCACTGAACTTCGCCAACGTTTGCTGTTCGTCGTCGGGGCTTTGATCGTCTATCGCATCGGCTGCTACGTGCCGGTGCCGGGCGTCAATCCCGATGCCATGCTTGCCATGATGCAACAGCAGGGCGGCGGCATCGTGGACATGTTCAACATGTTCTCGGGCGGCGCCCTGCACCGTTTGAGCATCTTCGCGCTCAACGTGATGCCGTACATCTCGGCATCCATCGTGATGCAGCTGGCCACTCACATCTTCCCCGCCCTGAAAGCGATGCAGAAGGAAGGTGAGTCCGGCCGCCGCAAGATCACCCAGTATTCGCGTATCGGTGCCGTGCTCCTGGCCGTGGTGCAGGGCGGCTCGATCGCCCTGGCGCTGCAGAACCAGGTCGACCCGAACAGCGGCGTGGCCGTGGTCTACGCACCGGGCATGGGCTTCGTGCTCACCGCCGTGGTCGCGCTGACCGCCGGCACCATGTTCCTGATGTGGGTCGGTGAGCAGGTCACCGAGCGCGGCATCGGCAACGGCGTCTCGCTGATCATCTTCGCCGGTATCGTCGCCGGCCTGCCGGGTGCGGTCATCCACACCTTCGATGCCTACCGCGACGGCAACATCCAGTTCATCCAGCTGCTGCTGATTGCCCTGGTTGTGCTGGCCTTCACCTTCTTCGTGGTGTTCGTCGAGCGTGGCCAGCGCCGGATCACGGTCAACTACGCGCGCCGCCAGGGCGGTCGCAACGCGTACATGAACCAGACCTCGTTCCTGCCGCTGAAGCTGAACATGGCTGGCGTCATCCCGGCGATCTTCGCCTCGAGCCTGCTGGCCTTCCCGGCCACCCTGGCCATGTGGTCCGGCCAGGCGGCCAACCAGAGCGCGCTGGGCCAGACCCTGCAGAAGATCGCCAATGCCCTGGGTCCGGGCGAGCCGCTGCACATGATCGTGTTCGCTGCGCTGATCACCGGCTTCGCGTTCTTCTATACCGCGCTGGTGTTCAACTCGCAGGAAACCGCCGACAACCTGAAGAAGTCGGGCGCGCTCATTCCGGGCATCCGTCCGGGCAAGGCCACCGCCGATTACATCGACGGCGTGCTGACCCGCCTGACTGCTGCCGGTTCGGCCTACCTGGTGATCGTCTGCCTGCTGCCGGAACTGATGCGCACGCAGCTGAACGCCTCGTTCTACTTCGGCGGTACTTCGCTGCTCATCGTGGTGGTGGTGGTGATGGACTTCATCGCCCAGGTGCAGGCGCACCTGATGTCCCACCAGTACGAGAGCCTGCTGAAGAAGGCCAACCTGAAGGGCGGCAACCGCGGCGGTTTTGCCCGCGGCTGACAAGCCTGTTATACTTTCGTCTTCCTGACGTGATGGTCCTCCGCTTCGCGGACTCTGGCCACACAAACGAAGGGCGGCCCCCGCAGCGGTTCCGGGTGGGGGTGTGGCGAGGTGGTCCTGCGCTGGAGTAGCGCGGGCGGCCCCGGGGAAACCCAGGTCCAACCTTGTCCGGCGCCGGAGCCTGGGCACACTCCCCAGGCCGGGTCCATGAAACTTGAATGTTTCACGGGCTTCCATGTAAACCGGAACCTTGTTAGTATCGCTAGTTCACTTTTTTGATCCATCCTGCCGGATTGGCGTGCCCGAGGCGCGCTGTCGGCCATCACTCAGCTGGAGAACCGCGTCATGGCGCGTATTGCAGGCGTCAACCTGCCAGCCCAGAAGCACGTCTGGGTCGGGTTGCAAAGCATTTACGGCATCGGCCGTACCCGTTCGAAGAAGGTCTGCGAAGTCGCAGGCGTTGCTTCGACCACCAAGATCCGCGATCTGTCGGAGCCGGAAATCGAGCGCCTGCGCGCCGAAGTCGGCAAGTACATCGTGGAAGGCGATCTGCGCCGTGAAATCGGCATCGCGATCAAGCGCCTGATGGACCTGGGCTGCTACCGCGGCCTGCGTCACCGTCGCGGTCTGCCGCTGCGTGGCCAGCGCACCCGTACCAACGCCCGCACCCGCAAGGGCCCGCGCAAGGCGATCAGGAAGTAAGGGACCTATAAATGGCTAAGCCCGCTGCTAAGACCAAGAAGAAGATCAAGCGCGTCGTCACCGACGGCGTTGCCCACGTCCACGCTTCGTTCAACAACACCATCGTGACCATCACCGACCGCCAGGGCAACGCTCTGTCGTGGGCGACCTCCGGTGGCGCTGGCTTCCGCGGTTCGCGCAAGTCGACCCCGTTCGCTGCCCAGGTGGCTGCCGAAAAGGCCGGTCGCGCTGCGCTGGACTACGGCGTGAAGTCGCTGGAAGTCCGCATCAAGGGCCCGGGTCCGGGCCGTGAGTCGGCCGTGCGTTCGTTGAACAACGTCGGCTACAAGATCACCAACATCATCGACGTGACGCCTATCCCGCACAACGGGTGCCGTCCGCCGAAGAAGCGTCGCGTCTAAAGGGAGCGATAAGAAATGGCTCGTTATATCGGTCCTACCTGTAAGCTCGCCCGTCGCGAAGGCGCCGACCTGTCCCTGAAGAGCCCGGCGCGTGCGCTGGACTCCAAGTGCAAGCTGGAGCAGAAGCCCGGCCAGCACGGCGCCACTGCCCGCAAGGGCAAGCTGTCCGACTACGCCACCCAGCTGCGTGAAAAGCAGAAGGTCAAGCGTATCTACGGCCTGCTGGAGCGTCAGTTCCGCAACTACTACAAGAAGGCCTCGACCAAGAAGGGCAACACCGGCGAGAACCTGCTGCAGCTGCTGGAAACCCGCCTGGACAACGTCGTCTACCGCATGGGCTTCGCCGTGACCCGTCCGGCTGCCCGTCAGCTGGTGTCGCACCGCGGCGTCACCGTGAATGGCAAGTCGGTCAACCTGGCTTCGTACCAGGTCAAGGCTGGCGACGCCATCGCTCTGTCTGAAAAGGCTGCCAAGCAGCTGCGCGTTCAGGAAGCCCTGACCGTCGCCGCCCAGCATGACATGAGCCCGTCGTGGGTTGAAGTGGATTCCGGCAAGTTCACCGGCATCTTCAAGGCTGTTCCGGATCGTTCGGATCTGCCTGCGGACATCAACGAAGCGCTGATCGTCGAGCTGTATTCGAAGTAATTCACATTGGAGAGCCCCCGGCGACGGCCGGGGGTTCACTAGGAGAACCCGCAACATGACGGTTACCGCCAACCAGGTTCTGCGTCCTCGCGGTCCGCAGATCGAACGCCTTACCGACACCCGTGCAAAGGTCGTTATCGAACCTTTGGAGCGGGGTTACGGGCATACGCTGGGCAACGCCCTGCGTCGCGTGCTGCTGTCGTCCATCCCGGGCTTCGCCATCACGGAAGTCGAAATCGACGGCGTGTTGCATGAGTACACCACGGTCGAAGGTCTGCAGGAGGACGTGCTCGAAGTCCTGCTGAACCTGAAGGACGTGGCCATCCGTATGCACTCCGGCGACAGCGCCACCCTGTCCCTGTCCAAGCAGGGCCCGGGCGTTGTCACCGCTGCCGACATCAAGGTCGACCACAATGTGGAGATCCTGAACGGCGACCATGTCATCTGCCACCTGACCAAGGACACGGCAGTCAACATGCGTCTGAAGATCGAACGTGGTTTCGGCTACCAGCCGGCTGCCGCGCGTCGTCGTCCGGACGAAGAAACCCGTGCCATCGGCCGCCTGGTCCTGGATGCCTCGTTCTCGCCGGTCCGCCGCGTCGCCTATGCCGTGGAAGCGGCCCGCGTCGAACAGCGTACCGATCTGGACAAGCTGGTCATCGATATCGAGACCAACGGCACCATCGACGCCGAGGAAGCCGTGCGCACCGCCGCCGACATCCTCAGCGACCAGCTGTCGGTGTTCGGTGACTTCACCCACCGCGACCGCGGTGCGGCCAAGCCGGCCAACAACGGCGTGGATCCGGTGCTGCTGCGCCCGATCGACGATCTGGAGCTGACCGTGCGTTCGGCCAACTGCCTGAAGGCTGAAAGCATCTACTACATCGGCGATCTGATCCAGAAGACCGAAGTGGAGCTGCTGAAGACCCCGAACCTGGGCAAGAAGTCGCTCACCGAGATCAAGGAAGTGCTGGCTCAGCGCGGCCTGTCCCTCGGCATGAAGCTGGAGAACTGGCCGCCGGCCGGCGTCGCCAGCCACGGCATGCTGGGCTGATATCGGTAATGCCTGAAGGCTCCACCGTTCGCGGTGGGGCCTTCAACGCAACACATTGCCACGACGAACCCCAGGTTCGCGGGCAGGTCGTCCAGGACGGATGGCCAGGACCAACCGCAGTCCGCGCAGCAACGCCAGGAAGGCGACAACGATCCACACAGCCTCATCATTAACCAAGGAATATCACCATGCGTCACATGAAGTCTGGCCGTAAGTTCAACCGTACCAGCGCCCACCGCGAAGCGATGTTCAAGAACATGGCCGCCTCGCTGTTCAAGCACGAGCTGATCAAGACCACCCTGCCGAAGGCCAAGGAACTGCGCCGCGTCGCCGAGCCGCTGATCACCCTGGCCAAGGTCGACTCCGTCGCCAACCGCCGTCTGGCTTTCGCCCGCCTGCGTGACAACGAAGCCGTGGGCAACCTGTTCACCATCCTGGGCCCGCGTTACGCGAACCGTCCGGGCGGCTACCTGCGTCTGCTGAAGTGCGGTTTCCGCGCCGGCGACAACGCTCCGATGGCCTACGTCGAGCTGGTCGACCGTCCGGCCGTGGCCGAGGAAGTGGCCGAGTAATCGGACCGCTCCAACGCGACACAGCGAAAGCCCGGCCTCTGCCGGGCTTTTGCGTTCTGGTAGCGCCGGGCCTTGCCCGGCGTTTCCGTTTCCGCTGCGCTCGCCGGGCATGGCCCAGCGCTACCGGCAGCTGGCGCTGACCCACACCGTTCCGACAGGCGTGCCATGTGGCGGTTCGAACGGGGCGTGCTGTCGGTTACGCTTGGCGCCTGATCCGTTCGAGCGTTCCCGATGAATCCATTGCGCTGGCCCTTCCGCGCCCAGTTCCTGCTGGGCTTCCTGATCTGCGCGGGCCTGCTGGGCTACGCCATCTTCCTGCAGCTGAAGATGGGTCTGGAGCCGTGCCCGTTGTGCATCTTCCAGCGCCTGGCATTCGCCGCGCTCGGCCTGCTGTTCCTGATCGGTGCGCTGCACGGGCCGTCCAACCGCCCGGGTCGCGCGACCTACGGCATCCTGGCGTTCATCGCAGCGGCCGTGGGCATCGGCATCGCCGCGCGCCACGTGTACGTGCAGATGCTGCCGCCGGAGATGGGCGCCACCTGTGGCCCTCCGCTGAGCTTCCTGCGCGAGACGATGGGGCCGCTGGAGGTGTTCCGCACCGTGCTGACCGGCACCGGCAACTGCGGCAACATCGACTGGACCTTCCTGGGCCTGACCATGCCGATGTGGTCGGGCGTGTGGTTCGTGCTGCTGGCGCTGTGGGCGCTGCTGGTGTCGCTGCGCAAGGTCAAGCGCTGAAAGCACAACGGGGTCGGATCCCTTTGCGCAGCAAAGGGCTCCGACCCCATTGGCAGCCACGCGTGGCGTGGCTCTACTGCGAATCAGGGATCCGACCCTCGCCCGATCAGAAGTCCTGCTGCAGGCTCAGGTAGGCGCCGCGGCGCGGGCCCCACTGCGGGGCGAACACGCCCACGCCACCGCCATCACGCAGCTGGTAGCTGCGGTCCAAAGCGTTGATCACCGCCAGCTGCACATGCAGCGGGTGCCCGCTGTCGGCATTGAAGTCGTGGCCGGCACTCAGGTTCACCTGCAGGTAGGACGGCAGCTCACCACCGTTGGGTACCGTGTCGGTGTCCGAGCGCAGGCCGCTGCCGAACACGTAGTTCGCACCGATCCGGTTGTGGCCGGCAAACGCATAGCTGACGCCGCCGGACGAGGTCAGCTTCTGGTCGTGGTCCAGATGGATCCAGTGGTCTGCCGCGTAGGCCAGGGCATCGGGATCGAGGTTGTACTGGCTGGTGATGACGTCGGTACCGATGGCCTTGTTCAACGCGGCGTTGAAGTAGGCGCTGAAAGGACCATTGCTGTAGTCGGCGCTGAATTCCAGCCCGCGGATATGGCCGCGGCGGTAGTTGAAGGTCGAGTAGATGTAGGCCGCGCCGAACTGGCCTTCGTCCTGCAGGCGCGAGACGCGGCGGTCATACGCATCCAGGCCCAGGGTCAGGTGCTCGCCCACCTGCTGGGAAACGCCGACGTCGTAGTAGTCGCTGCGCTCGGCCAGCGGAATGTTGTTGCCACCGGACGGCTGTGCGTTGGTGGTGCCGTCATACAGGCTGATGTCGCTGGTGGCGATCAGCTCGCTGGCCGGCGGGGTGAAATAACGCGAGTAGCCGGCATGCACGGTGGTGCTGTCGCTGGCATTCCAGACCACGCCCAGGCGCGGGCTGAGCTGGCCCTCGGTCTGGCCGAAGGCCCTGTAGCGGTCGCCGCGCAGGCCGTAGTTGACCGTCCAGTCATCGCCGATGCGCCATTCGTCCTGCACGTAGACGGCCATCGTGGTGGCCTTGAACGCGCTGCTGTCGGCAATCTGCAGCGGCGTGGTGCTGGCCTGCGCGCCGTCGTCGTCAACCGGGAACACCCAGCTGTTGTTGCTGGCGCGGGCGCGCTCCTGGTTGCCGTACACGCCGTAGCGCAGGGTGTGGTTGTCACCCAGCGGCGTGGAGAAATCCGCCTGCAGGGTATTGGCGCGGTTGCTGCGCTTCACCTGCGAGGCGACGCCGCTGAACACCAGATCGCCCACTACATCGGGGTTGAACCCCACATCGCTGTACCGCTGCCCGGCCGAGACCTGGTAGGCGGTCTGGCCCAGCGTGCCCTGCAGTACCAGCATGCCGAAGCGGGTGGTCTCGCGCTGCGTCTCATCCAGCTGGCTGGAATCGAACGTGGTGGTGTCCAGGTAGCCGAACTGCGGTGTCTGGCCCGGGTTGACCGGAATCTGGAAGCGGTTGTTGGCGAAGCCGGCGAACACGCTCAGGCGGGTCGTGTCGTTGACCAGGTAGGTCAGGTCGGCGAAGGCCTTGCCCTGGTGGGTGTCGTCATGTTCCGGCTTGCGCGAGCGGGTCGGGTTCTCAAGGCCGACGTCATTCTGGTCGTAGTTGCCGGTCAGGAACCAGCTCCAGCGGCCCTGGTTGCCCCACCACGAGGCGTTCGGGTTGACCTTGCCGAACGATCCGGTGGTGATGCCGGCGCTGCCACCGTTGCCCAGCTCGGCGCCGCTGCGGGTGGTGATGTCCACCACCGCAGCGGTACGTTCGCCGAACTGCGCCGGCAGCGCGCCATCCATCAGGCGGATGCTCTTGATGGTGCGTGCATCCAGGGTCTGGCCGAAGCCGGAGATCGACTCGGGCAGCAGCACGCCGTTGATGCGGTACTGCAGGTTGGCGTGGTCGCCGCGCACGTGCACGCCGCCGTAGGAATCCTGGACCACACCCGGCGCCTGCAGCAGCACCTGGCTGAGCGGCGCGGACGCGCCCAGCGGCTGCTTCTGGATGTCCTCGGCGGTGATCTGGTACTGGCTGCTGCCGATATCCGGCGACAGCGCGTTGCGGGCCTGGTCCAGCTGGGCGCTGACGGTGACCGCGTCCAGGTCCTTGACCGGCGCCGCGTCGGCGGCGGCATCGGCGGCCAGGGCCAGGGAGGGCAGGCTGGCCAGGGCCAGGGCGAAGGTGATGCCGGTAGCGAGCAGGGAAGGCTTCATGGCGGATGGGCTGCGGAAGGGGCCGGGGCAGGGGAGGAGGGAGTGTTACTTCGTAACAATGCGTGGCGAATCATGCGCCTGTCCGGGCGTGCGTGGGCATGCGGTTTGTGGCCTCTCGCGTGAACCTTTCCCCGGCGTTCAGGCATGTGCAGACGGCGGCGGGCCCTTTGCGCCAGCGGCCGGCTCTGCGACCATGACCGCCCCCCACCCCGGAAGCCTGCAATGAGCCTGTCCGCCGTTCCGCCTGTCCCCGATCCCGCTGCCAGCGCCGCTGGCGCCGCCTGGTCGCCGGAGAGCTGGCGCGGCAAGACCGCGCTGCAGATGCCGACCTATCCCGACCCGGTGGCCCTGGATGCTGCCCTGCACGAGCTGAAGCGGCTGCCGCCGCTGGTCACGTCCTGGGAGATCCTGGCGCTGAAGCAGCAGCTGGCCGATGCCCAGGAGGGCAAGCGCTTCCTGCTGCAGGGCGGCGACTGCGCGGAAAACTTCAGCGACTGCGAATCGGGCACCATTTCCAACCGCCTGAAGGTCCTGCTGCAGATGAGCCTGGTGCTGGTGCACGGCCTGCGCCAGCCGGTGATCCGCGTGGGTCGCTTTGCCGGCCAGTACGCCAAGCCGCGTTCGGCCGATACCGAGACCCGCGACGGCGTGACCCTGCCCAGCTACCGCGGTGATGTGATCAACGCACCGGCGTTCACCGAAGCCGCCCGCCTGCCCGACCCGCGGCGGATGCTGCAGGCCCACGCGCATTCGGCGATGACGATGAACTTCGTGCGGGCGCTGATCGATGGCGGCTTCGCCGATCTGCACCATCCCGAATACTGGAACCTGGAGTGGGTGCGGCATTCGCCGCTGGCCGCCGAGTACCAGAAGATGGTGGCCTCGATCGGCGACGCGGTGCACTTCATGGAGACCCTGGCCGGGGCCCGTGTGCACAACCTCAACCGCATCGATTTCTACACCTCGCACGAAGCACTGCTGCTGCCCTACGAGCAGGCGCTGACCCGGCAGGTGCCGCGCCAGCAGGGCTGGTTGAACCTGAGCACGCATTACCCGTGGATCGGCATGCGCACGGCCGCGCTGGATGGCGCGCACGTGGAGTACCTGCGGGGCGTGCGCAACCCGATCGCGATCAAGGTCGGCCCGTCGGTGCAGCCGGACCAGCTGCTGCGGTTGATCGACGTGCTGAACCCGGACGACGAGCCGGGCCGCCTGAGTTTCATCCACCGCATGGGCGCCGCGCAGATCGCCGAGAAGCTGCCGCCGCTGCTGGATGCGGTCAAGCGTGATGGCCGCCGCGTGCTGTGGGTGTGCGATGCGATGCACGGCAACACCGAGAGCACGGCGAACGGCTTCAAGACGCGCCGCTTCGACAACGTGCGTGGCGAGGTGGAGATGTCCTTCGACCTGCACGCAGCCGCGGGCACGCGCCTGGGTGGCGTGCACCTGGAGCTGACCGGCGAGGACGTGACCGAATGCACCGGTGGCGCGCGTGAACTGACCGAACGTGACCTGGAGCGTGCGTATCGTTCCACGGTGGACCCGCGGTTGAATTACGAGCAGTCGCTGGAGATCGCGATGGCGATCGTGCGCAAGCAGGAGCAGGCAAGGTAGTTTTTTTTGCAGGGCTTGCAGCCCTGCGCCTGCCGAATCAACGTCAACGACAAAAGCGGGTTTCCCGCGAGTGGGCGGGGCGGTGTGGGTG
Organism: Stenotrophomonas maltophilia; assembly: GCF_047782825.1. Lineage (GTDB taxonomy): Bacteria > Pseudomonadota > Gammaproteobacteria > Xanthomonadales > Xanthomonadaceae > Stenotrophomonas. Next base: position 2,286,347 of record NZ_CP180589.1, on the reverse strand, counting down.
GGCAGGACACGCCGCAAGTACGTCCATATAGGCTCGTAGGCGCCATCCATGGCGCCTGCGGTCCTGCCCACCCACACCGCCCCGCCTCTGACAGGTTCACGCGATCTGTCGGACCAGCACGAGGTCGGATCCCGTTGCGCAGCAACGGGCTCTGACCCCGGGTTCATTTCGATTCCGATTGAGATTCATCCACGCATGGCGTGGATCTACTGTGTCGACCAAGGTCGACGCCCACCAGAGCAGAATGCGGTTCCACCATCCCGCGGAATGCACGCTTTTGACGTTGCTGTTGACGTTGACGTTGACGTTGATTCAGCAGGTGCAGGGCCGCAGGCCTTGCATCAAACCCACCCGCTGACGTGATGCTCATGCCGCCTGCGCGACCCTGTGGGTTCATGCAATGCGCGAGGGTCTGCGGTGGGCTGGCAACATGTGCAGGACTATCTGTGGCCGATCGGTGCGGCGCTGCTGCTCGGCGGCCTGGCCGCGTGGGGCGTGCTGGCCCTGTATCGCCGCCTGCGCGGGCGCGACCGGCGGCGCGCGCGCATCGGTCGGGTGATCGGGCCGCCGCTGGCGATGGCCTTGCCGCTGTTGCTGCTGGTGCCCGCGCTGCAGGCCACGCCGCTGCCCGAGCGCATGCTGGACCAACTGCTGCGCGTGCTGCACATCGGCTTGACCGCGTGCTTCGTCTGGCTGCTGGTGCGCTCGGTCGCGGCCGGTGAACGCGCGATCCTGCGCAGCCATCCCATCGATGTGTCCGACAACCTGGCCGCGCGCCGCATCCAGACCCAGACCCGCGTGCTCAGCCGTGTGCTGATGGGCGGCATCATCGTGCTGGGTGCGTCGCTGGTGCTGCTGACCTTCCCCATGGTGCAGAAGATCGGCACCGCGCTGCTCGCTTCGGCCGGCCTGATCGGCCTGGTGGCCGGTATCGCCGCCAAGCCGGTGTTCGGCAACCTGATCGCCGGTCTGCAGATCGCGGTCACCCAGCCCATCCGGCTGGATGATGTGGTGATTGTCGAAGGCGAGTGGGGCCGCATCGAGGAAATCGGCAGCAGCTACGTGGTGGTGCGCATCTGGGATGAGCGGCGCATGGTGGTGCCGTTGACCTGGTTCATCGAGCATCCGTTCCAGAACTGGACACGGCGCAGCGCCGATCTGCTGGGTACGGCCTTCCTGTGGCTGGATTACCGTGCGCCGATCGCGGCGATCCGTACCGAACTGGAACGCATCTGCCGTGGCGAGGCACTGTGGGATGGCCGGGTCTGCGTGACCCAGGTGACCGAGACCAGCGAGCGCGCGATCCAGGTGCGCCTGCTGGTCAGCGCGCGCAGTTCCGGTGATGCCTTCGACCTGCGCTGCCTGGTGCGCGAGCGGATGCTGGATTTCCTCGCCCGCGAACACCCGCAGTCGCTGCCGCAGGTGCGCGCGCGGCTGCAGCACGAGGACGAGCTGGACATGCCGCGCGGGCCGCGTGCACGCACGGCGGATGTGCGCTCGCCGGGCGCGGAGGATGGTGAAGCGGCGATCGTGCCGGGGGAAGCGGAACCCGAACGGTAGCGCCGGGCCATGCCCGGCGAGCGCAGCGGCACGTGCCGTCCGCCGGGCATGGCCCGGCGCTACCGGTTACGGGTCGCCCGCGTCGATCAGGGCATCGGTATCGAAGTGCGGCGGGCGCCGCGCGCGGGTGCGCTGTTCGTAGGCGTAGGCCATCTCGATCAGCTTCGGTTCGCTCCACGCCGTGCCCATGAACAGCAGGCCGGCGGGCAGGCCGTCGATCTGCCCCATCGGTACGCTCAGGCTGGGGTAACCGGCCACGGCGGCGGCGCTGTAGCTTTCGCCGGGGAAATCGTCGCCGCTGCTGCGGATCGGCCAGGCGATGCCGGTGGTGGGGGCAATCAGCGCGTCCAGCCGGTGGGCGGCCAGCGCGGCATCGATGCCCTCCGGGCCCGCCAGGCGGCGCGCGTCGCTGCGTGCGCGGATGTAGGCGGGGTCGGCCAGGCCGGCGGTGGCGTCGGCCTCCTGCAGCAGCTCCTGGCCGAACAGGCCCAGTTCCTGCCCGTGATGGGTCTGGTTGAAGGCGATCAGGTCGGCCAGGCGGCGCAGCGGGGCCTGGTAGGTGCCGAAGTAGCGCTCCAGCCCCGCCTTGAATTCGTACAGCAGCACCGTGCGCTCGGCATCGTTCCAGGCGCCCTGGTTGGGCAGAGCGACCGGGATCACCTCGGCACCGGCGCGGCGCAGTTCGGCCACGGCCTGTTCCATCAGCGGCGGCATGCCCCGGTATTTCAGCAGGGGCGTCTGCAGCAGGCCCAGGCGCTTGCCGCGCAGGCCCTGCGGGTCCAGCCGGGCGGTGTAGTCGTAGACGGCGCGGCCGGGCATGGTGGCGGTGGCCGGGTCGGCATCGTCACGGCCGGCGATGGCGGTCAGCACGGCGGCGGCATCGGCCACGCTGCGGGTCATCGGGCCGGCGGTGTCCTGGCTGAACGAGATCGGGATGATGCCCTCGCGGCTGACCAGGCCCACGGTGGGCTTCAGGCCGACCACGCCGTTGATCGCCGCCGGGCAGACGATGCTGCCATCGGTTTCGGTACCGATCGCCACGCTGGCCAGGTTGGCGGACACGGCCACGGCGCTGCCACTGCTGGAACCGCAGGGCGAATGGCTGAGGCGGTACGGGTTGCGGGTCTGGCCGCCGCGTGCGCTCCAGCCGGAAATCGAATCATTGCCGCGGAAGTTGGCCCATTCGCTCAGGTTGGCCTTGCCCAGCACCACGGCGCCGGCTTCGCGCAGGCGCCGCACCAGGTAGGCATCGGCGGGGCGGAAGCCCTGCAGCGCCAGCGAGCCGGCCGTGGTGGCCATGGGCGCGGCGTTGATGTTGTCCTTCAGCAGCACCGGGATGCCATGCAGCGGGCCGCGCAGGCGGCCGGCACGGCGCTCGCGGTCGCGGTCGGCGGCTTCCTTCAGCGCATCGGGATTCAGTTCCAGCACGGCGCGCAGGCGCGGACCGGCGCGGTCCAGTGCGGCAATGCGCTGCAGGTAGGCGGCGGTAAGCGTGGCGCTGTCCAGTTCGCCGGCGACCATCCGCGCCTGCAGGTCGGCCACATCGGTTTCGGCGTAGGGGAAGGGCACGGTGCTGCTGCCAGGTTCGGCCGCATGGGCGGCAGGCGTGGCCGGGGAACAGCCCACGGCAAGCAGCGCGGTCAGGGCCGCGGTCAGGCAGGTCAGCAGGGTTGGCAGGAACGGGCGCATCGGGCGGCTGGGTCGGCTCCAATCGCCAGTGTAGCGGCTGCTCAGTGGCGGCGCTTGCGCAGGTCGCGGGCCAGCACGTAGACAACCACCAGGTTGATCACCAGCACGCCCCACGACGCCCAGCCGGGGTGGCGCACGATCGCGTAGATATCGAAGGGCAGGTAGATCGAGGCGGTCAGGCAGCCCAGCCACGAGGCCCACGCCTTGGCCTTCCACAGGCCCCAGGCTTCGACCAGGTGCAGCAGGCCGTAGCCGATCATCGCCGCTGCGGCCAGGTGCACCGCGTCAGGACTGATCATGTTCAACAGCGAGGGCAGGGTGCCGTGATCCGGGTCCAGGCTGAAACGCCGGATCAGGGCATTGACCCCGTCGCGAAGCGGCTGCGGACCGAGCACTTCCAGCCCGGTCGCAGCCAACAACGCCAGCATCGCCTTGCTCGCTTCGAGCAGGGCGATGACATGGAGACCCGGATGCCGATGTGGATCCGGGTTGTAGCCGTCATGGCTCACGGTCTGCTGGCTCAGCCGCCGCGCGAGGCCTTCTTGCGGTCGCTTTCGGTCAGGAACTTCTTGCGCAGACGGATCTCCTTCGGGGTGATCTCGACCAGCTCGTCGTCTTCGATGAAGTCCAGGGCCTGTTCCAGCGAGTACTTGATCGCCGGGGTCAGCTGGATCGCATCGTCCTTGCCCGAAGCGCGCATGTTGGTCAGCGGCTTGGTCTTGATCGCGTTGACGGTCAGGTCGTTGTCCTTGGAGTGGATACCGACCAGCTGACCTTCATACACGTTGTCGCCTTCAGCAGCGAACAGCTTGCCGCGCTCCTGCAGCGGGCCCAGCGAGTAGGCCGGCGTGGTGCCCGGCGCATTGGCGATCATCACGCCGTTGATGCGCTTGGCAATCGCGCCCTGTTCCTTCGGACCGTAGTGGTCGAACACGTGGAACAGCAGGCCCGAACCCTGGGTGAGGGTCTTGAACTCGTTCTGGAAGCCGATCAGGCCACGGGCCGGGATCGAGTATTCCAGGCGCACGCGGCCCTTGCCGTCCGGCTCCATGTTCTTCAGCTGGCCCTTGCGGGTGCCCAGCTTTTCCATCACGCCGCCCTGGTGGATCTCTTCGATGTCCACCACCAGCTGCTCGATCGGCTCCATCATCTGGCCGTCGATTTCCTTGATGATGACTTCCGGGCGCGACACGGCCAGCTCGTAGCCTTCGCGACGCATGTTCTCGATCAGCACCGACAGGTGCAGCTCGCCACGGCCGGAAACCAGGAACTTGTCGGCGTCTTCCAGCTGTTCGACCTTCAGGGCCACGTTGTGGACCTTTTCACGGTCCAGGCGGTCCTTGATCTGGCGGCTGGTCAGGAACTTGCCGCCGGACAGGTCCTTGTTGCCGGCAAACGGCGAGTTGTTGACCTGGAAGGTCATCGAGATGGTCGGCTCGTCGACGGTCAGTGCCGGCAGCGCTTCCGGGGTGTCCGGGTGGCACAGGGTGTCGGAGATGGTCAGCTCCGGAATACCGGAGATGGCGACGATGTCACCGGCTTCGGCGGTGTCCTGCTCGATGCGTTCCAGGCCCAGGAAGCCCAGCACCTGCGCGACCTTGCCGTTGCGCTTCTTGCCTTCACGGTCGATGACCGCGACTTGCATGTTCTTCTTCAGGGTGCCGCGCTGGATGCGGCCGATGCCGATCACGCCCACGAAGTTGTTGTAGTCCAGCTGGCTGATGCGCATCTGGAAGGCGCCTTCCGGATCGACTTCCGGCTTCGGCGCGTGCTGCATGATGGCTTCGTACAGCGGGGTCATGTCGCCGTCACGCACGGTGTCTTCCAGGCCGGCGTAGCCGTTCAGGGCCGAGGCGTAGACGATCGGGAAGTCCAGCTGCTCGTTGGTGGCGCCGAGCTTGTCGAACAGGTCGAAGACCTGGTCGATCACCCACTCCGGACGCGAGCCCGGGCGGTCGACCTTGTTGACCACGACGATCGGCTTGAAGCCCATCGCGAAGGCCTTCTGGGTGACGAAGCGGGTCTGCGGCATCGGGCCGTCCATCGCGTCGACCAGGATCAGCACGGTGTCGACCATCGACAGCACGCGCTCGACCTCGCCGCCGAAGTCGGCGTGCCCCGGGGTGTCGACGATGTTGATCCGGTTCTTGATGCCGGTCTTCTTGTCTTCCCAGGTGATGGCGGTGTTCTTGGCCAGGATGGTGATGCCGCGTTCCTTTTCCTGGTCGTTGCTGTCCATCACGCGCTCGGCGAGGACGGTACGCTCGGACAGGGTGCCGGACTGCTTCAGCAGCTGGTCGACCAGGGTGGTCTTGCCATGGTCGACGTGGGCGACGATGGCGATGTTGCGAAGGTTTTCGATGGACATACGAAAGGGGGCCAGTCGGCGCCGGATTTTGAAAAAGAAGTCCAACATTATACGTCGAAGTTGACGATTCGCGAAAACCTGTCTTTCAGGCCCGGTCGGATGCCCATTCAGCAGCCCCCGGGGACCCTGCCTGAACGGCGTCCCCCGGCCGACTGCGCCGGTCCCGTTGGCCCAAGGTCGAAGCCGCCGCCGCCACGAGCCGGGTGTAAACTAGATGGCTAGACGCATTCCCATCTGCACCAAGGATCTTCATGTCCCTCATCGCCACTTTCGACACCACCCAGGGCCCGATCAAGGTCGAGCTGTTTGCCGACAAGGCGCCGCTGACGGTTGCCAACTTCGTGAACCTGGTCAAGCAGGGCTTCTATGACGGCCTGATCTTCCACCGCGTGATCGCCGACTTCATGATCCAGGGCGGCTGCCCGCAGGGTCGTGGCACCGGCGGCCCGGGCTACAAGTTCGAAGACGAGAAGAACGGCGTGAAGCACGAGGTCGGCTCGCTGTCGATGGCCAACGCCGGCCCGAACACCAACGGCAGCCAGTTCTTCATCACCCACATCAAGACCGACTGGCTGGACGGCCGCCACACCGTCTTCGGCAAGGTCCTGGAAGGCCAGGCCATCGTCGATTCGGTCAAGCAGGGCGACGTGATCCATTCGATCACCCTGGAAGGCGACGTCGACGCCGCGCTGGCCGCACAGGCCGACCGCGTCGCCGAGTGGAACAAGATCCTCGCCGCCTGATCCCCCTTCGAAACGGCCACCCCTCGGTGGCCGTTTCCCTGTTCCCCGCCGCACGCCAGGCCTGCGTGGCCACGCCCGCGGCGTTCCATCCAACGCTTGCAAGCAAGAGGAAACCCCCATGAAAGCACCCGTTCGTGTTGCCGTGACCGGCGCTGCCGGCCAGATCGGTTACGCCCTGCTGTTCCGCATCGCCTCCGGCGAAATGCTGGGCAAGGACCAGCCGGTCATCCTGCAGCTGCTGGAACTGCCGGTCGACAAGGCCCAGGCCGCCCTGAAGGGCGTGATGATGGAACTGGAAGACTGCGCCTTCCCGCTGCTGGCCGGCATGGTCGGCACCGACGACGCCGAAGTGGCCTTCAAGGATGCCGACATCGCCCTGCTGGTCGGCGCGCGTCCGCGCGGCCCGGGCATGGAGCGCAAGGACCTGCTGCTGGAAAACGCCAAGATCTTCACCGCCCAGGGCGCGGCGCTGAACAAGGTCGCCAGCCGTGACGTGAAGGTGCTGGTGGTCGGCAACCCGGCCAACACCAATGCCTACATCGCCATGAAGTCGGCCCCGGACCTGAAGCCGGAAAACTTCACCGCCATGCTGCGCCTGGACCACAACCGCGCGCTGAGCCAGCTGTCGACCAAGCTCGGCAAGCCGGTCGGTGGCATGGAGAAGCTGGTCGTGTGGGGCAACCACAGCCCGACCATGTACCCGGACTACCGTTTCGCCACCGCCGATGGTGCGTCCATCGCCGATGCCATCAACGACCAGGAATGGAACGCCAACACCTTCATCCCGACCGTGGGCAAGCGTGGCGCAGCGATCATCGAAGCCCGCGGCTCGTCCTCGGCTGCTTCGGCCGCCAACGCCGCCATCGACCACGTGCGTGACTGGGTGCTGGGCAGCAACGGCAAGTGGGTCACCATGGGCGTGCCGTCCGACGGTTCCTACGGCATTCCGGAAGGCGTGATCTTCGGCTTCGCCGTGACCACCGAAAACGGCAAGTACACCCTGGTGAAGGATCTGCCGATCGACGACTTCAGCCAGAAGTACATCGACAAGACCCTGGCCGAGCTGGAAGAAGAGCGCGCCGGCGTCGCCCACCTGCTGGGCTGATACGGGCCTCGGCCGGTACGCAGAAAACGGGGAAGCTTCGGCTTCCCCGTTTTCGTTTGAACGACTACGGACACCGATGATCCACCTGCATTACATCGATGACGCGCTGCTGCTGGCCGAGAAGCCGGCCGGGCTGCTGTCCGTGCCGGGCCGCAGCGAGGAAAACCAGGACTGCGTGGTGGCGCGCCTGCAGGCGTTGTACCCGGATGCACTGACCGTGCACCGGCTGGACCAGGTGACGTCGGGCCTGCTGTTGCATGCGCGCGGCAAGGCGATGCAAGCGGCGTTGTCGATGCAGTTCGAGCAGCGGCAGGTGGGCAAGCGTTACGAGGCCGTGCTGCAGGGGCTGCTGGCCGACGATGCCGGTGACGTGGACCTGCCGTTGATCGTGGACTGGCCGAACCGGCCGAAGCAGATGGTCGACCACGCGCGCGGCAAGCCGGCGCTGACGCGCTGGCAGGTTTTGGCCCGCGATGTGGAGGCGGGCACTACGCGCGTGGCGCTGGAGCCGGTGACCGGCCGCAGCCATCAGTTGCGCCTGCACATGGCCAGTCTTGGCCATCCCATCGTCGGTGACGTGCTGTATGGCGCCGCGCCGGCGCAGCGGGTGCATCTGCATGCGTGCGCGTTGGCGTTCACGCACCCGGTGACGGGGATTGCTCTCGCGTTCGAGTCCCTGGCTCCGTTCTAGGGGTTCGGCAGGGCTGCGCCCTGCACCTGCCGAAGCTCTACAAGCCAAAGCCAACGTCAAAAGCGGCTCTGGTTTTCTGTGTGTTGGGCGGGGCGGTGTGGGTGGGCAGGACACGCCGTAAACCCATCCCTGGGGGCTCGTAGGCGCCATCCATGGCGCCTGCGGTCCTGCCCACCCACACCGCCCCACCCCCGACAGATCTCCGCGGCGGTTGGTAACGCCGGCTGTTGCTCTTGGTAGGTGTCGACCTTGGTCGACACGATTTTTCCATCAGATATCGAAATTCATCTGGGGTCGGAGCCCGTTGCGCAGCAACGGGATCCGACCCCGTGCCGACCAACGGTCGGCACCCACCAGAGCAGAACGCCGTACCGACAGATCGCAGAAAACTGTCGAAGGCGGGGTGGGTCCGGTTGCGGGGGTGTCCGCGGCATGGATGCCGCGGCCAAGCCTACAGGGACGTACTTGCGGCGTCCCCCGCAACTGGACCCACCCCGCCATCCCCAGGAAGCCAGCTTTTGACGTTGACGTTGACGTCAGCAGGTGCAGGGCTGCAAGCCCTGCAGACCACAGCCACCCCCTACCAAGGTAGGGCGGCCCGCCCGCCAGCCCGGCACTATGCTCGAAGCCATGACTTTGTCTGGGAGGGCTGCGTCATGAACTACGAGGAAACCTACCGACGCTCGATCGACGAGCCGGAGGCGTTCTGGGGCGAGGAAGCCAAGCGCATCTATTGGCACACCCCGCCAAAGCAGGTGCTGGACTACAGCACCCCGCCGTTCCGTCGCTGGTTCGTCGGTGGCGAAACCAACCTCTGCTACAACGCCGTCGACCGCCACCTGGCCGATCGCCCCGACCAGCTTGCGCTGGTCGCGGTCTCCACCGAAACCAATGTCACCCGCGAAATCACCTACCGCCAGCTGTACCGCGAGGTGAACGACTTCGCCGCGGTGCTGCAGCGGCTGGGCGTCGGCCACGGTGACCGCGTGGTCATCTACATGCCCAACATGGCCGAGGCCGTGTTCGCCATGCTCGCCTGCGCGCGTATCGGTGCCGTGCATTCGGTGGTGTTCGGTGGCTTCGCCGCGCACAACCTGGCGTTGCGCATCGACGATGCCAAGCCCAGGTTGCTCATCGCCGCTGATGCCGGCATGCGCGGTGGCAAGGTCATTCCCTACAAGGGCATGGTCGATGCCGCCTGCGCCGAGGCGGCCAACCCGCCGCCGCATGTGCTGATCGTCTCGCGCGGGCTGGATCCGGCTGAGCCGCGCGTGCCGGGGCGCGATGTCGATTACGCCGAGCTGCGTGCGCAGGTGGGCGAGGTGGACGTGCCGGTGAAGTGGCTCGAATCCAGCGAACCCAGCTATCTGCTGTACACCTCCGGCACCACGGGCAAGCCCAAGGGCGTGCAGCGCGATGTGGGGGGCTATGCGGTGGCGATGGCGCAGTCCATGCAGACCGTGTTCGACTGCAAGCCGGGGCAGGTGATGTTCTCCACCTCCGATGTCGGCTGGGCCGTGGGCCATTCCTACAATGTGTACGGCCCGCTGATCGGTGGCTGCACCTCGCTGCTGTACGAAGGCCTGCCGACCAACCCGGATCCGGGCATCTGGTGGGCGCTGTGCGAGCAGTACAACGTGCGCACGATGTTCTCTTCGCCCACCGCCATCCGCGTGCTGAAGAAGCACGATGCCGACTTCATCCACCGCCATGACCTGGATGCGCTGAAATACCTGTTCCTGGCCGGTGAGCCGCTGGATGAGCCGACCGCGCACTGGATCAGCGAGGCGCTGGGCAAGCCGATCATCGACAATTACTGGCAGACAGAAACCGGCTGGCCGGCACTGACCCTGCTGCCGGGGCTGGACATGAAGCCGGTGCGCTTCGGTTCGCCGGGCTTCCCCAATCTCGGCTATCGCATGAAGGTGATCGACGAGAACACCGGCGAGGAAGTCGCCGCCGGGCAGAAGGGCGTGCTGGTGGTGACCCCGCCACTGCCGCCGGGCTGCATGAGCACGGTGTGGAATGACGACGCACGTTTCCTGCAGAGCTACTTCAGCCACTTCAAGGAACTGCTGTACAGCTCGCTGGACTGGGCCATCCGCGATGACGATGGCTACACCTTCATCCTGGGCCGCACCGACGATGTGATCAACGTGGCCGGGCACCGGCTGGGCACGCGTGAGATCGAGGAGGCCATTTCCGGCCACCCGCGCGTGGCCGAGGCAGCGGTGATCGGGGTCAAGGACGAGCTGAAGGGGCAGGTGCCGCTGGTGTTCGTCACCCTCAAGCAGGGGCTCAACGGCGAGGATCCCGCACCGGTGGTGGCCGAGATGATGGCGGCGGTGACCGCCTCGCTGGGCGCGGTGGCACGGCCGGCGCATGTGCACGTGGTCAACGCGCTGCCCAAGACCCGCTCGGGCAAGCTGCTGCGGCGCTCACTGCAGGCCCTGGCCGAACAGCGCGACCCGGGCGACCTGTCGACCCTGGATGATCCCGGGGCGCTGGAAGAGATCCGCCGCGCGCTGGGGCGGTAAACCGCTTCTGTAGAGCCGAGCCCGCGCTCGGCTGCGTTTGCCTGGTGGAGAAAAGCCGCCAGGCATGGCCTGGCGCTACCCAAGCCGGCCAGCACATGCGCTAAGCTCGGCCTGTCATCGGTCTGCAACATCGCCTGCGCTTCGGGGAAGCTGCGCAGGCGCCGCCGATGGCAACCAAGGGGGCGCGCCCGCCAGGGCGTGCAGGTGAAGCGCATCAAGGATTGGGGGGATGCATGGCACTGCTGTATGCCAAGACGGCCGCGGGCCGCCAGGAAATCGAAGACCGTGCGCGCCGGCTGCCGGCGGCATTGCGTTCGATCCTGCTGATGGTCGATGGCCAACGCGATGACAATGAACTGCGTGGCCTGTTCGATGGCCTGCGCGCGCCGCAGGACGCCCTGCAGCAACTGGCTGCGCTGGCGCTGATCGAAGTGGTCGGTGGCTCGGTCGATCCGGTCCCGGCGCGCGGGCTCTGCAGCGGGCGCGAGCAGGACCCGGCGCTGTACCAGCAGCTGTATGACGCGATGAGCGAGGCGGTGCGCCGCCATCTGGGCCTGAAAGGCTATTTCATGCAGCTGAAGATCGAACGCTGCACCGATGCCCGGGCGCTGGAGGGCTTGTGTCCGGAACTGCTGGCTGCGGTGGGCAAGGCGCGCAGCCCGGCACTGGCGCAGCGCTGGTGGCAGGAAACCCAGGCCTTGCTGACAGCGCCTGACAACGGGGTCGTGCAGGCCTGACCCGGCGGGTAAAGTGGGGAGCTGTTTTTTCCCCATGAGGATGCCCGCGTGCAGGACGAACACGAAGACACCGATACGCCCGGCTGGGATGCGATCAACGCGGCCCTGGCGCCGCTGTATGCCGGCCAGGAGCCACGTCATTACGGCACCGCGCTGCCGTACACACTGGGCGGGCAGGATCCGCTGGATGGCATCAGCGTGTACTGGGCCGCGACGCCGCTGCCGCACTGGCACTACATCACCTATGGCTTTTCCGAGCTGTACGCGAAGGAAAGCAGCGATGCCGGCACCAGCGGTTATGGCTTCGAGCTGACCTTCCGGCTGGCCGCCGCTGCCGGCGAGACCGCCGACAGCACGCCGCCGGTGTGGCCGTTGAACCTGCTGCAGAACCTGGCGCGCTATGTGTTCGGCAGCGGCAACGTGTTCGAGGATGGCCACCACCTCAATGCCAATGGTCCCATCGCGCTGGAGACCGACACGCGCCTGTGCCATCTGGCCTTCATTGCCGACCCGCAGCTGCCCGCGCGCGATACGGCCAATGGCCACCTGCAGTTCCTGCAGCTGGTGGGCCTGACCGACGAGGAGATGGAAGCGGTCAAGCGCTGGTCGACCCGCGGCGTGCTGCAGGCCCTGCAGCCGGCGATGCCGCTGTGGATCAGCGACCTGCAGCGCGGCAACCTGCTGGACGATCCGGCGTTGGCCGCGCAGGTGCGGGCGGGCAGCGAAGGCGAGGGCTCCAGTACCGGCATGCTGTTCATCGAAACCCTGGCCTGGCGCCAGGAGGCCCGCGTGACCACGCTGGTGCTCGGTGCCGGGCAGGTGCCCAGCATCGGCGAACTGCTGCCGCTGCGGCTGCGCCATGGCCGGTCGCTGGAACTGGTCAACCGTGAACGCCAATGGGCCTTCACCCCGGCCGACGGCGAGGGGCCGAACGAGGTGGGCGATGACAGCGCGCGCTGGGCGCTGGATGAGGCGGGGCTGCAGGCCTTGGCCGCCGTACCGGCACAGCGTGGGCGCTACCGCGTGACCGACGCGCTGTACATCGACGTGGTGCCGACCCAGCTGCGCGACGGCAAGGGCAACGTCATCCGCGAGATCGGCTGAGCACAGCGAAGGCGCGGGTGGGGTCGGAGCCGTTTGCTGCGCCGACGGATCCGACCCCGTGTCAGGCTCAGGCCAGGCCTTCGGCCTTCAGCACGGCCTGCACGCCGGCATCGGCTTCCATGCGGGTTTTGTAGGCGGCCACGTTCTCCAGGCCGGACAGGTCGACCTTGGCCGCCGCGGCCCAGCGCAGGGTGATGTAGAAGTAGGGATCGGCGAAGCTGCGGAAACCGGCCAGCCACGGCTTGTCGGCCAGCTGCTTGTCTGCGGTTTCGAACAGGCCGCGCAGGCGCTTGCGCGCGGCGGTGCGGATGGCGTCGTACTGGCCTTCATCGGCGATGAACTTGGCCGGCCCGAACAGCGGCGAGAACGCCGGGTGCACGTCCGAATTGACGAAGGCCAGCCAGCGGGTGGCCTCGGCGCGCTGCTGCGCACTGCCATCGCCGCCCAGCCCGGCCTGCGGGAAGCTGTCGGCGATGTAGCCCATGATGGCCGCGTTCTGCAGCAGGATGAAATCACCATCGACCAGGGCGGGGACCGCGCCGGCCGGGTTGATCTTCAGGAATTCCGGACCCTTCAGGGTGTCCTTGTCCAGCAGTTCCACTTCGTAGGGCTGGCCGGTCCACTGCAGGGCGATGTGGTCGGCGGTGGAACAGGCACCGGGCTTGCTGTACAGCTTCATGGGGACTCCAGGCGGGCGTTGCGGGAAACACCCACTATCCCAGAGCCGGCCGGCGCGCGGCAACGCTGCCGCCGGCAACAGATCGTTACGACTGGCGAGGCTTGAGGTTCTGCACCTTATAGAAGGTGTGATCGCCGATGGTGGCCACCTGGTAGGCATTGCGCCAGTTCGGGCTGGCAATGGACAGGGCGGCGAAGTGGCTGGCGCCGGGCACGATCTCGCGGCGTTCGCCGGCCGGCAGCGCCCAGTTGCGCTCGGCGTCGAAGGCCACGTTCATCGCTTCGCTCCAGGCCGCATCGTTGCCCAGCTGGGTGCCGGGGGAGACGATGGTCGGGGCGAACTGCTTGCGGGCGGTGACTACCTGGCACATCGAGTCCCCCCACAGACCGCTGTCGAGGCGGCGCAGGGCGACTTCGGCCACGGCCTGCTGGCCGCGCAGGGTCTGGTCGCGGGCTTCCAGGTAGACGGTGGTGCTCAAACACAATGAATCAGCGGCCGGCTGCGGCAACAACTGCGACAGCCAGAGAATCCAGGCCAGTTTCATATAACTCCTTGCTCCGTGTGGGCCGCACCACGGGGTTCCAGCAGCGGGGGCTGCAGGCCGGGGTACGACTTGGCGTCATGGGGAGGCGGCCATCGGGGCCGCCCCGTGGGCGGCCCCAAAAGAAACGATCAGTCCGATCGAGGGGGCCGCGCCGGCTCACCGGAAACTGGCTGGTGAGCAGAAAGTTGGCGCAAGGTAGGGGGGAATAGCCGAACGCATCCTGAATCGGTCCGCTTGACATTCAGGTTGGGGCGGGGTGACGGAAATCACATTCCGCCCCCCATTCAGGCCCGTTCTACAGCGCTGCAGCCACCCGGCTGCCCTGATCGATCGCACGTTTTGCATCCAGTTCGGCGGCCACATCGGCGCCGCCGATCAACTGCGCGGCGATGCCGGCAGCCTGCAGTTCGGCCATCAGCGCACGGTTCGGTTCCTGGCCTGCGCAGATCACCACATGGTCGACCGGCAGCAGCTGTTCGCTGCCGTCCACGCGGATGCGCAGACCTGCATCGTCCACGCCCACGTACTCCACACCGCCCAGCATGCGCACGCCCTTGGCCTTCAGCGTGGCGCGATGGATCCAGCCGGTGGTCTTGCCCAGCCGCGCACCGGGCTTGCCGGGGCTGCGCTGCAGCAGCCACAGGCGTCGCGGTGACGCTTCGGCCTCGGGCCGGGCCAGCGAGCCGCGGGCTTCGAAACTGCCATCCACGCCCCATTCGGCCATCCAGCGCTGCGGGTCCAGCGACGGCGATGGGCCCGCATGGCTGAGGAATTCGCCCACATCGAACCCGATGCCGCCGGCGCCGATGATCGCCGCGCTGGCGCCGACCTCGACCCGGCCCTGCAGCACGTCCAGGTAGGTCACCACCTTGGGGTGGTCGGCACCGGCGAAGTCGACCCGGCGCGGGGTGATGCCGGTGGCCAGCACCACCTGGTCGAAGCCGGCCAGGGCTGCTGCATCGGCCCGGGTGCCCAGGCGCAGCTGCACGCCGGTCTCCCGCAGCTTGTGGCCGAAGTAGCGCAGGGTCTCGTAGAACTCTTCCTTGCCGGGGATGCGCTTGGCCACGTTGAACTGGCCGCCGATCTCCTTGTGGGCATCGAACAGGGTGACCTGGTGGCCACGTTCGGCGGCCACCGTGGCGCAGGCCAGGCCGGCCGGGCCTGCGCCGACCACCGCCACCTTCTTCGGCGCGGTGGTGGGGCGGTAGACCAGCTCGGTCTCGTGCGCGGCACGCGGGTTGACCAGGCAGCTGGCCAGCTTGTTCTCGAACACGTGGTCCAGGCAGGCCTGGTTGCAGGCGATGCAGGTGTTGATCGCCTCGGCGCGGCCGGCACGGGCCTTGTTGGGCCACTGTGGGTCGGCCAGCAGCGGGCGCGCCAGCGACACCATGTCGGCGCCGCCGCTGGCGAGGATGCGCTCGGCCACCTCGGGCATGTTGATGCGGTTGGTCGCCACCAGCGGCAGCGTCACATGCGGCTTGAGCTTGGCGGTGACCCCGGCGAAGGCCGCGCGCGGCACCGAGGTGGCGATGGTCGGGATGCGCGCTTCGTGCCAGCCGATGCCGGAGTTGATGATCGTCGCACCGGCCGCCTCGATCGCCTGCGCCTGCTGCACGATCTCTTCCCAGTTGCTGCCGTCTTGCACCAGGTCGACCAGCGACAGGCGGTAGATGATGATGAAGTCCGGGCCACAGGCCTCGCGGATGCGGCGCACGATCTCAACCGCGAAGCGCATGCGCTGGCTGGCGTCGCCGCCCCAGGCATCGGTGCGCTTGTTGGTGCGCGGGGCGATGAACTCGTTGATGAGGTAGCCCTCCGAGCCCATCACTTCCACGCCGTCGTAGCCGGCCTCGCGGGCCAGCTTCGCGCTGCGTGCGTAATCGGCGATATGCCGTTCCACACCACTGGCCGACAGCGCGCGCGGGGTGAACGGATTGATCGGCGCCTTCAGCTTGGACGGGGCCACCGACAGGGGGTGGTAGGCGTAGCGGCCGGCGTGCAGCAGCTGCAGGCAGATCTTCGCGCCGTGCTGGTGCGCGGCGGCGGTCAGCTGGCGGTGCGGGCGTACTTCCCAGGGCCAGGACAGCTTGCCGCCGAAGGGCTTGAGCCAGCCGACCACGTTGGGCGCGAAGCCGCCGGTGACGATCAGGCCGACACCGCCTTCGGCGCGCTCGGCGAAGTAGGCGGCCAGGCGCGGGAAATCGCGCGCGCGATCTTCCAGGCCGGTGTGCATCGAGCCCATCAGCACCCGGTTGCGCAGCTGGGTGAAGCCCAGGTCCAGCGGGGTGAACAGATGCGGGTAGGCGGTTTCGTTGGCTGGCGACATGATCGATACGCTTGCGTACGGAAGCGCGAAGCGTGCCGCGAAATGGCGGCCGGAGCAAGGGCTGGTGCAGCGCACGGTAGCGCCGGGCCATGCCCGGCGATGCAGTCATCCGTGGCCGCGCTGCGCGCTCGCCGGGCGCGGCCCGGCGCTACCACCGGCCGCACGACCAATGCCGAACCAGCCCAGGGTCACCCCGCACAGCGGGCCGATCAGCAGGGCGAAGGCCAGCGTGCCCAGGCCCACGTCGCCGCCCAGCCACCAGCCCAGCAGCAGGACGCTGCCTTCGATCAGACTGCGCACCTTCCAGATCGCCCAGCCGGTGCGCGCGTGCAGGCCGGTCATCAGCCCGTCGCGCGGGCCGGGGCCCAGGCGTGCGCCGATATACAGGCCGGTGGCCAGGGCGACCAACAGCATGCCGGTGGCGAACATCGCCAGCTGCCAGCCCAGGCCGACCGCCGGTGGCAGCAGCCACAGCCCGAACTGGGCCGACGGGCCGATCAGCAGCACGTTGAGCACGGTGCCCAGGCCGGGCTTCTGCCGCAGTGGCCACCACAGCAGCAGCACCAGCGCGCCGATCACGTTGGTGGCCAGGCCGAAGGACAGCGGCGTCTGCGCGGCGATGCCCTGCGAAAGCACATCCCACGGCGCCACCCCGATGGCGGCGCGGATCATCAGTGAGGCGCCGAAGCCATACAGGAACAGGCCGACGATCAGTTGCAGCAGGCGCAGGGGCAGGGCGGTAGGCATGGGGGTTCCGGGGGGGGGGGGATCTGTTCCCACCGTAATCCTGGAATGGCTGGCGCCATAGATACAGATGCCGGGCAATACACGCGCACAGCAAGGGGAGGAGCCTGGTAGGTGGTTGACGGAAATGGCCTGCTCATGGGCCTGCGGATTTCCGCTGCGGGAGGATTGAAGGGAAGCCTGGAACAGGGTTCAGTAATGCGGCTGATTTACGACACATGGCGACGGCTTTCATCCGCTGGCCGACGCTGACCTGCTCCACCTCATAAGGTTCCTCACTTCGGCGGGCGCGCGCTGAACCTTTTGTCGGGCGCGTATGCGCGCGTTGTCGCTGATGCCGCTTAATCCCCTTGAAACCCTTGTCGTGCGGGGGTCTTGCGGATTTTCATGATCCTGTATAGGGTTTCAACGTCGGACCGGTGGCCGGTCGTGTACGACGCTTCACATGTTACGGGACTGTTAACATGACCTTCACCCGCCTGAGCATAATGTTCGCGGCGGTGGCGTGCTGAATCGGCTGTCTGAACATCGACGCAGTAGTGCTGGCCCATGCCTCTACCGGTTTCATACCCCCGAAATAGGAGCTGTACTCAATGAACAAGAAGATCCTTACTGCCGCGCTGCTGGGCGGTCTGGCTTTCGCCCAGGCTGCGTCGGCGCAGGAGTTCGATGACCGCTGGTACCTGACCGGTTCGGCCGGCTTCAACTTCCAGGACAACGACCGTCTGACCAACGACGCTCCGTTCGTGACCCTGGGCCTGGGTAAGTTCATCAGCCCGAACTGGTCGCTGGACGGTGAGCTGAACTACCAGAACCCGAATTTCGACGCCAACCAGGATCTGAACTGGTCGCAGTACGGCGTGTCGTTCGATCTGCGTCGCCACTTCATCAAGGAAGGCCGCGGCTGGAACCCGTACATCGTCGGTGGCCTGGGCTACCAGAAGTCGGAAGAAGAGTACGCTGCCCTGGACAACAACGGTCCGCGTGAGCGCAAGGACGGCAACCTGTCGGCCAAGCTGGGCGTCGGTCTGCAGACCACCTTCGAAAAGCGCGTTGCTGTCCGCGCCGAAGTGGCCTACCGCGCTGACTTCGACGACCAGAGCATCGCCGCTCGCGACGAAAGCTGGTTCGGCGACGTGCTGGCTTCGGTCGGCGTCGTGATCCCGCTGGGCCCGGCCCCGGTGGCTGCTGCCCCGGCTCCGGCTCCGGTTGCCCCGAGCTGCGCCGACCTGGATGACGACGGTGACGGCGTCAACAACTGCGACGACAAGTGCCCGAACTCGCAGCCGGGTCAGACCATCGGTCCGGATGGTTGCCCGGTGCCGGTCTCGATCGACCTGAAGGGCGTGAACTTCGACTTCGACAAGTCGAACCTGCGTCCGGACGCCGTGGCCATCCTGAGCGAAGCCACCGAGATCCTGAAGCGTTACCCGGATCTGCGCGTTGAAGTTGCCGGTCACACCGACTCGAAGGGTACCGACGCTTACAACCAGAAGCTGTCCGAGCGCCGCGCCACCGCGGTGTACAACTACCTGACCCAGAACGGTGTCGACGCTGGCCGTCTGGTCGGCCCGATCGGCTACGGCGAGAGCCGTCCGATTGCTCCGAACACCAACCCGGATGGTTCGGACAACCCGGAAGGTCGCGCCAAGAACCGTCGTACCGAGCTGAACGTCCAGAACTAAGTTCTGACGCTCTGCCCGCAGGACACAGCAGGACCCGGCTTCGGCCGGGTCTTGTTGTTTGTGGGGGCAGGAAACGCCGCAGCGCCCCCTGGGGATGACCGTTCGTCGGTATTTTTTCCGGAAAACCAATGAGTTGGCGTATTCATTGAAAGTGGCGCTTGAAAGCTGTCGCGGCATTGCTAAACTCGCCGCGTCACTTCCTTCCGTGGATGCCCCTCATGCTGCGCTCTGCATCGGCCGCCGTTCTGGCGCTGGCCCTGGTTCCCGTCGCCCACGCGGCGGTCGATTGCTCGGTCAACACCAGCGCTACACCGCTGCCGCTGCCGGCCACGGCCATCGCCCCGGTGGCCGATGAGCTGTACATCCGCGGCACCCAGCTGGGCATGTCCACCGGCGTGCTGGGCAGCAGCTACGATCCTTCGCAGTCGCTGGACCAGGTGCTGCAGCGTCTGCGCATCGATGGCTGCCAGAACATCGCCAAGGCCATTCCCAGTGCCCCGGCGGTGAAGCCGAACGATCCGGCCGCCTACAAGCCACAGACCGAGTTCGACAACACGCCGTGGCGCTTCGACATGAGCCAGAACGGCAAGCGCATGACCGCCGAGGAGTTCGACGCCTGGATGAAGGCGCGCGGCGTGCGCGTGGTCAAGGCGCGTCCGGCGCCGGCCGCTGCTGCTGTCCCGGCCACCACCGAAGCACCGGCTGACACCAAGCCGGGCGAGAAGAAGTAAGCCGCGCGGGGAGCAGAGGCTTGCGCACGCGCCGCCCTCCTGCCACCCCCGCCGCCCGCTCCCACGCCCCGCGTGGGCGTGCGACCCCCGCTGCCGCACCCGCCGGTGTCCGCCATGGCCTGGCGCGCGTGCTGTCCAAGGCCGGCGTCTGTTCGCGTACCGAAGCCGCGCGCTGGATCATCGATGGCCGCGTGCGGGTGTCTGGACGCATCGTCCGCGACCCCGAATTCCCGATTGCCCAGCCGGCACCGCCCATCGAAGTCGATGGCCAGCCGCTGGGTGCGCCGCAGCGCCTGTACCTGATGCTCAACAAGCCACGCGGGGTGGTGACCACCGCGCAGGACGAGCGCGGCCGCGACACCGTCTACCGCTGCTTCGATGGCGCCGGGCTGCCCTGGATCGCACCGGTCGGGCGGCTGGACAAGGCCAGCGAAGGGCTGCTGCTGTTCAGCAACGACCCGCAGTGGGCCGCGCGCCTGACCGACCCGCAGACCGGGCCGGACAAGACCTACCACGTACAGATCGACCGCCTGCCCGACGCCACCACCCTGGCGGCGCTGCAGGCCGGCATCGACGACGAGGGCGAGTTCCTGGTCGCCCGGGCCGTGCGCGTGCTGCGCAGCGGCGACAAGACCGCGTGGCTGGAGGTGGTCCTCGAAGAGGGCCGCAACCGGCATATCCGCCGCCTGTTGGCGGCCTTCGACCTGCAGGTGCTGCGCCTGGTCCGGGTTGCGATCGGCGGGCTGGCGCTCGGCGATCTCGGCAAGGGCCAGTGGCGGGTGCTGGAGGTCAGCGACCAGCAGCGGCTGGGAGCCGCTGCGCCGGGCTGATGTCCGGCCCACGGCCGGCGACTGCCGGCCACCGTTCCAGGCGCAGGGGGCGCCTGGCTTTCGATCTACTTGAACGGAGTGTGCCCATGTACCCGACCCTCAACCGAACCCTGCGCTGCGTCGGCCTGCTGCTGCCGATCGCACTGCTGGCTGCCTGCGGTGGCCACAAGAAAGTGGCCAAGGCCGAAACCCCGGCCGAGACGCCGGTGGTGGAAGTGAAGACCCCGGAACTGGATGGCCGTGGCAGCTACCGCTTCATGATGAGCAACGGCGACAAGAAGATGACCGCCGACGAGTTCGATGCCTGGATGAAGGCCAACGGCATCCGCGTGGCCAAGGGCAACGGCCAGGACACCGCCGCCAAGCCGGTGGTGGTGGCCAGCAAGGACGAGCCCAAGGACAAGAAGAAAAAGAAGAAGTGATGCGCGTTGCGCGTCATGCCGGTAGCGCCGGGCCATGCCCGGCACGCTTTGGGTGATGGGGTCAGAGCCCTTTCCTGCGGAAAGGGATCCGACCCCGCGCGGGATCAGCCCTTAATTACGCCCAGTTCCAGACCGATGCGGGTGAACGCATCAATGGCTCGGTCCAGGTGTTCGCGCGTGTGCGCGGCGCTGATCTGGGTGCGGATGCGCGCCTGGCCCTTGGGCACCACCGGGAAGAAGAAGCCGATCGCGTAGATGCCTTCTTCCAGCAGGCGCTGGGCGAATTTCTGCGCCAGCGGCGCGTCGTACAGCATCACCGGGCTGATCGGGTGCACGCCCGGCTTCACGTCGAAACCGGCGGCGACCATCTTTTCGCGGAAATAGCGGGTGTTTTCCACCAGGGTGTCGCGCAGGTCGTCGGCGGCGGCCAGCATCTCGAAGGCCTTGATGCCGGCAGCGACCACGTGCGGCGGCAGCGAGTTGGAGAACAGGTAGGGGCGCGAGCGCTGGCGCAGCAGCTCGATCACCTCGGCGCTGGCGCAGGTGAAGCCGCCCAGTGCACCGCCCATGGCCTTGCCCAGGGTGCCGGTGATGATGTCGATCTTCTCCAGCACGCCCTTCACTTCGGCCGAGCCGCGGCCGCTGGCACCGAGGAAGCCGGTGGCATGGCATTCGTCGATGTGGACCAGCGCGTTGTACTTCTTCGCCAGCGCGGTGATCTCATCCAGCGGAGCGATGAAGCCGTCCATCGAGAACACGCCGTCGGTGGTGATCAGCTTGGTCTTGCAGCCGGCGGCATCGGCGGCCTGCAGCTGTGCTTCCAGGTCGGCCATGTCGCAGTTGGCGTAGCGGAAGCGCTTGGCCTTGCACAGGCGCACGCCGTCGATGATCGAGGCATGGTTCAGTGCATCGGAAATGATCGCGTCGTTTTCGCCAAGCAGCGGCTCGAACAGGCCCCCATTGGCATCGAAGCAGGCTGCGTACAGGATGGTGTCCTGCTTGCCGAAGAACTCGGCGATCTGCTTTTCCAGCTGCTTGTGCAGGTCCTGGGTGCCGCAGATGAAGCGCACCGACGCCATGCCGAAGCCGTGGGTGTCCAGCGCATCCTTGGCGGCCTGGATCAGGTCCGGGTGGTCGGCCAGGCCCAGGTAGTTGTTGGCGCAGAAGTTGAGCACCGTGCGGCCGTCGTCGAGGGTGATCTCAGCCGACTGCGGGCTGGTGATGATCCGCTCGGACTTGAACAGGCCCTGGGCGCGGATGGCGTCCAGTTCCTCGGCGTAGTGGCGGGTCAGGGCGGAGGAGGCGTCGGTCATGGCGTGGGCACGGCTCAGCACGGGAAACCGCTGATTCTACCGGGCAACGGGGGCGGGCAGCCGCCCGGCGTGGGGCACCGCCATGGACGGCACATGTTGCATCGCAATAGCAAACGGGTTAAAAATTCGTGAACCGGTCCGTTCTGGTCCGGTTCCCGCTTCCGCCTTCCACGCCACCGCCCCCCACCGGAGACGCCCATGAAGCACGCCCGTGCCTGCCTGACCCTTGCTGCCGCCCTTGCCCTGGTCCCGTTCGCCGCCAGCGCGCAGGAGAGTGAGTCGCCGTACAGCTGGAACGTCACTGCCGTTTCCGATTACCTGTTCCGTGGTGTGTCGCAGACCGATGAAAAGCCGACCCTGCAGGCTGGCTTCACCTACACCTCGCCGGTGGGCCTGTATGCCGGCGTCTGGGGTTCGGGCGTGGACTTCGGTCCGGGCGACCCTAACACCGAGGTGGACTACCAGATCGGCTACGGCGTGGATGTCGGCAGCCGCGTCAATTTCGATGTGCTGCTCAACCGCTACACCTACCTGGGTGCCAGCGACCAGAACTACAACGAGCTGATCACCACCACCACGCTGGATGACACCTACAAGCTGACCGTGGCCTACACCAACGATGTGTGGAACAGCAGCACCGACGGCTGGTATTACGGCGTCGGCGGCGAGTGGGGCCTGCCGAAGGACTTCACGCTGAGCGCCAACGTCGGCCGCAGCACCTTCGAAAAGGGCACCGCCAAGGACTACACCGACTGGAACGTCGGCGTCAGCCGCCAGTTCGGCATGGTCAACGTCGGCCTGGGCTACTACGGCACCGACAGCGACGGCCGCTACAACTCCGGCAAGCTGGCCAACAGCCGCGTGATGCTGAGCGTCGCCATCGGTAACTGATCCGGCGCTGCTGTTGTCCACGAAAAAGGCGCCCGATGGGCGCCTTTTTCGTTCCAGCAACGCCGGGCATCGCCCGGCGCCACCGTATGCCGGATCAATTCCAGCTCAGAACAACCTTGCCGGCCTTGCCTTCTTCCATCAGGTCGAAGCCCTTCTGGAATTCGTCGATCGACAGCTGGTGGGTCATCACCTTGCCCAGCGGGAAGCCGGACAGCACCAGCTGGGTCATCTTGTACCAGGTCTCGTACATCTTGCGGCCGTAGATGCCCTGCACGGTCAGGCCCTTGAAGATGATCTTGTCCCAGTCGCAGCCAGCACCCTTGGGCATGATGCCGAGCATGGCGATCTTGCCGCCGTGGTACATGCAGTCGAGCATGTCGTTGAAGGCGCGCGGGTTGCCGCTCATTTCCAGGCCCACGTCGAAGCCCTCCATGTGCAGTTCCTTCATCACGTCCTTCAGCGACTGGTTGGCGACGTTGACCACGCGGGTGGCGCCCATGTCGGCGGCCAGCTTCAGGCGGAAGTCGTTGACGTCGGTCACCACCACGTTGCGTGCACCGATGTGCTTGCAGATGCCGGCGGCGATGATGCCGATCGGGCCGGCACCGGTGATCAGCACGTCTTCACCGATCACGTCGAATTCCAGCGCGCAGTGCGCGGCATTGCCGTACGGGTCGAAGAAGGCGGCCAGTTCGGACGGGATCTGGTCGGGGATCGGCCACAGGTTGCTGGCCGGCATGACCATGTACTCGGCGAAGGCGCCGTTGACGTTCACGCCGATGCCGACCGTGTTCGGGCACAGGTGCGGGCGGCCGCCGCGGCAGTTGCGGCAGTGGCCGCAGACGATGTGGCCTTCGGCCGACACGCGCTGGCCGACTTCATAGCCGGTGACGGCCGAGCCGAGTTCGGCGATGCGGCCGACGAACTCATGGCCGATGGTCAGGCCCGGCTTGATGGTGCGCTGGCTCCACTCGTCCCACAGGTAGATGTGCAGGTCGGTACCGCAGATGGCGGTCTTTTCCAGCTTGATCAGGACCTCGTTCGGGCCCGGGGTCGGCACCGGAACCTCTTCGAGCCAGATGCCCTTGGCCGCTTCGCGCTTGACCAGGGCCTTCATCGTTTGCTGCGCCATCGGGTGGAACTCATCAGGGGGAAAGCGCGGATTATAGAGGGCTGCGCGGAATTCCCATGTTGCGCTGCGGGTGCGCTGGCGGAACGAAAGGCGGGCGTCGACGGGCGTTTCGAACGGCGCCACGCCCCCGGTAGCGCCGGGCCATGCCCGGCGGAGGGCCGTGGCGCGGCCCATGACTTCCGGGGATCGGGGCGGGGCAGGGGGCTGGGCTACACTCGGGGGTTCTTTCACCAGGGGCCGCTCGATGCGCTCGAACCTGCTTGCATTCTCCGTCGTCGCCAGCCTCGGGCTGGTCCAGGTCGCCCATGCCGCCGAAGGCATGTGGGTGCCGCAGCAGCTGCCGGAAATCGCCGGCCCGCTGCAGAAGGCCGGCCTGAAGCTGTCCCCCGAACAGCTGTCCAACCTGACCGGTGACCCGATGGGCGCCGTGGTTGCGCTGGGCGGCTGCACCGCCAGCTTCGTGTCCCCGCAGGGCCTGGTGGTCACCAACCACCACTGCGCCTACGGCGCCATCCAGCTGAACTCGACCGCGCAGAAGAACCTGATCAAGGACGGCTTCAACGCCCCCAAGCACAGCGATGAACTGAGCGCCGGCCCGAATGCCCGCGTGTTCGTGCTCGACCAGATCACCGACGTCACCGCCCAGGCCAAGGCCGCCATCGCCGCCGCCGGTAGCGACCCGCTGGCCCGCAGCCGCGCGCTGGACGCCTTCGACAAGGCCCAGGTGGCCGCCTGTGAAGCCGATGCCGGCTTCCGCTGCCGCCTGTACTCGTTCAGCGGCGGCAACACCTACCGCCTGTTCCGTAATATGGAAATCAAGGACGTGCGCCTGGTCTACGCGCCCCCGGGCAGCGTCGGCAAGTTCGGCGGCGACATCGACAACTGGATGTGGCCGCGCCACACCGGCGATTTCTCGTTCTACCGCGCCTACGTGGGCAAGGACGGCAAGCCGGCGGCGTTCTCGGCCGACAACGTGCCGTACCAGCCCAAGCACTTCCTGAAGTTCGCCGACCAGCCGCTGGGCGCCGGTGACTTCGTGATGGTGGCCGGCTACCCGGGCCGCACCAACCGCTACGCCCTGGCCGGCGAGTTCAACGAAACCGCCAGCTTCACCTACCCGACCATCGCCCGCCACTACAACGCGGTGCTGAAGATGATCGACGAGGCCGGCAAGGCCGACCCGGATGTGAAGGTGAAGTACGCCGCCACCGCCGCCAGCATGAACAATGTGGCCAAGAACTACCTGGGCCAGCTGGAAGGCTTCAAGCGCATCGACGCCGCCGGCCAGAAGCAGGCCGAGGAAGCGGCCGTGCTGGCCTGGCTGAAGAAGCAGGGTGCTGCCGGCAAGCCGGCCCTGGCCGCGCACGCGCAGTTGCTCAAGCACCTGGACACCAGCAAGGCCACGCGTGAGCGCGACCTTTTCGTGTCGCAGTTCAACAACACCTCGGCGGTCAGCGCCGCCATCACCCTGTACCGCCTGTCGATCGAACGCACCAAGCCGGACGCGGAACGCGAAGCCGGTTACCAGCAGCGTGACCTGACCACCATCGAAGGTGGCCTGAAGCAGATGGACCGCCGTTACGTGGCAAAGATGGACCAGCAGCTGCAGACCTACTGGCTGGACCAGTACGTGGCCCTGCCGGCCGCGCAGCGCGACAACGAAGTGCTGAACAAGTGGCTGGCCGGCAGCGATGCCGCCGCCGTGAAGTCGCTGGTGGGCAAGCTGTCGGGCACCCAGCTGGGCAGCCTCGACACGCGCCTGAAGTGGTTCAACGCCGACCGCGCCGCCTTCGAGGCCAGCACCGATCCGGCCATCCAGTACGCGGTAGCCGCCATGCCGGCGCTGCTGAAGCAGGAAGAGCAGCGCAAGATCCGCGAAGGCGAATCGCTGACCGCGCGTCCGCTGTACCTGCAGGCCGTGGCGGACTACAAGAAGAGCCAGGGCGAGTTCGTCTACCCGGACGCCAACCTGTCGCTGCGCATCACCTTCGGCAACGTCATGGGCTATGGCAAGGACGGCGTGCAGTACACCCCGTTCACCACCCTGGAAGGCGTGGCGGCGAAGGAAACCGGCGAAGACCCGTTCGATTCGCCGAAGGCGCTGCTGGATGCAGTCAAGGCCAAGCGTTATGGCGGCCTGGAAGACAAGCGCATCGGCTCGGTGCCGGTGAACTTCCTGTCCAATCTGGACATCACCGGCGGCAACTCCGGTTCGCCGGTGCTGGACGCGCACGGCAAGCTGGTCGGCCTGGCCTTCGATGGCAACTGGGAATCGGTCAGCTCCAACTGGGTGTTCGACCCGGTGATGACCCGCATGATCGCCGTCGACAGCCGCTACATGCAGTGGATCATGCAGGAAGTGGCGCCGGCGCCGCAGCTGCTGAAGGAACTGAACCTGGCCAAGTAAGGTAGTGCCGGCCGCTGGCCGGCAACGTCACCGGGCGGATCATCCACGCATGGCGTGGATCTACTGCAATCCTGAAACCCCGCGACCCGTGTCGCGGGGTTTTTTGTGAACAGCCCTAAGCCGCTTCCCAAGGAACCGGGCGTCCCATTCCCGACACATCGCTGCCAGCTCCGAGCACTCGACAGTGATTCCAGTAGTCATCATCCGAGCCTTCCAGATTGTCCAGATGCAGGCGGACGGAGGGGAGGGGCCAGCTGTGCTCCATTGCAGCCAGCGCGATCAGCTGTTCGCAGATCTCTTGGTCGGGTGCATCCAATCTGGACAACAACTGCTCGAATGCCTCATTGAACTCCTCCTCTGGGTCGTTCAAAGCGGCGATTTCGTCCATTTCAATCGAGATGTACTCATAGGGGGCATCCCTGATCGCAAGCTCGAGCATGTCCATGTAGGGCGCAAGCTCACCAATTTCGGCGAATGCCTGGGCAATGACCTCGCGGCGACGGCGCAGGGTTTCGAACACTTTGCTTCTAGCTGCTGACGGTGCCCGCCCAACTACGATTTCACCGTCCACTTCGAAATCCGCCTGCTGGAAATCCTCAGGGGTGAAGAGCACGGGCCATAGCAGCGGTATGCAGTAGACGTCGTTTGCCAGCGTCTGAACGTCGGGATCGTAATCGGCTGCGAAGCTGGGATAGATGCCGGGCAGGGGGCTGCAGCACAGGTAGGAGCGATTGGACATGGGTGGGCCCGCAAAAGCCCAGAGCATGGACATCGGTTGCCAGCAATACCATCAGATTGGTTGCAAATTGAGAAGTGAACGTGGCTGTCCGTTTCGACCTCGTTGGTCGCACTGTGCGCTTGGCGGTCCGGCCGGGTCCGCCGAACAGGTATCATCCCTGTTCCGCGGACTTCACAGGATGTGAACGAACGCGGACTCTTCCTCCCCCCAGGACCCCTTGTTCGCATGCGCATCCTGCTTGCCCGTCACGGCGAAACGCCGTGGAACGCCGAAGGCCGCTACCAGGGCCAGATCGACATCCCGCTTTCGCCCATCGGCGAAGCCCAGGCCCAGGCACTGGGCGCCCGTCTTGCCTCGGTGGACATCACCCGTGCGGTGGCCTCGCCGCTGTCGCGCGCGCAACTCACCGCCCAGCTCGCCCTCGGCGCCGCCCGCGCCGGCATGCTGCAGACCGAGCCGGACCTGCAGGAAATCGCCCACGGTGAGTGGGAAGGCCTGCTGGCCAGCGAGATCAATGAGAAGGATCCGTCGCGCCTGCAGGCCTGGCGCGAGGAGCCCGATACCGTGCTGATGCCCGGCGGCGAATCGCTGCGCCTGGTGCTGGAACGCAGCTGGCGTGGCCTGGCGCGCGCCGCCGAAGGCCTGGGCGAGCACGACACCCTGCTGGTGGTCGCCCATGACGCGGTCAACCGGGTGATCCTGTGCAAGGTGCTGGGCCTGCCGATTTCCCGCCTGTGGAGCTTCCGCCAGGCACCGACCACCCTGAACCTGCTGGAAGGCGCCGACCTGGACAGCCTGGAAGTGGTGCGCCTGAACGACTGCGCCCACCACACGCCGTTCTTCGGCGAAGCCAAGCACCGCGCCCTCTGATCCCGAACCACCTGCTTCTGCTGGAACTGCTGCCGTGACGAACACCCCGACCACCCTGGCCGAATGGCTGGACTACATTGAACGCCAGCACCCGGCGAGCATCGACATGGGCCTGGAGCGCGTGCGCGCGGTGGCTTCTGCGATGGGCCTGGGCGCGCCGGCCACGCGCACCATCGTGGTCGGTGGCACCAATGGCAAGGGTTCCACGGTGGCCTTCATCGAGGCCATCGGCCGTGCCGCCGGCTGGAAAGTCGGCGCGTACACCTCGCCGCACCTGCTGCGCTACAACGAGCGGGTGCGCATCGATGGCCAGGACGTGGGCGATGCCGCGCTGGTCGCGGCGTTCACCGCGGTGGAAGCCGCGCGCGGCGACATCACCCTGACCTATTTCGAGTACGGCACGCTGGCGGCGCTGCAGCTGTTCGCCGATGCCGGGTTGGACCTGGCCGTGCTGGAAGTGGGCCTGGGTGGCCGCCTGGATGCGGTCAACATCATCGATGCCGACGTGGCGGTCATCACCACCGTGGACATCGACCATGCCGAGTGGCTGGGCGAGGACCGTGAGGCGATCGGCGCCGAGAAGGCCGGCATCATCCGTGGCTGGAAGCCGGTGATCCTGGGCGAGACCGACCCGCCGTCCAGCGTGCTGGCCCGCGCCTACCTGACGGGCGCCAATGCGATCCGCGGCGGCAGCGATTATTTCTACGAACCCATCGATGCCCAGCGCTGGCGCTGGCGCGACGTCGGCCTGCGCATGGAACTGCCGACGCCGTCCATGGCCGGCCCGATCCAGCTGGCCAACGCCGGTGCCGCCATCGCCGCGCTGCGCGCGCTGGACAAGCCGGTGCCGCGTGCCGCGTGGGCGGCTGGTATCGCCGCCGCGCGCATCGCCGGTCGCCTGCAGGCGTTCGAGCGCGACGGCGTGCAGATCCGCGTGGATGTCGGCCACAACCCGCAGGCGGCCGGGCAGCTTGCCCGTGCCCTGAAGGCCGAAGTGGCGCCTGGCCGCACCCTGGCGGTGTACGCGGCGCTGCAGGACAAGGACGCCGCGGGCGTGGTGCAGGCGCTGCAGGACAGCGTGGCGCAGTGGACCCTGGCCGGGCTGGACGGCCCGCGTGGGCAGACCGCGCAGCAGCTGCAGGCCCGCCTGGCCGATACGGCTGCGGCCGCCGCCCCGTTGTGCGACAGCGTCGAACAGGCGCTGGCGCAGGTGCTGGCCCAGGCCGAGCGTGGTGACCGGGTGCTGGTGTTCGGCTCGTTCCACACCGCCGCTGCGGCCCTGCAGTGGCTGCAGAACCACCCGTGACCCACGTTCAGCCAGCGCCGACGCCGTTCGGCCCGGCACCCGTATAATCGACCCATCTCCAGCCTGTCGCCTGCCTCACGTGGATACGCCCCTGAAACAGCGTCTGATTGGTGCCATCGTCCTGGTGGCCTTGGCCGTGATCTTCCTGCCGATGCTGGTCAAGGGGCCTGCCCCGGACAGCGGCGTGGCCAACGTACCCATTGCGGCGCCCGATGCGCCGGCCGATGGCCAGTTCGAAACCCGTGAGCTGCCGCTGGTCGCCCCGGCCGGTGGCGCCACCGGCCTGCAGAGCGGCCAAGCCAAGCCGGTGGACGAGGCCGCGGTATCGTCCGCGCCGCCCACCGTGGATACCTCACCGGCCGTCGCCGCCGGCAACTACGCGGTCACCTTCGGTGCCTACGGCAGCCAGGCCGATGCCGATGCGGTCATCGCCTACCTGAAGCGTTCGCAGCTGCCGGGCTTCACCGAAACCACCACGATCAACGGCAAGCAGGCCTGGCGCGTGCGCGTGGGCCCCTATGCCGACCGTGCACAGGCCGAAGCCGCCCGCCTGCAGGCGGTGAAGGTGCGTGGCGATGTGAAGGCTGAAGTCATCACCCTGGATGCCAGCGCCGCGCCGGCCACGGCGGTCGCCGCCACGCCGGCCACGCCCAGCGCCAGCACCCCGGTTGCTGCACCGTCGCCTGCGGCGGCCACCAATCCGGTGCGCAGCGAAACCCTGCCGGCCAGCACCCCGGCCGCCAAGCCGGAACCGCCCAAGCCGCAGCCCAAGCCTGAACCGGCCAAGCCGCAGCCGAAGCCGGAAGCCACCGCCAGCAAGCCTGAGGCCCCGGCCACGCCGGCGGCCCCGGCAGCCAGTGGCGTCGGTTTCGCCGTGCAGCTGGGCGCGTTCGGCCAGGCCAATGACGCCAATGCGCTGCGCGACAAGGTCCGCGCCGCCGGTTTCAGCGCCTTCGTCGAACAGGTCCGCACCGACAAGGGCACCCTGCACCGCGTGCGCGTGGGCCCGGTGGCCAACCGCGCCGATGCCGAACAGCTGAAGGCGCAGGTCGCCGCCAAGGTCGGCGTGGCCGGCATGGTGCGCCCGCACCCATGACCTGTCCGCGGCCTCGTTGCCAGCGCCGCCGAAGGAGCGGGGCGCCATGATCGACGTGGTGCTGCTGATCGTGATTGCCGCCTCGACCCTGCTCGGGTTGCTGCGCGGTTTCGTGAGCATCGTCATCGGCACGGTGTCGTGGCTGGTCGCCGCGTGGGCGGCCTTCGCCTTCGGCAACGACGCCGCGCGCTGGTGGGCGGCCCCGGCCGCCCCCGGCGGCGAGCACTTCATCGGTGGCTACCTGGGCGTGGGCATCGGCGTGATGATCGTGGTCGCGGTCATCGGCATGGTCATCAAGCACATCGTTCACCGCAACATGCTGGGCAGCCTGGACCGCCTGCTGGGCGGCGTGCTGGGTGCGGTGCGCGGCGGCCTGATCGCCGCCATCCTGGTGCTGCTGGGCAGCTTCACGCCGCTGGCCGGCGAGCCGTCCTGGCGCGCGTCGAGCGTGCGCCCGGTACTGAACCCGGCCGTGGCCTGGATGAACAGCAAACTGCCGCACTGGGAAGTGCCGGGGGCCGATCTGCTGCCCAAGGCCTTGCCGATGGACGCTTTGTCCCCATCTGCCTTGATGGAACTGGGCAAAAGCGCCGGCGGCGCATTGGGCAAGCCGGGCGCGACAGGCGATAATGGCATCCTCAACCAGGTAGTGGCGGGCAGCGGATGGCTGCGGCCTGCGAACGCGGAACAGGGCAGCGATCACGATCCGGCCGAAGTGCGCCCGGATGCCCCTGCACTGCCGGGCAACATCGAGCCGGACGATCCGGCCAACGTCGACCGCAGGCGCGGCGACCACTAAAGGCCAGGCACGGCCACCTTCCTTGTAACTGGGCACCGCCCAGCGGAGACCTCGCACCATGTGTGGCATCGTCGGAATCGTCGGCAACCAGAACGTCGCCGGGCAGTTGTATGACGGCTTGACCGTCCTCCAGCATCGCGGCCAGGACGCAGCAGGCATCGCCACCGTCAACGGCAGCCGCCTGCGGGTGCAGAAGGCCACCGGTCTGGTCCGCGATGTGTTCGATGCCCGCACCATGTCCACCCTGGAAGGCAGCGTCGGCATCGCCCATGTGCGCTACCCGACCGCCGGTTCGGAAGGCATGGACGAGGCGCAGCCGTTCTACGTCAATTCGCCCTACGGCATCGCGCTGGCCCACAACGGCAACCTGATCAATACCGAAGCCCTGCGCCAGCAGGTGTTCGAGCAGGACCGCCGCAACGTCAACACCGATTCGGACAGCGAAGTGCTGCTGAACGTGTTCGCCTACGAACTGGAACAGCAGCGCCAGCTCAGCCCGGAAGCGGCCATCCGCGCGGTGGCCGGCGTGCACCGCCGCTGCAAGGGCGGCTATGCGGTGGTCAGCGTGGTGCTGGGCCTGGGCCTGGTTGCCTTCCGCGACCCGCACGGCATCCGCCCGCTGGTGCTGGGCAAGCGCAGCCACGCCGAAGGTGACGAGTACATCGTGGCCTCCGAATCGGCCGCGCTGGACGTGCTGGGCTTCCAGCGCGTGCGTGACGTGCAGCCGGGCGAAGCGCTGGTGATCACCGCGCGCGGCGAGCTGTTCTCGGAAATCTGTGCCGAGCCGGCCGAGCACACCCCGTGCATCTTCGAATACGTGTACTTCGCACGCCCCGATTCGATGATCGACAACGTGTCGGTGCACAAGGCGCGCATGCGCATGGGCATCAAGCTGGGCGAGAAGATCCTGCGCCTGCGTCCGGACCATGACATCGACACGATCATTCCCATCCCGGATACCTCGCGCGATGCCGCGCTGGAAATCTCCAACGTGCTGGGCGTGAAGTACCGCGAAGGCTTCATCAAGAACCGCTACATTGGCCGCACCTTCATCATGCCCGGCCAGGGTGAGCGGGTGAAGTCGGTGCGCCGCAAGCTCAACCCGATCCACCTGGAGTTCCGCAACCGCGTGGTGCTGCTGGTGGATGACTCGATCGTGCGTGGCACCACCAGCCAGCAGATCGTGCAGATGGCCCGTGATGCGGGCGCGCGCAAGGTCTACCTGGCCAGCGCCGCACCGCCGGTGCGCTTCCCCAACATCTACGGCATCGACATGCCCGCGGCCGAGGAACTGGTCGCGCACAACCGCACGGTGGAAGAGATCGAAGCCCACCTGGGCTGCGACTGGCTGATCTACCAGGACATCGAGGACATGGAAGCGGCGGTGAGCGAAGGCAACCCGGCGCTGCGCAACTTCGATTCGTCGTGCTTCAACGGCCATTACCCGACGGGCATCGAGCCGGGCTACTTCGAGCGCATCCAGCAGCTGCGTTCGGACGATGCCAAGCACAAGCGCCGCGCCTGAGGCCGAGGCCGTGGTGGAGATTCCCGACGTGGGGGGCGACCTGCTGCGCGCTGCGCAGCAGTGTCTGGCCGAGGCCGACCCGCTGCGCAAGGTTGCGCTGACCCAGGCCTATGCGGCCGCGTTCCGTGCCGGCCGCCTGAAGGTGGCCAGCGATGCGCCCGCGCCGGAGCCGATCCGCATGCCGGGCCGGCCGCCGCAGCTGGTGCTGGTGCACCCGCGTGAAGTGCCGCGGCGCGGGCTGGGGGGCGTGGAGGGCCGCGCGGCCTTCATCCACGCCATCGCCCATATCGAACTGAACGCGATCGACCTGGCTTGGGATGCGGTCTATCGCTTCCGTGGCCTGCCGGCGGCATTCCATGCCGACTGGGTGAGCTGCGCCGATGACGAGTCGCGGCACTTCCTGCTGCTGCGCGAGCGGTTGCAGGTGCACGGCCACGAGTACGCCGATTTCCCCGCGCACAACGGCCTGTGGGAGATGTGCGAGAAGACCGCGCACGATGGCCTGGCGCGCATGGCGCTGGTGCCGCGCGTGCTGGAAGCGCGCGGGCTGGACGTGACGCCCGGCATGATCGAGAAGCTGCGCAACGTGGGCGATGGCGAAACCGCCGACGTGCTGGAAGTGATTCTGCGTGAGGAAGTGGCACACGTCGCCGCCGGTTCGCGCTGGTACCGCTGGTACTGCGAACGCGCCGGCGTCGAGCCGCGCGCACGCTTCAAGGAACTGCTGCTGGAGTATGCCGGCGGCTACCTGCACGGCCCCTTCAATCTGGAAGCCCGCCTGCTGGCGGGTTTCGATGCGGACGAACTGGCCAACCTGATCGAACAGGCGGGCTGATCCGCGCCGGCTGGCGCCATGCGTGGATGCGCGTCAGGCACCAGTAGATCCACGCCATGCGTGGATGCGCGTCAGGCGCCAGTAGATCCACGCCATGCGTGGATGCGCGTCAGGCACCAGTAGATCCACGCCATGCGTGGATGCGCGTCAGGCACCAGTAGATCCACGCCATGCGTGGATGCGCGTCAGGCACCAGTAGATCCACGCCATGCGTGGATGCGCGTCAGACGCCAGTAGATCCACGCCATGCGTGGATGCGCGTCAGGCACCAGTAGATCCATGCCATGCATGAATGCGCGTCAGGCACCAGTAGATCCACGCCATGCGTGGATGCGCGTCAGGCACCAGTAGATCCAAGCCATGCGTGGATGCGCGTCAGACGCCAGTAGATCCACGCCATGCGTGGATGCGTGTCAGGCACCAGTAGATCCACGCCATGCGTGGATGCGCGTCATGTGTTGGGCAGGACCACCCGCTTGCCATCCACGGTAGGCCGGTTGATGTAGAACAACCCCGGCCCGGGCCGGTAGGGCAGTTCACTCACGCCGGCATCGGCGGCATAGGTCAGCGCGGTATCGCCCAGCGCATCGAAATTCCAGTGTGCCGACTGCATCAGGTAGCGGCGGCGCAGCAACGCTTCCTGGGTGGGGGTGAGCGCCTGGCCAGCCACCAGCCGGCGCGCGATCGGCTGCAGGGCCGCCGGCAGTTCCCCACCGGCGACGCTGGCCGCATCGGCGGTCCACCGCACGCCGGCCGCGCTGGCCTGCTGCTGCATCACCTGCAGCGCGATCAGCTGGTAGCGCCAGTCGATGCGCCGCCGCAGCACCACCGCAGCAGTGACATACAGCACCGGGGCAAGCAGCACGCTGCGGCTGCCAGCGCGGCGCTGCTGCTGCCACTGGTGCCAGACATCCACCCACACTTCCTTGTCGTTCAAGCCCAGCTGCTGCCGCCAGCGTTCGGCATCGGCCTGCGCCTCGGCATACACGGTGCTTGCCTGCAGCATCGCCAGCGGCGGTGTCTGCAGGTCGGCCACGCCGGGGCGGCGCACCTGCTGGCGACGTGGGCGGCCCAGCAGTTTCGGGCCTTCCTCCCCCTGGTCGTAGCCACCGCCGATGTTGGCGTGTACGCCGGGCAGCACGATCTCCACGTGGGGTGGGGCGACGCTGGTCAGTGGGTAATGCTGGCGGTGTTCATCGCGGGCGACCAGCTGCACCACGCGTGCGGCAATACCTGCGGGCAGGGCCGTCTGCGGCCGCTCGTCGGCGCGGCCACCGCTGACCGCCACCACCGTGTCGAACAGGCCGATGAAGCGCAGCGCGGGACGCTGCACGGTAAAATCCGCGGCACAGGCCAGGCCCGCCTGCTGCATCAGCTGCCGCCAGCGCGCCCCGTCCCAGCCATGCACCTGGTTGGCAACATCGCGTGCCGCGGCCGCACCGCGCGAGTACCCGAACAGGTCCAGCTGCACGCTGTGCAGCGGAAGGCGCCACTGCGTGGCCAGCTCGGCCAGGGCCGCCGGCAGCCGCTCCTGCAGCGCGCGCTGCACTTTGGCGCGTACGCCGCTGGCCCCGATACCGAAGGCGAGGCCGATCAGATCGTCCTCGGCATCGTCACGGGTGCCGACACCTTCAATGTAGATCGACAGTGATGGCCCGCTGCCGGCAGCGCGGCGGCTGTCCGGGTACAGCGCCTGCAGCCGCGCGATGTTGGTGGTGCCGTTGTCGTAGCTGCTGGTCAGTCGGCTCTGGTAGGTCGAATCATCGTCGGCGCGCAGCAGGGCAGGGCGCGGCTGTGGCGACTTTGGGCGGCCGCGCGCAAGGTTGTGCGCGTTGTTGCGGGTGCCATCGAAGAACAGGCCGATGCGCAGTGTGCCGGCATCGCCGCTGCTGTCCCCGCCGTGCTGCCCTGGTGGCATGTGCATCCCCTGTCGTGGCCGCGTCACGGTAGCGCGAAAATAGCGTATTAGCGACGTGTAGTGACGCTTTTGACCTGCCTGAACGGTGATGCGGTCGATCACAGATCGTGATTTTGCCTGCCTTCGCACCTTGTAATCACACGACCGGCACAGGCCAGATGGCCGAACCCGACACCTCGGGTCGTGACTGCATCAACGCTGTCCACCTCACTTCAAGGAGCGACAAGATGATGTCCAGATCGATGGGTAAAGCGGCAGTTGGCATGTTGTTGGGTCTGTCGGTGGCGGCAGCGGCCAGTGCCGCGCCGTTGTTCGAACCGGTGACCATCCTCAGCCGGGCGTCGGCCGGCAGCGATCCCGCGCTGGCGCGGCTGCTGTCCACGCCGTCCACCGCCGCCGTGCAGGAAGTGCGTGTCGATGCTGCCGCCACCGCGCAGCCGCAGCTGGAATTCGAACTGCTGGGGCAGCAGGTGCAGGCGACCCGCAGCAAGGTCGAAGCGTTGCCCGGGGGGGACAGCGTCTGGTACGGGCAGATCCGCACGCCCTCGGACCGGCTGCAGAAGGCCACGTCCAACGGCCAGGATGACCCGGGTAATTCGCTCATCGTGGTGCGGTCGGGCAACACGCTGACCGGTTCGATCCGCAAGGACGGCAAGCTGTACCGCCTGCGTCCGCTGGGTGAGCGCCACATCCTGGTGGAAGTGGACGAATCACGGATGCCGGCCGAGCACCCGGCCGACTACAACCAGCTGCCGAAGATCCCGATGCCGGACAACGACCGCATCGGAATCGCCCAGGCGTCATCGGGTACGCCGGCCACGATCCGCGTGCTGGTGGTCGCCACCAATGCCGCCGTAGCGGCCTATGGCGGCAACATGCAGTCGCTGGTGCAGTTGGCGGTGGCCGAATCCAACCAGGGTTACGTCAACAGCAACGTGGGCATCACCATGCAGCTGGCCGGGTATGAAACCACCAGCTATGCCGAGTCGGGCAACTTCACCACCGACCTGACGCGCTTCCGCAGCACCAGCGACGGCTACATGGACAGCATCCACACCAGCCGCAACAACACGGCGGCCGATGTGGGCGTGCTGCTGATCAACAACGCCAGCTACTGCGGCCTGGCCTCGGGCATCGGCTCGACGGCATCCACCGCCTTCGCTGCGGTGTACTGGGACTGTGCGACGGGTTATTACTCCTTCGCCCATGAGATCGGCCACCTGCAGAGCGCGCGGCATGACATCGCCACCGACTCCAGCACCACGCCGTACGCGTTCGGCCATGGCTACCGCTATGAACCGGCCACCGGTACCGGCTGGCGCACGATCATGGCCTACAACTGCACCCGCAGCTGCCCGCGCCTGAACTACTGGTCCAACCCGAACATCAGCTACAACGGCATCCCCATGGGCATTGCCAGTTCGGCCGACAACCAGCGCGTGCTGGTCACCACCAAGCACACGGTGGCCGGTTTCCGCTGAGGCCAAGCGTCAACCCGGCGCGGCGTCTGCCAGGGCACGAAGACCCGCTCTGGCAGATGCCAACCCGGGGTGGCATCCCACATTCCCTCACCCGCGGGTGAGGGCATCCAGGCGCCAGCCATCGGCATCCACGCGCAGTACCGAGCCCTGTTCGTACCAGTCGCCCAGCACGATGCGGGTGCAGCTGCGGCCACCGGCCTGCAGCGTGTGGATGGCCGGGCGGTGGGTGTGGCCGTGGATCATCGTCTCCACGCCATGGCGCACGAAGGTCGCCTCGACTTCGGCCGGGGCCACGTCGGTCACCGTTTCGAACTGCGCGCGGTCACCCTGCTTCATTTCCGACTGGCGCGCCTGGCTGGCATCACGTGCCTTCTGTGCGAACGCAATGCGCGCGGCCAGCGGCTGCGACAGGAACTGCGCCTGGAACACCGGATCGCGGGTCTGCGCGCGGAACTGCTGGTAGGGAATGTCGTCGGTGCACAGCAGGTCGCCGTGCTGCAGCATCACCGGGCGGCCATACAGCTCGATCACGCACGGGTCGGGCAGGATGCGCAGGCCGGCGCGGCGGGCATAGTCCTCGCCCAGCAGGAAATCGCGGTTGCCGCGGATGAAGAACACCGGCACGCCGCTGTCGGACAGCACCTTCAGTGCATCGGCCACCGCATCGGCCGCCGGCGAGGGCGTGTCATCGCCGATCCAGGCTTCGAAGAGGTCGCCCAGGATGTACAGCGCATCCGCGCCGGGCGCGTCCTCGCGCAGGAAGCGCAGGAACAGGTCGGTGATGGCTGGACGGCTGGGGTCCAGGTGCAGATCGGAAATGAACAGCGTCGTCATGCGGGCATTCTAGGGCATCGGCCCGCCAGGCATGACCGGGGTCAGAGCCCTTTGCGCAGGAAAGGGATCCGACCCCTGCAACTACACCGGCAGCGGCAGCCAGGCCAGGCTGGCCGACGCCAGCAGCGCGGCGATGCCGGTGGCGGCGAGTACATCGCTGGGGTAGTGCAGGCCCAATACGACACGCGACAGGCCCACGCCGAAGGTGAAGGGCACCAGCAGCGGGGCCAGCCACGGGTAGTAGGCCAGCGCCACGATGGTGAACGACACCGCGTGCAGGGTGTGCCCGGAGGGGAAGCTGAACTCGTCCAGCGGTGCCACCCAGGCGCGGATGCGCAGATCGGCCGCATACGGCCGCGGGCGACGGGTCCAGCGCTTCAGGCCTTTGTACAGCAGCAGGGCGGCCAGGCCGGTGGCGGCCATGTGTACCGACGCGCGCAGGCCGTCGAAGCCATCGAGCAGCACCAGCGCGCCCATCAGCACGTACCAGAACACGCCATCACCCAGCCGGCTGATGACCGAGAACAGGCGGCGCACGCGACGGCGCCGGCAGTAGTGGTTGGCCCGGCGGCACAGCCGCGCTTCGCGGCCGGCCAGTCCTTCAAGCGGCGTTGTGCGCATGCCCGGTCCTCCGTGCCTGGGCCAGTTCGGCCAGCAGCGTTTCGAATTCGGCCACCACCTGCTGCGGGTGCAGGCGCTTCATCGCACGGGCCGCGTTGCCACCCAGGTCCCGGCGCAGCGCATCGTCGCTGGCCAGCTGCACGGCGGCATCGACAAACTGCTCGTCGGTGTCCACTGCCGCACCGTTTTCGCCGTTGCGCAGGTACTCGCGTGCGGCGCCGTAGTCGAAGGCCACCGTGGCCAGGCCACTGGCCATGCTTTCCAGGGTCACGTTGCCGAATGTCTCGCTGCGGCTGGGAAACAGGAACAGATCGCCGCTGGCGAAGTGGCGGGCCAGGGCATCGCCGCGCTGGATGCCGCAGAAGATGAAATCGGGATTCTCGTGCGCCAGCTTTTCCCGTGCCGGGCCATCGCCCACCCACACGAAGCGCGCCTTCGGCCGCACCTGCTGCAGGCGGCGGAAGGCTTTCACTGCCAGGCCCAGATTCTTTTCAGCGGCGATGCGGCCGACATAGATGGCGACCAGGCCATTGCCGTCCACGCCCCATTCCTCGCGCAGCGCCGGGTCGCGCCGGGCCGGGTCGAACTGCTGGCTGTCCACCGCGCGCGCCAGCAGGCGGACGCGTTCGAAGCCCTGTTCGGTAAGGAACTGCTGCAGCTCGCGGGTGGGCACGAGGGTCGCATCGGCCTGGTTGTGGAAGCGACGCATCCAGCGCATCGCCGCCGACTGCAGCCAGGCCACGCCATAGTCGGGCAGGTATTCGTCGAAGCGGGTGTGGAAGCCGGTGGCCACCGGAATGCCCAGGCGGCGCGCGGTGCGCAGCGCCGACCAGCCCAGCGGGCCCTCGGTGGCGATGTAAAGGGCGTCGGGGCGTTGCTGCTGCCAGTGCCGGCCCAGGCGGATGGGGGCCGGCAGACCGAAGCGCAGGCCCGGGTAGCGGGGCAGGGCGGCGCCCGGCACCAGCAGCGTGCCGGGCGCCGAATCCAGTGCTTCACTGGCCTGTCGTGGACGGATCAGGTCGACCTCGTGCCCGGCCGCGCGCAATCCCTGCTCCAGGCCCTGCACGGTAAGTGCAACGCCGTTGACTTCCGGCGGGTAGGTCTCGGTAACGATGGCGTGGCGCATGGCGGGCCTCCGGTTTTCCGGCATGCTCGGGCCTGGCGATGTAGCGCACATGACCGCTTTGCGACCGGCAGATGACGGCCGACCGGGCCCGGCCCGCCACGGCCGTGGATGACCGTGGCGGGACAGGCGTACAGCGCGTTGATCCACTGCGCGTTGGATCAGAAGCGCTGCTGGTATTTCATGTAGATGAAACGACCGATGTCGAACCCGCCGTAGTACGAGTAGTTCGAATTCGGCTGGCTGTACATGATCGGCCCCTGGCGACCGAACACGTTGTTGGCACCGATCGATACGGTGGCCTGCCACGGCAGCGCGTAGCGTGCCTGCACGTCGTGGAAGGTGACCGAGCCGCGCTGGTTGTAGTCACGGCTGCCGCTGAACCACGGTGCGCGCTGGTTCGGGTGCGAACATTCGTCGGGATGGGTCTTGGCATCGAGGCAGCGTTCTTTCACCGAAGAGAAGTAGCGCAGGCCCCAGGTCAGGCCGAAATCGCCGTATTCCCAGCCGAGCGAGGCGTTGGAGCGGACGCGGAAGCCAATACCGGCATTGCCGGCGATGCCATTGCTGGGGATGGCGGGTACGCCGGCTTCGTTGGTGGTCTTCTCTTCGGCGTTGACCACATAGGTGGTCTTCCAGTCGGCGCGCAGCTTGCCCCAGCCGGTGTCGATCTGGTGGCTGAGTTCCAGGTCATAGCCTTCGGCCTGGCGGAAGCCGCTGTTGCGGCTGCCGTACTTCAGCTTGTCGATGATGCCCAGTTCCGGATCGCGGCTGAAACCGGTGCAGCGTTCGGCGATGCCCAGTTCGTAGCAGTCGCGCAGGATGTCGTTGGGATGGTCGGCAACGATGGTGTTCTCGATGCGGATCTTCCACCAGTCCAGCGCAATGTTCAGCCCCTGGGCGAATATCGGGCTCCAGACCAGGCCCAGCGTGCGGCTGGTCGAGGTTTCCGGCTTCAGGTCGGGGTTTGAGCCGTTGGTGAAGGGGCGCGGTGTCTGGCCGCTGCTGCTGGTGATCGGCTCGTTGCCCTGGCCCAGCTGGCGGTAGGTGTCGGCATTGGCGATATCGGCGGCACAGCGCGCGCGGACATCGGGGTTGCTGGCGGCGGCGCCATAGACGGTGTCGCAGGGGTCGCGGAAGCCGGTGGTGAAGGTTTCCGAGCCGCCGCCATACAGATTGGCGATGGTAGGTGCGCGGAAGCCCTGGGCCCAGGTGCCACGCACCAGCAGTTGTTCGATCGGCTTCCAGGTGAAGCCGAACTTGCTGTTGAGGGTACCGCCGAAGGTGGTGTAGTCCGAATAGCGCGTGGCCGCGCTCAGGGTCAGCTCGCGTGCACCGGCCAGGTCGCGCAGCACCGGCACGCTCAGCTCCAGGTAGGCCTCGTCGACGCGGTAACCACCACCAGTGGGCCCGGCCGCCAGGTTGGTGGTGGCGCCGGTCTGGGCCAGCGGGTCGGGAATGAAGCGGCCATCTTCGCGGCGGCTTTCGGCGCCCACCGCGAAGCCCAGTTCGCCCGCGGGAAGGGTGGCGAGGCTGCCACTCAGGTTGGCGAACAGGTTGCGGGTGGTGGTGCGGCCGCGGGTGGTTTCTTCCGGGAACAGCCAGTCCTGCAGTTCCTGGTTGCCGGTCAGGCCATAGGGATCGGTCTGGCCATAGGGCACCAGTGGATTCCAGGGCTTGCAGCCGGCGATCGGGGCATCCGGCGTTCCGCATTCGACCTTGCCGGTTGCCGGGTTGTAGAAGGACGGCCCGGTGGCGTCGGCCACGCGCTGCTTGTGCAGGTTGCCGGTGGCGCGCTGGAACAGTTCGCTGCGGTTGTACTGGTAGCCGGCTTCCCAGTCGAAACCGCGCCCGCCGAGTTCGAAGTTGCCTTCGAACGCCGCCACGCCCTGCCAGGTGGTCAGTTCACTGGTGCTGACACGGGGGATTTCCCAGATGCGACGGTTCCAGTGCACATCGCTGGGCGATGCGTAGCCGTGGTGGCTGCCGAACGGATTGAACCAACTGTCGGCGGACATCGGGGTGATGCCGACCACTTCGGTCTGGAACGGATAGCCCGCGACCTGCCGGGTGGTGGTGCGCCGGTTCCAGGCCAACTGGGTGTTGAAGCGGACCTGGTCGGTCAACTCCATCCGTGCATCGACGAAGATCGAATCGCGCTTGATCGGCGTCAGCACGTGCATCTGCTCGTTGCTGTTGCTGACGT
Source organism: Stenotrophomonas maltophilia (assembly GCF_047782825.1). Taxonomy (GTDB): domain Bacteria; phylum Pseudomonadota; class Gammaproteobacteria; order Xanthomonadales; family Xanthomonadaceae; genus Stenotrophomonas. The sequence continues at coordinate 2,244,756 of NZ_CP180589.1, read as the reverse complement.
CGCCGGTGAACGGCGTGTTGTCGCTGATATGGAAGCTGTCCGGACCGCCGGGGGGGCTGCCGCGGTCAAGCGAATAGCTGCAGCCTCGACTGGCGGTGCAGCCGGGGCCCTTGAAGCCGGTGATGCGGCCCCACTGGCTGACCGTGGTCCAGCCATCGTTCGGGTGGCGGTCGGTGAAGGCGGACGAACTGAAGCCGCGGTCCTTGGCCCACACGCCTTTTTCCTCGACATGCTCGGCCACGAAACTGAGCGAGGCACGGTCGTTGGACCAGCCCGCGGCCACGTCGTACTGGGTGCGCGCACCGTCGCCCTGGCTGTACTGGCCGTGGTAGACGCTGGCGGCCACGCCCTCGATGTTGCGGCGGGTGATGATGTTGACCACGCCGGCCATCGCGTCGGAACCGTAGATGGCCGATGCGCCGTCCTTCAGCACTTCGATGCGCTCCACCGCAGCGGCAGGCAGCGACGACATGTCCTGGTAGCCGCTGGTGGTCATGCCCAGCCGCTTGCCGTTGACCAGCACCAGCGTGCGCTGTGCGCCCAGGCCGCGCATGTCCACGTAGCTGCCACCGGCGGCCTCGCCGGCGCTGAGCGGACTGGCGCGGCTCAGCGGCGGGCTGCCCATCGCGGTGAGGTTCTGCAGGATGTCGGCGACGGAATTGAAGCCCTGCCGGTCGATCTCGGCGCGGCCGATGGTCAGCACCGGTTGAGCGGTTTCCAGGTCGACCTGGCGGATGCGTGAGCCGGTGATCTCGATGCGGTCCAGTGTGGTGGCCTCGGGCACCTGCTGGGCCAGCGCGGGAACGGCCAGTGCAGTGGTGGCCGTCATCGCCAGCGCGCGGCGGATCGCCAACCCCAGTTCGGGAATACGGATGGTCATGGGTCTCTCTCTCTTCGAAGTCTTCGATGCGCGGCCCTGAAGGACGGCGCCGGTGCCACCGCAGGCGGTGGATGTTCGAAGCTAGTGAAGGCCCGGCGGGACGGAAACGGAAAAGAAACGAATGCACGCGGAAACGGAATGACGCTTCTGCATAAAGCGCTGCGGAATCAGCGCATTGCCTGGGTGAATGGGGCGATCAGGTCTGGCGGGTTGCGACACCGGCGTCGGATCGGATGCGACACAGCACGAAGTGGATAGCGACAGGCTGCGCGCGGAACAAAAAAAACCACGGCCCCGAAGGGCCGTGGTTGCAGTGCAGGAATGAAGCGATGGATCAGAAGCGCTGGGTGTACTTCATGTAGATGAAACGACCGATGTCGTAGCCACCGTAGTACGAGAAGACCGAACGCGGCTTGGTGTACATGACCGGGCCCTGCTTGTCGAAGACGTTGTTGGCGCCGACCGAAACGGTGGCATCCCACGGCAGGTTGTAGCGGAACTGCACGTCGTGGAAGGTGACCGAACCACGCTCGTTGTAGTTGCGCGCGCCCTTGTACCACGGCGCGTACACGCCCAGGTCGGAGCACTCATCGGCGTACTTGGCCGGGTTGACGCACTGTTCCTTGACGCTGGAGTAGTAGCGCGCGGTCCAGCTCACGCCGAAGTTCTCCACATCCCAGCCCACGGTCAGGTTGGAGCGCACGCGGAAGCCGATGCCGGTGTTGGTGGCGATGCCGTTGTTGACGGTCGGCACGATCGAGGCGTCGTTGGACGAACGGAAGACGTCGTTGGCCACGTAGGTGGTCGACCACGACGTGCTCAGCTTGCCGTAGTCGGTATCCAGGCGGTAGGTCAGGTCCATGTCGTAGCCTTCGACTTCGGCGAAACCGGCGTTGCGGTTGCCGAAGCGCAGGCCGGTGACGATGCCGGTGGTCGCGTTGCGGGTGAAGCGGGCGCAACGGTCGGCCAGGCCCTGCTCGTAGCAGTCGATCAGGATCTGGTTCGGGCTGTCATCGACGATGGTGTCGTCGATGCGGATCTTCCACCAGTCCAGCGAAACGTTGAAGTTGCTGATGAAGGTCGGGCTCCAGACCACGCCCAGGGTGCGGCTGGTGGAGGTTTCCGGCTTCAGGTCCGGGTTGGAGCCGGAGATGAACGGCGTCGGCGTCGCTGCCACCGAACCTTCGGTCGGCAGGTTGCGGTTGTCCAGCTGTCGGAAGTTGGCCACGTCGGCGATGTCCTTCGCACAGCGTGCGCGCACTTCGGCGCTGGTACGGGCCGAGCCGTACTTGCTGTCGCAGGGATCGGAGAAGTTGGCGAAGGTTTCCGAGCCGCCGCCGTACAGGTCGGCGATGGTCGGGGCACGGAAGCCCTCGGCCCAGGTACCGCGGACCAGCAGCTGGTCGATCGGCTTCCACTTGAAGCCGAACTTGCTGTTGAGCGTGTTGCCGAAGGTGTTGTAGTCGGAGAAGCGGGTCGCCGCGTTCAAGCTCAGCTCACGCGCGCCCGGCAGGTCGGACAGCACCGGCACGTTCAACTCCAGGTAGGCTTCCTTCACCTTGTACGAGCCACCGGTCGGGCCGGCGGCCAGGTTGGTGGTGGCACCGGTCTGGGCCAGCGGGTCCGGCACGAACTTGCCGGTTTCCTCGCGGTTTTCCAGGCCGAAGGCGAAGCCGAGGTCGCCGGCGGGCAGGGTGAACAGGCTGCCGCTGATGGTGGCGAAGGCATTCTTGGAGGTGGTGCGGCCGGTGGCGTTCTCAGCCGGGAACAGCCAGTCCTGCAGGGCCTGGTTGTTGGTCATGCCATACGGGCTTTCCACGCCGTAGGGCACCAGCGGATTCCACGGCATGCAGCCTTCGATCTTCGCGCCCGGGCGGCCGCACTCGACCTTGCCGGTGGCAGCGTTGAGGTAGGACGGACCGGTGGCGGCCTGCACGCGACCCTTGTGCAGGTTGCCGGTGGTGTGCTGGCTCAGTTCGTTCTTGTTGTACTGGTAGCCCACTTCCCAATCGAAGTAGCGCTCGCCGACTTCAAACGAACCGTCGAACGCTGCGACCGCACGGTAGGTCTTCAGTTCGCTGGTGCTGGTGCGCGGCACTTCCCACAGGCGGCGGTTCCAGCTGACGGCGGTGGGGTTGGCGTAATTGTGCTGGGTGCCGAACGGGTTGAAGTAGCTGTCCACCGCCATCTGGTTGATCTTGGCGGTGGTGGTGTCGAACGGATAGCCGGCGGTGACGCGGGTCGAGGTGCGCTTGTTGTAGCCCAGTTCGGCCTTGAAGCGCACGCTGTCGGTGATGTTGGCGTGGCCGGAGAAGTACAGCGAATCACGCTTGATCGGATAGCTCAGGTGCATCTGATCGTTGGTGTTGCTGACGTCGCCGGTGAACGCGGTCGGGTCGGTGAAGTGGTAGTTGCCCGGGTTGGTCGGGTCGCTGCCGCGGTTGAGCGCGTAGTCGCAACCGGCGGCCTTGGTGCAGCCCGGGCCGCCCTTCACACCGTAGAACTGGCCCCACTGGCTGTTGGTGGTCCAGCCATCGGTCGGGTGGCGGTCGGTGTTGCCGTAGGCGCTGAAGCCACGGTCACGCGCCCACACGGCCTTCTCTTCCGAATGCTCGGCGGCGAAGGTGGCCGAGAAGCGGTCGTTGGACCAGCCGGCAACCACGTCGAAGCGATCGCGGGCGCCATCGCCCTCGCTGTACTGGCCGTGGTACACGTTGGCGGTGATGCCGCTGACGTTGGTGCGGGTGATGATGTTGATCACGCCGGCCATCGCGTCCGAGCCGTAGATGGCCGAGGCGCCGTCCTTCAGCACTTCGATGCGTTCCACCGCCGACACCGGCAGGGTCGACACGTCCTGGTAGCCGGAGGTGCTGATGCCCAGGCGCTTGCCGTTGACCAGCACCAGGGTGCGCTGGGTGCCGAGGTTGCGCATGTTGACGTAGGTACCACCGGCATCTTCACCGGCCGACAGCACGTTGGCGCGGCTGATGGTCGGGCTGCCCATCGCGGTCACGTTCTGCAGGATGTCCGAGACCGAGCTGAAACCCTGGCGTTCGATGTCCACGCGGGTCAGTGCCAGCACCGGCTGGGCGGTTTCCACATCCACCTGGCGGATGCGCGAACCGGTGATCTCGATGCGGTCCAGGTTGGTCGGCGAAGCGTTGCTGCCGCTCTGCGCGAAGGCCGGCAGGGCGGCCAGGGTCGCAGTGGTCGCCAGGGCATAGCGGATGGCCTGGCCCAGGGCGGTGGTACGTGAAGTCATGACGAGCTCTCTCTCTCAGGTCGTGCAGGGACGCCAAAACGGGCGTCGAAGATTCGGACCGGCAACAACCGGACCGACGACCCGATAGTAGTCTCGTTGGTTAATGCCATGTAAAGAGGTCGTGTCGATTTGTATCGCACCGCATCCTGCGGTTTCACGAAAGCCCAACAAAAGCAGCCGCTTAGCAGAAGGGTTGGACGCGCCAAACCGTGTCGTCTGTTGCATCGCAACAGACAATCCGGGGGCGCGTGCGCGAACTGTAACGGTCTGTGACCTCGGCGCCCCCGCAGCGCGGGGGCGGGCGGGTCAGGCCACGAAGGGGCGGAACTGGATGCCCAGGCCGGCCAGGCCTTCGGTTTCGCCGATCAGGTCCGCGCGCAGCAGGGGGCGGGCATCGATGAAGGCCTGCGGGACGATCAGCGACAGGCGCGCGTCGTCGGCGGTCAGTTCCAGTGCCGGCGGCGGCACGTCCTCATGGGCGCGGTTGAGCAGGACGGCCAGCCGCAGCAGGGCGGTCAGCCGGCGGGCGGTCAGCAGCAGGCGCTCGGGCAGGGCATCGAAAGCGGACTTGCCAACGCTGCGGCGGTGGCTGCGCACCAGCGCGGCCAGCATCTGCTGCTCCTGCCGCGAGAAGCCGGCGATATCCGAGTTTTCCAGCACGTAGCTGCCGTGCACGTGGTAGCCGCTGTGGGCGATCATCAGGCCCAGCTCGTGCAGGCGTGCGGCCCAGCCGAGCATGCGTGCATCGTCGGCATCCAGCTTCCAGCGTTCCTGCACCTGCTCCAGCAGCGACAGTGCGGTGTCCCGCACACGGTCGGCCTGCACCGTGTCGATGCCATAGCGCTGGGTCAGCGCGGCCACCGACTCGTCGCGCGGGTCGTTCTCGCCGGCGCGGCCGACGATGTCATAGAGGATGCCTTCGCGCATGGCGGCCTTGCTGACCAGCAGCTTCTGCAGGCCCAGTGCCTGGAAGGCGGCCTCCAGCACCAGGATGCCGCCGGCGATGATCGGTCGGCGGTCGGCGGACAGGCCGGGCAGCACGATGTCGTCGATCTTCTTGGCCTTCAGCAGTTCGTCGCGCAACTGCGGCAGGGCCTCGGCGGTGATCGCGCCCTTGCTCAGCTTCATCGTGGCGCAGATCTCGCTGATCGCCTTGTGCGTACCCGACGAACCCAGTGCTTCCTGCCAGCCCAGCGCGCGGTACTTGCTGGCGAAGGGCTGGAACTCGCGGCCGATCTCGGCCAGCGCGTCTTTCCAGCGCTTGCGGCTGAGCTTGCCGCCGGGGAAGAAGCGCCGCGTACTGGCGATGCAGCCGGCCTGCAGGCTTTCGCGCTCCAGGGTCTGCATGCCCTTGCCGATGATGAATTCGGTGGAGCCGCCGCCGATGTCGATCACCAGGCGGCGCTGGTCGGCCTTGGGCGGCTGTGCGTGGGCCACGCCCAGGTAGATCAGGCGCGCCTCTTCGCGGCCACTGACCACTTCGATGGCATGGCCCAGTGCGGTTTCAGCCGGGACCAGGAACGACTGCGGGGAACGCAGCTGGCGCACGGTGTTGGTGGCCAGGGCGCGGACGCGGTGGGGCGGGACGTTGCGGATGCGCTGGCCGAAGCGGGCCAGGCATTCCAGCGCGCGCTGGCGTGCGGCGGCGGACAGGCCGCCCTTGCCATCCAGGCCATCGGCCATGCGCACCGTCTCGCGCAGGCGGTCGATCACCCGCAGCTGGCCGAGCGTGTAGCGCGCGATGACCATGTGGAAACTATTGGAGCCAAGGTCGATGGCGGCCAGCAGGTCGCCATCCTGCAATGCGGGCGGAGTCGTGGTGGTATGCGGCATGGGCGAATGTTAGCCGAAGGGGCGGTGTGCTCGTCACCGCGCCGCCTTCACATTTTGTCGGGGGCGTTCGGTAGTGCCGGCCGCTGGCCGGCAAGGGGTCGGATCCCGTTGCTGTGCAACGGGCTCTGACCCCGGTGTTATGCACGGGGCGCGTTGTGCCGACCAGCGGTCGGCACCTACCGGATCACAGACCCTGCAGTGCCCCGACCAACGGTCGGGACCCACCAGGCAGCTTACAGGCCTTGCATCAATGCCATCTGCGCCGAATGCGGCGCTTCGTCGTGGGCGGGGGCGCGCTTGTGGTAGATGCCTTCGGCGTCCAGTTCCCAGGCGTTGAGGTTGTCGTCCAGGTAGTTCTGCAGCACTTCGCGGTAGACCCGCTTGGCCAGCTCCGGGTCCAGGATCGGGAAGCAGGTCTCGACCCGGCGCAGCAGGTTGCGTTCCAGCCAGTCGGCGCTGGCGCAGTACATTTCCGGGGCGCCGTCGTTGCCGAACCAGTACACGCGGCTGTGTTCCAGGAACCGGCCGACGATCGAGCGCACGCGGATGTTGTCCGACACGCCCGGCACGCTTGGGCGCAGGGTGCAGGCGCCGCGGATGATCAGGTCGATCTGCACGCCGGCCTGCGAGGCAGCATACAGCGCGCGGATCACCTGCGCTTCGTTCAAGGCATTCATCTTGGCGATGATGCGCGCCGGGCGCCCGGCGGCCGCGATGCGGGTCTCGCGTTCGATGCGGCTGAGGATGCCGGTGTGCAGGGTGAAGGGCGACTGCAGCAGGCGCTTGAGCTTCATCTTCGAGGCCAGCCCGGACAGCTGCTGGAACAGCAGGTGCACGTCGTTGCCGATGTCCGCATCGGCGGTGATCAGGCTGATGTCGGTGTAGGCGCGGGCCGTGCCACTGTGGTAATTGCCGGTGCCCAGGTGCACGTAGCGGCGCAGCTTGCGGCCCTCGCGGCGCACGATCAGCAGCATCTTGGCGTGGGTCTTGAAGCCGACCACGCCGTACACCACCTGCACGCCGGCTTCCTGCAGGCGGTCGGCCAGTCCCAGGTTGGCTTCTTCGTCGAAGCGCGCGCGCAGCTCGACCACCACCGTCACGTCCTTGCCGTTGCGGGCGGCCTGGATCAGCGCATCGACGATCAGCGAATCCTTGCCGGTGCGGTACAGGGTCTGCTTGATCGCCAGCACGTTCGGGTCCACCGCGGCCTGCTTGATCAGGTCCAGCACGGCGGTGAAGGCATCGAACGGGTGGTGCAGCAGCAGGTCCTGGCGCCGGGTGATCTCGAAGATGCCGTCGCTGTCGCGCAGGGTGCGCGGATTCATCGGCGGGTACTTCAGGTCCGGCTGCGGCACCAGGTCGTACAGCTGGATGATGCGGTTGAGGTTGACCGGGCCATCGATGCGGTACACCGCGTTTTCGGTCAGGCCGAAGTTCTGCAGCAGGGTACGCACGATGTCCTTCGGCGTGTCCTCGGCGATCTCCAGGCGCACCGCCGGGCGGTAGCCGCGGTCGACCAGTTCATCGCGCAGGGCCAGCGCCAGGTTCTCCACTTCTTCCTCGTCCACCACCAGCTCGGAATTGCGGGTGACGCGGAACTGGTAGGCACCCTGGACTTCCAGGCCCGGGAACAGCTCGTCGACGAAGGCCGACAGCACCGAGGACAGGAACACGAAGTTCTGCCCGCCGCCCAGGCTTTCCGGCAGCTGGATGATGCGCGGCAGCGAACGCGGTGCGCGCACGATGGCCAGGTGGCCGGCGCGGCCGAACGCATCGGTGCCCTTCAGCACGACGACGATGTTCAGCGACTTGTTGAGGATCTTCGGGAACGGATGCACCGGGTCCAGGCCCAGTGGCGACAGCACCGGCATGATCTCGTTGCGGAAGTACGCGCGCAGCCAGCGCTTCTGCCGGTGGTTCCAGGAGTGGCGGCCGAGCACGCCGATGCCGGCCTCGGCCAGCGCCGGGCGCAGCGTCTGGTTCCAGCAGCGGTACTGCTGGTCCACCAGTTCGGCGGCGCGGTCATGGATGGCGTTGAGGATGGTCTGCGGGCTCATGCCGTCCGGGGCCGGCGGCAGGCCGAATTCCTGTGCGTGGCGCACGGCCGCAGCGCGGATCTCGAAGAACTCGTCCAGGTTGGTGCAGGAGATGCACATGAAGCGCAGGCGCTCCAGCAGCGGCACCTGCGGGTCCATCGCCTGTGCCAGCACGCGGAAGTTGAAATCCAGCTGGGACAGTTCGCGGTTGATGTAGAGCGCCGGGTCACGCAGTGGATCGTTGTCCGGGCTCACGGGGAGGGGGAGGGATCCGAGGCTGCTCATGGCTTCATTCTTCGATGGAGGTCAGGGGGGCGGACTCGCGCGGGCGCACGTGGTCGGCATCGAAATGACAGGAGAACACCGAGCCCTTGCCCACTTCGCTTTCGATCTCCAGCCGTGCGTGGTGCAGGCCGAGGATGTGCTTGACGATGGACAGGCCCAGGCCGGTGCCACCGCTCTCGCGCGAGCGGCTGCTGGACACGCGGTAGAAACGTTCGGTCAGGCGCGGCAGGTGGGTGGCGGGGATGCCGTAGCCGCTGTCACGCACGGCCAGCACGGCGCCGTCGCCCTCGCGGCGGAACTCCACCGCGATGCGGCCATCGGCCGGGGTGTAGCGCACGGCGTTGGTGACCAGGTTGGAGAACGCGCTGTGCAGTTCCTTGGTCGAGCCCAGCAGGTCCACGCCGGCCAGGTCGTCGATGCTGATCTGGTGGCGGCCCTGGCTGTGCGCCTCGGCTTCGCGGCGCAGGGTGGCCAGCATCGGCTGCATGGCCACGGTCTCCGCTTCGCTGTGTTCCTGCGATTCCAGCCGCGACAGGGTCAGCAGGTCTTCCACCAGCTGGGCCATGCGCTGGCTCTGCTTGCGCATTTCTTCCAGCATCGGGCCGGTGCCGGGGAAGTCTTCCGGGTCCATCATGTCCAGGTAACCGTGCACCACGGTGAGCGGCGTGCGCAGCTCGTGGGACACGTTGGCCACGAAGTCGCGGCGCACCTGTTCCAGGCGCAGCAGCTTGCTGACGTCGCGGGCGATCAGCAGCCAGTAGTCCGACGAATAGGGAATCAGGCGCAGGTTCAGCCGGATCGCCGGGTCCACCGGCGAGGGCACGTCCAGGATCGGCTCGGCGTTGCGGCCACCGGCCAGCCAGTGGGCCAGCGGCATCGGCTGCAGGCGTTCGACCAGGGCTTCGCCCAGGTCACCGGGGTGGTGCAGACCCAGCAGCGCGGTGGCTGCTTCGTTGAACCACTGCACGCGCTGGCTGTTGCGGTCCAGCACCACCACTGCATCGGGCAGGGCGGCGGCCGCGGCGCGGTAGCTGCGCAGCATGTCCAGCAGGCGGCGCTTGCGTACGCGCATTTCCACCTGGTTGCGGTACAGCAGGCGGTCCAGCTCGTTCCACACGCCGGAACCTTCTTCGGCGGTTTCCCAGCGCTGGCGCGCGGTCAGCCGGCGCAGCACGGTGCGCAGGCGCCAGTAATGCCAGGCCAGGGTGCCCAGCGCGCCCAGTGCGATGCACAGCCACAGATGTCCACTCAACCACCCGACCACGCCGGCCAGCACCAATACCGCTGCCACGGAGGCCAGCGTCTTCAACCAGGCGGAGCGGATGTGGCGGGGCATTGCGGTCTCGTCGTTGAAGGCGGCGGTTCACGCGGGTGAACCGAGGGTTATAGCAGAGTTGCCGACGCCGGCACCGGCAGGTGCGCGGCGCCGGCACGACGAGGCTCAGGTGGCGGTGGAGAAGCGGTAGCCGGCGCCGCGCACGGTCTGCACCATGTTCTCGGCATTGAACGGTTCCAGCGTCTTGCGCAGGCGGCGGATGTGCACGTCGATGGTGCGCTCTTCCACGTACACGCTGCCGCCCCAGACATGGTCCAGCAGCTGGGCGCGGGTGTAGACGCGCTCGGGGTGGGTCATGAAGAAGTGCAGCAGGCGGTATTCGGTCGGGCCGATCGGCACCGGCTGCTCGTTGGCGAACACGCGGTGGGCGGCGCCATCGATGCGGATCGGGCCGACGGCCACGCTGCCGTCCTCGTCGTCCTCGCGGGCACGACGCATGACCGCGCGGATGCGGGCCAGCAGTTCGCGTGCCGAGAACGGCTTGACCACGTAGTCGTCGACGCCGGCTTCCAGGCCGCCGACGCGGTCATTTTCTTCGCCGCGCGCGGTCAGCATGATGATCGGCACTTCGCGGGTCAGGGTTTCCTTGCGCCAGCGGCGGGCCAGGTCCAGGCCGCTGGTGCCGGGCAGCATCCAGTCCAGCAGGATCAGGTCGGGGACGCGATCGGCGATGGCGGTCTGGGCCTCGCGGGCATCGCCGGCGTGGACAGGTTCGTAATCGCCCTTGCGAAGGGCGAAGGCGACCATTTCACGGATCGCGGGCTCGTCATCGACGATCAGGATGCGTTTCTGCACGAGGACACCGTAGGGCTCGATTACTGGAGTGGTGCCAGTAGACTACGGTTTGATGACATGTTTGTGACCACCCGGCCGATAGATGCGCAGGCTGCCATCGACCGGTCATGCAGGACTCAGCGCCGGTCCAGGTCCGGGTCCTGCACGCCCTGGCGGCGCAGCTCCAGCACGGTGGGGGTGATGGTCTCGATGCGCGCGTCCACCCGCGCCCGGCCCACGTAGTCCAGTTCCGGGTTGCGCTTGAGCGCCTGCAGCTGCATCAGCGCCTGCTCGGGCCGGCCGCCGAGGAAGGCCGCTTCGGCGTAGGCCTCGCTGGCCCGCACGCTGTCACCGGCCAGCTCGCTGGCGCGGGCGTAGCGCTGCTGGAATACCGGATCGTTACCACTTTGCGACAGCAGGGGCCGCAGCATGGCCTGCGCGCGCTGGCCGGCCTCGCGGCCGCCCTGTTCATTCAGGATCTCGGCATAGGTGAGCGCCACCGGCCGGCTGTTGGGGTGCTGGCGCAGCAGCTGTTCGAAGCGGGCATTGGCCTGTGCCGGCTGACCCGAGCGGGATTCGGCCTCGGCCAAGGCCAGGGCCACGAACAGGTTGTCCGGGTGGGTCTGCAGCAGGGCCGCCAGGGCCTGGCGGGCCTGGGTGGCGCCGCTGCGGCCGCCGCGCAGGGTGGCCAGGGCCTGGCCGTAGCGCTGGGCGTCGGTCAGTCCGTCCTTCTGGCGCCGGCCCAGGTCGGTGTATTCGCGTTCCAGGTCCGGGGTGGTGTCGGCACTGAGCACGCGCAGGCGCTCGCGCGCCCAGTCGAACTCGCCGCTGGCGCCGCGGCTGAGCTGGCCCATCGGCACCCGCAGCACGTTGCCGGGCAGCAGTGGGTTGTTGCCGCGCAGCAGGGGCTCGGCCAGGCTGGGGTCGGCCGGGTCCACCCGCTCCTTGCGCTCGCCGCTGGGGGTGCTGGTGGTCAGCAGCACGGTGTCCTTCTTCATCTGCTCGGCCCGCGCCTTGGCCTCGCTGATGCGGGTGGTGTTGACCGGGTGGGTCTGCAGGAAGTCCGGTGCGCGATAGCCACCGTCGTTGCCGCGCATCGCCGCCGACATGCGTTCGAAGAAGCCGGCCATGGCGTCCACGTCGTAGCCGCTGCGGGCCAGGGTACGGATGCCCAGGCGGTCGGCTTCCGATTCGTTGGACCGGGTGTAGTTGATCTGCCGCTGCTGCATCAGGCCCATGCCTGAGCTGATCGCGGCCATGGTGGCGTCGCCGGAGGAATTGCCGCCGCTGGCCTGGGCCGCCACCACCGCCGCCAGCATGCCCAGCAGGATCGGAATCTGGTCACGCTGGGCCCGTTCGACCCCACGCAGCACGTGCTGCTGGGTGACGTGGGCGATTTCGTGGGACAGCACCGCCGCCACCTCGTCCTCGCGCTCGGCGGTCAGCACCAGGCCGGCATTGACCCCGATGTAACCGCCCAGGGTCGCGAAGGCGTTGATCTGGCGGTCCTTCATCACGAAGAACGTATAGGGCTGGCGCGGCTGGTCACTGTTGGAGCCCAGCCGGGTGCCCATGGTCTGCAGCCACTCGTTCACCAGCGGGTCGTCCAGCAGGTAGCCGTAGTTGCGCAGCTCACGCAGCATCATCGCGCCGTACTCGGCCTGCCGTGCCGGGGTCAGCAGCTCGCCGGCCGAGGAGCCGATGTCGGGCAGCTTCTCCTGGGCCTGGGCCAGCGGCATGGCCAGGGCAAGGGTGACGGCGGTGGACAGCAGCAGGGCTCGCAAGCGGGGGTTCCTCGGGCAGGGCGCGCCAAGCGTGGCAGGGCAGGGGGCAACCATTCGTTAATCCACAGTGTTGCGGTCGTGGCGTGGAAATTCCAGCGCACCGGTACCATATATGGACCGTCGATCCATCGTGGAGTTTCCCGTGACAGCCCAGCCCACCGGCGGTTCGCCCGCCATCACCATCTATTCCACCGCCGTCTGCCCGTACTGCGTGGCCGCCAAGAACTTCCTCAAGAGCAAGAACCAGCAGTGGACCGAGGTCCGCATCGACCTGGATCCGGTCGAGCGCGAGAAGATGATGGCCTTGACCCGCCGCACCAGCGTGCCGCAGATCTTCGTGGGCGACGTCCATGTCGGCGGCTACGACGACATGATGGCCCTGCACCGTGAAGGCAAGCTCGAGCCGCTGCTGGCCGGGCAGGGCCACGCATGAGCGCGGCCGACGACGGCAGCAAGGACCGCATCGCCGAATTCACCGATTTCCGCAAGCGCATGAACGAACGCATCCTGGGTGAGCCCAACCAGGTCGTGCGGCGCTTCTTTGCCCTGGACACGCAGACCTACCAGGCCGGCGCCCTGGATGTGAAGACCAAGGAACTGCTGGGCCTGGTGGCCTCGATGGTGCTGCGCTGCGACGACTGCATCAGCTACCACGTGGCCCAGTGCAAGGACGCCGGCGTGACCCGCGAGGAGTTCTTCGAGACCTTCTCGGTCGGCCTCGTGGTCGGCGGTTCCATCGTCATCCCGCACCTGCGCCGCGCGGTCGACTTCCTCGACCAGCTTGAAGGCGGTGCCGCCGCCCCGGAAGCGCACGAGCACTGAGGTAGCGCCTGCCGCTGGCCGGCATTGCCTGAATCGGACACGGCCGAGGCTGCCGGCCAGCGGCCGGCACTACCGAGCGCGCGGGGGCGTTCCCCGCGATCCAACAGCCCAGGAGCCCCCTTGTTGTTCAAGGGGGCGCGCCGACAGGCGCGGGGATAAGGTGGGATGCGCGGGCAATTCTGCCTTACCCGGCTCGGACTAATTGCCTATTTGGGGTCTCCGAGCCGGGTAAGGCATAATTGCGAGTGAAACTTCCTTAGCGCCGGCGTTTCCGGGCACGTCCGGACGGCGTATTCCCCCCTGTTCGGAACATCGATCAATGACGCAGAAAATTACGGTCATCCGCGGCGACGGCATCGGCCCGGAAATCATGGACGCCACCCTGTTCGTCCTCGACCAGCTCAACGCTGGCCTGGAGTACGAAGATGCGGACGCCGGCCTGGCGGCCCTGGAAAAGCACGGCGACCTGATGCCGGCGGTGACCCTGGAATCGATCGCGCGCAACAAGGTCGCGCTGAAGAGCCCGCTGACCACCCCGGTCGGTGGTGGCTTCACCTCGATCAACGTCAGCCTGCGCCGCCACTTCGACCTGTACGCCAACGTGCGTCCGGCCCACACCTTCCCGAACACCAAGTCGCGTTTCGACAACGTCGACCTGATCACCGTTCGTGAGAACACCGAAGGTGCATACCTGGCCGAAGGCCAGGAAGTCTCGGCTGACGGCGAGACCGCCTTCTCCGGCACCCGCATCACCCGCAAGGGCTCCGAGCGCATCGTGCGCTACGCCTTCGAGCTGGCCCGCAGCGTCGGCCGCAAGAAGGTCACCGCCGTGCACAAGGCCAACATCATCAAGTCGACCTCGGGCCTGTTCCTGAACGTCGCCCGTGAAGTGGCCGCGCAGTACCCGGACATCGAGTTCCAGGAAATGATCGTCGACAACTGCTGCATGCAGCTGGTGATGCGTCCGGAACAGTTCGACGTGATCGTGACCACCAACCTGTTCGGCGACATCATCTCCGACCTGTGCGCCGGCCTCGTCGGCGGCCTGGGCCTGGCCCCGGGTGCCAACATCGGCAAGGACGCGGCGATCTTCGAAGCCGTGCACGGCACCGCGCCGGACATCGCCGGCCAGGGCAAGGCCAACCCGTGCGCGCTGCTGCTGGCAGCTGCACAGATGCTGGACCATGTCGGCCAGCCGGAAAACGCCGAGCGCCTGCGCAAGGCCATCGTGGCGACCATGGAAGCCAAGGATTCGCTGACCGGCGACCTCGGCGGCACCGGCACCACCATGAGCTTCGCCCAGGCCATCGCCAGCCGCCTGTAAGCGGCCGGCGTTCCCGCTGGAGATCGCCTCGGGCGATGTCCAGCCGGGGAGGCACAGCGTTGAAGACGGGCCGTCCTTGTACGGCCCGTCTGCGTTTTCAACCGCGGGTTTTCATCGACAGGGTGTTTCCAGATGCCTGAGGCGGCCGTGTGGGTCGTGGCGGCCGTTGCCGTCTATGCCATCGGCGTGGCGATCTACGCCACCTTCTACTGGCCGTGGTCCCGTGCCCAGCGTGCGCTGCGCCACCTGCGCAGGCATGGGGTGCCTCTCCGCAGCCTGCGCGGGAGCGAGGCGAGCGTCCTGCAGCTGATCGAGTTTCCGGCGGGGTTGCCGGTGTATCTGCTCGAAGGCAGCTGCGCGGCGTTCGTTGTCAGAAGCAGATCCCCTCCGGCCCAGCATGTGCAGACGCTGGCCGGCGTGCCGGTGAAGTATCCGGCGGGCCTCGCACATGCCGTGCGCGCGGGAAGCAATACCGCCGAAGTGGTGCTCGGGCGCGAGCACGCGATGATCGTGCGGCTCAACGGGGTCAAGCTGGCCCAGTAGAGTCGAGCCATGCTCGACTACGCGGGAACCGTCGAGCATGGCTCGACTCTACAAGAGCCATCTGTGCGCAGACCGCACAGATCATGTGTTGTTGCACGGCTGGTTCGTGCGCCATCCGCTCCGCATCCTGTGTCCACTTCCCACCGCACAGGAATCGCCCCATGAAGCTTTCCGCCTTCGGCTTGGCCAGCCTGATCGGCATGGCCACCGCCGCACCGGTTGCTGCTGCCGAGCCGGCCCATCCCACCATCCGCCACATCGCCGGTGCGCCGTCGGTCACCGCGCTGGATGCCGCGAAGACCGCCGTGCTGGTCATCGATTTCCAGAACGAATACTTCGACGCCAGCGCCGCGCCGGGCTTCGCCGGTGGCCGCATGGTCATTCCCGATGGCGTGGCCGCATTGCAGCGGGCCAAGCGTGTGGTGCAGTTCGCCGACGCCCATGGCATCCGGGTGATCCACGTGCAGCACGTGCTGCCGGCCGGCGCGCCGCTGTTCGCGCAGGGCAGCGTCAATGCCGCGTTCCATCGTGACTTGCAGCCGCGCCAGGGCGAGACGGTGGTGCAGAAGGACAACGTCAGCGTGTTTGCTGGGGCCTCCGCGGCGGTCCTCGACAAGGTGCTGAAGGACGCTGGCATCGACACCCTGCTGGTCACCGGCCTGCAGACCCATGCCTGCGTGGTCGGTGCTGCCCGCGATGCAGCTGCAGCACCGCGCGGCTACCGCGTGATCGTGGCCGGTGATGCCACCGCCAGCCGCGACCTGGACCTGGCCGGCGGCCAGCGCATCGGTCACCGCGCGCTGCACGAAGCCTCGCTGGCGCAGATCGAAGATGCCTTCGGTGAAGTGATCAGCACCGAGGCGATGCTGGCGCTGCCGGTACGCAAGGCCGGCGACGGCGCTTGATAAGCTGGCGGGGCCCGCAGATCGCGGGCTCCGCTTCCGGGAGCTGCCTTCGATGGATCACTTCGCCGCCCTGCGCGCGCTGCGCGCCATCGTCGAAGCGGGCAGTTTCACCGCCGCCGCCGAGCGCCTGGGCACCACTCACTCGGCGATGTCGCGGCAGCTGCGGCAACTGGAAGAACACCTGCAGGTGCGCCTGCTCGACCGCAACAGCCGGCGCCTGTCGCTGACCGAGGCCGGGCGCGATTACTACCGCGAGGCCGTGGCCCTGCTGGATCGCCTGGAGGCTGCCGATGACCGCGCACGCGCCGGCCAGGCCGAGCCCAGCGGGCGCCTGCGCATCAGCGTGCCGCAGGTGGTGGCCAGCCAGGAGCTGCCGCACTGGTTGCCCGGTTTCCTCGCCCGCTACCCTCAGGTCTCGCTGGACCTGTCAGCCGACGACCAGCTGGTCGATGTCGTCGGTGGTGGCTTCGATCTGGCGCTGCGCATCGCGCCGTCCCTGCCGGACAGCCAGCTGGTGGCGCGCGAGCTGGCCAGCTGCCCGCGCATCCTCGTAGCCGCCCCTGCGTACCTGGCCCGGCACGGCCTGCCGCGACAGGCTACCGACCTGCAGCAGCACACGTTGCTGGGCTTCAGCCCGACCGGGGCCGGTGCGCCGTGGCAGCTGCAGGGGCCGCGCGGCGCCACCGCCAGCATCGAGGCCGGCCAGCGCCTGCGCGTGGATGCCACGCCCGCGCTGCATGCGGCGGTGATGGCGGGCATGGGCATCAGTCTGTTCACTGCGTTGACCGTGCAGGAGGACCTGCGCAGCGGTCGCCTGATCCGCGTGCTGCCGGCCTGGAACGCCGGCCAGCGCCGTTACTTCGCGCTGTATCCGCATGCGCGTGCACTGGCGCCGAAAGTGCGCGCGCTGGTCGATCACCTGGCCACGCACTACGCTGGGTGGACGGGCGGGGCAGGCTAGCCACGCCACGGCGACGAGGAGCGTGATGGATCCGGTTTATCTGCTGGTGGCAGTCGGTGCGATCGTCGCC
The DNA here is from genome assembly GCF_047782825.1 of Stenotrophomonas maltophilia. Taxonomy (GTDB): domain Bacteria; phylum Pseudomonadota; class Gammaproteobacteria; order Xanthomonadales; family Xanthomonadaceae; genus Stenotrophomonas. The sequence goes on along the minus strand of NZ_CP180589.1, from coordinate 2,227,941 downwards.
GGCTTCGTGCAGGGCCTGTCCGGATTCGCATTCGGCATGGTCGCCATGTCGTTCTGGGCCTGGGGGCTGGACCCGAAACTGGCCGCGGCGCTGTCCGTTTTCGGTGCGCTGACCGGTCAGCTGCTGGCGGTGTTCACCGTGCGCCGTGGATTCAACCTGCGTCTGCTGCTGCCCTTCGTGCTGGGCGGCCTGGTGGGCATTCCGCTGGGGGTGCTGGTCGTGCCGCAGCTGGACATGGCCTGGTTCAAGGCGCTGCTGGGGGCCTTCCTGGCGGTGTGGTGCCCGGTGATGCTGGCCGTGCGCCACCTGCCGCCGATCACCCGTGGCGGCCGCATCGGCGACGCCGTGGCCGGCATGGCCGGCGGGGTGCTCAGTGGCATCGGTGGCTTTGCCGGGCCGGTGCCGACGCTGTGGAGCACGCTGCGCGGCTTCGCCAAGGACGAGCAGCGTGCGGTCATCCAGAACTTCAACCTGGCCATGCTGGCGGTGACCATGGCCACCTATGTCGGCAACGGCATGATCTCCCGGCAGATGCTGCCGTATTTCGCCATCGTGGCCCCGGCCATGCTGGTGCCGACGCTGCTGGGCGCGCGCCTGTACATCGGCATCAGCGAGGCGCGCTTCCGGCAGATCGTGCTGGGTCTGCTGACCGCGTCCGGCATCGCCCTGCTGTGCTCGGCGCTGCCGGTGCTGCTGTCGCGCCCGGTGGCAGGCTGAGGCTCAGGCCGGCCGGAACATGCGGAAGCGCTGCTCTGCGCTGACCCGGAAGTAATCGGCGGGGCCGCCACCGCGCAGGATCGGGTCGGCGGCGGCAGTGTCGTAGATGCCATCTACCAGCAGCCGCTCATCGATATGCACGGTGACCACCTCACCCAGCACCAGCCAGCCGTTGGTGTCCTGGCCGGCGGCATCGCGCAGGCGCACGATCTGGGTGCAGCGGCATTCCATGCTCACCGGGCTTTGTGCGACACGGGGCGGCCTGACCTGCGTGGATGCCAGCGGCGTCAGCGCCGCCAGCGCGAACTCGTCGACGTCCGCTGGAACCGCGCGGCAACTCTCGTTCATGGCTTCGGCCAGCGCGAACGTGGCCAGGTTCCAGACGAACTCGCCGGTGGCCTCGATGTTGTGCAGCGAGTCTTTGCGGCCCTGGCTGGAGAAGCCGATGATCGGCGGGGTGTAGTTGAAGGCGTTGAAGAAACTGTACGGCGCCAGGTTGAGTGCACCTGCGGCGTCGCAGCTGGAAATCCAGCCGATCGGGCGCGGGCCGATGATTGCGTTGAACGGATCGTGCGGCAGGCGATGGCCGTCAGCCGGGCGGTAGCTGTGGAAGGTGTGGGGCATGGGGATCTTGCTCTGTGAAGTCGAGCTTGCTCGACTGGAGGTTGCCCCGATTATCCGCCAGCCGGACGGGTGCAGCCCACAGAAAAGCCGCGACCCTTGCGGATCGCGGCTTGTCGTTTACGGCCAAATTGGACTCAGCGCTGCTGGATCTTCGACAGCAGACGCAGGAACTCCACGTACAGCCAGACCAGGGTCACCATCAGGCCGAAAGCGCCATACCACTCCATGTACTTCGGCGCGCGCTGGGCCACGCCGGTTTCGATGAAGTCGAAATCCAGCACCAGGTTCAGTGCGGCCACCACCACCACGAACAGGCTGAAGGCGATGCCCAGCCAGCTGGCGTCATGGATCACCGGCACGTTGATGTTGAAGAAGCCCAGCACGAACGAGGCCAGGTAGAGCAGGGCGATGCCGCCGGTGGCGGCGACCACGCCCAGCTTGAAGTTCTCGGTGGCCTTGATCAGGCCGCTGCGGTAGGCGAACAGCAGGGCGAACAGGGTGCCGAAGGTCAGCAGCACCGCCTGGAACACGATGCCGGGGAACTTCATGTTGAACACGGCCGAGATCGCGCCCAGGAACAGGCCTTCCACCAGCGCGTACATCGGCGCGGTGACCGGCGACCACTCCTTCTTGAAGATGGTGATGAGCGCCAGCACCAGGCCGCCGATCGCGCCGCCCATGGCGTACAGCTTGGCGCCGGCCATGACCTGGCCGTAGTCGTCGATGGACTGGTTCCAGGCAAAGGCGGCGGTCAGCACGGTCAGTACCAGCAGGATGCCGGTCTTGTTGACGGTGCCGTTGAGGGACATCGCCTGGTCGGGGTGGGTCACCACCGAGCCGCTGGCCAGATCGAGGAAGGTCGACTCGGAAAGAGCCGGGTTGCCGCTGCGCATGCGAGGTCTCCGTGCGAAAAGGGGTCGATACGGCCATCCGGCCGATGGCAGCGAGCATAGCCGATGGCTGCGTACGGTGGTGTGGCGGCGGCGGGTGGCCAGGGCGGTCGCGTTGACAGGCTGCGCCACGCTTGGCCACAATGGTCAGCTCGCCGGGCCTGTGGCCTGCGGGAAGCATCACCGGGGTATAGCGCAGTCTGGTAGCGCGCCTGCTTTGGGAGCAGGATGTCGGGGGTTCGAATCCCTCTACCCCGACCAATCCCATTACGTCGGATTGGACGCCGTTCCGGTTCGGGCGCCCGTAGCTCAACTGGATAGAGCACCGGCCTTCTAAGCCGGCGGTTACAGGTTCGATTCCTGTCGGGCGCGCCATTGAAATCAATGGCTTAGCGCTAAGGTTGCGAAGGCATAAGCGATCTTCCGGAAATCGTTCCGGAAATGCTGGCGCTGAACCGTAGGCTGAAAGTGCTGGCGCCATCTGCCTGGGTGTCGGGTCCCGCCCTACTGCGTCGTTTTCACATTTTGTGTATAAAGCGAACCTGAGCAGGATGCTCTACAGGGGAAGCTATGACGTCTGAAGTTGCGGTTCTGAACTGTTCCGGTGTGGCTCTGGCCGCCGACAGTGCAGTCACTGTGGGGTCGCAGAAGATCTACAACTCTGCGGTGAAGTTGTTCGCGCTATCAAAAGTGGCGCCCGTGGCGATCATGGTCTACGGGAATGCAGCGCTTTCGCGCGTACCGTGGGAAATTGTCATCAAGGAGTACCGAAAGACCCTTGGGGACCAAACTTTCGCCAAGTTGGATGATTACGCTACCGACTTCGTCAAGTACATCGAGTCCAGTAAGCATTTCTTCGATGACGCTGGCGAGACAGTGTGGCTCCAAGAGCGAATCAACTCTGTCCTGAACTACCTGTACATCGAAGGTATGGAGCAGGTCGACCGTGAGCTGGAAGGGAAGGGAATCGAGCGAGATCGGATCCGCGAAATTTTCGCGGCTCATTTCGCGAAGATGAAGTCAATGGTGGACGGTGCCGAAGCCTTCAACGTCCCAACAAAGGTCCTTCGCCGTGTTTCGCCCAAGATCAAGGAGCATGCGGAGAATGGGGGCAAGCACTTCTTCGGGGACTTCTATGATGAATTTGCGGCAACAATCGAAGAGATCTGTCTGGGGCTCTTCAAGCGCAAGTTCTTCCCTGGAGCGTCGTCAGGAATTGTGATTGCCGGCTACGGAGAAGAGCAGGTCTTTCCAGCCATTCGTACCCTGAGCTTTGATGGCGCTGTTCCAGGATTCGCCAGATACATGGTGGATGAAGCCCGGACCCAAGCCGTTGATACCGTGGACATGCAGGCCTCGATCATTGCGTACGCGCAGGAGGACATGGTCGCTACGTTCATGGAGGGCATGAATCCGCTGCTCCGGACTTTCGTGGAACAAAGCCTTCAGGATGTGTTCCACGCCCTGCCGGAAGAGCTCGGCACCGTTCTCGGGGCCGATGAGGATGTGAAGGCGGCCTTGAGGCAACTCTGCCACAATACGCAAGCCGGGTTGATCCAAGCGATTGATCGGCACCGTATTGACGAGCACGTCAACCCAGTTGTGAACATGGTTCGAGCCCTTCCCAAGGACGAGCTTGCCGCAATGGCTGAGTCTCTTGTGAACCTGACTGCGTTCAAACGCCGTGTGACCGGAACCCTAGAGACGGTTGGCGGTCCAATTGATGTGTGCGTGATTTCCAAAGGTGATGGTTTGGTGTGGGTAAAGCGCAAGCACTACTTCCCATCTGAGCTGAACCTGTTGTTCCAACAAAACTACCTAAGAGGTGTTGACAATGTCCGCGAAAAAAGCGGTTCGTAAGGGTGCCGGCGCTGCAGCCGAGGCAAGGCTCTATTCGATGGAGCAGATTACCCAGGCGTTCCGGTTGCCGGCGATGGAAGTGGGCGTAAAGGTTGCAGGAAGCGACTCGCGAGTGTCTAACATGGCTCGAAGATTGGTTGGCGAGGTCTTCTCGCAAAAACAAAGTCTGCCCGCGAACGCGGCGCTGATTTGAAGCACCGCGAGCGCGGGCGATAAAAAAGGCGGCCACAGGCCGCCTTTTTTTACGTTGAATCTCCTGCGCTCAATTGGCAGAAGCTTCGTCAACCGTGGGTAGGGAATGGTCATAGACATGCATCATCGCGTCTGTCTTATGGCCGCTGGCAGCCTTCTTGTCCCCCTTGGTATCGGTCACGCCGCGGTGTTTCAAGCTATGCAGGCCGAACCGGTCGTCTTGGCTCAAAATTCCATCCTTCACGGCATTGCGCATCATGCGCCCCCAGGCAGTCTGCCAACCGTCCTCGGTCAACCGCTCCCCGTCCTCGCTGACGAAGAGATAGCGGTCCTCGGTCCGAATCGGAATCACACCCCCGTTCTTCTCCCATATTGCAGCCCGCCGCGCCCGTAGCATGGCGATGGCTTCCTCGGTTTCGGCACCCTTGCGCACCAGGTTGTCGCGGCTGCCCTTGCGCCGGTTCGTGCGCAGCACCTCGCCATCCACGTGAGCGTCGGTCAGCGTCAGAACTTCGATGCCGCGCAGACGTGCCTGGTACGCCAGTTCCATGCCCGCCCACAGGTAAGCCGGCACTGCGCCCTTCGCCCTTGGCCCGCGCGCGCTGCACTCCTTGGCGTAGGCTTGAACCCGGCGAAACACGTCCACGGCCGGCATCCGGTGATCGCCCTTCTCCTTCACCTGCTTGATGCCGGTTGCCGGGTTCGTGGCGACGTGATCGTGTTCGCGAGCCCAGCCGAACACACGGCGCAGGTAGCGCAGCCAGTGGTTCGCTTTGGTTGGGTATCCAGGAATGGCTGGATCGCCGGGCTTGTGGCCGGGCCGCCCCTGCGCGATCACGTCGATAAGGCGCCGGATGAACCCCGGCGTCAGTCGGTCTACAACGGCGTCGCCGAAGGAGGTGCCGTTCTTGAGCGGGTATGCCTTGATGGCCTTGGCGTAGTCCTTGTACCCCACCTGTGTAGATGGTTTCAGCTGCGCGAACGCCAGGCTTTCGGCATGCCGGTCGATGACGTAGGCCACCGTTCCGCGCTGGGCGTTGCCCTGGCGGGCCTCCACGATCGCGTGGAGATCGGAAAGGCGCGCGCTGGGGCCGGCTACCGTCTTCTTCCGGTAGCCGTGGCCTTCCTCATGCGGGTTACGCACGTACCATCGGCCCCGGCCGGTGGGATCCCAGTAGATCCCGACCGGCAGCAGCGTGTGGTCGATGTGCGAGGGCAAATTGGGTGCGGCCTTGCGTGGTCTAGCCATGGTGCTGCTGTGCGTCCTTTCAGATCAGCGAAGCGGGGTAGCTCTCGTTCTCGAAAGCCGATGCGGTGAGGCCCAGGGCCTCATTGAGGGCAGCCGTGGTGGTCCAGATGCCGCCCTGGCCGTCGTACTGGATCCGGATGTTGCGTTGCTTGGCCCAGCGCTCCACGGTGGCCAGCCGGGGGCGCTTCCCCGGCCGGCACAGCTCCTGCAGGTCACGGAACTGTAGAACCTCTCCGATCATTGGCGGCCTCCTTGGGCGGCGGCGCGTACGCGCTTGGCGGCAGGCTCGGCCAGGCCGAGCTTGAACTGAACCACGTTGTCGGCGACTTCCGGAGCGGGCGCCGCCCGGGCGCTGCGGGCCGGGCGGTTGATCCGGCGCCACTCGGCCAGAGCCGTCTCGGGGTTCTCGCACTTCCTGGTCGCCCGGCATGCGCACTCGATCAGGTGGCCGCCGCCGGCGCTGGGGCGGCGCTCGTCATGGATGTGGCGCGCGCGGTGCCCGGCGGCGCAGTTCGGCAGGCCTTCGGGGTGGCTGATCTGCTTCTGGGTCATGGCTTCTTGCACTCCGGGTATTGGGCTTCCAACTTCTCGATCAGGAACGTGGCCTGTCTGGCGCGGTGTTCCCGTGCATAGCGGTTCAACACGCCAGGTCCTGCGTCTCGCAGCCACCGCAGCGGCTCCAGCAGCCACCGAGGGTCGAACGGGAGCGTGGCGCGGGGGGCCGCGGCCTTGGCTGGCGGCTGGCAGTCGGGGCCGGCCCAGTCCTGGGGATCGCCGCACTTGGTGCAGGTGCCAGCCTTGAACGTGTGGTCGCGTTCGGGCTTCGGCGCGCGAGGGTTCTCCCACAGAGCGCGCACGATCCATCCGCGCTTGTTGGCGTGGAATACGTGCTCAGGGGTAGCGCTCACCCAGCAGCCTGGGCCGGAATCGCCCTGGTTCCTATACTCCCAGCGCACGGGCGGCTGGGAGTACAGCTCCTGCAGCAAGGTGTCTCCCCATTCGCGGACCTGGTCGGCCGAGATCGGCGCGCCCGCGGCGCCAAGCCTGCGCATGGTGGTGATGACAGCGGCGACGGGCGAGGATGCCTGACTGGCGTCAGCGGCGGCCGCCGGGGTGGTGGGCAAGCTTGCAGCGGTCATACGAACAGATCCTGTTGAACCGGGCGGGCCGACATGGCCGGCGGCGCCGGCAGAGGTGCAGGTGCAGCGGCGCGCATGCGCGCGCGCTGTGCGGCGTTGAAGACGAACCAGAAGCCGTGGCCGTGCCGGCGTGCGCGGCATTCCGAGAGCAACACGCGCGCGGTGTGCTTGGCCTGGTTGAAGCCGGTCATGCGGCGGCCGCCATGCTGGTGGGCACGCGGTCCAGATTGGCTTCGGCCAAGGCGCGCAGCGGCGGCGGGCTGACGCTGTTGCCCACCATGCGCACGGCGGCGCTGGTGCTGAGCGGCGTTCCGTCGGCAGTGCGATCGATGATGTAGCCAGCCGGGAATCCTTGGGCGCGGTACAGCTCGTGCGGCTTGAGCATGCGCAGGCCGATATCCACGATGACGTAGGGCGTGCCCTGGATATGGACGGTGACCAGCGCCAAGCGATCACGGGTGGTGACGGTGTCCACCGGGTCTCGGAGCGTGGGTACGTTGGCGCCAGTGCCGTAGTACTTCACCAGGAAGGCCGCGACGCGCAGGGCGCCAGCCTCCTGCTCGGGCGAAAGCTGGGCCAGTTCGGCTTCGGCCATGGCGTGCCCGCCATTGCCGCTGGCGGTGACCGTGCCAACGGGAGTGCGCGCATCCTTGCTGCCGTTGCCCCAGCGTTGGACGCCGCCAGGTTTTCCTTCGCCATGTGCCGCCTGAACCATGAAGGCGCTGGAGACGGCGTGATGCTCGGCTTGGGCGGCTACGGTGGTGAGCGGCGTACGTACGTCGGCGCCGACCATGTTCCGTCGCAGGGTGACCAAGGAGGCAGCCGCTACACCAAGAGCGTGCGCGGCGCCGGCCGGGCGCGCTGCACCAGCACCAGAGGTGATGGTCGGCACAGGCTCGGTGGCCGGCGTACCGATGCTGTCTCCCCGGAACTTGACCAGGTGGGCTGCGGCCACAGCGTGCTTCACGCCTCCGGCAACCACCGTGCCCAGCGGCTGCTGCAGGTCGAGCGCACGCGGAGCCTGTCCCTCGCGCTCCCCGTAGCCGGTCTGCACCAGCGTCGGCGCTACCACGGAGAAGTGGCCACCCTTCACCCCGGCGCAGACCGTGGGCAGCGGCTCGTCGGCCGCCATCGTCCGCTGGCGGCTGGCATTGGCGTGCTCGGTGAGGAACGGTGCCAGCTCCCGCGCAGCCAGCATCAGCTCGCCGCGGTTGGCGGCGGTGATGGTGCGCATGGGATCACGCACGTCGTGGACCCGGTCGCCGCCCTGGTGTGTCACCGGCACGATGAACGGATCGGCCGACTTGATGACGTGTCGCATGACGCCCTTGGCGATGCGGCGCATGGTGGCGTCGGCCAGCGGCCGGGCACGGGTGAAGATGGACGGGCAGGGGATGGAGAAGTCCAGGCAGTCGGCGGCGGTGACGCGAGGCGCCTGGCCGGGCGCGGAGCCGTGGCTGGCCTCTGGCCACACGATGGCCTCACCATCGCGCCGGCCGAGCAGGAACAGGCGTTCGCGGCTGGTGCCGGCGCCGTAGTCGCTGGCCACCAGCTTGCGCCATTCCACCGCGTAGCCCAGAGCCCGCAGCGCGGCCACGAACTGCTGCCAGGTGCGGCCGCTGTGGCGCTTGTCCGGAACCAGCTGCTGGTTCTCGACCGGTACGCGCTCGCCGCGCGCTGCAACGGTGCCGTCCATCTTGATGACGCGGCCGGTGGCCTTGCAGCGCTTGGCCACCAGCGGACCCCAGGTGAGGATCTGCCAGACGTTCTCCATGGAGATGATGCGCGGCGCAGTGTTGGTGCCGTGCAGGCGGTCAGCGCGCAGCAGCTGGCCAACCCACTTCAACACCACCCACGACAGGGCGCGAGTCTTGCGGCTGCGCGGCTGGCCACCCTTAGCCTGGCTGAAATGCGTGCAGTCCGGGGAGGCGTGGAACCAGCCGATGGGGCGGCCGGCCACGTCCACGCGCGGGTCGGCGTGCCAGATATCCTCGCGGTGATGTTGCGTGAGCGGGTGGTTCGCGGCATGCATGCCGATGGCCAGCTCGTCGTGGTTGTAGGCCAGGGCCGGATCAATGCCCAGGGCCTGCTTGAGCCCCTCGCTAGCGCCGCCGCCGCCGGCGAACAGGTCCACCACGATTTCGCCCGGGCGCAGGCGGGAGCGCTGCGGCGCGGGGAAGTTGAACGAGCGGGAGCCGTCAGCCATTGGTGGAATCCTTGGTGATGATGGAGGCCTGACCACAGGCAACGGCGCGATCCGGGTTCAGCCGGTCCAGCTCGGCGGCGCGCTCCCACGACTCTGTGGCCATGGCTTCAACGAACTCCCTCACCTCGGCGTGCGTGGCCGGCTGGAAGTCGTACTGGCTCGTGCTGGCGGTCCAGCCGCATTTATTGCCCACGCGGTCGTACTGGCCAGGTGCATACGGCTTCTGCCGCTCGGTGGGCCACACGAACACGACCTCGCCGATAGTGGTGGTGTCCTTCCAGCCATCGCCGTTGATCTTGCCGATGCCTTTGAGCATCACCGGAATAGATTCGGCTCGGTCCGTGAGCCGATTGGGCTCGTTATTCGACTCACGGCCCACCGCCTGGCTGTCGATCAGGGCCAGGAGGTGCAGCGCCTCTGCGTGCTTCTTGGGATCGCCGGTCGGGAAGTCGGGGTTGGCGTGCCCGCGCTCCTGCCACTCCATCAGCTCCACGCACTCCCGGAACTGCCCCAGGTCCACGGCCTGCGCGGACTCATAGCCGAACTCACCGAGCAGCGTTGACAGCTTCTTGTCGATGCAGGTCAGGCATACGTAGCCACCCATGGCATCGATACGCAGCGGTGTGTGCTTGTGCTCACCGCAGCCAGCACAGGTCGTTGCCTGCTTACTGGCATAGGCGTAGCCACGCAGATGCCAGTCATCATCCACGACCTGCGCGGGCGGGGCGGCGTAGAGCGGTCCACGCATCAGCCGGCCAATTTCGCTCGCAACTACCTGATCTTCATCACGCCAGCAGTTGTCGATGATTTCCTGCAAGCATTCGCGCGCCTGCTTGCTGATAACCACCGGCTCCTGCCCCGCCGACTGCCGGTCTGCATTCAGCCCATCGGCCAGTCCACGGTTGTGTGCCTCGCGCACCAGTTCATCGCGCCATGCAGGGTTCTCACCCACCGGCTGGCGGGCGGCGAGGGCGGCAGCTACGTCCTGAGCGAATGCCAGCAGGCCGCCGCGATCCAGCAGGCGCGTTCCATCTTCCCGGCTTTCCTCGGCGTGCACGTCGGCCAGCGACAGCACGCGGTCCAGATCCAGCGCATACCCCTGATCGGCCGGGGACGGCGATGTCGGAATTCCGGTATCGGTCGGAGAGGGCTGGGCGGCCAAGTATTGAGCCAGTGCGCAGGCGAAGTCGGCGGCGAGGCGCGTGGTGATGTACGCACGGAAGTCGTGGCGGCGCACCTGGTTGGCGAAGAACTCGGCGATGTAGGCGCGTGCGCCCTCGCTGGTGTCCAAGTCGTGACCGGTGGCCTTGTTCTCGTTGCTCATGCTCGCGGCTCCTTTGCGCCGTTGATCTGCTGGCCGCCGAGGGCGGCGCTGAATTCCCAGCGCTCTGCCTCGCGGGTGTAGTAGGCGGCGCGCTCCTGGCGCTCGCTTTCGGTGAACTGCCTGTCGTGCAGCGCGTGGTCTGCTGCTTCGCGATTGGCCTTGGCCATGCGGACCGGGTCGTCTTTGAAAATGTCGAGCTGGTTGCGCATGCGGTTCCCTGTGATGGGTTGCCGGCTCTGTGGAAGTCCCGCCGGCGTGGGAGGCCGGTTGCGCCGGCCGGGCGGTTGCTCAGTGCGTGTCGTCTGCCGGCAGGGCCGGTCGGCGACGGGCGGCTCGCTTGCGCTGCATCTCGGCCCGGAAGGCCGGCCAGTTCTGACGGGTGTCGCGGAGGCAGGCCCAGCCGAAGTAGGCGATGCCGACCAGGCAGACGAGTACGAAGGAATCGGCGCCGGTGTAGATGGCGCGCGCGAGCAGCGCCATCAGGAGGCCGACGATCACGGCGCAGTAGAAGGGCAGTGCCAGGTGGCGCATTAGTCGGCTTCCGGTTCGGTGGTGGGCTCAGCCGGCGCGGTGCCGGCGGGCGGGGTGATGGGCGGGATGCCGATCTGCATCTGCGCGAAGAAGTCCTGGTCGGTCACGCAGCACCGCCTTTGGCGCGAGGCGCCGGCTTCTGCTGAACTTCGCTCAAGGTGCGGTGGCAGAAGTCACACTGCCCCTTACCCCATTCGCTCCCGCTCCACCGGTGGCGCTCCCCGACAGGCTTACCCGTTTTGGGACTCCGGCCACCGAACACGCGGCAGCTGACTACGACCGGTCGGCTCATACAGCACCGCCCTGAGCGCGCGCTATGCGGCGCAGGCTCTTGCGCACGTCTGCGATGGCGCGACCGGCGCTGGCGCGCTGGTCGAGGACGGCGCGCGCTGCAACGTCGGCGGCGGCGGTGACCAGGCTGGGCGAGAAGCCCATGGAGTTGGCGGCGATGGCTGCGGCCTTGGCCGCGGTAGCCGCGCGCTGGGCGAGCGGGTAGGTGGCGGCGACGATCATGCCTGCACCTGCAGGTGCTTCTCGGCACGCTCGGCGGCCATCGGTGCGCCTGCTGCAGGGCAGGCGGCGCGGAACAGATCGATAGCGAGCTGGCGAGCGTCGGCGGTGGTGAGCAGCAATGCGCTGGCGCCCAGGTCTACGACGACGTTGTGTTCGTCGGCGGAGACCGGCATAGCGCGGCCGGCAGGGTGGACGCGAGCGAAGACCCGGGCGCTCATGCTGCGTCCTTGCCGCTCAGGGCGTCGGTGTACTGCTGGGCGTTGCTGGCGTTGATTCGCAGCGCCATCGCCGCGCGCTGCAGTTCCAGCGCGACCTGGTCGGCCTCGGCCGGATCCAGATACAAGGAGGCGTAGCCGAGCTTTACTGCGATCTTGCCGAGGGCGTCCATGGTGAGGACGGTGGGCGCCACTTTGGTGGCGCCGAGGGACACGGTGGCCATGTGTGATCTCCTGCGCCCGGCCCCGGGATGGGGCTGCGTTGGGCGGCGGAGAAAGTAAAGCATGTCTTTACAAATGATGTAAAGCGCAGCTTGATATTTTTCTTTGAGTTAGATGAACCTGTTCATCGCTGAGTAGCGGCCAGTAAAAACCCCGCCGAGGCGGGGCTTTAAGTTCTAGTGGGCGGACGCTAGACCCAGCCGAATCCTTTCGCCATAAGTCCGGCAAGACCCAGGGTTGCGACGATGAGTGCTCCAAACAGCTTTTGGAAATCCAACTTGGCTTCAGCGCGGACAGCCTTGAACTCCGAGTCCAAAGACCTGAATTCTTTGTTCACCTCCAAGCCGAACTGCCGCAGAGCCTGATCCATAGACCGGAGATCGGTCTTAATCTCGGCGACGTCACGTTGGATGTACTCCACCGTAGCTTCAAGTTTGGCGACACGTGCTTCCATTCCGCCATCATGGGGTGGACCGCCTCCGCTCGCAAGCTGTCCATCTTCAGCTGCGGCTTCAGTCCATTCCAGGACCCTAGTCACTCGCTCCTTGAATTTAGGGTGCATCAGTTGGCATCTCCCTGGTGAACCCGGACATCGTTTCGATCAGCTCGATCATTTTTTCGACACCCGCTGGTTTGCTCTCTTCCAGATAGCCGAGCAGGCTTTGAACCTGTCGTCCAAGTGCGTCGCGATCCGGATGCGACTGACATACGCAAATCATGGTGAATTCGAGGGCTGCGATCTTCTGCAGCAGTTCTCTCGAAATGCCTACATGGTCCTTCTCGCTCATTTCAGTCTGCCCATCCGCCAATCCAGTGAACACGGCCTATTACCGTGATTGGGTTCCGCTTTGACGCCATCGGCTTTGGCTTCTGCCATTGGTGGTCGCCGCGGGGGTTGTCGCTCTGGAAATAGACGCCGGTGTCCAGCACCATCGCCCGCTTCACGAAAAATTCGGGATTCGCCATCCCATCGACCTGAATGACGTAAAGCACCCCGTCTAGCACCCTGGTGTCGGATGTATCGAAGAGGATTGCATCGCCGTCTTTGATGGTCGGTTCCATGCTGTCGCCCCGACCGTAGTAGACGGCTAGGTTCTGGCTCTGGAGGCCGCGGCGCCGCAAGCTGGTCTTCTTGAACTTTAGGCTATGAGTCTCTGCGTACTCTTCGGCCTCAGCCCCGGCACCCAGGCCAGCGGCCTGGGCAAAGCCGATCACATCCGCATGGTCCGCGCCGCCAGCGGTGGAGACGGCTGATTCAGCGTCGGATATAGCTTCATCAAGGAAGTACTCAGGGCGCCTCTTGGTGTGGCGTGCAAGTGCGGGGATGAAGAACTTATCGATTGCTCCATTCGACTCCCAACCTGTGATGGCCTGAGGGTTGATCCCGCACTCCCTTGCAACTGCCGCCTTGGTCCCGCGGGGCGCAGTGCTGAATGCGAAGGCAATACGCCGGGCGAGTTCGTTGTTATCAAGCATGGCTTGATGATCGCGCGTGACGTGAAGACTGCCAATAAAGCAGGGCTTTACGCAATAAGTAAAGGCGTGCTTTACTTATGGCATGGACCCGATCACTAGCGCTATCGATGGACTCAAGGGGGGGCAAGCCGCGATGGCTCGGCTCCTCGGCGTTCGGCCGCAGGCCGTAAACCAGTGGGCTAAGGGCCGCCGCCCAGTTCCTGCTAGACATGTACTCGCCATTGAAGCCGCCACCGGTGTCTCGCGCCACTCGCTCCGGCCGGACGTATTCGGCCCTGGCGTGGACGCGGTGCCGCCCGCGCCGCGCCAAGCGCTGGCGGCGATGCGGCAGCTGGCGGATAGCCGCATGACCAAGCGCGCCCTGCGAGCCAGGCTGGGCCTGACCAATGACAAGCACTTGGCCGTAGTGCTGGGCCTGCCGGTAGAGCAGGTGAGCGGCTGGGCGGATGAGGACATGGTCCCGGCACTGCCGCAGGTGATGAAGCTGCTGGGGCATGCCGAGCAGGATGCCCCGGCCACCCCGATCAACGACGACCCCGACGCGGACCGCATTGGCCCAGTCGATACCGCCTGAAAGGCCATCCCTGGCCGTCGTCCCTGAGTTGTCTCTGTCCATGGCGCCCATCGTGCGCCGCCCGGGCCCAGCCCGAAACCCTGAAATGCCGTCCCTCCCAAGGTGACCCGATGACCTGCCGCACCTCACCCCTCAACTGGCTCGACAACCTCTACAACTCCGTGCGCGAGACGCCGGGTGGTGTGGAGGCTGCAGCTGCGTACCTGGCCCAGCGCCGGGGCAAGTCGATGCACCCGGAGACGCTGCGCGCAAAACTGCGCGGGCTGGAGGGTGAGTCGGTGACGCTCCAGATCGCCGAACTGCTGACCGAGTGGATGCAGGAGCAAGCTGGCGGCGGTGAGCGCGCGCTGGGCTGGCTGCAGTCGCTGGTGGCGCGCTTCGGGATGGCTGCAGACGTGGTGCCGCCGGCGCCAGAGGGCGGCTGGTCCGACGAGATCGGCGCCATCCAGATGAAGCTTCTGGAGATCACCAGCCGCGTTGGCAAGCTGTCCGGCACGGCCGTGGAAGCTATCGCCGATTCGACCATCACGAACGCTGAGGCGGAGCAGATGATCGCGGAGATCCGCGCGCTGCGCACGATGGCCAACCGGCTGGAGAGGAATGTGGCGCGCGCTGCAGCGAAGGGGAGGGCGGCCCGATGAGCCATCTGGCCCGTTCTACCGATCCCAGCAGCAGCCACGCGGCAGCGTCCGACCTGGTCGCTACCGGAAAGCTGCTGGACCAGCAGACCCAGGCTGCCGCTGCAGTGCGCCGCCACCCGGGCCAGAGCAGCCTGCATCTGGCTTCGCTCACCGGCCTTGACCGCCACATGCTCGGCCGGCGCCTGCCGGAGCTTGCGCGCCAGGGCACGATCTGGCGCGGCCCTGCCGCCCCGTGCGCAACCACGGGCAAGAGCGCTTGCACCTGGTGGCCGGTGGCACCGGGCCAGAACCTCGCGCTGGGGCTCTGACATGTCGACCATCATCATGTCGCAGTGCTGGCCGCTGCAGGGCCTGAGCGTCACGCAGAAGGCCGTGCTGATCTCGCTGGCAGACCAGGCGAACGACGACGGCGTGTGCTGGCCGGCGGTGGGCACCATCGCCGCGCGCTGCTGCATGTCGCCGCGCGCTGTGCGCACTGCCATGGATCATCTGGAGGCTGTGGGCCTGCTGACCCGCGACCGCCGGTTCAACAGCAGCACGGTCTACAACGTCACGCCGGCCAAGTTCGACAAGGATGCGGCTCCGTCCAAGGGCTCCCGCAAGGCTGGCAAATCGGGTGCTGCACCGGGCGCAGGTGCTGCGCCCCATGCAGGGGGGGCGCCCGGTGCAGGTGGGGATGCGCCCGCTGCAGGAGGGGATGCACCGGGCGCAGGTCTGGAGGTGCGCCCCGTGCCGCCTAACCGTCATATAACCACCAATGAACCGTCAGAAGAACCGCCAGTTCCGGCGCTGACCGCGCCGCTGTCGAAGGCGGCGCAGGAGGAACTGCTGCAGGAAGCCTGTCGGCAGACGTGGGCGGCCTATCGAGTCGCCTACCGCAAGCGCCACGGCGTGGACCCGGTGCGGAACGCCAAGGTCAACACGAACGTGAAAGACCTGGTGAAGCGGCTGGGCCGTGATGAGGCGCCGCTGGTAGCTGGGTGGTTCGTGAGCGTCAACGAGCAGTACGCCGTGAAGCGCTTGCATGACCTGGGTGTGCTGCTGGCCGGCGCTGAGGCCTACCGCACGCAGTGGGCCACCGGCCGGCAGGTGACCGCGACCATCGCCCAGCAGCAGGACCAGACCCAGGCCAACGCCTCGGCCGCCGACGACGCCAAGGCGCTGCTGCGCCGTATGAAGGGGAACGCCAGTGCTCAGTGATGCCGATCAGGACCGGCTGGTCGAAATGCTGGTGGCCACCGCTGAGGTGATGGGCGAGCAGATTCGCCCGGTCGCAGCGGCGTACATGGTGACCGACCTGGCGACCTATCCGCTGCAGGTGCTGGCCAACGCGCTGACCGCATGCCGCCGCGAGGTAAAGGGCAGGCTGAGCCTGGCCGCGATCATGGAGCGCATCGAAGACGGCCATCCGGCCCCGAATGAAGCTTGGGCCGTGGCCATCCGCGCCGCTGACGAGGCGGTGACGCTGGTGTGGACCGAGCAGACCCGGGATGCATGGACCGCGGCGCTGCCGCTGGTCGAGGCCGGAGACAAGATTGCCGGCCGCGCAGCATTCCTGGAGGTCTACACCCGGTTGGTGAAGGAGGCGCGCGCTGCAGGCGGCTGTGCCGTCTACCAGCCTTCGCTCGGCCACGACGCTGGTGCCCGCGACGCCGCGCTGCAGCAGGCAGTCAACGCAGGCCGCCTGGCGCACGAGCAGGTTGCCGAGTACCTGTCGCTGCCGCCGGCCACGCCGTCATTCAACCCCCTGGCCCTGCTGGCCGGTCGCGTCGAGGCATCGCCCGAGGCGAGCGAGCGCACGCGCAAGCGCCTTGCCGAGATCGCTGCGCTGCTGGGATCCACTCAGGACGCGGCCGCATGAGCCTGGACCACGTCTCTCTGGAAGTGCGCCCTGTGTCGGAACCGGTGGCTGTGGCCGGCTGGTATCTGGCCTACGGGTACGGGATCAAGCCGCTGGTGCTGTACGCATCCCGTGGCGCGAAGGTCTGGCGCGATGGTGCCCGCCAGATCCCGATCACCCGCTATGCCGGCCCGCTCCCGGAGCTGCGCTGATGTGGTCGAAGGAACCACAACCGACCAGGGAAGAAGCGGCCCGGATCGAGCTGGCCAAGACCGGCCCCTGCATGGCCTGCCTGGCGCTGCAGCTGCAGGACCTGTTGGAGCCGACCTTGGTGGTCTACGGCTGCGACTACAACCACGCCAAGAGCGGGAACCTGCGGCGGGGCCACATGTTCGGCTTCGCCCTCTGCAAATGGCACCACATGCGCTACCCGATGGAGGGGAACACCTTCGCGACGATGCGCCAGATCTACGGCCCGAGCCTGCTGGACGGCTCGCGGACCTTCCATGAGACGTACGGCTCCGACGACGAGCTGATTGACCAGCAGACCTACATCAACGAACTGAGGGCAGCAGCATGATGGACAGGACAAACACCTATGCGGGCCAGATCCGCGCGCTGTTTGAGGCGGCGCCCAAGGCCAAGCTGCGCATGCGCGATCTGTGCGCGCTGGCTAAGGCGGAGCCTGGGGAGCAGCGTCAGAGGATCCGCAGCGCCGTTCGCGACCTGGTGGCGTGCGGTTTCCTGGCGAAGGAGGGAAGCGGCCAGCGAGCTGAGTACCGCAATTCGGGGCAGGGCATGCGGCGGACCTTCGTTGTCACCGACGAGCAGCGGGAGCAGAGCAGGGCAGACAAGGCCGCGAAGCAGGCGGCATACCGCGCATCGAAGCGCCCCGGCACCAGCCCTCGCGCTCCGGACAAGATGACGATCAACCGCGCCAGGGTGGATCTGCGCGCCGATCTGGTCCCGGCCAAGCCGTGGGGCAAAGAAAAGGCCGGCCAGCGGCCTGCCATGACCGTTGACGAGTTCGTGGAAGGTGGTGGCGTGATACAGCGCCTGACGGCCAGCTGGGAGCAGGCAGCATGAGCGTCGTAGCAACCGCCCGGGTGAGCGCCTTGGCCCGTGGCCGGGTCCGCATTGTTGCGGTGGAATGGCTGCTCATCGCCGCCGCACCGCAGGACGGCCGACGACTGATGCTGTGGGACTCGGTGAGCAAGCGGCCGGTGTTCGGCAGCTGGCGCGGCGACAACCCGGCGATCACGCACTATGCGGCCGAGCCGGCCGGCCCGGAGGTGGCCTGATGGCAACCAAGCCTTTTGTGGCGGGATGGGCGCTGATCCTGATCGGAGCCTGCGGGAATGGACCGTGGTGGGCGAACGCCGCGGTTGGCCTGATCGGTGTGCTTGTTGTCAGGTCGTGTAGCCAGAAGGAGCGCAGTTGATGGACGCCATCGAGAAGCGGGCGCGGGAACTGCTGGCATCGCGATATGACCTAGCCGGCAAGATCAGGGATGCCCGCGACATTCGTGCGGGCGACTCGGACACGGAAGAAGCGCTCGCTGTGGGGGCCATCATCGCCGCCCTCACGCCGCCCGAGGGCTACGTGCTGGTGCCGGTGGCGCTGCCTGTGGAGATGGAAATCGCCTTCATGGAGGCATGGGTCAGCAAGCGCCGGTGCATTGACGACCCTGAGATGCAGGACGCGTGGGATGCCGCGTTGGCCGCTCGCCCGGAGGTGCCGGGTGCCTGACCGCGCGCTGGAGCTGGTGCTTCCCTGGCCGAGCAAGGATCTGTCGCCGAACGGCCGTTTGCACTGGGCGCGAAAGGCAGACGCAGTTCAGTACGCCCGCCAGGTGGCGGTGATCGCGGCCATCAACGCCGGATGGAAGGGGGCGCGCCTGCCCGATGGGCGTCTGCACCTACACGTCACTTTCTACAGGCCCAGCCGCCGGCGAATGGACGACGACAACCTGCTGAGCCGGTTCAAGCCGTCCCGCGATGGATTGGCTCAGGTGCTGGGGATCGATGACACCCGGTTTATCAGCCATCCGCTGGTGGCCGACGAAGTGCGCAAGGGCGGGCAGGTGGTGGTCCGGATCACTGCGGGGCCCGCACCTGGCAGATAGGTCGCGGGCTGTGCGACGCAAGGGGAACAAGCTGGCTGGATGGACCTGACCCGCTATGACGACAAGGCGCTGGAGCTGCTGAGCAGCCTCCAGCAGGAGATAGCCGAAATGCGGTGGACCCGGGCGTGGACGGCACCGGGCCAGCGCGGCAAGGCCGAGCAGGCGCTGCGCCGATCACGCGCGCTGCGCCGCGAAATCAACCGACGAGATCGATTAAGGGGGAAGGGATGAAAGACGCGCGCGAGCTGCTGTCCAGCGGGACGGGACCTAAGGCAATGAGTTTTGACGGCAGCACCGGTGGGCCATCCACGCAGGAGATTCTGGCCGCCTTGGCATACGTCCACCACGGGCTGGGGCGTGAACTGTTGGAGGCGCTGTGGTGGCCGGAGAGTGGCTCGCGGCGCCGTGAGCAGCTGCGGCAGGAGGTGATCGCCCTGGTGGCGCCCGAGTTCACCCGCCAGATGCATGCCCTGGCAGACGCCAGGACGAGCTTCGGCATTGCGAAGGCCTGTATTGGCTGGACCGCCGGGCAGACCACCGACAAGCAGCGGCGGGAGCTGCAGCGCACCGAGCAGGCGCTGGAAGATGCGCGCGCTGCGGCATGGCCCAACAACACCATGGAGCAGCTAGGCGTTTTGGCCGGTGCAGTGATGGGTGAAATGGCGGAATGCTGCGAGTGCCCGGCATGTGAGGGGCGGCGGGTGGTTCAAGACCCGGCGGTTGCCGGGGCTGTGAACTGCGCGCGCTGTGGCGGGACCGGCTACGAGCCGTTCAGCGGTCGCCGGCGTGGCACGTCAATCGGCGCTGACTGCTCGGCGTACAGCCGCTTCTGGCGCCCGGTCTACGAATGGATGCTGGCCAACTTCCGAGCGGCTGAGTCGCGCGCTGCAGACGAGTTCAAGAGGGCACTTCGGAAGGCGGCGTAGCGATGACTTCCTAGGTCATCGAAAAAGGAGGCATTCTTGCCACCATCCAATCGCAAGCCCCGGCCCAGCCGGGGCTTTTTCTTTGCCCGCGTCCCAGCCGGACCAACCCTCGTGCCCAGCCGGCGCTAGGGGCGGGCACCTTACAGGGTTCATCAATGGCCACGATCACCGCGAAAGAGGCGGGTGGAACTAACGTCCTCGCCTTCTTGGACATGTTGGCGTGGTCCGAGGGGACCGATAACGGTAAGCAGCCGACCAAGGATCGTGGCTATGACGTGATCGTCGGCGGTCAGCTGTTCAGGGGCTACGCCGACCACCCGCGAGTGCTGGTAGACCTGCCCAAGCTCAAGATCCAGTCCACTGCTGCGGGCCGCTATCAGCTTCTGCGCAAGTACTACGATGCGTACCGGAAGACGTTGGGCCTGAATGACTTCTCCCCGCTGAGCCAGGACAAGATCGCGCTGCAGCAGATCCGGGAGCGCCGCGCGCTGCCGCTGATCCAAGCCGGCAAGATCACGGAGGCCATCAAGGCGGTCAGCAACATCTGGGCGAGCATGCCTGGGGCTGGCTATGGTCAGCACGAACAAAAGCTTGCCGACCTGTTGGCCGTTTACCGAAAGGCCGGCGGGACGGTGGCGCCGTGACTGAGCCCGTGAGCACCCTGAAAACCATAGTCGGGACGTTCACCGCGGCAGTGGTGGCGCCAGCTACGGCCGATGCGTTGCGCGAGGCCGAGCGGATCATTCTTGGCGTCCCGCAGTCGGTGCTGCTGGTCGCTATGGCAGGAGCGCTGATTGGCGTCCTTCTCTTGCCCGAGAAGGACGCCGAGCGGGTAGCAGCTGATGCCACCCGCCGGGCCGGCCATCGCCTTCTGCAGACCGCCGCGCGCTGGGCGGCCCTTGCCGTGGCGGTCGTGGCCTACGCCATCGTGGCCGCATGGGTCATAGCCGTTGCCGCGTCCATCTGGCCGTCACTGGCTGGCGCCCCGCAGCTGCCGCTGGCCGGATTGTCCGGCGTCCTGATCCGCCGGCTGTTGCCCGGCTATGTGCGCATGGTTGAGAGAG
Source organism: Stenotrophomonas maltophilia (assembly GCF_047782825.1). GTDB lineage: Bacteria > Pseudomonadota > Gammaproteobacteria > Xanthomonadales > Xanthomonadaceae > Stenotrophomonas. The sequence goes on along the minus strand of NZ_CP180589.1, from coordinate 2,207,613 downwards.
CGACCGGCGCCATCGGAGGCGAGAAGCCATGAGCGAGATGATCCGATTCCTGCACGAACTGTGGGCGCTGGTCGTCGGCGCCGCTGCCGACGCGCTGCGCTGGCTGCGGAAGCCTGGTAGCAAGGTCAAGTTGGTGTGCGCGGTGTTGGCTTTCGGTTGCATGGTGTCCGGCCTGACCGCATGGGAGAAAGAGCAGAAGATCCGGGACCTGAGCGCCCAGGTCATCAAGGTACAGGCCGACTGGAAAGCGGATGCTGCCCGGCTGCAGTCTGATGTGGACACCCGCGATCAGCGGCTGGCTGAGGTGGCTATTGCCCTCCGGGCGGAGGCCGAGAAGCTGGAAGCCCTCAAGGCGGAGAGCGCGGCGGCCCTTCAGGAGTTGGCCGGAAAGATCGAGGCGTCCGAGAAGGAGGCTTTCACCTGGCGCGGTCGCTATGAAACGCGGCCGGATACGTGCAAGGCAGCGCTGGAGCTGCTTGATTCCGCCTGCCCAGCACTGAAGGGGTACTGATATGCGCGTCATCGTCGTCTTGACCGCAGTGCTGCTGGCCGCGTGCCAGGCGGCGCCTACCAAGCCGAATCCGCCGCCGGCGACGGTAATAGCTGTTCCGGTGGCAACGTACGTTCCCATCGATCCCCAGTTGCGCAAGCGGTGCAAGTGGATACGGGACGCCACTCCATCGGCCGTGTTCGACGTGAGCAACGGCCGGAAGCGTTGCCTCTTGCAGTACGAAGCGCAGCTGGACGCCATCGATCAGATCGAAGGCAATCCGGTGCCAGGTGGAAGTGATGGCCGATAACCGTCTGGATCGCCTGTTGGCGTTGGTCGAGAGGCAGCACGCCATCATCGAGGAACAGGGCAAGCAGATTGGCCAACAGTCCGAAAGCATCGCGCTGCTGACACAGTCAGTGGCCATGCTGCTGGGCGAGGAATTTGGCACACCGGTCTCTGATGATGCAGAGCCAGAGCGGCGCGCGGATATGGACGGAAATACCTACTGATGCCCGTCCGACCGCCGAAGCATCGACCACACGGGCGGGCGGGAGCGGCGTTCGCACCTCCCGCTAGAAACCGTCAGGCTGATCGTGCATTGCCAACGAACTCAACCCCTTGGCTTCGACTACGAGCGAAGGTGCTGGCCGCATCGCCGCTGTGTGTGAGCTGCCAGGCGCTGGGGCGGATCAAGCCGGCCACCCACGTGGATCACGTCGATGGTGACAGCCGGAACAACGAGTTGGCCAACCTTCAAGGCCTATGCGCGCAATGCCACAACGCTAAGACGGCGCGCGAGGACGGCGGATTCGGCAATCGGCGGCGGAAGCCTGTCGTTCCACAAACGGAACGAAAGTTAACGAAAATTTAATGGTTCGGGGTGGGGGAGGGGCAAAAGTTCAGGCCCCTCCCGCTCCGATACGTGCGCCCCCCTGTTTTTTTCCACCGTCAGTTGGGAAAAACCATTTTTTGAGGTGCAGCCGTTGCGCTGCTGGAACGAGCCATGGGCAATCCCCGCAAACCAACATCGCTAAAGGTGGTGGCGGGGACTGATCGTCCGGACCGCGACGCACCGCTGGCAGTGGATCTTCCGCTGGTTTCTGATGTGCCGCTGGCACCGGACTGGCTACCTAACGCCCACGCCATCAAGGAGTGGGAACGGCTCGCGCCAATCCTTCATGCCAACAAGCTGCTCACCGAAGCCGGCCTGTCGGCGCTCGGGCAGTTGTGCGCGCTGCATGGGAACACGGTGCAGATGTATGCCGCCGGCCTGGCGCCCGTCGCTTCCATGGTTTCGCAGCTGCGAGGCCTTATGAATGACTTCGGCCTGACGCCAGTTGCCCAGGGCAAGGTCCGGCCAGCTGGAGATTCCGCGAAGCAGGGCAACGCCTTCGCGAACAATGGCCAGAAGCGGAAGAGTCGTGCGTGACTATGTCGGCATCGCCAAGGCCTACGCAGAGAAGGCGATAGCCGACAAGAAAGGAAAGCGATTCGGAAAGCTGATCCGCCAGGCGGCAAAGCGCTTCCTGGCTGACCTCAAGCGGGCAAGCAGGAAGCGGCCGCCATTCCTGTTTGACGAGTGGCATGCGTGCGACCCGTGCGACTTCATCGAGAAGCTGCCTCACGTTGAAGGCAAGTGGGCACGCCCCGAGATCGAGCTGCACCATTCCCACGTCTTCTTCGTGGTTCAGCTCTTTGGCTTCCGCAACCATGACGGAAGCAGACGGTTCACATCTGCGCTTTTCGCTGTGGCCAGAAAGAATGCGAAGTCCACGTTGGCCGCTGCGATCCTGCTCTACTGCCAATGCTGCGAAGAAGAGGAAGGCGCGCAGATCATCTCCGCAGCGACCACCGGCAGCCAGGCGCGAATCATCTTCAACGTCGCCAAGCGCATGACCGAGAAGACGCCGGATCTGCAGGAGGCATTCGGGTTGGCCTGTTGGGCCAATGCCATCAGCCGGTTGGAGACGGGAGCAACCTTCAAGCCCATCAACGCCAAGGCAAGCACGCAAGACGGTCTCAACCCATCACATGTCGGGTTGGACGAGATCCATGCGCACAAGTCAGCCGACCTCCTGAACGTCCTTACATCGGCCGCCGGCGCACGGAGCAGCCCTCTCTGGCTCTACACCACTACGGAGGGTTACACCAACCCAGGCCCCTGGGGTGAGCTGCGGCAGTTCGCCAAGCAGGTATTGGCGGGAATCCTGGGAGAAAGTGCCGACCACTTTCTGGTGGTCTTCTACGCTGTCGATGAGGAAGACGACGAGTTTGACGAGGGCGTGTGGCAGAAGGCCAACCCCTTAATGGACGCAAATCCGCACCTGATAAAGGCGATCCGAAAGGAGGCTGTTGAGGCGCGGCAGATGCCGTCCAAGCTTGCTGAGTTCAAGATCAAGCGGCTCAACAGGCCGGCTTCTTCGGCCACTGGCTGGGTGGACCTGACCAAGTGGCAGAGGTGCGGAGGGCATGTGGATCTGGCTTGGCTCGAAGGTCACCCCTGTTGGGGGGCGCTCGACCTTGCGAGTACCACTGACCTGACGTCTTGGCGCCTGGTATGGAAGGTGGACGGTGTGTACTTCACCTGGGGCCGCAGGTTCGTACCCGAGGACGCCGTGCGCGTGCGAACGGAGCGAGGCGTTGTGCCCTATGCCGGTTGGGTAGCCGCCGGCTTGATCGAAGTAACGCCTGGCGAAGTCACCGACTACGAGGTGGTAGAGGCGCGGATGCGCCAGGACATTGAGCGCTTCAAGCCAGCGGCTGTCGCCTATGACCGATGGAATGCCCAAGAAATCAGCCAGCGCCTTCTGGCCGATGGAATCCCGTTGGTTGAGTTCAACCAGACCACGAAGAACTATCACCCGGCGATGCAGGAGCTTGAGCGGCTCTACATCAAGAAGGCCATCCAGCATGGAAACGATCCAGTGCTGAACTGGTGCGCGTCCAACCTGTTGGTGGTGAAAGACGGGAATCTCAATCAGAAGCCCGACAAGAAACGCTCGCCCGACAAGATCGACGACATGGTTTCGCTGCTCATGGCGATTGGCCTCTCCATTACCCCTGAAGAAGACGATGGCGACCTGGACGGCTTCTTCTCAAATCCAATCGTGGTGTGAAGATGACGAAGGACGCAAAGCAGAAAGGTCCCGGAAAGATCAAGTCATCGGTCCTGCGCTGGCTTGGCGTGCCCATCGGCCTAACCGATGAGGCCTTCTGGGCGGCCTGGTCCGGCGGTGGCTCCAGCGCCGGAAAGACCGTGAATCAACGCACGGTGCTGCAACTGTCTGCCGCCATGGCATGCGTGAGGCTGCTCGCACAGGTCATTGCAACGCTTCCGGTTGGGTTCTTCGAACGGAAGCCAGATGGAACGCGGGTGTCTGCCAACAGGCATCCGCTTTACGAGATCCTGCACAATCAGCCAAATGCTGATATGACGGCCGTGCAGTTCTGGGAAGTCGTCATGGTCAGCCTGCTCCTGTGGGGCAACGCGTACGCAGAGAAGACCGTCAGCTCAGGACGCCTAGTCAACCTGGAGTTCCTGCAGCCACATCGAATGGCTGTGAGGCGACTTCCAACGGGCGAGCTTGAGTATCGGTACTCCGGTGCCGATGGGCGCCAGCGAGTGATCCCCGAAGAACGAATGTGGCACATCCGTGGATTCAGCACGGACGGGACGATGGGGATATCTTCCATCCAAGCCGGCGCCCACGTGTTCGGTGCGGCCATGGCCGCAGACGAGGCCTCATCGAAGGTATTTGCCAACGGGATGAGTGTGGGCGGCGTGCTGACCACCGACCAGATCCTGACCGACAAGAACAGAGCCACTTTCCGCGAGAACATGAAGGCCGAGTTTGCGGGCGCCATGAACGCCGGCAAGACGATGTTGCTTGAGGCGGGAATGAAGTATCAGCAGGTCCCGATGAACCCGGAGGACGCGCAGCTTCTGGCCACACGTGCCTTCAACGTGGAAGAAATCTGCCGCTGGTTTGGCGTGCCTCCCTTCATGGTTGGCCACGCCGAAAAGTCCACCAGCTGGGGCACCGGCATCGAGCAGCAGATGATCGGCTTCCTGACCTTTTCCCTGGCGCCATGGTTGCGGAGGATCGAGCAGTCGATCCGGAAGGATCTGATGGCGCCCGCTGAGCGGGCCAGATACTTCGCCGAGTTCGCAGTGGAAGGACTCCTGCGCGCGGACAGTGCAGCCCGCGCTTCCTTCTATAGCACGATGGTCCAGAACGGGATCTATTCCCGCGATGACTGCCGAGAGCGGGAGAACTTACCTCGCAAGGGCGGAAAGGCAGCCGAACTGACCGTGCAGTCCAATCTTCTGCCCATCGACATGCTGGGCTCTAACACCGGTGACCAGCAGGCCCGTTCGGCGCTGATGGCCTGGCTGCAATCCGACGATGGGAAAACGACATGAATCGAAAAAATGCGGCCCTGAAGATCAGGGACTTCGACCTCTCCGTGAAGGCCGTCAGCGATGACGGCCTTTTCTCTGGGTACGGTTCGGTGTTCGGGACGGTCGACTCCTACCGTGAGGTGGTCGCGCCCGGGGCGTTCAGCGAGAGCCTGGCAGAGATCAAAGCCAAGGGCCGGCCGGTGCCGGTCCTGTGGCAGCACCGCAGCGGTGAGCCCATCGGGGTTTACACCAGCCTGGTGGAGGATGCGCACGGCCTGAAGGTTGAGGGCCAGCTCATCATCGACGGTGTGGCCCGCGCCAAGGAGGCGCACGCGCTGATGAAGGCCGGCGCTGTGTCAGGTCTGTCCATCGGCTACTACGTCCGTGAGGACAGCTGGGATGAGAAGGAGCGCGTGCGCACGCTCAAGAAGGTTGAGCTGGTGGAAATCAGCTTGGTCACCTTCCCGGCGAACGATGATGCCCGCATCGACGCCATCAAGTCGAAGCTGGCGCATGGATCCCTGCCGACCATGCCTGAATTTGAGCAGATCCTGCGTGAGGCAGGGTTCTCGAAAAGCCAATCCGCGGTGATCGCCAACCGCGGATTGAAGCATCTGCTGGACCGGAGCGAGTCCGGGAGCAAGGCGATTGAAGAAAACACGACCGTCCCTGTTCTGGGCCGGCTGACCCTCCCGACTTTCTGAGGAACAACTATGTCCCGCTACACCGCACTGGCCAGCTCGATTGGCCGCGAAATGAAGAACGCCCAGAACCTGGACGACACGCTGGAACTGAAAGGCCTCATCAGCCAGCTGAACGAACGTGACAATGAGATCAAGCTGTTCGCCGAGAAGGCCAGCAACGAGATCAAGGAACACGGCAAGGTCCTGGACGACACCAAGGGCGCCTTGGAGTTGCTTTCCAAGGGTGGCATCGAGATCAATGCCCGCCTGCTCGAAGTGGAACAGAAGCTGGCGCGTCGCTTCTCGGCCAACGACCCCGTTGACCTCAAGAGCATCGGTGAGCAGTTCACCGAGCATGAAGGCTTCAACGATCTGGTTGCCAAGGGTCGTGGCATCGCCCGGATGAACCTGAAGGCGGTGACCTCGATCACCAGCGCAACCACGGGCACCGGCGGCGTCGGCGCGGCCATCCAGCCGACGCGGGTTCCCGGCATCGTCGCAGGTCCGGATCGCCCCTTCACCATTCGCGACCTGATCATGCCGGGCCGCACGGGCTCCAACGCAATCGAGTTCGTGCAGGAATCGGGCTTCCAGAACATGGCGGGGCCGGTGGCCGAAACCGCCCTGAAGCCGCAGTCCGACCTGTCGTTCGAGCTGAAGACCACCACGGTCAAGACCCTGGCCCACTGGTTCCTGGCATCCAAGCAGGTTCTGGCCGACGTGCCGCTGCTGCAGAGCTACATCAACGGCCGCGCCATCTACGGCCTCAAGTACGTGGAAGAAGCCCAGCTGCTGGCAGGCGATGGCACCGGGCAGAACCTGCTCGGCCTGATTCCGCAGGCAACCGCGTTCAATGAAACGCTGCGTAAGGCCGGCGATACCAAGATCGATATCCTGCGCCGTGCCATCCTGCAGGTCCGTGTTGCCGAATACCGTGCCAGCGGTATCGCCCTGAACCCGGTGGACTGGGCAGACATCGAGCTGCAGAAGGATGAGCAGGGCCGCTACATCTGGGTGAACGTCGTGGAAGGCGGTCAGCCCCGCATCTGGAAGCTGCCCGTGGTGGACTCCACCGCGGTGCCGGAGGGCGAATTCCTGGTGGGTGCCTTTGATATCGCGGCCCAGGTGTTCGACCGCGAGGACGCAGCTGTCGAGGTTTCGACGGAGGACGGCGACAACTTCCGCAAGAACATGGTGACCATCCGCGCGGAAGAGCGCGTTGGCCTGGCCGTGTATCGGCCGGAGTCGTTCGTGCACGGGTCGTTCGAGGGCCCGTAAGGCTCATCACCGTTGAAATGGAGCGGCGGGCTTCGAGCCCGCCGCTGGAGGTCCAACATGGGATTCATCGCATTGAAGGGGTTCAATGACCCCAACGCCGAAGGCGGATATCAGAAGCGCGGCAAGCCCTGGAGCGGCCCGGAACAGCGAGCGAAGGATCTGCAGCATCTTGGCCTGATCGGTCACGCTGATGCGGGTGGCAAGTCGGCTCCGCTGCCGTCCAACAAGATGGCCCAACCGGCGTCCAACAAGGTGACGCAGACCGCCCAGGTCGCTGGCGCGGCCCTGGTGCGTCAGAAGGCCGAGAAGGTCACTACTGCGCTGGCGGGGGTGAGCGATCGCGCCACGCTGGAAGCTGCCCATGCGGCCGAGAGCGCCAAGGGCGCCAAGGCCCGTGAAGCGGTCCTGGCTGCCATCGACACCGCACTGGCCGCTCTGCCCGCAACGCAGGAGTGAGCCATGCTCATCGAACTGGCTGAGGCAAAGCAAAGCCTGCCGGTGATTCACGACGCCGACGACGCCCTCATTACCGGGCACATCGAGGCGGCGCAGGACTACATCGAGCAGTACATCGGTCGGTCGGTGCCCTGGATGGATGGATCGGAGCCGCCTGCAGCGGCTCCGGTCCCGCCCGCGATCAAGCAGGCGGCCCATCTTCTCGTCGGCGATTACTACTTCAAGAAGGACGAAAGCGATCTGGCTGTCCGCCGATTGTTGAATCCTTATCGCGTGTCCTGGGGGGTGTGATGGCCGGCAAGTACATGCACCGGATCACCCTGCAGGTGGAGGAACGGGTGCGCCTTCCCCTCGGCGGCGACCGAACGTCCTGGGTGGACTGGAAGATCGACGTTCCGGCCGAAGTAGTGCCCCTGTCCGGCCGAGAGTTCACCGCGGCCACGGCGGAACACGGCCAGGTCAGTGCGCGTATGGAGGTGCCATTCCTGCCCGGCGTGGTCAACACCATGCGGCTGCTCTTCGACGGCCAGGTTTACGCCATCCGCGCGGTGCTGCCTGACCCCACCGCGCGCCGCCATCTCACCCTCATGGTCGATGCAGGGATCTCCGATGGCTGAGCATCTGCAGATCAGCGGGCTCGACGGCCTGCTGGCTTCCCTGAAATCGCTGCCCGTCGAGCTGCAGGGGAAGCCATTGCAGGCGGCCATGCGTCGCGGCGGTAATGTGATCCGGGATGCTGCGCGTGCCCGCGTGCGGCGGGCCAGTGGCTATCTGGCACAGCAGATCGTGGTGCGCCGTGCGAACGCTAGGAACCGGAACAGGGCCGGCGTTGGCCCCGGCGGGGAGTACTTCACCGTCGGCGTGAAGACCGGAAAGCGGGTGAAGTACGCGAACACCAAGCGGAACCGGCGCCAGCGGCGCGTCGGCAAAACCTACGTGCAGGCGGGGTGGGCCTACTACTGGCGATACCTGGAGTTTGGGACCAGGAAGATGGCTGCAAGGCCGTTCCTTACCCCGGCTGCGGAGGCTAAGGGTGCAGAGGCGGCGCAGCTGATTATCGATCATACCCGGGTGGCCATCGACAAGGTAATGCGGGCAAGGGGGTGGCGTTGATGGTTCCGTTGATTCAGTCATTGCTCCAGGGCGATGCAGAGGTAAGGCGGGTGCTGGGCGATCCCATCCGTGTTTACCCCAATGCGGCGCCGCAGGACACGGCGCTGCCCTACGCCACGTGGCAGGCGGTCGGTGGGTCACCGCTCGCCGTGCTGTCTGAGCGTCCACCAGCTGACGGCTGGCGCGTTCGGATTGCCGTATGGGGCAGGGACAGCGGCCAGGCCAACGAGGCTGCGCTGGCGATCCGCGATGCCATCGAGGCCGTGGGCAGCATCGAGAGCTTCAATCCGCCGCCGGATGACGACGACACTGGCGCCTTCGGCATCTCCTTCGACGTGCGCCTGCTGCAGATCCGTTAGCGAAGCAGGTCACCTTCTATCCGCCGGCGCGAGCCGGCTTTTTCTTGCCCGGCACCGGGCCCCAAGCAGAGGTAGACCATGGGACAGGTTCTCAAGTCCAAGCACACCCAGCTGTTCATTGCCATCGGCGCGGCCGAGGTCATCAAGGTGACCCGCGTGCGCTCCGTCGGCTTCCCCGATGGCCAGGCGTCGGAGATCGATATCTCCGACTTCGACGATGACTGGGATCAGTACGTTGCCGGTCGCAAGGCCACCGGCAGCACCACCATCGAGGTCATCTACGACGCGGAGGATTCCGAAGCGCTGGAAGAGCTGCACCGCACCGGCGCGGTGGTCAACTTCCTGGTGACGGCGCCGGAGTCGGAGACGGCCGGCGTTGCCAAGCCGGCGGCTGTCGCTGGCGTCATCACCCCGCCGGACAACGTGCTTTGCAAGCAGTTCAACGGTTTCGTGCAGAACTTCGCCGTGACCGTGGCGGACAACGACGTTTGGAAGGCGACGATGACCATCCGTGGTTCCGGTGCCGTCGAGACCCACCGGCCCGACTGATCGGCCGAACGGCGCTCTCTCTTTTGGCCCGCGCGAGCGGGCCACTCTCTTTGGCAGGGCGCGCGGATCCACCGCGTGTTAGCCGTGCGCGGCCCGCGCGCCCTGCCGCCATACCTGGAAACGGCCAATGAGCAAGACCAACGAAACCAACGAAACACAGCCGCTGGAGCCGGTGAGCATCCTGCAGGCTTTCACCAACGCCGGCATGTTCGCGGCCAAGGATTTGCAGCCGGATACCATCGAGCTGCCGGATGGCAGAAAGGCGCAGTTTTACGTGCGCTCGCTGCCTGACACCGAGTTTCGCGACCTGTACGCCACGGGCGACCGCTCCAAGCTGATCGCAGCCACGATCTGCGACGCGGAGGGAAAGCGCGTGATGACCCCGAAGCAGGCTGGCGAGCTGAAACCCAAGGTGGCGGCCAGCCTGCAGTCCATCGCGCTCAAGCACGCCGGTTTCGGCAGTGATGGCGACGCCCTCCTGGAAGAAGCGGGAAACGACTAAGGAAGCGCGGCGAGGATTGGTTTTGGCACGTCCTCGCCGGGCACCTGCATCGCACGGTGGCAGAGCTTCGCGCGACCATGTCTCGGCGGGAGTTCCTGTGGTGGTGGGAGTTCCACAAGCGAAACCCCATCGACCCGGTCAGCATCCACCAGAAGCCAGCAGCGCTGATCGCGTACGTCACTGCTGCGCACAGTCAGGGCGGCACCAAGCGCAACATGCAGCACTTCCTGGACACGTTGGTGCCACGATCCGACGAGGACGAGGCAAAAGACTGGTTCGAATCTCTCGGATGACCCATGGCCGATACCTTCGGGCGCTTTGCCGCGCTTCCAATTGGCCCTCTGCTCGCTGCCCGCGACGGAGGGCTCACCCTGGCAACTACTGCGGCTGCCGATACCAACCGCTGCGCTCGCTCCGACTTCGCACTGGCCAACGGCCTGGTGGGGGTCGAGTTTGCGCTGTGGGGCGATGACGACCTGGCGGCAGTGGTCGGCTTCGTGACCGCAGCGGCGGCCCTGGATGAATCCCCCGGCTCCAACGGGGACGGCATCGGCTGGGAGCTGGCTACCGGGCGGCTGGTGCAGGGCATCGGCGCCATTGCCACCGGACTGCCGGTGGTGGCCCACGGCGATATCGTGGGTCTGCGCGTTGCCTTCGGCAGCCCCTCGCGGCTGAACCTGTACCTCAATGGCGTCCTGGTCCACCAGCGCGATCTGCTGCTGGCCGGTCCACTGCACTTCGCGGCTGGTCTGGCCGCATCCAAGGCAGGCGGGCTGTGTCTGGCGGTCAACGCGGGGCAGTGGGGCGCGCGTAGCGAGGCGGCGCTGGCGGGCTGGAAGCTCGATGCCAATGCCTCGGCCACGCCACCGGTGAGGTTGGCCGATGCCGACTGGCTCAGCGCGCCCGGCGACAGCCCGGCCAACGCTCGATACGAAGGCCTTGTCGCCGAGGGTGTCAGCCTGGTGCAAGAGCTGAGCTTCTGGCCTTGGGGTGGCGATCCGGTTTCGCAGACGGCGGCCGCGCAGTGCCTGGTCGCCGATGCCGATGGGGTGCTGGATGCATTGGCGCTTTCCGGTGGTTCGGGCGAATCCGTCCGCATCCTGATGGTGGATGAGTCCGCCATGCTGGCGGAAGCGCAACCTGCGTTCCGCTGCGCAATCGATCAGATCGAGATCAACGACGACGGCAGCAAGACCCTGCACCTTCGGGACGCACACGACTACCTGAGCCAAACGCTGAACCGTGGCGTGTTCCTGCCCAATATCGAGTCCCTTGCTTGGAAGCCCCAGCCGGTCGTGATCGGCGCGGTGGCCAGCGTGCCGGCTGCCGGCGGCAACTCGGATGCGACGGCGATGTTTCTGGCCGACGTGCCGGTGTTCGTCGAATCGGTCATGGACCGCGGCGACCTGATGGAGCCGGGTGCGTTCAGCGGCTCGCCGGACGGGCAGCAGCTGCTGATGAAGTCGCCGCCGGTGACCCCCGTGGTGGCCGACCTTTCGAGCATAGGGCCCGGAATGGCGCCTGCAACGCTTACCGCTGCCGTCGCTGATGTGATGGGTAGGCTGGGGCAGGGCGCATGGTCTGCGGCCGACTGCGGGGCTGTGGACGCGGCTACCGGCTATGCGGGCGTTGGGTACTACGCGGGCACCTCGATCACCGGCCGGGATGCGTTGAACGCGATCCTGCCCAGCTTCGGGGTGGGGTGCTACCAAGACGCCGCCGGCGTCCTTCGATTCATCCAGGTGGTTGCGCCGGAATCGTTCACTGGGCCGATGGCGTTTGAACTGTCCGAAGCCGATATGGCCAGCGATCTGGTGGGGGTGCCGGACGAGGCGCCGAACCTGACCCGCCGCATGGCCTACCGGCCGAATGCGCAGGCCTTGGGTGCGTCCGACCTGGTGACGGATGTGGTTGACGTTCCCCAGGCCCGCCGCGACGAGCTGACGGCGCTGTATCGGGGCCAGGTGTACGCGGCTGGCCTGTTGGATCCGCACTACCGCCGGGCTGATGCGGCCGACCCAGTGATCTCGCTGTTCTGGCATGCGGCCGACGCCCAGGCGGAAATCGACCGGGTGGTGGCGATATACCAGCGGCAGCGGTTTTTCTACCAGGTGACCGTGCGAGGCGACCAGCAGCTGGCACCGCTCCCCGGACAGGTCGGCCGCTTGACCTATGGGCGGTACGGTCTCGCCGATGGCAAGCCGGTGCTGGTGCGACGCGTGGAGCGCAACCCTGCCACGGGTGACGTGGTGCTGACGGTGTGGGGGTAAGGGCGTGCTTATTGGATTCGGAATGCCGGCAGTGGAGACGGCCACCCTGACCGGCGGCACCTGGCTGACCGCCGATCAGGGCAGTGCGCTCTTCGACGGGAAGCCTGCCCGCGCCACGCGCGTGAGGCGCACGGGCAATCTCGCGATCACCATCACGCTGGCTCAAGCCATCGTGCCTGGGATCATCGCAGTATTGGGCCTGAGCGTGCCGGCGGGCGTCGAGGTCCGGGCAGCTGGCGCAACGGCCACGACGGTCAAGCTGCCCGATGGCAGCGTGTGCGCCTGGCTCTTCCCGCTTGCCAGCGCGCCGCTGGGCGTCGTGTCGGTCGAGATCGACACCACCGCGGTGAACGTTGATATCGGTGAGATCGCGATCTTCCGATCAGTCGATGTGGGAATCAGCGATGGATGGGGTGTGGTCACGATCGACACCAGCGCCCACACCCGCACCAAAGGGGCGCAGCTCAACACGGTCCCCGGCGCGACCTATCGTCGCCTGACCTGCAACCTGTCCGGCCGGCCAACCGAGCTTGTGCGCGGCGGCGGCCTGGCCGGTGGCGTGGACTGGGAGACGGTTGCTGCCGCGATGGCAGGGCGCCAGCGTTCCTGCCTGGTGCCTCAGTTCAGGGATATCGCATCGAAGATGTTCGACCCCGTGCTGGCGGCCAGGTCGGCGATGTATGGCTATCCCACCCAGCTACCGAGCGCGGAGAACATCAGCCGCAACTACTTCACCGGGTATCTGGAATATGAGGAAGTTCCTGCCTGACGCTGCAGTGGAAGAATGGCATCATGGCCCGAGTGACCAATCAATAGGGGGCGTGATGTATATCTTTCTGGCAGTTGTGGGGCTGTTGGCCGCGCTTGTGGGCGCCTTGATGCTCACCAAGGCAACCATGGGCGTGGGCGTGATCGCGTTCGGCATATTCCTGGCCGCCCTGGCCCGCATCATTCAGGCGGAGCGCCATCAGGCGCAACTGCTCAATAAGTAGGCCGGTCCACCGGCACCCGTCCCAAAGCCCCGCCTTGTGCGGGGCTTTCTCGTTTCTGGAGCCGACATGTCCCTGTACACCCTCACCGTCGATCTGCTGATGAAGACCGGATCCTTCGTGAAGGATGCCGGCAAGGCCGCCCGCCAGTTCGAGCAGTCGATGGATCGCATGCAGGCCACTGCGAAGCGTGCCGGGACCGCAATCGGGCTTGCCATCTCCGCCGGCATAACAAGCACCAGCGCAGCTGCTGTTGCCTGGTCGCGCCAGGTCGCGGACCTCAGTATCCAGTACGAGCGCATGGGCACGCTGGCTGGGACCAGCTCCGAAGCCTTCCAGCGAATGGCTGCTGGTGCCAACGTTGTAGGGATCAGCCACGAGAAGCTGGCCGACATCCTCAAGGATGTGCAGGACAAGATTGGCGATTACGTCCAGACGGGCGGCGGCGCGATGGCCGACTTCTTCGACAACATCGCCCGGCGCACAGGCGTCACTGCGGAACAGATGCGAAAGCTGTCTGGTCCAGATGCGCTCGGGCTGTACTTCAACAGCCTGGAGCGGGCCAACCTGTCGCAGTCCGAAATGACCTTCTACATGGAGGCCATCGCCAGCGATTCGTCAATGTTGATGCCCCTGCTTCGGAACAACAGCGCCGGCTTTCGCCAGTGGGGGGACGCTGCGGAGGCCGCTGGCGCCATCATCGATGGAAAGACCACAAAGGCGACCATGCGCCTGCGGGAGATCACGCAGGAAGCAGACCTGGCAATGATGGGGTTGAAGGTCAGTGTGGCAGAGGAACTGCTGCCGACGCTCCACAATCTGACCGAGTTCATGGCCTCGCAGCAGACGAGGAACGCCTTCGCAACCGCCACCAAATGGGTGGCGGAGCTCACCGGCCAGATGGCGGATGGCGCGGTCCAGATTGTTAACCTGATTGGGCGCTACGCCGAGCTGCAGGCTCTTGAAGGGGCCTCGGTCGGTGCGCTGAATAATGCAACCGAGGATGCACTGAACGAGCAGATGGGCGATCTGTTCGCGCGCCGCAAACTGCTGTTGACCGTGGAGGCGCCGTCACCCGAGCGAGACAAGGAGGCAGAAAGGTTGCTGGCAGAGCGCCTGCGTATCCAGCGCGAGCTGACTCGGCGCTACGGACCGCAGGTCACGCTGATCGATAACGGGCAGACGCTTCCGGACTCGGCGCTGAAATCGAATACGGTCGGGTACAAGCCGACGGGTAACATCGACAAGGGCGCAAACGACAAGGCAGAAGCTGACGCGAAGCGCCGCGCTGAGGAAATTGCCCGCTACAAGCAGCAGGCTGATGAAGCTGCTGGCGCCATGAATGGCCCGCTCGCCGAAGCTATGGCCAAGCACCTCGGCAACATGGCTGAGTACAACGACCTGTTGTCGAAGGGCAACATTGCCCAGGCAGATGCCAACGTGCTGATGGGACAGAGCGCGCTGGAGTACGCGAAGGTAGCAGCCGAGGTCGAAAAGGCGATGGGCGGCCCAGAGCAATTGCTGGCCACGTTCGATTCCGAGCTGGCCATGTTGGGCAAGGTTGGCCGGGCGCGCGAGCTGTATCGCCGCCAGCTGGTCAACGAGAAGGACATGCGCGACGAGCTGCGGAAGGCCGTAGAGGCTGCGGGCAGCAAAGAGGCGCTGGCCCTGGCCAAGGGCGCTTCCAGCTATGCGGAGTACGAGCGGTCCATGTTGGACGCTGCTGCTGCAGCAGCTGAGCTGTCGTTGCAGATCGAAGAAACTGCGGCCCACGCCGAGGCCCTGGCAAATGTGATCGTGTCCGGCCTTTCCGATGGCGTGGATGCCTTCGCCGACTTCGCGGCCGATGGCCTGCGCAACTTCGACAATCTCTGGGACGACCTCAAGAACGTGGCCAAGCGCGGGCTGCGCGACATGATCGCGGAGATCGCCAAGCAGAAGCTGGTGATCCCCATTCAGACGCAGCTGATGAACGGGATCAGCGGGCAGGGCGGTGGCCTGAGCCTGCAAAGCATCATGGGCCTGTTCGGCGGCAACGGCACTGCAGCAGGCGGTCAGAACGCAAGCACCATCGCTGGCCTGCTCTCGCAGGGTCAGGGCCTGTTCGGAGGCGCTGCTTCGGCCGCGAGTGCAACCGGAGCAAGCTCGCTGGGTGGCAGCATGGCCAGCCTGGCCGCGTTGACCGGGGGCGGTACGGCATCCGCTGGTGCCGCGAGCGGCGCCGCCGGCGCTGCGACGGGTGCGCTGGCCGGCGTTGCGGCCTTCGCTCCGTACGCCGCCCTGATCGCCATGGGCATGCAGATGGCCGGCAGCGCCTACAAGGAAGGGTTTGGGCTGGAAAACCAGAACAAGATGGGCCTTCTCAACCGGGGCCACTTGGCATCTGGCGGCCTGCTCACGCCGGTGATGATCGACAGCATGTCTCTGGACTACCTCGGCCGCGCGCTGGGTATGAACCGCAAGACCGCGGCTATCTTCTCGGGCAGCTCCCTGATGGGCAAGGCGTTCGGCCGCAGCGCCCCGAAGATCACCGGCCAGGGCATCACCGGCTCGTATGGGTTCGGTGGCCTGGACGGCCAGAGCTACGCCGATGTGAAGCAGAAGGGAGGCTGGTTCCGCTCCGACAAGAAGTGGACGCAGTACGGCACGCTGGATCCGGGCATCGATCGCACGTTCGACATGGCGGCGCGCCAGATCCGTGGGGCAACCACTGACCTGGCCAAACAGCTGGGCGTGGATCTCACCCGGCAGCTGGCTGCGGTGAAGGTGGACCTGGGTAAGCTGCAGCTTTCGTCCGATTCGGAGGAAGCGCAGAAGCAGCTGGAGGCCTACCTGGCCGACATGCAGGACCGGCTGTTCACCGAGGCAGTGAAAGCGGCCGGGTTTGGCAGCCAGCTGGATGGCTACTTCGGTTCTGCTGACGTGTTCAGCGCCCTGAGCGCGTCCATCGAGCTGGCCGTGGGCAATGCGGACGACCTGGGCCGCGCGCTGACCGGGCTGGAGATCGACAAGGTCAACAAGGCCGTGGACTACTTCCAGGACCTGGCCAGCGTTGCTGGCACGGACCTGGCCACGCAGATCCAGAAGGTGACCGGCCTGCTGGGGAACTACGCCACGCTGATGGCGGACGTGTCCACGCAGCTGCTCACCGGTGACCTGTCCAGCTACCAGCAGCAGGCGCTGACCATCGAGCGGACCTACCGCCAGCAGGTGAAGTCGGCCAACGACTACGCCAAGGCGCTGGGCCTGTCCGGTGCGAGGGCTGAAGACCTGGCCAAGATCGAAGCTCTGCGGGCCATGAACATGGGCAAGCTGCAGGCGCAGATCGACAAGGACAAGAAGGCCATGCAGTACGGCCTTTCGATCAGCGACCTGTCGCCGCTGACGGACCAGGAGAAGCTGGGCGAGGCGATGAAGGAGTTGGAGCGGGCGGTGGCCGGCGGCGACACCAGCGCCGCGCAGGCGGCCGCCCAGGCCGCGCTCGGCTTCGGTCGGAACCTCTACGCCAGTGGCCAGGACTACAACGGCCTGTACGGCCAGGTCACCGGCCTGATCGATGGCATGAAGGTCGGCGACCTGAACATGGAGGACGGCACCAGCATGGGTGCGCTGGCCGACGTGATTGAAGCGCTGCCGGACAACTTCAGCCGTGCCGTGTTCGACCTGGTGGTGGACAACAACGGCCAGGCCCAGACCACGGCGGCCGTGCAGCAGAGCAATGCGCTGCTGACCGACGTGAAAGGGCTGCTGCAGGACCTGCTTTCCACCACGACCCAGGGCGTCCGTACGTCCAGCAGCAACGCGCTGCGCAACTCTCTCAACGCTGTCCAGGTGAGGTAACGCCCAATGCTGCAACGGAAACTCACGCTGGTGGAGATCGGCGTGGGCGCTTTGCCGTCCCCGACGCCGCCGGCTCCGCGCTTCTCGACCTGGTTCCCGGTGGCCTACCGTGCGCCGGACGTGCCACCGGTGGACGGGGTGACCCCCACCCCGGTGGCCGACGGTGTTCTGCTGGAATGGCCGGCCGTGGATCAGGTCGGCGTCATCTACGTGATCGAGCGTGGCCCGGCCCAGGATGGGCCGTGGACGGAGATCTACCGCACCACCGAAACCCGCTACCACTACAGCGACGGCAGCGGCACCCAGTGGTGGTTCCGGATCACGCCCACGGTGCGCGGCAAGCCAGGCGGCGGCACGGTGATCGTGGCCACGCCTTCCCCCACCACCGCCGACTTGATCGAGCAGCAGCACCGGTTGACCCAGGAGATTGCCGATCGCATCGAGGCCGATGGCCTGGAGGCGGCGGCACGTGCCGATGGCCTGGCCGCTGCCGCCCGGGACCTGCTGGCCGAGTCGGTCCTGCGGCAGCAGGGCGTGGCCGATGCCATGGAAGCGATCGCGCAGGAAGCGCAGGACCGCGCCAGCGCCGTGCTGAATGAGCGGCTAGAGCGCGAGGCAGCAATCAGCCTGGAGGCGGAAACGAGGCAGAGCGACGTGGAATCGCTGTCGCGCGCGCTGTCCGAAGTCGTGGCAGGCAGCGGCACGCAGTTCGACAGCCGGACGATCTGGTACTTCGACACCACGACCGAGGGCTGGACCGGCAACGGGTCTGAACCAACGATCATGGATGGCTGGCTGCGGCCGGCAAACGGCGTGGATTCGCCGTGGGTGCAGTCGCCCGCCGGTCTGGAGATCGATGGGAGCGCATACCGTTTCGCCAAGCTGCGGGTGAAGCGGGTGGGCGCGCCGGTGTGGAACGGCTTCCTCCAGTGGATCACTGCAGAAGACCAGGCCTGGGACGTGGAGAAGCGCGTGCCGGTGGCGGAGCCGCTGTGGGATGACCACGGCGTGGCGACCGTGGACGTGGCCGATATTACGTGGTGGCCGGGTGAGGTCGATGCTATCCGGTTGCAGTTTGGCGATGAGCAGGCGGTGGCCAACTACTTCCTGATGGATTGGGTAGCCATTGGCCGCCCGACCCCAGGCGCCGGCGTGGCCCTGGTGCAGGAGGAAGCCCGGGCCAGAGTGGCTGCCGACAGCGCCGAAGCCAGCCGGCGGGAGACGCTGGCTGCGCAGCTGCGCGGAGACTACGACGGCACGGACATTTCCCAGGTGGCTACCGGCCTCTTTGCCTCGGAGCGGGACGCGCGCGTCAGCGCCGACGAGGCCAGCGCGACCGCCATCGAGGTGCTGCAAGCCCGCATGCCGATCGGCGACGGCCTGTTGGCTACCGAGGCCAGCGTTACCGAAGAGAGCCTGGCGCGGGCAGACGGTGACAGTGCCAACGCTCAGGCAATCCAGCTGGTGCAGGCCCGCATGCCGGATGGTGATGGGGCTGTTGCATCCGCCGACGCACTGGAGACGGTTACCGCCCGCGTGGAGGAAACGGAGGACGGACTGCGGGCGGTGGGCGAGCGGGTCAGCTCGGTGACTGCCCAGCTGGAAGGAGACTTTGCTGGCGATGAGGACAGCTACGCCGGCGATGAGGACGTGTTTGCCGGCTCACGGTCTGTCTTCAGCGCGATCGCAGAGGGTGATCTGGCCCAGGCAGAGAACCTGGCGCGACTCGACGCCAGCGTGGGCAAGTTCCAGGCACTGGCGACCCAGCAACTGCAGGCGATGGCCACCGACGTTTCGGCTCAGGCTGAGCGCTTGGACGTGGTCCAAGTGGATCTGGATGGCAAGGCGTCGGCGGAAGCGGTGTCGCAGCTCCGGGCCTCCGTCGAGCAGAACGCT
Organism: Stenotrophomonas maltophilia; assembly: GCF_047782825.1. Classification (GTDB taxonomy): domain Bacteria; phylum Pseudomonadota; class Gammaproteobacteria; order Xanthomonadales; family Xanthomonadaceae; genus Stenotrophomonas. The sequence goes on along the minus strand of NZ_CP180589.1, from coordinate 2,188,783 downwards.
GACGGCATCGTGGCGATGTCCGAATCACTGCAGGGCGTGAAGGCCGAGCTCGACGACAAGGCCAGCGCGCAGGTTGTTCAGGGCATGGAAGCTCGGGTTGAGCAGACCGAGGGTGGCCTGGCGCAGGTGCTTGCCAAGGCGTTCCTCTACCTCATCGCCGACAGCGGCGCCGGGCCGCTGATCGGCGGCATGGAGCTGGGCAACGACGGCAACGTGGTCACCCTGAAGTTCCTGACCAACAGCATGGAGATCGTGGCGCCGGCAGGGGCCAACGAGGGCATGGAATGGCGGCAGGGCTACCTGCGTACCTGGAAGGGAGCCTCGCAGCGGATCATCGGCCCAGGCTTCGGCGATCCTGCCGAAAAGCTGATGGATTACTTCGGGCCGAACGTGGGCGCCGCGGCGGCGAGCAAGGCCAACGCCACGCAGTGGTTCGATGCAGACGGAAATGCCTACTTCGGCGGGCAGCTGGCTGCCGGCGTGCTGCACAACGTGGTGCGGACCACCACCACGCAGACGGTGGGCACCGAGCTGGTCAACGGGCCATTCACCACGAACGGGCGCGTGCGCGCGGTGACGGTCAGCTTCAGCCGCCGCATCACGCGCATCCACAACGGGTTCGGCACAGATGGGTTCGTGGCTGGCGCCGGTGCCAACACCGCCACGGTCCAGATCTATCGAAAGATCGGGGATGCCGCCGAGACGCTGTGGCAAACGCTCAACGTCAATGGCTACGTGAACATCCAGAACGAAGGCGACGCGCCCGATCGCGCGGACTCCTACTGGGGTTCCTCGTTCACGGTCAATGACACCAGCCCAGCAAGCCAGACGGTCCAGTACCGCGGGGTAATCACCGCATACGCCGCCCAGTCGGTGACGCATCAGTCGGGCGTCATCAACAGCACGACAACCACACAGACGCTCACCATCGGTTCGGTGGAGCAGTAGCGGGAGCAGCGATGGCACTTCAAAAGATCGATATCAACACGCCGCAGCCCAATGGCAAGTTCGGCGAGTCCACACGTTCGGCGAACATCAAGTACAACTCCAACATCACCGAGATTGGCGAGCGGCTGGAGGCCTTGGAAGATGGCGATGCTGAGTCGATTTCTGGTCTGCGCGAGGATCTTCAGCAGGAGGTGCAAGCTAGAACACTCGCAGATTCTCAATTGCAGCAGGACGTTGAACAGGAGGCTCTGGCTAGAGAAAGTGCGGACACGCAGATTTCTACCCGGCAACACCAGGTAGAGCAAGACGTGCTGGATCTTGCGTTGCATTTGCAGGAGGTGCCTGGGTGCAATCTGCTCATGAACTGCGGCATCCCGATCAATCAACGTGTTTTTTCCGGCGGCAGCCTAGCGGCGGGCAACTACGGATATGACCGATGGAAGGCTGGCCCCGGCGGCGGTAATGTGGTTATCGATCCCGTGACGGGTCAGTTCAATCACAACAGTGGCCCCTTGGTGCAGGTCATTGAAAGTCCTGCTGGTGCTTGGGGGCAGCCGCTGTTTATAAGCGTTGAGAATCCGAGCGGTCCGCTGCAGGTGAGCGTAGGCGGTGCTACTGGAACGATTACCGCTGGTACAGGACGGCGCGGAGTGCAGCTGACACCATCCGGAAGTGGTCACATGATTGTCCAGCTAACGGCTACAGGGGTCACATACAGGAGACCCAAAGTTGAGCGTGGCACCTCGGCATTTTCCTTCGAGTTCAGAAACACGGCATTGGAGCTTCTGTTGTGCCAGAGGTACTACGAAAAGTCCTATGCGCAGGAAGTGGCGCCAGGCACGGCCGGCGCAGTTTCCGGGCAGGAAGCCTACTTCCTATATGGGGTGGCTACCGCCCAATACTCCTTCGGTGGAAAGATTCCATTCAAGGTGCAAAAGCGCTCCGCTCCGGCGGTTACCTGTTACAGCACACAGTCCGGCGCTCCAGGTAAGGCGTGGTCGGCGGCGCCGGTGACGGACGTGAATGCGACAGTTGAAAGCGTGGGCTCATCTGGCGCATTTATCACCATAGGGCCGGTCACCTCGAACAACCTAAACTGCCGATGGCAGTGGACGGCAGACTCGGAGATTTATTGATGTACCAGCTGACTGGAAATCCCGACATCATTCTGCACGTCGAAACCGGCACTTTCATTCCTAGCGGTCATGGCCTGTGGGATCTATACCAACTGTGGCTGTCTGCGGGCAACGAACCTCTACCTGTCGAAGCAACCGGCCCGGCGCCGCACTCACCCGAGCACTACCGTGCGATCCGCGACGCGGCGTTCGCGTGGATGCGCGGCGTGGTCGTGGCACGAGGCTACGACAGCATTGAAACCTGCGTGGGCTACTACAACAGCGGCGTCGCCCGATACCGCGCGGAGGCCCGGGCCATGGTGGCGTGGCGTGATGCTGTAAACCAGGCGTTGGAGGCGCTGGTGTTGGCCCCACCCGAAGGCGTTGAGACGTGGGACCAAGTGCGCGCGCTGCTGCCGCAGCCGGAAGCATTCGCTTGGCCAGGAGTGGTGGAGTTGCCCCTGGGCTCAGAGACCGCGCCGCCGGTGGCGATCACCTAGCCCCGCCGATCATTCCGCTGGCGTGTAGGGACCACCTGACCCTAGGCAGCGCCCTTGCCCGATAGTCTGGGGCAGGCGAGAGTGCCATTCTGCGGCTGCCGGATCCGGGGCCGCAGGCCGCTCAACCCGGATGCGCCTGAGCAGCGCCAGGCCGGCACCACCACAATGGTTCAGGCGAGACTTTCGCCGCGGTCGCAGCATCTGCGACCGCCGGTCGTATGCTCCCGCACATGCTCACCCCCAGCTCCTACCAAGGGTTCCGTTCCGCCCCGATTCCATCTGGATGGGTCCAGACGGGTGACCGGTGGGCGCTTTGGTACAACGGCAGGGAGACGGCCAGCGTTGTGCCGGACGGCCGGCCGGGGCTGCGCCTCTGGATGGAGGGGCAGAAATTCTGGCAGGTGAAGGACGTGCGCGTGGCCAGTGTCCGGCAGGGCAAGCGCTTCGCTGAGCGCTGGTGTGCGGCCAGGCTCTATCCGGGCCTGCCGCTGCGCGAGGCGGTAGCTCGACTGACCGATAACACTCCTGTAGCTCCGTCGCCGCCGCTGCCCGGCCTGCCGCCCACACGCGAGCAGCTGCAACAGGCCCAGCGCCTGGACGAGGCCTCAGCGGTTGCCGCCGCCAGAGTCAAAGCGGCGCTGGAGCCGCGGCGGGCGCCGGTGGTGACCAAGCCCAGGGCAAAAGATCCAATGAAGGCCTGGGTGAGGGCAGGGCGTCCGCGCTGGAACCACACCGTCTGACCCATTTGGCTCCAGAAAACTCGGGCACCCCGCCTTGTGGCGCAAGGGCCTCGACCGGCTTGCTCCAGAAATGAAGTCAAAGCAAGTCTTTGATTCCGCTCCACAGTCAGGCAGACTTCTAAGCCGGCGGTTACAGGTTCGATTCCTGTCGGGCGCGCCATCGGCACGACATCAGGGCAACGCTGGCGGGTGTGAAGAAGTGCTTGCAAAAGCACGACGACTCCACCAGAATGTCGGACTCGCTTCGGCGGACACGAACTTCGGTGAGGGTCCTCGGGCAACGTATCAGGCTCCAACGCCAGCAGCATCGGCGGTGAAGCAATGTTTCAGTGGTGGCTGTAGCTCAGTTGGTTAGAGTACCGGATTGTGATTCCGGTGGTCGGGGGTTCGAATCCCCTCAGCCACCCCACTGTTTCAACCGCATCGGCAACGCCGACACGGTATTGCAATAAACAGAATGCACGCTACAATGTGCGTCTGAGTTTCACGGGCTGTTAGCTCAGTTGGTAGAGCAGTTGACTCTTAATCAATAGGTCCAAGGTTCGAATCCTTGACAGCCCACCAAGACGGAAGCCACCTGGTATGCCAGGTGGCTTTTTTCTTCAGATAGTGCGGTACCGGAGCGGTGCGGATTTCAACGATGTTGAATGAAGTGCTTGCATCCCCCAGGCGGATGGGGTCATAATTCGCGCCCCGATTTCGGGCTGTTAGCTCAGTTGGTAGAGCAGTTGACTCTTAATCAATAGGTCCAAGGTTCGAATCCTTGACAGCCCACCAGACGAAAGCCACTTGGTTCGCCAAGTGGCTTTTTTCTTGCCTTCGATCAGGTGGTACGTGTGATCGCGGCACATCCACGCATGGCGTGGATCTACTGATCAACTGGTATGGCGCATCCGCGCGCGGCGTGGATCTACTGAAGCGATGCTTAAAACTGGGTTACATGCGTCATCAGTGTTTTCAATGCTGTGCGCTGCATCTCACCGGCCACGCTTCGCATCACTCCCAATGGATGTTCCGCGCCAGAAGCGCATGTATGTGGAGTGAGTCTTGATGATTTCAACGAACAGGAATGCGGGGCTGATCATGTCCGGTGTGCTGCTGCTCGCATTGGTGGGTTGCAAGCCTGCTGAGCCGCCTGCAACCAGCGGTGACCACGCGCAGACCGTGCCGCGTGATGCCGATACGGCAAGCGTGGCAGCGCAACCGGCCATGCCTTCGGAGAACGGTGGGCCGACCGAGGCGGTCGAGATCACTCGTGCGGACGACGGGGCGTCGGTGCAGTTGCGCAAGGTTGATGCGTCCGACGCGCCAGCGGCGGCCGAGCCCGCGCAGCCGGCCGAGCCCGCGCACTGAGCCTTCCAGGCCCGGCGTGGTTCAGGCCAGCCGGGCCCTTGCGGGCGACGTGCGAAGGCTGCGCAGGCATCGCCCACTTTCGTAGGCCAGCAGTGGCAGCGCCCAGCTCAGCACCAGCAGGCCGGGCACCATCACCATCGGCGATGCCAATTGCATCAGGGGCGGTACCAGCAGGAACAGGCGGAAGACCGCCGGCGACAGGGTCACCAGATAGCTGCGCAGCATCCAGCGCCGGTGGGTGACGATCTGGTCGCGGCGGATGGCGGCGTAGCCGCGCAGTGACGTAGTCAGCCAGGCAAGGCCGGTGGCGGCAAAGGCCAGTTTGAGTGCCAGCCAGCCTTGGGTTGTCGCAATCAGTCCCACCACCGCGATGCTGCCCAGCAGGATGCCCAGCAGATAGGCGCGGCCCAGCCAGCGGTGCACGGCCGGCCAGCGTCGGCGCAGCGCAGCGACGAACTGGCTGGCGCCGGCCAGCATGGCCAGGCTGCCGCCGGTGATGTGCAGCCACAACCAGCTGCGCCGGTCCCAGAACATGCCGTAGGCCTCGGGCGTCACCTGCGCATAGCGCTGGGCGGTACCCCACAGGAAGTGGGCGGCGATGGCCAGGCCCAGCAGCCAGAACGCGGCCAGCCACCTGGCGTTCCAGGTGCGCGGGGAGGGCGGGGCAGTGGCGATGGAGTCCATCGGGCAATCCGGGCCGGGGCACCCTGCCGAGTCTGTGCCATCTGCGCGGATTTACGCATTCAGCTTTGTCACGCCTTCCGCTTTTCGCCCCCGCCTGCGACACTATGCCCCTGTGCCGGCCACGCGAAAGTGGCGGAATTGGTAGACGCCCTGGATTTAGGTTCCAGTGTCGCAAGGCGTGGGGGTTCGAGTCCCCCCTTTCGCACCAGTGCCGGCCTGTCCCCGCCCTGATCGGGCTCCCAGCGGACCCTTGACCGCCACGCGCTGGCAGTGCAGGCCGAATTGGGCGAAACTAAAGGGCTGCGGCAAGCAGGCGCGTCCCAGACGTCGTGTCCTTACAACCGTTTCATTCCAATCATCGAGCCGGGGGCCTGGGCCACCGGTGGCAGGAGTCAACATGCAAGCTTCGATCGAATCCACCGGCAACCTGGAACGCCGCCTGAGCTTCTCGCTGCCGGAAGACCGTCTGCAGAGCCACATCAACGGCCGCCTGGGCGAAATCGCCCGTACCACCCGCATCAAGGGTTTCCGTCCGGGCAAGGTGCCGGCCAAGGTGATCGAGCAGCGCTTCGGCGCGCAGGTCCGTGGCGAGGCGCTGGACGGCCTGCTGCGCGAAACCTTCGACGCGGCCGTGCGCGAGCACGACCTGCGCGTGGTCGGCAGCCCGCGCATCGACAAGGGCGAAGAGGGTGAATTCTCCTTCGTGGCCACCGTCGAAGTGGTGCCGGACTTCGGCGACATCGACGTCAGCAAGCTGACCGTGGTGCGCCACACCGCCGAAATCACCGATGCCGACATCGACCAGATGATCGAGAACCTGCAGAACCAGCGTCGCACCTGGGCCCCGGTCACCCGTGGCGCGCAGGACGGCGATCTGGTCGCGCTGGAAACCTGGTCGCAGGCCGGCGAAGAGCGCCTGCCGGCCGAAGGCACCGAGAAGGGTTCGATCGTGCTCGGCCAGGGCATGATGTTCGAAACCATCGAAAAGGGCCTGGTCGGCCTGGCCAAGGGTGAAGAAAAGACCCTGGACGTCGAGTTCCCGGCTGACTGGCGCGTGCCGGTGCTGGCCGGCAAGACCGTGCAGGTCACCGTCAAGGTCGTGGACATTTCCGAGCCGGTCGTGCCGGCCGTCGACGAGGCCTTCATCAAGAGCTTCGGCGTGAAGGGCGGCGACGTCGAGCAGTTCCGCAGCGACATCCGCGCCAACCTGGAGCGCGAGCTGAAGGGTGCCCTGATGAACCGCCTGCGCCGCGAAGTGGGCGAGCAGCTGATCGCCGCCTATTCGTCGGTGGAAATGCCGCCGCGCCTGGTTGAGAACGAAGCCCGTGCCATGCTGGCCCAGCAGGTCGAGCAGGCCCGCCGCAACGGCCAGAACGTCGGTGACGTCCCGGCCGATGCCCACGAGGGCTTCAAGGATGCCGCCGCCAAGCGCGTGCTGGTCGGCCTGGTGGTGGGCGAAGTGGCCCGCACCAACGACCTGCGCCTGGAAGCCAAGCGCCTGAACGAAACGATGCGTCTGATCGCTTCGACCTACGAAGAGCCGGAACAGGTCATTGAGATGTACCGCAACGACCCCCAGCTCATGTCGGGTCTGCAGAACCGTGTGATGGAAGAGCAGGTGATCGACTGGATCGCCGAGCGCGCCCAGCACACCGAAGAAAAGCTGTCGTTCCAGGACGCGATCCGCCAGTAAGCCGCGGCGGATCTCCCCCAACCCCGCGCCTGCCCTGGCGCGGGGGTGTTTTCCCCCAAGACAGGTACCTCACGAAATGGACAACCGGACCAAAGCCCTGAACATGGTTCCCATGGTGGTCGAGCAGACCAGCCGCGGCGAGCGTGCCTACGACATCTATTCGCGCCTGTTGAAGGAGCGCCTGATCTTCCTGGTGGGCCCGATCGACGATCACATGGCCAACGTGGTGGTGGCGCAGCTGCTGTTCCTGGAAGCGGAAAACCCGGAAAAGGACATCAGCATCTACATCAACTCGCCGGGTGGCGTGGTCACCGCCGGTATGGCGATCTACGACACCATGCAGTACATCAAGCCGGACGTGAGCACCATCTGCGTCGGCCAGGCCGCCTCGATGGGCGCCCTGCTGCTGGCCTCGGGCGCTGCCGGCAAGCGCTATGCGCTGCCGAACTCGCGCGTGATGATCCACCAGCCGCTGGGCGGCTTCCAGGGTCAGGCCACCGATATCGACATCCACGCGCGTGAGATCCTCACCCTGCGTTCGCGCCTGAACGAAGTGCTGGCCAAGCACACCGGCCAGTCGCTGGAAACGATCGCCCGCGACACCGAGCGCGACAACTTCAAGAGCGCGGTCGACTCGGTGGCCTACGGCCTGGTCGACCAAGTGCTGGAACGTCGTCCGGAAGAGTCGATCCAGGCCGGTTGATCGGCCTACACGGGGCCATGGAGGCCCCGTTCCTGCAGGGTCGGACCGGGACTGGCGTCCCTCCGGCCCTGTGCTATTCTCGAATCGAACCCCCGTTCAGCGGGTGGGGTAACTGGGTAAGCGAAGCATGAGCGAAGACCGCCAAGGTCGTTCCACGGACACCGGCAAGATCCTCTACTGCTCTTTCTGCGGAAAGAGCCAGCATGAAGTGCGCAAGCTGATTGCCGGTCCGAGCGTGTTCATCTGCGATGAGTGCGTGGAGCTGTGCAACGACATCATCCGTGAAGAACTCGAGGAAAAGGCGCAGTCGGCGCGCAGTTCGCTGCCCAAGCCGCGCGAGATCCTCGAAGTGCTCGACCAGTACGTGATTGGCCAGAACCGGGCCAAGCGCACCTTGGCCGTGGCCGTCTACAACCATTACAAGCGCATCGAGAGCCGGCAGAAGAACGATGAGGTCGAACTGGCCAAGTCGAACATCCTGCTGGTCGGCCCGACCGGTTCGGGCAAGACGCTGCTGGCCGAAACCCTGGCCCGCCTGCTCAACGTGCCGTTCACCATGGCCGACGCCACCACGCTGACCGAAGCCGGTTACGTGGGCGAGGACGTGGAGAACATCATCCAGAAGCTGCTGCAGAAGTGCGACTACGACGTCGAGAAAGCGCAGCAGGGCATCGTCTACATCGATGAAATCGACAAGATCTCGCGCAAGAGCGAGAACCCGTCGATCACCCGCGATGTGTCCGGCGAAGGCGTCCAGCAGGCCCTGCTGAAGCTGATCGAAGGCACCGTGGCCAGCGTTCCGCCGCAGGGCGGCCGCAAGCACCCGCAGCAGGAGTTCCTGCAGGTTGACACCAAGAACATCCTGTTCATCTGCGGCGGCGCGTTTGCCGGCCTGGACAAGGTGATCCAGCAGCGTTCCAACGACGCCGGCGGCATCGGCTTCGGCGCCAAGGTGAAGAGCGCCGAGCGCAAGGTGGAAGTAGGCAAGGTGCTGGCTGAAGTCGAGCCGGAAGACCTGATCAAGTTCGGCCTGATCCCCGAGTTCGTCGGCCGCCTGCCGGTGGTGGCGACCCTGGAGGAGCTGGACGAGCCGGCCCTGATCAAGATCCTGACCGAGCCGAAGAACGCCATCACCAAGCAGTTCAAGAAGCTGTTCGAGATGGAGAACGTCGAGCTGGAGTTCCGCCCGGACGCGCTGTCGGCCATTGCCAGGAAGGCGCTCAAGCGCAAGACCGGCGCCCGTGGCCTGCGCACCATCGTCGAATCGGTCCTGCTGGACACCATGTACGACCTGCCGTCGCAGGAAAACGTCAGCAAGGTGGTGGTGGACGAATCGGTGATCGAGCACAAGTCCGAGCCGTACCTGATCTACCAGACCCCGGCGGCCCCTGAACAGAAGGCCGCAGGCGCTGAGTGATCCTTTCAAGTTTTTGATTTGAAAGGATTTTAAACGAACGCCTTGCATCTGAAAGCCGATGGCCCCATAACGGGGCCATCGGCTTTTTTTGTCTCCGGAAGATGCCCTCCCGGAGGCGGTTTTCCCCTTCCCTGGAGCCCCCATGGCCCGTTCCCCAAGTGAAACCCTCGACCTGCCGGTCCTGCCGCTGCGCGACGTAGTGGTGTTCCCGCACATGGTCATCCCGCTGTTCGTCGGCCGTGACAAGTCCATGCACGCGCTCGAACAGGCAATGGAAGCGGACAAGCGCATCCTGCTGCTGGCGCAGAAGTCGGCCGAGACCGACGACCCGCATGCCGCCGACCTCTACCAGGTCGGTACGCTGGCGCAGGTGCTGCAGCTGCTGAAGCTGCCCGACGGCACCATCAAGGTGCTGGTCGAAGGCCTGTCGCGCGTGCAGGTCACCCAGGTGGACGAGCGCAATGGCTCGCTGCATGGGCAGGCTGTGGAAATCGATGCGGCCGACCCGCGCGAGCCGCGCGAGATCGAGGCGATCGCCCGCTCGCTGATGTCGCTGTTCGAGCAGTACGTGAAGACCAACCGCAAGCTGCCGCCGGAACTGCTGCAGACCCTGGCCGGCATCGATGAGCCGGCGCGCCTGGCTGACACCATCGCCGCGCACATCAGCGTGCGCTTGGCCGACAAACAGCGCCTGCTGGAAACGCTGGCCGTGGGCGAGCGCCTGGAAATGCTGGTCGGCCTGGTCGACGGCGAGATCGACGTGCAGCAGATGGAAAAGCGCATCCGCGGCCGCGTGAAGTCGCAGATGGAAAAGAGCCAGCGCGAGTACTACCTCAACGAACAGATGAAGGCCATCCAGAAAGAACTGGGTGACCTGGACGACGCGCCGGGCGAGCTGGAAGAGCTGGCCCGCAAGATCGCCGAAGCCGGCATGCCCAAGCCGGTGGAAACCAAGGCGCGCAACGAGTTGAACAAGCTCAAGCAGATGTCGCCGATGTCGGCCGAAGCGGCCGTCGTGCGCAACTACCTGGAGTGGCTGCTGGGCGTGCCGTGGAAGAAGCGCACCAAGGTGCGCAAGGACCTGAAGGCTGCGCAGGACACCCTGGACGCCGATCACTACGGCCTGGACAAGGTCAAGGACCGCATCCTGGAATACCTGGCGGTGCAGTCGCGCGTGAAGCAGATGAAGGGCCCGATCCTGTGCCTGGTCGGTCCGCCGGGCGTGGGCAAGACCTCGCTGGGCCAGTCCATCGCCAAGGCCACCAACCGCAAGTTCGTGCGCATGTCGCTGGGCGGCGTGCGCGACGAGGCCGAGATCCGTGGTCACCGCCGTACCTACGTCGGTTCGATGCCGGGCCGCATCGTGCAGAACCTCAACAAGGTCGGCAGCAAGAATGCGCTGTTCGTGCTGGATGAGATCGACAAGATGTCGATGGACTTCCGTGGCGATCCGTCCTCGGCGCTGCTGGAAGTGCTGGACCCGGAACAGAACAACGCCTTCAACGACCACTACCTGGAAGTGGACCTGGACCTGTCCGAAGTGATGTTCGTGGCGACCTCCAACTCGCTCAACATTCCGGGCCCGCTGCTGGACCGCATGGAAGTGATCCGCATCCCCGGCTACACCGAGGATGAGAAGCTCAACATCGCCACCCGTTACCTGTCGCCGAAGCAGATCAAGGCCAATGGCCTGAAGCCGGAAGAACTGGAAATCGGCAGCGATGCGATCCAGGACATCGTGCGCTACTACACGCGCGAATCCGGCGTGCGCAACTTGGAACGCGAGATCGCCAAGATCTGCCGCAAGGTGGTGAAGGAGATCGCGCTGGCCGGCCCGCAGCCGGTGAAGGCGAAGAAGGGCGCGAAGAAGTCCAAGGCCCTGGTCAGCGTCAGCAGCAAGAACCTGGACAAGTACCTGGGCGTGCGTCGCTTCGACTTCGGCCGCGCCGAGGAAGAGAACGAGATCGGCCTGGTCACCGGCCTGGCCTGGACCGAAGTGGGCGGCGACCTGCTGCAGATCGAATCGACCCTGGTGCCGGGCAAGGGCCAGCTGATCCTGACCGGCCAGCTGGGCAACGTGATGAAGGAATCGGCGTCGGCGGCGTTGTCGGTGGTGCGTTCGCGCGCCGTCGGTTTCGGCATCGATGCAGACTTCCTGCAGAAGCACGACGTGCACGTGCACGTGCCCGATGGCGCCACGCCGAAGGACGGCCCCAGTGCCGGCGCGGCGATGGTCACCTCGCTGGTGTCGATGCTGAGCAAGGTGCCGGTGCGTGCCGACGTGGCGATGACCGGTGAGATCACCCTGCGCGGTCGCGTGACGGCGATTGGTGGGCTGAAGGAAAAGCTGCTGGCGGCACTTCGTGGCGGAATCCGCACGGTCATCATCCCCGAGGAGAACCGCAAGGACCTGGCCGACATTCCGGCCAACGTCACCCGCGATCTGCAGATCGTGCCGGTGAAGTACATCGAGGAAGTCCTGGACTTGGCGCTGGAGCGTCCGCTGGCACCGAAAAAGGCGCGCAAGAGTGCGCAGCGCGTCACGGTGCGCAGCAAGGCCAAACCGAGTGGAAACGCGCGCGTCAAGCATTGACGCGCGCAGTCGAAATGCTTGAAACCCGCGTCGTTGCTGGCTTTCCAGCTTGCGTGGGGGTAGGGGCGCTGGTATAAAAGCAGCACCCGCGAATGAGTGATCGCAGTCTGGTGATCACTGAATTCGGCGAACAGTTTCCACATGGCGGCCGTGCGCGCATCGCGTGCGGTTGCTTCCCTGTCGAATAAGCGGAACCCACCGCCAAAGGAGTTGTAGAGAATGAACAAGACCGAATTGATCGATGCCGTTGCTGAAGCTGCCGACCTGACCAAGGCCGAGTCCAGCCGCGCTGTCGATGCCGTCGTTGCTGCCGTCACCAAGGCGCTGAAGGACGGCGATGCGGTCACCCTGGTTGGCTTCGGTACCTTCCAGGTCCGCGACCGTGCTGCCCGCACCGGCCGCAACCCGAAGACCGGCGACACCATCAAGATCGCTGCTTCGAAGAATCCGTCGTTCAAGGCTGGTAAGGCCCTGAAGGATGCTGTAAACTAAGCGGCTCGCTGGGGTGCTTAGCTCAGCGGTAGAGCGTCTCCTTTACACGGAGAGGGTCGGGGGTTCGAAACCCTCAGCACCCACCACAGCACCGCAGTAAAAGTTCAAGTGTGGAGCGGTAGTTCAGCTGGTTAGAATGCTGGCCTGTCACGCCGGAGGTCGCGGGTTCGAGTCCCGTCCGCTCCGCCACTTTGATGCGAGGCCCCCGGGCGACTGGGGGCTTTGTTTTCTTCCAGGGTTTACCCTGCGGGAAAACAGCAACACAACTGGAGCGGTAGTTCAGCTGGTTAGAATGCTGGCCTGTCACGCCGGAGGTCGCGGGTTCGAGTCCCGTCCGCTCCGCCAGTTTCAAAGGCTTCCGGGCAACCGGGCGCCTTGTTTCAACCGGCCTCGGCCGGGAGAGACAGAAAGGTTTGCAGCAAACGTGGAGCGGTAGTTCAGCTGGTTAGAATGCTGGCCTGTCACGCCGGAGGTCGCGGGTTCGAGTCCCGTCCGCTCCGCCAAGTTGCAAGCAGGGGTATCTGGAAGTGCTGTGGAGCGGTAGTTCAGCTGGTTAGAATGCTGGCCTGTCACGCCGGAGGTCGCGGGTTCGAGTCCCGTCCGCTCCGCCATCCCGGATCCCGACAAGTTCTGCCCATGTGGAGCGGTAGTTCAGCTGGTTAGAATGCTGGCCTGTCACGCCGGAGGTCGCGGGTTCGAGTCCCGTCCGCTCCGCCAGCAGAGTTTGAAGTGTCATCGAAGATGCCCGTCGGTCCTGGACCTGCGGGCATTTTGCTTTTCCGGGGCCTGTGCGTGCCCTTGTCGGCCGGGCATGGCCCGGCGCTACTGCAGCGACGCGACGCGGTCGAGCACCGCTTCCACGGCACTATGCCGCTGCACCGACGCCTGCAGCGCAGCCAACCCCGGGAACGCATCGGCCTGCAGCGCGCGCGCGAACAACGCCGGCAGCGCACCAAGATCGCGCAGCCACAGGCCCGCTCCGGCCTGCTGCAACCGTGCGGCGTGGTCGAACTGGTCGTAATCCAGGGGATACACCAGCGCTGGCACGCCCGCGCGCAGCGCGTGGTACATCACGCCCGCGCCGCCATGGTGCAGCACAAGGTCGTAGCGGTGCAGATGCCGGGCGTAATCGACAAAGGGCAGGTGGTGCAGGTTCGGCAGCGGCTGGATCGCGGCGCCCAGATCGTGCTGGTGGCCGTCGCTGACATGCACCTGCCACTGCGGATGCTGCGCGGCCAGCGCTGCGGCCGCCTCGGCCAGGCGCGGCTTGATCCAGTCCTGATGGGTGCCGGCGGTGACCAGCAGGTGGCGGGCGCCGTCCACGAACGGCGGCGCGGCCTGCGCACTGGCCGGGGTGTGCAGCATCGGCCCGATGAACTGCAGCGCCTGCGGCCAGCGGCGTCCGAATTCCAGTTCCGGCACGCCCAGGGCGAGGATGCACTGGTCCGAATACACCCGCTCGCTGCCATCGGCGCGGTAGATCGACGGCACGCCCAAGCGGCGCATCGCCGGCCGCTGCCAGGCGTGCACGGCGCGCTTGAACAGCCGGATCATGCGCCGGCCGGCAGCATGCTGCAGGGCCTGCCAGCGCGTGCGGGCCGGTGTGCAGCCGCCCAGATAGGGCGGGGGGCCATCGGCGCAGTCCAGCACGCACGGCGAGGGCAGGCTGGTCCACCACGCGATGCCGAGTTCGGCCGCCAGCAGCCCGGCCGGCGGCAGGGTGAAATCGACGATCACCAGGTCCGGCCGCTGGTCCCGCCAGCGCTGCTGCAGGGCGTGGCGCATCTGCTCCATCAGGCGCAGCGCCTGGGTCAGCTGTGCGTGCAGGCGCAGCGGGTTGGCCTTGACCGGTTTCGGTGGGTTGGCGATCTGCCACAGCGTCGCTTCCTGCGCTGCCGACAGCAGCACGCCGCTGTCCAGCCCGCTGGCCTGGATGGCGGCCTGCGCGCCTGGCGTGCTCAGCACCGTGACCGAATGGTGTGGCTGCAACTGGCGGGCGATGGCCAGCACGGGGTGCAGGTGGCCGCTGTAGGGCGGGGCCAGCAGTTCGATTTTCATCCGTGTGCCTGCTCGATGCGGCCGGCCAGCTCGCGGGCGATGGCCAGCACCGATGGCTGCCGCAGGTAATCCATATGCCCGCTGTCGACCCAGCGCCGCGCGCCCCGCCAGCCCAGCCGGGACACCCAGTCCTGCCGCCCGACCAGAATCTCCAGGTGGGTGGCGGCCGGTGCGCTGCGCGCCACCGGGCCGTAGGCCAGCACGCTGCAGCGCTGCATCAGTGCGGGCGGCAACCGCAGGTTCGCCAGAAGCTCCAGCCCGCAGCTGCCGACCAGCAGCAGGGTGTGCGGTGCGGCGTGCAGCAGGCCATGCATGGCCGCGCCATGCGCCTGCGCGAACCCGCTGCGCCGTGAGCGCAGGTAGTGGCGGCTGTTGTGCCAGCAGGCCGACAGCAGTGGCGCCGGCCGATGCGCGGCGGTGGCCATGTCGTAAGGGAAGTTGCAGGGGTGCAGGCGCCGGCCCGGCGCCTGCAGGGCCTGGCCGAAGGCGCGCTGGAGCGGGCTGAGCGCACAGTGCGCCGGATCGCTCTGCCCGGTCAGGAAGGCCAGCTGCAGGTACACGGGGGCGGCGGGCATCGGCTCAGCCTCCCTGGAAATCGTCATTGGCGCGCACCTGGTACAGGCGCGTGCGCCAGCGGATGCGGCGGACGCAGGCCGCGTGCAGCAGGTGCAGGGGCTGCAGCAGTTCGGCCAGCAGCGAGGCCAGCGGACGGTGCCGCACCCGCCCACTGGCACGGTGCTGCAGCACCATCAGCACACCCGCACGCAGCACCAGCAGCACGCCGGCCAGCAGTGCCGGCAGGCCGGCCGGCGGCAGCAGGGCCAGCACCAGCACGGCCCACAGCAGCAAGGGCGGCAGCCCATGCAGCACGCCGATCAGCAGGCGCAGGGCGGGCGCTTCATCGCGCAGCAGCAGCACCGCGAACAGCATCCAACGGTGCATCTGCTGCCGATAGCGCTGCAGGGTCGGTACATGGGTCTGGACTTCCACCGGCGCAGTGGACTGGTGCAGGCGCGCGTGCTGCCGGCGCAGCGCGCGGGCCAGGGCCAGATCGTCGGCCAGCATGGGCAGCAGCGGTGCGAAGCCCCCCAGGGCGCGCAGGCGCTCGCTGCGCAGCGCGTAGCACATGCCATTGATCGACAGCGGGGCCAGCCATGGCAGCAGGCCCAGGTAGGTCAGCGCGGTGTTGTTGTTGACGAACTGGGCCATCAGCCGCGCGCCAGCCGCACCGTCATCGCGGTAGCAAGGCAGGGCCGTGACCAGGTCGGCTGCCGGGTGCCCGGCCGGCCCCAGTTCGTCGACCAGCTGCGCCAGCGCGGCCGCCGACAGGCGGGCATCGTCATCCAGCACCAGCAGCACCGGCTCGCGCACCTGCGGCAGCACGGCGTCCAGCTTGAAGGTCTTCGGATTGATGCCCTCCGGCGCGGCCGGGTAGTGCAGGCAGGTGATGCGGCGGCCGGGGTGGGCGTCGCACAGGGCGCGAGCGATGGCCTGGCCGGCACCGTCGGCATCGTCCAGCAGCCAGTGGAAATGCGCACCGGGCAGTGCCCGCAGGTTGTCGCCCAGCACCTGTGCCAGCAGCGGGTCGCCGCTGAGGATGGGCTGCAGGATGGCCACGCCGCGGCCATCGTGGCCGGCCGGGGCGTGCCTGCGGGGTGGGTGCCGGGCCAGGATGCGCAGGGCGCCGCCGGCCTTCACCGCCAGCAACAGCAGGTACAGGCCTGCCAGCACCAGGCTGGCCACGCTCAGGCTGCCCATGGCCTGCGCTGCGCGTCGATGAAGCGTTGGATGCCTTCTTCCAGTGATACCTGTGGCGGCCCCAGGTCGGCCAGCATGCGGCGAGGGTTGAAGGTTTTCGAATAGGCGAAGGCGGCCACGCCGAAGCGGGTGATGGGCGGCTCGCTGCGCCGGCGAAGGATCCGCCAGGCCAGTTCCAGTGCGCTGGCCGCGCCCAAGGCCAGTGCGGTGGGCAGGCGCCGCCGCGGCGCAGGCAGCTGCAGGGCGGTCAGCATCCACTCCAGCACCGCCTGCAGGTCCACCGGCTGCGCGTTGGTGAGGTTGTAGGCCGGTGCCAGCCGTTCGGCCTGGGCGGCGCGCAGCAGGTATTCCACCAGCGTATCGATATGGATCAGGTCGACCAGCGGCGGCCCGCCCGGGGTGACCAGGTGCGGTACGCCGCCGCGCCGTGCGGCGGCGATCAGGCGTGGCAGCAGCACCGTGTCGCCCGGGCCGAATACCGCACGCGGGCGCAGGATGCAGGAGCAGCCTTCATACGCGGCCACCAAGGCTTCGGCGGCGGCCTTGCTGCGCGCGTATTCATTGAGGAAGCGGGGCCCGATCGGGCTGTCCTCGTCCAGGTCGTACTGGTGTGCCTCGCGGTAGAAGACCGCCGTGGTCGACACATGCAGCAGGCGCGGCAGGCCGTTGCGGCGGCAGAAGGCGATCACCTGCGCGGTGGCGTCCACGTTCTGCTGCCGGTATTGCGCGCGGCTGCCCCAGGGGGCCACGCGTGCGGCGGCGTGCACCACCACGTCCGGGCGGAACGGCAGGTCGAAGGGCACCGACAGATCGCACGCGGCGTAGTGGGGCAGGGGCAGCGGCCGCCGGCCGACGCCGAAGGCCTGCACGCCGGGCACCTGGGCCAGGCGGTGCAGCAGGGCGCCACCGACGAAGCCGGAGGCACCGGTGACCAGGATGCGCATTGGGCCTTCCCTCCCTCTGTGTGCGGTGCCGTTGCCGGGCCGCTGGCCCATGCGACCGTGCAGTATGCGCCGTGCGCTCGGCCGACGGCCATGCCGGCCCGGGCGTGGCATCGGCGCAGTGGCCGCAGAACCTTGCCCCGCCTGCCTCCGGGCCGTTTTTGGTACGGGCGGCGAAGCGGGTTACACTGCTTGGCTCGCCAATCAGGCCTTGTGATTCCTCACCATGCTGCAGAAACTCCGCGACAAGACCTCAGGCTGGATCGTCACCGTGATCCTGGGGCTGCTGATGATTCCGTTCCTGTTCGTGATCGACAACAGCTACCTGGGTGGTGTCGGCTCGCAGAACGTGGCCAAGGTCTCGGCACCGCCGACCTGGTGGCGCTCGGCGCCGTCGTGGTGGCCGGTGCGCATGATGTGGCAGCACCACGAGATCAGCGCGCAGGATTTCCGCACCCGCTTCGAGCAGGAGCGTGCGCGCGAGCGCCAGCAGCAGGGCGACAACTTCGACCCGCGCGCGTTTGAAAGCACCGAGAACAAACTGGCCGTGCTCGACCAGCTGATCGACGAGCAGGTCGTGCGCCTGGTGGGCGAACAGGCCGGCGTGGTGATCGGCGATGGCGCCGTGCGTGACTACATCACCAGCATCCCGTCCTTCCTGGGCGCCGATGGCAAGTTCAACGAGAACAACTACCGCCTGGCCCTGGCCGGCGGCAATCCGCCGCGCACCCCCACCCAGTTCCAGGAACTGGTGCGTGAGAGCCTGCAGCAGTCGGTCATTCCGTCGGGCCTGCAGAGCTCGGGCTTCGTCACCCAGGCCGAGACCGAGCGCCTGTTGAAGCTGCTGGGCGAGACCCGCGACGTTGAACTGGTGGGCCTGCCGGAAGTGCCGGCCGATACCGCACCGGTCACCGATGCGCAGATCAAGCAGTGGTACGACAGCCATGGCAAGGATTTCCGCCAGGCCGAATCGGTGTCGCTGGAATACGTCGAACTCAACGGCGCCAACCTGCCGGCACCGGTGGCGGCTGACGAAGCTACCCTGCGCAAGCGTTACGACGAAGAAAAGGCCAAGTTCACCACCCCGGAACAGCGCCAGGCCTCGCACATCCTGATCACCGGCGACGGTGCTGAAGCCAAGGCCGCCAAGCTGGCCACCGAAGCCAAGGCCGCAGGTGCCGACTTCGCCGCGCTGGCCAAGGCCAATTCGGAAGACCCTGGTTCCAAGGACCAGGGCGGCGATCTGGGTTGGGTCGAGCGCGGTGCGATGGTCAAGCCGTTCGAGGACGCGCTGTTCGCGGCCAAGGCCGGTGACGTGATCGGCCCGGTCAAGACCGACTTCGGCTACCACATCATCAAGGTCGCTGCCGTGCGCGGTGGCGAAGGCAAGACGTTCGAAGAAGTGCGTGACACGCTGGCGGCCGAGCAGCTGAAGGCTGACGCCGAGCGCGGCTTCAACGATCTGGCCAGCCGCCTGGTCGATGCCATCAACAAGAGCCCGAGCGACCTGGTTGCCGCGGCCAAGAGCGTGGACCTGCCGGTGCAGACCCTGGGCCCGATCACCCGTGCCACCGCCAGCGGCATTGCTGCCGATCCGGCCGTGCTGCGCGCCGCGTTCTCCGACGTGCTGGTGCAGGACGGTACCGCCAGCGATCCGATCGCCCTGGGCGGCAGCACCAACCACAGCGTGGTGATCCGTGTGGCCGCGCATACCCCGGAACAGGCCCTGCCGCTGGACAAGGCCCGCGAACAGGTGATCGCCGCAATCCGCGCCGACCGCCAGCGCCAGGCCAGCGACAAGGCGGCCGACGCGCTGCTGGCCAAGCTGAAGGGCGGTGCCAGCCTGCAGTCGCTGGCCGCCAGTGAGAAGCTGCAGGTCAGCCCGATGCCGGGCCTGCCGCGCAGCCAGCCGGTGCCGACCCCGGAAATCAACCGCGCCATCTTCAGCGCGCCGGTGCCGGCCGAAGGCAAGCCGAGCTACGGCAAGGTCGACGTCAACGGCCATGCCCTGGTCTTCGTGGTCAACAAGGTCACCCCGGGCGACATCAAGGAAGTGACCGCCGAGCAGCAGAAGCAGCTGAAGGACCAGCTGAGTCAGATCGACGGCGCCGCTGCGGCCAAGGCCTACATCGACGCGATGCGCAAGAAGTTCGTGGTGCAGACCACCGAAGCGAACCTGTAAGCCGCGAGGCTGGCAGGACGCAAAAGGCCCGGCAATGCCGGGCCTTTTTTTGTGGGTGGGGCTGCATAGCTTTTGTAGAGTCGAGCCATGCTCGACTGGACGTGCAGAATCAGTCGAGCATGGCTCGACTCTACAAAGGGCCGCGGCGGTCAGTCTTCCACGCGCAGCACGGCACCGGGCTTCAGTACGCTGCTGCCGCTCAGGCCGTTCAGGGACAGCAGGGCCTTCACCGGCATGCCGTAACGGCGGGCGATGGTCCAGGCCGATTCGCCATCGCGCACGGTGTGGCGGCGGCTGCGCGGGCGATCCGCTGCACTGGCCACGGTACGGCTGGCTTTGGGTGTGGGGGCGGGCGTGGCGCTCGCCGTGCTGGCCACCGACGCAGCCGCTACTGCGGTCGCGCTGTCGACCCCATTGGCCGATGCTGCGGCCACCGGGGCCAGCACGCGGGTCGTGCCCGAGGGGCGGCTGCTGCCGGCCAGGGCAGGGTTCAGGCGGGCGATGCGCGCCGGGTCCAGCGAACGCTGCGCGGCCCACTGCTGCACGCTGGTGCCAGCCGGCAGGGTGTGGTCCTTCAGCACCGGCACGGTGCGGTCCAGCGACGCCATCACGCCGGGCTGGTCTTCCACGTCTTCCAGCACGCAGGCGAGGGCATGCAGCTTCTCGACATACGCGTGGGTAACCGGCGACAGGCCCGGCAGCGCCGCTGGCTTGGCGTTCTGCGCGTTCATGCCGGCCTTGCGCATGGACTGCAGTACCCGGTACTCGCCGGCGTTGTAGGCCATGGTGGCCAGGCGCCAGTCGCCGCCGAACATGCCGTGCAGGGTCTTCAGGTAACGCACCGCAGCCTGGGTTGAATCGACCGCCGACAGGCGGCCGTCATAGCCGTTGGCCATCGGCACGCGGTGGTTGCGCGCGGTGGTGGCGATGAACTGCCACAGGCCGGTCGGGCCGCTGCCGTTGCGGGCATTGGGGCGGTAGCCGCTTTCCACGAACGGGATCAGCGCGAATTCGGTGGGCAGGTTCGCCTTGCGCAGTTCTTCGACCACATAGCCGAACAGCACCAGCGCATCGTCATCCTGGTTGGCCAGGCGCGAGGGGGCATGGGCGAACTGCTTCTGCCAGCGCGGGCTGGTGGCCTCGGCATCGCAGGTCGGCTCGGCCAGGCCGTCGCGGAAGCTGGCGAAGATCTCCTGGCCGTTGCGCACCGACGCGGCCGGCAGCATGGCCGGGTCCAGCGGCAGGGCCGCAGCGGCGGTCAGGTTCTGGCTGATGCCGGCGCCCAGCGACTGCGCGCCCGCGTTTCCGGCCAGCCCCAGGACAAGGCCCAGGGCCAGCGGCAGACTTCGGCGCATCATGCGCGGAAGCCGTCTTTCCAGTGCCGGAGACCGGCCATGACATCGACGTCGTCCACGACATCGCGCCCCAGGTGCGCTGCCACCGCCGCGCGGATCGGCGCGGTGTGCACACGCAGGAACGGATTGCAGTCCAGCTCGTTGGCCAGGGTTACCGGCAGGGTGGAACGGTCATCGCGGCGCATGGCCAAAGCCTCCTCTTGGCGCTGCCACAGGGCAGCGTTGGCGGGGTCGACATGCCGCGCGAAGACGGCATTTGACACGGTGTACTCGTGGGCGCAACACAACAGCAGCTGCGCGGGCAAGGTACCCAGCTTGCGCATCGATGCCAGAAGCTGGGACGGCGTACCTTCGAACAGACGTCCACAGCCCAGGCTGAACAACGAATCTCCGCTGAAAAGATGTTCAGCAGTGTGAAACGCGATGTGGCTGCGGGTATGCCCGGGCACGGATAGTACGTGGAACATCCGGCCCAGTGCCTGAACGCGTTCACCTTCGCCCACCCGCTCGGTCGCGGTGGGGATGCGTTCGTCTACCGGGGCGACCACGCGTGCGCCGGGGAAACGCGCCTGCAGGGCCGGCACGCCGCCGATGTGATCGTCGTGGTGATGGGTGAGCAGGATGGTGTCCACGCGCAGCCCCTGGTCGGCCAGGGCAAGCACGGGCGCGGCGTCGCCGGGGTCGACGACCACGGCGGCGCCATCGTCGGCAGTCAGCATCCAGATGTAATTGTCCGCAAATGCGGGCAGGGCAGTCAGTCGCATAGAATTGGACCATGCCCGTGCTGCAGAGCCACCGTCAAGCGAGCCTGGTGCCGTGGTTCGACAGCGAGCCGGCGGCGGCGTTGCGCGTGCTGGAGCGCCAGCTGCTGCTGCCGCAGCTGGCGGTACTGCCGGCCCAGCCCTGGTTGTGGATCGCACCCACTGCAGCCTGGATGCAGGACGCGCAATTGGGCGGGCGCGGCCTGCGCCTGTACCGTGACGGCCGCGGCTATGCCGGCGATACCCGTTGCGCGCTGCCCCTGCCGCTGGCCAATGAGAGCGTCAATGCCATCGTGCTGCAGCATGTGACGGCCGCCGATGCCGACCACCTGCTGGACGAATGCGAGCGGGTGCTGATGCCCGGCGGCCACCTCTGGCTGAGCAGCCTCAACCCGTTCAGCCCCTACCGCACGCGCTGGCGCCAGC
Organism: Stenotrophomonas maltophilia; assembly: GCF_047782825.1. Classification (GTDB taxonomy): domain Bacteria; phylum Pseudomonadota; class Gammaproteobacteria; order Xanthomonadales; family Xanthomonadaceae; genus Stenotrophomonas. The sequence goes on along the minus strand of NZ_CP180589.1, from coordinate 2,167,064 downwards.
ACGGGCTGGTGGTGCGCACTCCGCAGCGGCTGCGCCAGCTGCTGGGCCGGCATGGCCTGGAGTGCGAGGACATGCGTTACCTGGGCCCGCTGTGGCAGGGGGGCGGCAGCCGCCGCCGCGCCGGCTGGGCGCCGCTGCGCGCGGCCTGCCTGTTCCATGCCGAGAAACGAACACTGGCCCTGCCCGGGCCGACCCCGCTGCCTGTGCGCTGGCACGGCACCGTTGCTACCTGATCTGGAGTTGTATTGAAAACCATCGAAATCCACACCGACGGTTCCTGCCTCGGCAATCCCGGCCCCGGTGGCTGGGCCGCCCTGCTGCGCTACAAGGGGCACGAGCGCGAACTGAGTGGCGGCGAAGCGCACACCACCAACAACCGGATGGAGCTGATGGCGGCCATTTCGGGGCTGGAGACGCTCACCGAGCCGTGCAACATCGTGCTCTATACCGATTCGCAGTACGTCCGCCAGGGCCTGACCCAGTGGATGCCGGGGTGGATCCGCAAGAACTGGAAGACCGCTGGCGGTGACCCGGTGAAGAACCGCGAGCTGTGGGAACGCCTGCATGCGGCCACGCTGCGGCACCAGATCGACTGGCGCTGGGTGAAGGGCCATTCCGGTGATCCGGACAATGAGCGTGTCGATACCCTGGCCCGCGACGCGGCCACGCGGATCCGCGACTCCAGCCCGGTAAACTGAGCCCATGCGTCAGATCATCCTCGATACCGAAACCACCGGCCTGGAGTGGAGAAAGGGCAACCGCATCGTCGAAATCGGCTGCGTTGAGCTCTTCAAGCGCCGCCCGACCGGCAACAACTACCACCAGTACATCAAGCCGGACTGCGAATTCGAACAGGGCGCGCAGGAAGTCACCGGCCTGACCCTGGAGTTCCTGGACGACAAGCCGGACTTCGCGCAGATCGCCGAGGAGTTCCTGGCGTTCATCGATGGCGCCGAGCTGATCATCCACAACGCGGCGTTCGACCTGGGCTTCCTCGACAACGAGCTGTCCCTGCTGGGGCCGCAGTACGGGAAGATCACCGACCGCTGCACGGTGATCGATACCCTGGCGATGGCGCGCGAGCGCTTCCCGGGCCAGCGCAACTCGCTGGACGCGCTGTGCAAGCGGCTGGGCGTGGACAACTCGCACCGTGCGCTGCACGGCGGCCTGCTCGATGCGCAGATTCTGGGCGATGTCTACATCGCGCTGACCTCGGGCCAGGAAGAGATCGGCTTCGGCCTGGAAGACGAAGGTGGCGGCGCCGGGGCGGCGATGCTGGCCTTCGATACCAGTGCATTGCTGCCGCGCCCGCGCGTGGTGGCCACGCCATCGGAACAGGAAGCGCACAGCGCGCGCCTGGAGCGTCTGCGCAAGAAGGCCGGCCACGCGCTGTGGGATGGCCCGAAGGTGGAAGAAGCCGCGAGCGCGTAAGCGATCGGTTGCGGTAGTGCCGGCCGCTGGCCGGCATCCACGATGCGTCATCCACGCATGGCGTGGATCTACTGTAGAGCCGAGCCCATGCTCGGCTCCATGATCAATGGCAGCGCATCAGGATCACCGTGATGTTGTCCGATGACGCGCCAGCGCATTCGCGCTGACGCCCCACAATCTGCGCTGCAGATCGTGGGCCCCGTCTCATCACCACCCACACCCCCGCCGCTTCGCGCCCGCCCCCTGACTCAGGGGGCTCTCCTCCAGACGCTGCGTGCGTGCGTCAGGCTCAATGGCAGCGCACCAGGATCACCGTGATGTTGTCCGAACCGCCGCCGTCCAATGCCGAGGCGACCAGGCTGTCCACGCATTCCTGCGCGCTGGCGTCATCGTAGGCCAGGGTGCGGGCGATGTCGCGATCGTCCACTTCCTCGGTCAGCCCGTCGCTGCACAACAGCAGCTGCATGCCCGGGCGCAGTTCACCGCTGGTAGTGGCCACGTTCAGATGGTTGGGGTCGGTCACGCCCAATGCCTGGGTCACCACGTTGCGGTGCGGATGCGCGCGCGCCTGCTCGGCGGTCAGGTTGCCCTGCGCGACCAGTTCCTGCACCACGCTGTGGTCCTGGCTGAGCTGGGCCAGCTGGCCGTTGCGCCACAGATACGCACGGCTGTCGCCCACCCAGGCTACTTCGTAGCGGTTGCCCTGCACCCGCGCGGCAACCACCGTGGTGCCCATCGGCAGGGTGTCGTTGCGGCGGCGCGATGCGCGGATGATCTCTTCGTCGGCGGTGCGGATGGCCTGGGCCAGCGGCGCGCCGCGGCGGATCTCGCGCACGATGGTCTCGCGCGCCAGCGCGCTGGCCACCTCGCCACAGGCGTGCCCACCCATGCCGTCGGCCACCAGCCACAGGGACAGTTCGCCGTCACCGTAGTAGGTGTCTTCGTTGAGCTCGCGGCGCAGGCCGGGGTGGGTGAGATGTCCGAATTCGATCATGGTGGTTGCTGGACGGGGTAATGCCGGGGAGAACGGCATCATCACGGCCAAGCGGACATCCGGCAAGGCGTTCAGTCAGAAATATTTCACATCAAGCGCGGGAATGGCTTGTGGTCTGCCGCGCTTCCTCGTATGATGCGCGTCCCCGGTTCGCCGGGGACCATCTGGAGAGGTGGCAGAGCGGTTGAATGTACCTGACTCGAAATCAGGCAGGCGTTTATAGCGCCTCGGGGGTTCGAATCCCCCCCTCTCCGCCAGATTAAAAAAAACGGGCTGCCTCAGGGCGGCCCGTTCTTTTTTATCTGGCGTGGGACGCGAAGCGCGCTTTGCGCGCTTCGCCCCATGCGTTGCTGCGCAACGAATGGGCCCCTCCCTTTGCCTGCCTCTCCCCGCCCCTGTCGGGGCAGCCCCTCAACAGAGGGGCTTGTTCCACCCGAAGCGCCATCGGGTTGCTGTCACGCAGGAACAGCGTCTTCGCTGCGGTTACCATGTGCCATTACCTGCTGGAGCGCCCCCATGACCGCTGAAATCATCGTGCCCGTTTCCTTCGGCGAACTGCTGGACAAGATCTCGATCCTGCAGATCAAGTCCGAGCGGATCAGTGACGAGGGCAAGCTGGCCAATGTGCGCCGCGAGCTGTCCGCGCTGGATACCACCTGGATGGCGCACCCGGCGGCGGTGAAGGATGTCGCCAAGCTGCGTGCGGAGCTGAAGGCGGTCAACGAGCAGCTGTGGGACATCGAGGATGCGGTGCGCCTGAAGGAGAAGGCGCAGGCCTTCGACCAGGAGTTCGTCGATCTGGCCCGCAGCGTCTACCTGCGCAACGACGAGCGCGCGCGCATCAAGAAGGCGATCAACCTGGCGCTGGGCTCGGCGTACGTGGAAGAGAAGTCGTACAAATAAACCCACGCCCTGCGTGGAGGGTGCGGGCCCCAGGCGGCCCGCACCGATCGCTCAGCCGAGGTGATCGGCCACGTAGCGTTCAAAGGCGGCAATGCCGTCCTCGACGGTGATCAGTTCCATCACGTCGTCGAACTCGATCTTGGTGCCCCACTTCAGGTCGGCGGCGGTCTTGCCCAGGTACTTGCGCGCGGCATCGTCGTAGCGGTCCACGCAGTAGCGGCGGTCGGAATAGGGGCCGCTGCGGTGCGGATTGCTGGCCGCGTGCAGGCCCAGCACCTTGGCGCCCATGGCGTTGGCGATGTGCATCGGGCCCGAATCGGGGGTCATCACCAGATTGGCGCGCGCCAGCAGGGCCGGCAGCTGCTTCAACGTGTCCTTGCCGACCAGGTCCAGCGCCGGCGTTGCCAGCTGGGCCTGGATGGCATCGGCCATGCTGCGCTCCAGTTCGCTGCGGCCACCGCACAGTACCACCTGCCAGCCGCGCGCAGTGGCATGGCTGGCCACCGCCGCGTAGCGGTCGGCGTACCAGTTGCGCAGCACGTGACTGGAGCAGGGCGAGATCATCAGCACCGGGCGGCCATCTTCGGGCCACTGCGCGGCCGCCCACTCGTACGCGGACTGCGGCACGGCCAGATCCCAGCTGACCTCGGTCTGGCGCAGGCCCAGCGGCTCGCAGAAGCTGCCGATGGCATCGAGCACGTGGATGCCCGGGCGATCGGGGATGCGCTCGTTGATGAAGAGCCCGTGCAGGTCCTTGGAGCGGCTGCGGTCGTAGCCGATGCGCCGCTCGGCCGGAATGAAGGCCGACAGCAGGTTCGCGCGGAACGCCACCTGCATCTGCAGCAGCGCTTCGAAGCGCCCCGGCGGCAGCTGCTTGCGCAGTTCCTTGACCCCGGCCATGCCGGTCTTCTTGTCGTAGGCGTGGAAGATCACCCCCGGCAGGCCATCAAGCAGTTTCTGCCCGACCTTGTCGATGATCCAGTGGATCGGCGTGTCCGGGCGCGCAGCCTGCAGGGTGCGCACCAGGGGGACGACATGGGTGACATCCCCCAGGGCGGACAGGCGCAGGAGGCACAAGGAAGAGGACGCTGATGCCATGTGTTGTTAGACTCAATGGGAATGGTCGTATTTGACGCCAATGAAGCGCTGACGCCATGCCGCGAGGGTCGCGGCATCGGAGCCATTCTGTTCGACCGCGAGCGGCTGCGGCAAGCCGAGATCGGCCTGTTCTCGCCCCAGCACTGGGGCAGCCGGGCGCGACCGGTGGGCGAGGGCGGCCGTGGCAGCGCCTGGTTCGTCGATGCCTCCTTCGGTCCCGGGGTGCTGCGCCACTACCTGCGCGGCGGCCTGGCGGCCAAGCTGAGCCACGACCAGTACATCTGGCGCGGCTCGGACCGGACCCGCAGTTTCGCCGAGTTCCGGCTGATGCGGGCCCTGCGCGCGCAGAAGCTGCCGGTGCCCCGGCCGATCGCCGCCTTCTACATGCGTGAAGGGCTGCGCTACCGCGCGGCGATCCTGATGGAGCGCATCGAGGGCGTCCGTTCGCTGGCCGACCGCGCGCTGGTGGCCGGGCGGGGGGCGCCGTGGGAAGAGGCGGGCCGCCTGATTGCCCGCTTCCACCGGGCCGGGCTGGACCATGCCGACCTCAACGCGCACAACATCCTGTTCGATGGCAACGGCCATGGCTGGCTGATTGATTTCGACCGCGGGGTGATCCGCATCCCGGCTACCGCCTGGCGCGAGCGCAACCTCAAGCGCCTGCTGCGTTCGCTGGTCAAGCTGCGCGGCGAGCGCAGCGTGGAAGATGTGCAGAAAGATTACGCGCGGCTGCGCCGTGCCTATGACATGGCCTGGAACCGGGGCACCTGATGGACTGGTCGTTGCGTTTCCTCGGCGTCGGCAATGCGTCGGCGGTCGAGCTGGGGTCGCCCATGTCGGTGATCGAGCGTGATGGCCGGCCGTGGCTGACCATCGACTGCGGCGGCGAAGGCCTGACCGCGTTCAAGGCCCACTACGGGCATCTGCCGCAGGCGCTGTTCGTCACCCATGTACACCTGGACCATGTGGCCGGCTTCGAGCGGCTGTTCGTGGATACCTATTTCAGCGCCCAGCGGCGCGGCAAGGTGCGGTTGTACGTGCCGGCCACGGTGGTGCCGCTGCTGCACCGGCGTATTGGCGATTACCCCAACGTGCTTGCCGAGGGCGGCGCCAACTTCTGGGATGCCTTCCAGCTGATCGTGGTGGGGGATGCGTTCTGGCATGAAGGCGTGCGCCTGGAAGTGTTCCCGGCCCGCCACCACTGGCCGGAGACCGCCTACGGCCTGCGCCTGCAGGGCGCGCTGACCTGGAGCGGCGATACCCGCCCGATTCCGGAGATGCTGGCGCGCTTTGCCAATGACAATGAACTGATCGCCCACGACTGCGGCCTGCACGGCAACCCGTCGCACACAGGTGTGGATGATCTGGAGCGCGAATACAGCGCCGAACTGCAGTCGCGGATGATGCTCTACCACTACGCCAGCGTGGCCGATGGCCAGGCGCTGGCCGCTCGTGGCCATCGCGTGGCCCAGCCGGGGCAGTGCGTGCCATTGGCGACCCCGACCGCGCCGCACGTGCTGGCGCAGGACCCGCCGTGAACGTTTCCGGCCAGCCCGCCGATGCGGCGCTGGCTGCCGAACTTGAACAACTGGAACGCGCGCTGCACACCCCGCAGGTGCGCGGTGATCGTGCGCGGCTGGCGGAGCTGCTGGACGAGGATTTCAGCGAGATCGGCAGTTCGGGCCAGTGCTACGGCCGTGTGGCCGCGCTGGCGGAGATTCCGCTGGAACGGGCGCAGGTCCAGATCGAATCAGAGCAGTATCGGGTGGCGCTGCTGACGCAGGAGCTCGTCCAGGTGCGTTACCGCAGCCGCTACCACCTCGATGGCCAGCCGCAGCGCTGGGTGCTGCGCAGTTCGCTGTGGCGCCGGCATGCGCACGGTTGGCGTGTGGTGTTCCACCAGGGCACGCCGGAAGCGCGGTAGCGCGGTAGCGCCGGGCCATGCCCGGCGAAGAGCGCCGCAGAGGGCTCACCGCAAAAAGGCGGTGGCCCCGCCGGCTGACCTCGGCGCCCGCGTCGATCGATACCGTTGCTGCCTTCCGGCCCTGGCGGGATTTTCGACCTAGCGTCGCGAGGGGCCGACGGGGCCACCATAGAGACGTTGGCCGCCCGAGGGCAGCCGGTTCGCGGATCAGGGGAAGCAGCGCGTCACGCGCCAGAGACCACAGCCGGACTGCGCACCGGGCTGGCCGATGGCAGACGCGCATTCTAGCGCACGCGCACGCTTGGACGCCAGCCTAATGCGATGAATCCGCTGTAACCCGTGCACTGGCGGCACGGCCGGCGCGTGCCCCCGTTGCTAGAATGCGGCCGCAGGAGGAACGACCTCCCCCACATCGGGAATCAATGACCAGGACGGCCTGGCCCTACCAAGAGGAGGGCCGTCATGGCCTGGATCTATCTGTTGTTCGCCGGCCTGCTGGAAATTGTCTGGGCCGTGTCCATGAAGCAGTCCGAAGGCTTCAGCAAGCTCACCCCCACGGTGGTCACCATCCTCGGCATGATCGCCAGTTTCTGGCTGCTGGCCGTGGCCATGCGCACGCTGCCGCTGGGCACCGCCTATACGATCTGGACCGGCATCGGTGCGGTTGGCGCATTCGTGGTCGGCATTATCTTCCTGGGCGAGCAGGTCAGTGCGATGCGCATCGCTGCTGCCGTGCTGATCGTTTCCGGCCTGGTGCTGATGAAACTCTCGAGCAGCTGAGTCTGCCGTGCAGTTGGCGGAAACATGGACGTTTCCGCAGCTGGCTCGATTAACGATGCACATATTCGGCAAATGTGTGAAATCGCGGGATTTATTTGACGGGCATCATAAAAATAACGTGCCGGATTCACGTGATGGTTGCGGACGCGCACGCAGAGTGCAGCCATTCGCCATGCGGAACCGGGGAGTTTTCGCACGGTGGACACCCAGGGGCACGTTGCTCCTGCAGGGTTTTCGTGTGAAGGCGTGACGTTCGATCCAATGCTGCAGGGTATGTCTTGTTCCCGCCCGGAACAGGACGGGCGGCCTTCACCTTGAAAAACCCATGAAACCCGTTGTGTGACCGGTCAAATCATGGAGATTCATAGATGAACCGCATTTACCGTCTGGTTTTCAATCGCGCCCTTGGCGTCATGCAGGTGGCTTCGGAAGTGGCGCGGAATCCAGCGGGAGGTGCGCGGTCCAGCACCGGCCGGGTAATCCGAATCCAGCAGTTGTCGTTGGCATTGGCGGCTACGCTGGCCAGTGGTTCGGCCTTCGCGTTGTGCACCACGGCCGGCACCGTCATTACCTGCGCGCCTGGCGCTGCCGGCGGGATCAATTCATCGATCAACGGCGTCACCTTGAATATCCAGCCCACTGCGCAGGTCTCGTCGCTGCTGGGCAGCCCGGTGATCCTCAACGGCACTGGCATCACGGTAAACAACCAGGGCACGGTCGACCCACAGCTGCTGCTGGGCGTGGGCGTACTCGGCGCGGGCATGACCCTGGGCAATGGCAGCACGACGGCTAACACCATTACGGTGAACAACCAGACCGGCGGCATCATCCGCGGTTCGACCACGGTGCTCGGGCTGCTGGGGCTGGATGGCCAGGCCATCCTTGCCCAGAACTACACCGGCGGCACCACCACCATCAACAACGACGCGGCCATCGGCATGAATGCCCCGGTGGGCATCACCCTGTCCGATGCGCCGGTCATCGTCAGCTATGGTGGCGCGCGCACGGTGCTGACCAATTCGACGACCGGTAACATCACCGGCCGCGTGGCGTTCGCTCCCTCGCTCGGCGCGACCGGCAACAGCGTGCTCAATGCGGGCACGATCAGCGGCAGCGTGCACCTGGGCAATTCGGTGCCGGGCAATACCTACACCGCGGTCTCCGGTTCCAGCGTTGCCAGCACCGGCACTGGTGTCGGTGTGTCACTCGGCGCAGTGGGCCTGAACATCAATCTGGCCGCCGCCGGCCAGGTCAACGGCGGCGACGGGACCAGTGATCGACTGGTCCTGCAGAACATTGCTGCCGGCCCCGGTTCGGGCACCGGCGGGGCGGTGACTACCATCGCCTGGCCCAACTTCGTGGGCTTCGAAGGGCTGACCGTCAACAGTGGCACCTGGAACCTGCAGGGCGCGTGGAACGGCACATCGGCCACCCTGGTCGACGGCCTGGTCAACTTCAACAACAACGCCTCGCTCGGTACAGGGCCGGTGACGGCCTCAGGCGGCGCGCTGGCAGCCTCGGGCAGCAGCCTGACCCTGGGCAATGCCTTCGGTCTCACCAGCGGGCGGCTGACGCTGGGCGGTACCAACGCGTTCGGTCTGGGTGGGGTGCTGTCCGGTGCGGGTGGCCTGACCGTCAACAACACCGGCGTGGTGACCCTGTCCGGTGCCAATACGTTCCAGGGCGGCGTCAACCTCAATGCCGGTGGTTTGCTGCTCGGCAACGCCAATGCGCTGGGAACCGGAACGCTGGCGGTCGGCGGCTCGGCCAGCCTGGACACGCAGGGCGCGTACACGCTGATCAATCCGATCACCATTGCCACGGGCAATACCCTGACCCTGGGCGGCAGCCAGGCGCTGACGCTCACCGGTGCCGTGACCGGGGCGGGCAACCTGACCAAGAACGGCACCGGCCTGCTGACCCTGGGCGGCGGCTATGCACTGGGCGGCAACCTGACTGTAGGCGGCGGCGGTGTAGCGCTCGGTGCCGGCGCCAGCCTGTCGCCGACCAGTGCGCTGAACATCGCCACCGGCTCGACGCTGGACCTGTCCGCAGGCGCCAGCCAGACCGTCGGGTCGTTGGCGGGCCTGGGTGGCACCTTGAGCCTGGGGGGCAACGCACTGACCTTCGGCGGACTGAACACCAGCAATTCCTTTGCCGGAACCATCGCCGGCAGTGGTGGCCGCCTGGTGAAGGTGGGCAGTGGCATCCAGACCCTCACCGGTAACAACACGTTTACTGGCGGCGTGGCGCTCAATGCAGGCGGCCTGCTGCTGGGCAACAACAACGCGCTGGGTACGGGCCCGCTCAGTGTAGGTGGCGAAGTCACGCTGGATGGCACCGCGCCGCTCACCCTGGGCAACAGCATCGCGCTGGGCGCGGGCGGCTCGCTGGGGCTGGTCGGCGGGCAACCGCTGGTGCTCAATGGGGTGATTTCCGGCACCGGCAACCTGATCAAGAACGGCGCATCGCTGCTGACCTTGAATGGCGCCAATACGTTCGGTGGTGGCGTGGTCGTCAACGGTGGCGGATTGTTGCTGGGCAACAACACCGCGCTGGGCAACGGCGCGTTGACCATCAACACCGCCGCCACGCTCGATGCCACTGCTGCGCTGGCGGTGACCAACAACATCAACCTGGCTTCAGGTGCCTCGCTCAACGTGCTGGGCGGCCAGCCGCTGACCCTTGGCGGCGTGCTGGAAGGCAATGGCAGCCTGATCAAGAGTGGTGCCTCGACACTGACGCTGACCGGTGCCAATACTTTCACCGGTGGCCTGAACATCGCCGGCGGCACCGTGGCGATGGGCAGTGGCGGTCGCCTGGCTGAAACCGGCGCGGTCAGCCTGAGCGGCGCCGGCGCGGCGCTGGACCTGACCCTGGGCGGCAACCAGACCATCGGTGCGCTGTCCGGTGTGGTGGGTACCAACGTGGTGCTGGGGGCCAACACGCTCACCTTTGGTGATGCAACCAACCAGAGTTTCGCCGGCGTGATCAGTGGCACCGGCGGCCTGGTCAAGAACGGCGCCGGTGTGCAGACGCTGACCGGTGCCAACACCTTCAGTGGCGGCCTGGCGATCAATGCCGGTGGCCTGGTGCTGGGCAACAGCGGTGCGATCGGCACCGGCGCGTTGAGTGTCAATGGCGCGGCCACCCTGGCCGGCACCACGGCGCTCACCCTGGCCAACAACGTGAACCTCAATGCGGCGCTTACCCTGCAGGGGGGCCAGAACCTGACGCTGGGCGGTGTCATCGGCGGCACCGGCAGCCTGACCACCAATGGCGTTCCGCAGCTGACCCTGACCGGCAACAACACCTTCAGTGGTGGCCTCAACCTCAACGGTGGCAGCCTGCTGCTGGGCAGCAGCGCGTCGGCCGGCACCGGCGGATTGAACATCGGCGGTGCGGTACTGCTGGATGGCTCGAGCGCGCTCAGCCTGGCCAACACGGTTGCACTGGGCAGCGGGGCCACGCTCACGCTGGCCGGTAGCCAGAACGTGACGCTGGGCGGCGTGGTGAGTGGTGCCGGCAGCCTGGTGAAGAACGGTGCCACCGTGCTGACCCTCAACGGGGCCAATACCTTCGGTGGCGGGCTGACCCTCAACGCCGGCAGCCTGGTGCTGGGCAACAGTGGCGCACTGGGTACCGGCGCATTGTCGGTGGGCGGCAGCGCCAGCCTGGACGGCACGGTTCCGCTGGTGCTGGGCAATGCGGTCAACCTGGGCAGCGGCGCAGCGCTGACACTGACCGGCAGCAATGCGCTCAGCCTGGGCGGCCAGATCAGCGGTGCCGGCGCGCTGGTGAAAAACGGCGCGGGGCTGCTCACGCTCAATGGCGCAAACGGATTCACTGGCGGGGTGACCTTGAATGCCGGCGGCCTGGTGCTGGGCAACAGCGGCGCGCTGGGCACCGGCGCGCTGGCGTTGGGGGGCAGTGCGACGCTCGACAACAGCGCAGCGTTGAACCTGGCCAACAACATCGGCCTGGGCGCGGGCAGCACGCTGGCCCTGCAGGGCAGCAATGCGCTGACACTGGGGGGTGTGCTGTCCGGCACCGGTGCATTGACCAAGAACGGCGCTGCCGGACTGACACTGACCGGTGCGAATACCTATACCGGCGGCACCACCATCAACGGTGGCGTGCTGTCGCTGGGCGCGGGTGGCAGCCTGGCCACCAGCGGCGGCGTCACCCTGGGCGTGGCCGGTGCCGGCTTCGATATTTCCGGTGCCAGCAGCAACCAGACCATTGGCAGCTTCAACGGTGTCGCTGGAACCACGGTGGCGCTGGGTGGTAACTCGCTTACCTTCGGCGGTGCAGCCAACGGCGTATTCGATGGCGCAATCAGTGGCGGCGGCGGACTGATCAAGGTCGGCAGCGGCGTGCAGACCCTGTCCGGCGCCAGCAGCTTCAATGGTGGTGTGGTCCTCAATGCCGGTGGCCTGGTGCTGGGCAACGATGCTGCGATCGGCAGCGGTGCGCTCACCGTCGGCGGCGCATCGAGCCTGGATACCAGCGGGCTGGTCACCCTGGCCAACAACATCGTGCTCAATGCCGGGCTGAACGTGCTGGGCAGCAACGACCTGATCCTCAATGGCGTGATTTCCGGCAGTGGCAGCCTGATCAAGGACGGTGCGTCGACGCTGACCTTGAACGGCACCAACACCTATACCGGTGGCACCAACGTCAATGCGGGCACGCTGGCGCTGGGGGGCGGCGCCAGCCTGGCCTCGACCGGCGTGGTCAACCTGGCCAGCGGCGCGACGCTGGATCTGTCGGCCGGCAACGGCACGCAGATCTTCGGCACGCTGACCGGCAGCGGCACCGTCAACCTGGGTGCCAATTCCATTGAAGTGGGTGGCCCGACCAACGGTGTCTTCAGTGGTTCGATTGCCGGTACCGGTGGCCTGGTCAAGGTGGGTACGGGTACTGAAACCCTGACCGGCACCAATACCTATACCGGTGGCACCCTCATCAATGCCGGCATCCTGGCCATCGGTGCCGGTGGCAGCCTGGCCGCAAGTGGTGCGGTCAACCTGGCGGCCGCAGGTACCGGTTTCGATATTGCCGGTGGTGGCAACCAGAGCATCGGTCTGCTCAATGGCGTGGCCGGCAGCACGGTTGCGCTGGGAGGCAACACGCTCACCCTCGGTGGCGTCGGCAACGGCGTGTATGACGGCGTGATCGCCGGAACCGGCGGACTGGTCAAGAATGGCGCGGGCATCCAGACCCTGGGCGGTGCCAGCACCTTCAGCGGTGGCGTGGCGCTCAATGCCGGTGGGCTGCTGCTGGGCAATGATGGTGCGCTGGGTACCGGCGCGCTGACGGTGGGCGGCAACGCCACGCTGGACAGCACCGCAGGCATCAACGTGGGCAACGACATCGGTCTGGTGGCGGGCGCGGCACTGGACGTGCTGGGCAGCAATGCGATGACGCTGGGCGGGGTGATCAGTGGCGGCGGCGCGTTGATCAAGGATGGTGCGGCCACGCTCACCCTGACCGGGGCCAACAGCTTCAGCGGCGGGACCACCATCAACAATGGCACGCTGGCCATCGGCGCCGGCGGCAGCCTGGCCTCGACCGGTGCGGTGAACCTGGCCGGTGCCGGCACGCTGGACATTTCCGCAGGTGGCAACCAGAGCATCGGTTCGCTGGCGGGCGTGGCCGGCAGCACGGTGGCGCTGGGTGGCAGCACGCTCACCCTGGGCGGTACCACCGACAGCACCTTCGACGGCACCCTCGGTGGCGCCGGTGGGCTGATCAAGAACGGCAGTGGGGTGCAGACCCTCAACGGGGCCAGCACCTTCGGCGGTGGCGTGACCCTCAACGCCGGTGGACTGGTGGTGGGCAACAACGCCGCGCTGGGTACTGGTGTGCTGACCGTTGGCGGCGCCTCGACGCTGGACGCGGGCACCGCGGTCACCCTGGCCAACAACGTGGTGCTCAATGCCGGGCTGAGCGTACTTGGCAACAATGACATCACCCTCAACGGCAACATCAGCGGTACCGGCAGCCTGACCAAGGACGGTGTGGCGACGCTGGTACTGAACGGGACCAACACCTATACCGGCGGGACCTTCATCAACGAAGGCACGCTGGCACTGGGTGCTGGCGCCAGCCTGGCGGCGTCGGGCATCGTCAACCTGGCCACCGGGGCAACGTTCGATCTGTCCGCCGGCAATGGCACCCAGCAGTTCGGCACGCTCATCGGCAACGGCACGGTCAACCTGGGCGCGAACACGCTGACCATCGGTGATGCCAGCAACGGCACCTTCAGTGGTTCGATCGGCGGCACCGGTGGCCTGGTCAAGGTCGGCACCGGCACCGAAACCCTTACCGGTACCAACACCTTCACCGGCGGCACCACCATCAACGCCGGCACACTGGCGATCGGTCCCGGTGGCAGCCTGGCGGCGACCGGCGCGGTCACCCTGGCCAACGCCGGCACGATCTTCGACATCACCGCTGCCGGCAACCAGCAGATCGGTACCCTGGCCGGCGTGGCCGGCAGCACGGTCAGCCTGGGCGGCAGCACGCTGACCACCAATGCCGGGGCCAACAGCACCTTCGCCGGTGATCTGACCGGCACCGGCGGCCTGGTGAAGAACGGTGCCGGTGTGTTGACCCTGAGCGGCAACAACAGCTTCGGCGGTGGCGTGGGTCTCAATGCCGGCGGCCTGGTGCTGGGCAACAACGGTGCGCTCGGCACGGGTGCACTGACCGTGGGTGGTGATGCCACGCTGGATGCTGCCTCGGCGGTGACGGTAGGCAACAACGTGCAGCTCGGCGCCGGCACGCTCACCCTGCTGGGCAGCACGGCGCTGACCCTGGACGGCGACATCGCCGGCGCGGGCGGCCTGCTGAAGGAGGGTGGGGCGACGGTGACGCTGGGCGGTACCAGCAGCTACACCGGCGCGACCACCGTCAACAGCGGCACCCTGGCGGTGGGCGCGGCGGGCAACCTGTCGGCGGCCAGTACGGTCAACCTGGCCGGTCCGGCGACACTGGACCTGAGCGCTGCCGGCAACCAGAACATCGGCGGCCTGGCCGGCGTCACCGGCTCCACGGTCAGCCTCGGCGCGGGCACGCTGACCACCGGCGGCAACAATGCCAGCACCACCTTCGGCGGCACGATCAGTGGCGGTGGCGGGCTGGTGCAGGGCGGTACCGGCACGCTGACGCTGACCGGCACCAACACCTACACCGGCGGCACCACCATCAACGGCGGCAGTACGCTGCAGCTTGGCAACGGGGGCAGCACCGGCAGCATCGCCGGCGACGTGCTCAACGATGGCGCGCTGGTGGTGAACCTGTCCTCGGCCAGCACGCTGGGCGGCACGATCAGCGGCGCGGGCGGGCTGACCCAGGCCGGCGGTGGCACCCTCACCGTGACCGGCAACAACACCTATACCGGCACCACCACCATCAACGGTGGCAGTACCCTGCAGGTGGGCAATGGTGGCGCCAGCGGTGCGATCGCCGGCGACATCAGCAACAACGGCAGCCTGGTCTACAACGTGGGGGGCAACACCACCGTCGGCGGCACCATCAGCGGCAGCGGCGGCCTGACCCAGGCCGGCAGCGGCACGCTCACCCTGACCGGCAACAACGGCTACACCGGCGGCACCACCATCAACAGCGGTGGCACCCTGCAGATCGGCAACGGCGGCACCAGCGGCGCGATCACCGGCAACGTCAGCAACAACGGCAGCCTGGTGTTCGATGTGGGCGGTGACACCGCCGTTGGTGGCACCATCAGCGGCAGTGGCGGCCTGACCCAGGCCGGCACCGGCACACTGACCCTGACCGGCAACAACACCTATACCGGCGGCACCACCATCAACGCCGGCGGCACCGTACATGTCGGCAACGGTGGGGCCAGCGGTGCGATCGGCGGCGACATCACCAACAACGGTGGCCTGGTGATCAACACCAGCGGCAGCACCACGCTGGGCGGCACGATCAGCGGTGGCGGCAGCATCGTGCAGTCTGGCCCGGGCACTCTCACTCTGGGGGGCAACAGCGGTGGCTTCACCGGTACCGGCCAGGTCACCGGTGGTGGGCTGAATGTCACAGGCAACATCGGCGGCCAGTGGAATATCGGCAGCGGCAACACGCTGTCGGGTACCGGCACGGTGGGCGGTACCGGGGGCGGGGTCACCGTTGCCACGGGCGGTACGCTGTCGCCGGGCAATGGACCGGGCAACAGCAGTGGCACGGGCAATGGCGTGGGAACCATCACCATCGGTGGCAACCTGACCCTGTCACCGGGCAGCACGCTGGGCGTGGATCTGGGCGCCGGTGGCAGCGATACCGTGCAGGTGGGCGGCACGGCCAACATCGGGGGTGCCACCGTGGTGGTCAACGGCATCGATCCGCGCACCAGCTATCAGCTGGGCAAGCGCTACGCGATCCTCAACGCCAGCGGCGGGGTCACAGGCCAGTTCACTCCGCCCACGACCACCTCGGCCTTCCTGTCGCTGACGCCGGTGTATTCGGCCAATGCCGCGCAGCTGGAGATCGACGTGGCGCAGACCGCCGACTTCGTCAGCGTTGCGCGGACCCGCAATGAGCTGGGCGTGGCCTCGGCGCTGGACAGCCTGCCGCAGACCGGCGATGCGCTGGCGCTGTACAACACCCTGCTGGGCTATGACGCCGACACCGCACGCGAAGCGTTCACCCAGTTGTCCGGCGAAACGCATGCGGCGACCCGCGCGGTGCTGCTGCGTGACAGCTACCTGGAAGAAGGCATCCGCCAGCGCCTGGGCAATGAACTGCCCAGCGTTCGTGGCCAGCGCGCGTCGGCCTGGCTGGCCGGCAGTGGCAAGGTGTCGCGCCAGGATGGCGATGGCAATGGCGATGAAATCCGCAACAACCGCAACGCCGCCATGGCGGGCGTCGACTGGAACCTGGGCGACCACGCGGTGATCGGCGTGGCCGCGGGCAGCGAGCGGATGGATACGCGCCTGTACGATCGCGATTCGCGCGCCAAGACCCGCGGCAATACCTACGGCGTCTATGCGCAGGGCCAATGGAATGCCTTCAGCGTGGGTGGCAGCGTATCGCGCGGTGACTACCGTACGCGCACCACCCGCGAGGTGCCGCTGCTGCAGCAGACGCTGTACAGCCGACAGGATGCCGACGTCACCATCGCCCAGGTCGAAGCCGCCTGGACCTGGGGCACGGGCCGTGCGCAGCTGCAGCCTTACGTGAACTTCAGCCGCCATTGGCTGGACAGCGACAGCGCGGTAGAGCAGGGCGGCAGCGCAGCGCTGGTGGTGGAAGGGGGCAAGCACACCTTGAACGTGAGCACCGTGGGCGTGCGCGGGCGCTGGGACGTGGGCAGCGGTGAACGCTTCCCGGCCCAGCTGACTGCGGGCGTGGGCTGGCAGCACACCACCGGCGATACCGATGTGGCCAGCCGCCAGCGCTTCGCTGTCGGTGGCGATGCGTTCGACGTGTACGGTGCGCGCTTTGCCCGCAACGCGGTGGTCAGCCAGCTGGGCGTGGCCGTGGGCCTGGGCCGCAGCAGCCAGCTGTCGCTGTTCGTGCAGGGCGAGCACGGCGATGGCCGCAGCGATATCGGTGGCCAGTTGAACCTGCGCGTCGGGTTCTGATGCAGGCAACGGCACTTCCTCGGGGCAGAACCTGAGGAGGTGCCGTGCATCGATGACTGGATTTCCTGGGGTCGCTGCCCGAACATGGCAGCGGGCGCGGCTGGTGGAGACTGGCCGCTGGATGCAGCACGCAGCAAGGATGCAATCAATGATGCAGGTCACTCCCGATTCCCGACCCACCGCCATCGCGCTGGGTCTCCTGTTCAGCCTGATCGGGCTGGTCAGCCTGGCGTTTTGCGGCAACGAGGTGAAATCGCGCATGGACTTCCTGCGCGTGGCGCAGGTCGCTGCCGGCCGGGTGGAGCACCTCAACGCAGGGGGTTCGCACCCGCAGGTGGGCTTCACCACGGCCGATGGCCAGCAGGTTTCCTACCCGCAGAACGGCCTGATCTTCGGCTACGAGAAGGGTGAAGCCGTGCGCGTGCTGTACCTGCCAGAGCGCGCGCAGGCCACCGCAGTGGTCGACAGCGCCGGCGCGTTGTGGGGCATGACCCTGCTGGGCGCGCTGCTGGGCGTGTTCTTCATCATGGGTGGCGTGCAGACCCTCAAGGGCAACCGGCGCTAGGCCACTGCGCAGGTGCCGGCATCAGGCCGAGATGCCGGCCAGCACCGCGTACATCACCACGAAGTTCACCAGCAGGAAGTACACGCCACCAATGCCGAAGTAGCGCAGCAGGGTCAGCACCTTGTTGCCGCCGTACACCCGCTGCTGCATCAACAGCAGGTAGACCGGAACGGACAGCCACAGCAGCGCATACAGCCACTGGCTGGCCAGGCTGAAGCCGGGTGAGGCGACGGCGCTGCTGACCGCGGCGATGACGAAGGTCACCAGCACCACCATCATCAACCAGCAGTGGCTGTACAGCGCCACCACCAGATGTTCCAGATAGCCCATCGCCCGCGGGATGTAGGCCACGCGCAGCACCAGCGCGAAGATCGGCATCAGGAAGAACAGCGCGCCGGGCAGTGCGGTCAGGATCGCCTGCATGTACAGATCGGTCTTGCCCCCCATGCGCTGGATGTTGACGTTGCCGTTCTGCAGGCGCCGGTTGAGCCAGTGGTTGGCGAACTGCGGCAGGCCGGCAAGTACGATGGGATTGGTATCCGCATCCCAGCGCTTGCCGTTGACGGTGTAGTCGAAGAAGGTGCCGTAGCCTTCCCTGGCGTCGGGCGTCGTTGCAGCAGTGCCGGCGCCAAGCTCGGCCCTGCGCTGCGCAGCGGCGGCATTCACCGCTGCCCTGGCCACGGCGAACCCCGCGCTGCCGCCTGTCGTTGCCTTGGCCTGCTGGTCGATCTGGGCCAGCTGCTGCGAGCGCGCCGCTTCGACCTGCTCGACCGTGGTGGCCTTGGCGAACGGCGAGTTGTTGCCACTGCCCACGCTGAAGTCGTCCACGTGCACGAACAGCTTGCCGATGAAGAAGGTGAAGAGGGTGAGGATCACGAACAGTCGCAACGGCTGCACATAACCCACCCGGCGGCCCTTGAGGTAGTTCGACGCAATGCGGCCCGGCACCCACAGATCGCGCAGCGTGCGGAAGATGCGCCCGTCCAGGTGCCAGAACGATTCGAAGACTTCCTCGATGGCATGGCCCACGTGCTTGAGCGGATTGTGCGAGGACTGCCCGCAGCGATGGCAGTAGTGGCCATGCAGGGCGGTATCGCAGTTTTCGCAGGCGCCATGCGCCGCGGATGCGGCCTCGGGCAGAACGGCGTGCACGCTGTCGGTCGAGCTCATGGGGCGAAGGGCCAGGCGAGGATGACGGCGCCTACGATAGCGATTTTTCAGGTTTTGTTCAGTTTTGAAATCCTGCGCGTCCTGTAGCGGCGGAATCATCCACGAGCAGCACGGATCCGATGCCGCATCTGGAGTAACAAGCCCCTCTGTTGAGGGGCTGCCCCGACAGGGGCGGGGAGAGGCCGGCAAGGTTTGGGGCGAAGCGCGCGCAGCGCACTTCGCGTCCCCCGCCAGATAAATAAAAAAGGCCGCCCGAAGGGCAGCCTTTTTTATTTATCTGGCGGAGAGAGGGGGATTCGAACCCCCGAAGCGCGGTTTAGACGCTTACACACTTTCCAGGCGTGCTCCTTCAACCACTCGGACACCTCTCCGGATCCCTGCCATCGGCAAACGCCTCAGCAGGGGCGCAGATTCTAGCGGGCGGCGCGGCAGTACACAAGCACCCCCAGTCATCGATGTGCAGCGGGCGTGCCGGAGGCGAGGGGGCTGGACAGGCATGGCACAATGGAACATCCGATGGAAGACGGTGGCCTGATGTCCTATCTCGTCCTTGCCCGCAAGTGGCGTCCGAAGCGTTTTGCCGAGCTGGTGGGCCAGGAACACGTGGTCCGTGCGCTCAGTAATGCGCTGGACAGTGGCCGGGTCCACCATGCGTTCCTGTTCACCGGTACGCGCGGCGTGGGCAAGACCACCATCGCGCGCATCTTCGCCAAATCGCTGAACTGCGAACAGGGCACCAGCGCCGACCCGTGCGGCCAGTGCGCGGCCTGCCTGGACATCGATGCTGGCCGTTACATCGACCTGCTGGAAATCGATGCCGCGTCCAACACCGGCGTGGATGATGTGCGCGAAGTGATCGAAAACGCCCAGTACATGCCCTCGCGTGGCAAGTACAAGGTCTACCTGATCGACGAAGTGCACATGCTGTCCAAGGCGGCGTTCAATGCGCTGCTGAAGACGCTGGAAGAGCCGCCGGAACACGTGAAGTTCCTGCTGGCCACCACCGATCCGCAGAAGCTGCCGGTCACCGTGCTCAGCCGCTGCCTGCAGTTCAACCTCAAGCGCCTGGATGAAGAGCAGATCCAGGGGCAGATGACCCGCATCCTGGCGGCTGAGGAGATCGAGGCCGACAGCACGGCCATCGTGCAGCTGGCCAAGGCCGCCGACGGCAGCCTGCGCGATGGCCTGTCGCTGCTGGACCAGGCGATTGCCTATGCCGGCGGTGCGCTGCGTGAGGACGTGGTGCGCACCATGCTGGGTACGGTCGACCGCACCCAGGTGGCGGCCATGCTGGATGCGCTGGCCGAGGGCGATGGCCCGCGCCTGCTGCAGGTGGTGGCCGCGCTGGCGGAATTCTCGCCGGACTGGAGTGGCGTGCTGGAAGCACTGGCCGAAGGCCTGCACCGTATCCAGGTGCAGCAGCTGGTGCCGGGGGCCGCTGCCGCTGCCGAAGGCCTGGATGCGGCGGCATTCGCCGAGCGCCTGCGCCCGGAAGTGGTGCAGCTCTGGTACCAGATGGCCCTGAACGGCCGCCGTGACCTGCCGCTGGCGCCGAGCCCACGCGCGGGCTTCGAGATGGCCGTGCTGCGCATGCTGGCCTTCCGGCCAGCCGCTGCGGTGCCGCCGGTGCCGAAGACGGTTGAAGCGGCTGCCGGCGGCATGCCGGGCGGCAACGCGACCGGGGGTGGCGCAGGCGCCGGTGGTCATGAGGCGGTGCCGGCAGCAGCGGCCAGTGCCGCGGCAGGCCCAGGGGCGGCCGAGGTGGCCACACCGGTGCAGGCGGCGCCGCGCGAGCCTGAACCCGAACCTGAGCCGGCCCCGCAACCCGAGCCGACGCCGGAACCTGAGCCTGAGCCGGTTCCGGTGGAAGAGCCCGCGTCACCGCCGCCGGTGAAGGCGGCGCCTGCGCCGCAGCCCGGCGAGGCTGCTGATACCGCCGGTGCCGATGACCTGCCGCCGTGGGCCACCGACGAGGCCGAGGCCCGCGATGTGGCGCTGGCAGCCGAGATCGCTACCCCGGATGCGGCCATGGTCGCGCCCTGGCATGAGCCGCCGGCGCCGGCTTCTGCCCCGGCTGCGCCGGAGCCGGAGCCGGAGCCGGAGCCGGAGCGCGCGTTCCGTGCCGAAGGCATCGCCATCGCTCCGCCCGAACCGGCCGCGCAGCGCGCGCCGGCGCCGCAGGAGGGCATCTCCGATCTGGCCACGGCTGAAGATTGGCTGGACCTGGTCGCCAACAGCGGCCTGAGTGGCCCGTCGCGGCAGCTGGCAGCCAATGCGGCCTTCATCAGTTGCCAGCACGGCACCTTGAAACTGGGCCTTTCGCCCGGATTTGAGTACCTGCGTTCCGAACGCGCGCTGTCCGCCCTGGGCGAGATGCTGGAAAAGGCCCTCGGCCAGGCACCGCGGATCGTGGTCGAGACGGTCGAGACCGAACACGTCCCGGCCGAGACCCTGCACCAGCGCGCCGACCGCCAGCGTGGCGAGCGCCAGCAGGTGGCGGAGGCTACCTTCATGGACGATCCGGAAGTCCAGCTGCTGATCCAGCAGCATGGCGCCCGGGTCGTTACCGATTCCATCCGTTCTTTTGACGAGTAAGACACTATGCGCGGCAATATCGCCCAACTGATGCAGCAGGCCCAGAAGATGCAGGAAAACCTGCAGAAGGCCCAGGAAGAAATCGCCAAGATCGAAGTGACCGGCAGCGCCGGTGGCGGCATGGTCAGCGTGACCCTGACCGGCGCCAAGGAGTGCCGCAAGGTGCGCATCGATCCGTCGCTGACCAGCGACCCGGAAATGCTGGAAGACCTGATCGCTGCCGCCTTCAACGATGCCTCGAACAAGATCGACGTGGAATCCAAGTCGAAGATGGGTTCGGCCACCGCCGGCATGCAGCTGCCGCCGGGCATGAAGATGCCGTTCTGATGTCCAGCGTGGTACCCGTGCAACCGGGTGCCACGGATTCTGTAGAGTCAAGCTTGCTCGACTGTTCCAACCTTCAGTCGAGCATGGCTCGACTCTACAAACAGCTGTCGGGCATGGCTCGACTCTACAAACAGCTGTCGAGCGTGCTCGACGCAATGAAAGCATGCCGCCGTGTCTGCACCCCTGCTTGAACAATTGATCGACGCACTGCGGGTGCTGCCTGGCGTCGGCCAGAAGACCGCGCAGCGCATGGCCTACCACCTGCTCGAGCGTGAGCGCGAAGGTGGCCAGCGGCTGGCCGAAGCGCTGGCGCTGGCCGTTGAACGCATCGGCCACTGCGCGCAGTGCCGCGATTTCAGCGAAAGCGAGCTGTGCCCGACCTGCGCCAACACCAGCCGCGAGCGCAGCCAGCTGTGCGTGGTCGAATCGCCGGCCGACCGTCTGGCGATCGAGAACGCCACCGGCTTCCGTGGGGTGTACTTCGTGCTGCAGGGAAGGCTGTCGCCGCTGGATGGCATCGGCCCGCGCGAGCTTGGCCTGGAACAGCTGGAACAGCGCCTGGCGCAGGGCGAAGTGCAGGAGCTGATCATCGCCACCAGTGCCACCGTGGAAGGCGAGGCGACCGCGCATTACCTGGCCCAGCTGGCGCGCGCGCGCCAGGTGCAGCCGAGCCGGTTGGCCCAGGGCCTGCCGCTGGGCGGCGAACTGGAGTACGTGGACCGCGGCACCCTGTCCCACGCCTTCGGCACCCGCAGCGAATTCCGCGACTGATCGGCCACTTCGTGCGCGTCATCACGCGCGTGTGGCAGGGGTGGTTGCATACAATGCCGGGTCACCCCGCCGAGGCCGACCATGAGCACCGAAACCCTCTTCAGCAAGATCATCCGTCGCGAGATCCCGGCCACCATCGTCTATGAGGATGACGAGGTGCTGGGCTTCAAGGACATCGCGCCGCAGGCGCCGGTGCACGTGCTGTTCATTCCGAAGAACGAGATCATTCCGACCCTGGATGACCTGCAGCCCTCGCAGGCGCACCTGATCGGCAAGCTGGCCCTGGCCGCGGCTGACTATGCCCGCCGTGAAGGCCTGGCCCAGGACGGCTACCGCATCGTGATGAACTGCCGCGAGCATGCCGGGCAGACCGTGTTCCATATCCACATGCACCTGCTGGCCGGTGCGCCGCTGGGGCATTTCGGTACGCCGGGGCGTTGAGGCAAGCCTCACCCTCCAGGCCCTGCGTGGACGGGTACGAAAAAGGCCGCCCGAAGGCGGCCTTTCCGTCATGCGCTGCGGGGCGCGATCACCACCAGCCCCAGCGACCATAGCCGCCCCAGTACGGGCCCGGGCCCCACGGGCCATAGGGACCATAGGGGTAGGGCACCACGTCCACCTGGCGCTGTTCCGGCCACAGGTAGATCACGTCGGCGGCCAGCTTGGGCAGGCGGTAGTCGTAATCACCAATGCGGGTGTTGGCGTAACCATCGATCTTGCCGATGAAGGTCACGTCGCGACCGGCCTCGAACACGGCCGGGTCGTAGAAGCCGGCACGGCAGGCGATGAAGCGGCCGTCGCTGGCGTCGGACGAGGTGGTGTTCGGGCGGCCGCTGCCGTTGAGCGGGCGCGAGATCATCTCGAAGCAGGTCTCGCCCTGGCCGGGCTTGGTTTCGATGATGCGGCCGCCCCAGCGCACCGGGGTGCCGACCTGCTGGGTGTTGACCGAGTCGCGCGGGGATACGACGCTGAACTGCCCCTGCAGCGGCTTGGGGGCCGTGGCGCAGGCCGACAGGGCCAGCGTGGCCATGGCAGTAAGAAGGAACTTGGTGTTCATGAAGAGGCTCCGGAAGTCGGGCGATGCCTGCGCAGGTCCCGCAATAATGGGGCGAGCTCGGTACGAGTGCCAGCGTAGCGCGCTTCGGCGAAACGCTGGCTGAGTGCGATCAGGGCCGGGTCGGGGCGCTGGGCGTGGACCCGCTGCGCCCAGGCCAGGGCCGGTTCGTGGGTTTCGCGGCCCAGGCCAAGGCGCACATAGCGCTGGCCCAGCCGGTGCCAGGCGCGCAGCAGGGGATCGCGTTCGCGTTCGCCGCGGGCCAGCAGCCACGCCATCCAGCCCAGCGCCAGCAACGCGGTGGTCACGAACCCGGCCAGCAGCTGTCCAGGTTTCAGGTCGTCCAGGCCCAAGGGCTGCAGCAGGCGGGTCTGGCTGTTCGCGTCAAAGGACAGCACCAGATCATTCCAGCCCCGGCGCAGCCAGTCGCCCACCTGGCCCATCTGCAGCCAACGCTGCTGCAGGCCCGCGTCGGGACCGTCCTGCAAACGGCTCTCCAGCGTGTCCAGGATGCGCTCGGGCGCGACTGCGGCGGTCGGGTCCACCCGTACCCAGCCGCGCTGCGGCAGCCAGACCTCGGCCCAGGCGTGGGCATCCATGCGTCGCACCACCCAGTAGTCGCCGATGCGGTTGCGGGTGCCGCCGGCGAAGCCGGTGACCACGCGCGCGGGGATGCCGGCATTGCGCATGAGCACCACGAAGGCCGAACTGAAGTGCTGGCAGAAGCCGGCCTTGTAGTCGAAGAGGAACGCATCGACCGGGTCGCGGCCGGCGACCGGGCTGTCCAGCGTGTAGGAGAAGTCGGCCGTGATCCAGGTCAGCGCGCGGCGCACCACGGCGGCGTCATCGCTGCCTGCTTCCTGCCGCCACTGCCGGGCCAGGGTTGCCGTGCGCGGGTTGAAGTTGTCCGGCAACTGCAGCGCGGCCTGGCGCTGGTAGGCCGACAGTTCGCTGTCGAAACGCGTGGACGGCGCCGAATGCAGGCGCCAGCGGGTCAGCGCCGACAGGTTGCTCTGGCTGGCCAGGCTCATTTCGGCATTGAGCTGGCTGCCTTCGGGGGCGGCGGTGGGCAGGTCCAGCGCCACCAGCAGGCGGCGGTCGGTGGGTTCGTAGTCGATCTGGTAATCCCAGCCCTTGCCCTGGTAGGCCACGTTGGCAGGCGGCATGCGGTCCGCCGCACGGTCGCGGCGCCAGACGTGGCCATCGAAGCGGGTCAGCACCGGGCCGCGCCAGTAGCGCTGTTCCGGTACGGGCACCGCGCCGAAGAACTTCACGCGCAGCGCCGGAGTGTCATCGGCCATCAGGTCCAGCCACTGGTCCGGTTCCATCGTGTCGGACAGGCCGGGCGCACTCACCGCGCGGTCGGGGATGCCCCACAGCGGGGTGTCCAGCCGCGGGAACAACCAGAAGCAGGCCAGTGCCAGCGGCAGGCCGATCAGCAGCAGGCGGCCGACGCCACGCAGCTGGCCGCGCAGCGGTACCGGTGCGCTGCGGCCCTCGCCCTGCGCCAGCCGCTGCAGGGCGAGCAGGGCGCTGATGCCGGCCAGTGCGGCCAGCACTGTGGTCAACGGCCCCTGGTCGAGCAGGAAGGCAGCGAACGGGGCGAACAGGGAAAAGCCCAGCAGGCTGCGCGCATCGCGCAGGCTGCGCAGCTCGCTGGACTTGATCGCCAGCATCGCGGCCAGCAGCGCACAGCCGGTATCGCGGCCGGGCCGCACCGCGCCCATCTGCCAGACGATGGCCGCAAGCATGGCCATCACCAGCAGCAGGCGCACGGGGATGGGCAGCACGCGCCGCTGCGACAGCGCGGCGGTGGCGAGGGCGGTCACGGCGATCAGGACCGCCAGCATCTCCGGCAACTGCAGCAGCAGCGGCAGCAGGGCCAGGGCCGCGCTGGCCAGGGTCCAGCCGCGCGCGTTGCGGTCCAGCAGAAGGGCGGGCTCAGTCATGCGGCATCAACGCCAGCGCCCGCAGGCACAGATGGTGGTGGCCGGCACCTTGGCCGGGACCAATGGCCGGCTGCAGGGGCAGCCGCAGGGTATAGCGCCGGCCTTCGCGCTCGGCATCGTCCACCCAGCGCGCCAGGCGCGAAATGCGGGCTTCGGTCGACAGCGATGGCAGTGCGCGCCAATCCAGCACCACCTCGATGCCGACCGGCTTCTCGTATTCGCGCACCAGCAGCGTGTCGCGCCGCGCCGAGTGCTTCCAGGCGATGGTGCGCGGCGGGTCGCCGGCGCGGTAAGGGCGAAGCTGGTGCAGTTCTTCGCCGCTGGCATGGGCGCGGGTGTGCAGCGGGTCGCTGCCCTGCTCGGGCAGGGGCGGTGCATGTGATTCGGCCACCGGGTAGACCAGCAGTGGTTGCTCGGGCCAGACCCACGACCAGGCACGCACCAGCCCCAGTGGCTGGGTGCTGGACAGGCGCATGCGCGGCAGGTCCAGCCAGCCCCGCCGTTCGGTGGGAATGTCCAGTTCCACTTCGCCACGCCCCTGCGCGGGCAGGTCGGTCCAGGCCTGGCTGTCGCCCACCTGCAGTTCCAGTCCGTGCCGCGCACGCGGGTCGCGCAGCGACAGGTCCACGCGCAGGCGCAGCGGCTGGCCGGCGGCGACCGGTTCGGCCGAGATTGCATCGACCTGCACCCCGGACAGCTGCAGGTGCGCGGCGATGGTGCTGGCGATGGCTGCCGCAGCCAGCAGCAGGGCCAGCAACAGGGCCGGGTTGTTGTTGTAGTTCAGTGCACCCAGCAGCATTGCTGCCAGCAGCACCGCCACGAACAGCCCGAAGCGGGTGGGCAGCACATAGATGCGGCGGCGATCGAGCCGCTGCGGCAATGCCTCGGGCGCGCGCGGCCGCGCCAGTTGCCATAGTCGGGAGCCGCGTGTGGCCATGCTCAGTCGACCGCGACGGACTGCAGGATGGCGCGTGCCAGCGCCGGTCCCGAACTCGATTCGGCTTCGCCCACCAGGCGGTGCCCGGCCACGGCGACGAACAGAGTCTGCACGTCTTCGGGAACCACGTGGCCACGGCCCAGCAGCAGCGCATGTGCCTTGGCCGCGCGCAGCAGGGCCAGGCCGGCACGCGGCGACAGGCCCACGCGCACGCCGGCATGCTGGCGGCTGCGGGTCAGCAGCGCCTGCACGTAATCCACCAGTGCGTCGCTGACATGGATCTGGCCGACGGCATCGCGCAGCTGGCGCACCTGGTTGTCGTCCAGCTGCGGTAGCGCGCGGGCGATCAGGTCGCGGCGGTCGGTGCCACGCAGCAGCTCGCGTTCGGCCTGCGGGCTGGGATAGCCCATCGCCAGGCGCAGCAGGAAGCGGTCCAGCTGCGAATCGGGCAGCGGGAAGGTGCCGGACAGGTCAACCGGGTTCTGCGTGGCGATGACGAAGAACGGGTCGGGCAGGGGATGGGTCTGCCCATCGAGGGTTACCTGCTGCTCGGCCATGGCTTCCAGCAGCGCGCTCTGCGTGCGCGGCGGCGCGCGGTTGATCTCGTCGGCCAGCAGCACATGCGAAAACACCGGGCCGGGATGGAACTGGAACTGGCGGCTGCCGGCGTCGTACACCGACACGCCCAGCACATCGGCCGGCAGCAGATCGGAGGTGAACTGCACGCGCTGGAAGTTCAGGCCCAGGCTGCTGGCCAGTGCGTGGGCCAGCGTGGTCTTGCCCAGGCCGGGCAGGTCTTCGATGAGCAGGTGCCCACCGGACAGCAGGGCGACGAAAGCCAGCCTGACTTCCGGCACCTTGCCGAGCACCAGTGCATTGACCTGATCCTGTGCGTTGCGCAGGGACTGGCGCAGTTGATCGGTTAGCATGCTGGGCATGGGGGACGAAGCTGTCATGATCGTCTCACGTTGGGAACCTCTCGATTCTATCCATAGAGCAATGCAGGGCGAACAGCGCGCACGCACGATATTTTTCTGGTTATGGACGCTCGTCACAGCGGCCAAGCTGTTTGTGGCCGCACGCCTGCCGTTGTTCGTGGACGAAGCGTTCTACTGGCAGGAAGGCCAGCACCTGGCTGCGGCGTACTCGGATCTGCCGGGGCTGACGGCCTGGCTGGCGCGGTTGGGCGTGGAAATCGGCGGCCAGCACGTGCTGGCGTTGCGCCTGCCATTCCTGGCCATTGGCGCGTTGCTGCCGGTGCTGGTCGTGCGCATTGCTACGCGCTGGTTCGGCAATGTGGCCGGCTGGCAGGCGGGCAGCCTGACCCTGCTGATGCCCTTGTCGGCCACCGTGGGCCTGCTGGCTGTACCGGATGTGCCGATGGCGCTGGCGGCGGTGCTGTGCCTGGATGCGGGCGCGCGCCTGCTGCGCAATGTAGATGCTTCCTCCGCGGTGAAGCTGGGCCTGGGCCTGCTGATTGGCGCGCTCAGCCATTACCGCTTCATCGGGGTGATCGGTGTGGGCTTCATCGCCCTGCTGGCGCTGCCGCAGGGGCGCCGCATGCTGGCAGACCCGCGCGTGTGGGTGGCGCTGGCGGTGGGCGTGTTGGCCTGGTTGCCGTTGCTGGCCTGGAATGCGGACAACCATGATGCCGGCCTGAAGTTCCAGGTGGTCGAGCGCCACCCGTGGTCCTTTGAATGGCAGGGGCTGTGGTTCCTGGTGATCCAGCCGATGCTGGTCACCCCCATCCTGTGCATCGCGATGTGGAAGGTGGCGCTGGCCGGAACGCGCAGTGGCGGCGGTGCGCGCGTGCAATGGCGTTATTTCGGCCTGGTGGGCGGCGTGTCGACGCTGGGCATCTTCCTGCTGGGCTTCTTCACCGATGTCGAGCGCATCAGTTTCCATTGGCCGCTGCCGGGCTACCTGGCGCTGCTGGTGGCGGTGCCGGTCGTGCTCAATGGCTGGCCGCGCTGGCTGCGCCGTACCGGCTGGTGGCTGGCGGGCGCGGGCATGACGCTTGCATTTGGCTATTACCTGATGGCGTCCACGCCGTCGCTGCGCGAGCAGTTGGCCGGTGACAAGTACTACCCGCGCAATTTTGCTGGCTGGCAGCCGCTGGCAGCTGCGGTGCGCGAGGAACTGCAGCAGATGCCGAAGGGCACGCAGGTGCTGGCCGGCAATTTCAAGGTGGGTGCCGAGCTGGGCTTCCAGCTGGGAGATGCGGATATCCAGGTGCTGCCGCATCCGCTCAACGACAAGCATGGCCGCACCGCGCAGCTGGCGCAGTGGGAACAGATCCACGAAGGCGAGCGCGCGGGGCCGATGCTGCTGGTGCTCTCGCCCAGCGACCAGCGCTTCCGCGATCTGGTGCCGCGCTACCACGCCATCTGCGAACAGGTCGGGCCCCTGCCGCCGCCACGGGTGGTCAGCAACGACCATGGTTTCCAGCGTTTCCTGTTGTTCCGCCTGCCTGCGCAGCGCACGCAGGGGCCGTGCGTGACGCCGGCGGTGGCCTATCTGGATTCGCCAGGCAACGGCGAACAGGTGTCCGGCGTGCTTGCGGTGAAGGGCTGGGCGTTCAAGGATGGTGTCGGCCTGGCGCGCGTTGAGGTGCGGGTGGACGGGCGGCCGGTGGGCGACGCGCAGTACGGCCGCGAACTGGATATCCGCCCGCTGTGGCCGATGTCCAATGACCCGCAGCACCCGCACGCCGGTTTTGATGCCAGCGTCGATACGCGCACGCTGTCACCCGGCCGGCACTGGCTGGGCCTGCGCCTGCATGGCCGCGATGGCAGCGTGGAAGACTGGCAGGAGCAGCCGTTCGAGGTGGAGCGGTAATCCCTTGTAGAGTCGAGCCATGCTCGACTTCGCCCCTTGTAGAGCCGAGCCATGCTCGACTTCGCCCCTTGTAGAGCCGAGCCCACGCTCGACTTCGCCCCTTGTAGAGCCGAGCCCACGCTCGGCTGGATGTTCGATGCAGTCGAGCATGGCTCGACTCTACAAAGCCGGTGCCTTACGGCACGGCGAAGCCGGCCTGGCGCAGCAGCCCGCACAGTGCGATCAACGGCAGGCCGATCAGTGCGGTCGGGTCGTTGTTGTCGATGGCCTCGAACAGGCTGATGCCAAGGCCCTCGCACTTGAAGCTGCCGGCGCAGTCCAGCGGCTGCTCGATGGCCACATAGCGGGCGATCTCCTGCGCCTGCAGCGCGCGGAAGCGCACTTCGGTCAGGTCAATGGCGCTGAATGATTCTCCGCCGCAGGTGAGACTGATCGCCGTGTGGAAGCGCACGGTCTGTCCGGACATTGCCGCCAGCTGCGCGCAGGCGGCCTCGACCGTGCCGGGCTTGCCCAGCGGCTGGCCGTTCAGGTCCGCCACCTGGTCCGAGCCGATCACCCAGGTACCGGGGTGCCGCGCGGCCACTTCGGCGGCCTTGGCCGCCGCCAGCCGCATGGCGAGCGGCAGGGGCGCCTCGCCTGGCTGCGGGGTCTCGTCCACATCCGGGCGTGCGCAGTCGAAGGGCAGGCCCAGGCGCTGCAGCAGCTCGCGCCGGTAGCGGGACGTGGAGGCCAGGAGCAGGGCGGGCATGCGACAATTCCGGGGCAGGGCGCGGCAGTCTGGCCCTGTGCGGACGCCTCCGGCAAGCCCCTGTATGGCGGGTATTTGACAGCGGCGGTCCCGATCCTTAGTATTCAGCGGCTTATGTCCGCGAACGTGCCCGAAACGCTGGATGCCTGGCGGATGGTTGTAGCGCGAAGGCGCTTCGACGGCCAGGTACCCTTGGCTGAATTGACCCGCCTGCAGGGCTTGGTCGCCGATACCGACGGTGAGTGCAATTACTCGCTTGAATTCGGTCGCGACGACGTCTTGCGGGTATCCTATGTGGAACTGACCATCGATACCGCGTTGCCGCTGACCTGTCAGCGCAGCATGCAGCGATTCCTGTTGCCGGTGAAGATGACCCAGAGGCTTGGCCTGATCCGCGACGAGGACGAGGAATCGTCCCTGCCGGAGGAATACGAGGCGTTGCTGGTGCCGGAAGATGGCCAGCTACGTCCGTTGGACCTGGTCGAGGACGAGCTGGTGCTGGCAGTGCCGGTGGTACCGCTGTCGCCCGACGGTGAAGCGGTCGACCAGGACTGGGCGCCGAGCGAAGAAGAATCGAAGCAGGCCAACCCGTTCGCGGCGTTGGCGGCACTGAAGAAACAATAGCAGCCGGGTGTCGTCGGCGGCTGCGGCGAAAGCGAAAAGTGTGCTGGGCGCTGACGCCCTGCGCGACGATACGACGAAGCAAATCGAACCGAGTTTGGAGCAATCCCATGGCTGTCCAGAAATCCCGTGTTACCCCGTCCCGCCGCGGTATGCGCCGTGCGCATGACGCCCTGAGCGCCAAGCAGCTGTCGACCGACCCGACCACCGGCGAAGTGCACCTGCGTCACCACATCACTGCCGACGGTTTCTACCGCGGCAAGAAGGTCATCCAGACCAAGACCTCGGCCGTCGAAGAAGATTGATGTGCCGGGAAGGCCGCTGCCCCCGGGCAGCGGCCTTTGCCTTCTTCCCGGGCATGCCGGTGATCGGCAGCCTGCGCAACAGGAAACATGATGAGCAAGCGGATCTACTCGAGGATCGCGGGCACCGGTAGCTATTTGCCGGAAAAAGTCCTGACCAACGCCGACCTGGAAAAAATGGTCGAAACCTCGGACGAGTGGATCCAGACGCGCACCGGTATTCGTGAACGGCACATCGCGGCCGAAGGCGAGACCACCAGTGACCTCGGCTACCAGGCCGCGTTGCGTGCGCTTGAAGCGGCCGGTATCGACGCTTCCCAGCTCGACATGATCGTGGTCGGTACGACCACCCCTGACCTTATTTTCCCGTCCACCGCATGCCTGATCCAGGCCAAGCTCGGTGCGTCGGGCTGCCCCGCCTTCGACGTCAACGCGGCCTGCTCGGGCTTCGTGTTCGCGCTCAGCGTGGCCGACAAGTTCATCCGTTCCGGTGATGCCCGCTACGTGCTGGTCATCGGCGCCGAAACCCTCACCCGCATCGTCGACTGGGAAGACCGCACCACCTGCGTGCTGTTCGGCGACGGTGCCGGCGCGGTCGTGCTCAAGGCCGACGAAGAGACCGGCATCCTCAGCACCCACCTGCATTCCGATGGCAGCAAGAAAGAGCTGCTGTGGAACCCGGTAGGCGTGTCGGTCGGTTTCAAGGATGGCAGCGGCAACGGCGGCGGCACCATCAACATGAAGGGCAACGACGTGTTCAAGTACGCCGTCAAGGCGCTGGACTCGGTCGTGGACGAAACCCTGGAGGCCAATGGCCTGGGCAAGTCCGACCTGGATTGGCTGATCCCGCACCAGGCTAACCTGCGCATCATCGAAGCCACCGCCAAGCGCCTGGACATGTCGATGGACCAGGTGGTGGTCACCGTGGACAAGCATGGCAACACCTCGTCCGGCTCGGTGCCGCTGGCGCTGGACGCCGCGGTGCGTTCGGGCAAGGTCGAGCGCGGCCAGCTGCTGCTGCTGGAAGCCTTCGGTGGCGGCTTCACGTGGGGTTCGGCTCTGCTGCGCTATTGATAGCGTAGTTACGACAACGTGAAGTCTGTCGTTACGGCCCCTCTGGGGCCGTAACGCGTTTCAGGAGATCCGTCATGGTTGAGCCCATCGTCATTGAAGGGCAGCGCGCCTGGCTGAAGCAGTACGGCAAAGGAAGCCGAGCATTCGCCCTGGGCCTGCTCAATTTCATCGCCCGCCGCTTCCAGCTTGATGCGCTGCGCCCGCCGCCGCACCGTGGTGGTGATGCAGCGCGCGAGACCGAAGCCCGTCGCCTGGGCGAGCTGCATGCGCAGGGTGTGAACGTGCCCGAAGTGATCGGCAGCGGCCATGCCGCGCTGGTGATCGGCGACAACGGTGGTTCCTTCAATACCTGCCTGCGCGAAGCCGATGATGCCGGTCGTGACCGGCTGGTGGCGGCCGCGATGAAGGCCCTCGCCGAGGCCCACGGCCGTGGCGCGTATTTCGGCCAGCCGGTGCCGCGCAACCTCACCTGGGACGGCCAGAACGTGGGCTTCATCGATTTCGAGGAAGACCCGCTGGAAGTGATGGACCTGGCCGAGGCGCAGGCGCGCGACTGGCTGATGTTCGGCTACGGCGTGGCCAAGTATTACGCCGACCGCCCGCAGCACCTGCAGGCGATGATGGCCGAGGCCATGGATGGCGTGCAGGCGCCGGTACGCGCGCACGTGCATTCGGTCAGTGGCCGGCTGCAGGGCCTGGCCCGTGTCTGCATGAAGCTGGGCCGCTCGGCGCGCGCGCTGGCGCAATCGATCTTCATCACCCATGGCGCCACCACGCTGGGCCTGATCATGGTGGTGGGGCTGTGCGTGGACTGGTTCGCCGATGGCGAGCTCGACATCCTGCAGCTGTTCTGCTGATCGCATCCGCCGGGCATGGCCCGGCGCTACCGGACCCGTTCGCGGGGCAGGGGTCAGAGCCCTTTTCCGGTGGAAAAGGGATCCGACCCCGTCCTGGGTCCATACGCCCTGCATACGCGCACGTACAGACGACACGGGGGATTCGCCCTTATCATGGCCCGCTTCGATTGCAACAAGCGGATGACCGCGTGACCGTATCCACCCTCGCTTTTGTCTTCCCCGGTCAGGGCTCGCAGTCCGTGGGCATGCTGGCCGAGCTGGCCGAGCTGCACCCGCAGGTGCGTGAAGCCTTCACCGAAGCATCCGATGGTGCCGGCGTCGACCTGTGGGCGCTGTCCCAGGGTGGCCCGGAGGAAATGCTCAACCGTACCGAATACACCCAGCCGGCCCTGCTGGCAGCGAGCATCGGCGCGTGGCGCGCCTGGAACGCCGTCGGCGGTCCGCGCCCGTCGGTGCTGGCTGGCCAC
Source organism: Stenotrophomonas maltophilia (assembly GCF_047782825.1). Classification (GTDB taxonomy): domain Bacteria; phylum Pseudomonadota; class Gammaproteobacteria; order Xanthomonadales; family Xanthomonadaceae; genus Stenotrophomonas. The sequence goes on along the minus strand of NZ_CP180589.1, from coordinate 2,134,048 downwards.
AGCCTGGGCGAGTACACCGCCCTGGTCGCCGCCGGTGCGCTCAGCCTGCACGACGGTGCGCACCTGGTGCGCCTGCGCGGCCAGCTGATGCAGGAGGCTGCTCCGGCCGGCGTCGGCGCCATGGCCGCCGTGCTTGGCGCCGAGGACCAGCTGGTGCTGGACGTCTGCGCTGAAGCCGCAGGCAGCCAGGTGGTGGTGCCGGCCAACTTCAACTCGCCGGGCCAGATCGTTATCGGCGGCGATGCCGACGCGGTCGACCGCGCGCTGGCGCTGCTGGCCGAGAAGGGCGTGCGCAAGGCGGTGAAGCTGGCCGTCAGCGTCCCCTCGCACACCCCGCTGATGCGCGAAGCCGCCAACCGTCTGGCCGAAGTGATGGCCGGCCTGTCCTGGCAGGTGCCGCAGCTGCCGGTGGTGCAGAACGTCGATGCCAAGGTGCACGACGGCGTCGACGCCATCCGTACCGCGCTGGTGCAGCAGCTGTACCAGCCGGTGCAGTGGACCGGTTGCGTGCAGGCCCTGGCCGCCCGTGGCATCACCCAGATCGCCGAGTGCGGTCCGGGCAAGGTGCTCACCGGCCTGGTCAAGCGCATCGACAAGGCCATCGACGGCCGTTCCCTGGCCACCCCGGGCGACTTCGAAGGCGCCCGCGAGGCGTGGTCGGCCTGATCCCCCTGTTCCTGCCGACCGTGCCGGTGGCCGCTGCAAGCGGCACGGGCGCGGTCGCTGCCCACGTCTGAGGACAACATCATGAGCAAGCCCCTGCAGGGTGAAATCGCACTGGTCACTGGCGCCAGCCGTGGCATTGGTGCCGCCATCGCCGATCTGCTGGCCGCCCAGGGCGCCACCGTCATCGGCACCGCCACCACCGACTCCGGCGCTGCCGCGATCGGCGAACGCCTGGCCGCCCACGGTGGCCACGGCCGTGCGCTGAACGTCACCGACGCCGCCGCGCTGGACAGCGTGCTGGACGGCATCGCCAAGGAATTCGGCGCGATCTCGATCCTGGTCAACAACGCCGGCATCACCCGCGACAACCTGCTGATGCGCATGAAGGAAGACGATTGGGCGTCGATCATCGACACCAACCTGACCAGCGTGTTCCGCACCAGCAAGGCCGTCATGCGCGGCATGATGAAGGCGCGCAAGGGCCGCATCATCAACATCGCATCGGTGGTGGGCGTGACCGGCAATGCCGGCCAGGCCAACTACGCCGCTGCCAAGGCCGGCATCATCGGTTTCAGCAAGTCGCTGGCCAAGGAAATCGGCTCGCGCGGCGTCACCGTCAATGTCGTCGCCCCCGGCTTCATCGATACCGACATGACCAAGGCGCTGCCGGAAGAAGCCCGCACCGCCCTGATCAACGATATCGCCCTCGAACGCCTGGGTTCGCCGGAGGACATCGCCCATGCGGTGGCCTTCCTGGCCAGCCCGGCGGCCGGCTACATCACCGGCGAAACCCTCCATGTGAACGGCGGCATGTACATGCCGTAAGCAAGGGGCGCAGGGATTGCGCCGCAAGTGGTTGATCTGCGACGTTTTTTGCACCCATGCAAGGCTGCGCCGGTTTCCACTACACTATCCCACGGCCATCGCCATCCGATGGCGATCACTTTTGAACCACTACTCCATCTGGAGCGATACCCCATGAGCACCATCGAAGAACGCGTCAAGAAAATCGTCGTCGAACAGCTTGGCGTCAAGGAAGAAGAAGTCACCAACAGCGCATCGTTCGTCGATGACCTGGGCGCTGACTCGCTGGACACCGTTGAGCTGGTGATGGCCCTGGAAGAAGAATTCGAGTGCGAGATCCCGGACGAAGAAGCCGAGAAGATCAGCACCGTGCAGGCCGCCATCGACTACATCAAGGCCCACGTCAAGGCCTGATGTCAGACGGCAGTGCGCGTGCGGGTTCCGCTCGCCGCGCACCGCACCCCATGGGGCCGCAGTTGCGGCCCCGTGTGTTTGAGCATCACACCGAAGCAAACCGAGTTGCCCGTTGAAACCATCCGGGCCAGGAGAATCAGCAATGAAGCGTCGCGTCGTCGTAACCGGCCTGGGTATCGTCTCGCCGTTGGGCAATGATCTGGCCAGCAGCTGGGAAGGCATCACCCATGGTCGTTCGGGCATCGGTCCGCTGACCAACGTTTCTGATGCCTACCTGGATCGGTTCACCACCAAGATTGCAGGTGAGGTCAAAGGATTCGACATCACCGCCGACAACGAACAGTTCGGCAAGTTCCGGGTCAGCGGCAAGGATGCCAAGAAGATGGACCCGTTCATCCATTACGGCCTCGGTGCCTCCTTCATGGCCCTGAATGATTCGGGCCTGGAAATCACCGAAGCCAATGCCGAGCGCATCGGCGCCATCGTCGGCGCCGGCATCGGCGGCCTGCTGGGCATTGAAGAGCAGACCATCGAGTTCCACGAGGGCAGGAAGATCTCGCCCTTCTACGTGCCCAAGACCATCATCAACATGCTGCCGGGCCAGCTGAGCATCATCACCGGCCTGAAGGGCCCGTCGTTCTCGGCGGTGTCGGCCTGCGCCACCTCGAACCATTCGATCGGCACCGCCATGCGCATGATCCAGTACGGCGATGCGGACGTGATGGTGGTCGGTGGTGCCGAGCGTGGCTCCTCGCCGACCGCCCTGGGCGGCTTCTGCGCGATGAAGGCCATGAGCACCCGCAACGACGCCCCGGAACAGGCCTCGCGCCCGTGGGACAAGGACCGTGACGGCTTCGTGCTGGGTGACGGCGCCGGCATCCTGATCCTGGAAGAGTACGAGCACGCCAAGGCCCGCGGCGCGAAGATCTACTGCGAACTGGCCGGCTTCGGCGCCAGCTCCGACGCGTACCACATGACCGCGCCGAGCGAGAACGGCGAAGGCGCTGCCCGCTGCATGGCCATGGCCATGCGCGATGCCGGCGTGACCCCGGAACAGGTCGGTTACCTCAACGCGCACGGCACCTCCACGCCGCTGGGCGACCTGGGCGAAACCATGGCCATGAAGACCGCCTTCGGCGACCACGCCTACAAGATGATGGTCAGCTCCACCAAGTCGATGACCGGCCACCTGCTGGGCGCCGCCGGCGGCGTGGAAGCGATCTTCTCGGTGATGGCGCTGCAGGACAACATCATTCCGCCGACCATCAACCTGGAACAGCCGAGCGAAGGCTGTGACCTGGATTACGTGCCCAACGAAGCACGCCAGGCCAAGGTGGACGTGGTGATGTCCAATGGCTTCGGCTTTGGCGGCACCAATGGCACGCTGATCTTCAAGCGCGTCTGACCGAGGCTGTGGAGTCGAGCCATGCTCGACTCCGCCGTTGTGTAGAGTCGAGCCATGCTCGACTGAACGTGCAACCCAGTCGAGCATGGCTCGACTCTACATGCGAAGAAGCCGCCGCAAGGCGGCTTCCGCGCATCTGAACCCCGACCTGGCCGCCATGACCCACGCCCCGCTGATCCACCCGCTGCCGCACCCGATCGACCTGCTGGCCCTGCAGCAGCACGACCCGGCGCGTTTCCCGCTGCTGATGGAATCCACCGCCTCGGGCACCGCCCAGGGCCGTTGGAGCCTGCTGCTGGCCGCACAGGGCGATTGCCTGCGGCTGGACGCCGACGGCCAGGTGCGCGACCAGCACGACGCCGTGCAGCCGGGCAGCTTCCTGCAGGTGCTGGACCGCGCCTGGCAGGCCGCGCGCCTGCCGCACGATGGCAGCCACAGCCTGCCGTTCCGTGGCGGCTGGGCGCTGATGCTGGACTACGAAGTGGCCAGCCAGATCGAAACGGTGCTGCCGGCGCGTGCGCGCGACGACGGCCGCCCGACCGCACTGGCCCTGCGCTGCCCGGCCGCGCTGCTGCACGACCACGAGAGCGACGCCAGCTTCGTCATCGCCGAGGCGGGCGAACAGGCCCTGCTGGATGCGCTGCTGGCACAGGCCACGGCCGCGCTGCCCGAAGCGGGGCAGGGCTGGCAGCCGCCGCAGTCGGTGGGCGAGGACGCGCCGCAGCGCTTCACCGACGGCGTGCGCCGGGTGATCGACTACCTGCGCGCCGGCGATGTGTTCCAGGTGAACCTGTCGCGGCGCTGGAGCGCGCAGTTCGCTGCGCCGGTCAGCCCGCAGGCGCTGTACGCGCAGCTGCGCCGTGCCAACCCGGCACCGTTCGCCGGGCTTTTCACCGCGCACGGCCGCCACGTGGTCAGTTCATCGCCCGAACGCCTGGTCTCGGTGCATGCCGGCCATGCGCAGACCCGGCCGATTGCCGGCACCCGCCCGCGCTTCGACGGCGATGATGACGCCGCGCGCATCCAGGAGCTGGTGGGCCACCCCAAGGAACGCGCCGAACACGTGATGCTGATCGACCTGGAGCGCAACGATCTGGGCCGAATCTGCCTGCCCGGCACCGTGGTGGTCGATGAGTTGATGACGGTGGAAAGCTACGCGCACGTGCACCACATCGTCAGCAACGTCAGCGGCCACCTGCGCCCCGAAGTGACCCCGGGCGAGGTGATCGCCGCGACCTTCCCGGGTGGCACCATCACCGGCTGCCCCAAGGTGCGCTGCATGCAGATCATCAGCGAACTTGAACAGGTGCCGCGCGGTGCCTATACCGGCGCATTCGGCTGGCTGAACCGCGATGGCGACCTGGACCTGAACATCCTCATCCGCACCGCCGAAGTGGACGGGCACGAGGTGAGCTTCCGCACCGGTGCCGGCATCGTGGTCGACTCGGACCCGGACAAGGAACTGGACGAGACCCGCGCCAAGGCCCGCGGCCTGCTGCGGGCGCTGGGCCAGCAGGGGTAATCGATCGCCCCCGCCGGGCATGGCCCGGCGCTACCGACGGTTCATCCACGCATGGCGTGGCTCCACTGCCGGTAGTAGATCCACACCATGCGTGGATGAATCGCCATGGGATCGCCCGGAGTCGGTAGCGCCGGGCCATGCCCGGCGAGCGAAGCGGGGTCGGGCGCCACCCCGGTCATGACCCCACACCACCCAGCACGGTATCCTGCACGGCGGAATCGCATTCAGAGGTAGTCCATGGCGGGAGCCAAGCGCGGGTGTCTGTTCGTGGTAACGCTGGTGGTGGTGCTGGCCGCCGTGCTGGCCGGCGCGGGCGCGTGGTTCTTCTACCAGCAGAGCCAGTTCGCAGACCGCCACATCACCCCGTCCGCCGACAGCGTGGTCATCGCCAGCGGCGATGGCCTGAACAGCGTGCTGCGCAAGCTGCGCGACGCCGGCGTGGACGAGGGCCAGGACACCCAGTGGCAGCTGCTGGCCCGCCAGCTGGATGCTGCCGGCAAGCTGAAGGTGGGCGAGTACGCCCTCGACAGCAGCCTGACCCCGCGCGAGCTGCTGCTGCGCATGCGCGCCGGCAAGGTGCTGCAGCACCGCGTCACGATCGTGGAAGGCTGGAACATCCGGCAGGTGCGCGCCGCGCTCAAGCGCGCCGAGCCGCTGCTGCACACCACCGACACCCTGAATGATGCCGCGCTGATGCAGCGGCTGGGCTTCGGCGGCCAGCACCCGGAAGGCCGCTTCCTGCCCGAGACCTATGTCTACCAGCGCGGCGACAGTGACATGGACGTGCTCAAGCGCGCCCATGCCGCGATGGAAAAGGCGCTGGACGAGGCCTGGGAACGCCGCGCGGCTGATCTGCCGATCAACAGCCCGTACGAGCTCCTGACGATGGCGTCGATCATCGAAAAGGAAACCGCCCTGGCCAGCGAGCGCCCGCAGATTGCCGGGGTGTTCATGCGCCGCCTGAAGATCGGCATGCGCCTGCAGACCGACCCGACCGTGATCTACGGTATCGGCGCGGCCTACGACGGCAACATCCGCCGCCGTGACCTGACCACCGATACGCCCTACAACACCTATACCCGTGCGGGCCTGACCCCGACCCCGATCGCCATGCCCAGCCGCGATGCGCTGATGGCCGCCGCACAGCCGGCCGCCGGTGATGCGCTGTACTTCGTCGCCGTGGGCGATGGCAGCGGCGCGCACGTGTTCTCGCCCAGCCTGGACAAGCACAACGCCGCCGTAGCCCGCTACCTGCAGCAGCTGCGCCAGCAACGCACCAAGGAGACCCCGGCGCAATGAGTCCCGCGCTGCTTCGCCACCCGCGTTTCGTCAGCCTGGAAGGCGGCGAGGGCGCGGGCAAGACCACGGCCATCAACGCCATCCGCGATTGCCTGCGCAGCCACGGCCACGAGGTGGTGCTGACCCGCGAGCCGGGCGGCACGCCGCTGGCCGAGCGCATCCGCGGCCTGGTGCTGAAGCCCGACGACGAAATCGCCGCCGAGCCGCTCAGTGCCGAAGCCGAGTTGCTGCTGGTGTTCGCCGCGCGTGCCCAGCACGTGCGCCAGGTCATCCAGCCGGCCCTGCAGCGCGGCGCCTATGTGCTGAGCGACCGCTTCACCGATTCCAGCTATGCCTATCAGGGCGGTGGCCGCGGCCTGGACCCGCAGTGGATCGCCGACCTGGAGCGCCGCGCCGTCGGTCTGCTGCCGGGCCTGACCCTGCTGCTGGATGTGGACGTGGCCGTGGGCCGCGCGCGTGCCAATGGCCGCGATCTGTGGCCGGACCGCATCGAAAGCGAGCAGGACGATTTCTTCCAGCGCGTGCGCGAAGTGTTCCGCAGCCGCGCCCAGCAGGATCCGCAACGCTTCGCGCTGATCGATGCCGGCCAGGTGCAGCAACGCGTGGCCGCCGACGTGGTGGTCAGCGTCGAGCGCTGGCTGCAGGCGGGGGAGGGCGCATGAGCGGTTTCTCGCCCTGGCAGCAGCGCGCGTTCGACCAGACCGTGGCCGCACTCGATGCCGACCGCCTGGGCCATGGCCTGCTGATCTGCGGCCCGGCCGGGCTGGGCAAGCGTGAGGTTGCGCTGGCCCTGGCCGACCACGTGCTGGCCCGTGGCGATGCCGCGCATGCCACGCGCACCCGCCAGCTGATCGCCGCCGGCACCCACCCGGACCTGCAGCTGGTCAGCTTCATTCCGAACAAGAGTGGCGACAAGCTGCGCACCGAGATCGTGATCGAGCAGGTGCGCGAGATCACCAACAAGCTGGCGCTGACCCCGCAGTACGGCGTGGCCCAGGTGGTGATCGTCGACCCGGCCGATGCGATCAACCGTTCGGCCGCCAACGCGCTGCTGAAGACGCTGGAAGAGCCACAGCCCGGGCGTTACCTGTGGCTGATCAGCAGCGACCCGGCACGCCTGCCGCAGACCGTGCGCAGCCGCTGCCAGCGCCTGGAGTTCAAGCTGCCGCCGCGCGATGAAGCGATGGCCTGGCTGCAGCAGCAGGGGCACAGCGAAGCATCGGCGCGCGAAGCGCTGGAGGCTGCACGCGGCCACCCCGGCCAGGCCGACAACTGGCTGCGCGAAGACGGCCTGAGCCTGCGCCGTGAAGTAGGCCGCGAGCTGGAGCAGCTGGCCGCCGGCAAGACCGGCGCGGTGGAGCTGGCGCAGAAGTGGTGTGGCGATGAGAACGCGGCCCTGCGCCTGCGCTTTGCCGCCGATCTGGCACTGGCCCAGGCCAGCACCGACGCCTTGACCGCGCCGGACCGATTGCACAAGCTTGCAGCCTGGTTCGACGCTGCCAACCGCACCCGCGACCTGCTGCGCACCACGGTGCGTGCAGACCTTGCGGTGGTCGAGTTGCTGCTGGCCTGGAACAAGGTGAACGAGCGGCCTGCCGCAAGGGGAAATCGATGAGTGCCAGCAACGCCCGCCAGGGCATCCTGTCCCTGGCTGTGAAGGACAAAGCCGCGCTGTACAGCGCCTACATGCCGTTCGTGAAGAACGGTGGCATCTTCGTGCCCACGCCCAAGCGCTATTTCCTGGGGGACGAGGTGTTCCTGCTGCTGACCCTGCCCGAATCCAGCGAACGCCTGCCGGTGGCCGGCAAGGTGATCTGGGTGACACCGGCCGGCGCACAGGGCAACCGCGTGGCCGGCATCGGCGTGCAGCTTGCCGACGGCCAGGAGGGCGAGACCGTGCGCCACAAGATCGAGACCCTGCTGGCTGGCCTGACCAGCTCGGACAAGCCGACCCACACGATGTAACGGGGCACGGATCGCCGTCCCCTCAATACACCCGTGAACCGCTGTTCTGTAGAGTCGAGCCATGCTCGACTGCAGGCCCCGAAAACACCCGTGAACACCAATGTGAAAAAGTGTTGACGGCCTCTGAAAAGCCCCTATAATGAGCGGCTCAGCAACACACCGGGCGGTTAGCTCAGCGGTAGAGCATTGCCTTCACACGGCAAGGGTCACAGGTTCGATCCCTGTACCGCCCACCATGTTGCAGAACGAAAAAAGCCTCCAGCGATGGGGGCTTTTTTGTTGTCTGGCGCTGCGCCGCCTTGTCGGTGCAGCCGGGTGCATGGCGATGATCTCGATGCCCGACGTGCCATGGATGAAGGCAGTGGGTTCCATCCATGCGCTGTCCCAGCATTCCTCGTGGGCGTAGTCTCGGGCCATTGTCGTGTCCCCCGGCCACCCTTGGAGTTTCCGCCATGCCGCTCGCCCGCATCGATCTTCGCAAAGGCAAAACCGCTGATTACCGCCAGCAGGTCGGTGAAGTGATCTACCAGGCCATGCGCGCGGTAGGCGTGCCGGAAAACGATCGCTTCCAGATCTTCCAGGAACACGAGCCCGGCACGCTCATCTACGACGCCGGCTATCTGGGCGTGGACCGCACCGACGACTTCATCTGCATCCAGATCACCTGGAACGAAGGCCGCACACTGGAACAGAAGAAGGCGTTGTACCTGGGCATCGCCAATGGCCTGCACGCGGCGGTGGGCATCCGCCGCGAGGATGTGTTCATCAACCTGGTGGAAGTGAAGAAGGAAAACTGGTCGTTCGGCAACGGCGTGGCCCAGTACGTCAGTTGATGCGCCACGCGCGTGCACGCATGGCGTGGACCTACACCTCGCTGCCCACCTGTTCGCCCTCGGCCACGGCTGCGCTGCTGGCCGCCTGCACGCCTTCGGCGCTGTTGGGCTGCTCGCACTCGATGCGGGTCACATAGCCCTCGTTGCCCAGGTTGTGCTCGGCGCTCTTGACCAGCCATGACCCGTCCACGCCCTCGCGGAAGCCCTGCATGATGACGGTTGCCTCGGCCATCAGCGTTTCGCGGCCGGGCAGCGTGTAGGTCAGCGTGCGCTTCTGTCGCGCGTTTTGCAGATGTCGGGCGCGCGCCGCAGCTTCGGCGGTTTCGCGGTCGGCGTAGGCCATGCGCAGGCGCACGATGGGCTCGCCGGAGCCAACCTTCACCTCCTGGCGCTTGGCACCACGCACATCGCGGTAGTAGGCGATGGTGGTGCCCGCGTCTTCGCGTGCAGTAATGCTCACCTGGTAGGCGCTGCCATCGGCCGGAGTGAGGACGACATCCGGAATGCGCTCGCCGCCGGCGGTGGTCGATTCGCCGCGCTTGACCATCAGCAGGCGCCCGCCACCGGGCTTGGCGATGGCGTCGTACTGCTTGGCCAGGCGCAGCAGCAGGTTCATGTCCGACTCCTGCGACTGCACGGTGAGCGGCAGCACGATGCTGGCCAGCGCTTCGCTTACCGCAGCCGCCAGGCCGTGCTCAGCAGCCATGCGCTCCACCATGCCGCCCAGGGTCGTGCCCTTCTTCCAGGTGCGGGTCTTCTGGGTCTGCAGATCGCTCTTGCCGCCTTTGCTGGCTTCGAACGGTGCCGCACGCGCGCGCAGCATCATGCTGCCCGGGTAACCGGAAATCTGCACTTCATCGCAGATGTACAGACCCATGCGCCGCACCTGGCCGTCGTAGCCGATGAAGGCTTCCAGCTCGGCGCCCAGCGGCGGCAGCTGGATCGGATCGGACGGATCGTGGTCGGCCAGGTGCAGTTCCAGCATGTCCGAACTGATGCCGGTCTCGTCGGTGATGCGCAGGGACTTCAGGCGCGATGTGATCTTGTCGGTGATGTCCTCGTTGTTGGCCACCACCTTGAAGCTCGGTGCGATGTTCAATCCCACAGGGCCACCCCCTTGCGTTCGCTGGCCGGGCGCTGCACGTCGGGCAGGGTGATCGCCACGCCTGCGCCCAGCACCGGGCCACGGGCGGCCAAGCCCGGGTTGGCGTCGAACACGGCACGCAGGATGGCCGGTGATTGTTCGCCGTAGTGCGCATAGGCGATACGGTCGACGACGTCGCCGTCGCGGGTGTTATACGTTCGTGCCATCACTGTGCTTCCGCAGGGAGAGGGTGAATTCGTGCCGCTGGACCTCGGCGTCGGCCGTGAATCCGGAGGCGGTGGTGTCGATCTTCTCGATGACCCACAGCCCCAGGTTTCCGCCCTTGCCGGTCAGCAGCCGCTGTGGCTCGCCCTGCGCGGCCATGCTGCGCAGCTGCGAGAGCTCGTTGCCGGTACCACGGAACGGGTAGTGGATGACGCCAGGCAGGGTCAGGGTGGTCTTGCCTGGGCCGGTGTACTGCAGGGCATCCATCTGCCCGATGCGGTCCTGTGCAGCCCAGCCATACTCGTTGCTCTGCTGCAGCGTCTGGAACACCGCGGTGTTGAGGCTGAACTTGAAGCCACCCAGCATCAACAGCACCGGCGCGTTGCCGGAATCGTTGGTTTTGAACTGCGACAGCAGCTTGTCTACTGTCCCGGTTACGAACTCGCGCTTCATGATCAGTTCCTGTCTGCGAGGCCACTGCGGGCGGCAACGGCGTTGCGGCGCTGCAGCTCGTCGGCGGTGCGGCGTGCGAGGGCATCGCCGGATTCCCCTGGCTGCTGGTGGATGGTGATGTTGTTGGTCTGTTGCTGCTGCACGTTGGGCACCACGCGAATCGATGGCGAAGGCAGGGCAGGGGCTGCGCGGCCCTGGGCGCCACCGAGTTCGACCGGGCGCCTGCCGGCGGCATCTCCGCCCACCGCGGCCACGCCTGCGATGGCACCTGCTGCCGAGCTGGCTCCCGCTGCACCGGCGCCGACGGCGGCACCGAGGGCCGGGCCCTCACCCCCGCCGAAGCCGAGCTTGTCCATGACCCAGCCCACGCCTTCCAGAACCGGCTTGAGCTTTGCCAGGATGACATCGAAGGCTGCGGTCGCCTTCTCGCTGACGAAGTCCCAGGCCGCGCCCAGCGATTCGGTGATGAAGCCGGCCACGGTGCCTAGCAGTTCACCCAGCCAGACCACCGACTGCACCACGCCACCGATGACCTCGATGACCATGCGGAAGTTGAACAGCAGGGCCTCGCCGACCACCGCGCCGATCTCGGCCACGCGTGACAGCTCGTTGCCGGTGTACTGCGCAGGTTCCATCAGCTTGGACAGCCAATCCCAGGCCTGGCTGATCAGTCCGCTCATCACTTCCCACGCGGGGCGCAGTGGTTCGACGGCACGCATCAGCTCCCCCATCGCTGCGCTGCCGGCAGTGCTGAGCCCATCCCAGACACCGCCAAGGAAGGCCTTGATCGGCTCCCAGTACTTGCGCACCAGGATGGCGCCGGCCGTGATCGCCGCAATGGCGATCGTGATCGGACCACCGCCGATGGCGGCCACGGCAGTGGCGACCACACGGAAGCCCGAGGCCAGGCGCATGGCCATCGGCCCGAAGCGCCCCATCTGTGCCAGCAGGCTGCCGCCACGGAACAGCTCGAAGGCCTTCTGCGCGGCCAGGATCGGGCCCTGGAGGAAGGTCCACGCGTAGCGCGCGCCGAGCACCGCCGTGCGCATGCCCAGCATGCCCACCACGATCTGGGTGGTGTTGGCGATCAGCTTCGGGTTTTCCTGCACGAACGAGGTCACCCCGTTCAGCAGATCGGTCAGCTTCAGCGCTGCTTCGCCGACAGCCGGAAGCAGCGCCGCACCGAAGGCCTTGGACAGGTTGTCCACGGCGATCTTCGCGCCTTCGATCTTTTCCGGATCGGTCTGCATGGCGTTGGCATAGGCCGCATCGGTGGTGCCCGCCGACCCGTTCAGTGCCTGGTCGCGGATGCGGATGTACGTATCCCAGTTCTCGATCATCGGCTGGACGAAGTTCTTCGCTTGGGCATCGCCGAACAGTGTGCCGATCTTCTTCTGGTCGCCTGCGGTGGCCTGGATGATTCCCTGCATGGCGGCATCGAAGGGATTGCCTCCGTTCGTCTGCGCGTCACCGATGATCTTGCGCAGATCCAGGTTGAGGCTCTTCTTCGCCTTGTTCTGCAGCTCCGGCGACAGCACGGCCGACATGAAGTTCTTCATGTTGCTGGCGGCCTTGTCGGCACCGCCGGCCGAATCCAGGGTGGCCTGCAGAGCCGCGCCCAGGGTGGCTGCCGCCGAGGTGCCCTGCAGTTTCATCGCTTCGAACGAGGAGCCCAGGGTGGGCAGCACGGCGGCCATGTCCTTCAGGCCCAGACCGCCCTGCCGGCTGTTGATCACCAGCACGTCCAGCGCGTTCTGCATGCGCGACGGATCGATATCGAACGACTGCTGCAGGGCGGCGGCGGCGTGGGCCACATCATCAATGCTGGCGCCGGTGACCGTGGTGGTTCGCCCGACGGCGCCCAGGCTGGCCTGGGCCGACTGCGCATCCATGCCGGCATCGATCATCAGCTTGATCGAGCGCTGCAGCGTGTCGGCGCCCTGGTTGGTCGCGCGCGACTGCTCCAGGATCGCCTGGCCGAGCGCGCTGACCTGGGCACGGCTGAGGTTGGCCGCCACGCCGATCTGCTGGTTCTGGCGAGCGAAGCCGGAGGCGTTCTCGACCGGCTTGGCCAGTGCGGTGACGGCGCTGCCGAGCGCGCCGCGCGCCTCGCCGAAGGCCGAACCGAGCGTGCCGCGCTTCTCCAGATTGGCGGCGCGCTTTGCTTCGATGCTCTCCAGCGCCACCTGCGAAGCACGCAGAGCATCGACCTGGGTACGCATGCGGGCGTACTCCTTGCTGGTCGTACTCATGCGGGCGAGCCTGCGGTCCAGCAGGGTCACCTCGGTGCCGAGGCGCTTGATGCCGTCGTTGGCGAAGGAGAAGGCGTCCTTCAGTGACTTGGACACTTCGCCGCCGATCGTGATCGTTGTCGTTTGAACGTTATTGGCCATTTACCGGCAACCCCTGAATCCACCAGATGAACTTCGACACCCGCAGCGTCATGATCTCGCGCAGGCCCCAGCCGGTATGACCGGCCAGGGCAAGCGTTCCCTGCCTGATCTGCGGCAGGGTCAGGTGGTAAAAAGCGCGACGCCGGCCTGCAGGCGGGCGTAATCGCGCAGCGGCATCTTGCGCACGTCGTCCGGTGCGATCTCGCACAGGTTGGCGATCATCCGCACCTCGCGCTGGGCGTCGCTGCCCTTGTCGTCCTGGTAGCGCTCCATGTCTTCCACGGTCGGTTCGCGCATGCGCAGCACGGCGGTTTCCATGCCGTTGACCTGGCGCGGGCGGGTGAGGGTGATTTCGGCGTAGCCGTCGCGTTCGATGACGGTGCCGGCGGCGGTCTTGGTCTTGCTGGACATGGATGCGTTCCTGGTTCGAGGGTGATGCGGAAAGCCGGGGGCGCAGCGCGCCCCCGGTGTACTTCGTTACGGCGGCGGGTTCAGATGCCCAGCGCGCCGCGGATGCCGGCCAGTGCATCCACACCGCCCTGGCGGGCGATCATGTTGACCACGTCGATTTCCTGCACGACCTGGGTGCCATGGGTCAGCTTGTAGTAGCTCAGCGCCAAACTGACCTTGATCGTGCCCTTCTCGCCAACCTTGGTTTCGCCGCGGTCCAGCAGCTTCACCTTGCCGCGCATGTTGTGCACGACCTGGGTCACTTCGCCGTCGTCGCCTTCCAGCGCTTCGCGGGCGGTGAAGCCGTATTCCTTGCTTTCGATCACGTGGAACTTGCTCATGATCTCCGCGTCGTCCGAGGCGAACTCGACATCGGCGGTCAGCTTTTCATGGCCCAGCACGATCTCGGTGGGGGCCAGCATGCCGCCGGCCTGGAAGTCCTCGGTCTTAAGCGACAGCTTGGGGGCGGTGAAGGACATCACGCTGCCGGCATAGCCCTTGCCATCGACGTAGAAGTTGAAGTTCTTGCGAATCTTGCGCGCCATGCTTAGAAGATCTCCGAGACGTAGTTGTTGTTCATGTGCATGCGGAAGGTCAGCTGCTCACCCGGGTAGGTCGGGGTGAAGTCGAAGTCCCAATAGAAGCGGCCCTGTGCCACGCTGTCGGCCGCGTTCAGTTCGGGGTCGATCCAGCAGTTGCCACCCAGGATCGCGCCCTGGGTCTTCAGCCCGCGCAGGAAGGCATTGACACCTTCGCGCACGTCATCGACGTAGGTCTTGCTGATGCCGCGGTCGACGGCCCACAGGTGGGCGGCTTCCAGGCTGTCGGCGATGATGTCGGCGGTGCGCACCACGCACAGGAACTGCCATTTGGCATCGGTGCTGGTGGTGCGGTTGCCCCACAGGCGGAAGCCGCCTTCGCGCACCACGGTCGCCACGTTGGCCTGGTTCAGCAGGTTGGCGCGGCTGGTCGCATCGGACAGGCCGAAGTCGATGGCACGTGCGGTACCGACGATGCCGTTGAGCTCCAGGTTGGACGGCGAAGCCCACCAGCCGCGTTCGTTGTCGCTGCGGGCGATGGCGCCGGCCACGGCACCGGAGGCGTAGCGGGTGACGATGGTGTCACCGGACTGCACCAGCAGTGCCGGGTCGACCACGTAGACGCGCTTGGAGCCGGTCAGTGCGGTGCTGGTCTTGGCGGCGTCGTCGTTGCTGTTCGGGCCGTCTTTGACGATGATCGCGCGCAGCTTGTCGGCGATGCCGAGCAGCTCGGCCACGACCGGGTTGGCGAGCACGGTGTCCGGGCTGGCCGGATCGGTCGGGTGCTGGTGGGTGAAGCCCGGTGCGACCAGGATGCGCGGCTTCACGCCGACAATGGACTTGGCCGCCAGCAGGGCATGCACGCCCTTGTAGCCGCCGGTCTGCGCGTCCACGCCGCCGATCACGTTGGCCAGGGTGGCGCTTTCGTTGGCGCCTTCCTCGACGCGGATGACGACAGCGACTGCGCTGGCCTGGTCGAAGATCGAATCGAGCGCGCCGGGCAGGGTGCCCGCTTCGGTACCGGCCTTCGCCGACAGCTTGGCGGCCTGCGACGGCGAGGTCACCAGGACGGGGGTGTTGATGGGGAACGCTTGGGCGTCAGCCAGCGGCGCGGTGCCGACAATGCCGATCACGCTGCTGGACGCGATGGCAATCGAACGGGCACCGGTGTCGATGTTGACGACCTGTACGCCATGGAGAAAATCGGACATTCGGGGTTTTTCCTCGGTGTGGTGGTGTGCCGCAGATGCAGGCGACGGGGATATGTTCGGAGAAGCGGGCCGCGGCGATAATTGCAGCCGTGGCCCAGGGGGATCAGACCCAGCCAGTTGCGCTGACGATCGCGCCGAACGACGAAACCTGGGCGGCGCCGCCTGCCCGACGCAGCGCAACGGACACGCTTACGTAGTCTTCGTCGGAGCGTGCCGACCTGGCCGGCACGCTGATGGACACGGAAGCCGACCGCGAGGTGGACAGCGAAACGAACGAGGGCGCGCTGGTGCTGAAGGAGGCCTTCTCAGGTGTGGGCGCGGTGATCTGCACTTCGTAATCGCCCGCGTTCGCGCCTGCCGGAAGCCAACGTCCGGAAGCAACCTGGGAGCTGCCGCCGTTTCCGCCGCCCGCGACCGAGGAATAGGCGCTGTACGTACCGTCCGAGTTCATGGCGAAGCTGACTGTTGCTGTCACGTTGCCCGTGGAGTTGGTCTTGGCGCCCGCGTGTGCGGAATAGGCCTTGCCGTGGAACGGCAGCCGATAGCTGGCCGTCCCCTTGGCTGCCCAGAGGTTGGACACATCCATGCCGCCGACGCGGTAGCCCACGTCCGGCCGCTTGCTGCCGTACTGGATGTGGGCGTAGCGGCGGCTCAGGTCGGAGCCAGTGAGCAGGAAGCCCGAGTCCGAGGATGTAGGACCTTCGATATAGGGGTCAAAGAGATCGTCCAGATCAATACCGGTCAACGCGTAGCCAGATGCCATGTCAGCGAGCTCCCTTCAGTACCCTTACTTCCTTCGCCAGCTCCTGAATCGCGCGGACCAGGACCGGAATTAGCTGAGATTCCTGGATTGAAGGAACTTTCTCGCCGCGATAATCAATTGCGCCTTCAAAGACGGCTTCCGGCACAACTTCCGACAACTGCTCAGCAATCATGAACATGCGACGCCGGTCGTCATTCACGAAGTCACTGTTGTAATGGCCGAAGTAGGTTTCGATCTTCTCGATTTCCGCCAGGCCATAGGAAAGGGGCGTCAACGGACGATCGCATTTCAGTTTTCGCGAGGATGGTCGGTTGAAGCCCGCAGGTGCTTCGACCACGCCAGATTTGGCAAGCCAGAACGACTGCCCATAGCCTCCGAAAGTGAACACGCGGTTGTCATCCGATATGTCGCCATGGAAATCGATGAAGCCCTGTGTCGTGGAATCGACTTCGCGCGCCAGTCTCCAGCGGGCAGACGACCAACCGTTTGCGCCATTGACCGTGCGTATCAGGGTTGTCTTCATTCCATCCATGTTCCCGCCATGCGGGATGACACAATGAAGAACCGCTTGTGAGTTCCACAGCCCGGTTCCCACGGGCGGAGATGCAATGGTGACGTAGCCAACGCCACCGTCTACGGTCAGTTTCGACGTTCCATTGCCTGCCAATAGCGCCAGTGAACCCTTTGCGTTCCTGTTGACCAGGAAGCCGTTGCGGTCGTTGCCAGTGTTCAGGCCTGCACCAAGCTCGATGTTTGCGACATCCAGATTGTCGTCGTAGAGCGCGATGCGCCCGGCGGCGTTACCCCTCATTCTCAACGGACCGGTCATGTCGCCGCCAGCTGCGTTGAGCTTTGCGTTCGGATCAAAGTTCCCACTCGTCCAGACGTTGCCACCGGAGCTGATCGTGGCGGTATACCCACCTTCCACGTTCTTGAGCGAGAACGACGAACCACTCTTGAACAGGTAGCTGTCGCCCGAGCCGAAGTACATGACACCGTCGGTCGCGACGTTGCCCCAGCCGGAGAGCCGCAGCGAGTTGCTCTTGATGCTGACGGCACCGGTGAACGTGCCGCCAGTGAGGTTGATCTTCGAATCCGGCGCGAAGTTCCCCGCATGCCAAATCGCCGATCCATTCCAGCGTGGGCCATCACCGTGCTTGATGGTGAGCTCGCTGCTGGCACCGCGGTCAGCACTCCACACGCGCCACAGCCCGGTGTTCGCCCAGCCGCCGATGAACGACTGTTCGGCGCCGGCGCTGCCGAATCCGACCAGAGGCGAGCTGCCCGCGATGAACTGCTGGTCGGTGAACGTGTTGCCTGCCTTCGACGCCTTGCCGTCCAGGGCCCCCTGCAGCCCGGTCACATCGGTGATCACATGCTTGTGGCCCACCGTGGCGAAGTCGCCGGCCAAGGCGAACTCGGAGGCGTGCTTGCCATCCAGGGTGTCGGCGTCCAGGCCGTTGCCATGGCCGGTGTCCTTCAGCGCTGCGCTCTTCAGTTCCAGTGCGGTGCGCGCAGCCGCAGTGCTGCCCGCCGAAAGCAGGGTTCTGGCCAGTGCGGTCGGTGCGGCGGCGCCAAAGCGCTTGTCGGTGTATGCACGCATGCCGCGCGGCGTCAGTGCGCGCTGCGTGTCGGCGCCATCCTCGGCTTCGGTATTGGTGGCCAGCTCGACCACGCCCACGACCTCGGTGGTGGCCGGCGGATAGATGAAACCGGCATCGCCGAACTGGATGAGCGCGGTGTCGATATCGGTGAACCGCGTATCCGTGGCGAGCAACAGCATCGAGGCAGCGGTCTTCTCCATGATCGGATCGGGCTGGCCATAGCTGGCGAACAGCGTGCCATCGGCCAGGTACAGGCCAAAGCCGCGCAGCGAGTACGCGGTGGCACTGTCGTCGCGGATGGTCACGTGCACCGTGTCGTCACCCACGGCCTGGCCGCCGAAGGTGGCCACGCGCTTGATCTCGCCGGGCAGGGCGGTCAAGCCGGCCGAGGGCGTGAAGGCCGTCGAGGTCAGGCCGATCTGGGTGACCAGGACGGCATTGGTGCCCGTGTTGGGTGTGTTGACCAGCTTGGCGAAGCCGGCGTCGGTGATTTTCAAGCGCATGCGGGGTTTACTCTCCGATCAGTTGGATGCGGCGGAAGGCCGTGGCGTGGGCGCCTGCAAGTGCGCCGACGGTGGCGTCGGCCTGCATGCCCTGGGTGAAGGTGAAGTGCGATCGCACCGGCTTGGTCCGGCTGATCTCACCGATGACGTCGTCGACGAACATGGCGGTGGCGGCTTGCCCGCCCTGGTTGGCGATGGTCATCACGGCTTCGAACGTGTGCGGTGGCCCCTTGGGTTGCAGTTGCCACCATTCGCGGATCAGGACCGACCCACCGAACGCTGCGACCACATCGCGGACGCTGCCGGCGGTTCCCTTGCGGCGCTGGATGGCGATGGCCGTACGTACGCGCGCGCGCTTCACCGCTTCGGGCCAGTACGCCTTCCATTCGTCCACCGACAGCGCCCAGGCCAGCCACGGCAGCAGCGGTGCCGGGCAGCGGTCGGCATCCCACAGCGCGGTGATATCCACCGGCAGCGGTCGCGCGATGATGGCGCGCGCCAGGCTGCGTTCGGCGTGGGTGGCATTGGGCGGCATCAGGTTGGCGGCGCGCGGTACCACGATCTGCGCGTCACCCTCGATGATCACGCCCGGTGCCGGGGCGCTCGCCAAGGTGATCGTGCCGCCGCTGATGGCGCCGTCCTGGATCCGCTGCCTGCCCAGCGCATCGGTGCGATACACCGCCTGCAGCGTGGCCAGGGCGCCACCCGGGTGGCGGAAGACACGATTGCGGCCATCGACCACACCGCCCAGCCGTGCGTTGATCAGGCGCGTGGTGGCGTCATTCATCGTTGCCGCCGTGAACCAGAGTGATGCCGGTGCAGTGCGTGGCCTGGGTACGGTCCACCACTACATCATCTACCGGCATGGTCAGCTCCACGCGCTGTACGCCCACGGCGTGCAACGCGGCGAACAGACCGGAACGGGTCACGTCGCGACCCAGGCGATGCGATTCGGCGATGTAGCGGTCCAGGCGGGCGCGTGCCTCGGCCAGCACCACCTGCGAATCGGGGCCGGCGAAGGTGTGCAGCGTAGCCTCGACGCGGTAGTCGACGATGGTGGCCGAGCGCACCAGCACATGGTCGGTGAGCGGCCGCACATCGTCTGCGCTCAGTTTCGCTTCAACGATGTCCAGCAGCGCGTGGCTGGCGGCACCATCGGCTTCGCGCGACAGTACTGATACCACGACTTCGCCTGGCGTCGCGCTGGTGGCGCTGGCGTCGAGCACGCGTGGATCTGCACTGAGCGCGTGGAAGACGTAGGCACCTTCCGGCCCCGCCACGCTGAACCCCTCCGGGCCCAGCTGGATGCGGCGGCGGAAGTCCTCATCGCTTTCGTAGGTGGGTGCGATGCCTTCCTGCGGCTTGCCCGCATCCAGTACCTGGCGGGCCACGCCGAAGATCGCGGCCAGCTGGTCCAGGTCGCTGCCCACTGCATAGGCCAGCATCACGCCACGTGCGGCGTCGTTGATGCGCTGGCGGTCGAGCAGGCGCAGGTAGGTGCAGACCTCCAGGATCTTGAACGCCGGGTCGGAAGGCAGCAGGGCGTCGAAGGTCGGGTCGAGCGCCTGCAGGGCGGTCAACGATTCATCGAACAGGGTTTCGAAGTCCAGGACTTCGATGACTGCCGGGGGCGGCAGCTGGGAAAGATTGACACTGGTGAATGAGCCGGATGCCACGGTCAGCGAACCTCGATTCCTTCGATGGTGAGGACCTCGCCGTCGGGCAGATGGATTCCGGTCACTGCCAGGATCATCACGCCAGGGGCGGGGATGGACACGTCGACGTTCTCGACGTGCAGTCGCGGTTCCCAACGCGCGAGCGCGTCGACGGTGGCCGCGGTGAGGTCCATGCGCAGCGACCGGTTGGTCGGCGCATCGATCAGTTCGAACACGCGCGAGCCGTACTCGCGGCGCAGGACCCGTGAACCCAGGGGCGTGGTGAGAACGTCACGCACGGATTGATGCAGATGGGCCAGCCCATCCAGGGATTTGCCGGTGTTGGCGTCGATTCCTCGCATGGTCTCTATCGTCGTGGAGTAGGGGTTTTCAGGGCATTGCAGGGGTGGCCCGTCATGCCTGTGCAGGCGTGGTCGGTGCGGTCGGGCCCTGCGCGGTGTGCTTGTGTGCCTTCAGGCCGATGGCGCCGGCCTTGACTTCGCCTGGCGTGCTGATGTCCTTGCCGGCGGTGATCGCGCCACTGACCTCCAGATCGCCGGTCGCTTGCACCGACGGCGTGTCGAGCAGCACCGATTCACTGGCATGCACTTCGGCGCGGGCGCAGTTGACGATCACCTGGCCGGTGCCGACGGTGACGGTCAGCGTGGTGGTCTGGCGGTCGTACTCGACAAGGCTGCCGTCGGCGTACTGCGTGCGGTGGACCTGGTGAGAATCGGCCGGCGCGGGGAAACGATCCTGGTGCAGGCTGCCGATCACCACGGCCTGGCCGGGATCGCCGTAGGGGCAGGCCAGCACCACCTGCTCACCCGGTTCGGGCGCGCACCAGCTGCGCACGCCCGGCCCGGCGCGTTGCTCCACCCAGGGGATCCAGTCGGTGAGCATGCCGTCGGCATCCACGCGCACGCGGCCCTGTGCATCGTCCAGTTCGCGCACCACGCCGAGCATCAGCAGGTTGCCGATCAGGCGCGACTGTTCGGCGCTCATGGCGCGCGCTCCGGCAACGGCTGGTAGTCATCCTCGTACGCACGGCCGATGTCCGGTGCGAAGCTGAAGGACGCCCGCGGTGTCACCCCATCGCCGTCCTGCCATGCGCTGCGACCCAGCGCGACCGGCAACGTCCATTCGACGATCCAGGCCGGTGCCGCGTCCGGCGTGGCACTGGTGGCGGCCGGCAGTGCGGCGATCACATCGATGGCATCACTGGGCGCGCCGGGGAAGCGGCCCAGCTGGTGCAGCCAGCTCGCCAGCGCTACGGCGGTACTGCGCAACTGCAGGGATGCGCCGGGCGTGCTGTCGGCCACGCTGATACGCGCCTCGAAGCGCAGCGCGGCCTTCATCTGGCCATCGCCATCAAGGTTTTCCCGGCTGCGGTCGCACCGTGTCATCGACAGCAGGCAGGCCGGCATCGGCGGTGTGTCGGCGGCGCCGCTGCGGTAGAACTCGACGGTCGCAAAATCGGGGAAGGCGATACGGATGGCGGCCTCGATCGCGGCGTGCAGCGCATCCAGATTGAGTGGAGAGGTATCGTTGGCCATGTCAGCTCGTGCGTGGAAGAAGGAAGGCGGCGGCCTGTATCCAGGCGGGCGCGCAGTCTCGCGGGAGGGGATGCGGCGGGGCATTGCAGGCGTGGCCGTGCCGCTGTCAGGGCGGTGCCTCACAACCGGCAGGGATGACCGGTGGCGTGCCGTTGACGGTGTAGCCGCGCTGGCTGCCCAGGCTGCACAGCAGCGCGCGCAGCTGGTCGGCCAGCGCGTGGTACTGGCGCGCCACGGCCACGTGGTTGCGCAGCAGGGCCAGGTCGTCGGCGCCGGTCAGGTCCGGCAGGTCCGGCGGTGGCTGCAGCTGCGCGGGTGCGATGTGCAGGTCAGGGGGAAGGGGCGCCGCCGGCGTTCGCTTCGCGCCAGATGCGCACGAACTCAGGATCAGCATCGCCGCGATCGCGGTGGGGGTTCTGTGCATGGGTCTGGATGTCCCGTTCAATGGTGGTGAACCGGCGCGCGTGTGCCGCCTGCGCGGCGAGGTACCGGGTTTCGCTGGCGGTGCCAGCGCGATGGTTGCCACGGTCCTGCTGCAGGGCGGCCTGCGCAGCGTCGGCACGCGCGGCCTGCGCGTGGTGCTGTGCGGTTGCCTGCGCCAGGTCGGCACTGCGGTCACGCAGTTCCCAGCCCAGCACCGCGCAGGCGGCGCAGCTGGCCGCGTAGCCGCCCAGCAGCAGGGAGCGTGGGAGGATCACTGCAGGGCTCCACCGGCGGCGCGGTAGGCAGCCTTCAGCGTGTCCAGCGCGTGCTCCTTCTGCCCGTAGCCGGCGCCTGGCAGCGAGGCCCAGATGTGGCGTGCGGCGCTGACCGCCGCCTCGAAGCGGCCGACACGGACCAGTTCGTAGGCGCCGCATTGCCTGAGCAGTGCGACGGCGGCGCGGTCCTGCGAAACCGGTCCGAAGTCGGGCAGGTCCAGGCGACGGCGGAGATCGTCCCAGGTGCTGCGCAGGAACTGGTAGCGCCCGGCGGCACTGGAGGAGATGCCATAGCGCGGCAGGGCGACCAGGACGCGGGGATGGTCGCGGTAGTCGGAGAACAATTGACCACCGACGATCACGTCGTAACCGCGGTCGCGGCTGCGCTGACTGGGAACGTCGGTGCCTTCGGACACGGCCAGCATGTCCAGGAAGGCGGCGACGTTGGTGCCGCCCAGGGCACTGGCTGCGGCGGCGGTCATGCCGTGCTCCCGCGCTTGCGCACCAGGTCCAGCAGGGCATCGATCTGCACGCTCTGCTGGGCGATCTGCGCACGCAGGGCGCTGACTTCACCACGCAGCTGGCCGATCTCCTGGGCCATGGCCTCGCGTTCGTGCATCAATCCATCGGCACGCAGCCGTTCGGCCGACAGTTGCTCCTGCAGCGCACGCAGGGTGTTGCCGGTGGCTTCATCGGCGGTGCGCTCGACCTTGGCCGAGGACAGCCACTGCCGCAGCCACAGCGACGCGGCCACCAGCACGCCAGAGGTGCCCCCCAGGTATTTGGCCCAGTCGGGCACGTTGGACAGCAGCTCGGTACCGTTCATGCGCGCGGGTACCGGTTGAGCACACCGGCATGCACCGGCGGCATCACCGTGCGTGCACCACGCACGGCACGCTTGATGGTGGTCTGCGATACGCCGAACTCGGCGGCGACGGCGTCACGCGGCATGCCGCTGGCCACGGCGCGGGCGATGCGTTCGCGGCGGTCGTGCGCACCGGCGGCGAAGCACGAGGCCAGGAACAGCAGCTCGCCACCGAAGTGGGCGACCAGCCGCTGTGCATCGGCATGGCCGAGGATGTCGATCAGGCGGTGGCGATCGGGCAGGGTGGCTGGAATGTAGACGATGACGCGATGGCGGCCGGTGCTGCTGGACGTGCTGGGCGGCCAGTTGCGGACCAGGGTCAGGGCGGCGGATTCGCCGATGACCTCGGCGAGGGTCTGGATGCTGTCAGGCAAGGCGTTCATGGGGCGATGGCTCGGTGGCATGGCTATCCACTGTTGCCATCCCGTATCGCCAGTCAACACCTTTCAGCTACTTTCGAGTATTCGCGTTGCCATGGCGAGGACGGGCGAGGATGAACCCCGATCCCGTTCGCAGGGCGTCTTCCCTGCAGCGTTCCTGCTTCCGGTTTGCCACATTTCCCGTACTCCTTGTACTCACCCTTGGCAAAGGCAGGGCAGAGAAGGGGAACAGGGCAGGGACAGGGTGAGGACGTCTTCCGGCGTCATCCTCACCGCCTGGCGGGCAGGGAGCGCCTGAAACGAAAAAGCCCCGGACGATGCCGGGGCTTCAGGACTGCCTGGAGGGCTCGATCACAGATCGAACACGAGATTGCCGCCGGTCTTGCGCGGGATATGGCCGGCATCGCGCAACCAGCGCGCCGCATTGACCTGGTCCATGCGCTTGACCGGAAAACGGTTGGCGAACATCAGGAAGCGGGCCACGGTGACCGATTCGCCCTTGCCCTTCAGCGCGGCCAGGGTTTCGGTGAACCACGGCGCGGGAGGCTGCTGGTTGCCGGGTCGCACGGCAGTACGGTCGGCCTTGCTGTCGGCCTCGGGCTGGGCCTGCACATTGCACAGCGCGATGAAGATCGCATCCAGGCTGATCGTGTTCTTTCCATCCTTTGGCTGGGACTTGAACAATTCGATGGCCTTCTGGCGAGTCGACGTGAACTGTTCGACCTCCATGACATTTCCTCTCAGCGAAATCGGTTGGGGATGCAGGGTGACGGCAGGTGCCGTCACTGTTGGGGGACGACCTTACATCATTTTCGCCGATGATGGGTCGCAACCTGCGCAGGCGGCCCTTGCGGGCCGGGGAATGCGCGGCCCGCACGGGCCGCAGGAAACGCGGTGACAGGGGGCTTAGACCACCCCTTGGCACATCAGCCGATCCAGCGCGATGCGCACCAGGTCGGCCGGGGTGCGGTCGTTGACCACCTCGATGTCCACCAGCGCATCGGGCAGCTGCCCTTCCCCAGCGGCGTGGCCCGGGCGCAGCACCCGCACCACAACGCCACCGCGGCGGCGGATCGCTTCGGCTTCGTCGGCCTGGCGCACGCCAACCACGATGGCGCCTGCGGGCGGGACGCGCAGGGCCCCGCGGCGGCCGACGCAGGGCAGCCCCAGGGCCGAGGCCAGCCCATTGGCCAGGGTGTCCTTGCCGGCGCCGGCGTGGCCGGTGATGCCGATCTGCAGCGGTGCCGGCGCTGCAGGCAGCGGGCGGGCTGCCGCGCCGTGCAGCGCGGGCCGGGCAAAGGCCGTGGCGAGGATGTCGGCGATCATGCGGTGGCCGCTGTCGAAGGGGAGGGCATTCAAGGGGTTCTGCTCCTGGAAGGGGGAAGCGGCTGCGCGGTCAGTGGCCGGCATCGATGCGCGCACGCAGCAGGCGCTGGGTCATGCGGCCACCGCGGGCCGCCGCGGCAATGGGATCAAAGGCGAGCATGTCCGTGCGGGTACGGCGGCCGGCTGCCAGGTGGTCACGGATGGTGCGCTCGGACAGCGCGGGCACCCGCAGGTGGATCTGGCGAACGGTCAGTTGCTCGCCTTCGAAGTCATGCAGCAGGGCAGGCCTCATCGGGCCGCTCCAAGTGCAGTGGGAAATGCATGTACCAGGCAACGGGGAACGAAGCAGGACACGTCGGAAGCTCCTTCTGGGGTGGCGCAGCCGTGACCGGAATGATGCCTGCTGGGGATGACTTAGTCAACACCTTTCATCTACATGCATCTCCGGGCGCTGGAACACGCTCCCGGCAGGGTTGTGCTGGCGCGGTGGCATCAGCCAGACCTTGGCCCGCTCCTTGCCGACCACGCGCGTACGTACGCCGTGCCGCTTGACCACATAGGCGGCCGCTTCGTTGACATCACGCCGGCTGGGGCGGTCGATGCCGATCGCGATGGCGATCTCGGTGGCGCGGTACTGCGCGCTCCAGTGCTGCTCGGCCACGGCCCAGTTGAAGCTGCGATCGATCATTTCAGCGACCGGTGAAATCGGTTCGTGCTCGCTGTTGGTGGCGTTCAGGGCCTCCAGTTCCTGGGTATCCAGATGCCAGGTCTCACCGGCGCGATACAGCGCGTGCGCCTCGGCCCAGACCTGCTGCATGTCGATGCGCGCCGGCTCGCCCAGCGCCACGGCATGCACGGTCCACCAGCGCGTATTGCCGGTGGCGTCACGCAGGAAGCGTTCGTCGTTGACACTGGCAAACAGGATGGTGCGCCGCGCGTAACGCGATTCGGTCCGTGCGTAGGGGCGGCGCAGCTCGTCGTAGCTGCGCGAGATGAAGGATTTCAGCGCCGCGATGTCGGTGCGACGGAAGGTGGCATCGACTTCGCCCAGTTCGACGATCCACTTGGAAATGACCTGCTTGACGCTGTCCTTGTTGGCCGGGTCCAGCACCACGCCATCGGCGATCAGCTGCAGCTCCGGCGGTGCCAGCTGCCGGGCCCAGCGTGTCTTGCCCAGGTTCTGCCGCGACACGAAGGTCAGCACGCCGCGGGCGACCACGCCATCGGGCTCGAATGCCGCAGCCACGCCGGAAATCAGCCAGCGGCGCATCAGCACTTCCTTCAGCACGCGGCCGTCGGCGATGCGCCGGGGCTCGGCTTCCTGCACGGTGTCGAAGAAGGCCTGCAGCCGCGACTGGCCATCCCATGGCCGCGAGGTGATCCACGTAGCTACCGGGTTGTAGGGGTTGGCCTCGGCCACCTGGCAGAGGTTGGTTTCGAAGCTGCCGGTCGCCATGCCGGCGCGGTGCATGCCATCCATCAGTTCGCCGGCGGCCACTTCCTTGGCGTTGTCCACCGTGGTCTGCAGGCCAGGCACCAGGATCTCCAGATCCTTCTTGATGACGTTGTAGCGCACCGTCACGCCGGTGCGCCGGCACAGCTCGGCCAGGTTACGCGCCGTGGGCAGTGGGCGGCCACGCGCATTGAAATCGGGGAAGGGGGTGAGCACGTCGAACGCGGACAGATTGCCTGGCACCAGGTAGCGCCCGTCCGCGCGCATGCCATCGGCTTCGTCCGTGCTGGATTCACCGGTGTCGCTGGGCGCTGGAAGCACCTGGGCGCGAACGGCGGCAAGCCCCTCGCGCAGATGCAGGTCATTGAAGTCGGTGGGGCGGTCGCTGCTGCCATGCAGTTCGGCGAATTCCGGCCACACCACGCGCGCCTCGATCTCCGCCGCCGCGCGGGTGGCCAGGGTCACGCCGGGGTTGTCCAGCGGCTGCCGCGTCCATTGGTCGTTGTCGGCGCAGAATACGATCTGCGCATCGGGCATGGCCGTGCGCCAGGCCTTGCCCACTGCCGCCAGGTTGCCGGCGTCCCAGGCGACCACCACGCACCAACCGGTGGCCTGGTGGATGGAATCGGCGGTGGCATAGCCTTCGGCAATGGCGATGGGCGTGCCGGCCGAGGGCTTGCCGATCACATGGAAGCAGCCCTGCTTGCGGCCGCCGGCCAGGAAGTCCTTGTCCCGCCCGAAGGCCGGATCCACGCGCGGGAAGATCGCCTGCAGCGAGACGATCCTGCCCGTGGCGTTCATCACCGGCACCAGCAGGGCATTGTCGATCTGGCGGAAGACCTCGCCTTCGCCGTTGCGCACCGGCCACGCCGCCACCCGTAGGCCATGGGCCTGCACGTTCTTGCGCAGCAGGTAGGGATGGCCGGGATCGGCCGGCGCAGCGCGGTTCCACAGCGCGTTGGCCAGGCGTGCCGCTTCGTCCTCGCGCAGGCGCTGCTGCTGCTCGCGCTCGCTGCGTACACGTTCCTGGCGCTGGCGGACCGCGCGCTGCTCGGCCGCGGTCAAGGTGGTGGCCGCGCGTGCGCACCAGGTATGCGTGGTGCCGGTGCGCCAGCTGCCGAACTCGCCTGCCGGCACCCCATCGCCGAACAGCACGGCCCAGCCGTTACGGCTGCCACGGCGGTCACCCTGTACATGGAAACGGACCAGCTCGCCATTGGCGTTGAGGGCATCGCAGCCGCGTGGGTCCGGCACGATGCCCTGTACATGCATGGCCTGCAGGAAGGCGGCGACGATGTCCTGTGATGGATGCTGGATCTGCATTCGGCGCTCCCCTGTGCTGCGTGGATCCGATCACCGCCGCGTTACGCGCGGCGGCCCTGCTGCGGCCATAGCGGCCGCGTCCCGCCGCGCGCAGCGGCAGAAGATCTGCAGGTGATGAAAGGTGTTGACTGCGGCATGATGCCGGATCAGAATGCGCTCCACAACACCTTTCGGCAACGTTCATCCCCGTTGCTGGGGCGGCGGCTTCCCTCAGCGGCGTCGGCCGTGTGGTTCTGCGATGCCGGTCGCGATCCGCGATATCCGCCCTGTGCCGTCGCAGGTTGCGAGAACCCTTTCTTCGATCATTCAACCACGCCCCGCCATTGCCCTGCGGCGGCGCGTTTCCCTTCCCGTTGCGCCTGCCCGGGCGCCCATGCACAAGGAGTCTGCATGCCCTCCGTCCCTTGCCGCCGAACACGCGTTCTGCCGTGTATTCCACGCCGTTCCGATGCGCCGCTGCCGTTCTCAGCCGGTGCGACCACCCCTCGATAAAATACAAGCCGCATGACGGACACCATCGACGAAGCGCAGGAACTGGAAGCGCGCCATCTGCAACGCGCACTGGCACGGCACGCATCGCGGGCCAGCACCTTTGCTCCCCTCACGCCCAACGGAGAATGCCGCAACCCGGACTGCAGCGAAGACTTCGACAACGACCCCGCCAGGCTCTTCTGCGGGCCGGCCTGCGCCGAGCGTTTCGAGGCCATCAATCAACACCGCAACGCATAGGAACAGGGGACATGTCTCTCAACAGCAACGACGCTGGATTCACCGAACGTATCGCCGGACTCTCGGCCGAACTGGCCGTGCTGGTCAGTCTGGTTGAAAACCGCATCCATCTGCAGATGGCCGACCTGGCCGACTCGGGGGATGTGGATGCGCAGGAGCGATATGCCTTGGCCGATCCGGAGCGCTGGCTTGAGAACGCCCGCAACAGCCTGCAGGCGGGCGTCATGTTCCTGGAACGCGCGGTCAGCCAGCCGACGCGGTTCTGAGTGGTGGTGTGCCCGTTGCAGGGGCACCCTGGCGGGGCCTGCGTCATGATGTCGCAGGCCCCGCATGTAAACCCTGAACGAGGTCCAGGGTTGGCCGTGGACACGTAGAATGGCCGGGTGCGCCGTTCCCGTTTCCACCGTCTGCTGCTGGCCCTGGCCGGGCTTGCCCTGCTGCTGGTGCTGCTCGCCCCGCTGGTGAGTCGCTGGCTGGCGCACGGGCCTGCGCCTGTGCCTGCAGCAACGGCCCTGGCTATCCCGGGTCGGGCGGAGCCTGCACCGCATGCGGACCCTGCGGCACACATGCAGCATGCAGGCCATGCCGCGCATGCACAGCACGCGATGGAAGGGCACCACGATCACCACGCGATGGCGATGCAGCACGGCGGCGGCGAAGCCAAGCCCCCCGCTGACCCGCACGCCGATCATGAAATGGGCGTGGACTGCGATTACTGCCTGATCGCCGCACGGCTGATCACCCTGCTGGTCGCCGCGTTCCTGCTGCTGGTGCCGCTGGCGCCGGTGTGCCGGGCCGTGTGCGGCAGCGTGGCGGCGTTGCCGGCGCGCATCGCCGGCAGCCTGGGGGCACGTGGACCACCGGCGGCATTGGCTGGCTGAGCCGCGCACGCGGTCGCTCCTTGATGGATTCAAAGCTGCCAGGCATGGCCTGGCACTACTGCGTGCGTTTTTCTTCCTGCTGCCCTGGTTGATGGGGCGGCATTGCATGCCGTGGAAAAATGAAAACCAACAACAACGTCGTTGCCCTGCGCCGGGCGACGCTGCCAGCGCTGTGCGCGCTTGCGCTGCACACCCCTGCCGTACACGCCGAAGCACCGCTTCCTACCACCCTGGATACCGTGCGCGTGGTCGACACCCGCAGCAGTGGGCTTTCCGCCACCGCGGATGCGGGTTCGTCGCTGGGCTTGGACGTGCTGCAGACGCCGGCCAGCCTGACCGTGATTGGCCGCGACCAGCTGCAGGCGAGGGGCGATTCCAGCCTCAACGATGCGATCAGCCGCGCCGGTGCGATCAGCGCCATGCCGCATCCGGGCAATGGCCTGAGCGCGCTGTCCAGTCGTGGCTTCACCGACAGCGCGTCGGTCATGCGCCTGTACGACGGGCTGCGCCAGTACGGAGGGGTAGGGATCACCTTCCCCTTCGATACTTGGTCGATCGAGCGCATTGAAGTCTTGCGCGGGCCAGCCTCGGTCATCCACGGCGATGGTGCGATCGGCGGGGTGATCAACATCGTGCCGAAGAAGCCCACCCGCGGCGCCATCGAGAGCGAGGTGAGCGTGACCCTGGGCAGTGAGGACACCGCGCGCCTGGGCTACGGCAGTGGCGGCGCGCTCAGCCCGCAACTGGCCTACCGCGTGGACGTGAGCGGCAACTACAGCGGCGGTTGGGTCGACCGTGGCCGCAACAACGATGCGACGTTCTCCGGCGCCCTGCTGTGGCAGCCGCGCACCGACCTGCAGCTGACCCTGACCCATGCGCAGGGCTACCAGCAGCCGATGCGCTACTTCGGCACGCCGCTGGTGGATGGCCAGCAGCGGGATGCTCTGCGCCACCGCAACTACAACGTGGGCGACAGCGAGATCCGCTTCCGCGACCGCTGGACCCAGCTGGATGCGCTGTGGACACCGACGGCGAACCTGGAATGGCGCACGCGGCTGTACCAGATCGACAGCCAGCGCGACTGGCGCAACGCCGAAGCCTACGTCTACAACGACGCGACGGGCCTGATTGATCGCTCGGGCAACACGCAGATCACCCACAACCAGGACCAGACCGGGCTGACCTCGACCCTGCGCATGGCGGGACGCGTGGGCGGTCTGGCGAACAGCATTGCCGTGGGTCTGGATGTGAACCGCGCGCACTTCAAGCACACCAACAACACCTATGCGGGCAGTTCCGGGCCGGTGGACCCGTTCCATCCGGTGCCGGGCGAGTTCGCCAGCGATGCACCGAACCTGCCGCGCTATCGCAACAGTGCCGAGCAGTACGCGCTGTTCGTGGAAGACCATCTGGCCCTGACCGGGCGCTGGTCGCTGCTGGGCGGGCTGCGCCACGACCGGGCCCGCATCGACCGTAGCGATCTGGCCAGCGGTGCGGCTGCGTTCTCCAGGACCTACAGCAGCACCGGCTGGCGCGCGGGTACGGTGTTCGCCCTGCGCCCGGCGCTGAGCCTGTACGCGCAGTACTCGCAGGCGGCCGATCCGGTCAGTGGCCTGTTGATGATCAGCCCGGCCAACGGTGCCTTCGATCTGGCCAAGGGCCGCCAGTTCGAGGTCGGCCTGAAGCAGGCCTTCGATACCGGCGAGTGGACGCTGGCCGCCTATCGTATCCGCAAGACCGGCCTGCTCAGTCGTGACCCGCTGCAGCCGGACCGCCGCGTGCAGATAGGGGCACAGACGTCCCGGGGCATCGAGGCGTCGCTGAACTGGAACTTCGCGCCGCGCTGGTCGCTGGATGCCAACGCCACGGTGCTGAAGGCCGAATTCGAGGATTTCCTCGAGACTACCGGTTCGCCGGCGGTGCTGGTGTCGCGTGATGGCAACGTACCTCCCAACGTGGCCGAAAGGCTGGCCAACGCCTGGCTGAGCTGGCAGTTCCTGCCCGACTGGACCGCCGCCGCGGGCGTGCGCTACGTCGGCAAGCGCTATGCCGACAATGCCAACACCCTGGAACTGCCCAGTTACAGCACCACCGATCTGGCCCTGACCTGGCAGGCAGCACCGCGCACGCGGGTGAGCGCGCGGTTGTTCAACGTGTTCGACAAGGCGTACTACGCGACGGCCTACTACACCAGCACGCAGTGGTTGCTGGGCGCTGACCGCCGCGTCGAGTTCACCCTCGACCACCGCTTCTGAGGGCGTTGCCGATGTCGCTGCGATCCTCCGCCAAGCGCTGGACCTACCTGCTGCACCGCTGGTTGGGTATTGGCGGCTGCCTGTTGATGCTGCTGTGGTTCGTCAGCGGCATGGTGATGCTGTTCATCGGTTACCCGAAGCTGACGCCAGGTGAGCGCCTGGCGGCCCTGCCGGCGCTTGAGGGCGGGCGACCGTTGCAGGGGCTTCCGGCGTTGCCCGCCGGAGTCCAGGCCGAACCCGAGCGCGTGGCGCTGACCACGCTGCGCGGTGAACCGGTTTACGTGGTGCGCAGCGGCGCGAACATCGGCACGTGGTCGGCTCGCAGTGGTCACGCGCTGCTGCCGGTGTCTGCGCAGCAGGCCGAGCTTTCGGCGGCCGCGTTTGCCGGTGGCCCGGCCTTCCCCGGCGCCGTGCGCGTGGACGAGGATCGCTGGACCCACTCACGCGCTCTGGATGCGCACCGTCCGCTGTACAAGGTGGAAGCGGGCGGTCTGCAGCCCGGCAGCCTGTACGTGTCCTCGTATACCGGCGAGGTGGTGCTGGACGCGCCGTACCATCAGCAGCGCTGGAACTACGTGGGGGCCTGGCTGCACTGGCTGTACTTCCTGCGCATGCAATCGGTGGACCCGGTGTGGACGTGGGTGGTGATCGTGTTGTCCGGGCTGTGTACGGTGGCGGCCATCAGCGGCATCGTGGTGGGCGTGTGGCGTTGGCGCTTCCGCGGCCGCTACCGATCGGGCGCGAAGACCCCCTACGTCGAGCCGTGGATGCGCTGGCATCATCTGGTCGGCTTGATGGCCTCGGCCTTCGTGTTCACCTGGATTTTCAGTGGGTTGATGTCGATGAACCCGCTGCAGGTGTTCAGCAGCCCGGCGGATGCAATGAATGCCGGACGTTATCGCGGTGCGGCGGTGGCGCTGGATGATGCGCTGGTCCAGCCGCAGGCATTGCTGGCCGCAGCGGCACAGGCGGGTTTTGCGCCGGTGGAGATCCAGTGGCGGCGCATCGGTGGCCAACTGTTCGCGGTGCTGCTGGACGGGCAGGGCGGTTCGCGCATCGTCTCGCGCGTGGATGGGCAGCTGCAGCTTGCGAAGCAGTTGCCGGTGGCGTGGCTGCAGCAGCACGCACGGGCACTGAGTGCGGCCCCCTTGCGGTCACTCACGATCCTGCATACGCCCGACGCCTGGTTCTACCCGCGCGCCCCCGAGGCGATGAACGGTGCGGCGGTGCGCCGCTTCCCGGTGGCCGTGGCCGATTTCGGCGATGCGCATGCCACGCGGGTGTACATCGATCTGGCCACCGGCGATCCGCTGTTGACCCTGGGCCATCGCGAACGCGTCGGCCGCTGGCTGTTCTACTTCCTGCACAGCTGGGACCTGCCGGGCATGCTGCGGCAGGAGAACACGCGGCTGGGCGTGCTGCTGGTGTTGAGCGTGGCCGGCACAGGGTTGTGCGCGACGGGCGTGGTGATCGGCTACCGCCGGCTGCGGATGAAGTTCCGGCGCCGTCACCGCTGATTCGGCCCGTGCCTTGTACACAGCAACGCTGGACTGCCGGTGAACCCGGCTGCGTGGCCGCTTACGGAAAGCCACGTCTGCGCGGCATCATGGCGGGCACACGTGACATGGAAATGCAGATGGCCCCCAACGTTCACCGCAAGCTGCGCATCGCCGCCGACCAGTACACCGGCCAAGAAGTGGTCGACCAGCAGTTCCATGAGTGTGATTTTTCCGGTGCGGACCTCACTGCCACCGAATTCATCAACTGCAGCTTCTACGATGCTGAAACCCGCACCGGCTGCCGCTTCAATGGCGCCACGCTGAAGGAGGCCAGCTTCCGCGGCTGCGACATCAGCATGTGCCATTTCAACTTCATCAAGGCGCTGGGCCTGGAAATCAGCGAGTGCCGCGCGCAGGGCGCGGACTTCAGCAACGCCAGCTTCATGAACCAGATCACCACGCGTACCTGGTTCTGCAGTGCCTTCATCAAGAAGTCGAACCTGCGCTACGCCAACTTCTCGCGGGTCACCCTGGAAAAGTGCGAGCTGTGGGAGAACCGCTGGGACGGCGCCAACCTCAGCGGCGCCAGCTTTGCCGGTTCGGACCTGTCGGCGGGCCAGTTCGAAGGCATCGACTGGAGTAGCGCCAACTTCACCGACTGCGACCTGACCGGTTCGGAGCTGGGCGACCTGGACTTGCGCGTGGTCAACCTGCGTGGCGCACGGCTGGATGTGCAGCAGGCCGCACTGTTGATGCAGCGCATCGGCATCACCGTGGTGCCGTAACACCATGGTGCGATCGCCGTAGAGTCGAGCTTGCTCGACTGTTTCTGCTCCATCCGTAGCCATCAGTCGAGCTAGCTCGACTCTACGCTGTGGCGCATCAGCCGGCGTACGCCACCCAGCCCTTGAAGCTGAAGCCGGCATAGAACAGTTCCACGCCCTCGAAGCCGGCCTGTTCCAGCAGCCCGACTTCCTGTTCCGGTGACTGCAGCGGCAGCCGCTCGATCATGACCTCGATCGTGCGCTGGGCATCGGCATGGGTCACCCCGGACGCCTCGGCGAAGGCCAGGTAGCGCTGCAGCCAGCGGCGCTTGCCTGCTTCATCGGCCGGTACGCTGTGGTGGGCCACCACCAGCGGCGCACCCGGGCGCAGGCGCTGGTGTAGTTCGCGCAACGTGTGCAGGCGCTGTGCGGCATCGAGGAAGTGCAGCGTCAGCAGGCAGCTGGCGCCATCGAAACGCACGTCGGGTGCATCGTCGATATAACCTTCCAGCAGTTCGACCCGCGCCATCAGCGGCCCCAGCGTCTGCTCGGCCAGCGCCAGCATCGGCGCGGCCGGATCCACACCCAGCAACCACCAGCCGGGGTGCGCTTCGGCGAAGGCCTTCAGTTCCAACCCGCCGCCCGCACCCAGCACCAGCACGCGTCCTTCGGCGGGCACGTGCTCGGCCAGCAGCAGCTGGCTCATCTGCTGCAGGGCGAGGAAGCCCGGCACCTGCCGCAGCGGACCGTCGGCGTAGTGGGCGACGGCCTGTGGATCATTGAAGGTCGACATCGAAGCGTTCCTGCGGCAGGGGTGACAGTCCACTTTACCGCGAGGCGCAAGAGGCATTGCATGCACGCAGCACTTTGCCCCAGGATGCGCGCCTGTCTGCGATGCAGGACGTTGCCCATGCACCACCGCTTCCCCACCATGCCCTCCATGGAGGCGTTTGAACTGGCGTTGTCCCTGCTGGGCAGGGAGGAGGTGGATGAAGACCAGGCCGAACAGGCGCTGGCCGACGCCGGCGTCGAGTACTGGCAGATGCGCCGCCTGCTGGTGTGGCTGCCCGAAGCATTCGCGCTGGCGGTGCTGGGGCACAGCGACGGCCTCACCCTGCCGAGGACGTTCACCGCACGCGATGAGCATGACAGCGAACACACCTTCGCCTTCGGCCGTGAGCCGCTGTTCGCGGTGGCCGTGCGCCGCGCGCTGCAGATCCATCACCAAGGCCCACCGGCGCAGCTGAAGGCCATCGCCCAGCGCAGTTCGACCATGGACGCGGTCAACCGCGCGCTGCACGCAGGGGTCGAACTCAATGGTGCGACACTGTCCGGGCCACAACTGCTCGACATCAAGGCTGAAACCTACCTCGGCCAGGACGGTACGGCCGAGGCCGGGTGACCCGCACCCGCCTCAGCGCAGCGCCCGTGCCAGTACCTGCCAGATGCGTGGGTCCTGGCACTGGGACACGTTGAAGCGCACGTAGTCGGCCACACGCTGCGACTGGCTGAAGGCATTGCCCGGGGCCAGTACCACGCCTTCGCCCAGGCAGTGCCGTGCCAGTGCCGCAGCGTCGCGGCCATCGGGCAGCTGGCACCACAGGAACAGGCCGGCTTCGGGCAGCAGCCAGGGCGTGATGCCCAGGCGTTGCACCTGCCGCAGGGTGTGCTTGCGGGCATCGGCCAGGCGCGCACGGATGGCCTGCATGTGCCGGCGGTAGCCACTGTCGGTCAGCGCGATGTGCATCAGGTGCGCGGCCAGATGGCCACCGCCGAAGCTGGTGGCCAGTTTCAGGTCGGTCAGCGCATCGATCCAGTCTGCCCGCGCGGCGATGTAGCCGCAGCGTGAGGCGGCCGACACGGTCTTGGAGAAGCTGCCGACATGGATCACCCGCGACAGGCCGTCCAGCGCCGCCAGGCGTGGGGCAGGGCGCAGTTCGAAGTCGGCGAAGATATCGTCCTCGACAACGGTCAGCCCGCTGCGTTCGGCCAGCCCCAGCAGGCGGTGTGCCGTGGCCGCCGACAGCACCGCGCCGGTCGGGTTGTGCAGGCCGGAATTGGTGATGTACAGGCGCGGCGCATGCGCCTGCAGGGCCGCTGCGAACGCGTCCAGGTCCGGCCCGCCGGGCGTATAGGGCACGCCGATGGCCTGCACCCGGTGCGCCTTCAGCAGCGCGTGGTAGTTGAAGTAGCTGGGATCATCGACCAGCACACAGTCGCCCGGTTTCAGCAGCAGGCGGCAGACCAGGTCGACCGCATGCGTGCCCGATTCGGTCAGCAGCAGCTGGTCCAGTGGTACCTCGATGCCCAGGCCGGCCGCACGCCGCTGCAGTGACTGGCGCAGCGCCGGCAGCCCCAGCGGGCTGGCATAGTCGGCCAGATGGGCGGGCTCGGCACGCGCCATGCGGCGCAGGCCGCGGCGAACCCCATCCTGGTACAGCCAATCGCTGGGCATCCAGCCGCAGCCGGGCTTGAGGTGGTCGGCCGGGGTTTCCAGCGATTGCCGCGACACCCACAGCGGATCCACCACGCGATCCCGGCGTGGCTCCATCGCGGCCAGCGCCAAGGGCGGCAATGGACCGGCCACATAGAAACCCGAACCCGCGCGCGCGGCGATCAGCCCTTCGGCGGCCAGGCGCTCGTACGCTTCGACCACGGTGGACACGGAAACGCCCATGGCCGAGGCCTGCGCACGCACCGACGGCAGGCGCGCGCCCGGCCCGTCCTGGCGCGCGGCGATGCGCGTGCGCACGGCGTGGATGACGGTGTCGATACGGCTGCGGGCGAGGGACATGGGCGGCGACTGTGTGGGAAGTGTGACCAGTACAGTTACTTCGGACTGTACTGGATTGTAGCTGGGTGCCGCGCCCCCAGGATGGCCCAATGAAGACCCGGGCCGTGCAGTGCCCTTCGCAGTGGATGGCAGCGTGCAACGGTCGGCAAGCGGGTGGCTCAATGGCTTCATCGGTGTGGTGATCTTCGCCGGCTCGCTGCCGGCTACCCGCTTGGCGGTGATGGAGCTGGATGCCGGCTTCGTCACGGCCGCGCGCGCCAGCATTGCGGCCGTGCTGGGTCTGGCCCTGCTGCTGGCGTTGCGGCAACCGCGCCCGGCGCGCGCCGACCTGCCTGGCCTGGCCCTGGTCAGCCTGGGCGTGGTGGTGGGCTTTCCGCTGCTGACGGCGCTGGCCCTGCGCCATGCATCGTCGGCACACACCATCGTCTTCGTGGGCCTGCTGCCGCTCAGTACGGCCCTCTTCGGTGTGCTGCGCGGCGGCGAGCGGCCGCGGCCGGCGTTCTGGCTGTTCTCGCTGCTGGGCAGCGCGTGCGTAGTGGGCTACGCCGCACGCAACGGCATCGAAGCCTCGCTGCAGGCCGATCTGCTGATGCTGGCGGCGATCGTGGTGTGCGGCCTGGGCTATGCCGAAGGCGGGCGCCTGGCGCGCCATCTGGGCGGCTGGCAGGTGATCAGCTGGGCATTGTTGCTGGCCTTGCCGGTGATGCTGCCGTTGACCGTACTGATGCGCCCGCTGTCGCTCGCCGCCGTGGGCGCGCCGGCATGGTGGGCGCTGGGCTATGTGGCGGTCTTCAGCATGCTGCTCGGCTTCCTGTTCTGGTATCGCGGGCTGGCCCAGGGCGGTATCGCGGCAGTGGGCCAGTTGCAGCTGCTGCAGCCGTTCTTCGGCCTGGCACTGGCGGCCGTGCTGCTGCACGAAACGGTCAGCGTGGGCATGCTGCTGGTCACGATGGCCGCAGTGGTGTGCGTGGCCGGCGCGCGCCGCTTCAGCCGCTGAACCCCTCAGCCGTTGAAGCAGCTGGCGCGATAGCTTTGCCGTATCGCCACCGGGCCTCAACAGTATTGGCCTGCGCACCCGCCGTTGCCCGATGCTGGGCCGATGAAGCCGATTTCCAGTATTTGTTTCCAGGGCCAGGTCGGCCTTGTCACCGGCGCGGCCGGCGGCCTTGGCCTGGCGTACAGCCGTCTGCTGGCGCAGCGTGGCGCGCATGTGGTCATGCATGACATCGGCGCGGGCGTGGACGGCGCGGGCAGTGACCCGCTGCGCATCGGCCAGTGCACGCAGGCGCTGCAGGCGCAGGGACTGTCGGTGGAGGCGGCCAGCGCTGCCATCGACCAGCGCGAGCGCTGCCATGCCCTGGTGAGCGACATCCTGCAGCGCCACGGCCGCCTGGATTTCCTCATCCACAACGCGGGCTGGGTGGCCTACCAGGCGCTGGAAGACATCGATGATGCCGAGCTGGAGCGGATGCTGTGCCTGGCCGCCAAGACGCCGCTGTGGCTGGCACAGGCGGCATGGCCGGCCATGCGTGCGGCCGGCGGTGGACGCATCGTGTTGACCACGTCCGACCGCGCGCTGTACCCGCAGTATGCGCAGCGCGGGCTGTCCGCCTATGCGATGGCCAAGCTGGCCGCGCAGGGCCTGGTGAACGTGCTGGCGCTGGAAGGCGCCGAACACGGCATCGTGGTCAACGCGGTTTCACCGGTGGCCAAGACCCGCATGTGGGGCATCGATGGTGAACCTGATGAACTGCACCCGGACACGGTGGCCACGGGCGTGGCCTTCCTTGCATCCACGCGCTGCCGCGACGGTGGCTGGGTGCTGCGTGCCAGCAACGGGCAGTTCCACGCGCTGCGCCTGCAGGACGCCGAGCATGTTGCCTACCCGCGCGACCTGCGTGCGGTGGTGGCCGACAGCATCGAAGCGGTGGCCCTGCAGTGGCCGGTGATCGCACGGCCGAGTGTCGACGCACGCGGTTGAGCGCGTACCCTAGGCAGCCTGTCCGCTGCCTGTCCTGCGATGATCGATCTGCGCCTGCTCCGCCAGTTCGTGGCGGTTGCTGAAGAACTGCACTTCCATCGTGCCGCCGCACGCCTGCATATGTCGCAGCCACCGCTGACCGCGGCGATGCGGCGGCTGGAGGACGAGGTCGGCACCAGCCTGATCGAGCGCGGCAACCGCACGCTGGGCCTGACCGCTGCCGGGCACACGTTGCTGGTGGAAGCGCGGGCCACCCTGCTGCAGGCCGAACAGGCGCTGCAGCGTACCCGTGAAGCGGCGGCAGGGCAGACCGGCAGCCTGCGCGTGGGCTATGTGGGCAGCGCGCTGTATGGCCGGCTGCCTGGCCTGATCCGCCAGTTCCGCCAGGCCTACCCGCAGGTGCAGCTGCACCTGCATGAGGCCACCACGCACCAGCAACAGTTGTGGCTGCGCGAGGAACGCATCGATCTGGGGCTGCTGATTCCGCCGATCCCCGCCGCCGAACTGGTGCTGCAGGCCTTCGATCAGGACCGCCTTGCGATCGCGCTGCCGCGGTCGCATCGCCTGGCGGCGGCCAAGGGGCTGCAGGTTGCCGCGCTGGTGGAGGAACCCTTCGTTTCCTGGCCGGCTGCCGAAGGCATCGGTTTCCACGCACAGGTGCTGGGGCTGTGCACAGCGGCGGGCTTCACCCCGCGGGTGGTGCAGGAAGCACAGGGCATGCACGCGGTGCTGTCGCTGGTGGCGGTGGATGCGGGTGTGGCGATCGTGCCGGCCAGCATGGCCAGCTTCCGTCCGCAGGAAGTGGTGTACCGCGTGATCGACGGCGCCGAGGCGGCCTTCGAACTGCAGTTCTGCACGCGACCGGGCGTAGCTGGGCCGGTGCTGCAGCACTTCCTGGCACTGGCCGCCCAGCAGCATCTGTCTTGATCGACATTGTGGCGTGTCTTTGCCGCGCCGGTGGTGCCTGAAGTGCCGGTTGCCGCGCGTTGCGACGCCGATGCGCGGGCACTGCAGGACAAGGGCTTCAGCGCGTCGCATTGGCGATCCTCACATTCCTGCGGCGGGGCTGCTGGTGACCCCAACGGCCAGCGTCGGCACGCGCCGTCAGCATCCCTTCGCCGGCCTTCGTGGCTGGCTGGGATTGGCGTCCCAAAAAACTCGGGCGCGTGTCCGGAAGCTGTCCAGGGAGGACGGCTTCCGGATGACGCGGCCCGCTGGTCCGTGGCGGGTGATGCGTGGGGATCATCCCGATCCGCCGGTCCGCTCCAGAGTCTTCTCCAGAGTCTTCCGGTACGCCAACCCGCATCGCCCGCCGCCCATCCACGCTACTGCGTGGGTGTGAGCGCTGCAGCTCTGTGCAGGCAGAGCGCACCTCACCTGGGGAGTGGCGGCGGGCGGTGCATTCTTCGCAGGCCTGGACTACGGCAGCAGCTCACGCGCCATGCGGAAGATATCGGTCACCACGTACAGGGCGCTGTGCCGGGCAAGGTGTGCGTTGTCCGGCCCGTGCGTGATGCCGCTGGCCAGCAGGCGGAACTGGTGGGCGGGGTCGGGCTGGTACTGCAGGCTGTACAGCGCGTAACGGTCCAGGTATTCGCAGCCGTCGTTGAGCTGCTTGCCACGGGCGATGACGCCCTGCAGGTGTTCCCATGCCAGCGGCGTGTCCTGCACGATATCGTAGAACTCCACAATGGGAGCGCCCTGGCTGACCTGCAGCACATGGAAGGCATGGTGGCGGTCGGCCACCTGCATGCCGACCACGTCACCGGCGCGCCACGCGGTCTGCGCTTTCAACAGCGGGGGACGACGTGCCGGCATCACTGCCGGGCTGCGCAGCAGCGCCTCGATATCCGCGCGGCGACGGTGAAATACGTCATTCAGCGCCACGGCGGCATTCAACGCCGCAATGGCCGCAACCGCTGCGTCGGTGAGCTGCGCATCGACGAAGCCCTGCCGGTGCAGGCACACCGCCAGCGCCAACGCGGTCTTGTGGACATACAGCGGCGCCACCTCGGCCGGGTCGGCCTGCAGGATGCAGTTCCAGCGCAGCAGCACGTTTTCGATCACCTCTGCACCGATCTGCGCAGGCTCGCGCTTTGCTGCCTCAGGGCCGAGTCGCGCCCAAAGCGCGCAGCGCTTGACGTCGCCGTCGATGGCCTCGACCAGGCCGGCGGCGGCAAGCAGTTTCAGTACGTCCAGGTGTTTGATCGCCATGTGCGCAACTGCTTCCAATACGGCTGCCCAGTCTATCGAGCACGGAACAGGTGTTCGACCAGGTAATCGATGAATACCCGCAGCCGCGCGCTGGGCAACTGCTGCTGGGGCGCAGCGTGGTGTTGCACGAAACCAATCCGGAACGCGTGTAAGTCGCCCGGCATGTCATCGTCGTGTCGTCAGGGCCTCACGCGGTCCATGCCGCCGCAGGCCTAGAGTCGATCATCCCCGTCCCCCACGGAGATCCGCCATGTGGCTGCTTGATCATCTCTGGCCCAGCCGCCGTCCGCTGCCGCCGCCGATGGCCGTCGACCCGCCGCCGCCGCGCAGGCCCTGGCTGAAGCGGCCCGCGCGGGCCGGCCGCAGCGGCATGGCACCCTGGCAGAAGGTGGCCGCACCGCCCCGGCGCACGCGCCACTAAGCCGTGCGGTCGGCGGGGTGGTTGACCCCGTCGTTGACCGGAATCACCCCCAGTGCGAACGGGTCGATGCCCTCCAGGCAGGCCACGTTGTAGCCGTACTGGTCCGGGTTGGAGCGCCGCCGGTGGTGGGTGTAGATCCCGCAGATGCCGCAGAAATAGTGCTCGGCCACATGGGTGTTGAACTGGTACAGGCGCAGGTGGTCCTGGCCACGCACCACCTGCAGCCCCTCACGGGTCACGCTGGCGGCGATCGCGCCCCGGCGGCGGCACATCGAGCAGTCGCAGCGGCGCGGTTCGATGATGCCCTCGGGCAGGTCCAGCAGCAGTTCGACGGTGCCGCAGTGGCAGGTGGCGCGGTGCCGTGGCTGCACGGCCACACCGGCAACGGAGGTGATTCCCATCGGGGTTCCTGGTCGGGATGACCGCGCCAGTATGCGCCCGCAGCGTCCGCCCGGGCCCTTGGCTGAATGGGCCGGTGATGCCAGCGTCAGGTGGCTTGTGGCTAACTATGCCGCCCCCCGAACGCGACAGGATGCCCGTGAGAGCCGCAGGACGTTGGATGACAGGATGTGCCATGGCGCTGCTGGCGCTGTGGGTGACCGGTTTGCTGGCCTACCAGTTGCCGGGGCCGGGCTGGGTGTCGGCGGCTGTGGCCGTGCTGTGGCTGCTGGCCGCCCTGTGGGCGGCGTGGGCCGTGGCACGCGGGCGGCCTCGCAGGCGCTGGGTGGGCTTCTACCTCGGTTCGGTGGCGCTGGCGGGGCTGTGGTGGCTGCTGTTGACGCCGCGCCAGGATCGCGACTGGGCCGACGACGTGGCCCAGCGCCTGCACATGGAATCCTTCGATGGCCGCCACGTGGTGCTGGACAACGTGCGCGACTTCACCTGGCGCAGTGAAACCGACTACGACGCGCGCTGGGTCCGCCGCGAGTACGACCTCGACCAGCTGCGTTCGGCCGACCTGGTGCTGTCCTACTGGATGGGCCCGGCCATCGCCCACACCCTGGTGTCGTTCGGCTTCGACGATGGCCGCCACCTGGTGTTCTCGCTGGAAATCCGCAAGGAACGCGGCGAATCGTTCTCGGCGCTGGGCGGCTTCTTCCGCCGCTTCGAGATGACCCTGGTCGCCGCGGAGGAGACCGACATCCTGCGCACCCGCACCAACGCGCGCGGCGAGGATGTCTATCTGTACCGCCTGCATGGCATGGACCGCGCGCAGCTGAAGACCCTGTTCGCCGCCTACCTCGACCAGGCTCGGCAGCTTGATGCGCAGCCGGCGTTCTACAACACGGCCACCAGCAACTGCACGACGATTGTCTTCGACCTGGCCAGGCACATCGCCCCGCGCCTGCCGATGGACTACCGCCTGCTGCTGTCAGGCTACCTGGGCGAATACGCACAGGATGTCGGCGCGCTGACCCCGGGCGTGCCCTATGCCGAACTGCATGCCAAGGGGCGCATCACCGAGCGCGCGCTGAAGATGGCGCCCGATGGCAACTACTCCACCGTGATCCGCCAGGGAATTCCCGGCACCGAGCAGGACCCGCAGCAATGACCGTCGTTTTCCTGATCCGCTGGCAGCGCGTGCTGCCGGCGTTGTTGGCGCTGTCCATGCTGCTGGGGGGCAGCGGCTGCGCGATGGTCACCGTCAAGCAGGTGGCGTCCAGCGATTCGCTGGTGAACAAGCGCGCCGACGTGCTCAACACCGGCAAGCTGAGCCCGGCCTCGCGCGAGACGCTGAGTGCGGCGGGGCTGGACGAATCGCAGTGCGAGAAGGACTTCCTGGTCTGCCGCAGCACGCTGTTGATGACCGACGACCTGAATGTCGAGCAGCGTCTTTCGACCCTGTCCGAACTGTGGGTGAAGGCCGCGCTGGCGCTCACCCCGAAGAAGCATGCCAGCGGCGAACCGCCGATGAGCGATGCGGCGTTGGACGCCTGGCTGGAGGCCGCGCGCTACGGCTATGCCTATCTGTTCTTCAGTGGCCGCTCGCCGTCCGACCGCGCCTTCGAAGACCGCCAGACCCAGGTGCGCGACTACTACAACTACGCGGCCGAGAAGGCCGCGGTGGTGCTGTTCAGCCGCGCCCGTGCGGCGGCGCTGGCTGGTGAGGATTACACCCGGCCGATGTCCGCCGGCAGCTGGACGCTGGCCTCCAACTACGCCGAGCTGTCGCTGAAGAGCATTCCTGCCCAGCTGGTGCCAGCCGGCACGGTGAGCTTCGTTGGCCTGCGCAGCACCTACCGCCGTGATGGCTTTGGTGCCGAACTGGTGATGGTGATGGATCCGCCGAAGCTGGTGGTGCCGGCGGTGGCCGCCGAGGGCCCCAAGGTCGAGGACGGGCAGGGCGGTGAGGACGCTGCACGCGCGCGCCACCACCGGCACGACGACAGCGTGCCGGAATACAGCGAGATGTCCTCGATCAACGTCACCGCGCTGCTGCGCTTCGAGGGCGACAGCCTGGATGATGTGATGCGCACCCGCCGCGTGGAGCTGGACGCGTATTCGCCCGAAGCCACCGAGCGCATCACCCTGCATGGCGAGCAGGTGCC
Source organism: Stenotrophomonas maltophilia (assembly GCF_047782825.1). Classification (GTDB taxonomy): domain Bacteria; phylum Pseudomonadota; class Gammaproteobacteria; order Xanthomonadales; family Xanthomonadaceae; genus Stenotrophomonas. The sequence continues at coordinate 2,090,572 of NZ_CP180589.1, read as the reverse complement.
GCTGGCCGGCAATTTCACTGCCGCCTACGGGCTGTGGCTGGCCCAGAGCGGGTTTGCCACGCAGTCGCTGCGCACGCTGTTCGGTTTGAGCGAGGGCATCGGCGAACCGCATATCTACCTGATGCAGCCGTGGGACCCGAACCGCCGCATCATCTTCATGCTGCATGGCCTGGCCAGCAGCCCGGAGGCCTGGGTGAACCTGGCCAACGAAATCATGGGCGACCCGGAACTGCGCCGGCAGTTCCAGGTGTGGCAAGTGTATTACCCCACCAACGCGCCCATCGCGCTGAACCGCTACGAGATCGCCAACGCGTTCAACGACACGTTGAAGCACTTCGATCCCGACGGCAGCACGCGTGCATCCAAGGACATGGTGTACATCGGCCACAGCATGGGCGGTGTGCTGGCGCGCCTGCTGGTGAGCGATTCGGGCGATGTGCTGTGGGACGATCTGCTGGCCAATTATGATCTGAAGGGCGAGCGTCTGAAGCGGGTGCAGAGCAAGCTGGGTCCGCTGCTGCATTTCAAGGCGCAGCCGAACGTGGAACGGGCGATCTTCATCGCCGCCCCGCACCAGGGTACGGATATCGCCGGCAACAAGCTGGGCCGGCTGATCGGCCGCCTTGTGCGGCTGCCGCTGACCATCCTTGGCAAGTTCGAGGATGTGTTCCTGGCCTTGGCGCAGGCCGAGCAGCAGGCGGACGGCACGGCCAAGCCGAAGATTCCCAACAGCATCGACAACCTCAAGGCCAGCGACCCGTTCGTGAAGGCGGCCGCGCAGCTGCCGATCGAAGCGGGCCTGAAGTACCACTCGATCATCGCCCAGCGCAAACCGGAACTGCCGCTGGAGAAATCCGACGATGGCCTGGTGCCCTACTGGAGCGCGCACCTGCCCGGGGCACAATCGGAAAAGGTGATCATTTCCGGCCACAGCGTGCAGGAAACCCCGCAGGCGGTGCTGGAAGTGCGGCGCATCCTGCACCGCGATATCGATGATGTGGGGACGGGCAGCCGGTAGTGCCGGCCAGCGGCCGGCACTACCCTGTGGCTGGCTACACCCGTCGCGCCACTACCGTTGCCAGCAGCGCCAGCCCGAGCGTGATCGCCAGGCACAGCACATAGCCGGTATGCGGTGCGCGTTCGACGAACAGCGCGAACAGCGCACCGGACAGCGCCAGCGCCGTGGCCACGCACAGGGCTTCGCTCAACTGCAGTGCCGAGGTGTTGCGCCCCTGCTCGTGCGGCGGTGACAGCGACAGTGTCAGCACCGACAGGCTGGCGTAGATCATGCCCATGCCGAAACCGGTCAGCGTCCAGCCCGCCAGGGCCACCGGCAGCGGCACCGTGTTGAACAGCACGGCCAGGGTGGCGGTGATGCCCACCGTCATCAGCACCGTGCCCACGCGCAGCAGCTGCTGGCGCGACCAGCCGCGCTGCTGGTGGCCCTGCAGCCAGGAGCCGCTGAACCAGCCCAGCGCGCCCAGGCTCAGCACCGCGCCGGCCCAGCTGGGCGACAGGCCCCGTTCGCGCTGCAGCAGCAGCGGCAGGTAGGCTTCGCAGGCGAAGAACGCGGCGGCGGCCACGCCGCGCAGCGCGATCACGCTGGGCAGGCCGCGGCGCAGGCGCAGCGTACCCACCGGCAGCAGGCGGTGCCCGCACAGGAGCAGGCCGGCGATGGCGATGACCATGCAGGCCACGGCCAGCACGCCATGCTGCTGGCCGCCCAGGTACAGCAGCAGCGCGGCCAGCGACGCACCGGCCGCCCAGCGCACCACCTGCGTGCCGCCGTCGTGGCCCGTGGACCGCACCGGTGCCTGCCGGGCCAGCGCCGGGCGCAGCATCAACGCCGCCGGTACCGCCAGCAGCGGTACTGCCAGGAACACCCAGCGCCAGCCCAGGTGCTGCACGATCAGGCCACTCAATGCCGGGCCCACCATGGACGGCACCACCCAGCCGGCCGAGAAGGCAGCGAAGACCTTCGGCCGCAGGGCTTCGGGGTAGCTGCGCGCAACCATGACGTACAGCGCCACCGAGATCGCACCGCTGCCCAGGCCCTGCAGCAGGCGCCCAGCCACCAGCATGCCCATGCGCACGGCCAGGCCGGCCAGCAGCAGGCCCAGCACGAAACAGGCCAGGCCCCACCACAGCGGCCGCGCCGGGCCACCGCGGTCGGTCCAGCGCCCGGCCACGGTCATGCCGACCACGCTGGTGGCCAGGGTGCCGCCGAATGCCAGCGCGTACAGGCGTAGGCCGTCCAGGGCTTCGGCCACGGTCGGCATTGCCGCAGCCACGGCCAGGGCCTCGAAGGCGAGCAGGGCCACCAGCACCACCATGCCCACCGTGGTGGTGCGGTACTGCGGCGACAGGATGGACTCGGCCGCCGGCAGGGCGGCGGCAGGCGTGGGGGATTGGGGTGTCATCGTTCTGCGATCGATCGGGCCGCGCTTGAGTTCGTGCGGCGAAGACAGCAGCATGCCACCTGAACCATGGTTGAGGTCAAGTGATGCTGGAACAGGAACTGAGCGTGGGCGAGGTGGCCCGCCGCAGTGGCGTGGCGGTATCGGCGCTGCATTTCTACGAGCGCAAGGGGCTGATCAGCAGCCTGCGTACCGCCGGCAACCAGCGGCGCTACGCGCGCGATGTGCTGCGCCGGCTGGCGGTGATCCGGGTCGCGCAACGCGTGGGCATGCCGTTGGAAGCCGTGGCCCGTGCCTTCGATACCCTGCCGGAGGGCCGCGCACCGACCAAGGCCGACTGGGCGCGGCTGTCCGCACGCTGGCAACAGGAACTGGAAGAGCGCATCCACATGCTGCAGCTGCTGCGCGATGAGCTGACCGGCTGCATCGGCTGCGGCTGCCTGTCGCTGAAGCGCTGCCGCCTGGCCAACCCGGACGACGTGCTGGGCGAGCGCGGCGACGGCCCCATGCGCTGGGGCTGAGTCGCTTCCGGTAGCGCCGGGCCGTGCCCGGCGCAGATCGCCGGGATTACCAGACGGTGAGGGTCTGGCCGCTCTGGATGCCTTCCACCGCGCGCTGGAAGGCCAGGGCCGCGCGCTGCGCAGTCACCGCTTCGAAACCCGGGAAATAGGGACCATAGGCCTGCAGCGATTCGACCAGCACGTTCGGGCTGACCGCGTTGATGCGCAGGCCGCGCGGCAGCAGTTCCAGTGCGGCCGCACGCACGAAGCCCTCCAGCGCCTGGTTCACTGCCGTGGCATTGGCGCCGTCGCGGATCGGCTGGGCGCTGATGATGCCGGTGGTCAGGGTGATGGAACCGCCCGGGTTCAGATGGTGCTGGGCCGCCAGCGCCAAGCGCACCTGGCCGAGCAGCTTGTCCTGCAGGCCGCTGTTGAACTGCGCTGCGGTCATCGACAGCAGCGGACCGAAGTGCACGCTGCCGGTGGTGGAAATCACCGCGTCCACCGTGCCGGTCTGCGCGAACAGCTCAGCCACGCTGGCATCGTCGCCCAGGTCCACGCGCAGCGCACCGCTGCGGCGGCCGGCGGATAGGATCTCGTGGTTCTGGCCAAGGTGGCGGGCGACCGCCTGGCCGAGGGTGCCGTTGGCGCCGACAAGCAGGATCTTCATGACGGTTTCCTGGTGGGAGAGGCCTGCAGTCTGCGCCGTCATTGCGGGGTTTGGTAAGCGGCGTATGATTCGCAGATTGCTAATCAGGGGTTTGTAATGGACACCTTGCGCTGCATGCAGGCGTTCGTCGCTGTGGCCGACCACGGCAGCTTTTCCGCAGCGGCCGTGCACCTGCAGGTGTCGGCGGTGATGGTGGGAAAGTACATCCAGCAGCTGGAAGCGCATCTGGGCACGGCCCTGCTGCAGCGGAACACCCGCCGCCAGCGCCTGACCGAAGCCGGTACCGCCTATCTGGCCGGCTGCCGGCAGGTACTGGAACAGGTGCAGCAGGCCGAGGCCGATGTGGCCGGCCTGCAGCGGCAGCCGCGCGGGCTGCTGCGTATCAGTGCGCCCACCACCTGGGGCAGCTGCGTGCTGGCGCCGCTGCTGTCCGGCCTGCTGCGTGCGCAGCCGCTGTTGAACATCGAGCTGGACCTGAGCAACCGCCGCGTGGACCTGATCGAAGATGGCTTCGATGCGGTGATCCGGGTCGGGCCGCTGCCATCCCGGGATGTGGTGGCACGCCCCCTGCAGCCCTATGCGATGAGCCTGTGCGCTGCGCCGTCCTACCTGCGCCGGCGCGGCACGCCACGTACCCCGGCGGATCTGGATGGCCATGACTGCCTGAGCCACCTGGCCTGGCGCGGCGGGCACGGCTGGCAGCTGGCCAATGGCGAGCCGGTCGACTGGGAAGCCCGGCTGACCAGCAATGATGGCTATGCGCTGCGCGAAGCAGCGGTGGCTGGGGCCGGGCTGGTCCTGCAGCCGACGGCGTTGCTGGCGGCCGACATTGCCGCCGGGCGCCTGAAACCGCTGCTGCGCGAGTACCTGCCTGAGCCGCGACCGATGCACCTGGTCTACCTGCCGGACCGGCGGCCCCGCCCGCGGCTGCAGTGCTTCGTGGAGTACGTGCTGCAGCACGCGGGGTAGATCGATGCCATGCGTCGATGCCGGCGTGTCGGTGCACCGGGAAGGCTCCATCCACGCATGGCGTGGATCTACCAGCGGCCAGTAGATCGACGCCATGCGTCGATGCCGGCGTGCTGGTGCACCGGGAGGGCCCATCCACGCATGGCGTGGATCTACCAGCGGCCAGTAGATCGACGCCATGCGTCGATGCCGGCGTGCTGGTGCACCGGGAAGGCTCCATCCACGCATGGCGTGGATCTACCAGCGGCCAGTAGATCGACGCCATGCGTCGATGCCGGCGTGTCGGTGCACCGGGAAGGCTCCATCCACGCAGGGCGTGGATCTACCAGCGGTCAGTAGATCGACGCCATGCGTCGATGCCGGCGTGCCGGTACACCGGGAAGGCTCCATCCACGCATGGCGTGGATCTACCAGCGGCCAGTAGATCGACGCCATGCGTCGATGCTGGCGTGCTGGTGTGCCGGGGAGGCTCCATCCACGCATGGCGTGGATCCACCAGCGGTCAGTAGATCGACGCCATGCCTCGATGCCGGCGTGGCGGTGCACCGGGAAGGTTCCATCCACGCATGGCGTGGATCTACCCGCGGCCAGTAGATCGACGCCATGCGTCGATGCCGGCGTGCCGGTGCACCGGGAGGGCCCATCCACGCATGGCGTGGATCTACCAGCGGCCAGTAGATCGACCCCATGCGTCGATGCCGGCGTGCCGGCGTACCGGGAGGGCCCATCCACGCATGGCGTGGATCTACCAGCGGCCAGTAGATCGACGCCATGCGTCGATGCCGGCGTGTCGGTGCACCGGGAAGGCTCCATCCACGCATGGCGTGGATCTACTGGTGGTCGGGTCAATCATTGGCCGCAGACAACTCCCGCCCGCGCAGCTGTGCCGCGCGCAGCGCCTTGCCCACCAGCCGTTCGAAACCATCGGCCTGGAAGCTCTCGATCGCCGCCTGGGTGGTGCCGTTGGGCGAGGTCACCCGGCGCCGCAGTTCGGCTGGGCTCTCGCCGGCTTCGTCCAGCATCCGCGATGCCCCCAGCAGGGTCTGCACCACCAGTGCGCGCGCCGCATCGGCCGGCAGGCCCTGGGCGATGCCGGCCGCCTCCATCGCTTCGGCCAGCAGGAACACATAGGCCGGGCCGCTGCCGGACACGGCAGTGACTGAATCCATCAGCGCCTCGTCGTCAATCCACACCGTGCGCCCCGCACTGGCCAGCACGCGCTCGGCCTGCGCGTGCTGCTGCGCATCGACGGCGGCGGTGGCATACAGGCCGGTCACGCCGGCACCCAGCAGGGCAGGGGTGTTGGGCATCGCGCGCACCACCGGCACGGGGCCGCCCAGCCAGCGCTGCAGCTGGGCGCTGGTGATGCCGGCGGCGATCGACACCACCAGCGGCGCCTGCGTCTGGGCCAGGCCCTGCAACGAGTGGCAGACATCGCGCAGCACCTGCGGCTTCACCGCCAGCAGCCACGTCTGGCTCTGGGCTGCGGCATCGGCGGCGTTGTCATGGGTCTGCACGCCGAAATCGGCGGCCAGTGCATCGCGCAGCGCGGCCACCGGCTCGGCCACGTGGATCTGCGTGGCGGGCACGCCCTGGCGGACCAGGCCGGCAATCAGGCTGCGCGCCATGTTGCCGCCGCCGATGAAGGTGATGGAATCGACTGTCATGGGGAATCTCCTGAAGTCAGGCGGGGCGCGGGCGTGCGCCGAACAGGGCGGTGCCGATGCGGACCAGGGTCGCGCCCTCGGCAATGGCCTCGGCATAGTCGCTGCTCATGCCCATCGACAGGGTGTCCACCTGCGGATGGCGCGCGGCCAGCGTCTGGAAAAGTGTGCGCATGCGCACGAAGGCTTCACGGCGGCGCCCGGCATCGGGCCACGGCGCGGGAATGGCCATCAGCCCGCGCAGGCACAGGGCGGGCTCGGCGGCGATGGCGGCGGCCAGGGCGTCCACGTCCTGCGGGGCGCAGCCGTGCTTGCTGGATTCGTCGTCGATGTTGACCTGGATGAGCACGTTCAGCGGCGAGCGCCCGGCCGGACGGTAGCGGGCCAGGGCCGCCACCAGCTTGGGCCGGTCCACGCTCTGCACCCAGTCGAAATGGTGGGCCACGGCCTCGGCCTTGTTCGACTGCAGGTGGCCGATCAGGTGCCATTCCAGCCCCAGTGCCTGCAGCGCCTGTATCTTGGCAAGGGCTTCCTGCACATAGTTTTCGCCGAAGGCGCGCTGGCCCTGCGCGGCCAGCGCCGCCACGGCCTCGGCCGGCTGGGTCTTGGAAACCGCCAGCAGGCGCGGCGGTGGCCGCCCGGCAGCCTCGGCGGCGTTGTGCAGGTTGCTCAGGATCTCGGGCAGGGCAGTGGCCACGTAACGCGTTCCAGTGTGACAGGAGGCTATACTGCCGCCAGGGGAAAGATCCTTCCAGTCGAAGCCGTTATTGGGGAGTAGCCGCTCATGGATATCGCCGAACTGTTGGCGTTTTCCGTAAAGAACAAAGCGTCCGACCTGCACCTGTCTGCAGGCCTGCCGCCGATGATCCGCGTGGACGGTGACGTCCGCCGCATCAACATCCCGGCCCTGGACCACAAGCAGGTCCACGCGCTGGTGTACGACATCATGTCCGACAAGCAGCGGCGCGATTACGAGGAATTCCTCGAAGTCGACTTCTCCTTCGAGATTCCGTCGCTGGCCCGCTTCCGTGTCAATGCCTTCAACCAGAACCGTGGCGCCGGTGCGGTGTTCCGTACCATTCCGTCCGAAGTGCTGACCCTGGAGGACCTGGCCTGCCCGCCGCTGTTCCGCGAGGTCATCCAGCAGCCGCAGGGCCTGATCCTGGTGACCGGCCCGACCGGTTCGGGCAAGTCGACCACGCTGGCGGCGATGATCGACTACATCAACAAGAACGAATACGGCCACATCCTCACCGTCGAGGATCCGATCGAATTCGTGCACACCTCGCAGAAGTGCCTGATCAACCAGCGCGAAGTGCACCGCGACACGCACGGCTTCAACGAAGCACTGCGCTCGGCACTGCGTGAGGATCCGGACATCATCCTGGTGGGCGAACTGCGCGACCTGGAAACCATCCGCCTGGCGCTGACCGCTGCGGAAACCGGCCACCTGGTGTTCGGCACCCTGCACACCAGCTCGGCGGCCAAGACCATCGACCGCATCATCGACGTGTTCCCGGCCGGCGAAAAGCCGATGGTGCGCTCGATGCTGTCCGAATCGCTGCGCGCGGTCATTTCGCAGGCGCTGCTGAAGAAGGTCGGCGGCGGCCGTACCGCTGCGTGGGAAATCATGGTCGGCACCCCGGCCATCCGCAACCTGATCCGCGAAGACAAGGTGGCGCAGATGTACTCGGCCATCCAGACCGGCCAGCAGTACGGAATGATGACCCTTGACCAGCACCTGCAGGACCTGGTCAAGCGCAGCCTGATCACCCGCAACCAGGCGCGCGAGTACGCCAAGGACAAGCGTCTGTTCGAGTAAGGCGGATCCGCCCGGCCGCGGCGCGTATCGATGCCGCCGCGCCGGCGAAATTCCGCCCACCGACCGATCTCTGGCATCGCCCATTGGGAGCCCGCCATGAACAGCACCGCCAGCACTGCCAGCACCATCGATTTCACCTCCTTCCTCAAGCTGATGGCGCACCAGCGCGCCTCGGACCTGTTCATCACCGCCGGCATGCCGCCGGCGATCAAGGTCAACGGCAAGATCTCGCCGATCACGCAGACGCCGCTCACCCCGCAACAGAGCCGCGACCTGGTCCTCAACGTGATGACCCCGGCCCAGCGCGAGGAATTCGAGAAGACCCACGAGTGCAACTTCGCCATCGGCCTGGCCGGTGTCGGCCGTTTCCGCGTGAGCTGCTTCTACCAGCGCAACCAGGTCGGCATGGTCCTGCGTCGCATCGAAACGCGCATCCCGACGGTGGAAGAACTGAGCCTGCCGCCTATCATCAAGACGCTGGCGATGACCAAGCGCGGCATCATCCTGTTCGTGGGCGCCACCGGTACCGGCAAGTCCACCTCGCTGGCGGCGATGATCGGCTACCGCAACCAGAATTCGACCGGCCACATCATCACCATCGAAGATCCGATCGAGTTCGTGCACAAGCATGAAGGCTGCATCATCACCCAGCGCGAAGTCGGCATCGACACCGACAGCTGGGAAGCGGCGCTGAAGAACACCCTGCGCCAGGCACCGGACGTGATCATGATCGGCGAGGTGCGTACCCGCGAGGGCATGGACCACGCCATCGCCTTCGCAGAAACCGGCCACCTGGTGCTGTGCACCCTGCATGCCAACAACGCCAACCAGGCGATGGACCGCATCATCAACTTCTTCCCCGAAGACCGCCGCAACCAGCTGCTGATGGATCTGTCGCTGAACCTCAAGGGCGTGGTCGCCCAGCAGCTGGTGCCGTCGCCCGATGGCCGCTCGCGCAAGGTGGCGATGGAAATCCTGCTGGGCACGCCGCTGGTGCAGGACTACATCCGCGACGGCGAGATCCACAAGCTGAAGGAACTGATGAAGGAGTCGGTCCAGCTGGGCATGAAGACCTTCGACCAGAGCCTGTTCGAACTGTACCAGGCCGGCGAGATCAGCTACGAGGACGCGCTGCGCTACGCCGATTCGCAGAACGAAGTGCGCCTGCGCATCAAGCTCAGCCAGGGCGGTGATGCGCGCACCCTGTCGCAGGGCCTGGACGGCGTGGAGATTTCCGAGGTTCGTTGATCATCAGAGGCAGGGCCCCCAGCAAGGGGGCTGTTGCCGGGCGACCGCTACAGGGGAGTGCATATGGACATGCCGTTGGCCCGCAACGTCGTACTGATCGATTTCGAGAACGTGCAGCCACCGTCCCTGAAGGAACTGGCGGCACCCGGGTTCACGGTACTGGTGTTTGTCGGCGCATCGCAGGCACGCATCAGCATGGACGTGGCCGAGGCCATGCAGGCGCTGGGCAGCCAGGGGCGTTACATACGCTGCCATGGCAGTGGCCCCAACGCGCTGGATTTCCATATCGCGTTCTATATCGGCGAAATCGCGGCCGCCGATCCCAAGGCGTACTTCCACATCATTTCCAGGGACACCGGTTTCGACCCGCTGGTGGCGCACCTGAAGGCACGAGGCCTGCGGGCCGACCGCTGCGTGTCGGTGGCCGATCTGCCCATGTTCCGCCCGGCGCGGCAGAGCGCTGCAGCCCCTGCATTGCCTGCAGCGAAAGCGGTGCTGCCCGATGCGCGGCTGACGCATCTGCGTGACTGGCTGGTGCGGCAGGACAAGGCGCGCCCTGGTTCAAAGGTGGCGCTGCACAACTCCATCCACAACCTCTTCCAGAAGGCCCTGGCTGCGAAGGAAGTCACCGCGCTGGTGCAGCAGCTGCAACAGAACAAATGGATCGTGCTGGAGGGCAACAAGGTCCATTACCAGGTGGCGGCCATGCGCGCCTGAGCGGCACTGGCGCCACCCCCATCCGCTCTGCGATAGTCGCGCGGTCGCCGCGTTCGCGGGACAGGGGGAGCCGGCACCGTGCCGGCGTGACAATTCAAGGTTCGCATATGGAAATGCACGATCCGTATCGTGCGCCGGCGGCAACGCCTGCGCGTCCGCCGGTGCTGCCGACCGCGCCGGTCAGCTTCGCCACCTCCACCGCTGCGGTGTATTACTCGCCGTCAACGATGAAGATCGCCGCGCTGTCGCTGGCCACGCTGGGGCTGTACCCGCTGTACTGGTTCTGGCAGAACTGGCGCGCGATCAAGCGCGAAACCGGCGGTACGCAGTGGCCCTGGGCACGCGCGCTGTTCTCGCCCATCTGGGCGTTCTTCTGCTTCGGCGACCTGCGCGACATCGCCCAGTCGCGCCGCCGCCAGCTGGCCTTCGCGCCGGGCCTGCTGGCGCTGCTGTTCTTCCTGCTCAATTTCGCCGGGCGCCTGCCCAACGGCGGTGCGCTGCTTTCACTGTTCACCTTCGTGCCGCTGTTGCCGGTCAACAGCCTGCTGCGGCGCTACCACCTGGACGAGAAGGTCGACCTGCAGCGCATGGACCGTTTCGGTGTCTGGCACATCCTGGTGCTGCTGGCAGGCGGTGGGCTGCTGTTGCTGGCCATCCTGGCCTTTGTGGTGGGCGAAGTGGATTGATGAAATCCAGTCATGACCGACTGCCATCCAGGCCGTTCTATCCACGGCACGTCCCGGCGTATCGTCGTCGCTCCCCCTCTGGAGCACGACGATGCAGACACGTGAACTTGGCCGCAGTGGCCTGAAGGTTTCCGCCCTGGGCCTGGGCTGCATGGGCCTGAGCCATGGCTACGGCCCGCCGGTGGAGCAGGCACAGGGCATTGCCCTGCTGCATGCCGCAGTCGAGCGCGGCGTGACCTTCTTCGATACCGCCGAAGTCTATGGCCCGTACATCAACGAGGAACTGCTCGGCCAGGCCCTGGCGCCGTACCGCGACAGGCTGGTGATCGCCACCAAGTTTGGCTTCAAGGATGCCCGCGTCGACACGGGCCTGGACAGCCGGCCGGAGAACATCCGCGCGGTGGCCGAGGCCAGCCTCAAGCGCCTGCGCACCGACCACATCGATCTGTTCTACCAGCACCGGGTGGACCCGAACGTGCCGATCGAGGATGTGGCCGGCACCGTGCGTGACCTGATCGCCGACGGTAAGGTCGGCCACTTCGGCCTGTCCGAGGCCAGTGCCGCCACCGTGCGCCGCGCGCATGCAGTACAGCCGGTGGCGGCGGTGCAGAGCGAGTACTCGCTGTGGTGGCGCGAGCCGGAACGCGAACTGCTGCCGACCCTGCAGGAACTGGGCATCGGCTTCGTGCCGTTCAGCCCGCTGGGCCGCGGCTTCCTCACCGGTGCGATCAACGCCGATACCACCTTCAGCGACAACGACTTCCGCAACACCGTGCCGCGCTTCGAAGTGGAGGCGCGCAGGGCCAACCAGGCGCTGGTCGATCGCATCAGCACCATCGCCACCGCCCGTGCTGCCACTCCGGCGCAGGTCGCGCTGGCCTGGCTGTTGGCGCAGGCACCGTGGATCGTGCCGATTCCGGGCACCACCAAGGTCCATCGCCTCGACGAGAACCTGGCGGCGGCCGAACTGCAGCTGTCCGCCGAGGAACTGCAGCGCATCGCGCAGGCGCTGGAAGAGGTGTCGATCGTCGGCGAGCGCTACAACGCCCAGCGTGCGGCGCAGGCCAAGGGCTGAGCGGGCAGGGTGCGGACAGCGGTCCGCACCCTTCAGCCGGCCATCGGCCCGCGCAGGGCGTCGAGCACCGTGCGCATGGCCACGCTGACATGCCGGCGTGACGGGTAGTACGCGTAATAGCCATCGAAGGTCGGGCACCACGCGTCCAGCGTCGATTGCAGCCGGCCCTGTTCGATCAGGGCCAGCACCTGGTCTTCCGGCAGCCAGGCCAGCCCGCTGCCGGCCAGCGCCGCTTCGCGGGTCATGCCCATGGTGTTGAAGGTCCACTGGCCGCTGACCCGCACACTGAACTCATTGCCATCCTGGCCGAAGTCCCAGGGCATCAGCCCGCCGTGGGTGGGCAGGCGCAGGGTGATGCAGTTGTGTGCGGCCAGCTCGTGCGGGTGCTGTGGCGCGGCGTGCTGGCGGAAGTAGCTGGGTGCGCCGACCACGCGCATGCGCAGCGGCGGGCTGATGGGCACAGCCACCATGTCGCGCGCCAGCCGTTCGCCCAGGCGGATGCCGATGTCATAGCGCTCGGCGACGATGTCGGCCAGGGCGTAGTCGGCGGTGAGTTCGACGTTCAGGTCCGGGTATTGCCGCAGCAGCGGCGCCAGCCGTGGCCAGGCCAGGTATTCGGCGGCGTGGCCGGTGGCGTTGATGCGGATGGTGCCGGCGGGTCGTTCGCGGTACTCGGCCAGCGCGGCCAGCTCTTCTTCGATCTCGGCCAGGCGCGGGGCGAGGGTTTCGAGCAGGCGGGCACCGGCTTCGGTGGTGGACACGCTGCGGGTGGTGCGGGTGAGCAGGCGTACGCCCAGGCGTTCTTCCAGCCCGCGCATGGCGTGGCTGAGGGCGGACTGGGAGACGCCCAGCTGGGCGGCGGCCTTGGTGAAGCTGCCTTCGCGGGCAACGTGGACGAAGGCCTGCAGGTCGTTGAGATTTTCGCGGGGCATGATGGGGGATGATACGGCCGGGCTGCGCCCGGCACCCGCCGAATCAACGTCAACGTCAACGGCAACGGCAAGAGCGGGCATTCCGTGGGATGGCGGGATGCTGTGGGTGGGCGGGACACGCCGTGAACCCGTCCGTGGGGGCTCGTAGGCGCCATCCATGGCGCCTGCGGTCCCGCCCACCCACAGCACCCCGCCTCTGACAGTTGGCCGCGGTCTGTCGGGGCACGGGGTCGGATCCCGTTGCTGCGCAACGGGCTCTGACCCCATCGTGTTGTCTGGACGTTGGAGGGTGTCGAATTCGGATGTCGTGGTTCGTCGAATGAGTGACTTTCAACGGGAGCTGCACATGAGCACTGACACCAAGCCGAAAGGCCCGGCCTCGTATTTCCCCTCCATCGAGAAGACCTACGGCCAGCCGGTGGCGCACTGGCTGGGGCTGCTGGCCAGCAAGCCGGGCCTGAAACACCTGGAACTGGTCAGCTTCCTGAAGACCGAGCACGGCCTGGGCCACGGCCACGCCAATGCCCTGGTCGCCCATCACCTGAACACCCAGCGCTGACCCTCCGTTCCAACGAGCGAAGCGACCCGCTTCTGCTCTTTCTTCTCTTCACGTGGCTGGACGGCCACGGAACCTGTCCCATCCCGCCCGGCCAAGCCCATGAACCACGCAGTCACGCCCAGCCACGAGGGCTGCGCCGTTCGCTGACTGAACGATTTCATCTGCAACTGTCACGCGGATCGTGTCTAATACCGCTCCCCACCCGCGGTACCCCACCCGTATGTCCCTCCAATCCCATGGCCCGGCGCCGTGCGACGACGCTGACGGCCACCTGGTCACCGCCGGTCCGCTGACCCCGCCGCCGGACAGCGCCGGCACCCCCGCCGACGAAAAAGCGCTGCGCCACTCGGTCGCCGAGGACGTGCAGGGCATGGTGCTGGCCATGCTGGTGGCCTCGCTGGGCCTGGCCATCTTCGCCAAGGGCGGGCTGATGATCGGCGGCATGGCCGGTGCGGCCTTCCTGCTGCACTACGCCATGGGCTGGAACTTCGGCCTGGTGTTCGTGCTGGTCAACCTGCCGTTCTACTGGGTGGCGGTGCGGCGCATGGGCTGGGAATTCACCCTCAAGACCTTCGCTGCGGTCACCGCCTGCGGCGTGCTGACCGACATCCTGCCGCGCTGGGCGGACTTCTCGCACATCGCGCCGCTGTATTCGGCGCTGGTCGGCGGTGCGCTGTCCGGCCTGGGCATCCTGTTCTTCATCCGCCATCGCGCCAGCCTGGGCGGCATCGGTATCCTGGCGGTGTACCTGCAGCGCACCCGCGGCTGGAGTGCGGGCAAGGTGCAGATGTCCTTCGATGCCTGCCTGATGGTGGCTGCGTTCTTCGTGCTGTCACCGTCGAAGGTGATGTACTCGGCCATTGGCGCGGTGGTGCTCAGCCTGGTGCTGATGTTCAACCACCGCCCCGGCCGTTACATGGGTGTGTAACCGCACATACCGCGTTCGCCGGGCATGGCCCGGCGCTACCGGAACCACCTTGTGGTAGCGCCGGGCCATGCCCGGCGGATGTGCGTCAGCGGCCCGTCGCCTGCAACCACGGCGGCGCCAGCTTCAACAACCGCGCATGCACCGGGCAGTCCTCCGCGTGCGCGCCGGGCAGGTAGCCCAGGCTCATCAGGAACTCGCCGGTGATCTCACCGCCGGTGAAGCGGAACGTCTTCTTGAACAGCTTCACCCAGTCGGCCTTGCTGCGCGGGTGGTGCGCGTCCAGCCAGGCGGCGAAGCTGCCGTGGCTCTGGCGCAGCTGCTGGATCACCTGCGCGTTGTGGATCGCGGCCAGCACCTTCAGCCGGTTGCGGATGATGCCCGCATCGGACAGCAGGCGCTCGATGTCCTGCTCGGCATAGGCCGCCACGCGGTCCACGTCGAAGCCCTCGTAGGCCGCGCGGAAACCCTCGCGCTTCTTCAGGATGGTTTCCCAGCTCAACCCGGCCTGGTTGATTTCCAGCACCAGCCGCTCGAACAGTTCGCGCTCGTCGCGCTGCGGGAAGCCGTATTCATTGGCGTGGTAGAACTCGTGCACCGGGTGGCCCGGGGCGATGCGGCAGTATCCGGACAAGGTGTTCTCCTGGCGGGCGGGCGCCCCATTATGCGCGGCGTGCAGGCGCCGGAGGCGCCCACCGGCTAGAATGGCGCCATGCCTGTAACGCCGACCTCCCTTGCCGATCACCTGCTCGTCGCGCTGCCGTCGCTGATCGACGCCACCTTTGCCCGCAGCGTCGCGCTGATCTGCCAGCACGACGAGAACGGGGCCATGGGCGTGCTGGTCAACCAGCCTTCCGAATACACGCTCGGCGAGGTGCTTTCGCAGATGGACATCACCACCGGTGATGGTGAGCTGCAGGCGCGCGTGGTACTCAACGGCGGCCCGGTGCATCCTGAGCGCGGTTTCGTCATCCACGACGACGCGCGCGACTGGGATTCCAGCCTGCGCGTGAGCGAGGGGCTGTACCTGACCACCTCACGCGACATCCTCGAAGCAATGGCCCGCGGTGAAGGCCCGGCCAATGCCGTGGTCACCCTGGGCTGTGCCGGCTGGGGCGCAGGGCAGCTGGAAAGCGAACTGGCCGAGAACAGCTGGCTGACCGTGCCGGCCGATGCCGAATTGGTGTTCCAGCTGCCGCTGGAACAGCGCTGGCAGGGCGCGGCCTCGCGCATCGGCGTGGACCTGTTCCGGCTGACCGATTACAGCGGCCATGTCTGAGCCGTCCGCGCCCGCACCTGTTTCGCCCGCCGCGGCCATCCGCCGTGACGGCACCGTTCTCGGTTTCGATGTGGGCTCGCGCCGCATTGGCGTGGCCATCGGCAGTGCCTTCGCTGCGCATGCGCGCGCGGTGGCCGTGGTCGATGTGCACGGCAACGGCCCGGACTGGGCCGCGATCGAGCGCCTGCTGAAGGAATGGAAGCCCGATGGCCTGGTGGTGGGCGACCCGCTCACCCTGGATGGCCAGGACCAGCCCAACCGCAAGCGCGCGCAGGGCTTCGCCCGCCAGCTGCGGGAACGCTTCAAGCTGCCGGTGGTGATGATCGACGAGCGCTCCAGCTCGGTCGAGGCCGCCCGCCGCTTCGCCGTCGAGCGCGCCGAAGGGCGCAAGCGCCGCCGCGATGCGGCCGCTCTTGATGCCGTGGCCGCGGCGGTGATCATTGACCGCTGGCTGTCGTCCCCCGACGACGCCACCCCCATTCCCTGACTGCACGACTCCCGCCATGACTGCACAGCAACTTGATGCTTCCGGACGCCTGCGCCACCTGCTGACCCTGGAGGGCCTGCCACGCGAGACCCTGCTGCAGCTGCTCGACCGGGCGGGGCAGATCCGCGATGCCGCCGTTGGCCGCGTCGGCAACAAGCGCCAGGTGCTGGCCGGCTCGGCGGTGTGCACGCTGTTCTTCGAACCGTCCACCCGCACCCGCAGCTCGTTCCAGCTGGCCGCGCAGCGCCTGGGCGCGGACGTGCTGAACTTCGATGCCTCCACGTCTTCGACGCGCAAGGGCGAAACCGCCTGCGACACGCTGAAGAACTTGGAAGCGATGGGCGTGCGCGGCTTCGTGGTGCGCCACCCCGACGATGGCGCGGTCGCGGCGCTGGCGGCAGCGGCAGGCGAGGGCACCGCGCTGGTCAATGCCGGTGACGGCCGCAGCTCGCACCCGACCCAGGGCCTGCTGGACATGCTGACGCTGCGCCAGGCCAAGGGCCCGGACTTCTCGAAGCTGAAGGTCGTGATCGTCGGCGACGTGAAGCACTCGCGCGTGGCCCGCACCGACCTGCATGCGCTGCGCACGCTGGGCGTGGGCGAGATCCGCGTCTGCGGTCCGCAGTCGCTGCTGCCGGACGACGAGACCTTGAAGGGCTGTGTGGTCGGCGATGATTTCGACGCCATGCTGGAAGGCGTCGATGCGCTGATGATGCTGCGCCTGCAGCGCGAGCGCATGGAAGAAGGCCTGGTGCCGTCACTGGAGCAGTATCACGCGCAGTACGGCCTGAACACCGAACGCCTGGCCCGCGCCGGCAAGGACGCGGCCGTGCTGCACCCGGGCCCGATCAACCGCGGCGTGGAAGTGACCGACGAGGTGGCCGACGGCCCGCAGTCGTGGGTGCTGCGCCAGGTCGCCAACGGCGTTGCCGTACGCATGGCCGTGCTGGAAACCCTGCTGGGCTGATCGCCCGCACCCTGCTCTGGCAGGTGCCAACCTGGGTTGGCACCTATCCGTCAGTGACGAGCGACATCCGCCGGCCGCTTGAATTCTCAAGCGCCCACTCGCACCACGCGTGCGGGTACTGCCCCAACTGCGCCGCGAGCCCCGCTCTGATCGGGTTGCCCATCAGATACATCGCATGCCGGTACAGCGATTCATCCGGGCGGATCGCGTGATCGTGGTGGCGGGCCTGCCAGAAGCGCCCGATCCGTCCCAGAAGTCGGTTTATCTGCTGGGCGGTACGCGACTTGAAGCGCTTCATCACGTCCTCCAGCGTTCCTGCGCGTAGTTCGACCAGCCAGTGGACATGGTCTGGCATGACCACGTAGGCAACCGAGCGGGTGAAGCCTTCCTGGTCGAGCCGTTGAAACTCACGGATGGCCATGGCTGCCGCAGCGTCACTGGCGAACAGCGGAGTGCGGCCGTCCACGACGGTGGTGAGGAGGTAGAAGAGACCGACGCTTGAATGGCGGCCAATAGGAAGGCGGACGTTCTGCATGGCACAAGCATCGCCGTGCATGCTTTTCTGCAATATCAGGGAACAGCGCGATTTCGGGTAGGGCAGCGCCAACCACGGTTGGCATCTACCAGAGCGGTGTGCGGGGTGGTGGAACCGTCAGCGCTTCTGCTCGAACAACCACGCCCACATCGCCGGGTCGGCGTAGGTCGCGTCCCAAGCGTTGTGGTTGCCGTCGGGGTATTCGGTATAGCGCACGTCACGCGCACCGGCGGCCTGGAAGGCGGCATGCAGGCGGCGATCGTCGGCAGGCGGCACCACGTCATCCAGGGCGCCGTGGAAGATCCAGATCGGCGTCTGCCGCAGGCGCTGGGCGATGGCTGCGTACGGGTCGGCTTCGTGGGCCACCTGTTCGACGAACAGGGTCGGGCGCACCGCGCGCGGGGCCAGCACTGCGCCGCATACCGGCACGATCGCGGCAAAGCGCTGCGGTTCGTCCAGTGCGATGTTCCAGCTGCCGTAGCCGCCCATCGACATGCCGGTCAGGTACTGGCGCGCGGGATCGGCGCCGAACTCGGCGATGGCGGCATCCAGTGCGGCCAGTGCCACGCGGTTGTTGTGGCCGTCCCATTCCTCCCGGCCGGGCACCTGCGGAAACACCGCCAGGGCCGGGAAGTCGGCGGCGTGCTCGCGCAGGTACGGGCCCAGGCCGGCGCGGGTCTGTTTGACACCATCGCCACCGCGCTCCCCCGAGCCGTGCAGGAACAGCACCACCGGCAACGCACCGGGCGTGCGCGCGGCCGCTGCGGGAATGAAGACCTGGTAGTAGGCGGTCTGACCGTCCACCTTCACCGCCCGCGATTCGAAGTGACCACGCGCGCTGTCGGGGGTGCTGGCGCAACCGGCCAGCATCAGCAGGGACAGCAGCGGCAGCCAGCGCAGCAACGGACGGACCATGACGTTTCCCCAAGGCTTGGAAGCGTTTTCATGGTAGTCCTTCGGCGCGCGCCGGGCATCGTGCAGCGCGTCACTGCGGGCGCGGGAAGCTGGCGATGATGTCCAGTTGTTCCTGCGCCTCGGCATTGCCCTCGGCGGCGGCGGCCTGTACCTGGGCGAGGTCCGGGTGCAGCACCACCAGCAGCGGGTTCTCGCACACCGGGCAGTCGTACTCGGTGGCGTCCTCGTCCAGCTCCATCACCATCGCCCGTGTGCTGCCTTTCCATTCGCAGGCGGCACAGGTATGCATCTGGTCCCGCCAGCCGGGCTGGAAGTAGTTTTCAATCGTGGTGGCCATGTGGCATCCGGACGGTAATGCAGCTAGGTCAGAGCCCTGCTTTGCAGGGATCCGACCCCGCGCGTGGGGCAGTTGGGGTCAGTGCAGCAGGATGAGGGTGGCCAGGCCGAGGAAGCTGAAGAAGCCCATCACGTCGGTCACCGCGGTCACCACCACGGTACCGGCCACGGCCGGGTCCACGTTCATGCGCTTGAGCAGCAGCGGCAGCAGCACGCCAGCCAGCGCCGCGGCCAGGAAGTTGATGATCAGCGCCAAGGTGATCACCAGCGACAGCAGCAGGCTGTGGAACCAGATGAACGCGATCAGGCCGACCAGCAGGCCGATCAGCGTGCCGTTGATCAGCGCCACGCGCGCTTCCTTCCACAGCAGGATGCGCGCATTGCTCTGGCCGACCTGGCCCAGCGCGATGCCGCGCACCATAAGGGTCAGCACCTGTACCGCCGCATTGCCGCCGACACCGGCGACGATCGGCATCAGCACCGCCAGCGCCACCACCTTCTGCAGGGTCAGTTCGAACTGGCCGATCACACTGGCAGCGAGGAATGCCGTGCACAGGTTGATGCCCAGCCAGACCACGCGGCCGCGCACGGCACGCTTGATCGGCGAGAACAGATCTTCTTCCTCGTCCAGGCCGGCGGCGCCCAGCGCCTGGTGCTCGGCCTGCGAACGGATGATGTCCACCACGTCATCGATGGTGATGCGGCCGAGCAGGATGTTGTTGTCGTCCACCACCGGAGCCGACACCCAGTCATGGTCGGAGAACTGCCGCGCCACCTCCTGGTCGCTCTCACCGACGTCGATGGCCGGCTGTTCGTCATCGATCAGACGGTTGATCGGCGTGGTGTCCTCGTGGGTGACCAGCGCGGCCAGCGACACGCGGCCCAGGTACTGGTGGCGGCGGCTGACCACGAACAGGTGATCGGTATGGTCGGGCAGTTCGCCGCGCAGGCGCAGGTAGCGCAGCACCACGTCGACGTTGACGTCGGCGCGCACCGTCACCACGTCCGGGTTCATCAATCGGCCGGCGCTGTCCTCGGGGTAGGACAGCACCTGCTCCAGGCGCTCGCGGTTCTCGCGGTCCATCGACTTGAGGACCTCGTCGATGACCGTATCGGGCAGGTCCTCGACCAGATCGGCCAGATCGTCGATGTCCAGGTCTTCGACCGCGGCGATGATCTCGTCCGGGTCCATGTCCGCGAGCAGGCTTTCGCGCACCTCGTCGCCGACGTGGACCAGCACCTCGCCGTCGTCCTCGGGATCGACCAGGCCCCACACCACCTCGCGCTTGCCCGGCGGCAGCGATTCGAGCAGGTTGCCGATCTCGGCCGGGGCCAGGGTGTTGACCAAGCGGCGCACCGGACCCAGCCGACCGCTGTCCAGTGCATCGGACAGCATCCGCAGTTGGCGCGCAGTCTTGTCGTGGCGTACAGCTTCAGCCATCGCAGCTCCCGCGGGATAAGAAAAGCCGCGATCCTGGCAAGGATGCGGCAACAGGGGTGTTCAGCGCGTCATTATCGCAAGCGGATGTTGCAACGCATACCCCGCCGGGCATGGCCCGGCGCTACCGGGGGCGCGTGGTGGTGGTAGCGCCGGGCCGTGCCCGGCGAGCGCGTAGCGCGGTAGTCAGGGTGTCTCGGCCACCAGCGCCAGCCAGCGCTCGATGGCGCGGCGGTCACGTGCGGCCAGCAGCTTCGGCGCGCGTGCGCGCAGGGCGCCCAGGTCGGCCTCGCGGATCGCCCGGCGGACTTCCAGCAGCGTACCCGGGTGCAGGCTGAATTCGGTCAGGCCCAGCGCCAGCAATAACGGGGCCATCCGCGCATCGCCGGCGATCTCGCCGCACACGGCCACCGGGATGCGGTGGCGTGCACCGGTGTCGATCACCATCTGCAGCAGGCGCAGCACCGCCGGGTGCAGCGGCGAATACAGCTCGCCCAGCGCCTCGTTGTTGCGGTCGGCGGCCAGCAGGTACTGCACCAGATCGTTGGTGCCGATCGACAGGAAGTCGACCAGGTCGATGAAGCTTTCCAGCGCCAGCGCGGCCGCCGGTACTTCGATCATCGCGCCCAGCGGTACGTGTTCGGCCACCACGTGGCCTTCGCCGCGCAGCTGGTCGGTCAGCTTCAACATGCGCCGGCGTACCGCCAGCAGCTCTTCGCGGGTGCTGACCATGGGCACCAGCACGCGCAGCTTGCCGTAGGCCGACGCACGCAGGATCGCGCGCAGTTGAGTGTCGGATACCTTCGGCCGGGCCAGCGACAGGCGCACGCCGCGCAGGCCCAGGGCCGGGTTTTCCTCGTTGCTCAGGGTCAGGCCGGTGCGGTCGGCCTTGTCCGCGCCCAGGTCCAGGGTGCGGATGGTCACCGGCCGCCCGCTCATGCCCAGGGCGGCATCGCGGTAGGTCTGGAACTGTTCTTCTTCATCCGGCAGCTCGTTGCGCTGCAGGAACAGGAATTCGGTGCGGTACAGGCCCAGCCCCTGTGCGCCCAGCGCATGCGCCTGGGTCACATCCTCCAGCGATTCGGCATTGGCCAGCAGGGCGATGTCGACCTGGTCGCGGGTGCGGCTGGGCTTGCTGCGCAGGCGGCCAAGCTCGCGCTGCTCGCGCGCATGCTCCTTCAGCCGCACGCGGTAGTCGCGCAGGTTGTCGGCCTGCGGGTTGACGGTGATGCTGCCATCGGCGCCATCGACGATCAGCACGTCGCCATCGGCAATGCGGCTGAGCACCTGCGGCACGTTGACGATCAGCGGCAGGTGCAGGCTGCGGGCCAGGATGGCGCTGTGCGACAGCGCGCTGCCGGCGGCGGTGACGATGCCGACCACCCCCTGTGCCTGCAGCTGGGCCAGCTCGGACGGGGCGATGTTGTCGCAGACCAGGATCTCACCGGCCAGGCCCTTCACCACCGCCGGGCGGTCCGGCTGCAGGAAGGCATGGATGCGGCCGATCACATGGTCCAGATCGTCCATGCGGCTCTTCAGGTAGGCATCGTCCATGCCATCGAAGACCTTGGCCAGGCGGTCACGCTGCAGGCGCAGCGCGTAGCCGGCGCTGTACGGACCACTGCGTATCAGTTCGTCCAGGCCATACAGCAGTTCGGGGTCGTCCAGCAGCAGGGCATGCAGGTCGAGGAACTCGCCGACGTCCTGGCTGAGTGCGCCGTGCAGGCGCTGCCGCAGTTCGTGCATTTCCGCGCGCGCGGCATCCAGTGCGCGGTGCAGGCGGGCCAGCTCGGCCTCGACCTGCTGTGGCGCGACGCGCTGCTCGGCTACTTCAAGGGCGTGCGGCAGGCGCACCCGCGCCCGCCCCATGGCCGAACCGCGTGCGGCGCCGTGGCCGGCCAGCAGCTGTACCGGCCGCTGGCCGGAAGCAGGTTGGCCGGCGCGTGCGCGGGGCACGCTCAGCTGTCCTCGTCGAAGCGACGCTCGAACAGCTCGACCACCGCATCCATCGCCGCAGCCTCGTCTTCGCCGTTGATGCGGATGGTGACCGGGGTGCCCTGGCCCGCGGCCAGCAGCATCACGCCCATGATGCTCTTGGCATTGATCTCACGGCCCTTGGCGGCCATGGTCACGTTGCAGCGGAACGGCGCCAGGGTCTGCACCAGCTTGGCGGTGGCCCGGGCGTGCAGGCCCAGGCGGTTGCTCACGGTGAGTTCTCGTTCAAGCATCGTCGACTATCGCTCCATTACGGGTGCCCGCCGCCGCAGTGGCGGGCAGTTGATCCAGTGCCTGTTCCGGATAATTCATCACCCGCAGCAACATCGGCAGACTCAGCGCCGACACCCGGCGAACCGGGGTTCCCAGCCGGGCCAGCTGCCCGGCAAGGTTGGCGGGGCTGGCGCCGTACAGGTCGGTCAGGATCAGCACGCCTTCCCCCCCATCGACCCGCCGCAGAGCGGCCGAGGCGAGCGGGAGCAGAGCGTCCAGGTCTGCGTCGAACGGTACTTCGAAAGCTTCGGTTTTCAGCGGCAATTGCCGCAGAAGCCGGGTCGCCACGTCAAGCAGGGCGGTCCCGACCCCGGGATGTGTTACGAGGAGAATGCCACAGGTCATTACTGCACGTTAACAGGTCGAGGTGAATCGGCGATAGCAGCAGGAGAGGGGCACTGTGTCCCGTATTCATATATTGCGCCCAGCAGATCCACGCCATGCGTGGATGGACCCTGCGCGCAGGATGTAAACGCCCGGGAGCAGCTCCGGCTGGGGATCAACTCCGGACGAAAGTGGTTGTGGGCAGTGTGCGGCTACGGATGCTTGTGCCGCCCTGCGGGCGGTCTCCACGCATGGCGTGGATCTACGCCCATTGTTCCGTCTTCGCTCGAAGCTCAATCCTGTTCGCGGTGGTACGTTGCCACGTCTTCCCAGCCCTTCTCACGCGCGTGCCGGGCCATCCGCTCGGCCAGGAACACCGACCGGTGCTTGCCGCCGGTACAGCCGAAGGCCACCGTCACATAGCTGCGGGTGCCATCGCCCAGCTTCGGCAACCAGGTATCGAGGAAGTCCATCAGCTGCGCCAGATAGCGCTGCACGTCCGGCTGTGCTTCCAGGAATTCGCGCACGCCCGGCTCGCGTCCGCTCAGCGCACGCAGTTCCGGATCCCAATGCGGATTGGGCAGCACGCGCGCATCGAACACGAAGTCCGCTTCGGCCGGCACGCCACGCTTGTAGGCGAACGACTCGAACAGCAGCGACAGGCGCGTGGCGTGTTCCAGCGCGAATTCGGTGATGATGCGCCGGCGCAGCTGGTGCACGTTCAACGCGCTGGTATCGATCACCGCATCGGCCTCGCGGCGCAGCGGCGCGATCAGTTCGCGTTCGCGGGCGATCGCTTCCGGCAGCGACAGGCCCAGCTGGCTCAGCGGGTGCCGACGGCGGGTGTCCGCGTACCGCTTCAGCACGGCCTCGTCGCTGGCTTCGAAGAACAGTACCTTCGCTTCCACGCCGGCATCGGTGGCCAGCTGCCGCCAGTTGGCCAGCTGGCTCAGATCCGCCTGGCCGCGCACGTCGATGCCCACGGCCAACCGTCGCGGCGCGCTGCCATCGTGGTTCTCCAGCACGCTGCGCACGAAATCGGGCAGCATCTGGATCGGCAGGTTGTCCGAACAGTAGTAGTCCTGGTCCTCGAAGGTCTTCAGGGCGACGGATTTACCCGAGCCGGACAGGCCGCTGACGATCATCAGGGTCGGGGCGGAGGGGGTGACGGTGCTCATGGACAGACTCTTTGCAGTGGGCTCAGGGTGTTCGTCGTTCCAGCAGGTTGCTGTGGCGGGCGATGAACATCGCCGCCGGGTCGATACCCTTGGTACGTAGAATGTGCAGCCGGGTGGCCGCCTCGGTCAGCACGGCCAGGTTGCGGCCGGGCATCACCGGCAGGGTGATCAGCGGTACGTCCAGGTCCAGCACGTGCCGGGTGCCCGAATCGCCGGTCAGGCGCTCGTAGCCATGCGGGGTGGGCTCGGTCATCGGCTTGGTCAGGTGGACGATCAGCCGAAGGTACTTGTTCTTCTTTACAGCCGTGTCGCCGAACATCTCGCGTACATTCAGCACGCCCAGCCCACGGACTTCCAGCAGGTCCTGCAGCAGCTCGGGGCAGGTGCCGTCGAGCACGTCCGGGGCGATCTGGGTGAATTCGGGGGCATCGTCGGCCACCAGGCGGTGGCCACGGCTGAGCAGCTCCAGCGCCAGCTCGCTCTTGCCCGACCCGGCTTCACCGGTAATCAGCACGCCGATGGAGTAGATCTCCATGAACACGCCATGCAGGATCACCCGCGGCGCCAGCGTGCGCGCCAGGTGGTAGGACAGGTGGTTGAGCAGTTCGTGGCCGCGCTTGGGCGACAGCCACAGCGGCGTGCCGGATTCATCGGCGGCCGCGCGCAGGTCTTCGGGGCAGGCCTGGTTGCGGGTCAGCACCAGCGCCAGCGGGTGCGACTGCATGATCTTCTCGATGGTCTCCCAGCGCTGGCGCGGTTCCAGCGCGTCCAGCCAGGACAGTTCCTCGGTGCCCAGGATCTGCACCTTGTTGGGGTAGATCGCGTTGAGGTAACCGGCGAGGGAGGGGCGGCGGGAGACGGTGTTGCCCGCTTCCAGTTCGCGTTTCTCGCCGGCCTGGCCGGCGGCCCAGCGCAGCCCCAGCCGCTCGCGCTGCTGGTCGAACAGTTCGCGTGCGGTGATGCTGGTATTCATGCGGCGCTCGCCGATGGGGGAAGGTCCAGGGCCTCGCGCAGTGCCCGTGCATCGCCGGCCGCGCGCAGGGCATCGCGGATCGACGGCGTCGAGAACAGCTCGGCCAGTTCGGACAGCAGCATCAGGTGCTGATGGGTGTAGTGGGCGGGGACGGCCATGGCGAACACCAGGTCCACCGGTTCATCGCCGCCGAAATCGACCGGGGTCTGCAACCGCAGCAGGGCGCCGCGTGGACGGTCCAGGGCAGGGGCCCGGCCGTGGGGAATGGCGATGCCGCAACCGATCGCCGTACTGCCCAGCGCTTCGCGCTCGCACAGGTTGCGGTAGATCTGTTCGGCGTTGGCCTGGCGGCAGGCCAGCAACCCGGCGGCGGCCTGCAGGACGCTGTCGCGGTCGGTGGCCGTGCAGAGCTGGGTCTGCACGGCCGCCAGAAGGTCAGTCAGGGGCATGTCTGCGGGGAACGGTGGCGATCAGCCGCCATTGTCGCCCACCGGCAGCGGTGCGTGCTGCTGTTTTTTCTCCTTGTGCTTGATCACAAGGCGGTCAAGCTTGTCCGCCAGTACGTCGATGGCGGCATACATGGTCTGGCCGCCGGCTTCGGCGTGCAGGGTCTGGCCGGGGATATTGAGGCTGGCGTCGACGTGGTGTTCGGTCTTCTGCAGCTTGAGGGTTACCCGCGCTTCGCAGTGCTGGTCGAAGTGCTTTCCGACCCGGGCCAGCTTTTCTTCAACATACGACTGCAGGGCCGGGGTGACTTCGACATCTTTGCCAAACGTTTCGATGCGCATCGGGTTTCTCCTGTGTTCGGATGTGCCAATGAACCTCTCCGCCGGGCGCGGCGGCGCGTCAAGCGATTCTGACCCTTTCGTGCGAGGCGGAGATGTTCATGGCCTCACGATACTTCGCCACGGTGCGCCGCGCTACTGGAATTCCCGACGATTTGAGCAGGTCAGCCAGCTTGGCGTCAGAAAGCGGCTTACGTGGGTTTTCGTCATCGATCAGGCGGCGGATCATTGCCTGGATGGCGGTGCTGGAGGCTTCGCCACCGCCTTCGGTGTCGATGCCGGAAGCGAAGAACGCGCGCAGCGGCAGGGTGCCGCGCGGTGTACGCACGTGCTTGCGGGCGATGGCCCGCGACACGGTGGATTCGTGCAGGCCCAGTTCGGCGGCGATCTCGCGCAGGGTCAGCGGGCGCAGGGCCTGTTCACCGAATTCGAGGAAGCCGGCCTGCTGCTGGATCAGGCTGCGCACCACCCGCAGCAGGGTCTCGCCGCGGGCCTGCAGGCCCTTGAGCAGCCAGCGCGCCTCCTGCAGCTGCGCGCGCAGGTAGCCTGCATCGGCCTCGCCACAGCGGCGGATCATCTGTTCGTAGCCCCGGTGGATGATCACCTTGGGCCCGGCATGGCCGGCCAGGGCGGCGCGCCAGACGCCGTTCTGCCGCCATACCACCACGTCCGGTACCACGTAGGTGTCCTGCGCCAGCGGGGCGATCTGGGTGCCTGGGCGCGGGTCCAGCGAACGCAGCAGGGCCACGGCGGTCTCGACGTCGGCCAGGGGTTGTCTCAGCTCCTGGGCCAGGCCAGTCACGCCACTGCGTGGCAGCCGCTCCAGCGGCCCGGCGGCGACCTGGCGGGCCAGGGCCAGCCCGGGTGTGTCGGCGGGCAGCACGTCCAGCTGCAGCTGCAGGCATTCGCCCAGACTGCGTGCGGCCACGCCCACCGGGTCGAAGCGCTGCACCTGGTGCAGCACGGTCAGGATTTCGTCTTCGCCGGCATGGATGACCGGCAGCAGCGTTTCGGCAATGCCGGACAGCGGCTCGCGCAGGTAACCGTCTTCTTCCAGCGCATCGATCAGCGCGGCACCGATGCTGCGGTCGCGCATCGACAGATGCGACAGGTGCAGCTGCCACAGCAGGTGGTCGGCCAGCGTTTCGGTTTCGGCCACGCGTTCGGCGGCGCTGCCGGTGTCTTCGTCGTCATCGAAGCTGCCACCGCTGCCGGCACTGCTCCAGTCCTGTTCGGACGGTGCCCAGTCGTCGCCGCTGCTTTCGGTGGGTTCGGGCGGCGCGTCGGCATCGCCGGCGCTGTCCTGGCCATCGCCGCCGTCGTTGGCGGCACCGGCATCGCTGCTGTCGGCCCAGTCCAGCAGGGGATTGCTTTCCACCGCCTGGGCGATTTCCAGCTCCAGCTCGGTGCTCGACATCTGCAGCAGCTTGATGGCCTGCTGCAGCTGCGGTGTCAGCACCAGGTGCTGTCCCAACGATGTCTGCAGCCGAGTCTTCATGCCTGTGCCGAACGGAAGGGAGTGGCCCCGGCGGCCGCGATCACAGCTTGAAGGAATCTCCAAGGTAGACGCGACGCACATCTGCGTTGTCCAGGATCGCCTCCGGCGAGCCCTGGGCGAGCACGGTGCCCTCGGCGAGGATATACGCGCGGTCGCAGATTCCCAAGGTTTCGCGCACATTGTGGTCGGTGATGAGCACACCGATACCGCGTTGCTTGAGATGGGTGACGATGCGCTGGATCTCGCCCACCGAAATGGGATCGACGCCGGCGAAGGGCTCATCGAGCAGGATCAGGCGCGGCTGCGCGGCCAGCGCACGGGCGATTTCGCAGCGGCGGCGTTCACCGCCGGACAGGCTGGCGCCGAGCTGTTCGGACACGTGGCCCAGCTGCAGTTCGTCCAGCAGGCTGTTCAGTTCGCGCTCGCGGCCGGCGGCATCGAGGTCTTCGCGCAGTTCCAGCACCAGGCGCAGGTTGTCGGCCACGGTCAGCTTGCGGAACACCGACGGTTCCTGCGGCAGGTAGCCCACGCCCTGCTTGGCGCGGGTATACATCGGGTCGTTGGTGATGTCCTGGCCATCGAGCACGATGCTGCCGGCATCGGCGGCAACCAGGCCGACGATCATGTAGAAGCAGGTGGTCTTGCCGGCGCCGTTGGGGCCCAGCAGGCCGACCACTTCACCGGCATCCAGGGTCAGCCCGAAGTCCTTGACGACTTCGCGCTGCTTGTACTTCTTGCGCAGGCCCTTGGCGACGAGCATTACTTCTTGCTCCCGGCCGCCGGCGCAGCAGGCGTCTTGTTCTTGGGCGGAATGACGGTGCGCACGCGGCTGCCATCGCCACCGGAGTTCATTTCACCGGTACGGGTGTTATAGACCATGCGCTGGCCGGCATTGGTGCCGCGCGCGCTGGTGACCTTGTAGTTGCCGGTAAGGGTGATGATCTCGGTCTTGATGTCGTAGTCGATCTTGTCGGCCACCGCATCCATCCAGGTGCCGTCATCGAGCTGCTGCTTCATCTTGGCCTGCTTGCCACTGAACACGGCGCGCACCGCCTCGCCGTCCTTCAGATAGATCTCGGCATCGGCCGAGCGCAGGTCCAGCGTGCCCTGGGTGATGATCACACCCTGCGACAGGGTGGTCTTGCCATCACCGGTGAGGGTGCCGGTCTGTGCACCGGCATCGATGTTCATGGGCTGGTCGCGGTCGCTCGACTTGGCGTGTGCCAGGGCGGGGGCCAGCAGGCTGAGTGCGAGGACGGCAGCAAAGGGGATCTTCATCGGGGTCCGTTCTACCGGTGATGCCGCCCGGACAGGCCGGGTGGCGGGTGGGGGCTGCGGCCTCGCGCCAGTCGGGTGACGTCGCGGGCCAGCGGCGGAATCAGCGCTTGGGCATGTAGCGGCCCTTGGACTGGCTGAGGAAATGATACGTGTTGTTCTTCGAATCCACCTCGAACCCGACGCCGGACTGCTCCATGCCCGGGCGGGTCATGGTCACCAGGGCGTCGGTACGGGCACGGTTTTCCTTGGGGAACACGTCCAGGTGGTCGGTGCGGAAGGTGGTGGGCACCA
This sequence comes from Stenotrophomonas maltophilia, assembly GCF_047782825.1. GTDB lineage: Bacteria > Pseudomonadota > Gammaproteobacteria > Xanthomonadales > Xanthomonadaceae > Stenotrophomonas. Next base: position 2,061,836 of record NZ_CP180589.1, on the reverse strand, counting down.
CGCCGGGGGCGGCCGGGCTGTCACCGGCCACATCGCCGCGCAGCTTCATCTGGTCGCCCTTGGCGCTGAGCCAGCCGGTCTTCGCCCGCAGGGTCCAGTGCTGGCCATCCTTGTCCGGCATTTCGAACAGCGGGGTGGTGATGTCGATGGTCTGGTCGCCACGCTGGCGCTGCAGCAGCGGCGCGCGCAGGGTGGTCGATTCCTTGCCCTGTTCATCCAGGGCCACGATCTGGAAGTCGTGCAGGATGTAGTCCACGCCCACGTCCTGGCCGGCCTGGACCGGCGCCTTGTCGCGGTTGCGCAGGGCGGCCCAGCTGCTCAGCAGGGCCGCCAGCAGCAGGCCGACGCCCAGCACGGTGCGCCAGTTCAACGAAGGTGCGTTCATGCGCCGAACCTCGCCAGCACCGCGTCCACGTGGCCCTGTGCGGCCAGCAGCACGTCGCACAGCTCACGGGCGGCGCCCCGGCCGCCATCGGCGCGGGTGATCCAGTGCACGCGCTCGGCGATCCACGGGTGGGCATTGGCCGGGGCCACGGCCAGGCCGACCGCGCCCAGCGGCGCCAGGTCCGGCAGGTCGTCGCCCATGAAGGCCACCTGGTCCAGGCCGATGCCGTGCTGGGCACACAGCGCCTGCACGCTGGCCAGCTTGTCGCCCACCGCGATCTGGGTGTCGATGCCCAGATCGGCGCCGCGCTTGAGCGCGGACTGGCTGTTGCGCGCGGTGATCAGCACGGGGTGGATGCCGTGCTGCTGCAGCAGTTTCAGTCCCAGACCATCCTGCACGAAGTACGCCTTGCTCTCGTTGCCGTCCTTGTCGTAGTACAGCCGACCGTCGGTGAGGGTGCCGTCCACGTCGAAGCAGGCCAGACGGATACGGGCCGCGGCGGCATGCAGGTGGGCGGGGAAGGCGGGCAGGGGGGACCAGGGCATCAGGGCATCGGGCTCGAGTGGGGCGGGCGGGGTAACAGTCTGAATGGGGTCTACGGACTCCCGGTTAAACCACCCGGGCCCGCAACAGGTCATGAATGTTCAGCGCGCCGACCGCCCGGCCCTGGCCATCGACCACGATCAGGCCGTTGATCTTCTGGGTCTCCATCAGCCGTGCCGCCTCCACCGCCAGCTGGTCGGCACCGATGGTGCGCGGGCTGTGGGTCATTACATCGGCGATCTTCGCCGTGCGCACGTCCAGTTCGCTGTCCAGGGCCCGGCGCAGGTCGCCGTCGGTGAACAGGCCGATCAACACGCCCTGGGCGTCGACCACGGCGGTCATGCCCAGCCGCTTGCGGCTCATCTCCACCAGCGCCTGGCTCAGGCTGGCACCGGCGTCGACCTTGGGCAGGTCCTCGCCGCTGTGCATCACGTCGGTAATGTGCAGCAGCAGGCGGCGGCCGAGGCTGCCAGCGGGGTGCGAGCGGGCGAAATCGTCGGCGGTGAAGCCGCGCGCGTCCAGCAGGGCCACCGCCAGTGCATCGCCCATCGCCAGCGAGGCGGTGGTGCTGGAGGTCGGCGCCAGCGCCAGCGGGCAGGCCTCGGCCGGCACGCTCACATCCAGGTGCACGTCGGCGGCGGTAGCCAGGCTGGACTGCGGGCGGCCGGTCATGGAAATCAACACGTTGCCCTGGCGCTTGAGCACCGGCAGCAGCATCAGCACCTCGTCCGATTCACCCGAATAGGACAGGGCCAGCACCACGTCATCCTCGGTGATCATGCCCAGGTCGCCGTGGCCAGCCTCGCCCGGGTGCACGTAGAACGCCGGGGTACCGGTGGACGCCAGGGTGGCGGCGATCTTGCGCGCGACGTGGCCGGACTTGCCCATGCCGGTGGCGACCACCCGGCCGCGGCTGCCCAGGATCGCCTGGCAGGCCTGCTGGAAGGCCTCGCCCAGGCGACCGGCCACGGCGTCCAGCGCCTGCTGTTCGATCTCGAACACGCGGCGGCCGCTGGCCACCAGGGCGGCAGGATCGACGGAACGGGGGGGCAGGGATGACTCGGCCATGCGGACGCCACGCAGCGGAAGTAGAATGAGGGGACATTTTATTAGGAAAGCCCGTTGGACGCTGACACCATCCGCAACCTGATCGAAACCGGCCTGCCCGGCGCCCGCGCCGACGTGCAGGGCGACGATGGCGTGCATTTCGAAGCGACCGTGGTCTGCGAGGCCTTTGCCGGCAAGATGCCGCTGGCCCGCCACCGGATGGTCTATGCCACCCTGGGCGACCTGATGGGCGGCGCGATCCACGCGCTGGCGCTGAAAACCGTGACCCCGGCCGAAGCCGGCTGAACCGCAGAAGATTCCCAATACATGGCCAAGATCGTTGTGACCGGCGGCGCTGCGCTGCACGGTGAAGTGAGCATCTCCGGCGCCAAGAACGCCGTCCTCCCCATTCTGTGCGCGACCCTGCTGGCCGATGCGCCGGTGGAGATCACCAACGTGCCGCACCTGCACGACGTGGTCACCACGGTGAAGCTGCTGGGTGAACTGGGCGCCAAGGTCACCATCGACCAGGGCACCCTGTCGCGCGGCAGCGCGATCGTGGTCGACCCGCGCTCGGTGAACCAGCACGTCGCGCCGTATGAGCTGGTCAAGACCATGCGTGCCTCGATCCTGGTGCTGGGCCCGCTGCTGGCCCGCTTCGGCGCAGCCGAAGTGTCGCTGCCCGGCGGCTGCGCGATCGGCTCGCGTCCGGTGGACCAGCACATCAAGGGCCTGCAGGCGCTGGGCGCGGACATCGTGGTCGAGAACGGCTTCATCAAGGCCACCGCCAAGCGCCTGAAGGGTGGCCACTTCACCTTCGACATGGTCAGCGTCACCGGCACCGAGAACGTGCTGATGGGCGCGGTGCTGGCTGAAGGCACCACCATCCTCGACAACTGCGCGATGGAACCGGAAGTGACCGATCTGGCGCACTGCCTGATCGCACTGGGCGCGAAGATCGAGGGCCTGGGCACCGCCCGCCTGGTCATCGAAGGCGTCGAGCGCCTGTCCGGTGGCCGCCACGAAGTGCTGCCCGACCGCATCGAAACCGGCACCTTCCTCGTGGCCGCGGCGATGACCGGCGGCAAGGTCACCGTCAACCGCGCGCGCCCGAACACCATGGACGCCGTGCTGTCCAAGCTGGTCGAAGCCGGTGCGAAGATCGAGACCACCGAAGACAGCATCACCCTGGACATGCAGGGCAAGCGGCCGAAGGCGGTCAACCTGACCACCGCTCCGTACCCGGCGTTCCCGACCGACATGCAGGCGCAGTTCATGGCGCTCAACTGCGTGGCTGACGGCGTGGGCGTGATCAACGAAACGATCTTCGAAAACCGTTTCATGCACGTCAACGAACTGCTGCGCCTCGGCGCGGACATCCAGGTGGAAGGCCACACCGCCATCGCCCGCGGCCACGAGCGCCTGAGCGGTGCGCCGGTGATGGCCACCGACCTGCGCGCATCGGCGTCGCTGATCCTGGCCGGCCTGATGGCCGACGGTGAGACCACCATCGACCGCATCTACCACCTCGACCGTGGCTACGAGAACATCGAAGAGAAGCTGTCTTCGCTGGGCGCCACCATCCGGCGCGTGGCATGATCCTGCGCGGCCGTTTCAGCCCCCGCCGCAAGGCGCTGCTGGTGCTGGTGCTGATCGTGCTGGCGTGGCTGGGTTATGCCTGGTACGCCAACCTGGCCATCACCAAGGGCATCGAGCAGAAGGACATGGACTGGAACGGCGACGGCACGGTCAGCCGTGACGAGATCATCCAGTCGTTCTACGCGGTGGCGGTCAATGACAGCCAGGAAGGCAGCCGCCATTGCCGCACCTTCGTCTGGCGCAGCAGCGGCGAGCAGATCCGGGTGGATTGCCGGACCGAGTTCAAGCCGGCCGAGGCCGAAGAGAAGAAATGAAAAACGCCCGCGCAAGCGGGCGTTTTTCTGGGGTCGGATCCCTTCCCGCAGGGAGGGGCTCTGACCCCGGTTGCCGCATGGACGGGGTCAGAGCCCTTTCCGATGGAAAGGGATCCGACCCCTGGCGCGTCAGTTCATCGCCTTGATGGTCAGGTCCAGCGCATCGCGGCCGCCTTCGCGCTGCAGGATGCGCGCCGGCACCGGGAATTCCGGCACGATCCAGGCGATCTGTTCCTTGTTGCCGTCCACGCGCGACACCTTGGTGGCCTGGTAGCTCTTGCCGGCCACGGTGATCGCTTCCTTGCCGGCCACCTTGTAGGTCATGGTCTTGATGCGGCCCTCGTCTACCATGCGGTAGGTCAGCGGCTTGCCGGCGGCCAGGTCGCGGGCGATGGCCAGGTTGATCAGCAGCGCGTCCATGTCACCGGCCTTCAGTGCGACCGGGCCGGCACGGTCCGGCTTGATGTCGCCGGTCCAGGTGGCCTGGTTGCTGGTCCAGTTGTAGCTGGCCTGCACGTTGCGCTTCTTCACCAGCAGCGCCGAACGGTCCTGGCTGCTGAGCGGACGCAGCTGGCCACGCACTTCCTCGAACACCGTGCTCTGGCTCAGGTCGGCCAGCTGGTTCTTCACCTGCAGGCTGTAGCGCCACTTGCTGCTGCCCTCGTTGGCCAGGGTCATCGTGCCATTGGCCTGCATGCCCATGTAGCTGGCCAGGTAATCGGCCTTGAACGGCTGCAGGGCCATGGCCGGCAGGCTGGCCACCGACAGGGCGGCAGCAGCGATCCAGGTCAGCGGGCGGGTCAGGGTATTCATGCTCAGACTCCTTGGTATTCGATCAGGCGCAGGTCGACGCGGTCCTCGCCGTCTTCGCGTTGCAGGATGCGCACCGGGGTGGGGACACCGTTGGCGATCCAAAGAATGGTTTCGTTGTTGCCGCCGTTGGTGCGGTACACCTTCAGCGCGTTGTAGGACAGGTCGCCCACCTCGACGTTCTCGGTCTGCGCCGCGGCCTGGTAGTCGTGCTGGCGCACCTTGCCCATGTCCACGTAGCGGTAATGCATCACCGCGCCGGGGCGGGCGTCGCGCATCAGCGACAGGTTCAGCAGCAGCGCGCTCTGGTCGCCGGCCTGCAGCGGAATGGGCTGGGCGCGGTCCTTCTTCACATCGCCGGTCCACTGTGCGGTGCCAGCCTGCCAGTTGTAGGTGCCGACTGCCTTCTTGCCCAGGAACAGGCCCTTGCGCACCGTGCTCTGGCTCAGCGGCGCATAGACGCCGCCGCGCTGCTCGAACACGGTGCTCTGTTCGATGTTCAGGCCCAGCACGCTGGCGAAGCCGCGGCGGCCGACCACCTGCATGTCCACCCGCCACTGGTTGCCGCTGGTGTGGGTGACCTGCATGGCCGCATCGCCGGCCTCCTTGCCCTTGTAGAAGGCCTGGTAGGTGGCACTGAACGGCTGCAGCGGCGGCGGTTCCCAGGCCAGGGCCGGCAGCGCGGGCACGGGCGGTGCGGCGGGGGTGGGCACGGCGGGCGCGGTCGGCGCTGGCGGCTGGGCCTGGCCCCAGGCTGCACAGGCGAGCACGGCAAACGGCAGCAGCAGGGATTTGCGCAACAGAGTCGTGGTCTTCATGGCGGGCAGGAACCGCAGGAGGGGGCAGGATGCCAGCCCCGCAGTCAGCGGGGCGTGTGCAAGGGTGTTACGGGTTCAGGTTCCCGGCGGAATCTAGAGCCAAGGGGCTAAACAGGGGGTGACCGTCGAATGTCGGTTGTCCCTCCCGTTCAGCCAGGCGGCCGCCGCAGAGCAGCTGCAGGGTGGCGATCAGCAGCGGGTGCTCCACGGCCAGCACCCGTTCGGCCAGGGCCTGGGCGTCATCGCCGGGCAGGACCGGCACCCGCACCTGGGCCAGCACTGCGCCGGCGTCCAGTTCCGGCACGACCAGGTGCACGCTGGCGCCATGTTCGGTGTTGCCGGCTTCCAGCGCGCGGGCGTGGGTGTGCAGGCCCTTGTGCAGCGGCAGCAGCGAAGGGTGGATGTTGACCAGGCGGCCGTTGAAGCGTTGCACGAAGTCGGCACCGAGGATGCGCATGTAGCCGGCGCAGACGATCCAGTCCGGTGCCACCGCCTGCAGGGCATCGCCCAGCGCCTGCTCGTAGGCGGCACGGTCGGCGAAGGTCTTCGGTGCCTGCGCCCAGCGTTGGCTGGCAGCGACCCGCTGCAGGGCGGCGGCATCGGGGCGGTCGGAGAACACGCCCACCACTTGGGCCGGCAGGCGGCCATCGGCAATGGCATCGAGGATCGCCTGCAGGTTGCTGCCACGGCCGGAGGCCAGTACGGCGATACGGGCGGTCATGCGACGACCGCGCTGCCCGGCTCGGCGAAGCTGGCGGCCACGTCGGCACGCAGCAGGACGATCAGCGCGTACACGCCCAGGGCGATTCCCAGCGCGCCACCCAGGCAGGCCGCACCAGAGGCGACCAGGCACAGGGTGCGCTGCCGGCGCTGCCCCAGCCGGCGTGCGGCGGTCAGGCTGAGGGTGCCCAGGGCCGCGATGAACACGGCGGCACCGGCGAAGATGGCGGCCAGCAGGGCCGGCGATGCATTCGGGTCGGTGCTGTTGCTTTCACTGACATAGGCGCCGGCGGCCGCCAGCAGCAGGAACAGCGCCAGCAGCACCTGCAGGCTGCCGTACACGTAGAACAGGATCTTGAGCGTGTGCAGGTGTCCGCCGATCTGGTGGGCGGTCCAGCCGCGCGGCGCGTTCAACGGAGGCGGGACGGACGTCATCGGTCTCTCAACGGCGGGACGGGGGATTGGCTTCGAATGCGGCCTTGACCTGCGGGCGCAGCAGCACGATCAGGGTGAACACGCCCAGCACCGTACCGAAGGGCGTGAACAGGCACGACAGGCCGGCCACGATCATGCACAGCAGGTAGCGGCGCCGCTGCTTCAGGCAGCGCCCGGCGTAGGCGATGACGCCGGCCATGACCAGGCCCAGCGACACGATGCAGCTGCCCATGACGATGAACATCCAGCCGGCGAACCGCTGTTCCTGCGGCGAGCTGGGATGGCCGTTGGAGTTCATCGGCAGTGCACCGTTGAGCATGGCGATGCCCATCACGATGTGGATCACGAAGATCAGCGCGAACACCGCCGCCAGGCCGGCCACCACGTAGTGGAAGATCGACAGCAGGCGCAGGTGGTCGGTGTCCTGCTGGGTCAGCACCGGCGCGACCGGGGCCGGGGGCGGCACCGGTGCGGCGGGCGAAGGGGGAAGGGCATCCATGCGGGTTCCTCTGCTCCAGTGACAGGGCGATCAGGCGATGCGCACGCGCTCGGCGCCGGTGGCGGTGACCACCTGGCCGATCGGCCAGTGATCCAGTCCCTGCGCCTGCACGGCTTCGGACACGGCAGCGACCTGCTCGGGGGCGACGATCAGCACGAATCCGATGCCGCAGTTGAAGGTGCGCCACATCTCGCTGTCGACCACGGCGCCTTCCTTCTGCAGCCACTGGAACACCGGCGGCAGCGGCCAGGCCGACGCCTGGATGTCCAGGCCCAGGCCTTCGGGCACCACGCGGATGATGTTCTCGGTCAGGCCGCCACCGGTGATGTGGGCCATGCCGTGGATGGCCGCGCCGTGCGACTTCAGCAGCGACAGGATCGGCTTGACGTACAGGCGGGTCGGTGCCATCAGCGCATCGACCAGCTTCACGCCGTCTTCCAGTTCCAGATCGGCCGGCTGGCCGGCGCGGTCGTAGATGCGGCGGACCAGCGAATAGCCATTGGAGTGCGGGCCGGAGGAGGCGATGCCGATCAGCACGTCGCCGGCGGCCACGCTGGCGCCGTCCTTCAGTTCGCTCTTTTCCACTGCGGCGACGGTGAAGCCGGCCAGGTCGTACTCGCCCGGGGCATACATGTCGGGCATTTCAGCGGTCTCGCCGCCGATCAGCGCGCAACCGGCTTCGGTGCAGCCGTTGGCGATGCCGCCGACCACGGCCGCCGCGGTGTCGATGTCCAGCTTGCCGGTGGCGAAGTAGTCCAGGAAGAACAGCGGCTCGGCGCCCTGCACCAGCACGTCGTTCACGCACATGGCGACCAGGTCGATGCCGATCGTATCGTGGCGGTTCAGCTGGTGGGCCAGCTTCAGCTTGGTGCCCACGCCATCGGTACCGGACACCAGCACCGGCTCGCGGTACTTGTTGGACAGGTCGAACAGGGCGCCGAAGCCCCCCAGGCCGCCCATCACTTCCGGACGGAAGCTGCGCTTGACCAGGGGCTTGATCCGCTCGACCAGTTCGTTGCCGGCGTCGATGTCGACACCCGCGTCACGGTAGGTGAGGGGGGAGGGGGCGGAAGACGGGGTGTTGGTCACGGGCGTCGGCGCTGGCAGGGGTTGAACGGGCGATTTTAACAGGCCGCATTGGCGCAAAGTCCGTATTCGGGCAACAATTCCCCCCGGATACGTCGAGCCAATGGATGTCCTGATGCGCCGCAGCCTGATTCTCACCCTGCTCCTTGCGCTGTGCCTGCCGGTGGCCACGATGGCCCAGAGCGGCCTTCGCACCGAGGGAGATGTCGCCACCGCCAGTGGTGCCTACGAGGCAGAAGTGCCCGTCAACAGCCAGGCCGAGGCCGACCGCAACGGCGGCCTGGCCCGCGCGCTGAGCGTTGTTCTGGGCAAGTTGTCCGGCGATCGCAGCGTGATGTCACGCCCTGGCGTTGTGCAGGCGCTGCGCAATGCCAAGGATTACGTGGCCAGTTACGACTACAAGCAGGACCAGAGCGTAGGCGCCAGCGGTGCCCCCAGCTTCCGCACCCTGCTGGTCGCCCGCTTCCGCGAGGACGACGTCGACGCGCTGGTGTCGGCGCTGGGCCTGCCGCTGTGGCCGCAGCCGCGGCCGAAGCCGGTGGTCTGGCTCGCCGTGGACGATGGCAGTGGCCCGCGACTGGTCAGCGTGCAGCAGGCCAACGCCGCCCGTCCGCTGCTGAACCGCGCCATCGAGCGTGGCTACAAGCTGGGCCTGCCCAGCGGTGGCGCGGCCGAACAGGCCCTGGCCGGCGCGATCTGGCGCCAGGACACCGCCGCAGTGGCCCGCGCCTCGGCCCGTTACTCGCCGCCGATGCAGCTGATCGGCAAGCTGTACCGCGCCAATGGCGGCTGGCAGGCGGACTGGGTGTTCGTCGACAACGGCCGTGAACTGAACAAGTGGACCAGCAAGGACGCCAATGCCATGCGCGCGATGGCGGCCGGTGCCGACGGTGCCGCCGACGCGCTGGTCAAGCGCTACGCCAAGGCCGGCGCGGCCACCGGCCAGGCCGGCAGCTACCGTGTGGTGGTGACCGGCATCAACAGCGCCGACGACTACCTGCGCCTTGCCGCGGGCCTGCGCGAAGTGCCGGTGGTGCGCAACATCACCCCGCTGCGTGCCACCGCCGACCACCTGGAACTGAACATCGAAATGACCACCGGCCTGGCGGGCTTCAACCGCATGCTGGGCGACAACGGCGTGCTGGTGCCCAGCGCCACGCTGCCGGCCCTGCCGACCCCGCTCGATGACACCACCGGTGCCCCGGTGGCCGCGCCCGTCAGCAACGAGTACCGACTGCGATGATCCTGACGCCCGAGGCGGAAATCGCGCAGTTCCTGCGGCGGCTGAAGTACGTGGCCGTGGCCCTGCTGGTGGGCTGGGTGGTGTGGCTGCTGGCCCCCATCCTGACCCCGTTCGTGCTGGCTTTGGCGCTGGCCTGGCTGGGCGACCCGCTGGTCGACCGCATCGAGGCCACCGGCCGTTCGCGCAATACCGGCGTGGTGCTGGTGTTCGTGGCGATGGTGCTGGTGATCACCGCGCTGCTGCTGGTGCTGGTGCCGATGATCGAACGGCAGATCACCACCTTGGTGGCGGCGGTGCCGCAGGCGCAGGCCTGGCTGATGGAAAAGGGCATCCCCTGGTTCGAGCAGAAGACCGGCCTGGAAGTGATGCAGTGGATGGATCCGGACCGGCTGATCGAATGGGTGCGCAGCCACTGGCAGCAGGCCGGCGGTTTCGCCACCACCTTCATGGGCTACGTATCGCGCTCGGGCTTCACGGTGGTGACCTGGGTGGTCAACCTGGCCCTGCTGCCGATCCTGGCGTTCTACTTCCTGCGTGACTGGGACAAGCTGGTGGAGCGGGTTGCCTCGGTCATCCCGCGCAACCACATCGGCACCATCAGCAACCTGGCGCGCGAATCCAACGACGTGCTCGGTGCGTTCATCCGTGGCCAGTTCCTGGTGATGGTGGCGCTGGGCGTGATCTACGCAGCGGGCCTGTCGCTGGTTGGCCTGAAGCTGGGCCTGTTGATCGGCCTGGTGGCCGGCCTGATCAGCTTCATTCCCTACCTGGGCGCGACCACCGGCATCGTGATGGCGGTGGTGGCCGCGCTGGTGCAGGCACAGGGCATCGACCTGAAGCTGCTGTTGCTGGTGGGCGTGGTGTTCACCGTTGGCCAGCTGCTGGAAAGCTACGTGCTGACCCCGCGCATTGTCGGCGACAAGATCGGCCTGCACCCGGTGGCGGTGATCTTCGCGGTGATGGCCGGCGGCCAGCTGTTCGGCTTCCTGGGCATGCTGCTGGCGCTGCCGGTGGCGGCGGTGAGCAACGTGCTGCTGCGTTATGCGCACCAGCGTTACCGCCAGAGTGAGCTGTACGTCGGCGAAAAGCCGGCGATCGTGCTTGATGGCGTGATCGATACGCCCCATATCATCATCGACCCCTACGAGAACGGCCCGGACCCGAAGTGATTGGTGTGCCGCAACTTCCGCTGGCCCTGCATTACCCGCGGGACCAGCGCCTGGAGACCTTCATCGGCGCGCCGGACGGCGCGCTGGCGCAGCTGCATGCGATTGCGGTGGGCGCCAACCGTGATTGGATCTACCTGGAAGGGGCGGCGGGCACGGGCAAGACCCACCAGGCGCTGGCGATGTGTTCCAGCGCCCAGCAGGCCGGGCGCCTGCCGACCTACGTGCCTCTGGCCAGCGCAGCCGGCCGCGTGCGCGCCGCACTGGATGGTCTGGAGCAGCGCGAGCTGGTGGCGCTGGATGGGCTGGATGCGGTGGCCGGTGACCGCGAGGACGAGATTGCGCTGTTCGACTTCCACAACCGCGCGCGCGCGGCGGGAGTGACGGTGCTGTACACGGCGCAGCATGCGCCGGGCGAGCTGGGCCTGGTGCTGCCGGACCTGCGTTCACGGCTGGGCCAGTGCGTGCGGGTGCTGCTGCAGCCGCTGGACGAGGAGGGTCGCGCGGCGGTGCTGCGTGAGCGTGCGCTGCGGCGCGGGCTGGCGATTGACGAGGCGGCCATCGAGTGGCTGCTGTCGCACACCGGGCGTGAGCTGGGCGGGCTGATCACGCTGCTGGACTGGCTGGACCGGGAATCGCTGGCGGCCAAGCGGCGGATCACGGTGCCGTTCCTGCGGCAGGTGCTGGAAGAAGGTCGGCCGCGGTACTGAGGGTGGGGTCTTCTTTGCAGGGCTGCTGCCCTGCACCCGCTGCAAGCCAGAGCAACGTCAACGTCAACGTCAAATGCGTGCATTCCGTGGGATGGCGGGGTGGGTCCGGTTGAGGGGGACGCCGTGAACCCATCCATGGGGGCTTGGTCGCGGCATCCATGCCGCTCACACCCCCTCAACCGGACCCACCCCGCCTTCGACAGTAGGCCGGTGGCCTCGGGATTTGACCCTGGATCTGATGTGCTCCGCTCTTGGTAGGTGTCGACCTTGGTCACAGTAGATCCAGGCCATGCCTGGATGATTTGTTTCTGTAGAGCCGAGCCTATGCTCGGCTTTCTTGAATTCTGGCGAACGGCCAAAGGCAGCCGAGCGTGGGCTCGGCTCTACAGGAGCAAGTGAGCGAGCGCAGCGACGCGACCCGCTTTTGCTTTGCTTTTTCTTTTCCGTGGCTGGACGCGCACGGAAATTGTCCGTGGCCATCCCGCCCGGCCAAGCACGGCTTTGCAGTCGAGCAAGCTCGACTCTACCGACCACGCATCCAGCCACGAGGGGCTCAGCCGTTCGCCGCCAACTCCGCGTCCAGCGCCCGCAGCCGATCCACCGTCCCGACATCGGTCCAGCGCCCGCGATGGTGCTGCCCGGTCATCAGTCCCTGCGCCATGAAATGCTTCTGCAGCGGCACTACCGAGAACTTAGGTGGCTGCCGTTCGCTGCCCGGTGCATCGCCGATCACCGCGCGCCAGTCCGCCACGATCGACGGGCGGTACACGCCGATGCCGGCATAGGTCAGGCACGGGCCGGCGCGGTCGTGGTGCAGCAGGCCCTGCGCATCCAGGCGGTAGTCGCCTTCGGGGTGCTGTGCGGGATTGTCGACCAGCACCAGATGCGCCTGGCCCTGCGGTTCGCGGGGCAGGGTGGCGAAATCGAAATCGGTCCAGATATCGCCGTTGACCACCAGGAACGGGGCATCGCCCAGCCGCGGCAGCGCGTTGAGGATGCCGCCGCCGGTTTCCAGCGGCGCTTCGCCTTCGTGCACGAAGTGCAGCTGCAGGCCCCACTGGCTGCCATCGCCCAGCGTGGCCGGGAACTGCTCGGCCAGCCACGCGGTGTTGACCACCACGTCGCGCACGCCCAGCGCGGCCAGCCGCTCCAGGTGCCACACGATCAGTGGCTTGGCGGCCACCGCCAGCAGGGGCTTGGGCGTGTGCAGGGTCAGCGGGCGCATGCGCTCGCCCAGACCGGCGGCGAAGATCAGGGCTTTCATCAGCGCACCACGCGCATCGGCGCGGCCAGTTCGTCCAGGGCCGGCTTGATGCGCACGTCCAGCAGCTGCTGCAGCGCGGCCAGTTCCGGGTAGCGTGGCAGTACTTCATCGAGGTAGCCGATGAAGCGCGGCACGTCGTCCAGGTAATGGCCCTTGTTGTCGCGGTAACGCAGGCGGCTGAAGATGCCCAGGCACTTCAGGTGGCGCTGGATGCCCATCCAGTCGGCATCGCGCAGGAAAGTGGCACGGTCGGGTACCGGCAGGCCGGCGTCGAGCGCGCGCTGGTGATACTGCGCCAGCCAGGCGTCCACGCGCGGCAGCGGCCAGCTCAGGAAGGCGTCCTTGAACAGGCTCACCGCGTCGTAGGCGATCGGGCCGCGCACCAGGTCCTGGAAATCGAGGATGGCCGGGCCGTCGTCGACCGGCATCAGGTTGCGCGGCATGTAGTCGCGATGGGTCATCAGCTGGGCCTGGCCCAGCGCGTTGTCCATCAGCAGGCGCTGCGCCTGCTGCAGGCGCTCGGCCTCGGCGCCGTCCAGGGTGATGCCAAGGTGGCGCTGCAGGAACCATTCGTCGAACAGGCCGGCATCACGCTGCAGCAGGGCTTCGCCGAAGCGGCCGAAATCTTCCGGCACCGGAATCGCCTGCAGGCGCAGCAGCTGGTCGATGGAACGGCCGAACCAGGCATCGGCATTGCGCTCGTCCAGCACCTTTGCCAGGGTCGGGCCACCGAGGTCCTCCAACAGCAGGAAGCCGGCGTCCAGGTCCTGGGCCAGCAGCGCGGGCACGCGCAGGCCGTGGTCGTGCAGCAGGCCGCGCATTCGCAGCCACGGCTGCGGGTCTTCCAACCCCGGCGGGGCGTCCATCACGATGTGGCTGCCGCGCGTGCTGGTGGTGCGCCAGTAGCTGCGCAGGCCGGCATCGACCGAGGCACGCTCGACCACTGCGTTGGCATCGTCCAGCTGGGTGCGGGCCCACTGCAGGCGCTGCGCGCTGCGCTGGGGATCGGAAGCAGGTTCGGTCATGCAGGCAGTTCCGGGCGCGACGGGCGCGCCAAGCTCAGGGGGAAAGAGGGAAGAAGGGTGTCAGCGGCGTGGAGTGAACAGCCGCATCAGCGCCAGTACGGCAACCGCACCGACCACCGCGCCGAGGAACCCGGCCGGCTCGCCGGGGGAATACCAGCCCATGTACTGGCCAAACCAGCCGGCCACCAGCGCGCCGACGATGCCGAGCAAGATGGTCAGCAGGCAGCCCATGCGGTTGTTGCCGGGCATGAAGAAGCGCCCGAGCAGGCCGACGAAGAAACCGACCAGCAGGATGTACAGCCAGCTGCTGCTGCCGAACAGACCATTCATGTGCATGCGTTCCGCGTGGGTTGGACGCAGCCTAGCAAGGCCAGGCTGCGTCCGTCACGGTGTGACGTGATCAGCAGCAGCCGTGATCGCCGTGGCGGGTGCCGCTGTCGGCAGCCACCGGCGAACCGCTGGTCTCGCCGCGCAGGCTGGCGGCGTAGTGCTCGCTGATGACCTTGGACACGCAGGCGGTGACCTTCTTGCCCATCGGGATGTGCAGGAATTCGTTCGGGCCATGCGCGTTGGAGTGCGGGCCGAGCACGCCGGTGATCATGAACTGGGCGCCCGGGAACTTCTCACCCAGCATGCCCATGAACGGGATCGAGCCGCCTTCGCCCATGTACATCGCCGGCTTGCCGAAGAAGGCCTGGCTGGCGTCGTCGATGGCCTGGGTCAGCCACGGCGCCATGGCCGGGGCGTTCCAGCCGGTGGAGGCCTTTTCCAGGTCCAGGGTGACCTGGGCGCCGTTCGGCGGATCGCGCAGCAGCGCTTCCTTCAGCAGTTCGCCGCAGGTCTTGCCGTCGGCGGTCGGCGGCAGGCGCAGCGACAGCTTCACCGAGGTCTGCGGGCGCAGCACGTTGCCGGCCGATTCCAGCGGCGGCATGCCGCCCACGCCGGTCACCGACAGCGCCGGGCGCCAGGTGCGGTTGAGCACCAGCTCGGTCAGGTCCTCGTTCATCGGGCGCAGGCCGTCGACCATCGGGAACTTCTCGAAGATCTCGGTATCGACCACTTCGGCGGCGCGCTTGGCCTGGGCCTGGCGCTCGGCCGGGATTTCCACGTTCATGCCGTCGATCAGAATGCGGCCGGTGTCCTGGTCCTCGATGCGCGACAGGATCTGGCGCAGCAGGCGGAAGCTGGACGGGATCACGCCGGAGGCATCGCCGGAGTGCACGCCTTCGTTGAGCACCTTCACGGTGAAGTTGCCGCCAGTCAGGCCACGCAGCGAGGTGGTGCACCACAGCTGGTCGTAGTTGGCGCAGCCCGAATCCAGGCAGACCACCAGCGACGGCTTGCCGATACGGTCGGCCAGATGGTCGACATAGGCCGGCAGGTCGTAGCTGCCGGACTCTTCACAGGCTTCGATCAGGACCACGCAGCGGGCGTGCGGCAGGCCCTGGGCCTGCAGCGCCAGCACGGCAGCCAGCGAACCGAAGATGGCGTAGCCGTCATCGGCGCCGCCACGGCCATACAGCTTGTCGCCGCGCAGGACCGGGGTCCACGGGCCCAGGTCGTCATCCCAGCCGGTCATTTCCGGCTGCTTGTCCAGGTGGCCGTACAGCAGGATGGTGTCGTCGCCGGTTTCAGCGCCGGTGGCCGGAATTTCCAGGAAGATCAGCGGGGTGCGGCCTTCCAGGCGCACCACTTCAACCTTCAGGCCCGGCAGCTGCTGGGCCTTGGCCCAGTTCTCCATCAGGGTGACCGCCTGTTCCATGTAGCCGTTCTGCACCCAATTGGCGTCGAACATCGGCGACTTGTTGGGAATGCGGATGTAGTCGACCAACTGCGGGACGATTTCGCTGTCCCACTTGTCATTGACGAATTGGCCGAGCTTGGCGCTGTCCATCTGAAACTCCGGTTGCATGGGCTGTGATCAGGCCATTCTACGCCTGTGCCGGGGGTAGGGTTTTTCCTACAGCACGTCGGGTATTTGGCTGGCTTTTAGAAATTGAGGAAACCGATAGGCTGTGCACATGTGGTGACGGACACTGTTTCGACCGACGGGATTGCCGGTCGGGGCGGCCAGAACCACAAGGAGATACACGTCGTGCCTTGGTCAGTCGTGTTCAGGGCGCTCGTACTGGGAATGTGGATGCTGGGGGCGCAAGCCGCCGAGCCGATCGACATCAACCGGGCCGATGCCCAGGCGCTGCAGCAGGGATTGACGATGGTCGGGGCTGTAAAGGCTGCGGCGATCGTCGAGCACCGGCGCACACACGGCCCATTTCATCGCGTCGAGGATCTGACGCAGGTGAAGGGGATAGGGACAGCGATCGTCGAACGGAATCGACAGCGGATCACCGTAGGCACCGGATGGTTGCCCGCGGATCCGGTACCCGGATCGGTACCGGTGCGCTCCGTACCCAGGCGCTGACAGACAGGAATCGTCGGGACCGGCAGGAGGCTGGTTCACCGGACACGGACAGGATGGCCGTGCCCACCGACTGTCGCAGGGATGCGGCACCAATCACCAGGATGGTGGCATCACAGACCTGTGGAAGGGGCTGAGATACAAAACAGGACGAACGCGGCCGCGTGCAGGATGCAAGGTCACCCCCGCTTCGCAGGACGCGAGGGGGCGGCAGCAGGCCGACAAGGACGTAACGATTGCCCGGTACGACACATGGCTGTGTCGCCGGGCAATTTCTTTTTTGGCGCAGCCGCGACCCAGCGATGGTGTACGTTGAGGGCTCCGCATGGACTGGAAGCCGCTGGATGCCCCTGCACCGTCTGCCTCTGATGCTCGCACTCGCCCTGGTGGCGCCGCTGGTGGCCCAGGCCGCTGCGCCCGCCGCCGCGCCCGCCGCCACCACCGCGCAGGTGCGTGGCCCCACCGATCTCAAGCCCGGCGAGTACCTCTGGCACCCGGAAGTGTCGCCGGCCGGTCCCATCGTGCTGGTGGTCAGCCTGGATGAACAGCGGGCCTATGTGTACCGCAACGGCATCGCCATCGGCCTGAGCACGATCAGCTCAGGCAAGGCCGGGCATGAAACGCCTACCGGCGTGTTCACCATTCTGCAGAAGGACAAGGACCACAAATCCAACCTCTACAACAGCGCGCCGATGCCCTACATGCAGCGGCTCACCTGGGACGGCATCGCCCTGCATGGCGGCAGCCTGCCCGGGCACCCGGCCTCGCATGGCTGCGTGCGCCTGCCGCAGGCCTTCGCGCAGAAGCTGTTCAGTGAAACCCAGCGCGGCGATACGGTGGTCGTGGCCGATGCCAAGAGCGCGCCGATGACCCTGGCCTATCCGGCCGTGCTGGCGCCGGTGAACGCCCGCGGCCAGGCCTTGCCGGAAACCGAGGGCGCCGCTCCGGACAAGGCGTGGTGGGATGACGCGGCCGCGCCCAGCGGCCAGGTCGGCATCCTGGTCAGCCTGCACGACCAGCGTCTGTACGTGCTGCGCGATGGTGTGATGATCGGCGAATCGCCGCTGAAGGCCGATGCCTTGCCGGCGTTCCAGGGCACCACGCTGTTCGTGATGGGGCAGGGCTTCAGCGATACCCCCAGTCCGTTGGATGCGCAGCAGCGCCTGCACCAGTGGACGGCCTATCCGCTGCTGGGCCAGGACCGCGCCCAGGCCACCCCGGACCTGCTGGCCACGCCGTCCCTGCCGATGGCGCTGCCGGCCGATTTCGCCCGCCAGCTGTACCAGGTGCTGGTGCCGGGCACGACCCTGCTGGTCACCTCGCTGCCGGCGGTGCGCCCAAGCCCGGCTGAATCGGGAATGCAGCCGGTCTTGGAATCCGAGCCGCCGGCGCCCACTCTCAAGGGTTCCTGAGCCCCAGATCACACGCCGTGCCGATCCCCGCCTCCCGCCTGCGCCGGCTGGCCACCCTTGGCCTGCTGGCGACCTCGGCCAGCGCCCCGGCGCTGGCACAGCCGGCTGCCATCACCGGCAGCGCCGATGATCTTGCCGCGCTGCTCGCGCGCACCGCGCCCAACGCTGACCGCCATGTGCTGCAGCTGGCTGCCCATGCCATGCGCTGTGCGCTGCAGCGGCCGGAACTGGGCATCAACGGTGAACGCCTGAGCGTGATCGATTACTCGCGTCCGTCCACCGAGCCGCGCCTGTGGGTGTTCGATCTGGCACGCCAGCGCCTGCTGTTCGAAGAATGGGTGGCGCACGGCCGCAACAGCGGCAACAACCGCACCGAGCACTTTTCCAACCGCGAGGGCAGCTTCATGTCCAGTCTCGGCGCGTTCACCGCGCAGGAGACCTACATGGGCGGCAACGGTTATTCGCTGCGCCTGGCCGGGCTGGAACCCGGCTTCAACGACCGCGCACGCGAACGCGCGATCGTCATCCATGGCGCGCCCTATGTGAATCCGGCCACCGCGCACCTGCAGGGGCGGCTGGGTCGCAGCCTCGGCTGCCCTGCGGTACGGCTGTCGGTGGCCAAGCCGCTGATCGACGCGCTGCGCGGCGGCACGATGGTGTTCGCCTACTACCCCGACCAGGACTGGTTGAAGCATTCGCAGCTGCTGGGCGGCGAGTGTGGTGGTTCGGGCAACGTCGCCACGCGGTGATGCGCGATCGCGCGCGGCATGGTGCAATGCGCGCATGGATATAGAAGACCTGCTGCACACGCCGAGCCAGGTGGTTTCCAGCCTGGATTACCGCCGCGAACGCTGGCGGAATGGACTGGGCTGGACCCGCGAGATCCTGCGCCTGCCGGCGCAGGGTGATGACTGGGCGCTGCGCCTGTCCGTGGCCGAGATCGAGCAGGACGCTGCGTTTTCCTCCTTCCCCGGCGTGGAGCGCGAGCTGGTGCTGCTGCAGGGCAATGGTGTGCGCCTGCGGTTTGCCGATGGCCGCGTGGCCGAGGTGCTGCCACCGCATGGGCGGGTGCGTTTTGCCGGCGAAGAAACGCTGCAGGGCGAACTGGTGGACGGCACCACCCACGACTTCAACCTGATGTGGAAGCGCGGGCGGCTGCAGGCCGAGCTGCTGCATCGGCCGTTGGTGGGATCAATGTTTTTCTTCTGCGAACCCGGCGTGGCGTGGGCGCTGTACCTGCTGGCCGGGCACGCGGAGTTTGCCACCGACAGTCGGCTGCCGCCCATGCAGGTCGGGGATACGGCGTGGTTGGCGGCCGGTGAACGGCAGCGGCATGCGTTGCAGGGCGGCGGAGAGTTGTTGGCGATACGGGTAACGAGTGCCGGGTAGCGCCGGGCCATGCCCGGCTTCATGGGGCGTCGTCAGTGCGGACCAACGGTCCGCACCCACCCCCACCGCGCAGTAGATCCACGCCATGCGTGGATGCGGTTGGGGTCAGAGCCCTTTCCTGCGGAAAGGGATCCGACCCCGATCGGTGGTCAATACACGTCGCGCCGGTAACGACCGGCCAGCAGCAGTGCTTCCTTGCCCTCGGCACCCAGCACCTGCTCGATCACCGCATCCACGGCCGGGGCCATGCCCTGCAGGCTGCCGCAGACCAGGATCGTGGCGCCTTCATCCACCCACTGCCGCAGCGTCGCCGCTTCCGCCAGTAGGCAGTCCTGCACATAGCGGTGCGCGCCGCCGTCACGGCTGAACACCGTATCCAGCCGCGCCAGCGTGCCTTCGGCACGCATCGCCTGCAGTTCATCACCGAAGTGGAAATCGTGCGCGGCCGAGCGTTCACCGAACAGCAGCCAGGTGCGGCGTGCGCCGCTGCGCGCGCGTTCGTGCAGGTGCGCGCGCAGGCCTGCGATGCCGGTGCCGTTGCCGATCAGCAACAGCGGCACCTCGGCGGGCACACCATGGAAATTCCCGTTGCGGCGCAGGCGCAGCCGCACCGGTTCGCCGATGATGGCGTGGTCGCACAGCCAGCCACTGCCGATGCCCGGTGTGCCGTCGGCACGCAACTGGCGGCGCAGCAGCAGCTCCAGCGCGCCATCGGCCATCACCGAGGCGATGGAATATTCGCGATGCGGCAGCGGCTGCAGCGCAGCCCGCAGGTCTGCCAGGTCGCCCGGCGCCACCAGACTGGGCAGGTGCGAACGCACCACGTGCGCGAGCAGGGTCTGGCCATCGTCCAGCAGAAGGTCCGGATCGAAGTTGCGTTCGAGCAGCCAGTCGCGCGTACTGGCCGCCGCATGTTGGGGACCGATCTCGGCGATGTCGCCGGCCTGCCACGCTGCGCTGCCGTCCGTCGGCGGTTGCAGGCGCAGCCAGTACACCGGGCCGCCCTGGCTGCCAGGGTTCAGGTGCGCGCGCTGCAGCAGCGGCCATGCCTGGTACTCGGCCGGACTCCAGTCCGGCAGTTCGCTGGCGCCGCCGCCGATCTGGCCCAGCAGCTGCTGCCAATGGCGCAGGGCCGCCGGGTCGGCATTGTCGACTTCGATGGCGTCGAACATCGGATGCGCACCGTGCTGGCGCAGCCAGTCATCCAGCTGGTGGCCGAATGCGCAGAAGTGGCCGTAGCTGCGGTCGCCCAGCGCGAGTACACCGAACTGCAGATGGGCCAGTGCAGGCGATGCGCCCATCACCCGCCGCAGGAAGGGCAGTGCATGGTCGGGGGCGTCGCCTTCGCCCGTGGTGCTGGCGATGAACAACGCGCGCTGGCTGCCGTCGAGCAGGGCGATGTCGACCTCGTGCAGGCCGCGCACGCGTACCGGCACGCCGGCACCGCGCAGCGCTTCGGCGCTGCGTTCGGCCAGTTCATGGGCGAAGCCGGTCTGGCTGGACCAGACCAGCAGAATCGGTGCGCTATCGCCACTGCCGGCATCGTCACGCGGGCGGCTGCGCCACCACAGTGCAGCGCAGGCCAGTGCGTACAACGCGGTGGCGGCCACGGCCGTCAGCTGTTGCCGTGCCGGCGGCGCCCCGGGCCACCAGGTCTCGCCCAGGTGCAGGTACAGCAGGGCGCCGCCGATCACCGCCAGCAGCAGAAGCATGGCGATGTTGCCCAGCAGGGCGCGTGCAGGGCGGGCGCTCATCCGTCCTGCCCATCGAGCAGGCGCTGGAAGGCGCTGCTGAGGAATTCGCGGGGGCCATCCAGCGAGCGTTGCAGATAGCGCACCGCCAGCTGCTCGCGCTCGGCCAGCGCCAGGCCTTGTTCGCGGCCCAGTACGGTCAGGGCGGTGGCCCAGGCATCGGCGTGCATCGCATCGTCGGCGACCACGGTCACCGCAGCGGCCACCTGCCGCACCGGCATGCCGCTGCGCGGGTCCAGGCTGTGGCTGAAGGCCTGGCCATCGGCCTGGTACTGGTGCCAGCGGTCGCCGGAGGTGGCCACGGCCTTGCCCTCCAGGGCCAGCACGCGCGGCGGGAGGTCGCTGTGCGCGTCTTCTTCCGGCGCCGACTCGACCAGTACACGCCACGGTTGGCCATCGGGTTTGCGGCCGAACCCGGCCAGCTCGCCGCCCACTTCGATCAGGGCGGCGCCGATATCCTGCGCGCGCAGCCAGGCGGCCACGTGGTCGACACCGAAGCCCTTGGCGATGGCGGAGAGATCCAGTTCCAGCCCGCCCGGCTGCAGCAGCGCATCGCCGTGCCAGCGCAGGTGCTGCCAACCGCAGCGTTCGCGCGTGGCCTGCAGGGTGGCAGCATCGGGCACGCGGCGTGCGCCGGCATGCGCACCGAAGCCCCACAGCGCGACCAGCGGGCCGAGGGTGGGGTCGAAGGCACCGTCACTGGCCGCGGCAATCGCCTGCGCGCATGCCAGCACCTGGCGCGTCTGGGCGGGCAGGGTGCACCACTGGCCGGCGCCGGCGCCGTTGTAGCGGCTCAGATCCGAAGCGGGTTCCCAGGTGCTCATCTGCGCGACCACGTCGTCCAGCTGCGCCTGGATGCCGGCGTGCAGCGGATGCAGGTCACGCCGGCGTGGCGCGACCAGCGACACGCTCCAGGTGGTGCCCATGGTGGTGCCGCCAAGGCGGGCGATATCGAGCGGGGAATCGGTCATGGTGGGGCGTTGCAGGCGCGATGCCGGGGCGTGCCCGGCACCGCGGTCCACATCACTGCGGCAGCACTTCCAGCGTGGCGACGTAGCTCAGGCGGCGCTTGGCGGCCTGCTTCACCGACGTCTTGTTGTCTTCGGTGCCGGTTTCCAGCCAGTACATGCCAGCTTCCGGCCAGGTGACCTTGATCTCGCCCTTGGCATCGCTGGTGACCTTCAGCTCATCCTGCGCGTTGCGGTAGCGGGTGGCGCCACGCACGATCTCGAATTCCAGGCCGGCGCTCGGCTTGCCGTCGACCAGTACGCGGAAGGTGGCTTCCTCGCCGGCAAACAGATCGTTCGGATGGCCGACGGCCACCAGTTCGATGCCGCGGTTGGTCGGCTTCAGCGCGGTGTTGTTCGGTGCGCCGTTGGTCACGAAGGTTTCCACGCGGCCGACCGACTGGCTCACTTCCAGCTTCTTCGCGTCCTTGGGCAGTTCGCCGAAGGTGGCGGCGGTGCCGCGCCAGCGCTTGCGCTCGCCGTTCTGCTCGTAGGTGGCGAACAGGCCGTCATTGACCGAGGCGATGCGGTAGGTGCCCTGCTGCTTCAGTTCGATGTCGAACACGCTGCGGTACTTGCCGGTGGCCGCGTTCTGCGGCTGCACGCTGCTGCCGTCCGGGGCAGTGATGACCAGCGATTCCAGGCGCAGCGGCACGTGGTTGAAGTAGAACAGGTCGTTGGAAACAGCGCCGTCGACGGTGATCCACGGCGCGTTGCCGGCAATCACGGT
Organism: Stenotrophomonas maltophilia; assembly: GCF_047782825.1. Classification (GTDB taxonomy): domain Bacteria; phylum Pseudomonadota; class Gammaproteobacteria; order Xanthomonadales; family Xanthomonadaceae; genus Stenotrophomonas. The sequence continues at coordinate 2,039,464 of NZ_CP180589.1, read as the reverse complement.
CTGCGAGGGCAGCAGCCAGGCCTTGTGGGCCAGGGCGGAGAACGGAAGGGCAGCGGCCAGGGCGGCGGCGAGGACGAGCGTGCGCTTCATGCGGAAGACTCCAGTTGGAAGGGGTCGGATCCCTTTCCAACGGAAAGGGCTCTGACCCCGAGGGATAGGGCGATGGGGTCAGAGCCCATCCTGCGGAAGGGATCCGACCCCGGTCATGCAGTTACGGCTTGACGGCCAGGGTGACCTGGCCCAGTTCGGTGGCGCCCTGCGCCTTGCCGTTCTGCGCGGCGGTGGCCGGCCAGGTGAAGGGGATCTTCAGCAGTTCACGGCCGCCGACTTCGCGCACCGCTTCCACCACCAGGGTGTAGTTGCCCGGGGCCAGCTGCTTCAGCGCCGGCTGCTTGTCGGTGAAGGACAGCGCGTGCTTGCCGGCCGGGCGGGTCGGGCCGGTCACGCCGTCCACCGGCACCTGCAGGGTGCGGCCGCTCTTGCGCCACCACTGGCGCAGGTCGGGCAGCCACTTGGTGCCATGGCCTTCGCTGTTGCTGGTCTGCTGGTACCAGACCGACAGGTTGGCAGCGACCTTCTGGTCGGCACCTTCCAGCCACACGGCCACATACGGGCGGTGGTATTCGGCCACGTTGAGCTTGGGCACTTCGACGTTGATGTCGAGGGTGGCCGCGTAGGCCGGCGAGGTGGCCAGCAGGCCGCTGAGGGCGATGGTGAGGGTGACGCGCATGGGGCGGCTCCGGAGGGAACGGATGGAAGTCAGTGGATCAGCAGCAGGGCGATCAGCAGCGGAATCATCAAGCCCAGGCCGACCAGGGGCCAGGTCATGCGCCGCTGCCGCGCATGCAGGTGCAGCAGGAACAGGCCGGTGATGCAGAACACCAGGCAGGCCACCGCGAACAGGTCCAGGAACCAGCCCCACGCCGGGCCGGCGTTGCGGCCCTTGTGCAGGTCGTTGAGGTAGGACACCGCGCCACGCGAGGTCGACTCGTATTCCACCGCACCACTTTCGCGGTCGATGCTCAACCAGGCATCGCCGCCGGGGCGCGGCAGCGACAGGTAGATTTCCTCCGCCGACCATTCGGCCGGGCGGCCGCCAATGGCGATGCCCAGCTGCGCATCCAGCCATTGCCGGGCCGGGCGCGGAATGGGCGCATTGCCGTCCTCACGGTCACCCAGCTGGCCCAGCAGCGCTGCCGGCAGTTCCAGCTGCTGGTTCTGCACCTGCGGCTTGGCTTCGATCTTCGCCGCGTGGTTCAGGGTCAGGCCGGTCACTGCAAACAGCAGCATGCCGATCAGGCACACCGCCGAGCTGATCCAGTGCCACTGGTGCAGCGTACGCAGCCAGAAGCCACGGCTCTGTTGCTGCTGCACGGTGGAAGAGGCAGGACGGCTCACGGCGCGGTTCTGGAAGAGCGGAGACTGCCCATTACATCATTGTTGAGAATGGCTCGCAATTGCGTGTCGTTGTGTATCCCGTGGGGGAGGGCCCGGGCAATGCCGGCCAGCGGCCGGCACTACCGGTGCAGTAGATCCACGCCATGCGTGGATGCCGTGCGGGAGGGCCTGCGCGTGGTCAGAACTTCGCGTTGAGGGAGATCCAGTAACTACGACGCTGGTCCTTGGTCGCGTAGTCGTCCACGCAGTTGTATTCGCTCTGGCTGATCAGCAGGCACGACTGCGAAACGAAGTCCTTGTCCAGCAGGTTGTTGACCCGGGCATTGACGGTCAGCCACGAGGTGGCTTTCCAGCTGCCGCCCAGGTGGAAGATCGTGTAGTCCTGGTAGTAGCGGTTGTGGCTGCTGCCGTTGGCATCCAGGATCGTGTCGCGGTAGCGGTCGTAGCGGCCTTCGCCGATCAGCGACAGGCTGATGGCATCGTTGAGCTGCCAGTTCAGGCTGGCGTTGGCCATGTGCTTGGCCGGGGTGGTGCCGGCAATCGGCAGGCCCTTCTGCGCGCCGCTGGTCTGTTCGCTCTTGGTCCAGGTGTAGTTGCCGCGCAGCTGCAGGCTGTCCAGCAGGTCCACGTGCGCGGCCAGCTCGGCACCGCGCGTTTCGGCCTTGTCGATGTTCACGCTCTGGGTGAAGGTGCTGTAGCCCAGCGCCGCCCAGCCCGGACCGATATCCACGCAGTAGCCGCTGCCGGCCGGGGCCACTTCGCAGTTCGGGAAGGTGCCGCCGCTGGCGATCTTGTCATCGAACTTGTTGATGAAGCCGGTGACGTTCAAGCCCCAGCGCTGGCCTTCGTAGTACGCGGCCAGCTCGTAGTTGGTGCTGGTTTCCGGCTTCAGGTTGGGCGAACCCACCAGCGGCAGCACGCCCTGGCCACCGAAGCCGCTGATGCCGGGGAACAGCTGGTCCGGGCGCGGGGTCTTGTAGCCGGTGCTGACGCCACCCTTGAAGGTCCACGCATCGCTGGCATTCCACACCAGGTAGCCGCGCGGGCTGACATGGCTGCCGAACACGTTGTGGTCGTCGTAGCGCAGGCCGAAGGTGGCCGTGAGGGTGTCGGTCAGCGACCAGTTGTCCTCGGCGAACAGCGCCCACATGCGGTGCTTCTGCTTGGTGTTGCTGCGGTAGCCGGCGCCGTCCATGCCGAACACGCCGTCGATCATGTCGGTGTCGTTGTACTGGCCGCCCACGGTCAGCTTGTGCGCGCCGAAGTCCAGGTCGAGCATCGTGTCCAGCACGTAGCCTTCCAGTTCCATGGTGCGCAGCGGGCGCGGCAGGAAGGCCTGCAGGCGCGCCATTTCGCTGGCATTGAGTACGCCCAGCGCATTGTTGCGGCCGGCAGCGCAGTTGTTGGCGGCGCCGGTGCGGCGGCAGACGTCGTTCCACAGGGTCTGCAGGTCGGCGCGCTCGTCCAGGGTCAGCGGCAGCGAGCGACCCAGGTTGTTGCTCTTGCTGTGGGTCAGCGAGGTCTGCCAGGTGCCGAAGCTGTAGCGGCCCTGGTGGGTCAGCGACACCTGGTCGCGCTCGTAGCGCTGGTAGGCGGTGTAGCCCACCCGCGGCTGCACCACGCGGCGGGTGACGGTGCCGCTGCCATTCGGGTTGGGAATGACCGCGTTGCCGACGCGCCACAGGCTGGCCAGGCTGTCCAGGGTGCCGGTCTGGCCTTCGCTGTTGTCGTACTTCTGCCGCGACACGTCGTAGTCCAGCCACAGTTCGTGGTCGTCGTTGACGTGGAAGTTCAGGCGCAGGCCGGTGTTCCAGTTGGTGTTGGCCACCGACTTGCCGCCGCCGCCGAAGCCGATGCTGCGCTCCCACAGGGTGCCGTCGGGCAGGGGCAGCGCATCCCATTCCGGGTTCGATGCCTTGGCATCGTAGTAGCTGCCACGCACGGCCAGGCCGATGCGGTCCTTCACCAGCGGGCCGCTCAGGTACAGGTCGGTGGTGCGCGCATCGCCGAACTGGTCATCCTGCTGCACGGTGAAGCCCTGGGTGAGCGCGCCATGCCAGCTGTCCTGGTTGCGGCGGGTGATGATGTTGATCACGCCGCCCATCGCATCGGAGCCGTACAGGGTGGACATCGGGCCGCGCACCACTTCGATGCGCTCGATGGCATCCAGCGGCGGCAGGTAGGCGAACTGGCCACCGCCGAAGTTGTTCGGGTACAGCTGGCCGACGTTGCTCTGGCGGCGGCCGTCGATCAGCACCAGGGTGTACTCGGACGGCAGGCCACGCATGGAAATGGTGGCGCGGCCGTTCTTGTCGCTCGCTTCCAGGCCGACGTCGATGCCTTCGACATCGCGCAGTGCATCCACCAGGTTGGTGTACGGCCGCTTGCTCAGTTCCTCGCGGCTGACCACGCTGATGCTGGCTGGTGCATCGACCACTTTCTGTTCGAAACCGGAGGCGGTGACGACCACCTTGTCCAGGGTCTGCGGGGCGCCGGCGGCATCGCCATGGGCGAAGGCGGGGCTGGCGAAGGCGGCCAGCACGGCGCTGGTCAGCAGGTGGCGGGACAGGGACGAACGGACACGATGGCGCTGGGCCATGGCAGTAACCTCAAAGGATGCAGGGGGGCGCGATGCCGGCGCAGGATGCGCGGCAGGCACGGGAAGGCCCGGTCAGGGCCCGCAGGGATGAAGCAGACGGGGATGGAACAGGCAGCGGCGCGCAGGCGCGACCGCAAGGGCGGTCACGAGGGGCCGAAGATCAGGCCAACGGCGGGGCCTGGCCGCGTTGCTGGCGGCGCCCGGGCGCATCGGCCCACGGCGTGTCCGGCGCGGCCAGCGGCCAGTGCGGACGAACCCCGGTGTTGGCCGGGGCGAGGGGAACCAGATCCAGTTCGCTGCGCAGCCAGTGGCTGGCCAGCAGCAGGGGCGCGGGCGCCTTGTCGGCGGTCTTCACCGGCACCGACGCGCAGCGGCGCAGCTTGGCCGGTGCGTCTTCTTCCACCGGCACTTCACCACCGCGGCCTTCCATCGGCTGCTGCCATGCCTGTGCGGCGGCGTCAGCCTGCCCATGCGGCAGCAGCGGCAGGGCGCCCAGCAGCAGCGCCAGCATCGCGACCCACGCCAACAGGCTGGCCACGGCAGGGCGACGGCCGCGCATGGCGGTGCCGAGCTGCACAAGGCGGAGCGGGCGAGGGCGGAGCGGGCGAAGCAAGGCAGGGAACCCCGGGCGGTGCGCCGGACCATCCGGCGTCAACGGGGCGTGATTGTAATGAGAGCTGTTAGCGCTTGCAAATGAGAATGATTGCCAAAGTGTCGCAGGCCGGTCGAAACGGCGGTCAGACCTCGCTCCAGCGGCGCAGCAGGTTGTGGTACACGCCGGTCAGCTGCAGCACGGCGCCGGCATCGCCGCCGGTCTGCCGCAGGCGTTCGATGGAGGTGTCCATTTCCCACAGCAGGCGCCGCTGTGCGTCGTCGCGGACCATGCTCTGCACCCAGAAGAACGAGGCCACGCGCGTGCCACGGGTGACCGGATTGACCTGGTGCAGGCTGCTGGACGGGTACACGATCAGGTCGCCGGCCGGCAGCTTCACCTCGTGCTCGCCGTAGGTGTCGCTGATGATCAGCTCGCCGCCCTCGTACTCGTCCGGATCGGACAGGAACAGGGTGCAGGAGATGTCCGATCGCAGCTGTTCGCCGTTGCCCAGGTTCATCACCGCGCCATCGACATGGAAGCCGTAGGTGCCACCGCCGGTGTAGCGGTTGAAGCGCGGCGGCAGGTACTTCAGCGGCAGTGCCGCGCTGAAGAACAGCGGGTGCCGGGCCAGCGCGACGAGGATGATCTCGCCCAGCTCGCGGCGCAGCGGCGAGGCTTCCGGCAGCTGCTGGTTGTGCTTGGCCTGGGCGCCCAGATGGCCAACCGTCTCGCGGCCATCGGTCCAGTCGGCGGCGTCGAGGTGGCGGCGGAACTCGGCCACCTGCGCGGCGCTGAGGATGTCGGGGATGTGCAGCAGCATGCGGAACTCCTCAGTGGGATGGCGGCGCGACCAGCGCACGCACCTGCGGATGCGGGGACGCCGCCAGCTCCGGCACGATGTGCGCCATGAACGCCGGGCTGCCGTGAGCCAGCGCCAGCTGCAGCCAGTGCACGGCCTGGTCGACCTGGCCGGCCTGCAGCAGGATCGAGGCATAGTTGGCCTGGCCACGGAAATCGCCGGTCTCGGCCGCACGCCGGTACCAGCCCAGTGCGGCCTGCGGATCGCGCTCGATCTCCAGCCCGTCTTCCAGGTGGCGCGCCAGCAGGTTCATCGATTTGGCGTGACCCAGGTGCGCGGCGCGGGTGTACAGCGCCAGCGCCTGCGCGCGGTCCTGTGGCACGCCGCGGCCGGTGGCCAGCAGGTTGGCCAGGTTGTACAGGCCCCAGTCCAGGCCGGTGTCGGCCGCGCGCCGGTACCACACCGCCGCCAGCGTAGGGTCCGCCGCCGTGCCCTGGCCCAGCTCATGGCAGCGGCCGAGCATGTTCATCGCCATCGGCGCGCCGTTGTTGGCCGCGGTTTCGTACCAGAGCAGCGCTGCGGAAGCGTCCTGCGTGGTGCCCTTGCCATCCATGTACATCTGCGCGAGCAGCAGTTGTGCGTCGACCTGTCCGGCCTGTGCAGCATCGCGCACGTGCGCGAAGGCCGCCTGCGGATCGCGCTGCAGCAGCTCGGCCAGGGCATCGCTGTCGATGGGAGTGCGGGTAACCATGGGGTGAGTATCGCCGGAAACAATAACGGCGGCAGGAGAGCCTGCCGCCGCAGTGGAGCATGGTTACATCAGAACTTCACGTTCAGCGCCAGGGTGGCCGAGCGACCCGGGGCAATGCTCGCGTAGTGCGAGGCATAGGCCTTGGTGAAGTAGGTCTTGTCGGTCAGGTTCTGCACGTTCAACTGCAGGCTGATGTTGTCCTGGATCGCGTAGCTGGCCATCGCGTCGAAGCGGGTGTAGCTGGCGATCCACTTGGTGTTGGCCACATCACCGTACTGCTTGTCCGAGTAGTTGGCACCGGCGCCGACGGTCAGGCCGAACGGGAAGCGGTAGGTGCTCCACAGGGTGGCGCTGTGCTTTGCAGTATTGGGGAACTCGTTGCCGTTGTAGGGCGACGGGACGTAGACGCCGCTGGGGCAGGTGCGGCCGGACACGGCGCAGACGAAGCCGTTGTCCTTCAGTTCCGAATCCAGGTAGGTGTAGCCGCCGTACAGGCTCCAGGCTTCGGTCAGCTGGCCGGTAAAGCCCAGCTCGAAGCCGTTGATCTCCTTCTTGCCGGCGTTCTGGCTGGTGCCGTTGTCGACGGTCACGCGCGCATTGTTCATCACGGTGTGGAACACGGCGGCGGTCAGGTTCAGGCGGTTGTCGAACAGGTCCCACTTGGTGCCCAGTTCCAGATTCTTCGTGTCCTGCGGCTTGAGGTCGGCCACGGCGGCGCTCAGGCCATCGGAACCGTCGCCGCCGTCCATGCCCGGCGGGGTGGAGGAGGTGCCCCAGGACAGGTAGATGCTGCCGTTGGCGGCCGGCTTGAAGACAACACCTGCCTGGTAGTTCAGGAAGTCGTTGTCATTGCGCACGCGGGTCGGCGCGGCGTTGGCCACCGGGGTGGTCAGGGTGGTGCTGAAGTCGTCGTAGCGCAGGCCCAGGTTCACGCTCCACTGGGCGTTCAGCTCGATCGTGTCGAACAGATAGGCGGACGTGGTCTTGGTGCGCTGCTCGACGTCCAGTGCCTTGTTGCTGCGATAGACCGCATGGGTGGCCGACCACGGATCGTTCGGGTTCGGGTTGGCGAAGCTGGTGCAGTTGTAGCCGGTGGCGGCGCCGGTGGTCGGGCACTTGCTGCTGTTGGTCAGCGGGTTGTTGGTGCCCGGGGTCATCAGGTAGCTGCCGCGGGTCATCTTCTCGTCGCTGTACTCCGCGCCGGCGCTGTAGCTGTGCTTCAGCGCGCCGGTCTGGAAGGCGCCGGTCAGGCTCAGCTGGTCGGCAAAGCTCTTGACGTCCACCGCGCGGCTGTTGGTGCGGCGCCACAGCGTGCCGTAGTTGTTCGGGTTGCCCTGGCTGTCGTCCGGCTGGGTCCACAGGTAGTCGTTGCTGGTGTTGCCCAGGCGCGCGATGTTGCGCAGCTTGTGGCCACCGAAGTCATAGCTGCCGTCCAGGGTGCTGATGTCGGCGCGGGTGCGCTGGAAATCGCGGTCGACCAGGCCGTAGTAGTTGTTGCGGTCGGGCACCATCGGGCGGCCGTCGACCCACTTGGACACAGGCGCGCCGTTCGGGTTGCCGTACGGGAAGCCGCCGGCGTCGGGCAGGTCGTCGCTTTCCATGTGGTAGTGGCTGGCGATCAGCTGTGCCGGGCCGTCCAGGCCGAAGGCGATGGACGGGGCGATGCCCCAGCGGCTGACGTTGGCCGCATCACGGCCGGCGATGTCCGACTCGTGCTTCATCAGGTTCAGGCGGGCGGCAATGCCATCGCCGAGCATGTAGTTGGCATCGACGGTGCCACGGGCGTAGCTGTCGGTGCCGATGCCCATGCTGGCGCTGGTTTCGTTCTTCAGCTTCGGGGTCTTGCTCACCAGGTTCAGGCTGCCGCCGCCGGAGTCGCGGCCGCCATAGGCCGAGCTCGGGCCCTTGACCACTTCCACCTGCTCCAGGTCGAAGATTTCGCGGGTCTGCGAACCGACGTCGCGCAGGCCATCGACGAACATGTTGCTCTGCGAATCGAAGCCGCGGATGAAGGGACGGTCACCGGTCGGGTTGCCGCCTTCGCCGGCACCGAAGGTGATGCCCGGCACCATGCGCAGTGCGTCCTGCAGGTTGGTCGCACCGGTTTCGGCGATCAGCTTTTCCGACACGATCGACACCGACTTGGGGGTGTCCAGCAGTTCGGCGGTGAACTTCGGCGAGGACGGATTGAACCAGCTGCCCCGCACCTGGATCTTGTCCAGATCGGTGGCCTTGCTGGACGCGGCGTCGTCGGCGGCCTGTGCGGCCAGCGGCGCGAAGCCGGCGGCGAGGGTGGCGGTGGCGAGCAGGGAAACGCGCGGGGCGTGCTTGCGGGAGGTGATATGGGTCATGGGCATGGGTGCCAGTGGCGTGGATCGGAATGAGCGGAGACCGGCCGGGCGCGGAAGATGCGCGGCGACGGGAGGCGAAGGCGTTGTGCAGCGCCGGGTGATGCCCGGCGGGAACTCACTGCAACAGGCGCACGGCAGATGCCGCAGGGCGCCTCAGCAGGCGTGCGGTGCGGGGGGCGCGTGGCCGGGGTTCAGGCGCAGCGAGGGATCAGGCTGGTGCCAGCGCAGGGCATCGGAGGGCCACAGCGGAACATGGGCGACCAGCGGGGGGCGCGCCGGGGCGATGCCCACGCAGGTCGTGCTGCCATCGCCGTCGAACGGGGCTTCCGGGGCGGGTGCGGCATGGTGCGGGCACTCATCACCGGCCGGAAGGGGGGCAGGGGTTGCCTGCGCGCCTTCGTCCCGTTGTGCCTGCCAACCGGCCTGGCCGCTGAAACGATCGACACCGCGGCCTTCCTGCAGCGCCGACCAGCCCAGCCACAGCGTCAGCAGCGCGGCCACGAGCAGCGGCCACCCCTGGCGGGCGAGCTGGCACAGCGTGGCGGTGGGCGCGGGCGAAGCCATGGCGCGGGTGATGACAAATCGTTACGAATCCGTTGCGCAGGATAACATCAACGATAATGATTCGCATATGCGGGGTCTGGCGCGCCGCCCGGATGGCCGGAGAGGGCTCTGCAGGGCCCGTGGGGCGGTTCAGTGGGGCCAGCCCATGGCTGGGCTCTCTGGAAGCGGTACGCCGCCTCAATCGCGGTCGTCGCGGGTCCAGATGGCGTCGCGCTCGCGCTTCACCGGGAACTTGGGCACCGGGGAATAGGCCGGGGCGCACAGAGCGCGGCCGTCGCGTACATCGAAGCGGGCGCCATGCAGCACGCACTCCACGCTGCCTTCGGTGGTGTTGAACTCGCCCGAGGACAGCTCGAATTCCTCGTGCGTGCACTGGTCTTCCAGCGCGTACAGCTCGCCATCCAGGTTGAACACCACGATGGGCGTGCCGGTCACTTCATCGAACACGCTCTTCATTTCGCCCGGCAGCAGCTCGCTGCCGGCGCAGACGAAGGTCCAGGCCTCGCTCATGCCGATGCCCCGGCCAGCGTCTTTTCCAGGATCTCGAAGCGCAGGTCGTCGCGCTTGGGAATGCCGAAGCGCTCATCGCCGTAGGGGAACGGCTTCTTGATGCCGGTGCGCTGGTAACCGCGGCGCTCGTAGAAGGCGATCAGTTCGTCGCGCACGTCGATCACCGTCATCTGCATCACCGGCACGTTCCACTCGCGCGCGGCATGGGCTTCGGCCGCATCCATCAGCTGCTTGCCGACGCCACCGCCCTGCTGGGCCGGGTCCACCGAGAACATGCCGAAGTAACCCTTGCCGTCGACATCGGCGACGTGGGCGCAGGCCACCAGGCGGCCCTCGCGTTCGGCCAGCAGGATGGTCGAGCGCGGCCGGTCCAGGTCGCCCTGGATGCCTTCGGCATCGATGCGGGCGCCGTCCAGCAGGTCGGCTTCGGTGGTCCAGCCGGCGCGGCTGGCGTCGCCACGGTAGGCCGAAGTGACCAGGGTGATCAGGGCGGGGATGTCGGCCGACGTGGCGGCACGGAAAGTCAGGGTGCTCATGACGCCATTCTAGGTGGGGCGGGGGCGCCCGCAAAATTGTGGGGGGAAATGGGATGGGGTCGGATCCCTTTCGCGCCGCGAAAGGGCTCTGACCCCGCCGCGCCGGCTATGCTCCCTGTTCATCGCTTTCCCGCAGGAGGCAGCAATGGACTGGCAGGGCGCAGGCGGCGTGGCGGTAAGGGTCGTGACGCTCGGTGTGGTCGTTGCGATGTCGATCCTGCTTGCGCGCATGGATGCCTCCGTTGCGGGCAGGGACGCTGCCTTCAACAGCTTTGCCTGCCCCAGGTTCAACCCGGCACGCGCGCTTCCTGTCGCGCTCGAGGAACTGCGTGCGCACCCGGTCCGCTACCAGGGCCGCTTGGTGAAGGTGCGGGGTGCCTACGTCGATGGCTGGGAAATGTCGGCGCTGCATCCGGGGCCGCCGGTACGTGACCCGTGGGCGGCGGACGGCATCTGGGTGCAGGGCATCGCACCGGTGACGTTGCCGACGGCGCAGGCGTTTGAAATGACCGGGATCGTGGCGGCGGCGCGCCCGGATGCGGTGAGCGGCAAGGGGCATCTTGGCCAGTGGCCTGCCGAACTGTGCGTGTCGTCGGTGCGGCGGTTGCAGGAGTGAGCGGGTGGTGGGGCGCTGTGCTGGCCAGGCCCTCTGCAAACGATGTGAGACGATGACGCCATCACAGCGCCTGGCTGCATGGCCAGGCCGGAGGACATGTGGGACACCATGATCGCAATGAACTGGATTCGCCAGGATGAGCAGGGGTGGCACTTCGATGCCTACTTCGACTACCTGGCAGGGGCAGCGGCGGACTTGCCCGACACACTTCGCGAGTTCGCGCTCGATTTCGGCAATTACGCGCTGCGCGGCCGCGATTCCCTGCACGACGCGCGCATGAGCGCGTTCCGGGTTGAAAAGTCGGCTGTTGACGGTGCCGAAGGGGCGACGGTCAGCATCGAGGTGGTTCTGCTTGATCAGCAGTTCGAAGGCGAAATGCTGATGACGTACTCGGGCGTGGTGGGCTATGTCCTGCAGGAATCGCTGTGCAGTGATGACCCCGGCGTCGATGTGCTGGTACATGAGGTATCGGTTGTCGAACCGGAGCGCTACCGGCACACCGTGCTGTTCGACAACGGCGGGGGCTATGCAGTGGAATTCTCTGGATTCACCCGGACGCGCCGCGAGCGGGCGCCCTCCAGCGCGTGACTTGAGAGGGGGCCAACCAAAAACGCCACGGTCTCCCGTGGCGCTCTGATTTCATCGTTCGGCCCGCGGCTCAGCCCAGCAGCTTGCGCACCTTCGTCAGCGCCGCCATGAAGCGCTCGATCTCGGCGTGCGTGTTGTAGAACGCCAGCGACGCACGGCAGGTGGCGGCCACCCCGTAATACTGCAGCAGCGGGTGCGCACAGTGCTGGCCGGAGCGCACGGCCACGCCTTCCAGGTCGAGCAGGGTGGCCAGGTCGTGCGCGTGCGCGCCATCGATCAGGAAGGACACCACGGCGGCCTTTTCAGGCGCTTCGCCAAGGATGCGCAGGCCTTCGACCTTGCGCAGTTCTTCGCTGAAGTGCGCCAACAGCTCGGCCTCGCGTGCTTCCACGTGCTCCAGGCCCAGGCCCTGCAGGTAGTCCACGGCCACGCCCAGGCCGATGAAGCCGGCGATGTTCGGCGTGCCGGCTTCGAACTTGTGTGGGGCGTCGTTGAACACCGTGCCGTCGAAGCTGACTTCCTTGATCATCTCGCCACCGCCGAGGAACGGCGGCATGGCGTCCAGATGCTCGCGACGTGCCCACAGCACACCGGTGCCGGTCGGGCCGCACATCTTGTGGCCGGTGATGGCGTAGAAGTCGCAGCCGATCGCGGCCACGTCCACCTTGCGGTGCGGCACGGCCTGCGAACCATCGACCACGGTGACGATGCCGCGCTTGCGCGCTTCACGGCAGATCTCGCGCACCGGGTTGACCGTGCCCAGCACGTTGGAAACATGGGCCACGGCCAGCAGCTTGACCTCGGGGGTCATCGCCTTGCGCAGTGCATCCAGGTCCAGCGCGCCATCGGGGGTGATCTCGGCCACGCGGATGGTCGCGCCGGTACGCTGGGCGACCAGCTGCCACGGCACGATATTGGCATGGTGTTCCATGCGCGAGACCAGGATGACATCGCCGGCCTTCAGCCGCGGCAGCGCCCACGAGTACGCCACCAGGTTGATGGCGAAGGTGGTGCCGCTGCACAGCACCAGCTCGCTGCTGCGCACGTTGAGGAAGCGGGCCAGCTTGTTGCGCGCGCCCTCGTAGGCATCAGTGGCCTCGGTGCCCAGCGCGTGCACGGCACGGCTGACGTTGGCGTTGTAGCGGCGGTAGAACTCGTCCACCGCGCCGATCACCTGCACCGGCTTCTGGCCGGTGTTGGCGTTGTCGAAATACACCAGCGGCTTGCCGTGCACTTCGCGCATCAGCAGCGGGAAGTCGAGGCGGACGCGGTCCCAGTCCGGCGTGCCGGCAGGGGCTTCGATCGGGCGCGGCGTGGACAGGTTCATGCCACACCTGCCTCGGCCAGGGCCTTGTCCAGGCGGCGCGCCAGCTGCTCGCGCAGGGCCTCGGGCAGCACCTTCAGCGGCTCGTGGCAGAACGCGGCACTCAGCAGCGCCTGTGCCTGCGGCTGCGGCAGGCCGCGCGAACGCAGGTAGAACAGCGCGTTGGCATCGAGCTGGCCGACGGTGGCACCGTGGGCGGCCTTCACTTCGTCGGCGTCGATCACCAGCACCGGCTGGGTGTCGATCTCGGCGTCGGCCGACAGCAGCAGGTTCTTGTTGGACAGGTTGGCGTCGGTGCCGTCGGCGCCTTCGCGGATCTGGATGCCACCATGGAACACCACGCGGCTGCGGTTGGCCGCCACGCCGCGCCACAGCAGCTCGCTGCTGGTATCGCGGGCGATGTGGTCGATGCCCAGGCGGGTATCGACGTGGCGGCGGCCATTGCCGAGCAGCACGCCGTTGGCGGTCAGCTGGGCGTTGTCACCTTCCAGGCGCACGTTCAGTTCGTGGCGGCTGAGCGCGGCGCCCAGTTCCAGGTCGACGCGGTGGTACTGGGCATCGCGTGCCAGCACCGCATCGGTACGCAGGAAACTGGTCTGGCGCGCGCTGCCGGCCTGCACGCGGGCGTGCTTGAGCACGGCATCGCGGGCGACGTGGGCATGCAGCACGGTGTTGTCCAGGTGCGCCGAGTCGCCCACGCTGAAGCGGTGCTCGACCACGCCCAGGCTGGCGCCGGCACGCAGTTCGATCAGGTGGCGGTGGTGCCAGGCCAGGTCGGTCTCGCCGGCCACGCTGGCGAATACCAGCTGCAGCGGCACTTCGACCTGCACGCCTTCGTCCACGCGCAGCACCACGCCTTCATCGGCCAGCGCGGCATTCAGGCGGGCGAACACTTCGTCGCTGCGCTCGTAGCGGCGGCCGAGGAAACGCGCGGCATCCTCACCGGCGGCCAGCGCCGAGGACAGCGGTTCCAGCTGCACGCCGGCCGGCAGGCCGTGGGTGTCGCTGAGCGCGTCGCTGAGGCGGCCGTTGACGAACACCAGGCGCGGCGCCGGGATGTCTTCCAGCACGGCCGCATCCAGCACCGGCGGCGACAGCGGCGCGGCGGCGAAGGCACGGCGCTCCAGCTGGCGCAGCGAGGTGTACTTCCAGGCTTCGCTGCGGGCGGCCGGCAGGCCATCGCGCAGCACCGTATCGAGCACTTCGCGGCGCGCATCGCTGCCGCAGAAGGCCTGGGCCATCGAGTCGAGCAGGGCGCTCATCAGACCGCCGCCTCGCGCACCACGCGATCCTTGAGGAAATCGTAGCCGTGCGCTTCCAGCTCCAGCGCCAGTTCCGGGCCACCGGTCTTGACGATGCGGCCATCGGCCAGCACGTGCACCACGTCCGGCTTGATGTAGTCCAGCAGGCGCTGGTAGTGGGTGATGACCAGGAACGAACGGTCGGCCGCGCGCAGCGCGTTGACGCCGTCGGCCACGCTCTTCAGCGCGTCGATGTCCAGGCCCGAATCGGTTTCGTCGAGGATCGCCAGCTTCGGCTCGAGCACGGCCAGCTGGAAGATCTCGTTGCGCTTCTTCTCGCCACCGGAGAAGCCTTCGTTGACGCCACGGTGCAGCAGTTCATCCTTCAGGTGCAGAACGGCCAGCTTCTGTCGCACCAGCTTCAGGAACTGCATCGAATCCAGTTCGTCCTGGCCGCGCGCCTTGCGCTGGGCATTCAGGGCTGCGCGCAGGAAGTAGGTGTTGTTCACGCCCGGGATTTCCACCGGGTACTGGAAGGCCAGGAACAGGCCGGCGGCGGCGCGCGCTTCCGGGTCCTGGTCGAGCAGGTCGCTGCCTTCGAACTGCACGCTGCCTTCGGTCACTTCATAGCCGTCACGGCCGGCCAGGACATTGCCCAGGGTGGACTTGCCGGCGCCGTTGGGGCCCATGATGGCGTGCACCTGGCCGGGCTTCACTTCCAGCGACAGGCCCTTGAGGATTTCCTTGTCGCCGATGCGGGCGTGGAGGTTTTCGATCTTCAGCATGGTGGGGATTTCCGTGGGGCGGGCCGTGGCCCGCCGGTAAAGAGAATGCGTTTGCGAGGGGCAGGGGCGGGCGCTCAGCCCACCGAACCTTCCAGCGAGACTTCCAGCAGCTTCTTGGCTTCAACCGCGAACTCCATCGGCAGTTCGCGGAACACCTGCTTGCAGAAGCCGTCGACGATCATCGACACCGCATCTTCCTGGCTGATGCCACGGGCGCGGCAGTAGAACAGCTGGTCGTCGGAGATCTTCGAGGTGGTGGCCTCGTGCTCGACGGTCGCGCCCGGGTTCTTCACCTCGATGTAGGGGAAGGTGTGGGCACCGCACTGCTTGCCGATCAGCAGCGAATCGCACTGGGTGTAGTTGCGCGCGCCATCGGCGTTGCGGTCCACCTTGACCAGGCCGCGGTAGGTGTTCTGGCCACGGCCGGCGCTGATGCCCTTGCTGACGATCTTGCTCTTGGTGCGCTTGCCGACGTGGATCATCTTGGTGCCGGTGTCGGCCTGCTGGCGGTGATGGGTCAGCGCCACCGAGTGGAACTCGCCCACCGAATCGTCGCCCAGCAGCACGCAGGACGGGTACTTCCAGGTGATGGCCGAACCGGTCTCGACCTGGGTCCAGGTGACCTTGCTGCGCGCACCACGGCATTCGGCACGCTTGGTGACGAAGTTGTAGATGCCGCCGACGCCGTTCTCGTCGCCCGGGTACCAGTTCTGCACGGTGGAATACTTGATTTCCGCATCTTCCAGCGCGACCAGCTCGACCACCGCGGCGTGCAGCTGGTTCTCATCGCGCATCGGCGCGGTGCAGCCTTCCAGGTAGGAGACGTAGGCCTTGTCCTCGCACACGATCAGGGTGCGCTCGAACTGGCCGGTGTGGCCGGCGTTGATGCGGAAGTAGGTGCTCAGTTCCATCGGGCAGCGCACGCCCTTGGGAATGAACACGAAGCTGCCATCGGAAAACACCGCCGAATTCAGTGCGGCGAAGTAGTTGTCGCCCACCGGCACCACGGTGCCCAGGTACTGGCGCACCAGTTCCGGGTGTTCCTTGATGGCTTCGGACATGGAGCAGAAGATGATGCCCTTCTCGGCCAGTTCCTTGCGGAAGGTGGTACCAACGGACACCGAGTCGAACACCGCATCCACCGCCACGCCGGCCAGCTTGGCGCGCTCGTGCAGCGGCACGCCCAGCTTGTCGTAGGTATCGAGCAGTTCCTTGGGCACGTCATCCAGCGAGGCGTACTTCGGGCCCTTCGGCGCGGAGTAGTAGCTGAGCGCCTGCAGGTCGATCGGGGCGATCTGCAGCTTGGCCCAGTTCGGCATCGGCATGGTCAGGAAGTGGCGGTAGGCGTCCAGGCGCCACTGCGTCATCCATTCCGGCTCTTCCTTCTTGGCTGACAGGGCACGGATGGTGTCCTCGTCCAGGCCCGGCGGCAGGGAGTCCGATTCGATGTCCGTGATGAAGCCGGCCGAATACTTGCGGCCGAGCTGCTCATGGATCTCGCGGTTGGGGGTGTCGTCGTGGGCGACGGTTTCGATGGTTTCGGTGGCCATGGGGGGCTGCCTACGGATCAGGAGACGACGTCGACAGCGATGGTGCGGCGCTGTTCGTCATCGACAAGGGGAAGAGGGGGCAGGATCTGGGCGAGGGTGACATCGCGCAGGGCCTCGGAGACCACGTCGTTGATCAGCCGCCAGCTGCTGCGCGCGCCGCATTTGGGCGCCATGCCGCACTGGTGGTGGTCGTGGCTGCATTCGGTCAGGGCCAGCGGCCCTTCCATCGCTTCGACCACTTCGAACAGCGAGATCTCGATGGCGGGCCGGGTCAGCCGGTAGCCGCCACGCACGCCACGCAGGCCTTCGACCAGACCGGCCTGGGCCAGCGGCTTGAGCACCTTGCTGACGGTGGGCGGCTCCAGACCGGTGAATTCGGCCAGTTCGGTGGCACTGAGTACTTCGCCCGGGCGGGCGGCAAGCACGGTCAGCACGACGGTGGCGTAATCGGTGAGTTTGGTGACGCGCAACATGGGGATGCGAGTGGTTCTTAAAGCGGACTGAAATTGTACGCTTTTATTCGCCGGCATCCAACCCGGCCATTCAGCCGGCGCTGGGGCCCCGGAGGCAGGGCGGCCGGGACACCCCACCGGCAGGGCGCGGCCATCGGCCCGCGCAGGGCGCAATGCTGCGCCATCGGGGTGATTTTCGCAATCGCACGGAATGGGCGAGAATCAGGTTCCTTTCGCTGCAGACCTCTCTTGCCGATGCCCAAGAAGATCCAAGCCCGCAAGTCCGCCATCCACGGCAACGGCGTGTTCGCCGTGGTCCCGATCAAGCAGGGCGAGCGCGTGATCCAGTACAAGGGCCTGCTGCGCAGCCATGGTGACGTCGATGCCGACGACAGCGGCGACGTGGAAAGTGGCCATACCTTCCTGTTCACCCTCAACGACGACTGGGTGATCGATGCCAACTACAAGGGCAATGACGCACGCTGGATCAACCACAGCTGCGACCCGAACTGCGAGGCGGTGATCGAGGAAGACGAAGACGGTGACAGCCGCGGTGACAAGGTCTTCATCGAAGCCCTGCGCGATGTAAGCGCCGGCGAAGAGCTGACCTACAACTACGGCATCGTGCTGGCCGAGCGCCATACGGCCAAGCTGAAGAAGATCTGGGAGTGCCGCTGCGGCTCGCCCAAGTGCACCGGCACGATGCTGCAGCCCAAGCGCTGACCGGTATTTGTAGAGTCGAGCCATGCTCGACTGCTTTGGCTGTCGGCCGTCGCCGGGTGGAGTCGAGCATGGCTCGACTCTACAAGGGCCATCTGCACCTGCCGTGCACGGCTGGGTCACCGCGGTTCAATGCGCCTTCGCCCACCCTGTCCGCTCCTTTCCCTGGAGCAGCCGACATGGCACAGCGTATCGCCGGCAAGCAGGTCGCCATCCTCGCCACCCATGGCTTCGAGCAGTCCGAACTGACCGAGCCCAAGCACCTGCTGGAAGCGCAGGGCGCGATCGTCACCGTCGTTTCCCCGGCCAAAGAGGCCAGCATCAAGGGTTGGAAGGACAAGGACTGGGGCGGGGTGGTGGCAGTGGACCTGGCGCTGGGCGAAGCCGATGCCGGGCGCTTCGACGCGCTGGTGCTGCCGGGCGGGGTCATCAACCCGGACACCCTGCGCACCGATGAGGCTGCGTTGGACTTCATCCGTTCCGTGGCCGCCGCCGGCAAGCCGGTGGCCGCCATCTGCCATGGCCCCTGGCTGCTGATCAACAGCGGCCTGGCCCAGGGGCGCGAGGTGACCTCGTGGCCATCGCTGCAGCAGGACCTGGCCAATGCCGGCGCACGCTGGCGCGACGCCGAAGTGGTGGTGGATGGCAATCTGATCACCAGCCGCAAGCCGGACGACATCCCGGCCTTCAGCGAAGCGGTGGTGAAGGCGCTGGCCGCGTGATGGAGTGCCGCCGGGCATGGCCCAGCGCTACCTCCACCCGGGGTGGCATGCGGTAGCGCCGGGCCATGCCCGGCGAGCGCAAAGCGCGGGAACCGAAGAAGCTGCCGGCCAGCGGCCGGCACTACCCATTACTTGCCGAGAATCCCAGCCGGAACCAGGTTGCCGAGGTTCTGGTTGAAGGTGACCACCAGCTTGCCGTTCTTCACCTGCGCCGACTGCACCTGCAGCGCGCCCAGCAGGCCGGCCACCGACGGGTCCAGCTTGTAGATCGGCTCGCGGCGCGCGTAGTCGCTCAGCGCGGCGTTGAGCAGGGCGCGGGTACGCGAATCGAGACGACCGCCCTGGCTGGCCGGGGTGAACTCGTCCACGGTCGGTTCCTGCAGGTGGAAGCCCTGGGTCTGCGCGTCGTAGCGCAGGCCACTGCTGAGCTTCACCTTGCCCAGGTTGGCCGGGTTGCCGCCGGCGGTGGCCAGCGCCAGGTCCATCCCCAGGTTCAACCGCTCACCGGCCGGCAGGGTCAGCTGCGGGTGGCTCATGGTCAGGGCGATCAGACCGCCCAGCGCATCCTGCGTACGCGGGAAGCTGCCATCCAGATACTGCTGCACGTCACTGGCGCCGACCGCCAGTTCGCGCCCGGAAATCGAAGGGGCCGCCTGCGCACCGATCGCCGCGGCAATCAGTACGGTGGAAGCGGCAAGGCGGGTCATCAGGGAACGCAGGCGCATGGCGGTGACCGGAGCGGAATCGAGAGGCCTACAGAGTAGCTTTGCCCGCTGAATCGTGCGTGCATGCCGCTGCAACGGTTCAGTCCAGCGTTGGCTGCAGCTGGGCCGAGTGGATCTGCCAACCCTGGCCGTCGGCGCGGGGCTGCACCCGGTACCAGCCGTGGTAGCGGAACTGGCCCTGGGCCGTCACCGCGCGCACCCGTACCGGCACTTCCAGCAGGCGCGGGGGCTGGGCCAGGTCGCGGGGCAGCGGCGGGTCGCTGTCCAGCCGCAGGTTGCGCACGTCGCTCAGCACCCGCAGCACGGCATCGTCGGCGCGGCGTGCATCCGGCGGGGCCACGGCCCAGGCCGCGTCGATGCCGGCCTGGTTGCGGTTGAGGATGTCCATGACATAGCGGTTGAGCATGCGTGGCGGGGTTTCGCCAGCGGGCGCGACGGCCGCGTACAGGGGGGCGACGGCGCGGGTTGCAAGAGCCGCTGCATCAGCACGCGCGGGCGGGGCGGACGCGTCAGATGCCGCAGCCTCGGCGGGCGCCGTGCGGCTCGGTTCGCCGGGCGGCGCAGGGCTGGAGCAGCCCAGCAGGGCCAATGGCACCAGCCATATCAGGGTACTGCGCATGTCTGCCTCCTCCCCGAGGCAACCAGGAAGCTGTCAGTCTATCGGCGGCGCCGCAGTCAGCGCGATGTCGGCAGCTGTTCCAGCGCGTCCAGCGCAGGCAGTACCTGGGCTGCGATGGCGGCCAGTGCATGGCCATCGGTATCGGCATGGCGCTGCACGATATCGCGCAGCAGCTGGCTGGCGATCACCAGGGTCGCGCGCTCGTCGCCGGTCAGGCCGGCCGTGCGCGGTGCGGCTTCCAGCAGGCGCATCAGGTCGCGGCTGGCGCGGTGTTCCAGTTCGATGGTGCAGCGCCCGGTGCAGGGGTGCCCGTCCTTTTCGATCGGGGTCACCGAGATCCGGTAGCGGGTGGAGGGGCTGGCCATGAGAAGGTGCTCGCCTTGGGTGTGGAGGGATGTGCCCACCATAGGCAAGGCGGCGACCGGCGGCGACGGCCGGGGCTGCACGCAGTGTTCCACCCGGTTCGTTCCCGGGCTGGAAAAGCGCGGGCGCAGCCAATGCTGGCGCGGGTATTGCCGGGGTCAGTGCGGGTGCGGAAACGCTGTGTTGCGGTTTGTGCGGGGGGGGCGGTGCCGCCGCAAACAAAAACGGGACGGCCTGCGCCGTCCCGTCGGAAGATGCCGTTGGGCGCGCGCTTACAGCGCGGCGTCCTTGAGCTTCTTCAGCGGGCGCACCTTGAGCTTGGTGGTGGCCGGCTTGGCAGCGAACCACTGCTCTTCCTTGGTGAACGGGTTGATGCCCTTGCGCTTCGGCTTGGCCGGCACGCTGACGGTGCTGATCTTCAGCAGGCCCGGCAGGGTGAAGGAGCCAGCGCCCTTCTTGTGCACCGAGGAAGCAACGGCGGTTTCAAGCGAGGCCAGCACCGCACGCACGTCCTTGGCAACAACGCCGGACGCTTCAGCGATGTGTGCAACCAGGCCCGACTTGGTCAGCACTTCCTTGATCGGCTTCGGAGCGGCCGGCTTGGCGGCAGCCTTCGTCGCGACTTTCTTCACTGCCTTTTTCGGGGCAGCCTTCTTAGCGGTCTTTGCCATGGTTTCCTGTTCCGTGAACGGTTGGTTGTGTGGTCGGCGCCGAACCCCGTCGGCAAGCGCAATGTAGGGCAACTCTCGAGCGCCGCCAATAGCCCGGAGCGCTGAAATTGCATGTTTTTTCATATCCAGGCCGATTCAGTACATGTCCTGGGGCAGGGGGACGGGGCGCTACGCTGCGCTGCGCAATGCCGCTCGCCGCCTGCGGGATATGCGCGAAACCACTGAAAACAAGGGAAAAATGCAGAACTGGTTGGCGAGGAATTGTCCAGCGGCATGGCCCGGGACAGTGGCGCGGCCTGCGGCGGGGCGACGCAGGGCTAACGCGTGGCGTGCGAGGGTGACCGTTCATCACCGCCACGGAGGAGCAGCACATGGGAATCTCGCGACACGCCACCGCGCACTGGGAAGGGGATCTGAAGTCGGGCAAGGGCCAGTTGAGCACGCCGCAGAGCGGGCTGCTGGACAAGACCCGCTACGGCTTCAACAGCCGTTTCGGCGATGAAAAGGGCACCAATCCAGAAGAGCTGATCGCCGCCGCGCACGCCGGCTGCTTCACCATGGCGCTGTCGGCCAAGCTGGGGGACGCGGGATTCACCCCGACCTCCCTGGACACCGAAGCCAAGGTGGATCTGTCGATGGAAGGCGGCCCGCAGCTGTCGCAGATCCGGTTGAAAGTGAAGGCCGTGGTGCCGGGCATCGATGCCGCCCAGTTCCGCGCCATCGCCGATGACGCCAAGCAGAACTGCCCGGTGTCCAAGGCCCTGAGCGCGGTGCCGATCAGCCTGGAAGCCGAGCTGGGCTGAACCGCTGCGTCTGTAGAGCCGAGCCCACGCTCGGCTCCCTCAGCTGCCGCGATCTGGCCGAAGAGCAGCCGAGCATGGGCTCGGCTCTACGGCTGCTCTTCACCAATCAAGGGTGCCGGCAATCACCGTCTGCACCTGCCCGCCGGACCACACCTCGCCGTCCGCATCGACCCGCAGGGTCAGGCGAGCGTCGTGGCCGACCTCGCGGCCCTGGCTGACTTCATACGGTTCGCTGCCGCGCGGGAGCACGCCCCGCAGGTCCAGCCATGCCGCCAGCACGGCATTCGCCGCGCCCGAGGCCGCATCCTCGAAACGCCGCCCGTTGCCGACGAAGGCGCGCACGGCCAGGTCGAAGCCCTCGCTGCCATCGCTGAACGCATAGGCGAACACGCCCATGCTGTCGGTGGATTCGGCCAGCGCGGCGACCGCGTCCCAGTCCGGCTGCAGCGCACGCAGCGCGGCCTCGTCGGCCACCTGCACCACCCACCAGCTGCGGCCGCCCTGCATGCGTGCCGGCGGCAGCTCACCCAGCGGCCAGCCCTGCAACGCGGCCTGCAGTCGCGGATCATCGGCCTGCGCGGTTTCGGCCAGCTGCGCGCGCGGGGTGCGGATGGCGATGCGCTGTGCGGCGCCTTCGCCGATCACCTGCAGCGGCAGCAGTCCGGCGATGCCGTCCTGCACCAGCACGCCCTCCACCGGCGCGGCCAGGCCAGCCTGCACCACGGCGTGGGCGGTGCCGACGCTGGGGTGGCCAGCGAAGGGGACCTCTTTCTGCGGGCTGAACATGCGCAGCCGGTAGCTGCTGCCAGAGGCCTGCGGCGCGAACACGAAGGTGGTTTCCGGCAGCCGGGTCCATCGCGCAATGGCCTGCATGGCAGTGTCGTCCAGGCCCTCGGCATCGAGCACCACGGCCAGCGGATTGCCGGCGCCGGCGCGCGGCGAGAACACATCCAGTTGCAGGAAACGGCGTGCGGACATCGAGGGAAACTCCAGATTCAGATAGCGCGCAGCTTAGCGCGCCGTTGTAGAGCCGAGCCCATGCTCGGCTGTGTTGGGGCATGAGAAAAAGCAACCGAGCGTGGGCTCGGCTCTACATCCAGCTTATCTGCCCGTCGATCACCGGCTGCACCTGGCCGCCGATCCACACCGTGCCTTCGGCATCGACGCGGACGTGGACGTAGCCGTCGCGGCCGACTTCGCGGCCCTGGCTGGCCACATAGGCGGCGTCGCCAGCGGGCAGGGCGCCACGCTCGCGCAGCCAGGCGCCGATCAGCGCGTTGGCGCTGCCGGTCACCGGATCTTCGGGCACGTTCACCGCATCGCCGGGGCAGAACGCACGCACCACGCGGCTGTGTGCCGCGGCGGCCTCATCGGCGAACACCGCCACCCCGGTCGCGCCGGTGGCATTGGTCCAGTCGCGCAGGGCCGCCATGTCCGGGGCCAGGCCGCGCACGGCGGCGGCATCGCGCAGCGGCAGCAGCCACCAGCGCGGGCCGTTGCCCCACAGCTCGGGGGCATGGCCGTCGGCGGCCAGCGCCAGCAGCGGTTCCGGTACCTGACCAGGGGCGGTGGGCAGGTGGCGCGCCGGCGGGCTGGCCAGTTCGATGGTCGGCGCGTCGGCCGGGCCACTTACCCGCACCGGCAGCAGGCCGGCGGCGCATTGCTGAACCAGCGCACCGCCCTCGCGCGGCGTGGCCAGCCCGCAGGTGACCGCTGCCCAGGCCGCCCCCACGCTGGGGTGGCCGGCAAACGGCAGTTCGCTGCCGGGGGTGAAGATGCGGATGTGGTAGTCGGCGCCCGCGGCGCTGGGCTGCAGGAAGAACACCGTCTCGGACAGGTTCAGCCAAGCAGCGAGCGCCTGCATGCGGGCGCTGGACAGCGCGTCGGCGCCCAGTACCACGCCCAGCGGATTGCCGCTGCCGGGGTGGGGGGCGAAGACATCCAGCTGCAGGTAACGGAAGGCGGCCATCGGCGGGTCCATTGGGCTTAGAATCGAAGGTTCCGCCCCCACGGGCGGCTTCCCCACATTACACATAGCCTATCCATGTCAGCTTCCCCCCTTGTCGATCGTTGGATCGTACTGAAGTTCGGCGGCACCTCGGTGTCGCGTCGCCACCGTTGGGACACGATCGGGAAGCTGGC
This sequence comes from Stenotrophomonas maltophilia, assembly GCF_047782825.1. GTDB lineage: Bacteria > Pseudomonadota > Gammaproteobacteria > Xanthomonadales > Xanthomonadaceae > Stenotrophomonas. The sequence goes on along the minus strand of NZ_CP180589.1, from coordinate 2,016,040 downwards.
GAAAAAACGCGCGGAAGAAACCGGCTCGCGCGTGCTGGTGGTGGTCTCGGCGCTGTCCGGGGTCACCAACGAACTGACCGCGATCGCCGATGGCGCGCCGGACAGCCGCGACCGCGTGGCCGCCCTGGTCGAACGCCATGAGGGCTTCCTGGTCGAGCTCGGCCTGGGCCACGACGTGCTGGCCGAGCGCCTGGCCGTGCTGCAGGGCCTGCTGGATGACCCGCGCGCGGCCACCCGTCCGCTGGACTGGCAGGCCGAAGTGCTGGGCCAGGGCGAACTGCTGTCCTCCACCCTGGGCGCGGCCTACCTGCATGCCTCCGGCCTGGACATGGGCTGGATGGACGCCCGCCAGTGGCTGGACGCGATGCCGCCGCAGCCGAACCAGAGTGACTGGTCGCAGCGCCTGTCGGTGAACTGCCAGTGGCGCGCCGATGCGGAGTGGATGCAGCGCTTCCGCGCCCAGCCGACCCGCCTGCTGATCACCCAAGGCTTCATTTCCCGCCATGCCGACGGCGGCACCGCCATCCTCGGCCGCGGCGGCTCGGACACCTCGGCGGCGTACTTCGGTGCGCTGCTGGGCGCCAGCCGCGTGGAAATCTGGACCGACGTGCCGGGCATGTTCAGCGCCAACCCGAAGGACGTGCCGGACGCGCGCCTGCTGACCCGCCTGGACTATTACGAAGCGCAGGAAATCGCCACCACCGGCGCCAAGGTGCTGCACCCGCGTTCGATCAAGCCGTGCCGCGATGCCGGCGTGCCGATGGCCATCCTCGATACCGAGCGCCCGGAACTGCCGGGCACCAGCATCGACGGCAGCGCCGCGCCGGTGCTGGGGGTGAAGGCGATCAGCCGCCGCAACGGCATCGTGCTGGTGTCGATGGAAGGCATCGGCATGTGGCAGCAGGTCGGCTTCCTGGCCGACGTGTTCGGCCTGTTCAAGAAGCACGGCCTGTCGGTGGACCTGATCGGTTCGGCCGAAACCAACGTCACCGTGTCGCTGGATCCGTCCGAAAACCTGGTCAACACCGATGTGCTGGCCGCGCTGTCGGCCGATCTTTCGCAGATCTGCAAGGTGAAGGTGATCGTGCCGTGCGCGGCCATCACCCTGGTCGGCCGTGGCATGCGTTCGCTGCTGCACAAGCTGTCGGACGTGTGGGCCACCTTCGGCCGCGAGCGCGTGCACATGATCTCGCAGTCGTCCAACGACCTGAACCTGACCTTCGTCATCGACGAAGCCGATGCCGATGGCCTGCTGCCGATCCTGCATGCCGAGCTGATCGACAGTGGGGCGATGCCGGTGGAAGAAACCGAGGTGTTCGGCCCGCGCTGGCGCGAGATCGCCGGTACCGTGCGCCCGCGTGGCACGCCGTGGTGGCGCGGCCAGCGTGCGCACCTGCTGCAGCTGGCCGACGCCGGCACGCCGCGCTACGTCTACCACCTGCCGACCGTGCGCGCCCGTGCCCGCGCGCTGGCCGCGATCAAGCCGATCGACCAGCGTTACTACGCGATCAAGGCCAACAGCCATCCGGCCATCCTGCAGCTGCTGGAAGCCGAAGGCTTCGGCCTGGAATGCGTGTCGCATGGCGAGCTGAAGCACGTGTTCCAGCACCTGCCGGAACTGTCGCCCAAGCGCGTGCTGTTCACCCCCAGCTTCTGCCCGCGCGAAGAGTACGAGGCCGGCTTCGCGCTCGGCGTCACCGTCACCGTGGACAACCTGGAAGCGCTGCAGCGCTGGCCGGACCTGTTCCGCAACCGCGAAATCTGGCTGCGCGTGGACCTGGGTCGTGGCGAAGGCCACCATGCCAAGGTCCGCACCGGCGGCAAGGATTCCAAGTTCGGCCTGCCGATGGCGCGCGTGGACGAGTTCGTGCGCACCGCCACCGATCTGGGCACCCGCGTGGTCGGCCTGCACGCGCACCTGGGCAGCGGCGTGGAAACCGCGCAGCACTGGCGCCTGATGTGCGATGAGCTGGCCGGTTTCGCCCGCCGCATCGGCAGCGTGCAGACCATCGACATCGGTGGTGGCCTGCCGATTCCGTACAGCGAGGAAGACGAGCCGTTCGACCTGGACGCCTGGGCCGAGGGCCTGGCCGAGGTCAAGGCGCTGCACCCGGCGTTCCGCCTGGCGATCGAGCCGGGTCGCTACCTGGTGGCCGAATCGGGCGTGCTGCTGACCCATGCCACCCAGGTGGTGGAAAAGGACGGCGTGCGCCGCGTCGGCCTGGATGCCGGCATGAACACGCTGATGCGCCCGGCCCTGTACGACGCCTGGCACGACATCGAGAACCTCAGCCGCCAGGGCGGTTATGCCGAAGCGGCGTTCGATGTGGTCGGCCCGATCTGCGAATCCAGCGATGTGTTCGGCAAGCGCCGCAAGCTGCCGGTGTCGACCGCGCCGGACGACGTGATGCTGATCGCCGATGCCGGTGCCTACGGCTATGTGATGGCCAACACCTACAACCAGCGGGCGATGCCGCGCGAAGACGTGATCGAGTGATCGCCGCCCTTCGCGCCCTGCACCCGCCCACCGACACGTCCTGCGCCTTCGCGCGGGGCGTGCCTGACCGCGCTTGAACTGGATCCACCATGACTGCTTTCGATAAACACCAGGTTTCCCGCTTCCGCTTCGTCCGCTGCGAATTCGCTGCGGAAACCGGCGTGGCCAAGCTGGTCTACGCCTTCGATGACGGCCCGGAGATGGTGGAAACCATCACCGTGCCCGGCGCCCCGTTCGTGCTGGACGAGGTGCGTGCGGCGGCAGTACAGCGTGCGCTGCAGCTGCTGCACCTGATCGCCGGCGTCAGCTACTACAAGGCGGGCGTGCCGGAGACGGTCAGCATCGACAGCTATGCCATCGATGCCGAGACCGCCGCGCTGGTGGAAACGGTCTACCTCAACGGCCTGGGCGAATTCGCCTACCGCAACGGCCTGAACCTGCGCGGGCGTTTCCGCCTGCCGGTGCAGGGCGACGCGGTGCAGGCGCCGGTGCTGGGCCTGCAGCCGCATGCGCTGGTGGCCATCGGCGGCGGCAAGGATTCGCTGGTCAGCATCGAAGCGCTGCGCCGTGCTGGCGTGGACGAGACGGTGACCTGGATCGGCGGTTCGCAGCTGATCCGTGCCTGTGCCGAGCGCACCGGCCTGCCGACCCTGAACCTGGGCCGCGCGCTGGCGCCGGAACTGTTCGAGCTCAACCGCCAGGGCGCGTGGAACGGGCATATCCCGGTCACCGCGGTGAACTCGGCCATCATGGTGCTGGCCGCGCTGCTGCAGGGCGTGGACCAGGTGGTGTTCTCCAACGAGCGTTCGGCCAGCTACGGCAGCCAGATTCCGGGCACCGGCGAAGTGAACCACCAGTGGTCCAAGGGCTGGGCGTTCGAGCAGGCCTTCGGCAGCCACGTGCAGAAGCAGGTGGCCGCCGATCTGCAGTACTACTCGCTGCTGCGCCCGATGTCCGAGCTGGCGGTGGCCCGCCAGTTCGCCAAGAGCGATTTCTACGACGCGCATTTCTCCAGCTGCAACCGCAACTTCCATATCCTCGGCGAGCGCCCGGTGAACCGCTGGTGCGGCGTCTGCCCGAAGTGCCACTTCGTGTTCCTGGCGCTGGCCCCGTTCATGCCCAAGACCCGCCTGGTGCGCATCTTCGGCCGCAACCTGCTGGACGATGCCGAGCAGGCCGGTGGCTTCGATGCGCTGCTGGAATTCCAGGACCACAAGCCGTTCGAGTGCGTGGGCGAAGGCCGCGAATCGCGTGCAGCGATGGCCACCCTGGCGCAGCGCCCGGAATGGAAGGAAGACGTGCTGGTGAAGCGCTTCTGCAATGAGATCCAGCCGCAGCTGGATGCCGCTGAACTGGAACTGGTACCGCTGCTGCAGCTGCAGGGCGAGCACCGCATTCCGGCCGCGCTGTGGGAACGTGTGCGTGAAGATTTCGCAGCTTGAAGGAAAGCGCGTTGCGCTGTGGGGCTGGGGGCGTGAGGGACGTGCCGCATTTGCGGTGCTGCGTGAGCGCCTACCCACGCTGCCATTGAGCCTGTTCTGCCCGGCCGCTGAGGCCGAGGCCGCGCGTGCGGAAACGCAGGGGCTGCTGGACGTGCGAGGTGAACCCACTGCCGAAGCGCTGGCCGCGTTCGATGTGGTGATCAAGTCGCCCGGCATCAGCCCCTATCAGCCGATCGCGCTGGCGGCGGCGGAGCAGGGCACCGCCTTCATCGGCGGCACCGCGCTGTGGTTCGCCGAACATGCCGGCGCCGATGGCATCGTGCACGACACCGTGTGCGTGACCGGTACCAAGGGCAAGAGCACCACCACCGCGCTGGTGGCGCACCTGCTGCGTGCGGCAGGCCACCGCACCGGCCTGGTCGGCAATATCGGCCTGCCGCTGCTGGAAGTGCTGGACCCGCAGCCTTCGCCCGCGTACTGGGCGGTGGAACTGTCCAGCTACCAGACCGGCGAAGTGGCGCGCAGTGGCGCCCGCCCGCAGGTGGCGGTGGTGCTGAACCTGTTCCCGGAACACCTGGACTGGCACGGCAGCGAGCAGCGCTATATCGAAGACAAGCTGCGGCTGGTGACCGAAGCCGCGCCGCGCATCGCCGTGCTCAACGCCGCCGATCCGCACCTGGCCGCGCTGTCGCTGCCCGACAGCGACGTGGTCTGGTTCAACCAGCCGCAGGGCTGGCATATGCGCGGTGACATCGTGCACCGTGGCGAACAACCGGTGTTCGATACCTGCAACACGCCGCTGCCGGGGCGCCACAACCGCGGCAACCTGTGTGCGGTGCTGGCCGCGCTGGAAGCGCTGGGCCTGGACGCCGTAGCGCTGGCGCCGGCGGTGCAGGATTTCCGCCCGCTGCCCAACCGCCTGCAGCGTATTGGTGAGGCCGACGGCCTGAGCTATATCAACGATTCGATCAGCACCACGCCGCATGCCAGCCTGGCTGCGCTGGAGTGCTTCGCCGGGCAGCGCATCGCCTTGCTGGTAGGCGGGCATGACCGTGGCCTGGACTGGACCGATTTCATGCAGCACATGGCCCACGACGTGCCGCCGGTGGAGATCGTGACGATGGGCAGCAACGGCCCGCGCATCCACGCCATGCTGCAGCCACTGGCCGATGCCGGTCGCTTCGGCCTGCATGCGGCCGCTGACCTGCCCGAAGCGATGGCGCTGGCACGTACCGCGCTGGGCGCGCAGGGTGGGGTGGTGCTGCTGTCGCCGGGTGCGCCGAGCTTCGGGGCCTACCGCGATTACGTGGCCCGTGGCCGCCATTTCGCCGAACTGGCCGGGTTCGACCCGGACAGCATCAGCGCGATTCCGGGCCTGGGCATCGTTTGATCCACCGGCCCGGGGTCGGATCCCTTTCCGCAGGAAAGGGCTCTGACCCCAGCGAGTTGCAGGTGAGCGTTACCATCGGCGCATTCCCGGACGGATTCGAGAAGCCCGATGTGCACCTTCATCACCCTGTTCCTGCCCACCTCGTTTGCGCACGTTGAAGCCGCCGCGATCATGGAGCGCAGCGGCCGGAGCCTGTTCGCGCAGGATTCGCCCAGTCTGCAGGCGGCGGTCGGGCCCGGCTGGCAGCCGTGGCTGAGCGCCGCGCACTGCGATTGCGGTACCGCGCTGGCCTCGTCGCGGGCCGAGCGGGAGTGGAAGGGCGATGCCGGGCGCTGGCGGAAGAAGGGTTGGAGCGAAGCCAAGATCGCCCGCGCGCTGGCCGAGCAGCAGGCACGGCATGAACAGGATCAGCAGGTGCGTCGCGATGAAGCGCTGGGCGACGCCGGCCAGTGGTTGCAGCGCATCGATGGCCTGCTGGCCGGGGGCGCGGCGCGCATCGGACTTCTGGTACGAGACTACGACGGCTCGGTCGGTGCCCGGCAGCCGAAGCCGCCGCAACGTCACTGGCCGCGGGGCCATCTGGCCGCAGCGGATCTGCTGGCGTTCGAGCCGGGCACGTTGCATTGGATCGAACGTGGGTGAGGCCGTTATCCACGCATGGCGTGGATCTACTGTAGAGCCGAGCCCATGCTCGGCTGCCTTCATTGCATTGGATCGAACGTGGGTGAGGCCGTTATCCACGCATGGCGTGGATCTACTGTAGAGCCGAGCCCATGCTCGGCTGCCTTCATTGCATTGGATCGAACGCGGGTGAGGCCGTTATCCACGCATGGCGTGGATCTACTATTCAGTCGGCGTCCTGATCGATGAATGCGTAACCGCCATCAATCAGCTGCTGCAGGTACGCGTCGAAGCTCGGCGCGATGACCGCGTAGCTGTCCGGGTCATGCAGGTAGCGCACCACCTGGCCGACGCTGCCGCCTGGTGCAGGGTCGAAATCCAGGTACAGCATCGAGGTGCCGCCGTTGTTCATGCAGTGCGAGAAGCACAGGCGGCGGTTCATCGGCAGATCGCCATCGATGCCGGCGCCGAGGATGTCCGGCTCCTCGTCCAGCCATTCCTCGTAGATGGAACGGATGCTGTCGTCCCACTGCTGCTGGTCTTCGAAGATCTGCGCGACCGAGCGCAGGTAATACGGGTAGTCGCCCACATCCGAACCCAGCATCAGCACGCAGACCTCGCCACCGGGATAGTCGCGGAAATGCGTGCCGTCCACCTGCGACAGCAGCGCCAGCAGGCTCTCGGGAACCTGCGGCCACTGCGCGCGCAGGCGCTGCAGATCATCGGCGCTGGCGCCCTGCACGTGGGCCCACTGCGGCGCGTCGTCGGCAGGCAGGCGCGGGATCAGACCAGACAGAAAGCGATCAACAAGGTTCATGCAGTTCACGAATTTGATGAGCAAAGGGCACAACGTGCCAATCAAGGCACGCCTTGCTGGTAGTGTAATTCAGTGCGTTTTTGTCCAGCAGGTCTGCCGACAACCCGCAGAGTTTTCAGAATGTGACGAGGCGAAGTAATGAAACTCAGAGGACAGGAGCAACAACTTACCCGTGAAGATCTCTGCGACTTCTCAGAAAGGACGGGCCTGAGGCTCTCTGGCGAGTTCGTGGACTTCTACCTGGAGAACAATGGCGGATATCCGGATGTTGAGGCGGATGAGGTGAATCCACTTCTGCTGAACAGCTTTCTTTCGATCCGCTACGGTGATGGGACGATTGATACCGCCTACCAATCGTTGATTAAAGGCAACCCGGCACTGGAGGGGTTGGTTCCCTTTGCATATGACGATTGCGGGAATGTTTTTCTGTTGTCCGGAAAGCTGGACATGCCCGGAGAGGTCCTTCTTTGGTTGCCGGGAGAGGGTGAGATCGAGACCATATTCAGCTCATTCGCTGAATTTCTTCGTGCCCTGTACGAAGGTAAGTAAGCCAGCTGGCGAGATGTCCCGGCAATCCCACCACACCTGCGTCACACCGCCAAGGCAGAATGTGACGCGGTAGGGGCGAATACGGCTTAATCCCCTCCGTCCCCTTTTTCTGCGGAGCAGGCGCATGAAACGTTGGCGATGCGGTGTGGCGATGGTGCTGGGGCTGGCGGCGATGCCGGCGTGGGCGGCGATGAAGACGCAGCCGGTGGAGTGGAAACACCAGGGCACGACCTTCAGCGGCGTGCTGGTCTACGACGATGGCGAGCATGACAAGCGCCCGGGCCTGGTGATGGTGCCCAACTGGAAGGGCGTGAACGAATCGGCCATCGAGAAGGCCAAACAGTTGGCCGGCGATGACTACGTGGTGCTGGTGGCCGATGTGTACGGCAAGGGCGTGCGGCCGAAGACCGATGCCGAGGCAGGCCCCGTGGCGACCAAGCTGCGCAATGACAGGCCGCTGCTGCGTGCACGTGCGCTGGAGGCGGTGAACGTGCTCAAGGCGCAGGTCGGCAAGGCACCGCTGGATGCCAGCCGGATCGGCGCGGTGGGCTTCTGCTTCGGTGGCACCACGGTGCTGGAACTGGCTCGTGCCGGTGCGCCGCTGGCCGGCGTGGTCAGCCTGCATGGTGGGCTGGGTTCGCCGCTGCCGGCCCAGGCCGGTGGCAGCCATCCGTCGGTGCTGGTGCTCAACGGCGCCGACGACAAGAGTGTGACCGCCGAGGACATCGCCGGTTTCCAGACCGAAATGAACGCGGCCAAGGTCGATTGGGAATTCACCAACTACAGCGGGGCGGTGCACTGCTTCGCCGAGCGCGATGCCAACAGCCCGCCGGGCTGCCAGTACAACGAACGGGCGGCCAAGCGCGCGTGGAAGGCGCTGGATGAGTTCTTCGAGGAACGGTTTTTGTAGAGTCGAGCCATGCTCGACTGTTGAAGGGGTGCCGACCTTGGTCGGCACACCTTCACCGGTCAATGCGAGCGCTGCACCGCGTAGCGGGCCAGGCCGCGCAGGGCGGCCACGGCATCGTTGTCGCCCAGACCGTCCAGGGCGCGTTCGGCGGCTTCGGCATATTCCTCGGCGCGGCGGCGGCTGTAGTCCAGGCCGCCGGTGGCGCGGATGGCGGCCAGGACTTCCGGCATGGCCGAGGCGTCGCCATCCTGCACAATGCTGCGCAGGCGCTCGCGGGTGGCATCGTCGGAATGGGCCATGGCGTGGATCAGCGGCAGGGTCGCCTTGCCTTCGGCCAGGTCATCGCCCAGGTTCTTGCCCAGTTCCTCGGCGTTGGCCGAGTAATCCAGCACGTCATCGGCAATCTGGAAGGCGTAGCCCAGGTGCATGCCGTAGTCGTACAGGGCCTGCTGGGCGGCGTCGTCCACGCCGCTGGCCAGCGCGCCCAGGCGGGTGCCGGCGGCGAACAGCACGGCGGTCTTGCGCTCGATCACGCGCAGGTAGGCCGCTTCGTCGGTGTCCGGGTTGTGCACGTGCAGCAGCTGCAGCACTTCGCCTTCGGCGATGCGGTTGGTGGTGTCGGCCAGGATCTGCATGACCGGCATGCGGTCCAGTTCCACCATCAGCTGGAAGCTGCGTGAGTACAGGAAGTCACCCACCAGCACGCTGGGCGCGTTGCCCCACAGCGCATTGGCGGTGCTGCGGCCGCGCCGCAGGCTGGACTCGTCCACCACATCGTCATGCAGCAGGGTGGAGGTGTGGATGAATTCGATGATCGCCGCCAGCTGGTGGTGCTCCGGGCCGGCCTGGCCGACCGCGTGGCCGGCCAGCATGACCAGCATCGGGCGCAGGCGTTTGCCGCCGGCAGAGATGATGTGGTCGGCGATCTGGTTGATCAGCACGACGTCCGAGGACAGCCGTCGCCGGATCAGGGCATCGACGGCGGCCATGTCGGCCGCAGCAAGCGACTGGATCTGGGGCAGGCCCAGGGCGGGACGGGTGTCTTCAGTGATGGTCATGCGATCAGGCTTTCAGGCTCACCGCCGATTATAGGCGCTGGCCGTGAATTCGGGCGCAAAGCGTCCCGACCGGCCTTTCCGCCAACCGCCGGCCGGCCCTGGGGCGTGAATACGTATGCAGCCAGCGCCATGCCCGGGAAGCCACCGCTAAGCTTGCCGGAGTTGGTTTTCGGCCCGCTTCCGGTGGGTCCCGCATGCCCGGAGGGGGGCTGTCGATGTCGCACAATCCATGGTGGCGCGGAGCCGTCATCTACCAGATCTACCCGCGCAGTTTCCTCGACGCCAGCGGCGACGGGGTAGGCGACCTGCCGGGCATCATCCAGCGCCTGGACCATATCGCCGCGCTGGGCGCCGACGCGATCTGGATCTCGCCGTTCTTCAGGTCGCCCATGGCCGATTTCGGCTATGACATTGCCGATTACCGCGATGTCGACCCGCTGTTCGGCAGCCTGGACGACTTCGATCGCCTGCTGGCCAAGGCCCACGGCCTGGGCCTGAAGGTGATGATCGACCAGGTGCTCAGCCATACCTCGCTGGAACATGCCTGGTTCCGCGAGAGCCGGCAGGACCGCACCAATCCCAAGGCGGACTGGTATGTCTGGGCCGACCCGCGCGAGGACGGCACCCCGCCCAACAACTGGCTGTCGCTGTTCGGCGGCGGCGCCTGGCAGTGGGAGCCGCGGCGCGAGCAGTACTACCTGCACAACTTCCTGGTCGACCAGCCGGACCTGAATTTCCACAACCCGGACGTGCAGCAGGCCACCCTGGACAACGTGCGGTTCTGGCTGGACCGGGGCGTGGATGGCTTCCGCCTGGATGCGATCAACTTCTGCTTCCACGACGCGCAGCTGCGCGACAACCCGCCCAAGCCGGCGGACAAGCGCGTGGGCCGCGGCTTCAGCCCGGACAACCCCTACGCCTACCAGTACCACTACTACAACAACACCCAGCCGGAAAACCTGCCTTTCCTGGAGCAGCTGCGCGCGCTGCTGGACCAGTACCCGGGCGCGGTGAGCCTGGGCGAGATCTCTTCGGAGGATTCGCTGGCCACCACCGCCGAATACACCCAGGACGGCCGCCTGCACATGGGCTACAGCTTCGAGCTGCTGGTGGATGACTACAGCGCGGCCTACATCCGCGATACGGTCTCGCGCCTGGAAGTGGCCATGACCCAGGGCTGGCCGTGCTGGGCGGTGTCCAACCACGACGTGGAGCGGGCGGTGAGCCGCTGGGGCGGCCACCCGTCCGATCCCCGCCTGGCCCGCATGCTGGTGGCGATGCTGTGCTCGCTGCGCGGTTCGGTCTGCCTGTACCAGGGCGAGGAACTGGGCCTGGCCGAGGCCGATGTACCCTTCGAGGCGCTGCAGGACCCGTACGGCATCACCTTCTGGCCCAACTTCAAGGGCCGCGATGGCTGCCGTACGCCGATGCCCTGGACCGATGCGCCACTTGCCGGTTTCAGCACGGCCACGCCGTGGCTGCCGATCCCGGCCGAGCACCGCGCGGCGGCCGTGGCGGTGCAGGAAGCAGACCCGGATTCGGTGCTGCAGGCCTTCCGCCGCTTCCTGGCCTGGCGCCGGACCCAACCGGCCCTGCTGCACGGCGACATCCGCTTCCTGGACAGCAGCGAGCCGGTGCTGCTGTTCGAGCGTATGCTTGCAGATGAAACTCTGCTGCTGGCCTTCAACCTGTCGGCCGAGGCGGTGAGCCATCCGCTGCCGGCCGGCACCTGGCAGCAGGTGGCCGTACCGGGCCCGGATGCGGGCACGGTGGAGGGCAATGAACTGCGGCTGCCGCCGCGCGCGGTGTATTGCGCACGACGCAGCTGACCGATTTCTCCGGTGGCGGTACTTGCGGGGACGGGGCCGAAGCGCCCCGTCCCTTTTTTGTGGGTGGCCGGGACACGCGGGCATCCACGCATGGCGTGGATCTACCGGGTTGGGTCGGTCGTGCTGGGCGGGCATCCACGCATGGCGTGGATCTACCGGGTTGGGTCGGCGGTGCTGGGCGGGCATCCACGCATGGCGTGGATCTACCGGGTTGGGTCGGTCGCGCTGGGCGGGCATCCACGCATGGCGTGGATCTACCGGGTTGGGTCGGTCGTGCTGGGCGGGCATCCACGCATGGCGTGGATCTACCGGGTTGGGTCGGTGGCGCTGGGCGGGCATCCACGCATGGCGTGGATCTACCGGGCTGGGTCGGTCGTGCTGGGCAGGCATCCACGCATGGCGTGGATCTACCGGGTTGGGTCGGTCGCGCTGGGTCGCGCAAAAGAAAACCCGCTGCCTGCGCAGCGGGTTTCCGGTCCAGCTCCCCGTGTCGGGTTGACGGGCCGTGGTCAGAACTTGTAGTTCACGCCCAGCACGTAGGTGCGGCCCCACTCGATGTATTCCAGCGGGCGATCCTTGGTGCCGGCATAGGTGCGGTACGGCTCGTTGGTCAGGTTGCTGCCCTGCAGCAGCAGGGTCAGGCCACGCAGGGCGCTGCTGTCGCTGAAGGTGTAGCTGATCTGCGCATCGGTCACGTTCTCGCCCACCACGTAGCGCAGCGTGCGGTTGCCGTTGAAGTTGCCGATCTCACCGATGAAGTCCGAACGACGGCGCTGGCTCACGCGTGCTTCGAAACCGTTGCGCTCGAAGTAGGCGGTGAAGTTGTACACGCGGTCGGACAGGCCCGGCAGGCTGATCGGATCCGAACCCACGCTGGAGGCGCTTTCCGGGTCGAGGATCTTGATGTCGCTCTTGTTGAAGGTGGCGCTGGCCTGCACGCCGAAACCACGCAGGCTCTCGGTCAGCATGTCCAGCGGGAACGAGGCGGTCACTTCCAGGCCCTTCAGCGTGCCGCCCTTGCCGTTTTCCGGCGAGGAGAACGTACCGGTGGTCAGCACCGGCGCGGTCATGCCCGGCGGCGGCACGTAGCTGCCCAGCAGGTCGGTGAAGTCGTAGTCGTCCACCGACTGGGTGTAGACGTAGCTCTTCAGATCCTTGTAGAAGATGGCGGCGGCCACGTAGGCCTTTTCACCGAAGTACTTCTCGTAGGACAGGTCCAGCGCGGTGGCGCGCCACGGATCCAGCAGCGGGTTGCCGCCGCTGCCGCCGGGCTTGCCGGTGGCGGTGTCCACGCCGAATTCCAGGCCGGCCCGCATCTGGTCCACGCGCGGGCGCGCGACCTGCTTGGCCGCGGCGAAGCGCAGGGTCTGCTGGTGCGGGAACATGAAGACCAGGTTCAGGCTCGGCAGCCAGTCGTTGTAGGTCTTGCCGTTGGAATAGGGCTGGATGTTGCTGCCGGCCGGCTGCGAGCTGTCCCAGTAGCGCGAATCCGAACTCTGGTCGGTGTGCTGCATCTGCACGCCGATGTTGCCGCGCACGCCCACCACGCCGATGTCGGTGTTGATGTTCAGGCGTGCCCAGGCCGTGGTGATCTTCTCTTCCACCACCCACGACTTCGGGATCAGGTAGTCCAGGTTGTCGACCGGGTTGAAGGACATGTAGCGGGCCACGGCCGCCGGCACGTTCCACGCAGGGATGCGGCCGATGCCGGCAAAGCCCAGGTTCACCGGCGAATACTGCAGGTCCGACGCGATGTTGGCATCGCCCTGTGCACCCAGCAGGATGTTGCCTTCGGACTGGGTCTTGGTCTTGCGGCGGTCGGCGTAGTTCACGCCGATATCCACGTCCGGTGCCCACGACGCGAGGGCGTCGGGCAGGGCGATGGTCGCGGCCAGCTTGGCGCCCTTCAGGCGGTCTTCCACCTGCGGCACCTTGCCGTAGCCGGAACCGTAGATGGTGTTGGTCAGGAACAGCGCATTGGGGTTGGAGTAATCCAGGCCCGGCGTGATCTGCGAGAAGCCATTCGGGTTCACCACCAGGCCGACCGTATCCAGCTGCGGCATCGGGGTCAGCTGCAGGTTGTTTTCCAGGTTCAGCTCATCGCGCGTGGCCTTGGAGTAGTTCAGGTCGGCCACCAGCTTGACGCTGCCGAAGGTGAACTCGTTGTTCCAGCCGAACGCGTCGATCTTGTCCTTGCGCTTGTTGTACATGCCGCGCACCAGCGGGTACACGCCGCTGGCGGTGCCACCGGTGAAGGTGCCATCGGCGTTGACCTGCGGGTTGCTGATCAGCAGGCCCGGGGTATAGCCGCCGTTGAAGTTGCTGAGGTTGAGCTCGAACTGGTTGGCGGTGTCGATCTGCTCGGCTTCGGTGTGGAACGCATCGAAGGTGCTGGTCCAGGCATTGTTCGGCCGGAACTGGATGGTGGCCATCACACCGTCGCGCTTGTTGTTGCCGGTGCGGCGCAGGGCCTTGATGCCATCGGAGAAGAACGTGCCCGGGGCCACGCCGGGGCGGTTGCCGTTGGTGGTCTGTTCGGCGGTCCACGGCTCGTACAGGCCCACCTGGTTTTCCTGGATCGGGTTGTCACTGTGCGCGTAGCCGATCGAGATGCCCAGGGTCTTGTCGAAGAACTGGTCGATGTAGCTGGCGCTGAAGCGGTTGCCGAATTCATCGACGTTGGCAGCCTTGCCCAGCGAACTCTTCTGCAGGCGGCCGCTGACCGCGATCACGCGATCGGGGAAGCTGAGCGGGCGCACGGTCTGCATGTCGATGGTGCCCGACAGGCCCTGGCCGACCAGTGCCGCATCGGGGGTCTTGTAGACGGTCACGCCGTTGACCAGTTCCGAAGGGTACTGGTCGAATTCCACGCTGCGGTTGTCGCCGGTGCTGACCACTTCACGCCCGTTGAGCAGGGTGGTGGCGAAGTCGGGCGACAGGCCGCGCACGCTGATCACCTGCGCACGGCCGGCCACGCGCTGTGCGGCCAGACCGGGCAGGCGGCCCAGCGATTCGGCGATGCTCACGTCCGGCAGCTTGCCGATGTCTTCAGCGGAGATCGCTTCCACCACCGAAGTGGCGTCCTGCTTGATCGCGATCGCATTCTCGATGCCGCGGCGGATGCCGGTGACCTGCACGGTGTCCAGGTTGGTGGCGGACTCGCCGGTGGTGGCAGCTTTGGTGGACTGCTCGGTGGTCTGCGTGGACTGTGCCGATGCCAGCGACGGCACCAGTGCAACGGCCAGCGCCAGACTCAGCGCGGTGCGCGTGTGGTTCAACATTTTCCCCTCCCAGGCAATGTTGTAGAGCATCTTGTGGTCGTCCCGGCGGTGCCGGAAACGTGCGACGCGGTGGCCGCTGTCGTCGCCGCTATGGTAGGCAGCGGCTTCTCCGCGGGAATCACCCTGCATACGTATTCAATGGCTTTCACAGCGTTGTAATCGATTCCAGTGCCCGTATCCCGGCGCTGGGCGCCGCCGCCCGAGCGTGGGCTCGGGCGCTACCGTGTAGAGCCGAGCCCATGCTCGGCTGCGTTTCCATCGGCCCGCGATTCAGAGCGGGGTGAACCGGATAGCCTGGCCACCGCCCGGTGCCAGCACCAGGGCCAGTGCGTCGGCGCTGGTCACCTCGCGGGTTTCGCGCTTGAACGCGAACGGGTTGCTGCGGAAATCCGCACCGTCGCCGTCGCGGTAGATCTCGGCGCGGTACCGCACGCCCGGCTCCAGGAAGCCCAGCGACACCGGCAGCACGCGGCCGTGTTCATCGGTGATGCTGCCCAGGAACCAGTCGCGGCTGTTGCGGTCGCGGCGGACAATGGTCACGTAGTCGCCCACTTCGCCATCGAGCACGCGGCTCTGTTCCCAGTCCACCGCCACATCCTCGATGAAGCGGAACGCTTCGCGGTGCTGCAGGTAATGCTCGGGCAGGTCGGCGGCCATCTGGATCGGGCTGTACAGCACCACGTACAGCGCCAGCTGGCGGGCCAGCGTGCTGGGAATGGCCTGGCCGTGGCGGCCCTTCAGGCTGAGGATGCCGGGGGTGTAATCGAACGGGCCGGCCAGCATGCGGGTGAACACCAGGTTGACCTCGTGCTCGGGCGGGTTCGGTGGCTGGCCCCAGGCGTTGTATTCCATGCCGCGCGCGCCTTCGCGCGAGATCCAGTTCGGGTAGGTGCGGCGCAGTCCGGTGTCCTTGATCGGCTCGTGCGGGTTTACCGACAGGTGCCGGCTCGCCGCTTCCTGCACTACCTTCAGGTGGTGGCGGGCCATGAACTGGCCGTCGTGCCACTCGCGCCACAGCGGGCCGCCGGCCGGGTTGCGGCGGTCGACCTGGCCGTCATCGCAGACGTAGCCGGTCTTGAACTGGTCCACGCCCAGCCGTGCATACAGGTCCAGCGCAGCACCGAGCTGGTCTTCGTAATGCTCGATGGCACAGCCGGTCTCGTGGTGGCCGATCAGGTGCACGCCCTTGTTCAGGCCATAGGCGGACAGTGCCTCGATATCGAAATCGGGCGTGGCGCGGGTGAAATTGAAGTCGTAGCCGTTGCCGACCCACATGCCATCCCAACCGGGGTTCCAGCCTTCCACCAGCACGCCGCGGAAGCCGTGCGCGGCGGCGAAGTCGATCACCTTCTTCGTCTTGGCGGTGGTGGCGGCATGCTTCGGGCCGGTCGCCCAGCTTTCGTTGTCCAGGTGCATCGACCACCAGACGCCCAGGTACTTGGCCGGCTTCACCCAGCTCACGTCGCCCAGCGCATTGGGTTCGTTGAGGTTGAGGATCAGGTCCGACTCGACCAGGCCGCCGGCGCGGTCGGCAATCTGCAGCGTGCGCCACGGCGTGGCGAAGGGCAGGGCACGGCGCACCTTCCAGCCTTCGGCCGAGGGTGAAAGCTGCGCGCGCAGGCGCTGGCCATCGGTGCGGCGCAGCCACATGCCGGCATAGTCCACCAGTGCGGCCTCGTGGATGGCCACGTGCAGGCCATCGTGGCTGCGCAGGGTCATCGGCGTGTGCACCAGCGGCACTTCGCGCAGCGGCGTGCGCTGGTACAGGTATTCGTAGTGGATCGGCTCGCCGGCGGGGATCCACCAGGCGGTGGAGTCAGGCGCGATGGCGAACTCGGTCAGTTCGTCATCGATGATCGCCTCGCGCAGGTTGGGCTGCTCGGGGAACACATAACGGAAGCCCAGGCCGTCGTCGTACACACGGAACACCACGTCCAGCCGCCGCTTGCTGCCGGTCGTTTCGGCCAGCTGTACGGTCAGCTCGTTGAAGTGGTTGCGGGTGACCCGGCGCTCGCCCCAGGGCTGTTCCCAGGTGTCATCGACGCTGCGCTGCTGCTGGCCGAGCAGGGCGAAATCGCGGTCCAGGCGACCATCGCGCAGTTCGAAGCCCAGCTTCGAATCGGCCACGACGGTTTCGCCGAAGCGCTCGACGCGGTAGCGCGCGCTGCCCCCGTCCAGCACCAGGCTGACCTTGAGCACCTTGCCCGGTGATTCAACGCTGGTGACCTGGGGCGCGGCCTGCGCCAGGGCCGCCAGGCCCAGCAGGGCCAGGCCCAGCACATGCGCGAACACCGCGCGTACAGCAGTGGGTGACATCGGCGTTTCCCCTCCCAAGGTGCCGTTGGCAGACCCGGACCATAAGCCAGCACGGCAGCGCCGCTACCGCTGCCGGCCATGAATACGTATGCAGCTGGACGCAGGCCGCAGCCCCGCGACTACCATGGGGCCAAGGCACCTTGAGGGAGGGGCCGCGCCCGCGCACCGGCAATGGTGGCGCGGACCTACAACGGTGCAGAGAGGGAGGGAGGTCGACCGGCGCAAGCCGGTCTGCCGCTTCGATGCTGAAGATCATTTGCCTGACGGCTGCCCTGGGGGCAGCGCTGGGAACGACCGCGCACGCGGCCGACCTGGAATTCAACGGCCGCCATGCGCGCGCCGAAGCCGCTGCCAAGGGCAGCTACGTGCTGCATGCGCCCAAGGGAGCGGTGCAGATCGCCGCCGCGCCCATGCGCAGCCAGACCGGCAGCGTCATGTTCGACGCGCTGTTCGCGCTGGCGCAGCAGGAAATGGACCAGGACCGCGTGGATGCGATCCGCGATCCGTCCTTCGATGAAGGCCGCCCGGTGCCGTGCGAGTGCTTCCAGACCGGCGCGCGCTGGCCCTATGTGTGGACCCGCGATGTCAGCTTCGCGGCCGATCTGGCACTGGCGAAGCTGGACCCGCAGCGCACCCGGCAGTCGCTGCAGTTCAAGCTGTCGGCCGCGCGCGACGGCCATACCCCCGGCCTGTTCGTGGCCCAGGACACCGGCTCCGGCGGCAGCTGGCCGATCAGCAGCGACCGCGTGGTGTGGTTCCTGGCCGCGCGCCATCTGCTGGATGATGCGGCCTTCGCCGACCAGGTCTGGCAGGCGCTGCAGGGCACGCTGGCGCAGGACCGTGCGATGGTGTTCGACGCGCAGATGGGCCTGTACCGTGGCGAGACCTCGTTCCTGGACTGGCGTGAGCAGACCTACCCGGACTGGACCCGCGAGAACGTGCGCTTCATCGGCGATTCCTACGCGCTGTCCACCAACGTGCTGCATTACCAGGCCCTGCGCCTGGGCCAGCAGATGGCCGCGCAGCTGGGCGATGAGCGCGCCGAGCAGTACAAGGCCTGGGCCGATGCGCTGGCGATGCAGATCGATGCACGTTTCTGGCGCCAGGACATGGGCCAGTACATGAGCTACATCGGCGAAGCGGCGCACCCGGTGCCCTACGCCAAGGTGGATCTGCTGGGCCTGTCATTGGGCATCCTCGCCGACGTGCTGCCGGCCGAGCGCGCGCAGCGTGCGCTGGCCGCCTACCCGGTCGGGCCGGCCGGCAGCCCGGTGGTGTGGCCACAGGAAGCGCAGCAGCCCATCTACCACAACCGCGCCATCTGGCCGTTCGTCAGCGCCTATTCGCTGCGCGCGGCACGCAAGCTGGATGATGCCCCGCGCATCGCTGCCGAGATCCGCTCGCTGATGCAGGGCGCGGCGCTGGCCGGTTCCAACATGGAAAACTACGAACTGGTCACCCAGGCCGTGCACGTGGACGAAGGCGCGTTGAGTGGCCCGGTGGTCAATTCCGAGCGCCAGCTGTGGTCGGTGGCTGGCTACCTGGCCATGGTGACCGAAGGCGTGTTCGGCGTGCAGGACGATGGCCGCGTGCAGCCCAAGCTGCCGGCCAGCCTGGTGCCGGACCTGTTCGGCAAGCAGCGTCGCATCACCTTGGACGCCAACGGAAAGCGCTACGTGCTGGAGCGGCCGAAGCAGCTGGGCGATGGGCTGCTGGTGGCGGGCAAGGTGAAGACGCGCGGCACCACCACCACCGTGCAGCTGGTGCCGGCCGCGGCTGCGTCACGTGCTGCCGTGGCCAGCGCCGATGCCAATGCACGCGCACCGGCCACCCCGGCCGCGCCTCAGGCCAAGCGCAGCGGCAAGGGCTGGACCGTGGCGGTGGCCGCCGACCAGGTGCTGTGGCAGGACGGCAAGGCGCTGTCGCCGGCCAAGGGCGTGGCACGCGTGGGCGACGATGGCCTGCAGCACTGCCTGAGCCTGACCCGCCGCGAAGGCGCGCTGGAATCGCTGCACAGCCCGATGCTGTGCGTGGGCCCGCAGCAGGTGCTGCGCGGTGACCGCCAGTGGCGCTTCACCACGGCCAAGGCCGGCCAGGTGCGCCTGCGCCTGCAGTACAACAATCCCAACGGGCCGATCAACACCGGCGTGACTGCGGCGGTGAAGCAGTTGAACCTGCAGTGCGCAGGCCAGCCGGCGCAGCGGCAGACGGTCACCCTGCCGCACAGTGTGGCGGTGCAGGAATCGACTGCGGTCAGCTTCGCGGTGCCCAAGGGCCGCTGCACGGTCACCCTGGAAGAAGGCTTCAACATGAGCGCGCTGCAGCACTTCGCGCACTACACCGGCGGCAAGGGCGGGCGCGACGGCGTGCTCAACCAGGCCCAGGTGCAGGCGTTGAAGGTGGCGCCGGTCGCCGCCATCGAGGGCGCACGATGAGCCGCCCCGCCAAGCCGCAGCTGTCGTTCTGGCAGATCTGGAACATGTGCTTCGGTTTCCTCGGCATCCAGTTCGGGTTCGCCCTGCAGAACGCCAACGCCAGCCGCATCTTCGAAACGCTGGGGGCATCGCAGGATGCGGTACCGGGGCTGTGGATCGCCGCGCCGCTGACCGGCCTGCTGGTGCAGCCGGTGGTGGGCTATCTGTCCGACCGTACCTGGACGCGCTGGGGCAGGCGCCGCCCGTTCTTCATGATCGGTGCGGTGCTGACCGCGCTGGCCCTGCTGGTGATGCCGAACTCGCCCACGCTGTGGATCGCCGCCGGCACGCTGTGGGTGCTGGATGCTTCCATCAACGTGTCGATGGAACCGTTCCGCGCCTTCGTGGGCGACCAGCTGGCGCCGCGCCAGCGGCCCACCGGCTATGCGATGCAGAGCTTCTTCATCGGCGTCGGCGCCATCGTCGCCAGCTTCCTGCCCTTCATCCTCACCCACGTCGGCGTCAGCAACACGGCCGCACCGGGCGAAGTGCCCGATTCAGTGCGCTACGCGTTCTACTTCGGCGCGGTGGTGCTGTTGGCGGCAATCAGCTGGACGGTGTTCAGCACGCGCGAGTATTCGCCCACCGAGCTTGCGTCCTTCGACGATGCCGAGCCCCCCGCGCACCACGCCGGTGCTGCGGTGACCGGACCGGCACCGTGGGGCCAGGTCGCGCTGTGGCTGGGCCTGGGCGTGCTGCTGGCGGTACTGATCGCCTGGCGGCAGGGCGACAAAATGCTGTACGTGCTGGCCGGCCTGTGCGCGGGCTACGGCCTGCTGCTGGCACTGGCCCGCGTGTTGCCCGGCCCGCACATGCTGGCGGCCATCGTCGGCGACCTGCGGGCGATGCCGGTGACGATGCGGCGCCTGGCCTGGGTGCAGTTCTTCTCGTGGTTCGCGCTGTTTGCGATGTGGATCTTCACCACCGCTGCCGTCGCCGGTACCCACTTCGGCTCGACCGATCCGCAGTCGGCCGCCTACAACGAAGGCGCCAACTGGGTGGGCGTGCTGTTCGGTGCCTACAACGGCTTCGCCGCGCTGGCCGCGCTGCTGATCCCGCCCATGGTGCGTGCGCTGGGCCTGCGCTGGAGCCACCTGGTGAACCTATGGCTGGGCGGGGCCGGGCTGATCTCGATGATGTTCATCGATGATCCGCGCTGGCTGCTGCTGTCGATGGTCGGCGTCGGCTTTGCCTGGGCCTCGATCCTGTCGCTGCCTTATGCCCTGCTGTCGGACAGCGTGCCGGCGGCGAAGATGGGTGTGTACATGGGCATCTTCAATTTCTTCATCGTGATCCCGCAGCTCGTCGCGGCCAGCGCACTGGGCTTTGCCCTGCGTACGTGGCTGGGTGACCAGCCAATCCACGTGCTGGTGCTTGGCGGCTGCAGCCTGCTGGTGGCCGGCCTGTGCGTGCTGCGGGTTCCGTCCCGTCCGGAGGTGGTGTGATGCGTGGTGCGCTGTCTGTTGCTGTTTCCCTTGCCCTGTTCGCCGGCCAGGCCGTGGCCGCGCCGGGCCCGGCGTATGTCGGCACCACCGAACCGTTCGCCAGCGATGCGGTGTACTTCGTGGTGACCGACCGCTTCGTCAATGGCGATACCGCCAACGACCACCGTGACCAGGGTGGCAAGCACCGCACCTTCGACATTCCGGTGCCGTGCCCGGACAAGGTGGACGGCAACATCGGCTATCTGGGGGGCGACTTCCGCGGCGTGCTGGACAACGCGCAGTACATCCGCGATCTCGGTTTCGGCGCGGTGTGGATCACCCCCATCGTCGACAACCCCGACGAGGCCTTCACCGGCAGCAAGCCGATCAGCTGCACCAGCACGCTGACCGACCGCGGCAAGACCGGGTACCACGGTTACTGGGGCATCAACTTCTACAAGCTGGACGAACACCTGCCCAGCAAGGACCTGGATTTCGCCGGCCTCAACAAGGGCCTGCACGATGCCGGCCTGAAGGTGGTGCTGGACATTGTCGGCAACCACGGTTCGCCGGCCTGGACCATGCCCAAGCGGCAGCCGCAGTTCGGCCAGATCTTCGACAAGGACGGCAGGCTGATCGCCGACCACCAGAACCTGCCGCCGCAGAAGCTGGACCCCAAGCACAACCCCCTGCACGCGTTCTACAACAACATCGGCCCGGTCGACAGCAAGGACGGCTCGATCTTCGATGGCAACCTGGCCGAGCTGTCCGACTTCAACCAGGACAACCCGGCAGTGATGGACTATCTGGTCGGCGCGTACCTGCAGTGGACCGCGCAGGGCGTGGATGCGCTGCGCATCGACACCATCGGCTGGCTGCCGCACCCGTGGTGGCATGAGTTCGTCACGCGCATCCGTGCCGAGCATCCGGGCATGTTCATGTTTGGGGAGGCCTTCGACTACAACGCCGCCAGCATCGCCGAACACACCTGGCCGGCCAACGCCAATGTGAGCGTGCTCGATTTCCCCCTGCGTGGCGCGCTGGAGCAGACCTTCGGCACCACCGGCAAGGGCTTTGAAACGCTGGCCGAACCGCTGCACCTGACCGGTGGCCCGTATGCCAATCCGTACGAGCTGATGAGCTTCTACGACAACCACGACATGCCGCGCCTGCAGGCCAGCGACAACGGCTTCATCGACGCGCACAACTGGCTGTTCACCGCACGCGGCATTCCGGTGGTCTACTACGGTTCGGAAACCGGCTTCATGCGTGGCCGCGCCGAGCATGCCGGCAACCGCGCCTACTTCGGCCAGCAGCGTGTGGACGAGGCCCCGCAGAGTCCGATCTTCGTGCCGCTGCAGCGCATCGCCAAGCTGCGCGAGGCAACCCCGGCCCTGCAGCGTGGCCTGCAGGTGAACGAGCGCCTGCAGGGGGATGAGGCGGTGTTCTTCCGCGTGCTGCAGCACGGCGACGTGGCGCAGACCGCGCTGGTGCTGCTGAACAAGGGCGATGCCGTGCGCACCTTCCAGGTAGACCGCTACCTGCAGGCCGGCACCTGGCGTGACGCGCTGGGCGGCGGCACGGTGAAGGTCAAGCGCCAACTGAAGGCTGACGTGCCGGCACATGGGGTGAAGGTCTATGTGCTGGACGCGGCGGTGAAGCAGCCGGCGCTGCAGGCCGAACTGGACAGGGCCATGGCCGACCAGCAGGCGCGCGACCAGCGTCTGAGGCGCTGAGAGGCCCGGGCCGGGCGGTTGTAGAGCCGAGCCCACGCTCGGCTGCGCTTCGACGGACCGTAGATGGCGGCAGCCGAGCGTGGGCTCGGCTCTACAATAGGCCCCCCTACCTCCCTGTCGCAGCCGCCATGACCGACCTAGCCCCGCAGACCCCGATCGAAACCCTGCTGAAGGCCGCCATGGACGGAGCCGTACCGATCCGCGCCTTCATGGAGGCCTTCGTGGCCTCTGAAGTGGTGTTGCTGACCGGCAGCCTGGTCACCCCCGACGGCAGCGGCTTCGACCCGCTGCTGTTCGACAAGCAGGGCACCCTGCACGTGGCGGTGTTCACCGATCCGGCACGGGTCGGCATCCACAGCCAGCAGGCCCCGCACCAGATCCGCTGGCGGATGCTGGACGTGCTGCACCGCGTGCCCGGTGGCTACGGTGTGGTGGTCAACCCCGGCACCACGCTGGGCTTCGAGATTTCCGCCAGCGGTGTGGGCGAGATCCTGAAGGACTTCGCCCAGGGCTGAGCCGCCGCTGCTGCCCCCTGTAGAGTCGAGCCATGCTCGACTCATCTGGCATCATGCGAACGGCAGTCGAGCAGGGCTCGACTCTACAGAACGGCGATGCCAGGCCAACAGGGAGTGACCATGGAGCTGGAAAAAACACCTGCACCGCGCCATGCGCGCTCCGCCCTGATCTTCCTGATCGCCGCCATCGTGGCCGCGCTGCTGGCCATGCCGGTGCTGCGTGCCGTGGGCATGGTGCAGTGGCCGGTGTTTGTCCTGGCCTGGCTGATCAACCTGGGCGCGGCCTGGCACCTGGGGCAGTGGGCCCGGCAGCAGGGCCGACCGGCCTGGGCCTTCGGTGGGCCAGCGCTGCTGGGTACGGTCGCTTCCATCGTGGTGTATGTGCTGCTGGCGTTGCTGGGCGCTAAAACCGGGGCGCCGCCACGCGGGTGACGCCTCCGGCAGGGGCCGTGCTGCCAGGCATGGCCTGGCACTACTGGCGGGGCGGGTCATGTGCCGGCAGGCCGCGTGTCAGTTGGGCGGCCCCGTCAAGCGCGTTGCGCCAGCGGCTCGCGCCTTCGGATGCAGTGTGCCGAGCATGGCTCGGGACTACAGAGGGGCGGTGCGCGGTGTCGGGAATCAGTTCGGGTAGTAGAGCAGGGCCGAGCCCTCGGCCAGCGCTTCTTCGTAGAAGCCGGCAAAGCCGCGGTAGGCATCGGTGCTGAGTGCTTCCACCTGGAGGCGGCCACAGCGCAGGTCGCGGATCTCATCGAAACCGAACCGTGCGCACTCGGCCTGGGCCAGGTCGAAGGCATCGCGCGCTTCGTCCTGCCGCAGGAACAGCATGGCCCTGTGGTGCGCTCCGATTTCGGGTGCGTTCCATTCGTATCCGGAGGGGCCGGCGTAGCGGCCGGTGAAGCCATAGATCATCACAACCACGTTGCATCTCCCTGCACTTCGTAAACAGGGGTGCCGGCCGAAACCGGCCCCCCGCAGGCGTCACATCGTCACCTTGCGGCGGTTGTCATCGCTCACCCGGTCGATCAGCTTGTTGTACGGATCGAACCCGGCTTCGTCCGGCTTGCTGTCCACTGTCACCGTGATGGTCGGCTCGGCCGTGGTCACGTGGTGGCGCTGCAGGTACAGCACCTTCTGGTCACGTTCCTTGCCCGAGGGGCCGTTGGCGAACACGCCGATTTCGATCCAGTCGTCCAGCGTGGCGGGCGTTTCCTTGCCCTGGTCGTCGGCATGCACCTTGCCAGCGTGCAGCTTCAGGGTTACGTCGTAGCGTCCATCGGCACGCTTCTTCGCGCGCGCTTCCACCAGGCGGTTGTCGTGCAGGGTGATCTTCTCGAACAGGTCGGTCAGCACCTGCTGGCGGTCGGCCGGGGCTTCGGCGCGCAGGTAGTCCACCAGTTCCCGCGAAGTGGTGTAGGGCGGCTGCTGGTAGCCCTTGTCCTGCAGGAAGCGTTTGAGGGCCCGGTTCACGGCCTGCTCGCCCATCTCTTCGCGCAGGCGGTAGAACACCAGCGAACCCTTGTTGTAGTGGATGTACTGCTGGTTCTCCACCCGCTCCAACGGCAGTTCGCCAATGCGCTCGCCACCACGGCCGGCCAGGTAGCGGTCCAGTTCGGTCTTCAGGAACTGGCGCATGTGCGCGCGGCCGTATTCCTTCTCCATCACCATCAGCGCCGAGTACTGCGACAGCGATTCGGACAGCACCGTGGCGCCCTGCACGTTGGCGCCGATCACCTGGTGCGCCCACCACTGATGGGCAATCTCATGTGCGGTCACGTAGAACACGTAATCCACCTTGTCCGGGTCGCGCAGGTCGGCAATGAAGCCGATCGATTCGGAGTAGGGGATGGTGTTGGCGAAGGACTGGGCGAAGCTCTGGTAGCCCGGGAATTCGATGATGCGCACCTGGCGGTGCTGGTACGGGGTGAAGTTGGCCTCGTAGTAGGCCAGCGACTTCTGCACCGCCTCGATCATGCGGTCCACGTTGTAGGGATGGGCCGGATCGAAATACACCTCGATCGGGATGTCCTTGTACATGCCCTTCTTCACCTGCCAGCGTGCCGACAGGTAGGCGTAGAAGTTCAGCATGGGCCGGTCCATCGCATAGTTGAAGCAGCGGCGGCCGTTCACGGTGGCCTCGTGCTGCAGGTAGCCGGGGGCCAGGGCTACCTGGTCCGGTGCAGTGCAGACGGTGGTGCGGAAGTCCAGCCAGTCGGCATCGTCGGAGATGTAGGTGTTGGCCCGCGCCGCTTCGTCTTCCAGTTTCGGCATGCGCGTCGGTTCGCCCAGGCCACGCTTGCGCCGTTCGTTGCGGTCCTGCAGCTCGTTGCCGGCATCGTAGCCGAAGGACGGCAGCAGGTTGCTGTTGAAGAACGTGCCGTTGTCCACGATGTTGCTGGGTGCCTGGCCGGCGGTAATGCCCTTGGGCCGCTGCTCCACGCGGAAGTACACCTGGCGCTGTTCACCCGGTTGCATCGGTCTGGCCAGCCGGTAAATGCGGTAGCCCAGGTCGGCATCGTGGAAGCTGAGGGTCTGCCCGCCCAGGTCAACCTTGACCAGCCTGCGGTCATCCCCCATCGCCACGTGGATATCGCGGATCGGCGCGGCATGGGTGTTGCGCAGCGCCCAGTGGGCATCGATCACCACGGTCTGCGTTTCCGGATGCAGGTCCACGCGGTTGTCGACGGCGTAGATGCGTGGCTGCGGCAGGTTCCGGTACCTGGACAGTTCGCGCTCGTAACGCACCTGCAGGTCGCGCTGCTGGTCCGGTGACTGGAACTCGTTGCGGATGTTGGTGCTCCAGTACAGCCAGCCGCCCAGCGCGACAAAGCCGAGAAGGGAGATGGCGAGGCCGGCGCCGGTCGGGCCGCGCAGGCGGCGCGCTGCCAGTTTCAGACGCTCACGCACGCTGCTGCCCACGCCGCGCACCCAGAATGCGGACGCCAGGAACAACAGGGCGATCAGCAGCAGCGACCAGTAGCCCTGGAACACCAGCTGCCCGGGCAGGAAGTGGCCGTAGCCGTTCATGTCCGAGTACGGCGCGTTGGGCCAGTTGCCGAAGTTGTAGATGTTCTGGGTGAAGTCCAGCAGGCCCAACGCGACCTGCGCGATCATCACCAGGATCAGCAGCGCGTAGCCGAAGAACTTGTTGTTGGTCAGCACCTGCAGGACCAGCGCCATGCCGCCCATCAGCACGTAGAACACCGATCCCAGCGCCAGCGCCTTCAGGTACAGCAGCGGCTCCAGGTGGGTGTAGCCCTGGGCCAGCTGCAGCACCATCGACACCGCTGCGCCGATGGCCTGGAAGCACGCGACGATCACCACCAGCGTGGTGAAGCGGGCCAGCAGCGGCACCCAGTTGGGCACGGGCATGGCGTCGCTCACTTCATTCAGGCGCACCGAGCGATCCTTCCAGATCAGCTCGCCGGAATAGAACAACACGATGATCACCAGCAGCCAGCTGTAGGCGCCCTGCAGCGACGCCAGCATTTCACTGGTCACCGGCCAGATGGGGGTGCCGTACATCACGTTCTGGTGCAGCGCGCCGGGAATGAAGTTGGCCAGGCCCAGCACCAGCAGCACGATGAACGGCACGCTGCGCAGCACGCCCACGGTATCGAAGCGCACCTGGCGCAGGAACTGATGCCAGCCGGTAGCGGCACCAAACACCGGGCGCACACGCGGCGCCACGATCTGTGCCGGCCGCGCGGCATCGGCGTTGGCCACGATCTTGCGGCGGCCCCAGCGGCGGCGCCCGCTGCCGGTGCGTTCGGTACGGAACAGGGTAAAGGTGGCGGCAAACAGTGCCGCGGCCACGCCCAGCCACAGGGCACGGTTGGCCACCAGGTAGCCGGCCACCGCCGGCAGCTGGGTGTTGCTCTGCTCCGCGGCCCAGTAGCGCACGGCACGGCCCAGCGCACGCATGCCCAGCGGTTCGGTCAGCGTGGCGATCCACACGTTGTCGATGTCGCTCAGCAGCGAGGCGCTTACCCCGTACAGCACGAAGTAGCCCACCAGGCCGATGTAGACCCACAGGATGGAGCGGGTCACCGCCGCCAGCAGCGAGAGCAGGGCGGTGGTGAACAGCACGTTGGGCAGTACGATCCAGGTGAAGGTCCAGGCGTAGGCGGCCAGCGAGACCGGCCCGACCCGAGCCTTGTCCACCCATGGCATCAACGGCCCCAGGAAGATGCCCAGCGCGATGATGAGATAGACCACCAGACTGGCGCAGATCGCGGCCAGCAGCCGCCCGGCAAGATAGTCGCGGCGCTTGATCGGGCTGGCGAAGATCAGTTCGGCGGTGCCCAGTTCGAAGTCACGCAGCAGGGCATTGCTGACGAACAGCGTGGACACCAGCATGCCCATCATGGTGAAGATGCCCATGAAGCGCGCGACGACGATCGGTGCATTGCTGTGCACGTTGCCGGCACCGCCACCGATCTGCACGGCTTCGGATGAGGCGGCGGCGAAGGCCAGGGCGGCGAACAGGAAGGCCAGCAGCCACAGCAGCGGGGAGCGGAGCTGCTCGCGCAGCTCGAAGCGGAAGAACGTCAGGATCATGATGTGCTCCGCTCAGGCCGCGCGGGCACGCGCCTGCAGGCGCAGGCGCTGGAAGTAGACATCCTCAAGGTCGGGGGCGACCGCGGCGAAGCCATCACCCGGGTCGCTGGCGCTGTGCACATGGATGACCGGCCGGCCCCCCACCAGGCGCGAGGAAAGCACGACGTAGCGTGCCTCATGGTCGGCCAGCTCGGACGGATCGACCTGCTTGCGCCAGACCTGCTGCTGCAGGGCGTCGATGGCATCAGTGGGGCGTCCGGTCAGCAGCACCTGGCCCTTGTTCATGATGGCCATGGTCGGGCACAGGTCGGTCACGTCCTCCACGATGTGGGTGGACAGGATCACCGCCACGTTCTCACCTATGGCGGCCAGCAGGTTGAGGAAGCGGTTGCGCTCTTCCGGGTCAAGGCCGGCGGTGGGCTCGTCGACGATGACCAGGCGCGGATCGCCCAGCAGGGCCTGGGCGATGCCGAAGCGTTGGCGCATGCCGCCGGAATAGGTGCCCAGCTTGCGCTTGCGGGCGTCCCACAGGTTCACCTGCTGCAGCAGGCCATCGACCACTTCACGGCGCTGCGCGCGCTGGGTGAGGCCCTTGAGCACGGCGAAGTGTTCCAGCAGGTCGAGCGCGCTGACCTTGGGGTAGACGCCGAAATCCTGCGGCAGGTAGCCCAGGCGGCGGCGCACTGCATCCTTGTCGCGCAGCACGTCGATCGGGGCCTCGCCGGGAATGGTCAGCACCGCGCTGCCGCTATCCGCTTCCTGCAGCGTGGCGAGGGTGCGCATCAGCGAGGATTTGCCGGCGCCGTTGGGGCCGAGCAGGCCGAACATGCCGCGTGGGATGTCCAGGGTGACCCCGTTCAACGCGTGCACGCCGTTGGCGTAGGTCTTGGACAGCGAATCGATCTGCAGCATGCGGCGTACACCTCTTCCCTGTGTGAAGCGCCGTTTATCGCGCTGAATACGGCGGCGGTCAAACGCCGTTGGTCATGGGTGCCCGCCTTGGAGAGGCCAGGGGCGGGATGAAATCAACCTGAATACGCCCACGGTGGGTGCGCTGGATCACACGGCGCGTCGACAGGCACCCCGATAGGCTCGGGTGCATCTTCAGAGCCATGCAGGCGCACATGCGGATCGCAACGGGAGTCGAGGGGCTGGACAGCATTCTGGGTGGGGGCCTGCCGCAGGCCCGCCTATTCCTGCTGGAGGGCCCGCCCGGTTCGGGCAAGACCACGCTGTCGCTGCAGTTCCTGCTGGAAGGCCTGCGCAACGGCGAGCGCTGCCTGTACATCACGCTGTCGGAGACTGCCGAGGAACTGCGCGAAGTGGCGGCCGCCCACGGCTGGTCGCTGGACGGGCTGCACCTGTTCGAACTCGGCTCGGCCGAGGGTGCTATGGGCAATGGACGCCTGCAGTCGGTGCTGCACTCCTGGGAAATGGAACTGGACGAGACGATCAACCTGATCACGTCCAAGGTGGACAGCATCGGGCCGACCCGGGTGGTGTTCGATTCGCTGTCCGAACTGCGCCTGCTGGCCCAGGATTCACTACGCTACCGCCGGCAGATCCTTTCGTTGAAGCAGTTCTTCGGACCCAAGAGCGCCACGGTCATCCTGGTGGACGACCTGACCTCCACCGGTGAAGAACGCGACGGGCAGCTGCATAGTCTCTGCCACGGCGTGATCTCGCTGGAGCGGCTGACCCTGGATTTCGGTCCGGCGCGGCGCCGCATGCAGGTGCAGAAGCTGCGTGGTGTCGAATTCGTGGCCGGTTACCACGATATGGTCATCCGCAGCGGGGGGCTGGAAATTTTCCCGCGCCTGATCGCCTCCGAACATCATGGCCGGTTCCTCGGCACGCCTGTCAGCAGTGGCGTTGAAGAGATCGACCGTCTGCTGGGTGGTGGGCCGTTGCGGGGCACTTCCACGCTGCTGACCGGCCCTGCCGGCAGCGGCAAGACCAATGTGGCGCTGCAGTATGTGTGGGCGGCATGCGAGCGCGGTGAGCGCGCGTGCATTTTCGAGTTCGACGAACGGGTGGGCACCCTGCTGGCGCGCGCCAAAGCGCTGGACATCGATCTGCACAAGCACTTGGATACTGGCTTGCTGGAGATCCTGCAGGTAGATCCGGCGGAGGTATCACCGGGCGAGTTTTCATGGAACCTGCGCACCGCCGTCGAGCAGCGCAACTGCAGCGTTCTGGTGATCGACAGCCTCAACGGCTATGTGACGGCCATGCCGCAGGAAAAGCAGCTGATGCTGCAGCTGCATGAAATGTTGTCCTATCTCAACCAGAAGGGCGTGGTCACCTTCATGGTCAACCCACAGCATGGTCTGGTCGGTACCATGTCCACCGGCAGCCTCAATGTGTCCTACATTGCCGACGCCGTCGTGCTGTTCCGCTTCTTCGAGGCCAAAGGCCGCATCCGCAAGGCGATTTCTGTGATCAAGAACCGCGGTGGCGCGCACGAGGACACCATTCGCGAGTTGAAGATCGACGGCCGCGGTATCACCGTCAGCGGGCCACTGGCCGATTTCCAGGGCATTCTCACTGGAACGCCGGAATTCGTGGGTGATGGCGCCGCACTGCTCGGCCAGACCGATGCCCGATAGCGATGGCAGTGGGGCGATTGTCCGTATTGTCGCCCCGTTTGGGCGGGATGCCGAGAGTATCGCAGCGGTACTTGGCGCGGCCGGTCTGGCCACCTCCATAGCTCCCAGCCTGGAAGCCCTGGCCGCTGAGCTGGAGGACGCCACCGGACTGGTAGTGGTGACACAGGAAGCCATGGCGCGTGGCAGCAATGCACTGTGGCCGGTGCTGCAGCAGCAGCCCGCATGGTCCGATCTTCCCTTCATCCTGCTGCGCTCCGCCCGGTCCTACCGCCGCTCCACCCGTGAGCCGCTGCTGCCGGCGTCCATCAACGTGGTTGAAATGGACAGGCCGCTGGGAAGCGTATCGCTCATCAGTGCCGTGCAGGGCGCGTTGCGCGCCCGCCAGAAGCAGTTTCTGCTGCGCGACCAGCTGCAGGCGCTGGCTGACGGCCGAGCCGCGCTGGCACGCAGTGAAGCCGAGCTGCGGTTGATTGCCGATACCATGCCGGTGCTCATCGCCTTCGTCGATACGGCAATGCGTTTCCGTTTTGCCAACACGGCCTACGAAAGCTGGTTCGGCCTGGCCACCGGCGCGGTGATCGGCTGCCACGTGCGCGACATCATCGGCGATGCGGTCTGGCAGCTCCGTCGCCCGGCGATGGAAGCCGCACTGGACGGGCAGGGGGCGGTATTCGAGATCGAGTGGCCGCACCGGCAGCGCGGCCGGCGCGATTGCGAAGTGCGCTACTCGCCACGCCGCGATGCCGAGGGCCGGATCGATGGTTTCCACGTCTTCGTCACCGACATCACCGCCGCCAAACTGGCGCTCGCCACCAGCCAGCAGCACGCACATGCCCTGGAAGCGATGGTGGCCGAGCGCACGCGTGAGCTGGAAGCGCAGATGGCCGCACGCGAGGCCAGCGAAGCGGCGCTGCGGCAGTCGCAGAAGATGGAAGCAATCGGCCAGTTGACCGGTGGCATCGCCCACGATTTCAACAACATGCTGACCGGCATCCTGTCCGCACTGGATATCGTGCGGCTGCGGCTGGAAATGGGCCGGGTGGATGATCTGGCCCGGTTCCTGGATACCGCCACGGCGTCGGGGCAGCGTGCTGCGGCGCTGACCCAGCGCCTGCTGGCGTTTTCCCGTCGGCAGTCGCTGGATTCGCGCCCGGTGGAAATCAACGCGCTGCTTGAATCGGTGCAGCACCTGCTGCGCAGCACCCTTGGGGAAGGCGTGCGCATTGTTGCCCAGCCCTGGGACGCACCGCTGCATGCCACCCTGGATGCGAACCAGTTCGAAAGCGCGGTGCTGAACCTGGCGATCAACGCGCGCGATGCCATGCCGGCCGGTGGCCAGTTGACCCTTCGCACGGCCGATGTCCGGGTAGAGCAGGGCCAGTACCCGTCGGTGCCACCGGGCCGCTACGCCTGCGTGGTGGTGTCCGACACCGGCGCCGGCATGGCACCTGCGGTGGTCGAGCGTGTCTTCGAACCCTTCTTCACCACCAAGCCGATCGGCAAGGGCACCGGCCTGGGCATGTCGATGGTCTATGGCTTCATGCAGCAGTCCGGCGGCCATATCGCCATTGCCTCCAGCGAAGGCGAGGGCACGGTGGTCACCCTGTTCATTCCACTGGACGAAGCGCCCGGGGCGGCGGTGCCGGGCGAACCGGCGGCGCAGATCCGGCGTGGTGCCGGGCAGTCCATCCTGGTGGTGGAAGACGATGCGCAGGTGCGCATGCTGGTGACGGTGGTGCTGGAGGATCTGGGATACCACGCCCAGGTGGTGGGCGATGCCGATGGGGCCCTGCCGATCCTGGCATCGGCACAGGCCATCGACCTGCTGGTGACCGACGTCGGCCTGCCGGGCATGAACGGGCGGCAGCTGGCCGAGATCGCCCGTCAGTCGCGGCCGTCGCTGCCGGTGCTGTTCATGACCGGCTACGCCGAGAAGGCGCAGGAGCGCGCGTCCTTCCTCGACGAGGGCATGGCGATGATCGCCAAGCCCTTCCTGCTGGATGAGTTCAGCGCGGCGGTACGCACTGCCATGCCGGACGCCCCGTAGCGACGAGCCTGCACGACTGCGTTTGCGGCTTTCTATAGAGCCGAGCCGTGCTCGGCTGCTTTTCGCATTTTTGTAGAGCCGAGCCCATGCTCGGCTGCTTTTAGGCTGGGAACAAAGGCAGCCGAGCATGGGCTCGGCTCTATAGAAGAGCAACGACAGCCGAGCGTGGGCTCGGCTCTACATCCGCAGCGACGATTCGCGTACCACCAGCTTCACCGGAATGCTCAGGCTGTCCTCGGGCTGGCGACCGATCAGCGCCAGCAGCTTTTCCACCAGCAGCTGCCCGGCCTGCTTGGTGTCCTGCTGCACGGTGGTCAGGGCCGGCGACACCGAGGCGGCCAGCGGAATATCGTCGAAGCCGGTGACCGCCACATCCTGCGGCACGCGCAGGCCGGCCTCGCGCAGGGCGCGCATTGCGCCGATGGCGATCAGGTCGCTGGCCGCGCAGATGGCATCGATGTGTTCGCCGCGCGCCAGCAGGGCCTGGCAGGCCTCCTGACCGGACGCTTCGGTGGTGATCGCATCGTGCTGCAGCGCCGGGTCGGCGGCCAGTCCGTGCGCGCGCAGCGCCTCGACATGGCCGCGGTAGCGCTCCTCGAATTCCGGGTAATGGCTGGACGCATGGCCGAGGAAGGCAATGCGGCGGCAGCCCTGCTGCAGCAGGTGGGTGGTGATGTCATGCCCGCCCTGGAAATTGTCGCTGCCGATCGACACGCCCGGCTGGCCGGGCAGGGCCGCGCCCCAGCGCACGAAGTGGGTGCCCTGTTCCACCAGCCGCTGCAGACGGTCGCGTGACTGGTGGTAGTCGCCGTAGCCGAGCAGGATGATGCCGTCGGCCTTGTTGCTGTCCTCGTAGTCGGCCTGCCAGTCGGTGGACAGCTGCTGGAAGGACACCAGCAGGTCCTGCCCGTGCAGTGCGCAGGCGCGGGTGATCGAACCCAGCATCGAGTGGAAGAACGGGTTGATCAGCGAATCGTCGTTGGTGGGGTCTTCGAAGAACAGCAGGGCCAGGGTGCCGGCGTTGCGCAGGCGCAGGCTGGAGGCGTTCTTGTCGACCTTGTAGTTCAGCTCGCGGGCGATGCGCAGGATGCGTTCGCGGGTTTCGGCGTTGACCATCGGGCTGCCGCGCAGGGCACGCGACACCGTGGGCTGGGAAACCCCGGCCAGGTGGGCGATGTCCAGGGACGTGGCTTTGCCTTTGATGGTCATGAGCGGTGCGGGCGGGATGATCACCGGATGATGCCATGGGTGGCCGGCGCTGACCCGCCCGCTGTCCTGTCCAGCCGCCGTGGCGGTCAGTCCATGACCGCGCCGCGACCGCGCAGGCACTGTCGCACCGGGGCCTGCAGGCGCGGGCAGGGGCAGCGTCTGTGATGCTGGCCGATCACCCCCCAGGGCAGGCCCGGCAAGGGATCGGGCCGCATTCCGGTCCTCGCCGGGGGCTTCCCTGACCCGGCGCGGGGCGGCGGCGATGATAAGATGCCCCGTTCCTGTATTCCCCCAAATTCATCGGGGGCGGCCCCGGGCCACTGCCTCCTGCCCGGAGGACGTGCTATCTCTGGCGGCTGCCCCTGGACAACGGACGAAGGTACCTATGGCGCGCGGCATCAACAAAGTCATCCTGGTCGGCAATCTCGGCAACGACCCGGACGTGAAGTACACCCAGGGCGGCATGGCGATCACCCGCATCAGCCTGGCCACCACCAGCGTCCGCAAGGACAAGGACGGCAACCAGCAGGAGCGCACCGAATGGCACCGCGTGGTGTTCTTCGGCAAGCTCGGCGAAATCGCCGGCGAATACCTGCGCAAGGGCAGCTCGGTCTACGTCGAAGGCAGCCTGCGCTACGACAAGTACACCGGCCAGGATGGCGTGGAGAAGTACTCCACCGACATCATCGCCGACGAAATGCAGATGCTGGGCGGCCGCGGTGAAGGCGGCGGTGGTGGCAACTTCGGCGGCGACCGTCCGCAGCGCCAGCAGGCCCCGCGCCAGGAGTACGGCGGCGGTAGCGGTGGCGGCCAGCGTGGCGGCGGCCAGGGCGGTGGTTACGGCAACCAGGGCGGTGGCAACCAGGGTGGCGGCTACGGCAACCAGGGCGGCAACCAGGGCGGCGGCTACGGCCAGCAGCGCCCGCAGCAGCAGCCGCAGCAGGCACCGCCGATGGACGATTTCGCTGACGACGATATTCCGTTCTGATTTTCCGCCAGGCTCCCGCCTGCACAGAACCCCGGCAAGGCCCTGCGCCTGCCGGGGTTTTTTTGTTGTAGCGTGGGTGCACATGACACCCTTCCGCCTAGCCACCGTGGCGCTGCTGCTGATACTCGGCGGTTGCGGTGACGCCGGCAGTGGCGTTGGCCAGAGCCACGCTCCGCCTGCTACGCCGCTGGGCCCGTCTGCGCCGGTGTCACGCACGGCGCACTTCCTCATCCACAGCGCGGCCACCCCGGAGCGGACCGCCACAGTCGCTGCCGCCGTGGAAGCGCTGCATCAATCCTATGTCGCCACCGTTGGGCAGCCAGGCAGCGCCGGACCCTTCCAGCTGGTGCTGTACCGCGACCAGGCCGACTTCAAGGCGCACAACCGCAGCAGCCCGTGGGCCGAGGCGTACTACCGGCGGCCCTACGCCTTTGCCTACCCCGGCCAGGGCGATGCGCCGCACCACTGGATGCTGCATGAGGTGACCCACCAGTTGCTTGCCGAAGCCAGTGGCCTGGCGCCACGGCGCTGGATGAACGAGGGCATGGCCTGCTATTTCGGCGCCAGCCGCCTTGCCGGAGGAACTCTGCACGCGGGCGTGCCGGACCCGGCCGGTTATCCGGTCTGGTGGCTGGGCGACCTGCAGTTCGACAGCGCCGGCCGCCCCCGCCTGGACGATGCGCCGTTGCCTTCCCTGCAGCAACTGGTGGAGGACAGCGGGCCGCCGGTCGCTGGGCACGTGAACGGGTACTACGTTGCGTGGTGGAGCCTGGTGCACTTCCTGATGGAGGGCGATGCGCGGGCCCATCGCCAGCAGACTCTGGAGCTTCTGCGTGGCGGCGCTGATCCGGTGGCGTTCCGGCAGCGGATTGGCCGCTACGCCGACATCGAACCGCGCTGGCACCAGCACCTGCGCGCGCTGGCCACCGCCCAGGGCGAAGCGGAGAGGCGCTGAGCCACGGGCGCGGCTGGCAGCCGCGACCACTGCCGCTACAATCGGCCTGCGCGCGGGGTGCGCCGGGGGAACGCCGATGAACGCTGCCGGGGAGCGGGAGCACACACTGCTGGTCGAAGACGATCCAAGCATGCAGCAGCGCCTGAAGGCCCTGCTGCAGGCTGGAACCGATCGTGTCGCGTCGGTGCAGGTGGCGGGCAGTCTGGCGCAGGCACGGGACTGGCTGGCGCGGCAGCCGCCGCTGCACACCGTGGTGCTGGATCTGGGCCTGCCCGATGGCAGCGGCCTGGAACTGCTGGCCTGGCTGCAGCAGCACCGGCCGGAGGTCGACTGCGTGGTGGTGTCCAGCTGGAGTGATGAAAGCGTCGTGCTGGACGCCCTGCGTGGTGGCGCGGTCGGGTACCTGCTGAAGGAGCGCGACGACGATGAGCTGCGCGCGGCGCTGGCCAGCATCGCCCGCGGTGGTGCACCCATCGATCCTTTCGTTGCGCGTGGCCTGCTGGCACTGCTGCCTGCGCCGTCACCCGTGGTGGCCGCGGTGGAGCCGGCGGAACCGGTACCGATCACGCCGCGCGAAACCGAAATCCTGAAATGGGTCGCGCAGGGCCACAGCAATCGCGAGATCGCGCAGGAACTGGGGCTTTCACCGCTGACCATCGAAAGTTACACCAAGAGCATCTACCGCAAGCTGGCGGTGGGCTCGCGCACGGCGGCGGTATTCGCGGCCCGGCAGCACGGCTGGCTGCAATGAGGCTGCGCTGGGCGCGGTGGACATGGCTGCCTGCGCTGCTGTTGCTGCTGTCCGCCACCGCTCTGGCAGCGGCACCGGAGCCGCGCACCCTGCTGCAGGCCGAAGCGGTGGCGTCGGACTGGCAGGCCCGGCAGCCACCGGCCCACGGCTGGACACCGGTGGCGCTGCCCGATCTGTGGACCACGCGCTGGCCCGGCCACGACGGCGTGGTCTGGTACCGGCTGCGCTGGCAGCAGCAGGGCGACGCCCCCATTGGGCTGCTGCTGGACTACGTCTGCCTGGCCGATGCGGTGTATCTCAATGGCAGCCTGATCCACCGTGATCCATCCCTGGTCGAGCCGCTCACCCGCAGCTGGGTACGCCCGCAGTACATGCTGCTGGACCGGCCGCTGCTGCGCGACGGGCAGAACGAACTGCTGGTGCGCGTCTCCGGCCTGGCGGCCTACCAGCCGGGATTCGGCAAGGTGCTGGTAGGGGCGCCGGAGCAGGTGCAGGCCCGCTATCGCGCGGCCATGCTGTGGCGTCACGACGCGCAGCTGTTCGCGGTGGCCGTCGGCCTGGTGCTGGGCGCACTGTTCGGCCTGTTCTGGCTGTTCCGCCGCGAGCAGACCGTCTATGGCTGGTATGCGCTCAGTGCGTGGCTGTTTGCGTTGTATGGCTGCAACTACATCGTGACCCGGCCGTGGCCGTTCACCCGCACCGACGGCTGGCAGGCCTTCGTCGCGGCGCTGTACCTGGCAGCGGCCTGCAGCTTCGCGCTGTTCCTGCTGCGCTACTGCCGCCTGCGCCGGCCCTGGCTGGAGCGCACACTCGGTGTAGCCAGCCTGCTGGCCTTCGCCGCGGCGCTGTTGTGGCCGCAGATGGCCGGGCCGAACCGCTTGCCGGCGGTGCTGCTGGGCGGTGCCGTGTATTACTGCGGCATGGTGATGTTCATCGTGCATGCCTGGCGCGGCCAGGACAGCAATGCGCGCCTGCTGGCTGCGTGCCTGCTGCTGCCGTTGCTGACCTCCGCACATGATTTCCTGGTGTACTTCGGCGTGCTGCCGGCACGCGCCTACCTGCTGGCACTGACCTCGCCGCTGACGATGATCGGGCTGGGTTCGGTGCTGGCGCATCGCTTCGCCGTGGCGATGCGTCGCATCGAGAATTTCAATGAAGAGCTGCGCGTGGAAGTGGATGCAGCGACCCGGCTGCTGGGACAGACGCTGCAGCGCGAGCACCAGCTGGCGCTGACCCATACCCGTGCCAGCGAACGCCTGCAGCTGGTACGTGATCTGCATGACGGCTTCGGTGGCAGCCTGGTGTCCACGCTTGCCGCGCTGGAGCAGGGGCCGCCGACGCCGGAATCGATGCGCGCGGTGGCGTCACTGAAGGAACTGCGTGATGACCTGCGGCTGGTGATCGACACCACCGCGCACGAACAGGATCTGGATCTGCCGGCGCTGCTGGCATCGCTGCGCCATCGCTGGACGCAGCGCTTCGAACGCGCCGGTGTGGCCATGCACTGGAAGCTTGACGGACTGGCCGGCCTGCACCTGGGCCCGGCACGCAGCCTGGACCTGCTGCGCTTCCTGCAGGAGGCGCTGACCAATGTGCTCAAGCATGCGGCCGCCGCCCGGGTGCAGGTACGGCTGCAATGGGATGGCCGCACCCTGCAGGTGCAGGTCAGCGACGATGGCCGTGGTTTCGACGTGGCCTCGGCCACCGCTGGCGCCGGGCTGGCCAGCCTGCGCGCACGTGCCCATCGCCTGCGCGCCGAGTTCATCCTGCAGGCACGGCAGGGGCAGGGCACCCACCTGTCGCTGTCGCTGCCGCAGCCGGCCCTGCAGACCGCGCCCCCCTGATTTCGGGGATGCCCCTCGCGCCAGCCTGGGCCTAGCATGCAGCCGCGTGCCTGATGGCGGCGGGCTGGTGCAGCGGCGGGGAACGTGTGATGGCGATCGGGCGTGCACAGGCGCATCGGGGGCGCCACACCCACGGTGCACCGCACCGCAGGCATGTGAATGGGAACAACCGCTGTATCCACGTTGCCCTGCTGGCCGGCGGGTATGACCGGTGGCGGAGGCATTCACTTTCCTGCAGGAGTGAGGCATATGTCGCTACCCGGCAACAAGGTCACCATCAAGGACAGTTCGCGCACCGTGCTGGGGATGCAGTTCGTTCCCGGTTCGGTGGTGGTGTCCAAAGGGAAATCCTTCGATGGCACGGTCCGCATCCGCCAATCCGGCCTGGACTTCATCCTGGTGCTCGAGGCCGAGCGCAGCGGCACGGCGGCCGTGGCCAAGGCGTTCAACACCGCGTGTGGCGGCGGTCCCTACGAATACGCCCCCAGCGGCGGAGGCGGAGGTTCGCCGGACAAGCTCAATTTCTTCTTCGCCGTGGACGTGGAATGCGTGGTCGCGCAGGGCCAGGGCCATGCCCGCATCTACCTGGCGCAGGGTCACCACGGCGCCGAGAACAACTGGTGGATCGGCGGGAACGGCGTGCTGTCCGCAGGGCCCAGCCTGAGCGTGGCGGTGGGCGGCACCGAGCTGGTGCTGCCGCTGTCAGGAACCCACGATTCGTTCGAGCTCAAACCCGGAAAGATCCGCTGACCCTCGATCAGGATGAGGAAACGATCATGTCAAGCAAGAACGTAGTGCGGATCACCGACAATTCCGGCGCTCTGCAGAGCATCCGCTTCGACGGTGATATCGCCGTGCCTTCGGGGCAGTCACACGATGACACGGTGACGGTGCAGAAGAGCGGCAACGAATACACGGTGACCTTCCATTGCGATCGCCATGGTTCATCGGACGTGGCCAGGACGTTCAACAGCCGCTCTGGCGGCAAGGGGCACGCGTTCCCAGGCAGTTCGCA
The DNA here is from genome assembly GCF_047782825.1 of Stenotrophomonas maltophilia. Taxonomy (GTDB): domain Bacteria; phylum Pseudomonadota; class Gammaproteobacteria; order Xanthomonadales; family Xanthomonadaceae; genus Stenotrophomonas. The sequence goes on along the minus strand of NZ_CP180589.1, from coordinate 1,977,206 downwards.
TGACAGGACGCCGGGCAAGCTGAACTTCACCTTCAAGCTGCTGCTGGTGTTCAAGACCCAGCGTGGCGAGGGCCGGGTGTCGATCAATGTGGGGCAGGGGCACCGCCCAGGCGTGAACGACTGGTGGTTGGGTGCCCCCCAGATCGACAGCAACCGGAAGGTGCTGGATGTGCCGGTGGGCGAGGATGCTGCATTCAAGCTGCAGGTGCCGTTGTCCGGCACGCACGACAGCTTCACGTTCAGCGCAGCGGCGATCAAGCCGCATTATCCCATCCAGCACGTCTTCGTGCTGATGCTGGAAAACCATTCGTTCGACAACATCTTCGCCATGTCCGGCATCGAGGGCATCATCAAGGCGACGCCGCAGGACAACTGGAACGACTACCAGGGCACGCGCTATCCGGTGGTCGATGGTGCGCCGGTGGCAATGCCGACCGATCCGGGGCACGAATTCGAGGATGTGGTGGAGCAGCTGGCCGGACAAGGGGCACGCTACCCCAAGGGGGGGCCGTATCCGCCGATCGACGGTTCCGGTTACGCGGCCAACTACGCGAAGGTGCCGCACACCGCCGCAGGCGAACGGGGCAAGGTCATGGCCTGCTTCGACACTCCGCGCCAGCTGCCGGTGCTGCAGGCACTGGCCGAGCAGTACCTGCTGTGCGATCGCTGGTATTCGTCGATGCCCGGGCCGACCTGGCCCAACCGCTTCTTCGTGCACGGGGCCTCGGCCAATGGCCTGGACCATAGTCCGTCCAAGCTCGAGTTGGTGGACTGGGCCGCGCTGCGCGGGTTTGCCTACCCGAATGGTTCCATCTTCGATGCGCTGCGCAGTTCCGGCATTCCCTACCGCGTCTACCAGGACGAGCACAGCAGCTTCGCGCGCCCGCATGGCCACATCTTCGACGGTGGCAACATCACCCAGGCTGCCGCCATCAGGGGGGTGAGTGCGTTGAAGGTACGTGATGTCATGCACCTGGCCAAGGACCTGGCCGGCGACTACGAGCCGGCCTACACCTTCATAGAACCCAACTACGGCAACGTGCTGCTGGAAACCTATCGCCACGGATCATCGCAGCACCCGATGGACGAAACCTGTGGTGCCGAGGGCCTGGTCAAGCATGTCTACGAATCGATCCGCAATTCACCGCTGTGGCCGAACAGCCTGCTGATCATCACCTACGATGAACATGGCGGCTTCTACGACTCGCAGCCGCCGGTCACGTTGCCTTCGCCCGGTGACCAGCGGCCCGGCAAGCCGGGGCTGTCCGAACATGGGTTCGGCTTCGGCGTGTCCGGTGTGCGGGTGCCGACGCTTGCGATCTCGCCGTGGTTGCCGGCGGCGGTGGACAGCACGGTCTACGACCATGCGTCGGTGCTGGCGACACTGGAGGCCCTGATGGGCCTGACGCCGCTGACCGAACGCGATCGGCAGGCGGCCTCGCTGGTGCCGCGGCTGCTGCGTGCGGCGCGTGCCGACTGCCCGCATACCTTGCCTGCACCGGTGCCACCGTCTGCCGAGTACCTGGCGCAGGCCATGGACAGCGTTGCGTTGGCCGCCCTGTCCGCGCGGGCAGCCGAACCTCTGCCCGAGCAGGGCAATCTGCCCGGCGTGTTGGCGATTGCCTTGAAGACCGAACTCGAATTGGCCGGGGATGACGCCGTGGCGCAGGCCGAGGCGCTGCAGCGCTACCGGCAGCTGAGTACCCGGGGCGAGGCCCATGCCTACCTGCAACAGGTGCAGGGCCAGGTGGCTGCGCTACGTATCGAGCGTGCAACCCACCGGGCTGGATTGGAATCGGACCCGATGTAACGCAAAGCGGGGCGGGGGGGGCGCACATCGTGACGCGCACTCCCCGCCACCGCGGGCGCAGGCGACCTTGTCGTTGTGCTGCGCAGCATGTGTTTTCGTGCAGCGCGTCTTGCAAAAAAAAGAAAACCTCCCTTATGGTGCAATCGATTGCATTGCGGTGATTGGTCAGCGTTTGCACCGGTTGGGAGGCCGGGTAGTGGATGTCCATCCATTCAGTTGAACCGGTGCCGGCGCCGGGGTTCACGCGGCGCGACGCGCTGCGCATCGCAGTCGCCGGCAGCCTTGGTCTGGCCACTGCAGGGGCGGGGGCGCTGCCGTCGGTGGCCGCCGCCACGCCGCTCAAGGGCCGCTTGAAGCAGTCTGTGGCGCGCTGGACGTTCCCCCAGCAGTCGGTGGCCCAGCTCTGCCAGACGGTGAAAACGCTCGGGTTTGGCGCGATCGACCTGGTGGGGCCGGACGACTGGCCCACGCTGAAGGCCCATGGCGTCTACAGCGCCATGTGCAACGGTGCCGAGCTGGGCCTGACCAAGGGCTTCGCGGGCCGTGCATTCCACGATGAACTGGTGGCGCGCTACACGCGCCACATCGACCTGGTGGCCGATGCCGGTTATCGCAACCTGATCTGTTTTTCCGGCAACCGCAATGGCATGGATCCCCAGCAAGGCCTGGCCAATGCCGAGGCGGGGCTCAAGCGCATCCTCGGGCACGCCGAGAAGCGCGGCGTGGTCCTGGTGATGGAGCTGCTGAACTCCAAGGTCGATCACCTCGACTACCTGTGCGACCACTCCGCCTGGGGCGTGGCGTTGTGCCAGCGGCTGGGCTCGGACAACTTCGGCCTGCTCTACGACATCTATCACATGCAGATCATGGAAGGCGACATCATCGCCACCATCGGCAGGCACCACGCATTCTTCAAGCATTACCACACTGCCGGCGTGCCGGGCCGGAACGAGATCGGCGATCAGCAGGAACTGAACTATCCGGCCATCTGTCGCGCGATCCGCGACACCGGCTTCGATGGGTATCTGGCGCAGGAATTCACGCCTGCAGCGCCCGATCCCGTTGGCTCATTGCGCGAGGCGATCCGTCTCTGCGACGTCTGAAACGATATCCACCCAGGTGAGAGACCCATGGCAGATAATCATTACGACGCCATCGTTGTTGGCTCGGGAATCAGTGGCGGTTGGGCGGCAAAGGAACTGACCGAAAAGGGTCTGAAGGTCCTGATGCTGGAACGCGGGCGCAACATCGAACACGTGAAGGACTATGTCAATGCGATGAAGGAGCCGTGGGACTTCCCGCACCGCAACCGGCCAACCCAGGCGATGAAGGCCGCGTTTCCGGTGCTGATGCGCGACTATGCCCTGGCCGAGAATCTGGAAGGGATGTGGGCCGACGAACAGGACTCGCCCTACATCGAGACCAAGCGTTTTGACTGGTTCCGCGGCTACCACGTGGGCGGGCGCTCGCTGATGTGGGGACGGCAGAGCTACCGCTTCTCCGACCTGGATTTCGAAGCGAACCTCAAGGAAGGCATTGCCGCCGACTGGCCGATCCGCTATGCCGACATCGCGCCGTGGTACGACCACGTGGAGAAGTTCGCCGGCATCGCCGGTACGCGCGAAGGCCTGGACGTGCTGCCCGATGGCGAATTCCTGCCGCCGATCCCGCTGAACATCGTCGAGAAGGATGTGGCCGCGCGGATCCAGAAGGCCTTCGGTGGTACCCGCCACATGATCCACTCGCGCACCGCCAACATCACCAAGCCGATGCCCGAACAGGGCCGGGTCAACTGCCAGTACCGCAACAAGTGCATTCTCGGCTGCCCCTTCGGTGCCTACTTCTCGACGCAGGCGGCAACGCTGCCGGTGGCGATGAAGACCGGCAACCTGACGCTGCGGCCGTTCTCCATCGTCAAGGAAGTGCTCTACGACAAGGACCGCAGGCGTGCGCGCGGGGTGGAGGTCATCGACGCCGAAACCGGGCAGACCTACCAGTACACGGCCAAGGTGATCTTCCTCAACGCGTCATCGTTCAACTCGACCTGGCTGCTGATGAATTCGGCCACCGACGTCTGGGAAGGCGGCCTGGGTTCTTCGTCCGGGGAACTCGGCCACAACGTGATGGACCATCATTTCGGTGCGGGTGCTTCTGGACGTGTCGAAGGCTACGACGACAAGTACTACTTCGGCCGCCGCCCCTGCGGCTTCTACATTCCCCGCTTCCGCAACGTTGCCGCGGACAAGCGAGGCTACCTGCGCGGGTTCGGCTACCAGGGCGGTGCCAGCCGCAACGGCTGGTCACGCGAGATCGCCGAGTTGAACATCGGTGCCGACCTGAAGGAGGCGTTGACCCAGCCGGGTGACTGGCGCATCGGCATGACCGGCTTCGGCGAAATGCTGCCGCACCACGACAATACGATCCGCCTGGACCGCGACCACAAGGACAAGTGGGGCCTGCCGGTGCTGGCGATGGACGTTGCCATGCGCGAGAACGAAAAGGCCATGCGCAAGGACATGGCCGCCGATGCCGCCGAGATGCTGGAGGCCGCCGGGGTGAAGGATGTGGAGATGCACGACAACGACTACGCCCCGGGCAAGGGCATCCACGAAATGGGCACCGCACGCATGGGCCGTGATCGGAAGACCTCGGTCCTCAACGCCAACAACCAGGTCTGGGATGCGCCCAACGTCTATGTCACCGACGGGGCCTGCATGACCTCCAGTGCCTGCGTGAACCCCTCGCTGACCTACATGGCGCTGACCGCACGGGCCGCCGACCATGCCGTACGCGAACTGAAAGCGGGGAATCTCTGATGGATCGCCGTGAACTGTTGAAGATGATTGCGGCGGCCACCGGCGCGGCGATGATCGGCCTGCCGGCGCTGGCCGGCGCCAAGCTGCCGGTAGCGGCAGCGGGCGCTGCCTTCTCCGAGGCGGAGATCGCCACGCTCGATGAGATCGCCGAGACCATCCTGCCGCGCACCCGCACGCCGGGCGCGAAGGACGCGGGTACCGGCGCCTTCATGGCCCGGTTCGTCACCGACTGCTACACCGCCCGGCAGCAGGCGACCTTCCGTGCCGGGCTGGTCGACATCGACAAACGCGCCGGCGGTCGCTTCGTCGCCCTGACGCCCGAGGCGCGCACCGAACTGCTGCGCGCGCTCGATACCGAAGCCCGCAAGCGTGCGGTTGAAGTGACCGAGACCGGTACCGGCGAAAGCGCGAAGGCGATGCCGCATCCCTTCACGATGATCAAGCAACTGGCCATCTTCGGCTTCTTCACCTCGAAACAGGGCGCGACCGAGGTGCTGAAGTACGTGGCCGTGCCCGGACGATACGACGGCGATATGGCCTATGCCCCGGGCACACCCGCCTGGGCGACCAGCTGATGGAGTACGACAGGATGATCAGACCTCTTTTGATGGCTGCCGGCGTGCTTGCAGCGGCGTCCGCTTTTGCACAGTCCAGCACGGGGCCCGAGCGCGATCCGGCGAAGACCGAGGTGTGGGCGCCGGTGGCCGAAGTGGCCACGCCAATGGGCGCGGCGCCCTCCGATGCGATCGTGCTGTTCAATGGCAAGGATGTGTCCGCCTGGGAGGCGGAGCAGGGCGGGCCTGTGCCCTGGAAGGTGGCCGGCGGCGCCATGACCGTGGTTCCGGGCAGCAAGGGTATCCGCACCCGGCAGCCGTTCTGCGATATGCAGTTGCACGTCGAATGGCGTACGCCCACCGATACGAAGGGGTTCGATGGCCAGAACCGCGGCAACAGCGGCATCTTCCTGCAGGAGCGCTACGAGCTGCAGGTGCTGGACAGCTACAACAACCCCACCTACGCCAATGGCCAGGCAGGTTCCATCTACAAGCAGGCCGTGCCGCGGGTGAATGCCTCGCGTGCGCCGGGTCAGTGGCAGGCCTACGACATCATCTGGAAGGCACCGCGCTTCTCGCCGGGTGGTGGGCTGGCCTCACCGGCCCGCATCACCGTGCTGCACAACGGCGTGCTGGTGCAGGACGATACCGTGCTGGCGGGAAAGACCGAGTACATCGGCGCGCCGTCGTACTCGCCACATGGGTGCGCGCCGCTGTATCTGCAGGAGCACGCATCGAAGGTCAGCTACCGCAACATCTGGGTGCGCGAGCTGTAACGCCCGCGCCTACTTCGCCAGGAAACTGGCGAGGTCATCGATCTCCTGCGCGGACAGCTGGGAGAAGGGCGGCATCAGGCCGCCGCCCTTGCTGATCTTTTCCTTGATCTGCGCAGGCGGCAGGCGCTTGCCGATATCGGTCAGTGCGGGGAACGCGCCGGGCATGCCCGCACGATCCGCGCCGTGGCAGGCCACGCAGTTCGCTGCGTACAGCTTGGCGCCGGCGGCGGGATCGTCCTTGCTCCATGCCGGCAGCGCATGGGCTGCCGCGCACAAGCTCAGGGCCAGGGTCAGGATGATTTTCAAACGAAGCTCCTTTGCGGGCTAGCGCGATGCGCGGGCGGGCAGGGTGACGGTCAGGTGTCCGCGCAGGTAGTCGGCACCGGCCTGGATGACCTTGGCCGGATCACGCGGTTCGTCATGTTCGACGATGTACCACTGCACGCCGGCCGCTGCGGCCGCCGGCAGGATCGCATTCCAGTCGAGCACGCCCTGGCCTACGGCGGCGAAGCCGCCTTCGTCTTCGGCCTGGCTCTTGGGCGCGTTGTCCTTGGCATGGACGGCGAACAGGCGGCCGCGGAACTTGCCCAGCATCACCACCGGGTCATGGCCGGAGCGGGCCACCCACGCCAGGTCAAGTTCGGTCTGCAGACCGGGGCCGGCCGCTTCGAACAGCAGCTCCAGCCCGGTCCTGCCATTGACATCGACCAGCTCGAAATCGTGGTTGTGATAGGCCAGGCGCATGCCCTTTGCCCGCACCCGTTCCGAGATGCGGCCCAGCTCCTTGCCCAGCGCCGTCCAGCCGGCGGCATCGGTCGGCCGGTCCTTGCTGTCCAGATAGGGCACCACCAGGGTCGTGTTGCCGATCGCGCGGTTGAAGGCCACCACCGCGTCGAGGTCGTTGCGCAGATCGGCCAGTGCGGTGTGCGAGGAGATCGCCTTGATCCCGTACTTTTCCAGCAGCTGCTTGAGTTCGGCGGCGCTGACATTCTGCGTGCCCACTGTTTCCACCGCATGCACGCCTGCGTCGTGGACGATCTTCAGCTGCTGGTCGAGCGTGCCGGCATTGCGCAGCGTGTACATCTGCACCGCGATGGGCTTCTGCGCGCCGCCGGCGTCAGCGGCGAAGGCGGGCAGGGCGGCAAGAAACAGCAGCGCGGCGGTTGCGATCCTGCGTGTTGGAGCCTTCATCCGTACACCCTCCCGGGATTCAGTCGATGGTGGACCAGGCGCGGGACCTGGCCGATGCAATGACGCGGTCGACGATCAATGCCGAGCGCAGGCCGTCCTCGAAAGTGGGCAGGCCCTGCGGGCGCTCGCCTTCGATGGCGCGATAGGAGTCGGCCACGAAGGCCTCGAAGCAATGGCCATAGCCCTGCGCGTGCCCCGGCGGCAGCACCGACAGCCGGCGCTGTTCGGCGCTGCCGGCACCTGGCCCGCGCACGAAGGTTTCCTCGCGCTGGTCAGGCCGGCCGATCCACAGGCGCTCGGCGTCTTCCTGGTTGAAGGCCACGCTGGCCTTGGCACCATCGATCTCGAACCAGAGGCGATTGTGGCGCCCGGCCGAAACCTGGCTGACGGTCAGCGAGGCCAGGGTGCCGGCGCCGGTGCGGAACAGCGCGGCGGCCACGTCCTCGCTCGTTACCGGCTGCATCGTGCCGCCTGCGCTGGGTGTGCTGAAACTCTCTGCGCCTTCGGCGCCGCGTTCGGCGATCACCGTGGCGAACGCGGCGCTGACCTCGGCAAAGCGCTGGCCGCTGACCCATTCCACCAGGTCGCACCAGTGCGAGCCGATGTCGGCGAATACGCGTGATGTACCGCCAAGGGCGGGGTCGACGCGCCAGTTGTTGCTTGCCGGGTCCAGCAGCCAGTCCTGCAGGTAGCTGCCGTGGATGAGGTGCAGGGGCCCGATGTCGCCGGCGGCGATGCGCGCGCGTGCTTCCCGCACCACCGGGTGGTATCGATAGACGAAGGGCACGGTGGCGATCAGTCCGGTCGATGCGGCCAGCTCGGCCAGCGCCTGCGCATCGGCCAGGGTGGTGGCCAGCGGCTTCTCGCAGACCACGTGCTTGCCGGCCTGAAGTGCGGCCTGCGCCATGGCGCGGTGCAAGTGGTTGGGCGTACACACGTGCACGACCTGCACCTGCGGGTCGGCGATCACTTCCTCGATATCGCGGTAGGCGCGCGGGACATTCCACGCCTGTGCCACCTCCTGCGCGCGCTGCGGAGAAGATGCGGCCACGCCGCGCACGTCGGCACCGGCGAGCAGGGCGGCGCGGCGGTGCACCGCGGCGATCATCCCCGTGCCGACAATGGCGATTCCAAGCTTTGGCATCGGCGATTTTCTCAGCGGGTAGTGGCCGCGGCGGCAGCGGCGGGGCGGTCGCGGAACAGCAGCAGGAAGGCGATCAGCACGACCAGGGCAACGCCGGCGGGGAACAGCCAGATCTGCTGCCAGTCCGGCCCTGCGGCCGTGGTGTAGTGCTCCACCACCGCGCCGGACAGGAAGGTGCCGATCAGCATGCCCACGCCATAGGTGGCCAGGGTGATGAAGCCCTGCGCGCTGCTGCGTGCGTCAGGTCCCGCATGTGCATCGGTATAGATCTGGCCGGTGACGAAGAAGAAGTCGTAGCAGATGCCGTGCAGCACGATGCCGATCACCAGCAGCGAGAAGCCGCCGCCCGCATCGCCGAAGGCGAACAGGGCATAGCGCACCACCCAGGCGGCCATACCCACCGCCAGCATGGTCTTCACCCCCAGCCGCACGAACAGGAACGGCATGGCCAGCATCAGCAGTACTTCGGACACCTGGCCCAGCGACTGCAGGCCCGCGGCGCCGCGTACGCCCAGATCGTTGAGGTAGGGGTTGGTGAAGTTGTAATAGAACGACAGCGGAATGCAGATGGCGATGGAGGCCAGGAAGAACACCAGGTACGAGCGCGACTTCAGCAGCCGCAGCGAATCAAGCCCCAGGATCTGCCCCAGGCCGGCATCGCGCTGCTTGGCCAGTGGCGGCGTGTGCGGCAGGGTGAATGCATACAGGCCCAGGGCGAGCGATGCCACCGCCGCCATCTGGAACGTCAGCTCCAGCCGGTGCGCCTGCTCCCAGCCCATCCAGCCGATCAGCACGCCGGCGATGATCCAGCCGATGCTGCCGGCCACCCGCACCAGTGGGAACTGTTTTTCAGGCGACTGCATGTGCCGCATCGCCACGCTGTTGGCCAGTGCCAGCGTCGGCATGAACAGCAGCATGTAGCCCATCACGCAGGCGGAAAACATGCTGAAGCTGGTCGCGGTGGAGGCCAGCCACATCAGCACCGCACCGGCCAGGTGCAGCACCGCGAGAATACGCTGCGCTGCGAAGTAGCGATCGGCGATCAGGCCGACCAGGAAGGGTGCGACGATCGCGCCGATGGACTGGCTGAGGAAGGCCGTCGCCACCTGGCTGGCACTGGCCTGCAGCGGGCCCTGCACCAGGTACGTGCCCAGGGTCACGAACCACGCGCCCCAGATGAAGAACTGCAGGAACATCATCGCGCCCAAGCGCGACATGGCGTGCGTCATGGCTTGCCCTCCCGGGGCGGTGTCGGCTCAGATTCCCAGCATGCGCTGCAGTGCGGCGGCATCTGTGCCGCTGTCCGCAAAATCGTCGAAGGCCCGTTCGGTCACCCGGATGATGTGGTCGCGGATGAAGGCCGCGCCTTCGCGCGCGCCATCTTCGGGGTGCTTCAGGCAGCACTCCCATTCCAGCACCGCCCAGCCTGGGAAGTCGTACTGCGCGAACTTGGAGAAGATCGCCTTGAAATCGACCTGTCCATCGCCGAGTGAACGGAACCGGCCCGGCCGGTCGATCCAGTCCTGGTAGCCGCCATAGACGCCACTGCGGGCGCTGGCGTGGTACTCCGCATCCTTCACGTGGAAGATGCCGATGCGCGCGTGGTAGCGATCGATGAAGCCCAGGTAGTCCATCTGCTGCAGCAGCAGGTGGCTGGGGTCGTACAGGATCTTCGCGCGCGGATGGTGGTCGACCACCTCGAGGAAACGCTCGAAGGTCGCGCCGTCGTGCAGATCCTCGCCGGGGTGGATCTCGAAGCACAGGTCCACGCTGCAGGCGTCGAACGCATCCAGGATCGGGCGCCAGCGGCGGCCCAGTTCGGCGAAGGCTTCAGCCACCAGGCCGGGCGGGCGTTGCGGCCACGGATAGAAGTAGGGCCAGGCCAGTGCGCCGGAAAAGGTGGCGTGTGCGTTCAGCCCCAGGCGCTGGCTGGCCTTGGCCGCCAGCATGAGCTGGTCCACCGCCCACGCCTGGCGGGCAGCGGGATTGCCGCGCTTGTCCGCCGGTGCGAAACCGTCAAACAGGCTGTCATAGGCGGGGTGGACGGCAACCAGCTGTCCTTGCAGGTGGGTGGACAGTTCGGTGATCTGCAGACCGTGCCCGGCCAGCATGCCGGCCATGTCGTCGCAGTAGGTCTGGCTGCGCGCGGCCTCGGCCAGATCGAACAGGTGGGGCGCGGTGGTGGGCACTTGTACGCCAGAATAGCCCAGGCCCGCTGCCCACCCGGCCAGCGTGTCCAGCCGATCAAAAGGAGCTTTGTCGCCGATGAACTGCGCCAGGAAAAGCGCTGGACCCTTGAGCGTCTTCAAGATGATTCGCCCTCGATGCAATCGATTGCATTACCCTAGCATGGGCTTTCCGCAGACCCGTTGTGCAGTGCACAGCGGCAACAGGAGCTGAGACCATGGCAACCATCTACGACATCGCAAAGCACGTGGGCGTGTCCGCCGGCACGGTGTCGCGGGCCTTGTCGCGGCCGGAAAAGGTGCTGCCGGCCACGCGCGCGCGCATCGAGCAGGCGGCCGCCAAGCTGGGCTATGTGCCCAATACGGTGGCGCGGACGCTCAAGACCCAGCGCAGCGGCAAGATCCTGGTCACGGTGCCGGATATCGCCAATCCGTTCTTCGCGCAGATCCTGCAGGGCGCCGAGGACGCGGCGCAGGCGGTGGGCTATGCGGTGCTGCTGGGCGATACCCAGCACCAGCCTGACCGCGAGGAGCGCTACGCGCAGATGCTCAGGCGCAACGAAGCCGATGGCCTGATCGTGCTGGGGCATCGCCTGCCGCCCACCGCACGCGAGATCGTGCAGGCGCTGGGTGCCGCCGCACCGGTGGTCAACGGCTGCGAGTTCGACCCCGCATTGGGCATCCCCAGCGTGCACATCGACAACGCCGCCGCCGCACGCGCGGTGATGGAACACCTGTATGCCCTGGGGCATGAGCGGATCGCCGTGGTGGGCGGGCCGCCCGACAACCCGCTGCACCAGCAGCGGCTGGAAGGGGTGCGCAGTGCCGGCAAGGCACGCGGCCGGTTGCGCAGCCTGAGCATTGTACCCGGTGACTTCTCGCTGGAATCCGGCCATGCCGCTGGCACGGCGCTGATGGCCGGCCCGCTGCCACCAACCGCCATATTCTGCTTCAGCGACCAGATGGCGCTGGGCGCGCTGGCGGCCTGCCGGGAACTGGGTATCCGCGTACCGGACGCGCTGTCGGTGGTTGGTTTCGATGATCTGGCGTCATCCAGTTTCCTCACGCCGCCGCTGACCACCATCCGGCAGCCGATGCGGGAAATCGGTGCCCGCGCGGTGAACCTGCTGCTGGCCATCATCGAGCGTGTGGACGTGCCGCTGCAGCAGACGCTGGATTTCAACCTGATGGTGCGCGGTTCGACCGCGGCGCCGACACACGGCTGACGGCGCTACAGATGCGCCTTGGCGCAGGCCAGCACATGGTTGTAGTCGCTGGACATGCACTGGTAGAAGTCTCGCTTGCCATCGGCCGAGGCTTCGCAGTCGGCCACGGTGAACTGCGGCAGCAGTTCGCGCATGGGTGCGGCCAGGGTTTCGAACCTGTCGGCGTCCATGTAGCCTCCGGCCACGTTCTTCGCGCCGACTTCCAGCATGGTTTCCAGCCCGTAGCGTGCGTTCTCCACCGCCTTCGGGCAGGACAGCCCGGCATCGGTGCGCTGCACCTTCAGCAGTTCGGTGGCGATGGCTTCGGCATCGGCCTTCACCTGCGGCGGCAAGGGCGTGTCGTCCGCGGCCCAGGCCGTGGACGGCAGCAACAGCAGGGCCAGGCGGGCTGCGAGAAGAGGGCGGTGCATGGGGCATCCTTGCGGGCGTGATGGCGCGCAGTGTGCGCTGCGCCGTGCCGGGCCGCCAGTGGGCTGAACGGGCGCGCGGGGTGCAGCGGAACCGTCGTGCCAATCCACTACCATGGGCCACCCCGCCGGAAAGTGCCGCCATGCCCGAAGCCGTCCTTGCCCCGCCCAGGCCCCCTGCTGCGCGCATTGCCGCCTGGCTGCTGATGCTGCTGGGCATGTGGCTGGCCCTGAAGCTGGGCCTGGTGGTCACCCTGCTGTCGGGCCTGCTGGTGTTCCAGCTGACCCATGTGCTGGCCAACACCGTGGAAGGCAAGCTGCCGCCGGGTCGGGCGCGCGCGTTCGCGGTCATCGTGCTGTCGGCGGTCATCATCGGCGTGCTGGTGCTGGCCGGTATCGGCGTGGCCTCGTTCTTCCGCAACGAGACCGGCGGGCCGGATGTGCTGCTGGCGCGGCTGATGGACATCCTCAACACATCGCGGCACCAGGTGCCGGCGATGCTGCAGCCTTATATCCCCGAAGACCTGACACGGCTGCGCGCGGCGCTGAACGAATGGGCCGCCGAGCACCAGCGGCAGCTGGGCGTGGCCGGTACCTCGGTGGTGCAGGTAGGCGTGCGCGTGCTGATCGGCATGGTGCTGGGCGCGATGATCGCCCTGTACGACGAACTGCCGCTGCCGAAGATGGGGCCGCTGGCACAGGAACTGATCGGCCGCACCAGCCGCCTGGCCACCGCGTTCCGCCAGGTGGTGTTCGCCCAGCTGAAGATCTCGCTGCTCAACACGGTGTTCACCGCCATCTTCCTGCTGGGCGTGCTGCCGATGTTCGGCGTGCACCTGCCGCTGTCCAAGACGCTGGTGCTGATCACCTTCCTGGCCGGCCTGCTGCCGGTGGTGGGCAACATCATCTCCAATACCGTCATCACCATCGTGGCGCTGTCGGTGTCGTTCTACGTGGCCGTGGCCGCGCTGCTGTACCTGATCGTCATCCACAAGCTGGAGTACTTCCTCAATGCACGCATCGTCGGCGGCGAGATCCAGGCGCGCGCCTGGGAACTGCTGCTGGCCATGCTGGTGATGGAAGCAGCGTTCGGCCTGGCCGGGCTGGTGGCAGCGCCGGTGTTCTATGCCTATGTGAAGCGCGAACTGGTCGACCAGGGCTGGATCTGAGCCGGCCGCGTTCGCCCCGCATCGGTAGCGCCGGGCACTGCCCGGCGCAAGCGTGAAGGCCGCGCCAGCGCCACTGCACGCGCCGGTCACCGTGCACGGCAGACGCTTGATCCACCCTTCCGTACGGATCACGCGCATGACCACGCTCACCCTGCCCGAACTGGCGAAGAAGATGGCCGGCATCGATTTCGCGATGCTGCAGACCCACGCAGGCGGCGAGATCGATGGCCGGCCGATGAGCAACAACGGGGATGTGGACTACGATGGCGACAGTTGGTTCTTCGCCCTGGACAGCACCGACATGGTGCGCCAGATCGAAGCCGATCCGAAGGTTGCGCTGGGTTTCACCGGCAACAAGTCCTTGCTGGGCAAGCCCCCGCTGTTCGTCCATGTGAAAGGCATGGCCGCGATCATCCGCGAACGTGGTGTGCTGGCCCAGCACTGGGTGGAAGAACTGGAGCGCTGGTTCGAACAGGGCGTGGATACCCCGGGGCTGGTGCTGATCCATGTGCACGCCCACCGCCTGCAGTACTGGGATGGCGAGGACCAGGGCGAACTGGCCGTCTGATCATGCAGGGTAGCGCCGGGCCATGCCCGGCGGCTCAGCCTGATGCAGCCACACCCTTATCCACCCAGTCGGCCAGCTCCGGCGCCAGCGCGTGTTCCACCGCACGCCGCAGCAGCGCCGGGGCGATGTAATGGCGGTGCACGGCATCGATCAGCGCCATGTACAGCCGGCCGAACCGGTTGTGGGTCTGTACGCGCGAACCCAGGCTGATCTGCACATTGCCGTCGTCGTCGAACTGCACGCGCACGCTGCTGCGGAAGCGCAGGTGGCGGTCATCGGCGCCCAGCAGTACTTCGGCACTGCGGTCGGTGCCATCCACGCGTGCGTCCAGTACCGGAAAACGCCCAGCGAACAGGCGGCTGCGATCCGCTGACAACAGCGACGACACGGGGCAACCCAGCGGCGAGGTGCGCAGGCGCAACGGTGCCACCAGGCGGTTGCGCAGGGCCATCAACCGGCCCACGCCGCCCGGTGGATTGCGCAGGAAACCGTCCAGCACATCCGCCAGCAGGGCGGACGCCGAGCGCTGCGTGCAGTGCCCGCTGCGCAGGGTCAGCACGGTCAGGTCCTGGTAGTGGCTGTTGGGCAGCGCGCTGGCCAGCAGGCCCTGCGTGTCGGGCTGACCGCTGTGTACCGGATAGCGCGGCGTGCTGCGTTCGACGAAGCCGCGCAGAGGGCGCAGGTTGATCCGCCGCAGCGGCCCCAGCAGTGCACGGGTCTGCGCGCAGAGGCGTGCGCACAGGCTGGGCGGCGCGGCCTGCAGTGACAGCTGCAGCAAGGGCGCGGTGTCCAGGGTGGCCGGCGTTGGCCAATGCGCGCTCGGCAGAACGTGGGTCAGGCTGGGAATGTCGGCACTGTTGGCCTGCACCTGGGCGCGCGTGGCCGCGCTCAGGCTGCCGGCCAGTTCGTTGCTGTGGCACGACAGCGCGAACAGCGCCGGGTGTGCCGGATGGTTGGAGGCGAACTGGTGCCAGGTGCCACCGCCGAAGCGCACGGTGAACAGGCAGTCCGGTGGAATGCGGATGCGCCGCAGGCTGCGCAGGAAGGCGGCCGGGTCGGCGTCCAGCTGCGCGTCGCCGGCGGTGGCGAAGCGCAGTTCGGCGCCGGCGCTGCCGGCAATGGCAGTGAACATGCGCGGGCCGGCATGGCGATGGAACGGATGACCGCCGGCGCCGACCGCGAAGCTGTACAGCGAAGACGCATCGCCGTGCTGCAGGTGCATTCCGCCCAGGCGCGCGGAGGGTTCATCCAGCGCATCGATGTAGGACGGATGGTGGCGCTGGCGTTCGCCTGCATCCTTCACCAGTGCATCGCCGGCGCCAATGCCGAGCTGGGCGATCAGGGTGACTTCGATCGGGCCGGCGCCGTCCTGTGCGGGCAGCTGGACACCTGGAAACGAGCGGCTGTTGCGGGTCGAACCAGGCATCGTCGTGCTCCTTGTCAGCGGGCAGGGGACTTGCGGCGTGCGCGGGCTTCGCGCTTCAGCGGGCCACCGACCGGACACACCTCGGCCGCCCAGGAGAACAGCGTGTTGGCCAGGCGCTCGGGCACCTGGCGGAAATACACGAACTGGCCGCGCTTCTCGCGTTCGATCAGGCCGGCCTCTTCCAGGATGCGCAGGTGGCTGGACAGGGCGGGCTTGCTGAAGTCGAAGCGCTCGGCCAGCTCGCCCGCGCTCAGTTCGCCGGCGCTGAGGTAGGCCAGGATCTGCCGGCGTGCGCCGGAGGCGAGTGCTTCGAAGATGCGGTCCATGGATGGTAGTTAACTAATTCGTTAATTGATGATTGCGCTGCCCCGGCCCGCTGTCAAGTGCCTGCTGCCGTTGCGAAGTGCCACCGGCCTTTGCCATCCTCCCGCCTGCGTTCCGTTCGTTGGAGTTCCGATGCGTTCTGTGCCGTGGTTGATGCTTGGCCTGCTGCTGCCTGTCCTGGGGGCGGCCGCGCCGGCGCGCGCACCGAAGGCGGCACCTGCAGCGCAGGACCCGTTCAACGAACTGTTCGATACCGCCTGCATGCAACACATCGGTGCGCCCGCGCGTCTGCAGTCGCTGATGGAGGCCAATGGGCTGTCGCCGCTGCAGCCGGCCGAGGCCGCCAGCCTGCTGCAGGGGCAATCGGGCGTGGCCTGGCTGGTGCCGCTGGCCAGCGGGCGTTACGCGGTCAGCTGGGCCGACGATGGCACCTGCAGCGTGTATGCGGAAAAGGCCGAGCCGGCGGTGGTGCAGAAGGGCTTCGCGCGCCTGGTGCAGGCCGCACCCAAGCCGTTGCAGGTGCGCTCGCTGCCCGGGCGCGGGCCGTTGTCGGCCGACCAGGTCGCGATCCAGTACGGCTGGGCCACCCCCGGCGATGCCCGCCTGCGCGTGCGCTTCCGCCTGGTCACCCGGCAGGCGGCCGAAGCCGGCGTGCAGGCCATGGCCTCGGTCAGTCCCGGTGAAGCCATGCTGGAACAGGCACCGACGCCGCAGCCCGGAGCAGGCCTGCCTGGGGCGCCTCAGCCCGAGCCCGGCACCACCCGCTAGCGTCCTGCCATGCGCGCGGGAGGATTCATCCACCGCGCCCGGATGTGGTATATCGTTTATCGATAAATTCACCCCGGGCGGCATGGCCGCCCCAGACCGGAGGCTGCTTGACCGCTCTTCCCGCCCGCGCCCACTCCGCGCGAGGCCTGTTCACCCTGGCCCAGACCGCCGTACAGGCGGTGCGGGCGATGTGCTGGCTGGGCATCCTGGCCGCGCTGCTGGCCGTGCCGCTGGTCGCCTACGACCGCCGCTGGCTGCTCGATACCGTGCATGACACGCAGGCGGTGGCCGTGCACGGCAGCCACCTGTTCCTGCATTTCTGCATCGGCCTGGGCACCATCGTTGCCCTGCTGGTGCTGTGCCTGGTGTTCCTGCGGCACCTTGCCCGGCTGCTGCGCTCGGCCGCCGGCGCCCGCCCGTTCACCCACGCCAATGCGCAGCGGCTGCAGCGCATGGCCTGGTTGATGCTGGCCATGGAAGCGCTGTCGATCGTGATCGGTGTCTACGCCGCCTGGATGGGCCCGGATTTCGCCTGGATGGAAGTCGGCGGTGGCATGTCCATCACCGGACTGATCGCCGTGCTGATGCTGTTCGTGCTGGCGCGTGTGTTCGCCGTCGGCGCGGCCATGCGTGACGACCTCGATGGCCTGGTCTGATGGCAGCGCCATGAAGGAGGGTGCCTGATGGCGATCACCATCACTTTGGACCGCATGCTGCAGGCGCGGGGCATGACCCTGTCCGAGCTGGCCGGTCGCATCGACATCACCCTGGCCAACCTGTCCATCCTGAAGACCGGCAAGGCCCGCGCCATCCGCTTTTCCACGCTGGATGCGATCTGTCGCGAACTGCAGTGCACGCCCGGCGACCTGCTCGGGCACGACCCGCTGCAGGCGCAGGACGACGACTGAACACGCTTTCCCCTTACCTCATGAAAAAACGGACCCGAAATGGAATGGTTGGCTGACCCCTCGATCTGGATGGGCCTTGCAACGCTGGTCGTGCTGGAGATCGTGCTCGGCATCGACAATCTGGTGTTCATCGCGATCCTGGCGGACAAGCTGCCGCCGCACCAGCGCGACCGCGCGCGGGTGATCGGCCTGGCGCTGGCCCTGCTGATGCGCCTGGTGCTGCTGGCAGCACTGGCCTGGATCATGAAACTGACCGAGCCACTGCTCACGCTGTTCGAGCACAGCTTCTCCGGGCGTGACCTGATCCTGCTGGGCGGTGGCCTGTTCCTGCTGTTCAAGGGCACGATGGAACTGCACGAGCGCCTGGAAGGCCGCCAGCACGAGGACAACGGCAAGAAGGTCTATGCCAGCTTCGCCATGGTGGTGGCGCAGATCGTGGTGCTTGACGCGGTGTTCTCGCTGGATTCGGTCATCACCGCTGTAGGCATGGTCGACAACCTGGGCGTGATGTACGCCGCGGTGACCATCGCCATGGCGCTGATGCTGCTGGCCAGCAAGCCGCTGACCCGCTTCGTCAACAAGCACCCCACGGTGGTGGTGCTGTGCCTGGGCTTCCTGCTGATGATCGGCTTCAGCCTGGTGGCCGAAGGCCTGGGCTACAAGATTCCGAAGGGCTATCTGTACGCGGCCATCGCCTTCTCGATCCTGGTGGAAGCGTTCAACCAGTGGGTGCGCTTCAACCGTGAGCGCAACGAGCGCCGCCAGCCGTTCCGCCAGCGCACCGCCGATGCGGTGCTGCGGATGCTGGGCGCGCGCCCGGCCAACGGCCACGACGATGCGCACGAGGACGGTGGCGATGAGGCCGAGGAGCGCCTGCAGCCGGCCGAACACGAGATGATCCGCAGCGTGCTGGGCCTGGCCGACCGGCCGGTGTCCAGTGTGATGACCGTGCGCGCGGATGTGCAGTGGATCGACCTGTCGCGCGGCCAGGAGGATGTGGTGGCGCGGCTGGTTGCCTCGCCGCATACCCGCCTGCTGGTGGGCGAGGGCGACCTGGACAGCCTGCGTGGCGTGGTGCAGAGCCGCGACCTGCTGGCCGACCTGCTGCAGGGCAGGCCGTTGCAGCTGGAAGGCAATCTGCGCGAGCCGCAGTACGTGCTGTCCAGCGCCAGCGCGCTGCAGGCGCTGGAACTGATCCGCCAGCACCCCGTGCCGCTGGCGGTAGCGGTGGACGAATACGGCAGCGTGGAAGGCCTGGTGACCGCCAACGACCTGCTGGCGGCCATCGCCGGCGACCTGGCCGACACCCAGGACGAGCGCTATGGCGTGGTCGCACAGGGTGAGGACCACTGGGAGGCCGATGGCGCGCTGACACTGGACGACCTGCAGCGCCTGGCCGGCGTATCGCTGCCGCGCAGTGCCGATTACATGACCATTTCCGGTCTGGTGCTGGAACAGCTGGGCCGCCTGCCCGACGAAGGTGATGCGGTGGACGTGGCAGGCATCCGCATCACCGTGCTGGTCATGGAGAAGCGCCGCATCGCCCGCCTGCGCGTGCAGCGCCTGGCGCAGCCGTAACGCCGGCTGCCTTCTGCTTTTTGTAGAGCCGAGCCCACGCTCGGCTGCTTTTCCCGCAGCCGAGCACGGGCTCGGCTCTACAGTTGCAGCAGCCGAGCCCGTGCTCGGCTCTACCCATTGCAACCTTTGCCCGTCACCATGGCGGGCCCCACGTTATGGATTGTCGTAGTGCTGAGTACGATTGGTTTGTTGATGGGCCTGTACGTGGCCTGGCGCCTGTTCTGGCCGCTGCGCCTGCCGGCCTGGGCCAAGGTCCTGTTGTCGCTGCTGCTGGTGGCCGTTGCCGTGCAGCTGCGCATCGTCGCCAGTTTCTGGGGCACGATGGCCTCGCCGGAAATCCCGAAGATGGCCATCGCCGTCCTCGCCACCGGGTCCACCGCCGTGCTGCTGCTGGCCCTGGCCATGCTGCTGTTCGATGCCGGCCTGCTGGCTGCGCGCATGCTGCGCCTGCCACGTGCGGTATCGGCCCTGCGTGCGCCGCTGCTGCGACCGCTCGCGGCAGGTGTCGCCCTGTTGCTCAGTGGCTACGGGGTCAGCCAGGGCATGGCCGTGCCGAAGCCGCGGCAGATCGATGTCGCGGTCAAGGGCCTGCCGGCCGCCTTCGATGGCTACAGCGTGTTGCAGCTCACCGATATCCATGCCAGCCGCCTGCTGACCGGCGACTGGGTGCGCAAGGTGGTGGCTGAAAGCAATGCATTGAAGCCGGACCTGATCGTGATCACCGGTGACCTGATCGACGGCACGGTCGAAGCACGCCGCAACGACTACCGGCCGCTGGGTGACCTGCAGGCACCGGATGGGGTGATCGCCATCACCGGCAACCACGAGTATTACGCCCAGTACAGTGATTGGATGCAGGCGTTCCGCGCGCTGCGCATGCAGGTGCTGGAAAACAGCCACACCCAGGTGCGGCGTGGCGACGCAGCGCTGACCATTGCGGGCGTGACCGATCCGGTGGCCGCGCGCTATGGCCTGCCGCTGCCGGATCTGGACGCCGCCCTGGCCGGCGCAGACCCGGCCGCACCGGTGATTCTGCTCGACCACCGCCCGCGCAACGCTGCCGAAGCGGCCGCACGCGGGGTCAAGCTGCAGCTGTCCGGCCATACCCATGGTGGCCAGATCATCGGCATGGATCAGCTGGTGAAGCGCGCCAACGGGGGTTTCGTCTCCGGCCGCTATGAGGTGGACGGCATGACGCTGTACGTGAGCAACGGCGCCGGCCTGTGGGCTGGGTTCCCGGCACGCATCGGTGTGCCTTCGGAAATCACGGTGTTTACCCTGCGCCGCGCGCCGTGAACTCTGGTGGGGTCGGATCCCTTTGCCAATGGCAAAGGGCTCTGACCCCCGACGGACCCCATGGAAGGAACCATGTCCCACACCCGCGCACCCATGGAACGGCTGATCCGCGCCAACGCGGATGAAATCAACCGGCTGCAGCAGCTCATCCGCGAGACGGCTGCACTGCGCTGGCGGGGGCCGGAAGAGAGGCAGCGACACGCCGATGCCTGCGCGGAATTCCACCAGCGCTACCCGCAGCTGGTGTTTCCTGGTGGCTACGACCATGCCCTGCAGCAGTTGGCCCGGCACGAGCCGAACATCGTGGATGTGGTGCTGACCTTCCTGGAGGTGCGGCCGTATTTCTTCCGTTCCGGTTACATGTGGAAGACCCTGTACAAGCGTGTGCAGCGGGTGCCGATGGGTGCGAAGCAGCAGGCCCGGATGCAGAAGATCGTGGCGGCTTACAGCGCCTATCGCGCTGCACGTGATGCCTGATCGGGTCAGATCCCTTTGCCACCGGCAAAGGGATCCGACCCCAGGTTCATCGCACCGCCAGCCTTGCGTTCGCACTGCGCTTCAAGGACTGCGCGCGCTTTGCGATCGCACGCACCACGAAGGCGGTGAACAGCAGGGCCGAGGGCACGGCGTACCAGAAGTTGGCTGGCACGCGCTTGAAGTACGAATAGGTGAACACGGCGGCGATGATCCACATGCCGGCTACGTGCAGGCGACCCCACGCGGTAGGTCCCATGCGCCGGGCAATGCCACGGTGCGAAGTGATGGCCAGGGCGAGGATGGCCACGTAGCCCACCGTGCCCGGCAGGTTGGCCAGGGCTGATCGCGCCGGCCAGAACGCGGGGTTGAGGATGCCGAAGGCGGTGATCGCCACTGCATGCAGCAGGTGCGAGAACGCGAAGGACAGGCCGATGATGCGCCGCTCGCGCAACAGGAACCGGGTGAACGGCCCGGGCAGCAGGCTGGCGAACGAAGACGCGGTGAAGGCTGCCAGGAACAGCAGGAACGATGTGCGCGCCGTCACCCGGATCGCCGCGCGGCTGCCCTCGACCACGTCGGGCTGCAGGGAGAACGCCGCCAGTGCGATGGCGATCAGGACCACGGCGATGGCCACGAACAGGCGCCAGCCGTGCAGCAAGGAAGTATTGGAAACAGCCATGGTCAAACCTCGAATCAGATAGGGGGTGGTGCCGGCCGCTGGCCGGCAATCTCAGAACCCGGTCAGCACAACCAACACGCCGGCCGCGCACAGTTCGCCCAGCACGGGTACGGCAACCTCGCGCAGTTCGTCGGCCGCCACGCCATGCGCATCGGCCAGCGCCTGCAGTGCGTCATCCACGCGGGCACCTTCATCACCGCAGGCCGACAACAGCGCATACGCCAGCGGCGGCAGTTCCTCGACCTGCAGGCCGAAATCCGCTTGGCGGCGCAGCAACAGCAGCGTCGGCGTGGCTGCGGGCTGCTCGGGTAGTGCGGCATCCTCGTGAACCGGCCATTGGTAGCCCAGCACCCGCACCCACGGCGACACCGCCAGCACGCTGTCCGCCTCGGGTGCGTGCGACTGCTGTCGGCCGGCCTCGCGCGCTTCGATGTACAGCGCCTGCTGCGTGCTCTCGTAGTGCGCCAGTTACGCCGCCCAGCCCGGCAGCGCGAACGTGTCCTGCACGGCCAGCCACGCGGCGAATTCGCTGGCGATCTGCGGGAACAACGGGGTATGGCACACGTGGTGTGCGTAGTAGTGCTCGACCAGACTGCGCCAGCGCGCCCCGCCCAGCTGCGCCTGCAGGCGCGGCAGGCTGCCTGCCAGCAGGCTGTCCAGGCTGTCGATGCAGAGGCGGCGGTAGACCGCCAGCCGCCGCGCGTCGATGCCATCGGGCGCGGGCATCGACGGGTCGCGTACGTGATCGGCCCAGCGTTGCTGCAGGGCGGCCAGGGAGTCAGCCATGGGCCACCTCCGGCAGCAGCACATCGGCCTGCGCCTGGCGGATCTGCTCGACCTCGGCCAGCAGCTCGGCCAGGGGCGGGAAGTTGAAGTCACGCTCCAGCAGGGTGGGGCGCACGCCTACGCGCGCATAGGCGTCGCGCAGCAGGGCCCAGACCACGCCCTTCACCGGCGCGCCATGGGTGTCGATCTTGAAACCGTCGTCCTCGTCGAAGTGGCCGGCCACATGCAGCGAGGCAACGCGGTGGGCGGGCACGCGGGCCAGGAAATCAAAGGCGTCGTAACCGTTGTTGCAGGCGTTGACGAAGACGTTGTTGACGTCCAGCAGCAGATCGCAGTCTGCCTCGGCCAGCACCGCCGTGATGAAGTCGATCTCGCTCATGTCCGCACCGGGCACGGCGTAGTAGGAAATGTTCTCCACGGCAATACGCCTGCCCAGCGTGTCCTGCACCTGGGCGATGCGACCGGCGACGTGGTGCACGGCCTCGGCGGTGAACGGCAGGGGCAGCAGATCGTAGACATGGCCACCGGCGGCGCAGTAGCTCAGGTGTTCGCTGTACAGCTGCACCTGGTGCAGGTCGAGGAAGGCGCGGGTCTGCGCCAGCAGCGTGCGATCCAGCGGGTCCGGCCCCCCCAGTGACAGCGACAGGCCGTGGCAGGTCAGGCGGTGGCGTTCGCTCAACCGGCGCAGCGCGGCCCCGTGGGCACCGCCGACGCCGATCCAGTTGTCGGGCGAGACTTCGAGAAAGTCGATGGCATCGGCCGGCATCGCCAGCAGCGCATCGATCAGGCCACGGCGCAGGCCAAGGCCGGCGCTGGCGGAAGGCAGGGGCAGGGACATGCGCGGTACTCCAGGGCAATGGCGCCGCCGTGGGGGCGGCGCCGGGTGGTGGGCGATCAGTCGTTGACGCGGGAGAACAGGCCCTTCGGCATCGGCTTGCCGTGGGCGGTGTAGACGCTGCGCAGGTAGTCGTGCGCTTCCTGTTCGCTGATGTAGCCGTCGTGGTCGGTGTCGATGCGGTCGAATTCGGCGGCACGCTTGGCAGCCACGGCATTGAACTCGGCACGCGAGACCCGACCGTCGTGGTCCCGGTCGGTGCGGGCAAACGAAGCGTCGCCGCACTTGCCTTCGCCACACTGGCCCTCGGCTACCTTGGCTTTGCCGGCCGGCTTGCTGGTGGCGCTCTTGTTGGCGCCGCACTTGCCTTCTCCGCACTTGCCTTCGGCAGCAGCGCTCATGGCCACGGCGCTGATCGCCAGCGGCTGGAGTGCGGCGGCCTGGCCGGCCAGCAGCAGGCTCCCGGCCAGGGCGATGCCGATGGCGCCGATGCGCGGCAGACGGGAAGCAGCGGTGTTCTTGGTCGAGACGGACATGGTGATGACTCCTTGGATTGGCACGCCGGGCGTGCGGGATGGACGCCGCCACAAGGCGACGGAATGCGATGCGAAGCGGGATGGGAAAGGACGGAAGCGGATCAGGCGGCGCGGCGACGCCGCAGTACATGGGCCAGCAGCAGGGCGCCGCCGAGCAGGGCACCGCCAACACCAATGCCAGGCAGCAGTGCGGCAATGGGCAGCAGCAGGGCGATCAGGCTGACGCCCCAGCCAAGGCTGTCATCGCCAACAACGGCACGCTGCGGGCCGGCCAGCAGGCGGTCGACGCTGAGCGCACCGCCGCCGTTGAGGATCAGCGGCAGCAGCATGGCCAGGAACAGCAGCGGCAGCTTGAAGTTGCCGTAGCCTTGGTCGGTGATGGCATAGCCCTGCCAGAGTTCACCCAGGCCGCTCCATTGGTCGGGCCAGTGCACGGCAGCGATGGCGACCACGGTCAGCACCCAGAAGATGTAGGCCACCGAACGCGTGGCCAGGCCCAGCAGCAGCATCACCGCGCCCACCAGTTCCAGCCACGTGGCCAGCTGCCAGTTCAGGGAAGCGGGCAGGGTGGAGAACGGGAACGGGAAGCGCCCTTCCAGGTCGACGAACCAGTTCTGGCCGCCCAGCTTCTCGCGGCCGGATTCAAAGAATTCCCAGGCCAGCAGCGCACGCAGCGCCAGCGGCGACAGCCAGCGGCCGACGGCATCCAGACGCGGGGTGTAGAGGGTGGAGGCGGTGCTGATCATGGGTGTGTCCTGCGGGCCAGTGGTCGATGGAGGCCATTTCGGGCCACGCAGGTATCGGCAACGTGTGCCGTTGCCCGGGGTTTTGTCAGCGACTGTGGCTGCGGCAGGGGTTTCGTACAGTTGGATACAAAGGCGCCGCATCGGGGGCGCATCGGCGCGTTGCGCGCCCGCGTGCGGGGAACGCTATCCACCCGGTAGCGCCGGGCCATGCCCGGCGGCCGAATGTATCCCACTGTAGGAACCGGCCACCGTCCTACAGTCCGGTACAACTCAGCCTCCGCGCCGAAACAGCAGCGATACACCCGCAGGTGGAAATGGCCACTCCCAACACTGGAGTGCCACCCATGATCCGCACCACCCTGCTTGCCGCCGCCCTGGCCCTGGCCGGCGCCGCCACCCCCGCCTTCGCTGCGCAGGCCGATGCCGGTGCGCCGCCCACGGTCATTCTGGTGCATGGCGCCTTCGCCGACGGTTCCAGCTGGAACAAGGTCATCACCACCCTGCACGACTGGAAGCTGCCGGCGGTGGCCGTGCAGAACCCGCTCACCTCGCTGGCGGACGATGTGGCCGCCACCCGTCGCGCGATTGCCGCCGCACCGGGCAAGGTGGTGCTGGTCGGCCACAGCTGGGGCGGCACGGTCATCACCGAAGCCGGCAACGATCCCAAGGTGCAGGCGCTGGTCTACGTAGCCGCCTTCGCACCGGATGTCGGCCAGTCCTCCGCGCAGCAGGGCGAAGGCTTCCCGGTTGGCCCCGGGCTGACCCGCCTGCAGGAGAAAGACGGCTACCTGACCCTGCCGGCCGATGCCATCGCGCGGGATTTCGCACCCGACGTGATGAAGAAGACCGCCGCCCTGCTGTACAGCACGCAGGTGCCGTTGAAGGCCAGCGCGCTGGGCGAAGCGGTGACCACCGCCGCCTGGCGCAGCAAGCCGAGCTGGTACGTGGTCAGCCGCAACGACCGCATGCTGGCGCCGCAGCTGCAGGTGGCCACCGCGCAGCGCATCGGCGCACAGCTGCAGTCGATCGGCAGCAGCCATGTGTCGCTGCTCTCGCACCCCGCACAGGTGGCCGACAGCATCCTGGAAGCGGCCGGGGTGAAGCCGGCCGAGCTGCCGCTGGCCGAGCAGGGGGGCTGAGCGATGGCCGCGCTTCGTGCCTATACGCTGCCGCTGTTGCTGGCCCTGCTGGGCGGGGGGGCGCTGCTGATGGCCTGGCCCAGCCCCGAAGCCGGTGCACAGACGGCCGAGGCCGCACCCGCTGCAGGATTCAGCGGCGGTGGGCCCTGGCACAACAGTCCGCCGCTGACGCTGGAGCAGCTGCGCGGGCAGGTGGTGCTGGTCGAGTTCTGGACCTACGGCTGCAGCAACTGCCTCAACGTGGCGCCCTACGTGCACCGGTGGCACGCGCGCTACGCAGCGCAGGGGCTGCGCGTGGTCGGCGTGCATACACCCGAATTCGCCTACGAAGGCCTGCAGGCCAACGTGCGCCACGCGATCCACCGCCTCGACATCACCTGGCCGGTGGTGCAGGACAACCGGTACCGCATCTGGAACGCGTGGGGCAATCGATTCTGGCCGGCACTGTATCTGGTCGACCGGCAGGGTCGGGTGGTCTACCGCCACTACGGCGAAGGCGACTACGCGCGTACCGAAAGCGAGATCCAGCGCCTGCTGGCCAGCCCCTGAGCCGCGCTACCATGGCCGCGCCGCGCGGCCTTGTCCTCCGCCTCCATCGAGAACGCAATGAACCACGTACCGCACATCCTTGTCGTCGACGATGACAGCGACATCCGCCAGATGCTGGCCGACTACCTGCAGCGCAACGGGCTGCGCGTCAGCCAGGCCGACGGCGGCCGCGCGATGCGCGCGCTGATGGACACCCATGCGGTGGATCTGGTGGTGCTGGACGTAATGATGCCCGGCGAGGATGGCCTGAGCCTGTGCCGCAACCTGCGGGCCGGCAAGCACCGCGCCGTGCCGGTGGTGCTGCTGACCGCCCGCGATGACGAGACCGACCGCATCATCGGCCTGGAAATGGGCGCCGATGATTACGTCACCAAGCCGTTCTCCTCGCGCGAACTGCTGGCGCGCATCAACGCGGTGATCCGCCGCACGCAGATGTTGCCGCCGAACCTGCAGGTGAGCGAAGCCGGCCGCCAGCTGGCCTTTGGTGACTGGCGCCTGGATACCACCGCGCGCCACCTGCTGGATGCGCAGAACACCGCCTATCCGCTCAGCGGCGCCGAGTTCCGCCTGCTGCGCGTGTTTCTTGACCACGCCAACCGCGTGCTCAGCCGCGACCAGCTGCTCAGCCTCACCCAGGGCCGTGATGCCGAACTGTTCGACCGCTCGATCGACCTGCTGGTCAGCCGCGTGCGCCAGCGCCTGGGCGACGACGCGCGAGAGCCGACCTACATCAAGACCGTGCGCAGCGAAGGCTATGTGTTCAGCGTGCCGGTGCAGCTGCTGGGGCCGGAGGAATGAACGCCGCCGCGCGCTGCCTGCCGTGGCCGCGCACGTTGTCGGCGCGCCTGCTGCTGTTGCTGCTGGGCGGGCTGACCCTGGCCCATGCGCTGTCGTTCGGCCTGTTGTTCTTCGAGCGCTACCAGGCCACGCGCAGCATGATGCTGCGCAACCTGGACGAGGATGTGGCGGTGAGCGTGGCCCTGCTGGAACACCTGCCGGCCGACCAGCGCCAGGCCTGGGTGCCGCGCCTGGAGCGGCGCACCTATCGCTACCTGCTGCGCCCGGCCGCCGCCGGATCGGCACTGGAAACCGAGCGTGCACGTGAGGTCACCGGCCTTATCGATGACAGCCTGGAACATCGCTATCCGCTGCTGGCGCGCCAGGTCGCGCGCCTGCCCGAACGTTTCGAGGTGGAACTGCGCCTGCACGATGGCACGCCGCTGACCATCGAGGTCACGCCATCGGGCCTGCCGCTGGCGCGCTGGTTGCCGGCCGTGCTGCTGGTACAGCTGGCCCTGCTGCTGTTGTGTGCGTGGCTGGCGGTGCGGCTGGCACTGCGCCCGCTGCAGCAGCTGTCGCACGCCGTCGAGCACCTGCAGCCCGGCAAGGACGCACCGGCGCTGGCCGAGGATGGCCCGGCCGAAGTGGGCACCGCCGCCGCCGCACTCAATGCACTGCAGGCGCGTATACGCGGGCACGTCAGCGAACGCCTGCAGATCCTGGCGGCCATTTCGCACGATCTGCAGACGCCGATCACGCGCATGAAGCTGCGCGTGGAAACGCTGCCCGAAGACGCGACCCAGCAGCGCCTGCTGGATGACCTGGACCACCTGGGCCAGCTGGTACGCGAAGGCGTGGCCTATGCACGCAGCAGCCACGTGGCCAGCGGTGCGCCGGTGGCGATGGATCTCGCCGCGTTCCTGGCCAGCGTGGTGGGCGACTACGAAGACATGGGCAGGCCGGTCTCGGGCGGTGCGCCCGCAGGCCTGACCGTGCAGACCTGGCCGCAGCCGCTGCGGAGGGTGGTCGGCAACCTGGTGGACAACGCCCTGCGCTACGCCGGCAGCGCAGAGATCGATGCCGGTCGCGATGCCGCCGGCAAGCCGTGGATCAGCGTGTCCGACCGCGGGCCTGGCATTCCCGAGGACCAGCTGCAGGCGGTGCTGGCCCCGTTCCACCGGTTGGAGGGTTCGCGCAACCGCGATACCGGCGGCACCGGGCTGGGCCTGGCCATTGCTGTGCAGCTGGCGCAGTCGCTGGGCGGTTCGCTGCAGCTGCGCAACCGTGAGGGCGGTGGCCTGCAGGCGGTGCTGCAGCTGCCGGGGTGATCGGTGGGGTCAGAGCCCATTCCCTGCGGGAACGGGATCCGACCCCGCGCCCGGCTGCAGATGCACCGCGCCGTCACCCCGCGCGTGACACCCTCCGCCCATGAACGAAATGACGGCGGCGCGGCAGCGCTCGATGTGGGTTGCGGGCCTGTCCACCGTGGTGGAGTGGTACGACTTCACCCTGTACCTGTATTTCGCCACCGTGCTGTCGCGGGTGTTCTTCGGTGGCGGCGAGCAGGCGATGCTGGTCACGCTGGCGGGCTTCGCCGTCTCCTACCTGATGCGCCCGCTGGGCGCGCTGTGCTTCGGCCACCTCGGTGATCGCCTCGGCCGGCGCTGGATGCTGCTGGCCTCGATGGCGTTGATGGCGGCGGCGATGCTTGTCACCGCACTGCTGCCGACCGCAGCGACCGCGGGCACCACGGCCGGCGCGCTGCTGCTGGTCCTGCGCTGTGTGATGGCTTTTTCGGTAGGCGGCGAATACACCGGCGTGGTCGCCTACCTGCTGGAAAGCGCACCGGCCCGCCGTCGCGGCCTGGTCACGTCGCTGGCCTCGGCGGCCAGTGAAGTGGGCGCGATGCTGGCGGTGGCGATCTCCGCGGTGACCGTGGCAGTGCTCACGCCTGCGCAACTGGATGGTTGGGGTTGGCGTATTCCGTTCTTCGTCGGTGCCGCGCTGGCGCTGGCGATCCTCATCGCGCGCTCGGGCATGCATGAATCGCCCGAGTTCGAGCGCCAGCGTCGCGAGGGCAGCATTCCGGCGACGCCGCTGCGCCACGTACTGCGCAACCACCCCGGCGCGGTGGCGCGCACCTTCGCGATCTCCGCACTCGGTTCGATCACTTACTACGTCGGCATCACCTATGTGCCGGCGTTCCTCCATGCGCAGGGGCACGATGAAGGCGATGCGCTGTGGCTGTCGACGGTGGCGGCAGTGGCGGTCATCGCCATTACGCCGCTGTGCGGGCTGCTGTCCGATCGCTTCGGGCGGCGACCGCTGCTGCTGGGGCTGACCGTGCTGGCGGCATTGCTGCCGTTGTCGATGTTCGGCTGGATGGCCGAGGCCGCGCCGCTGGGCATAGCGCTGGCGACGGTGGTGCTGGCCTGCGTGGCCGGCGGCATCAGCGCAGTGGCGGCACCGGCCACGGCCGAGCAGTTCCCGGGCGAGGGCCGGGTGAGCGGACTGGCACTGGGGGTGACCATGGCCACGGCGGTGTTCGGCGGTGCGACACCGTGGCTGGCGCAGTGGTGGGTGGAACGCAGCGGCTGGGCGGCGGCGCCGGGCGCGATGATCGCGCTGGTGGCGGTGCTGGTGCTGCCGGTGCTGTGGACCCTGCCCGAGACCGTCCCGGGCAGGGCCGAACGCTAGGCGATCAGACCTTCAGGGTCTGCTCGATGTCGGCCAGCACGGCCGGTGCATCCACGCCGATGGCGATCGACTGCAGCACGTGGCCATCCCACACGCTGGGGCCGAAGGCCAGACCTTCCGGCTTGGGGATGGTCATGCCGCGGGCAACGCCATCGGTGGCCACGCGCACGCTGGCGCGCTCGAACTGGAACAGCTCCGGGCGGGTCAGGGCGATGCAGGCGCAGCAGTCATGCACGACCATGCCCTTGTGCCCGGCCTGCAGGTAGAAGTCCACGTAGTCCTGCGAGAGCGCGCGCACCAGGTCGGCGTCGGCACCGCCAATGGCAGCCAGCTTGTCCAGGCCGTTACGGTCCATTTCCACGCGGGTGGTGACGTCCAGGCCGATGGCGGTGACCGGCCACTGCGCGGTGAACACGATGTCCGCGGCTTCGGCGTCGCCCCAGATGTTGGCCTCGGCGGCCGGGGTGATGTTGCCGTTGACGTGGAAAGCGCCGCCCATCAGGACCACGCCGCGCACCAGGCCGGCGATGTCCGGGGCCTGCTGCAGGGCCAGGGCCAGGTTGGTCATGCGGCCGACCGCGACCAAGGTGACCTCGCCCGGGTGGGCGCGGACCAGGTCGATGATCAGCTGGTGGGCCGGGCGTGCATCGGCGGCCACGTCCAGCGCGGCCGGCACCGGGTGGTTGCCCA
Source organism: Stenotrophomonas maltophilia (assembly GCF_047782825.1). Lineage (GTDB taxonomy): Bacteria > Pseudomonadota > Gammaproteobacteria > Xanthomonadales > Xanthomonadaceae > Stenotrophomonas. Next base: position 1,947,145 of record NZ_CP180589.1, on the reverse strand, counting down.
GGCCGTTGTGGCCGTGGATGTGCACCGGCCAGGCTTCCGGGGTGGCTTCGGGCTGCAGTGGGCCTGCGGCGCCGCGCGCGACCGGGGCGGCAAAGCCCCAGGCCTGCTTCAGGTACAGCGCGTTGTGGGTGGTCGAATCCACCGACGCGTTGCCGAAGGTGGTGGTGACGCCCACCAGGTCGATCTGCGGGTGCTTGTGCAGGTACAGCAGGGCCAGGGCGTCGTCGACGCCCGGGTCGGTATCGAAAATGACTTTCAGCATGTTGTTGTTCTTCTTCTTCCGTGTGGTGCAAGGGGGCCGGCGGGCCCCAGGGGGGCCGGGCCGGCGCGCCCTACATTGTCCCATCTTCATGACAGGCAGGGCGAACCGGGGACACGGCGGGGGCATAATGCCGCCACCCCCCTGCGCAAGGAGCTGCGCCATGCTGGTTGTCACCCTGGTCCTGATTGCCCTGGTGCTGGGCCTGAACCTGGTCGCCACATACGTGGTGGTGCGGCGCGACGACGTGTCGGTGGGCAGGCGGACGGTGCAGCTGCTGCTGGTCTGGCTGCTGCCGCTGGTCGGCGCGATCCTGTGCATGGCCGCGGCCACGGCCGACGGGTCCAGCAGCCGGGCCGATGGCAGTGGCGGTGGCAGCTACGATTCCTCGGGCAGCTATTCCAGTGACAGCCACAGCAGCCACAGCCATGGCGGATCGGACTGCAGCAGTGACAGCGGTGGCGGCGATGGTGGCAGCTGCGGCGATTGAGGCGCAGGTGTTTTGTAGAGTCGAGCCATGCTCGACTGCCTTTGAAAAGCAGTCGAGCATGGCTCGACTCTACAGAACAGCGGTCAGCCGTCGTCAGCCGCCGCCTTCGGTCGGCAATGGCGCGGGCACGTTCAGCAGGCCGCCCGCGGCCACATAGGCGGCCAGCGCCTGACCCTGGCTGAGCAGGTGGCGTTCCATGGTGTTGCCTGCCGCCTGCGCGTCGCGGCGGCGGAAGCAGTCCATCAGTTCGCGGTGCTCGGCCAGCGACTGTGCGGTTCGCCCCGGGGTCAGCAACTGGCGGCCGCGGTGCATCTTCAGGATGCGGTGCAGATCGTGGGTGATGCGGATCAGCCACGGGTTGCCGGCATAGTGCTGCACGGTTTCGTGGATCAGGTAGTTGTTGCGGTAGTACTCGGCGATGTTGCCGTCGGCTGCGGCCGCTTCCATCGCTGCGTGCAGCTCTTCCAGGTGTTGCACGCCGGCATCGTCGATGTGCTTGACCGCTTCATGTGCGCAGCGGCCTTCCAGCATCGCCATCACCGGGAACAGCTGGTTCAGGTCTTCCAGGGTGAGCCGGGTGACCCGTGCGCCACGGCCGGCATCGATCTGCACCAGGCCTTCGGCGGCCAGCAGCTTCAACGCCTCGCGCAGCGGCGTGCGGCTGATGCCGAGCTCTTCGCACAGAGCCGGTTCGTCTATCCACTCGCCCGGCGGCAGCCGGTAATCGTAGATGCGCTCGCGCACATGCTCGGCCACCTCTTCGTACAGAGGCGCGCGCTTCTTCGGTGACCGCGGGGCAGGGGCAATAGCCATGGAGGAAGTGTACCGCCAGGTAGTGCCGGCCGCTGGCCGGCAACCCATGATCGCTGGATGGCTTCATGAGATTGCCGGCCTGCGGCCGGCACTACCGTTGGGTGGTTACATCCAGCCCGGCACCACGAATACCAGCCAGGCCAGCAGCGGGCCAAACACCACCACCAGGCCGCTGTAGACCAGGAAGCGGCGGAACAGGGTTTCGCGTTCTTCCTTCGCGGCCGAGGCCACCACCAGTGCGCCGTTGGTCGAGAACGGGCTGACATCGACGATGGTGGACGACACTGCCAGCGCGCAGATCACGCCGGCCGCACCCAGATGGCCCTGCATCAGGAACGGCACCGCCAGCGGAATGGTCGCGCCCAGCACCGCGGCCGACGAAGCGAAGGCCGACACGATGCCGCCCACGTAGCAGACCAGCAGCGCACCCAGCAGCGGAATGCCGATGCTGGAAACGCCGTGGCCGATGAAGTCGACCGCGCCGGCATGTTCCAGCACGCCGATGTAGGTCACCACGCCGCAGATCAGCAGGACGGTGGACCAGCTGATGCCATCGACCGCACCCTTCTGGCTCTGCGGCGACAGCAGCGCCAGCGCCACCGCCACGGTGATCGAGACCAGGCCCACGTTGAGGTTGTAGATCAGCGCGGCCACGCCCAGGCCCAGCAGGCCGATCAGGGTGAACAGGCGCTCGCGGGTGAAGCCCACCGCTTCCAGCGCCGCCGGGTCGTTGGACAGGGTGCCGCCGCCAGCGGCGACCAGCGCGCCATGGCCTTCGATCGCGAACTGCCGCGACGACGCCTGCGGGCCGCCGGCCATCGCCAGATCCGCAGTGCCGACGCCGCCGGCCGCACTGATCGAGCCACGGCGCAGCAGGGCGATGCCACCGAAGGCGAAGAAGCAGATGATCGCCATCATGAAGTTGAAGCCGAGGCTGGTCAGGAACACCGCCATCTCGGTCACTTCCAGGCCGGCCTTCTGCACCACGCCATTGGTGATGCTGCCGTACACGCTGATCGGCGAGAAACCACCGGCCTGCGCACCGTGGATCACCAGCAGGCCCATCATCAACGGGTTGATGTTGTACTGCTTGGCAAAACGCAGTGCGACCGGGCCGATGATGGCCACCGCGGCCGGGCCCAGCGCACCAAAGGCGGTCAGCACGGCGGTGATGACGAACATCACCCACGGAATGGCCACGATGTGGCCGCGTACCGCTTTCACCGCCCAGTGCACCAGCAGGTCGATGGTGCCGTTCTTCTGCGCGATGGCGAACAGGTAGGTGATGCCGACCAGGGTCAGGAACAGGTCACCCGGGAAGCCGGCCAGCACTTCCTTGCCACCCATGTCGACGAAAATGCCGCCGATGATGAAGGCAAGGGCGAAGGCCACCGCACCCATGTTGATGGGCATGGCGGTGGCGACGATGAACATGATCACCAGGCCGATGATCGTTGCGATTTGTGGACTCATGCGCCCTCCCAGACACGTGACTCGGGTACAGCTCGGATGGAGACCCGCCATCCCGGGGTAAGGCGTCGTACAACGTGATGCGTGATACGTACTGCTCGAACCCGTTACTGCAGCCGGTCCAGCGCGCTGCGGACCCAGGCCGCCGCGCCGTCCAGCCTCTGGAACTCTTCCACCGCGCGCACTTCGCAGCACGGGTAGGACGGCGCGACCATGCGCGCCAGTGCATTGCCCGGGCCCAGCTGCAGGAACACCCGCGCGCCGCGCTCGAAGGCCTGGCGCATCACCTGCGCCCATTCAATGGTCTGTTCCAGCTGCGTCGACAGCGTGTGCACCGCAGCTGCGCGGTCACGCACCGGGCGCGCATCGATGCCGGCCAGCAGCGGCACGCGCGGGGCCTGCAGCACCGAGGCATCGAGTGCGGCGGCGAACGGTGCGACAGCTGCGTGCAGCAGCGGCGTATGCGCGGGGACATGCACCGGCAGCGGACGGATCTCCGCTCCCTGTGCGCGCGCTGCTTCGGCCAGAGCCTGCAGTGCGGTGTGCGTGCCGCCCACGATGAAATGGTCCTGCCCGTTGGCGATGGCCACATGCACGCCGTGCGCATCACACAGTGGCTGCAGCGTGTGCCGTTCAAATCCCAGTACCGCCTGCATGCCCGCATCGGCAGGGGTGGCAGCATCCATCAGCCGCGCGCGCTGCGCGGCCAGAACCAGGCAAGTGCTCGCATCGAGGCCGCCGGCAACCGCATGCGCGGCCAGTTCACCGATGCTGTAGCCGGCCACCACCACCGGCACAGGCACCTGTTCACGCAGGCCTTGCCAGTGCGCGAGGCTGGCCGCGCACAGCAGTGGTTGCGCCAGTGCATTGTCGAAACGTGCGTCATCGGCGGCGGCCACGAGAACATCGCGTCCCAGTACCGCGCTGGCGGCCTCCAGGACATCGCCTGCGGCGGGCAGTGCACGCACGCGGTCGAACATGGCCGCATGCTGCGCACCTTGCCCAGGGCAGAGCAGGGCAAGGCTCATGCGGCCTCCTGCTGCAGCAGGAACCAGCTGCAGGCCAGCAGATCGGCACTGCCGCCGGGGCTGAGGCGGCGGGCGACGAATCTCTCGCCGATCCTGTGCAGACGTGCGTCCCAGCCGGGTGCGAAGCTGCCGCCGGCATCCAGGAAGGCCTGCGCCTGCTGTTGTGCCCAGCGCAGGCCGTCGGCGCCGCCGCGATGCAGCAGGTTGAGATCGTCCACCTGTGCGACCAGGCGCATCAGTGTCTGGCAGAGCGCGGCGTCGCGCGACATGCCACTGGCCAGCGCATGGCGCAGGCTCGGCAGGGCCAGTTCGCGCAGCAGCGGGTAGCCCGCGACCGCCTGCTCGCGTACCCCGGGCACACCGTGGCGCGCGCGGGCCCGCTGGCCCGGACTGCCGGCATCCAGCGGCGCGCCGGCGAAGTCTGCCGCCCAGTGCTGCACGGCCAGGCAGACCTGCGCGCCGGACACGGCCTGTCCCTGCAGGTGCCGGCAGCGCGCCGCGGCCGCGACCAGCAAGCCCAGGCTGAAGATCGCACCGCGATGGGTGTTGATGCCGCCGGTGGCGCGCAGCATGGCCGCTTCGGCGGCGATGCCGTGCGCGCGCAGGGTGCTGAACGGCGCATCGGCCGCACCGGCGCGTGCCACATCGGTGAAGTAGTGGCGCAGTGCGAACAGGCTGCGCAGGAAAGTGCCTGCATCCATGTCGTCATGGCTGCCGGTGGTGAACGGTGTCACCAGGCCCGGCTTGGGCGCACAGGCCAGTTCGGCATGCAGGCTGGCGATGGCCAGGCGCCCCAGCCGCGCGCTGTCCACGCCGGACGGGCAGGACGGCAGGCGTTGGGCGAGGGCGCTCATGCGGCCACTCCGGTGGCAACGAACAGCCGGTCGCGGGCTTCCAGCGCGGCGCCGTCCAGGCGCTTCACCAGGACCTCGCGGCTGCGCCCGGCGTACTCGCGCCAGTTCACCCCGCCGCCATCGGCCAGGCACAGTTCGCCATCGACGCGCTGTCCGTGCGTGCTTTCCCAGTGCCGCAGCCGCTCGACCAGCAGGTCGGCCTGGCGCGCATCATCTACCTGCCATAGCAGGTCGACATCCGAACGGGGGTGCACATACGGCAGACCGGTCAGGTGCTGCCAGGCGAAGGCGCCGAACACGCGGGCCGGTGCAAGCCGCAGCATGGCCTGCAGCGGTGCCTGCCAATCAGTCGCAACACCGCCGGCGAGGACCTCATCCAGTGCAGGTGGCGCCTGCAACCGCAGAACGTCCTGCGGGGGCACGCGCAGTGCCAGCCGCTGCTTGCCCTCACCGGGCGGCAGCGGCACGCCCAGGCGCAGGCGCGGGTCGGGGTCATCCACCGCACGCCGCGCCACCATGGCAGGCAGCCCCTGCGCGAACCACGCCGCCAGGCGCGGCTCCTGGGTAGCCACGTCAGCCCGCCAGCCGGCATCGGCCGACAGCCAGGCCAGCGTGTGGCGGGCGGGCCGGTCAGGCATCGCCGTGGGCCACCGTAGTGCAGACATCGGCCGCCAGGGCACGGCCACCACGCTCGGCGCCGCGTGCGGCCCGCAGGTCGCCTGGGCTGGGCGTGCGCAGGGCCTGCAGCAGGTCGTGGGCGAGGTTTCCCTGCCACAGCGATTCGACCGCGCCCATCGCCACGTAGTTGGCCACGCCCGGGGCGAACACCGGCGAGGTCTGGCTCAGCGCCTGCAGTTTTTCCAGCGGTTGCTTGGTCACCCGCGCCATCGCGCGCAGGTCCATCACCCGCACCTGTGCATCGGGCAGGGCATGGATGTGGTCGGCCATCAGGCCAAAGGACAGGAAGCCGCCGCTGACTGATTCGCCGTACACCAGCGTCACCAGGCGTGCGCCACGGCGGCGGGCCAGATCGAGGGTCTGCGCCAGGTGCGCAAAGTAGCCATTGATGCCCAGCAGTTCATCGCGACGGGCCAGGCGCTGGCCGGCGGTGTCGGCCAGCATCACGATCGGCCGCTGCGGGTGGGTGGCGGTGCTGGCCAGCACGGTGTCGGCCAGCGCCAGCGCGTGGTCGACGCCGACCTCGATGCGGTCGGTGGTGCCGATCACCGTCACTTCGCCATCTTCGGTGGTGGCCGTGCCGGTCAGCACCGAATCGTGGATGTCGATGCGGTGGCCGCGCGGGAACAGGGCATCGAGCAGGGACTGCAGCGAGGCGCTCATGGCAGGCTCCGATCGGCGGTGGCGGCAAGGAAGGCATCGGTGTCCAGCAGCGGCAGGCGCTCGGGCTCGGCGATGCCCTGGCGGGTCCAGATCTCCAGGCCATCGCGGCAGTCGCCCCAGGCCTGCACGCGTGCCTTCAATGCTGAATGGCGCTCCTGCAGCGCGGTCAGCGCTGCATCGGTGTCGGTGCTTGTGGTGTCCGGCTGCAGCGCTTCATGTGCGGCCAGCGCGAACGCTTCGATGGCATCGGGTACCAGCACCTGGGCCTGGTCGATCAGGTAGCGGTGCTTGCCGCCGGTCACGCGCCAGACCAAGGCACGGTCGCGCGAATCGAATTCTTCCACTCCACGCACGGTCTCGATAACTTCCGGGCCGGACAGTGACAGCCGGCCTTCCTCGGACATGATCACCGTGGTGCAGCAGCGGGCGACGATGCCCATGCCGCCGAACGCGCCGTTGCCACTGCCGATCAGGGCGACCACCGGTACGCCGGCCGCGCGCGCGCCCAGGGTGGCGCGCATGATCTCGGAAATCGCGATCAGGCCGGCATTGGCTTCGTGCAGGCGCACGCCGCCGGTGTCCAGCAGCAGCAGTACGCCATCGGGGCGTGTCTGCGCGGCGCGGCGCAGCAGGCCGGTCAGCTTGGCGCCATGCACCTCACCCACACCGCCGCCCATGAATTCACCCTGCTGCGCGGCCAGCAGCACGCGCTTGCCGCGCAGCAGGGCTTCGCCCACCACGATGCCATCGTCGAATGCGGCCGGCTGGTCCAGCTGGGCCAGGTGCGGGCTCATCATCCGCCGCGCGGGGCCAAGGAACTCGCGGAACGAACCGGCATCGACCAGACCGGCGATGCGTTCGCGTGCATCGGCTTCGTAATAGCTGTGGCGTTGCACGTGGGTCATGGCGTGCCTCCGGCCAGCAGGGTTTCCACGGCCTGGTCCAGGCGCAGGCTGACCACGGCCGGGGTCGCTCCCGCATCATTGATCGAGACGCGCACATCGCGCAGCGGATGGCGCTGGGCGAAATCGGCGATCACCGCCTGCCAGATGGTGCCGAAGCCCTGCGCGGCGGTGATGATGCGCACCGTCATCGCACCGTCCAGCGCGGCGGGCTCCAGCAGGATTTCCAGGTTGCCCGAGGCGAGTACGCCCACCAGCACCGCATCGCGCGGGAACTGCACGGGGGTGCGGCCGTCGAATCGATAGTCGAGGGTTTCCATGCTCAGTCCCTTACCAGTTGCGGAAGCGCTTGGGCGGGTCGTACAGGCCGCCGGACCAGCGCACCAGGTCCTTCACCGAACGCGCGGCCAGCAGGTCACGGCTGGCGTCGCGCGGCGAGATGCCGAGGTCTTCAGGGCGCCGGATCACGCCGCGGTCGCGCAGGTTTTCCACCATCGCGCGGTCGCGGCCCAGGCCGACGGCGGTATAGCCGGAGACGCCGCGGATCGCCTGTTCGCGTTCCTCCGGCGTGCGGCACAGCAGCAGGTTGGCGATGCCTTCCTCGGTCAGCACATGGCTGACGTCGTCGCCGTAGATCATCACCGGCGGCAGTGGCATGTCCGCGCGCTCGGCCAGTTCCCAGGCATCCAGTCGTTCAACGAAGGCCGGTGCCATGTGCTCGCGGAAGGTTTCCACCATCTGCACCACCAGCTTGCGCCCGCGCGGCATTTCGCCCGGCCGTGCGGCCTGCTGGCCGGCCTTGATCCAGGCATCGCTGGCGTGGCGGCGGCCGCGTGCATCCGAGCCCATGTTCGGTGCACCGCCGAAGCCGGCGATGCGGTCGCGGGTGGCGGTGGAACTGTTGCCCTGCAGGTCGATCTGCAGGGTGGAGCCGATGAACATGTCGCAGGCATACAGGCCGGCGGTCTGCGAGAACGCGCGGTTGGAGCGCATCGAGCCGTCGGCGCCGGTGAAGAACACATCGCCACGGGCGGCGATGTACTTCTCCATGCCCAGTTCCGAACCGAACGAGTGCACCGATTTGACGAAGCCCGATTCGATCGCCGGAATCAGCGCGGGGTGCGGATTCAGCGCCCAGTGCTGGCAGATCTTTCCCTTCAGCCCCAGCGATTCTGCATAGGTGGGCAGCAGCAGTTCGATGGCTGCAGTGTCAAAGCCGATGCCGTGGTTCAGGCGGTTCACGCCGTACTCGGCATAGATGCCCTTGATGGCCATCATCGCCATCAGCACCTGGATCTCGGAAATCTGCGCCGGATCACGGGTGAACAGCGGTTCGATGTGGTTCGGGCGCGGTGCCTGCACCACGAAGTTGACCCAGTCAGCGGGGATATCGACGCGGGGGAGGGTGTCGACGATTTCGTTGACCTGGGCGATGACGATGCCGCCACCGAAGGCGGTGGCCTCGACGATCACCGGCGTGTCTTCGGTGTTCGGGCCGGTGTAAAGGTTGCCGTGGCGGTCGGCGGCCTGCGCGGCGACCAGCGCCACGCGCGGGGTCAGGTCGATGAAGTAGCGGCCGAACAGTTCCAGGTAGGTGTGGATGGCACCGATCTGGATGCGCCCTTCGGCCACCAGGTTGGCCAGCCGCACCGACTGCGGGCCGGAGAACGAGAAGTCCAGCTTGGACGCGATGCCGCGCTCGAACACATCCAGATGCGAGGGCAGGGACAGCACCGACTGCACCATGTGCAGGTCGTGCACCCGTGCCGGGTCCAGATCGGCCAGCGCCTGGGCCAGGAAGTCGGCCTGCTTCTGGTTGTTGCCCTCCAGGCAGACCTTGTCGCCCGGCTCCAGCAGCGCGTGCAGCAGCTCGCCCACATCGGCGGCGGCGACTTCGCGGCCCCGGGCCCAAGGCGCTGCCCGTTCCAGGCGGGCCTGGCGGCTGCGTTCCAACGTGTCCCAGCTCGGGTTCATCGACCGGCTTCCGATTGGCGTTGGAATAATTACGGCATAATTACGGTGGCGTATGCAACCCGCAGCGCAGCAAAAAAAAGGGCCCGCACGCAGGCGGGCCCATTCAGGTCGTGTGCCGACCAACGGTCGGCACCCACAGTAGATCCACGCCATGCGTGGATGGAGCCCCGGGAGGGGGCCAGCGCCCTTTCCTGCGGAAAGGGCTCCGACCCCGGGCATCCGGCGGCCTTAGAACTTCCAGCGCAGGCTGGCCGCCACAAAGCGCGGATCGCCGTAGTTGTTGTAGTCCAGGTTCGCCCAGTAGGTCTTGTCCAGCGCGTTGCGCACGCTCAGCGTGGCCGTCCAGTTGTCGCTGATGCGGTAGTTGGCGTTGAACTGCACCAGCGCGTACGCCGGCTGGTTCACCGTCACAGTGCCGCCCAGCGGGTAGACGATGTTGTAGCCCTGCACCTTGCTCTGCCACTGCACGCCGGCACCCACGCTCAGGCGCTCCAGCACGCCGGGCAGGCGCACCTGGGTGTTCAGCTGCAGCAGGTCCTCGGCCGGGTTGGCATACAGCAGGTCGGTCGCGGCACGGGTCACCTTGACGTGGGTGTAGCCGGCATTGACCGTCCAGCCCGGCAGGATCTCGCCGTTGATGTCCATTTCCCAGCCGCGTGCCTTGGTGCCGTTCACGCCGATGTAGGCCGAGCTGCCATCGCTGAGTGAGCCGTCCGGCACGCTCATGTCACGCACCGCGTAGTTGTCCTGCTTGGCTTCGAACACCGCCGCATTGGCGGTCAGGCGGCCATCCAGCCACTGCGTCTTGATGCCCGCTTCCAGGTTCGAACCCTGCACCGGTGCCAGCAGGTTCTCGTTCCTGTCCTTGAAGTTCTGCGGGTTGAAGATCTCGGTGTAGCTGGCATACACCGACACAGCCGGGGTGATGTCGTAGACCAGGCCCACATACGGGGTCACTTCATCGCTGACCTTGTAGGCGCCGCTGGTGCCGGTATACGTGCCGGCCGCGTTGTAGGCGCGGGTGCGGGTTTCCCAGCGGCTCAGGCGTGCGCCGGCAATCAGCGCCAGCGGATCGGCCAGGCGCAGGCGGGTGGCCAGGTACACGCCGCTCTGCGTGGTCTTGGCCAAACGGCGCGCACCGGTACGGGTGTAGGTCACCTCGGAAATGTCGCCGTTCCAGTTGTAGACGTTCGGGATGTAGTAGCAGCGGTCGTTGCCACAGCGCGCCCAGTCGCTGGGGAAGTTGAGGGTGGTGGTGTGGGTGGTGGCTTCCAGGTCCGACCACTGCGTGCCCAGGGTCACATCGTGTTCCTGGCCCCACAGGCTGAAGGTGCCGGTCAGGTAGGCATCGACGTTGCGGCGGGTGTCTTCCGCATCGCCGGCGGCGGCGCGCAGGAAGATGCCCGAGCCGTCCACCGGGTTCGGGTTGCCGGTGCCGTACAGGCGCACGTTCTGCACGTTGCCGCGGGTGTAGGACGTGTTGACCTTCAGCAGCCAGTCGTCACCGAAGCGCTGTTCCAGGTTGGCGAACACGGTGCTGGTTTCGCGCTGCCAGTAGCTCCACTTCGGCGACAGGTTGGTCGAGCGCGGCAGGTGGGCGAAGTTGCCCTGGCTGTCGAAGAACGGCACGGTGCCCCAGGTCGAACCCACGGGGTTGTTGTCCTGGGTCTGGTAGCCGACGGTGACCGTGGTGCTGTCGGTCACGTCGCCTTCCAGCACGGCCATGCCGGCCATCTTGTTTTCCTTGTAGCGGTCGTAATAGAAATCACGATCGGTATAGGCGGCCACCACTCGGCTGCGGAAGCGGCCGTCGGCGGTGAGCGGCGCGGTCACGTCCGCTTCCATGCGCCGGTAATCCCAGCTGCCGGCGCTGACCGAGAACGCGGCGTCGAATTCCTTGCCGGGGCGCTTGCGCAGCAGGTTCACCGTGGCCGACGGCACGCCGGCACCGCTGAGCAGGCCGTTGGCGCCGCGGATCACTTCCACGCGATCGTAGAAGGCGGTGTCGTATTCCTGGTTGGTCGAACCGCTGTAGGTGGGGATGCCGTCCACCTGGAAATCGGTGATGGCAAAGCCGCGCGCGTAGTACAGCGGGCGCTGCGTGTCGTAGAAGGACACGCTGACGCCGGTGACGTTGCGCATCACGTCGTTGATGCTGAACAGCGATTCGTCCTGCATGCGCTGCAGGCTGATGACCGTGGAGGACTGCGGCGTTTCCTGCAGGGTGATCGGCAGGCGGGTGGTGCTGGACGGCGGCGCGGACTGCTCGGCGCGCACGCTCACCCGATCCAGGGTCTTGGCGTCGGAGGCATCGGCGCCGGTGTCGGCGGCCGATGCGGCGGGCGCCGCCGCGGCCAGGCAGGACAGCAGGGCGGCCGGCAGCAGCGCACGGCGGGGCAGGGACAAGCGGGTAGGCAGGGACATGGAGGGCTCGGGGGACGTTGAGAGGGGGAGGGCAGCAGCCATCGACCAGCACCCGGCGGCGGCAGCGGGTGGGTTCAGATCCATCTGGGAGGCGTGCGTGCGTCGTGCGGGACGCAAATGTAAATCGTTCTTAACAACATTACAATTCGTGACACGGGGCGATGGTGTTTGCGTATCCGGAAGGGGTCAGAGCCCTGCGCCTGCGGCGCAGGGATCCGACCCCGGGGTCGGATCCCTTTGCCCCGGCCAAGGGCTCTGACCCCGGCCCCCGGAACCCACAAACGCGAACGGCCACCCGAAGGTGGCCGTCCGAGTGCAGCAGGTAAGCACGGGCTTACAGCGCCTGCAGTTCCTCGTTGGCGTTGCGCTTTTCCGGCGCGGCCGGTGCAGCGGCCGGCGCCAGTGCCGGCGTCGCGGCCCCGTTCTCCAGCGGCACCTCCAGGTAGGGCAGGTGCAGGGTCTGGCTGGTCAGCGTGCGGATCTCGTTGGTCAGCGCGGCGCTCTCGTTGAGCTTGCGGCCGTACGAGGGCACGATCTCGCGCAGACGCGTTTCCCAGCCGGCCTTCATCTGTTCCGGGAAGGCCTTGGCCATCAGGTCCAGCATGATCGGCGGCGAGGTGGACGCGCCCGGCGACGCACCCAGCAGGGCGGCCAGGGTGTGGTCCTTGTCGGTCACGATCTCGGTACCGAACTGCAGCACCGGGCCCTTCAGCGGGTCGCGCTTGATGATCTGCACGCGCTGGCCGGCGGTCACCAGCTTCCAGTCGCCAGGCTTGGCATTGGGGAAGTACTTGACCAGTTCGGCCTGGCGGTCAGCATCGTTCAGGCGTGCCTGGCCCATCAGGTACTGCACCAGGTCCAGGTTGTCCTTGCCCACTTCCAGCATCGGCGCGACGTTGTTGTGGTTGACCGACGAATACAGGTCCCACCACGAGCCGTGCTTGAGGAACTTGGTGCTGTACAGCGCGAACGGCCCGAACAGGACCACCGGCTTGCCGTCCAGCTTGCGCGCATCCAGGTGCGGCACCGACATCGGCGGCGAACCGGTCTCGGCCATGCCGTAGGCCTTCACGCCGTGGCGCGAGGTCACGTCCTGGCCCTGGAAGGCGAGGAACTGGCCACCCACCGGGAAGCCGGCGTAGTCCTTCGATTCCGGAATGCCGGACATCTGCAGCAGCTTCAGCGCGGCGCCACCGGCACCGATGAACACGAAGCGCGCGTGGGTGGTGGTCTCGGTGCCGGCCTTGAGGTCCTTCACCGTCACGTTCCAGCTCTTGTCGGCGTTCTGCCGCAGTGCACGCACTTCATGGTTCAGGTGCAGGCCGAAGTTCGGGCTGCGCTGCAGGCCCGTGGCCAGCTGGCGGGTGATGACGCCGAAGTTGACGTCCGTACCCAGCGGCATCCAGGTGGCAGCGACCTTCTGCTTCGGGTCGCGACCTTCCATCAGCAGCGGGGCCCACTGCTTGATCTGCGCCGGATCTTCCGAGTACTGCATGCCGTAGAACAGCGGGTTCTTCACCAGCGCCTGCTGGCGCTTGTGCAGGTAGGCAATGTTGTCATCGCCCCAGACGAAGCTCATGTGCGGGGTCGGGTTGATGAAGTCGCTGGGCTGGCTCAGCCGGCCTTCCTTCACCTGGTGCGACCAGAACTGGCGCGAGACCTCGAACGATTCGGCAATGCCGACCGCGCGCTTGGTCTCGATGCTGCCATCGGGCAGTTCCGGGGTGTAGTTCAGTTCGGCGAACGCCGAATGGCCGGTGCCGGCATTGTTCCAGCCGTCCGAGCTTTCGCCGGCCACGGTGTCCAGCCGCTCGTAGACCTGGATGTTCCAGTCCGGCTGCAGTTCCTGCAGGTAGGTGGCCAGGGTGATGCTCATGATGCCGGCGCCGACCAGGACGACGTCGACCGGCTTGTCGTTGCTGGCGGCGGGCACCGAGCGCTGGGTCAGCGGCCAGTACAGGAACAGCGCGGCGGCCAGCAACAGCAGCACGAGCAGGGCGAGAAGAGCCTTGCCAAATTTCTTCATGGGAATGACTTGGGCGTGGGGAAGGGGGCAGGATGCGCGCCGTGACGGCAAATGGCGTGAAGAAACAATGCCTTGCAGCAACCTGGCGCGATTTTAACCCGATCCGGTCCGATTTTGATGCAATGCAGCATCCTGCCCCGCCGGTAGCGCCGGGCCATGCCCGGCGCCTTCACACGTTCAGACCAGCTCGAGAATCTCGTCGCCGGCCTCATCCACTTCGCCGGTGGGCTGCCAGCCCAGATGGCGATAGAAGCCATGCGAGCGCGACCGCGGATCGGCCGAGCAGGCCAGGAACAGGCGGCCGTGGCCGGCATCGCGTGCCAGGGCCACCACCTCCTGCAGCAGTTGGCGGCCGATGCCACGGCCCTCGTAGTCCGGCAGCAGGGCCAGCACCAGCACCTCGCCACTGTCGCGGTCGGCGAAACCGTAGCCGACCACCGTCGCGTTGTCCTCGGCGATGCGACCGATGAAATCGCCTTCGGCGATACCCGCCGCCCAGCTTTCCGCGGTGATGCCCAGCTCGGCCAGCTGTGCCGCGCTGAAAGCGTTCTCGCGCGTGCGCCCGCGCAGGTGGATGCAGGTGGCCGCATCAGCGGGAAGGGCGGAGCGGTAGTGGATCGTCATGCATGTTCCTTGGTTAGCGCCAGGCCCTGCCTGGCGGAAGCGTTCAATCGCTGCCGATGGTGAAGTACTCCGCCGCGAAGTACCCGATCTGGTACGCCAGCGCCACGCTGGCCAGGACCACCTGTCCACGCGCGCTGCGCAGGTTCCAGCCCAGCACGCAGACCACCAGCATCAGCGCCGTGTGCAGCGGATACGCCTCGCCCAGCAGGCGCCAGCGACTCTGCCCCTTGATTGCGGTATCCACAAGGTCCAGAAGCGTCAGTGCCGCAATCACGCTGAAGATCCAGCGGCGGCGCTGCATCAGGTATGTACCGTAGTTGCCGAACTCGCGCAGGTCATCGGGGAACAGCAGCGCGCACAACAGGAACCACGTCGCGCTGTAGCCGATCACGAACAGATACGTCTCGAAGGTCCACCGATGCACCTCGATCAGGCGGAACTCCCACCACCAGAACGTGACCAGCGACACCAGCGTCCAGGCCACCCAGCACAGATGCAGCGCAGAACGCCCACGCCGCTGCGGATGCTCGATCACCTGCGCCAGTCCCTTCAGCAGGGTGGTGATGGACAGGCCCAGGATGATCCCCATCACCACGCGGATATGCAGGAACACCGGTTCGGTCTGCATCGCCCAGCTCCCAAGACGGTTGCCGCGATGCTGGCACAGAAATGGGGTCAGAGCCCATTGCGCCGCAACCGGACCCACCCCGCCAACCCACGGAATGCAGGCCTCTGCTTTTGAAGCTGCCGGCCAGCGGCCGGCACTACCGCTTCCGCCGTACCAGCGTGCTGGACGCCTCCAACACCGCCTGCGTCAGCAGCGCCATCGTCTGCACATCCCCCTTCCAGTGCTGCCAGTACAGCGGCACGTCCTCCCACGCCCGCTGCCGCACATACACCAGCCGCCCCGCATCCAGATGGCGCTTCACCAGCGGCAATGGGTTCATGGTCCAGCCCAGCCCGCCCAGATTCGCCTGCACGAACGCCCGCGTGGACGGAATCCACCAGGTCGGCGCCGTACTGGGCAGGTCATCGCCCGCCATCCGCCGGGCGAACCGCGACTGCATGTCGTCCTTGCGGTTGAACACCAGCACCGGCGCCTGGGCCAGCGCCTGCGCCGTCACTCCCTTGGCGAAGTGGCGCTCGCGGAACTCGGGCGTGCAGGTTGCCGCATAGCGGATGCTGCCCAAGGCATGGATCTGGCAGCCCTGCACCGGCTCGTCCAGGGTGGTCACCGCCCCCAGCACCGTGCCCTGGCGCAGCAGTTCCACGGTGTGGTCCTGGTCCTCCACGCGCAGGTCCAGGGTGGTGCCGGTGCGCTGCGCGAACTGCTGGGCGGCCTGCGGGAACCAGGTTTCCAGGCTGTCGTGGTTCACCGCCACCGGGATGCTGGCCTGGGGCAGATCCTCATCGGCCAGGCCCATGCGGTGCAGGGCGTCGTGTTCCAGCAGGGCGGTCTGCTCGGCCAGCTGCACCAGCAGCTGGCCCTCGGCGGTGGCGGTGGCCGGGGTGCCACGCTTGACCAGCAGCCGGCCGATCCGGTCCTCCAGCGCCTTGACCCGCTGCGAGATGGCCGAGGGGGTGACGTTGAGCGATTGCGCGGCGCGATCGAAGCTGCCTTCGCGGATCACCGCGGCCAGGGCCCGCAGCTGGGCGTGATCGATACGCATCGAATTAAGCTCCGCTAATGTTGGTTTAGTAAGTTTAGCTCGTCTTTTAAATGTTGCGGCGCGACAATGGCGCCCGTTCCGGTGCTGTCCGCCTTCGCGAGGCACCGCCCCCCAAGCAAGAAAAGGCAGTCACCCCATGTTCTCGGTCATCTCCGCCAGCACCGGCCTCGGTGCCTGGTTCTCTGGTGCAGCTACCGGCATCGGCCTGTTCGCCGTGGTCGGCGCCCAGAGCGCCTTCATCCTGCGCCAGGGCATCCTGCGCAAGCACATCGTGCCGGTGGTCGCCACCTGCGCGGCCATCGATGCGTTCTTCATCTTCGCCAGCGTGGCCGGCCTGCGCACGCTTACCACCACGCTGCCGTGGCTGACCACCGCTGTGCTGTGGACCGGCGTGGCCTTCCTGGCCTGGTATGCGATGAAGTCTGCGCGCCGTGCCTTCGCCGGTGGCGGTGGCATGGGCGAGGCCGACAGCGATGACGGCAGCCGCCGCGCGGTGCTGCTGGCTGCGGTCGGCTTCTCGCTGATCAACCCGCACTTCTGGCTGGACATGATGGTGATCGGTTCGATCGCCGAGAACTTCGGCAATGCACGCATGGCCTTCGCCGCCGGCGTGGTCACCGCCAGCTGCCTGTGGCTGACCGCGCAGGGCCTGGGTGCCCGCCTGCTGGCGCCGTTGTTCACCAAGCCCAGCACCTGGCGCGTGCTCGACGGCACCATCGCGGTGATCCTCAGCATCCTGGCCCTTACCCTGGCGGTGCGCGGGGTCCACTGACCCCCGGCGCACGCCCCCCGAACCCACGTCCTGACTCTCTCTCCAAGGTAGTGGCAACGACGGCACCGGAAACGGTGCCGTCGTCTTTTCCGCGCCGGCAACGTCGCGCCACTGGCGGGGCGGGCGCAGGCCTGCCTAGAATCGGCCAGCCGGGACAAGGGGTCCAGGCAGGGAGGGGGAAGGATGCGCGGATTCTGGTTGGCCGCCTTTGTGGCGGTGGGCATGGGCTGGGGAAACGCAGCCGCAGTTGATCTGGATGCCTATGTACGGACGGACAAGTTCGAAGATGTGATCCTGTCGCCCGGTGGCGACTACCTGGCCGCGACCGTGCCCGGTGATGGCTTCACCGCCCTGATCATCCTGCGCACGGACGACAACACGCCGGTGGGCAGCCTGCGGCCGCCACGCAATTCGCATGTCTTCAACATGCACTGGGTCAACAACGATCAGGTGGTGTTCGGCCTGGCGCAGAAGTTCGGTACCCGCGATGCGCCCTGGGCCACCGGCGAACTGCTGTCGCTGGACGCGCGCACCGGGCGCCCGGAGGTGCTGGTCGGCTACCGCAACCTGGGCCTGCGCCTGCGGCCCCGTTACCACAGCGGTGCCGCTGCCTTCCTCAGTGACACCCTGCCGGACAACGATGGCGAGGTGGTCATCGCCATGGGCGGGTCGCGCCTGGATGCCAATGGCTATGCGGCCCGGCTGGATCTGGCCACCGGCAAGCGGCAGACCCTGGTCCGTGCACCGCTGCCGGCGTCGGCCTACACGATTGACGGCAAGGGCGAGGTCCGCTTCGTGTACGGCACCGCCGCCGACAACGGCAGCCGCCTCTACCACCGCAACGGCGGCGACTGGGCACTGGTCAACGACGAAACGCGCAGTGGCCGCATCGAGGCGGCGCTGGGCTTTTCCGCCGATGGCCAGCTGGCCTACCTGCAGAGCGAGCAGGCCAGCGGGCCCGATGCCATCATCAGCTGGAACCCGGCCACGCAGGAACGCAAGGTGGTGCTGCGCGACGAGGTGGTCGATCCGGCGCGGCTGATCCGCCGCCCGGGCAGCCGGGTGCCGGTGGGTGCGCTGTTCCTGGGCGACCGCCCGCGCACCCGGTTCTTCGATGAAACCTCGGCCGATGCGCGGCTGTACCGCAGCCTGGAAGCGGCCTTCCCCGGGCGTGCGGTGTTCATCACCTCCAGTACCCGCGACGGCCGCCGGCTGCTGGTGGAAACCTGGTCCGGGGCCAACCCCGGCGAGTTCTACCTGTACGACCTGGACCGCAACCAGGCGCGTTTCCTGATGGCGCGCAGCGAATGGTTCGATCCGGAAAAGACCGCCAGCGTGCGGCCCTTCCAGCTGAAGGCGCGCGACGGCCAGGACCTGCATGGCTTCCTGACCCTGCCCAATGGCAGCAGCGGCCGCGACCTGCCCCTGGTGGTACTGCCACATGGCGGGCCCATCGGCGAATTCGACAATGGTGCGTTCAACCACGAGACGCAGCTGCTGGCCGCCGCAGGCTATGCCGTGCTGCAGGTGAACTTCCGTGGCTCGGGCAACTACGGGCGCGCGCACGCCCGCGCGGCCGTGCGGCAATGGGGCCGCCGCATGCAGGACGATGTGACCGATGCCACCCGCTGGGCCATTGCCGAAGGCATCGCCAACAAGGACCGCATCTGCCTGTACGGCGCCAGCTACGGTGCGTACTCGGCCATGATGGGGGCCATCCGCGAGCCTGGCCTGTACCGCTGTGCTGCCGGCTACGTAGGGGTCTACGATCTGCCGCTGATGTATACGCGCGGCGACGTGGCTGGCAGCGACTCGGGCACCGCCTACCTGCAGCAGTGGCTGGGCGATCCCTCCACGCTGGGCGAGGTATCGCCGGTGGCGCTGGCAGACCGCATCAAGGTGCCGGTGTTCCTGGCTGCCGGTGGCGAGGATGCGCGTGCGCCCATCGCACACAGCAAGCGCCTGCAGGCCGCGCTGGAACGTGCCGGCACGCCGGTGGAAGCGCTGTACTTCCGCACCGAAGGCCATGGCTTCTATACCCAGGCCCATCGCCGCGAGTACTACGGCCGCCTGCTGGCGTTCCTGTCGCGCAGCCTGGGTGGCGCAACGCCACAGGTGCAGGCCACCGGCGATGCGGAGAAGGCGCCCTGAGCGGGGCGCGGGGAACCGACACGACCTTCACTGGCGGGCGCGGCCATGGCCTGCCTAGAATCGGCAATCCCCGGACAGGGTGTCCGGGTGCAAGGGGGAAAGGGATGTACAGCTATCTCAGCGCTGCCGTGCTGGCGGCGGTCCTGTCGTCGGGCGCGGCGCAGGCGGTCGATCTGGATGCCTATCTGCGGCAGGAAGCGTTCAAGGACATCAAGATCTCGCCCAATGGCGAGTACCTGGCGACCACGTTGCCGGGCGACGATTTCACCGCCGTGGCCATTCTGCGTACGTCCGACCACAGCGTGGTGGGCAGCATGCGCCCGCCACGTGACAACCACGCGACCAGCTTCCACTGGGTCAATGACAACCGCCTGCTGATCGGCCTGGCCGAGAAGTTCGGTTCGCTGGACGAGCCGCGCCCGACCGGCGAGCTGATGGGCATGAACGCCGATGGTGGGCGCGCCAGCCTGCTGGTCGGCTACCGGGTGTCGGACCGCGGCGCGGGAACGCGCATCCAGCCGAAGAAGGCCGAAGCGGTGGCCGGCTTCCTCACCGATGATCTGCCGGGCGAAGAGCGCAGCGTGGTCATCGCCGTGTGGCCCTTCAGCGACGAACCCTTCACCCGTGCCGAGCGCATGGACGTGCTCAGCGGCCAGCGCACGATCCTGGCGCGTTCGCCGGTGCGCCGCGCAAGCTTCACCACCGACGCCAGCGGCAATGTCCGCTTCGCCCACGGCGCCGACACCGACAACGTCAACAAGCTCTACTACCGTGCCGCCACCGGCGGCGAGTGGCAGCTGGTCAACAACGAGGTGCTGAGCGGCCGCATCGAACGCGCTGTCGGCTTTTCCGAAGACGGCGTGCTGGCCTACCTGCAGAGCGAGCAGCCGAAGGGGCCCGATGCCATCGTCAGCTGGAACCCGCAGACCGGCGAGCGGCGGACGGTGCTGCGCGACGAGGTGGTCGACCCGTCCAGCATCCTTTACCGCCCCGGCACGTCCATTCCGGTCGGCGCGCTGTACATGGGCGATGTGCCGCGCACGCGCTTCTTCGATGAAGCCTCGGCCGACGCACGCCTTTACCGTGGCCTGGAAACGGCTTTCAAGGGGCAGGGCGTCTACATCACTTCCAGCACCCGCGATGGCAGCAAGGTGCTTGTGAAGGTGTGGTCGGGCAGCAATCCAGGCGATTTCTACCTGTATGACATCAAGAAGCGCAACGCCCAATACCTGGTCAGCCGCAGCGACTGGATCGATGTCGCGCGTGCTGCCACGGTCACTCCGTTCCAGATGAAGGCGCGCGATGGCCTGGCCCTGCACGGCTTCCTGACCCGGCCGGCGGGCACCGAAGGGCGCGCGCTGCCGATGGTGGTGGTGCCACACGGTGGGCCACTGGGTGTGTTCGACGATGGCAGCTACGACCGCGAAGCGCAGCTGCTGGCTGCTGCAGGCTACGCGGTGCTGCAGGTCAATTTCCGCGGCTCGGGCAACTATGGCCGCGCCCATGGGCAGGCGGCCGCCGAACAGTGGGGCCGCGCCATGCAGGACGATGTCACCGACGCAACGCGCTGGGCGATCACCCAGGGCATGGCCGACAAGGACCGCATCTGCATCTATGGCGCCAGCTACGGTGCCTACTCGGCCATGATGGGCGCCGCCCGCGAACCCGGTCTGTACCAGTGTGCGGCCGGCTATGTGGGGGTGTACGACCTGCCGATGATGTTCAACCGGGGCGACATCCAGGACAGCGCGTCAGGCATGACCTACCTGCGCGAGTGGCTGGGCGACCCGAAGAAGCTGGACGAAGTGTCGGCCGTGACCCAGGCCGGGCGCATCAAGGTGCCGGTGTTCCTGGCCGCAGGTGGCGAAGACAAGCGCGCCCCGGTGCAGCACACCGAACGCATGGAGGCGGCGCTCAAGCGCAGCGGCACGCCGGTGGAAAGCCTGTACTTCAAGACCGAAGGGCACGGCTTCTACACGCTGGAACACCGGCGTGAGTACTACGGCAAGCTGCTGACCTTCCTCTCGCGCAGCCTGGGCGGAGCAACGGCGTCGGCGGCGCCGGCAGCGACGCCAGCGGCCGGCGAGCGCAAGGCACCGTGAAGCCACCGGCGCGCGGCACGCGCGCCATCACGCCGGGCAGCGGGCTGCCCGGTTTCCGGGGGGAACCATGAACTACAGGCACCTGCTGGCCGGGCTGTTCGCCCTGGCCTGCGCATGCAATGCCGGGGCGGCCGATGTCGCACTGGACGACTATCTGCGCCGCGCCGAATTCAACGACATCCAGCTCTCGCCCACCGGCGAGTACCTGGCGATGACCCTGCCGCTGGAAGATGCCACCGCCGTGGCCATCCTGCGCACCGACAGCATGGCGCTGGTCGGCAGCTTCCGCCCGCCGCGCAACAACCATGCCGACACGGTCGACTGGGTGAGCGACACCCGCCTGCTGATCGGCCTGGCCGAAAAGTGGGGCGCGCTGGACGAGCCGCGGCCCACCGGCGAGCTGTATGCCATCGATGCCAACGGCAAGCGCGGCGATCTGCTGGTGGGCTACCGCGCACGCCCGGACGAACCGGGCTTCGTGACCGGGCGCGTGGTCGAACCGGTGGCCGCCTTCCTGGCCGACCCGCTGGCCGGTGACGAACGCAACGTGCTGATCTCGCTGTGGCCCTTCGCCAACGACACCAGCGCACGCCTGGAACGGATGGATGTCATCACCGGCCGGCGGATGCTGGTATCGCGTTCGCCAGTGCAGCGGGCCACGTTCACCACCGACAACAGCGGCAAGCTGCGCTTCGCCCGCGGCGCCGCTGCGGACAACGTCAACAAGCTGTACTACCGGCAGGATCGCGATCACTGGAAACTGGTCAACGATGAAGGCAGCAGCCATCGCATCGAACGGCCCATCGGGTTTTCCGCGGACAACACGCTGGCCTACCTGATCGTTGAACAGGCCAAGGGGCCTGACGTGGTCGTCAGCTGGAACCCGCAGACCGGCGAGCGGAACACCCTGCTGCAGGATGCCGTGGTCGACCCGACCCATGTCATCCACCAGCCGGGCACGCGGGTGCCGATCGGCGTGCAGTTCGTGGGTGCGACCCCGCGTACGGCCTTCTTCGACGAACAATCGGCCACCGCGCGGATCCAGCGCATGCTGGAAAAGGCCTTCCCGGGCCAGTCGGTCAGCCTGCTGTCGGCCACCCGCGACAACGCGCGTATCCTGGTGAAGGTCAGTTCGGCGCGCAACCCCGGCGACTTCTTCCTGTTCAACACTGCCACCCGCGAAGCGGCCTTCCTGACTGCACGCCACCGTTGGTTCGACCGTGATGGCGGCGCCAGCGTGCGCCCGGTCACCCTGGCCGCCCGCGACGGGCTGCCCCTGCATGGCTACCTGACCCTGCCGCAGGGCAGTGATGGCCGTGGCCTGCCGATGGTGGTGGTGCCGCACGGCGGCCCGATCGGCATCTTCGACGATGGCAGCTTCGAACGTGACAACCAGTTGCTGGCCGCAGCGGGCTATGCGGTGCTGCAGGTCAACTTCCGCGGGTCCGGCAACTACGGCCGTGCACATACCCAGGCGGCCGCGCAGCAGTGGGGCCGGGCCATGCAGGATGACGTGACCGATGCCACTCGCTGGGCGATCAGGGAAGGCATCGCCGATGCGCAGCGCATCTGCATCTACGGCGCCAGCTACGGTGCGTACTCGGCCATGATGGGGGCGGTGCGCGAGCCGGGGCTGTACAAGTGCGCCGCCGGCTATGTGGGCGTCTACGACCTGCCGTTGATGTTCAAGCGCGGTGACATCCAGGACCGTACGTCGGGCCTGAACTACCTGCGTGACTGGCTGGGTGATCCGGCGGGGCTGTCGGCGGTATCGCCGGTAAACCTGGCCGCGTCCATCAAGGTGCCGGTCCTGCTGGCGGCCGGCCGCGAAGACCAGCGTGCGCCGGTGCAGCACACCGAACGCATGGAGGCGGCCCTGAAGCAGGCCGGGGTGCCGGTGGAAGCGGCGTACTACGCGCGCGAAGGGCATGGCCTGTACGGCGAAGCGAACCAGCGCGACTACTACACGCGGCTGCTGGCCTTCCTTTCACGCAGCCTGGGGGGAGCGACCGCAGCGCCACCGGCGGCAGCGCCGGGCAGGGCCAAGGCGCCTTGAGTGCATGCGGTGGCAGGGGGGCGCCGCCGCACGGTAACCGAGGAATTTTCTGCCGCCGTTTCAAACAATTCCTATGGCCGGTGGATTCGGCAGGCGGCAATGATGGCCTCCCTTTGTTCTGCGTAGTACTGCCATGGCCGTTCAATCCCGCCTTCGCTCCATCGCTGCCCGCTGCGGGCGCCTGTTCCTGGCCTTCGGTGGTGTGCTTGCCCTGCAGGCGCACGCCCAGCAGACCTACGAGGTCGAGGAAGTCACGCGATCACTTCTCAATACGGCACGGGTGGATGAGGAAGGTCTGCAGCTGCATCGCTGGTTGATCGGCATGCAGGCCGACCCGCCTGCAGGTTCCGAGGCGGAGATCAGGATGATGATCCGCGCGCTGGCGTTGGGGACTGCACTGACCGACAGCTGGATCGATGCGCTTTCCAGTGATGACACGTCCGTCGCCGACATCGCCAGGGCCCGCCAGCTGATGGCACAGACCACACTGGCCGGCGCGTCGCGCTGTGGGCCGCATGAGGTGCGTGAGCGGGCTCCGGATACCCCGCTGCAGGGCATTGCACTGAAGCGCTTCGGGGACGGCCGGTTGCCGGCTGATGCCAAGGTCATGGATGTTCAGTACCGCTGCATCACCTCCTACGTGTCGGCGCCCAGGGCGCTTGCGCTTGCGACGATCAACCTGCTGACAGAGGGCAGAAGGCCGGCAGCAGGTGAGCTGATTTCAGACCTTGAGGCCGCCATGGAGCGGGACCGGCGCTGGCCAATGGCAAGTGGCGGTGAACTGCAGCTCCTGTCGGTCGCTGGCGGCCGCTATTGGTACGAAGATGGGAGTGCTACGGAGATGCTGACGCAGCTCCTTCTGAAGGTGAACGCCCCGCGGCCAGTTGATGCTGCTGCTCGAACGGCGATGTCCGTCGCCTTCACCGCCCAGACAAGCGAACAACCTGCCGCGCCGGAACTGGTCAGCCAGATCCTGCTCTGGATACCACCGGTCCTGCGCGGGTCGCTGCGCAGTGATGTGGAGGCTTACGTCGCGGCAGCGTCACCGCAGAAGATCCAATGCAGGCCGGTGCAGGCGCACTTCATCGACGAGGAAGGCCATCTGGCGCGGCTTGAAGTCCAATGTACGGTCCCATCCCTGGACCATCTGCCGGTGCCGGTCATGGGGCCTTTGCAGGACAAAGCGGTGCTGGAACAGCAGTACCGGCAGGTGTTGACCGGGCTTCGCCACGCCATCGGCGATGCCCCGGAAGCCACTCTCACCGGCTTCACCACCCTGCGGTGGAACGCAGACACCCAGGGGTGGGTGCTGCCCCCGGGCGCGCATCCTGCATTGCATTCGCGCGCGCTGCTGCCGACGCCGGTAGTGGACGTGTGGGGCGCGCCGTCCAACATCAGCCGCTTCATGCCCGCAGCGCTGCGCGTGGAGAACATCGATCCTTCTGCGCTTGACGAGGAAACCCGTCAGAAGATCAAGGACATGCGCCTGCAGATGGCCGAGGCCATGCGCAATGGCCTGTGAAGTGATGCACGGGGTCACTTGACCCCGTGCATCATCCGCTTCAGCAACGGCGCGGCGATGAATGCGGCCAACGCGCAACCCAGGCCGATCCACATCAGCAGCCAGAACAGGTGCGCGTAGGCACCCGCCGCGGCCACCATGTCCAGGGATTCGCCTTCGGGCACGTCGATCGCCGCCAGCTTGCCGAACAGCGCCGCCAGCGTTTCCGAGAACGCGGTGGCCAGGAACCAGGTGCCCATCATCAGGCTCATCACCCGCGGCACCGCCAGCTGGGTCACCGCCGACAGGCCCACTGGAGACAAGCACATCTCGCCGCTGGCCAGCAGGAAGTAGGCCAGCACCAGCCACCACACGCTGGCCATTTCACCGGTGGCGCCCACCTGCTGCGCGGCCAGCGCCAGTGGCACGAATGAGAGCGCGCCGATCACCAGGCCCCAGGCCGACTTCACCGGCTTGCCGGGCTCCCAGCCACGGCGGTCCATCCAGGTCCACAGCGCGGCGAAGGCGGGGGCCAGCAGCACCAGGAACAGGCCGCCCAGATAGGTGAGCGAACCGGCGGTCTGCGGAATCACCAGGCAGTCGCGCACCAGCAGCACCAGCATCAGCGCGACGATGGCGATGAAGAATGCACGCGGCGCGTTCGAGCCCGGGCGACGCTCGGACAGGCGTGCGCTGACCACGAAGCCCAGCGGTGCCAGCAGCAGCGAGACGATCGACCACGGCAGCGGGGTGCCGCCGGTAATGACCAGCGCCGGCACGATGTCCTTGGTCAGCAGGCGATCGGTGAAGGTGACCCACGAGCCGTAGGACTGCTCGTACATCGTGAAGAACACCAGCGCCATGAAGATCAGCACCATCAGCGCGATCATCTGCTGGCGCTGCACCGGGGTGCACTTGTTGCCGGTGAACCAGGCGAACCAGACCAGCACGCCGCCCAGCACCACCAGCATCAGCATCAGCGCCAGGCTGATCTCGCCGCCCAGGGCGAAGGCACCGTTGCCCGCGGCCCACATCAGCCACGCCACCGGCAGCACGCCCACCAGCGCGCACAGGTAGATCAGCCACTCGCGGGGCAGGCCCAGCACCTTCTGCTTCAATGCCGCCGGCTGCGGCGCTTCGGCGTGGCCCTGCAGGTACTTCTGGCCCCACAGGAACATCGCCAGACCGGCCACCATGCCGATGCCGGCCGCGCCGAAACCGTACTTCCAGCCATAGGCTTCGCCCAGGAAGCCGCAGACCAGCGAGGAGAACAGCGCACCCAGGTTGATGCCGGCGTAGAACAGCGAGAAACCCGAATCGCGGCGCGGATCGTCCTGCGGGTAGAGCTTGCCGACGATGGTGGAGATGTTCGGCTTGAGGAAGCCCACGCCCATGATGATCAGCGCCAGCGACAGATAGGTCACGGCCAGCGCCGAGGTATCGCGCACCACCTCACCGTTCACCCGGTACGCGGCGTGGCCTTCGAAGGCCATGCCCAGGTGGCCCAGCACCAGCAGGATGCCGCCGAACAGCACCGCCCGGCGCATGCCCAGCCAGCGGTCGGCCAGCATGCCGCCGAAGACCGGGATGCAGTAGACCAGGCCGCCATAGGCACCCAGCAGGTCCAGGCCGGCCTTGTCGCCGAACAGGTGGTACTTGGTGAGATACAACAGCAGCAGTGCCTTCATCCCGTAGAAGGAGAAGCGCTCCCACATTTCGGTGAAGAAGCAGACGTAGACGCCTTTCGGGTGGCCGAGGAAGTCGTCGGAAGCAATCGCGGTGGAATTCATCGCCGGATTATAGGCGCCGGGTAGCGCCGGGCCACGCCCGGCGACCCTACGCAACGCCGGGCCACGCCGGGCGATCCGCTACAACGCCGGGCATGGCCCGGCGCTCCCAGTAGATCCACGCCATGCGTGGATGGCGCTCATCCCGCGCGGTCGATCACAGGTACCGCAACCACGCCAGGTCGCGGCGGCGCGCCTTGAAGCGACCGAACGCCAGCGTCGGCGGGTATAGCAGCACCGCCAGCGCACAGGCCACCAGCAGCAGGCCGGCCACCGAATCCAGTGCGTACAGATTGCCGTGAGTCGGGCCCCAGGTTGCCAGCGCGACCAGGTACAGCAGCTTCAGCACGTACAGGTGCAGCAGGTAGAAGAACATCGGCGCCGCGCCGATGTCGGCCAGCGGGCGCAGCGCGCGCGCCAGCGGCGCCCATTCGTACAGGCGCAGCAGCAACAGGCCCGCGCCCAGCGTCAGCAGCAGGAACTGCAGCGACGGCGGGTACTTGGTCACGTTGAACACGCTCATCCAGGTGCGCAGGGCGCTGTCCTGGTGCTGCCACGGCGCTTCGCCGTAACCGTTGGCCAGGCGCAGCAGGGCGAAGGCCGCCAGTGCGCCCAGCCCGGCCCACAGCAGCCATCGCTGGCGCTGCGCCGGGTCGCGGTCGCGGGCGAACCACGGCCCCATCAGGTAGCCCAGGGCGATCACCCCGACCCACGGCAGCACCGGGTAGGACGTACGCAGGCGCAGCACGCCGGTTTCAATCCAGTCGCGTTGGTGCAGCACCTTCCACAGCACCGCCAGCACGCCGTTGCCTTCCACGCGCAGGCCATCGAACAGGTTGTGGCCGGCCACCAGCAGCACGCCCAGCACCAGCAGGGCAGGGCGCGGCAGCCACAGCAGGCCGGCCAGCGCGATCATGCTCAGGCCGATGGCCCAGATGACCTGCAGGTAGAGGGTGTCCGGCGGGAACTGGAAGGTCCAGGCGAAGCTCACCAGGGTCAGCTCCAGCACCACCAGGAACAGGCCGCGCTTGAGCAGGAAGGTGGCGATGGCCCGGCGCGGATCGGCCTGGCGTTGGCCGTACAGCCAACCCGACAGGCCGGTCAGCAGCACGAACACCGGCGCGCACAGATGGGCCAGCAGGCGGCAGGCGAACAGGGCAGGGGAGACGCTGGCCGCGTCCATCGGGTCGCTGACCTGGTACTGCAGGAAGAAGGTCTCGCGCACGTGGTCGAGCAGCATCAGCAGCATCACGGTGCCGCGCAGCTGGTCGATGGAGGCCAGCCGGGGAGAGGGCGTTGGAGCCACGTGTAATGCTCGAGTGGCGTGACAGGATATAACATAACAATAACCTGTTTCCAGCACGCACCGGGAGCTGTGGACGCGAGTACCTGCCCGCTCAGGGCAGGCAGACGGCGGGACTCCAGCTCAGCGCCTTGTCGTACTGAACCTGGATCGCTCGCAGGCTCCCGTCGGGGTGCGCCTTCACGCAGAATCGGGCGCTGTGGAATTGGGTGGCGCCGGTCCTGGTGGCCGACATCGAGACGTCGTACAGGCGTCCAGGTTGCAGTGGCATGGCCGTTTGTCTTGCCATGGCGTTGTCTGGTACTTCGCCGTAGAGCACGCAGGCTCCGGGTGGAAGCGGCAGTGACGCGGGATGCTCAAAGTAGAAAGACCATTGCCGCCGCAGTGGTGGCGAAATCGCGTCATGCACCTCCACACCGTACACCTGCGGCGTCTTGCCGATACGCTTGCGTTCCTTCTTTGGCAGCCCGAAACAGGGTGTGCCGGCATGGTCGGTGACCTCGACCGCGCCAACCCGACTCCAGGCAGAGGCGTGATCACTCAGTGGCATCAGGCAGAACAGGGCCGCGATGGCCATGGCTGGTGATTTGACCGGGCAGACCCGAAGTGCGCTGTTCATGGGTCGCCTCGGCGTCGTGGGGGCAGATCATGGACACGTTGCATGAGTCGTTGAGTCACTTCAAACGGTGCTGGCTGCAATGCAGCAGGGCTTGCTGGCCTGGACCATGCGGGACAAGGGGGCCGCGGTGCCCCGTAGGCCACCGGGATGTGCCTGATGCGCCTGGTGCATTGGCTGACTTTGGCCAAATGCGACTATCCCACTGGCCGCCCGGCCGCAACCGTCCCGAACCGCACTGGACTTGCCGCCCCCTGAACGCTAGCGTGCAAGGGATTTTTTGCCAGCAGGGGCTTCCATGAACCATGACGCTGCGCCCAAGCAGCTCACCTTCCGCGCAGTGGCCCTGGCCATCGTGCTGGCGGTGGTGCTGTCGGCGGCCAACGCCTATCTCGGTCTGTTCGCAGGCCTGACCATCGCCACCGCCATTCCCGCGGCGGTCATTTCCATGGGCGTGCTGCGCCTGCTGGGCGGTGGTTCCATCCTCGAAAACAACATCGTGCAGACCGGCGCCTCGGCCGGTTCGTCCATCGCCGCAGGTGTCATCTTCACCATCCCGGCGCTGGTCATCATGGGCTACTGGCCGGACTTCAAGTACTGGTGGGTGCTGGGCATCGCCGGCCTGGGCGGCCTGCTGGGCGTGCTGTTCTCGGTGCCGCTGCGCCGCTCGATGATCGTCGAAGACCCGCTGCCGTTCCCGGAAGGCAAGGCCGCGGCCGAAGTGCTCAAGGCCGGTGAAAACCCCGGCCCGGGCCTGAAGATCCTCGGCCTGTCGGCCGTCATCGGTGCCTTCGTCAAGCTGGCCGCCGAAAGCGGCCTGCGCCTGATCCCCGATGCCTGGTCGACCTCGGCCTACGTCGGCAGCTCGAAGATCACCGCCTTCATCGGCACCAACCTGTCGCCGGCGCTGCTGGGCGTGGGCTACATCGTCGGCCTGAATGTCGGCATCGTGGTCGTGTCCGGCTCGATCCTGACCTGGCACATCGCCATCCCGATCTACCAGGCGTTCTTCATGAACACCGATCCGGCCCTGGCCGCGTCGGTCGCCGCCGCCTCGTCCACCGAGGCCGCGTTTGCCATCTGGGGCGCGAAGATGCGCTACCTGGGTGTCGGCGCGATGCTGATCGGCGGCATCTGGACCCTGATCTCGCTGCGCAAGTCGCTGCTGAACGGCGTCAAGAGCGGCTTCGCCGCCGCGCGCAAGAGTGGCGGCCCGGTGCTGGCGCATACCGAACGCGACCTGCCGATGAAGTGGATGCTGGTCGCCCTGGTGGTCTTCGTACTGCCGCTGCTGGCCCTGTACCAGGCCATCGTCGGCCAGTGGCACGTGTCCATTCCGATGACCATCATCATGATCGTCGCCGGCTTCCTGTTCGTGTCGGTGTCGGCCTACCTGGCCGGCCTGATCGGTTCGTCCAACAACCCGGTCTCGGGCATCACCATCTCCACCATCCTGTTCGCCTCGGCCGTGCTGGTCGTGCTGCTGGGCGCCGATGGCCTGAAGCCGGTGGGTGCCGGTGGTGCGCCGCTGGGTGCGGTGGCCGCCATCATGATCGGCGCGGTGGTCTGCTGCGCCGCCGCGGTGGGCGGTGACAACCTGCAGGACCTCAAGGCCGGCTACATCGTCGGTGCCACCCCGTGGAAGCAGCAGCTGATGCTGGGCATCGGTGCGTTCTCGTGCGCGCTGATCATGGCCCCGGTGCTGAACCTGCTGGCCACGGCCTACGGCATCGGCGTGAAGTCCGAGCTGCACCCGAACGCGCTGGCCGCCCCGCAGGCGAACCTGATGGCGTCGGTGGCCAAGGGTCTGTTCGGTGGCGAACTGCCGTGGACCTTCATCGGCATCGGTGCCGTGGTTGGTGCGGTCATCATCGCCTTCGACAGCTGGCTGAAGTCGCGCAACTCGCGCTTCCGCGTGCCGGTGCTGGCCGCCGCCATCGGTATCTACCTGCCGCTGGAACTGATGGTGCCGATCTTCCTGGGCGGCCTGATCGCCTATCTGGTCGAGCGCTTCCACAAGGTGCGTGCCGACGACGAAGAAGGCCGCGACCGCGTGCACAAGCCGGGCGTGCTGTTCGCCGCCGGCCTGATCACCGGCGAGGCGCTGATGGGTATCGCCATTGCCGTGCCGATCGTGATCAGCAGCCGCGCCGATGTGCTGGCCCTGCCGTTCCACCTGCCGGCCGCGCAGTGGTTCGGCCTGGCCGTGCTGTTCCTGGTGGGCCTGCTGATCTACCGCACCGGCAAGCGCGCCATGGCGTAGTGCCAAGGGGTCGGACCCCTTCCCGACGGGAAGGGCTCTGACCCCGGGTTCGCCGTCCGACGCTGGGCAGGGGTCAGAGCCGATTCCTGCGGAATCGGATCCGACCCCGGTGCCCCCCGCAAACCCCGCCACGGCGGGGTTTGCTTTTTCTGGCGGTGGGACGAACCCACGCGGGCAGCCATGACCGATGGCCTTGGCAGCCCCGCCCGCGCAGGCCTACCATCGGTTTTTTGCCGTCCTGCGGAGACCCCGATGAAACTGCGTCATGCCCTGCTGCCACTGAGCCTTCTGGCCGCCCTGCCCAGCGTCGCCGCTGCCCGTGGCCTGGAAGTCCGCGACATGGTGGCCATGGATCGCGTCTCCGCCCCGGTCCTGACCGCCGACGGCGGCACCGTGGTGTTCGCCAAGCGCAGCACCGATGCCAACCTCAAGTCCAGCACCGCCCTGTTCGCACGCAACCTGCGCACGCGTGATGCAGCCCCGCCGAAGCAGATCACTCCGGCTGGCTGGAACGTCAATTCGGCTTCGCTGTCGGCCGATGGCCAGACCGTCTATTTCCTCAGCGCCAAGAACGGCAGCCAGCAGCTGTACGCGCAGCCGATCAGCGGCGGCACCCCGCGCCAGCTGACCGACTTCCCGGTGGACGTGGACAGCTACCACGTCTCGCCGCAGGACGACCGCGTGCTGTTCAGCGCCGGCGTGTTCCAGGCCTGTGCCTCGGACCTGGCCTGCACCGAAAAGAAGCTCAAGGACGTGGCCGACGCCAAGGCCAGCGGCAAGGTCTTCGATTCGCTGTTCGTGCGCCATTGGGACACCTGGAATGATGGCCGTCGCAACACCCTGTTCGTGGCGCCGCTGCCGGCGGCCAAGGCCGGCCCGGTGAAGGGCGCCTCGGCGCTGAGCGCGACCATCGACGGCGACGCACCGTCCAAGCCGTTCGGCGGCAATGACGATTTCACCTGGTCGCCGGATGGCGCCAGCGTGGTCGCCAGCATCCGTGTGGCCGGCAAGCAAGAACCGTGGTCGACCAACTTCGACCTGTACCGCTTCGATGCCGCCGGCAAGCAGGCGCCGGTCAACCTGACCGCCGCCAACCCCGCCTGGGATGCCGGCCCGGTGTTCAGCGCCGACGGCAAGACCCTGTTCTACCGCGCCATGAAGCGCCCGGGCTTCGAAGCCGACCGCTTCGGCCTGATGGCGATGGACCTGGCCAGCGGCAAGACCCGCGAGATCGCCCCGCAGTGGGATCGTTCGGCCGGTGAGATCAACCTGTCCGCCGATGGCGCCAGCATCTACACCACCACCGACGACCTGGGCGAGCACCCGCTGTTCCAGATCGACGTGGCCAGCGGCAAGGCCACCAAGGTGATCGGCGATGGCACCGTGTCCTCGGTCAGCGTGGCCGGCAACAGCGTGGCCATCACCCGCAACAGCCTGAAGAGCAACGACCAGGTGCTGGTCGGCATGCTGCCGGTCGCTGGCCAGCCGATCGGCGAACTGCGCGCGCTGACCCCGGCCGCTGGCGAAGTGCTGAAGGACGTCAACTTCGGCGACTTCGAGCAGTTCTCGTTCAAGGGCTGGAACAACGACACCGTGCACGGCTACGTGGTCAAGCCGCACAACTACCAGGAAGGCAAGTCCTACCCGGTCGCGTTCCTGATCCACGGCGGCCCGCAGGGCAGCTTCGGCAACGGCTGGAGCTACCGCTGGAACCCGCAGACCTACACCGGCCAGGGCTATGCCGTGGTCATGATCGACTTCCACGGTTCCACCGGCTACGGCCAGGCCTTCACCGATGCGATCAGCCAGCACTGGGGCGACCGCCCGCTGGAAGACCTGCAGAAGGGCTGGGATGCGGCGCTGAAGAAGTATTCCTTCCTCAACGGTGACAAGGCCTGTGCGCTGGGTGCGAGCTACGGCGGCTTCATGGTCAACTGGATCGCCGGCAACTGGAACAGCCCGTTCAAGTGCCTGGTCAACCATGACGGCGTGTTCGACCAACGCATGATGGGCTACGCCACCGAAGAACTGTGGTTCACCGAGTGGGAGCAGGGCGGCACCCCGTACCAGAAGGCAGCCAACTTCGAGAAGTTCAACCCGGTCAACCACGTGGCCGACTGGAAGAAGCCGATCCTGGTCATCCACGGCCAGCAGGACTTCCGCATTCCGGTCGAGCAGGGCCTGGCCGCGTTCACCGCCGCCCAGCGCCAAGGCATCGAATCGAAGTTCCTGTACTTCCCGGACGAGAACCACTGGGTGCTGAAGCCGAACAACAGCATCCTGTGGCATGACACCGTCAATGCCTGGCTGAAGCAGCACATCGGCGAATAAGCGTTACCGGCGCCGCCCTCGTGGCGGCGCCCGGCTTTTTGTAGAGCCGAGCCATGCTCGGCTGCTCTGTGCCTCCTTTCCCGCCAACAGCAGCCGAGCATGGCTCGGCTCTACACGAGCGCCTGCATGCCTTCGACCGCCCTGATCCAGAACGACATCGTCGTCTTCGGCCTGATCGCCGCCACCCTCGGTGCCGTGTTCTGGACCGCCTCGCGCGAACAAGGTGCGTGGAAGCGCTTCTACACCTTCGTGCCGGCCCTGCTGCTGTGCTACCTCATTCCCGGCATCTACAACACCGTCGGCCTCATCGACGGCCAGAACACCAAGCTCTACAACCCGATCGCGCGCGACATCCTGCTGCCGGCGGCGTTGATCCTGCTGACCCTGGCGGTGGACATCAAGGGCATCCTGCGGCTGGGCCCGAAGCTGGTGCTGATGTACCTGGGCGCCTCGGCCAGCATCATGCTGGGCGCGGTGGTAGCGTTCCTGGTGATGCGCGCGATCCATCCCGATACCGTGGCCGGCGATACCTGGGCCGGCATGGCGGCACTGGCCGGCAGCTGGATCGGCGGCGGTGCCAACATGCTGGCGATGCGCGAAGTGTTCGACGTCAATGCGACCACCTTCGGCCAGTTCGCCGTGGTCGATGTCGGCGTGGGCTATGTGTGGATGGCCGCGCTGATCTTCCTGGCCGGTCGTGCGGCAAAGATCGATGCGCGCAGCGGTGCCGATACTTCGGCCATCGATGAACTGAAGGAGCGCATCGCGCGCTTCCAGGCCGAGCACGAGCGCATTCCCAGCCTGACCGACCTGATGCTGATCGTGGCGGTGGCCTTCGGTGGCGTGGGCCTGTCGCATGCCATCGGCGCGCCGCTGGCGGCGTGGTTCAAGGCCAACGTCAGCTGGGCTTCGCAGTTCAGCCTGGACGCACCGTTCGTGTGGGTGGTGGTGCTGTCGACCACGCTGGGCCTGAGCCTGAGCTTCACCCGTGCGCGCACCCTGGAAGGGGCGGGCGCTTCGCGCCTGGGCTCGCTGCTGCTGTACTTCCTGATCGCCTGCATCGGCATGCAGATGGACCTGCTGGCGCTGCTGGACCGCCCGTGGCTGTTCCTGCTGGGCATCATCTGGATTGCCGTGCATATCGCCCTGCTGTGGTGCCTGGGCAAGCTGCTGAAGGTGCCGTTCTTCTATTTCGCCATCGGCTCGCAGTCGAACATCGGTGGCCCGGCCTCGGCACCGGTGGTGGCGGCCGCGTTCCATCCGGCGCTGGCGCCGGTGGGCGTGCTGCTGGGCACGATGGGCTATGCCACCGGCACGTATCTGGCCTACATCGTCGGCATCACCCTGCGCGCGCTGGCCGGTCAGGGGTGATCCTGTAGAGCCGAGCCCATGCTCGGCTGCTTTGGGTTTTGCACTCGCGCTGGTAACGGCGAAGAGCAGCCGAGCATGGGCTCGGCTCTACAGTAGAGCCACGCCATGCGTGGATGCTTCACGCCACCGGCAACCCGCGTTCGATCAACCACGCCCGCGCGTCTTCGGCATCCTGCTCGAACCACGCCTTGGTGGACCCCAGCCGGTACGTATACCCCCACGTATCCATGTCGGCCATCAGCCGTTCGCTGCCCACGCCGGGCAACTGCGCGGCCAGCACGATCTGCAGATAGCAGGTCGCGTCTTCTTCGGGCACCGAATCGGTGGCGTCGGTATGCACCTGCGCGCGCCGCTCGGGCGGCAGCACGATCAGGTGGCAGGCTTCGTGCAGCATCGAGTGCACGGGGGTGTCGTCGCGCACGTACACGTCGCTGGCGATGATGCCGGCTTCGGGCTCGCCCCAGTAGCTTCCGGGAATGGGCGCACCGGCCGCCACGTGGTGCAGGCGCAGGTCGTGCGCGGCGAGCAGGCGCTGCGCATCGGCGAAGGCGATATCGCCCACGCAGGTGACGTCCACGGCGGTAGAGGATTCAGTCATGCAGTTCACGCACCCCGCCCGTGCAGGCACGGGCGGGGCAGGGGGTCAGGGCTTGTCCGGACCTTCAGGCAGCGCCACGGAAATGTCCAGCACGTCGTGCTGGCCATCCTTCACCAGGTCGACCTTTACCGCGTCGACATCGATGTTGACGTACTTCTTGATCACTTCCAGCAGCTCGCGCTGCAGCAGCGGCAGGTAGTCCGGGCCACCGCGGTGGCTGCGTTCCTGCGCGATGATGATCTGCAGGCGGTTCTTCGCGGTTTCGGCGGTGGTCTTCTTCGCTTTGAGGAAATCGAACAGGCCCATGCTTACCCTCCGAACAGCTTGCTGAAGAAGCCCTTCTTCTCCACGCTGGTGAAGCGCATCGGGCGTTCTTCGCCCAGGATGCGCGCGACGGCATCGTCGTAGGCCTGGCCGGCGGCGGATTCGACATCCAGGATCACCGGTTCACCCTTGTTGGATGCGTTGAGCACGTCGCCCGATTCGGGGATCACGCCAATGGCCTTCAGCCCCAGCACTTCTTCCACGTCGGCAATGCTGAGCATTTCGCCGCTTTCCACGCGCACCGGGGTGTAGCGGGTCAGCAGCAGGAAGGCCGGCACGTCCTGGCCCGATTCGGCCTTGTGGGTCTTCGAATCCAGCAGGCCGATGATGCGGTCCGAGTCGCGCACCGAGGACACTTCCGGGTTCACCACCACCACCGCGCGGTCGGCGAAGTACATGGCCAGGAACGCGCCCTTTTCGATGCCCGCCGGCGAGTCGCAGATGATGTAGTCGAAGCCGTCGGCGGCCAGGTCCTTCAGCACCTTGCCCACGCCTTCCTGGGTCAGCGCATCCTTGTCGCGGGTCTGCGAAGCGGCCAGCACGTACAGGTTGTCAAAGCGCTTGTCCTTGATCAGGGCCTGCTTCAGGGTGGCTTCGCCGTGCACGACGTTCACGAAGTCGTACACCACGCGGCGTTCGCAACCCATGATCAGGTCGAGGTTGCGCAGGCCGACGTCGAAGTCGATCACGGCCACCTTCTTGCCGCGCCGTGCCAGGCCGCAGGCCAGGCTCGCGCTGGAAGTGGTCTTGCCGACGCCGCCCTTGCCGGAGGTGACTACGATGATTTCAGCCAAAGGACTTCTCCTGATGATTCTGTTTGGGTGCTGCGTCAGTCCAGCGCAGCGATCTTGATCTGGTCCTGTTCCAGCCACACCTGCACGGCCTTGCCGCGCAGGTTGTCCGGCACATCGTCCAGTACCTTGTAATGGCCCGCAATGGCGACCAGTTCTGCATGGAAATCGCGGCAGAAGATGCGCGCCGCGGTGTTGCCCTGGGCCCCTGCCAGCGCGCGGCCGCGCAGGGTGCCGTAGATATGGATGCTGCCGTCGGCGATGACCTCGGCGCCGGCGCCGACGGTGGCCATGACCGTCAGGTCGCAGTTTTCCGCGTACAGCTGCTGGCCCGAACGCACGTTGCCCAGCTGCATGCGGCCCGGCTGCGGCGCGGCGGCGTCGGGGGCCTTGCCCACCGGTGCGGCCGGGGCCGGTTCGGCCTTGGCGGCGCGACGCGGTGCGGGTGCGGGCGCAGCGGGCGGCGGCGGGGCCGGCTCGGCCTCGGCACGTTCGTACTGCGCGCGGAACTTGGCCAGCAGCGGCAGGCCCAGCTGCTGCGACAGCAGGTCGATGGCGGTGGTGCCGTAGGCCAGCGCCACCGGCAGCACGCCGGCGCCCCGCAGCCCGTCCACCAGCGCCTGCGCGGTGGCCACGTCGGGCACCTGGCTCAAGCCGCCGAAATCGAGGATGACCGCCGCGCGGCCAAACAGCTTCGGCGCACGGTTCACGCGTTCCTGCATTTCCTGCACGAGGCGTTCGACATCAAGGGTACGGATGCGCAGGTTGGCAATGCCCACCTGGCCGATCTTCAGTTCACCGGCCTGTTCGTAATCGAAATTCACCGCCACGCTCAGGTCCCCGTCGGCCGCTGTGCCTGCACCGGCAGCTGCCGGTCACGCGCCCATGCCACATCCGGCAGCTTGCCGCCGTAGGTGTCCTGCACCCACGGGTAACTGCACAGTTCCTTGGCCAGCATGCTGGCGCGCACGTCCACATGCGGCATGGTGTTCTGGCCCAGCTCGCGGAAGCCGAAGCTGCCGTGGAAGAGCAGGGCGGCATCGGCGCCGTGGTCCAGGAACACCTCGCAGGTCATCTGCGGGTAGCGCAGCTCGGCAAAGCTCTGCGCATCGGCATAGAACGCACGGCCGACGCCACCGCCGCGGCGGCGGCTGGCGACCACGATGCGGTCGATATAGAAGAAGGGAGTGTCCAGCTGCTGCTTGAACCAGGCGAAGTTGCTGCTGTCGTGCTGGCTGTCGCTGCCGAAGCCGATCAGGAAGCCGGCCAGGTTGCCGTCGCGCTCGGCGACGCGGAAATATTCAGCGGTTTCGTAGAACAGGTGCAGGCGTGCGGCATCCAGCGGAAGGATGGCCAGGCCTGCATTGTTGTTCAAAGCCAGGACGGAATCGAGCTCGTGCTCGCGCACGTCGCGGATGACAATCGACATTGTGACTCCGTGGGGTAACGCGGTTGGTCCATCAACGGACCCTGCGCACGATTATTGCATGCCCGGGGTGGGCTGCGGCATGAACAGGGGGCGGGGCCGGGCATGACTTTATGCCCTTGGGGCCAACCGCACACAGGCTACGATGGGCCATGCTGGCCCGACTGAACCACAATGCGATGCTGCGCTACTCCGGGTTGTTCACCTGGGGCACCGTTGGCCTTTGGCTGGCGATCTACCTGATCGACCCGGTTTCGCTCACCCTGGAAAGCCTGGATGGCGAGGCCGGCTACCGGCTCATCCCCTGGGCATCGGCCTACCTGGCCTTCGGGGTGGTCTACTGGGGCCTGACCCGCGATCTGGGCGAAAGCGGCCCAGGCTTCTTCGACCACGCCGCGCTGATCCTGCTCACCGCCTGCGCCATTGGCGTCAGCTACTTCTCCGGCACCGCGCTGGGCAGCATCCTGCTGATGGTCGTGGCCGGCCTGCTGCCGTGGCTGCTCGGGCCGCGCATCGGCGTGGTCTGGCTGGTGGCCAGCAACCTGGCCGTGCTGCCGGTCTACATCAAGCCGCTGGGCTTCCCGCCGGTCATCGCCGTGCTGCAGGCCATGGGCTACATGGGCTTTTCCAGCTTCGTGTTCGTCATCGCCCTGGTCGCCCGCCGCCAGGCCGAGGCGCGCGACGAGCAGCGCCTGCTGAATGCCGAACTGCGCGCCACCCGCGCCCTGCTGGCCGAAAGCGCGCGGGTCAATGAACGCACCCGCATCTCCCGCGAACTGCACGATGTGCTGGGCCACCAGCTGACCGCGCTGACCCTGAACCTCGAAGTGGCCGGGCATCTGGCCGAGGGCCAGGCGCTGGACCACGTGAAGCGCTCGCACACCCTGGCCAAGCTGCTGCTGGGCAATGTGCGCGAAGTGGTCAGCCAGCTGCGCGAGACCGGGGCGATCGACCTGGCCGCCGCGCTGCGCCCGCTGACCGAAAACGTGCCCTCGCTGGACATCCAGCTGGACATCGAGGAGCCGCTGAACGTGGAAGACCCGCAGCGGGCCCACGTGCTGCTGCGCTGCACCCAGGAAATCATCACCAACACCGTGCGCCACGCCCATGCGCGGCACCTGTGGATCAAGGTGTACCGTGAAGCCCCCGGGCGGGTGGTGATCGAGGCCCGCGACGATGGCGTCGGCGCGGAAATGGTCAATGTGGGCAATGGCTTGCGCGGCATGCGCGAACGCCTGCAACAATGTGGCGGCCAGCTGCAGGTGGATACCCGCCCCGGCGATGGTTTCCGCCTGCGGGCCACGGTCCCGGCGACGGTGCTGGCGGCCCTTACCCAGGTTCCTGAAGGAGTGCGTTGATGATTCGCGTCTGCCTGGTCGATGACCAAACCCTGGTGCGGCAGGGAATCCGCTCCCTGCTGGCGCTCGACGACGGCATCGAAGTGGTGGCCGAAGCCGCCGATGGCCGCCAGGCCGTCGAGCTGGTGCCGCAGGTCCGCCCGGACGTGGTCCTGATGGACATGCGCATGCCGGTGATGTCGGGGCTGGAGGCGCTGCAGGTGCTGTCGCGGCAGGAACAGCTGCCACCGACCATCATCCTGACCACCTTCGACGATGACCAGCTGGTGCTGGCCGGGCTGAAGGCCGGGGCCAAGGGCTACCTGCTCAAGGACGTCACCCTGGAACAGCTGGTGGGGGCCATCCGCACCGTAGCCGACGGCGGCTCGCTGGTGCAGCCGGCGGTGACCCAGCGCCTGCTGTCGGGCCTGGAACACATGCGCAACGACTTCGTCAGCCTGGACCGCCCGGACCCGCTGACCGACCGTGAAACCGAGATCCTGCGGCTGATGGCCAGCGGTTTCTCCAACAAGGAGATCGCCAACTCGTTGGGGGTCGCCGAAGGAACCATCAAGAACCACGTGTCCAACATCCTGTCCAAGCTGGGCGTACGCGACCGTACGCGCGCCGTGTTGAAGGCGTTCGAACTCCAGTTGGTCTAGGGAAAATCCTTTCAGGACAAGGGTTTGGGTGATTTTGGGGGCCTCCCGGCGGGATGGCCCCTGCATCCGGGTGGCCCGCGCGCGGCCCGGATGCGTTACCCTTCAAAATCTTTGTCCATACAAATGCGCTGCCGGCACGGAAACCGGTGCGCCAATCCCGATAAACAATGCCCGCGAAGCCTGCTAGGATTGGCGCTTCGCTTCAATCAACCCGGCCGTGGGATCGGCCCCGGAGACTCTCTGAATGACCCGTATTATCGAGTTCCTGATCGCCTTGGGGATCGTGGCTGGCCTGTTCGTCATTATTGGCGTCTGTCTGCCGGGCGAGCGTCACATCACCGAAAGCATCGAGACCAACCGCAAGATGACGATCGTGTACGACACGGTCAACAGCCTGCGCCGCTTCAAGGACTGGAACCCGCTGGTACTGCGCGATCCCGCCGTTGACCTGAAGCTGTCCGGCCCGGCCTCCGGCGTCGGTGCCACCCTCGACTTCTCCTCCAAGGACCTGGGCAACGGTTCCTGGAAGATCACCGAGTCGGAAGAGAACAAGCGTGTTGTGATCGCCATCGAAGACCCGACCAAGGGTCACGACAAGGTCAGCACCTTCACCCTGGAGCCGACCGGCAAGGGTGGCCGTAACGTCAAGATCACCCAGGATTACTCGGTGAAGTACGGCTTCGACCTGTTCGGTCGTTACGCAGGCCTGTATGTCAGCCGCCAGATCGGCGATGACATCAAGATGGGTCTGTCGCGCATGGCGAACATGCTGGCCACCGTGCCGAACGTCGACTACCGCACCGCCGAAGCCCCGCTGACCGATCTGGGCATCGTCGATGTGCCGGCCGAAGACCTGCTGGTCGTCAATGCCGGTAACGTTGATCGCGGCCAGGACACCATCACCAAGTCCATCAAGGACAACCAGGAATGGATCAAGCGCGTGATGGAGGCCAATGGCCTTGAAGCCGCCGGCCCGTTCCGCATCATCACCACCGATTTCGGTGCTGAGAAGTACGCCTTCGACATCGCCCAGCCGGTGAAGAAGAAGGGTGCCGAGGGTGCTGCTGCCGAAGAACTGTCCGTCAAGATCGACGGCGGCGCTCCGGTCAAGTACGTCCGCGTCGCTCCGCACCGTTCGGCCCACGCGGCCTACACCGGCCACATGGCTGGCCTGGACGTTGCCCGCAACGCCCTGCGTGCCTGGGCTGTGACCAACGGTTCGGAAGTGGTCGATCGCCCGTACGAAACCTGGAAGGACGGTCTGGACAAGTCGTTCACCCCGGAAGCGACCTACGACATCTACTGGGCCGTCAAGTAAGCCTCGGCTGACCCATGTAGTGTTGGATACGAAAACGCGCCGCTTCCTGCGGCGCGTTTTTTTTTGATCTGCGCCCTGTGCGGCGCTGTGCAAGGAGCAGCCATGTTCAACCCGGAACGACGCGCGCGTAAGCCATCCCTGCTGGCCTGCCTGGGGGCGCTGCTGGCAGCAGCGTCCATTGGCCTGTCCGCCTACGCCGCCCACGGCGTGGCCGACCCGCTGGCCCAGCAGCACCTGAACATGGCAGCGCTGTATGCCTTCGCCCACGGTGCGGTGCTGCTGGCGCTGGGCCCGCGCGCGCAGGGGGCCATCGCCCATCTGGGCCTGTACGTGCTGCTGCTGGGGGTGCTGCTGTTCTCCGGCAGCCTGGCCGGTGGCGCGCTGTGGCAATGGCCCACCCGCCTGGCGCCGGTGGGCGGCACCACCCTGATGGCGGGCTGGGTGCTGCTGGCGATCAATGCGCTGAGGCGATGACGGCCGTTGCGTCTACGGCCGCCGGGTCAGCGCGCGCCCTGTAGAGCCGAGCCCACGCTCGGCTGCCTTTGATCCGTACGGCCCGGCGCTACCGTGTAGAGCCGAGCCCGCGCTCGGCTGCCTTTGATCGGCGCGGCGATGGAGCCAAGCATGGGCCCGGCGCTATAGCGATCCGTTCCAGCACCAGTGCCACGGCTCGTAGACGATGCCGTGCGGGTTGTCGCGCGGGTAGCTCAGCGCGAAGCCGTGGCCGCCGGCATGGACCTGCAGCCAGGCGAATGCTCCGGTCGCCTCGAAGGTTTCTTCCGCCGGCGCATCGCCTGGCGTGCCGATATCCAGCGCGTGGCCGCTGTGGTGTTCGCTGAAGCCCGGTGCGGCGTTGACCTTCAGGATCTCCGCCACGCTCAGCCCGCGCGCAAGCTTGCGCTCGAAAATACCCAGCTGGTAGGCATGGCTGCGGAAGCCGGAAATCGCATCCAGCGCCACGCCATCGCGCGCTGCGTGCTGGCGCATGCGCCGCCAGCCCTGTGCGGCGCCACGGCGCAGCCAGAGCGGGCGGCCGAAGCGATCACGCCCAGCCAGGTGCAGCACGCAGGGTTCGGCTTCCAGCGGCAGGCCGCTGTCATCGGCGTAGCGCTGTGCATCCAGCCCCAGCTGCTGCAGGCGCTGCTGCAGCCCCGCCAGCGGCAGCCAGTGATCTTCCAGCGTCGCGGCGAAGGGGCGTGCGCGGGCCTGTTCCAGCAGTGCCAGGGCATCTTCCACGCCGGGTTCGCGCGGCAGCCGCGGTACCAGTGAGTGCACGCCGTGCTCCAGCACGGCCGCCAGGTAGCGGCCATCCTGCTTGCGCCGCAGCACCCAGCGTGCCTGCGCCAGCAGGCGCGCATCCAGGTTGCTGCGCGCACGCAGCAGGGCGGCCGGCCAGAGCTCGATGGCTTCGGTATTGATCAGCAGGGAGGCGCGACGGTGCATGCCCGCAGCTTACTGCCGGGGCGCCGCTGCGGCCACCTTGCGCAGGGCCTCCAGCAGCACCTGCGGGCGCTCCAGGCTCAGCAGCAGGGTGCTGCCGCCGCGCACCGGAATGACCAGGGTGTGCCGGCGGTCGGTGACCAGGGCAAAACCATGCGTGCCGCCCTTCAGGCGCATGTGGCCGGAGTAGAAGCCGGGCATGGCATAGCCGTTGGTCTTGAAGCGGATGCCATAGCGGCGGTCCTTCGACAGGTCCACCACCTCGGCCTGGTCCAGCTGCAGATCCGCCACCGGCGTGCGCCGGCGATACACCGTCGAACGCACGTCCAGCACGTTGCCGTCCAGCAGCACCCGGCGGCGGAAGAAGGACACCGCCAGGCTGATACCGATCAGCGCGATCAGCGCCAGGCTCCACGCCGCGCTGCCCCACATCAGGAAGAACGGCGGCGACAGGGTGATTTCCATCCATGGCGCCGGTTGCCGGGGCACCCGGTCCATCTGCGCCCAGATGCTGCCGACGAATATCACCAGCACCGGCAGCACCACCCACAGCACGCGCAGCGGCGAGCTTTCGGCCACCTCGAACGCGCGCGGATCACTGCCGCTCACTGCTGTGCTCCAATCCAGCGCGCCACGTCGGCGATCAGCTGGGCATCCACATGGCCGGCGGTGGTGTATTCCTTCAGCGTGCTCTGGCCGCTGCCGGCCACGCCGATGTGGTTCAGCGCGGGATAGGCCTGCCACTGCACGTCACTGCGGTTGCCGAGTGCTTTCTTCCAGAGCTGCCAGTCCGTATCGGGCACCTGGAAGTCGCGGCCGCCATGCAGCATCAGCAGCGGCTTGTGCAGGGCCTGCGCATCGGCGCGCGCGTTGACCGCCTCGATGCTCTTCCAGAAGCTCTGCGGCACGCCCAGCGGCAGGTCGCTGGCAGCAGCCGGCACGCTGCCGCGCGCAGCGGCGATCTGCGCGTCGAGCGTGTCCAGGAAGGCTTGTTCGGCGGCGCTGATGTGGCCGTCCAGGCCGAGCAGGTAGCGGTTCTGTTCGGGCAGCAGGTCGAGCAGGGTGCGGGCCGGTGCCGCCCACAGGATCGCGCCACGCGCCTGTGGCCAGTGGCTGGCGATGCGCGGGGCGAGCATGCCGCCCTGGCTGTGGCCCAGCACGAACACGCGGCGGCCATCGATGTGCGGGTTGGCTGCCAGTGCGGTCAGTGCGGCCACGGCATCGTCGGTGGTTTCGTCATCGACGGTGAACGTGCCGCTCTGGAAGTCCTGCGGGCGGGCCTGTGTCCGCTTGTCGTAGCGCAGCACGGCGATGCCCTGCGCGGCCAGGCCGCGGGCGATATCCAGGAACGGCCGGCTGCCGCCGATGGTCTCGTCGCGGTCCTGCGGGCCCGAGCCGTGCACCAGTACCACGGCCGGGAAGGGGCCCTTGCCCTTGGGCAGGGCCAGCGTGCCGGGCAGTGCGCCGCGCACCTGCGGGATGCTGAAATCGGCTTCGCTGTAGTTGGCATCGGCCGGCGGTGGCGGCGCCTTGGCCGGCGGGGCAGGGCGCAGCAGCAGGCCGGCCACCTTGTCCTGCGCGTCCACCGCCACCTGCGCGATCACCGCACCGGTGGCGAACGTCAGCGGCACGTCCACCAGGTGCAGGCCCTGCTGTTCGCTGCTGTGGGCGCTGCCACGCTGCTTCAGCTCACCCAGCGACTGCCACAGGCCCTGCAGCTTGTCGGCCGGCACGGCGCTGGCCATCTGCGGGGTGAACATGGCCTCGGCCTCGGCAATGCGCCCGGCCTGCAGGTGGTCCAGCAGCTGCGTGGCCACCTGCTGTGGCCCGGCGGCGAGGGCGCCGCCGCTGAAGGCGGCCAGGGCGACGGCAAACAGGGTGGGACGCAGGCGCATGGTTACTGTTCCTTCTTGAAGACCAGCATGGCCGGACGCATCGGCGCCGGGATGATGATGTTGACCAGTTCCCAGCCCAGCTGCCCCTGGCGGCTGAGTTCAGCCTGTACGTCTTCGGGCTTGAGTACGCCCATCATGGACGTCTTGACCTCGATGGTCTGGTAGCTCCAGCGCTTGCTCATTCCTTGTCCTCCGGCGATGCCTTGGGTTTGGGCAGGCGTCCTGCCTTGCGCAGCGCGTCGCGCAGCACGTATTCGATCTGCGCGTTGAGGCTGCGCAACTCGTCGTCAGCCCAGCGCTGCGCGGCGGCCAGGACATCGGCGTTGATACGCAGCGGGTAGGCTTTCTTCTCACTCATGCAAGCTCCTGGCGGGGCGGTGGGGCGCCCCGTTGCGAGGGTTTAGTACAGCGAACCGGCGTTGACGATCGGCTGGGTTCCGCGGTCCGAGCACAGCACGGTCAGCAGGTTGCTGACCATGTGCGCCTTGCGCTCTTCGTCCAGCTGCACCACGCCGTTCTTCTGCAGTTCGGCCAGGGCCATTTCGACCATGCCCACCGCGCCGGCAACGATGCGGGTGCGCGCGGCGATCACCGCGTTGGCCTGCTG
Source organism: Stenotrophomonas maltophilia (assembly GCF_047782825.1). Taxonomy (GTDB): domain Bacteria; phylum Pseudomonadota; class Gammaproteobacteria; order Xanthomonadales; family Xanthomonadaceae; genus Stenotrophomonas. The sequence continues at coordinate 1,902,619 of NZ_CP180589.1, read as the reverse complement.
GCGCTGCAGCATGGCCTGGGCGATTTCCGCGGCATAGGCCAGGTGGCTGATGCGCGCGTCCAGGACCTGCACACCGGCATCGGCCAGGCGTTCGGCCAGTTCGTTCTTCAGGTGCTGGGAAATCTCGCTGGCGTGGCTGCGCAGGGCCAGCTGGCCTTCCTCGTGCTGGTCATACGGGTAGCTGGTGGCCATCGCACGCAGCGCCGATTCGGACTGGATGTGCACGAAGCTCTCGTAGTCGTCCACGTTGTAGACCGCTTCGGAGGCATCGATCACCTGCCAGACGATCACCGCGGCGATCTCGATCGGGCTGCCGTCCAGCTCGTTCACCTTCAGCTTGCCGCTTTCGAAGTTGCGCACGCGCTGGCTGACCCGGCGCTTGCTGTAGAAGGGGTTGTTCCAGCGCAGGCCGTTGTCCTTCACGGTGCCCACGTACTTGCCGAACAGGCTCAGCACCGCGGCCTGGTTGGGCTGCACGGTGTACAGGCCGGCCATGGCGAAGACCGCCAGCGCGGCGATCAGCAGGCCACCGAACATCATGGCCAGGTTCGGCGAACCGGTGCTGGCCTTGGCCGCGACACCGAGCACGAACAGCGCGCCGCCGGCCAGTACGACCAGCAGGGCGAGAGCCAGCATGCCCAGACCGCTGGGGGAGGAAAGCGACTTCTCTTTCATGTCAGTACGTCCTTGAGGGTTCGATGAAAAGATATCAAATTGATATCAGTCCGCAAGTACCGTTCGTCGGCTGGCCGGGGGCAGACCGGATAGAATGCCCACCCGCCTTCACATCGCTGCCGGACCCCCGCCATGGCCAAGCTTGGAACCCCGTTGTCCCCCTCCGCCACCCGCGTGCTGCTGCTGGGCTCGGGCGAACTTGGCAAGGAAGTGGCCATCGAACTGCAGCGCCTGGGCGTGGAAGTGATTGCCGCCGACCGCTATGCCGATGCCCCGGCCATGCAGGTCGCACACCGCTCGCACGTGATCGACATGCTGGATGCGATGGCCCTGCGCGCGCTGATTGCCCAGGAACAGCCGCACCTGGTGGTGCCGGAAATCGAAGCCATCCACACCGAAACCCTGGTCCAGCTGGAACAGGAGCAGGGCCTGCGGGTGATCCCGACCGCGCGTGCCGCACGCTTGACCATGGACCGCGAAGGCATCCGCCGCCTGGCCGCCGAGACCCTGGGCCTGCCGACCTCGCCGTACCGCTTTGTCGATACCGAAGCCGAATACCGCGCCGCCGTGGCAGCCATCGGCCTGCCGTGCGTGGTCAAGCCGGTGATGTCCTCCTCGGGCAAGGGCCAGAGCACCCTGCGCAGCGAAGCGGACATCGCCCCGGCGTGGGACTACGCGCAGACCGGTGGCCGCGCCGGTGCCGGCCGCTGCATTGTCGAAGGCTTCATCGATTTCGATTACGAGATCACCCTGCTGACCGTGCGCCATGCCGGGGGCACCTCGTTCTGCGCGCCGATCGGCCATCTGCAGAAGGACGGCGACTACCGCGAAAGCTGGCAGCCGCAGCCGATGTCCAGCGCCGCGCTGGCCCGTGCGGAAGAAATCTCGCGCGCGATCACCGATGACCTGGGTGGCTGGGGCCTGTTCGGCGTCGAGCTGTTCGTGAAGGGCGACGATGTGTGGTTCAGCGAGGTGTCGCCGCGCCCGCACGACACCGGCCTGGTCACCCTGGTGTCGCAGGAGCTGAGCGAATTCGCGCTGCATGCACGCGCGATCCTGGGCCTGCCGATTCCGGTCATCCGCCAGAGCGGCGCATCGGCGTCGTGCGCGCTGCTGGCGCACGGCGAAGGCGTGCCGTACTTCAACAACGTGGCCGCCGCGCTGCAGGTGCCGGACACCGCCGTGCGCCTGTTCGGCAAGCCCAGCGTGCATGGCCACCGCCGCGTGGGCGTGACCCTGGCGCGTGCGGAAACCATCGATGAGGCCCGCGCCATCGCGCGCGATGCCGCCGAAGCCATCGGCGTCGAATTGCGGCCGTAACGGCGGTAGCGCCAGGCCATGCCCGGCGCAAACCGACTGTAGAGCCGAGCCCACGCTCGGCTGCTTTTCTGAGGGCCGGACACCGCTGCGGTGCAGCCGAGCATGGGCTCGGCTCTACATCATCCCCAGCAGGTGGTAGCGCCGGGCCATCCCGAGCAGGGTGCGTGCGTCAGCGATGGCGCCAGGGCAGTACGGTCACGTGGATCATGGCCACCGCCCACAGCACCGAGCCATACATCCACCAGGTGCCGAAGCGGTCGGCGTAGCCCTTCCAGCAGGCGACACCTGCAGGGATCAAACCGATCAGGACCAAGGGCGCCAGTTGCATCAGCACCGGTTGCACCCAGCACGCCACGGCGACGGTACTGAAAACCGCAAGAATGAGTACCACGTTCCTGTGCACTGCCCACCCCCGGCATCGTGTCCTTGTACCGGAAATCTAGCAGAACCGAAAAAGGACGAGGGAGCAGCCGAGCATGGGCTCGGCTCTACACCATCCCCAGCAGGTGGTACCGCCGGGCCATGCCCGGCGGCCTGCCGGTTACGGCTTCACGTCCACCCACACCAGGTGGTGGTCGCTGCCGTCGGCGATCTTCGCTTCCGGGCTTTCATTGGCCGGCCAGAACACGCCGCTGCCGACGTACTCGAAGCCGGTCGACGGCAGCACGTAGTCCAGGCGCATGGTGCCGGACTTCGGGCCGAAATCGCCGGTGGCATGGAACGGGGCACCCTTGCGCACGATGCCCTTGGCCGCATAGGCCAGGCTGGTCTGCTCGCCACCGACGCTGCGCGGGGTGGGGTAGCGCAGCACGCGCGCGTTCTCGATCAGGTTGACGATGGCGTCGTGGCGACCGTCGCCGTCCACCGGGTCGTTGTTCAGATCGCCGAAGATCACAAAGCGCGCATCCTGGGCCAGGCCGCCGCAGTGGCCCTTGTCATCGCACAGCCACGGCTTGTCGCCGGCCGACAGGTATTCCTGCCACAGCCGCAGTTCGTCGTGGTTGCGCGCGGCGTTGCGCTTTTCCGGGCCGTCGAACACCGGCGGGGTCGGGTGCGAGACCAGCGCGTGCACCACGCCGGCCGGGGTCTTCACCGGCACGTCCCAATGCGACTTCGAGGACAGGCGCAGCTGCGACCACACCTGGTCGTTGTAGAAGCTCTTGCCGGTACGCGGGTCGACCGGGCGGATCGCGCCGGGCATCGTGCTCCACTTCAGCAGCTGGAAGCTGCGCACCTTGGCTTCGTCGATCGGGTAGCGCGACAGCACCAGCATGCCGTACTGGCCGGGGTGCAGGCCGTAGCCCCAGGCATCGTTGCCGCGGCTGCGGCCTTCGCCGCCCACTACGCCGTTGCCGTCCAGGTCCAGGCCACTGGGCACGCCGGTGTTGACCGGGGCCAGGTAGCGGTAGGCGAAGTGCAGCGGCTTGCCGCCGCCGGGCTGGGCCACTTCCAGGTAGCGCTTCTGGAACAGGTCGGCGGCGCGATGGGCATCGTCGAAGTCGAATTCGTTCAGCAGCACCAGGTCGGGGCGCACCTGCTGCAGCACCGCGGCGATCTTGCGCGCGTGCTCGCTGTCGCCTTCCAGCTCCTTGATCAGGCCGCCGGCATCATCCGAATACAGCGAGGTGTTGTAGGTGGCCAGGCGCAGCGTCGAGGACGGCTTTTCGGTCATCGCAGGGGACTTGGCGAAGGCGGGGGCGCTGGCGCCGCAGAGCAGGGCCAGGGCGAGGATCAGGGGATGGCGGCGGGTGATGTTCATGGGCCGTATTGTGCACCCGGCCCGGTGTCAGCGGTTTGTCAGCGTCCGTCCAGTTCGCTGTCGAAATCGTGCCAGCGGCGGCCGTCGTACGCCTCCAGCGGGCGGTAGCGGCGCTTGTAGTCCATCTTCTGGTGGCCACGGATCCAGTAACCCAGGTACAGGTGCGGCAGGGCCTCGCGGCGGGCCCATTCGATCTGCTGCAGGATCGCGAAGGTGCCCAGGCCGCGCGCGGCGTGGTCCGGGTCGAAGAAGGTGTAGACCGCTGACAGGCCGTGTTCGGTCACGTCGGTCACCGCCACCCCCAGCAGCTGGCTGGGCTGGCCATCGTGGCCGGGCAGGCGCATTTCCAGGAACCGGGTGTGCGACCAGCTGCCGATCAGGAACTGCTCGAATTCGTGCGGGCCGTGGTCATCCATGCCGCCGTTGGCGTGGCGGTGGGTCAGGTAGCGGTGGTAGAGGTCGAACAGGTCCTGGCGCGGCATCGCAGCGGTGATGCGCACTTCCAGATCGGCGTTACGCGCGGCACAGCGGCGCTGGCTGCGGTCGGCGGCGAAGCGCGCCACCGGAATGCGCACGGCCACGCAGGCATGGCACTGCGCACAGTGCGGGCGGTAGACCAGATCGCCACTGCGGCGGAAGCCCCAGCTCAGGGCCAGCGGGTACAGCCCGCCCAGGCGGCGGTCCTGCGGGTCCAGCACCAGATCGCGCGCAACGCGGTCCGACCAGTACCCGCAAGGGTGCTCGCCGGTCTGGAACAGCCTCAGTTCGTCGTCTCTGTCACCGTGTATCGCCATGGGCACAGCATAGCCCCAGCGTGTCGCAATGGCCGCGACTGTCCGCCGGATGAACGGAACCGGGGGCTGCGTCAACCGATGTCGCGGCCGGGCGTTGTTGTCTCCCGAGGGTGAAGTGATCACCCCGACGCAATGACGCAATCCCCATCGAGGAGTGACCCCATGATCCGTACCCCCCTGCTGCTGGCCCTGCTGCTGGGCACCTCCGCCACCGGCATCGCCCTGGCCGCCGATACCCCGGCCAGCCCGATTGCCCCGGCGCAGCGTCATGCCAAGCTGGACACCAATGGCGATGGCGTCATCGACCGCAGCGAGGCTGCCGCCAACCCGCGCCTGGCCGCGAAGTTCGACGAACTGGACAAGAACAAGGACGGCAAGCTGTCGCGTGACGAACTGCCGCGCTGGAAGCAGGGTCGCCGCGGTGGTCACGGCGCCTGGATGGCCAAGCTGGACGTGAACAAGGATGGCCGCATCAGCCGTGAGGAAGCCAAGGCCGACCCGCGCCTGGCCGCCCGCTTCGACCAGCTGGACGTGAACAAGGACGGCTACCTGGACAAGGCCGACCGCGAGCTGCGCATGAAGCAGCACCGTGATGCCTGGTTCGCTGCCGCCGACACCAACAAGGATGGCCAGCTGAGCAAGGCGGAGTTCGATGCCGCCAAGGGCCCGATGCATGGTGGTCCGCGCCACGGCGGCCCGCGTGATGGCAGTGCTCCGAAGCCGCCGCGCTGAATCCTGCGGCGGTGAAGCAAGACAACGCCGGCCTCGTGCCGGCGTTGTCGTTTCAGCTCAGCCCAGCGATTCCAGCCAGTGCACGCCGGCGACGACCAGCAGCATCAATACGCAGCAACTGATGATCGCCGATCGCCCGTACATGGATTCGTACACCCAGTTGCGGCCCGTGCGTCCGCGTCGTGCGTTGTCGCGGGCGATCATCGGCGCCATGATCCGCTGCAGCGGCCCCAGGCACTGGTAGCTGACCACGCCCATGCCCAGCAGCAGCGACGAGGTCATCACCCACGTCGGCGCCTTCAGCATTTCGCCGATCAGCACCAGCAGGCAGGTGCCCATCGCGGTGAAGGTGCTGTAGCGCACGAAGCGCATGATCTGCGCCTGCTCGGCGGGCGTTTCGGTGAAGCGCAGCAGGTAGCGGCCACCCAGGTAGCAGCCGACGAAGCCGCCGATCACGCCGCCGACCACCAGGCCCGCGTTGAAGCCGTTGCCGACCAGCGGGCTTTCACCAATGGCCGCCGTCAACGAACCCAGTGCCGTACCGCCGGCGGCACTCACGCCGCCCAGGCCCAGCTTGCTGCCGCCCACGCCCACGCCGGTGCCCAGCAGGATCGCCGCGCTGGCCGTGCCCGGCGCAGCCACCAGCACCATCGACACCACCGTGGTGGCGAACGCCGCGCTGGGTGCGCTGCTGCGGGCGAATTCGCCGAAGCGCTGCAGCAGCCCGTCGCGCACCTGCGCCCGTGCCCGGGAAAGCCGCTTGCGCACAGCCGCATCGCTCAGGCCCAGCAGATCGGCCACCTGCTGCGAGCGTTGGCCTTCGCGGTAGTAGAGCAGCAGCACTTCGCGGCTGTCGCTGGGCAGGGCCGAGATGATGTCCTCGGCGGCCACTTCTTCTTCCAGCCGCTGCAGGCGGTCGGCCGCGCCCGGGGTCGGGTCGGCGGCCATGCCCAGCGCGACCTCGGCGGCTTCGCCGCTCAGCGGCCGCCCGCGTTGGGCGCGCAGCCAGTCGCGCGACAGGTTGCGGGTGATCTGCCGCAGCCACGGCAGGAAGCTGGTGGCGCTGCGCAGCTGGTGCAGCTGCTGCCAGCCCTTCACGAACGCTTCCTGGGCGATGTCCTCGCTGGCCTGGCGATCGCCGGTGATGGCCAGGGCAATGGCGGTGACCGTGTTCTGGCAGGCCACCACGATGCGCCCATAGGCGTGCTGGCAGCCACTGCTGGCCGCCGGCAGCTCGCGTTCAAGCGTCTCGTCGATCGTTGCAGCGAAAGTGGTCATGGCGGCAGCTCCTGCTGGGATTGTGTCCCAAGACGGAGTTGCGCGCCTGATGTGACCGGTTCGCGTCCCGGTAGCGCCGGGCCATGCCCGGCGGCTCATCGGTCAGGCCGCTGCGCTCGCCGGGCATGGCCCGGCGCTACCTGCGCATTACGTGGACGGCTGGATGCGCACGCGCACTTCTTCCTCTTCCGGCGCGGCCTGCGGGGCCGGCTGCGGCTGCGGCTGTGCCTGCGGGGCCGGGGCCGGTGCCGTGGGCGCCGGGGCACCGCGGTGGTTCAGGCCGATCACCAGCGCCACGCCGGCAATCACCACCAGCAGGGCGATGCGGATGCGCCAGGCCCAGCCGCGGCCGCTGTTCGAGGTTTCGGCGGTATCGCGGAAGGCGAATTCGGCCGTCGGGTGGTCGCGGCGGGTGGTGTCGAGCAGGCGCGCATCACGCAGGATCTCGCGCGCACGTGGCTGGTCGTCGGCACGCACGATCCACACCGCCGGGTAGGCGTTGGCGTTGCCCAGGTCGGTATAGCTGAACTGCCCGCGACGCCGGGTCTTGTACGAGCGCCCGTTGGTCACCTTCACGTCGATGCCATGGCTGCGCAGCAGCTCGGCCACGCCCTCCACGGTTTCCACGCGCTGGCTGCTGAAAATCTGGCGCATTGCTTACTCCTTGGCCGGCACGGCGGCCGCGGCATCCTGGTCCGGTACCACGCGGATCAGGCCTTCCTGGGCAGTGCTGGCCACCAGCACGCCATCACGGGTGAAGAACTGGCCGCGGGCCAGGCCACGCGAATCCTGCGCGCTGGGACTGTCCAGCGAATACAGCAGCCAGTCGTCGGCGCGGAACGGGCGGTGGAACCAGATCGCATGGTCCAGCGAGGCCATCTGCACGTGCGGGTGGTAGTAGCTGATCCCGTGCGGGAAGGTGGCCGTGCCCAGCAGGTGGAAATCGGAGGCGTAGGCCAGCAGCGCCTGGTGCAGCTCCGGCGCATCGCCCACCGGTTCGCTCAGGCGCAGCCACACCTGGTGGTAGGGCGGGCGCTTGGGCGGGTTCAGTTCATCGCGCGGGTACACATGGCGGAACTCGAACGGACCACCGCGCGAGAGCCAGCGCTGCACCTTGATCGGCAGCCGCTCCAGCACTTCGGCCGGCAGCGGGCGGTTCGGCTCGATGTCCTCCGGCTGCGGCACCTCGGGCATCTTGTGCTGGTGCTGGGCGCCGGTTTCGGCCTGCTGGAACGAGGCTGCGCAGAAGAAGATCACCTTGCCGTGCTGGATCGCGGTGACCCGGCGCACGGAAAAGCTGCCGCCATCGCGGGTGCGGTCCACGTCGTAGACGATGGGGTGGTCGATGTTGCCCGCGCGCAGGAAATAGGCGTGCAGCGAGTGCACGTGGCGGCCGTTGTCGACCGTGGCCTGCGCCGCCGCCAGCGCCTGGCCCAGCACCTGCCCGCCGAACACGTACTTGGTGCCGATGTCGCGGCTCTGCCCGCGGAACAGGTTGTCCTCCAGCCGCTCCAGGGTGAGCAGGTCGATCAGCTCGGAGACGACGGGTTCGGGCGTGTCGTTCAAGGGGGCGGCCACAGCAATGAAGAAGGCTCGATTATACCGGTCAGGGGTCGGATCCCTTTCGCTTTGCGAAAGGGCTCTGACCCCGGGGAGGCGCGGCGGTTACTTGCCCAGCCGGGCCACCAGCGCCTGCAGGGCGTTCTGCGCATCCGGCGCAAACCACGCTTCCACGAAGCGATCCAGCTGGATCAGGTCGGGGTGCAGGGCCTCATGCAGCTCGGTGCGGGCGATGGCCCGGGTCAGCAGCATCGGCTGGCGCGGCTGCTTGAGCAGGTTCTGCAGCCAGGCAATGGCGCGTGCCACCACCAGGTCGCCCTCGGCCAGCTCATCCACCAGGCCGATCTGCAGCGCCTGCTCGGCCGGCACCAGTGCGCCGGTGCTGAGCAGCACGCCCGAGCGGTGCACACCCACCGCGCGGCGCAGCAGGCGCTGGATGCCCTCGGGGGCCACCAGCCCCACCTGCACCTCGTTCAGGCCGATGGCATAGGGGCGGGCCGGGTCCGCGCTGCGCGCCATCACCCGGTAATCGCAGCACAGCGCCAGCACGCAGCCGCCGGCCGGGGCGTGGCCGGTGATGGCCGCCACCACCGGAATGCGGCTCTCGGCCACGGTGCGCACTGCGCCGAAGAACGCGTTCCAGCTGTCCAGCAGCTTGTGCTTGTCATCGCCGTGCGACAGCAGGTGCGGCACGTCCATGCCGCCGGTGAACACCCGTTCGCTGCCCGACAGCACGATGCCATGCACATCTTCGGCCATCGCCAGATCGATGGCGTGGATCAGCTGCCGGCACAGCTCGGTGTCCAGCGCATTGACCGGCGGTCGCGCCAGGCGCAGTTCGCGGATGGGGCCATGGTTGATCACCTCGATGAGCGTCGTCATGCTGCGGTCTCGTTGCGGACAGGAATCTGAGGCGATGATAACCAAACCATTCGTTGGCGTATTGTTGATGGTGTGTGCGGGCGCAGCATCAGCGGCCGTTGCCGCGCCGGCCTGCGTTACCGTGCAGCAGGGCTGGGCGCGCCTGCCGCCGAACCCGGCCATGCCGATGACCGCCGGCTACGGCGTGATCCACAACGGCTGCGCCAAAGCGGTCGCGATCACCGGCGCCAGCAGCACGACCTTCGGCGATGTGTCGCTGCACGAAACCACGCTGGTCGATGGGGTCAGCCGCATGCGGGCCATTGAACGCCTGCCATTGGCGCCCGGCGCGCGTGCCGAGCTCAAGCCCGGGGGCCTGCACCTGATGCTCATGCGGGGCACGGGCGCGCTGAAGGAAGGGCAGGTCGTGCCGCTGCAGCTGCAGCTGGAGGGCGGTGGTGAAGCCAGCGCCACGCTGACCGTGCGCAAGGCCGCGCCGTAAGGGGATGGTGGTGTCGACCGCCGTAGAGTCGAGCTTGCTCGACTGCTCCGGCCAACAGCAGTCGAGCAAGCTCGACTCTACGAAGCGCAGGCGACGCACCCGGTAGCGCCGGGCCATGCCCGGCGGGGCTTTACGACCAGTCGAACGTAAACAGGACCGTGCGGCTGTGCGGTTCGTAGAACATCACGATGGCATCGGCGCCGGCCGCGACCCAGTTGCTGGCGGGCACGCTGGCCACATGGAAGAAGGCCTGGCCATCGCGGGTCAGTTGCAGGCCATCGTCGGCCAGCTGGCTGCTGTCATTGCGGAAACGCAGGCTGCCGCGCTGCCGGTAGCCGGCCAGATCCTGCAGCTGGAACGCCGTCGGCAGCGGGGCATAGTCGGACCAGTTGCCGAACCAGATCGGGCCGCCCAACTGCTGCAGCCATGCCTGTTCGTCCAGCTCGCCGTCGCCGTAGCGCGAGCAGCTGGCCAGGCGCCCATGCTGCTGGAAATACGCACGCGCTTTGGCATGGCTCTCGCGCATTTCAACGATATGGGCGCGGGCCTCGTCGCCCTCCACCGCTTCACCCAGGAAGTACTCCTGCGTGCCGAGGAAGCGCATGCGGTTGTCCGCGGTCAGCTCGAAGGCGATCCAGTTGATGCCAGTGAACGCGTTGTGGTGCGCGGTGGTGTCGTCACCGATACAGCCTTCATACGGCTCGATCGGGCACAGCATCGTCGCCACCTGGCCCGCCAGTTCCGGGCGCAGCACGCCCAGGTCGATCTTCAGCAGCGGCAGCAGGTGCTGGCCGAGCCAGGCCTGGTCGGCGGGGAAGACATCGGTGGGGAAGGGGACCATGCCGGGCAGCAGGTCGCGCAGTTCGGTGTGGTGGATCATGTCAGTCCTTTGAACGGTGTCGGTAGAGTCGAGCTTGCTCGACTGATCCGGCAAACGGCAGTCGAGCAAGCTCGACTCTACGAGGTGCAAGGTCGGGCATGCCGGCCAGCGGCCGGCACTACCTTCAGCTTGAAGCGTTGCGGATCGCGTCCGGCAGCGGCGCGCTCTTGCCGGTCTGGGTATCCATCCACACCACCACCACGTTGCCGTCCGAATACAGCTTCGTATCGTCCTGCTGGTCCACGATGCGGTGGCCGATGGTCACGCTGCTGTTGCCCAGGCGCTCGACGAACAGTTCAACCAGGATGTCGTTGGGCCACACGATCGGCAGCCGGTAGTTCACGTTGGTCGCGGCCACCACCGGGGCGATGCGGTCGGTCATCGACACGCCTTCCACGCCCAGCATCCAGCGCACGCGCGCTTCTTCCAGGTAGGAAATGTACTTGGCGTTGTTGACGTGCCCCATGCTGTCCATGTCCCGCCAGCGCACGCTGATCGGGATGCGGGCCAGGATCTTGTGTTCGCTGCTCATCAGGCGTCCTTCTTCTTCGTGGTGCTCTTGCTGGCCTTGCCGGTGCTCTTGGCGGCCACGGCCTTCTTCGCCACCTTGGCCGGCTTCTCAGGCTTCACCTTGCGCGGCGGGCGGGCGTCGGGCTTGTTGGCCACGGCGGCCGGCTGTTCCGGGCGCGCGCTGGTGGAGGGCAGCATGCGGGCCAGGAACTGGCCGGTGTACGACTGCGGGCAGGCCGCCACGTCTTCCGGCGTACCGGTCACCAGGATCGTGCCGCCGCGGTGGCCGCCTTCCGGGCCCAGGTCGACAATCCAGTCGGCGGTCTTGATCACATCCAGGTTGTGCTCGATCACCACCACCGTGTTGCCTTCGTCGCGCAGCTTGTGCAGCACGCCCAGCAACGCTTCGATATCGTGGAAGTGCAGGCCGGTGGTCGGCTCATCCAGGATGTACAGGGTGCGGCCGGTATCGCGGCGCGACAGTTCCTTGGACAGCTTCACGCGCTGTGCTTCACCACCGGACAGCGTGGTCGCGCTCTGGCCCAGCTTGATGTAGCTCAGGCCCACGTCCACCAGCGTTTCCAGCTTGCGGGCGATGGACGGCACCGGCTCGAACAGCTTCAGCGCATCTTCGACGGTCATTTCCAGCACGTCGTTGATGTTGTAGCCCTTGTAGAGGATCTCCAGCGTTTCGCGGTTGTAGCGCTTGCCGTGGCAGACATCGCAGGGCACGTACACGTCCGGCAGGAAGTGCATCTCGACCTTGATCAGGCCATCGCCCTGGCAGGCCTCGCAGCGGCCGCCGCGCACGTTGAAGCTGAAACGGCCCGGCGAATAGCCGCGCGCACGCGCTTCGGGCACCTGTGCGAACAGTTCGCGCAGGGGCGTGAACAGGCCGGTGTAGGTAGCCGGGTTCGAACGCGGGGTGCGGCCGATCGGCGACTGGTCGATGTCCACCACCTTGTCGAACAGGTCCAGGCCATCGATCTCCTTGTACGGGGCGATCGGATGCGAGGAACCGTTGATCTCGTTGGCGGCCAGCGAGAACAGGGTGTCGTTGATCAGGGTCGACTTGCCCGAGCCGGACACGCCGGTCACGCAGGTCAGCAGGCCCGACGGAATTGACAGGTCCACGCCCTTCAGGTTGTTGCCGCTGGCACCGCGCAGGTGCAGGGTCATCTTCGGGTTCGGCTTGTGCCGGCGCGCCGGGATCTCGATTGCGCGCTTGCCTGACAGGTACTGGCCGGTCAGCGAACGCGGGGCATCCAGGATGTCCTGCAGGGTGCCCTGGCCGACGATCTCGCCGCCATGCACGCCCGCACCCGGGCCGATGTCCAGCACGTAGTCGGCCAGGCGGATCGCATCCTCGTCATGCTCGACCACGATGACCGTGTTGCCCAGGTCGCGCAGGCGGGTGAGGGTGCCCAGCAGGCGCTCGTTGTCGCGCTGGTGCAGGCCGATGGACGGCTCGTCCAGCACGTACATCACGCCGACCAGGCCGGCGCCGATCTGGCTGGCCAGGCGGATGCGCTGCGCTTCGCCACCGGACAGGGTGTCGGCCTTGCGCTCCAGGGTCAGGTAATCCAGGCCCACATCGACCAGGAAGCCCAGGCGTTCGCCGATTTCCTTGACGATCTTGGCGGCGATCTCACCGCGCCAGCCCGGCAGGCTCAGTTCGCTGAAGAACTTCAGGGCTTCGTCGATCGGCAGCACCACCAGCTCCGGCAGCGGGCGGTCGGCGACGAACACGTTGCGCGCGGCCTTGTTCAGGCGCGCACCGTTGCATTCAGGGCAAGCGTGTTCGCTGATGTACTTGCCCAGCTCTTCCTGCACCGCCGCCGATTCGGTTTCCTTGTAGCGCCGTTCCAGGTTGGGAATGATGCCCTCGAAGCGGTGCTTGCGCTGGGTGCGGCCACCGGCCTCGGTGAAGTAGGTGAAGGTGATTGCCTCATCGCCGCTGCCGTACAGCACGGCCTGCTGCACCTTGGCCGGGAGCGAGTTCCATGCCGCATCGGTGTCGAACTTGTAGTGCTTGGCCAGCGAAGCGATCAGCTGGAAGTAATAGGCATTGCGGCGGTCCCAGCCACGCACGGCGCCGGCGGCCAGCGACAGCTCCGGGTGCACCACCACGCGCGAGGGATCGAAGAATTCGGCCATGCCCAGGCCATCGCAGCCGGGGCAGGCGCCCATCGGTGCGTTGAACGAGAACAGGCGCGGTTCCAGTTCGGGCAGCGAGTAATCGCAGACCGGGCAGGAATACTTGGACGAGAACAGGGTCGGGGTGGCGTCGGCCGCGTCCAGGCTCTGCACCGAGGCCATGCCGTCGCCCAGCTTCAGCGCGGTTTCAAAGCTCTCGGCCAGGCGCTGCTTGATGTCCTCGCGCGGGCGGAAACGGTCGATCACCGCTTCGATGGTGTGCTTCTGGCGCAGCGCCAGCGGCGGCACCGCGTCGATTTCATACAGCTCGCCGTCCACGCGCACGCGCACGAAGCCCTGCGCACGCAGCTGGTCGAAGACCTGCGCATGCTCGCCCTTGCGGTCGCGGATGACCGGGGCCAGCAGCATGTAGCGCTGTTCCGGGTCCAGGGTCAGCACCTGGTCGACCATCTGGCTGACCGTCTGTGCTTCCAGCGGGTAGCCGTGGTCCGGGCAGCGCGGGGTGCCGACGCGGGCGTAGAGCAGGCGCAGGTAGTCGTAGATCTCGGTGATCGTGCCCACGGTCGAGCGCGGGTTGTGCGAGGTCGACTTCTGTTCGATCGAGATGGCCGGGGACAGGCCCTCGATGTGGTCCAGGTCCGGCTTTTCCATCACGCTCAGGAACTGCCGTGCATAGGCCGACAGCGACTCGACGTAGCGGCGCTGGCCTTCTGCATAGATGGTGTCGAACGCCAGCGAGGACTTGCCCGAGCCGGACAGGCCGGTGATCACGATCAGCTTGTCGCGGGGCAGGTCGAGGTCGATGTTCTTGAGGTTGTGCGTCCGCGCGCCGCGGATGCGGATGAAATCCATCGCCATGGGGGATCCGGTTATGGGGGGCGTTGGCTGGGTGCCGGGCCAGCAGGGGGACGGCAATCGGTCAGCCTACCGAGGTGACCAGATGGGGGCAATGGGCGACAATGCCAGTCGGGTGTCTCACCTTGTGAGACCAGGCGACAGCTTTGTGTAGAGCCGAGCCATGCTCGGCTTCGCGGGCCCCGAGCCGTTCAGCCGAGCATGGCTCGGCCCTACAGAGGCAGGGGGGCAGGCCCCGTTCAGGGCCGCCCAGGGGTTGACTTGACCCGGTCGCATTGATCTGCGTACAATCCCGCTCCTGTCCGCCCTCGATGGCGGCAGTCCATAGACCACAATAACTACAGAGGAAGTCTGGTCATGTACGCAGTACTGGTCACCGGCGGTAAGCAATACCGCGTGGCGCAGGGCGAAAAGCTCCGCATTGAAAAGCTCGAAGTCGAAGTCGGCAGCGAGATCAAGTTCGACAACATCCTGCTGCTCGGCGACAGCGATGGCATCAAGATCGGCGACGCCCTGAACGGCGCTGCGGTCACCGCCACCGTCCTGTCCCAGGGTCGTGCTGACAAGGTCCGGATCATCAAGTTCCGTCGCCGCAAGCACCACATGAAGCGCCAGGGTCACCGTCAGTACTACACCGAAATCGAGATCACCGGCATTGCCGGTGGCAGCAAGTAAGGAGATAGGTCATGGCACATAAAAAAGGCGTAGGCTCTTCGCGCAACGGTCGCGACTCCAACCCGAAGTACCTGGGCGTCAAGATCTTCGGTGGCCAGGCCATTGAAGCTGGCAACATCATCGTGCGCCAGCGCGGCACCCAGTTCCACCCGGGTTCGGGCGTCGGCCTCGGCCGCGACCACACCCTGTTCGCCCTCGTGGACGGCAAGGTGGAGTTCTCGGTGAAGGGCGCCAAGAAGCGTCGCACCGTCAGCGTCGTGTCGGTCGAAGCCTGATAAGGCTTGTCCGGCAGCCATGCCCCGGCATGGCCTTGCTGGTCGAATCGCACGCTGCATGAAGAGCCCCGCTTCGGCGGGGCTTTTCGTTGGAATCAGTGGTACAACGGGCACGGCCCGATCGCGGGGCCCCGCCCCGGTGGCCGGAGAGCATCCGGCACGACATTCAAGCAAGGCAGCGGCACGCAGGCCGCGCCCATCGCAGGCATCGAAACAATGAAACTGGTAGACGAAGCAGAAATCGAAGTGTTCGCCGGCAACGGCGGCAACGGCTGCATTGGCTTCCGTCGCGAGAAGTTCATTCCGCTCGGCGGCCCGGACGGCGGCGACGGCGGTGCGGGCGGCAGCGTGTACATCCGCGCCGACGAAAATCTGAACACCCTGGTCGACTTCCGCCATGACCGCATCTTCAAGGCGCAGCGCGGCGAGAACGGCATGGGCCGCCAGGCCTACGGCAAGGGCGGCGAAGACCTGACCATCACCGTGCCGGTCGGTACCGTGATCATCAACGTGGCCACTGATGAAATCATCGGCGACCTGACCCAGCACGGCGACCGCCTGCTGGTGGCGCAGGGCGGCCGTGGCGGCCTGGGCAACATGCACTTCAAGAGCTCGACCAACCGCTCGCCGCGCCAGGCGCTGCCGGGCGAGCCGGGCGAAGAGCGCACGCTGAAGCTGGAGCTGAAGTTGCTGGCCGACGTCGGCCTGCTGGGCTTCCCCAACGCCGGCAAGAGCACCCTGATCCGTGCTGTTTCGGCGGCAACCCCCAAGGTGGCCGATTACCCGTTCACCACGCTGTACCCGAACCTGGGTGTGGTGAAGGTGGAAAACTATCGCAGCTTCGTCATTGCCGATATTCCGGGCCTGATCGAAGGTGCGGCCGACGGTGCCGGCCTGGGCGCGCAGTTCCTGCGCCACCTGCAGCGCACCCGCCTGCTGCTGCACCTGGTGGATATTTCCCCCATGGAAGGTGGCGTGGATGGCATTTCCCCGGTCGAGCAGGTGCGTGCCATCGAGCGCGAACTGGAAAAGCACGACCCGGAGCTGCTGCAGAAGCCGCGCTGGCTGGTGCTGAACAAGGCCGACCTGATGTTCGAGGACGAGGCCAAGGTCGCCGCCGAGCAGATCGTGGCCGAGCTGGGCTGGAAGGAGCCGTGGTTCCTGGTCTCCGCGCTGGGCCGTGAAGGCACCTTCCCGATCATGAGCCGGGTCATGGCCTTCTTCGATCGCCAGAAGGAAGACGAGCTGGAAGCCCGCAACGCGCAGTAATGCCGTTGTGGTTCCGCACGAAAAACCCGGCCTCGGCCGGGTTTTTTGTGGGCTGCCGCTTTTCTGTAGAGCCGAGCCCATGCTCGGCTGGCCGTGCGAACAGCAGCCGAGCATGGGCTCGGCTCTACATGGGGCGGATCGCAGGCAACAAAAAACCCGGCCGGGGCCGGGCTTTTGTCTGCTGCCCGCGCCCCGAAGGGCAGGGCGGCAACGCCGTATCAGGCGGCCTTGAGGGCCTTGATGCGGTCGTTCAGGCGGCTCTTGTGGCGAGCAGCCTTGTTCTTGTGGATCAGGCCACGCGCGCTGAAGCGATCCAGGATCGGCTGGGCAACGGCGAAGGCGGCTTCGGCGCCGGCGGCATCGTTGGCGTCCAGCGCCTTGATCACTTTCTTGACAGCGGTGCGCAGCATCGAGCGCTGAGCCACGTTGCGCGCGTTGCGCACGACGGTCTGCTTGGCGCGCTTCTTGGCGGACTTGATATTGGCCACGGTGGTGGTTTCCTGAAAAAATCGGTGTTATGGGAACAGCAAGCTAGCTAGTATGATGGCGTAAGAAATGCACGTCAAGTCGATTGTCAAGAGGGACGCTGAGTGAGTTCACCCAAGTTGTTGCGGGGCCTGCTGTCGTTCAGCAGCATGACCATGGTCTCGCGCGTTCTCGGACTTGTCCGGGACTTCGTGGTGACCACCACGTTCGGCACCAACGCCATCACTGATGCTTTCTGGGTCGCCTTCAGGGTACCCAATTTCCTGCGCCGTTTGTTCGCCGAGGGCTCTTTCGCCACCGCTTTCGTGCCGGTGTTCACGGAAGTGAAAGAGACCCGCAGCCATGCGGAGCTGCGCGAACTGATGGCGCGCACGGCCGGCACCCTGGGTGGGGTACTGATGCTCGTCACCGCCGTGGCGCTGATCTTCGCGCCGCAGCTGGCCTCGGTATTCTCAAGTGGCGTTGATACCGATCCGGTCAAGCAGGGCCTGCTGGTCGACCTGTTCCGGCTGACCTTCCCCTTCCTGCTGTTCGTTTCGCTCACCGCCCTGGCCGGTGGCGCGCTCAACAGCTTCCAGCGCTTCGCCATGCCGGCGCTGACCCCGGTCATCCTCAACCTGTGCATGATCGCCGGCGCGCTGTGGCTGGCGCCACGGCTGGGCGGCACCCCGGAAAAGCAGATCCTGGCGCTGGGCTGGGCGGTGCTGGCCGCCGGCATCCTGCAGCTGCTGTTCCAGCTGCCCTCGCTGAAGGGCATCAACCTGTTGACCCTTCCGCGCTGGGGCTGGAGCCACCCGGGCGTGCGCAAGGTGATGACCCTGATGGTGCCGACCCTGTTCGGCTCGTCGGTGGCGCAGATCAACCTGCTGCTGGACACGGTCATCGCCGCCAAGCTGACCGATGGCTCGCAGTCCTGGCTGTCGCTGGCCGACCGCTTCCTGGAACTGCCGCTGGGCGTGTTCGGCGTGGCCCTGGGCACGGTCATCCTGCCGGCGTTGGCCCGCCACCATGTCAGTACCGACCGCGAAGGCTTCTCGCGTTCGCTGGACTGGGGCCTGCGCATGACCCTGCTGATCTCGGTGCCGGCCATGCTGGGCCTGCTGTTCCTGGCCGAGCCGCTCATCGCCACCATCTTCCAGCACGGCCAGTTCAGCGCCTTCGATACCCGCATGACCGCGCTGTCGGTGTACGGCCTGAGTTTCGGCCTGCCGGCGTTCGCCCTGCTGAAGGTGGTGCTGCCGGCCTTCTACGCCCGCCAGGACACCCGCACCCCGGTGCGTGCCGGCGTGGCCGCGCTGGTGGCCAACATGGTGTTCAACTTCGCCCTGCTGGCCGTGCTGTATCAGGTGATGGTGCCCGACGAACTGAAGGCGCAGGGCGTGATGGCGGCCATCGGCAAGCAGCCGGGCCTGCACCTGGCGCTGGGCATCGCCAGCGCGCTGTCCAGTTACCTGAACCTGGGCCTGCTCTGGTACTGGCTGGGCAAGACCGATGTCTACCAGCGCCGGCCGGGCTGGGGCAGCTACCTGCTGCGCCTGCTGGTGGCCTGCGTGGCCATGGTGGGCGTGCTGCTGGCCCTGCTGCACTGGCTGCCGGGCTTCTCGGCCATGGCCGTGTGGGAGCGGATCGGCGCGCTGGCCCTGCTGGTCGGCGGCGGTGGCGCCACCTATGCGGTGGCCATGCTGGCCATGGGCTTCCGCCCGCGCGACCTGCGCGGCCATTGATCGCCGCCCATGGCGGCTATACTTCAGGGTTACACCATTGAAGCGGCGGCCCCCGGTGGGCCGGAACGAGATTTGATGAGCAGGCTGTTCAGAAGCGTCGAGGGCGGGGAGCTGTTCCCCAACGGAAGCGTGGTCTGTATCGGCGCATTCGACGGCCTCCATCTGGGCCATCGTGCGCTGGTCCGCCACGCGGTCGCCCGCGCGCGCGCCTTGGGCGTGGCCGCGGTGGCCGTGGCCTTCGAGCCGCTGCCGCGTGAATTCTTCGCCCAGGGCACGCCGCCGCCGCGGCTGACCCTGGCACGCAGCAAGGTCGAGATCCTGCGCGAGCTCGGTGTCGATGCGATCGGCCTGCTGCGTTTCGACGCGGCAATGGCGGCGATGCCGGCCGAGGATTTCGTCCACCAGCTGCTGGCCCACCGCCTGGGCGCACGCGAAGTGTGGATCGGCCCGGAGTTCTGCTTCGGCAACCGCCGTCGCGGCGATCTGGCCCTGCTGCAGGCGATGGGCGCCGACCTGGGCTTCACCGCGGGCGAGATCGAAGCGGTGGACCTGCACGGCGAGCGCATTTCCAGCACCCGCATCCGCCAGCTGCTGCAGGCCGGTGATTTCACCCATGCCAACGATCTGCTCGGCCGCCCCTACGCGATCAGCGGGCGGGTGGTGCGTGGGCGCCAGCTGGGCCGCACGCTCGGCTTCCCCACCGCCAACCTGCGCTTCCCGAAGACCCCGGCGCTGTCGGGCATCTACGCCACGTGGGTGCACGGGGTGTTCGACCAGCCCTGGCCGTCGGTGTCCAGCTTCGGCACCCGGCCCACCGTGGAAGGCGTGGAGCCGCTGCTGGAAGCCCACCTGTTCGATTTCCAGGGGGACCTGTACGGTCGCCACATCGAAGTCGAATTCGTCGCCAAGCTGCGCGACGAAGAGAAATTCAACGATCTGGCGGCGCTGACCGACCAGATGCACCGCGACGCCGACCAGGCGCGCGCCCTTCTTTCCGAACACAGATTGCGAGCCACTGCGTGAGCCAGGACTACAAGACCACCCTGAACCTGCCAGCCACCGAATTCCCGATGCGCGGCGACCTGCCCAAGCGCGAGCCGGGCATTCTGGCGCGGTGGGAAGAGCAGGGGCTCTACCAGCAGCTGCGCGACAACGCCGCCGGCCGCCCGCTGTTCGTGCTGCACGATGGCCCGCCCTACGCCAACGGCCGCATCCACCTGGGCCACGCGGTCAACAAGATCCTGAAGGACATCATCGTCAAGTCGCGCTATCTGGCCGGCTTCGATGCGCCCTACGTGCCGGGCTGGGATTGCCACGGCCTGCCGATCGAAATCGCGGTGGAAAAGAAGTGGGGCAAGGTCGGCGTGAAGCTCGACGCCGTTGAATTCAGGCAGAAGTGCCGTGAGTTCGCCGAAGAGCAGATCAACATCCAGCGCACCGACTTCAAGCGCCTGGGCGTGACCGGCGACTGGGACAACCCGTACAAGACCCTCAGCTTCGATTTCGAAGCCAACGAGATCCGCGCGCTGGCCAAGATCGTGGCCAACGGCCACCTGGTGCGCGGCGCCAAGCCGGTGTACTGGTGCTTCGACTGCGGTTCGGCGCTGGCCGAAGCGGAAATCGAATACCACGAAAAGGAATCGCCGGCGATCGACGTGGCCTATGCCGCGCGCGATGCGCAGGCCGTGGCCCAGGCCTTCGGCGTGAGCCTGCCGGGCGACGTGGAAGTGGCCGTGCCGATCTGGACCACCACCCCGTGGACCCTGCCGGCCTCGCTGGCCGTGTCGCTGGGCGCGGATATCCGCTACGTGCTGGCCGAAGGCCCGGCGCACAACGGCAAGCGCCGCTGGCTGGTGCTGGCCGCGGCCCTCGCCGAGCGCGCCCTGCAGCGCTATGGCGTCGAAAACGTGGTGCTGCACGGTGAAACCACCGGCGCGGCGCTGGAAAACCAGCTGCTGGCGCACCCGTTCTACCCGGAGCGCGAGATCCTGGTGCTCAACGGCGAACACGTGTCCGACGAGGACGGTACCGGTGCGGTGCACACCGCCCCCGGCCACGGCCAGGAAGACTACGTGGTCAGCCAGAAGTACGGCCTGCTGGACAAGTACAACGCCGGCCAGGTGACCCCCATCGACGGCCGTGGCGTGTACCTGGAATCGACCCCGCCGGCCGGTGACGTGGTGCTGGCGGGCCAGCACCTGTGGAAGGCGCAGGAGGCCATCGTCGGTGTGCTGCGCGACAACGGCGCGCTGCTGGCCTTCCACCCCATCCGCCACAGCTACCCGCACTGCTGGCGCCACAAGACGCCGGTGGTGTTCCGCGCCACCCCGCAGTGGTTCATCTCGATGGACAAGGCCAACCTGCGCCGCGATGCGCTGGCCGCCATCGACACCGTGGGCTGGTTCCCGAGCTGGGGCAAGGCGCGCATCCAGAGCATGGTCGATGGTCGCCCGGACTGGACCATCTCGCGCCAGCGCACCTGGGGCGTGCCGATCGCACTGTTCACCCATCGCCAGACGGGTGAGATCCACCCGCGCACGGTGGAACTGATGCAGCAGGTCGCCGACCGCGTCGAAGCCGAGGGCATCGACGTGTGGTATTCGCTGGACGCCGCCGAACTGCTGGGCGCCGAAGCGGCCGACTACGAGAAGGTCACCGACATCCTCGATGTCTGGTTCGATTCGGGCGTCACCCATGAAGGCGTGCTGGCCGCGCGTGGTTTCGGCAAGCCGGCTGACCTGTATCTGGAAGGTTCCGACCAGCACCGCGGCTGGTTCCAGTCCTCGCTGCTGACCGGCGTGGCCATCGACCAGCGTGCCCCGTACAAGCAGTGCCTCACCCACGGTTTCACCGTGGACGAGCACGGCCGCAAGATGTCCAAGTCGCTGGGCAACGGCATCGAGCCGCAGGACATCATGAACAAGCTGGGCGCGGACATCCTGCGCCTGTGGATCGCCTCGGCCGACTACAGCAACGAGATGTCGCTGTCGCAGGAAATCCTCAAGCGCAACGCCGATGCCTACCGCCGCCTGCGCAACACCGCGCGCTTCCTGCTGGGCAACCTGGATGGTTTCGATCCGGCCCAGCACCTGCGGCCGCTGAACAAGATGGTCGCGCTGGACCGCTGGATCGTGCACCGCGCCTGGGAACTGCAGGAAAAGATCAAGGCCGCGTTCGACAACTACAACATGGCCGAGATCGTCCAGCTGCTGCTGAACTTCTGCAGCGTGGACCTGGGCTCGCTGTACCTGGACGTGACCAAGGACCGCCTGTACACGATGCCGACCGATTCGGACGGCCGTCGTTCGGCGCAGAGCGCGATGTACCACATCGCCGAAGCGTTCACCCGCTGGATCGCGCCGATCCTGACCTTCACTGCCGACGAGCTGTGGGGCTACCTGCCGGGCGAGCGTGCGGGCCACGTGCTGTTCACCACCTGGTATGACGGCCTGGCGCCGCTGCCGGCCGATGCCCAGCTCAACGCCGCCGATTTCGACCAGCTGCTGGCCGTGCGCGAGCAGGTGGCCAAGGTGCTGGAGCCGATGCGCGCCAACGGTGCCATCGGTGCCGCGCTGGAAGCGGAAATCACCATCGCCGCCAGCGAAGAGCAGGCCGCGCGCTGGCAGCCGCTGGCCGATGAACTGCGTTTCCTGTTCATCAGTGGCGATGTGCAGGTGCGCCCGGCGACCACCGACGAGGTGTTCGTCAGCGCCCAGCCCACCGAAAAGGCCAAGTGCGTGCGCTGCTGGCACCACCGCGCCGATGTCGGCAGTAATGCCGATCACCCGGAACTGTGCGGGCGCTGCGCCGGCAACATCAACGGTGCCGGTGAACTGCGGAGCTGGTTCTGATGGCCGCGCCCCGTCCGCATCCCAACGCCCTCATCTGGCTGCTGCTGTCGGCGGCCATCATCGGCCTGGACCAGTGGTCCAAGGCCTGGGTGCTGTCCAGCCTGCCGGAATTCCAGCCGGTGGTGGTCATCGACGGCTTCTGGAACTGGTACCGCACCTACAACACCGGCGCGGCATTCAGTTTCCTGAGCGACGCCGGCGGCTGGCAGAAGTACTTCTTCACCGTGCTGGCCATCGCCATCAGCGGCCTGATGGCCTGGTGGCTGCGTGCCACCGCCCGTGGCAACTGGAAGGCGGCGGTGCCGTACGCGCTGATCATCGGCGGTGCCATCGGCAACGTGATCGACCGCCAGGTGCACGGTCACGTGGTCGATTTCATCCAGTGGTATATCGGTGACCACGTCTGGCCGGCGTTCAACGTGGCCGATTCGGCCATCGTGGTCGGTGCCGTGGGCATCGCCCTGTTTGGCCTGTTCGACGGCAAGTCCGCCAAAAAGGCGGATAATGCCACCCCGAAACCGTAAGCCGGCCGCTGCCGGGAGACTGAACTGATGGATGTGCTGCTCGCCAACCCGCGTGGTTTCTGTGCCGGTGTCGATCGTGCGATCGAGATCGTCAAGCGCGCGATCGAAACGCTGGGCGCGCCCATCTATGTCCGCCATGAAGTGGTGCACAACCGCTTCGTGGTGGATGACCTGAAGCAGCGCGGCGCGATCTTCGTAGAAGAACTCGATGAAGTGCCGGACAACAACACCGTCATCTTCAGCGCGCACGGCGTGTCCCAGGCCGTGCGCCAGGAAGCCGAGCGCCGTGGCCTGAAAGTGTTCGACGCCACCTGCCCGCTGGTGACCAAGGTCCACTTTGAAGTGGCCCGCCACTGCCGTGCCGGCCGTGACGTGGTGCTGATCGGCCATGCCGGCCACCCGGAAGTGGAAGGCACCATGGGCCAGTGGAACCGCGAAGCCGGTACCGGCCAGATCTACCTGGTGGAGGATGTGGAGCAGGTTTCCACGCTGGTGATCAACCAGCCGGAAAACTTCGCCTACACCACCCAGACCACGTTGTCGGTGGATGACACGCGCGGCATCATCGATGCACTGCGCGAGCGCTTCCCGGCCATGCAGGGCCCGAAGAACGACGACATCTGCTACGCCACGCAGAACCGCCAGGATGCCGTACGCGACCTGGCCAAGCGCTGCGACCTGGTGCTGGTGGTGGGTTCGCCGAACAGCTCCAATTCCAACCGGCTGAGTGAACTGGCCCGCCGCGAAGGCGTGGAGTCGTACCTGATCGACGGTGCGCACGAGATCGACCCGCGCTGGGTGGAAGGCAAGCAGCACATCGGCGTGACTGCCGGTGCCTCGGCACCGCAGGTGCTGGTGGATGGCGTGCTGGCCCGCCTGGCCGAACTGGGTGCCAACGGCGTGGGCGAACTGGATGGCGAACCGGAATCGATGGTGTTCGCGCTGCCGAAGGAACTGCGTCTGCGGTTGGTGGACTGACGGCGGAAGGTGGTTCGCCGGGCATGGCCCGGCGCTACCGGCGTGTACGTTATCCACGCATGGCGTGGATCTACTGCATCCGGCCGGCACATCGCATCCCCAGTAGATCCACGCCATGCGTGGATGGGCATCGCCCATGACCAATGCGCCAGTAGATCCACGCCATGCGTGGATGGGCACCGCCCATGACCAATGCGCCAGTAGATCCACGCCATGCGTGGATGGGCACCGCCCATGACCCTATGTGCCAGTAGATCCACGCCATGCGTGGATGGGCATCGCCCATGACCTTTGGCCATGGGGCCACGCACCACACAGGCCTAGCATCGAAGGTTCTACCGCTGCTGGAACCTGCTGATGAAAACCTGTGCCCTGGTGATGTCCGTGCTGTTCGCGCTGGCGGCCACGCCTGCGCTGGCGCAGACCTCGCCGCCGGGCGATGCCGCCGCGCCCGGCCTGCTGCGCATCGATGTGGACGCGCGCGACCTGGCCCGCCGCATCTTCAAAGTGACCGCCACCGTGCCGGCCAAGCCGGGCCCGATGACCCTGCTGTACCCGCAGTGGATTCCTGGCAACCATTCGCCCACCGGCCCCATCGACAAGCTGGCCGGCCTGCGGGTGACCGCCAACGGCAAGCCGCTGGCCTGGCAGCGCGACCAGTACAACGTCTACGCGTTCAAGGTGGACGTGCCCGAGGGCGTGAGCGAGATCGTGGCCCACTTCGATTTCCTGTCCTCGCAGGGCGGCAGCCAGGGCAGGGTGGTGATGACCCCGGAAATGCTGAACCTGCAATGGAACGCCAATTCGCTGTACCCGGCCGGCGTGGATGCGCGCAACCTGCAGGCGCAGGCCAGCGTCACCCTGCCCAAGGGTTGGGGCTATGCCACCGCGCTGGAAACCGCGCGCCGCGACGGCGATACCGTGGTGTTCAAGCCGATCGCCTACGACCACCTGGTCGACTCGCCGCTGTTTGCCGGTGAACACCACCAGCGCATCGATCTGGACCCGGGCGCCAAGGTGCCGGTGCACCTGAATGTGTTCGCCGACGATGCTAAATCGCTGAAACCGACCGACGCGCAGATCAAGCTGCATCGCGCGCTGGTGCAGCAGGCTGACAAGCTGTACGGCGCGCGCCACTACGACCACTACGAATTCCTGCTGGCGCTGACCGACCGCCTCGGTGGCATCGGGCTGGAGCACCACCGTTCCAGCGAGAACAGTGCGGACCCGGGCTACTTCATCGAATGGGACAGCAACGCGTGGATGCGTGACCTGCTGCCGCACGAGTACACCCATTCCTGGAACGGCAAGTACCGCCGTGGCGCGGACCTGGCCACGGCCAACTTCAACGTGCCGATGGGCGACAGCCTGCTGTGGGTGTACGAAGGCCAGACCCAGTTCTGGGGCCAGGTGCTGGCCGCGCGTTCGGGGCTGTGGTCGGTCGAGCAGACCCGCGACATGCTGGCCAACGTGGCGGCGACCTATGATCGTGGCCGCCCAGGTCTGGCCTGGCGCGCGCTGCAGGACACCACCAACGATCCGACCATCGCCCAGCGCCGCACGTTGCCGTACCGCAACTACCAGATGAGCGAGGACTACTATTCCGGCGGGCAGATGCTGTGGCTGGAAGTGGAAGGCAAGCTGCGCGGGCTGACCGGCAACCGCCGCAGCCTGGATGATTTCGCGCGCGCCTTCTTCGGCGTCGGCAATGGCGACTGGAACGTCAACCCGTACACCTTCGACGATGTGGTGGCCACGCTCAACGGCATTGCCCCCTACGACTGGGCCAGCTTCCTGCGCCAGCGCCTGGACGGGCACGGCTCGCTGACCGGTGGCCTGGAACTGGCTGGCTGGAAACTGGTCTACCGCGATACGCCCAACGAGGCCTACAAGGCGCAGGAAAAGCGCGCCAAGGCCGCGCTGCTGGCGTATTCGCTGGGCGCCACCGTGCTCGATACGGGTGCGGTGGGCGATGTGATCTGGGACAGCCCGGCCTTCAACGCCGGTCTGGCACCGGGCATGAGGGTGATTGCCGTGAGCGGGCGTGAGTACAGCAGCGAGCGCCTGAAGGACGCGGTGTCTGCCGCGGCCAAGGACAAGGCGCCGATCGAACTGCTGGTGAAACAGTTCGACCGCATCGAAACGATGCGCATCGATTACCACGGTGGCCTGCAGTACCCCGTGCTGGAACGCATCGCCGGCAAGCCGGATCGCCTTGCAGAGCTGTGGAAGGCACGATGATCATCCGCCGGCGCGACGGCCTGATCCTGGTGGTGGCCGTGCTGGCCATCATCGGCGCGTTCCTGCAGGGGGAGGGCCGTTGGCTGCACTGGTTTGCCAAGCCGGCCACCACGCTGCTGATCGCCGGCATCGCGTGGCAGGCGCGGCCGGCGGCATCGCCGTCCTACCGCCGCGCGGTGCTGGCCGGCATGCTGCTGTCCTGCCTGGGGGACATCGCGCTGATGCTGCCGGTCGATGCCTTCGTGCCGGGGCTGGTCGCGTTCCTGCTCGCGCACGTCTGCTACATCGTCGCGTTCCGCGCCGGCCTGCGTGCGGGTGCGGGGCTGTGGGGCGCGGTGGTGCTGTTGGGCGGCTTCGCAACGCTCAACGTGGTGGGCCTGTGGCCGCACTTGCCGCAGCCGATGCGCATCCCGGTGCTGGCCTATGTGGCGGTGCTGGCGTCGATGGCGGTGCTGGCGCTGGCACGCGTGTGGGCGCGGCCGCAGCCGGCAGCTGCGGAGCTGTGCAGCGCACGCTGGGCGGCAGTGGGCGCGGTGCTGTTCGTCGCCAGCGATTCGCTGCTGGCCTGGGACCGGTTCGCGGGTGGCTTGCCGGTGGCGAGCCTGCTGGTGTTGTCCACGTATTACGCAGCGCAGTACGCGATCGCCCGTTCGGTCACACCTGTGCGCGGGTGATCCGGCGTCGCTATGATCTTCTGATGGATACTGAAATCGGTGCATTGGTTGCGATCATCGACACCATCCGCGCTGGCTGGACCCAGCCTCGGGTTGCCGTGCATCCGAAAGGCGAATGCCCGTTCCCGCTCCGTTCTTCCTTCGTGGAACGCAGCGGCGCGGACGAGGCATCAAGGCGATTCCCGCGCGGCAATACGCAGTTGCTCGCGTTCTGGGGTTTGTGCGCTTCGGCCGACCTTTTCAAGGACGAGCGATTTGGCCAATGGGGTGTTGAGCTATTGGATGCAAAGGAAGCGCACATTCAAACAGCGGCCCTTTCCGATTTGCGTCCATTGGATTGCAGGGATGGCGATGTCGTATTTGGCCGCTTCTACGGGGACTCGGAGTTACTTGTGATGGTTGCATCTGGTCGTGTGCTGGTTTGTCTGCCATTGAATAGACGAGAAGACTGGCCCGAAGCAGCGAGTTCGCTTCTGGAATTTCTATCCCGGTTTCATGAGGCCCAAGGGGCCAAGTACTGGGAGGCTTGACCCGCACGGCAGGGCGCTCGACTTCGCTTTTGTAGAGTCGAGCCATGCTCGACTGCTTCTCCAGCATCAGCCGAGCATGGCTCGGCGCTACAAATGCATCAGCCGAGCATGGCTCGGCTTCACAAATGCATCAGCCGAGCATGGCTCGGCTCTACAAGTGCATCAGCCGAGCATGGCTCGGCGCTACAAATGCATCAGCCGAGCATGGCTCGGCTCTACAAGTGCATCAGCCGAGCATGGCTCGGCTCTACAAGTGCATCAGCCGAGCATGGCTCGGCTCTACAAATGCATCAGCCGAGCATGGCTCGGCTCTACAAAAAGCGTGTCAGCGGAACTGCAGGGTCAGCAGGAAATAGCGGCCCAGCGGATCATCCAGCCCGGGCATCTGCCCGCCGCTGCCCACCAAATGGTTCACCGGCTGAGTGTCCAGCAGGTTGTGCACGTCCAGCGCGGCAATCACACGCGGGCTCAGCTTGCGCGCCACGTGCAGGTTCCAGCGCAGCTGCGCGGGGTTCATGCAGCGGCGTTCTTCGCGCTGGTCCTGCGGGCAGTCTTCGCCGGCCAGCCACGCGCGCGTGCGGCCCACGCGGTTGCCACGCAGGGCGATGTCCCACGATGGGTTCTGCCATTGCACGTTGAGGATGCCGGCCACTTCCGGCGTGGCGTGGCCGCGCAGGTCCACCGACGGCCCATGTGCGCGGTCGCGGCGCAGTTCCTGCTGCTTCAGGCCGTCCAGCGAGAACAGCCACTGCCCGTCACGGCCGGCGTCGACGCGGTATTCGCCGCGCAGCACCCAGTTGCGCGAGGTGGTGCGGCCGATGTTGTCGAAGGACAGGCGCAGGTCGCGCAGGCGGCCCTGGTCGTCCAGTTCCCAGGTATCGGGATTCCACAGCGCATCCCCCGGCTGCAGGGCGAGGATTTCATTGCGCAGTTCAACGATGTTGTGGGTCAGCGACAGCGAGAACGTGTCGGTCGGCGTCCAGCTGGCCGCCAGCGAATGGCTGCGCGAGGTTTCCGCGCGCAGTGCATCGTTCTCCACCACGTTCACTTCCACGGCGCAGCCGCCTTCGCGCAGCGGCCGCGCGCACGGTGGCAGCGTGTCCGATGCGGGCAGGGCCAGCAGGCCGAAGTAGGCCGGTGGCCGCCGCTTCTCGAACAGGCTGGGCGCGCGGTAGCCGCGGCCACTGGCCAGCAGGAACGACCAGTGTGGGCTGGGGCTCCAGCGCAGGCCCGCGCGCGGTGAAAACGCGGTATCGCCGCCGTCGCGGTCCACCCGCGCGGCCACATCCAGGCGCAGCGTGGATGCCAGCGGCAGGCCTACTTCGGCGTAGGCGGCGCTGCTCTGCCGCGACAGCCGCCGTTGGTCCAGCGGCATGCCCAGTGCCAGCTCGCCCTTGCCCAGCAGCGGATCGGGCAGGGACGTCCAGCGTTCGTGGCGCAGGTCGATGCCGGTGGCCAGCTGTGCCTTGCCGCCGGGCAGGGCCATCAGCTCGCGCTGCACGCCCCACCAGCCCTGCCATTGTTCGGTACGCCCGCGGTTGCGGATGGCCGGGAACAGTTCCTCGGCCAGGCCGGGCGGCAACGTGGAAAAGCCGGGCAGGAAATCGAGGGTGCGCGCGGCTTCCAGCAGGCGCTCGCTGAGCACCGTGCCATCGGTGCGCAGGTCCACCTGGTTGCGCTGCGCGCTGAGCCCGGCGTCCCAGCTGCGGCCGGGTCGCTCACGGCCGATGCCAACGCTCAGGTCGCCTTCGCTGGAGCGCACGCGCGGGCGCACGTCGCCGCCTTCCTGCAGCACCACGTTCAGGATGGCGCCGCGGTTGAAGTTGAGCGCCACCGCTGTCGGCCCCAGGTCGAAGCGCTGGCGGTTGTGGCTGGCGCGCGCTTCGACATAGGCGTAGCGCCCTTCGCCGCGCTCGTGGCGGTAGCGCAGATAGCCCGACAGCGTGTCCGATGCCGGCTGCAGCGAACGCGGGCGCGCGCTGTCATACCAGCAGCCCTCGTCGTCCTCCAGCAGCGGTGGGTGGCATTCGGTGGCGGGGTAGTAATCGCCATTGGCCAGGATCAGGCCGATCGGGTACAGCGATGTTTCGGCATGCCAGGCGCGGCGGTCGCCCGCCACATGGCTCAAGCGGTGCAGGTCGATGCCGGCGAACCAGCGGTCGCCGCCCTCGCGCACGCCACCGGTGGCGGCCTGCACGCGGTACTGGTCGCCATCGTCACGGCTGCTCACGCCGGTCTGCAGGGTGGCTTCCGGCCCGTCGGCCTGGTCGCGCAGGATGATGTTGACCACCCCGGACATGGCATCAGCACCATAGATGGCCGACGCGCCACCGCGCACCAGCTCGATGCGTTCAACGAAGCTGAGCGGAATGCCGCCCAGATCGGTCAGGCCACCTTCTTCCAGCGACACCATGGGGTAGCGCGGCAGGCGCCGGCCGTTCACCAGGAAAAGGGTGGCGCGCGGGCCCATGCCGTCCAGGCTGGTGGTGGCCGCCGCGCCTACCGGCAGGTACAGCGAATCGCCACCGCGCGAGGTGCTCAGTGGCGGGTGGCCGTTCATGCCCGGCAGGTGGCGCAGCAGATCGAACAGGGTGCCGTAGCCGCTGCGCAGGATGTCCTCGCGCTCGATCACCGCCACCGGCAGGGTGGTCTGCACCGAGGTGCGCGGCAGGCGGCTGCCGGTCACGTGGATCGGCGCCAGTTCCACCTCGCCCGGGCCCGCCGGCCGGGGCGGCAGCGGGGCACGCGCCGGGGCGGCAGGTGCGGGCGTGGCCACGGCGTGGCGGCGCAGCACGAAGGCGCCGCTGGAGGTTCGCAGGATGTTGACCGGCTTGCCGGCCACCAGGTGTTTCAAGGCGGCGGCGGGGTCCTGCGGGCCCTGCGTGCCATCGGTGCGCAGATCGGCCAGTTCGCGGGCGTCGAACAGCAGGGATACGCCGCTCTGCCGCGCCCACTGCTGCAGGGCCGGCACCAGCGGGCCGGCGGCGATGCGGTATTCGGCAGTGGCTGGCGCGGCAGGGGCGGCCGCCCCGGTGCCGCTGGCCAGGGCAATGCACAACAGGGCCAGCAGGCCCTGGCGCAGCGCCCCGGGGGCGGGCATCGGCGCCCGCCTCAGTACGTGCGGCGCAGTTCCAGCGCGCCATCCTTGCGCGTCTGGCCTGCGATGGACCACCCCAGCTCCAGGGCGGACAGCAGTTCGTTGGCATCACCGGCGCGGAAGGTACCGCTCACGGCCAGATCGGCAATATCCGGATCGGCAATCACCAGCGGCGTGCTGCCATAGCGGTTCATGCGCTCGACCACGGTGGACAGCGGCGTGGCATCGAACACCAGCTTGCCCTGCGGCCAGGCTTCGGCGGCGGCGGTGGTGGCCAGCTGCGGGCCCGGCTGGATGCGGCCGTTGGCCAGCACCTGCAGCTGCTGGCCCGGCGACAGCGTGTGCTGCGCGCTGCCGCTGGTCACTTCCACCGCGCCTTCCAGCAGGGCCACTTCCACCCGGCCGTCGTCCAGGCGTTCCACCTGGAAGGTGGTACCGATATCGCGGATGCTGCTGCCGCCCGCCTGCACGCGCAGCGAGCGCGAGGAGGCGGCGACTTCCAGCTGCACGCGGCCGCGCTGCAGTTCCAGTTCGCGCTTGCGCCAGCCGAAACGGGCACTCAGCGTGGTGCCCGCATCCAGCGTGGCGATGCTGCCGTCGGCCAGCGTGCGCGTCTGCGGCATGTGGCTGGCGTTGGCATAGATCTGCGGCGACGGGTTGCCATCGGTGTACAGCATCCAGCCCACGCCCACGGCCAGGCAGATGCCGGCGGCGGCGGCCGCCGAAGGCAGCCAGCGCCGTTGCGGCAGGCGCGCGGTACGGGCGGCCGCGGTGCGCACCCACGGGTCAGCGGCCAGGCCGGCGCTGCGCTGGTGCAGCTTCTCGGCCTGTACCCAGGCGGTGACGTTGGCAGGATCCTCGGCCAGCCAATCCTCGAAGGCCTCGCGCTCGATCGAGGTGCAGTCGGTGGCCTCCAGGCGGGCCACCCAGGCGCTTGCGCGTTCAAACGGCAACGTGTCGTCCTTGTATGCGTTGCGGGTCATTCACTATCTCCATCAGTGTGGAGAGGATTGGTGCCCAGCTCCTTGCGCAGGCCCTGCAGGGCACGGGCGATGTGTTTTTCCACCGTCTTGGCGGTGATGCCGCAATGCCGGGCGATCTGTGTATAGCTCATGCCGGTGATGCGGTTGAGCAGGTACACCTCGCGGGCACGTTCGGGCAGCTTGAACAATGCCTGTCGCAGCAGGGCGATCATCTGCCCGGATTCTGCCTGACGCAGCGGATCCGGAGA
Source organism: Stenotrophomonas maltophilia (assembly GCF_047782825.1). Classification (GTDB taxonomy): domain Bacteria; phylum Pseudomonadota; class Gammaproteobacteria; order Xanthomonadales; family Xanthomonadaceae; genus Stenotrophomonas. The sequence continues at coordinate 1,871,181 of NZ_CP180589.1, read as the reverse complement.
AGTGCCGGTGGCCTCTTCGTTGCCATCGCGTTCGGCCAGCGGCAGGTGGGGGCGGGCCTGCGGCGAGCGGCCACGGTCGGCCAGGCGGTTGCGGGCGATGCGGTACAGCAGCAGGCGCAGCGCTTCCACATCGTGCCCGCGGTAGCGGATCAGCCGCTCCATGCAGTCCTGCGCAATGTCCTCGGCATCGTCCGGGCCGACGCCGCGCCCGCGCAGGAAAGCGCATAACGGCGCGCGTTCCTCGCGCACGAAGGCGATGAAAACATCCGCAACGCCGGTCGGGTCCGGTGCATCGCGGATCTGGGGGGACGGGGCGGACAGGGGAGGGCCTCGAACGACGGTGGCGGACGCTTCATCGAGTTTTACGCGACGATGACCGGAAGGGAAAGACCGTGGTATTTGCGACATTTCATTGTGAATGCATTCAGTTTTTACCCTGCCGCTGACTGGGGGAGATGGCCGCCCTGCTGCGTTCTGCTCTCGTCCCGCGTGGTGCGGGTGGAGAGAGAGACCGCAATGAAGCATTCGAAGTTGAGCATCGCCCTGGCGGGCCTGGTGGGTATCGCGACAATGGGCGCGATCGGCAACGCCGCGGCGATGAACTATCACGTGCAGGGCGATCGCATCGTCCTCAGTGGCGGCGTGACCGTGGCCGACGTGGTCGCGCTGCCGGCACTGCTGGCCAAGGCACAGGCCGAAGGCCGCCCGATCCGCGAAGTGGTGCTGCGCACATCCAACGGTGGCGCGCTGATTGCCGGCGAGTGGCTGCAGGGCGTGATCCGCAGCAACGGGCTGAACACCATCGTGTCCGGCCACTGCATCTCGTCCTGCTCGATCATGCAGTCCGGTGGCGTCAACCGTTATCTGGCCGGCGATCTGCCGCTGGTCGACTCGGTGCAGATCCACGCCGCCAGCAGCGGCGGCCGCATCACCTACACCCCTTCGCCGCGCATGACCCAGATCTACACCGGCAACTACGGCGGTGGCATGGATGCCGGCCTGCTGCACAAGGCCATGTATGAAGTGGTGGCGCCCAACGGGCTGCTGGTGTTCCGCGATCCGGCCCGCACCAATGGCGCATCGGTCAGCTTCGATCCCGATGGCAGCGGCCGCAGCCTGCAGACCTTCCCCGGCCAGGACATCTACAGCAACAAGATCATCACCCAGGCCGGCTACCGCAACCCGGGCGATACCCTGGCGGTGACCGGCAACGTCAGCGGTGACATCAACCCCGGCTACCTGCGCACCGCGCGGCAGCTGCAGGCCTTTGTCGATGCCGATATCGCGCGCTGGGCCAATGGCGATGCCAACACCTACATCAACCTGGCGGTGGCCATCTACAACGCCGCCGGCCGTGGCCCCAACGGCATCGGCCCGTTCTCGGTGCAGGATTACCTGAACGACGCCGACATCCAGGCCAATCTGCTGTCGCGCCTGCGCCTGGCCGATCTGGATGCCTCCACGCTGGGCGATTCGGCCGGCGTGATCCGCGTGACCCAGGGGGGCACCTGGCGCACCTCGGCCACCACCGGCGCGGATTTCATGCTGGTCGACGGCGGCACCATCGCCCTGGAAGGCGGCGCACTGCGGGCCCCGGAACTGCGGGTGATGGCTGGCGGCATGGTGGTGGGCCACGGCGATATCGCCTCGGCCGCCACCGATTCGGATGCGCTGCTGGACGGCAGCGGCCCCTCGTTCCGCGAAGATGGCTTCAACCGACTGCGCGTGTACGGCACGCTGATGCCGCGCGGCGGCGATCTGGTCACCCACGGCTACGTCAACATCATGCCCGGCGGCAAAGTGCTGTTCGATGTCACCGACGCCGGTGGCACCGCGGCCGGTCGCCTGCGCGTGGGCAGCTTCTTCGATGGCGGGCAGAACGAGGGCGCGCTGGTGATTTCGCCCGGCGCGCACCTGGAACTGAATGTCGCGCAGGGCTTCTATGCCGGCAATTACAGCCGTGAGCTGGTCACCGGCCCAATCTACGAAGATGGCTTCAGCGACGCCGTGCGCCTGGGCGACACCACGTACAGCGCCAGCATCGCCGGCAATGAAGTGTTCCGCCCGCGCCACAACTCGCTGCTCAGCTTCAACATCCACCAGAGCGAAGACGGCCTGTCGCTCACCGCCAACCCCGGCTTCGACCAGCTGGCCCAGCTGACCGCCAGCAATGGCAACCAGAGCCTGGGCGTTGCCCTGGCTGCGGCAGGTGAGCGCCAGGATGCAGGCCTGAAGTCGCTGCTGGGCGCGCTGCAGTTCGCCGACCGCGATGTGATCGCGCAGCAGGCCGGTGCCCTGCGCGGTGATGTGCATGCCAGCCTGCGCCTGGCCGACAACGCCCTGCTGGGCAGCATCGGCAACGTGGTCAGCCAGCACCAGGCCGGCCTGCGCAGTGGCAGCGGCGATGCCGGTGGCCTGGCCGCGCAGGCCGCACAGGCCGCCTCGGCACAGCCGGGCATGGCCAACGGCAGCCTGTTCAACCAGTTGGCCATGCACCTGGTGGAGCCCGCCGCGCAGGGCGCCACCGGCGGTACCGACTTCGGTGGCACTACGCGCCAGCATGGTTTCTGGGGCCGCGGCTTCGGCAGCCATGGACGCATCGATGGCGAAGGTGGCGTGGCAGGGCTGAGCCACACCGTGGGCGGCATCGTGCTGGGTGCCGATACGCGCGTGGCCGATGACCGCGTGAGCCTGGGCGTGAGCGTGGCCGCAGCGGACATGTCGACCAAGGCCCGCGACGGCTCCGGTTTCACCGGTGATGTGCGCGCGCTGGATATCGGTGGCTACATTGATGCCACCTATGCACGCGGTTATCTCTCCGCAGCGGTGCGCTATACCGATCTGCGCCATGACACCCGCCGCAGCATTGCCGGTATCGATGGTCTGGATGATGCCCTGCGCGCCAAGTACAACAACGATGCGATTTCCGCGCGTTTGGAGCACGGCTTCAGCTTCACCACCGGCAACGGCCTGGTGCTGCAGCCGCTGCTGCCGGTGGTCGACTACGCACGCACCTCGGCCACGCGCTTCAACGAAGGGCAGGGCGCGGGTGCCCTGGCTGGCCGTGGCGGCAGCCTGGAAAGCATCCGCGTGGGCGCCGGCCTGCAGCTGTTCAAAACCTTCAACGGCAGCAACGGCGAGCGCATCACCCCGCGCGCGCGCGTGGTCTGGCAGAAGGAACTGGGCGACACCCAGGCCCGCTACAGCACCGGCTTCGCCGCCGCCCCGGACCTGGTGTTCGGCAGCAGCAGCCAGACGCTGGGCGAGCAGGTTCTGGCCTGGAACCTGGGTGTGACCAGCCGCGCCAGCGACCGCCTGTCGGTGATGGTGGACTACGTGGGTGAGCGCCGCGACGGCCAGGTGCAGAACGGCGTGATGCTGGGCCTGGGCTACGCGTTCTGAGTAAAGGGCGCACCGGCGGCAGGACCGCCGCCGGTGCGCTATGGTCTGCGCAGGATTCCCGTGCAGGCCCGCCCATGCAGATTGCCGTGTTCAGTGCCCGTCCCTACGACCGCCGCTTCCTGGAAGAAGCCAATACGCGCGAGGGCGCCGGGCAGGGCTTCCAGTTCGTCTACTTCGATGCCGCGCTGGAGGTGCATACCGCTGCGCTGGCGCAGGATTGCGCCGCCGTCTGTGTGTTCGTCAACGACCGCCTGGATGCGGCCGTGCTGCAGGCACTGCATGCACTGGGCGTGCGCGCGGTGCTGCTGCGTTGCGCCGGTTTCAACAATGTCGACCTGGCCGAGGCCGCGCTTCTGGGCCTGTTCGTCGCCCGCGTGCCGGCCTATTCGCCCGAAGCCGTGGCCGAACACGCGCTGGCGCTGGTGATGACCCTCAACCGGCAGACCCACCGCGCCTACAACCGCGTGCGCGAAGGCAACTTCATGTTGGATGGCCTGCTGGGCCGCACCCTGCATGGCCACACCGTGGGCATTGTGGGCACCGGCAAGATCGGCCTGGCCACCGCGCGCATCTTCCGTGGCATGGGCTGTACGCTGCTCGGCCATGACCCATACCCATCGGCGGATTTCGTTGGGGTGGGCGAGCGGGTGGGCCTGGACGAACTGCTGGCGCGCGCGGACATCGTGTCGCTGCATTGCCCGCTGACGCCGGACACCCAGCACCTCATCAACGACGCCTCGCTGGCGCGGATGAAGCCCGGCGCCATGCTGGTCAACACCTCGCGTGGCGGGCTGGTGGATACCCATGCGGTGATCCGCGCGCTGAAGTCGCGGCGGCTGGGCCACCTGGCCATTGACGTATACGAACAGGAAAGCGCGCTGTTCTTCCAGGACCTGTCCGGCGAAATCATCGACGATGAGGCCTTCCAGCGCCTGATGACCTTCCCCAACGTGCTGGTGACCGGCCACCAGGGCTTCTTCACCGTGGAGGCGCTGCAGGAGATCTCAGCCATCACCCTGGGCAATCTGGCCGATTTCGCCGCCGGGCGGGCATGTGCCAACCGGGTAGGGGCGGATTGACCGGCGGGGTGGGCTGCCCGTAAAATCGCCTGCTCAGCCGGAATAGCTCAGTTGGTAGAGCGGCGCATTCGTAATGCGTAGGTCGCAGGTTCGACTCCTGTTTCCGGCACCAGTTGTATGAAAAGCCCCGGCCTTGGTCGGGGCTTTTTGTTTGGGCGGCTTCGCCGATGGTAGTGCCGGCCGCTGGCCGGCAACCCGTAGTGCCAGCCCATGGCTGGCAGCCAAGGATTTCCGAACCTCGCGACCCACTCGCTCCGCCGGCTTCCCTTCTGGGGAAAAATGACCGGGGCAGCGTCAACCTGGAATGATCAAGCGATGAAGCACTTCAGGGAGATAGTAAGAGGCCCGGGGGGGCTTTAAAGTGGCCCCCAATGAGAAGGGTGTTAACGTTCTCGAGAAGTCACTCGAAGATGGGTGAGGAGCCTGCGTCAACATTGGCGGCACATTCAAGGGGTTTATCGACCAATGAGTGATTTGATTGATCTGCTATTTGAAGGGGTTCCAAGGAACAGCTTGGATAGCTTGGTCGAAAGGATTTTGAGTGAATCGATCTTGAGTTCGGTTGCCGCTAGTGAGAGCCCAGGTCTGGACCTCGGTTCTTGGCGCGGTAGTGCGCTCGAAATACTTGAGGGCGCGGCGCCTAACTCTGGCTGCGTTAGTCTCAATGTCGATGGTGTGAAGATTGGAGGTGTGAGAGTAGTAAATCCTTTGATCCGTGTTTTGATGTTTGACGGAAGCTTTGATGTTTTCCTTCATTTTCTGGATTCCGATCTCAAATGTGAATCCGTGGATGTGCTTGATGAGTTGCATCATGCCTCCATGGAAATTTCCAGAGTTGCGGATGTAGGTCACGTTTCTTGTGGCTATGATCCCGTTAGTGATCAAAAGACGCGCTTCTTCTTTGATGCCGAAAAGGGGCCAATTCGTGAGCTGTGGTGAGCAAGTGAAGGGTCAGAGGAGGGCTGGTAAGGCGCAACTGACCTATGTCATTACGTGCCAGGCCTTTGCCGACGATCGTGTCGATACAACAGCTTCGCTGGCGTGGTGATGGACTCCTGGGGCGAGTTGGCGCAGAACCGAGTTCGTGTTGGTTCTGTCTATCGACCAGGAAAGGCGAGCTTTGGCCCTCGAATCGATATTCAGGAGAATGGTGAAAATCCTCATGAGACAATACATCACCCCAAGCCTCCTTCGCCGCCAGAGAGGTCAGGCCTATGAGCGATCTAATTGATTTATTGGAGTCGCGCCTAGCCGGTGGCTCCGATGTCTATATCGATTCTGGCGTGAATCCGAGCGAATATCTTGAAGAACTTGCGAATGACATCAGGCTGAATGCATGTGAGCCATTTGAACTGTCTGCGGTGGTATTGGCACCAGGTATTCCGGGATTTGACGATGGTGAAGAGATCTCTGGGATGTGCGTCGCCAAGCGGGGAGGGCGCTGGTTGGTCTATCGGGCGAAGGAGGATCGGTTCTATGTCTTTTGGGGGCCAAGGCCCGAACAGCTTGGAGCGCACGGCATTTTTGGAAGTCCGTTGTACTGCTGGTCAGCGTGACGTCGGTGCGGGAGATCGGGTGATGCTTCGCGGGATGACTGTCCAGGAAAATTCAACTCCGCAAGGAAGTGGCGTGAGCACAGGAGAAGTCGCATGCAATGGAAGGTTCTAGGCTGTTCGGCAGCGCTTCTTGTATCTACCTGCGCCCTGGCGCAAGCGCCGCATGCCGACTCGGATGAAGGCAGGGAGCTGCAGCTTCTTGCTCAAAGCTACGTGCGTGAACATCCTTCGGTCTCAGTTGCTGATGCAGTCACGCGCCTGGCAATCCAAGGCGAGTTGGCCCCTGATATCGAAGCACTGCGCGTCGAGTTCACCGCGCGTCTCACTGAACTGTCGATCGAAGGCGCGCCAGATCAACATATTCTGGTGCAGCTCAAGGGGGATGCTCCTGTGGCCGGTCGCACGATTACGACCGCGAGCGGATCAACCCGCGTGGTGTTCGATGTGGGCCACAAGTACACCCAAGACGAGTTCCTCGCCATCCTGTCCCGGTACAGACCACTTCTTTACAGCACTCTGCCAGGCATCACCGGGACGACTGCATTCCCGGGCGAGGAGCGGGTGCTGGTCGACATCGAGGGCGACGGTGCCCAGGTGGAGCGTTTGAAGCCTGCGATCAGAAATCTTGAGCAGATGACCGGCCTCAAGATCGACGTCCGCCCCAACATGCCGAAGCAGGTCACCAGCGACTTATGGAACAGCACGACTACCGCTTCCTCACCGATCTGCTCGAGAGCACGCTTCTCGGCGGCACCAAGGGCCTCACTCCGCATCAGCTGAATGCCTACTGGTCGGGTTCCATCAAGGTGCCCTTGGGTATCGAGCGCGACATCGACGCATACCTGTCGCAGCCCGAGCCAGAGGCGCTGATTCGCGCCGCAGTCTGGATCGTGCGCAACTATGCTGTGTCGAGCCATGATCCGGGATTTCACCTGCGCGTTGTTCGTTGGCTGTTCGAGCATGATCGGCTCGATCGATCAGAGTTGTTGGAGCTCCTGGCACTTACATCGACCCGTTCGCTGGATGAAGCCGGGCGGCTCATTGCCTGGGAATCCGCGCACATGCTCGGCGAAGGGCGTCTGGTGGAGGGCGAGGAGCTGGTGATCCCCATGCTTCTGGCGTACCCCATGCCCAGCATATTCGTGGACTTCAACAACCGAGACCCCGATGGCTACCTGAGGCTCAACCTGACCGGCACAGTGGAAGACTTGGCCGCGCAGTCGCTGGTTCTGAAAGCGGGAATGTTCCTGCCTGTCTCAGACGGCGACGTCGCCGCCTGGATCACCGTCATCGACCCGGGCCCCGAAGGAATACGGCGCGGGAAGATTGCGGCCGGCCCCGAGGGATAAACCACCCGGTAGCCACCCGAATACCACTCCCGCTGTCGCCGTGAATCCCCGCCTGCTACGCTGCGCCGGCACGCCGCGCCGCGCGGCTACAGGGATCGTGGACCATGGCACCAGGGAATGCAGTGCGTCGCCTCGCCTTGCTGGCGGTCATCAGCTTCTCGGCGGCGCTGCCGCCGCTGGCATGCGCGGCGCCCGAAACCCCACAGCCGCAGCCGCAGCCGGTGGCCGCGCACGCGGTGGATGCGACCAGCTTCGTAGGCCAGACGCGGTCGCTGGAGGCATCGCCCCGGCAGCCCGGCGCCGTGGATCTGCGCAAGGCGATGTTGCGCTGGTTGGTGGAAACGCCGGATTACCAGGTGACCATCTGTGACGTCATGGGGTTGCCGGATCTGCCGGATGAGCCCAAAGAGCCTGTCGTGCTCGGTCTGGATCTGCTGATTCAGCAGAGCTTCGGCAATCTGGCGTACCAGATTGACCACGGCAGCGAGGGCGACGAACTCAGCCGGCAGGTCGCCGGCGTGGAAAGCGCGATCAGGGCGTACCAGGCCTTCGTGGCGGCCGACTCCACCTGGCAGTTCCCCGCGATGGACGTGCTGGCAGCCCAGCAGAAGGCCGGCACGCTGCGCACGCATCTTGCGCCTGTGGTGAAGGCGGAGTGCGGCGACGGTGCGGCATCTTCGCCGCCGCCGTTCCTGGGCGGCGTGCTGCGTGCCACCAGTGTGGTCTATCCCGTGCAGGTTGCCGACTGGAAGGCCGTTGGGGAGCGCCGCTATGACAGCGTCGGCGCAGGCGCCTCGGTCCGCTATCAGCGGGATGGCAGGGAGCACGGGTGGATCGACGTGTACTTCTATCCGGTGGGCAGGCTGGAGCCGCACGAGCGTGCACGCTTGGTGGAAAGTGAGCGGAGCGGCCTGCTGGAGGCCCGCAAAGGGGCGATGGCACGCAAGGATGACATGTCCCGTATCGATTCACTGCGCTTCACTGTTCCCGCGTTGGGCGAGGGTGGTTCGGACCATCTGGAAGCGAGCGCGATGGACTTCGGCTTCCATCGCGATGGCAAGCAGTACAGCTCGGTGATGATCCTGGCAGTGGACCGCCTGTACGCCATCAAGCTGCGTTACAGCGTTGAGACATCCACGGCGAGCCGGAAGAAGGCGCGGCGCGAACTTGAGGAATTCGCCGGGGTGCTGCTGCCGCAGCTGGATATTGTCAGTTCCGGCACCTGTGGGGATGTGCCCGCGGACGCTCGCGTGAGCCAACGTCTGGGCTGTGTGGAAACCGATTCCGCGTTGCCCGTGGTGGGCGAAGGGCGCCGTGAGATGCGGTTCGAGTACGCCCCGCCGCGTATTTCAAAGGACCGGTAAGATTCAGCGTCGGCCCCCTGCGAAGTCGCTTCAGAACGAGCAGTGGCCCCGCCCCTGAAGGCGAGGGCGCTCTGAAACCCTGCGGCACTATTGGCCAAACACGATCATCAACGAACGGCCTGCCGAGTTATCCACCAGAATGACGGGCTCGCCATTCTGGTGGATCTCGAAGTACGTCGCCGAGCTGGTCATTTTGAATTCCTGCGGGCCAGCCGCGTTCTCCTGTTGCACCAGCAGGCGCATTTCCTCCTGCAGTTGAAGAAACTCCAGATCGGACAACTGCCGGTAAGCAGTCACCTTAAGCCGTGCATCAGGCAGAGACCTGTCCGCAACCACCACGCCCAGTACCACGATCAGCAGCGAGGTGGTCCATGCCAGCAGCACCCTGGAAAAGCGGCGGCGCACTAGCTGCGCACGTGCAGGCAGGCGGTGATCTGCGCGGTCAGGGCCAGGCAGGCCATCATCATGCCCTCCATTGCGCGCTCGCCTACATATTCCTGGGCGGGGCCGTTCTGCCGGGTTCGCTCGGCCGCCAGCAGCATTTCCTGCACCACGGTCAGGCCGGCCAGCGCGCAGTCGGCGTCGGCCAGTTCCATGCGGCGCCCGGGCTGCAGGTGGCGTTCCGGCCACGGGCGGCCATCGGCGGCGGCGCCGGCCTGGATGCTGCGCAGGGTGGAAATGAAGGCGGTGGGGTTGGTGCCAGGTTCGCCCAGGCTCTCGGCATTGGCCGGGTCGGGGCGGGCGTTGAGGTCAAGATATTCCGATGCGTGCATGGCAGTGCTCCGTGCAGGACAGACAGCAGCGCCACCGGGAAGGTGGCGGACGGTGCGTGGCGGCAAAAACCGGTGATCGATGGAAACCGGCGGGCGCATGCAAGCACGCACCCCCACGCACCGCCCGCCAAAGAACGCGGACGGATTGCCAGCCGGCGCCACGCAGAGGTGACGCCGGCTGACAAGCGTAAAGAACCATCGATCCTCGGGTTTTGCCGACCCGGCCACTCGTTGTAAGTGGCATGCCATGGTGTGCACATCCCGGCCGCGGCTGCCACGTTCGGGCAGTGAATGGGCGGGGCTGTCTTACGCTTCCAGCATAGTTTGGCACGCAGGTGGTTGCCCGCAAACGCCCGCCGTACAAGGCGTTGCCCTGGGTGCGCCCGGTGCGGGGTGGCCAAATGCGTCAGTTGGCGCATCCAGGGCGCGGCGCCTGCACCCCCTGCAGACACACGTTGATCGCGACAGCCCCACCCAAACCGTGGTTCAGTGGGTCCAGCAAAGCTGAATGCATTCATCCATCTTTGCCGATTCCGGCGCCACCGCCCGCCACCACCTGTGGCAAGCTGCCGCACACGGGCGATCTGCCCCCCGCCTGCGCGCGGTGCGACAACGTGTCGCAGCGATATCCGGCCACTTCCTGCGCTGGATCATTGTCAATGCCCTTCTTAAATGATGCGTGACGGCCTAAAATTGAAAGGCTGACTCGACCCCACCTCACTGCCTGTCTCAACCGCAGGCGGGACCGGCTTTGGCCGGAGCGGGCAGGACGGGGAACGGCATTCCCTCGCAATTGGATCGACCGATGATTCCGTTGAAAACCCTTGGGCGCTGGTTGCGCCCGGGCCTGCTGCTGTCGTTGCTGGTGATGCTCACCGGTTGCGATGCGGTGGCCATCCTCAGTCCGAAGGGCCAGATCGGCCAGGATGAGAAGACCCTGCTGATCACGGCTACCGTGCTCATGCTGCTGGTCGTCATCCCGGTCATCATCATGACCCTGACCTTCGCGTGGAAGTATCGCGCCTCCAACACCAAGGCCCGCTACGAGCCGAAGTGGTCCCACTCGACGGCGATCGAGGTGGTGGTGTGGTCGATCCCCTGCATGATCGTGCTGGTCCTGGCGGTGCTGACCTGGCGGTCCTCGCACGCGCTGGATCCGTACAAGCCTCTGGAATCGGACGTGAAGCCGGTCACCATCCAGGCGATCTCGCTGGACTGGAAGTGGCTGTTCATCTACCCGGAAGAGAAGATCGCGGTCGTCAACGAGATCAAGTTCCCGGTCAACACCCCGCTGAACTTCGAGATCACCTCCGATACGGTGATGAATGCCTTCTTCATCCCGCACCTGGGCAGCATGATCTATTCGATGGCGGCAATGGAGACCAAGCTCCACCTGATCGCCAACGAACTGGGTGAATTCCCGGGCATGTCCTCGCACTACAGCGGCCTGGGCTTTGCCAAGATGCATTTCACTGCCTATTCGGTCACCGATGCGCAGTACCGCCAGTGGCTGGACCAGGTCCGCGCCGGCGAGCAGACCCTGGACAAGGCCACCTTCAAGGCCCTGGGCGAAGCGAAGAACTCCGAGTGGTACCCGGTTACCTATTACGGCAAGAGCGAAGAAGGCCTGTTCGACTGGGTCATCGCCAAGCACATGGGTGACAACAAGCACTACGGCATGAAGCATTCCCACGCGGGTGCTGCTGCGGCAGATGCGGCCAGCCATGAAGCGCACGAGGGGCACGCCCCGATGGACGCGCATGACTCCAAGGAATCCGGGAAGAACCTGGACGCCACCGAAGAACACGAACACGCGGGCCATGAAGGCCACGCGGGTTCGGGAGAATGAACATGTTGGGAAAACTCTCTCTTGAGTCGATCCCCCACGATCCGATCGTGCTGACCACCTTGGTCGGCGCGGTGCTGGGTGGCCTGGGCGTCATGGCCCTGGTCACCAAGTTCAAGCTGTGGGGCTATCTGTGGAAGGAGTGGTTCACCTCGGTGGACCACAAGAAGATCGGCGTGATGTACCTCATCGTCGCCTTCGTCATGCTGCTGCGCGGTTTCTCCGACGCCATCATGATGCGTACCCAGCAGGCCATCGCCGTCGGCGGGTCCGAGGGTTACCTGCCGCCGCACCACTACGACCAGATCTTCACCGCCCACGGCGTGATCATGATCTTCTTCGTGGCGATGCCGCTCATCACCGGCCTGATGAACCTGGCCGTGCCGCTGCAGATCGGTGCGCGCGACGTCGCGTTCCCGTTCGTCAACTCGCTCAGCTTCTGGCTGTTCGTGTCCGGTGCGGTGCTGATCATGCTGTCGCTGTGGATCGGTGAATTCGCCGCCACCGGCTGGCTGGCCTTCCCACCCTTGTCGGGCATCGAGTACAGCAACAATGTAGGTATGGACTACTACATATGGGGCCTGCAGGTAGCCGGTCTGGGTACCACGCTGAGCGGTATCAACTTCTTCATTACCATCCTGAAGATGCGTACCCCCAGCATGAAGCTGATGCAGATGCCGGTGTTCACCTGGACTGCGCTGGTGACCAACGTGCTGATCGTCGCCGCCTTCCCGGTGCTGACCATCACCCTGGTGCTGCTCACCCTGGACCGTTACCTGGGTACGCACTTCTTCACCAATGATGGTGGCGGCAACGCCATGCTGTACATCAACCTGATCTGGATCTGGGGTCACCCGGAGGTGTACATCCTGGTCCTGCCGGCGTTCGGTGTGTTCTCCGAAGTCATCGCGACCTTCTCGCGCAAGGCACTGTTCGGCTACAAGGGCATGGTCTACGCCACCGCCTGCATCGGCGTGCTGTCGTTCATCGTGTGGCTGCACCACTTCTTCACCATGGGCTCGGGTGCCAACGTCAATGCCTTCTTCGGCATCACGACGATGATCATTTCGATCCCCACCGGCGTGAAGATCTTCAACTGGCTGTTCACCATGTTCCGCGGTCGCGTGCAGTTCACCACGCCCGTGCTGTGGACCATCGGCTTCATGGTCACCTTCACCATCGGCGGCATGACCGGCGTGATGCTGGCGATCCCGGCCATCGACTTCGTGCTGCACAACAGCCTGTTCCTGATCGCCCACTTCCACAACGTCATCATCGGCGGCGTGGTGTTCGGCATGTTCGCCGGCATCACCTACTGGTGGCCGAAGATGTTCGGCTTCCGCCTGAACGAGTTCTGGGGCAAGTGCGCGTTCTGGTGCTGGTTCATCGGCTTCTACGTGACCTTCATGCCGATGTACGTGCTGGGCTTCATGGGCATGACCCGTCGCCTGCAGAGCACCGTGAACCCGGCCTACGAGCCGTTCCTGCTGGTTGCTGCCGTGGGCGCCTTCATCGTGGGTGCGGGCATCCTGTGCCAGATCATCCAGGTGGCCGTGTCCATCCGCGACCGCAAGAAGACTGCCGACCTCACCGGCGACCCGTGGGATGCCCGTACGCTGGAGTGGGAAACCTCTTCGCCGCCGGCCTTCTACAACTTCGGCACCCTGCCGGAAGTCACCGAACTGGACGATTTCTGGGAGCGCAAGCAGCGTGGTGAAGCCTGGCCGAAGCCGGCCAAGTACACCGATATCCACATGCCGCGCAACACCGGCACCGGTGTGGTGATCGGCGCCTTCAGTCTGGTGTTCGGCTTCGCGATGATCTGGCACATCTGGTGGCTGGCCATCATTGGCTTCGTCGGCATGATCGCCACGTTCATCTACCGCACCTTCGACCAGGACGTGGACTACTGGGTCCCGGCCGCCGAGGTGGAACGCATCGAGAACGAACACCGCAAGCACCTGGAATCCCAGGGCCTGGTGAAGTCGGAGCTGAAGGCATGAGCACCAATACCTCGACCCTGAGCCACGGGCACGCCGCGCAAGCGGCGGCCCATGGCCATGACGACCACGAGCACCACGACACCGGCGGCAACACCGTCTTCGGTTTCTGGGTGTACCTGATGAGCGACTGCCTCATCTTCGCCTCGCTGTTCGCCACCTACGTGGTGCTGGCCGGCGGTACCGACGGCGGCCCGGGTCCGAAGGACCTGTTCGAACTGCCGTTCGTGGCGTGGGAAACCGCGCTGCTGCTGACCTCGTCGCTGACCTTCGGCCTGGGCATGATCGCCATGCACCGCAAGCAGGTCGGCCAGATGTTCCTGTGGCTGGCGGTCACCTGGTTGCTGGGCTTCGGCTTCATGTGCATGGAAGTCTATGAATTCCATCACCTGATCCATCAGGGCTACGGTCCGGACCGCAGTGCCTTCCTGTCGGCGTTCTTCGCCCTGGTCGGTACCCACGGCCTGCACGTCAGCGCCGGCCTGCTGTGGCTGCTGGTGATGTTCGTGCAGCTGAAGAAGTACGGCCTGACCCCGACCAACAAGACCCGCATGGCGTGCCTGAGCCTGTTCTGGCACTTCCTGGATCTCATCTGGATCGGCGTGTTCTCCGTCGTCTACCTCAATGGAGCGCTGTAATGGCACATGACAACCATGCACACGACCACGCAGCCGGCGGCGAAAGCCACGGCAGCGTCAAGTCCTACCTGATCGGCTTCGTGCTGGCGGTGGTGCTGACCGTCATCCCGTTCTGGGTGGTGATGTCGGGTGATTTCTCGCGCACTGTCTGCGGTGTGGTCATCGCGGTTACCGCGGTGCTGCAGATGCTGGTCCACCTGGTGTTCTTCCTGCACCTGGACCGCTCTTCGGAAAGCCGCTGGAACGTCAACGCTGCGGCCTTCACCATCGTGGTGATCGGCATCATCGTGGTCGGTACCCTGTGGGTCATGCACAACATGAACGTGCACATGATGCACTGACGTCTTCGCGACGTTGCCACGCAGAAAGGCCGCCCTCGGGCGGCCTTTTTGTTTGGGGCGGTAGTAGATCCACGCCATGCGTGGATGCCTTTCGCGCACGACTGGGGTCAGAGCCCTTTCCTGCGGAAAGGGATCCGACCCCGCCTCACCCCACCTTGCGCAGGAACTCGTCCGGTTCCATCGGCCGGCCCAGGTGGTAGCCCTGCAGCTGGTCGCAGCCCAGCCCTCTCAGGTAATCCTGCTGCGCCGGTGTTTCCACGCCCTCGGCCACCACCTGCAACTGCAGCGAACGCCCCAGCGCCACGATGGACGACACGATGGCCGCGTCCTCGGCGTTCTGCTCCAGGTCGCGCACGAAGGCGCGGTCGATCTTCAGTTCGGTGGCCGGCATGCGCTTCAGGTACAGCAGGCTGGAATAGCCGGTGCCGAAATCATCGATGGCGATATGCACGCCCATCGCGGTCAGGTCGTTGAGGATGGCCAGGCTGGCCTCGACATCCTTCATGGCCGTGGTTTCGGTGATCTCCAGCGTCAGCCGCTGCGGCGCGATGCCGTGGCGCTCCAGCACCTCGCGCACGCTGTCCAGCAGGGCAGGGGAGGAGAACTGCAGCGGCGAAAGGTTCACCGCCATCGTCCATTCCTCGTGGCCGGCATCGTGCCAGGCGCGCAGCTGCGCGCAGGCCTGGTCCAGCACCCAATCGCCAATGGGCAGGATCAGCCCGCTGCGTTCGGCAATGGGAATGAATACATCCGGGCCCAGCATGCCCAGTTCCGGGTGCTGCCAGCGTAGCAGCGCTTCGGCGCCGGTGGCCGGCGTACCGGCCGCAACGAACTTGGGCTGGTAGTGCAGGCGCAGTTCGCCGCGATCAGCGGCGCGGCGCAGGTCCTGCAGCAGGCGCAGCTGGCGGTTGGCGCTGACCTGCATCGACGGGGTGAAGAAGGTATAGCCGTTACGGCCGGCTTCCTTGGTGTGGTACATCGCCGCATCGGCATGCGCCATCAGGTCGCGCTCGGTGGTGGCATCGTCCGGGTACAAGGCGATGCCCAGGCTGGCGCTCACCTGCAGCTCGGCCGCGTCGATCAGGAACGGTTCGCCCACCGCGGCGATGATGCGCTCGGCCACCACCACGGCATCGTCGGGCTCATCAATGGCCAGCACGATCACGAACTCGTCGCCGCCCAGCCGTGCGAACGTGTCCTGCGGGCGCAGCAGATCGCCCACGCGTTCGCTCATGCGCACCAGCAGGCGGTCGCCCAGCTGGTGGCCGTAGGCATCGTTCACCGCCTTGAAACCGTCCAGATCGAAGAACATCACCGCCAGCAGATGGCCGCGGCGGCGCGCCTTCTCGATGGACTGCTCGATACGATCCTGCAGCAGCATGCGGTTGGGCAGCTGGGTGAGCGGGTCGTGCAGGGCGGCCTGCAGCAGCTTGTCGTTGGCCTTTTCCAGCGATTCGGCCAGCAGCCCGGTGCGCTCGCGCATCTGCCGGTCGAACAGCGAAGCGACCAGGGCGATGCCGATGGTGCCCAGGGTGGTGACGATCACCAGCACCGCCAGCCAGCGGCTGTCGATGCCACCGGCCACCACGGCACCGCAGATGCTGCCTTCCGGGAAGCGCGCGGCGGCCATGCCGGTGTAGTGCATGCCGACGATGGCCAGGCCCATCACCAGTGAGGCCAGCAGGCGCAGGCGGAAGGTACGCTCACCTTCCTTGCGCAGGCGGAAGGCGATCCACAGCGCGGCGCCGGCCGCGCCGATGGCGATCAGGATCGAGGCGGTGAACCACAGCGGGTCGTAATCGATGCCCGGCTGCATGCGCATGGCGGCCATGCCCAGGTAGTGCATGGTGGCGATGCCCAGGCCCATCAGCACGGCCCCGGCCAGCAGGCGGCGGCGCGGCAGCTGTGGCCGCGATACCAGCCACAGCGCATAGGCCGATGCGGCGATCGACACCGCCAGCGAATACAGGGTGATGGCCATGTCGTAGCCGATCGGAATCGGCAGGTCGAAGGCCAGCATGCCCACGAAGTGCATCGACCAGATGCCCAGACCCATGGCCGTGGCGCCGCCGGTCAGCCACCAGCGGGCCACCCGGCCCTGAGTGGTGGCCAGGCGGCCGGCCATGTCCAGCGCGGTATAGGACGCAAGGATGGCAACCAGCAGCGAGAAAACAACCAGACTCTGGCTGTAGGTGCCAGTCATTGAGGGTCCTTCATGAGCGGGGGAGGGGCGTGGCGGCGCGGACTATAGCGGCCGCGGGGCGCTGAACCTTAGCGCACAAAAGTGTGATGTTCATCTCATATTTGGAGATGTCACGACCCGGCCAGCTCCGTGATCGGGTCGCAGCGCCTGCGACCGGCCTCGGCTATCCTCGTTCACCTTCCCCCGCACCGATGTCCTGCCCCATGGCCAAAGCCCGCCTCACTGCCTACGTCTGCAACGAATGCGGCGCCGAGTACAGCAAGTGGCAGGGCCAGTGCACCGAGTGCAACGCTTGGAATTCGCTGTCGGAAATCGTGCTGGAAAGCGCAGCGGCGGCCAAGGCGCCGGCCTCGCGCCGGGCCGGCTGGGCCGGCAAGATCGATCCTCCCAAGATCACCGCGCTGAAGGATGTGGAGCAGACCGAGCACCGCCGGGTCAGTACCGGCATCGGCGAGTTCGACCGGGTGCTGGGCGGTGGCCTGGTGGAGGGTGCGGTGGTGCTGGTCGGCGGCGACCCGGGCATCGGCAAGTCCACCCTGCTGCTGCAGGCGGTGGCGAAGATGGCTGCCGTGCTGCCGGTGCTGTATGTCACCGGCGAGGAATCGCTGGCCCAGGTGGCCGGCCGCGCGCACCGCCTGGAACTGCCGCTGGACGGGGTGAACGCACTGGCCGAAACCGGCGTGGAATCCATCCTGCAGCACGCCGCCAAGGCGGGCCCGCGCCTGATCGTGGCCGACTCGGTGCAGACCCTGTGGACCGAAACCCTCACCGCCGCCCCCGGCTCGGTCAGCCAGGTGCGCGAAAGCGCCGCGCGGCTGGTGCGCTTCGCCAAGGAAACCGGCACCGCTGTGTTCCTGGTGGGCCACGTGACCAAGGAAGGCGGCATTGCCGGCCCGCGCGTGCTCGAACACATGGTCGATGCGGTGCTTTATTTCGAAGGCGAGAGCGGCAGCCGCTTCCGCCTGTTGCGCGCGTTCAAGAACCGCTTCGGTGCGGTGAACGAACTGGGCGTGTTCGCCATGGGCGACAAGGGCCTGAAGGAAGTGTCCAACCCGTCGGCCATCTTCCTGTCCGGGGCCAGCACCCACCAGCCGGGCAGCTGCGTAATGGTCACCCGCGAGGGTACGCGGCCGCTGCTGGTGGAAGTGCAGGCGCTGGTCGATGCCTCGCCGCTGTCCAACCCGCGGCGTGTGGCGGTAGGCCTGGAGCAGAACCGCCTGGCCATGCTGCTGGCGGTGCTGCACCGCCATGGCGGTGTGCTGGTGGGCGACCAGGACGTGTTCGTGAATGTGGTGGGCGGCATCCGCGTGCAGGAAACCGCCGCCGATCTGCCGGTGCTGCTGGCCGTGCTGTCGTCGCTGCAGGACCGGCCGCTGGCGGAAAAGACCATTGCCTTCGGCGAAGTGGGCCTGTCCGGCGAAATCCGCCCGGTGCCCAATGGCGAAGACCGCCTGCGCGAGGCGGCCACCCACGGCTTCAAGCGCGCCATCGTACCCAAGGCCAACGCCCCCAAGGGCGGCAGCGTGAAGGGCATGGAGGTGATCGCGGTCGAGCGCCTGTCCGAGGCCATCGACGCCGCGTGACGCGGCTTTGGTAGAGCCGAGCCGACGCTCGGCTGCTGTTCGCCCTTTGTAGAGCCGAGCCATGCTCGGCTGCTGTTCGCCCTTTGTAGAGCCGAGCCATGCTCGGCTGCTCTTGGCGGAGAAGCAGCCGAGCATGGGCTCGGCTCTACACAAAAGCGGAAAAGCAGTCGAGCATGGCTCGACGCTGCAAAAGGCCAAGCGCAGCGTCCGATGCAGCAACGGTCAGCTTCCCTGTGCTAGTTTTCCCGGCTTGACGATGGCGCCCCGTGGCGCCTTGTGTGGCAAGGAGTAACCGATTACATGCAGGACCCGACGCTCAGCACCCCCGCCGCCGAAATCCGTCGCGCAGGGGTCGATCTCAATGGACTGATGACGGTGCTGGGCAAGCACCTGTATTCCACCCCGATGGTGGCCCTGCGCGAGCTGGTGCAGAACGCGCATGACTCGATCATCCGCCGCCGCATCGAACAACCGGGCACCGAGGTGCCCTCGCGCATTGCCGTGCAGGTGGATGCCGCGGCCGGCGTGCTGCGCATCACCGATACCGGCGCTGGCCTGACCCGTCAGGAGATCCACGATTATCTGGCCACGGTGGGCGTGGGTTACACCCGCGGCCTGCGCCAGGCCGGCGATGACCAGGACGGCCTGATCGGCATGTTCGGCCTGGGCTTCCTGTCGGCCTTCGTGCTGGCGCGGCGGGTAAGCGTGCGCACCACGTCCTACCAGACGCCGGAACTGGGCCACCTGTACGTATCCAGCAACGCCGAGCAGTACACGGTGAGCGAAGTGCCGGCGCGTGACATCGGCACCGAGGTGGAACTGGAGCTGCACCCGGATTTCCTGCCGCTGGCCAACGAAGCACGCTTGTACGAAGTGCTGGGCCGCTACTGCGCGCTGCTGTCCGAACCGATCTTCATCGGCGCGGCCGCCGAGGCCATCAACCCCGAACCGCCGCCGTGGCGCGGGCAGGGCGAAGTGGCCCTGCACCCGGTGCAGGCCCGCCGCCAGGCGCTGCAGTTCGCCGCGCGCTTCGAACATGATTTCGAGCCCATCGTGACCGTGCCGCTGCGCGCCGATGCCGACAGCGATGCCACCGGCCTGCTGTGGGTGCAGGACGGCGCCACCTACGGCACCAGCGACAACCGCAACCTGTCGGTGTTCGTGCGCGGCATGCTGTTGGATGACGATGCGCGTGATCTGCTGCCGCCGTGGGCCGGCTTCATCGGCGGGGTGATCGAATCCTCGCGGTTGACGCCCACCGCCAGCCGCGAAGACCTGCAGCGCGACGACCACTACCGGGCCGTGCAGCATGCGCTGCTGGAAGCGCTGATCGATGGACTGGCCGATGTCGCCCGCCAGCAGCCCGAAGCCTGGCGGCGTGTGCTGACCCGCCACAACGAGGCGCTGCTGGGTGCGGCGCTGTGCGATGAACGCCTGTTCGAGCTGCTGCTGGAGCACGTGCGCGTGCCCACCTCGCAGGGTGACCTGCCGGCCAGTGCGCTGCCCGCGCGCGGCGCCGTGCACGTGATCCTGGACAATGGTGGCGGCTTCGAGGAAATGCTGTTCCGCGCGATGGGTGTGCCGGTCGCGCACGGCCATCGCTACGCGGTGGTGCCGTTCCTGCGCCGCTGGACCCAGGCCAAGGGCCTGCGCCTGGTGGAACTGGGCACCGAACAGGGCAACCGCGCGCTGTTCCGCACCGATGACAGCCTGGACGAGGCCCAGCTTGCCTGGCTGCGCGAACACCTGGGCGATGGCGAGCAGTTGCTGCCGGCACGTTTCAGCCCCGAAGCGCTGCCGGTGGTGGTGGTGCCCGACCGCGAGGCCGAGCTGAAGCAGCGCCTGGAAGACGACGAGAACGACAAGCGCGTGTCGATGGCCGCACTGCGCCTGGCCCGCCAGTTCACCGCACGCATCGAGGCGCGCGCGCCGTCGCGGCTGTACCTCAACCTGGACAACCCGGCAGTGCAGGCACTGCTGCAGGCCCAGCGCGACGGGCATGCACAGGCCCCGGCCGCCGCACGCCTGCTGCGTTCGCTGAAGATCATCGTTTCCGCACAGGGGCGGCCGCTGTCACGCGACGCCGCCGCGCCGGCACCCGATCTCAATGGCGCCTTCACCGATATTGCCGGTGCCCTGCAGCAGATGCTGCGCTGAGCACCGCTCCCTTTCTCATCCAGCCTTCGCTAGACAGGAGCATCAACCAACATGGATATCTGGAACTGGGTCGAAAAGCTGCAGGAAGACCTGCGCCAGGCCGGCCAGGCGCAGAACGCCCACCTGCTGACCCGCCTTGCCGACGACGTGAGCGAACTGCAGATCGACCGCGCCGATGCGCTGCTGCCTGAAGCGCGTGCGCTGGGCAAGGCGCTGGACAACCCCTGGGTGGACGTCTACGTGGGCCACTGGGCGCTGCGCAACCGCGTGGGCAACCGCGTTGAAGGTGAAAGCGCGCTGGGCGAAGCGGTGTCGCTGTTCGAACGCGCGCACCGCGCCGATACGCTGGAGTGCCCGCAGTCGATCTGCGTCACCCAGGATCTGGCCGCCTGCTACGGCAACATCGATGGCCCGGGCTGGGTGCCCGAGCGCATTGAAGTGTGCGATGAAACGCTGGCGCGCATCGATCCCACCTGGGCCTGCTTCCAGTGCCTGAGCTGCGAGAAGGCCGATGCACTGCTGGACGATGGCCGGGCCCAGGATGCGCTGGACTACCTGAAGGTGCAGGCCGACGCGATCGAAGCGCGCGGCAAGGAAGTGTTCGACAGCTTCCCGGAAATGCAGATCAAGATCCTGCTGGCCAGCGGCCGCGCCGACGAGGCGCTGGTGCTGATCGAGCAGCGCGAAGCGGAAGTGGCCGCGGCCGGCGAATACGAACCGGCCAACTGCACCGTGCCGCGCCGGCTTTCCAAGGCCTGGGCGCTGGCCCAGCTGGGCCGCGATGAAGAGGCGCTGCAGCAACTGGTGCCGTGGAGCGAACTGACCCCCAACACCTGGCGCCTGTGGGCCAACACGGTGGCGATCCTGTGCCGCCGCGATCCGGCGCGCAACACCTGGGATCTGGGCACGCGCTTCAACACCATCATCGAACACTTCGCCGGGGTCGGTGCGCACCGCCTGGTGATTGAACTGGCGGCCTTGAGCCTGGAACTGGCCCTGCAGCGCGGCGCGCGCTGGGTGGCCCAGCGCCAGCTTGGGCTGGCCCGTACCCATCTGGCGCAGCTGCGACAGGACCGCGGCGCGGCGGTGCTGGTGGCCGGCCTGGCCGCGCGCATCGACGCACTGCCCGAAGTTGCACCACTGCCGGTGCCGGCGGGCGAACTGCTGCCGTGGCTGGAAGCACAGGGCGAGCAGAACCAGTCGCGCGACCCCGAGCGCGAGGCGCAGTGGCTGCTGCAGGCGCACGCCGAGTGCCCGGATGACGAAGGCCTGGCCGAGGTCGCCGCATCCGCACTGAATGCCTGCGGTGCACAGAGCGAAGCGCGCGCACTGCTGTGGGAGTTCGTGCGCGCCCACGCGCAGGAAGACGGCGCAGCCGCCTATACGCTGATGCGCTGGCTGGCCGAACAGGGCGATGACGATGGCCTGCGCCGTCTGGCCGATACCTACCGCGGCAGCGTGCCGGTGTTCGCGCACTGGTGCGATGTGCAGCGTGCGCGCCGCGTATCGGACTGGCCGGCGCTGGAACAGGCCGCGCAGGCGTTGCTGGCGCTGTCGCCGGGTTCGCACGGTGCGCGTGGCACGCTGGCACGCATGTACATGGAAACCGGCCGCTTCAGCGATGCGCAGGCCTGCTATGCGCAGCTGGTGGAAACGCTGGACGATCCCAACGCCGCGCATTGGGACCACATGAGCGCCGCCAGTGCCGCACGTGACTGGGACGCGGTGCGTCGCTCGGCTGCGGCCATCGGCATGGAGCTGTCCAGCCAGGAAGGCGTGGTTGAGGAACCGTGGGGCTGGGTGATCATCCGCAGCCTGGAACAGGGCGAGCCGATGGAGTACTACGCCCGCCGCACCGGGCCGGTAACCGCGCGTATTGTCGAAAACGCGCCGGCCAACCGCGCCCAGCAGGTCGGCGACTGGGTGGTGTTCGACGCCGCCCTGGTGCACCCGGCGCCGGAAGACGAGGAACAGCGCCAGCATTTCATTCCCACCTATGCACAGGTGCACGTGCTGGAGCGCGGCGGCTTCGCCCGCAGTTGGCTGGTTGATGGCGCGCACCCGGGCGAGGACGCCTGGAATGCCCTGGTAGAAGGGGCTGAGGCACAGGGCTGGCAGGTCTGGGCGCACAACCGCCCCGATTACACCGTGACCGATCCGGATGCGGACGAGGGCACCCTGCCGGGACTGCTGTTCACCGTGGCGCAGCCACAGGACCATGCACCGCTGGCCCTGCATCGCTACCTGCAGCAGGCCACCGAAGCCTGGCCGCACCGGCACTGCTGGCTGCGCCTGGCCGAAGCCTGCAACCAGGAGCGGCAGCCGCACCTGGATGTGATCGAGCGTTACGGGCTGTAAAGGTAGTGCCGGCCGCTGGCCGGCACCACCGCGATCCCAGGCAACGCCGGGTAGGTGCCCGGCGTCCCCACACCAAGGAGAGACACATGCGAAAGACACGGATGTTGATGATCGCCAGCCTGCTGCTGGCCCCGGCCGTGCAGGCCGCACCGGCCTGCCAGGAACCGGCCGCCGTTGCCCGCGCCTTCTTCGAGGCGAGCACCGGCAATGGCGACCTGCTGGAACCGCCCCCGGCGCTGGTCAGCCCGGCCTTCGGCAAGGCGCTGCGTGGCGAACGTGCCTGCCAGGAACGCGAAGAAGGCATCTGCACCATCGATTCGGACCCGTGGCTGGATGCGCAGGATGGCGACATCGACAGCCCGGTGCGTTACAGCTGGAAAGAGGCGTCGGCCACCAACGGCCAGGTCGAGATGCGCTATTCAGTATGGAAGGAGGCCTACCTGACCCGCCTGCCGATGGTGCGCCAGGGCAAGGGCGGCTGGCAGGTGGATGATGTGATCACCAACAGCGGCCGCTCGGTGCGCAGCATCCTCGCCCAGCCCGTGCCCTGACGGTAGTGCCGGCCGCTGCGCCGAGGGCACAGGGGGCGGCCGCATTCTGCGGATTGTTGTAGAGCCGAGCCCATGCTCGGCTCACGCGGCAAAGCAGCCGAGCATGGGCTCGGCTCTACACGCCCCACGCGCGGATGTGATCACCAACAGCGGCCGCACGGTGCCCTGACGGTAGTGCCGGCCGCTGGCCGGCATTCGTCTATCGCGTATGCCCGAACGGGGTCCAGGCAGCGCCGAGGGCGCAGAGGGCGGCCGCATTCTGCGGAGTGTTGTAGAGCCGAGCCCATGCTCGGCTCACGTGGCAAAGCAGCCGAGCATGGGCTCGGCTCTACACGCGTCTATCGCGTATGCCCGAACACCAGTTCAATCACGAACTGGCTGCCGAAGAATGCCAGCAGCAGCAGCACCATGGCCGTCAGGGTCCAGTGCACGGCCTTCACCCCGCGCCAGCCGTAGCGGCGGCGGCCGATCAGCAGCACGCCGAACACGATCCACGACAACACGCTGAGCACGGTCTTGTGCACCAGCTTCTGCGCCAGCAGGTCATCGACGAACAGCACGCCGGTCACCAGCGTAAGCGTGAGCAGTGCGAAGCCCACGGCGATGACCCGGAACAGCAGCGCTTCCAGGTCGGCCAGCGGCGGCAGGGCGCGCAGCCACGGGCGGAACTCGCGGCGGCGCAGGGCGCGTTCCTGCAGCCACAGCATGATGGCCAGCAGCGCGGCGATGCTCAGCGTGGCGTAGGCCAGCAGGGCCAGCCAGGCGTGGCTGGCCAGGCGCCAGCCCAGCACCTTGCTGGGCTCGTGGCCGTAACCGTGGTAGACCGCCAGCAGCAGCGCGGCCAGTGGAAACACCACCACGCCCAGCGCGGACATGCGCCCGCGCGCACCCACCAGCGAGGTCAGCCAGGCCATGCCCAGGCCGACCAGCGACAGCGCGGCGAAGAAGTGCATGTCCGGGCCACCGGTGGTACGCATCGCCACCAGCACGTGGTACCCACCGTGCAGCAGCATGGCCGGCAGCGCCGGCCACAGCCAGGTGGGCGAGCCGCTCGCATCGTCGCGGCCAAGCGCGCGCACCAGCAGGGCGCTGGCGGCCAGATAGAGCAGGACGGCGATGAGAACGATTGTCATCGTTGCAGTTTCGCATACCCCCGGGGTGCTGGCGACGGCCCGGTGGTCGCAGCCCGGCAGGGCAGGCGGACCCGTTATACTGTCTGCCTTATTGTCCCCCGCTTTCAGACAGGTTGCGCCGCATGTTCGAGTCCCTGACCCAGCGCCTTTCCGGCACCATCGAGCGCCTGCGTGGCCGTGGCCGCCTGACCGAGGAGAACATCCGCGAGGCGACCCGCGAAGTGCGCATCGCCCTGCTGGAAGCCGACGTTGCGCTGCCGGTGGTGCAGGCCCTGATCGAACGCATCAAGGTGCGTGCGGTCGGCCAGGAAGTGCTGAAGTCGCTGACCCCGGGCCAGGCCCTGATCAAGGTCGTTCGCGACGAGCTGACCGCGGTGATGGGCGCTGAAGCCAGCGACCTGAACCTCAACGTTCCCGCCCCGGCCATCATCCTGATGGCGGGCCTGCAGGGCGCCGGCAAGACCACCACGGTGGGCAAGCTGGCCAAGCACCTGAAGGAAAAGCGCAAGAAGAAGGTGATGGTGGTCTCGGCCGACGTCTACCGTCCGGCCGCGATCGAGCAGCTGAAGACCCTGGCCGAGCAGGTGGGCGTGCTGTTCTTCCCGTCCAGCGCCGACCAGAAGCCGGAGGCCATCGTCCGCGCGGCCATCGACGATGCACGCAGGTCGTTCGTGGACGTGCTGCTGGTCGATACCGCCGGCCGCCTGGCCATCGACGAAGCGATGATGGCCGAGATCAAGGCCCTGCACGCGGCGGTCAACCCGGCCGAAACCCTGTTCGTGGTCGACGCCATGACCGGCCAGGACGCGGCCAACACCGCCAAGGCCTTCGGCGATGCCCTGCCGCTGACCGGTGTGGTGCTGACCAAGACCGACGGTGACGCCCGTGGCGGTGCCGCGCTGAGCGTGCGCTACATCACCGGCAAGCCGATCAAGTTCGTCGGTGTCAGCGAAAAGCCGGAAGGCCTGGACGTGTTCCACCCGGACCGTATCGCCAGCCGCATCCTGGACATGGGCGACGTGCTGTCGCTGGTCGAGCAGGTCGAGCAGCAGGTCGACAAGGACAAGGCCGCCAAGCTGGCCGAGAAGGTCGCCAAGGGCAAGAAGTTCGACCTGAACGACATGCGCGACCAGCTGGAGCAGATGCAGAACATGGGCGGCATCGGCGGCCTGATGGACAAGCTGCCGGGCCTGGGCAACATCCCCGAGCACCTGAAGCAGCAGGTCAGCCAGGGCAAGGAAGTGCCGCGCATGATCGCCATCATCGGCTCGATGACCAAGAAGGAACGGCGCAACCCGAACCTGCTGAACGGCTCGCGCCGCGCGCGCATCGCCAAGGGCTCGGGCGTGACCCCGGCCGACGTCAACAAGCTCATGAAGCAGTACATGCAGATGGAAAAGATGATGAGCAAGATGGCCGGCGGCGGCATGAAAGGCATGATGCGCAGCATGAAGGGCATGATGGGCGCCATGGGCGGCCGCGGCATGCCGTTCCGTTGATGCAGCGAGGGGGCCGGCGCGCATCGCGATCCGGCCCCGGTCACAATGAGTGGCGTATGCTGGGTGGCGACTTCTCCAACAGGTATGTCGCGTGAACGCATCGCCGATTCTTGAACGCGCCGACACCTTCTGTCGGCGTTTTTCATTGCAGGTTCCGATCCTGCTGGCACCGATGGCCGGTGCCTGCCCGGTGCCGCTGTCGGCCGCGCTGGCCAATGCCGGCAGCATGGGCGCGATGGGTGCGGTGCTGTCGCCGGCCGCCGACATCGGCCGCTGGATGGATGACTTCCGCGCTGCTTCCGCGGGCCCGGCGCAGGTGAATCTGTGGCTGCCGGATCCGGCGCCCGTTCGCGATGTCACCGCCGAAGCCGCCAGCCGCGCCTTCCTCGCCCAATGGGGCCCGGACGTGCCCGCCAGTGCCGCCGATGCCACGCCGGCTGATTTCGACGAACAGTTCGCTGCGTTGCTGGCCGCGCGCCCGGCGGTGACCTCGACCATCATGGGCGTGCTGTCGCCGCGCCACGTGCAGCAGTTGAAGGACGCCGGCATCGCCTGGATCGCCTGCGCGACTACGCTGGGCGAAGCACGCGCGGCGCAGGATGCGGGCGCCGACGCGGTGGTGGCGCAGGGCGCCGAAGCCGGTGGCCATCGCGGTGCGTTCGACCCGAGCCTGGCCGAGCGCCAGCTGGTGGGCCTGTTCGCGTTGCTGCCACGCCTGGCGGATCACCTGCAGATTCCGGTGATCGCCGCCGGTGGCATTGCCGATGGTCGCGGCATCGCGGCTGCGCTCACCCTTGGCGCCAGCGCGGTGCAGGTCGGCACCGCCTTCCTGCGCACGCCGGAAGCGGCGATTGCGTCGGCCTGGGCCGATGGCCTGGCCGCGAGCGAACCCGAAGACACCTGGCCGACCCGCGCCTTCAGTGGCCGCCTCGGTCGTGGCCTGGCCACGCCGTATGTGCGCGCCGCTGCCGCAGAG
This sequence comes from Stenotrophomonas maltophilia, assembly GCF_047782825.1. Taxonomy (GTDB): domain Bacteria; phylum Pseudomonadota; class Gammaproteobacteria; order Xanthomonadales; family Xanthomonadaceae; genus Stenotrophomonas. The sequence continues at coordinate 1,844,373 of NZ_CP180589.1, read as the reverse complement.
GGTGCCCCGGCGCCGCGCCCGTACCCGGTACAGCGCGGGCTGACCGCGCCGATGCGCAAGCAGGCGGCGCAGGAAAACCGCCTGGCCGCGATGCAGGCCTGGGCCGGCCAATCGGCCTGGATGGCGCCGGCAGCACCCGCCGCCGACGTACTGCGCGACATGTGGCAACAGGCGCAGGCCCTGCTGCGATGACGGTGTTCTGCAATGGCCAACCGGCACAGGTGGAGGATCTGCTGCCGGCCCTGGTCAACTACGGCCACTTCACCTCGCTGCAGGTGCGCGGCCATGCCGTGCAGGGGCTGGATCTGCATCTGGCGCGGTTGTCGCAGGCCACGCGCGAGCTGTTCGGCAGCGAGCTCGATGCCGCGCAGGTGCAGGCCTGGATGGCGGACGCGCTGCAGCAGGCAGGACGGGGTGATGCGTCGCTGCGGGTGACGGTGTATTCGCGCCACTTCGATTTCCGCACTCCGCTGGCGGCCGTGCCGGTGGACGTGCTGGTGGCGGTGTCCGCACCGGTGGCGCTGACCGCACCGAAGCGCGTGCGCAGCGTGGTCTGGCAGCGCGAGCTGCCGCAGATCAAGCATGTGGGCACGTTCGGGCTGTTTGCCGAGCGTCGTGCGGCGATGGCGGCCGGCTTTGACGACGCCCTGTTCGTGACCGCCCGCGGCGAGATCAGCGAGGGCAGCACCTGGAACCTGGCCGTGCACGATGGTGAACGGCTGCTCTGGCCGCAGGCCCCAGCCCTGCGCGGGACGGCCGAAGCGCTGCTGCAGCGGCATTGGCCGGGCGCACAGGCCACGGAGCCGCTGCGGCTGGCCGATCTGGCCAGTGTGAAGGCAGCCTTTGCCTGCAATGCCAGTGGCCTGTGGGCGCTGGACGCCATCGACGGGCAGGTGCTGCCGGGATCGCAGGCGCTGGCTGAACAGGGCAGGGCGGTACTGGCGGGTGTGGGCGGGCAGCCGCTTTCCTGAACGAGGCGCGCGGCTGCCGATCGCTGGGCATAGTCGGACGCTACCTTGAAGCGTTGTAGCGAGTAGCGCCGGGCCATGCCCGGCGGATGCTTCCGCAGCGAACAACACTCAGGAGTTCCAATCAGATATGGGTACGGTCACCGAGCAGCATCGCGCGGTAGCGATGCACGCAATCAAGATCATGGGTGGTGAGGGGCGGCCCAAGGTCCAGGCCTTTTACGATGATCACCGCCGGCGTTCGGTTGATATCCTCACGACGTTCAACTCGCCGGAAGCAGGGCTGACCTCGATCTCGTCCATCGGGCTGTCTGATTTTGTTTTACGTCATGCGGAGGGTCATGAACTGGAAACGCGCGTAGAGCTGTGCGCGTGTGCAGAACAAGATGCGCTGCATTGGGACAACGTCGTCGCCTCGACGGCTTTCGCGATCATGCGTGATCGTGCGGCGGTGCGGCCTGGTAGCGTGATTCCCGACATCCTGCAGGACTACTTCCCATCAACCCGGATGGCACACGTCTATCTGGTGCCGCCCTTCTTCTGGAATGACGCCAGCTTCCCGGAGCTGAAGTTCCCGCCGGTGGCGATCAACTGGCTGCAGTGCATCGCCATCCACGAATCCGAGCGGCAACTTGTCGAGCGGATTGGTGGCGATGCATTTGATGACCTGCTGCAGCGGCAGGAGATGGATGTGCTGGACATGCATCGGTCGCCTGTCACTGAGGCACTCTGACGCTATTGGCTTGGCGACGTCTGCGGCGTCACTCGGGAATTGATCACGTTGCTGAACGAAAGCCGCCGGGCATGGCCCGGCGCTACGGTGAAGGCGGGCCACCCCGTGGGGTTGGCTCGGCCGCGCTCTGCCGCTATAATCGCCCGCTTACCTCGCCATCCTGGCGACTGGGCAATAGGAAAAATACCATGGTCAAGATTCGACTGACCCGCGGCGGCGCCAAGAAGCGTCCGTTCTACCACATCATCGTGACCGACGTGCGCAGCGCGCGCGACGGCCGCAACATCGAGCGCGTTGGTTTCTACAACCCGGTCGCCCAGGGCGGCGAGAAGCGCATCGAGCTGGACCTGGCCCGCGTTGACCATTGGGTCAAGAACGGCGCCCAGCCGACTGAAAAGGTCCGCAACCTGATCAAGGAAGCGGCCAAGTCCCAGGCCGCTGCGGCCTGATCCTGACGGGCCGCACCCTGGTGCGGCCCATCTGATTGAACGCAGATGAAAGATAACGAGCGCCGCATCCTGCTGGGCAGGATTGTCGGCGCTTTTGGTGTGCGCGGCGAAATAAAGCTCGAGTCCTGGACCGAGCCGCGTTCCGCTATTTTCCGTTACCAGCCGTGGATCCTGCGCAGCCCCAACGGGCAGGAATCGACGCTTGAAGGCGCTCGTGGCCGTGACAGCGGCAAGCACCTGGTCGCCAGGTTCCCCGGCGTCGAGGACCGCGATGTCGTCGAAGCCATGCACGGCACCGAGGTCTACGTGGCCCGCAGTGCGCTGCCGCCGCCTAAGCCCGACGAGTATTACTGGGTCGACCTGGAAGGCCTGGATGTGAAGACCACCGAGGGCGTTGCCCTGGGCCAGGTCTCGCACCTGTTCAGCACCGGCGCCAATGATGTGGTCGTGGTCCGTGGCGACCGCGAGCGGATGATTCCGTTCGTGCAGCCGGACTTCGTCAAGTCGGTCGACTTCGAGGCCAACCTGGTCGTGGTCGACTGGGATCCCGAGTTCTGAGTGTGAGCATGCGGTTCGACGTCATCACCCTGTTCCCCGAGTTCCTCGCCCAGTCCGCTGGGCTGGGCGTGGTCGGGCGCGCGCAGGAGAAGGGCCTGTTCAGCCTGCACGGCTGGAACCCCCGTGATTACGCCGAAGGCAACTACCGCCGGGTGGACGACCGTCCGTTCGGCGGTGGCCCGGGCATGGTGATGCTGATCGAGCCGTTGCAGGCCTGCCTGCAGGCGATCGTTGACGCCGATCCGACCCCGGCGCGGGTGATCCATCTCAGCCCGCAGGGCGCGCCGTTGACCCAGGCCAAGGTGCGGGAACTGGCGGCATTGCCGCGCATGGTCCTGCTCTGCGGCCGTTACGAGGGCATCGACGAACGCTTCCTGGAAGCCAATGTCGACGAGGAGATTTCCCTCGGCGACTACGTGCTGTCCGGCGGTGAGCTGGGCGCGGCGGTCATCATCGATGCCGTGGCCCGCCTGCAGGAAGGTGCCCTGAACGACGCCGAATCGGCGGCCCAGGACAGCTTCGAAGGTGAACTCGGCCTGCTCGACTGCCCGCATTACAGCCAGCCGGCCCAGCACCCGCTGGGTGATGTGCCGGACGTGCTGCGTTCGGGCAATCATGCGGCCATCGCCGCCTGGCGCCGCCAGCAGTCGCTGCTGCGCACCGCCGAGCGGCGCCCGGACCTGCTGGATGAACAGGCGCTGGGCAAGGCCGACCGCAAACTGCTGGACCAGGCCCGCCAGGCCCTGAAACAGAAGGCCAACCCCTAGCGCAGGGCTGGCTTTATCGGCTATCATGGCCAATTCCCGCCAGCCCCGGCTGGTGTGCGCAGTACCCACAACAAACGTGCAGCACAGTTCCGTGACTGCATGAGCCTACGTTGTCGACACGACACGCCCACCCGAACAAGAATCGGTGTAACCCATGAGCAAGCTGAACAAGTCCATCGTCGCGGAATTCGAATCCGCCCAGATCACCCGCGAACTGCCGAAGTTCAGCCAGGGCGACACCGTTGTCGTCAACGTGAAGGTGAAGGAAGGTACCCGCGAGCGCGTGCAGGCCTATGAAGGCGTTGTCATCGCGACCAAGAACGGCGGCCTGAACTCCTCGTTCACCGTCCGCAAGATTTCGCACGGCTACGGCGTCGAGCGCGTCTTCCAGACCCACAGCGCCATCATCGACTCGGTCGAAGTGAAGCGTCGTGGTAAGGTCCGCGCCGGCAAGCTGTACTACCTGCGTGGCCTGGAAGGCAAGGCTGCCCGCATCAAGGAAGACCTGGCTGCCGCTGCTGCCGCCAAGGCTGCCCGTCTGGCCGAAAAGGCCTGATAAACAACTTCGGTTGTTGCCGCAACGGCCGCCTTCGGGCGGCCGTTTGCGTTTGTGCGCCGGCCGGCGCTATGTTCGCGGCATGACTACCGTTGAACAGCGTTACCCGCCCAAGGTGCAGGCCGCCCTGCGCCATCTCGACGCCGCAGGCGTGCAGCGCCGGCACTCGGCGCCGCCACTGCATCGCCTGCTGTGGCGCATGGGCATCAACGCGCCACCGCCGATCCTGGCCAGCGTGGCCTCCAATGCACTGCTGATGGGGATCTGGTTCGCGCTGGGCTGGGGCGTGCTGATGTGGCTGCTGGTCTGGCGCAACACCCACATGCCGGCAGGTGTTGCGGTGTTCAGCGCACTTCTCGCCGGCGTGCTGTTCGGTCTGCTGATGGCGGTCGTGATGCGCGTCATGCGCCTGCGCCGCGGTCTGCCGTTGTGGCGCGACCTGCCGGCTGCACCAGGCCGCTGACCCACGACCCCGGAGCGCTGCGCAATGCCCGCCAAGCCATCCGCCACTGCTGCACCGAAGCTGCTGTCCGGCGGCAACCCGCAGATCGCCAAGGGCGATGGTGATGGACCGGTCCAGGCCTACATCGCCGCCATGCCCGGCTGGAAACGCGCGTTCGGCGAGCAGCTGGACGCTCTGATCAGCGAGGCCGTGCCCGGCGTGCACAAGGCGGTGCGCTGGAACTCACCCATGTATGGCACGGGCGAAGGGCAGGGCTGGTTCCTCAGCTTCCATTGCTGCACCCGCTACATCAAGGTGGCGCTGTTCCATGGCACGCTGCTGAAGCCGGAGCCGCCCAAGCCCTCGCGGCAGGCCACCACGCGCTATCTGCACCTGTACGAAGACAGCGTGCTGGACCATGCGCAGCTGGTGGATTGGCTGCAGCAGGCGCGTGCGCTGCCGGGTGTGCGTATGTAGTTTCTCTTCCCGCCGTGCCGTGCGAGTGCTGACATGCCCAGAAAAGCCGCGGAAACCCTCGAAGAAGTACGCCCTGCCACTGAACTGATCGACGCCCGCATCGCCGCCCTCGGCGACTGGCGTGGCCAGACGCTGGCGCGCGTACGGGCCTTGATCCACGAGGCGCTGCCCGACGTGGAGGAAACCTGGAAGTGGCGCGGCACACCGGTGTGGGAACACAACGGCATCCTCTGCACCGGCGAAACCTACAAGCAGGCGGTGAAGCTGACCTTCGCCAACGGCGCGGCCCTGCCGGACCCGAAGCAGTTGTTCAACGCCAGCCTGGAAGGCAATACCCGGCGCGCGATCGACATCCACGAAGGTGCGATGCCCGATGCGTCCGCGTTCAAGGCCCTGATGCGTGCGGCGGCCAAGCACAACACCGCGAAGAAAAGACGGTAGCGCCGGGCCATGCCCGGCGGATGTCTGGCAACCGCTGCGCTCGCCGGGCATGGCCCGGCGCTACCGGGTCACAGCATCCGGGTCGGCCACCGGCGAAGGCGGGCAGGCCGGAACTTCCGAGGGCGTGGCCACGTGTTCCGCCGGCGGCGGGGTGATCATCCGCGCCTTGCGCCAGCCACCCCAGCGGTAATACGCCAGCGACAGCAGCATCGATACCAGCGAACCGGCCGGGAAGCTCCACCAGATCGCATCGGCGCCCCAATAGGGCTGCAGGAATTCGGCGAAGGGCACGCGCACGCCCCATAGCGAGGCGGCCAGGATCAGCAGCGGCGGAATGACCGCGCCGGTGGAGCGCACCACGCCGGAAATGACGAAGCTGACGCCGAAGAACAGGAACGAACCGATGACGATGTGATTGAGGTGGCGGGCGATCTGCAGTGATTCGCTGCCCTGCGGCAGGAACAGTGCCAGCGAATACTGGTCCAGCAGCACCAGCGGCAGGATCAACGCGCCGGTCAGCAGGAAGTTGAACAGGATGCCCTGGTGCGCGGTGCCACGAACGCGATCCCAGCGCTGCGCACCCACGTTCTGCGCGGCCATCGACGAACACGCCGCACCGATCGCCATCGCTGGCATCTGCACGTAGTTCCACAGCTGCAGCGACGCGCCATAGGCGGCGCCGGTGGCCGTGCCGTACTGGTTGACCATGGTCATCAGCAGGATGACCGACAGCGAGATCAGCACCATCTGCAGGCCCATCGGCACGCCCTTGACCACCAGTGCGCGCAGGATGGTCAGGTCCAGCTTGAACAGGTGCATGTCGGCACGGCCCAGCCACAGCGTGTGCCGCTTGTGCCGCATGTACAGCAGCAGGCCGCCCAGCGACAGCGTCTGCGATACCAGCGTGGCCCAGGCCGAGCCGGCAATGCCCAGTTCCGGGAACGGCCCCAGGCCGAAGATCAGCACCGGGTTCAGTGCGATGTCCAGCAGCACCGACACCAGCAGGAAGCGGAACGGCGTACGTGAATCACCCGCACCGCGCAGCGCCGCGCTGAGGAAGGCGAACGCGTACAGCGTGGGCATGGCCAGGAAGATGATGCGCAGGTAGGCCTCGGCCAGCGGCAGCGAAGCGGCGGGCGTGCCCATCGCCGCCAGCAGCGGGTGGGCCAGGAACCAGCCGGCGACGGCGATGATCACCGACAGGCCGATGAAGAAGGTGGCGCTGGTGCCGACCACGCGCCGCGCCTGGGCGATGTCGCGTGCGCCGATGGCCTGGCCGATCAGGATGGTGGAGGCCATGCCGAAGCCGAACACCGACCCGATCAGGAAGAACATGATGTTGTTGGCGTTGGCCGTGGCGGTCAGCGCTGCTTCGCCCAGGAAACGCCCGACCCACACCGCATTCACCGAACCATTCAGCGACTGGGCGATGTTGCCGGCCAGGATCGGCAGCGCGAACAGCAGCAGGTTGCGCCCGATCGGGCCGGAGGTCAGGTCAAGCGGCGCTTTGGCCATGGGCTGGTGATCGATTCCCGGGAGGCGCACACTAGCATCAAGCCGGTTTGCGGGGTGTGGCAATGCATCAACGACAGCAGGTGGCGCGGCACTGCGTGGGGGCCTTGATCGTGGCCGCACTGGCCGCATGTTCGACGGGTGACCGGCTGGGCGATGCCCAGGTGCGGCCCGCCGACCGCCCTGAGTGCCTGGTCGGCAACCAGCGCCAGGACCTGGCGGGCACGCCTACGTTGATGGGCGGTAGCGGCTGCCGCACCGACCCCGCCAACCCGCGACCCCTGAACAAGCGTACGGAGTAGTTCCTGCCGATGTCCGAGCTTTCCCCGCCGTCCCCCAGCGTCCGCCTGGACATCTGGCTGTGGGCGGCCCGCTTCTACAAGACCCGCAGCCTGGCCAAGCAGGCCATTGAAACCGGCAAGGTAGCCGTGGCCGGGCAGCGCCCGAAATCCTCGCGCGCGGTGCGCGTGGGCGAGCAGTTGCAGGTGGACCGTGGCGAGGAGCATTTCGAGCTGCAGGTGCTGGGCATCAGCGACCAGCGCGGGCCGGCGCCGGTGGCGCAGCAGTTGTATGCCGAAAGCGACGCCTCCAAGGCGCGCCGCGCCGAACAGCGTGCGTTGCGCATTGCCGCACGCGATGGTTTCCAGCCGCCGGAGCACAAGCCGGACAAGCGCGCGCGCCGGTTGATCCGCGCGTTGGGTGACCTGGACGCGCTCTGACGCACCCGCTGCGCTCGCCGGGCCATGCTCGGCGAACAGGCCGGCACTCAGCCACCGTTCGGCTTGCGCCCCGCACGTTGGATCGTCCTCTTCATGGAAGCCCACCATGCTCCTGCGCCGCAGCCTGTTGTGCCTGGCCCTGTCCGCCGCCGCCCCGGTGTTCGCCGCCGGCATCACCTTCTGGGATAGCCCGCAGCGCGGCGGCAACAGCTTCAACGAAAGTCCCCCGGACCGTGCCTACTTCCAGGCCCTGCGTGACACCGGCGCGACCTGGGTGCGGCTGAGTCCGGACAAATGGAAAAGCGCTGGCGGCCGCGACTTCCTGATGGGCGATGCCGACCACTACCAGGGACTGGTGCAGGCCGATGTGGCGACCCTGCGCCGTGCGCTGGATGACGCAGATGCCGTGGGCCTGAAGGTGGTGCTGGTGCCGCTGTCGCTGCCCCTGCTGCGCTGGAAGCAGAAGAACAATGACGTGGTCGACCAACGCCTGTGGCAGTCGCTGGACAACCACGCGCCCGCGCAGCGCTTCTGGCGTGATCTGGCCACAGCGCTGAAAGGGCACCCGGCGCTGGCCGCCTACAACCTGATCAATGAGCCTGCGCCCGAGTACGGCACGGCACTGGCCGAACACGCGCCACGCGCAGCCATGCAGCAGTGGTACGCCAGCGTGCAGGACGGTCCACGTGATCTGCGCGTGCTGTACCGGGGGCTGATCGCCAGCGTGCGTGCGGTCGATGCGGACATGCCGTTGATGCTTGATGCCGGCTGGTATGCCGCGGCCAATGCGTTCGACTACTGGCCTGCGCCGCTGGATGACGCCAAGCTGCTGTACAGCGTGCACATGTACGAGCCGTACGCGGCCACCAGCGCGCCCAACCAGAAGCGGGCCACACCGTACCGCTACCCGGCCGAGGTGCCGTTCGGCGCGGGCAGCGAGCGTTGGGATTCCGCGCGCGTGCGCCGCTACCTGCAGCAACCGATGGACTGGGCGAAGACCCACGGCATCGGTGCGAACCGGATGGTGCTGGGCGAGTTCGGCTGCATGCGGCGCTGGCCCGATTGCGGCGCCTACCTGCGCGATGTGCTGGCGGTGGCCGAACAGCAGAAGGTGCACTGGGCGTTCTATGCCTTCCGCGAGGATGGCTGGGACGGCATGGATTACGAACTGGGCGACAAGGCGCTGCCGTGGTCGTACTGGCAGGCGCTGGAGAAGGGTGAGGCGGTACAGCCACCGCGGTCGATGCAGGCGCCGGTGTTCGCGCCGATTCTGGAGCGGTTGAAGGCCGGGGTGCGTTGAACCTCCAACCGCTGCGCTCGCCGGGCGTGGCCCGGCGCTACCGCTGTGTCACGCCCGGATCATGGCCGCTGAGGTAGCGCCGGGCCATGCCCGGCGGCCACCCGCGGATCACCTCAACCGTGCAGGTCGTAGCGATCCAGTTCCATCACCCGCGTCCAGGCGGCAATGAAATCCTGCACGAACTTCTTTTCGCCATCGGTGCTGGCATAGACCTCGGCCAGTGCGCGCAGCACGGCGTTGGAACCGAACACCAGGTCGGCACGGGTGCCGGTCCAGCGTGCGCTGCCATCGCCACGGCCGCGGCCTTCATAGCTCTCGCGACCGGTGGCCTTCCACTGCGTGCCCATGTCCAGCAGGTTGACGAAGAAGTCGTTGCTCAACGTGCCCGTGCGGGTGGTGAACACGCCGTGCTTGCCGCCATCGGCATTGGCACCCAGCACGCGCAGGCCACCGACCAGGGCGGTCATCTCCGGTGCGGTCAGGGTCAGCAGCTGCGCCTTGTCGATCAGCAGCGCTTCGCCCGGCACGCTGTACGCACCCTTCAGGTAGTTGCGGAAGCCATCGGCGGCCGGCTCCAGCACCGCGAACGATTCGACATCGGTCTGTTCCTGGCTGGCATCGGTGCGGCCCGGGGTGAACGGCACGCTGACGTCATGGCCGCCGGCCTTGGCCGCCTGCTCGACACCCACGCCACCGGCCAGCACGATCAGGTCGGCCAGCGATACCTGCTTGCTGCCGCCGCCATTGAATTCGGCCTGCACCTTTTCCAGTGCGGCCAGCACCTTGGCCAGCTGCTGCGGCTGGTTCACCGCCCAGTCCTTCTGCGGGGCCAGGCGGATGCGTGCGCCGTTGGCACCGCCGCGCTTGTCCGAGCCGCGGAAGGTCGAGGCCGACGCCCACGCGGTGGACACCAGCTCGGCCACGCTCAGGCCGGTCGCGGCGATCTTCTGCTTCAGCGCGGCGATGTCCTTGGCGTCGATCAGCGGGTGCCTGGCTTCCGGCACCGGGTCCTGCCAGATGAACTCCTCGGCCGGAATTTCCGGGCCCAGGTAACGCGCACGCGGGCCCATGTCGCGGTGGGTCAGCTTGAACCAGGCGCGGGCGAAGGCATCGGCGAAAGCCTGCGGATTCTCGAGGAACTTCCGCGAGACCTTTTCGTAGGCCGGGTCCATGCGCAGCGACAGATCGGTGGTGAGCATGGTCGGGCGGTGCTTCTTCGACGGATCGTGTGCGTCGGGAATGACTGCGTCGGCGTTCTTGGCCACCCACTGGTGGGCGCCGGCCGGGCTCTTGGTCAGTTCCCATTCGTTGCCGAACAGGATCTCGAAGAAGTCGTGGCTCCACTGCGCCGGGGTGCGCGTCCAGGTCACTTCCAGGCCGCTGGTGATGGTGTCGCCGCCCTTGCCGCTGCCGAAGCTGTTGGTCCAGCCCAAGCCCTGGTTTTCCAGGCCGGCCGCTTCGGGTTCCTTGCCGACATTGTCGGCCGGGCCGGCGCCATGGGTCTTGCCGAAGCTGTGGCCACCGGCGATCAGGGCGACGGTTTCCTCGTCGTCCATGGCCATGCGGGCGAAGGTGTCGCGGATGTCATGCGCGGCCAGTACCGGGTCGGGGTTGCCGTCCGGGCCTTCCGGGTTCACATAGATCAGGCCCATCTGCACCGCGGCCAGCGGGTTTTCAAGCTTGCGCGAATGCACGTCGCCGTCGGCGTCATCATCGGACACCAGCACGCCGTGGTCTTCCTGCACACCTTCCGAGCCGTGCTTGTAGCGCACGTCGCCGCCCAGCCAGGTGGTTTCGCGGCCCCAGTACACGTCCTGGTCCGGTTCCCAGGTATCGGGGCGGCCGCCGGCAAAGCCCAGCGTCTTGAAGCCCATCGATTCAAGGGCGACGTTGCCGGTCAGGATCAGCAGGTCGGACCAGGAAATGGCCTGGCCGTACTTCTGCTTGATCGGCCACAGCAGGCGGCGCGCTTTGTCCAGGCTGACGTTGTCCGGCCAGCTGTTGAGCGGGGCGAAGCGCTGCTGGCCACGACCGCCACCGCCGCGGCCATCGCCGATGCGGTAGGTGCCGGCACTGTGCCAGGCCATGCGGATGAACAGGCCGCCGTAGTGGCCGAAGTCGGCCGGCCACCAATCCTGCGAATCGGTCATCAGGGCCTTCAGGTCGGCCTTCAGCGCGGCGTAGTCCAGGCCCTTGAAGGCCTTGGCGTAATCGAAGCCCGCATCAAGCGGATTGGAGCGCGTGGAGTGCTGGTTGAGCAGGTCCACGCGCAGCTGGTTCGGCCACCAGTCGCGGTTGGTCGTCGCGTCGCCGACGACGGCGTGATTGAAGGGGCACTTGGCTTCGCTTTTCATGGGTCTCTACCTGTGGACTGGCGAAAGGTGGAATCGGGGGAGGCCTGACCACCATAGGCGGCGCCTACCAATGGGTAAATTTGATTGATTCAACCGATGTGATAGTGGCTGCCTATCAGGAGAAGGGCTTGGACCGTTGTGCGCGATCAGCGCTTGAGCAGGCCGGCGCCCAGCTTGAACAGATCGCTGGCACCGAACTGGCCATCGCCGTCCTGGTCGAGCACGCCGCCCAGCAGGCTGCCCAGGCCACCACCGGACTGCTGCGCTTCCTGGCCGAGGGCCGAGCTGAGTTCATTGGCATTGCCCTGCTGGGCGAAGCGCTGGGCCAGGAACGACATGACGATGGGGGCGAGGATGGCCAGCAGCTTGCTGGTGGTGCCACTGTCCAGCCCGGTCTTCTGGCCGAGCAGCTGCGCGGCCTGGGGCTGCTGGCCACCAAACACGTGGCCGAGGATGCCGGCGCCATCGGTGGCGCCGCTGCCGCCGCCGCCCATCACCGCGCCGAGAATCCCGCCCAGGTCGAAGCCGCCACCGGCGCCACCGCCCAGGTGGTCGCGCTGCAGCGCGTTGAGCAGGGACTGCGCGCCCTGCGGTTCACTGGCGTTCTGGCCCATGGCGCCCAGCAGCAGCGGCAACGCGCTGCCCACCGCCTGGGTGGTCTGGCTGCTGTCCAGGCCGAGCTGCTGGGACACCTGCTGCAGGCCTTGCCCCTGCTGCAGCTGCTGGAAGAGGGATGCGGCGAGGGATTCGGTGTTCATGGCGGTCTCCGTTCTGTGAAGGAAGGACCGCCCGAGCATAACGCCGGGTACACGACGGAAATGCGAAGGCAGCCGAGCGTGGGCTCGGCTCTACAGATGGGGCGTGACGGGGCCGTTGTAGAGCCGAGCCCATGCTCGGCTCAGCCCTGCCAACGGGCGCGGTTACAGCAGCGTCTTCAACCGGTACAGGGCTTCCAGCGCCTGCTTCGGGGTCAGCTCGTCCGGGTCGATCGCGGCCAGCGCTTCCTGCGCCTTGCTGGCCGGTGCGCTGAACAGGCCGAACTGCTGCGGTGCATCCAGCGCCTGCGGCGAGACTTCAGCGGCATGGCTCTCGCCACCGCGCTGTTCCAGCTCGGCCAGGCGACGGCGGGCCTGCGCCACGGTCGCCCGCGGCAGGCCGGCCAGCGCGGCCACCTGCAGGCCGAAGCTGCGGTTGGCCGGGCCATCCTTCACCGCGTGCATGAACACCAGTGCTTCGCCATGCTCGACCGCATCCAGGTGTACGTTGGCGATGCCGCTGCGGCCGCCCTCGTGCTGCTCGTCGGCCAGTGCGGTCAGTTCGAAGTAGTGGGTGGCGAACAGCGTGTAGCAGCGGTTCTGGTAGGCCAGGTGGCGGGCCACCGCGTCGGCCAGGGCCAGGCCATCGTAGGTGGACGTGCCGCGGCCGATTTCATCCATCAGCACCAGCGAATGCGCGGTGGCGTGGTGCAGGATGTAGCTGGTCTCGGCCATTTCGACCATGAAGGTGGACTGCCCGCGGGCCAGGTCGTCGCCGGCACCGATACGGGTCAGGATGCGGTCGATCGGGCCGATCAGCGCACGGCTGGCCGGCACGAAGCTGCCGATGTGAGCCAGCAGCACGATCAGCGCGTTCTGCCGCATGTAGGTCGATTTACCGCCCATGTTCGGGCCGGTGATGACCAGCATGCGACGGTCCGGATGCAGGTCCAGGTCGTTCGGCTCGAACGGCTGTTCGCGCACGGCTTCGACCACCGGGTGGCGGCCGCGCTCGATCTTCAGGCAGGGCTCGGCCTGCAGTTCCGGGCGTGCCCAGTCCAGCGCCTGGGCACGTTCGGCGAAGGCGGCCAGCACGTCCAGTTCGCTCAGCGCCGCGGCGCATTGCTTCAGCGGTTCCAGCTGGCCGCCAAGCGTGTCCAACAGCTGCTCGTACAGGTACTTCTCGCGCGACAGCGAACGGTCGCGCGCGGACAGTACTTTGTCCTCGAAGGCCTTCAGTTCCTCGGTGATGTAGCGCTCGGCATTGGTCAGCGTCTGCCGGCGGGTGTAGTGCACCGGCGCGCGGTCGGACTGGCCCTTGCTGATTTCGATGTAATAGCCGTGCACGCGGTTGTAGCCCACCTTCAGGGTGGCGATGCCGCTGCTCTCGCGCTCGCGCTGCTCCAGGTCGACCAGGAACTGGTCGGCGTGGGTGGACAGGCGGCGCAGTTCATCCAGCTCGGCATCGAAGCCATCGGCCAGCACGCCGCCATCGCTCAGCTTCAGCGGCGGCATCTCGGCGATGGCGCTGGCCAGCAGGTGCGCGCACTCGTCGTGCTCGCCCAACGCAGCGTGCAGGGTCTGCAGGCGCGGCGAATCCAGCGGCGCCAGCACCTCGCGCACGGCCGGCAGCAGGCCCAGGCCATCGCGCAGGGTGGAAAAATCGCGCGGGCGCGCCGAGCGCAGCGCCACGCGGGTGAGGACGCGTTCCAGATCACCCAGCCGGCGGAACTGTTCGCGGATGTCGGCGTCGCTGCCACGGTCGATCAGCGTTTCCACCGCATGGTGGCGCTGTACCAGCACCTCGCGCAGGCGCAGCGGGCGGTGCAGCCAGCGGCGCAGCAGGCGGCCGCCCATCGGCGTCACCGTGCTGTCGAGCACGCCCAGCAGCGTGTTGCGGGTATCGCCGTCAACACGGGTGTCCAGTTCCAGATGGCGGCGGGTGGCGGCGTTCATCGCGATCGCTTCGCCGGCGGTTTCCATCGCAATCGAGGTCAGGTGCGGCAGGCGCTGCTTCTGGGTTTCCTCGACATAGCCGAGCAGGGCGCCGGCCGCTGCGGTGGCACGCGGCTTGTCGTCGATGCCGAAGCCGCTCAGGTCATGCAGCTTGAAGAAGGCCAGCAGCTGGCGGCGGCCACTGTCCGCATCGAACAGCCACGGCGCGCGGCGGCGCACGCCGGTGCGCTGGCGCAGGAACTCGGGCCAGTTTTCTTCGTCGGGCACCAGCAGCTCGGCCGGCTCCAGGCGGGCCAGTTCGGCTTCCAGCGCGTCGTCGGTTTCCACTTCGTTGACCAGGAAGCGGCCACCGGCCAGGTCGGCCCAGGCCAGGCCGTAGCCCTGCCGGGTGCGCGACAGGGCCATCAGCAGGGTGTCGCGGCGCTCGTCCAGCAGGGCCTCGTCGGTGACCGTACCGGGGGTGACGATGCGCACCACCTTGCGCTCGACCAGGCCCTTGGCCAGGGCCGGGTCGCCGATCTGTTCACAGATGGCCACCGATTCGCCCAGCGCCACCAGGCGGGCCAGGTAGCCCTCGTAGGCATGCACCGGCACGCCGGCCATCGGGATGGGCGCGCCGCCGGAGCTGCCGCGCTGGGTCAGGGTGATGTCCAGCAGCCGCGCCGCCTTGCGGGCGTCGTCGTAGAACAGCTCGTAGAAGTCGCCCATGCGGAAGAACAGCAGCAGGTCCGGGTAGTCGGACTTGGCTGCGAAGAACTGCTTCATCAACGGGGTGTGTTCGGCGGACTTGTCTTTGGACATGGGGCTCGTGGATCCGGGGCATGCGCCCGCGCCGGTCGGCGGCAGGCTGCAGCAGGTACAGGGCCGTCCATGGTAACGGCTGGAGGCCGATCGGCGGGCACCCGGTGCAGGTGCGGGATGGCGTTCAGGCCGGCAGCAGCCTGATCTGCGGATGCCCGGCGAAGATCTCCATCACGATCTCGAAATAGGTCTGGCCGTCACCGCGCGCCAGCGCTGCACGCTGGCGGTGGATCGCATCGGCGTTGAAGGTACCGGGCTGTTGCAGCTTCGCATCCAGCCAGGCCAGGGTCGCATCCGCGCCCAGCGCCGCACGGCTGTGTTCAATGTCGCGCCAGACCACGGTGGCCGTTGCATGGCCGGCCAGCGCGCCGTAGCCGCCGTAGAGCAGGTCGTCCAGCGCATCCAGGCTGGGCCCCAGTTGCCAGTCCTCGCCGGCCATGAACACGCGGTTGATCTCGGCATAGAGGCTGTCGATGCCAGTGATGGCGTGACCTTCGATGTGCAGGGTAAGGGTCATGGTCGGCCGTACCTGGTAGAGGGATCACGCGGTGGGACAGATGGCCAGCATCGCCTACCCGATCCGCCCCGTCATGCATTTGCCATGACAGGCGGCCCGACGGACGGCATAAAGATTCCGCAGGCCGCGCCGCCACCGTGGGTAGGACACGATCATAAGGAATTGAGATGCTCGCCTTACGCAACCTCCGTGTAGGTTCCCGGCTGTCGGCCGGCTTTGGTCTGCTGCTGCTGTTCATCCTGGCCATCATTGGCCTGGTGCTCTACGGAAACCATCTGAAGTCCGCCCAGTTCGAGAAAGTGGTGGGCGTGAACATGGTCAAGATGCGCATGCTGAACGAGATGCTGGATACCAACAACGCGATGCTGATGCATCGGCGGCTGATGGTGATCAAGCGCGGTGAGGGCTTCGATCAGGACGAACAGCGCACACGCGAACTGGGCCAGGCCTACGACGCCATCTGGACGAAGTACATCGCCATTCCGCGCGATGCCACCGGCGACGAACTGGTGGCCAGGATCGATGCCGCACGCAAGGCGATCGACGCGTCCTCGCAGCAGTTGCAGGAACGGATGAAGGCCGGCGACTTCGATGGCGCAGCGCAGGAGCTGCTGGCCGAGCAGGGGCTGGCCACGGCCTGGAACCAGGCCATCACCCGCCTGCTGAAGCACCAGGAAGTGCTGACCGAACGCAGCCGCGAGGACTACCGCGCAACCGAGGCCTGGACCGGCACGCTGGCCATCGTCTTCGGGGTGCTGAGCCTGCTGCTGGGTGCACTGGCGGCCTGGGCGACCACCCGCAGCCTGACCGGTCCGCTGCAGGGGGCAGTGAAGCTGGCCGATGGCATCGCCAACGGCCGTCTGGACAATGCGATCGATGCGTCGGGCAACGATGAAGTCACCCAGCTGCTGAAGTCCATGCAGCGCATGCAGGGGCAGTTGCAGGCGGTCATGGCCGCGCAGAATGAGATGGCGCGGCAGCATGATGGCGGCAGCCTGAGCTACCGCATGGATGCTGCGGCCTTCCCCGGCGATTACCAGCGCATGGTGCACGAGACCAACCAGCTGGTGGGCTCGCATGTGCAGGTGCAGAACCGCCTGATCGACGTGATGAAGCACTACGCGCGCGGCGACCTGTCGGTGGACATGGATGCGCTGCCCGGCGAGAAGGCCGCCATCACCCAGGCGATGGACGAGACCAAGGCCAGTCTGTCGGCGATCAACGGCGAGATCCGCCGCCTGGCCACGGCAGCGGCGGCCGGTGATTTCAGCCTGCGCGGGGACGAAGCGCGCTTCGATTTCGACTTCCGCGACATGGTGGCCGGCCTGAACCGGCTGATGCAGACCACCGATGAGAACCTGATGCAGGTGTCCACCCTGCTGCAGGCGATTTCCCGCGGTGACCTGACCGTACGCATGCAGGGCGAGTTCCACGGGGTATTCGCCCGCATGCGTGATGACTGCAACGCCACGGTGGAGCAGCTGACCCAGATCATCGGGCGCATCCAGACCAGTGCAGCCAGCATCAATCTGGCTGCAGGCGAGATCGCGTCGGGCAACACCGACTTGTCGCGGCGCACCGAACAGCAGGCGGCGAACCTGGAAGAAACCGCAGCATCTATGGAGGAACTGACCTCCACGGTGAAGCAGAACGCCGAACACGCCCGCCAGGCCAACCAGCTGGCGATCGGGGCACACGGAGTCGCGTCGCAGGGCGGCGAAGTGGTCGGCCAGGTGGTGACCACGATGTCCGGCATCGAGGCCGCGTCGCGCAAGATCGCGGAGATCATTTCGGTCATCGACGGCATTGCGTTCCAGACCAACATCCTGGCGTTGAACGCGGCGGTGGAAGCAGCACGTGCCGGCGAACAGGGGCGTGGTTTTGCGGTGGTGGCCAGCGAAGTGCGCACGCTGGCCCAGCGGTCGGCCGGGGCAGCGAAGGAGATCAAGGGCCTGATCGAGGATTCGGTCGGCAAGGTTGCCCAGGGATCGTCGCTGGTGCGCCAGGCGGGCAGCACGATGGGCGAGATCGTGGCGTCGGTGCAGCGGGTGACCGACATCATGGCCGAGATTTCTGCGGCGTCGCAGGAACAGAGTTCGGGCATCGAGCAGGTCAACCAGACCGTGATGCAGATGGACGAGACCACCCAGCAGAACGCGGCGCTGGTGGAAGAGGCCAGCGCGGCGGCGCGGTCGATGGAAGAGCAGGCGGGCCTGCTGGCCGAAGCGGTATCGGTGTTCCGCACCGGCGCGGCGGCTGCGGGCGCGGCCGTACGCCCGGTGCTGGCCGCCGTCGCTGCCGCGGCACCCAGCGTGCGCAAGCCGCTGCTGTCGACCCGCATCGAACCGTCGCTGGCGGCCAATGGCGGGGGATGGGAGGAGTTCTGAGCCGGTAGGGGAGACGGCGCCCGCCGGTGATGCTGGGTCACCGGCGGGCGCGATTTTCTTGCTGAACCCACCATGGCCGATGAAGTGGCGACCACGCCAATTTCACCTTCGTTTGTCATCCCCAGCGGGACACTGGCGCCATACCGGAACACAGGAGATGGCCATGAACACTTCCATTCGCGTGCTGCTGCTGGGCACCCTGCTGGCGGCCTCGTCGGTTGCGGGCGCGCAGAATTACGGCCCGCGTGACGAAGGTCGCAAGTTCAACGATGGCAGCCGCGTGGTCTGCAAGAACGTTGAAGTGCAGCGCAACTCGCGCGACCCCAACCGCATTGCCGGTACTGCCACAGGCGCGGTGATCGGCGGCCTGCTGGGCAACCAGGTGGGCGGCGGCAACGGCAAGAAGGTCGCAACCGTGGCCGGTGCCGTGGCTGGCGGTGCAGCCGGCCGGCAGATCCAGGGCAACCACCAGAACAAGACCGGTGACCGTGTGGTCGAACGCCGCTGCGAGCGCGTCTACCGCTGAGCCCAACGCACGACTGAGACACCCGCTCCCTTCCACGATGCGGTACCTCGAACGCCGGCCCCAGGGCCGGCGTTCGAGGTTGTGGGCGGGCGTATCGCCGGGCACGACACGCCCCCTATACTGCGGCGAATTCCACGGATGAACGCCTTGTGAACGAATCGCCTGCGGTCGACCCTGCAACGCCTGCGCCCGATACCGAAGGCGGCCAGGAGCCGAGCACGCGCTTCGGCCGTCTGCGCGAACGCACCGATGAGCTTGAGTTGTTCATTTCCGGCCTGCTGGCGTTCGCGCTGCTGGCCGTGCCCGGCTACCTGTTCGATGCGTGGGCGCGCAGCAGCCTGCACACCGAAGGCATGTACTTCCAGGTGCTGTGGTTCGCTTTCAGCATCAGCGTGGGCATGTGCTACGTGCTGGCGGTGGCCTTGATCGCCCACCTGACCGTGCGCGGATTCTGGATCGGCCTGGTCGGCCTGAAGTCACACTTCCCGAAGGGTATCGACTGGGACCACCTGCCGAAGATGGGGCCGGTCGCGCGTGCGTTCATGCGCTCCCGTGACGGGGGCCTGGATGGCAGCATCCAGCGTGCGGACCGGCTAGCGACGATGCTGTTCTCCACCACGCTGATGTGCGTGCAGACCCTGGCTGGCACCCTGGTGATGGCGATCGTCATCCTCGGCCTGGCGATGGCGGTAGCCGCGGTGTCGGGTGGCTCGGAAACAGCGGCCACGGTGTTTGTCTGCGTCATGCTGGCGGGCCTGCTGTTTGTTGGCGTGTTGCCGTCCCTGCTGGAGAAATCCATCGCATGGCAGCAGGCGCGTGGGCGGCCGACCGAACGCCAGCAGCGCGTGCTGCACTGGGTGCTGGGGGGGCTGCAGCGGGTGCCGTTGTTGCGCCTGATCCAGACCATGCAGCTGACGATGCAGAGCAACCTGCGCTCGCGCTACTTCATGGTGGCGTACATGGGCGCGATCATGGTGGCGATGATGCTCGGTGGCCTGCAGGTGGCGGGTTCGGTGAAGTTCTCGCTGTTCAACCGCTACCAGGTCATCACTGAAGAAGCGGTCGACCACGGCATGCTCAGCGCGCACTACGAATCGATGCGCTCGGCACACGACCAGCTGCTGCCGTACCCGATGATTCCGGCTGACACCATCAGTGGCTCGCAGCTGCGGCTGTTCATTCCGCACCGCCCGCAGCGCGACAACACGGTGGCACGTGAGCGCTGTGCGCCACTGCCTGGTGGGCGCAATGAAGCCAAGGATGCGGCGGCCGCGACCGCAGCGGTGGACTGCCTGGCCCAGCTCTGGACGGTGCAGCTGGACGGCAGCCCCGTTGACCTGCACGCCTTCGTGCCGATGGAGCGGCGCGACCTCGATATGCGCGGTCTGGCCGGTTACCTGCCGATGGCCGGGCTGGCACCGGGCCGGCACGACCTGCACCTGCTGTGGAATGGCGAGGGCCCGGAGCGCGGCGCGGATCGCCGGCGCGAATACTTCATCCCGTTCTGGTACGCCCCGGACCCCTGATCGCGGCGCCGTGCAGGCGCCAGAGGGCGAGGCTGCCGTACAGCAGCAACAGCACGCCAAGGGTGATCAGCTCGTGGCTGACATCCGCCAGGTGCGCATCCATCTGGGTCAGGCGCACCATCATGTTGATGCCCGAGGTGGTGGGCAGCAGCTGCGACAGCCATACCAGTGGTTGCGGGGTCATCACCGTGGGCCAGGACAGGTTGGCCAGGAAGAACAATGGAATGGACGTGGCGATGACGTACTGGAAGGCGCGTTCGCGGGTGCGGAAGAAGCTGCCCACGAACAGGCCGAAGGCCACCGTGGCGGCGATGAACAGCGTGCCGCCCAGCAGTTGCCCGGCCGGATTGCCGCCGCGCGGGTAGTCCTGCACCCAGGCGGTGAACCCGGCGTAGTAGAACAACCCGAACAGGCCGATCAGGCCGAAGCCCAGTGCCATGCCGGCCAGCGTCGGCAGGTCGAAGCGCAAGCGTCGGCCGAGGGCCAGGCGGCGCCCGCCGAGCAGTACGCCGATGCCCATCAACAGGGTCTGGTGCACGATCAGTTCGGCCACGCCCGGCACGATGGCGCTGCCGTAGCCTTCCTGGGTGTTGTACAGCGGCCGCTGCACCAGGGTGACCGCTGGCGCCTGCGGTGCCCCCATGAAGGCGGCCTGGGTGACCGCGGCCTCGCGCCCGAACGCACCCAGCGCATCGGCCACGCTGCCCAGTACCCAGCTGGCGCGGCCCAGGTAGGCGCCATTGCCGAGCAGTACGAGCTTGGCCGGGTGCCCGCGCAGGATGTCGCGTTCCAGGTTGGCGGGAATCAGCACGATGCCTTCGGCGTGGCCGGCTTCCAGCTGCTGGCGCGCGCTGTCGATGTCGGCCGGCTGGCCAACCACGTGGGCCACGCGCAGCGCGTCCAGTCTGCGCAGCAGCTCGCGGCTGGTAGCACTGTGGTCTTCGTCCACCACCAGGATCGGCAGGTTGCCGGCCACCTGGTGGCGGTACGCGGCCGGGTAGAAGAACGAGTACAGGATGACCGCGCCGACCATCACCACGATGGCGTAGCGGTCCAGCAGCACCGCCATCAGGGTCTGCCGCAGGCTGGCCCAGACCGCGCTCATGCGTCGGCCGCTGCGGGTTGCGCGGCCTGCGCGCTGCGCGCGAAGGCCAGCAGGCGCCAGCCACCGATGCCACCGGCGATGAGGATCATCAGCAGCAGGGTGCCCAGCGGCCACAGCGACACCGCCAGCGGCGCACCGACGAACTGCTGCTGGGTCTGCAGCTTGATGTAGGCACTGAGCGGCAGCAGCAGGTGCCAGACGCGGGTGAACAGCGGTGCATCGATGACCGGGAAGGTGGCGCTGGAAAAGGCCAGCGCGGTGCCGATGCTCAGGCCCACGGCAGACAACGCTGTCCCCATGTCACGGGTGACGCCGACGAAGAACAGTGCGTACGCCGCGGTGGCCAGGTAGAACAGCGGCTGGCCGACCAGCAGCAGTGCCGCGCTGCCGGCAATGCCATCGCCCCGCAGCCAGGCCAGGTAGGCCACGCCCAGCGCGCCATACAGCGAAAACAGCAGCACATAGGGCGTGATCTTGCCGGCGATGGCCGACCAGGGCGTGCGGCCCAGCCAGGCGGGCAGGGTGCCATCGCGGATCTCGCGGCCAAGGCTGCCGGCCACCGCCAGCGCCAGCACCAGCGACAGCACGGCGGGGAAGATGAGCGGCAGCAGGAACAGCTCGTAGCTGCGCGCGGGGTTGTAGAGGATGTCCGACTGCACGGCGATCGGTGCGGCGCGCAGTTTGCCCGGCCCGACCTGCAGGCCGATGCGCTCGCGCAGCAGGCGCGCGTTCCAGGCGGCCACGGCATCACCGATGTCGCGCGCAGCGGACTGGCCGGTGGTCATGTAGGTGGCGTTGTAATAGGCGAACAGCGTGCCCTGCTGGCCGCGTAGCGCCTGCCGGGTGACATCGCGCGGCACCAGCACGATGGCGTACACCTGCAGGCGGCGCAGCTGCGCGCGCGCGTCTTCCATGTCCGTCGGCTGGCTGGCGATGCGTACGCCGGGGCTGGCATCGAGCATGCGCAGCAGCAGGCGGCTGTCGCTGCTGTGGTCCAGGTCGACCACGGCAATGGGCACATCGCGCATCACCGAAGGGCTGAACATCCACGCCATCAGCAGCAGCATCAGCAGCGGCAGCAGGGTGACCAGCAGCAGATCGGCACGGCTGCGGCGCAGCGCGTGCAGTTCGCGCCGCCAGGACGCGCCGAAGCCACCGCTGTCCGGGCTCAGTGCTGGGGCCATGCGAACAGCACGCTCATGCCGGGGCGGAAGCCCTCGATGCGGCGTACCGGGCGCACCCGCACCTCGAAGCTGCGGACGTCGTAGCCGGACGACTGGCGGGTGGTGCGCCAGGTCGCGTAATCGCCGGCGGGGTTGATGAAGTACACCTTGAACTCGGCGTCCTGCTCGAGGGCGGGGATGCTGCCGCGCAGGGTGCTGCCCACTTTCAGGCCCTGCATCTGCGATTCGCGCAGGTTCATCGACACCCACATGCGATCGATGTCGACCAGGGTGAAGACCGGATACCCGGCGGGCACCAGTTCACCCGGATCGGCCATGCGCTTGTTGATTTCACCGGCCACCGGTGCGCGGCCTTCCACCTCGGCACGGGCGGCGTTGACTTCGGCCACCGCGCCCTGCGCCTGCTGCACCTGGCCTTGTGCGGCGCGCTTGTCCTGCTCGCGTGCGCCGGCCAGGGCCATGTCGTACTGCGCGCGCGCTGCGCGTGCCAGTTCGCGCGAACTGGTGGCCTGGGCCTGCGCTTCGTCACGCTTCTGCCGGGTCATCACCCCTTCGTTGAACAGGTTCTGCACGCGGCTGGCGGTGGCTTCGGCCAGGGTGGCACCGGCCTCGGCACGCTTCCAGTTGGCCTCGGCGGCGCGGATGTCCTCGCTGCGCGCGCCAGCATCGGCCTTGTCGGCCACGGCCTGCGCGGCGGCCAGGGCGCCGTGGGCCTGCTGTTCCTTGGCCGCCACTTCCGGGCTGTCCAGCAGGAACACGATCTGCCCGGCCTGCACGCGGTCGCCCTCGCGCACCTTCAGTTCGGCCACGCGCGCGGTGATCTTGGCGGCGACGTTGACGGTGTCGGCGTCGGCCATGCCCTGGATCTGGTCGGCCGGGCTGCGCCAGGCCAGCCACAGGCCCAGCACCACCACCAGCAGCAGGACCACCACCAGGAGGATGCCCACGCGGCGCTTGCCCGGCGGCGTCCCGGATTCGTCGTGCAATACATCACTCATGGTCGATCACCTCGTCCGCACGGCGCCGATAGTCTTCGAAACGGTCCATCTGTCCACTGATCTCCAGCAACTGCGCCAGGGCGATATCGTATTGATAGGCGGCCTGCGCGCGCTCGACGCGGGCGCCGCCCAGGCCCAGCCGCGCATCGATCACATCCAGCGATGTGGCCTGGCCTTCGCGGAAGGCCAGTTCCTGCAGGCGCAGGTTTTCCTGTGCCTGGGCGATGCTGCTGTCCAGCAGCACGAACTGCTGGCGCGCGGTTTCCAGTTCGTTCCATGCCTTGCGCACGCCCAGCGCGACCTGGTTTTCGGCCTCGCGCAGGCCGGCCTCGGCCTGTTCCTGCTGTGCGCGTGCGGCGCTGATCTGTGCCGGCCGCGAGCTGGGCGAGAGGAAGGTGTACTTCAGGCCGATGCCGAAGGCCCAGTCCGGGTCGGTCAGCATTTCATCGCGGCGGCGGAAATCGTATTGGCCGAAGGCGAAGATCTGCGGCTTGAGCTTGGCCTGCTGCACGCGCACGCCTTGTTCGGCCTGGGTGACCATCGCCTGCAGGCGGCGGATCTGTGGCTGGCGTGCCTGTGCGGTGCGCTCGAAACTGGCCACCGGTTCCAGCGGCGCGCGCTGCACGAACAGCGGCGACAGCGGCTGCACGTCGCCACCGCTGCGCAGCAGGGTGGCCAGCGCGGCCTTCAGTGTGGCCAGGTCGTTGACGGTCTTCTGGTACTCGCGCTCGGCCTTGTCGCGGGCCACGGTGGCCTGCAGGCGCTGGGCGCGGGTGGCGAAGCCTTCGCGTTCCAGCTTCTCCGCATCGGACAGGTGGCGGTTGAGGCCATCACGTACCTCGCGGCGCACGTCCACGGCCTGTTCGGCCAGGCGCTGGCCGAAGTAGGCCTGGGCCAGCTGCACGGTCAGCGACTGGCGCTGGGCTTCGCGCTCGGCACTGGCCTGTTCGCTGGCGGCGCTGGCCGCGCGCTGTGCCGCCGGAATCACCCCGCCGGTGTACAGCGGCAGAACCGCGGTCACCACCGGGCGGGTGCGCCAGTCGCGTTCGGTGAAGGACAACGGCGAATCGATGCCATAGGCCTCGGCCACCGGTGCCAGTGAGCCCAGCGGCAGGGTGAGGGTCTTCTGGAACTGCAGGCGGCGCACTTCGCCGGTGATCTCCGGCAACCGCAGCAGGCGCGTGGCTTCCTGCAGGTCCTGCTTGTTGCGCACGCCGGCATCGGCGGCGGCCAGGGCGTCGGAGACCTGTTCCAATCGCTGCCGCGCCTGTTCCCACTGCAGTGCCGGCGCGTCCGCCCCGGCCTGCGCGAACGCGGCCAGTGGCAGGCCCGCCAGCAGGGCGGCGCCGAGCGCACGCTGCATCCTTGTTACCCGGCCGCTCACGCGCACGCCATCCCTGTGGTGAAGAAGTGGGGAAACGGTAGTGGCCGGCGTGTGAAGCCAGGGTCTGCGCAGTGCCTCATCGGGTTCGTCCTTGTATCAACGCAGGGTGCCGCGGGCGGCGGCGTGCAGCGCCTGGGTGATGTGCTGCAGCGTGCTTGAGCGCACGGCGGCGTGTTGCCAGTACAGCGGTACATCCAGCCATCGGCGGGGTTCCAGCACCACCACCTGGCCGGCGCGAACGGCTGGGGCGACCAGGGTTTCCGGTGCCAGGCACCAGCCGAGTCCGCGTGCGGCGGCTTCGACGAAACCGGTGGAGGAGGGCAGGTAGTGTACCGGGGGCTGCAGGCGGGCACGGGTCAGGCGGCGCACGAAGCGGGCCTGCAGGTCATCCTTGCGGTTGAACACGATCATCGGTGCGTGGGCCAGCGCGTCGGCGTGCATGCCCTTGGCAAAGTGCTGGCGCGCGAATGCAGGCGAGGCGATGGCCTGGTAGCGCATCGCGCCCAGCGGGTGCAGGTTGCAGCCTTTCAGCGCACGCCCTGCGGCGGTGATCGCGCCGAGCACGCTGCCATCGCGCAGCAGTTCCAGGGTGTGGTCCTGGTCGTCCATGCGCAGGTCGAACAGGTAGCCATGGCGCTGATGCAGCTCGGCGATGGCGGCGACGAACCAGGTATCCAGCGAATCGTCATTGACGGCCAGGGGAATGGGCGTGCGGGTGGCATCGTGGCCGCGTTCGGGCAGCAGCTCGGCCAGTGCCTCGCTCTGCAGTACCTGCATGGGGCGCACGCTGCGCAGCAGCACCTCGCCTGCGGCAGTGGGCCGGCACGGCGCCTGCCGCACCAGCAGCACCTGGCCCAGGCGGTCTTCCAGCGCCTTGATGCGCTGTGACAGCGCCGACGGACTGATGGCCAGGCGCCGCGCGGCGGCCTCGAAGCTGCCTTCCTCCAGTACGGCGGCGAAGGCGGCCAGTTGCGGGTGTACCAGGTCCATGCCGGGCCTCTTCAGTTTTTCTGCACAGGATAAAGAAAAACCAGCTGGCCTTAACGTGGTCGATGGCCGCACCCTGCGCGTCCATCCGGAAAAGGAAAAACGCATGTGGATCGCAGCGGCGCTGGCCGGCCTGTTTGCAGGCGCAGGCCTGATCATCGCCATTGGCGCGCAGAACGCCTTCGTGCTGCGCCAGGGCCTGCAGCGGCAGCACGTGGGCACGGTGGTGCTGGCCTGCATGGGCGCGGACATCTCACTGATACTGGCCGGTGTGGGTGGCATGGGCGCGCTGGTCCTGCAATGGCCCTTGCTGCTGCAGGGACTGCGCTTCGGCGGCGCGGCCTTCCTGCTCTGGTACGGCCTGCAGGCCGGTCTGCGCGCGTGGCGCGGTGGCAGTGCGCTGGCAGCCGCCGACAGCAGCGGTGGTGGCAGCCGGCGCCAGGTGCTGCTGGCCTGCCTGGCCTTCACCGTGCTCAACCCGCATGTCTATCTGGATACGGTGGTGCTGCTGGGCAGCCTGTCCACGCGTTATCCAGGCAACCTGCGCTGGGTCTTCGCTGCCGGCGCCTGCGTGGCCAGCGTGGCCTGGTTCTGCGCGCTGGGCTATGGTGCGCGCCTGTTGCAGCCGGTGTTCCGCAAGCCGGTGGCCTGGCGCGTGCTGGATGCCTTCATCGCACTGTTCATGGGCGTTCTGGTCCTGCTGTTGCTGCTGCGCCCGCTCTAGGCGTGCAGGCCGTCCACCGCGCACAGCGGCGTTTCGCCGGGGCGCAGGGTCAATACGCGCACGCCCTGCGCGGTCACCGCCACGGTGTGTTCGAACTGCGCCGACAGCTTGCCGTCGCGCGTGTACACCGGCCATTCGTCCGGCAGCTGGCGGATGGCCGCCTTGCCCTGGTTGAGCATCGGTTCGATGGTGAACACCATGCCTTCCTGCAGTTCCATGCCGGTGCCCGCGTGGCCGTAGTGCAGGATCTGCGGCTCTTCGTGCATTTCGTGGCCGATGCCGTGGCCGCAGTATTCCTTCACCACGCTGTAGCCGTGGCCGCGTGCATGGCGAGCGATGGCGTGGCCGATGTCGCCCAGGCGTGCGCCGGGACGCACTTCGGCGATCCCTTTCCACATGGCCTGGTAGGCCACCTTCACCAGCTTGCGCGCGGCATAGTCGACCTCGCCCACCAGGTAGGTGGTGCTGGAATCGGCGATGTAGCCGTTCTTTTCCAGGGTGATGTCCAGGTTGACGATCTGGCCGCTGCGCAGCACATCGTCGTGGCTGGGCACGCCGTGGCAGATGACGTTGTCGATGGAGGTGTTGAGCACGTACGGGAAGCCGTACTGGCCCTTGCTGGCCGGTCGCGCCTGCAGCTCATCGACGATCATGCGTTCGACGAAGTCGTTGATGTCCATCGTGCTGCGGCCTGCCAGCGGCAGGGCATCGAGCGCGGCGAATACCTGCGCGAGCAGACGGCCGGATTCGGCCATCAGCTCGATTTCATCGGGGCGCTTGATGATACCCATGCGCTCAGGCCTGCCCCGGCGGCAGCAGTTGCGGCTGTACGCCGGCTGCGCGCAGTTCACTGGCGACGATGTCCTGGAAGCTGAGGGTCGGGTTCAGTTCGCACAGCATGCCGACCCGGATCCAGAAGTTGGCCTGGGCGTTGATCGAGCGGCTGGAGACGGTGCAGGCACGACGCAGCTGGTCGTGCAGGGTGTCATCGATGTTGACGATGCCCATGACGGGTTCTCGAATGGGTTTATATGAAGCGTATACGTTTCATATAATCGACTCAAGCCGGCGCCGTTCAGTCGCGGTGGGTGGCAAAGCGCAGGCGGTTGCCGCTGGGGTCGACCAGCAGCATTTCCCGGGTCCCCCATTCGGTGTCGTGCGGCGGCTGCGGGATGGGCACGCCGGCGGTGCTGAAGGCGCGGAACAGCGCATCGACATCGTCCACCTTGAAGTAGACCGCGGCACCGGGTTGGCAGTCACCGGCATGTTCGGTCAGGAACAGGGTCTGGCCGTCGCGGGTGAGCTGGGTGAAGAGCGGCAGGCCGGGTTCGAAGCGGTGTTCCCAGTCGATGGTAAAGCCCAGGCCCTGTACGTAGAACGGCAGGGTGGTATCGGCATGCAGCATGCGCAGCTGCGGGATGACGGTCTGGGGCATGAGGCAGGTTCCGGGAGGGCAGTGCCCAGTGTAGAGCCGAGCCGATGCTCGGCTGTTGTTCTCAGAGCCGAGCATGGGCTCGGCTCTACACGCGCGGTCAGCCGGCCGTGGGCACGGTGGCGATGGCCGCCAGCAGTTCGCGGTTCACCTGCTGGTGCTGCGCCTGCCACGCAGGCAGATCCTCGGCGCTGACCTCCGGTTGCCCATCCAGCGACGACAGCCAGCGCTTGAAGCGGCTCTGGTAATGGGCCAGTGAAACCTCGCCGGTGATGTCACTGCCGACCAGGCCGCCGGCGCGCAGTGACTCGATCACCACCAGTGCATCGTCCAGCTGGAAGCGGCCCTGGTCCCAGTTGCTGCGCGCCACGTCTTCGCCGAACACATCCTTGTCGATCGACAGATAGGTCGGCTGCGGCGCGCGCGCCTGCTCGGCGGCGAAGGCGGCCACCAGCGCGTCGGGGTGCTCGAAGCGGCGGAACGCCCGCCCCAGCCCTGCACGCGCGCCCCAGCTCACATCCACGTCCATGCACCAGTAGGTCAGCTTTCCACCCAGCAGCGGCCGCCAGTGGTTTTCCCAGGCATGGCCCAGGCCGATATCGCCGGAGGTGATGCCAAGGACGTGGACGTGGGAAATCTGTGCCAGCTTGCTGGCTGCGTTCACCCAGGAGCCGCAGTGCATGCCCAGCGGGAAGCGCATGTTGTCCGGATGATTGTCCAGCACCACCAGCTGGAAGCGCGGCTGCGGGCGCAGGCGGCGCAGCAGCGGAAGGCTGAGATGGTGGAAGTCGCCGCTGCCAAGCATCACCGTGCCCAGCTGCGCTGGCAGCGGTGCCAGCACCTCATCGGCGAAGCGGGCGAGGGTTGCGTGGCTGCAGGCGAAGCGCAGCGGGTCATGCCACTGCGGCAGGGCCATGCTTCGTGCGTTGGGCAGTGGCAGCACGCCACCGTCCAGATCGAGGATCAGCGGGGAACGGGGGGGCATCGCTCAGCCACCTCCATCCGGCTCGCCCTGCAGGTGCGGGGCCAGCTTCTTCAATGCGGCGCGCAGCAGCGGCGACCGCGCGTGGATGGCATGCCGGGTGGAAGTGAAGCGGGCCCCCAGTTCGGCCTTGATGCGTGAGTCGGTCCAGCCGGCCACGTAGTGGCTCAGGCCGTGCTGCAGCGCGTAGTCCAGGTTGTGCATCCAGCTGACCGCGTAGAGGTTGTGCTCGCGTGATTGCGGGTAGGCCAGGCCGATGTACTTGTCCACCAGCTTGCCGGCATGCACGTAGCACAGGTTCCAGCCGATCAACCGGCCTTCATGGCGGTACAGGAACAGCCGCCCCTGGCCCAGGCTGTCACCCAGCAGATGCTGGAAGTAGGCCGGCGTGAGCTGGTCGAAGTGCACCGCGCTCTGCGCGTACACGCCCAGGTAGAGCGCATGCAGTTCGGCCTGCAGGTGCGGATCGGCCAAGCGCGGATCGCCGGTGGCGAGGCAGTCGATCTGCAGGGCATCGCGCGAACGCAGCTTGCGCCGGATGTTCTTGCGCCGCGACGACGACAGGCGGCCGAGATAGCCATCAAGCGAATCGAAATCGATGGCCACCCAGGCCAGCGGCATGCCTTCCAGTTCCACGAAGCCGCGTTCGCGCAGGGCCTGCAGGAAGGCGCTGCTGTGGGCGTTGGCTGCCTCATCCAGCAACGGCGAATCGATGGCCAGGTCCTTGACCACCAGCAGGCGCGTATCGCCGGTGGCGTGACGCATCACGTCCTCGGCCAGCGCCTGCGGTGCGACATGCGCCGGCATTGGCGTGTACTCGGTGCTGGTGGCACCGATGAAGCGCGTCTGCCAGGTGATCCAGGGCCGCCACAGGCGCGACAGCGGCAGGCCCAGCAGTTTGCCGCGCAGCGTGTCATCCATGGTGGTGGTCAGGTCCAGCGGCGCGCGGAAGGTTGGCAGGCCGCTGGGCAGGCGGCCCGCCTCGAAGCCGAGCGGCGGGTGGGCCAGGAAGCCCTCCAGCAGCGCGGCCGGTTCCAGCGCGGTGCTGGACGTGCGCGAGGTCATCTCCATCGACGCGGGAACCGGCTGCGCATCCAGCCTCAGCCCTTGGCCTTTGTCAGGGCCTGGTCGAGCAGGGTGATGGCCAGGTCGATCTCTTCGTAGCTGATGTCCAGCGACGGCGCGAAGGTGATCACGTTCTTGTACCAACCGCCCACGTCCAGCACCAGGCCCATGCGCTTGCCGTCATGCAGCAGGTCACCGGCCAGGCCGATATCGACCATGCGGTCCAGCAGTTCCCGGTTCGGGGTGAAGCCGTCGGCCTGGCAGATTTCCGCGCGCAGGGCCAGGCCCAGGCCGTCCACATCGCCGATTTCCGGGTGGCGCTTCTGCAGCCCGCGCAGCCCATCGAGGAAGTAGCCGCCCTTTTCCGGCACGGTGCGCTCGTAGTCCATTTCCTTGCCCAGCTTCAGCACTTCCAGGCCCAGGCGGGTGCCCAGCGGGTTGGAGTTGAAGGTGGAGTGGGTGGAGCCCGGCGGGAACACGGTCGGGTTGATCAGTTCCTCGCGCGCCCACAGGCCGGACAGCGGGTTCAGTCCGTTGGTCAGCGCCTTGCCGAACACCAGCACGTCCGGGGTCACGCCGAAGTGTTCGATCGACCACAGCTTGCCGGTGCGCCAGAAGCCCATCTGGATTTCATCGACCACCATCAGGATGCCGTACTTGTCCAGCACGCGCTTGAGGCCGGTGAAGAAGTTGCGCGGCGGGATGACATAGCCGCCGGTGCCCTGGATGGGTTCGACGTAGAACGCGGCGTACTCGGCCTGGCCGACCTTGGGATCCCACACGCCGTTGTATTCGCTCTCGAACAGGCGCTCGAACTGCCACACGCAGTGGTCCGAATACTCGTCCGGGGTCATGCCCTTGGGGCGGCGGAAGGGATACGGGAACGGGATGAACATCGCGCGCTCGCCGAAGTGGCCGTAACGGCGACGGTAGCGGTAGCTGGAGGTGATGGCGGAAGCACCCAGGGTGCGGCCGTGGTAGCCGCCTTCGAAGGCGAACATCAGGCTCTTGCCGCCACGCGCGTTGCGCACGATCTTCAGCGAATCCTCAATGGCCTGCGCGCCGCCGACGTTGAAGTGCACGCGGCCATCCAGGCCGAACTTGTCGTGCATGTCGACCGCAATGGTCTTGGCCAGCTGCACGCGGGTGGGGTGCAGGTACTGGCTGGCCACCTGCGGCAGGGTGTCGATCTGGTCCTTCAGCGCATCGTTGAGGCGCTTGTTGCTGTAGCCGAAGTTGCAGGCCGAATACCACATCTGCAGGTCCAGGTACGCAATGCCCGCACCGTCGAACATGTAGCTGCCTTCGCCGCGCTGGAAGATCTTCGGCGGGTCGACGTAGTGCACGGTATCGCCGAAGGAGCTGTAGCGGGCTTCATCGGCCAGCAGCTGCGCGTCGCTGGCGGCGGCGTTGGCGTTCTTGTCAAAGATATTCATCGATACGGTTCCGGAGGAAGGAGGTCAGGCAGTGGCGAGCAGGTGCGGCAGGGAGGGGGACAGCAGGCTGCCTTCAAGCAGCCGGGGCAGCAGTGCGATGGCGTCGTGGAAGGTGTTGATGGCCGTGTGCGGAATGCCGGCGTTATGGCAATGGGTGACCAGGCGCCGCTTGGCGAACACGTAGTCGGCGTGCTCGGACACGCAGAAATCGGAGGTGCCATCGCCGATCATCAGCACGCGCGGCGCTTCGCTGGCGCGGGCGTGGGCGGCAATGGCGCACTTGCAGGTGCCACTGCGGCAGCCATCGGCCTGGTGCGGGGCGTCCAGTTCCCAGTGGTCGCCGCACCAGCGCAGGTGGTTGGCCACCACCGGCAGCGGCGGCAGGCCATGGTTGGCCAGGATGCGGTGGATGGCGTAGTCCAGGCCATCGCTGACGATGCGCAGGGGCACGTCCAGTTGCTGGGTGTACGTCACGAAGTCGATGAAGCCCGGATCGATGCGGACCTGGTCCAGGTGCGCATCGAGCGTGGCCGGGTCCAGCTGCAGCAGGCGCACCTGGCCCTGCATGCATTCGCGTGACCCGATCGTGCCGGCCTTCCACTGCTCTTCCAGTTCCTGCCAGCCGGGCTGGCCGTAGGTTTCCAGCAGCGCGTCGATGACGTCTTCGAGGCTGATGGTGCCGTCGAAGTCACACAGGATGCTCCAGTGCATGGGCAGGTCCGTCGAAGTGAAAAACATCCGGCACGGGGCCAGGGCAGGCTCAATGTAGGCAGGCCGCCTTTCTCGTTCCTTTCCTGCTGAAAGCCTTCACGCAACGATGCTGGAAACGTTCAGGAAGCCGTGGCGATGAATGCGCGAAGTGACTTGAAAAAAGGCATTTCAGGCCAGTGCGCGGGCCAGTGCGGCGAGCAGGGTGGCGGTGTCCTGCGGGGTCTGCCATGCGCTGTTGCCCAGGGTCAGCATGCGCGCGGCGAAGTCCCGCGCATGCGGCACCGGGGTAGCGGGCACCACGCCCTGCAGGTAGGCGTAGTCGGGCAGGGCATGCACGAACATGCGGCTGACGCCCAGCCCGCGCGACCACAGCGCATCCAGCGCAGCATCGCGCGCGCGCTGGCTGGGCAGCAGCAGCATCAGCATCGGCCAGGTACCGCCGGTGCCGGGCAGGCCATCCACCACTTCCACGCCCGGCACCTGTGCCAGCTGCACGCGCAGCTGCAGGGCGCGCAGGCGGCTGGCCTGCAGGAATGCGGGCAGGCGCCGCGCGGCATGGGCACCGACGTTCTGCCGCCAGCGGCTGACGCGGTGCTGCGGAATCTGCAGCGGGAAGACATCGCCGACAGCGTTTTCCACATCGCCGCGGCGCAGCGCGCTGCGCAGGGCGTTGCCATACACCAGCGACAGCAGGGAGGGGCGGTAGCACGCCGCCAGGCCGAGCAGTTGCATGCAGCGCAGCAGTTCCCAGCGCAGGCTTAAACGCACGTGGGTGTCGGCATGCGCGGCCAGCGCATGGCGCAGGTCGTCATCGCCGCTGACCAGCAGGCCGCCTTCGTGCAGGCTCAGGCCCTTGCCTGCCGCCAGGCTGAAGAAGCCGATGTCGCCGCGCAGGCCGACACTGTTGTTGCCCACCCGCGCGCCCAGTGCCTGCGCTGCGTCTTCGATCACCCAGGCGCCGGCCGCGTGTGCGACCTCGCAGGCCAGCTCGACATCGGCGATACGCCCGCCCAGATGGGTGGGCAGGATCGCCAGCGTGCGGGCATCGGCCAGGCGTGCAAGCTGGCCCGGGTCGAAGTCGAAGTGGCCGGGCCGGGTGTCGCACAGCTGCACGCGCAGCCCCAGGCTGTGCACGGCGATGGGCACCAGCGGGCAGGTGTAGGCCGGCAGGATGACGGTGTCGCGGCGCGGTGCGCGCTGGCGCAGCGTGCGCAGGGCGATCAGCAGTGCATGGGTGCCCGAACAGGTCAGCTGCAACGGAGGCGTACCCAGCTGCGCGGCCAGGATGTCGACCAGGTCACCGCCGCCGGGGAAGAAATCGCTGGCCTGTATCGGCAGACCGGCGGTGGGGGGCAGTTCGCGCGGGAACAGATTCACGACCGCAGCCTCATCGCCGCCGGCTCACACACGGTTGTCGGCCGCCGGTGTGCCCGCTGCAGTGCTGTCCGCAGGGCTGTGCGGATCATCGGCCTCGGCGCGGCCCAGGCAGACGATGCCGGCCACGATCAGCACCGCGCCGACCAGGTGGTACAGGCTGAGCGGCTCCTTCAACAGCCACGCCGACAGCAGCAGCACGCTGATCACTTCCAGGTGCGAGGCGGCGAAGGCCGGGCCGATCGGTGCATGCCGCAGCAGGCTCATCCAGGTGAAGAACGCGCCGATGTAGCCGAGCATCGCGCCGTACACCCAGGGCTGGGACAGCACGCGCAGCAGCCAGGCGGTGTTGGCCTCGACCGGCAGCGCAGCGTCGCCGGCGTACTTGAAGCACAGCTGGGCCAGGGTATCGAAGGCCATCAGCAGCGGGAAACCGACCAGGTAGAGCCGCCTCATGCGCCGGCCCCCACCACGGCTACGCCGGCGCTGACCAGCAGCATGCCGGTCACCCGCAACGGCGTGAGCTTCTCGCGGAACAGCACGCGGCCGGCGATCATCAGCGCGACGATGTTGATCGAGCCCAGCAGCACGCCCTGCGACAGCGGCACCAGCGACAGGAACGCGATCCAGGCAACGAATTCCAGCACATAGCAGGCGATGCCCAGCCACAGCCAGGGGCGGCTGAACATGTGCTTCCAGCGCTGCAGGCCTTCGGCATCCCGCGGGTCGCTGGCGGCGGCCTTGAACGCCAGCTGGCCGCCGGTGTCGAGCACCACGTTGGCCAGCCACAACAGGGTGGCGAGGCTGCCCATCAGGCCACGGCCTGCAGGGCGGTGTCGCCGTGTTCGGCGAGGGCGGCGAAGAAGCGCGCGCTGCGGCGGATGACTTCGCGCCGTTCGCGGTCGATGGTGATCATGTGGTAGCTGTCTTCCAGCACCACCAGTTCCTTCGGGCCGCTCACCCGCGACATCACCAGTTCGGCGTTGCCCATGCTGGCCACGTCGTCCTCGCGTGCATGCATCACCAGGCACGGTGCAGTGACCTGGTGCAGGTGGCGCCGGGTCCAGTGGCTGAGCGCGCGCATTTCCGCCAGGGCGTGCCAGGGGTTGCCGGGCAGGCCGGCGGCGGCGCTGTCGCCGGACAGCATGGCTGCGCTGACCTGTGCGCGCAGGCGCTCATCGCGCAGGCCATACGGCGGTTCTTCCATGAACATGCGGTCGCGGCCGATGTTGAAGCGCTTGAACCACGGCAGCAGGAACGAGAAACGGGCGACGGCAGGAATGTTCCAGCCGTCGTAGCGGAAGGTGGCGCCGTACACGCCCACGCCGGACACCCAGTCCGGGCGGCGTGCGGCCAGGGCCAGGGCCAGCAGCGCGCC
The DNA here is from genome assembly GCF_047782825.1 of Stenotrophomonas maltophilia. Lineage (GTDB taxonomy): Bacteria > Pseudomonadota > Gammaproteobacteria > Xanthomonadales > Xanthomonadaceae > Stenotrophomonas. The sequence goes on along the minus strand of NZ_CP180589.1, from coordinate 1,809,869 downwards.
CATCGACAGGCCGCCCACGAACAGCTGGTCGACCTTGCCGCGCAGCTGCGCGGCGGCGTCTTCCACGCCCTGGTACCACTCCTCCCAGCGGGTCTGCAGCAGGTCCTCGACGGTGCCGCAGTGGCCGGGCAGCTGCACGCCGTGCACGGTGAAGCCTGCGTTGTTCAGGCCCTTGCCGAGCATGCGCATTTCCGCCGGCGTACCGGTCAGGCCATGCACCAGCAGCACGCCCTGCGGGCCACCGGGAAGGAAGAACTCATGGGATGCGGTCACCTGGCGGCTCCGGCGGCAATCGGGAAGCGCAGGATGGCAAGCCCGATTTTCGCCAGCCTTTCAGCCGCCGGGGCGGGTCAGGGGCCCTTCAGCAGCGGAATGATGATCGCGACCTTGAAGCCGCCGCCGGGCCGGTTCAGGTACTGCAGGCGGCCGCCCAGGTGCTCCACCGCCTCATGGGCGATGGCCAGGCCCAGCCCGGTGCCGCTGGCGGTGGTTCCGGGGGCGCGGAAGAAGCGCTCGCCCAGCCGCGGCATCATGTCCTCCGGCACGCCGGGGCCGTTGTCGTCCACGTGCAGTTCCACGTCGTTGTCATCCAGCGCATGCACGCCCACGGTCACCGTGGCCTCGCGGCCGGCGTAGCGCAGGGCGTTGTCGATCAGGTTGTCCAGCGCCTCGTGCAGCAGCGCGCCGTTGCCCAGCACGCGCAGGGGCTGCTGGCTGCCCTGGTAGCCCAGGTCGATGCCATCGCGGATCGCTTCGGGCACGCGCATGCCCACCCACTGCGGCACCAGCTCGGACAGGTCCAGTGCCTCCACGGTTTCGGGCACGGTCTGCGCGCGGCTCAGCGCCAGCAGCTGGGTGCTGACGCGGGCGGTGCGCTGGTTCAGCCGGCGGATGTGCTGCAGGGCCTCGCGCACCGTGTCCGCATCGCCATGGGCCAGCGCCTGGTCCACGTGCAGGGCCATGCCGGCCAACGGGGAGCGCAGCTGATGGGCGGCATCGGCGATGAAGCGGTTCTGCAGGGTGATCATTTCCGACTGCCGCGCGAACAGGCCGTCGATGGTGCTGATCAGCGGCTGGATCTCTTCGGGCACGTCGGCATCGGAAATCGGCTCCAGCTTGCCGCGGCGCTGGGCCAGGCGCGTGGTCAGCGGGGTCAGGATGCGCAGGCCATAGGTGACGCCGAACCAGACCAGCGCCGCCATGCCCAGTGCCAGCATGGTCATCAGCGGGATGATGATCAGCAGGATCTCGCGTGCGCGCGCACGGCGGTCGGCCATGCTTTCGGCCACGGTCACCGCCAGCTGGTCCTGCGGGTCGCTCATGGCGACCGTGCAGACGGTGGCCATGCGCACCTGCTGGCCGTTCAACTCACCGTCGTACAGGGCAGGGTGCACGCCTTCGCAGTCCTGCGAGGGTGCGTACGCACTGAAATCGGCATTGCCGCTGATCGTGCCGAAACGGCTGCTGTCCACGTTGAAGTAGCGATGCCCGTCCGGGTCGTATTCGATGAGGAACTGCGCCTGTGGCGAGATGTCGCTGCTGACCGGCATGCCACTGAGCATCTGCGCGAACGAATGGGTGTCGTCGGTCAGGTTGCGGTCGTGGATGCGGTTGGAATAATCCAGCGCTACGTAATAGGCCACTACCGTGTTGAACACCAGCAGGCCCAGCATCGGCAGCGCCAGGAAGGCGAGCAGGCGCCGGCGCAGGCTGGGCGGGCCACTGATCACGGGGTGCTGTCGCCCTGGCCGTCTTCCAGCATGTAGCCCAGCCCGCGCACGGTGCGGATGCCCATGCCGCCGGGCTGCAGCTTGCGGCGCAGGCGGTGCAGGGCGATGTCCAGGCCGTTGTCGGTCAGGTCCTGGCCCCAGTCGCACAGGGCTTCCACCAGCTGCGCACGCGACACGATGCGCTCGGCACGCACGGCCAGGGCCGACAGCAGGCCGAACTCACGCGCGGTCAGTTCCAGGCTCTGGTCGTCGATCCACACGCGGTGCCCGGCCAGGTCCAGGCGCAGGCGGCCGATGCGCAGGTCCGGGTTGCCGTTGCTGGTGACCCGGCGCAGCTGCGCGCGCACGCGCGCTTCGAACTCATCCAGGGCAAAAGGTTTGACCAGGTAATCGTCGGCGCCCAGGTCGAGCACGCGCACCCGCTCGGCCAGACCATCGCGGGCGGTCACCACCAGCACGGCCAGGCCGTCACCGCGCTGGCGCAGGCGCTGCAGCACGTCGCGGCCATCCAGCTGTGGCAGCCCCAGGTCCAGCACCAGCAGCGCGTACTGGGTGGAACCCAACGCCGCATCGGCATGCGCGCCGTTGTCCACATGGTCCACCACATGGCCCTGGCGGCGCAGCGACGCGCACAGACCGGAGGCGATGTCCGGGTCGTCTTCAGCGATCAGCACGCGCATGCAGGGCTCCTGGGGGGCGGTCCCGCCGGCCCGGTGCGGACCGGCCGGCGTCTCGGCTGCCGAGGGTAGCGGCAAACCGGGTGAAGGTGGCGCCTGCCGCGGCCTGCGCGCGCCGCCCGCTGGCCCGGCGTTCAGTCCTGCAGGCCGGGTACGCCGTCGGCCAGCGGTACCCGCGAGCCGTCCAGCAGGCCGCGGCTGAGCCTGCCACCCTCGATGAACAGCAGTTCGCCGTTCTCGCCGTTCTTGATGCTGCTGTCGATGGCGATCACGCGCCCGCCATGGAAGCGGCTCACGTGCGGCATCGAGGTATGGCCGACCACGATGCGCTTGAGCTGCAGGCGGTCCAGCACGGCCTGCACGCCGTCGCTGTCCAGCCGCCCGTCGAAGTAGCCGCGGTACCAGATCGGGCTGGTCTTGCCGTCATACAGCGGTGCGGTGGCCGGGTCGGCCTTCACCTCCGCCTTGGGCGTGCCCAGCGAGGCCTGGTAGGCCGCATTGGTGGCGGCCGGGTCCAGCGCCAGCTGCACCGCCTCGGGCGAAATGCCGCCATGCAGGAACAGGGTGTCGCCGATCTTCAGCAGCACCGGGCGGGTGCGCAGCCATTGGCCGATCACCGAATCGGCGGCGTACAGCTGCGGGTAGCTGCGGCCCAGCAGCTGGGCGCTGCGCAGGTATTTCGGGTTGACGTAGCGCAGGTCGTCGTAGAGCACCATGGTTTCGTGGTTGCCCAGCACGAAGTGCACTGCGCCGCCGGCCGCAGCGGCCTGCTGCTGCAGCCCGTACAGCAGCCAGAACGCTTCGGTCACCTGCGGGCCGCGATCGAATACATCGCCGGCGATGACCAGGGTGTCCTTGCCCAGGGCCCAGCGATCCCGCGCATCGATCACCTGGTTGGCGCGCAGCAGCCTTACCAGCAGGCCGTACTGGCCATGGATGTCGGACACCGCGACGATGCGCGGGGTGGCGGGCAGCACCGACACCGACGGCGCCACCGGCGGCAGCACATGCACGTTGTGGCCGTAACCACACTGAGGAGTGAAGTCGGTGCCATTCGCATCGGCCGGCAGGGTGCGCATCTGCACCTGGTCGCCACAGATCCACGTGGCCCGCAGCTGGTCGCCGATGCGGAAGACATACGGGCCATCGGCGTCGACATGCTCGGCCGGCGTGGCCACCTCGCGTGCCTGCAGTGATGGCGTGGCCAACAGGGCCAGCGGCAACAGCAGCAGGGCGGGGCGGAGCAGGCGGCGGTGCAGCATGGGCGGTTCCTCGACGGGCAACAAAAAGGCGGGCCTGAAGGCCCGCCGGTGATGCTACGCCGTTGTCCGCCCCGGCAGCATGCGCCGAAGGTGGGGGTCACTGTGCGGAATCGGGTGCCCGGCGCCGCAAGGTGTGGATCAGAACTTCGCGCGCAGATTGAACAACACGCGGCGCGGCTCGCCCCAGTAGCCGGAATTGAAGAAGCCGACGTTGCGGTAGTAGACCTTGTCGAACAGGTTGGTGACCGTCACGCCCACGCTCAGGTTGTCGTTGATGCGGTAGCGGCCCATCAGGTCGAACAGCACGTAGCCGCCCTGGCTCATCTTGCCGGTGGCGGTGACCGGGGTGCCGTTGGCATTGAAGCGCCCGGTGGGAATCGGCTGCATCTGGTAGATCTCGCTCTGCACGCTGAAGCCACCACCCACGGTCCATGCGCCGTGGCTGTAGGTGGTGTTGAAGCGCGCCAGGTGCATCGGGCTGGTGCTGGCGAAGCGGCTGCCGTCAGGGTTGCTGCTGTAGCTGTAGGTATAGCCGCCGGTCATGCTCCAGTGGTCGGTGATGGAGCCGGACACTTCAAACTCGCCGCCCTGGGTGGTGATGCCTTTGCTGGCGATGTAGGGCGAACTGCCATCGGGCAGCTTGATCTCGCCACCGTTGGGGTCCAGTTCGGCCACGTTGTCCTGCTTCATGTAGAAGCCGTTCAACGAGGTGTACAGGCGGCCGCCGAAGAATTCACCCTTCAGGCCGTACTCGTAGTTGCCGCCGGTGGTGGGGTCCAGCAGCTGGTTGTTGATGTCGCGGCGCGCGGTGGCCTGGAAAACGTCCGAGTAGCTGGCGAAGGCGGTGATGCTGCTGCTGAGGTCGTACAGCACCCCCACGTACGGGGTCAGCTCGTGCGCGGTGGTGCGCGCGCTGCGGCTGGTGAATACCCCGTTGACGTCGTAGTTGTCGGTGGTGGTGCGGTAGTCGGAATAGCGCGCACCGGCAATGATCTTCAGCGGATCGATCGGGTTCAGGCGCACGGCAGCGTAGTAGCCGGTCTCGGTGGTGTTCACCGTGTTCGACGGAATGCCGTAGTTGAAGGTGGTGGGCTTGCCGATGTTGCCGTCCCACTCGTAGATGCTGGGGAAGGCATTGACGTTGTACGGGCGCGAGGTGATGCCGGCGCGGATCGTGTCCAGGTCGCGGTCGTAGTGGTTGATGCCCACCACCAGTTCATGCGAACGGCCGAACAGCTGGAACGGGCCGGAGGCATACAGGTCGAACGCATCTTCGCGCGTCTCGGATACCGAATAGGTATCGGCAATGCGCAGGCCGAGCCCGGTGGTCGCATTGGCCCAGTTGCCGGTGTTGGAGCCGGCCATCAGCAGCGAGTCGGTGTCGGTGGCGCGGTGGTTGTAGGCCAGGCGGCCGCTCCAGCCGGCGCCAAGCTGCTGTTCCAGGGTGGCGAAGTAGTTGGTGCTTTCGCGGTTCCACTCGTTCCAGCGCGCCGCAGCGCTGTAGGAATGCGGCATGTGCGCGCGGGTGCCGTCGCGGAAGTACAGCGGCGAAGCGCTCCATGCGCCGCCATCGGAGCCGGTCTTCAGATAGTCGATGCCGGCGCGCAGGCGGGTACTGTCGGTCAGGTCGGCTTCGATCACGCCATACAGGCTGGGCGATTTATCGTGCTGGAAGCGCACCCAGCTTTCCTTGTCGGTGTAGGCGCCGACGAAGCGGCCACGCACGCGGCCGCCCTTGCTGAGCGGGCCGGACACATCCACTTCGGCGCGCTTGTAATCCCACGAACCGGCACTGAGGCTGGTGCTGGCCTGGAAGGTTTCGGTCGGGCGCTTGCGCACCATGTTCACCGTGGCCGACGGATTGCCCGAACCGGTGACCAGGCCGCTGGCGCCGCGCACCACTTCGATCCGCTCGTAGATGGAGGTATCGCTGAGGATAGAGTTGCCGCCGGCACCGGTGGTGTAGTTGGTGGGAATGCCATCGAACATGAAGTTGTTGATGGCAAAGCCACGCGCGTTGAACAGCGTGCGGTTGCTGTCGTAGGACTGGATGGTGACGCCCGGGGTCTGCTGCAGCACTTCGGAAATGGTGATGAGGTTGAAATCCTCGATGCGCTGGCGGGTGAACACGGTCAGCGACTGCGGGGTTTCACGCAGGGTCAGCGGCAGCTTGGTGGCGGTGTTGGTGCCGTACACCTGGTAGCCCTCGGTGCGCTGGGTGACCATCACCCGATCCAGTTCGGTGGTGGTCGGGGCACTGTCCTGGGCGAAGGCCGGCGCGGCGGCGCAGGCAAGCGACATGGCAAGGGCGTTCCGGCGCAGGGCGCCAGAGGAAGGCTGCTTCATGATGGAACCTCGGTTTCTAGGTCAGGAACGGGAAGACGGGCGTGGCGCCGGCTTGGCCGGGCTGCGGAAACTGAGCCAGAGCAGCATGGCGCCGGCACCGGCGGCGAGTACGCCGCACCAGCCAACGAAGCCCATGGCAATGCCCCAGGCGGCGAGGCTGGCCAGCAGGCTGGCGGCCAGCCCCAGCACGCCCAGGCCCTGCAGCAGGCGGCGGCGCGCCACAGGCGGCGCTTGGCCGGCCACATCGCGGTGGTGGCGGTCCATGGCCATGGCCAGGCAGGCGAAGGCAGCTGCGGCCAGCAGCACGGCAAGCACGCTCATGCGCGTGCCTCGGCCGGGCTGCTGGCACGCGCGGTACGCGGCTTGCGCTGCGCCGGCACGAAGCGATGCACCTTGCGCGCCGCCCACAACAGGCTGGCCCCGATCAGCAGCAGGCCGATATCGATGCCGGCCTTGGCGCCATCGCCCACGGCCAGCGCGGTGACCGCGCCGCCGTGCCAGACCACCAGGTTGTACAGCGGCAGGCCCAGTGCCAGCACGCCGGCCAGTGCGAGCTGTTCCACCCAGCCACGGCGCGGTGCGCGCAGCAGGGCGTGCAGCACGCAGGCGGCCCAGGCGTAGAAGAACACCTTCACTTCGCCATCGCTGCGGTTGGCCACGTCCAGCGGCAGCAGGCGGTTGCCCCATAGGAAAGCCAGCATCGCCACCGGCAGGCCGGTGACGAAGCCGATGTTCAGGCGTTCGACAATGCGGAAGCCGAGGTGCGGGCGCGCTGGATCGGGCAGCTGCGTGCGCCGCTTCACGGTCCACAGCACCAGGCCGGTGGCGACCATCAGGGTGCCGGCCACGCCGGACAGGAAGAACAGCCAGCGCATGAAGGTGGGCGCAAAGCGTGCCGCATGCAGGCCGATCATGCCGTCGCGGGTAATGACCGCAGCCGAGCGTGGCGCAGCGGCGTCCAGCAGTTCGCCCTGTGCATCGAAGCTGAGCGCATCGGCGGCACCGGCGATCTGGTCGCCCTGCTGCCGGCGTATGTTGATGCGCATAGCCGCATCACCCGGGTTGTCGATCTGCAGCGATGCGGCATGGCCGCCCCCCCATTGCAGATCGGCACGGCGCAGCACCGCGTCCAGTGCCGGTGGCGTGGCGGCCACGCCGCTGGCCTCGACCTTTTCCGCGCGCGGGAACAGTTCGGCGAAGAACGCGTCGCGCCCGCCGGGGTAGTTGGCATCCACCGCCCACGGCATGTACAGCGTCATCAGGGTGATCAGGCCGGTGTAGGTGATCATCAGATGGAACGGCAGCGACAGCACGGCCAACGCGTTGTGGCCATCCAGCCAGCTGCGCTGGCCCTTGCCGCGGCGGAAGGTGAAGAAGTCGGTGAAGATCTTCTTGTGGGTGATGACCCCGCTGATCAGCGCGACCAGCATCAACATCGAACAGGCGCTGATGAACCAGCGCGCCCACAGCACCGGCACGTAGTGCAGATCGAAGTGCAGGCGGTAGAAGAAGTTGCCGCCACGCGTCTCGCGCACCTGCACCGGGTTGCCGTCGGCATCCAGCGTGGCCTGGTTGGGATTGCGCTGGCCACGGCGGCGTTCCTTCTCGCCCGGCGGCTGCCAGCTGACCGTGGTGGCGGTGCTGCGCGAATCAGGCAGTTCGATGCTCCAGCGCTGTGCATCGGGCGCGGTGCGGGCGAGGAACTGCTGGGCCTGGGTGACCGCAGTGGCGCTGTCGGCGGGCAGGCCGATTTCCGGCTGCATCCAGCGGGTCAGCTCTTCCTTCCAGTAGGCGGCGGTGCCGGCGATGAAGATCAGGAACAGGACCCAGCCGACCACCAGGCCCGACCAGGTATGCAGCACCGACTGCGATTGGCGAAAGCCACCGAGGTTGCTCATGCCACGCCCCCGCGCAGCAGCCAGGCCAGCAGCGCGCCCACGCCGCCGACAAGCAGCAGGCCGAGGGTGGCGCGCAGGGTGCTGCGTGCAGCGTAGGCCCAGATGGCGGCCAGGGCGTAGACCAAGAAGGCGGCCATGGTCGCGACCAGGGTGGCATCGGCGGTGGCGCCTGGCAGCAGACGGGCCAGTGCCGCCGCCCAGCACGCGGCGACGGCGTAGCCGCCCAGCAGGGCCAGACCGCCACGTGCCCAGAGCAGGGCATGGCCGCTACCGCGGGCCACGCGCTTGGCCGCCGGGGTGCCGGCGGGGGAGGAAGAAGAGGGTGCGGCCATCGCCGATGTCAATAGGAATCGAATGCAATTGCGATTGAATGCTATTTGACACCGGTGGCGCTGTCGAGTCCCCCATTCGGGGGAGGCGCCCGCAGAAGCGTCAGAGCTTGCGGACCACGGTCTGCCCGGCGTCGACGGCGTGCCCGCCTGCGTCCAGCGGCTGCATGTAGGGCAGGGCGGCGCCGCTGCCACGCTCGACCAGGGTGGAATGCGCCTCACCGGGGCCGAAGCAGTGGCGTTCGCCCCACTGGCGCAGCGCCACCAGCAGCGGGAAAAGGTCGCGACCGGCGGCGGTCAGCACGTAGTCCTGGTAGGCACTGCCGTCGGCGGCAGGCTCTTGCACCAGCAGACCGGCGTCGACCAAGCGGCGCAGCCGGTCACTGAGGATGTTGCGGGCCGCGCCCAGGCTGCGCTGGAAATCGCCGAAGCGGCTGATGCCATCAAACGCATCGCGGATGACCAGCAAGGCCCAGCGGTCGCCCAGCAGGTCGGCGCTGCGGGCTACGGGGCAGGGGCTGTCGGCATGCATGGCGGGCACCGGTGGGAATGTGGTTGCAGTTTAAAACCAGTGGCGCTACGGTGCATCAAGTTTCAAATTGAAACCACACATCCCTGGTGCATGGTGACACTCCTTCCTTCCCGTTCCCTGTTCGCGCTGCTGGCGGTAGCCGCCGGGGCCAGCGTGGCCAATGTCTACTACGCGCAGCCTCTGCTGGAACAACTGGCGCGGGACTTCGGACTGGATGCGGCGGCGGCGGGTGCTGCCGTGGCCGCCACCCAGATCGGCAGCGTGCTGGCCCTGCTGGGCCTGTTGCCGTTGGCCGACCGTGGTGACCGACGCCGCCTGCTGCGCATCCAGTTGCTGGCACTGGTGGCCGTGCTGGCTGGGCTGGCCATGGCGCAGACGCCTGCGTGGCTGCTGTCGGGCATGGTGCTGGCAGGCCTGCTGGGCACGGCGCTGACCCAGGGATTGATCGCCTATGCCGCCCATCTGGCCGAACCGGCCGAGCGTGGGCGTCGGGTGGGAGCCGTGCAGGGTGGGGTGTTCATCGGCCTGCTGTCGGCGCGCGTGGTGTCCGGCAGCGTTGCGGCGCTGGCCGGCTGGCGTGCGGTCTATCTGTTGTCGGCCGTGGTGATGGCGGCGCTGGCGCTGCTGTTGTGGCGGCGGTTGCCGGCCCTGCCGGTGCCCGCCGTGCCACCGCGCTGGCGTGTGTTGCTGGGGTCGATGCTGGCGATGCTGCGCGACAACGGCACCCTGCGCGAACGCGGGCCGTTGGCCCTGCTGCTGTTCGCCGGCCTGAACGTGTTCTGGGCGGCGGTGCCGCTGCCGTTGTCGGCGCCGCCGCTGCGCTGGTCCACCGCGGCGATCGGTGCGCTGGGCCTGGCCGGGGTGGTCGGTGCGCTGCTGGCCGCGCAGGTCGGGCACTGGATGGACCGTGGGCATGCGCACCGGGTCAGTCTTGCCGCACTGCTGCTGATGCTCGTCGCGTGGTGGCCGCTGCTGGGCCTGCCGCATTCGCTGGCCCTGCTGGTGCTGGGCGTGGTGCTGCTCGACCTGGGCGGGCAGGCGCTGCATGTGTCCAACCAGGCGCTGCTGTTGCGCGCACCGATCGAACAGCATGGGCGCCTGGTGGCGTTGTACATGCTGTTCTATGCCGTGGGCAGCGGCGCCGGCGCAGCGGCCGGCACCTGGATGCAGGCCCGGCATGGCTGGGCGGCGGTATGCACGCTGGGCGCAGCGACCGCGCTGCTGGCACTGCTGTGGTGGGCGCAGCTTCGCGCCCGGCCACGCGTCGCCCCGGCATGCTGCGCCGGTTCGCCCTAGCCGCGGCGCGCCCGGGTCAGCGCTGCAGGGCGCGCCGGCCGGGGGCTTCCGGCAGGGAGGCATCGGCCAGCACCACGCGGTTGCGGCCACCGCGCTTGGCGGCGTACATCGCGGCATCGGCGCGTGCCATCAGCCGTTCGTAATCGGGGTGGCCATCGTGGCCGGCCACGCCGATGCTGGCGCTGAGGTCCAGCCGCTGGCCGTTGGGCAGGCTTACCGGCGACTGCGCGATCTGCCGGCGCAGGCTTTCGGCGATCACCATCGCCTGCGATTCGCTGGCGGCCACCAGCACCACCACGAACTCTTCGCCGCCATAGCGGAACAGGTAGTCGCTGCCACGGGTCAGCTGCCCCAGCAGGGCGGCCACGTGCTGCAACGCGCGGTCACCGGCGTCGTGGCCATGGCCATCGTTGATCGCCTTGAAATGGTCCAGGTCCAGCAGCAGCAACGAGAAGGGCGTCTGGTTGCGCGTGGCCAGTTCGATTTCCCGGCGCAGTACGGTCGGCAGGAAGCGCCGGTTGAGCAGGTTGGTCAGCGCATCGCTGCCCGCGTCCAGTTCGCCGATGCGTTCGAACAACAGGGTCATCAGGTTGCGGATGGTGGCCAGGTCTTCGCGGACCGGTGGCAGCACGGCCAGGCGCTGGGAAGGGGGGGCATCGCTGCCTGCGCGCTGCAGGCAATGGTCGATGCGCGCGACCAGCTGGCAGACCTGCTGGGTTTCGCTGCTTTCGCCGAAGCTGGGAACGCCCTTGTGGGTGAACCACAGGCCGAATTCGGACGTGGCCAGGCTGGCACCCTGGCCATCGCCGGCATGGCCGGCCAGGGTGTACAGCAGGGTGTTTTCCCAATCCAGCAGCAGTGCGCGCTGGCGTTCGCGTTCGGTGCTGACGTTCTGCACCAGCGAGAACAGCCGGTACGCGGCATCGGTGCGCGAAGAGCGTTCACGGGCATGGGTGTAGGCCAGGGTCATGCCTTCCATGGCGATATCCATGGTGGCGCTCAGGCAGTCGATGGCGGCGAAGGCCGTCGCGCTGTCGTGGGCCAGCCCACGCAGGCGTGCGAACAGTTCCTGCTTGAGCACGCGCGCGCCGCGGGTGACCAGATCCACGGGGATGCCCACGCGCGCATGCACATCGCCGATCACCCGCTGTGCGGCCACTGCCGCGGCGACGTCACCCGCACCGGTGCACAGCAACTGGGTGAGCCAGCGCTGCATGGCCGGCTGCAGGCGATCCTTCACCTGTTCGTGGGACAGGAAGCGGCGCGCACGCGCATCCTGCAGCAGCACGTCGTAGAAGCGCTGCGCCAGCGCGGGCGGTGCATCCTGCGCGACCTGCCGCAGCAGCGCGGTGGCGTCAGGGCCGGCCTGCAGCAGGCAGTGCTGCCATGCATCGGCCAGCGGTTGGCTGGCCTCATCCAGTTGGGGTGTGTCCACGTCGGTATCCAGCGGCGTACAGCAAACCACCGGTATCGGCAGCGCGGGCGTACGGTTGATGGGGGTTGAGCCGGCAGTTTAAGCGCGATGCAGGCAGGGTGCCTGCCCGCTGCGCTGGCGGGGCGGCCACGCCTGCAATGTTATAAACAGCGTAATAGTCTCCCGCGCCGCCCGCGCGTAGCCTTCATGCATTGCACAGGAGCTTTGCCATGGGCCATGACCACGACCACCTGCCATCGGAAATCCGCCACGAGAAGCCGTTGTGGTGGGCGCTTGGCCTGACCACCACCTTCCTGGTGGTGGAAGTGGTGGGTGCGTTCTGGACCAACAGCCTGGCGCTGCTGTCCGATGCCGCGCATATGGCCACCGATACCCTGGCCCTGATGATTGCCCTGGTGGCCGTGCGCCTGAGCCGGCGCCCGCCCGATGCGCGCCGCACCTACGGCTACGCGCGCCTGGAAGCGCTGGGCGCGATGATCAATGGCGCGATGCTGTTCGTGGTTGCGGGCTACATCCTCTGGGAAGCCATCGCGCGCTTCCGCCAGCCGCAGGAGATCGCCTCGACCGGCATGCTGGTGATCGCGGCGATCGGCCTGGTCATCAACCTCATTTCGATGCGCCTGCTGCAGGCCGGCAGCGGCGAAAGCCTGAACGTGAAGGGCGCTTACCTGGAAGTGTGGGCGGACATGCTTGGCTCGGTAGCAGTGATCGTGGGCGCGTTGCTGATCCGCTGGACCGGCTGGAAGCCGATCGACCCGATCCTGGCCGTGCTGATCGGCCTGTGGGTGCTGCCGCGTACCTGGGTGCTGATGCGCGAAGCCATCAACGTGCTGCTGGAAGGCGTGCCCAAGGGCACCGACGTGGCCAAGGTGCGTGCCGGCCTGTCCGCACACGCGGCGGTGCTGGATGTGCATGACCTGCATGTGTGGGCGCTGGCATCGAGTACCCCGGCGCTGACCGCGCACGTGGTGATGCGTGATGGCACCGATGCCGATGCGCTGCGCCGCGAACTGGGTGCACGCCTGCACGAAGAGTTCGGCATCGACCACGTGACCCTGCAGATCGAGGCGGATCATTGCGGCGAAGCGTGCGGGCAGCCGGTGAAGCACGATCATGACCATGACCATGATGCGCAGGGCCATCATGGCCACGTGCACCGGTAAAGAATTTCGACCGGGTCGCGTCGGCTGGGTAGAGTCGACTGCTAGTCGACTGCTCTTGGCGGAAAACCCCGAAAATCCCGCGCTTCGCGCGATAGTCGACTAGCAGTCGACTCTACCCCTCGGCTCTACCCTCATCGCGGCGCGAGGCCAGTCGATCGGCCAGCCGCGTCGGCTCGGGCAGCCGATAACCGCGCAGCGTGCGCTGCACCCAGGCCAGTGCCGTATCGGCACTGACCCGATGGCCACCGGCCACGAACAATGGCTTGCAGCGGACCTTGCTGCGCAGGACCCAGCCCAGTTGCTCGTCACCATCCAGCAGCGGCGTATGTGCGCCGGCTTCGGCGCCGGGTTCTTCGAAACGGCCGACCAGTTTCGACTTGGCCACGCCGATGCTGGGCAGGTTGGTCACCACGCCGAGGTGTGCGGCCACCCCCAACCGGCGCGGGTGGCTGATGCCGTGGCCATCGACGAATACCAGGTCGGGCGTGTGCGGCAGCTGTGCCAGCGCGACCAGCAGGGCCGGCAGCTCGCGGAAGCTGAGCAGGCCGGGAATGTAGGGCATGACGGTGGGAATGCGCGCGATTTCCTGCGCCACCGGCTGCAGGGTGCTGGCATCGAGCAGCACGGCGGCGGCGCGGGTGATGGCGCCGTTGTCCTCGAAGCCCACGTCCAGCCCGGCCAGCCAGCGCGGCGCGGCCGCCAGGCGATCCTGCCGTTCCACCCGGCCGGCCAACTGCAGTTGCTGCGCGCGGGCGGCGGCCACGCTGCCTTCCCAGCGGCCGGGGTCGATCAAGGTGTGGCCGATAGGTGTATTCATCGCCCACAGCATGGCATGGGCGCTGCCACGGTGCGGTGAGCGCGGCCGGGGCTACAATGGCCGCCTGCCTACCCACGCGTTGGAGATCCTGCAGTGACCCGTAAACTCGTACTGTTGCGCCATGGCCAGAGCCAGTGGAACCTGGATAACCGCTTCACCGGCTGGGTCGATGTCGACCTGACCGACCAGGGCCGCAGCGAGGCCGCCAATGCCGGCCGCCTGATGTGCGAAGAAGGCCTGCAGTTCGATGTTGCCCACACCTCGGTGCTCAAGCGTGCCATCCACACCCTGCAGGGGGCGCTGGCCGAACTGGGCCAGGACTGGCTGCCGGTGAACAAGTCCTGGCGCCTCAACGAGCGCCACTACGGTGGCCTGCAGGGCCTGGACAAGGCCGAGACCGCCGCCAAGCACGGCGAGGAGCAGGTCAAGGTGTGGCGCCGTTCGTACGACATCCCGCCGCCGCCAATGGACCTGGAAGACCCGGGCCACCCGATCCACGACCGCCGTTACGCCGGCCTGGACCGCAACGCGCTGCCGGGCACCGAATCGCTGGCGACCACGCTCGACCGCGTGCTGCCGTACTGGCACGACGCCATCGCGCCGCAGCTGAAGGAAGGCAAGACCGTGCTGGTCACCGCCCATGGCAATTCGCTGCGCGCGCTGTACAAGTACCTCAACAACGTGTCGCGCGAGGAAATCCTCGAGCTGAACATCCCGACCGGCATCCCGCTGCTGTTCGAACTGAACGACGACCTGACCGTCAAGTCGTTCCGCTACCTGGGCGACCCGGAAGCCGCCCGCAAGGCCGCTGAAGCCGTGGCCAACCAGGGCAAGGCAAAATAAAGCACAAGGCCGGCGCAAGCCGGCCTTTCCTTTTGTAGAGCCGAGCCCATGCTCGGCCGCTGCCGCACCCGAGTAGAGCCACCCCATGGGTGGCTGCATCTGTCCGCTACGAAGGACCCAGCAGGCGCATCTTCGGCGGCTGCAATGCAGCAATATCGATGACGTGGTCCTGGCATATCACTTGATAGTGCGCGAATGGCCCGGGGTAACGGCTATCAGCGAAGGTGGCATGGTCCAGATAGTCGAGGAACTTCGAACGGCTGTAGCGGCGGAACAGGTTTCCGCTCCAGGCTTCGGAGTCGTCCCAGCTCTGGTAGGACTCGTTGTGCACGGCATAGCTGATGTAGTGGTCCCAAACCAGCTCGAACTGCTGCGAACCGGAGGTTATCCCTATCGCGCGCGCGCAATCGATCGATCGTCCCTGACCGAGATCCACCCGGCGGGGCTCTCCTGTCACTCGTCCCTCGTCGATGACCAGTCGCAGACAGTTGGCGTCCGGTTCGCCAATATCCGTCAGGAACAGATACTCACAGGTGTCGAGGGCCTCCAGCAGCGCAGCTTCGTCCATGGGCACGAGGTCCGGTGATCGGGAGGACAAGAATACCGGCATGCAGTGGATTGGCGACGCTACGGGCTCGTGACCTTTGGCCGGTCCGTGCCGTGGGCATCCCCGGCTACCCTGTGAAATTACCCGCAGGAGAGCCTCATGAACGTCCGCAACCTGGTCCCGCTGGGCCTGACCATCGCCATTGCTGCTTCACTGGCCGCCTGTGGCAAGAATGAAACCGCGCCGGCTGCCACCGCCGATGCCAAGCCGGCCTTCGATCAGTCGCAGATCAAGACCGCGCTGATCTCGCTCAACAGCGCCGACCTGGATCCGTCCATCGCCGCCTGTACCGACCTCAATGGCTTCGTCAACAGCAAGTGGCTGAAGGCCAACCCGGTGCCGGGCGACCAGACCACCTGGGGCAGCTTCGAAATCCTGCGCGAGCGCTCGCTGGAAGTGCAGCACGCGCTGGTCGAGCAGGCTGCCGCCAGCCAGGCCAAGGCCGGTTCGGTGGAAGCCAAGATCGGCGACATCTGGAAGACCGGCAACGACGAAGCCAAGATCGAGGCCGCCGGCCTGGCCCCGCTGCAGCCGCAGCTGGACAAGATCGCTGCACTGAACGATACCGCCGCCATCACCCAGTACCTGCGCGACAGCCAGGCAGAAGGCAAGGGCGTGCTGTTCTCGCTGTTCGCCAATGCCGACTACAAGGATTCGGCCAACGTCATCGCCTACGTGGGCCAGGGCGGCCTGGGCCTGCCGGAGAAGGGCTACTACTTCGACGAATCGCAGGCCAAGATCCGTGACGCCTACGTGGCCTACATCGCCCAGGTGCTGACCCTGTCGGGCATGGACGCGGCGCAGGCCGCCGAACAGGCCAAGGCCGTGATGGCCTTCGAAACCCGCCTGGCCAAGGCGTCGATGTCGCGCATCGAGATGCGTGACCCGGCCAAGCGCTACAACCCGCTGAGCGCGGCCGACGCCGACAAGCTGACCCCGAACTTCAGCTGGACCGCGCTGTTTGACACCCTGAAGGTGCCGGCCGCGCAGAAGTTCTCGCTGGCCCAGCCGGGCTTCTTCGGCGAAATGGACAAGATGCTGGCCGACGTGCCGGCCAGCACCTGGCAGGCCTACCTGCGCTTCCACACCATCGACGATGCCTCGCCGTACCTGAGCAGCACCTTCGAAAAGGCCAACTTCGATTTCTACGGCACCACCCTGCGTGGCCAGAAGGAAATGCAGCCGCGCTGGAAGCGCGTGCTGGAATCGGTGAACGGTGGCATGGGTGAAGCCCTGGGCCAGCTGTACGTCGATGCGGTGTTCCCGGCCGAATCGAAGGTGGCCATGCAGCACCTGGTGGAAAACCTGTCGCAGGCGCTGAAGGCACGCCTGGAGCAGCTGCCGTGGATGGGCGAGGAAACCAAGAAGAAGGCGCTGGAAAAGTGGGCCAGCTTCACCCCGAAGATCGGTTACCCGGACAAGTGGCGTGACTGGGCGGGCCTGCAGACCAACGGCGACAGCTACCTGGGCAACATGCAGGCGGCGCGCGCGTTCAACTACCGCTACATGCTGGACAAGATCGGCAAGCCGGTGGACAAGACCGAGTGGGGCATGACCCCGCAGACCGTCAACGCCTACTACAACGCGACCAAGAACGAGATCGTGTTCCCGGCCGCCATCCTGCAGGCGCCGTTCTTCGACGCCAAGGCTGATCCGGCACTGAACTACGGTGGCATCGGCGCGGTCATCGGCCACGAGATGATGCACGGCTACGATGATTCGGGCAGCCAGTTCGCCGCCAATGGCAACTTCGACAACTGGTGGACCGACGCCGACCGCAAGGCCTTCACCGAACGTACCGACCAGCTGGTCGCACAGTTCGACGGCTACGAGTCGGTGCCGGGCGTGTTCGTGAAGGGCAAGCTGACCCTGGGCGAGAACATCGGTGACCTGGGCGGCCTGACCGTGGCCTACGACGCGCTGCAGATGGCGCTGAAGGAAGACCCGAAGGCCAATGTCGAAGTCGATGGCCACAGCCAGGACCAGCGCTTCTTCATGAACTGGGCCACCGTGTGGCGCCGCAACTTCACCGATGGCGAGCTGCGCGTGCGCCTGAACACCGATCCGCACGCCCCGGCCAACTTCCGTGCCAACGGTGCGCCGTCGAACATGCCGTCGTACGCCGCTGCATTCCAGTGCAAGGCCGGCGACGCCATGGTGCGCGCCGACGACAAGCGCGTGGTGATCTGGTAATGGCCACCGCGGTGGCATGAAAGCGGAAGGCCCGGCATTGCCGGGCCTTCCTGTTCTGGCGTGTCCTGATTGCCATCGGGCGCAGCGGATGCGCTAGGATGCGCGCGCTACGCGTGTCCTGCGCGCAGACAGGGACGTTCATGAGCATCAATCCATACCAGGCCAACAACGCCTCATCTTCCCCGACGACGCCCGCGATGCCGGCGTGCGGGCACCGCCGGCCTTTGTGGCTGGGGATGATCTTCGGGGCCATCGCGCCGTTCATCGGCCTGGTGGCGGTGCTGGTCGTGTTCGTGTTCACGCTCGGCCGAACCCCACACTATCTTGCCGTGCTGGGGGCCTCGCTTCACGAGATCATGGTGTCGATGGTCCTTGCGGTGCTGCTCTGTGGCCCCTGGATCGGGCTGCTTCGCTGGCGCCGGCGCCTGGGGTGGCTCCCGGTCTGCTGTGGTGCTGCGCTGATCGGCGGCATCATGCTGATGGTGCGGGCCAAGTGGCCGCCGGAAGAGGGCTACCTCGACATTCTGCTGATGGACCTTGGCTGGGGGCTCATCTTCTGCTTCCCGGTCGGTGGCTTCTTTGGCCTGCTCAGCGGGATCGGCTTCAGCGCGGGTGCGGGCATTCCGCTGCGGTCGCGCCGCTAGAGTGGCGATGCGGTTACCTGTGCATGCCGCTCAGGCCAGTGCGGGCTCGCGCGCCAGCATGCCGCAGAAGCGCTGCAGTAAGTAGGGATCGATCAGCCCGCCGGCCTGGTCATCGAGAATGCGCAGCACCGTCTCGTGTTCCATCGCATCGCGGTAGGGCCGGGCGCTGGTCATCGCATCGTAGGCATCGGCAATCGTCATGATGCGCGCGCCCAGCGGAATGGCCTCGCCCTGCAGGCCATCGGGGTAGCCGCTGCCATCGTAGGCTTCGTGGTGGGCGCGGATCAGCCGGGCCACCGGCAGTGCATCGCTGCGCCCGGTGGCCAGGAAGATGTGCTCACCCCGCACCGGGTGCTCGCGCATGATGGTGCGCTCTTCGTCGGTATGCCGGCGTGGGCTGAGCAGCACATCATCGGGTATGCCGATCTTGCCGATGTCATGGAAGCGCGCGGCCAGGCCAACCTGCGCGCAGCTCCCGGTATCCATGTCGCAGTGCGCGGCCAGGCGCTGCGCAAGCAGGCCTACGCGGTCGCAGTGGTGGCGGGTATAGGCATCGCGCATCTGCAGCGACATCGACAACGCGTCGATCAGGCAGGCCTGGGTGTGCAGCAGATCTGGGGGATTGGCTTCGAGCATGGGTCTGGCAACGCCGCGGGCGGCGCGGAAAGCAACAAGGCCCGCAGCAGCGGGCCCGGTCGGGGTGGGGGTGCGCATAGGGTAACGCGCGCACCCACATTGCGTAGCGCGTGTTGAACCACGCGCAGTGCTGCATACGGTGCAGCGTTCAGTCGCACGCAGGCGGTGGCTGCAGCCAATCGATCAACCGCTGACCTGCAGCTGCACGCGGTTGGCCTTGGCGAACGCATCCTGCGCGTCGCTCAGCACCTGCATGTCCTTGTCCATCTTCGTCACGGCCTGGTCAAGCTGTTCCAGCAGCGGTGCAACCTGCGCTTCGCTGTAGCCGTCGGGCAGGGCGGCGATCTGTTCCATCACTGCGAACATGGCGGCGGTGCTCTGCACCGAATCACGCAGGTTCTGGTGCAGCGGCTCAGCATCCTTGCCGTGGGTCAGCAGTTCGATGTGGGTCAGACGGTCGGTGGCTTCCTGGTGCGCATTCTTCAGGCCGAAGCGGTACTGCTCCAGGCTCTTGCCGTCCTGCAGCGCAGCCTGGAAGGCTTCGCCGCGCGGGCCATCGGTCCACAGCTCGACGGTATGCACCATGCTGTTCCAGCTGGCGACATTCTCGTACAGGTAATCGCGATTGCTCATGCCGCTGTTGCAGGCGGCCAGCAGGCCCAGGCTGGTGGCAAGCAGAAGGGGGGCGAATCGATTCATGGCAACACTCCTTGTCGCGGGCGCAGGTACGGGATCGGTGCCTGTCCGCCACCCGCAGCGGACAGGCATTGGTGGTGCGCTGCAGACTCAGCGCACCGCCAGGGTCAGCAACAGGGCACGGGCGGCGTTGAAGCGGTCTTCGGGCAACGGCAGCGGGTGCTTGATGCGCAGCTTGTCCGGCCCTTCCATGGCATACAGGTTGGGCTGCTTCTGGATCAGCTGGATGACCGCCATCGGGTCGATGTTCGGCTTGGATTCGAACACGATGCGGCCGCCGTTCTCGCCCAAGTCCAGCTTGCGGATGCCCAGCGTATTGGCCTGCAGCTTCAGTTCGGCAATGGCGAACAGATGCTTGGCCGCATCCGGCAGCAGGCCGAAGCGGTCGATCATCTCCACCTGCAGCTCGCGCAGCGCATCGCTGTCGCGCGCGCTGGAAATGCGCTTGTACAGGGTCAGGCGGGTGTGCACGTCCGGCAGGTAGTCTTCCGGGATCAGTGCCGGCACATGCAGCTCGACCTCGGCGCCGCGCACTTCCTCGCCGGCATCCAGGTCGGGCAGCTTGCCCTGCTTGATGCTGCGCACCGCGCGCTCCAGCAGCTCGGTGTAGAGGCTGAAGCCCACTTCGGCCATCTGCCCGCTCTGGTCCTCGCCCAGCAGTTCGCCGGCACCGCGGATTTCCAGATCGTGGGTGGCCAGGGTGAAGCCGGCGCCCAGTTCGTCCATCGAGGCGATCGCTTCCAGGCGCTTTTCCGCATCCGGGGTGATCGAGCGGCGGTCCGGCGCCACCAGGTAGGCGTAGGCGCGGTGGTGCGAGCGCCCCACACGGCCGCGCAGCTGGTGCAGCTGGGCCAGGCCGAAGCGGTCGGCGCGGTTGATGATGATGGTGTTGGCGTTGGGGATGTCGATGCCCGATTCGATGATCGTGGTCGACAGCAGCACGTTGAAGCGCTGCTTCTGGAAGTCCAGCATCACCTTTTCCAGCTCGCGCTCGGGCATCTGCCCGTGGGCGATGCCGATGCGCGCCTCCGGCACCAGCTCGGACAGCTCGCGCTGCATGCGGCCGATGCTTTCCACGTCGTTGTGCAGGAAGTACAGCTGGCCACCGCGTGCCAGCTCGCGCTGGAAGGCTTCGCGCAGCAGCGCGTCGTCCCACTGGGTGATGAAGGTCTGCACGGCCAGCCGGTTCGGCGGCGGAGTGGCGATGATCGACAGGTCGCGCAGGCCGGCCATGGCCATGTTCAAGGTGCGCGGAATCGGCGTGGCGGTCAGGGTGAGCAGGTGCACGTTGGCGCGCAGCGCCTTCAGGGCTTCCTTCTGGCGCACGCCGAAACGCTGCTCCTCATCGACGATGACCATGCCCAGGTCCTTGAACTTCACGTCCGGCTGCAGCAGACGATGGGTACCGACGATGACGTCGATGGTGCCGGCGGCGACCTTCTCCAGTTCGGCCTTGATTTCCTTGGTGCTCTTGAAGCGCGACAGCACTTCCACCTTTAGCGGGTAATCGGCGAAGCGGTCGCGGAAGTTGCGGTAATGCTGTTCGGCCAGCAGGGTGGTCGGCACCAGCACCGCCACCTGCTTGCCGGCACTGGCGGCGGCAAACGCCGCGCGCACGGCCACTTCGGTCTTGCCGAAGCCGACGTCGCCGCAGACCACGCGGTCCATCGGCTGGCTGCTGGCCAGGTCGCGCAGGGTCGCATCGATGGCGGCCAGCTGGTCCGGGGTTTCCTCGAACGGGAAGCCGGCCGCGAACGGTTCGTACATCGCGCGGTCCACCTGCAGGGCCAGGCCGGCACGCGCCTGGCGGCGGGCCTGGATTTCCAGCAGTTCGGCGGCGACGTCGCGCACTTTTTCGGCGGCCTTGCGCTTGGCCTTGGTCCATTGCTCGCCACCCAGCGAGTGCAGCGGCGCGGTTTCGGCCGATGCACCGGAATAGCGGCTGATCAGGTGCAGCTGGGCCACCGGCACGTACAGCCGGTCGCCCTTGGCGTATTCGATTTCGAGGAACTCGCCGGGCATGCCGCCCACGTCCATCGCGATCAGGCCGCGGTAGCGGCCCACGCCATGGTCTTCGTGCACGATCGGCGCGCCTTCGGTCAGCTCGCCGAGGTCGCGGATGATCGCTTCCGGCTCGCGGCCGGCACGACGCGTGCGGCGGGTGCTGCCGGCGCGCTCGGGGAACAGTTGGCGCTCGGTCAGCACCGCGATGCGCGGCTCGTCCAGGGCGAAGCCATCTTCCAGCGGCGCCACCGTGATGGCAAAGCGCGCATCGCCGGCGAGGAAGCTGGGCAGATCGACCGCCACCGGCGGCTTCAGCTCGGCGGCCTGCAGCACTTCCAGCAGGGCTTCGCGGCGGCCCGGCGAATCGGCGGCGATCAGCACCCTGCCCGGGTAATGGCCGAGGAAGGATTTCAGTGCATCGCCGGCCGGTGCTTCGCGTGCGGCCACCGGCAGCGGCGGCAGCGGCTGGTCGCCCAGCGCATGCGCATCGGCGATACGTGCGTGGTCGGGCGACCAGACTTCGATGCGCGGCGCATCATTCAGGCGCTCGCGCAGCAGGTCAGGCGACAGGTACAGCGACGACGGCGGCAGCAGCGGCCGTTCCACGTCGTGGCGGCGCTGCTCGTAGCGGTCGCCGGTCTGCGCCCAGAACGCGACCGCCGCTTCGTCCGCGCCGGTGCACACCACCGGCAGGCTGCCGGCGGGCAGGTAGTCGAACAGGGTGGCGGTACGGTCGAAGAACAACGGCAGGTAATACTCGATGCCGGCCGGTGCCAGGCCGGACTTCAGATCCTGGTACAGCGAGCTGCGGCGGGTATCGACATCGAAGCGCTCGCGCAGGGTGCCCAGCACGCGCGCGATGCTGGCATCGTCCATCGGCACTTCGCGGCCGGGCAGCATGTGCACGGCGTCGACCTTGTCCAGCGAGCGCTGGCTTTCCGGGTCGAACGCACGGATCGAATCGATGTCCTCATCCAGCAGTTCCACCCGCAGCGGCTCGTCGGCGCCCATCGGGAACACGTCCAGCAGGCCACCGCGCACGGCGAAGTCGCCCGGGTCCATCACCTGCGGCACGTTGCGGTAGCCGGCGCTTTCCAGGCGGCGCTTCTCGGCTTCCAGGTCCAGGCGCTGGCCGACCTTCAGGTCGAAGCTGCCACCGATCACATAGCTGCGTGGGGCCAGCTGCTGCAGCACCGTCTGCACCGGCACCACCACCAGGCCACGCTTCAGCGAGGGCAGCCGGTGCAGGGCGGCCAGGCGCTGGGAGATGATGTCCGGGTGCGGGCTGAAGCGGTCGTAGGGCAGGGTTTCCCAGTCCGGGAAGGCGACCACCGGCAGGTCCGGGTCACCCCCGATCAGGGTATGCAGGTCGGCTTCGAGCTGGTTGGCGCCGTGGTTGTCACGGGCGATCACCAGCAGCGGCGCATCGTGCGCGCGCGCGGCCTGGGCCAGGTACCAGGCCAGGGCGGTCGGTGAGGCAGGGGCGCGCCACCAGGCGCGGAGCTGGCCGGCGCGCGGCAGCGGCGGGGCGGGATATGAGGTACGCGACATTGACCGCCGATCTTAACAGAAGGGGGTGTCGCTACCGTGTGCGCATCCTGCGGCCGCCACGTCTGCGAGGGGAATGCCGGCCAGCGGCCGGCACTACCTTAATTGTCCAGCTCCAGCACCATCCGCACCAGGCCGTCGGCGCCGTTGGGGTGGGGGACCGGCTTGAAGCCCAGCGAGGCGGCCAGCTGCTTCATCGGCTCGTTCTCGGCAGCCACGTCGCCATACAGGCGGTCCAGGTACTTGCCGCGGCCCCACTTCACCAGCTTGCGCATCAGCTGCCGGCCCAGGCCCTGGCCGATCAGGAAGCGGCTGATCAGGATCGCGTACTCGGCTTCGCGGGTACCGGGGATGATCGAGGCGCGGGCCACCGCCCCCACCACGGCCTCACCGGCGGGCAGCGATTCGGCGGCCACCAGGGTGATTTCGGTCTTGGGGTTGGGGTGGGTCAGGCGCTGGGTGGTGTCCGCGGACAGCTCGGTCACCGACTGCAGGAAACGGTCACGGATTTCTTCCGGCCCGAACAGGCTGAAGGCGGCCTGCAGGGGCGCGCCATCTTCCGGGCGGATGGGGCGGATCAGCAGCTCGTGGCCGCTGGGAGCCTTGAAGATCTCATGCCAGGGCGGCATGCGGTTGCGAGTGGCCATACCGGGTGATTCCTTGGTGGTCCATCGATTGTGGCATCACCGGGGCTGCATTCCGTGAACGAAAGGCTCACGTGGGTACAGCCTCGTGAAGGCGGCTGATCGTGGCTTGGGCGTGCCTTGCGCGTGGTCTATTCGGGCGCCTTGAGCCAGTCCAGGCGGGTGGTGGCACCCGGTTCGCCCAAGTGCTGGCGCAGCGCGGGCAGGGCCGGGCCGACCACCCGGTCGAACTGCCAGGGGGCGTTGAGCAGCAGCATGCCACTGCCGTTGAGGCGCAGGGGCGAGTCGTCCGGGCGCACCAGGAATTCGATGGTCATCGCCGATTTCACC
The DNA here is from genome assembly GCF_047782825.1 of Stenotrophomonas maltophilia. GTDB lineage: Bacteria > Pseudomonadota > Gammaproteobacteria > Xanthomonadales > Xanthomonadaceae > Stenotrophomonas. The sequence continues at coordinate 1,786,239 of NZ_CP180589.1, read as the reverse complement.
GGCAGGGCGGTGGCCTTGCGCAGGAAATGCAGGATGGTGCGGCGCTGCTTGATCGGGAACCAGACTGCGCAGGTGGCCTGCGGCCAGCGTGCCAGGGTTTCGGCCAGGGCGGCCAGCACCGCCTGGTATTCGGCGTCCTGGGCTTCGTAGGGCGGGTCGATCAGGACCAGGCCGCGGCCGATCTTGGTGCCGTTGACCTTGGGCGGCAGCAGGGCACGCAGCTGGCTGTAGCCATCGCCGGGGTGCACGCCCACGCGGCTGTCATGGGCGAACAGGGCCTTCAGCGAATTGGCTTCGTCTTCCTGCAGTTCGCACACCGCCATACGGTCCTGCGCGCGCATGGCCTGGGCACTGAGCAGCGGCGAGCCGGGGTAGGTGATCATCGCGCCCACCGGGTTGTCGGCCTGCACCGCCTTCAGGTAGCGCTCGACCACCTCCGGCAGCTTGGGCTGGGCCATCAGCCGCATGATCCCGGCTTCGGCCTCCAGCGTCTTGCGGCTTTCTTCGCTGGCCAGCAGGTAACGGCCGGCACCGCCGTGGGTGTCGAGCACGAAGAACGGGCTGTCCTTGCGCTTGAAGCTGTCGATGAGGGCCAGCTGCACGATGTGCTTGAGGACATCGGCATGGTTGCCGGCATGGAAGGCGTGGCGATAGTTCATGGCCGGCAGTGTACGGGGCGGCGGCCGCAGCGGCTATGCTGCGCGCCATGACAAGCCCTGTTGCCCATGTGCTGGTGGTCGAAGACGAAGCCGCCATTGCCGATACCGTGTTGTATGCCCTGCGCAGCGAGGGCTATGCGGCCAGCCACTGCCTGCTGGGCGGGCAGGCCCTGCAGCGGCTGCAGGACGGCGACGTGGACCTGGTGGTGCTGGATGTGGGCCTGCCGGACCTCAATGGGTTCGAGGTCTGCCGCCGCCTGCGCGCCTTGCCGGGGCCGCAGGCACAGCTGCCGGTGATCTTCCTGACCGCCCGCAACGATGAGCTGGACCGGGTGCTGGGCCTGGAACTGGGCGCGGACGACTACATGGCCAAGCCCTTTTCACCGCGTGAACTGGTGGCGCGGGTGCGTGCCCGCCTGCGCCGCGCGTTGCCGGCCACGCCGGTGGCGGCAGCGGCCGAGCCGGGCTGGCGCGAGCACGGCGCCTTCGCCATCGACCGCGAGGGCCGGCGCATCCGCTACCACGGCCAGGCGCTGGACCTGACCCGCTACGAATACGCGCTGCTGGAGGCCCTGCTGCAGCGGCCCGGGGCGATCCTCAGCCGCGCCCAGTTGATGGACCGCGGCTGGGACAGCAGCGCCGACAGCGCCGACCGTACCGTCGACACCCACGTCAAGACGCTGCGCGCGAAGCTGCGCGCGGCCGGTGCCAGCGACGACCCGATCCGCACCCATCGTGGCCTGGGCTACGCGCTGGAGGCCTGAGCCATGCGCCTGGTACTGAAGCTGTTCCTGGGCTTCTTCCTGATCACCGGCATCGCCGCGTTCTTCGTGATGCGGGTGTTCGTGAACGAGGTGAAGCCGGGCGTTCGCCAGGCAATGGAATCGACCCTGGTCGATGCGGCCAACGTGCTGGCCGAGATGGCGGCGGCCGACGTCAAGGCCGGCACCCTGCAGGGCGGCCAGTTCACCCGCAATCTGGCCCATGCACGCCAGCGCGATCTGAAGGCGATGGTCTGGCGCTTCCCGAAACGTTCGCTGGATTACCGGGTGACGATCACGGATGCGAAGGGCATCGTCATCTACGATTCGCTGGGCCGCGATGTGGGGCGCGACAATTCGCGCTGGAACGATGTCTACCGCACCCTGCGCGGGGAGTACGGTGCGCGCTCCAGCCCGGAAGTCGCCGGCGAGGAAGGCGATACGGTGATGCACGTGGCCGCGCCGGTGTACGACCCGGCCGACGGGCGCACCCTGATCGGCGTGCTGAGCCTGGCCCAGCCCAACCGCAGCATCGACCCGTTCATTGCGGCCAGCCAGCGCGCCATCATCGAACGTGGTGCCTGGCTGATCGGCCTGTCGGCGCTGGTGGGCGTGCTGGTGACGATGTGGCTGACCACCGGTCTGGGCCAGTTGAGCCGTTACGCGCGCGCAGTGACCGCCGGCGAGCCGGTGCCGCCGCCGCGGCGCCGCCGCGACGAGATCGGCGACCTGGGCCAGGCCCTTGAAACCATGCGCCGCAAGCTGGAGGGCAAGGCCTACGTGGAGCAGTACGTGCAGTCGCTCACCCACGAGATGAAGAGCCCGTTGGCCGCCATCCGTGGTGCCGCCGAACTGCTGCAGGAACCGATGCCCGATGCCGACCGCGCGCACTTCGCACGCAGCATCGTCGACCAACAGGAACGGTTGACCGAAACCATCGACAAGCTGCTGGCGCTGGCCGAAGTGGAGCAGCATGGCTGGCTGCAGACCCGCGACCCGATCGCGCTGGTCGCGCTGCTGGATGATGCCGCCGCTGCCGCACAGGTGCGTGCACAGGCGGCCGGCGTGCAGGTGCGCATCGGCGCCGCGCCGGACCTGCGCGTGCAGGGCGATGCCTATCTGCTGCGGCAGGCGCTGCACAACCTGATCGACAACGCCATCGCGTTCTCCTCGCCCGGTGCCGAGGTGGAACTGGAGGCGCATGCCGAAGGGCGGGGCGTGCGCCTGCAGGTGGCCGACCGTGGCACCGGCGTGCCCGACTACGCACGTGAGCGCGTGTTCGAGCGTTTCTATTCCCTGGCCCGCCCCGGCAACGGCCGCCGCAGTTCCGGCCTGGGCCTGCCGTTCGTGCAGGAAGTCGCACGCCTGCACGATGGCCGCGCCAGCCTGGACCCACGCCCCGGTGGAGGCAGCGTGGCCAGCCTGTGGCTGCCGCTGGGCAGCCCGGCCCCGCGCACGCGCCGCTGACTTCACATTCGCTTCAAATTCGCCACAAACCCCGCTCACCGCCGCCGTCCATCCTGCAGCCCTCTCCAACGAGGATGGACGATGAAATCCCTGAAGATGCTGTTGCGGTTCGCCATCGTCGGCGGACTGATCCTGCTGCTGCTGATCCCGCTGATGATGATCCGCGGTGTGATCAGCGAACGCAGCGCCTACCGTGACGAGGCGTATTCGCGCGTGGCCGAGAGCCGTGCCGGTACCCAGCGCCTGGTTGGCCCGGTGCGGGTGGTGCCTTGGGTGGAACGCCAGCAGGTGGAGGTGGTCGACGCGCAGGGCAACAAGAAGACCGAGGTGCAGACCACCGAAGGCCATTGGCTGCAGGTGCCGACCAGCCTGGACGTGAACGGTGAACTGGTACCCAGCCAGCGTTCGGTCGGCCTGTTCAAGGTGCCGGTCTACAGCTGGAACGGCACGCTGAAGGCCAGCTTCGCCGCCGACGACTACCCGGTGAAGGCCGGCCGCAGCTATGGCCAGCCGTACGTGGCGCTGGGCGTGTCCGATGCGCGTGGCCTGGTCGGTACGCCCGATCTGCAGGTGGACGGCAAGCAGCTGAAGCTGCAGCCGGGCGTAGGCACTGCATCGGTGCTGGGCCGTGGCCTGCATGCGCCGCTGGCCAGCTTCGCCGATGCCAGCGGCGGCACGCTGGCAGCCAGCAGCGTGGCGCTGGACATCCGCCTGGATGGCAGCCGCGCGCTGTCGGTGGTGCCGGTGGGTGATGACAACCACATCGCGCTGCGCTCGACCTGGCCGCACCCTTCGTTCTCCGGGGCGTTCCTGCCCAACGAACGCCGCGTGGATGGCAAGGGCTTCGACGCACGCTGGGCGGTGTCCTCGCTGGCCTCGGACGCACAGCGCCAGCTGCGCAGCGAAGGCGACCTGGACGCGCAGGCCGTGGAAGTCTCGCTGGTGGACCCGATCGACGCCTACACCCAGGCCGACCGCGCGTCCAAGTACGGAATCCTGTTCGTGGTGCTGACCTTCGTCGGCTTCATCCTGTTCGAACTGATCAAGTCGCTGCGCATCCACCCGCTGCAGTACCTGATGGTAGGCCTGGCGCTGGCGATCTTCTTCCTGCTGCTGATCAGCCTGTCCGAGCACATCACCTTCTGGAAGGCGTACCTGGTTTCGGCCGTGGCCTGCATCGGCCTGCAGGCGGTGTACCTGGCCCATGTGCTGGGGCACTGGAAGCGCGGGCTCGGCTTTGCCGCGATGCTGACCCTGCTGTATGGCGCCCTGTATGGCCTGCTGGTTTCGGAAAACAACGCGCTGCTGATGGGTTCGCTGCTGCTGTTCGTGATCCTGGCGCTGGCCATGTGGGTGACCCGCCGGGTCGACTGGTACGCGCTGGGCGCGGAACTGAAGTAAGGAGCACGCCATGAGCTGGCGCCAGGGATTGCGGCAACGGGCACGGCAGGGCGTTCCGGCCCTGCTGGAAGTGGATGCACTGCTGCAGGCACATGGTGTGCTGGCGGCCCTGCCGGGGGCACGGATCGCCCCCGGCCTGGTCCGCTTCCAGCTGGCCGCGGCGACCTGCGAGGGACTGCAGGCGCAGGGTCTGGCGTGGCTGGCAGGCGCGCGGCAGGGACGCGGCGCGCTGGCCGGGCGCGTGCCGCGATACCGGCCATGGAAGGCCGGCGCGGCGGCGCTGTCGGAGATCGGCATCGATGGCCTGCCCGGCGATTGGCCCATGCACGCAGCGGTGTACGGCTGCAGCAGCGTGGACCTGCAGCACTGGTTGCTGCTGCTGCCCGAGCGCGCGCAGCTGTGGCTGGGCTGGCGCGGGTGATCGCGCACAGAGCATCCACGCATGGCGTGGATCTACGGGAGCCATTGCCCATGACCGACACGCATGACGTGGGTGATCGCGGTGCGGTCCATGACCGATGGGACGGGGGCCGCGCGCCCCTGCTGGCTAGACTCGATGGGTTGATGATCGAGCCGAAGGGCAGGGGTGCGATGTGTTGAAGTGGGGCATGCTGGCCGCAGCGCTGGCGATGGGTGGCAATGCAGGGGCGCAGCAGCGCGAGCCGGTGGACCTGGACATGGTCAGCCGGATCCGCCAGGAAGCGTTCCACCGCTCGCAGGTGATGGACACCTTCAGCTATCTCACCGAACGGATCGGCCCGCGCCTGACCAACTCGCCGGCGATGGGCCGTGCCAACGCCTGGACCCGCGGCAAGTTCAACGAATGGAAGCTGGACAACGTCCACGACGAAGCCTTCGATGATTTCGGCCGTGGCTGGGAGTTCACCTCGGCCAGCGTTGAAATGCTGGGCGACCGCGTGCAGCCGCTGCATGCCCTGCCCAAGGCCTGGACGCCGGGCACCCGTGGCCCGGTCGAGGGCGAGCTGGTGCAGGTGGACATCAAGAAGCCGGAAGACATCGAAAAGTACCGTGGCAAGCTGCGCGGCAAGATCCTGCTGCTGGGTGAAGCGCGCGAGTACAAGCGCGGTACCGAGGCCGATTCGCACCGCCACGATGCCACCTCGCTGGAAGGCCTGCAGGAGTTCACCCTGCCCAAGGATGCCGCCGCCGAGCGGGCAAAGCGGGTGAAGGAATACAAGGAACGCCAGGAGCTGGCGGCCAAGGTCAACGCCTTCTTCGTGGAAGAGGGCGCGCTGGCCTCGATCAGCATCAGCAGCTGGGACAACGGCATCATCCGTGTTGCCGGCGGCGGTTCGCGCAAGGCCGGCGAATCGGTGGGCATCCCGGAGCTGGCGATGATCGCCGAACACTTCAACCCGCTGGTGCGCGCGCTGGGCGCCAAGCAGACCGTGCGCCTGCGCGTGGACGTGGCCGCCCGCTTCACCGACGAGGCCGACCAGCCGGGCTACAACACGCTGGCCGAGATCCGCGGCAGCAGCAAGCCCGATGAAGTGGTGATGATCGGCGCCCACCTGGATTCCTGGCACAGCGGCACCGGGGCGGCCGACAACGCCGCCGGCGTGGCGGTGATGATGGAGGCCATGCGCATCCTCAAGGCCACCGGTGCCAAGCCGAAGCGGACCATCCGCGTGGCGTTGTGGAGCGGCGAGGAGCAGGGCCTGATCGGCTCGCAGGCCTATGTGGCCAAGCACTTCGGTCGTTTCCCGGAACCCAACGACCCGGCGCAGAAGGCGCTGCCGGCCTCGCTGCGCGACCCGACCGGTGCCCTGCAGAAGACCCGCGATTACGGCAAGTTCCAGGTCTACTTCAACATGGACAACGGCTCCGGCCGCTTCCGGGGCATCTACGCCCAGGAAAACCTGGCGGCCATGCCGATCTTCGAAGCCTGGCTGGCCCCGTTCCATGACGTGGGCGCCACCACCGTGGCCACCCGCAATACCGGCAGCACCGACCACATCAGCTTCGACCGGATCGGCCTGCCGGGCTTCCAGTTCATCCAGGACCGGCTGGACTACTTCACCAACGTCCACCACAGCCACCTCGATACCTGGGACCACGCCGAGCCGGACGACCTGAAGCAGGCCGCCGCCATCGTCGCCTCCTTCGCCTACAACGCGGCGATGCGCGAGCCGTCTTTCCCGCGCAAGGCTGAACCGCAGCCGTAAAAGGCAGGCGGGGAGGGGCCGGACGCGTCCGCCCCTCCTTGCCCTTACGGGGCTGGTGGTAAAATCGGCGGATTCCCGTTCCCCGAGCCGTCCATGACCTGCCGCACCCGCTTCGCCCCCAGCCCCACCGGTTACCTGCACATCGGCGGTGCCCGCACCGCGCTGTACTGCTGGCTGGAGGCCCGCCACCGCGGCGGCGAATTCGTGCTGCGCATCGAGGACACCGACCGTGAACGCAGCACCCAGGGCGCGATCGACGCGATCCTGGAGGCGATGGACTGGCTGGGCCTGGACTACGACATGGGCCCGATCTACCAGACCGACCGCGTGGCCCGCTACCTGGAAGTGGCCGAGCAGCTGGTGGCCGACGGCAAGGCGTACTACGCCTACGAAACCCGCGAAGAGCTGGACGCCATGCGCGAGGCCGCCATGGCCAAGCAGGAAAAGCCGCGCTACAACGGCGCCGCGCGCGAGCTGGGCCTGCCGCGCAAGGACGACCCGAACCGCGTCATCCGCTTCAAGAACCCGCTGGACGGCACCGTGGTGTTCGACGACCTGATCAAGGGCCGCATCGAGATCGCCAACAGCGAGCTGGATGACATGGTCATCTTCCGCCCGGACGGCTACCCCACCTACAACTTCGCGGTGGTGGTGGACGACTGGGACATGGGCATCACCGAGGTCATCCGCGGCGACGACCACATCAACAACACCCCGCGCCAGATCAACCTGTACGAAGGCATCGGCGCGCCGGTGCCGAAGTTCGGCCACATGCCGATGATCCTGGACGAACAGGGTGCCAAGCTGTCCAAGCGCACCGGCGCGGCCGACGTGATGCAGTACAAGGACGCCGGTTACCTGCCCGACGCGCTGCTGAGCTACCTGGCCCGCCTGGGCTGGTCGCATGGTGACCAGGAGCTGTTCAGCCGCCAGGAACTGATCGAGCTGTTCGACGTGACCAACTGCAATTCCAAGGCCTCGCGCCTGGACATGGCCAAGCTGGGCTGGGTCAACCAGCACTTCCTGAAGACCGAGGAACCGGCCAGCATCGTGCCGCACCTGGTCTACCAGCTGGAAAAGCTGGGCCTGGACGTGGCCGCAGGCCCGGCCCCGGTGGATGTGGTGATCGCCCTGCGCGAGCGCGTGCAGACCCTGAAGGAAATGGCCGAGAAGGCCGTGGTCTGGTACCAGCCGCTGACCGAGTACGACGAGGCCGCCGTGGCCAAGCACTTCAAGGCCGGCGCCGAGCTGCCGCTGGGCAAGGCCCGCGAGCTGCTGGCGGCCCTGCCGGAATGGACCGCCGAAGCCGTGGGCGTGGCCCTGCACGATGCCGCTGCCGCCCTGGAAATGGGCATGGGCAAGGTGGCCCAGCCGCTGCGCGTGGCCATCACCGGCACCCAGGTCAGTCCTGACATTTCCCATACCGTGTACCTGGCCGGCCGCGAGCAGGCCTTGAAACGCATCGATGTGGCCATCACCAAGGTAGCAACGGCCTGAGCCCTGCCGCCCAGACCTGAACCGGAGAACGCGCATGCCCGCCAAACCAGCTTCTGCCTGTACCGCCCCGCACCACCACGTCCACGACGCATCGGATTTCGTGGCGGTGGTCGAGCGCGTCTCGCGCGAGCGCGGGCTGCGCCTGACCCCCATCCGCGCCAACGTGCTCAAGCTGATCGCCGAGGCCGGCAAGCCGGTCAAGGCCTACGAGCTGCTGGAGTGGGTACGCAACGGCAAGGGCGTGGGTGCCGACGCCCCGCCCACCGTGTACCGCGCCCTCGATTTCCTGATGGCCAATGGCTTCGTGCACAAGCTGGAATCGGTGAACGCCTTCGTGGCCTGCCACCACCCCAGCAGCGCGGCACACTCGGTGCCGTTCCTGATCTGCAACAGCTGCCACAGCGCGGTGGAGCTGGAAGACCGCGAAATCGTCACCCAGCTGGAAAAGCGCGCCAAGGAGCTGGGCTTCCAGCCGCAGGCGCAGACCCTGGAAGTGCACGGCCTCTGCGCGCGCTGCGCCGGCTGACAGATCGGTGGTGCCGGCCGCTGGCCGGCATGGAATCGGGGTCGGATCCCTTTGCCAAGGGCAAAGGGCTCTGACCCCACTTAAAGACGCTGCCGCAGCCGCTTCAACGCCACCTTGCGTGCAGCAACCATCTCTTCCTCTTCCAGCGCCAGCGACTGCAGCCACGCCATCGCTTCCGCCACCGACGCACCGCGCGCGGCATACAGCGCCAGGCTCCGGCCCTGCGCGGTCGACGCCTGCGGCCACGCGCGCTGAACCACCTGCAGCAACGCCTGCTGCGTGGCCACTGGCACCACAACGCCCTTGTCGAATGACAGCAGCGAATTCAGCGCAGCCAGCGCCCGCAACGGCGCCGACATCGGATCGCCCTGGCTGAAATCCGCCTGTTCGCAGAATCCCAGCAGCGCGTTCACCGACGCCTCGCTGCGCACGTCCTCCAGCACACCGATCGCATAGGTCGCCCGGCGCGGATCATCCAGCAGCGGCTGCAGCCCCGCCACGCCACCGTAACCGAATGCCGCACATGCCCGCGCCCACGGCGCCATCGGCGCGAAGTGCGTGCCATCGGCGTTGTACTGGAATTCCTCGCGCCAGCCGTACAGCGCACACAGACGCTCGATCTCGGCGGCGCCTTCTGCACCGTGTTCCAGCACGAAGCGGATCAGATCCTCCACTTCCACGTTGCCGCCATGTTCCAGCGGCGCAGGGCCCTTGGCCGCTTTTTGGGCCAGTGCGTTGAATTTCATGTCTTCTGCATGTTCCTGGCATAGAGCAGTCGAGCATGGCTCGACTCTACAAATAAAGCGGAGCCGCAGCCCCCGCTTTTGATTTTATCCCTTTGATACACGTGGCTGACGCGCACGGAAAATGTCCGTGGCCGGGTGGGTGGGGCAGGCGGGACCGCAGGCGCCATGGATGGCGCCTACGAGCCCCCATGGACGGGTTTACGGCGTGTCCCGCCTGCCCCACCCACCTGGCCCATCCAGCAATCCAACCGCAACGATCAGCCACGAGGGGCTCCGCCGTTCGCAGCCCTCGGCGAAGCCGCACGGTTCGGCGGGCAGCAGAGCAGTGGACCAGCAGTCGACTCTACCGCGCAGGCGCAGGCGCAGGCTCCGGCTCCGCCGCCGTATCCACCCGCGCGATCACCGACATGCCCGGCCGCAGCCGCGCCGCCAGCGGCTGCTCCGGGTCGATGCGGATGCGCACCGGCAGCCGCTGCACCACCTTGGTGAAGTTGCCACTGGCATTGTCCGGCCGCAGCACACTGAATTCCGAGCCGGTGGCCGGCGCGATCTCCTCCACATGGCCGCGCAGCACCTGGCCCTGGAACGCATCCACCGAGAACGAGGCTGGCTGGCCAATGGCCATCTGCCAGGTCTGGCCTTCCTTGTAATTGGCCACCACCCACAACGCATCCGGCACCAGGAACAGCAGCTGCGAACCGGCGGCCACGTACTGGCCCACGCGCACGCTGGCCTCGCTGATCTGCCCATCGCGCGGCGCGTGGATGACCGTGTTGGCCAGATCGATGCGGGCCAGTTCCAGCTGCGCCTGCGCACTTTCCACCTGCGCCTCCAGGCTCTTGCGCGCCACCTGGGTCGATACCAGGGTCTCTTCGGCAATGCGGATCTGCGCCTGCGACTGCTGCACGCTGGCCTGTGCCGAGGCCTGGCTGGTGCGGAACTTGTCGCGGTCGTTGATCGACACCAGCTGCTGCGCTGCCAGTTCCTCGTAGCGCTTGGCCTCGTTGCGTGAGCGCTGCAGCTCGGCCTGGCCGGCCGACAGCGTGGCGTGGGCCGAGGCGATCTGCGCGCGGTTCTGCGCCTGCGACTGGTCCGAATTGGCCAGCGCCGCGCGCGCACTGTCCAGCGTCGCCTCGGCCTGCGCCACCTTCTGCGCGTAGATGCGGTTGTCGATGCGCAGCAGCGGCTCGCCCTGCTTCACGTGCTGGAAGTCCTTCACCAGCACCTCGGTGACATAGCCGGCCACCTGCGGTGCCATCACCGTGATCTGCCCGCGCACATAGGCGTTGTCGGTCACCATCACGCTGCTGGCGAAGGGCCACAGGTGCCAGGCCCGCAGGATCAGCGCGATGCCCAGCAGCGCCACCACCACCATCACCACCACGCTGCGCGCGCTGGGCTTGAGGTACTTCGGTGCCGCTGCCGGTGCCGCCGGCGTGGCGGCCGGCGCCGCATCGGTGGGCGGCGGTGGGCTGACGTTGTCGGTGGCGTCGCTGTCGGAGCGGGGCGGAAGCGGAGACATGGCGGCGGGCTCAGTGGGGCAGGGCGGCGTTGGCCGCAGGGGACGGTGAGGGATGGCGCTTGCGCCATTGCTTGAGCACGGCGGTACGCAGTGACAGCAGCAGCAACCAGCACAGGAAGCCGATGGCCAGCCAGCCGCTCAGGGTGAACACATCATTGAAGCCGCGCACATTGGCTTCGCGGCGCGCGGTCTGCGCCAGCTGCGCGGTGCCCTGCGCGCTGCGCAGCACCGGGTCGGTGATCTGCGCGGCGTAGATCTGCTGCTGGATGCGCAGGCGCTGCGCCACCACCGGGTCGGCCGGGTCCAGCTGGCTGGTGATCGCACTGGAATACAGCTGTTCGCGGTGCAGCTGGAAGGTGCCCAGCACCGCCGAACCGGCCAGGCCGCCGAGGGTCTGGGTGATCGACAGTGTGACCAGGAAGGTGATCATGTGGTCCACGCCCTGTTTCAGCGCGGCGGAAATACCCAGCATGATCAGCGGGCCCATGAACATGCCGGCACCGACCGACGCCAGGAACTGGCTGATGTAGAAATCGTGCGGGCGGTCCAGGCTGGTGCGGTGCTGGTCGAAGAACGCCGCCGCGCCCAGCAGCAGGATGGCCATCAGCAGCTGGGCGATCAACCGCTTCGGGCCGAAGGTGAGCGAGGCACCGGCGATGCCGGCGATCACCCCGGCCAGGATGACCACGAACAGCGGGCGCATCTGGTCCGGGCCCATGCCCAACGTGCGCATCAGGTTGACCACGCCGTAGGACTGTTCGGTGGTGAGGAAGCGCAGCAGGAACGCGCCGACGATGAAGTGCAGCACCGGCAACGTCGACAGCCAGCGGATCTGCAGCAGCGGGTTGCGCCGGTAGTGCTCGATGACCAGCGCGGTGGTGGTCAGTGCGATGGAGGCCACCAGCGCCCAGCCCAGCCACGGCGTGTTCAACCACCAGCGCGTGTAGCCCTGTGCCAGCACCACCACCAGCAGCGCGACGGCCGGCGCCAGCAGGGCGAAGGTGAGGAAGTCCAACGGTTCGAAGGCCTTGATCTGCACGCCCGGCGGCAGCTTCAGCACCACCACCGCCGCGAACGCGCACAGGGCCAGGCCGGCTTCGAACGAATACAGCTGGTGCCACTGGCCGGTATCGACCAGTGCCGGCGAGACGATCCAGGCAATCGGCACCGCCAGCTGCGACAGGCCCACGCCGACCACCAGCAGGTTGCCGGTGAAGCGCCGCGGCAGGGCCTGCAGCATGTACAGGGTACCCAGCGTTGAACACGCCGCGCCGGCAAAGCCGCTGGCGGCGCGAGTCAGCAGGGTGGTTTCGAAACTGCCGACGAACAGGTGCAGGACCGCCAGCGCCGCGTACAGGCCCAGGCCGATTTCGGCGAACAGGCGGATGCCGTACTGCTGGCGGAACTTGAAGGCCAGCAGGTTGGCGGTGACGTTCACCATGGCGTAGGCCGCCACCAGCCAGCTGCCCTGGGTGGGCGTCAACGCCAGCTGGCCCTGCAGGAAGGGCAGGTTGGCGGTGACCAGCGCATTGCCCAGGCCACCGGTGATGGCCACCAGCAGCGAGACCAGCGCGTAGGCCGCGCGCCGGTACGGCGGGTGCCAGGGCATCGAGGCCGAACCGGGCATGGTCGGCTTCTCGTGTTCCTCCCAGTCCGGTACCGGCTTGAGGTACGGCTGCACCATCAGCGCGCCTCGTTGGCAGCTCCCTGGAGGCCCCCGCGCAGCAGCTGCAGGGCGCGCCCGGCCAGCTGGGCACGCTCTTCACGCGTCTTGCCGCGAAGGGCTGCGCCCAGCATGCCCGAGATCAGTGAAATATCCGTCTTCTCCAGGTCCGGCCGGCACAGGCCGGCGGCCTTGGCGCGGGCGATGGGGGCTTCCAGCAGGTCCCGCACGGTTTCGCGCGCGGTGCGCATGGCGGGCACGTCCGAATCCACCGCACGCCAGTAGTCGGCCAGCGCGGGCGAATCGATGATGCGCTGGGCCATGCCCTCGAACACCTCGAACAGGGCGTCGTCGCGGTTGCCCAGTTGTTCGACCTGGCGGCGGATGCGATCGACCGTGCGTTGCAGCAGCGCCTGGATCAGCGCAGTACGGTCGGGGAAGTTGCGGTACAGGGTGGCGCGGCCCACCTGGGCGCGTTCGACCACCAGGTCCAGCGGCGCAGTGACGCCATGTTGGCCGAACACATGGTCGGCGGCATCGAGGATGAGGGCACGTCGGGCAGCAGCATCAGCACGTTGGGTGGTCATGGCTTCATTTTCGGACACTAGTGTCCGGTTGGCGAGACGTTTGGCGACGGGATTGTCCGCTTGTTGTCGTACGCACATCTTTGTGATGACTGCGTGATGAAATCGTTGCGCAAAAAAACGGGGGCCAGAAGGCCCCCGGGAGAGAACGACATGGAACGTCGCCAGGAAATGAGCGCCCGGTGGCAGAGCCCTTTCCTGCGGAAAGGGATCCGACCTCCAGGCATCAGTAGATCCACGCCGTGCGTGGATGACGGATCAGAAGTACGCGCGGATGCCGAATGCGACACCACGGCCCGGCAGCGGCGAGTAATCACGCAGCAGCGAGGTGTGCGGACGCACTTCCCGGTTGGTCAGGTTGCTGCCATCCAGGAACACTTCGTAGCTGTTGCTGTCGCTGCGGTCCCAGCGGTAGGCGAAGTGCGCATCGACCAGGGTGTAGCCGTTGCTCGGCGCTTCGTTCTGGGCCACGTCCTTCTGGCGGCTGTAACGCACCGCGCCCACCGAGGCACGCCAGCCGTCCTTGGCCCAGCGCAGGTCGGCGCCGACGCGGGCCGGGGCGATGCGCGGCAGGTAACCGGTATTGGCCAGTTCAACGCTGTAGTTGTGGTTGTGGTCGCCATGCGGCACGGCGATGTCCAGGTTGCGGCTGCCGTTGCCATCCAGCTTGGCCTGCACGTAGTCACCGAATACGCGCAGGTCCCAGTCACCGGCGCTGCCTTCGAACAGGTGCACCAGCGCCTCGGCTTCGGCACCCTTGAACACCGCATCCTGCTGGGTCCAGGTGCGCACCGGCAGGCCTTCGGTGATGCCGGTGTCGGCCAGGTAGATGAAGTCCTTGAATTTGGTCTGGTAGATCGCGGCGGAGAAGTCCAGGCGGTCGCTGTGGGTGTGGATGCCCAGTTCGACGCGCTGGCCGCGCTCGGTCTTCAGGTTGGCATCGCCGATTTCCAGCGAGCGGGTGGCGATGTGCGCGCCGGCGGCGTACAGCTCTTCGTTGGTGGGCGCACGCTCGGAGCTGTCCACGCCAATGCGCAGGTCGACGGCATCATTGAGCTTCCAGATGCCGGCGGCGGACAGGTTGGTGGCGTCGAACTTGCGGCGGCGGTAGTCACCGGTCGGGTCCAGCTTGACCTGGTCGTGGCGGCCGCCCAGTTCCAGCTTGAACGGGCCGAACTGCTTTTCCTGCAGCACGAACAGGCCGACGTTCTTCGTGTTGGTGTCCGGCACGAAGGCTTCTTCACCCTTGGCGCCGAAATCGCTGTTGCCGAACTGCAGGCCGAAGGCGCCATCCCAGCCGCCGATCTGCTGCTGCACGGCTTCCAGGCGGGTTTCGATGCCGCGGTTGGTGAAGCGGGTGGACGGCGTGCCGGCTTCCAGCTCCACGTGCTCGTAATCGGTGTAGGCCACGCGCGCGTTGACGTTCTTCAGGAACGACACCGGGTTGTAGATGCCGGCCTTGGTCTCGAAGCGGTTCTGCACCATGTCGATGCGAACGTCGTGCTCGTCACCTTCTTCCTCGTCACCATGGTCGTGGTCGTGATCATGGCCGTGGTCATCGCCGTCGGCATGCACGTGGGCGCCGTTGGGGATGCCGTAGTTGGTGCGGTAGGTGCTGGCCGACACGCCGAAGTAACCGCCTTCGCCCAGCCAGGTGGCGCCGACGCCACCGGCGCGGGTACGGATGGAGCTGTTGTCCAGGCGGCCGCGGCGCGGCTCTTCGCCTTCTTCGCCCGCGTGGTCATGGTCGTGGTCGTCGTGGTGCTCTTCCAGGCTGTCGATCACTGCGTAGCCCGGAATGCGGTAGTCGTCGCCATTGCGCACCAGGCCATCGACGTGCAGCACGACATTGCCGCTGACGCCGTCGAGCCGGAACATGCCGCTGCGCTCGTCGTTCACCGAATTGCCACGCAGCTCGGCGCGGCCGCTGAGCGGACGGTCCGGCAGTTCGCGGGCAATGCGGCCGTCGACCACGTTCACCGCGCCGCCGATGGCGCCGCTGCCGAACAGCAGGGTGGCCGGGCCCTTCAGCACTTCGATCTGGTCGGCCAGGAACGGCTCGATGCTGGTGGCGTGGTCGGCGCTGACGGTGGAGGCATCCATGTTGCTCATACCGTTGGACAGCACGGCCACGCGCGGGCCTTCCTGGCCGCGGATGATCGGACGGCCGACGCCGGGACCGAAGAAGGTGCTCTGCACGCCCGGCAGCTTGGCCACGGTGTCACCCAGGGTGCCGGCCTTCTGCTCGTCCAGGCGTTCACCGGCCAGCACCTCCACCGGGCGGGCCAGCGACTCGGCATCGCCCTGCAGCGGCGAGGCGGTGACCTGCACCGACGACAGCTCGGTCAGGTGGCGGTCACGATGGCCTTGGTCATCGGCGGCGGCAAATGCGGCCGACGGCAGCAGGGCGGCAAGGGCCAGGGCCAGGGAATGCGGCTTGAAACGTGGGTGGTGGGCAGGCATGGGTGGTTCCTTTGTTACATTGTATCAATCGGGTGGCGCACGTATCCCGTCGTGGGACAGGGGGAGGGAAACCGTGCGGGTCGGGGACGGATGTTATATTATTCCATAACGATTCGCCGACCCTGCTGGAAGTCATGTCCCTGTCCTCCTCCTTCCGCCGCCTGCTTGACCGCTTTGGTGCCACCGGCTCGATGCTGTGCGCGGTGCACTGCGCGGTGATCCCGGTGTTGCTGGCGATCGCCCCTTCGCTGGGCCTCTCGTTCTGGCTGAGCGACGGGGTGGAGATGACGCTGGTGGTGTTCGTGACCCTGCTTGGGTTGTTCAGCCTGGTCATGGGTTACCGCCGCCACCGTGCCCTGCGCGCGCTGGGCTTCCTGCTGCCGGGCCTGGTGGCCCTGTGGGCGGGCGTGCTGGTGGACGCGCTGCACCACAACGCGGTGCCGCATGCCGTGGTGATGACCCTGGGTGGCCTGCTGGTGGGCGTGGCCCACCTGGTGAATCTGCGCCTGAACCACATCCACGTGCATGACGCCAGCTGCGCGCACTAGGCGCGCCGTGTTAGGCTTTCCGATCGTGCGCGGGGGCGCCCAGCAAGGCGGCCCCGCCGAACCCGTGTCAGCACGGGGTAACCAGATTTCATACTTTAGGAGTTGATGACATGGGTAAGGGTGACCGCAAGACCGCCAAGGGCAAGCGCTACAACGCCAGCTACGGCAATGCCCGTTCGCACACCGCGAGCAAGGTCGCTGTAGGCGCCGGTGCCCCGGTTGCCAAGAAGACCGTGGCCAAGGCTCCGGCCAAGAAGGCCGTGGCGAAGAAGGCTGCTGCCAAGGCCTGATCCGGCCGGGCAGGTGGTCCAAGAAAAACGCGGCGCCTGGCGCCGCGTTTTTTTGTGCCTTACTTTCGTGCCGCTGCGCTCGCCGGGTCAGCGCAGGGTCTTCTGCAGCGTTTCGGCGTTGCCGTCATTCGGCGCCGCGGGCACCTGCAGCAGGTGCGCCAGCAGCGGATAGACATCGACATTGTCGAAGCCATCGATCACCAGGCCCTGGTGGAACGACGGGCCGCGTGCCACGAACACCGCACGCATCGACGGCAGGGCATTGTCATAGCCATGCGAGCCGCGTTCCTGGCGGTCGCGCTTGGCGATCCGTTCGGCGTGCAGCGCATCCCAGCCTTCATCCATCTGGCAGACGATGGGCGGCACGCGTGGATGCGTGCCGTAGTGCCAGCGCGCCGGCAGCGATTCCTTCTTCCAGCATTCGTAGTGGGCATGGCGCCCCAGCAGCGCACGCTCGGCCTGCGCCTCGCGGCCGGCCACCGGCGCGAAGCCGACCGACTGGCCCTGGCTGACGTTGCGCGCGATGGACGGATCGGCCATCGATTCGGTGGACACTACATGGCCCTCGGCCACGCTGGCCATGCCGTGGTCGGACACCACGATGACGTTGGTGGTGGCGGCGAGCCCGGCAGCGTCCAGGCCGTCCAGCACCTGGCCGACGATCTGGTCGGCCTGCACGATGGCATCGCGGTACTGGGTCGAATCGGGGCCGTAGGTGTGGCCGGCCTTGTCCACGTTTTCCATGTACAGCGTGGTCAACCGCGGTGCATCGGCATCGGTCTGCGCCAACCATTCCAGCACGGTGCGCGCGCGCTGCTGCAGCGGCTCCTTGCCGTCGTACACCTGCCACTGGCTGGGGCGGGTGCCATCGATCTCGGCCTCGCTGCCCGGCCACGACGTGGTGGCGGTGCGCACGCCGACCTTTTCGGCCCCCACCCAGATCGGCTCACCACCCCACCAGCCACTGTTGGTCACCGCATCGCGATCGCTCAGCGCGAAGCGGCCCAGCTGCGCATCGTCCATGCTGTTGTTGACGATGCCGTGGTGGTCCGGGCGCAGGCCGGTAACGATGGTGTAGTGGTTGGGGAAGGTCAGCGACGGATAGGACGGCGTCATCCAACGGGCGCGCACGCCCCCGTCGATGATGCGCTGCAGGTTCGGCGTCATCCCACGATCCAGCGCGTCGGCGCGCAGGCCATCGATGGAAATCAGCAACAGCTTCGGCGGCGGCGCGTCGGCGCGCGCAACCGGCGCGGACGAAGAAGGCGTGGTCGTGCAGGCCGCCAGGGGCAGCAGCAACGCCAGCGAGCAGGTCAAGCGTACGGAAGTCATCCGGCAATCATAAGCCGCAGCAATGACGTACCCAAGACACGGCGCGGGAGAGCGCGCCGTGTCCCCGCATTTTTCCTTATCCCCGCGCCGTCGGCGCGCCCCCTTGAACAACAAGGGGGCTTCTCACCAGACACACCCGTCGATTTCATTTCACGTCTGGTGGGGCCACAGCGTGTCGACCAAGGTCGACACCTACCAACGGCCGCGACAGATTTGCGGACCAACGGTCGGCACCCACCAACAGCCGCCGGCCAACTGTCGAAGGCGGGGCACTGTGGGTTTGCGGGGTGTGAGCCGCATGGATGCGGCGACCAAGCCCCCATGGATGGGTTTACGGCGTCCCCGCAAACCCACAGTGCCCCGCCATCCCGCGGAATGCCGCTCTGGCTTTTGACGTTGACGTTGCATTGAGCGGGTGCAGGGCGCAGCCCTGCCGGAACACCCACCCCTCACGCAAACAACGGTGCCTGCCGCTCCTCCAGCCGCAGCAATGCCGCCTTGGTCTCCAGGCCGCCCCCAAACCCGGTCAACGCCCCGTTGCTGCCGATCACACGGTGGCACGGCAGGATGATCGGCAATGGATTGCGCCCATTGGCCGCACCCACCGCACGCGTCGCCGTTGGCTGCCCCAGATGCTGGGCCAGCTGCAGGTAGCTCCAGGTCTGCCCGAAGGGAATCAGCGCCAGCGCCTGCCATACCCGCAGCTGGAACGGCGTGCCGCGCGGCGCCAGCACCAGGTCGAACGTGCTCCGCTCACCGTGCAGGTACTGCAGCAGCTGCTCGCGCGCCGCCGGCAACGCATCCGGCGCGTACTGCCAGTCGCCGCGCCCACGCGCCGGGTGGCGGTTCTCGGGAAACAGCACATGGGCCAGCCCGTGTTCGTCACCGGCGATGGTCAGCTCGCCGATCGGGCTGTCGAAATGGTCGAACAACAGGGTCATGTCGGTTCTCCAACGAAAGTGCCTGACAGATGCCACAGGTGCAGCACCGCATAGGAACGCCACGGTCGCCACGGCTGCGAGCGCGCTTCGGTGGCGCGTTCGCTCAGGCGCTGCCCCTGCGCATGGCCCAGCACCTGCTGCAGCACCAGATCGCCGGCGGGGAAGGCATCGGGCTGGCCCAGGCCACGCAGGGCGATGTACTGCGCGGTCCACGGGCCGATGCCGGGCAGCGCCACGCAGCGTGTCACGAACTCTTCCAGCGCCTGCCCAGGGCCGAAGTCCAGTTCGCCGCTGGCGCAGGCCGCGGCCAGCGCACGCACGGTGGCCGCACGCGTGCGTGGCAGACCGATGGATTCCAGCGGCGCCTCGGCCAGCACCTCCGGTGCCGGGAACTGGCGGTCGAACGCGGCGGGCATGCCGGGCAGATGGGCGCCCCACGCATCCACCAGCCGCCGCGCGAAGGTGGTAGCGGCCGCCACGCTCACCTGCTGGCCCAGCACGGCGCGGACGCCCACTTCGAAGCCGTCCCAGCCACCGGGCACGCGCAGGCCGGGGCGTTCGGCGATACCGCGCGCCAGCAGCGGTTCTTCACCCAGCGCGGCATGCACCTGCTGCAGATCGGCATCCAGGTCGAAGACCCGGCGCACGCGGCGCACGATGTCCGGGATCAGGCGTGGATCGACCGCGCCCAGCTGCAGGCGCAGTTCCGGTCGCTTGGGATCGGCGGTGACGCGCAGCAGGGTGGGGCGCTCGGCGGTGCCGAGCACGCGCTGGTAGCTGTCTTCGCCGATCAGTTCGATGCCCGGCAGGCTGCGCTTGCGCAGGAAGGCCAGCATGCGGGGGAAATCCAGCGGCGGCCGGTAGGCCAGGCGCAGGACCAGGCAGTCGTCATCGGCGGCCAACGGCGTGTGCTGGCGGCGCAGCGCGGTCGGCGCCATGCCGCAGCCCTGCAGGAAGGCGGTGTTGAAACGGCGCAGGCTGTTGTAGCCGGCGGCCAGGGCGACATCGGTCACCGGCAGGGTGGTTTCGGTCAGCAGCTGCTTGGCCAGCAGCAGGCGATGGGTGGCGTGGAGCTGTCCGGGCGTGGCGCCCAGGTGTTCGACGAACAGGCGCTGCAGCTGGCGTGCGCTCAGGCCCAGTCGGGCTGCCAGATCGGCTACCGGCTGGTCCTGCAGGAAGCTGGCCTGGATCAGGGCGAGGGCGCGCTGCACGGTCTGCCCGGCCAAGGCCTGCTGGGCCTGCGGGGCCAGTTCGGGGCGGCAGCGCAGGCAGGGCCGGTAGCCCGCCGCGGCGGCCGCGGCCGCGGTGGGGTAGTAGGTGATGTTGCGCGGCTTGGGCGGTGGCGCGGGGCATACCGGGCGGCAATAGATGCCGGTGCTGCGTACGGCGGTCAAGAACACGCCGTCGAAGCGTGCGTCGCGGGCCAGGCGGGCGCGGTCGCAGGCGGCGGTGTCGAGGGCGAGGGCGGTGTCCATGGCGCCAGTCTAGGGCGGGGCGGGGGGAGATACTCGCCGGATTCGGACATGAATGTTGGAGGGAGGCCGGCAGGGCTTGCAGCCCTGCACCCGCCGAATCAACCTCAACGGCAACTTCAAAAGCTGGCATTCCGTGGGATGGCGGGGTGGTGTGGGCTGGCAGGACACGCCGTAAACCCGTCCCTGGGGGCTCGTAGGCGCCATCCATGGCGCCTGAGGTCCTGCCAGCCCACGCCACCCCGCCTTCGACAGTTTCCCGCGGCTGTTGGTCGGTATGGGGTCGGATCCGTTTTCCGTTGGAAAACGGCTCTGACCCCCTTGGTGGCTGGGCTGCCGGAACGGGGCTCTGCCTTTGGCAGGTGTCGACCTTGGTCGACACGCTTTCCGCAGGGTCAGAGGGGGTTCAGTGCTGCGCGCTGAATGGGCGGTTGGGACGGGTAGACTGTGGGTCTTGTTCTCATGAAGACCGGTTGCCCGATGTCCGTCAGATTCCGCTGGTTGCCCTTCTTGTGCCTGGCCTTGGCCGGCTGCAGCCAGTTGGAGAATCCCGGCAACGTGACCGCTGCCGACAAGGCGACGCGGGCGCCGGCCAGTGATGGCGAGAACATGGTGTCGATCAATGCGGCCGATGCGCCGTTGCCACCGGCGCCGCCGCGCAGCCGGGCGGATCGGCCGTGGCCGCAGGCGCAGCTGGAAAACGGCCGCGCCTGGGTCAGCTGCGGTACCGATTACGCCGTGGAAGGCGGTGATGGTGCCGAGCTGGAAGGGCTGCAGCGTGAGCAGATCCGTGCGGCCCTGCAGCCGTGCGTGGAGCGTGGTCTGCTGCGCGTGCGCTACAACGGCAAGATCAACCCGGGCTTCGCCGAAATGATGTGGCGGCTGGCGGTGGTGGCCGATGAACTGAAGATCCACAAGCGCATCCTCGATCTGGACTCCAGTGGTGGCCAGGTCGAGTCGGCCATCGTGGCCGGTGACAGCATCGGTGAATCGGGCTGGACCATCTGGGTCCGCGAGGGTTCGATCTGCCACAGCGCCTGCGTGTTCGTGCTGGCGGCCGGCGACAACCGGCTGCTCTCGGGCAAGGTCGGCATCCACCGCATGATGCGCATCAGTTCCAAAGCCACCTCGCGGGCCGAACTGAACCGCGAGCTGCACGAGGTCTACGACAACGTGAAGGACTACCTGCAGCGCAATGGCGTGGCGGTGGGCGTGGCCGACCTGATGATGACCGTGCCCAACCGCAGCCTGCGCCTGCTGACGCCGGAGGAGCTGCGCCAGTACGGCCTGGATGGCACCAATGCCGTGCAGGACGATCTGGAACGGATCAAGCAGATGCGCGCCTGCGGCGATGATTTCGTGCAGCGCAAGGATGCCTTCCTGGTGGCCTTCGACCAGCAGTGCAAGCGCGAAGGCGCGGACATGGAATCGATCAACAGCTGCGGCCAGGCACTGAAGCAGCGCTTCGGCTTCCCGGATCCGGTGTGCCCGGAGGAAAGCCCGCTGTCGGAGATCGATGTGGCGACCCTGCCGCCAGCCCCCACCGAGCCGCCGGTGGCCGCACAGGCGGCGCCGGAAGGCGATGCACCTGCCGCGCAGGCAGACGCCGCAGCAGTGGAAGGCGAGGCGTCCGCGCGCTGACGATCTGCTCACCGCGCTGGCGTAGACTGCGGTCTCGTCCATCCAACCGGCGGTGTCCATGAAGCGCGTGCGTTTGCCGAAGTTCCTGCTGCTGTCCCTGCTGCCGTTGACTGCATGGGCCCAGGCCCCTGCGCCGGCCACGCCTGCACCGGCCCCGGCACGTCCCGCGCCTGCCGCCCCGGCCGCAGCGAAGCCCGCAACGGCCGCACCGGCCTTGACCGCTGCGCAGCAGGCGCAGGTGCAGAAGCAGGATGCCGAAATGGGCGCAGCGGCGCTGAAGGCCGCGCAACTGGTCGATGCCAACCGTGCCGGCGAACTGTGGGATGGTGCGTCGACCGTGGCGCGCCGTGCCGTGCCGAAGGCCGCTTTCGTCAGCCAGTTGACCGCCGACCGCACCCGCCTGGGGGCGATGGCAGGCCGCGGTCAGCCGACCATCACCCGGGTCAAGTACGCCGCCGGCGCCGCCGTGCCCGAGGGGCTGTACATCAATGTCAGCTTCCCGACCCGTTTCGCCAACAGCGCACAGCCGGTGCGCGAACTGGTGTCGTTCCGCTTCGACGAAGACCAGACCTGGCGCCTGGCTGGCTACAGCCTGCGCGCGTCCGCACCCTGACGGAGAACCGCGATGGCCACCGAACTGAGCATGCTGGCCTGGGCGACGCTGCTCGGCTTCGTCTACATCTTCGCCGCGTCCGCCGTGGTCACCCGCGAGCGCGGAATGAAATGGAACGCGTCGGCGCGTGATTCGCCCGACGTGCCACTGAGCCCACTGGCGGGACGGCTGAAGCGGGCGCAGTCCAATTTCTTCGAGACGTTCCCGTTCTTCGCCGCGGCCGCCATCGCGGTGGTGGTAGCCGGGCGCAGCAGCGAGACGACCGTCATCGCTGCGCAGGTCTACTTCTGGGCCCGCGTGGTCTACCTGCCGCTGTATGCCGCCGGCGTGCCCTACGTGCGCAGCCTGGTCTGGGTCGTCTCGATCCTGGCCATCTTCAAACTGGTGTTCGCACTGCTCTGAGCTGCGCGCTGCCTGATCCAGATCAAGGCCAGTCACCTTCGCGGCGCTATGCTGGGCGTGACTGGATCAACGGCAGGAGGCGCGCATGCGCAGGATGGACGTGGTGGTGGTCGGCGCCGGACCGGCGGGACTGTGCTTTGCGCGCGCGCTGGCCGGCAGTGGCCTGCAGGTCGGGCTGGTCGAGGTGCAGCCGCGGCAGGCGCTGGCCGAGGCGGCCTTCGATGGCCGCGAGATCGCGCTGACCCACGCCTCACGGCAGGGCATGGAAGCGCTGGGCCTGTGGCAGCACCTGCCCGACACCGAGATTGCCGAACTGCGCGATGCGCGGGTGATGAACGGTGGTTCGCCGTTCGCGTTGACCTTCGCCAGCGGCCAGGTGGATGGCCAGCCGCTGGGCTGGCTGGTGCCCAACCACCTGATCCGCCGCGCCGCGTGGCAGGCCGTGCAGGGCCAGGAGGGGCTGGAACTGTTCGATGGTCGCAAGGTGCTGGCCGTGCAGGCCGACGCGCAGGGCCATGTGGTCAGGCTGGATGACGGCAGCGAACTGCATGCACGGCTGCTGGTTGCCGCCGACAGCCGCTTCTCCGGCACCCGGCGCATGCTGGGCATCGGCGCGCAGATGCGCGACTTCGGCAAGTCGATGCTGGTCTGCCGCATGCAGGTCGAGCGTGACCACCACCACACTGCCTGGGAGTGGTTCGGCTACGGCCGCACCATGGCACTGCTGCCACTCAATGAAGGCCAGGCGTCGGCGGTGATCACCCTGCCGCCGCGGCAGATCGAAGACCTGCTGGCGATGGACGAGGTGGCCTTCGGCGATGCCATCACCGGGTTCTTCGAGCACCGGCTGGGGCGGATGCAGGCGGTGGCCACGCCACAGGCCTATCCGCTGGTGGGGGTGTACGCGCACCGCTTCGTGGGCGAGCGTGCGGCGTTGATCGGCGATGCCGCCGTCGGCATGCACCCGGTCACCGCACATGGTTTCAACCTGGGCCTGGCCAGCGCGCAGCGGCTGGCACTGGGCATCACCGGGCAGCAGCGGCGGGGGGCGGATATCGCCGCCGCCGGCATGCTGGCGGCGTTCCAGCGTGGGCACCGGCTGGCCTCGCGGCCGCTGTATGAAGCCACCAATGCGATCGCCAGCCTGTACACCGACGACCGCCGGCCGGCACGCCTGCTGCGCGCGGCCGGGTTGCGGGTGGCGCAGGGCGTGGCGCCGTTCCGGCAGCTGATCGCCTCGCACCTGACCCAGCGGGTTGCCTGAACGGACCCGCCTGGGGGGGCTCAGCCGGCGGCCAGCACCCGGATCTGGCTGTCGGCGAATTCGACCACCTGGCCTGCGCGGATCTTGCAGGCCTTGCGCAGCTCGACCTGGCCGTCCACCAGCACCTGGCCCTCGCTGATGACCGTCTTGGCCTCGCCGCCGCTGGTGACCAGGTCGGCCAGCTTGAGCAGCTGCTTGAGTTCGACGTATTCGCCGTCGAGGTCGAATTCGAGGATCTGCATGGAAGAACGTCCTGGAGAGCGGGGGAAAGGGCGCGTATTGTGCGCCAGCGCGGCCCGGATGGGGATGCGAATGGTTTCCTGTACGCATGGTTCAGGAACAGTGCGGTATCATTCCGCTCTGAGTGAGTGAAATCTCCTCCGACCGAGCAGCGCCAGGGCACGCGATAAGAAGGGCGCCCAAAGCGCGGACCATCCCTTTTTTATCGCACTGCCATGCAGATGGCCGTGCCTTTGGAGTTTCCCATGTCCCAAGATTCCCAAGCGCCGCTGCAGTTCGCGCAGCTCGGCCTGTCCGAGCCCGTGATGCAGGCGGTCACCGCCATCGGCTACGAAACCCCGTCGCCGATCCAGGCCGCCACCATCCCGGCGATGCTTGAAGGCCGCGACGTGCTGGGCCAGGCCCAGACCGGTACCGGCAAGACCGCAGCGTTTGCCCTGCCGGTACTGTCCAACATCGACCTGCAGCAGATCAAGCCCCAGGCCCTGGTGCTGGCGCCGACCCGCGAACTGGCCATCCAGGTCGCCGAGGCGTTCCAGTCCTATTCGTCGAAGATCCCGGGCTTCCGCGTGCTGCCGGTGTACGGCGGCCAGCCCTACGGCCAGCAGCTGTCGGCCCTGCGCCGCGGCGTGCACATCGTGGTCGGTACCCCTGGCCGCGTGATCGACCATCTGGACCGCAGCACCCTGGACCTGTCCGAGCTGAAGACCCTGGTGCTGGACGAAGCCGACGAAATGCTGCGCATGGGCTTCATCGACGACGTCGAAGCCGTGCTGAAGAAGCTGCCGGAGCAGCGCCAGGTGGCCCTGTTCTCGGCCACCATGCCGCCGCAGATCCGCCGCATCGCGCAGACCTACCTGCAGGATCCGGTCGAGGTCACCATCCAGGCCAAGACCACCACCTCGGCCAACATCCGCCAGCGCTACTGGTGGGTGAGCGGCATGCACAAGCTGGACGCGCTGACCCGCATCCTGGAAGTCGAGCCGTTCGACGCGATGATCATCTTCGCGCGTACCAAGGCCGGCACCGAAGAACTGGCCAGCAAGCTGCAGGCCCGTGGCCTGGCCGCTGCCGCCATCAACGGCGACATGCAGCAGGCCCAGCGTGAGCGCACCATCGCCATGCTGAAGGAAGGCAAGCTGGACATCCTGGTCGCCACCGACGTGGCCGCCCGAGGCCTGGACGTGGAGCGCATCAGCCACGTGCTGAACTACGACATCCCGTACGACACCGAAAGCTACGTGCACCGCATCGGCCGTACCGGCCGTGCCGGCCGCAGCGGCGAGGCGATCCTGTTCGCCACCCCGCGCGAGAAGGGCATGCTGCGCCAGATCGAGCGCGCTACCCGCCAGCCGATCGAAGAAATGCAGCTGCCGAGCGTAGAAGCGGTCAACGACACCCGCATCAACAAGTTCACCTCGCGTATCAGCGAAACCCTCGCTGCCGGCGGCCTGGACTTCTACCGCCAGCTGCTGGAACGCTTCGAGAACGAGCAGAACGTGCCGGCCATTGAAGTTGCCGCCGCACTGGCCAAGATGCTGCAGGGTGACACCCCGTTCCTGCTGCAGCCGCCGGTGCGCGCCCCGCGTGAAGAGCGCGCCCCGCGCGAGCGCTTCGACCGTGGCGACCGCCCGGAGCGTGGTGATCGCTTCGACCGCAACGACCGTGGCCCGCGCTTCGAGCGTGGCCCGCGCCGTGAGGAAGGCGAGGGTGGTTTCGAGCAGCGTCCGCGCCGTGACGTGCCGCCGCGTGGCGCGCCGGAGCAGGGCATGGAGACCTACCGCATCTCGGTGGGCCACCAGCATGGCGTGAAGCCGGCCAACATCGTCGGCGCCATCGCCAACGAGGCCGGCCTGGAAAGCCGCTTCATCGGCCGCATCGACATCCACGACGACTTCTCGTTGCTGGACCTGCCGGCGCAGATGCCGTCGGACGTCCTGTCGCACCTGCAGAAGGTCTGGGTGTCCGGCCAGCAGCTGCAGATGCGCGCACTGGCCCCGGGTGAAGACACCAACCCGGCGCCGCGCCCGTTCAAGCCGCGCTTCGACAAGCGTGGTCCGGGTGGCCCGGGCGGCCCGCGTCGTGGCGGCCCGGGTGGTCCGGGTGGCCATGGTGGCGACCGCGGCGGTGACCGCGACAGCCGCCCGCCGCGTCGTGATGGCTTCAAGCCGCGCGGCCCGCGCAGCTACTGATCCCTGCGATGTTCCAGGACAACGCCAGCCCCCGGGCTGGCGTTGTTCGTTTCTGCGCCCGGCAAACAGGGGCAGCGGGAATTGGATCGGTTCAACTGCCCTGGCCGCCCCCGGTGGCGCCCGGCTTCGCGCCGTCCACACATGCCCGGCCCTAGGCTGAAACGGTTACAGAAGGAGGCTGTCACAGCACATTCGGGGGGATCCGGGATGCGTAGGAGCGGCACGGAGCATCATTACCGGCGGGTGCCGATGACCCGCGGGCTGGGAATGCGGTTTGCGTTGTTGACGGGCATGGCGATCGGACTGGTCGGCCTGTCCGCGTTGATACAAGAACTGCAGGCGGCCTCCACTGCCTGGATTGCCGGCCAGGGGCACTGGTCGCGTGGGCAGCAGGACGCCACCGCGGCGCTGAGCCGCTACCTGGCCCGTGGTGAACGGCACGATCTGGAAGATGCAGGCCGTGCGCTGCAGGTGCCGTTGGGTGACCTGCACGCGCGACTGGCGCTGGAACAGCCCGATCCGGACGTGGCCCAGGCCCGTGCGGGTTTCCTGCGTGGCAACAATGCTCGCTCGGATGTTTCGCGGCTGGTGCTGTCCTTCCGCTATGCGCGCAATCTGGGCGCATTCCGCCAGGCCACCTGGTTGTGGCGGCAGACCGACACCGACCTGCTGGCCATGCAGGCCCTCATCGAGGAACTGGATGACGTACCGGTGCAGGCCCTGCAGCAGCCGGCGCTGCGTGATCGCTACCTGCAGCGTGTGCACGACCTGGATCTGCAGCTGCAGTCGCAGGCCGAAGCCTTTTCCCAGGCGCTGCTGCGCATGGCCCATGACGTGCGCATTGCCACCCTGATCGTCGGCGGCCTGTCGGTGCTGGTCATCAGCCTGATGGCCGTGGGCCTGGCACGCCGGGTCGGCAAGGACCTGACCGAACATGAAAGCCGTTTCCGCGCAGCGTTCTACCAGGCCAACGTGGGCATGCTGAAGCTGGATGCCGCAGGGCGGGTGATGGAAGCCAACCAGGCGATGGCCGACATTGTCGATTACCGGCGCGATGTGCTGCTGCAGTTGACCCTGTCCGACCTGCTGATGGAAGGCGAACTGGTGCTGGACGAGGCCGGTGGCATCGATTGGGAACGCCAGCTGCGGCCCGGCGAACTGCGCTTCCGCCGCCGCGATGGCAGCCTGGTGTGGGGGCGCTGGAGCGGCACCGGCGTGCGCGGCTCGCGCGGCCGTCTGTCAGTGTTTTCCATCGTCGAGGATGTCAGCCAGAACCACGCGCTGGCCCGTGAGATCGAGCACCATGCCAGCCATGACCCGTTGACCGGCCTGATCAACCGCCGCGAGATCGAGCGGCTGCTGGAAAAGGCCTTGCTGCAGGTCCGCACCGAGGGCGGCACGCATGCGCTGTGCTACATCAACCTGGACCACTTCAAGCTGGTCAACGACAGCTTCGGCCACGCCGCCGGCGACCAGATGCTGCGCAGCTTCGCCGAATACCTGGTGGGCGCGGTGCGCGACGGCGACTGGGTCGGCCGCCTGGGTGCGGACGAATTCGCAGTGTTCCTGGCGCGCGCCAGCCAGGATGAGGCCAAGCGCGTGCTGCAGCGCCTGATCCGCAACCTGGGCCAGGCTACGTTCCCGATCAGCGAAGGCAGCCCGCAGCTGAGCTGCAGTATCGGCGTGGTCGAGGTGACGGCCGACGCGCCGGACGTGAACTGGCTGATGAGTGCCGCCGACAGCGCCTGTTACGCAGCCAAGCAGGCCGGCCGCAACCGTGTGCACTGCTTCAACGAAGACCGCCTGGCCTTGGACGAGCGCCGGCAGGAAGCCGAGCGCCTGCAGCGGGTGAGCCGCGCCATGGCCGAGAACCGCATGCTGCTGTACGCCCAGCGCATCGCCAAGGTGGGCGACCCGGGCTACCTGCATTACGAGGTGCTGGTGCGCATGCGCGATGCCGACGGCGCCCTGCACCTGCCGGGCCAGTTCATGCCGGCGGTGGAGCGCTACGGCATGGCGGTGGCGCTGGACCGGCACGTGCTGGGCCTGCTGTTCCGCCACCTGCAGGTCTGCCCCGCGCACGTGCGCCAGCTGGGCCTGTGCAACGTGAACGTGTCGGCGCAGTCGATCGCCGAGCCCAGCTTCCTGGCCTTCGTCTGCGACCTGCTGGAGCGCAACCGCGCGCTGGCGGCCAAGCTCTGCTTCGAGATCACGGAAACCGCCGCGATCAGCAACCTGACCCAGGCCCGCGCCTTCATCGACGCGGTAAAGGCGCGGGGCTGCCGGATGGCGCTGGACGACTTCGGCTCGGGCCTTTCCTCGTTCGGTTACCTGCGCCAGCTGCCGGCGGACATGCTGAAGATCGACGGCGCCTTCGTGCGTGACATGGACACCGACCCGGTCAGCCGCGCGACGGTACGCGCGATCAGCGAGCTGGGGCGCGAGCTGCAGATGGAAGTGGTGGCCGAGTGGGTGGAGACCAGCGAAGTGGCGGCCACCCTGACCGAGCTGGGGGTGCAGGGATTGCAGGGCTACGGCATCGAGCGGCCGCAGCCGCTGGAGCGGCTGACCCTGGCGGACCAGAGGCCGGTGCGGCTGGCGGGCACCCAGGGGCCGCCGACATAGGAGGGTGTCCGGCAGGGCTGCGCCCTGCACCCGCCGAGGCCGAAGCCGAAGCCGAAGCCGAAGCCGAAGCAACGTCAACGTCAAAGGCGTGCTTTCCGTGGGATGGCGGGGTGGGTCCGGTTGCGGGGGACGCCGTAAACCCCCCTCCGGGGTCCGGCCCAGCCGCTGGCGGCTGTGCGTTCGGGCGCTTGCGAAGCAGTGCTTCGCAAGCAAAGCGCCCTCACCCATGGGGCTTGGTCGCGGCATCCATGCCGCTCACACCCCCTCAACCGGACCCACCCCGCCTTCGACAGACTTCCTCGATCTGTCGGAGCACGGGGTCGGATCCCGTTGCTGCGCAACGGGATCCGACCCCGGATTCAGTATTCAATTCGATATCTGACAGAAAAATCGTGTCGACCAAGGTCGACACCCGCCAACCGTCAATAGAGATCTGTCGGGGGTGGGGCGGTGTGGGCTTGCAGGACCGCAGGCGCCATGGGCTCGAGGCATGCCTCGGGCGGGTTGGGCAGGATGCCCAACCCCGGTCTTGCCGTGCGCGCAGGACAGCGCACACGAGCAAGGCGCCTACGAGCCCCCAAGGATGGGTTCACGGCGTGTCCTGCAAGCCCACAGCGCCCCGCCCAATCAGCAGAAAACCAGAGCCGCTTTGGCTTTTGACTTTGATCTGGCTCGCAGCAGGTGCAGGGCGCAGCCCTGCAATCACCACCCCCACCTACAACCTTTGGCCTACACATCAGGCGGCCGTTCCGCTGCGATAATGCCCGCAGGGGCGACGCGCAACGGGCGCGGGCGTAAGCAGGAACAGGATGTAGCGTGGTCGGCAGGCAGGGGCGTTACGTAACAGGGGCGGTGCTGGTCGTGCTGCTGATGGTGCTGGCCACGCCGTGGCTGGGCTATGCCCGCACGGTCGAGGCTGGGCGCGACTATCTGCTCGTGGGCGAAGCAACCAATGAACCCACCCCGCACCGTGCCTGCAGCCCGCAGATGCTGTCCGGCGACCGCCAGCAGGTGGAAGTGCAGGCCCCGCCCGGGGGCTGGTCCGGTGAACCGCAGGCGCTGGACGTCTTCAACGTATTCGCCGGCGAGGTGCGCATGCAGCACGGCGATCGCGAGATCTGCGGCAACATGCACGATGCACGCACCCGCGATTCGCGCTTCCGCGCCGGCATCGGCATGGTCGCGGTACCCAAGGCCGGCAGCTACGAGCCCTTCGTCGTGTCCTGGCAGACGCCGCTGAAGGCGCGCTGGGTGCCGACCTTGCGGCTGGGAGCACCCAGCCCGGTGCAGCAGAACGACACCGCGCGTCTGCTGGTGCGCGCCGCCTGCATCGCCGTGGCCATCGCTCTGGCGCTGTCGGCGCTGATGGCGTACCTCACCACCCGCGACCGCAGCTTCATGATGTACATCGGCGCCACCCTGGTGCTGGTCCTTTGGCAATCCATCCTGGGCGGCCTGAGCGGCTACCCCGAACCCTGGCTTGCGGTGGGCGAGCGCGGGGCCTGGTGGCTGCTGTCGCTGACCGCGGCCACCCAGGCACTGGTGCTGCCGGCGTTGTGGCGCCTGAACGGTGGCGACCGCGTGCTGCCGCGTTCGCGGCTTGCACAGCAGGCGGTGCTGTGGGGCCTGATGGGGCTGGCCGTGCTGGTGCCGTGGCTGGGCTGGGACCAGCTGGCCGTGGTCGCCCTGGTACTGCAGGGCTGCTTCGTGGCCGGGTGCCTGCTGTCGCTGGGCATGGGCCTGTGGGCCCGCCTGCGTGGCGATGTCTGGGCGCTGGCAGGGCTGGCCGCGCTGACACCGATGCTGGTGCTGGTGCTGGCCGATGCGACCAGTGCGCGCTGGCTGTTTGAATACCGGGTGGAGGCGCTGCAGCTGGCCGTCACCTGGCTGCTGATGATGGCCGCCTACGCGCTCAACCTGCGGCTGGGCCGGCTGCGCCAGCAGCGCGACGAGATGCGCCAGCTGGCCGAGACCGACATGTTGACCGGCCTGGCCAACCGCCGCGCCGGCCTGCAGCAGCTGGCCCACCACGTGGACCGGGTACAGCGCGATGGCAGCCTGCTGGTGATCGGCTTCCTGGATATCGACCTGTTCAAGGACATCAACGACCGCCACGGCCATGAGGTCGGCGACCAGGTGCTGGTGGCGGTGGCCCAGGCCCTGCGCGCGGCCGTGCGCAACCAGGACGAGGTGGTGCGCATGGGCGGGGAGGAATTCCTGCTGCTGCTGCCGGGCATGCCCCGCGAGGTGGCGACCGAGCGCCTGGAAGGCCTGCGCCAGCGCATCACCGAGATCTGCCAGGACCTGCAGGTGCCGGGCCTGGAAGTGACCGCCAGCATCGGCCTGGCGCAATGGCGGCCGGGCGAGGATGACCTGGCCGGGCTGCTGCGGCGGGCCGACCATGCCATGTACGTGGCCAAGCGCAACGGCCGCAACCGGGTCTTCGACGGCGAAACCGTCGATCCATTGCTGCCGGCGTGACCCGGTCGGGGCGGGGATGGCCGATAATAGGGCGATGACCACCCGACTCAACAAATACATTGCCGAAACCGGCTTCTGCTCCCGCCGCGAGGCCGATCGCCTGATCGCCGCCCGGCGGGTCACCGTCAACGGCCACCCGGGCGGTACCGGCGCGGTGGTCGGCGAGGGCGACACCGTCCTGGTTGATGGCCAGCCGCTGCAGGTGCGCGTGGCCCGCAAGCCTGGCGCCCGCCGCCACGTCTACATCGTGCTGAACAAGCCGGTGGGCGTGACCTGCACTACCGAGAGCTCGGTGAAGGGCAACATCGTCGACTTCGTCGGCCACGAGCAGCGCATCTTCCCGATCGGCCGCCTGGACAAGGATTCCGAGGGCCTGATCCTGATGACCAGCAACGGCGACATCGTCAACCAGATCCTGCGCGCCGAGAACGGCCACCAGAAGGAATACCTGGTGGCGGTCAACAAGCCGGTCACCGACGAATTCCTGCGCGGCATGGCCCGCGGCGTACGCATCCACGACCAGATGACGCTGCCGTGCAAGACCTCGCGCATCGCCAAGTTCGGTTTCCGCATCACCCTGCAGCAGGGCCTGAACCGGCAGATCCGCCTGATGGCGGCTGAATTCGGCTACCGGGTGACCCAGCTGCGCCGCGTGCGCATCGACAACATCAAGATCGGCGCGCTGAAGCCGGGCCAGTGGCGCAACCTGACCGAGCAGGAACTGCACGGGCTGCTGCCCAAGCAGCAGGACTGGTAACGGACGCCTGTAGAGCCGAGCCTGCGCTCGGCTGGCGGGTTGCATCATCGGCTAGACTCCGCAGTGACCTGCCGGAACGTGACGCTGCATGATCAAGCCCGACAAGCCTGCCAACGAGGCCCTGCGCCTTGAGGCGCTGTACCGCTACCGCATCCTGGATTCGGAGCGCGAAAAATCCTTCGACGATCTGGTGGTCATCGCCAAGGCGGTGTGCGGTACCACCATGGCCGCCGTGACCCTGATCGATGTCGAACGGCAGTGGTTCAAGTCCATCCAGGGCATCGACGCTGCCGAGAACCTGCGCAGTGAATCGATGTGCGGCCACGCCATCCTGCAGCCGCGCGAGATCATGGTGGTGGAGGATGCCCTGCAGGACATCCGCTTCCACGACAACCCGGTGGTGACCGGTGACCCGCACGTACGTTTCTATGCCGGCGCGCCCCTGATCAGCAGCGACGGCCTGCCGCTGGGCACGCTGTGCGTGTTCGATCCGAACCCGCAGCACCTGGCCCCGGACAAGGCCGAAGCGCTGGCCGCGCTGTCGCGGCAGGTGATGCTGGTGATGGAACTGCGGCGCTTCGCGCTGGATATCCAGAGCCACATGGTGCAGCGCGACGACTACGAGCGCCTGCTGTCCGAATACCACGACGTGCTGCTGGCGCAGAACGCCGACCTGACCGAACAGAGCCGCACCGATGCGCTGACCGGGCTGCCGAACCGGCGCGCGATGGCGGCCGCCCTGCAGGACGCCGTGGCCAGTGCCGATGGCCACCCGCGGCAGCCCTGCGTGGCCCTGGTGGACATCGATCATTTCAAGCACATCAACGACTTCCAGGGCCACGCCACCGGCGACCGGGTACTGGCCGAGCTGGGCGTGCTGCTGCGTTCGCACTTCTCCGGCCGCGGGCTGGCCGCACGTTACGGCGGCGAGGAATTCGTGGCGCTGATGCCGGACGTGGACCTGCGCACCGCCGAACTGCAGTGCGAGTTCCTGCGCATGGCCGTGGCCGACCTGCCGCTGGGCTTCCCGGTCACCATCAGCATCGGTGCCGCCCAGCACCAGCCCGGCGAAAGCACCGACCAGACCCTGGCCCGCGCAGACGCCGCGCTGTACCGGGCCAAGGCCAACGGCCGCAACCGGGTGGAACTGGCGCCGTGAACCGCTGCGCGGCGGAAGCGCTGTAGAGCCGAGCCATGCTCGGCTGATTTTCGCGGAGAGCAGCCGAGCATGGCTCGGCTCTACAAAAGGCGTAGCCGAGCATGGCTCGGCTCTACAGAACCCTCCGCCTCAATCGGCGATGTTGCGCGCTTCGGCCGTACCCAGGATTTCCGGGTGCTGCACCGGCTTGCGGCGGTTCAGCAGCGGGTGGAGGAACACGGCACCGACGATGATCGCCACGCCCAGGTAGAACCACGGCGTCACTTCATGCTGCTCGCGCAGCAGCACCACCGCCAGCAGCACGGCATAGACCGGCTCCAGGTTGGTCACCAGCTGCACGGTGTAGGCGCTGAGATGGCGCAGGGCGACCAGGGCCAGGGCGAACGGCAGCAGGGTACAGGCGCCGGCCAGCACCAGCAGCAGGATGCCGTCGTGCAGGTTGGGCACCACCCAGAGCGGGCTGGCCAGGGCCGGCAGCAGGTAGGGCATCACCGGCGCCAGCAGGGTCAGGGTCAGCGTGCCGGCGCCCAGTTCCAGCGCGGTCACCGTCAGCGGGTCGGCATGGCTGACCATGCGCTTGTTCAGCGAGCCGAATACCGCCACCAGCAGCGCCGACAGGGCACCTACCAGCACGCCCAGGCGCATGCCATCGGGCACGCCGCCCACCACCAGCGCCACGCCCGGCAGCACGGCCAGGCCGAAGGCCAGTTCGCGCATCTGGAACGGGCGCTTGGCCACCCAGGGTTCAATGATGGAGGTGAACACCGGCGCCAGCGCGATGCAGGTGGCGGCCACCGAGGCGTTGGCCAGCTTCACCGCGCCGTAGAAGGTCAGCCAGTGCAGGGCCACCAGCGCACCGATGCCGGCATAGCCGGCCACCAGCCGCAGGGGCAGGGTGCGCAGCCCGCGCCAGACCCGCGGCAGCAGGGCCAGCATCGCCACCACCAGCAACATGCGCCACCACACCAGCGGCAACGCGGGCAGGGTGATCAGCTTGCCGAGGATGGCGGTGACACCCCACAACAGGACACAGAAATGGATCTGCCAGAGCGCTTTGCGGGTGTCGGGGGTCGTCATCGGTGTATTGTGCGGCAAGCGCAGGGCAGCGGCGATGGCCATGGCCTGCCCGGCGCACACTGGCTCCCGGGGGTTCCACATGCCTGCAGACCGTCCGCTCCTGCGTGGATGGGCGGCGCTGACCGCCCTGGTCGCCGCCGTGGCGTTGCTGCTGCAGTACCTGCTGCTGGTGAACGGCCATGGCGGCAGTGCGGGCATCGGTGCGGCGACGCTGCGCTTCTTCGGTTACTTCACCATCCTCAGCAATCTGGCGGTCTGTCTGGGCTGCCTGCGGCTGGCCCTTGGCGGCAGGCTGGGCGTTACGCCGGCGGCCGCGCTGGGCCTGTGCATCGGCGTGACCGGCCTGGTCTACCTGCTGGCCCTGCAGGGCCTGTGGAGGCCGACCGGGCTGCAATGGTGGGTGGATGTGGGCCTGCATTACGCGGTGCCGGTGCTGTACCTGGGCGGCTGGCTGCTGCTGTTGCCGCATGGCGGCCTGCGCTGGCGCGCGCTGGGGGCGGTGCTGCTGGTGCCCGCCGCGTATCTGGGCTGGGCGATGGCGGTGACCGGCCTGCTCGGGCAGGCGCCGTATCCGTTCCTGGAACTGCAGCGGATCGGCGCGGCCGCCTTCGCGGTCAACGTGCTGCGCGTGGCCGGGGTGTTCGTGCTGGGCTGGACCTTGCTGTGGGGCCTGGATCGCTGGCGCCGTCGCTGAGCTGCTGCAGGGCCATGGCCGCCGCCGGGTTGCGCGCCTTGCCGGCGCCGATGCACAACAGATAGACCTCGCGTGGCCGGGGCGGGGCAGGCTCGGCCACGCAGGGCAGGTCAGCCACCGCTTCACCGCGCGACCAGTGCTGGGCGCGTGTGGCCCAGCGCTGCTGCAACGGGCGCGGCAGGCCTTCGCGCAGGCGCGCCTGGCTGCGCTTGATGCGCGCGTAGACGAAACTGGCGCTCAGGTCGCCCTGCAGCGGTGCTTCGTCGCTGTCCTCGATCACCAGCGCGACGTCGTGGCGGCGCGCGGCGGCGACCAGCTCCGGGCCATGCGCCTGTGCATTGCGCACTTCCAGCGCGTGCTGCAGCGGCACGCCCTGCAGGCGCTGCGGCAGCTCGGCCATCAATGCCGCCAGTGCCGCCGCATCGGCCGGGTGCCTGGGGTCGAACTGCCAGAGCAGGGGGCCCAGTCGGTCACCGAGTGCCAGCGCGGCCTGCAGGAACGGCGCGGCAGCGTCGACCGTGCTGCGCAGATCGCGCCGTTGCACCAGGTAGCGCGGCGCTTTCATCGAAAAGCGGAAGCCCTGCGGCGTCTGCGCGGCCCATTGCGCGCACTGCGCTTCGGTAGGGGTGCGATAGAACGTGCCGTTGATCTCGATGCAGCGCAGGGCGCGGCTGGCATGGGCCAGCTCCTCGCGCTGCGGCAGGCCGGCGGGATAGAACACGCCACCGCGCCACTCGGGAAACACCCAGCCGCCGATGCCGCAGCGGATCGGCGCCGGGGGCGCTGCCGGTGTCACTGGCCGTGGTCCGCGCGCCACGGGTCGTAGCTGCCGAACCACCACAGGTAGCCTTCCGGATCGGCGCAGGCATAACCCCGCCCGCCATAGTCCTGGTCGGCGATATCGATGACGATGCGTGCGCCGGCCGCCTTGGCCCGCGCGTAATGGCCATCCACATCGCTGACGATCACGCAGGCGCTCTGCGTCTGCCGTCCGCCGACCTCGTCGGGCATTACCGCCAGCTTCGACCATTCGCCGCTGGTGCTGGCCGAGCCGAGCATGATCATGCCGTGGCCGAACACCAGCTGTGCATGGAAGACGGTTTCGCCATCGGCGTACACCGCCTGGGCGTGGAAGCCGAAGGCGCGCTGCAGCCAGTCGATGGCGCCCAGCGCATCGCGGTAGCGCAGGCAGGGAATGATGGTGGAGCCGCTGCTGGATTGACCGTTTTCGGCCATGACACCCCTCCTATGGCACAGGGCAGGATCGGCCGGCGGCCGTTACCATCGCGCGAAACCCCGGTGACGGCCTGCACACGGCCGCGACCCCTGTTCGGAGATGGTGCTGGATGAACAACTGGATTGGAGGCGCCGTGCTGCTGGCTTGCGCGACGATGGCGAACGCGGCCGAGACCGCACCTACCCCCGCGCAGCTGCAGGCGCTGGACGCGACCGTCGAGCGCGTGCGCGCGCAGTTCGACGTGCCCGGCGTATCCGTGGCCGTGGTCAAGGACGGCCAGATCGTGCTGGAGCGTGGCTGGGGCGTGCGTGAGCTGGGCAAGCCCGAGCCGGTGCAGGCCGACACCCTGTTCGCCATCGCATCCAACACCAAGGCCTTCACCGCCACCTCGCTGAACCTGCTGGCCGAGGACGGCAAGCTGAAGATGGACGACAAGGTGATCGACCACCTGCCGTCGTTCCGCATGTCCGATGCGTTCGTGACCGGGCAGATGACCCTGCGCGACCTGCTGTCGCACCGCAGCGGCCTGAGCCTGGGCGCCGGTGACCTGCTGTTCTGGCCGACCACGTCCTACAGCAATGCCGAAGTGGTGCAGCGCCTGGGCCAGGTGCCGCTGAAGGGGGGGTTCCGCGAGCGTTATGCCTACGACAACATCCTCTATGCGGTCGCCCAGCAGGTAATCGAGAAGGTGTCGGGCATGAGCTACCAGCAGTTCCTGCAGACGCGCATCTTCGACAAGGTGGGCATGGCCGGAACGCGTTACAACGCCGACCACCTGCGGGCAGGCGACAAGGCCGCTATCGGCCACGCCAAGTACGATTTCAAGGATCTGCGCACCGTTGCACCGCTGACCTGGTCCAACAACGCCGGTGCCGGTGGCATCTATTCCAGCGCGCATGACATGGCGCGCTGGATGCAGGTGCAGCTGGCCGAAGGCAAGCTGGCCGATGGCACGCCGCTGTTCAGTGCCAAGACCCAGAAAGAGATGTGGCAGATGATCACGCCGCAGGCCATCGCCGCACCGAGCGTGCCCGAGCTGGAGCCGGCCCGTGCCAACTTCGCCGGCTATGGCGAGGGCTGGAGCCTGAGCGACTACCGCGGGCAGAAGCTGGTCTGGCACACCGGCGGCTGGCCGGGCATGGTTTCGCGGCTGACCCTGGTGCCGGGGCAGAAGCTGGGCGTGGTGGTGCTGACCAACCAGGAAGCCGGCGCAGCGTTCAATGCCATCACCCTGAGCGTGCTTGATGCCTACCTGGGCGGCGAGCAGCATGACTGGGTCGATGCCTACGCCAAGGGCGTGGCCAAGGGCCAGGACAAGGCCGATGAAGCCTGGGCCAGGCACCAGGCCGAGCGGGCCAAGGGCAGCACGCCCTCGCTGCCGCTGGCCGGCTACGCGGCGACCTATCGTGACCGCTGGTATGGCGACATGGTGGTGTCGACCGAAGGCAAGGGCCTGCGCCTGCGGTTTGCGAAGACCGCGCAGCTGACCGGCCGCCTGGAGCACTGGCAGCACGATACCTTCATCGTGCGCTGGGATGATCGTTCGCTCAACGCCGATGCGTTCGTGAACTTCAGCCTGGACCCGGACGGCAAGGTGCGCGAGCTGCGCATGCAGCCGGTCTCCGACCTGACCGATTTCAGCTTCGATTTCCAGGACCTGCTGTTCACCCCGGTCAAGCAGTGAGGGTAGTGCCGGCCGCTGGCCGGCAACTTCATGAGCCCCGGTGTGCACCGCGTGGTTGCCGGCCAGCGGCCGGCACTACCGCCCCCGGTGTACGGGGGCAGCGCCGCAGGCGCGGGGGTGAGGGTGTTGATGAGTGGGGCCCGCGGTTCGCGCAGCGAACCGTGGGAGCGTCAGCGCGAATGCGCGGACGCGTACCCGGGCCATGCCCGGCGAACGCCGGGAACACACCGTCCATGGGATAATCGCCGCGCTGATCTGGCGAGGGAATGTGATGTTTCGTTGGTTTGAATCCCTGATTCCGGTGTTCCCGCCCGTGGACGGCCGCATGCCGCCGCAGAAGGTGCTGCCGTTCTACCTGCACTACCTGCGCCCGGTGTGGCCGGTGCTGCTGGCCACCCTCATCGCCGGCCTGCTGCTGGCGCTGGTGGAAGTGGCGATGTTCGATTACCTGGGGCGCATCGTCGACATGGTCGCCGAGCAGCCGGGGGCCGACTTCTTCAAGCGCCATGCCAATGAACTGGGCTGGATGCTGTTCATCACGGTCATCGCGCGGCCGATCCTGGTCGGCCTGCACAACCTGCTGGTCAACCAGGCCATCGTGCCCGGCCTGAGCAACCGCTCGCGCTGGCTGATGCACAACTACGTGGTGCGGCAGAGCCTGAGCTTCTTCCAGAACGACTTCGCCGGCAGCGTGGCCAACCGGGTGATGCAGACCGGTACGTCGCTGCGCGAATCGGCGGTGCAGATGGTCGATTCGCTCTGGTACATCGTGGTCTACACCGGCACCGCGCTGTACCTGTTCGCGCAGGCCGACTGGCGCCTGATGGTGCCGCTGATCCTGTGGCTGCTGGCCTATGCGGTGATCCTGGCCTACTTCGTGCCGCGTGCGAAGGAACGTGCGTGGATCGCCTCGGAGGCGCGTTCCAAGGCGATGGGCCGCATTGTCGACGGCTACACCAACATCCCCACGCTGAAGCTGTTCGCCCATGGTGGGCGCGAGCAGGCGTACGTGGCCGAGTCGATCCAGGAACTGGCGGTCAAGCACCGTGCGCAGACCCGCATCACCACCGGCATGGACCTGACCATCGCCATCGTCAACGGCTTCCTGATCGCAGGCACCTGCGGCCTGTCGCTGTGGCTGTGGAACGGCGGGCACATCACCGTGGGCGCGATCACCTTGGCCACCGGTCTGGTGATCCGCATCCACAACATGTCCGGCTGGATCATGTGGACCATCAACGGCATCTTCGAGGACATCGGCACGGTGCAGGATGGCATCACCACCATCGCCCAGCCGCTGACCGTGCAGGACCGTGAGGATGCCGTGCCGTTGCAGGTGGCGCATGGCGGCGTGCACTTCCAGGACATCCACTTCCATTACGGCAAGAAGGGCGGCGTGATCGCCGGCCTGGACCTGGTGGTGAAGCCGGGCGAGAAGATCGGCCTGGTCGGTCCCTCCGGCGCCGGCAAGTCGACCCTGGTCAACATCCTGCTGCGGCTGTACGACCTGGAAAGCGGCCGCATCCTGATCGACGGGCAGGACATCGCCCACGTCACCCAGGAAAGCCTGCGCCAGCAGATCGGCGTGGTCACCCAGGACACCTCGCTGCTGCACCGCTCGATCCGCGACAATCTGTTGTACGGCCGCCCCGACGCGACCGATGAGCAGCTGCGCGCTGCCGTGGCCAAGGCACGTGCCGAAGCCTTCATCGATACGCTGGTGGACGGGCAGGGGCGCCGCGGCTATGACGCCCATGTGGGCGAGCGAGGCGTGAAGCTGTCCGGTGGCCAGCGCCAACGCATCGCCATCGCCCGCGTGCTGCTGAAGGACGCGCCGATCCTCGTGCTGGACGAAGCCACCTCGGCGCTGGATTCGGAAGTGGAAGCGGCCATCCAGGACAGCCTGGACGAGCTGATGGGCGGCAAGACGGTGATCGCGATCGCGCACCGCCTGTCGACCATCGCGCGCATGGACCGGCTGGTGGTGATGGACCAGGGCCGCATCGTCGAGACCGGCACCCATGCCGAACTGATCGCCGCCGCTGGCCTGTACGCGCGCTTGTGGGCGCGGCAGACCGGTGGGTTCGTGGCGGCGGATCAGTAGATCCATGCCACGCGTGGATGCGTACTTATCCGTCGGGGTCGGATCCCTTTCCGCGGGAAAGGGCTCTGACCCCAGCGTGTTTCCGGAGATCCGAATGATCCGCCCTCTACGCCTTCTTCTGCTGGCGCTTGCCCTCGTCAGTTCGTCCGCAGCCGCTGTGCCGGCACCCGTGGAAGCCGACCGCCTCGAACAGGTCGTCCTGCTCAGCCGCCACAATCTGCGCGCGCCACTGGTGTCCTCCGGCACGCTGGCCGAGGCCACGCCGCATGCGTGGGCAACATGGGACGTTGCCGCTGGCGAGCTGATCACCAAAGGCGGCGTGCTGGAGGTCTACATGGGCCGTTACCTGGGCCAGTGGCTGCGGCAGGCCAACGTGCTGCCCGCCACCGGCTGCCCGCAGGCCGCTGACTTCCATGCATTGGCCAACAGTCTGCAGCGCACCCAGGCCACCGCACAGTTCTTCATCGCCGGTGCCTTCCCGGGCTGCCACGTAGCGGTGCAGCAGCGCAGGCCGCTGGGCACGATGGATCCGTTGTTCGACCCGGTAATCCACCGCGATGACGCCGCCTTCCAGCGCCGCGCCCTGCGTGCCATGCAGAAGGCCGAGGCGCAGGCGCGTCTCGCGCCGGATCTGCAGGTGGTGGATGAGGTGGTCGAGCATGCGGCCTCGCCGGCTTGTGCGGGGCGCAGACCGTGCACGCTGCGCACAGGTGACAGCACATTCCGCGTGGAGGTGGGCAAGGAGCCCGGCGCCACCGGCTCGCTGGCCCTGGCCAACGGCATGGTCGATGCGCTGCTGATGGAGGACTACCAGAACGCGACGGGCACTGCGGCGGGTTGGGGCAGGCTGCACGATGAAGCGCAGTGGCAGGCGCTGGCGCGGGTGCGCAATGGCTACCAGGACATCCTGTTCGGCACGCCCGACGTGGCGCGCGATGTGGCGGCGCCGTTGCTGTCGCACATTGCGGAATTGTTCGAAGCGCCGGCGTCGCCGAAGGTGACATTGCTGGTCGGGCACGATTCCAACATCGGTTCGGTGCTGGCCGCGTTGGGTGTGTCTGCTTACATGCTGCCAGGGCAGCTCGAGAAGACGCCGATCGGCGGCCTGCTGCAGTTCGAGCGTTGGCGTAGGGAAAGCGGGGAAGTGCGCTACCGGCTGGTGTATGTCTACCCGACCCGCGCGCAATTGCGTGATGCGCTGCCGTTGAGTGATGCGCGGCCGCCGGGGCGGGTGGAGCTCGCCTTGTCGGGGTGTGCGCAGGATGGATGCAGTGAGGTGCAGTTCGAGCGCCTGCTGCATCGCGCGGTGAATTGAATGCCATCCACGCATGGCGTGGATCTACTGGCAAACCGGAGAACGTCCACGCCATGCGTGGATGGGGTGCGATAGATCCACGCCACGCAGTAGATCCACGCCACGCGTGGATGGGGTGCGATAGATCCACGCCACGCAGTAGATCCACGCCACGCGTGGATGGGGTGCGATAGATCCACGCCACGCAGTAGATCCACGCCACGCGTGGATGGGCCCATCCGGAGACGCCAAACAAAAAAACGGCCCGGGTCTCCCCGGGCCGTTCCGTTTCCATCTCACACCCGACCGATCACTCGATCGGCTGGTCCAGCATCAGCTGGCGGGCGAAGCGCACCGGCGGCGCGCCGTAGGACAGCATCTGGTCGTGGTAGGCCTTCAGGTTGAACTTGTCGCCCAGCTTGTCCTGCATCGCCTTGCGGGTGTCGAAGTGTTCCTGCGCACCGACAAAGTAGGTCGGCAGCTGGGCCGAGGTCAGCTGCGCGCGAACCCACTTGCCCGAGGCTTCGCTTTCCTGCTGGAACGCGTCGTGGGTCATCAGGTGCATCGCCTTCTCGCGATCCCAGTTGTCCACGTGCACGCCCTGGTCCAGGATCGCGTTGGAAATGGTGCGCAGGTAGAACTTCAGCTGCACCAGGTGGAACAGCGGGTCGTTGTTGAGGTAACCCTGCTCCTGCATCATGCGTTCGGTGTAGACCGCCCAGCCTTCGGCGAACAGGCCCGAACGCAGCACCGCACGCAGGGTGGAGGGGAACTTGGCCGAGTGCCAGCCT
This sequence comes from Stenotrophomonas maltophilia, assembly GCF_047782825.1. GTDB lineage: Bacteria > Pseudomonadota > Gammaproteobacteria > Xanthomonadales > Xanthomonadaceae > Stenotrophomonas. Next base: position 1,743,926 of record NZ_CP180589.1, on the reverse strand, counting down.
TCCAGGTAGTGGCCCGGGGTGCCTTCGTGGATGCTCAGCAGGTGGATCATGCGCGAGTTGTACTCACGCAGGAACGAGTCGACCTGCTTGTCATTCCAGTCATCCGGAATCGGCGAGACGGCGTAGAAGGTCTTCAGGTTCTTGTCCAGCGGGCCCGGCGAATCGCAATAGGCCACGGCCACGCCGCGCTGGAATTCCGGCATCAGGATGATGTCCACCGGCGCGTCCGGCAGGGTCATCAGGTCGTGTTCGCGCACGAACGCGGTGGACTGCTCCAGCGCGGCCTTGGCATCGTCCACCACCTTGTCACGTGCCGGCTTGTCGGCGTAGGCCAGCTCCAGCGCGGCCTCGATGGCCTTCTGCTGCTGTTCGTCGGTGGGCTGCGCCGGCATTTCCGGTGCGCCCGGCTTGTCCTTCAGCACGGTCTGGGCGATGCCGTACATGTCTTCGCGCACGCGCTTGAGTTCGGCGCGGGCACGCTCACCGATTTCCTGGCGCGACAGCGAGGAGTTCAGCGCGAACTTCAGCTTCTGGTCGTACTTTTCCGCGCCGATGCGGAAATCGCCCTTGGCGTTCGGCACCAGGGTCTTGTCCAGCCAGGTCTGCTGCTCGTCCACGGCCTTCTTCAGGCCATCGATGGCGGCCTGCAGGCGCTGCTGGTCGGCCTGCGGCAGTTCGCCGATGTGCGGGGTGATGAAGGTATCGACGATGCTGAGGATGCCCTTGTTCTGCTTGGCCACCGTCTCGGCATGGATCTTCGGCACGCGCGCCGGGTCCAGGTTTTCGCGGGCCTGGGCGAAGATCTGCGGGATCTTCTCCATGCGCGCGGTGGCGGACTTCAGGCGGTCCGGCAGCGGCGCGAACTCACGCGCCATCAGGCCGTACAGGGCGCTGCCGGCCAGGCCGTTGTAGACCTGCGGATCCCACTTGCCGGACTGCATGACTTCGGTGTTCCAGATTTCCGACTGCAGCTGGTTGCGCAGGATGGCCGCATCGACCTGGTTCTCGCGGCCCAGCTTGGCCACGTCGATCTTGTCCAGATCGGCAAGCAGGCCCTTGTAGGCGTCCACGGTCTTCTGCTGGCCGGCGGCGCTGAGGTCGTCGATCTCGCTGTCGTAGCGGTGGTCGCCGATCTGGGTGGCGCTGACCGGGGATAGCTGCATCCAGGTGTCCAGCGCACGCTTGGACAGATCGGCGAAGGCGGCATCGACCGCCGCGTCGCCGGCCTGCTGGCTGGCGGCCGGGGTGGAAGCGTTGGTCGGGGCGTCGGCCGGCTGGCAACCGGCCAGGGCGGCGACCAGGGCGAGGGCAAGGAGATGCGGGCGCATCGGCGTTCCTGTACTGGGGTCAATCCCCGAGCATAGGGTGCGCGGGCTGCTTTGTCCCCCTGCCATAGGATTACCATGGGCGGCACAAGGACCCTCCAGCGGAGTGCAGGACATGCAATACCAGGGAAGCTGCCATTGCGGCAGGATCGCATTCACCGTACAGGCGCCGGCGCCGATCACCGATGTCATCGACTGCAACTGTTCGATGTGCCGCCGTCGCGGCAGCCTGCTGTGGTTCGCCCCGCGCGAGGCCTTCGCGCTGGCAACCGACCCGGCCGATGTGGCGACCTACCAGTTCAACAAGCACCACATCGACCACCACCATTGCCGCGAGTGTGGCACCGCGCCCTACAGCGAAGCGGTGGACCCGCGCCGCGGCATGCCGATGGTGGCGATCAACGTGCGCTGCCTGCCCGAGCTGGACCTGTCCGGCCTGTCGGTCACGTCCCATGACGGAGCGGCCGCATGAGGGCGGCGCGTGCGCGCGTGCTGCTGCCCGTACTGCTGCTGGCCGTCGTGGGCTGCGCGCCGCAGGGCGACCGCGCAGCGTCGGCTTCTGGCGCGGCGGCCGAAGCCGTGGCCTCGCCTGACGGTGCTTTCCTGGCCTACGAACACGATGTGCAGATACAGCTGCAGGCCGAGCAGATCAGCCCGCGCATCCAGCAGGTCGCGCAGGCCTGCCAAAGCGCGAAGTTCGGTGATTGCGCGGTGCTGGAGGTCGACCAGCGCAGCGGTGAACGGCCCAGCGGCGAGGTCAAGGTGCGCATCGCGCCCAAGGGTGTGGAGCCGCTGATCAGCCTGGCCGGTGAAGGTGGGCAGACCCAGGGGCGCAACACCCGCGCCGAGGATCTGGCCCAGCAGGTGGCCGACACCGCGCTGACCAAGGCGCGGCTGGAAAAGGAGCACGCCCGGCTGCTGTCCTACCAGGATCGCAAGGATCTGAAGATCGAGGACCTGATGGCGATCACCACCCGCCTGTCGGAAATCGAGGCGGGTGTGGAGCAGGCCAACAAGGATGCCGCACAGCAGCGCCGCCGCATCGACACGCAGCTGGTCACGCTGCACTTCGATACCACCTCCGGGCAGCGCAGCCGCAGCGAGATCGGCGAAGCACTGAGCGAGTCCGGCAACATCCTCAGCCTCAGCGTGGCCTTCCTGATCCGGGCCGCCGCGGCCTTGCTGCCGGTCAGCATCGTGGCGTTGCTGGTGGGGTGGGGCATCCGCGCATGGCTGCGCCGGCGCCGCCGCAAAGCCTGATTGCACGCAATGGGCAGCGCCGGGCCATGCCCGGCGAACCCTCAGCCTTCGTCGGTCTCGTACTCGACGAACACATCCAGCTCCAGCGCCAGTTCCTGCACCGCATCGCGCACCTTCTGCGCGGTGCTTTCGTTGCCGACTTCCACTTCCAGCTCGTGGATGCCCGGGCCGATGTCATCGGACAGCCCGGCCGAACTGGAATCGTCGTCGTCCATGTGCGGCATCAGGTCGTCGGTTTCCTCGACATGTTCGATGCCTTCCAGGCCCAGCAGCAGATCGCTGATGGCGCGGGCGTCGTCTTCGGTTCCGGTGATGCGCAGTCGCAGCATTGCCATGGCAGGTACACAGAGTGGGGTTGCCTGCAGCCTAGCCAGCGGCGGGCAAAGATCGGGTGAGGGCGCAGTCAGCCGGCCGTGGGCGGGCGCCCCAGCAGGCTGTCGGGCAGGGCCGGGATGGGTGTGCGCTCGTCCTGCGCCTGGGTCAGCAGCCAGTCGATGAACAGACGCGCGGCCGGGCTGGGCGGCTGCGCTTCGGCATGCACCACGTAGTACGCATAGCGCGCCTTGAGCGCCGGGCCGGGCAGGCGCACGACTTCATAGCGCTGCAGGTAGGGCTGGGCGACGTGCGTGCGCGCCAGTACCGCGCCCATGCCGTACACGGCTGCGCGCATGGCATCGGTGCTGTCGGCGAAGGTATGCATCGGCGGCAGCGGCGAGGGCGGCCGCACGCCGGCATGGCGGAACCAGTCACGCCAGCCCTGCGGCGACAGGTCGGTCAGCAGCGGCAGTTCGGCGATGCGCGCCGGGTCCTGCAGCGCTTCCACGCCGGGCAGGGCGGGCGAGGCTACCGGGAACAGGTTGTCGTCCATCAGGTGCTGCGCATGCAGGCCCGGCCACTGGCCCAGGCCGTAGCGGATGCCCACTTCAGGGCCATTGTCGTCGTAGCGGTCCAGGCCGCTGCCGGTGTGCAGTTCGATGCGGATGTGCGGATGCGCCTGGGTGAAGCGTGGCAGGCGTGGCAGCAGCCAGCAGTACGACAGCGAGCGCAGCGTGGTGACCCGCAGCGGCACGCTGTCCGCGTCCGGCTGCAGGTGGTGGGCGACGGCCGCGACATCGGTGAAGGCGGCGCTGGCCGCGTCGGCCAGCTGCCGGCCCTCGGCGGTCAGGCGCACGCCACGCGCGTGGCGCAGGAACAGGCGCACTTCCAGCACCTCTTCCAGGCGGCGCACGTGGTGGCTGACCGCGCTGGCGGTCAGGTGCAGCTCCTGTGCGGCCTGGGCGAAGTTCTGGTGGCGCGCGGCCACCGCAAACACGGCCAGTGCGGGGAGCAGGGAGGGGCGTAGCTGCATGGCGAGCCTCAAACCATATTTGTGGCTGGCAGCGATACTACGCGCTTGTGCGGCGGGCGTCTGCGGAAGATCCTGTGGGTCCAGGCATAGCGCAGGCGCAGGACGGAGGCAGGGCATGAACGCGGTACCGCAGGTGGCAGAACGCGATTGGCGCACCCCGTTGGAGCTGACCCTGCTGGGCGCGATCTGGGGCTGCTCGTTCCTGTTCATGCGGGTGGCGGTGCCCTCGTTCGGCCCGTTCGCCCTGGTCGAAGTCCGTCTGGTGCTGGGCGCGCTGGTGCTGATGCCCTTCCTGTGGCACGCCCGCGCCCAGTTTCCGCCGCGCCGCTGGCTGTGGCTGGCGCCGATCGGCCTGATCAATTCTGCCCTGCCGTTCGTGCTGTTCGCCTATTCGGCCGAACAGGCCCCGGCCGCCATCGGCGCCATCTGCAATGCGATGACCGTGCTGTTCGCCGCACTGATCGCCTTCCTGTTCTTCGGCGAGAAGATCGGCGTGCGGCGCGCAGGTGCACTGCTGGTCGGCTTTGCCGGCGTGGTGGTGCTGGCCACGGCCAAGGTGTCGGGCCTGAGCATCGGCATGGCCGTGTTGGCCGGCGCTGCGGCCTCGCTGCTGTACGGCCTGGGGGTGAACCTGGTGAAGCGGCACATGACCGGCCTGCCGTCGGCCGCCGCGGCCGCCGCAACGCTGGGCTGTGCTTCGCTGTGGATGCTGCCGATGGCGGTGACCCACTGGCCGCAGGCGGCGATTCCGGGCAAGGCCTGGGGCGCAGCGATCGCGCTGGGCGTGGCCTGCACCGGCTTGGCGTTCCTGATGTTCTACCGCCTGATCGGTCGCATCGGGCCCTCGCGCGCGTCGACGGTGACCTATCTGATTCCGCTGTTCGGCGCGGCGTTCGCGTGGCTGTTCCTGGGAGAACCGGTGACCCTGCAGATGCTGATTGCCGGCGGCCTGATTCTTGGCAGCGTGGCCGTCAGCCAGAAGGGCTGAGGGCGCCGACACAACGGTGGTGCCGGGCGCTGCCCGGCAGCCCTTTTCCGCGCCTGCGGAGAGGTGTCACTTTCTTTGCTCGTGCAAAGAAAGTAACCAAAGAAACACGCCGCCGTCCGCGAGCCGGCGTGCTGCGCACGCCGGTCCCCTGCGCTCCTCGGTCCGTCGAGGGACGGCGCGGAACTCGCTGCGCTCAGACACCCGCGCCTCTTCGCCCTCGCCGGAACTGCGGTGCTCGGCTCGCTCCAAGGCGGACCCAAGATCAAAGGCCACAGCCGCGCGCCCTGGCATGGCGCGCACTCAGCGCAAAAGCCGAGTCCTTACCGCACCGGCACCGGAATATTGCACAGGTCGATGTGCCCGGCCGGGCGCTTGTAGAAATCATCCACGCGGTTGCGCCGCGCTTCCACCGTATCGGCGAAGGTCTTCGAATCGGTACGCAACACCTGGATTGGGGTGCGTTCGGCCGCCGGCACGTCGCTGGCGCGGCGGATCGAGACGATAGGCGTGCGCAGTTTCGGGTCTTCGTAGAAGCCCATCGGCGCCGGCCCGCGCGGGATCGCGCTGAGCAGTTCCATGCCCTTCAGCACGCGGCCGACCACGGTGATGTTGCGGTCCAGCTGGCGCGGCGATTGCCCGGTCACCACGTACAGTTCGGCGCCGATGCTGCTGTCTTCTTCGTTGCTGCGGCCGGCACCTAGCATGCCGTAGCAGTGCGCCAGCCAGGCCTTGCCGGCCTGCGGATCCTGGCCCACCGGGAAGCCATCGACGAACCCGGTCTGCGCGGCCCAGCCATCGCGGTCGGGCAGCACGCTCACCTTCAGGCCGGCGCTGGCGCGTTCGAATTCGGCCGGCAGCTTGCGCGCGGCACTGCCGAACGGCCTGGCCTTGGTCGCGTCATCGGCGTCGGCATCGCCGAACTGCACCACGAAGTTGTCCTGCGACCGGTAGATGCTGGTGCCGTCCCAGAAGTGCTCGTGGGCAAAGGTCTGGATGTTGGCTACGTGGCGCGGGGCGAACTGCGGCGCCAGCTCGATGATCACCCGCCCGGCCGGCAGGTCCATGTAAAGCAGGTTGGCCGGGTCCGGCGTGCGCCAGTCGCTGGCCGCCGACGCATCGAGGATCTGCTGCGGGCTGCGGTAGGGCGTGGCCGCACTGGCCAGGGCGGGCAGCAGGCAGGCGAGGGCAAGGGCGGTCAGGGCGAGACGACGGTGCGACATGGAATCCCCGGTTCGATGGCGTTGGCCGATTCTGCGCTACCGGCGGTGGTCGCGCCATGGGCGATCTGGCCTTGCCGATGCGCGTACGGCACTCTGTCGACTTCTGCAGGGAAGCATGCAATGAGCAAGGAACGTTCCGGTAGTCAAGAAGCTGCGTTGCGCACGGTGATCACACGGACCCTGAAGGGCTTCGTCGACGATGACGTGGATGCTGTGCGCTGGTTGCATGCCCTCGACCCGCGCGGGTTGTCCGGCATGGATGAGCGCCGGCGCAATTGGTGGACACCGCGGGAAAATGAGCTTTTTTCCTGCCTGAAGGCCTGTCCAGAGGCGCCGCTTGAAGTGCGCGCGGCGGCACTGTTCCTTGCGGGATCCGATGGCAATGGCCATACGCGCGAGGCCGCACTGCGGATGATGCGTACGGTACCCAGCCCTCTTACCTTGTCCTGTGCCTTGCTCCGCTGCAATGACTGGGTGGCCGAAGTGCGGGCGGTGGCCCATGACGTGGTGATCGACCTGCTCGCGCAGTGCGCGGTGCCGCATGTGCTGGCGGCCTGGCCGGTGGCCGTGCGTCTGCGCGATGCGCAGCGCGTTGACCGTGTGTGGCTGGAGGGAACGCTGTTTGCCGGGCTGTCGTCGCCTGCCAATCGCGCAGTGCTCGAAGGACTGCTGGGCCATCCCGACGCACGCACCCGGTTGGCGGCTCATGTCGTCGCCCTGGGCAGTCATCCGGACCGGGCAGCGTTGCGCGCGCACGCGATTCTGGACAGCGATCCACACGTCTCGCACCTGGCACTTGCCGATCTTCTGCAGCACGGTGAGCCCGGGGAGATCGAAGCGCAGTGCGTGCTGGCATTGTCTGCGCCATCAAGCAGGGTGCGTAGCGCCGCGTTGCGTGCGCTGGTCGAGCGCGAGGTGGCCGGGTTGGATGCGTACATCGAAACCGCGGCATTCGACCGCTCGCGCGGCGTGCGCCGGTTGGCGGCGTGGCTGCTCCAGCAGCGGCAGGCCACGCCGGCCATTGCGTTGTGGCGCGACGAACTCACGCACGGCCGACGTGGGCGATGGCGCGAAGCACTGGAAGCGCTGGCCGACCACGCCGAGGCGGAGGATGTGCCTGCACTGCGCGCCCTGTTGCCCCAGGTGTCGCCGCGGCATCAGCGCTCCTGCCTGCGCGGCTGGGTGCGGGCCGAGGGCGGCGTCGGCATGGCGTTGCTGCGTGAAGCGCTGGAGGTGCCGGGGCGGACGGTGCAGGCGTTGCTGGCCAGCGCCAGTGCGCTATGGGCGGCGGAGCTGGACCCGGCGCGCCTGCTCGCGTTCTGCCACGACGGTCCTTCGCCGGTGGCACAGGCGGGGCTGCTTGCGCAGCTGACGAAGCTGCCCTTGTGGCAGCACCTCGACCTGCTGCTGGATGCGGTGCCGCAGCGTGAGGATGAGCGGGCGTGGCACCTGCGGCTCGTGCAGGACTGGCTTCGGGTGAGCGGGCAGTACTCGCCGCTGGGGACCTCCCGGCGGCAGGCTCTGGTCAGCCGGCTTGAAGAGGGCAGGCACGCTTTGCCCCACGCCGTGGCCAGCGAGGTACTGGCAGCGGTGCGGCGGGCCTGAGCCCCCACCCGCACGGCAGGATGACTAACGACACATTCGCTATACCGAACTTCGCACTACTGTGGACTTCAACGTAGTGGAGGGCCGGTCATGTCCGACGACGATGTCCACCTGAAGAAGTTCCAGAAGGAGCTCAGTGCCGGCACGGTCTCGTTGGCCCTGCTGGCGGTGCTGGCCCGGGCCGGAGAGCCGCTGTACGGCTACCTGATCGCCAAGGAGCTGGAACGCGTGGGCGAGGGCGTGCTGAGCGGCAAACAGAGCGCGCTGTACCCGGTGCTGCGCAACCTGGAGGGCGCCGGCCTGCTGGAAAGCCATGTGGAGCCGTCCAGCAGCGGGCCGCCGCGGCGCTACTACCGCATCAATGAACGCGGCCACGAGGTGCTGGCGCAGTGGCGCCAGGCCTGGCAGGCCACCCGAGATTCCGTCGATTCCGTGTTGGAGGGGATACCGCAATGAACGACCCGAGCCTGGCAGGCGCTGGCCTGCCCACCACGATCACCCAGTATCTGGCGCAGCTGCGCGCGGCCCTCCAGGGCGCCGATCCGGCCATGGTGCAGGACGCGCTGTACGACGCCGAGGAATACCTGCGCTCGGAACTGGCCGCGCAGCCGGGCCGCAGCGAGGCCGACGTCATCGCCGATGTGGCCGGCAGCTACGGCGCGCCGGAAGAAGTGGCGGAGATCTATCGCGAGACCGAGGTGACCGTGAACCGCGCGCTGCGTACGCCGCGTGCCGACACCAGCCCGGTGCTGCGCGCCGCCGCCGAGGCCAGCGGCGTGGCGCCGGCCGCACCGACGCCGGTACCGCCGCAGCGCTCGCTGATGGCGCGCTTCTTCGGCGTGGTGATGGACCCGCACACCTATGGCGCGCTGTTCTACATGCTGCTGTCGCTGGCCACGGGCATCTTCTTCTTCACCTGGGTGGTGACCGGCCTGTCGCTGTCGCTGGGCCTGCTGATCCTGATCATCGGCGTGCCGCTGACGGTGCTGTTCTTCGGCTCGGTGCGCGGGCTGGCGCTGCTGGAAGGGCGCCTGGTGGAGGCGCTGCTGGGCGAGCGCATGCCACGCCGTCCGCGTTACACCGACCGCAGCCGTACCTGGCTGCAGCGCGTCGGCGACATGTTCACCGATGGCCGCACCTGGCTGACCCTGCTGTACTTCGTGCTGATGCTGCCGTTGGGCGTTATCTACTTCACCATCGCGGTGACGTTGCTGTCGCTGTCGTTGAGCCTGATCTGGGCGCCAGTCGCGGCGATCTTCAGTGGCGACATCCCCGGCGTGTACATCAACGATGTGAATGTATTGCCGATGGCGGCCTCGCCGCTGGTGGCGATCGCGGTTGCGGCGGCGGGCGCGCTGCTGCTGTTGCTGACGATGCATCTGGCACGCGGCATCGGCAAGCTGCACGGGCTGCTGGCCAAGAACCTGCTGGTGCGGCTGTAACGGGCTGGGGTCGGATCCCTGTTCGCAGAACAGGGCTCTGACCCCAGGTTCGATCATGCAGGGGTCAGAGCCCTTTCCATTGGAAAGGGATCCGACCCCGGGCGGGGAATCAACCCGCCTTGCGCCGCAACGGGGTGACGTTGCTCTTCTTCTTTGTGGCCCTGGCGGCCGGTGCCTCGGCATGGGCGGCGAAGAAATCGCGTACCTTCGGGTAGACCACTTCGCGCCAGCGGCGGCCGCTGAAGATGCCGTAGTGGCCGGCGCCTTCGACGATGAAATGCTCGCGGCGGTCGGCGCTGATGCCGGTGCACAGCGCCTGCGCGGCTTCGGTCTGGCCGAGGCCGGCGATGTCATCCAGCTCGCCTTCGATGCTCAGCAGGGCGGTATCGCCGATGGCCGACGGATCAACCTTCTCACCGTTCACCACCCACTCGCCACGCGGCAGCAGGAAGTCCTGGAACACCACCGAGATCGTGTCCAGGTAGTACTTGGCCGGCATGTCCAGCACCGCGTTGTACTCGTCGTAGAAACGACGGTGCGCGTCGGCGTCTTCCAGGTCGCCCTTCACCAGGTCGGTATAGAAATCCCAGTGCGAGCTGAAGTGCCGGCTGGGGTTCATCGACAGGAAGCCGGCGTGCTGCAGGAAGCCCGGGTACACGCGGCGGCCGGCGCCGGGGTAACTGGCCGGCACGGTGTGGATGACGTTGTTCTCGAACCACGACAACGGGTTCTGCGTGGCCAGGTTGTTCACTGCGGTCGGGCTGCAGCGCGCATCGATCGGGCCACCCATCATCACCAGGGTGCGCGGGGTCGGCTCGCCACGGCTGGCCATCAGCGAAACCGCAGCCAGCACCGGTACGGTCGGCTGGCAGACGCTGACCACGTGCAGGCGCTCGACGCCGAGGTGGCGGATGAATTCCTGGATGTAGGCGATGTAGTCGTCCAGGCCGAACTCACCTTCGCTGGCAGGCACCATGCGCGCATCCACCCAGTCGGTGACGTACACGCGGTGGTCGCGCAGCAGGGTGCGCACGGTATCGCGCAGCAGCGTGGCGTGGTGGCCCGACAACGGCGCCACCACCAGCACGAACGGCTGGTTGAGCATGGTGTGCAGCTGGTCGGCTTCGTTGCTGTGGCGCTTGAAGCGCAGCAGCTTGCAGAACGGCTTGCTCACTTCCTCGTGCACGACGATCGGCACGCGCTCGCCTTCGACCTCGATTTCGTTGATGCCCCATTCGGGCTTCTCGTAATCCTTGCCGATGCGATGGAAGAGCTCATTGACCGCCGCCAGGCGATCAGCGCCCGGCATCTGCGACCACCAGTGGCCCTGGTTGGCGAAGAATCTGGCGTTGGCCTGGGCCTGGTGCACCCAGGGGGCGAGCAGGTTGCGGGTCAGTTCGTGTAGTTGATAGAGCATGACGACCGAATATGTATGGTCATATGTTGCCGCGCAGCATATCCCATCCGGGCGTCCCACAGGTTAAGCCGGGTAAAAATAATGAACCCGGATTCACATCTTCTCCAGCGCGGCGGCCTCGCTGGCCAGGCCGGGGCCCAGCCACAGGTGTGAACCAGCGGCCTGCAGGCCCTGGCGGGCCAGCTCGCGGCGGTACCAGCGCGCCGGGCGGGCGTGGAAGCCTTCGTGGTCGCCGTCGAACTCATCCTCGGCGGCGAAGGTTTCGAGGAAGGCCACGCCCCCGGTCAGCTCGCCCACGCCGGCCAGGCCCGCACGCAGCTCGCGGTCGGGCACGTAGTGCATCACGTCCGAGCAGACCAGCAGGTCGACCGGGGCGCACGGCCGCAGCCAGGCAAAATCGCCGAAGCTGGCCAGGTGCAGGTTGCGGGTACGCCCGTAGCGGCGCACAGCGTACTCGCTGCTGTCGAAGCCCAGGTATTGGACCTTCGGACGCAGCTTCAGCAGCGGTGCGCGCCAGGCGCCTTCGCCGCAGCCGATATCCAGCACGCTGCGCACCGGCCGTTCCAGGTAGTACTCGGCGGTGGCCACGGCCAGGGCGACCTTGCGCGCCAGGCGGGCACTGCCACCGATGTCGGCCTGGCGGTACCAGCGTTGGAAATAGGCGGCGTCGTAGGTCTTGTCCATGGGGCAGGGCGCGTAGAGGGTGAAAACGGCGCCTATCGTACGGCGTCGCGGCCACGGGTGCGTCGATTGGCCGCGGCATCCACCCATGGGGTGGCTCTACTGCGACCGGCGGGCGAACCGGGAGTAGAGCCACGCCATGCGTGGCTGCGACTGTGCGGTGGGCAGCCATCCATGGGATGGCTTTATTGTGGTGCGTCGATTGGCCACGACATCCACCCATGGGGTGGCTCTACTGCGCTGGGCGGGCGAACCGGGAGTAGAGCCACGCCATGCGTGGCTGCGATGGTGCGGTGGGCAGCCATCCATGGGATGGCTCTACTGTGGTGCGTCGATTGGCCACGCCATGCGTGGCTGCGATGGTGAGTGCGGCAATTGGCCGCGGCATCCACCCATGGGGTGGCTCTACTGCGACAATAGCCGCCCATCCCCGCCAGCCGCCGGAGCGAGCGCATGCAGAGCTACTACTGGGTCAAGACCTTCCACATCGTGTTCGTGGTGGCCTGGATGGCAACCGTGTTCTACCTGCCGCGCATCCTGGTGAACCTGGCCGAGACCACCGGGCAGGCAGCGGTGGGCGAGCGCCTGCAGCTGATGGGCCTGCGCCTGTACCGTTTCGGCCACTCGATGTTCGGGCTGGCCTTCGTGCTGGGCCTGGTGCTGTGGCTGGGCTACAAGGTCATCCCGGATTTCCCGACCATGGTCGCGCCCGGTGGCGCCGGCTGGCTGCACGCCAAGCTGGGCCTGGTGGTGCTGCTGCTGGTGTACTTCATTTGGACCGGCCGCCTGCTGAAGGGCGTGGCCAAGGGCAGGGCGCTGCCGTCCTCGCGCGCGCTGCGCTGGATCAACGAGATTCCGCTGCTGGCCTTCATCCCGATCGTCTGGCTGGTGCTGGCCAAGCCGTTCTGAGGCGAAGTAGATCCACGCCACGCGTGGATGCCGTCAACGCGCAAACGTAAAGAGCCGGGCATCTGCCCGGCTCTTTCGTTTCTGCAATCCCGTACATGCTGCCGGCCAGCGGCCGGCACTACCGGGCTTATGCGGCTTCGTACGTGCCGTAGCTGCGCAGGCGCGCATAGCGGCGCTCCAGCAGCTGCTCGGTGGACAGGCCATCCAGCGCGTCCAGTTCGTTCAGCAGCACGGCCTTCAGGCGCTTGGCCATCTGGGTCGGGTTGCGGTGGGCGCCACCGGTCGGCTCGCGCACGACCTTGTCGATCAGGCCCAGGCTCTTCAGGCGCGGGGCGGTCAGGCCCAGCTGTTCGGCGGCATCCTTGGCCTTGCCGGCGTCCTTCCACAGGATCGAGGCGCAGCCTTCCGGGGTGATGGTCGAATACACCGCGTATTCCAGCATCACGGTGCGGTCGCCCACGCCCAGCGCCAGCGCGCCGCCGGAACCACCTTCACCGATGACGGTGCAGATGATCGGCACCTTCAGCTCGGCCATCTCCATCAGGTTGCGGGCGATGGCTTCGGACTGGCCGCGCGATTCGGCATCGATGCCCGGCCAGGCGCCGGCGGTGTCGATCAGGGTCAGCACCGGCAGGCCGAAGCGTTCGGCCATCTTCATCAGGCGCAGGGCCTTGCGGTAGCCCTCCGGCTTGGGCATGCCGAAGTTGCGCTTGATCTTTTCCTTGGTGTCGCGACCCTTCTGGTGGCCGATCACCATCACCGAGCGGCCGTTGATGCGGGCCAGGCCACCCATGATGGCCTTGTCATCGGCGAAGGCGCGGTCACCGGCCAGTTCCTGGAATTCATCGAAGATGATGCGCAGGTAATCGGCGGTGTACGGGCGCGACGGGTGGCGGGCCAGCTGCAGCACCTGCCAGGAGGTCAGGTTGCGGAAGATCTGCGCGGTGCGCAGGCGCAGCTTGTCCTGCAGGGCGTGAACCTCGGCCTCGACATTGACCGCCGGTCCGGCACTGGCGTTGCGCAGTTCCTGGATCTTGGCTTCCAGGTCGGCGATGGGTTGCTCGAAGTCGAGGTAGTTCGGATTCATCGGAAGCCGTCGTGTAAAGAAGAGGGGAATTCTAGCCGAATGCGCAGCAATGGCCCGTACGCCTTCGTCTGGAAGGCGACGGTACCCCAGCCGGGCAGGGGGCGCCAGTCAGCTCAGGGCAGGACCAGCGCGCTGCGGGCCATTTCGGTGCTGCGCACGGTGACGAAGTCGTTGTAGGCCTGGTTGGCGGCCACCGGCAGTGTCGAGCCCAGCGTCGCGGTGGCCTGGGTGAAGGCCATGCTGGCCTGGAAGTCTTCCTTGCGCAGCGCCTTCTGCTCGGCGGCGGTGGTGGCCTTCAGCCAGCGGGCATAGAGGTCGCGCATGGGGCCGGCGTGGGCCTCGAAGGCCGGGTCCAGGGCGGGCAGGGTGGCCGGGGCCGGTTCCAGGGTGTAGACCGGGGCCACGTAACCGGCCGGCTGCTCGCGCGTGTAGGCGCCCGGTTCGCCCATGCCTTCCTCGACATAGGTGATGAAGTCGGGCGCGGTGAAGATCTTGGTGCTGATCTTCCCACCGGTCGAATCCACGTGGGCCACGATCTGTTCCTGCGGGAACGGCTCGCGCACGCCGAAGTTCCAGGTCTTGTCGATGAAAAGGCCATGGAACTTGTCGAACGGGCCCTTGAACTCCACGCCGCCAACCTCGATGCCCAGGCCGCTGGTACCGAAGTTCTTCAGCTTGTCTTCGCCGGTCACGTAGATCTCGCGCGCGGTGATGTACTCGCTCAGGGTCGGGTTGATCAGGCCGCCGCGACCGCGTTCGTAGACGATGAAGCGCACATCGCCCAGGCGGTTGGTGTGCAGGCGGTGCTCGCCCGGGGCCAGGCTGACCGGCCGCGACGCATGGGCGGCGACCGGCAGATCCTTGCCATCAATGCTGATGGCCAGCGGGGCATCGGTGGGGTTGTCGATCTCGAAATCGACCTTGGACGAACAGGCGGCCAGCGCCAATGCGGCGAAGAAGGGGAACAGCAGTTTCATGACGGTCTATCGTCCTTGACGGCAACAACGGAAAAACAAGACGCGTGGGCCGGCCTCAGCTGGCCCACGGCGGGCTGTAGCGCACCTTCAGCGTGCGTACGGCCGGGTCGGCGCGCAGCGCCTCCATCAGCTTGGAATCGATGCGCACCGCGTTCTGCCCGGACACGTCCAGCATGCCGGCCACGCCGCCTTGCGGGCCCTTCAGCAGCAGGTCCAGGCGCAGGGGGGTGCGGCCCGGGCGATGGCGGTCGAGCAGGGCGTTGACGCGTTCCCAGACCGGGCGCTGCTGGCGCAGGTCCAGGCGCAGCGACAGCCGCGTGGCGTAGTTGGCGCAGACTTCATCGAAGTCCCAGCACTGGCGGATGCGCAGCGCGTAGCCACCGTTGAACTCGTCTTCGCGAAGGCCGCCCTTGACCACCAGGATGCGGTCCTTGGTCATCAGGTGGCCGAACTCGGCCATGGCATCGGAGAACGCGCTGCACTCGACGCGGCCGCGGCCGTCTTCCAGCTGGATGAAGATCTGGCTCTCGCCCTTGCGGCGCACGCCCACCACCTGGCCGGCCAGCACGGTCGGCACTTCCGGGCGCCAGCGCTTTTCGCCACCGCCGCCGCCACCGCCGCTGTTGCTGGAACTCCAGATTTTTTCCACCGAGCCCAGGTCGTTGCCGACCAGGTCGCGCACATCGTCGCGCCAGGGGTCGAACGGATGGCCGCTGAGGTAGAAGCCCAGCGTATCGCGCTCGCCGTTCAGGCGCTGCAGCAGCGGCCATTCCTCGGCTTCGGGCAGGTCCAGCTGGATGGTCACCGTGCTCGGGTCGGGGCCACCGAACAGCGAGTTCTGGCCCGAGGCGCGCTCGCGCGCCATCTGGTCGGTGGCCTTGATCACTTCCGGCAGCTGCAGCATCAGCGAGGCGCGGTTGTGCCCCAGCTCATCCAGCGCACCGCAGTTGATCATCGCTTCCAGCGTGCGCCGGTTGAGCTTGGCCGAGCCGACGCGGGTGCAGAAATCGAGCAGGTCCTTGTAGTCGCCGCCCTTCAGGCGCTCGTCCACCACCGCCTCGCAGGCACCCTGGCCGACGCCCTTGATCGCGCCCAGGCCATACTGGATGGTGTCCGGGGTCACCGCTTCGAACATGAAGGCCGACTGGTTCACCTTCGGCGGCAGCACGGTCAGGCCAAGGTTGCGCACCTCATCCAGGAAGCCGACCACCTTTTCGGTGTTGTCCAGGTCCGAGGACAGCGTGGCCGCCATGAACTCGGCAGGGTAATGGCGCTTCAGCCACGCGGTCTGGTAGCTGACCAGCGCATAGGCGGCGGCGTGCGATTTGTTGAAGCCGTAGCCGGCGAACTTCTCCATGAGGTCGAAGATCGCGTCGGCCTTGGCCTCGTCCACGCCGTCCTTGGCCGCGCCTTCGCGGAAGATTTCGCGGTGCTTGGCCATTTCGGCCGGCACCTTCTTGCCCATCGCGCGGCGCAGCAGGTCGGCGCCGCCCAGCGAGTAGCCGCCGACGATCTGCGCCATCTGCATCACCTGCTCCTGGTACACCATGATGCCGTAGGTGTCTTTCAGGATCGCTTCGGTACGCGGATCGGGGTAGATGATTTCTTCCTGGCCGTGCTTACGCGCGTTGAAGGAAGGAATCAGGTCCATCGGGCCGGGGCGGTACAGCGACACCAGCGCGATCAGGTCTTCGAAACGGTCGGGGCGCGCGTCCTTCAGCAGGCGGCGCATGCCCGAGGATTCGAACTGGAACACCGCGCCGGTGTTGCCGTTGGCGAAGATGTCCTTGTAGGTGGGGGTGTCGTCCAGCGGGATTGCGGCGATATCCACCGGCGGAATGCCGGCGCGCTCGTGGCGCTTGTTGATCGCCTTCACCGCCCAGTCGATGATCGTGAGCGTGCGCAGGCCGAGGAAGTCGAACTTCACCAGGCCGACTTCTTCCACGTCGTTCTTGTCGAACTGGGTGACCGGGTTCTTGCCCAGGCCGTTCTCATCGTGTTCGGCGTACAGCGGGCAGAACTCGCTCAGCGGCTCGGGCCCGATCACCACGCCACCGGCGTGCTTGCCGGCGTTGCGGGTCAGGTCTTCCAGCTGCAGCGCCAGGTCGATCAGGTCACGGACATCGTCCTCGGTCTCGTAGCGCTGGATCAGTTCGGCCGACGCCATTTCCGAGCTGGGGCCTTCCTTGCCCTTGCCCAGCGCATCCTTCAGGTGGATGCCCAGGATGTTCGGGATCAGCTTGGAAACGCCGTCCACCAGGCCGTACGGGAAACCGAGCACGCGGCCGGAGTCGCGCACCACCGCCTTGGCGGCCATGGTGCCGTAGGTGATGATCTGGCTGACGCGCTCACGCCCGTACTTGCGCGCGACGTAGTCGATCACTTCGTCGCGGCGGTCCATGCAGAAGTCGATGTCGAAGTCGGGCATCGACACGCGTTCCGGGTTCAGGAAGCGCTCGAACAGCAGGTTGTACGGCAGCGGGTCCAGATCGGTGATCTTCAGCGCCCAGGCCACCAGCGAACCGGCACCCGAACCACGGCCGGGACCGATCGGGATGCCCTGGTTCTTGCCCCACTGGATGAAGTCGGCCACGATCAGGAAGTAGCCCGGGAAGCCCATCTTGATGATGGTGTTGAGCTCGAACTCCAGGCGTTCGAAGTACTCCTCGCGGGTCTTGCCCGGCGCCAGCGGATTCTTCTCCAGGCGCTCTTCCAGGCCGTCGCGCGACATCTTCTGGATCCAGGTGTCCAGGGTCTCGTCGTCGGGCACCGGGTAGTTGGGCAGGAAGTAGGTGCCCAGCCGCATTTCGATGTTGCAGCGTTCGGCCAGCGCCAGCGTGTTGTCGATCGCATCGGGGATATCGGCGAACAGCGCGCACATCTCCTCGGCCGACTTCAGGTACTGCTGGTCGCTGTACTCACGCGGGCGCTTGGGGTCGTCCAGCACGCGGCCGGTGGAAATGCACACGCGCGCTTCGTGCGCGCTGAAATCGGTAGGCGCCAGGAAGCGCACATCGTTGCTGGCCACCACCGGCAGGCCGCGCTGGCCGGCGGCCATCAACGCGAAGCGGTTGAAGGTTTCCTCGCCTTCGCGGCCGGTGCGGGTCAGTTCCAGGTGCAGGCCGTCGCCGAAAGCGCGCTGCCAGTCGGCCAGCTGCTGCTCGGCCAGGTCGTGCTTGCCGTCCAGGGCCAGACGGCCGGCCAGGCTGTCACGGCCGGCCAGGGCGAACAGGTTGGCGTTGCCGGCCTTCAGCCAGTCCGGGTGGATGGCCACGCCGCCTTCAGGGCGGTGGCCTTCCATCCAGGCGCGGGTCAGCAGCCGCGACAGGCTCAGGTAGCCCTCGCGGTCGCGGCACAGCAGGGTCATCCGCCACGGGTCCTGGCCTTCCTCGGCAATCATCACGTCGGCGCCGGCGATGGGCTTGATGCCCACGCCTTCGGCGGCCTTGTAGAACTTGACCAGGGCGAACAGGTTGTTCAGGTCGGTCACCGCCAGCGCGGGCAGGCCGAGTTCGACCGAGCGCGACAGCAGGTTGGCCTGCTTGGCCTTCTTCGGGTCGGCCTGGTCGGGCTTGGCCGGCACGCGGATGGTCGAGTCCGCCAGCGAGAACTCGGTGTGGACGTGGAGATGTACGAAGCGGGAGTTGGACATGCCGGACCAGGTTGGAGCGCGCGGGCCCCGGGTGCTGACGGGGAAATCGTCGCCGGGGTCGGGAAGCGCTGGAGTGCCCGGTCAGGGTAGCGAGGGCAGGGGGTGGCGACAAGCTCTTGACGATACGCGATATCGCATTCGCGCTATCGCTTCCCACGGTTCGCAGGCGAACCGCGGGCCCCGTCTCACCATGCTTCCAGACCCCCGCGCCGTCGGCGCGTCCCCCTGACTCAGGGGGACTCTTCCCCAGACGGGTTGCAGCGGGCGTTCAGGCGATTCAGGCAATCGCGATGTCGGCGACCGCTGCCTGCGGCACTTCCAGGCACTCGCGCACCGGGGCGAAGCTGCGGCGGTGTTCGTCACAGGGGCCGTGCGTGCGCAGCGCGGCCAGGTGCGCGGGGGTGCCATAGCCCTTGTGCTGGTCGAAGCCGTACTGCGGGTGCCGGGCGTGCAGGTCCTGCATGTAACGGTCGCGCGAGACCTTGGCCAAAATCGAGGCGGCCATGATCGCGCGGTCGATGCCATCGCCGCCGACCAGCGCCTGCGCCGGCAGCACCAGGCCCTTGGGCACCACGTTGCCGTCGATGCGGGCGAAGCCGGCCACGTGGGCCACGGCGGCGACCACCTCGCGCATGCCCTGCAGGGTGGCCTGGTAGATGTTCAGGCGGTCGATGGCGTGCACGTCCACCAGCACCACCTTCCAGGCCAGTGCCCGTTCGATGATGCGGTCGTGCAGCTGTTCGCGGCGGGCAGCGGTCAGCTGCTTGGAATCGTCCAGACCGTTGATGCGCGGGCGCGATGGATCGAAGACCACCGCCGCCACCGCCACCGGCCCGGCCAGCGGGCCACGGCCGGCTTCGTCCACGCCGGCGACCAGGCGTTCCGGCTCGACCACCGCAGCGCCGTCGAACAGCGCCAGGCTGGCGGCCGCCGCGCCACGGCGGCTCATGCCGGTTCCTGCTGGCGCACCAGCAGTTCGCCCACGGCATCGGCCGCGCGGGCCGAGGCATTGCGGCGCAGGCGCTCATGCAGGCGCTCGTAGGTGCCCTGCAGGTCGGCCGCCCGCTGCGGGTGGTCGAACCACTGCTGGATGGCCGCAGCCAGCTTGTCCGGCGTGCAGTCGTGCTGCATCAGTTCCGGGGCCAGATCCTGCGCGGCCAGGATGTTGGGCAGGGCGAAGCGGTCGACCTTGATCAGGCCCAGTGCCTTCACCAGGCGGTAGGTCAGTTCGTTCACCCGGTAGCCGACCACCATCGGCCGCTTCACCAGCATGGCTTCCAGGGTGGCCGTGCCGGAGGCCAGCACCACCACGTCGGCGGCGATCATCGCCGTGCGCGCCTGCCCATCCAGTACATGCGAGTACGCCACCGGCAGCGCCGAACGTGACAGCTGTTCCTCGATCAGGCGACGGCAGGCGGCGTTTGCCGCCGGCACCACCACGTGCAGGCCGGGAATGCGTTCGGAGACCTGCCAGGCCGCTTCGAAGAACGGTTCGCCCAGGCGCGAGATCTCGCCCAGGCGGCTGCCCGGCAGCACCGCCAGTACCTTGGCCGAGACGGGCAGGCCGAGCGCGGCGCGGGCCGCATCGCGGTCACCGTGCAGCGGAATGTCATCGGCCATGGGGTGGCCGACGAAACGCGCATCGATGCCGTGCTTCGCATAGATGGGCGGTTCCATCGGGAACAGGCACAGCACCAGGTCGGCACTGCTGCCGATCTTCTCCGCACGCTTCTCGCGCCAGGCCCAGACCGAGGGGCTGACGTAATGCACGGTGGGAATGCCGCGCTGCTTCAGCCAGCGCTCGATGCCCAGGTTGAAGTCGGGGGCATCGATGCCGATGAACACGTCCGGCTGCCAGTCCAGCGCACGCTGGCGGAAGGCCGAGCGCAGCTTGAGCAGGCGTGGCAGGTGGCGCAGCACTTCGGTCAGGCCCATCACCGCCAGCTCGCTGGCATCGTGCCAGGTCTGGCAGCCGGCGTTGCGCATGGCATCGCCGCCGATGCCGGCGAATTCGGCATTGGGGAAGCGCGCCTTCAGCTCGCGCACCAGGCCGGCGCCCAGCAGGTCGCCGGAGGCTTCACCGGCCACCAGCGCGATCCGCAACGGGCGCTCGCTGAGCACCCGTTGCGCCGGAGCGCTGCCGGCCATCGAGGCCAGCGGAATGATGGCGGCGCCGGCCGGCGCCTGGCCGGTCGTGCTGCTCATCGCAGCAGGTGCCTCTCGGTGTGTTCGATGAAGTCCAGCATGGAGCGGACGTCATCGCTGGCCTGCGCCTGTTCGGCCAGCTGCTGCTTGGCCTCGGCCAGCGGCAGGCCCGCCACGTACAGGGTGCGGTAGGCACGCTTGATGGCGGCGATGCGGTCGGCATCGAAGCCACGGCGCTTGAGGCCCTCGCTGTTGATGCCGCGCGGGCGGCCCAGCGAATCGGTACCGACCATGGTGAACGGCGGCACATCGCCGTTGGTCAGCGCGCCCATGCCCAGGAAGGCGTGCGCACCGATGCGGCAGAACTGGTGGGCACCGGCGAAGCCGCTGATGATCACGTAGTCGCCGACGGTGACATGCCCGGCCAGGGTGGTGTTGTTGGAGAACACGCAGAAGTTGCCGACGTGGCAGTCGTGGGCCACGTGCGTGTACGCCAGCATCCAGTTGTCGTCGCCGATGGTGGTGATGCCACCGCCGCCGCCGGTGCCGCGGTTGAGGGTGACGAATTCGCGGAACACGTTGCGGTCGCCGATGACCAGTTCGGTGCGTTCACCGGCGAACTTCTTGTCCTGCGGCTCGCCACCGACCGCGACATGGCCGATGAAACGGTTGTCGCGGCCGATCCGGGTCGGGCCGTTGATGCTGCAATGCGGACCGACCTCGGTGCCGGCGCCGATCTCGACGTCCGGCCCGATGATCGTGAACGCGCCCACGCGGACGCCGTCGGCCAGTCGTGCCGACGGATCGATCACGGCGGTGGGATGGATCAGGGGGGCGTTGTCGCTCATCTCGGTCCTCCGGCCAGGGTCATTCGCGGGTGCCGGCGCACAGCACCTCGGCGCAGGCCACGACTTCGCCGTCGACCTTGGCCACGCAGTCGTACACGGCCATGTTGCGGATCACACGCTTGATCTCCACGTGCATTTCCAGCACGTCGCCCGGCACCACCTGCTTGGTGAAGCGGGCCTTGTCGACCTTGACCATGTAGAACAGCTTGGACTGCGAATCGCGGCCCAGGGTGAGCTGGGTCAGCACGCCGCCAGCCTGGGCCATGGCTTCGATGATCAGCACGCCGGGCATGATCGGCTGGTTGGGGAAATGGCCCTGGAAGAACGGCTCGTTGATGCTGACGTTCTTGGTCGCCACGATGGTGCGCTTCTCGTAGTCGATCGACACGACCTTGTCGACCAGCAGGAACGGGTAGCGGTGCGGCAGCAGCGACTGGATCTGTGCCATGTCCGGCAGGGTCTGGGGGTGGCTCATTCTTTCTCCTTGCTCACAGACAGGATGCGACGGGCCAGTGCATCGAGCTGCTTGAAGCGCGCGGCGTTCTTGCGCCACGTGCGGTTGTCGGTCAGGGGCGTTCCGGACGAGTATTCGCCCGGCTCGGTGATGGAGTTGCGGACCACCGATTTACCGGTGATCACGACCTTGTCGCAGATTTCCAGATGGCCGACGACGCCGACGGCGCCGCCGAGCAGGCAGTAGCGGCCGATCTTGGCGCTGCCGGCAATGCCGGTGCAGCCGGCGATGGCCGAATGGGCGCCGATCTGCACGTTGTGCGCGATCTGCACCAGGTTGTCCAGGCGCACGTCTTCGGCCAGCACGGTGTCTTCCAGCGCACCACGGTCGACGCAGGTATTGGCGCCGATCTCGCAGTCATCGCCGATGCGCACGCCGCCCAGCTGCGGCACCTTGATCCACTTGCCGGCGTCCATCGCCAGGCCGAAGCCATCGGCACCGAGCACGGCACCGGGGTGGACGCGCACGCGCTTGCCGAGCTTGACGCGGGTGACCAGGGTGACCCGGGCGATCAGTTCACAGCCGGTATCGAGGGTGCAGTCTTCGCCGATGATGCTGCCGGCGCCAATGATGCAGTTCTCGCCGACCACGCTGCGCGCACCGATGGTGACGAACGGGCCGACATGGGCGCTGGCGGCGACCTGCGCCTGCGGATCGATGACCGCGCTGGGGTGGATACCGGGTTCACGCAGCGGCGCGATGTCGAACAGCGCGGCGATCTTGGCGAAGGTGGTGTAGGGATCCTTGGCGACGAGGGCGGCGCCGGGCGCGGCCTCGGCATCCTCGGCGCGCAATACCACCAGCGAAGCCTGGCTGTCGGCCAGCTGGGTGCGGTAGCGCGGGTTGGCGAGGAAGGTCAGCTGGCCGGCACCGGCATGGGCGAGGGTCGCCACGCCATGGATGGCGGTGGCGGGGTCGCCATGGACCTGCAGGCCGAACTGGTCGGCGAGTTGCTGGGCGGTGTAGGTAGGAGTATTCACGGCGGGAGTTTAACGTGTGGAGCCAGTCCGGTCATGCGGGGCGGTTCCACGGCCAACGGCAGGGCCCCTCGTGGCTTGCAGGATAAGGCCCGTGGCAGGGTCGGACGGGTAGGGCCAGCGGGGGACGGCGCAAGTACGTCCATGTAGCCTTGATCGCCGCATCCATGCGGCTCACACCCCCGCCGGCCCCACCCGTCCGACCCCCGACAGTCTGGCGCGAGTGCCAGCCACGGAAAAACAGAAAAAATCAAAAGCAATTCGCCCGCCGCGCTCGCACGGGCTCCACAAACAAAAACGCCGGGCATTGCCCGGCGCTTCGTACCCCGTCTGGTGGAAAGCCCCCCTTTGTTAAGGGGGGCGCGCCAGCGGCGCGGGGGATAGGTGAAATGCGGGGGCAATTCACCGGAGGTGGCGCGGTTCTGAGGAGCTTCGCTCCTTAGAACTGGCCACCGAAGGTGAACTGCAGCCGTTCGATTTCGTCGCCGTCCTTCTTCTTCAGCGGGAACGCGTAGCTGATCGAGATCGGGCCGACCGGGGCGCGCCACAGCAGGGCCACGCCGGTGGACACGCGCAGCTCGTTGGCCTTGAAGTTGTCCACGCCGTTGTAGACGTTGCCGAAGTCGACAAAGGCCGACACGCGGGCCGACGGGCTGTCGAACAGACGCGGGAAGTATGCTTCGATCGAGCCGACGGTCTTCACCGAGCCACCCAGCGGCTGGCCGTTCGGATAGCCTCGCGTCGCCTCGCGCGGGCCCAAGGTGTTGTCTTCGAAGCCGCGCACCGAATTGGTGCCGCCGGCGTAGAAGTTCTCGTAGAACGGCAGTCCGGAGGCCTTGACCGTCTTCACGTAGTCAGAGGAGCTCGGGTTGCAGTCGACGGTCTGGGTCGGGTTCGGGTTGGCGTCGGTCGGTGCGGTGTAGCACAGGTCGCGGATGTAGTCCTTGCCGTAGCTGTCACCGTAGCCGATTTCCGCACGGGTGTTGATCACCAGCGAAGGCATGATCGGCCAGTACTTGCTGATCTGGTAGTTCAGCTTGAAGTACTCGACGGTCGAACCCGGCAGGGTGGTTTCCAGGCCGACGCGCTGGTAGGTACCACGGGTCGGCATGAAGTAGTCGTTGCGCGAATCGCGGGCCCAGCCCAGCTCGGTGCGCCAGGCATGGAAGGTACGCGTGCCGATGGCGTTGATGTAGTCGATGATCGAATCTGGGGTGGAACCCTGGTAGGTCGTGATCTGGTTGCTGTCGATGCCGAACATCAGCGAGACGCTGTCGGTCTCGGTGAGCGGCACGCCGAATACTACCTGCGCCGAACCATTGGTGCTGTTGTACTGCGCGGTGTTGAAATCGGAGTAATCCAGTTCGCGCCAGGACAGGTTGTAGCCCAGCGACACGCCGTCATCGGTGAAGTACGGGTTGGTGTAGCTGAAGCCGTAGCGCTGCAGGTAGCTGCTGCGCGAGGCTTCGACCGACACGCGGTTGCCGCCGCCCAGGAAGTTGTTCTGCGACAGCTGCACCGAGGTGGTCATGCCGTAGGACTGCGAATAGCCCAGGCCGAACACGAAGCTGCCGGAGGTGGTTTCCTTGACGTTGTAGACGACGTCGACCTGGTCGTTGCTGCCGCTGACCGGCGGGGTTTCCACGTCCACCGATTCGAAGTAGCCCAGGCGCTGCAGGCGGATCTTCGAACGGTCGATGGCCGCCTGCGAGTACCAGGTGTTCTCGAACTGGCGCATTTCACGACGCATCACTTCGTCGGACGTGCGGGTATTGCCCTTGAAGATGATGCGGCGTACCGACACGCGCGGGCCGGGAACGACCTGCATGTTCACCGCCACGGTCTGTTCGGCGCGGTTGGTGGTCGGGATCGGGTTCACCTTGGCGAAGGCATAGCCGATGTTGGACAGCGAGTTGGTGATCGCGTCGGAGCTGTATTCCAGCAGCGCACGCGAGAACGTATCACCCGACTTCTGCACGACCATGCGCTCGACATCTTCCTGCGGGAGGATGGTGTCGCCGCTGACCTTGATCTCGGAAATCTTGTACTGGTTGCCTTCGGTCACGCCGGCGGTCACGAACATGTCGCGCTTGTCCGGGCTGATCGAGACCTGGGTCGAGTCGACGCTGAAATCGACATAGCCGCGGTCCAGGTACCAGGAGTTCAGCTTTTCCAGGTCGCCGGACATCTTTTCCTTGGAGTACTGGTCATCGCGGCGGTACCACGACGCCCAGTTGTGCTCCTTGGATTCCCAGATTTCCAGGATGTCCTTGCTGTCGAACTTCTCGGTGCCGACCAGGTTGACGTGACGGATCTTGGCCGCCTTGCCTTCCTTGATGGCGATGGCGATGTCCACGCGGTTGCGGTCCAGCGGGCTCACCGTCGGGGTGATCTCGACGTTGTACTTGCCGCGGTCGTTGTACTGGCGGCGCAGTTCCTGGGTCACGCGGTCCAGGCTGAGGCGATCGAAGGTGCCGCCTTCGGTCAGGCCGATGTCGGACAGGCCCTTGAGCAGCTGGTCGGACTTGATGTCCTTGTTACCGGTCACGGTCAGCTTGTTGATCGCCGGGCGTTCCTTGACGGTCACCACCAGGATCGAGCCCTGGCGGTCCAGCTGCACGTCTTCGAAGAAGCCGGTCTTGTACAGGGCGCGGATGGTCTCGCCCACCTTGCTGTCGGTGACCGTCTCGCCACGCTCAACAGGCAGGTAGGTGAATACCGTACCCGAGCTGATGCGCTGCAGGCCGTCGACGCGGATGTCGCTGACAGTGAAGGGCTCGGCTGCCTGGGCCAGGGCGGGAGCGCCGGTGACGGCGGCGAGGGCGAGGGCCAGCAGGCGGCGATTGGGGAGTCGCGTCATGTCACGTCCGGTAGGAAGGTCGATTTCATTGGTGCGGGATGCCGACGCTGTAGACGGCAACAACATGGAAAAGTTCATCGCGGGACCAGGCCGAGGATGTCGTTGTAGAACGCCAGCCCCATCAGCCCGGCCAGCAACGCCAGGCCGATGTACTGACCTGCGGCGATGGCACGCTCGCTCAGCGGGCTGCCCTTGACCAACTCGATAAGGTAATACAGCAGGTGCCCGCCGTCCAAGATGGGGATGGGCAGCAGGTTGATGATGCACAGGCTGAGGGACAGCAGCGCCAGGAACTGCAGGAACCAGTCCAGGCCGCGTTTGGCCGAAACATTGGCCACGCGGGCGATGGTGACCGGGCCGGAAACGTTCTGCAGCGAGGCCTTGCCGGTGACGATGCGGGCCATCATGCCCAGCGAATCGGAGGCCAGGCGGCCGGTTTCGCGCACGGCCACGCCCACTGCATCGATCGGGCCGTAGCGCATCAGGGTGTCGTAGGCCGGGCTGTAGGCGCCGGCGAAGCCCACGCCGATCTGCCAGACCGGCTTGCCTTGGCCGTCCTTGCCCAGGCGCGGGGTCACTTCCAGCGCCAGGCGTTCGCCACCGCGCATCACTTCGATCATGCCCGGGCCACCACGGCGGCCCAGTTCCTGGATCTGCGCACTGACCTGGTCGGCGCCGTCGATGCGCTGGCCGTCGATGGCCACGATCAGGTCGCCGGACTGCAGCTGGCCGGCCACGGCCGAGTCCGCCGTCAGGCTGTCCACCTGGGCTGGCTGCAGCCAGGCCTGCCAGTACAGGCCGGCCAGGATCGGTACCCGGCGTTCATCGAACCCGGCCGGCAGCTGCGACAGCGGCAGGGTGCGGGTCCGCACCTGCTCGGCGCTGTCGAGCACTTCCAGGGTCACGTCGCGCTTGTCCATGGCTGCGGCGGTCAGCGCCATGCTGGCCTCGCCCAGGGTGGCGACTTCGCGGTCGTCCACGCGCAGCACGCGGTCACCGCTGGCCAGGCCGGCGGTGGCGGCAATGCCGGTGGTGCGGCCCAGCGTGGCCGAATAGTCCTGCTTGCCGATCACGAACATCGCCCACAGCAGCAGCACGCACAGCAGCAGATTGGCGATGGGGCCGGCGGCGACGATGGCGATGCGCTGCCAGACCGTCTTGTGGTTGAAGGCCTGCCCGCGCTCGTGCGGGTGTACTTCCACCTCGCGCTCGTCGAGGAACTTCACGTAGCCGCCCAGCGGCAGGGCGGCGATGGCGAACTCGGTGCCATGCTTGTCGCGGCGGGACCACAGGGGCCGGCCGAAGCCGACCGAGAACCGCAGCACCTTGACCCCGCACAGGCGGCCGATCCAGTAATGCCCGAACTCGTGGAAGGTGACCAGCAGCCCCAGGCTGACAATCATCCACCAGACCGATCCGATGAAGTCAGTCATGCAGGCTCACAACATTGGCGGACAAGGGCAGCGGCGTCATGCGGTATGGGCGTGGCGTTCAGGCGGCGGCGATGGCGTTCAGGGTCAACTGGCGGGCCCGCTGGTCGGCGGACAACAGGCCGTCCAGTGTATCGGCTGCTTCGGTCGGCAGTGTTGAAAGAGCGTTAGCAACCAGCGCGGGAATGGTCAGGAAACCGATCCGGCCCTGAAGAAACGCTGAAACAGCCTCTTCATTGGCCGCATTCAGCACCGCCGGGGCGGTGCCGCCGGCCTGCATGGCCTGCCAGGCCAGGGCCAGGCAGGGGAAGGCGTCGGTGTCGGGTGCTTCGAAATCCAGGCGGCCCTGGCTCAGCAGGTCCAGCCCGGACACGCCCGATTCAATGCGCTGCGGCCAGCCCAGGCCGACGGCCAGGGTGGTGCGCATGTCCGGCAGGCCCAGCTGGGCGAGGGTCGAGCCGTCAACGAACTCGACCAGTGAATGGACCAGGCTCTGCGGGTGGACCAGCACCTCGATGCGCTCACCGGGGATGCCGAACAGGTGGTGGGCCTCGATCACTTCCAGACCCTTGTTCATCAACGTCGCCGAATCGACCGAGATCTTCGGCCCCATGGACCACTTCGGGTGGGCCACGGCCTGCGCCGGGGTGACCTCGGCCAGCTCCGCACGGCTGCGGCCGCGGAAGGGGCCGCCGGAGGCGGTCAGCAGGATGCGGCGCACACCGGCGCCGTCCAGGCTGGCATCGCGCGAGCGCAGGCACTGGAAGATGGCGCTGTGTTCGCTGTCGATCGGGATGATTTCGGCACCGGCGCGTTCGGCGGTGCGGGTCAGCAGTTCGCCGGCCAGCACCAGCGACTCCTTGTTGGCCAGCAGGATGCGCTTGCCGGCCGCTGCGGCGGCCAGGGTCGAGGACAGGCCGGCGGCGCCGACGATCGCGGCGACCACGGTGTCGCAGGCATCGCTGGCGGCCAGCTGGTCCAGCGCGGCGGCACCGGCGTGGGCCTGGGTGGCCAGGCCGGCGTCGCGCAGGCCGTCGCGCAGTTCGGCGTACAGGCTGTCGTCGGCGATGACCGCGTGCGCCGGCCGGTGCACGCGGCACAGGGCCAGCAGCGCCTGCACCTGGCGGCCGGCGGCAAGCACCGTGGCCTGGTAGCGCTGCGGGTGGCGCGCGATCACGTCCAGCGTGGAGGCACCGATGGAGCCGGTCGCGCCGAATACGGCAACCCGGCGCAGGTCTGCAGCAGCTTCCATGGTCAGAACCCGAAGATTTCCTTGCCCAGCGCGAACACCGGCAGGGCGGCCAGCACCCCGTCCACGCGGTCGAGCACGCCGCCGTGGCCGGGAATCAGATGGCCCGAATCCTTGGCGCCGGCATGGCGCTTGATCAGGCTTTCGTACAGATCACCCAGCACCGAGGCGAACACGGCCACCACCGAGGTGACCAGCAGGCCCGGCAGGTGGGCGGTGTCGATGCCGGCCAGCAGGCCCAGGCCCACCGCCACGGCAACGCCGGCCAGCAGGCCGCCGAGCAGGCCTTCCCAGGTCTTGTTGGGGCTGATGCGCGGGGCCAGCTTGCGCTTGCCGAAGTGGCGGCCGGCGAAATAGGCGCCCGAATCGGCGGCCCAGACCAGCGCCAGCGCGGCCAGCAGCCACAGGTGACCATTGTGGCCCGGCGGGTCGCCACCGGCATGGATCAGCACCAGCGCGGCCCAGGCGGGCACGATCGCCAGCGTACCGGCCAGCATCTTGAGGATGCGGGCCGGGCTGCCCGGCTGCGCGCCGAAGGTGAAGAAGCGCAGCCAGACCAGTGCGGCCAGCCACCAGGCTACGCCGACCAGGGTCGCGATCTGAAACAGCACCAGGGTGCTGCCGTCGGCCCAGACCATCAGCACCATCAGCAGCAGGTTCAGCACCAGCAGCACGGTACGGGCCAGGGTGTCTTCGATGCCGGCCAGCTTCAGCCACTCCCACAGGCCGATCAGGAACACGGCGGCGGCGGCGGCGGCCAGCCATTGGGTGGGCAGCAGCAGGATCGCGGCAATGGCCACCGGCGCCATGATCAGCGCGGCGAGAACTCGGGTCTTGGTCATGGGCTGGGCGTCTCGGTGGCCAGGGCGGCGATCTGGGCGCTGGTCAGGCCGAAGCGGCGCTCACGGCCGGCATAGGCGTCCAGCGCCTGTTGCAGCTGCCCGGCATCGAAATCCGGCCACAGCGCCTCGGTGAACCACAGCTCGGTATACGCCAGCTGCCACAGCAGGAAATTACTGATACGGGTGTCGCCACCGGTGCGGATGAACAGGTCCGGCGGCGGCAGGTCGGCCAGGGCGACCTGGCGGCCCAGCAGCGATTCGTCGATCTGCTCGGGCAACAGGCGGCCGGCGGCCACTTCCGCCGCCAGCGCACGTGCGGCGCGGGCGATGTCCTGGCGGCCGCCGTAGCTGGCAGCAATCGACAGGGTCAGGGTGGTGTTGTCGGCGGTGCGCTGCTCGGCCAGCTGCATGCGGCTGACCAGGCCGGCGCCGAAGCGCTCGCGTTCGCCGATGAAGCGCACGCGCACGCCACGCCGGTGCAGCTCGTCCACCTCGCGGTCGAGCGCGCCGAGGAACAGCTTCATCAGGGCGTCGACTTCTTCCTGCGGGCGGCCCCAGTTCTCGCTGGAAAACGCGAACAGGGTCAGCGCCGGAATGCCCAGTTCAAGGCAACGGTCGATGGTGCGGTTGACCGCGCGCGCGCCGGCACGGTGGCCGATCACGCGCGGGCGGCGGCGCTGCTGTGCCCAGCGCCCGTTGCCATCCATGATGATGGCGACGTGGCGGGGCAGGGCGGCCGGCAACGGAGGCGGGACGGACGGCATCGACTTCAGACCGACAACAGTTCCTTTTCCTTGTCGGCGACGACCTTGTCGACGTCCTTGATGCTGCTGTCGGTCAGCTTCTGGATGTCGTCTTCGCCGCGCTTCTTCTCGTCTTCGCTGATCGCCTTGTCCTTGACCAGTTTGGCCACTTCCTTGTTGGCGTCCTGACGGATGTTGCGGATGGCGATCTTTGCGCCTTCGCCTTCCTTCTGCACCTGCTTGGCCAGCTCCTTGCGGCGCTCTTCGGTCGGCGGCGGCATGTTGATGCGGATCGCTGCGCCCAGGGTGTTCGGGGTGAACTCGTGGTTGTACAGGCCCTTCTCGATTTCCTTGATCATGCTCTTGTCGAAGGGCGTGACCAGCAGCGAGTGGGCGTCGGCGTTGGAGATCGACGCAACCTGGTTCAGCGGGGTGCTGGCGTTGCCGTAGGCATTGACCGTGACGCGGTCCAGCAGGGCGGGAGTGGCACGCCCGGTGCGGATCGAGGTGAGGGTGTGCTTCAGAGCGTCGATGCTCTTGGCCATGCGCGTCTGCGCGTTGTTCTTGATGTCGTTGAGCATCGCCCGGGTCCTGGATGTAACTGGAATCGGGCGATTATAGGCGAATACGGGACGCTGCCGGGCCTGAATCGGCCCGGAGCACCCCTGGCGCTCAGGCTCAGGCCGGATCGCGGCCCTGGACCAAGGTGCCGATGTTCTGGCCGTTGAGGATCTTCAGCAGCTCGCCCGGCTGGCCCATGTCGAACACGCGCATCGGCAGGTCGCTGTCGCGGGCCAGGGCGAAGGCGGCGGTATCCATCACTTCCAGGCCGCGGCGGATCACTTCGTCGTAGCTCAGGCTGTCGAAGCGGACGGCGTCGCTGTACTTGTTCGGATCCTTGTCGTACACGCCATCGACCTTGGTGGCCTTCAGCAGCAGGTCGGCGCCGATCTCGATCGCGCGCAGGGCGGCGCCCGAATCGGTGGTGAAGAACGGGCTGCCGACGCCGGCGGCGAAGATCACCAGGCGACCCTTTTCCAGGTGGCGGATGGCGCGGCGGCGGATGTAGTCCTCGCACACATCGTTGATCTTGATCGCGCTCATCACCCGGGCCTTGGCGCCCAGCTTCTCCAGCGCGTCCTGCATGGCCAGGGCGTTGATGACGGTGGCCAGCATGCCCATCTGGTCGCCGGTGACGCGGTCCATGCCGCCTGCGGCCAGGCCGGCGCCGCGGAAGATGTTGCCACCGCCGATCACCAGCGCCACTTCGGCGCCCGCCTGCTGGGCCTCGATCACTTCACGGGCCAGGCGGTTGATGATCTTGGGGTCGATGCCGTAGTCCTCATCTCCCATCAGCGCCTCCCCGGACAGTTTCAGAAGGATGCGGCGATAGGCGAGCTTGGACATGGGGACCTCGGGTGCGTGGAAATCGCGGGGGATTCTACGCGCATGCGGCGCGCGGCCAAAGCTTTTTGTGCACTGCGGCGCAGATCTTCGCAGTGCCCCGTTCAGCCGGCGCGGTGGGCTCAGCCCAGTTCCGCGCCTGCGGTGGCGGACAGCTCATCATGCCCCAGTTCGCCGGGAGAGCGTGCGATGACCCGGTTACGGCCCAGGTTCTTGGAGCGGTACAGCACATCGTCGGCCGCGCGCAGCAGGTCCTGCACGCCGGCAAAGCGCTCGTAGCCGCCCTGGGTAGCCACGCCGGCGGAGAAGGTGACGAACAGCGGCCCGCCCTCCGCCTCGGCCATCGGCGTGGAGACGATGTTGGCCAGAACCCGGCGGATCACATCCAGCGCCACCGCCTCGCTGGTGTTGGGCAGCAGGGCGACGAATTCCTCGCCGCCGAAGCGGGCCACGGTGTCGCTGTTGCGCAGCTGGCCCTGCAGCTTGGCGGCAAAGGCGCGCAGCACCTCATCGCCGGTCAGGTGGCCATGGGCATCGTTGATCTTCTTGAAATCGTCCAGGTCGATGAAGGCCACCGACAGCGGCCAGCCGTGGCGGCCGGCGCGCAGGAACTCCTGCTCGAGCACGGCTTCCAGCTGGCGCCGGTTGAGCACGCCGGTCAGCGCGTCACGGTGGGCCTGGTCGGCCAGGCGCTTGGCCCGGGCCTCGAATTCGTCGGCGCGGCGGCGCGCCTGTTCGGCGTCCTGCATCTCGCGCAGGTTGCGCAGGGTGGTCAGTTCCTGGGCGTGGTCGATCAGCTCGCGCACGCGCGAAGGCGAGCTGAGGCCGGTCTCGAACAGGCTGGCGATGTCGGGCAGGGCCTCGCTGATGCGGGCCAGCACCTGGTCGAAGCGGGCGCTGTCCAGCTGCAGGCGCTCATGCACCTCGTGCAGGGCGCGCTCGCGTGCGCTGTCGGCATCGTCGTCCAGCCAGATGTCGGCCACGGCGCCGGACAGCTGCACGCAGGCCTGGAACGGGGTATCGGCGGCGGCCTCGGATTCGCTCAGGCGGATGCTTTCCACCAGGTAGCGCGGCAGGCCCCACTGTTCGGCCACCCAGGCGCCCACGTCGGCGTGGCTGCAGCCCAGCGCTTCGCGCTCGCGGGCGACCAGGTCGGGATTGTCGCGGGCTTCGCGCAGCAGCGGCAGGTAGCGTTCGGATTCGGCCTGGGCCAGGCACAGCACGCCCATGTCCTGCAGCAGGCCGGCCAGCATCAGTTCTTCCAGCCGGCGCAGGCCGCGGGCCTGGCCCAGCTGGCTGGCAGCCAGTGCGCTGAGGATGCTGCGCTTCCAGGCGCGCTGGCGCAGGTCATGGTCGGCGCCACTGCCGCCGGTCAGGCCCTGGGTGACGGTGAAGCCCAGCGCAAGGCTGATGGTGGCGTTCAGGCCGAGCATGGTCAGTGCCTGGCCGAGGTTCTCGATCCGGCGGCGGCTGGCGTACAGCGGCGAATTGGCGATGCGCAGCATGCGAGCGCTCAACGCCATGTCGATGGCGATGATGTCGGCGGCGGTGGCGATGTCCGCTTCCGGGTCCTGGGCCAGTTCGATGATGCGCAGGGCAATACCGGGCGGCGAGGGCAGGTTTCGGCACAACGCCAGGGCAGCAGTCAGCTCAGGAGGCATGTCGGATCGTTCAATTCCATTAGGACAAGAATATCTAGGAATGCATCACAGTCTGCGACTTTCGTTCCTGTTACGTGATTGCAGATTCCCCTGTGCCGAGTATCGGCCCGATTCATGCATAACGCAAAGCCTGCCGACGCCGGGTGTGCTCCAGACATGAAAAAAGAGCCGCGGTTTCCCGCGGCTCCTTCTGGTCGTTCACAGCCGGAAGGCTGGAATCAGACCTGCATCGCCTTGGCAACTTCGGCGGCGTAGTCTTCCACCACCTTCTCGATGCCTTCGCCGACGACCAGCAGCTGGAAGCCAGCCACGTCGGCGCCAGCGGCCTTGACCACCTGCTCGACCGTGGTGTCGCCCAGAACGTAGGTCTGGCCGTACAGGGTCACTTCGCTGACGATCTTGTTGATCTTGCCGCTGATGATCTTTTCCAGGATGTCGGCCGGCTTGGACTTGTCCTTCTCGGACATCTTGGCCAGTTCGATTTCCTTTTCCTTTTCCACGAACTCGGCCGGCACGTCGCCTGCCTTGTTGTGCGGCGGCTTCAGCGCAGCCACGTGCATGGCCAGGCCGCGGGCCAGCTCGACGTCGCCGCCGATCAGGTCAACCAGCACGCCGACCTTGCCGTTGGTGTGGACGTAGGCACCGACGTTGCCGGTGGTGTCGACCTTGACCAGGCGACGGATCTGGATGTTTTCACCCAGCTTCTGGATCGCGGTGGCGCGGGCTTCTTCGACGGTTTCGCCGGAGGCCAGCTTGGCGGTCTTCAGGGCTTCGGCGTCAGCGGCGCCCGATGCCAGGGCGGCAGCGGCGACGGCGTCGACGAAGGACTTGAAGTTGACGTCGTTGGCAACGAAATCGGTTTCCGAGTTGATCTCGACCAGCACGGCCTTGCCGCCATCCTGGGCCAGGCCCAGACGGCCTTCGGCGGCCACGCGGTCAGCCTTCTTGTCGGCCTTGGCGGCGCCCGACTTGCGCAGGGCTTCAGCAGCGGCGTTGATGTCGCCGCCGGCTTCGGTCAGCGCCTTCTTGCATTCCATCATGCCGGCGCCGGTGCGCTCGCGCAGTTCCTTGACCAGGGAAGCAGTGATTTCCACGGGATTACCTCACGAAAGAAAGGGGTAGGGCCGGCATGGTGGCCGGCCCGTGTGACACGGTCCTGTCACGCGCCCAAGGCTGCGCGCAGGGAGGGTGGACGCCGGGCGTCCACCCCGGGGGCCTGGATCAGGCCTGGGCGTCGTCGCCCTTCTTGGCAGCCTTCTTCGCCGGAGCGCGGCGGGCAGCCTTTTCTTCGCCTTCAGCAGCAGCGGCGTCGGCGAACTCTTCTTCACGCACCGAAGCAGCGTGCGGAGCAGCAGCCTTGCCTTCCAGCACGGCGTCGGCAGCGGCGCGGGCGTACAGCTGCACAGCGCGGATGGCGTCGTCGTTGCCCGGGATCGCGTAGTCGACCAGTTCCGGGTTGTAGTTGGTGTCAACCACGGCGATGACCGGGATGCCCAGCTTCTTGGCTTCCTTGATCGCGATGTCTTCGTGGCCGATGTCGATCACGAAGATGGCGTCCGGCAGACGGTTCATTTCCTTGATGCCGCCCAGCGAGGCTTCCAGCTTGTCGCGCTCGCGACGCAGGCCCAGCACTTCGTGCTTGACCAGCTTCTCGAAGGTGCCGTCGGTTTCACCGGCTTCCAGTTCCTTCAGGCGGGCAACCGACTGCTTGACGGTACGGAAGTTGGTCAGGGTGCCGCCCAGCCAACGCTGGTTCATGAACGGCATGCCGCAACGCTCGGCTTCTTCACGGATGGTTTCGCGGGCGCTGCGCTTGGTGCCCAGGAACAGGACGGTGCCGCGCTTCTGGGCAACCGACGAGATGAAGTTCATCGCGTCGTTGAACAGCGGGACGGTCTTTTCCAGGTTGATGATGTGGATCTTGCCGCGGGCGCCGAAGATGTACGGAGCCATCTTGGGGTTCCAGTAGCGGGTCTGGTGGCCGAAGTGGACGCCGGCTTCCAGCATCTGACGCATGGTGACCTGGGGCATTGCAATACTCCTGATGGGGAACCGGCGAATCCGCCCGCGGGATAGGTATGCGGGACGCGTGGAAACGCTGATGGTTCCGGGGTTTGGCTTCCCTGCTGCCTCCGTGGCCGAACTCCTTGCGGAGCACCCCGGCACGGATGGGGGCAGCAGGTGTGGATTCGCCGATGACGTACGGCGTGGACGGTGTTCCGCGCACAGGGCGGCAGGACATCCAGTCGATTATAGCCCGGTAGGGGCGCCGGCTGCAATTGGCGGGGTACGTGCCTGCAGGATGACCTGGCGCCCGTCCTGCAGGCGGGCCAGGAAACGCCCCCCGGCGTAGCCGTCGGCACGTACCGGCAGCGCCCAGTTGCGCTGCCGGGCGGCCAGGACATAGCCGGCCAGGCCGGGCAGCAGCAGGCTGGCCCGGCCGCGCGCGTCCTCGTAGACCAGTTCGCTCAGGCGGGCATGGCGCGCCCCGTCATTATGCAGTCCCAGCACAGGCTGCGACGGATCGGCCGGGGGGGCCACCCACAGCTCGGGGTGCTCTCCACGTGTGTCGCCGCCGCGGAACAGCGGGAGGGAATAGCGTGGCTGCCGGCGGTCGTCGGGGGTCAGCAGCAGGCGGTAGGCCTGTTCGGCGGCCACCGGTGCGGGTATGCGCGGCAGGATCCAGACCCGTTGCCGGGCGCCGGGGGGCAGGGCGATCACGGTCGGGCTGGTCAGGATCTGGTCGCTGGCCTGCAGACGCTCGGCGCCGGGCTGCTGGTCCCAGGCCCAGACCTGCACGCGGCCGTGCCACGGGGTGGGGCCGGGGTTGTGCAGCCACAACTCGGTGTGGCCGCCCGTGGCGGGCAGTTGCAGGGTGGTCGGCAGCAGGTCCAGCGCAGCGGCGGGGAAGGCCAGCAGCAGGGCCAGCAGGCCGGTCAGCCATGGGTGTGGCATCAGTAGTAGACCGTGGGCGGCTCGGGCAGGGCGTGGCCGCTTTCGTCTTCGGCCGCCGGTGCCAGTTCGCGCACCTGCGCAGGCAGGGCGGCCGCATCGCTGTACTGGGCGGGCACCGGGCAGGGCGCGTTGCTGCCCGGCAGGGTGGCGCAGCCCTCGACCACCACCAGGCGGATCTGCAGCGGTGTGGCCACCGGTTCGGCCAGGGCTGGCAGGCTGGCCATCAGCATGGCTGTCATCAGTAATGCGCGTTGCACCGGCCATCTGCCCTGCTGGAAAACCCTGTGGGCGGTATCGGCCGGGCGTGGTGGATCTGTAGCGTCGAGCCGTGCTCGACCGCACCCCATGCGTAGAGTCGAGCTTGCTCGACTTGCCCGGCAGTCGAGCAAGCTCGACTCTACGGAAGGCGCAGTCGAGCAAGCTCGACTCTACGGAAGGCGCAGTCGAGCAAGCTCGACTCTACGGAAGGCGCAGTCGAGCAAGCTCGACTCTACGAAGGCGCGGTCCTGCAAGCTCGATGCTAGGGAACGCTAATAGGTGATCGTCACCGTGATCACATCGTTGTACGTGCCCGCTGGCGGCTGGCCGGTCACCGGCGGCACGCGGCCGTAGATCGTCCATTGCTGGGTGCTGCCGGTGCCGGTTCCGCTGGCGGTGTCGACGGCCAGCGTGCTGCCCCAGCGCTGGCTGCGCGCGGCATCCCGGTACAGCTCGTAGGTCAGGTAATAGCTGCTGCCGCCGATGGTCGTGCTCATGCGCCGGGTGCTGGTGGCCGTGGGGTTGTTCAGGCCGTTGCTCAGGCCGACCTGGTAGGCGGTGTTCTTCAGGCAGCTGAGGCTGAGGGTGGCGGTCTGGTCGATGTTGCTGGAGATGCCGCCAGTGACGTTGCCGAAGTTCATGTTGGTGGTGACATAGCTGCCGCATTGCGGCAGCACGTTGGCGGTGGCGGTCACGCTGAAGGCCGCACTGGCCGTGGCGGTACCGGTGCCGCTGGTGCAGGTGGCAGGCACCGTGGCAGTGCCCAGCAGCACTTCGTTCCAGGCCCAGGTCAGCACCACGTTGGCGCCGCTGAATGTGCTGCTGTAGGCGCCGGAGGCCAGCACCTGGCCAGCCGGGATCTGTGCGAACAACTGCGTGGTCTGTACGCCGCTGCCGCCGGTCAGCAGGGGCACGTTGTAGGACATGGTCAGTTCCTGTGCCGGCGGCGTGCCATGCGGTACCAGGCCGGTGACCTGGCTGAAGCTGGCGTTGTTGTAGATCTGGAAGTTCATGCTGTCACTGGTGCTGGTGGTCATCGTCCGCCAGCTGGGCGTGCTGCCGCCGCTGCCGGGGCCGATGCCCACGCAGACGCGCACGCCGGTGGTGGCCAGCAGGCTCAGTGCCGCGGTACTGCAGGTCACGTTGATGTTCAGGGTGGCCGTGGTCGGGCCGGCAGCGCCACTGTTGACGTTGCCGAACGGCAGGGTGGGGTTGGCCACGGCGGTGCATACGGCCGCGGCCCGTGCCGGCGCCATCATCAGCAGGCCGGCGGCCAGCAGCAGGGCCAGCAGCAGGTGGCGTGCGGTGAAGGGGCCTGCGGTCATGGCGCCACCTCCGGCACGCACCGCAATGGCACCGGTTGCGCCTGCGCGCCGCTGGCCACCACCTGCGGCTGTGCGGGCACCCGGCTGCGGCACTGGCCCTGGCTGGTGGTGATGTACAGCACCGTGCCGGCGGCGACGTCTTCCAGATACAGCAGGCCGTCGTAGCCGACCGTGGCCTGGCGGCCATCGGGCAGCCGCACTTCGCTGCCGGCGTCCAGCGGCTGGCCCTGCATGTCCTGCAGGGCCAGCATCAGCGAGGGGCGCGCGCGCAGCGTGAAGGTTACCCCGGTGCCGGCGCGCTGGCGTGGGGTCACCCAGTCCTCGATACGGTCGGCGCGCATGTCCGCGGGCAGGTCCAGCGTATCGATCGAAACGCGGTTGCGCTGCCAGGACATCAGCGGGCTGACCAGCAGCAGGCCGCGATCATCGGTCACGCCGATCAGGCGGTTT
Source organism: Stenotrophomonas maltophilia (assembly GCF_047782825.1). GTDB lineage: Bacteria > Pseudomonadota > Gammaproteobacteria > Xanthomonadales > Xanthomonadaceae > Stenotrophomonas. The sequence continues at coordinate 1,706,354 of NZ_CP180589.1, read as the reverse complement.
TCCAGCCGCACCGGCACGCCGCCCACGCCACTGGTGCTGACCACGGCGAACGCATCGGACACCTCGCGGGTGGCGAAGGTGTGGCCGCCCATCCAGACCACGCTGCCGCTGGCGCTGCCGTAGGCGAAGGTGCTGCCGCCCTGCCGTGAGGCCCCGAAGGAATAGCGGCCCAGCTCATTGAGGATGCCGACCTCGGCCAGCCCGCCGGTACCGTCGTCGCCCTGGCGCACCTGCGCGCGCCAGCCGATGCCGCCGGCACTGCCGTCGCCCGGGACCGGCTGGGTGACATCGGCCACCCAGCTCTGCGCATCGCCATTGCGCTGGGAAGACAGGCTGGCCTGGCGGTTGTTGCCCAGGCTGGCGGTCAGCGACAGGTAGATGCTGCGGTCTTCGCCCCGGTCCAGGTTCTGGTTGACCGACAGGTAGGCCGACCAGCGCGGGCTCCAGCTGCGCGACCAGAACAGGCTGGCATAGCGGTTGTCCTGGCCGTCGGGATAGCGCAGGCGCAGGTAGCTGGTGCTGAGCGTGCCCAGTTTCAGCAGGTCCACGCCCAGCGTGGCCTGTTCGCTGATGTCCGGTGGCAGATTGCCCTGCAGGGCGCCCAGGTCGCGGTATTGGCCATGGCTGCGCACGCTGCGCAGGTTGACGTTGAAGCGGCGGTTGTTCCAGCTGTAGCCCAGCGCCCACTGGCCGCCCTGCAGCCCCTGGTAGCGGCTGTTGGCGTAGGCCAGATTGAACACGCCCGCGCTGCCCAGCTGCCACCAGCCGCCCAGGCCGGCCAGGGCCAGGCCACCACCGCCCTCGGCATGCACTTCGCCGGTGAACCGGTCGCTGATGCCGCCGCGCCAGTTGGCGGTGGCCACGGTGCGGCCGTCGTATTCGAAGGAGCGTTCGCCGAAGTCCTCACGCAGCCGGCCCACGCCCAGCGACCAGTCCGACAGGCCTTTGGCCAGCAGCTGCTGGGTGCCGTAGAAGCTGAAATCCAGGGTCTGCATGCGGCCGAAGGCATCGGTCACCACCACCTGCGCGCTGCCGGTGCCGCTGATGCCGGGCTGCGCCGAAAGCTGGAAGGGGCCGATCGGCACCTGGCCGCTGTACTGGCGCAGCCCGTCCACATAAAGCTCGACCGTGGAAGGCACCACGGCCTGGCCGAGGAAGGACGGGGTAGGCGTCAGGACCCGGTAGGGCTGCAGGCCATAGTTGCGGCCGATCTGCAGGCCGCCCAGGCGCACCGGCCGCGACCAGTCGACGTAGCCGCTGTAGAAATCACCCACTTCCAGGGTCAGGGCCTGCTCGGGGAAGTCCAGCGTCCAGCGCGTATCCAGGCGCACGCTTTCGCCGCGCCAGTGGCGGTCTTCGGCCTGCTGGTAGCGGCGGCTGATGGCAGTGTTTTCAAAGGTGCCGCTGCCCAGCCCGAACACGCGCAGCTCTGTGGTCAGGCTCACGTTGCCCAGTTCATCCACGTGGCTGCCGTACAGGTCGTAGTTCAGCAGGACCCCTGGTGACGCCTTTCCCGCAGGTGCGCGCACCTGCGGCCGGCTGAGCACGGTGGTGGGCAGGGTCAGCTGGTCCAGCGGCACGTCCAACGCCAAGGTCTGCAGCTGCGCGTCGTAGCGCACCACCACACCGGCGATCTGGTCCAGGTACACCGGCGCCTGGCCGCGTGCGTCGAAGCCCAGCTGACGCAGCACGTCGGCACTGGCCTGCAGGCGGCCGCCGGTCTGGATGAAGGGCAGCAGGCCGCGCGAGGTGCTGTTCAGTGTGACATCCAGATACAGCGTCTGGTTGGCGGTGAGCGGGGTGGGCGGGGGCAGGACGGCATCGGCCGAAACCCCGGAAACATCGGCGGCAAGGCTTGCCGCGGGATCCAGGGCCGCACCCAGCAGCGCGCTCACCAGGGCCTCAGCGAGCCGGTGGCGTCGGCAGCGGTGTCTGCTCGGACTCGCCATTGAGCTTGGCCGTGATCAGGTCGTTGTCGCCGCTGGTCGCGATGCGTTCCAGCGGCCAGCGCATCACCTGGCCGGGCAGTACGTAGCCCAGCAGGCCCGGGTGGATGATGCGCGGGCGCTCGACCGTGCCCAGTGCCAGGTCGGCAATCTGCGCGTAGCTGTTGCCGGTGTTGCGCACTTCCACCCCGTTGCGGCCATCGTCCAGGCGTAGCAGCCGGGCCTGCAGCTGCGGGGCCAGCTTGCCGCCGCCGCCCGGCTGGATGAACACCGGGATGGAATAGCGCAGCACGAACTGCATGCCGCTGGCGCGGGTGGCCAGGTCCGGCACTTCGTCCACGATCAGCCGGTAGTACTGCTGGCTGGCCGGCGCCTGCGGATCGGCGCGCATCACCCGCACCAGCTGCTGCTGGCCGGCGGCCAGTTCATGCATGGGTGGGGTGGCCATCAGATCGGTGGTGGGCAGCAGTTGTTCCTCACCCTCCTGCTGGGTCCAGCGGAACACCCGCACCTGCAGCTTCACCGGTGCGGTGCCGCTGTTGGTCAGCCAGAGTTCGGCCGCACGCTGGCGTGGTTCCATCTGCAGGCTGGTGGGCGCGATCTGCATGCTCGTCGCGGCCAGCGCGTCGGCCGCCAGGGCAAGGCAGAGCAGCAGCGCCACCCCGGTGGCGCGCCACGGGCGGGGCAGGATCATCCGGTGCCGCCCCATCAATAGGTGATCGTGGCGGTGACCGTGTCCAGATAGTTACCGGCCGCAGCGTTGTTGGTGCTCAGGTTGGCGATCTGGCCGTAGACGATGTACGGCTGGTTCAGGCCCGTGCCGATGCCGGCCTGGGTGTTGGTGCCTGACGTGGCGCCCCAGACCAGGCTGCGTGCGGCATCGCGGTAGAGCTGGTAGCCGACGAAGTTGTTGGCGGTCACCGTGGTATCGGTGTTCTTCATGCGGCGGGTGGTCACGTCGTTGGCGGTGCCGGCATTGGCGCCGGCATTCAGCGAGATCGTGTAGGGGGTCAGCGCCGAGCACTGCGCGGTCACCGTGCCCTGGCCCAGGGTGGGGGTGGCGGTGGTCGAGGCGGCGGTGCCGAAGTCCACGTTGGTGGCGGCTGCGGCGGTGATCGTGCAGGCCTTGGTGATGATCAGGGTGACATTGAACGTGGTCGTATCGGCTGCGGCGGCCGGGCCGGCCAGCGCCAGGGCCAAAGCCCCGGCCAGCGGGAAACGAACGGCGGATCGCATGGACAACCTCCCTGACCCGAAGGTCTGTTGAACGGGGCGAGGGCGGCACGTTCTGCGCCGCTTTGAGGACGGTCGATCCCAGCTTCCCGAGCCAAGTGTCTGTATTCAGTGATATTTGTGGCCGCAAAAGAGCGCGGTCGGTCACGCTTTCACGGTCCTTGCCGGATATGTGCATGACCTGGACGGCCAGTTGGGTGGCGTTCGTTCAGATTGCATGCGGATCGGCGATAATGGCGGCCATGAGCGTGAATCTGAAAACCCCGCAGGAAATCGAGGCGATGCGCATCGCCGGCCGCCTGGCCAGCGAAGTGCTCGACATCGTCACCCCCCACGTCAAGCCCGGTGTCACCACCGAGGAGCTGGACCGCATCTGCCACGACCACATCGTGAACGTGCAGGGCGCCACGCCGGCCAACGTCGGCTACCGCGGCTTCCCCAAGAGCGTGTGCACCTCGGTCAACAATGTCATCTGCCACGGCATTCCCAGCGAGGGGAAGGTCCTGAAGGATGGCGACATCATCAACATCGATGTCACCGTCATCAAGGATGGCTGGCACGGCGACACCAGCCGCATGTACTTCGTCGGCACGCCGTCGGTGATGGCCCGCCGCCTGGTGGAAGCCACCTATGAGGCGATGTGGCGCGGCATCCGCGCAGTGCGCCCGGGTGCGACCCTGGGCGACATCGGCCATGCCATCCAGAGCTATGCCGAAGGCGAGCGTTTCAGCGTGGTGCGCGAGTACTGCGGCCACGGCATCGGCAAGGTCTACCACGATGAACCGCAGGTGGTGCATTACGGCCGCCCGGGCCAGGGCCTGGTGCTGCAGCCGGGCATGACCTTCACCATCGAGCCGATGATCAACGAGGGCACCCGCTACAACAAGGTGCTGCCCGATGGCTGGACCGTGGTGACCAAGGACCGCAAGCTGTCGGCGCAGTGGGAGCACATGATCGCGGTCACCGAGACCGGCGTGGACGTGCTGACCCTGTCGCCGGGCGAATCGCAGGTCTCCTGACGATGCTGCCGGCGGGTTCACTGCTGGACGCGCCGGCCGATTCGCTTGACGATCCCGAATGGGCGTCTGCCGCACGGCAGGCGCTGCAGCAGGCCGATGCGCGCCTGTACCGGCGTTTCGACCAGGGCGACAACATCGAACGGCTGATCGCGCTGCGCGCACGCGCGGCCGATCATCTGATCCGCCTGGCCTGGCAGCGCTGCCTGCCGGCCGACAGCGGCCTGTCGCTGTTCGCAGTAGGGGGCTACGGGCGCGGTGAACTGTTCCCGCGTTCGGACATCGACCTGCTGGTGTTCGGCGATGCGCCCGCGCAGCTGGCACACGAGCCTGCGCTTTCGCGGCTGTTTGCCCTGCTGTGGGATTGCGGGCTGGCGGTCAGCCACGCGGTACGGTCTGCGGCGCAGACCCGTGAAGCGGCCACCGACCAGACCGTGCTGACCGCACTGATCGAAGCGCGGCCGATCCTGGCCGACGACGCCGCACGCCGCGCGCTGCGCGCGGCGGTCGACGACCGTGAACTGTGGCCGGCGCGCGCCTTCTTCCTGGCCAAGCTGGAAGAGCTGCGCAACCGCCACCAGCGGTTCGGCGATACCGCCGACAACCTGGAGCCGGACCTGAAGGATGGCCCCGGCGGCCTGCGCGATCTCAACACGCTGGGCTGGATGGCGCTGCGCGCCTTCGGCGTGCGCGACCTGGAAGCGCTGGTCGGGCTGGGCCACCTGGGCGCTGACGAAGCGGCTGCCCTGAAGCGCGAGCGTGCCGTGCTGGCGCGGCTGCGCTTCGGCCTGCACCTGGTGGCGCGGCGCCCGGAAGAGCGCCTGCGTTTCGATTACCAGAAGACCCTGGCCGCGCGCCTGGGCTTCGAAGACGACGCCGAGAACCTGGGCGTCGAAAAGATGATGCAGGGCTTCTACCGCGCCGCCCTGGTGGTGCGCCGTATCAGCGACCGACTGCTGCAGCGCTTCGAGGAACAGTTCGACGGCGAAGCGCAGCCGGAGCCGCTGACCGTGGGTTTTTCCCTGCGCCGTGGTTACCTGGCCGCCAACGAGCCGGAGTGGCCGCGCGGCGATATCGGCCAGGTGTTCGCGCTGTTCGCCGGCTGGGCCAACAACCCGCAGGTGCGCGGCCTGCATTCGCTGACCGCACGCGCGCTGGCCGAGTCGCTGCCGCTGCTGCCGGCCTATGACCAGGCCGACAGCAACGCACGCGAGCAGTTCCTGGCCCTGCTGCGGGGCCAGCGCCCGGTCGATACGCTTTCGCGCATGGCGCGGCTGGGCGTGCTGGGGCAGTGGATTCCTGCATTTGCCCAGGTCAGTGGGCGCATGCAGTTCGACCTGTTCCATGTGTACACGGTCGACCAGCACACGCTGATGGTCCTGCGCAACATCGGCCTGTTCGCCAGCAGCCGTGCCGACGAACGCTTCTCGATCGCCCATGAAGTCTGGCCGCGCCTGCGCAAGCCGGAACTGCTGCTGCTTGCAGGCCTGTTCCATGACATTGCCAAGGGCCGCGGCGGCGACCATTCCGAACTGGGCGCGGTGGACGCGCGCGCGTTCTGCCACGCGCATGCGCTGAGCGGCTCGGATACCGACCTGGTGGCCTGGCTGGTCGAGCAGCACCTGCGCATGTCGGTGACCGCGCAGAAGCAGGACATCGCCGATCCGGTGGTGATCCACCGCTTCGCCACCCTGGTTGGCAGCCGCGACCGCCTGGACTACCTGTATCTGCTGACCTGCGCCGATATTGCCGGCACCAGCCCCAAGCTGTGGAATGCGTGGAAAGACCGGCTGCTGGCCGACCTGTACTTCGCCACCCGCCGCGCACTGCGCGAGGGCCTGGAGCACCCGGTGCCGGCCGCCGAGCGCGTGGCCGAGGCGCGTGACAGCGTGCGCGCGCTGGTGCGCGAGCAGGGCTACGACGATGCCACCATCGACCGCCAGTTCGCGGTGATGCCCGATGAAGGCTTCATGCGCCTGCGTCCGGAACAGCTGGCCTGGCAGGCCTCGGCGCTGGTGCCGGTCAAGCAGGGCCACACCCTGGTGAAGGTGCGCCGGATCAGCGTGGACGACCCCGCGCTGGAAGTGTTCGTGCATTCGCCGGACCGCGATGGCCTGTTCGCCGCGATCGTGATGACCCTGGACCGCAAGGGCTACGGCATCCATCGTGCGCGCGTGCTGGACGGCCCGTCGGACACCATCTTCGATACCTTCGAAGTCAGCCCGGCCGATACCTTTGCCGATGGCAGCAGCGCCAACCTGGAAGCGGCCCTGCGCGAAGCGCTCAGTGGCGATCTGACCCGCCTGCGCCCTTCGCGCCGGGTCGTGCCGCGGCAGCTGCGCCACTTCCGTTTCGCCCCGCGCATCGAGTTCCGCGATGAACCCGGCGCGACCCGATTCGCCCTGGTCGCCCCCGACCGCCCCGGCCTGCTGGCCGACGTGGCGTTCGTGCTGCGCAACCAGGGCCTGCGCGTGCATGATGCGCGCATTGCCACGTTCGGCGAGCGCGCCGAAGACACTTTCGTGATCAGTGACGAACACGACCTCCCCCTGACCGAACCCGCCCGGCAGCAGCTGCATGACGCAATGCTGGCCTGCCTGGACCCTGATCGAAACGCCGGAGACCCCACCTGATGGCCACCAAGCCTGTGAAGAAGACTGCTGCGACCGCCAAGAGCGCAGCGGCGAAAAAGACTGCCGCACCGAAGAAGGCCGCGCCGGCCAAGGCGCCGGTGAAGAAGGCCGCTGTTGCGAAGAAGCCGGTCGCGAAGAAGGCCCCGGCCAAGAGTGCCGAAGCCGCACGCGCCGAAACCATCGCCCGCAAGTCGCTGCGCAAGCCGTCGGTGCCGGGCGTGGAAGAGCTGAAGTTCGGCATTGAAAGCGCGTTCGAGCGCCGCGCCACGCTCACCCTGCACGAACTGGAAGGTTCCACCCGCCCGCTGGTCAACCGCGTGATCGATGGCCTGGAAAGCGGCGAATTCCGTGTCGCCGAACCGGACGGCCAGGGCGGCTGGAAGGTCAACGAGTGGCTGAAGAAGGCGGTGCTGCTGTACTTCCGTGTGAACGACATGGCCGTGGTCGACGCACGCCCGGCGCCGTTCTGGGACAAGGTCGAATCGCGCTTTGCCGGTTATGACGAAGCGAAGTTCCGCCGCGCTGGCGTGCGCGTGGTGCCGGGTGCGATCGCCCGCCGCGGCACGTACTTCGGCAAGGACGTGGTGCTGATGCCGAGCTTCACCAACATCGGCGCCTATGTGGGCGAAGGCACCATGGTCGATACCTGGGCCACCGTGGGCTCCTGTGCGCAGATCGGCCAGCACTGCCACCTGTCCGGCGGCGCCGGCATCGGCGGCGTGCTGGAACCGCTGCAGGCCAGCCCGACCATCATCGAAGACCACTGCTTCATCGGTGCGCGTTCGGAAGTGGTGGAAGGCGTGGTGGTCGGCCACCACAGCGTGATCGGCATGGGCGTGTTCCTCAGCCAGAGCACCCGCATCTACAACCGCGCCACCGGCGAAATCACCTACGGCTACATCCCGCCGTACAGCGTGGTGGTGTCCGGCTCGCTGCCGAGCAAGGACGGCACCCACTCGCTGTACTGCGCGGTGATCGTCAAGCAGGTGGATGCCCGTACCCGCAGCAAGACCAGCGTGAACGACCTGCTGCGCGGCCTGGCCGACTGAAGGTGACTGCGCCGGAGGACCTGGTGCCGTCGGCGATCTACCGGCATCCGTCCAACACCCTGTCCGGACGGATGCTGCCGCGCCTGCTGCATGCCCCCGGCTGGACCCGGCTGCGCCGCGCACTGTCGCGGCGCTGGCCGATGCCGCAGCTGGTCAGTGATGTCCGCGATGTGGTCTACGCGACCTGGTGGGTGGACGTGCGGCACGCACCGCTGCCACCGCCGGGGCATCACTACGTGGTCCAGGGCGGTCGCACCCCGTACACCATCCTCAGCTACCGGCATGGCCACTTCGGGCCACGTATCGCCGGCTCGCTGCGCGCGCTGATGCCTTCGCCCCGGCAGAGCAACTGGCGCTGGTACCTGCGCCGCGATGACGATCCGCAGGGAACGCCAGTAGTGCTGTTCGACCGCAACGTGATGGACCAGCTGGCCTTCGTGGCTGGCGCGCGTGCCTTCAGCGATGCCATGCAGCCGCATCTTTCCACGCGCTTCGACCACGTGGTGCACACCGATGGCAGCGGCCACACCGTGATCGAAGGGGGGCAGGGCAGTGCCCCGGCCCTGCACCTGCAGTGGCGCGCGGCCGGCTCTGGCATCGACCCCGGCTGGGCCGCAGCATTCGGAGGCCCGCAGGCCCTGCTGGGTTTCCTGACCTGCCAGGACGAGGCCATTGCCCGCACCTGCGACCAACGCTGGGCCAGCACCCGTATCGAACTGCCGGTGGACATCGTCAGCCTGCAGCCCCTGCAGCTGGAGGGCCGCCCGTATTGCCCCCGGCTGCAGGCGATGGGCGTGAACCTGCAGGAGGGGCTGGTGCTGCGGCTGCCACGCGTGCCGTTCCGGGTCGTGTCCGAGCGCCTGTTGTGAGATTCTGGCCCTCTGTTTTCCTGCACTACAGATGGCCATGAGCACCACCGTCTACGGTTTGAAGAACTGCGATACCTGCAAGAAGGCGACCAAGTGGCTGGACCGCTTCGGCGTGCCGTACACCTTCGTCGACTACCGCGACAACAAGCCCAGCCCGGAAACGCTGCTGGAATGGGCTGCGCAGCTGGGCGGGCTGGCGGCGATGGTCAACAAGTCCTCCACCACCTGGCGGCAGCTGCCCGACAACCGCAAGGCGGCCGATTCAGAGGCGGAATGGAAGCTGCTGCTGCGCGAGTACCCGCAGCTGATCAAGCGCCCGCTGGTGGTCACCGCCGATGGCACGGTCAGCCAGGGCTTCAGTGACAACGGCTTCAAGGCACGTTTCGGCGTGAGCGGCGCATGAGCGCGGTCCTCGACCTGGCCTGTGACCTGATCGCGCGGCCGTCGGTCACCCCCGACGATGCCGGCTGCCAGGCGCTGCTGGCCGCGCGCCTGCAGCAGGCCGGTTTCCAGTGCGAACACCTGCGTCTGGGCGAGGTCGACAACCTGTGGGCCACCCATGGCAGCGGTGCGCCGGTACTGGTCCTGCTGGGCCATACCGATGTGGTACCCCCGGGCCCGCGCGAGGCGTGGCAGAGCGATCCGTTCACCCCGCAGATCCGTGATGGGGTGCTGTATGGCCGCGGCACGGCGGACATGAAAGGCAGCGTGGCCGCCTTCGTGGTTGCGGCCGAGCAGTTCGTCGCGGCCCATCCGGGCCATGCCGGTACGTTGGCGGTGCTGCTGACCAGCGATGAGGAAGGCGATGCCATCGATGGCGTGCGCCACGTCGCGCGACTGTTTGCCGAGCGTGGCCAGCGCATCGACTGGTGCATCACCGGCGAACCGTCGTCCACCGCGACCCTGGGCGACCTGCTGCGCGTGGGCCGCCGCGGCAGCCTGTCGGCCAAGCTGCGCGTGCAGGGTGTGCAGGGCCACGTGGCCTACCCGGAAAAGGCACGCAATCCGATCCACCAGGCGGCGCCGGCCCTGGCCGAACTGAGCGCGCGGCGCTGGGACGACGGCTACGAGAGCTTCCCGCCGACCAGCCTGCAGATCTCCAACATCCATGCCGGTACCGGCGCCAACAACGTGATTCCCGGTGAGCTGGAGGTGGATTTCAACATCCGCTACAACCCGCACTGGGATGCGCCGAAGCTGGAAGCGGAGATCAACGGGCTGCTCGAGCGGCACGGCCTGCAGTACACCCTGAAGTGGCACCGCAGCGGCGAACCGTTCTACACCCCGGAAGGCCCGCTGCGCGCGGCGGCGCGTGCGGTGCTGGCCGAGCACATCGGCCGTGCGCCGGAAGAAAGCACCGGTGGTGGCACGTCCGATGCGCGCTTCATCGCGCCGCTGGGCGCGCAGTGCATCGAAGTGGGGCCGGTCAATGCCAGCATCCACCAGGTGGACGAGAACGTGCGCGTGGATGAACTGGAAGCACTGCCGGGGCTGTACCAGCGGCTGGTGGAACGCCTGCTGGCGTGAGGCATGGCGCCGGGCCATGCCGGGCGGCGGTTGCGGTCATTCTGAAAAATTGAAGAACGGCGGCTTGATGGCTTTTTCCCAGTAGCTGGGTGCTGCCATGTAGAAGCGCTGCGCTTCGGCCCGGGCGAACCAGCGCGCCGCCGCTTCGGTGTCCTTTTCCACGCCCGGCGCACTGCGGCCCAGCAACAGCCCGGCGAAGTACTGGCCGAACACATTGCCCTGCTCACCGGCGCGCTGGTACAGCTGCAGCGCCCGCGCCGGATCGCGTGGCAGCCCCACGCCCTTTTCCAGCAGTGCGCCCAGATCCACCTGCGCTTCGGCATCACCGCGCTGCGCACGGCGCTGGATGTAGGCAACCCGCGGATGCACGCTGCCGCCCTGTGCGGCCACCGCACCGGGCAGGTGCGACGATGAACTGGCGTAACGCTGGTAGATCATTCCGCGCAGATCCCAGCGCAGTGCCTGTTGCGCGTCGCCGCGATTGCGGTAGGCGTTGGCCAGTTCCTGGAACGCGTAGGGATTGCCGTGGTTGGCCGCCGCCAGGTACGCGCGTTCGCCGCGTCGCCATGAGGCGCGCAGCACCGGTGCCGGGTTGATGTGCGGGCTGTCGGCATGGCGCAGCGCGCCGTCGGTCCAGATGCGCCCCAGCGCTCGTTCGGCCTTGGCGTTGTGGAAGGTCCAAGGGGTGATCGCCGCGGCGCGTTCGTAATAGGCGATGGCGCGTGGGTCGTTGAAGCGCTCGAAGGTTTCTGCGGTGTCCCAGGCACCTTCGAAGCTGCCGTCGGTTCCGCGTTGTTGCAGTGCCTGCTGCTGGGCCAGTGGCAGCATGGACGGCGGGGGCAGGGTCTGGCAGCCGGTCAGTGCCAGGCAGAGCAGGGCGGCCAGCGGTGCGGTGCGTCCAGTGCGGTGTTGCATTCCTGTTACACGGTTCAGGGCGGGCCATTATGCGCTGCAGGCGTGGTTGCCGACGCAACTGTTGCACGGCGCCGGAAACCGCGATACGGTCGGTCCATGTCGATCCGCCTGGCCCCCGCCGTCAACAACAGCAACCGCAATAATCTGCGCACGAATAATCGTGCGCGGCCGATGCGGGACTGCGCCCTGGGTAGATAGACAGCAACAAACGCCCGGACACCAGAAAACCCGCATCGGCCGATGCGGGTTTTTTTGTGCCCGGGCGCAGCCCCACCCGGGCCTGGTTGGCCGGTCGAACACCTTCCCCTCGTGTAACCCCCACAACAGGAGCGCCACCCATGTGTTCGATCTTTGGAATCTTCGGCCTGCAGGCCGGCGACGATCTTCCCGCCCTGCGCCGCCATGCGCTGGAACTGTCGCAGCGCCAGCGCCACCGCGGCCCGGACTGGAGCGGCGTGTATCTGGACGAAGGCGCGCTGCTGGTCCATGAACGCCTGGCCATTGTCGATCCGGCCGGCGGCTCGCAGCCGCTGCTGTCGGCCGATGGCCAGCTCGCGCTGGCGGTCAACGGTGAGATCTACAACCACCAGGCCTTGAAGGCCGCGCTGACCAAGGCCTACGACTTCCAGACCGGTTCGGACTGCGAAGTGATCAACGCGCTGTACCGGCAGGGCACTGCACCGGCGCAGTGGCTCGAACAGCTCAACGGCATCTTCGCCTTCGCGCTGTGGGACCGTGATGCCGGCCGGGTGCTGGTTGCGCGCGATCCGATCGGGGTGGTGCCGCTGTACTGGGGCCACGATGCGCAGGGGCGCCTGCGGGTGGCCTCGGAAATGAAGGCGCTGGTCGACTCCTGCGCCGATGTCGCGCAGTTCCCGCCCGGCCATTACTACGACAGCGCCAGCGGCGAACTGGTGCGCTACTACCAGCAGTCCTGGCGCGACTACGCCGATGTGCAGGGCCGCCAGGCCGACCTGGCCGAACTGCGGCTGGCCTTCGAACACGCCGTCGAGCGCCAGCTGATGAGCGATGTGCCGTATGGCGTACTGTTGTCCGGCGGGCTGGATTCATCGCTGGTGGCGGCGGTGGCCGCGCGCTATGCCCGCCGCCGCATCGAGGATGGCGGGCAGAGCGAAGCCTGGTGGCCGCGCCTGCACTCGTTCGCCATCGGCCTGAAGGGTTCGCCGGACCTGGCTGCCGCGGCGGTGGCCGCCGAAGCGCTGGGCACTGTGCACCACGGGTTCGAGTACACCTTCGAGGAAGGCCTGGACGTGCTGCCGGAAGTGATCCGCCACATCGAGACCTACGATGTGACCACCATCCGCGCGTCCACCCCGATGTTCCTGCTGGCACGCCGGATCAAGGCGATGGGCGTGAAGATGGTGCTGTCCGGCGAGGGCAGCGACGAGATCTTCGGCGGCTACCTGTACTTCCACAAGGCGCCGGATGCGCGCGAGTTCCACCAGGAGCTGGTGCGCAAGCTCGACGCCCTGCACAACTACGACTGCCTGCGCGCCAACAAGTCGATGATGGCCTGGGGCGTGGAGCCGCGCGTGCCGTTCCTGGACCGCGAGTTCCTGGACGTGGCCATGCGGTTCGATGCCGCGCACAAGATGGTCGGCGCCGGCTTCGGTGGCCGCCGCATCGAAAAGGCCGTGCTGCGCGAAGCCTTCGATGGCTACCTGCCGGACAGCATCCTGTGGCGGCAGAAGGAGCAGTTCAGTGATGGCGTGGGGTACGGCTGGATCGATGGCCTGAAGGCACATGCCGAAGCGCAGGTGAGCGACCGCGTCCTGGCGGCGGCCGACAAGCGCTTCCCGCACAACCCGCCGCAGACCAAGGAGGCGTACTACTACCGCCACCTGTTCGAGCAGTTCTTCCCGAGCCGTGCAGCCGCCGAGACCGTGCCGGGCGGCAAGTCGATCGCCTGTTCCTCGCCGGCCGCCATTGCCTGGGACGCCAGCTTCGCCGCCGCCGCCGATCCTTCCGGCCGTGCCATTGCCGGGGTGCACGAGCAGGCCCTGGCCTGATGTTTCCGCCGGGCATGGCCCGGCGCTACCGAAGAATGATTCCGCCGGGCAAGGTCGGGCGCAGCCAGGGAAGGGTAGCGCCGGGCCGTGCCCGGCGGGCGCGCGAAGAAGGACGTATCATCGGCCCCCTGCACATTGGGGAATGTTCATGGACGTACAGACCGGAGGCAGCGTGCCGCCGATGAAGTGGGGTTGGCGCTACCTGGCCTGGGCCGCGGTTCCGTTGCTGGTGGGCCTGGCGCTGGCGCGCTATGCCGGGCCGGGCGTGCCCTCGATGGCGGCCAAGGCCGAGGCCGTGGTCGGCAGTGACTGGGCGCATCACCTGGCATCGCCGCTGGGCCTGTTCCTGCTGCAGCTGCTGGTGCTGCTGGTGGTGGCCAAGGGCGCCGGCGCGTTGCTGAAGCATTTCGGCCAGCCGGCGGTGATCGGCGAAATGGCCGCCGGCCTGATGATGGGCCCGCTGGTGCTGGGCAGCCTGCTGCCCCAGCTGCACGGGGCGCTGTTCCCGGCCAGTTCGCTGGGGCCGCTGGGCATGCTCAGCCAGCTGGGCGTGCTGATGTTCCTGCTGGTGGCCGGTGCCGAACTGGACCTGGGCGCGCTGCGCGGGCGGCGCAGATTCGCCTTCACGGTCAGCCATGCCGGCATCGCCGTGCCCTTTGTGATGGGCGTGGCAATGGCGATCTGGCTGTTCCCCGAACACGGCCCGCAGGGCGTGGGCTTCACGGCCTTCGCGCTGTTCGTCGGCATTTCCATGAGCATCACCGCTTTCCCGGTGCTGCTGCGCATCCTGGCCGACCGTGGGATCACGCAGACCCCGCTGGGGCAGACCTCCATCGCCTGTGCGGCGCTGGGTGACGCCACGGCGTGGTGCATGCTGGCGCTGATCGTAGCGGCCGCGCAGGCCACCGGCTGGCTGTCGGCCAGCATCAACCTGGTCTGCGTGGTGCTGTTCATCGCGCTGATGCTGGGCGCGGTGAAGCCCTGGTTCGCGCGCCAGCAGATCGCCCCCGGCCGCGAGGGGCGCTGGCTGCTGGGCATCCTGCTGCTGTCGCTGGCCAGCGCGCTGGTGACGGAAGTGCTGGGCATCCATGCGCTGTTCGGTGCGTTCGCCGCCGGCGTGGCGGTGTCGTCCAACGAACAGCTGCGCAACCTGCTGGTGGCCAAGGTCGAACCCTTCGCCGCGACCCTGCTGCTGCCGCTGTTCTTCGCCATGACCGGCCTGCGCATGCGTGCCGATGCACTGCAGACCAGCGACATCCTGCTGTGCGTGGTGGTGATCGCGGTGGCCACGGTCGGCAAGCTGCTGGGCACCTGGAGTGCGGCGCGCAGCACCGGCATGGACAACCGCGAAGCCTGGCGCCTGGGTGCGCTGATGAACACCCGCGGCCTGATGGAACTGATCGTGCTCAACCTGGGCTACGAAATGGGCCTGCTGGGCGACCGCCTGTTCGCCGTGCTGGTGATCATGGCGCTGGTGACCACGGCGATGACCGGGCCGCTGTTGAACTTCATCGAGCGGCGCAAGGGCTGATCCGGTAGCGCCGGGCATGGCCCGGCACTAGCTCTGACCGTGCTGTAGAGCCGAGCCTACGCTCGGCTTCACACAAAAGGCAGCCGAGCATGGGCTCGGCTCTACATTTACCTCGCTGGCACCAGCGTCATCACATGCTGCGCCTTGCCGGGCAGGAACGGGGTCGGGCGGCCGTGCACCCAGTCCTCGTGGCCGGCACCCCAGTAAGGTGACAGCGGATGGCCGCTCTGGCCACCGGGCATGTGCACGATGCCGTCGGCCTCGTGGCCGGGCGACACCACCATGCGCTGCGAGGCGCCGAAGCTCGGGCCTTGCACGCGCGGCATGTCGCGGTCGCCGGGCAGTTGATCGGCCGGCATGCACAGCCAGCGGCGGCTGAAGGCGGGCAGGGCGCGGGCGATGGGATGGCAGATGTCGGCCACGTTGCGCTCGCCCCAGGTGCGCTGCTGCAGCGGCCCCTGCTTACCCAGGTCGGCGTCCAGTTCACGCGCCGCGTTGGCCAGCAGCGCGTCCCAGCTGTCCACCCCGGGCGGCAGCAGGTTGGCCGGGCGCTGCTCCAGCATCGGCCAGACCACGCCCTCCAGCTGGGCAAGGCGAGGCGGCAGGTAGTCATCGCCCAGGCGCGCCTTGGCCGGCGCCAGCAGTGCGCTTTCCACCGCGTCCAGCACCTTGCCGCGGAAGCCGCGCACGATGCGGTAGCTGGTTGAATTGGCCGAGGCACGCACGTCCCAGTGTTCGCTGGCGGCCGCCAAACGCTTCAATGACGGGTCATCGCTGTGCGCGGCGGTTTCCTGCAGCAGCACCCACCAGCGCTGCAGGAACACCGCGCGGTCGTCGAGCTGGATCGCCAGCAGGTCGTGTTCATCGAAGCGTTCCTGAGTGGCCAGCAGATTGCGGATCTGCTGCCCGCGCGCGCCCAGGTCGTAGCCGGCATTACCCACCACGGCCAGCGTGGCATCGTCGACCACGCGGCTGTTGGCGGTCCACAGCCGCTGTCCGGGCGGATCGACCAGGGCCGGTGCGGCATCGCTGCGGATCGGCCACGGCGCGCAGTCGGCGCTGTTCTGCAGCGTATTGAAGCCCTGCGGCACGCAACCGGGCCCACGGTCCGGCCGTGCGCCGATCAAGCGCCAGGCGATGCGCCCGCTGCGATCGCCGATGACCAGGTTCTGCGCGGGAATGCCGGCGTGGTCGGCGGTCTTCAGCGCCTGGTCGAGGTCACCGGCGCGGGCCATCCCGGCGAAATCCATGCGCACCGCGCCGGGCAGGTGGGCAACCCAGCGCAGGGCATCACCGCTGCCGTCGGCATGGGTGTGCAGGATCGGGCCCCAGGCGGTTTCGTGCACCGGCAACACCACATCGGCCTGGCCCGCCACGGCGATGTGTTCTTCGTGCACGGTCACCGCCGCGTTGGCGGCTTCGCGGCGGAAATCGGCGGTATCGATGTAGCTGTTGGTGAAGCCCCAGGCCACGTGCCCGTTGCTGCCGACGATCACCGCCGGCACGCCCGGCAGCGAAAAGCCGCTGACATCGACCTGGCCGCCGGGCGCCTTCGGGTCCGGGTAGCGCAGGCGCACGCGGAACCACAGGCTGGGCGCACGCAGGCCCAGGTGCATGTCGTCGGCGACGATGGCACGGCCATCGGCAGTCAGTGTGCCGGCCACGGCAAAGTTGTTGCTGCCGACCGCGTCGGTCTCTTCGGCGGGCGCTGCGGGCACGCCGGCAAGCGCATGCAGGTCCAGCTGCGTGGAGTCCGGCAGCACGGCATCGCCGCGCGGTTCGCCCTGCAGCGGTGCATCCCACGCGCTGCCGTCGTGTGCCAGCAGCGCGTACAGCGCCGGCGGCACCACCTCGCGGATCCTTGCCAGCGCCAGTTCGTTCTGGTTGCCCGGGTCCTGCAGGTCGGCATACATGGCCAGCCCGGCCAGCACGCTGTCGCTGGCCTTCCACGGCTGCGGCGATTGCCGCAGCAGCAGGTAGGCCCATGGCCGCACGGAAAGATCGGCCAGGCCTTCGTTGACCCCGGCCACATAGGCCTGCACGACCTGCGGCTCGGCGCCCAGCGCCTGCTCCAGATGGGCCTCGGTGCGTGCGCGCAGGCGGTGTACGCGCATGCGCTTGTCGGTGTCGATGGCCACCGGGCCGAACAGCGCCGACAGTTCACCGGCGGCACTGCGGCGCATCAGGTCCATTTCGAAATAGCGTTCCTGCGCATGCACATGGCCCAGGGCGCGCATCGCATCGGCCTGGCTGCCGGCGATGATGGTGACCACCCCCAGCGCATCGCGTTCGACGCTGACCGGGGCGGCCAGCCCGGGCAGGGCATGTTCGCCGTCAAGATCGGCCAGGCTGCCGCGCAGCAGCAGCCAGATGGTCAGGACCGCAGCCATCACGATGGCGATCAGCAGAGCCAGTATCCAACGCCATCTACGTCGCATTGCAGGTCCTTCCAGCACTCGAGGGGCGATTGTAGCCGCAGGCGCAACTGCGACTGATTCCGATTAGATCACCGTCGTCTGAAATGCGTCACCCTATGCGCCATCGATTCACAGGAGCCCCCCATGAAAGGCAACCCGGACGTCATCGCCTGCCTGAAGGAACTGCTGCGCGGCGAGCTCGCCGCCCGCGACCAGTACTTCATCCACTCCCGCCGCTACGAGGACCAGGGCCTGTTCGCGCTGTACGAACGCCTGAACCACGAGATGGAAGAGGAAACCCAGCACGCCGATGCGCTGCTGCGCCGGATCCTGTTCCTGGGCGGCGACCCGGACATGCGCCCGCATGTGACCGAGCCGGGCAAGACCGTGGAAGAGATGCTGAAGAAGGATCTGGACACTGAATACGCGGTTCGGAACAATCTCGCCGCCGGCATGAAGCTGTGCGAGGAGAAGGGCGACTACGTGAGCCGCGACATGCTGCTGGCGCAGTTGAAGGACACCGAGGAAGACCACGCCTGGTGGCTGGAACAGCAGCTGGGCCTGATCAAGCGCATCGGCCTGGAGCTGTACCAGCTGAGCAAGATTGACGGCAACGGCGCCCCGGTGCACTGAGCCGGCACCGCTCTCTGTAGAGCCGAGCCATGCTCGGCTGCCTCGCTTCATGTAGAGCCGAGCCATGCTCGGCTGCTGTTGGATCCGAGTCGAGCATGGCTCGACGCTACAAAAGTTCTGTCGCCCGCCAGCACCGGAGCACCGCGCGCCAGCCTTCGCCAGCCAGCCGCTCCACCGCCCGCCAGCCGACAAACGAAAAAGCCGGGGAATGCCCCGGCTTTTTCGTGTCTGACGTCCCTGATCTCCGGTAGTGCCGGCCGCTGGCCGGCAACGTGGAATCCCAGAGGCATACAACAGTTGCCGGCCAGCGGCCGGCACTACCGGTCATTCCACCGACAACCCTTCCACCTTCTGCCAGCCGCGCGGCAGCAGGTGGCCGCGGGTGGCGCGGGCGCCGAGGTAGGCGTCGAGCTCGTTGAACTTCAGGCCCATGGTGCGCTGGCCGCTGCGCACCTGCAGGGTCTGGCCGGGGCTGATGGCCACGATCGCCACGACCCGTTCGGTGGCCAGCTTGGCCTTGGGGATCTCGATGATCTTGTTGCCCTTGCCCTTGTCCAGTTCCGGCAGGTCGTTGGCGGCGATCGCCAGCAGGTTGCCCGAGCTGGTCACCGCCACGATGCGGTCGGTGGCCACGTTGGCCACGGCCGACGGGGTCAGCACCGACGAACCGGACGACAGGTTCAGCATCGCCTTGCCGGCCTTGTTGCGGCCGATCAGGTTCTCGAAGCGGGTGACGAAGCCGTAGCCGTGGCTGGAGGCCAGCACGAAGCGCGCATCCGGTTCGGCACTGGCCAGGGTGACGAAGCTGGTACCCGCTGCCGGCGAGAAGCGGCCGGTAAGCGGTTCACCGTTGCCACGTGCCGAGGGCAGGGTATGCACCGGCGTGGAGTAGGCGCGGCCCTCGCTGTCCAGGAAGGCGACCTGCTGGGTGCTGCGCGCGCGCACCGAACCCTGCAGGGCATCACCATCGCGGTAGGACAGGGTGGACGCGTCGATGTCGTGGCCCTTGGCCGCGCGGATCCAGCCCTTCTCGGACATCACCACGGTCATCGGTTCGCTCGGCACCAGCTCGGTTTCGTCGATGGCCTGCGCGGCCTGGCGCTGCACCAGCGGCGAACGGCGTGCATCGCCGAACTTCCTGGCATCGGCCTGCAGCTCGTCGCGGATCAGCTTCTTCAGCTTGGCCTTGCTGTCCAGGATACCGAGGATCTTCTCGCGCTCCTTGGCCAGCTCATCCTGCTCGCCGCGGATCTTCATCTCTTCCAGGCGGGCCAGCTGCTTCAGCTTGGTTTCCAGGATGTACTCGGCCTGGTCTTCGGACAGGCCGAAGCGCGCGATCAGCGCCGCCTTCGGTTCGTCCTCGGTACGGATGATGTGGATCACCTCGTCCAGGTTGAGGAAGGCCACCAGCAGGCCTTCCAACAGGTGCAGGCGGCGCTCGACCTTCTGCAGGCGGTGCTGCAGGCGGCGGGTGACGGTGCTGCTGCGGAAGGCCAGCCATTCGCTGAGCAGCATCTTCAGGTTCTTCACCTGCGGGCGGCCATCCAGCCCGATCACGTTGAGGTTGACGCGGTAGCTGCGCTCCAGGTCCGTGGTGGCGAACAGATGGCCCATCAGCTGGTCGGCGTCGACGCGGTTGGAGCGCGGCACCAGCACCACGCGCACCGGGTTGGCGTGGTCGGATTCATCGCGCACGTCTTCCAGCCACGGCAGCTTTTTGGCGCGCATCTGCGCGGCGATCTGCTCGATCACCTTCGACGGCGACACCTGGAACGGCAGCGCGGTGACCACCACGTTGTGCGCTTCCTTGGTGAAGGTCGCACGCGCACGCACGCTGCCGTTGCCGGTCTCGTACATGTTCCGCAGGTCGTTGGCCGGGGTGATGATCTCGGCGCTGGACGGGTAGTCCGGGCCCTGCACGTGCTCGCACAGGTCGCGCACGCTGGCATCGGGGTCGTCCAGCAGGTGCAGCAGTGCGCTGACGATCTCGTTGAGGTTGTGCGGCGGCACGTCGGTGGCCATGCCCACGGCGATGCCGGTGGTGCCGTTCAGCAGCAGATGCGGCAGGCGCGCCGGCATCCAGGTCGGTTCCTGCAGGGTGCCGTCGAAGTTCGGTGCCCAATCGGTGGTGCCCTGGCCCAGCTCGCCCAGCAGGACTTCGGCGATCGGGGTCAGTTTGGATTCGGTGTAGCGCATGGCCGCGAACGACTTCGGGTCGTCACTGGAGCCGAAGTTGCCCTGGCCCTCGATCAGCGGGTAGCGGTAGGAGAACGGCTGGGCCATCAGCACCAGCGCCTCGTAGCACGCGCTGTCGCCATGCGGGTGGTATTTACCGATGACGTCGCCGACGGTGCGCGCGGACTTCTTCGGCTTGGACGCGGCATTCAGGCCCAGCTCGCTCATCGAATAGATGATGCGGCGCTGCACCGGCTTCAGGCCGTCGCCGATGAAGGGCAGGGCACGGTCCAGCACCACGTACATCGAGTAGTCGAGGTAGGCGCGTTCGGCGTACTCGCGCAGCGGCAGTTGTTCGAAACCGTGGAATACGGGGCGGGCAAGTTCGGTCATGCGGCGTTGTTACCTATGTCGGGAGGCGAAGACGGCGGTCGGCGCTCTCAATGCACTGATTATCCGGATGCGGCGGGGGATGCCAAGCCACGTGCGGGGTCCAGCCCCGGTTCCAGGCCATGGCCGACCCGGGCCAGGTAGCGCCCGGGCGGCAGGCCGAAGTGGCGGCGGAACACGGTGACGAAGGCGCTGGCGCTGCTGAAGCCCAGCGCGTGGGCGATATCGGCCACGCTGCGGCCCTCGCTGAGCTGGCGCAGGGCCTCGGCCAGGCGGGCCTGCTGCCGCCACTGGGCGAAGCTGAGGGTGGTCTCGTCGCGGAAGTGGCGGGTCAGGCTGCGCGGCGACAACCCGGCCCAGTGCGCCCATTCGGCCAGGCTGCGCTCGTCGGCGGGCTCGGCCAGCAGCTGCGAGGCGATCTTCAGCAGGCGCCGGTCGCGCGGCATCGGCAGGTGCATGCGCTGGCGCGGGGCAGTGCGGATCTCGTCACCCATGACACTGATGATGTGCTCGCGGTCGGCGCTGAGGGTGTAGTCCAGCGGCCACTCGCAGATGCGTTCGGCCACGGCCTGGGCCAGCCTGGACAGGCCCAGCACGCAGGGATCGGACGGCAGATCGGCGCAGACCAGTGCGGCCAGGGCCATGCCCCAGCCGCGCATGGGGCCGTCCAGGCTGACCGTATGCGGTTCCAGTGGCGGCATCCAGCCGGCCGAACCGGGGGCCAGCGACCAGGTGCCGTGCGAGGTACGGGTGGTCAGCAGCCCCCGTTCCACATAGATCAGCTGGGCGCGGGCGTGGTGGTGCCAGTCCACTTCACGGGCCAGGCCCTGCGGGCTGTCGAAGCGGAAACCGATGACCGGCGGGCCATCGTTGCGCTCGAACCAGTCCAGGGCGACCTCGCGCAGCAGGGTAGGCGGCCCCGGTTCACCGGCGGTTACGCTGCGGGGCGGTGGCTGGAATGTGACATTCATTGGCTGGATTGTACTACCGGGCCAGTTCGGGGCGCCATTAAGGTAGGCGCCTTCACTGATCGAGCCCGTTGCTGCAACACAGCATTCGATGCCAGATCGAATATTTCCATTGAGAAATATTTTTTTTGGAAGAAAATGCTCCCCCATGATCTGTCCGTCCTCCAACCCCCCCAGCTTCGGCCTGCTGTTGCGCCAGGTGCGCGACGGCCTGGTCCGCCAGCTCGATGCGTCCATGGCCGAAGAGGACCTGGGCATCGGCTTCACCCATTACATCGGCCTGAAGCTGCTGGCCCGCATGGCCCCGTGCACCGCCAACGAACTGGCCCAGGCCATCGACCAGGTGCCCAGCGCGGTGACCCGCCTGCTGGACAAGCTGGAAGCCCTGGGATGTGTGCGCCGCGAGCCGCACAGCCAGGACCGGCGTGCGCTGCAGATCGTATTGACCGATGAAGGCCGTGCCCTGTGGGCGCGGCTGCAGAAGCGCGGCGACGCGGTGATGGATTTCGCCCTGCGCGACCTGTCCGCCGAAGAACGCACGCTGACGCTGTCCCTCCTGACCCGAATCCGCGATTCCCTGACGACCCCATGAACCCGATCCCGCATTCCACTCTCCGCCGGCCCGGGCGCGCGCTGCTGGTTTCAGCGCTGGCCCTGGCCCTGGCCGCCTGCGCCAGCAGCCGCGGCCTCAATCCGCAGGGGCACGTCCTGGACGTGGACAGCCTGCACAGCGAACGCACCCTGGCCGACAGCGACCTGAGCGCCACCGGCTTCCCGGCGCAGGACTGGTGGAAGGCGCTGGGCGATCCCCAGCTCGACGCCCTCATCAGCGAAGGCCTGGCTGGCCACCCCAGCCTGGACGCAGCCGATGCACGCCTGCGCCAGGCGCAGTCGCAGGTCGGCACCGCGCGTGCCGACCGCCTGCCCAGCCTGTCGGTCTCCGGCGGCTACACCGGCCTGCGCCTGCCCGAATCGATGCTCGGTGACGAGATGGGCGGCCATTACGCCGGCAGCAGCCAGGTTGCCTTCGATTTCAGCTACGGCATCGACCTGTGGGGCGGCAAGCGCGCCGCCTGGGAAGCGGCCGTGGACGGCGCCCATGCCGCCACCGTGGACGCCCAGGCCGCACGCCTGAACCTGTCCACCGGCATTGCCCAGGCCTACACCGAACTGGCCTACGCCTGGCAGCTCAACGATGTGGCCGAGGAAGAGCTGGCGCGTTCGCAGAAGTCGCTGGAACTGACCCGCCAGCGCCGCCGCGCCGGCATCGACAGTGACCTGCAGGTGCGCCAGGCCGAAGCCCGCGTGCCGGCCGCGCAGCAGCAGCTGCTGGCCGCGCAGCAGCGCATCGATGCCGCCCGCACCGCGCTGGCCGCGCTGGTCGGCAAGGGCCCGGACCGTGGCCTGTCGATCCAGCGCCCGCAGCCGCTGAACCCGCTGGCCCTGCAGCTGCCGGGCGTGCTGCCCAGTGAACTGCTGGGCCGTCGCCCGGACATCGTCGCCGCGCGCTGGCGCGTGGAAGCGGCCGAAAAGCAGATCAAGGTCGCCAAGACCAAGTTCTATCCGAGCTTCAACCTGACCGCGCTGGCCGGCGTGGTCGCCCCGAACGTGGGCGACCTGCTGAAGAGCAGCTCCACCTTCGCCTACATCGGCCCGGCGCTGAGCCTGCCGATCTTCGAAGGCGGCAAGCTGCGCGCCAACCTGGACAACACCGACGCGCAGTACGACCTGGCGGTGGCCAACTACAACCAGTCCGTGCTGGACGCGCTGCGCGACGTGGCCGACCAGGTCAACGCGGTGCGGTCGCTGGCCCAGCAGGCGCAGGCGCAGCAGCAGGCAGTGGACACCGCCCGCGCGGCCTTCGACCTGGCCCAGCAGCGCTACCGCGCCGGCATCGGCAGCTACCTGGACGTGCTCAGTGCGCAGTCCACCCTGCTGCAGACGCAGCAGCAGCTGGCCGGCCTGCAGTCGCAGCAGGTGCAGACCTCGGTGCGCCTGAGCAAGGCATTGGGTGGTGGTTTCCAGCCCAGTGACGCCGACGCCGCACCGATCGCCTCCCATTCCGATTCCTCGCATTCCTGAAGACCCACGCCATGAGCCAGACCCAAGACACCGCGGCCCCGGCCGCTCCCAACCGCCGCGGCAAGCTGCTGCGCGGCCTGTTCGTCATCGTCGTGCTGCTGCTTGCCGCACTGGCGCTGTGGTACTTCATGTTCGGCCGTTGGTTCGAAGAAACCGACGATGCCTACGTGCAGGGCAACCAGGTGCAGATCACCCCGCTGGTGGCTGGCACGGTGGTCGCCATCAATGTCGATGACGGCATGCGCGTCGAGCGTGGCCAGCTGCTGGTGCAGCTGGACCCGGCCGACACCTCCGTCGCCCTGCAGCAGGCCGAAGCCAACCTGGCCAAGACCGTGCGCCAGACCCGCGGTCTGTACCGCAGTGTGGAAGGCGCGCAGGCTGACCTGAACGCCCGCCAGGTGAGCCTGAAGCGCGTGCGCGAAGACTTCGCCCGGCGCAAGGACCTGGCCGCCACCGGCGCCATTTCCAACGAAGAACTGGCCCATGCCCGCGATGAGCTGGCCGCAGCCGAGGCCGCGGTGGCCGGTTCGCGCGAGACCGTCGAACGCAACCGCGCGCTGGTGGACGACACCGTGATCGCCACCCAGCCGGACGTGCTGGCCGCTGCCGCACAGCTGCGCCAGGCCTTCCTCAACAACGCCCGCGCCGGCATCGTCGCGCCGGTCACCGGCTATGTTGCCCGCCGTTCGGTACAGGTCGGCCAGCGCGTGCAGCCGGGCAATGCCCTGATGGCCGTGGTGCCGACCGAGCAGATGTGGGTGGAAGCCAACTTCAAGGAAACCCAGCTGCGCCACATGCGCCTGGGCCAGGAAGTGGAGCTGAAGTCGGACCTGTACGCCGGCGACGTGAAGTACAAGGGCCGCATCCAGAGCCTGGGCCTGGGTACCGGTTCGGCGTTCTCGCTGCTGCCGGCGCAGAACGCCAGCGGCAACTGGATCAAGATCGTGCAGCGCGTGCCGGTGCGCATCGCCATCGATGCCAAGCAGTTGGCCGAACACCCGCTGCGCATCGGTCTGTCGATGAAGGCCGAAGTGAGCCTGCGCGACCAGAAGGGCGAAGTGCTGCCGGCCGCCGCCGCCAAGGGCACGGTGTTCGACACCGACGTGTATGCCAAGCAGCTGCATGATGCCGACGAGGTGATCCACACGATCATCGAAGGCAACCTGCCGGCGAAGGCGGGCTGAGGTCGCCATGTCCGCACAAGCTCCAGCTGCGCCCGGCACCCCGGGCGCACCGGCGGCGCCGGGTGCGGCCTCCGGGTTCCTGCCGCCCAGCGTGGCCCTGTGCACCGTCGGCCTGGCGATGGCCTCGTTCATGCAGGTGCTCGACACCACCATCGCCAACGTCTCGCTGCCCACCATCGCCGGCAACCTCGGCGCCAGTTCGCAGCAGGCGACCTGGGTCATCACCTCGTTCGCGGTCAGCACGGCCATCGCGCTGCCGCTGACCGGCTGGCTCAGCCGCCGCTTCGGCGAACGCAAGCTGTTCATCTGGGCCACCCTGGCCTTCGTCATCACCTCGCTGCTGTGCGGGCTGGCGCAGAGCATGGGCATGCTGGTGCTGTCGCGCGCGCTGCAGGGTTTCGTGGCCGGCCCGATGTACCCGATCACCCAGTCGCTGCTGGTGTCGATCTACCCACGTGAGAAACGCGGGCAGGCGTTGGCGCTGCTGGCGATGATCACCGTGGTCGCGCCCATCTGCGGGCCGATCCTGGGTGGCTGGATCACCGACAACTACAGCTGGGAATGGATCTTCCTGATCAATGTGCCGCTGGGCGTGTTTGCCGCCCTGGTGGTGGGCAACCAGCTGAAGGGCCGCCCGGAGCACATCGAGAAGCCGAAGATGGACTACGTCGGTCTGGCCACGCTGGTCATTGGCGTGGGTGCGCTGCAGCTGGTGCTCGACCTGGGCAACGACGAAGACTGGTTCTCCTCGACCAAGATCGTGGTGCTGGCCTGCGTGGCGGTGGTGGCCCTGGCCGTGTTCCTGATCTGGGAGCTGACCGACAAGGATCCCATCGTCGACCTGAAGCTGTTCCGGCACCGCAACTTCCGCGCCGGTACGCTGGCGATGGTGGTGGCCTACGCGGCGTTCTTCAGTGTGTCGCTGCTGATCCCGCAGTGGCTGCAGCGTGACATGGGCTACACCGCCATCTGGGCGGGCCTGGCGACCGCGCCCATCGGCATCCTGCCGGTGATCATGACGCCGTTCGTGGGCAAGTACGCCTCGCGCTTCGACATGCGCATGATTGCTTCGTTCGCCTTCGTGTTCCTGTCCTTCACCAGCTTCATGCGCTCGGACTTCAACCTGCAGGTGGACTACGCGCACGTTGCCGGCGTGCAGCTGATCATGGGTATTGGCGTGGCGCTGTTCTTCATGCCGGTGCTGCAGATCCTGCTGTCGGACCTGGACGGTCGCGAGATCGCTGCCGGTTCGGGCCTGGCCACGTTCCTGCGTACGCTGGGCGGCAGCTTCGCGGCATCGCTGACCACCTGGCTGTGGGCACGCCGCACCCAGGTGCACCATGCGGACCTGACCGAACACATCTCGGCCTACCAGCCGGGCATGCAGGACCAGGTGGCCGCGATGGGGCAGGGTGACCTGCAGCATGGTGCCGCCGTGCTCAACAACATGATCAACCACCAGGCATCGCAGATGGGCTTCAACGACATCTTCTTCCTGCTGGGCTGGGTGTTCCTGGCGATCATCGCGTTCCTGTGGCTGGCCAAGCCACCGTTCGGTGCCGGTGCGGGCGCGGCGTCTGCCGGCGGGCATTGATTGATCGTTGTGGATGAAAAGCAAAACCCCGCCGGAAGGCGGGGTTTTTGTTTGTGGCGCATCCACGCATGGCGTGGATCTACTGCCGGTTTGATCACCCAGTAGATCCACGCCATGCGTGGATGGGCCCCTCGCATTCGTGCAGTTCCCGAACGCCGGACATGAAAAAACCCGCTTGCGCGGGTTTGATCATTTGCTGAGTCATGGTGCCCAGGAGAGGACTCGAACCTCCACGAAGTTGCCCCCGCTAGCACCTGAAGCTAGTGCGTCTACCAATTCCGCCACCTGGGCGACTCAGGAGACGAATTATGGGGAACGACCGAGGATGTGTCAACAACATTTCACGCTTTTTTCTGTGGCTGCACGCCCAGGTGCTGCAGCAGGCTGCGCATTGCCGGTGACAGCCGCGTCCAATCCGCGAAACAGGCACACAGCCGGCGCTGTGCCCATGCGTCAGCCAGCGCGACGGCCACCGTGTGCGTGGCGCGCCGATGCCGCTGCGCGATCGTGCGCGGCACGATGCCAACGCCGATACCGTGACCGACCATCGTGCATAGGCCTTCGAAGGTTTTCATGCGGATGCGCACCTCCAGCCGGCGGCCCGCTTCGCCCGCCAGTTCTTCCACGTAGGTCTGCAGCGCGTTGCCGTCGGCCAGGGCCACGAAGGTTTCGCCCAGTACGTCGACGTAGTCGAGCGAGCGGCGGGTGGCGAAGCGATGGCCGGCCGGCAGCAGCATCACCAGCGGGTCCTCGGCCACCACGTGCCGGTGCAGGCCGTCGGCCGGAACGGCATCGCTGATGATGCCCGCTTCGGCCTGCCCAGCGGTGAGTGCACGTACCACGTCGGTGCTGGTGCGTTCGTGCAGCTCCACGCGCAGGCGCGGGCGCTGCGCCAGCCAAGGCGCCAGTCGCGAGGGCAGGTAGTTGGTCAGCGCGGCGGTGTTGGCATACAGATGCAGGGTGCCGCGCGCGCCGTGGGCGAAGGCCTCCATCTCGCCACGCAGCTGCGCCTGTTGCTGCAGGATCAGCCGCGCATGGTGGGCGAGGGCGGCACCGGCTTCGGTCAGGCTGACGCCGCGCGGGTGCCGGTTGAGCAGTGCGGTGCCCGCGTCTGCTTCGATCGCGCGCAGGCGTTCGCTGGCCGAGGCCAATGCGAGATTGGCCTGGGCTGCGCCGGCGGTGATGCTGCCGGCATCGGCCACGGCAAGAAACAGGCGCAGGTCGGCGATGTCCATCCGCATGTCGGTGCTCCGCACGGGGCCTGCCTTCGGCTGGTCCGAAGGCTCTGGTGGCAAGACCGCATTGTGCGCCCGTGCGGCGCCGGCTCCAATGGCGGCATGAACGAGACGATGTACTTCTACGGGTTGCTGGTGGTGGTGTTCGTGCTGGCCGGCGTGGTCAAGGGCGTGACCGGCATGGGCCTGCCGACGGTGGCGATGGGCCTGCTCGGCGGTGCGCTGTCGCCGGTGGCGGCGGCCTCGATGCTGTTCATTCCCACCTTCGTCACCAATGCGTGGCAACTGCTGTCCGGCCCCTCGCTGGGCCCTACCGTGCGGCGGCTGTGGCCGATGATGCTGGCGGTGGTGGTGGTGACGCTGGGTTCGGCCGCGCTGCTGGTGCGGGTGGATCGTACCTGGTCGCGGGTGGCCCTGGGCGTGGCGCTGGTGGTGTATGCGTTGTACGCGCTGGTGGCGCCGGTGTTCCGCGTGCCGCAGCGGCGCGAACGCTGGCTGGGGCCATTGGTCGGTGCGGTGTCGGGCGTGGTGACCGGTGCCACCGGCGTGTTCGTGATGCCGGCCGTGCCGTACCTGCAATCACTGGGCATGCAGCGCGAGGAGCTGGTGCAGGCGCTGGGCCTGGCGTTCACCGTGTCGACCATTTCGCTGACCACCGGGCTGGTGCTCAACGGTGCGTTCGGCGTGCAGCAACTGGGGCTGAGCGCGCTGGCGGTGCTGCCGGCGTTGCTTGGGATGTGGCTGGGGCAGCTGATCCGCCAGCGCATCAGTGCACGGGTGTTCCGTGCGTGTTTCCTGGGCTTCCTGCTGCTGCTCGGGCTTGAGCTGGTGCTGCGTCCGTTGTTCTGACGGTGTTTGTAGACTCGAGCCATGCTCGACTGCTTTGAGGATCAGTCGAGCATGGCTCGACTCTACAAAAGCTTGAATCGCAGGCAAGAAAAAACCCGCTTGCGCGGGTTGTTTTCTTTCTCGACATGGTGCCCAGGAGAGGACTCGAACCTCCACGAAGTTGCCCCCGCTAGCACCTGAAGCTAGTGCGTCTACCAATTCCGCCACCTGGGCGTCGAGGAGCGAGATTATGGGGTGTTGTTACCGGGGTGTCAACACCTTTTCTGGATCCGGGGTCGGATCCCGTTTCGCGTGCGAAACGGGCTCTGACCCCATCCCACTCGCTTGGGGGGTCAGAGCCCTTTCCGTTGGAAAGGGATCCGACCCCGCTGCTGGATTACAGGCAAAAAAAATCCCCGCCGAAGCGAGGAGTTTTTTCGTTGGTGCCCAGGAGAGGACTCGAACCTCCACGGTTTTACCCGCTAGTACCTGAAACTAGTGCGTCTACCAATTCCGCCACCTGGGCGTTCCAGAGGCGCAATTGTGAAGATGAATCCGCAGGCTGTCAACGACTTCCAACAAATATTTCACGCAGCCCCTTCAACGGTGATCGCTGACCCGCTCTGCACGCCTGCAACGGCTACCATGTAGGGCGATGACTACCAAAAAACCAAGCAAGGGCGGGAGCAAGTCCCGCAGCCAGGCCCCGAGCAAGGGCGCCAAGGCGGGCGCAGCCCGCACCACCAAGCCGGGCAAGCCGTTGCCGGGCTGGTTCCCCGAATTGAATGAAGGCGGTGCACCGCCGCGTGGCCGCAAGGGCCGCAGCGCCGATGCCGCCGCACCGGGCCCGGCCCCGGGCAGCAAGCTGCCGCCCACCGGCAAGGTGATCGACGATCCCTATGCCGCCCGTGAAGCAGAGAAGTACGAACAGCCGATCGCCAGCCGCGAGGCCATCCTGGCCCTGCTGGAGCGCTGCGAAGGGCCGCAGACCGCCGAGGAACTGGGCGCGCGGCTGGGCCTGACCGCCGACGACCGTGCCGAGGCACTGTCGCGCCGGCTCGGTGCCATGGTGCGTGATGGCCAGCTGGTGCAGAACCGCCGTGGCGGCTTCGCCCCGATCCAGACCTTGAATCTCGTTACCGGCGTGGTGATCGCCAACCCGGAAGGGTTCGGCTTCCTGCGCCCGGTGGAGGGCGGCGACGATCTGTTCCTGCCGCCGTATGAAATGCGCAAGGTCATGCACGGCGACAAGGTGCTGGCCCGCGTGACCGGCATCGACCACCGCGGCCGCCGTGAAGGCAGCATCGCCCGCGTGCTCGAGCGTGGCATGACCCGCCTGATCGGTCGCTTCAGCGTCGAAA
Organism: Stenotrophomonas maltophilia; assembly: GCF_047782825.1. Classification (GTDB taxonomy): domain Bacteria; phylum Pseudomonadota; class Gammaproteobacteria; order Xanthomonadales; family Xanthomonadaceae; genus Stenotrophomonas. The sequence goes on along the minus strand of NZ_CP180589.1, from coordinate 1,676,738 downwards.
TGGGCATCAATTACGTGGTGCCCGACGACAAGCGCATCCAGCGCAACGTACAGGTGCCGCCGGACCAGACCGGTGGCGCGCGCGATGGCCAGCTGGTGGTCTGCGAACTGACCCAGGCGCCGGACAGCCGCCGCCCGCCGATCGGCCGCATCATTGCCGTCCTCGGCGACAAGCTGACCGCCTCGCTGGTGGTGGAGACCGCCATCCACGGCCACGAACTGCCGTTCGAATTCCCGCAGGAGGTACTGGACGAAGCCGCCTCGGTACCGATGGTGGTCGAGCCGGCGATGATCGGTGAGCGCGTCGACCTGCGCAGCACGCCGCTGGTGACCATCGACGGTGAAGATGCCAAGGACTTCGATGACGCGGTCTACTGCGAACCGAATGCCGATGGCTTCCGTCTGGTGGTGGCCATTGCCGATGTCTCCAACTACGTGCGCCCCGGCACGCCGCTGGACGAGGAAGCGCAGAAGCGCGCCACGTCGGTGTACTTCCCGGGCTTCGTGGTGCCGATGCTGCCGGAGACCCTGTCCAACGGCATCTGCTCGCTGATGCCCAAGGTCGACCGCATGTGCTTCGTCTGTGACATGCAGATCGACCGCGAAGGCGTGGTCACCCATTCGCGCTTCTACGAAGCGGTGATGAACTCGCATGCGCGCCTGACCTACACCCAGGTGTGGCAGGCGGTGGGCGAGGACGACGCTGATATCAAAGCCTGGATGGGCCCGCTGCTGCCGCAGGTGCAGCGCCTGCATCAGCTCTACAAGGTGCTGTCGAAGGCGCGTGCCAAGCGCGGTGCCATCGAGTTTGAAAGCAGCGAAGTGCGCTTCGTGCTGGACAACCGCGGCGAAGTGACCCAGGCCGGCATGCTGGTGCGCAACGACGCGCACAAGCTGATCGAGGAATGCATGATCGCGGCCAACGTGGAGGCGGCCAGGTACCTGCTGTCGCGCCACGTGCCGGCGCCGTACCGCATCCACGAGAAGCCGCCGGAGACCAAGTTCGCCGACCTGCTGGAATTCCTCAAGGAGTTCAAGCTGAGCCTGCCGCCGTGGTCGAAGGTGCGCCCGGGCGACTACACCAAGCTGCTGAAGAAGATCCGCGATCGCCCCGACGCCACGCTGCTGGAGTCGGTGCTGCTGCGCAGCCAGAGTCTGGCCATCTACAGCCCGGACAACCACGGCCACTTCGGTCTGGCGCTGGAGGCGTACGCGCACTTCACCTCGCCGATCCGTCGCTATCCCGACCTGCTGGTGCACCGTGCGATCAAGCACGCACTGTCCGGCAAGCCGCTGGACAAGTTCACCTACAACGCCCGTGAGATGGCGGCGCTGGCGCTGCAGTGTTCCGAGCGTGAGCGCCGTGCCGACGAGGCCGAGCGCGAGGTGGACGAGCGCTACCGTGCCGCGTGGATGGAAAAGCACGTGGGTGGCCAGTTCGACGGCGTGATCAGCGGCGTCACCAGCTTCGGCCTGTTCGTGGAACTGGATGATTCCAAGGTGCAAGGCCTGGTCCACGTGACCCAGTTGCCGCAGGACTATTACAAGTTCGACGCCACCCGCAAGACGCTGACCGGCGAACGCCGCGGCAGCAGCTACCGGCTGGGCGACCGCGTGCGCATCCTGGTGCTGAAAGCCAGCATGGAAGAGCGCAAGATCGACTTCCGCCTGGTCGAACACAAGGGCGAAGACGAAGGCGACGGCCTGCCGCCGCTGCCCGAACGTGGCAAGCCGGCCAAGCGCACCAAGAAGCAGTACTGATCGACGCACCTGGTCGTGCCGGCCGCTGGCCGGCCTCCATGGCGCCCCGGTCCCGACGTGTTGCCGGCCAGCGGCCGGCACTACCAAGGAGAGATCGCATGCAAGGCCAACCCGAATACAGCGGCGGCTGCCAGTGCGGCGCCATCCGCTTCCAGGCGCGCGGTGCCCTCACCGACAGCTCGATCTGCCACTGCCGGATGTGCCAGAAGGCCTTCGGTGGTTACTACGCGCCGCTGGTGTCGGTGCGCGGCGCCCAGTTCAGCTGGACCCGCGGCCAGCCACGCTATTTCCAGTCGTCCAACGTGGTCCGCCGCGGCTTCTGCGGCGACTGCGGCACGCCGCTGACGTACGAAGCCCCCGACGGCATGGCCGTGGCCGCAGGTGCCTTCGACACGCCGGAGCGGCTGCCGCCGACCATCCAATACGGCGCAGAGCGCAAGCTGCCGTTCGTGGATGGCCTGTCCGCGCTGCCGGCCCGTCGGACCGAGGAAGACGTGGCCGCGCTGGAGTTCCTGGCCACGATCGTGTCCCACCAGCACCCCGACCACGACACCCCGCACTGGCCGCCGCGCACCCGTTGAGGTCTGTGTAGAGCCGAGCCCATGCTCGGCTGCCTTGAAGCGCCGCCGCCGCCGATGCTCTACCATAGCCACCCCCTTTCCGGTCCCGCCCGCATGAGCAAGAACAGCCAGTGGATCGTCGGCGTCAACGCCGTCGCCTCCTCCATCGAGAACGACGCCGAGAACGTCCGCGAAGTGCTGGTCGAGGCCGGTGCAAAGAACCCGCGCCTGGTCGAGATCGAGGAAAACGCCCGCCGCAAGGGCATCGACGTGCGCAAGGTCAACGCCCAGGCGCTGGACGGCGTGGGCGGTTCGGTGCGCCACCAGGGTGTGGCCGCGCGCTACGCCGCGGCCCGTACCTACAGCGAAAACGAGCTGGAAGGCCTGGTCACCGCCGCCGAGGGCAAGGCCCTGCTGCTGGTGCTGGACGAGGTGCAGGACCCGCACAACCTGGGCGCCTGCCTGCGTTCGGCCGCCGCCGCCGGTGCCACCGCGGTGATCATTCCCAAGGACAAGTCGGCCACGGTCAATGCGACCGTGCGCAAGACCTCGGCCGGCGCCGCCGACCTGATCCCGGTGGTGGCGGTGACCAACCTTTCGCGCTGCCTGAAGGACCTGCAGAAGCAGGGCGTGTGGATCTACGGCCTGGCCGGTGAAGCCACCGCGTCGCTGTACCAGCTGGACCTGAAGGGCAACATCGCGCTGGTGCTGGGCGGCGAAGCCGACGGCCTGCGCCGCCTGACCCGTGAAAACTGCGACGGCCTGGTCAAGATCCCGATGCCGGGCGAGATCGAGAGCCTGAACGTCTCTGTCGCCGCCGGCGTCAGCCTGTTCGAGGCCGTGCGCCAGCGCGGTTGATCGGCCGGCGGTTTTGTAGAACCGAGCCCACGCTCGGCTGTCGCGCGCAGCGCGGCCGCCTATTCCCGATCAGAAAGCAGCCGAGCATGGGCTCGGCTCTACAGGAGCAGCGTGTCGACCCAGGTCGACACCTACCAAAGCGGTGCATGACGCCATTCAACGGAATGCCCCGTTGTTGACGCTGCTTCGGCGGGTGCGGGGCGCAGCCCCGCATCGACTCACCCCGCGCTGCCACCCAGTGCCTTGAACAGGGTCACGTCATTGTTCAGCTGGCTCTGCCGCACGCGCGCCAGTGACAGCTCGGCATCGCGACGGGTCTGCTGTGCTTCCAGCCAGGTACGCAGATCGGTGGCGCCCACGCGGTAGCGCACTTCCTGCGCGCGCTCCACTTCCACGGCCTCGTCATACGATGCCTGCGAGGCCGCCACCTGGCGGGCCAGCTGCTCGCGTGCGGACAGCGCGTTGTCCACTTCCGAAAGCGCGGTGTACAGCGTCTTGCGGAAGTTGGTCGCGGCGATCTGGTACGCGGTACCGGCGATGTCGGTATCCAGCTGCGCGCGCTGCAGGTTGAGGAAGGGCAGCGACAGCCCCGCGCCCAGCGAGGCCACCGGATTGCGCAGCACATCACCCAGCGAGGTCGCGCTGGACCCCAGGCTGCCGGTCAGGCTCAGCGCCGGGTAGTACTGGGTGGCGGTCACTTTGATGGTCTTCAGGCTGTTGCGCAGGCGCAGTTCCGATGCGCGCAGGTCGGGCCGGCGTCCCAGCAGGTCAGCCGGCAGGCCTTCGGCGATCTCCGGGCTGCGTGCGCCCAGCAGATCCTGCGGTTCGTCCTGCTGCGGCCAAGGCGTGCCATCCAGCAGCACGGTCAGGGCGTTGCGCACCTCCACCCGCTGCTGTTCCAGCGCGCTCTGCGCCGAGCGCTGCGACTGCAGGTTCTGCAGTGCCTGGCGCACTTCCAGGCGCGATACCGCACCGGCGTCGAAACGCGCCTGCACCAGTTCGTAGGTGCGCTGCAGCCGCTCCAGGTTGGCCTGTCCGGTGGCGATGGACTGGTTGAGGTAGGCCAGCGTCCAGTACTGGCTGATCGTATCGCCGATCACCAGCAGGGCGGTGTTCTGGCGGTCTTCCTCGGTGGCCTGGGCCTCCCAGCGGGCAATGTCGCGCTGGGTGCGCAGGCGGCCCCACAGATCGACTTCCCAGCCCAGTGAGACGCCGGTGGAATAGCTGCGGGTCCAGTCGGCGGCCTGGTCGGTGGGACGGCTGCCGCTGGCGTTGACGCCGGACGACGAGGGTTGTGGCCACAGCGCATTGTTGGCCAGGCCGGCCTGCAGGCGGGCGCGCTGCACGGCCAGTCCGGCCGCGCCCAGGTCGCTGTTGGCGGCCAGGGCTTGGGCGACCAGACGGTCCAGGCGCTCATCGCCGAAGCCGGTCCACCAGCTGTCCTGGCGCACGTCGTGGCCCGGTGTGCCCAGGCTGCTGCGGGGGGCATCGGCGGGTGCGTTGAGGCTGGCATCGCCGCGGCCATAGGTGGCCGCCACGCTTGGGTCTTCGGTGGGGTAGCGGCCGATCGAGGCGCAGCCGGACAGGGCGATCAGCACGGCGCCGGCAAGCAGCAGGCGCGCGGGGGCAGGGAAGGGCAGTCGGGTCATCATCTTCATTCGCGGGCCAGGGCCTCCACCGGGTCGAGCTGGGCGGCATTGCGTGCCGGCAGGAATCCAAAGGCCACACCGATCAGGGTCGAGCAGGCGAACGCCGCCACGATCGAGGCCGTCGAGAACAGCACCTGGAAGTCGCTGGTGAGGCGGCCGATCAGCACGCCCAGCAGCAGCGCCAGGCCGATGCCGAGCAGGCCACCGATCAGGCACACCAGCACCGCTTCGATCAGGAACTGCTGGCGGATGTCACTCTGCCGCGCGCCCACCGCCATGCGCACGCCGATCTCGCGGGTACGCTCGGTCACCGACACCAGCATGATGTTCATCACGCCGATGCCGCCCACCAGCAGGGCAATGGCGGCGATCGCACCGATCAGCAGCGTCATGGTGCGGGTGGTCTGCTGGATCGTTTCGCGGATTTCGGCACTGTTGGCCAGGAAGAAATCCTCGCTGCCGTGGCGCATGGTCAGCAGGCGGGTGACCGCTTCCTGTGCCGCATCCATCGGCGTGTCGTCGTTCACGCGCACGGTGATGCTCGACACGTGGCTCTGCCCCAGCATGCGCGACATCACCGTGGTGTACGGCACGAATACGCCCAGGCTGGTGCTGCCGCCGAAGCCGAAACTCTGCTTCTTGGCCACGCCGACCACGCGCACCGGCACGTTGCCCAGCAGGATCACCTGGCCGATCGGGTCGCTGTCGGGGAAGAACTGGGTGCGGGTGTTCTCGTCGATCACCGCGACCTGGCCCAGGCGCCTGACGCTGTCAGTATCGAAGAAGCTGCCCATCAGCAGGCCGATGCCCTTGACCCGGAAGTATTGCTCGCCCACGCCGCTGACCTGCGCGGTGGCTGACTGGTTGCGGTAGCGGGCAGTGACCGAGGTCGACACGCTGGGCGTGGCGCTGTCCACGTAGCTCTGCCGCGACAGCGCGTCGGCATCGCTGGCCTTGAGCGTCTGCACGCGTGCCGAGCGCATGTCGCCGAAGCCGCGGCCGGAATAGACATCGATGGTGTTGGTACCCAGCGCGCTGATGTTCTGCAGGATCTGCTGCTGCGAACCATTGCCCAGCGCCACCACCGACACCACCGAGGCGATGCCGATGATGATGCCGAGCATGGTCAGGAAGGTGCGCAGGCGATGGGCGTTCATCGCCAGCAGGGCCATCCGGAAGGCTTCGGTGAAGCGGTCGCGGGCGGCCCGCCAGCTGCTGCCGTGGGCCACGCCGGTACCGGCATCGCGTTGTGCGCGGTAGCTGGGCGCCTTCGGGTTGGTGCGGTCGGCGATGATCTCGCCGTCGCGGATCTCGATGATGCGCTGGGCGTGCTCGGCCACGCTCATGTCGTGGGTGACGATGATGATGGTGTGGCCTTCGGCATGCAGCTCGCCGAGGATGGCCATCACTTCCTCGCCCGATTTCGTGTCCAGCGCGCCGGTGGGCTCGTCGGCCAGGATCACCTCGCCGCCGTTCATCAGGGCGCGTGCGATGGACACGCGCTGTTGCTGGCCGCCGGACAGCTGGCCGGGCTTGTGATGCATGCGATCGCTCAGGCCCAGCCGCTGCAGCAGCTGTTCGGCGCGTGCGTTGCGCACCGGGCCGGGGCTGCCGGCATACACCGCCGGTACTTCCACGTTGCCGCGCGCATCCAGGTCGCCCAGCAGATGGTAGCGCTGGAAAATGAAACCGAAGTGCTCGCGGCGCAGTTCGGCCAGCTCGTCCGGTTCCATCTTCCCGGTCTCGCGGCCGGCCACCTGGTAGCTGCCGCGGGTGGGGCGGTCCAGACAGCCCAGGATGTTCATCAGGGTGGACTTGCCCGAGCCGGACTGGCCGACGATGGCGACCATTTCGCCGGCATGGATATCCAGGTTGACGTCGCGCAGCACGGCGATGACATCTTCGCCGGCGGGAAATTCGCGGCGCAGGTCACGCAGGCGCAGCAGGGGCGCCTTCGTGCTCATCGGCGCGGGCCCATGCCGCCGACGCGCATCTGCATGCCACCGCGGTTGCCGCCGGCACCGCCGGCCGCCGCCGCGCCGCCTTCGCCAACCACCACGCGCTCGCCTTCCTTCAGGCCGGACAGGATCTCGGCCGAGGCGCCGTTGTTGATGCCGACCTTCACCTTGCGCGGCTGCGGCTGGCCGTTGCCATCGACCACGCGTACCACGCGTTCGTCGCCGCGGGTCTTCGGGCCCAGTGCCACCGCCGGCACCAGCAGTACGTTGCTGGCCTGCTTGAGCAGCACCGACACCTGCGCGGTCATGTCGATGCGCAGGGTGCCATCGGGGTTTTCCACGTCGAACAGGGCGTTGTAGTACACCGCGCTGCTGGAGCTGGAACTGGACGAACTGCTGGAGCTGGACGAACTCTCATTGGCGATGGACGACGGCGCCGGATTGATCTGGCGCAGCGTGGCGTGGTACTTGCGGTCCGGGTCGCCCAGGGTGGTGAAGTACACCGGCATGCCGGCCTTGATCTTCACCACGTCGGCCTCGGAAACCTCGGCATTGACGGTCACCACGTCCAGCCGCGCCAGCATGACGATGGTCGGAGCGGTCTGGTTGGCGTTCACCGTGCGGCCTTCCTCGGCCACCACCGCCACCACGGTGCCGTCCATCGGCGCGGTGATGCGGGTATAGGCCAGGTTGGCGCGGGCGGTGCCCAGCTCGGTTTCGCGGCCCTTGATCTGCGCCTCGTAGGACTGCAGCTGGGCGCGGGCGGTCTTCAGCGAGGCCTCGGCGGCATCGTATTCCTGGCGCGAGGTGGCTTCAGCGGCCAGCATCTGCTTCTGCCGCGCGAATTCCAGTTCGGCCTGGCGCAGGGTGGCCTGCTGCACGGCACGCTGGGCGGTGACCTGGTCCAGCGACGCCTGGGCGTTGAGCACCTGGTTCTGCTGGGTGGTGGCGTCGATCTCGGCGATCAGGTCGCCTTCCTTCACCGTATCGCCCAGCTGCACCTTCAGCGACTTGATCTGGCCGGAGGCCTGCGCACCGACGCTGACCAGCTTGTAGGCATCGATCACGCCAGTGGCTTCCACGGTCTGTTCGATGTCGCCGCGGCTGACCGGGGTGGTGGCCAGGGGCGGGGCAGCGGGTTTGCGCAGCATCCACCAGGCGGTGGCGGCGGCAATCACGGCAAGCAGGACGATCAGCATCAGGCGGCCCCGGCGGGTCGCGGGCAACAGGCGGGAGATCACGTGGTGGCTTCACTCGGTCAGGGCCGCCGCAGCGGCAATGGCAGGCATTGTGAAGATCGGGCACAGCCGCGCTCAATCCTCGGGGTGTGTCTATGTGTAACACTGGCAGCCAAAGCGCGTAACTGCAGGTATCGACCCCCGCCGCCGATACAGTGGTACGCATTGGCCAGGATGCGGTTCAGCTCCCGACACGGGAAAATCGCGACATGGAGACCGAAACCCCGATGCATCGACTGCTGGTCGTCGACGACGACAACGACATCCGCACCCTGCTGGCCGAACAGCTGGGTCGCGCGGGCTACCTGGTCAGCACGGCTGCCGATGGCGTCAGCATGCGCCAGCTGCTGGAACGCGAACACGTGGACCTGATCGTGCTGGACCTCAACCTGCCGCGCGAAGACGGCCTGACCCTGTGCCGCGACCTGCGTGCGCGCTCGAACACGCCGGTGATCATGCTCACCGCGCGCGCCGAGCCGATCGACCGCGTGCTGGGCCTGGAAATGGGCGCCGACGATTACCTGGCCAAGCCCTTCGAACCCCGCGAACTGCTGGCGCGCATCCGCAACGTGCTGCGCCGGACCGAGGCCCTGCCGGCCAACCTGGAACCGCTGGCCGTGCGCCGCGCGCGCTTCTCGCGCTGGATCTTCGATCTGGAACACCGCCACCTGGTGGACCCGGATGGGCGCGTAGTGGTGCTGTCCGGCGCCGAATTCCGCCTGCTGCGGGTGTTCATCGCCCATGCCAACAAGGTGCTGTCGCGTGAGCAGCTGGTCGCCCTCAGCCGCGGCCGCAACTACGAGGCACAGGATCGCGCGATCGACCTGCAGGTCAGCCGCCTGCGCAACAAGCTGGCCGACGATGGCGGCCCCGATGGCCTGATCAAGACCGTGCGCAATGAAGGCTACGTGCTGGCCTCGGCCGTCAACCTGGAATAAACCGCGATGAAGCGCCTGCGCCACTTCCTGTCCTCGATGGTGGGGCGGCTGTTCGTGATCCTGCTGCTGGGCATGGCGGTGGCCGCGATCGGCGCGACCATGCTGGCCTCGTCCAAACGCCAGCAGGATTTCGAGCGGCAGAACCTGAACCGCATTGCCGACCGCCTGCAGGGCTACGTCAATCTGCTGGACGGCAACCCGGAACTGCGCGAGCGCCTGCTGGAGATCGGCGGGCCGAGCGTACGCGCGCTGCAGCCGGGCGCACGCCTGGGCCGGGTGGATACCGCGCTGATGGAAGTGCTGGAGGACCGGCCGGGGCCGGTGGCCCGTGCGCACGTGCATTTCGCCTCGTTCCGCTCCTGCATTCCCAAGCTGCAGGACCTGCTGCCGCCCCCGCCGCCGGGCCATCGGCGGCCGCCGCGCGAGCGCGATCCGGCCTTCATTCCGCCCAAGTGCCGGGCAGTGGACGTGGTCCTCAACGACGGCACGCTGCTGAAGCTGGCGCTGGATTCCCCCGCGGTGGCCCACAACGGCATCCTGGCCGTCGACCCGCTGTTCCTGACCCTGCTGGTGCTGGCCATCGCCGTGCTGGCCTATATCGTTTCGCGCATGGCCAGCGCGCCGCTGCAGGAACTGGCTTCGGCCGCCGAGGAACTGGGCGACGACCTGCAGCGCGATCCGCTGCCGCTGACCGGCCCACGCGAAGTGCAGCGTGCCGCCGAAGCCTTCAATGCCATGCAGCAGCGCCTGCAGCGTCACCTGGCCGAACGCACGCAGATGCTGGCGGCGATCACCCATGACCTGCAGACGCCGCTGACCCGGCTGCGGCTGCGCCTGGAAAACGTGACCGATGAGATGCTGCGCGAACGCCTGATCGGCGATCTGGCCGCGATGCAGGCACTGGTGCGGGAAGGGCTGGAACTGGCCCGCAGTGCCGAAAGTGCCGAGCAGCGCGCCGCGCTGGACCTGGATTCGCTGCTGGAGAGCATCGTGGAAGACACCGCCGAGGGCGGTGCCGATGTCGCCTTTGAAGGGGGCAGCGGTGCGGTGCTGATGCTGCGCCCGCTGGCCATGCACCGCCTGTTCTCCAACCTGGTGGACAACGCAGTGATGTACGCCGAGCGCGTGCGGGTGCGGGTGGACCGCAGTGGCGGCGGCATTACCGTGGTGGTATCCGACGATGGCCCGGGCCTGGCCGATGACCAGCTGGAGGCGGTGTTCGATCCCTTCGTGCGGGTGGAAACCTCGCGTTCGCGCGAAACCGGCGGTGCCGGCCTGGGCCTGACCATCGCCCGCGCGCTGGCCGAGAAGGATGGTGCGCGGCTGTGGCTGCGCAACCGGCCCGAGGGCGGCCTGGAAGCCGTGGTGCAGTGGCCGGAAGGATCCCCCGCAGCCGCGCGTTGATTGCACGGGCCAGTTGTGGGTTCGGAGCCCTACCCCGGGTCAGATCCCTTCCGCCGCAGGCGTAAGGGCTCTGACCCCACCCCCGGAACCACGCTTTCACGCCGCGGTGACGCCGGGAGGGGTGTTTGGCCTATCATTCGCCCATCTCCCCAGCGTCCGCCCGATGATCCAGCCCGTTCCTGCCGGCGCGCCGCCCCGCGCGGCCCGGCTGTTCCTGTTCCTGCCTGTTGCCGTGCGCGGCAACCGCACCTGGCCGCTGCCGTTGCAGTAATGGGCGGGCAGGGGGCTGGCAGGCGCCTGGCGGGGCGCCACCCGGGAATACGCTTCAGTCGCCTGCTGCGGCTGGGCCTGCTGTGGCTGCTGCTGGCCCTGGCCGCGCCGCTGGCCGCGCAGAGCATGGCGCCGCCGCTGCGCGATTACGCCATCGATGTCTGGACCTCGCGCAACGGCCTGCCGCACAACTCCCTGCGTGATATCGCCCAGACCCCGGAAGGCCACCTGTGGTTCGCCACCTGGGAAGGCCTGGTGCGCTACAACGGCCTGGATTTCACCGTGTTCGACCGCAGCACCCGCCCGGGGCTGCGCGACAACGGCATCGGCGCGCTGCTGGTCGACCGCCAGGGCGGGCTGTGGATCAGCGATTCCCGTGGCAACGTCAGCTACCGCGGCACCGATGGCCAGTGGCGGGTCTGGGAGCACGGCGCCGATACGCCGGAAGTGCTGATCCAGGCCATGCAGATGGACAGCCAGGGCCGCCTCTGGCTGCTGTACGAAGGCAAGGGCATCGGTTACCTGACCCCGGAATCGGGCGTGGTCTACCAGCCACCGCCGCCGGACCTGCCGCTGGCGATGAGCTTCACCAAGCTGGTGGTCGATGCGCAGGACCGGGTCTGGATCGGCACGCTCGACGGTCTGGTGCTGCGCGACAACGATGGCGAGCTCAAGCGCGCGCCGGCCGCCTGGGGCGTGGACAAGGGCCTGACCTGGCCTTATCGCGCACCTGATGGTGCACTGTGGATCGTGGCCGGCGAACGCCTGTACCGGGTCGAGGATGACCGACTGGTGCTGGTCCACCGCCTGCCGGGGCAGCTGCACATGACCGCCATGCTGCAGGACCGCCACGGCGATCTGTGGCTGGGCACCGAGAACCAGGGCCTGCTGCGCATCTCCAGCCACGGGCTGGAGCGCCTGCCGGCCGGCCTGAACCTGCCCGGCGGCCGCGTGGTCAGCCTGCGCGAGGATGCCGAGGGCAGCATCTGGGTGGGCGCCAACGGCGGTCTGTATCGCCTGCGCGAAACCCTGTTCAGCAGCTACACCGAACGCGACGGCCTCAGTGGCGACTATGTGCGCACCGTGTTCGAGGACCGCGACCGCAAGCTCTGGGTCGGCAGCGCCAGCGGCCTGGACCAGCAGACCGCCGATGGCCGCTTCCGCCCGGTGCCGCTGCACAACCGCGGCGGCAAGCCACCGTCGGTGCTGAGCCTGGCCCAGGGGCCGGACGGCGATCTGTGGGTGGGCACCTTCGGCGATGGCGTCTACCGCCTGCGGCCGGATGGCAGCCTGCGCCACAACTACGGGCCCGCCGACGGCATGCCCGGTGGCAACATCCGCGCGATCAGCGTCGATCCATCCGGCGTGGTCTGGGCCGGCACGCAGAAGGGCGTGGTCCGCATCGATGGCGACCGCGTGCACGTGTCCAGCGTACCAGGCATGCCCGGTGGCCTGATCACCGCGCTGGAACACGACCACCAGGGCAATCTGTGGATCGGCACCATCGAGGGCATCCGCGTGCTGCGCGGTGACCATGTGCAGGCCATCGACCTGGCACCGATGGGCGGCGGGCGCAGCGTGTTCGGCTTCCACCAGCTGGCCGATGCGATGTGGATCAGCAGCGACCGCGGCCTGTACCGCTGGCACAGGAACCACCTGTCGCGGGTCGGCCTGGAGCAGGGCATGCCGGTCGATGCGGTGTTCCAGCTGGTGCCCGACCGCCTGGGCAACGTCTGGATCAGCAGCAACCGCGGCGTGCTGCGCACCGACATGGCCACCCTGAACGCCGTGGCCGATGGGCGTGCGCCGCGGGTCACGGTGGAGCGCTACAACGAGATCGACGGCATGGCCAACGCGCAGGCCAACGGCAGCTCGGGGCCCTCGGCCATCCTGCGCCAGGACGGCACGTTCTGGGTGGTGACTGCCGGTGGCCTGAGCACCGTGGACCCGCAGCGGCTGCAGCGCTTCCGCGAACGCCCCGCGCCGCCCGCCGCGATCGAGAACGTGCAGGTGGATGGCGCGCCGGTGCATTGGGAAGGGCCCGACCGCAACACGATTCCCGGCGGGCGCCGGCTGGCGGTGAGCTTCGTCGGCCTGAGCTACCTGATGTCCGACCGCATCCGTTACCGCACGCGGCTGGACGGCCTGGATGCCGGGTGGGTCGAACGTGGCGCGCAGCGCAGCGTGGAATTCGTCGGCCTGCCGCCGGGTGATTACACCCTGCACGTGGCCGCCTCGCACCCTGGGGGTACCTGGGGCCAGCAGGAGGCGGTGTGGAGCTTCACCGTCGAACCGTTCTGGTGGCAGCGGCACAGCGTGCAGGCGCTGATCGGCCTGCTGCTGCTGGCCGGCCTGGTGGCGCTGTACCGCTTCCTGCTGCAGCAGTACAAGGCCAGCAACCTGCGCCTGGCGCGGCGCGTGGACGAAGCCACCTTCGACCTGCAGGCGCAGACCGTGCACCTGCAGGCGCTGAACCAGGAAAAGACCGAGCTGGCCGAACGCCTGGCACGGCAGGCCGAAGCCTTCGAGCGCCAGGCCCGCGAGGACGCGTTGACCGGCCTGGCCAACCGCCGCGGCTTCGACGAAACCCTGGCCCGCGACTTTGCCCGCTCGCAGCGCAGCGGCCACCCGCTGAGCCTGGTGGTGCTGGACATCGATCACTTCAAGGAAGTGAACGACACCTACAGTCACAGCATTGGCGATGTGGTGCTGAAGGAAGTGGCCGAAGTGATCGCCGCCGCCTGCCGCGACTCGGACCTGCCGGCGCGTACCGGCGGCGAGGAATTCGCACTGCTGCTCAACGACACCCGCCTGGAAGAAGCGGCCCAGGTCTGCGCGCGCCTGCGTGGGCTGTTCCATGACCATCCGGACTGGGCCGGGGTGAAGGGCCTGCGCGTGACCTTCAGCGCAGGCCTGGTGGAACTGGCTGCCGACGACCGCACCCCCGCGCTGCTGTACCAGCGCGCCGACCGCGCGCTGTACCGCGCCAAGAGCGACGGCCGCGACCGCACCAGCATCGGTTGATGCCCATCCACGCATGGCGTGGATCTACTGGGCAACGACTGCGCCATCCACGCATGGCGTGGATCTACGGTTGCCGTAGTAGATCCACGCCATGCGTGGATGCGGTTGCGCCGTTGGCTGCTTATCGCGGCCAGGCGTTGGCAATCGTGCAGAACAACCGCGCCGTCTGCTCGGTGTCGTACACCGCGCTGTGCGCCTCGTTCGCATCCCAGCCCAGCCCTGCGGCATTGGCCGCGCGGGCCAGCACCGTCTGCCCGTAGGCGATACCGGCCAGGGTGACCGTGTCGAACACGCTGAAGGGGTGGAAGGGATTGCGCTTGTGGCCGGTGCGGGCCACCGCCGCGTTGACGAAGCCCAGGTCGAAATGGGCGTTATGCCCGACCAGGATCGCGCGCTGGCAGCCGTACTTCTTCATCGCTGCGCGGACCGGAGTGAAGACGTGGTCCAGCGCGGCCTTCTCTTCCTTGGCCAGCCGGAACGGGTGGTCGAGGATGATGCCGGTCACTTCCAGCGACTTCGGGTCGATTTCCAGGCCCTCGGCCGGCACCACGTGTGCGCTGGCGGTCTGGCCGGGGTAGAGCAGGCCGTTCTCGTCCATCTCGATCGGCACGGCGGCGATTTCCAGCAGCGCGTTGCGCTGGCTGTCGAAACCGCCGGTTTCCACGTCCACCACCACCGGCAGGAAGCCACGGAAGCGTTGCGACATCGCGCGCTGCGCCTGGGGTACTGCGGAAACGGAGGCGGCGTCAGCTGCGGGAGTGGGGTCATTCATGCGCGGATTCTAGCAGAGCGACCCTGAGCGCCCGCCGGCCCGCCGTGCGATCCACGCGTCCAGGCTCAGGCGCCCGGCACCGCTGAACAGCAGCGGCAGCAGCATGGCCATGAACAGCACCGGCAGCTTGAAGTTGCCGAAGCCCTGGTCGCTGATCGCATAGCCCATCGCCAGCTCGCCCAGTGACGTCCAGTGCATCGGCCAGTGCACCGCGTAGGTGGCCACCACGGTCAGCACCAGCAGGCTGGCGGCGGCCAGGCGCGTGCCCAGGCCCAGCAGCAGGCAGAGCGCGCCGGCAAGCTCGAACCAGGTGGCCAACTGCCAGTTCACGCTGGCCGGCAGCTGGTCGAAGGGAAACGGGAACGCACCCTGCAGTTCGGCGAACCAGTTCTGCCCGTGCAGCTTTTCGCGGCCGGATTCGAAGTATTCCCAGGCCAGCAGCAGGCGCAGGCCCTGCGGCGCCAACCACGGGCCGCAGCGGTCCAGCTGGCCGCGCACGGCGGCCAGGGCGGGGGTGTTCATCAGGGGAGTCTCCTTGCGGCGGTCAGGCCGCGGGGGGCAGGGGGCCGATCACACCGGCCTGCAGGAACTGCTGCAGCAGTTGGGTGCCTGGTGCTGCCAGGCCATCGGCGTCGAGGTGATGCAGGGCGGCCAGCTGCCGCAGCTGCTGCTGGCCGGTTGCGCCGGGCGCTTCGCCGATCAGGGTCAGCAGGTGCACGGCCAGCGGGCTGAGGTGGGCAAAGCGCACCACGCCGTCGGCATCGCGGCGGACCAGCAGGCCGGTGGCCTCCTCGGGCGGCTGATCGGGTGCGTCCTCGGCGCCCAGCCGGTGCACCGGCCAGCGGTACAGCAGCGGCCAGGCCAGCGGCGAGCGCTGCAGCGGAACCTGCAGGGGGTCGATGCCGGTCGCTGCGGGCAGCGGTTCGGCCGCATGCTGGTACAGCGCGGTTTCCACCCACTCGTAATGGGCCAGTTCGGCCAACGCCGGGTGCGGCAGCGTGGGCTGCGCCTGCAGCCACTGCACGAACTCGGCGGCCACTTCGGTGAACAGCGGCGTGCGCGCCGGGTGGCTGGCGAAGTAGTGCCGTACCAGCGCGCTCCAGGCCGGTTCGCCCAGCAGGCGCACGCAGACCGGGAAGCCGGTCGCCAGCAGGCCCAGCAGGTTGTTGAACAGCAGCCGCCGGTACACCGCCACCCGCCGCGGATCCAGATCCTGCGGTGCCGGAACCCTTTCCGGATCACGCAGGTGCGCGGTGAAGGCCTGTTGCTGCGCGCGCAGGCGCCCGGGCGCGTCAGCCATGGGCGGCACCGGCATGGGCGGCCTGCAGGCGGCGGATGGTGCGCAGTTCGCCCTGCAGTTCGGCATAGGGCGGGAAATTGAAATCGCGTTCGAGCAGGGTGGGGCGGGGGCCGAAGCGTGCGTAGCTGCGCTCCAGCAGCGCCCAGACCGGGTCGATCACTGCGCTGCCATGGGTGTCGATCTTCAGGTCCGGGGCCTCGTCCAGATGCCCGGCCACGTGCAGGCAGGCGATGCGCCGGGCCGGCAGGCCGGCGATGAAGGCATCGGCATCGTAGCCGTGGTTGCAGGCGTTGACGTACACATTGTTGACGTCCAGCAGCAGGTCGCAGTCGGCCTCGGCCAGCACCGCGTTGGTGAAGGCCAGTTCATCCATCGCCGGCTGCGGGGCCAGGTAGTAGGACACGTTCTCCACTGCGATGCGGCGGCCCAGGATGTCCTGCACCTGGGCGATGCGCGCCGCGGTATGGCGCACGGCCTCGTCGGTGAAGGGAATCGGCAGCAGGTCGTACAACTGGCCCTCGTCGCTGCAGTAGCTCAGGTGTTCGCTGTACAGGTGCACCTGGTGCTGCTCGAGGAAGTGCCCCACCTGCTGCAGCAGCTGCAGGTCCAGGGGGGCGCTGCCGCCCAGCGACAACGACAGGCCATGGCAGCTCAGCCGGTGCCGCGACGAAAGTTCAGCCAGCGCGTCGCCGGCCGGGCCGCCCACGCCGATCCAGTTTTCCGGCGCGCATTCGAGGAAGTCGAAATCGCCGGCGGGTGCATCGCGCAGGTCCGCCAGCAGCGCCCGGCGCAGGCCCAGCCCGGCGGCCGCCGCAGGCAGCGGCGACCGCGGGTGGGCCATGCTGGCGCGTGCGTCAGTGCTTGGCACCGCACTTGCCTTCGCCACACTTGCCTTCGGCCGACTTCTTGTCGCCACCGGTCTTGGCCTTGGCATCGGCAGCCGTACCGCTCTTGGCCTTGCCCTTGTCGGCGCCGCACTTGCCTTCTGCAGTCTTGCCATCGGCGCCGCACTTGCCCTCGGCGTGCTTGGCGTCAGCATGCTTGGCCTCGGTTGCCTTCGCATCGCTGGCCTTGGCAGCCTGGCCCGCCACCAGGTAACCCTGGGCAAGATCGGTCATGCTCAGGGCCGAAGCACTGGCAGTCACGCCCAGGCCTGCAGCCAGGGCGGTGGCGGTCAGCAGGGACAGGGTCTTGTTGGAACTGCTCATCGGTCGTACTCCTTGGGTGGTGGGCAGGCGCCCGGGGTGAAACGATGGTGCAGTGATCGTACTCAAGGAATCCTCGCCGAAACCTCAAATTTTCGTGAGCTTTGCCGCAGGCGGGAAGGGGGGCGGCGCACGGCATCCACGCATGGCGTGGATCCACTGCTGGCCGGCAGCTCAAATTTCCGTGAGGTCTGCCGCGGGCGGGAAGGGGGGGCAGCGCACGGCATCCACGCATGGCGTGGATCTACTGCTGGCCGGTAACTCAAATTTCCGTGAGGTTGGCCGCGGGCGGGAAGGGGGCGGCGCACGGCATCCACGCATGGCGTGGATCTACGGCTGGCCGGTAACCCGAATTTCCGTGAGGTTGGCCGCGGGCGGGAAGGGGGCGGCGCACGGCATCCACGCATGGCGTGGATCTACGGCTGGCCGGCAACTCAAATTTCCGTGAGGTTGGCCGCGGGCGGGAAGGGGGGCGGCGTACGGCATCCACGCATGGCGTGGATCTACTGCTGGCCGGTAACTCAAATTTCCGTGAGGTTGGCCGCGGGCGGGAAGGGGGCGGCGCACGGCATCCACGCATGGCGTGGATCTACGGCTGGCCGGCAACTCAAATTTCCGTGAGGTTGGCCGCGGGCTGGAAGGGGGCGGCGTACGGCATCCACGCATGGCGTGGATCTACTGCTGGCCGGTAACTCAAATTTCCGTGAGGTTGGCCGCGGGCGGGAAGGGGGCGGCGCACGGCATCCACGCATGGCGTGGATCTACGGCTGGCCGGCAACTCAAATTTCCGTGAGGTTGGCCGCGGGCGGGAAGGGGGGCGGCGCACGGCATCCACGCATGGCGTGGATCTACTGCTGGCCGGCAACCCGGATTTCCGTGAGGTTTGCTGCGGGCGGTAGGGACCAGGAGCACGGCATCCAGTAGATCCACGCCATGCGTGGATGAACGCCCGGATCGCGCGGAAAAAAAAAAGGCCCCTGTCATGCCGACAGGGGCCCTGGACGCGTTTCCGCTGTTGCAGCGCAGTATCAGACGTGGTCGGCGCTGGACGTCTCGTCGCGCTTCTCGCGCGGCGGCAGCGGCTGCTCACCGTGCACCAGGAACCACACGTTCTCGGCGATGTTGGTGGCGTGGTCGCCCACGCGTTCCAGGTTCTTGGCCATGAACAGCAGGTGGGTGCACGGGGTGATGTTGCGCGGGTCTTCCATCATGTAGGTCAGCAGCTCGCGGAACAGCGCGGTGTACTGCGCGTCCAGGCGGGCGTCGTCCTGGCGCAGGGCGATGGCGGCCTCGGCATCGTTGTCGCGGTAGGCGGCGATGGCGCGGCGCACCTGCTGCGCGGCCAGGCGGCCCAGGGCACGCAGGCCCTGGATCTGCGGCAGCGGCGGTACCTTGCCCAGTGCGATGGAGCGCTTGGCCACGTTGGCGGCGTAGTCGCCAATGCGTTCGATGTCGGCCGGAATGCGCAGGCCGGCCAGGATCTCGCGCAGGTCGCGGGCCATCGGGCCGCGCAGGGCCAGACGCATCACGTCGTGGCTGATCTGCTGTTCCAGCGTGTCGATCGCTTCATCGTTGGCGATGATGCGATGGGCGGCGTTCTCGTCGCGCTTCTCGATGACGTCCATCGACGCCTCCAGCTGGGCGACAGCCATCTCGCCCATGCGCACGATCTCGGCCACCAGCCGCTGCTGTTCTTCGTCGTAGCTCTTGACGATGTGGTCGTTGGGAAGATTCATGGTTGTTCCGCTCTGTAGAGTCGAGCCATGCTCGACTGACGTTGTCTGTAGAGTCGAGCCACGCCCGACTGCCGCTTCAACCGAAACGACCGGTGATGTAATCCTCGGTCTGCTGCTTGGACGGCTGCGAGAAGATCACTTCGGTGCGGTCGTGCTCGATCAGGTCGCCCAGGTACATGAAGGCGGTGTAATCGGACACGCGCGCGGCCTGCTGCATGTTGTGGGTGACGATGACGATGGTGTACTCGTGCTTGAGCTCCTCCACCAGCTGTTCGATGCGGCTGGTGGAGATCGGGTCCAGCGCCGAGGTCGGCTCGTCCAGCAGCAGCACCGACGGGCGCAGGGCCACGGCACGGGCGATGCACAGACGCTGCTGCTGGCCACCGGACAGGCCCAGGGCGCTCTGCCCCAGCTTGTCCTTCACTTCGTCCCACAGCGCGCCCTGGCGCAGGGCCTGCTCGACGCGGTCGGCCATGTCGGCCTTGCTCAGCTTCTCGTGGTGGCGGATGCCATAGGCCACGTTCTCGAAGATGGTCATCGGGAACGGCACCGGCTTCTGGAACACCATGCCGACCTTGCTGCGCAGGCGGTTCATCGGGTACTTGGGCGAGAGGATGTTCTCGCCGTCCAGCAGCACTTCGCCACGCGCTTCCAGCTTCGGGTACAGCGCGTAGATGCGGTTGAAGATGCGCAGCAGGGTCGACTTGCCGCAACCGGAGGGGCCGATCAGCGCGGTCACGCGCTTTTCCGGAATCTCCAGGTTGATGCCCTTGAGGGCGTGGAACTTGTCGTAGTAGAAGTCCAGACCACGCGCGGCCAGCTTGACCGGCGACGGCGCGTGCAGGTTCTCGTGCGAGGCCGGCACCGCGATGCGCTGCATGGGCACGGCGTTGGAGAGGTCGTTCATGGCGTTATCCACGGAAAGGTCAGTCATGGGAGATACGGTTGCGCAGCAGGATGCCGCGCGCAGAGAGGCTGACCAGCAGCACGAACACGGTCAGCACCAGCGCGCCGGCCCAGGCCAGCACCTGCCAGGATTCATACGGGCTGCCGGCGAACTGGTTCATCACCACCGGCACCGAGGCCATCGGCTGAAACACGTTGCTGTTCCAGTACTGGTTGCCGAAGGCGGTGAACAGCAGCGGTGCGGTTTCACCGGAAATGCGGGCCAGGGCCAGCAGGATGCCGGTGATGATGCCGGCCGAGGCGCTGCGGTACAGCACCTGGACGATAACCTTCCACTGCGGGATGCCCAGCGACAGGGCGGCTTCGCGCATCTGCGAGGGCACCAGGCGCAGCATTTCATCGGTGGTGCGCACCACCACCGGCAGCACGATGAAGGCCAGCGACAGCGCACCTGCGAAGGCGGAGAAGCTGCCGCCGGTCTGCATCACGTACAGGGTGTAGACGAACAGGCCCAGCACGATGGACGGTGCCGACAGCAGGATGTCGTTGACGAAGCGGACCACGGTGCCGGCCTTGCGGGCATTGCCGTACTCGGCCAGCCAGGTGCCGGCCAGCACGCCCAGCGGGGTGCCGATGCCGATCGCCAGCGCACACATCACCGCGCTGCCGAAGAAGGCGTTGGCCAGGCCGCCTTCCTGCATCGGCGGCGGGGTCATCTTGGTGAACAGATCCAGGTTGATGCCGGCCAGGCCCTTGGCGGCCAGGGTGAACAGGATCCAGCCCAGGAAGAACAGCCCGAACAGAGCGGTGGCGCAGGACATCGCGATGGCGACGACGTTGCCGATGCGGCGGCGCAGGTACAGGGAGTCAGCGGTGGTGGACATCAGTTGCCCTCCTTGCGGGACAGGCGCATCAGCATCAGGCGGGCGATGGCCAGCACGATGAAGGTGACGATGAACAGGACGAAGCCGAGCAGCAGCAGCGCCGAACGATAGGTTTCAGTGGCCTCGCCGAAATCGTTGGCGATCAGCGCGGCGATGGTGGTGCCCGGTTCCAGCAGCGACGGCGACAGGCGCACGCTGTTGCCGATCACGAAGGCCACGGCCATCGTTTCGCCCAAGGCACGGCCCAGGCCGAGGAACACGCCGCCGATGACGGCCGAGCGGGTGTAGGGCAGCACGATGTCCCAGCTCACTTCCCACTTGGTGGAACCCAGCGCATAGGCCGATTCCTTCAAGCGGGTCGGCACGGTCAGGAACACTTCGCGCATCACCGAGGAAATGAACGGGATGACCATGATCGCCAGCACAAAACCGGCGGTGAGCATGCCGATGCCCAGCGGCGGGCCCTGGAACATCGGGCCGATGATCGGCCATTCGCCCAGGGTTTCGTTGAGGAACGGGGTGACGTACTCGGTCATCACCGGCACCAGCACGAACAGGCCCCACATGCCGTAGATGATCGAGGGAATGCCCGCAAGCAGTTCGATGGCGGTACCGACCGGACCCCGCAGCCAGCGCGGCGCGACTTCGGTCAGGAAGAAGGCGATACCGAAGCTGACCGGCACGGCGATGACCATCGCGATCAGCGCGGTGACCAGGGTGCCGTAGATCGGCGCGAGGGCGCCGAACTTGTTTTCGACCGGATTCCAGTCGGAGGAGAAGAAGAAGCTCAGGCCCTGCATCTGCAGGGCATGGCGGCCGCCCCACAGCATGGACAGCGCGGCGCAGGCCAGGGCGATCAGGACGAAGATGACGGTGCCGACCAGCACCCATCGGAATAGTTTGTCGTTGCGGGCATCACGCGCATCGCGCGTGGACGGGGCGGCTACAGGCTGGGCGATGGCATTCATGGGGACGGCTGGGCCAGGAAAGGGGGCGGCACGACGTGCAAGGGACGGTGCCCGCGCGGGGCGGGCACCGTCGGGTCCATCACTTCAGCTCGGTGCCCCAGTAGGCCTCGATCTGCTTGGTCAGTTCGGCCGGCAGCGGCACGTAGTGCAGCTCGTTGGCCTGGGCCTGGCCGTTCTCGAAGGCCCACTTGAAGAAGGCCAAGGTGTCCTGGTTGCGCTTGGCGTCCTTCGGCTTCTTCTGCATCAGCATGAAGTTGGTGGCGGTGATCGGCCACGCCTGCTCGCCCGGGGCGTTGGTGATGACCAGGTTGAAGTCCTTGGCGCTGGCCCAGTCGGCGCTGGCGGCAGCGGCGGCGAAGGTTTCAGCGTTCGGCTGCACCCAGGTGCCTGCGGCGTTCTGCAGGGCGGTGTACGGCATGGCGTTCTGCAGGGCGTAGGCCAGCTCGACGTAGCCGATGGAGCCCTTGATCTGCTTCACGTAGGAAGCAACGCCTTCGTTGCCCTTGCCACCGACGCCGTCCGGCCACTGCACCGAGGTGCCTTCGCCGACCTTGGTCTTCCACTCCGGGCTGACCTTGGACAGGTAGTTGGAGAAGTTGAAGGTGGTGCCCGAACCGTCCGAACGGTGGACGATGGTGATCTTGCCGTCCGGCAGGGTCACGCCCGGGTTGGCCGCGGCGATGGCCGGGTCGTTCCAGGTCTTCACCTTGCCCAGGAAGATGTCGGCCAGCAGGGCGCCGGTCAGGCGCAGCTTGCCCGCTTCCAGGCCTTCGATGTTGACCACCGGCACCACGCCGCCGATGGCGGACGGGAACTGGGCCAGGCCGGCCTGGGCCAGCTCGTCGCTGCTCAGCGGCTTGTCCGAGGAACCGAAATCGACGGTGCCGGCCTTGATCTGGGCGATGCCGCCACCCGAACCGATCGACTGGTAGTTGATCTTGGCGCCGGTGGCGGTGTTGTAGTCAGCCGACCACTTGGACACCAGCGGGAAGATGAAGGATGCGCCGGCGCCGGAAACTTCGGCGGTCACCTTGGCACCGGCAGCGGCCGGGGCGGCAGCGGCGTCGGCAGCCGGCTGCTGCGCGGCCTGCTTGTCGCCACCGCAGGCCGACAGGCCCAGGGCGATGGCCAGGGAAAGGGCGGCGAGGCCGGCCGAGTGCAGTTTCATGTTCACTCCATAGCGGGGAAGAGCCGACGTCGTCGGCGGATGCGGCTATGAAATGATGTTTTTGTTACAGCCGTATGACGTCCATGACAGAGGTGTCGGACATCACGTTCTGACAAGGGTTTCACGGGGTCCGGGCGCTCGCCGGCGGGGCCGCCAGGGGCCGTCGGGACCCCGGAATGCGCGCGGCGGCCGGGCGCCTTTCGCCTTTGTAGAGTCGAGCCATGCTCGACTGCTCCTGCCCTTGTAGAGCCGAGCCGATGCTCGGCTGCCCTTCGCCGTTGTAGAGCCGAGCATGGGCTCGGCTCTACAACGTCACGGGCAGGCCCGCGCCCCCCAAAAAGAAAGGCGCCAGACCATGAAGGTCCAGCGCCCGGTGGGGTCGGCGGGGGAGAGAGGACCCGCCGACCCCCGTTCCTGCGGGGGAACGCCTTGCTCAGTACTTCAGGTTTTGCGACCAGTAGGTCTCGATCTGCTTGACCAGGGTGTCCGGCAGCGGCACGTAGTCCAGCTGCTTGGCCTGTGCATCGCCGTTCTTGTAGATCCAGCGGAAGAACTCCTGGGTCGCCTTGGCGCCGCCCACGTTCTTCGGCTGCTTGCGCACCAGGATGAAGTTGGTGGCGGTGATCGGCCACGCTTCGGCGCCCGGAGCGTTGGTCATGACCAGGTAGAAGTCCTTGGCATTGGCCCAGTCAGCGCTGGCGGCCGCAGCCGAGAACGAGGCGTCCGACGGCTGCACGATCTTGCCGGCGGCATTCTTCATGGCCGCGTAGGACATCTTGTTCTGCAGGGCGTAGGACAGTTCGACGTAGCCGATGCCGCCCTTGATCTGCTTCACGTAGGCAGCAACGCCTTCGTTGCCCTTGCCGCCGATGCCGGCCGGCCACTGGACCGAGGTACCTTCACCGACCGAGGACTTCCACTCCGGGCTGACCTTGGACAGGTAGTTGACGAAGTTGAAGGTGGTGCCCGAACCGTCCGAACGGTGGACGATGGTGATCTTGGCGTTCGGCAGGGTCAGGCCGCTGTTCAGGGCGACGATGGCCGGATCGTTCCAGGTCTTGATCTTGCCCAGGAAGATGTTGGCCAGGGTCGGGCCGTCCAGCTTCAGCGCGCCCGGGGCGACGCCGGCAACGTTGATGACCGGCACCACGCCGCCGATCACCGACGGGAACTGGGCCAGGCCTGCAGCCGCCAGCTCTTCCGGCTTCAGCGGGGCATCGGAAGAACCGAAGTCCACGGTCGCGGCCTTGATCTGGGCGATACCGCCGCCGGAGCCGATCGACTGGTAGTTGACCTTCTTGCCGGTTGCGGTGCTGTAGTCCGCCGACCACTTGGACATGACGGGGAAGATGAACGAAGCGCCCGCGCCGGTTACATCGGCGGCGTTGGCGGCGAACACGGACGATGCAGCCAGAATGGCGACAGCGGCGCGCGACTTGAAGGCGTGGATCACGGGAGAGACTCCTGGGGTGGTCGAAGGGCGGCTGCCCGACGTTTCGGTGCACATTCCATAACGGTTACGTGACACGCCCGCGTCTGTCATATGACGCAACTGTGACAGGCGTCATGGTCATCCCCGAAGCCCCCTCGGAAGCCTTGCAGCGCCTTGGGAACGGCGTATCGGCCGGCACGGGCGGACAGCGTCCAGCGGCGTGCGGGCAGCCGCGCTGCGGTCTCCTGGCCGTCGTCAGCCGGCCGCATCGTGCGCTGCTGCGCACCTTCGCGCACGAACGGCAGCCGGTCGTTACCGGCCGCGCCCGGGCCCACAACGACGAAGGCACGGCCGGAGCCGTGCCTTCGTTGCAACGCGTGCTTCCGGTCTTACCAGAAGAACTGCGCGCGGGCTTCCAGGATGTTCGGATCGTCATTGACGAAGCCGCGGGCAGCAGAGCTGTACTTCTTGCTGTCCACCATCACGTAGTTGACCATGAACTTGAAGTTCGAACGCCAGTACCAGTTGGCGCCGACGGTCCAGATGTCCATCTTGCCGCCCAGCACGCCATCGACGATCGGCGGGCGACCGGCGACCGGGTTGGCCGACAGGTTGCCGTCGTTCAGGTCCATGTGGTCGTAACGCACGCCCAGCTGCCACTGGCCGCCGGCCGGGTTGTTCGGCAGGCCGGTACCCGGGGTGCCACCCTTGTAGCTCCAGGTTTCGCCGGTGACGTTCCACACGCCGCTGATGTAGTAGCCGTCGCTGGTGTAGTTGTCGTGGTCGTAGCGCTTGGCCTTGCTGGTGTAGTACTCGGCCTGGGCCTTGAACGGACCCTGGAAGTACATGGCTTCGGCACCGAGGGTGCTGACGCGGTCGGTGTCGGTCATGTTGCCGCTGTCGACCAGGCGCGCGGTGGCCAGGTCGGCGTTCGGGCGGGCACGCACGCGCAGGGTGTCAGCGTCGGCGTCGTAGTCGACGTAGCTCAGGCCGAAGTGCAGGACCTGGCCCTTCTCGTTGATCGGGGCGAAGGTGCCGCGGGCGCCGTAGCCGCTGCCGTGGGCCAGGTTGCGGGTCAGTTCGCGGCCGAAGGCGCTGGCGGTGACCGACCAGTTGTCCTGGCCGTAGCTGTAGGCGCCGCCGAGGCGACGGGCAACCGCATAGGTGTTGGTGACAGCAGCCTTGGAGATGAAGTCGTTGTTCTTGGTGCTGGACAGCTCTTCCAGGCTGTTGGGCTGCTTGAACTGGCCGGCCTGGATGAAGTGGTTGGCGTTGCCCAGCAGCTTGTACTTCACGTTGGTGTCGAGGAACTTGTCGGCCTTGGCGTCATAGCCGACCACCCATTCCACGTTGCCCGGGCCCTTGCCCTTCAGCACCAGCTCTGCGCGGCGCAGTTCGAATTCGCTGTCCTTGCCATTGCCGGCGTCACCGCCGTTGAGGTCCACGACATCATTGTCGAACCAGTTGCCGTCGGCCTGGACCAGGCCTTCGAAGGTGATTTCCGAACCGCCGATCACATCGATGGCGACTTCAGCGTGAGCGGCCGGCACATACAGCGCGGCAGCCACGGCCACCGTCAGGAGTTGGTGATGCAGTTTCATGGAGAGGAGCCTTGCAGGCAGGTGGGAAGATGCGCGCAGGCTAAAAGGTAAAGATTGCGTAAATGTGACAGTTCACGCGCGGCCGACATCCGCCGCAGGCCCCGTCGCGTCAGGGGCTGCTGATGAAAACGCTTGCATGTGACGCTGCCGTTGCGCACGGATTGCAATCGATCCACGCCATGCGTGCATGCTTTCCGGCGGTGGGTCGGAGCCCTTTCTGCGAAAGGGATCCGACCCAGGGTACACACGCCTACGCGGCGGTTTTTTCCTTGAACCGACACAGGTCGGCAATCACGCAGCCGGGGCAATCCGGCTTGCGCGCCTTGCACACGTAACGGCCATGCAGGATCAGCCAGTGGTGTGCATCCAACAGGAACTCGGCTGGAATGGCCTTGACCAGGCGGTCTTCCACCTCGCGCACGTTCTTGCCCGGCGCCAGCCCGGTGCGGTTGGAAACGCGGAAGATGTGCGTGTCCACGGCCATCACCGGTTCGCCGAAGGCGGTGTTGAGCACGACGTTGGCGGTCTTGCGGCCAACCCCTGGCAGCGCTTCCAGTGCTTCGCGGTCGCGTGGCACTTCGCCGCCGTATTTCTCCAGCAGGATCGCGCAGGTGGCGATCACGTTCTTCGCCTTCGCATTGAACAGGCCGATGGTGGCGATGTATTTCTTCAGGCCGTCCTCACCCAGCGCGAGGATCTTCGCCGGCGTGTTGGCTACCGGGAACAGACGGCGCGTGGCCTTGTTGACGCCCACATCGGTGGCCTGCGCCGACAGCGCGACGGCCACCAGCAGTTCGAACGGCGAGCTGTATTCCAGTTCGGTCTTCGGGTGCGGATTGAGTTCGCGCAGGCGGGTGAACATCTCCACCACATCCGCGCGCGGCATCACGCTGCCACGACGCGCCGGTGCGCGCGGGGTTTTCTTCGCAGTGGCCATTACTGCTCCTTGCCTGCGGCGCGGGCCTTGGCCCGGGCGAGGATCGCGGCGGCCGCAGCGGGCAGGGCGGGTTTGGCGTCGGTTGCCGGTGCCGGCGTGCGACGTGCATCACGTTCGGCTTCGCGGCGGGCCAGGCGCACGGCACGCGAGCGGTAGCGCTCGCGCGCAGCCCAGGCGCGCTGCAGGTGCTGCTGTGCCTGCTGCAGGCATTGCGGTAGATCCGGGTGGCCGGGCAGCAGCTGCGCATCAGCATCGCGCGCGATGTAGTCCATCAGGCCGGACTGCAGGGCGCCATCGAGATCATCTGCCTGGACCCGGGCAAACAGCTGCACGGGGTTGGGTCGGGATGCCATGGCGTCAGCGGTTCTGGAAGGCCGGCGGGCGGCGCTGCAGGAAGGCACTGGTGCCTTCGCGCATGTCTTCGGTGGCGAACAGCAGGCCGAACTGCGCGCTTTCGTACTCCAGGCCGGCCTCCAGGCTGCATTCGCCGCCCACGTGCACGGCATCGAGCAGGCCGCGCAGGGCCAGTGGCGCCGAACGCGCCAGCTGCCGGGCCACGTCCTGCACACGGTCATCCAGCTGGTCCGCAGGTACCACCTGATTGACGATGCCCAGCTCCAGGGCGCGGGCGGCGTCGATCGGCGCGCCCAGCAGGCACAGTTCCAGCGTGGCCGCGCGGCCGCACAGGCGCAGCAGGCGCTGGCTGCCGCCGAAGCCCGGGATCAGCCCCAGGTTGATCTCCGGTTGGCCGACTTTGGCGGTATCGGCCGCAATGCGCAGGTGGCAGGCCATGGCCAGTTCCAAGCCGCCACCCAGCGCGAAGCCGTTCACGCGGGCCACGACCGGCTTGGGCATGCGCTCGATCTGGCGCATCAGGGCCTGCCCCAGCAGGGAGAAATCACGTCCCTGAACTGCGCTGAGGGTGTTCATCTCGGCGATGTCGGCGCCCGCCACGAAGGCCTTGGGGCCGGCCCCGGTCAGCACCACCACACGCACGTCCGGGTCTGCCGCAGCGGCGCTGAAGGCCTCGGCCAGGGCCTGCAGGGTGGCGCCGTTGAGGGCGTTGAGCTTTTCCGGGCGCTGCACGGTAACGGTGCGGATGGCGCCGTCATCGGTCACGGCCACGGGGTGGTCGGCGGGGGCTGAGGCCACGGAAAACTCCTGGAACGTTAAAAAAAAGTGATATTGAACTCTTGAAACGCAGACAGGTCATAGCCTGCGAGGTCAGTAGCGGTTACACGTTGTGGCCGTTATCCTAACCCGTCGCCTCAGGGCGGCGCAGAACGTCCCTGAGTTACCACCCCTGGAGAACTGTTTGATGAAGTTGCGTTCTATCGCGGTCGCCGTCGCGGCCCTGGCCCTGACGGGCAATGCCCTCGCCCAGGACGTCGCGTCCGAAAAGGGCAAGCTGAGCTATTACTTCGGTTACGACTACGGCAACAACCTGGCGGAGCTGACCGGTCGTGGTGAGCAGCTGGACATCAACTCGGTGGTGAAGGGCCTGCAGGACGCCTACGCCAAGAAGCAGCCGGCCATTACCGCCGAGCAGCTGAAGCCGGCCGTTGAAGCGTTCCAGAAGCGTGAGCAGGGCCGTGCCCAGGCCGCCAAGGCCGAGTACGAAAAGGCTGCTGCCGAAAACAAGACCAAGAGCGACCAGTTCGTTGCGGCCAACAAGGCCAAGGCGGGCGTGCAGACCCTGCCGAGCGGCGTTCAGTACCGTGTGATCGAAGCCGGCAAGGGTGCCAAGCCGACCCAGGCCAACACCGTGCAGCTGGAAGTGGCCGGCCCGTACCCGTTCGGCCAGCGTCCGACCGAAGCCCGTCCGGCCCAGCAGATTCCGTCGATCAAGGTCAGCGAAGTCGAAATGAAGGCCATGCGCGAGACCCTGCTGCAGATGCCGGCGGGCTCGAAGTGGGAAATCACCCTCCCGCCGGATCAGGCCTATGGTGCCGACCCGCGCACCGGCTTCCCGCCGAACGTGGCGGTGCAGTTCGAAGTCAAGCTGGTCAGCGTCAAGTAAATCGAAGCAGTGCAAACAACGCGCCGGTGGCCTCCACCGGCGCGTTTCTGTTTCCGCTGTGCGGTGGCCGTTGCGCGGTGCGCTGCACGGTGATCGCGCGCAGTGTCGCAACCGTCCCCAACAGCAGCCATTCGCGTTACTGTTGCAGGGGTGCAAACTATGGAAGAACCGGCGCGTGTTGTCGCAAGCCCCTGCATTGGAGTGTGCAAGCTGGATCACAGCCGGCTGTGCGCCGGGTGCGGGCGACATATTGACGAAATCGCCCGGTGGTCGTCGATGAGCGACGCCGAACGCAGCCACATCCTGCACCGCGTGCTGCCCCTGCGCGAACAGCTGCAGCAGTCGCTGCGTGGATCGCTGGCCGAACACGAACGCCTGCTGCGCGCGCTGCACCCGCTGTCCGAACCGCCGATGGGTGACGGCTGGAACCGCAGTGAACTGAGCGATCTGCTGCCCCCTGGTCCGCCGGTGGAAGCGGCCGTGCTGGCTGGCATCGTGCCGCGCGCCAGCGGCGCCCAGGTCATCCTGACCCGGCGCACCGAAACCCTGCGCACCCACGGTGGCCAGGTCGGTTTTCCCGGCGGCCGTACCGAAACGGACGACCGCGACGCCCTCGCCGCCGCCCTGCGTGAGAGCCAGGAAGAAATCGCGCTGGCACCGGGCCAGGTGCAGGCCCTGGGGTATCTCGATCCGTTCGTGACCATCACCGGCTACCGGGTGACCCCAGTCGTGGCGGTGATCGATCCTGATTTCGTGCCGGTACCGCAGCCCAGCGAAGTGGCGGAAGTATTCGAAGTGCCGCTGGATTACCTGATGGCCGCCGACAACCTGCACCAGGTCGAGATCAACCATCGCGGCCGCATCCGCCATGTCCTGGAATACGGCTGGCCTGGCCAGCGCATCTGGGGCGCGACCGCTGCCATCCTCTACAACCTGCGCCGCCGCCTGGAGCAAGTGCAATGAAGCCGATCGATCCGCCGTGGACCACCCTGGTCGAAGTCGCCACCCTGGCCGCTGCGCTGGGGGATGGCGTGCGCGTGGTGGACGCCCGTGCCACCGCAAGCACCGCCGTGCGCGTGGTCGATGCGCGCGCCACGCTGGCCGACCCGCAGGCCGGGGCAGGCCAGTACGCCGCCGGGCATATCCCCGGCGCGGTGCATGCCGACCTCAATCGTGACCTGTCCGATCTGGCCCGCACTGGCCACGGCCGCCATCCGCTGCCGGCCAGCGACGCCTTCGCCGCCCGGTTGGGGCAGTGGGGCATCACCCCCGACACCCAGGTGGTGGTCTACGACGGCAGCGACGGCAGCATGGCCGCCGCCCGCCTGTGGTGGCTGCTGCGGCTGATCGGGCACACCCGGGTGGCGGTGCTGGACGGCGGCATCGCCGCCTGGCAGGCCGCAGGCCAGCCGCTGGCCACCGGCCACAGCGAGGTGCCTGCACAGCCCGCCTATCCGGGCCGCTTCGACACCACCCAGGTCGCTACGGCCGATGAAATCGCCGCACGCCTGAAGCACGCCCCCGGCTGGCTGGTGGACGCCCGCGCCGGCGAGCGTTTCCGTGGCGAAGTGGAGCCACTGGATCCCGTCGCCGGCCACGTGCCCGGCGCGGTCAACCGGCCGTTTGCCCTGAACGTACTGGAAGGCCGCCTGCGCGACCCGCAGGAGCTGCGCGCCGAACTGCAGAGCGTGATCGGCAACCAGGATCCCCAGCGCGTGGTGCTGATGTGCGGTTCGGGCGTGACCGCCTGCCACCTGCTGCTGGCCATGGAAAGCGCCGGCCTGACCGGCGCCCGCATCTATGCCGATTCCTGGAGCGGCTGGGTCAGCGACAGCACCCGCCCGGTCGCCACCGGCGCCTGACGGCGCGCCGGGGTCGGATGCACATCCACGCATGGCGTGGCTCTACTGTCGAGCAAGCTCGACGCCTGTCGCGGCCAGTAGATCCACGCCACGCGTGGATGAAATCCACCAGATATCGAATCCCGGATTGGGGTCAGAGCCCGTTGCGCAGCAACGGGACCCACCCCGCCAACCCGCAGCAAACCAGCTTCTGACGTTGACGTTGATTCTGCAGGTGCAGGGCGCAGCCCTGCCACCATTCAACCCAACCGCTGCAACGGCACCCGCTCCAGCACCCGCGCCCACGGAAACAACGGCCCCGGATCCCGCTTCCGCGCCACCCTCAGCGCCGGATCATCACTGGCCGGCACCTGCTCCAGATCCAGCTGGTCGTGCCCGGCAATCCCCCGCAGCGACGGATACCGCGCCACCAGCGCCTGCAGCAGCCCTTCCAGCGCCACCAGCTGCGCCTCCGTATACGGCTCGTCCATCGCCTGGTGGCGGCTGTCGAACCAGTGCGGGTAGCGACCGGTATTGACCAGCTCGATGCCCACGCTGTCGGCGTTCATGCCGCGCACGTGGTGGGCGATGCGCTCCGGCGCCACGTACTGCACCACGCGCCCATCGCGGTCGATGTAGAAGTGCCCGCTGTTGCCGGCACCACTGTCGTACAGCACGCGCTCTCCGTACTCGCGCGCCATCGCCAGATCGGGCAGCTCGGTGCAGTGAATCACCACCAGCGCCAGCGTGGCCGGGTCACGCAGCGGCAGAAGGTCGTGGTAGGGCAGGGGCTGCAGCTGCAGGCCGGGCAGGAGCGGGGTGGGCATGCGGCGATGCTAGCATTGCGGGATGAACCTGCCTTCCCGAACGACGTTGAACCGCTCCCTGGGAGCGCATGCATGAGCCGCGGCCACTGCATCCTGTCCCACGGCTTCGAGAGCGGCCCGGAGGCCACCAAGGTCACCGCACTGGCCGAGGTTGCCGAGCGCCTGGGCTGGACCCACGAGCGCCCGGACTACACCGATCTGGACGCGATGAGCGAGGTCAGCCGTGTTGGCGACGTGCGCACCCGCCTGCAGCGGCTGATGGAACGTGCCGCGGCGGCGGCCGCACAGGGCCCGGTGGTGCTGGCCGGGTCCAGCCTCGGCGCCTACATTTCTGCTGTCGCCTCGCTGCAGGTACCGGTGGCCGGCCTGTTCCTGATGGTGCCGCCCACCACCATGGGCCCGATGCCGGCGCTGGACGCGGCCGCCGTGCCGATCAGCGTCGTCCAGGCCTGGCATGACGAGGTGGTCCCCGCCGCCGGGGTGATCGCCTGGGCGCAGGCACGCTCGGCCCAGCTGCTGCTGGTGGACGACGGCCATCGCCTGGAACGCCACGTGGAGGCCTCCGCGCAGGCCTTCGAGCGCCTGTTGCGCCAGCTGTGAAGCCCGGGCGCACAGCGCGCCCGCCCGCTTTGACTACAATGGCAGCCCCGCCGCCCCCGGCGCGGGCCTGCCGGCCGTGCCTACGGCCCTCCTTTCCGACTGGCCCGGCCCCTGTGCCGCGCCCGACCACCTGCGAACCGATCCCGTGAAATTCTTCGTCTCCTGCGCCAAGGGCCTGGAATACCTGCTTGCCGATGAACTGTCGGCCCTGGGCCTTGGCAAGGCCACTGCCACCATTGCCGGCGTGAATGCCGAAGGCGAACTGGAGCAGGCGCTGCGGATCGTCATGTGGTCGCGCCTGGCCAGCCGCGTGCTGTGGCCGATCGACGAATTCGAGTGCCCGGACGAGCAGGCCCTGTACGACGGCGTGCGCGCGCTGCCGTGGCACGAGCACATCAAGCCGGAAATGACCCTGGCGGTGGACGCGCACGTGTCCGGCGACAAGATCACCCACGCGCGCTTCGCGGCGCAGCGGATCAAGGACGCCATCGTCGACCGCATGCGCGATGAAGGCCTGGAACGCCCCTCGGTCAACACCGACCTGCCCGACGTGCGCGTGAACCTGTCGCTGCGCAAGGGCCGTGCCTCGCTGTCGATCGACCTGGGGGGGGGGCCGCTGCACCGCCGTGGCTGGCGCGGTGCCGCCCATGAGGCGCCGCTGAAGGAAAACCTGGCCGCCGCGCTGCTGCTGCGCGCGCAGTGGCCGCGCCTGCACGCCGCCGGTGGTGGCCTGCTGGACCCGATGTGCGGCAGCGGCACGCTGCTGATCGAGGGCGCGCTGATGGCCGCCGATGTTGCCCCTGGCCTGATGCGCCATGGCAGCCTGCCGCCGAGCCGCTGGCTGGGCTTCGACAAGGCCGCCTGGAAGACCATCCAGAACGAAGCGCGTGAGCGTGAGGCCGCGGGCCTGGCCGCGCTGAAGCCGGTCATCCACGGCAGCGACATCGATCCGGTGGCCATCCAGGCCGCGCGCGAGAATGCCGAAGTGGCGGGCGTGGCCCACGCCATCCGCTTCACCCGCGCCGACGTGGCCGATCTGGCCGCGCCGGAGCAGGAAATCGGTGCCGTGGTCTGCAACCCGCCCTACGACGAGCGCCTGGCCGCCGATCCGGCACTGTACCGCGCGCTGGGCAATGCGCTGCAGAAGGCGGTGCCGCAGTGGCGCGCCAGCCTGCTGTGCGGCAATGACGAACTCGCTTTCGCCACTGGCCTGCGCGCCGGCAAGAAGTACCAGATGTTCAACGGTGCGCTGGAATGCGCGCTGATCGTCTGCGACCCGATCGCCGTGCCCGGCCGCGACCCGGCGCAGCCGCGCGAGCTGAGCGAAGGTGCGCAGATGGTGGCCAACCGCCTGCGCAAGAACCTGAAGAAGTTCAAGAGCTGGCGCGCGCGCGAGGACATCACCTGCTTCCGTGCCTACGATGCTGACCTGCCGGAATATGCAGCCGCCATCGACGTCTACGAAGAGGACGGTGGCCAGCACCGCACCTTCCTGCACGTGCAGGAATACGCCGCCCCGGCCGCGATTCCGGAAAACGATGTGCGCCGCCGCCGCAATGAACTGCTGGCCGCCGCGCGCGAAGTGTTCGGTGTGCCGCCGGAGCAGGTGTCGATGAAGTCGCGCGAGCGCGGCAAGGGCGGCAGCAAGTACGGCCGCTTCGAGCAGCGCGACGAGTTCATCGTGGTGCGCGAGAACAACGCGCTGCTGCAGGTGAACCTGTTCGACTACCTCGATACCGGCCTGTTCCTGGACCATCGCCCGCTGCGCCGGATGATGGCCGAGCAGGTGCGTGGCAAGCGCTTCCTCAACCTGTTCTGCTACACGGGCGTGGCCAGCGTGCAGGCGGCGGTGGCCGGTGCGGCCAGCACCACCAGCGTCGATCTGTCGGCCACCTACCTGCAGTGGTGCTACGACAACCTGGCGCTGAACGGCCAGGGCGGCAACCAGCACCTGCTGGTGCAGGCCGATGCGATGGCCTGGCTGGAAGGCGACCGCGGCCAGTACGACGTGATCTTCTGCGATCCGCCGACGTTCTCGAACTCGGCCCGTGCCGATGACTTCGACGTGCAGCGCGAGCAGTTGAAGCTGTTGCGTGCGGCGATCGCACGCCTGGCGCCGGGCGGCGTGCTGTATTTCTCCAACAACTTCCGCCGCTTCAAGCTGGAAGAGAACGCCATCGCCGAGTTCGCCCAGTGCCGCGAAATCACCGCGCGCACGATTGGTCCGGACTTCGAGCGCAACGCGCGCATCCACCGCGCGTGGGAGTTGAAGCGCCTGGGTTGACCGGTAGCGCCGGGCCATGCCCGGCGTAGCTCCACGTCATGCGTGGATGCGCGGTGCCTGGATGGGGTCAGCGCCCTTGCGCCATGCGCAAGGGATCCGACCCCGGCAGGCCATGCCCGTAGTAGATCCACGCCATGCGTGGATGCGCGGTGCCAGGATGGGGTCAGCGCCCTTGCGCCATGCGCAAGGGATCCGACCCCGGCAGGCCATGCCCGTAGTAGATCCACGCCATGCGTGGATGCGCGGTGCCTGGATGGGGTCAGCGCCCTTGCGCCATGCGCAAGGGATCCGACCCCGGCCGGCCATGCCCGTAGTAGGTCCACGCCATGCGTGGATGCGCGGTGCCTGGATGGGGTCAGCGCCCTTGCGCCATGCGCAAGGGATCCGACCCCGGCCGGCCATGCCCGTAGTAGATCCACGCCATGCGTGGATGCGCGGTGCCTGGATGGGGTCAGAGCCCTTGCGCCATGCGCAAGGGATCCGACCCCGGCCGGCCATGCCCGTAGTAGATCCACGCCATGCGTGGATGCGCGGTGCCTGGATGGGGTCAGAGCCCTTGCGCCATGCGCAAGGGATCCGATCCCGGCTGGCGGATTACAGCAGCGCCACCACCAGTCCGGCCACGGGCAGCACGATCGCCAGGGGCGCGATCCACGCGGGGCGATACGGGTACAGGCCGAAGGCCAGCGGCACGCCGGCCAGGGTCAGCGCGCCCAGCCACAGCACCGGGCCCATCGCCCAGCCGTGGTCGACCACGCACAACGCGAACGCGACCGTCAGCAACGCCCAGCCCAGCACGCGCCACTGCGTGCGCCGCGCCGGCGCGGCGGCGGCCTTGCCATGCAGATCCTGCTGGTGCTTTTCCATCGCCAGCGACAGCGCGGTGAACGCAGAGAACGACAGCGTCAGGGCCAGCAACATCATGCGCTGGCTTCCGCTTCGGCCGCCGCGTTCGCAACCGGTGCCTTGGCGGCTGCGGCTGCCGCCGCCCGCTTCTTCTTTTCAGCCGCGCTCAGCGGTGGTGTCCAGCGCTGCATGCGCCAGCCGCACAAGGCCAGCATGGCGCCGAAGGCCAGCATCGACAGATCGAAACCGGCCAGCACCCAATCGCCAGTGCGCAGGGTCACGCCCAGGTGTGCGTGGGTGGTGAATGCATTGACCACCGGTACCAGCGCGAACGCGGCCGCGCCCAGGTACAGCTGCCAGGCCCACATCATCCGCTTCGGCCAGAGGAAGGCGGCCAGCAGAGCGGCCGCCCACGCGTAGAAGAACACGTTGGCCTCGGCATCGGAGCGTTCGGCCATGTCCAGCGGCAGCAGGCGGTTGCCCCAGAAGTACGCAGCGAAGGCAATCGGCAGGCCGGCCACCGCGCCGATGTTCAGTGCATCCACCAGGCGCAGGCCGAAGCCGATACGGCCGCTCTTGGCATGCTTGGGCCGTTCCTTCACTGCCCACAGCACCACGCCGCTGGCCACCATCAGGCAGCCGGTCAGGCCGGACAGGAAGAACAATGCCCGCAGCCCCCAGTCGGCGAAGCGGGCCAGGTGCAGCCCGTACATCACACCCCGGGTGGCGGTGGCGCCGCCGGAGGGCGGGCTCGCTTCCAGCAATGCACCGCTGACCATGTCATAGCGCAGCGCCGGGGTGTCGGTGGACAGGCGCTTGCCATCGCGCTGGCGGATGTCGATCACCGCATTGCCTGCGCCGGGATTGGAGACGGTGAAGCCGGCCACTTCAATGCCGTTCCACTGCGCCCGTGCACTGTCCAGCAGCTGCGCGATCGGCAGCGGCGTGGCGCGGCCTGCGGCCGGTGCGCTCACCTCGGGCATGCCGCCGAAGGCTTCGGCGAAGAATTTGTCCTCGTCCTGCGGGTAGGCCACCTTCACGCCCCACGGCAGGTACATGATCATCAGGGTGACGATGCCGGTGTAGGTGATCATCGCGTGGTAGGGCAGGGCCATCACTGCGCTGACGTTGTGGAAATCCAGCCACGACCGCAGGCCCTTGTCCTTGCGGAAGGTGAAGAAGTCCTTGAAGATTTTCTTGTGGGTGATGACGCCGGTGATGATGGCCACCAGCATGAACATCGCGCAGAAGCCCACCAGGTAGCGCGCCCAGTACACCGGGATGTAGTGCAGGTCGAAGTGCAGGCGGTAGAAGAAATCACCGCCACGGGTATCGCGCGCTTTCAGTTCGTTGCCGGTGTTCGGGTCCAGGGTGGCATCACCGAAGGCACCGCGACGTCCCTTGGACGGATCGGCCTGGTCGGCCGGCACGCGCCAGAAGGTGGTCATGGCCGGGTTGCGCGGCTGCGGCAGGGTCACGTACCACATCTCGGCATTGCCGGCGTTGGCCTGCAGGTAATCGATGGCGCGCTGCGCGGCCACGTCGGTGCTGACCTTGGCGCTGGGCAGCTCCGGGCGCATCCAGCGGCTGATCTCTTCGCGGTAGTAGCTGGCGGTGCCGGCCATGAAGATCAGCAGCAGCAGCCAGCCGACCAGCAGGCCGGTCCAGGTGTGCAGCCAAGCCATCGACTGGCGGAATCCGTTCTTCATGCCCAGGCCCCCAGCAGGCGCGATGCCGCGGCCAGCAGCAGGGTGGGGGCAAGGATGCCGACCCAGGCGCGCAGCGCGCTGCGGGTGGCGAAGGCCCACAGTGCGGCGCAGGCGGCGACCACGATGGCCAGCAGCATGCCGGTCAGCACGGCCTGGCCGCGCGCGGCGGGCAGCGCAACGGCGCAGAACACGCTGGTCATCGAGGCCAGCGCGTAGCCACCGAAGATCGCAGCCAGGGAACGGGACAGCACTCCCCAGCGTTCGCTGGCGAAGAAGCTGCTGAGGCGGGAGCTGGCAAGTTCGGGCGAGCGGTCCACGGCGGTCCTGCAGGTTGCGTTGGAAGTAAGGCCGGCGCGCCGAAGCACGCCGGGGTTGGCCATCCCTGGCCGGGCGCCGGTCGCAGAACCGGCGCCATCCATCACGGTCAGAGCTTCCAGCGCAGCGTCATGGTGACGTTGCGCGGTTCGCCCCAGTACACGCCGTTGTAGAAACCGACGTTGTTGTAGTACTTCTTGTCCAGCAGGTTGTTGATGTTCACCTGCGCGCTGAAGTTCTCGTTGAAGCGGTAGCCGCCGCCCAGGTTCAGCAGGTAGAACGCATCCTGGTTGATGTTGGCCTTGCTGCCATTGGCCTTGGTGCTGGTGTTCCAGATGCGGCTCTGCCAGGTCACGCCGCCGCCCAGCCAGAAGCGGCCATCAATGCCGCCGGGGCGCCAGCTGGTGTTGAGGCGGAAGGTGTCCTGCGGGGTGGTGGTCCGCTGCAGCACGCCGGCGGCGTTGCGGATCCTGGTATGGGCGAAGCCGGCCGACACGTTCCACTGTTCGCCGATGCTGCCCTGGGTTTCCAGTTCCCAGCCCTTCACCTTGTTGCCCTTGCCGGTGGAGCGGTAGGCCTGGCCACCATCGGGCAGCGAGTTCAGCGGCACCGAATCATCGATCTCGGCCACGTTGTCCTGCTTGCCTTCGAACACGGCGGCCGAGGCATTGAGCAGGCCGCCGAAGAATTCCGCCTTGAGGCCGGCTTCGTACATGTCGCCGACCACCGGCTCCAGGTAGTTGCCGTTGCGGTCGCGGTAGTTCTGCGGCTTGAAGATGTCGGTGTAGCTGACATAGCCGCTGAACATGTCGTTGAAGTCGTAGACCAGGCCGGCGTACGGGGTCAGGGTGTCATCGGGCTTGTAGCCGGTGCGGGTGGTGCGATTGCGGTTGCCGTTGGCATCGTAACCGTAGGCCCACTGGCGCGTTTCCCAGCTGCCGTAGCGGGCGCCGACCACGGCCAGCAGCGGGTCGGCCAGGCGCAGGCGCGCGGCCACGTAGGCGGCGCGCTGGCGCAGCTCGTTTTCCGAGGCCAGGCGACCGTAGCGGGTGACCGGCAGCACCGGCACGTTGCCGGTCCAGTGGTGCCAGTCCGGCACCTGGGTGTAACCGGGCGCGCTGCTGTCGAAGGAGGTGGCCTCCGATTCGCCTCCGCGCACCGACTGGCCCAGGCCGAACACCAGTTCGTGTTCGCGGCCGAACAGCTTGAACGGACCACCGATGTTCACGTCGAACACGTCCATGGTGCTGTGTTCGTTGAAGTGCGAGATGTAAGCAGTGACGCCGGTGCCGTCGGCGCGCGGGTAGCCGGCCGCGCCGTACCAGACGCTGCCATCGGTATCACGCACGGCGTGGGTGACGTTGCCCTTCACCGACCAGCCGTTGCCCAGCTGCTGTTCCAGGCGGGCGAAGGTGGTCTTTTCCACCATCGGCCAGCTGCTCCACGACGCCGACAGGTTGGTCGAACGCGGCAGGTTGGCCGGGTTGCCATCGGCGCCCCAGTACGGCACCACGCCCCAGGTCACACCGGTGGTGCGCGGCGACTGGTACTCGTAGCCCAGTTCGAACAGGGTGCTGTCGGTCAGGTCGGCCTGGACGATGCCGTAGAACACGTCCTTGTCGAGTTTGTAGACATCACGGAACGAATCGCTCTGCTGCTTGGCGGCGACCACGCGCGCACGGATGCGCCCGTCCCAGGCGATCGGGCCGCCCAGATCGGCTTCCAGGCGCTGGTTGCCCCAGCGGCCCAGGGTGATGTTGGCGCCGGCCTGGAAGGTGTCGGTCGGGCGCTTGCGCACCATGCTGATGGTGCCGGACGGATCGCCCGCGCCGGTGGTCAGGCCGGTGGCGCCGCGGATCACCTCGATGCGCTCGTAGATCACGTTGTCGGTGTTGGTCTTGATCGAGCCACCGAACGTGTTGAGCATGCCGTCGATCTGGAAGTTCTCGATGGTGTAGCCACGTGAGACGTAGTTGATGCGCTCGCTGTCGGTGACCGACACGCTGACGCCGGTCACCTGGCCCATCACATCGGACAGCGAGAACAGGCCCAGGTCATCCAGGCGCTGGCGGGTGATGACGGTGACCGACTGCGGGGTCTCGCGCAGCGACAGGTCCAGCTTGGTCGCGCTGCGGGTGTTCTTCACCGTGTAGCCGTTCTTGATTTCGCCATCGGCGGTCACCTTCACCGTGTCCAGCGTGCGCGCATCACTGGCGGACGGTGCATCGGCGTGGGCCAGCGGGGCGGTCATCAGGGCAGTCAGGGCCAGGGCCAGCAGGGTGGGACGAGGGGGAGCGAACGGCGAAGCCATCAGTGCGATTCCATGCAGGACGAAAACAGGTGATGGAAAACGCGACCATGGCCGTCCCGCGCTCCGCGCAGGTCGCCCAGCACTGCTTCCCATCGACGAAGCGCCTCCCGTGCAAGGGGCGGCGCGCTGGTCGGGAGGGCGTACACGGGCGAAGGGGCGGGCAGATGCTTCCGTGCCCCGCTTGGCTAAGCGTACAACCGATCAGTAAATGATAGGCATTCGCATTTCGTTAATCAAGCCATGCAATGACCCACGGCTCGGCCCGGTCCTCAGCGCGATGCGCAGGCGCGGGTAACGTCGTCGTTGAGTTGCCGTTGCGGCGTGCGCGTACCGAACCATTCGGCCATTTCGCGGCGGGTGCGCGCCTTGTCGCACGCCTCGGCGTTGCTGGCCGCCTCGATCACGGTTCCCGACCCCCGCACGCCACCGCGCCCGGCATTGGCCTGCAGCTGCCGCCGCGCATCGCGCAGTTCCCGGTCGATCCGCTCGGATTCCTGCCAGCTCAGCTTGGGATCACGCACGATCGGCCGCGTCACGCCGGTATCCTGCCCGGCCGGGCAAGGCAGGGCCTGGTAGACCGCACGACCGCCATCGTTGCACTTGTAGACACGCTGCGCGCACGCATCACCGGCCGCCAGCAGCAGCGGCAGCACCACCCACATCCTTCGCATGGATCCCCCCGCGGGCCACCCTGGCCCGCATGGCGCGGGAGCATAAGGAGTGTGACCCCGGTCGCGCAACACACCACCGCCTTACGCCAGACATGGGGTCAGAGCCCGTTGCACAGCAACGGGATCCGACCCCGTGCCGTTCCGACAGATCGCCGGAATCTGTCAGAGGCGGAGCGGTGTGGGTGGGCAGGACCGTTGGCGCCATGGATGGCGCCATCGAGCCCCCATGGACGGGTTTACGGCGTGTCCTGACCACCCGCACCGCCCCGCCATCCCACGGAATGCAGGCTTTTGACGTTGACGTTGCTTCTGCGGGTGCAGGGCGCAGCCCTGCCAGGCAGCCCTCAGAATCTGAACACCACCGTCGCCGCATGCAGCGCCACCCCGATCAACCCACCCACCAGCGTGCCGTTGAAGCGGATGAACTGCAGATCACGCCCCACGCTCAGTTCCAGCTGCTCCACCAGGTGCCGCTCGTCCCAGCCCTTCACTGTCTGCGCGATATGCGTGGTCACGCCCTCGCGCAACCGCCCGGTCAACCGCTGCGCACCTTCCAGCAGATGCTGGTTCAGCGCATCACGCAGGCCCGCATCGGCCTGCAGGGCATCGCCCAGTGATGCCAGGCTGCGCTGCAGATGGCCGACCAGCGCCGAATCCTCACGCTGCAGGTCCGCGCGCAGGCTGGCATGAATGCGTGCCCACAGCCCCTGCACGTACTCCTGCAGGGCCGGGTGGTCGATCATTTCCTGCTTCAGCTGCTCGATGCGCTCGGCCAATGCCGGATCCTCGCGCAGGCGCTGCACGTAGTTCTGCAGCCAGGTCTCGTAGTCCTGCCGCAGCGGATGCTGCGGCTCGGCCAGCACCTGCTGCAGTTCCTCCAGCACCGCCCGCGCCAGCCGTTCGGCCAGGCTGTCACCGATCTCATCGATCGGCTTGACCCAGTTCACCGTGCTCGACAGCGTGGGCCACTCGCGCTGGATGTAGCGCACGATAAGCTGCGAGGCACGCTCCTTCACTTCCGGCTGCTCCAGCCAGCGGCCCAGCCGCTGCAGGCCTTCGTCCAGCACGCGCTGGTGGCGGCCATCGGCGGTCAGCAGCGCCAGCAGTTCGCCGGCGGTGGCTGCTGCGTTCCACTGCCGCAGCTGCTGCACCACGAAGCCATGCAGCTGCCGGCGCACTGCGCTTTCATCGAAGAAATCCAGGGCCTGCAGTGCCCAGCCGCGGGCCATGTCGGCCAGCATGCGCGAACGCGCCGGGTCGGCCAGCCAGCTGCCGAGGCGGCTGGCCGGGTCGAACACCTGCAGCTTGGCCAGCAGCACGCCGGGTTCCAGGAACTGGTCGCGCACGAACAGGGCCAGGCTGTCGCCGATGCGTTCCTTGCTGCGCGGGATGATCGCGGTATGTGGAATGGGCAGGCCCATCGGCCGCCGGAACAGGGCGACCACGGCGAACCAGTCCGCCAAGGCACCCACCGCAGCCGCTTCGCAGAAGGCCGACACCCAGGCCCAGCCACCGCGCTCGCCCTGCCAGTGGCTGACCGCGAAACCGGCCAGCATCAACAGCAGCAGGCCCAGGGCCAGGGCTTTCAGGCGCCGCAGCTGCGCGCGGCGCGGATCGAGGGGAGACGTCATGGGGGGAGTCTACCCGCAGCACGGTGACGCTGATCTGTAGAGCCGAGCCCACGCTCGGCTGCCTTTGCTGTGCACGGCAGCCGAGCGTCGGCTCTACAGGAACGGCGCGCTTACAGCGCTTCGAGCTGCTTGCGCAGCGCGGCCAGCTGCGCGCGCAGGGTGTCGTTCTCGCGGGTCAGGGCGACCACGCGGCGACGCAGGGCCGGTGCATCCTCACCCAGCTGTTCCAGCGCGGACAGCACTTCGGCATCGCGGCTGGCGACCTCGTCCTCGCTGGGCTCCTCGAAGTCCATCTCGGCCGATTCGGCCTTCGGTGCGCGCGGCTTGCGCTTGGAATCACGCACGCGCTTGGCGGCCTGCTTCAGCTCGTCCTTGCCACCGGCGGCGGCGGCACGCTGCTCGTCTTCGGGCAGGTCGGCCACGGCCGCAGCGGCGCTGATCGAGATCACCCCGGCCTTCACCGCTTCCACCACTTCGGCTGCCGCCTGGGCGTGGATGCGTTCGATCATGCCCACCTGGCTGGTGCTCAGCTTGGCTTCGCGCGCCAGTTCGGCGCGGCTGATCTTCGGTGCCGGTTCCCACGGCGGGCTGTCCTCGCCCGTGTCCTCGACGGCCTCGGCGGTGCCATCGCTCTCGCGCTGCAGCTGGGCCTGTTCGACCTGCTTGCGGGCGGACAGGATGTCGCGCTTGCGCAGGGCCAGCACGCCACGCTGGAAATCGGACACGCTGCGGCGGCCCAGGTGCTGTTCGATCATCCACAGGTGCACGTCTTCCATGCTCTGGAAGCGGGTGTTCTGCACGGTGTTGAACGGCAGGCCGTGCTTCTGGCAGATGCCGAAGCGGTTGTGGCCATCGACCAGCACGTCACCCCACAGCACCAGCGCA
This sequence comes from Stenotrophomonas maltophilia, assembly GCF_047782825.1. Taxonomy (GTDB): domain Bacteria; phylum Pseudomonadota; class Gammaproteobacteria; order Xanthomonadales; family Xanthomonadaceae; genus Stenotrophomonas. The sequence goes on along the minus strand of NZ_CP180589.1, from coordinate 1,634,230 downwards.
TCGCGGCAGCCTTCGGCCAGGATGCTGCGCTCCAGCGCGTCATGTTCGTCCGCGGTGAGCGGGTCGATGTAGGCCTTGAGTTCTTCTTTGACGACGATGTCCATGGGCACGGCAGCGAGCAGGGAGCGGAACCGCCCATTGTACCTGCTCGCCGCCGCCGGTCCGGGCTCAGGCGGTGGCCCGGATCATCTCGCCCAGGGTGCCGGTGATCTGGTCGATCTGGGCCTTGTCCACGATCAGCGGCGGCGACAGGGCGATGATGTCGCCGGTGCAGCGCACCAGCAGGCGCCCATCGTGGAAGCAGCGCCGGTAGACCTCGTAGCCGCGGGCGCCGGCGGCATCGCGGCGCGGCGCCAGCTCGACCGCACCGACCAGGCCGAAATTGCGGATGTCGATCACGTTGGGCAGCCCCTGCAGGGCATGCAGGCGTTCCTGCCAGTACTCGCCCAGCTCGATGGCGCGCTCGAACAGGCGCTCCTCGGCATGGACGTCCAGCGTGGCCAGGGCGGCCGCACACGCCAGCGGGTGGCCCGAATAGGTATAGCCATGGAACAGTTCAATGGCCTGCGCCGGGCCCTGCATGAAGCTGGCATGCACCGCATCGCCTACCAGCACCCCGCCCAGCGGCACCGCGCCGTTGCTGACGCCCTTGGCGAAGGTCAACAGATCCGGGGTGACCCCGAAACGCTGCGCGGCGAACGGCATGCCGACCCGGCCAAAGCCGGTGATGACTTCGTCGAACACCAGCAGGATGCCGTGCTGGTCGCAGATCTCGCGCAGCCGCTGCAGGTAGCCGGGGGCGGGCAGGATCACGCCGGCCGAGCCGGCCACCGGCTCGACGAACACCGCGGCGATCGTCGAGGCATCGTGCAGGGCGATCAGGCGTTCCAGGTCGTCGGCCCGCTCGGCGCCCTGCCGGGGCAGGCCTTTGCTGAACGCGTTGCGCTCCAGGTCCAGGGTGTGGCGCAGGTAGTCCACGCCGCCCAGTTGCAGGCCGAACTGCCGGCGGTTGTTGGGCAGCCCGCCCAGCGCCATGCCGCCGAAGCCCACGCCGTGATAGGCCTTCTCGCGGCTGATGAAGCGGGTGCGTTGGCCCTCGCCACGCAGGCGGTGGTAGGCCAGCACGATCTTCATCGCCGTATCGACCGCTTCGGAACCGGAGCTGGTGAAGAACACATGGTTCAGGCCGGCCGGTGCCAGCGCGGCCAGCCGCTGCGCCAGCGCGAAGGCCGGCGGCGAGCCCATCTGGAAGGCCGGTGAATAGTCCAGGGTGGCCGCCTGTTCGGCGATGGCCTGGACGATGCGCGGCCGCGCATGGCCGGCGTTGCAGCACCACAGGCCGGCGGTGCCGTCGAGGATGCTGCGCCCGTCCACATCTTCGTAGTGCATGCCGTCGGCGCGCACCAGCATGCGCGGGGCGCCCTTGTACTGGCGGTTGGCGGTGAACGGCATCCAGTACGCCTCCAGTGAGTCGGGGCGCTGGGTAGCCAGCTCATGCGGGTCGATCGCGGGGTTCTTCATGCCGCCTCCGTCGGGTCCGTTGCATGGACTGTAGCGCAGCCGTGTCATCGCGGCGGTAGCGTCGGCTGTGCCCGGCGCAGGACGGTCGCATCACAGCCATGGCGGTATAACCGGGTCCACCGTTGCATGGAGCCGGACATGGCTGATTCTCCCGACCGCACCCACTGGCAGGCGCTGGCAGGCCAGCTGGCCCTTCCCGGCCAGGCCTTCATCGATGGCCGCTACGTGGACGCCGCCAGCGGCGCGCGCTTCGACTGCATCAGCCCCATCGACGGGCGTGTGCTGGGCCGGGTGGCCGACTGCGATGCGCAGGACGTGGACCGTGCGGTGCAGGCCGCGCGGCGCGCCTTCGATGCCGGGCACTGGTCGCAGGCCAGCCCGGCCCATCGCAAGCGCGTGCTGCTGGCGTTGGCCGCGCTGGTGGAAAAACATGCCGACGAACTGGCCTTGCTGGAAACCCTGGACATGGGCAAGCCGGTGCGCGATGCCCGGCGCGTCGACTTGCCTGGCGTGGTGCGCTGCCTGGCCTGGACGGCCGAAGCGGTGGACAAGCTGTACGGCGAGGTGGCGCCGACCGGTCCGCACGAGCTGGGCCTGGTCAGCCGTGAGCCGGCGGGTGTGGTGGCGGCCATCGTGCCGTGGAATTTCCCGCTGCTGATGGCCTGCTGGAAGATCGCGCCGGCACTGGCGATGGGCAATTCGGTGGTGCTCAAGCCATCGGAGCGCTCGCCGTTGACTGCGCTGCGCCTGGCTGCGCTGGCGGCCGAGGCGGGCCTGCCGGACGGTGTGTTGAACGTACTGCCGGGGCAGGGCGTGCAGGTAGGCGAGCCGCTGGCGTTGCACATGGACGTGGATGTGCTGGCGTTCACCGGTTCCACCGCCACCGGCGCGAAGCTGCTGCAGTATGCCGGTCGCTCCAACCTCAAGCGGGTCTGGCTGGAGTGTGGCGGCAAGAGTCCGCATCTGGTGTTTGCCGACGCACCGGATCTGGATGCCGCTGCCAAGGGCGTGGCGCAGGGCATCTTCTTCAACCAGGGCGAAGTCTGCACGGCAGGCTCGCGGCTGCTGGTGCAGCGTTCGATCCGCGATGACTTCGTGCACCAGGTGATCGCCCATGGGCGGCACATGCAGCCACGCCACCCGCTGGATGCTGATGCGCCGATGGGCGCGCTGGTCGACGCGGCACACGTGGACAAGGTGCTGGGTGATATCGCCCGCGCCGAAGCTGACGGCGCGCGGCTGCTGCTGGGTGGACAACGTGCGCAGGTGGAAGCCGGTGGCTGCTACGTGCAGCCGACGGTGTTCGACCAGGTGCGGCCGGAGCAGGCGCTGGCGCGCGAGGAAGTCTTCGGGCCGGTGCTGGCGGTGCTGGGGTTCGATGATGAAGCCGAGGCCGTGCGCCTGGCCAACGACAGCCGTTATGGGCTGGCGGCGGGGCTATGGACCCGCGACCTGGGTCGCGCCCATCGCGTGGCGCGGCAGCTGCGCGCGGGCAGTGTATGGGTCAATGGCTGGGATGGCGGCGACATGACCGCACCGTTCGGAGGCTACAAGCAGTCGGGCAACGGTCGTGACAAATCGCTGCACGCGTTCGACAAGTACAGCGAGCTGAAGGCGACGTGGATCCAGTTGTAGAGACGAGCCATGCTCGGCTGCTCTTCGCTCTTCTGTAGAGCCGAGCCATGCTCGGCTGCTCTTCGCTCTTCTGTAGAGCCGAGCCATGCGCGGCAGCTCTTCGCTCTTCTGTAGAGCCGAGCCATGCCCGGCAGCTCTTCGCTCTTCTGTAGAGCCGAGCCATGCTCGGCTGCTCTTCGCGAAAAGCAGTCGAGCATGGCTCGACTCTACAGAAGCGGAAGTCGAGCATGGCTCGACGCTACAGAAGCGGAAGTCGAGCATGGCTCGACTCTACAGGGAGCAAAGTCCCGCAGGCTCGACGCTACCGGCAACGTGCACTCACCACCTGCACTGCCTGTCGCAGCGCTTCACGGTCCATTTCCTCCACTGCGCCCTGGAAGTAGCCCATGTCCTGCTTGCCCAGCTCGCAGGGATCGACGATGTACCCCGGCGGCCACAGTCCCAGCAGCTGCGCCACGCCGTGCACGATCTGTTCGGGGGTCATCTGCCGGCGGATGCGGAAGTAGTTGCGCCGCGGTGCGAACGCCGGATGCACGTCGCGGCGCCCGATCAGCTTCGGCGCGATGCCCGCTGCGGTGATGCCGTCGCCACCCTCGATGCTGCCGGCCGGCAGACCCAGCACAAGCGGCGCCGGCGTCGTCTGATTGTCGTTTTCGGCCTCCGTCACGCTCAACGGCGGCGTAGCCACCACAGGGCGGCCGATGGGCTGTGCCTGGATCTGCGCTGCCGGTGGCAGGGCAGGGGCCACGATGGCCTGCGGCTCCGGCGCAGGTGCAGCGGGCAGCCAGCGCAGGGTGATGCGCGCCGCCTCGCTGCCCACGGGCGCCAGACGGCCCGCCTGCCACAGCCACCACCCCAGCACTGCATGCAGCAGCAGCACCAGCAGCCACGCTGTCGCGCGCTGCGGCAGCGGGGAATCGGACCAGCGCAACGCAACCGCAGGGGCCATCGGCGAAGCATCCATGCAGGAACCGGTGGCGCAGCGTAACGGGCGCCCGGAAAAATTCCGTTGGCATCGGTGTCGGCTGAAACCATCGCCCCGTGCGGCCGTCCACGCGTGGCAGAATCGGGCGGTCCACCTTCCACGCACTGCCGATGTCGACGATCACTGCTGCCGCACCACCCGTGAATTCTCCCCGCCGTGTCCTGCTGGCGAGCCTGATCGGCACGACCATCGAATTCTTCGATTTCTACATCTACGCCACGGCGGCGGTGCTGGTGTTCCCGCACCTGTTCTTCCCGGAAAGCAGCGACAAGGCGGCCCTGCTGCAATCACTGGCGACCTTCGCGGTGGCCTTCATCGCGCGCCCGGTGGGGTCGGCGGTGTTCGGCCACTTCGGCGACCGCATCGGCCGCAAGGCCACGCTGGTGGCGGCGCTGCTGACCATGGGCCTGTCCACGGTGGCCATCGGCCTGCTGCCCACGCATGCCCAGATCGGCCTGTGGGCGCCGGCACTGCTGGCGCTGTGCCGCTTCGGCCAGGGCCTGGGGCTGGGCGGCGAATGGGGTGGGGCGGTGCTGCTGGCCACCGAGAACGCGCCCCCGGGCAAGCGCGCCTGGTATGGCATGTTCCCGCAGTTGGGTGCGCCGCTGGGCTTCCTGATGTCTGCCGGCATCTTCCTGCTGCTGGGCCGCTGCCTGGGCCAGCAGGACTTCCTGCAATGGGGCTGGCGCATTCCGTTCGTGGCCAGCGCGCTGCTGGTGGGGCTGGGCCTGTGGGTGCGCTTGAACATCCACGAGACACCCGATTTCCAGAAGGCGCTGGAGCGCAAGGCGCCGGTGCGCCTGCCGATGTGGACCGTGCTGCGCGACCACCCGGTGCCGATGCTGCTGGGCACGCTGGGGGCGTTCGCCACCTTCGTGCTGTTCTACCTGATGACGGTGTTCAGCCTGGGCCACGGCACGTCGGTGCTGGGCTACAGCCGCGAGCAGTTCCTGCTGATGCAGATGGGCGCGATGCTGTTCTTCGCGGCGGGCATCCCGCTGTCGGCGCGTTATGGCGACCGCTGGGGCACGCGCCGCACGATGGTGTTCGCCAGCCTGCTGATCCTCGGCTTCGGCGTGCTGTTCGCACCGCTGTTCCAGCCGAACAGCCCGTGGCTGGTGTTGACCTTCCTGTGCCTGGGCCTGTTCCTGATGGGCTTGACCTACGGCCCGTGCGGTACCTTCCTGGCCGAGATCTATCCGGTGGAAGTGCGCTATACCGGCGCGTCGCTGTCGTTCAACCTGGCCGGCATCCTGGGCGCGGCGCCCGCGCCGTACCTGGCCACCTGGCTGGCCGAGCGCTTCGGCCTGGTCGCGGTGGGCTACTACCTGTGCCTGACCGCAGTGGCCACCCTGTGTGCGCTGTTGGCCCTGCAGCGGCGCGCGCAGCTCAGCCGAAGAAGCGCTTGAGCGTGCGGCCCAGCCAGCCACCGCTCTGGTGTTCGCGGGCGAACTGGTTCAGGTGCGCCTTGACCTGCGCGGCGTAGGCCTGGTCATCGCCACGGATGTGGTTGAACAGCCAGCGCGAGAGCATCGTGCGCAGTTCGTCGGTGATGTCCTCGCCGGCCTGGAAGCGCAGGCGGTACTCGGCCACGCGCTTGATGAAGATCTCATGCACGCGCTTGTGCGCGGCGCAGAACGGATAGCCGGCTTCCTCCATCAGTTCTTCTTCGAAGGCAAAGTGGGACATGGTGTAGTCCACCACTTCGTCGATCACCTCGGCCACCAAGGCGGTCTGCAGCCCGGCCTGGGCCACGTGCAGGTGGTTGAGCATGTCCACGATGCGTCGATGTTGCTGGTCGATCACATCGATGCCGATGTTCAGATCGTCCTGCCAGACCAGTAGTGCCATCCCGGCGTCCCTTCATGCCTATGTCGGGGCCGACTGTAGGTCCGCCGCGCTCAGGCGGCGTTGATCTGGATCAAAGCGCGGCGGCCATGGCCGCTTCGCGTGGCCGCACGGGGCTGTCCATGGTGGTGCAGCTGACCCGGTTGCGACCGGCGGCCTTGGCCAGGTAGAGCTGGCGGTCGGCCTCGGAAATCAGCCGGTGCAGCGCATCGCGCTGCGGGTGCAGGCAGCACAGGCCGATGCTGACGGTCATGCGCAGGATGGCGGTGCCGATGTCCACTTCCAGCGCGGCGATGCGCTGGCGCAGCTGCTCGAAGTAGAGCAGCGCTTCGTCCTGTTCCATGTCCGGTACCAGCAGGCAGAACTCCTCGCCGCCGAAGCGCGCGATCAGGTCCTGGCTGCGTGCGTGGTCGCCCACTGCACGGGCCACCGCGCGCAGCGCATCGTCACCGGCCTCGTGGCCATGGGTGTCATTGATGTGCTTGAAGTGGTCGATGTCGATCATCGCCACCGCCACGCACTGCCCATGCAGCTGCAGCTGCGGCAGCTGGCGCTGGCTCTGTTCCAGGAAGCAGCGGCGGTTGGGCAGGCCAGTGAGGAAATCGCGGGTGGCCAGGTCCTGCAGGGTGCCGATCAGTTCCAGCTGGTCCACGTTCTGCGACACGCGGCAGAAGAATTCCTCGCGCGAGAATGGCTTGCGCAGGAAGTCGTTGGCCCCGTTCTTCAGGAAGCGTGGAATCAGCGAGGCATCGGTGTTGCCGGAAATGCCGATCACCGCCACCTTGTCGCGCGAGCGCAGGGTGCGCAGGCGGCGGGTGAACTCCACGCCCTGCATGCCCGGCATTTCCTGGTCCACCACCGCCAGGCGGATGGCCGGGTGTGCTTCGATCGCGGCCAGCCCTTCGTTGCCGTCGGCCGCCTCGAACACCTCGTGGCCATACATGCGCAGCAGCGCGGCGGCATAGCCGCGCGCCGATGGGGAATCATCCACCACCAGCGCGGCGATGCGCCGGTTGCGCTCCAGCCGCTGTACCAGCCACACCAGGTAGTCGATGCTGCCGGGGGTGTTCTTCAGCACGTAATCGATGATCTGCTGCTGCAGCACACGCTTGCGCAGGTCTTCATCGTAGACGCTGCTGACCACCACGGTGGGCAGGTCGCGCTTGAGGAAGAACTCCACCACCGCATCGCGGTCGCCGTCGGCCAGCACCAGGCCGGTCAGCACCAGGAACCAGCCGCCTTCATCACTCAGCAGGCGCCCGGCCTCGGCCAGGGTGGAGGCGACCACGACGGGCAGCTCCAGCCGCTGCTCGATTGCCTCGCGCAGCATGCCGGTGAACGCACGGGAATTTTCCACCAGCAGGATCCGCTGCGGCAGAGGATCGGCCAGGTCGCCATCTACTACGACCTGAGGCAGGACGGGCATGGTGCGGTGGCTCACGTGGGAGGTCTTGGCACCGATAGCGGCTGTTTCGTCGGTAACTTTAGCCGTGAAGCGTGACCGGCATGCTGCGGGTGGGTCAGGCCGGCGCTGCTGCCCGCGGCGGGATGCCGGCATTGGATTCGTGCAGCACCAGGCGCAGCCGGTTGCCGCGGCAGTGGACTGCGCCGCCGAACGCCTGCATCCGTCCGCCCAGGCGCTCGATGGCCTGTTGGCGCGTATGCGTGGACAACGCACAGCCGCGGTCCAGCAGGGCGACGACCGCGACGATGCCACGGCGGCTGCCGGTGGCGCCGCAGCGCGCCCTCACGCAGATCTGGCCGCCTTCCAGTTCCAGCAGCAGCGACACCGCCTCGATCAGGGTGCGGTAGATCGCCAGCTGCAGGTCCACGTTCAGTGTGCAGGGGTTACCGGTCAGGCGCGGTTGATCGACCCGATGGGTATTGCTCCAGACCCCGTACGCGCCGCCGCCCTGCAAGGCGACATAGAGCCCGACCTGTTCCAGTCCGGTGGGATAGACCAGGCTGGCCTGCTCGCGGAACAGCCGCGAATGCACGGACGAGGCATGCTGCAGGCTGTGTGCGACCGCATGGTGGCCCTGCGACTTCAGCCAGTTGACCATTTCGCTGAGCGAGCTGTCCATGCCCTCGCCGAGGTGCCTGAGGTGGATGGCCCGCTCGCGCAGTTCCCGTTCGCTGGTCTGATGCGAACTGCGTGCCAGGCGCAACGTGGTTTGCTCTGCCAGGCCGCGCGAGCGGGCGCGCTGGTGGTGGTAGCTGATGCTGGAGCCCAGTGCGAGCAGGGCGACACTCATCACCGCCATGTTCTGCTGGGTGGCAAAGGTGCCCAGGTCGAAGGACGAGGGCAGGCCGGTACTGGGCGTGGCGGCGTGCAGCGGCAGGTTCAGCAGCGGGATCGCGATGGCGGCACCGCGCCAGCCATGCATGAAGGTGAGGGCGATGGCGGGCAGGGCTGCCAGCAGCACCAGATGTGTGCGGGTGGTATGGGCGCTGCCGCCGGTCAGCTGCATGCCGAGCCCCAGCATCAGCATCAGCAGGAGTGCTGCAGCCGTGGGCGCGGCAGAACGCGGGTTCCAGCCGGGTCCGGCGTGGCGCCGGTCCCACAGGAACGCCAAGGGCACCAGGGTGATGATGGCGGCGAAGTGACCAAAGAGGGTCCTGTCCACCGCATCCAGCAGGTTGCTCGGCGGCGGGTTCGACCACAGGGCAAACGAAAGGCCCAGGTTGAGACCCGAAACCAGCAGCGCCGTGCAGACGGAGAGGGACAGCAGCCAGAGACCGGTGGCGGCCTCGGACGGCATTTTCAATCGATGCAGGTAGACCACCAGCATCGCCATCGGCATCAGCAGCGTCGAGGCCAGGATGACCCAGCCCAGGCCATAGGCACCGATCATGGGGATGCGCAGCGTCGCGAAGTACAGGTACTCGCCCAGCAGCAGATAGGGCCACAGGCGGGTGGGCACGATCAGCAGCGCTGCCACGCGGATGCCCGCCGGCAGGAAGAACTGGTCCAGCGAGAACTGGCGCGAGATCAGGCAGCCGAGCGCATAGAGCGCTGCCAACGCCAGCCCGGCAGGGCGGATCCGGATGCTGAGTTCAATGGCCTGCTTGAATCGGTCCAAACACGAGCCTCCGCTGCTCCAGGCCATTGATGGATGGCCGTCGGATGGACACTAGCGACAGACCGGAATGGGTGCAATCGAATGTGGCATGCGGTGACGCCGAACCTGTGTGCAGGACTAAATCGTCCGGAACACCGGCGTATCACGTGCTGCTGTCGGGAAGGCGCTACTATCGCTGCGAGGTTGTTGACTCTCACCCCGACCAGGAGGTCATTGTGCAGTTATCCATTATTGGTGTTGCAACCGGTGCAGCGGTACTCGTGGCAGGTCCGGCATTCGCGGGCGGGCCGGGTGATTATCATGGCAAGCCATTGGCCCAGGCTGCGGTGTCCACAGCTGGTCTGGGTGAGACCAGTCCGGTCGCAGCCGATCTCAGCGCAGATCCGAACTGGCAGGTTTATGGTTTCCAGCGCGATGGTGTCATCTATCTGCAGGTGAACGATCTGACCGGCCAGGTGCAGTTGATCGTCGGCAACGCGGGTGGGGCCTATTTCGCATTGCCGGCCGGCAGGACCGCCGCGCGCGTGTCGCTTCCGGGCCAGCGGATCGCCGTTCCGGCCGATGCCGTCCGTTCTGAAGTCTATCGGGCGCAGGACGTGGTACTGGTCCGCTACCGCGGCACCGGCGGCGACATCTGGTCGATCGAGGCGCCCTGAGGCCAGGTTGAACGCAACCCGTTGTACGGGATCTGATGCGCAAGCCGCACCGCGGCTTGCGCATTTTTTATTGCCGCTCCGGCCGTCGCACAGGGGCTCAGGCGTGTGTGGTGCCCGCCTCGAAGCCGGAGAGGTTGTCCGTGGCTCTGGGCGAAAGCGCGTCCAGCGATGCGACGCTGCCGGTCTCCCGCATGGACAGCCTGATGCGGTTGTGCCTGCATTTCAGTGAGCCGCCGTAGGCCAGTGCCCGTCCAGCCAGCCGCTCGGTTGCCGCATTCCGTGTTGCCGATGACAGCTGCTGCTGCGGATCCAGCAGCGCAACCGTCATCACGATTCCGCGGTGCGAGCCGACTTTTCCGCAACGCGCCCGAACATGGATCTGGCCACGTTCGCTCTGCAGCAGCAGCGTCACCGCGTCGATCAGGGTTCGATAGGCTGCCAGCTGCAGGCCGACGCTGAGCTGGCACGGGTCGCCCAGCAGGGAAGGACAGGCGATGCGCGCGGTCTTTTCCCAGGCTTCGCGTACGCCGCCGGCCCGTAGCGCGACATACAGCCCGAGATGTTCAACCGCCGCGGGGTAGACCATGCTGGTCTGTTCGCGGAATTTCCGTGAATGCACCGACGCCATGTGGATCAGGCTTTCCGCGATTGCCTGGTGGCCCTGCGCCATCAGCCAGTTGATCACTTCGTTGAGCGAGTGGTCGATGCCATCGCCCAGCTTCCTCAAGTGCAGCGCACGTTCGCGCAGATCCAGCTCGCTGGCCACATGGGAGCTGCGGGCAAGCCGGATGGCATTCCGTTCACCCACTTCGCGCAGCCTGGAGCGGTGGTAGTAGTGCGTGATGCGCGAGCCCAGCACGAGCAGCGCGGCGCCGGTAAGCGCCATGATCTGCTGGGTGAAGAACGATCCGGGGTCGAAGGATCCCAAGTGCGCGCTTGGGGTCGTCAGGCCGATGATCATGTTCAGGGTGGGCACGCCGACGGCTGCACCTTTCCACCCGTGCACGCAGGTGAGAAGAATCGCGGGCAGTGCCATCAGCAGCTGAAGGGAGAATTTGCCCGTGGCTGCTTCCGGCGGCAGCTGCGCGGCGGACACACCGAATACCACCATCAGTGCCAGTGCACCGAGAATCTGTGCGAACGCCCATTTTCCGGGCATCGGCTCTGCCTTCCGGCGCGCCCAGAGCAGGGCAAGCGGTGCCAGTGTCAGAATGCCGATGAAATCACCCACGACCAGGCGGACGATACCGGTCATCAACGGGAATTCCGGCGGCGTCGGCCACAGCGACTGCGCCAGCAGCAGGTTCAGCAGCGTTATCAGCACCGCCGCCGAGGTCGCAACAGAAATCAGCCAGGCATTCTTCGCCGCGGAAATCATCCGGCGGTGAAGGTGCACGATCATCATGACGATGGGCATCTGGAACAAGGATGCAAGGATGACCCAGGTCAATCCGTACCGTTCGATCATCGGCAGGCGCATCTGCGCGAAATAGGCATATTCGCCCAGCAGCAGATAAGGCCAGAACCGCGGCGGGCACAGCAGTACCGCTGCCACACGCACGCCGGCCGGCAGATAGAACTGGTCAAGGGATACCTGCCGGGTGGCCCAGCAGGCAAGGGCGTACAGCGCGGCCAGCGCGAGTCCTGCCGGATGGATGCGCAACTTCAGCTGCAGACCTTCATTCCACCAGTTCAATCGCACATCCCCTTCACAATACCTTCCCTGTCAGCATCCATTCGTCCGCGGGACGCGGTTTATCTGGACGGTATCGGCATGCGTTTGATTATGCAATCGCCGCAGTGTCTGCATGGGAAAGTGGGAAAACCATCACAGGAATATCTGCAGGCGACGCGTTTCACAGTTTCCGGCCCTGCCGCACCCATCACCACAGTGCATCGCGCAGTTTGTACCAGGACATCGCGGCCACCAGCAGTGGCGTGCGCAGCAGCCGCCCCCCCGGGAAGGGCGCATGCCGCAGGCGCTGGAACACATCCAGGCGTGCGCTCTGGCCATCGATCGCGGCAGCGATCACTTCACCGGCCAGGCCCGCGGCCGCCACGCCATGGCCGGAAAAGCCCTGGGCGAAATACAGGTTGCTGTCCAGCCGGCCCCAGTGCGGGGCGCGGTTCCGGGTGATATCCACGTAGCCGCCCCAGACCTGGTCCAGCGCCACGTCGGCCAGTTGCGGGAACACCTGGTGCATGCGCCGCTGCATCACCCCGCGCAGCCCGGGCGGCGGCAGCGAGGAATAGCTGGCGCGGCCGCCGAACAGCAGGCGGTGGTCATGGCTGAGGCGGAAGTAGTCCAGTGCCCAGGCCGTATCGGCCACCGCCATGTCGTTGCGTATCAAGCCACGGGCACGCTCGGCGCCGAGCGGCTGGCTGGCACCGATATAGGTGCCCACCGGCATGATCCGCCGCTCCAGCCCGGGCAGCAGGCCCTGCAGCCACGCATTGCCGGCCACCACCAGATGGGCCGCACTCACGCTGCCCTGGGCCGTGTGCAGGGCCGGCCGGGGGCCGCGCTGCACGGCGGTCACCGGCGAATGTTCGTGGATGGTCACGCCGACCGCGCGCGCGGCATCGGCCAGGCCACGTGCGTAGGCCAGCGGGTGCAGATGGGCACTGAGCGGGTCGAACATGGCGGCGCGGTAGCGCGGGCTGTCCAGCTGCGCGTGCAGGGCATCGCGGTCCCACCATTGCATGGGGTAGTCGTAGTGCCGCTGCAGATGCTCGCAGCCGGCCCGCAGATCGCGCTCGTGGCGCTCGCGGATGGCGACGCTGGCGTGACCCTCCACCCAATGGCAGTCGATGCCGTGGCGGTCGATGCGCTGGCGCATCGCCTGTACCGCTTCGCGCGACCAGTTGAACAGGTGCCGCGCATCGTCACGCCCCAGCTGGCGTTCCAGCACGTCCACTTCGCAGCCGTAGCCAACCAATGCCTGGCCACCGTTGCGGCCGGAGGCGCCCCAGCCGATGCGCTGGGCTTCCAGTAGCACCACCCTGTACCCGCGCAGGGCCAGTTCCAGGGCCGCAGTCAGGCCGGTATAGCCGGCGCCGAGTACGGCCACATCCGCCTGCACATCGCCACGCAGCGGCGCCAGCGCCGGTGGTTCGGGCAGGCTGTCGGCGTACCAGCTGGGCGGGAAATCCGTGCTCACTGCGGGCCTCGCGGGCACAGGGCAACGGGGCGGAGCGGGGGAGGACGATCGCTGTTCACCGGCATAGTTTCGCCGATGGATGACAGCGCGGGTGTGACGGCGACGACTTGCCGCCTGCGCGCACCGCCGGGTAACGTGTCCACACGCCAAGGAGTTTCCCCATGCGCCGCCTGCCCTGGGTGGGCCTGCCCACCGACAGCACCGTGCTCGGCCACCACCGTTTCGCGGTGGCCGGCGAAAAGTACGTGCGCGCGCTGGTCGATGCGGCCGATGTCACCCCGCTGGTCCTGCCCAGCCTGCAGCCACCACTGCCGGCCGACGACTGGCTGCAGGGCCTGGATGGCCTGCTGCTGACCGGTGCGGTAAGCAACATCGAACCGCAGCACTACCAGGGCGGCCGCAGCTGGCCGGGCAATCTGCATGATCCGGCGCGCGATGCCAACGCCTTCGCGTTGCTGCACACGGCGCTGGCGCGCGATCTTCCGGTGCTGGCCATCTGTCGCGGCTTCCAGGAACTGAATGTCGCCCTGGGGGGCAGCCTGCACCCGCAGGTGCACGCGGTGCCGGGCCTGGCCGACCACCGCGAGGATCCGCAGGCGCCTGTGGAGGTGCAGTACGGGCCGGCACATGCGGTGCGCCTGGCCACCGGGGGCTGGTTGGCGCAGTGGCAGGGCAGCGACCGTGCCGAGGTCAATTCCGTGCACGGGCAGGGCATCGCCCGGCTGGCTCCCGGCCTGCAGCTGGAAGCGCAGGCCGACGACGGCCTGGTCGAAGCGGCCCGCAGCCGCGACCACCGTTTCGTGCTGGGCGTACAGTGGCACCCGGAGTGGCGTGTCATCGATACGCCGTTCTATCACGCTATTTTCCGTGCGTTCGGCCAAGCTTGCCGGCAGCACCAACAGAACCGACTGGATTCCCGATGAGTTCCCGAACGCGCCCGCGCAAGACGGCCACGCCCCCCGTACCGCAGGAAAGCAGCCTGCTGCGCTGGCTGAAGGAGCGGCGCATCACCGAAGTTGAATGCCTGGTGCCGGACATCACCGGCAACGCGCGCGGCAAGATCATTCCCGCCGACAAGTTCTCGCACGACTACGGCACGCGCCTGCCCGAAGGCATCTTCGCCACCACGGTCACCGGTGAGTTCCCCGACGATTACTACGACCTGACCTCGCCGTCGGACTCGGACATGATGCTGCGGCCCGACCCGGATACGGTGCGCATGGTGCCGTGGGCGGCCGACGCCACCGCGCAGGTCATCCACGATTGCTACACCAAGACCGGCGAACCGCACGAACTGGCCCCGCGCAACGTGCTGCGCCGCGTGCTGGCCGCCTATGCCGAACTGGGCCTGCGTCCGGTGGTGGCCCCGGAGCTGGAATTCTTCCTGGTGCAGAAGAACACCGATCCGGATTTCCCGCTGCTGCCGCCGGCCGGCCGTTCGGGTCGCCCGGAAACGGCGCGGCAGTCCTATTCGATCGATGCGGTCAACGAATTCGACCCGATCCTGGACCTGATGTATGACTACGCCGATGCGATGAAGCTGGACGTGGATACGCTCATCCACGAATCCGGCGCCGCGCAGCTGGAAGTCAACTTCACCCACGCCGATGCGATGGACCTGGCCGACCAGGTGTTCCTGTTCAAGCGCACCATGCGCGAGGCGGCGATGCGCCACGGCGTGTATGCCACCTTCCTGGCCAAGCCGATGGAAAACGAGCCCGGCAGCGCCATGCACATCCACCAGAGCCTGGTGCGGGTGAGCGATGGCAGCAACGTGTTCACCGGCGAGACCCATGGCGAGGGCGAGTTCAGCCCGGTGTTCGGCCACTACCTGGGCGGCCTGCAGAAGTACGTGCCGCAGGCGATGGCCTTCTTCGCGCCGAACGTGAATTCCTACCGCCGCCTGGTGTTCGGCGAGGTCTCGCCCAGCAACGTGCACTGGGGCTACGACAACCGCACCTGCGGCCTGCGCGTGCCGCTGGATACACCGGAAAACATGCGGGTGGAAAGCCGCTTCGCCGGGTCCGACGCCAACCCCTACCTGGCGATGGCCGCGACCCTGGCCTGCGGCCTGCTCGGCATCCGCGAGCGGCTGGCCCCGGACGCGCCGGTGACCGGCAGTGCCAAGGAGCTGGGCTACAACCTGCCGCGTTCGCTGGGCGAGGCGCTGGACGGGCTGGAACAGTGCAGCGAGCTGCAGGCCCTGCTGGGCGAGCGCTTCTGCCGGGCCTACATCTCGGTCAAGCGCAAGGAATACGAGACCTTCTTCCGCGTCATCAGCTCCTGGGAGCGCGAGTTCCTGCTGTTGAACGTGTGAAGGCCCGCAATTGATGAATGAGCCGTCGGGGGGTAGGCTGGCACCCGTCGCCGGCCCGGCCGGCCTCCCCCTTTCCGCATTCTGGAGCACCCGATGAAGCTGCGTATCCTCACGCTCGGCCTGGCCTCCGCCATGCTCGCCGCCTGTGGCGGTGGCAACGGTGGCGCGCAGGACAGCCAGGTCCTGAACGTCTACAACTACAGCGACTACATCGCCGAGGACACCATCCCCACCTTCGAGAAGGAGAGCGGGATCAAGGTGACCTACGATGTGTTCGACAGCGACGAGATGGTCGAGACCAAGCTGCTGGCCGGCAACAGCGGCTACGACGTGGTGGTGCCGACCCTGAACTTCTTCGGCCGCCAGATCCAGGCCGGCGTGTTCCTGCCGCTGGACAAGAGCAGGATTCCGAACCTGGCCAACCTGGACCCGTCGGTGATGAAGCGCATCGCCACCCAGGATCCGGACAACAAGTACGGCGTGCCGTACATGATCGGCACCACCGGCATCGGCTACAACGTGGACATGCTGAAGGAGCGCTTCGGCGGCAGCGCCGATATCGCCAGCAGCTGGGACCTGGTGTTCAAGCCGGAAAACATCAGCAAGATGAAGGACTGCGGCGTGACCATCCTGGACACGCCGGCGGACATGATCCCGATCGCGCTGCACTACCTGGGCCTGGACCCGCACAGCGGCGACCCGGCCGAACTGCAGAAGGCCGCCGACCTGCTGAAGTCGATCCGCCCGTACGTGCAGAACTTCCACTCCTCGCAGTACGTGGGTTCGCTGGCCAACGGCGGTACCTGCCTGGTGGTGGGCTGGTCGGGTGACATCATCCAGGCCCGCGACCGCGCCGAGGAAGCCAGCAACGGCGTGCACGTGGCCTATTCCATCCCGAAGGAAGGTGCGCCGCAGTGGTTCGACATGCTGGCCATCCCGAAGGACGCCAAGCACCCGGAAGCGGCCTACAAATTCATCAACTACCTGCTGGAACCGAAGGTCGCCGCGGCCAACACCAACTTCATCCACTACGCCAACCCGGTGCCGACCGCGACCCCGCTGGTGGACGAAGCGATCCGTACCGATCCGACCATCTACCCGCCGGCCGATGTGGCCGAGAAGATGTTCACCTATTCGATCAACACGCCGGAGACAGACAAGCTCTACACCCGGCTGTGGACCGAGGTGAAGACCGGCAAGTAAGTGAGGGCCGACCAACGGTCGGCCTCCACCAGGCAGAAAAACGGAGGCCAACGGCCTCCGTTTTTTTTTGCTTCTGCTCTGCCGTTGACCTCCTGTCCGTGAGCACGGAACGGTGGGGCAGCGGGTGGGGCCGAGGGCTGAGGCAGGACCGCAGGCGCCATGGATGGCGCCTACGAGCCCCCATGGACGGGTTTACGGCGTGTCCTGCCTCAGCCCTCGGCCCCACCCGCTGCAACAAACGAACACCTGGCTCACGCGACAAACGCTTTCACCTCACCTCCTCACCCCTTCCCCTACCGTCCCGTATGGCACCGACCACCGCCACGACGAGACAATGACCGACCACCCCCCGCGCACCGACGCCCCCACCGACGAAGCCCCCTCCACCCACGAGGACAAGCCTTCGCCGCTGAAGAACCCCAAGGTCCGCTGGACCCTGGCTATCATCGGTGCCGGCGTGGTCATCGCCCTGGTCGCCTGGCTCATTTACCACCTGCTGGTCGGCCGCTACCTGCAGGACACCAACAACGCCTACCTGCAGGCCGACGCCGTGGCCGTCGCCCCGCGCATCAACGGCTACGTCACCGAAGTGCTGGTGCAGGACAATCAATGGGTCGAGGCCGGCGAACCGCTGCTGCGCATCGACCCGCGCACCTACCGCGCCACCCTGGACCAGGCCGAGGCGGTCATTGCCGTGCGCGAAGCCGACATCGCTGCCGCCGCCGCCGGCGTGCAGGGCCAGCAGTCCAGCCTGCTGCAGGCACGCACCCAGCTCACCGCCGCCACCGCTTCGCTGCGTTTCGGCAAGGCCGAGCTGGCCCGCTTCACCCCACTTGCCGCCAGTGGCGCCGACACCCACGAGCATGTGGAAAGCCTGCGCCACGACGTCGAACGCGCCCAGGCCCAGTACGACGCGGCCAAGGCACAGATCCAGGGCGCGCAGAGCCAGATCGAGGCCAGCCAGGCACAGCTGGAACAGGCCCAGGCCGGCCTGAAGCAGGCCCAGGCCGATGCCGCGCAGGCCCGCGTCGCCTTCGAGGACACCGAGCTGCGCGCGCGCATCGATGGCCGCGTCGGCAACAAGACCGTGCAGGTCGGCCAGTTCGTCGCTGCCGGTACCCGCACCATGACCATCGTGCCGGTCGCCTCGCTGTACCTCAGCGCCAACTTCAAGGAAACCCAGGTAGGCCTGATGCGCGCCGGGCAACCGGCCGAAATCAAGGTCGATGCGCTGCCGAACACCACCCTGCATGGCACCGTGGAAAGCATCTCGCCCGGCACCGGCTCGCAGTTCGCGCTGCTGCCGCCGCAGAACGCCACCGGCAACTTCACCAAAGTCGTGCAGCGCGTGCCGGTACGCATCCGTGTCGATGCCGGAGCCGAGGCGCGCAAGGTGCTGGTGCCGGGCATGTCTGTGGAAGTGACCGTCGATACGCGCAATGCCAAGGATGCTCGCGAGCGCACCCGGGACGAGGCCGAGGCGATGGCCACACCGGCGCGATGAACGCCACCACCGCCCCCGCAGCGCCCGCCGCCGAAGGCAAGGCCGATGCCGGCGCGTGGCTGGCCGTGGCGGCCGGCACCATCGGCTCGTTCATGGCCACGTTGGACATCTCCATCGTCAATGCGGCGCTGCCCACCATCCAGGGCGAGGTCGGCGCCAGCGGTACCGAAGGCACCTGGATCTCCACCGCCTTCCTGGTCTCGGAAATCGTGATGATTCCGTTGACCGGCTGGTTCGTGCGCACGCTGGGCCTGCGCACCTTCCTGCTGATCTGCGCCACGCTGTTCACCGCGTTCTCGGTGATGTGTGGCCTGGCCGATTCGTTGCCGATGATGATCGCCGGCCGGGTAGGGCAGGGCTTTGCCGGCGGTGCGCTGATCCCCACCGCGCTGACCATCGTCGGCACACGCCTGCCGCCGAAGCAGCAGCCGCTGGGCACCGCGCTGTTCGGCATGACCGTCATCCTCGGCCCGGTGATCGGCCCGCTGCTGGGCGGCTGGCTGACCGAGAACGTCAGCTGGCACTACGCGTTCTTCATCAACGTGCCGATCTGTGCGGGCCTGGTTGCCCTGCTGCTGCTCGGCCTGCCGCATGAGAAATCGAACTGGGGCGGGCTGCTGCGTGCCGATTGGCTGGGCATCATCGGCATGACTGCCGGCTTGTCCGCGCTCACGGTGGTGCTGGAAGACGGTCAGCGCGAGCGCTGGTTCGAATCGACGATGATCGTGGTGCTCAGCCTCGTTTCGCTGCTGGGGTTCGCCCTGCTCGCGCTTTCGCAGTTCACCAGCAAGGCGCCGGTCATCCGCCTGAACATCCTGTTCCAGCGCAGTTTCGGCGCGGTGTTCGTGATGGTGATGGCGGTGGGCATGATCCTGTTCGGGGTCATGTACATGATTCCGCAGTTCCTGGCGATCATCGCCGGCTACAACACCGAGCAGGCCGGCTACGTGCTGCTGCTGGCAGGCCTGCCCACCATCCTGCTGATGCCGTTGATGCCGAAGATGCTGGAAACGGTGGATGTGCGCATCATGGTGTTCGGCGGCATGCTGTGCTTCGCCGCCGCCTGCTTCGTCAACCTGGGGCTGACGCCGGACAGCATCGGCCCGCATTTCGTCATCGGCCAGCTGCTGCAGGGCTGCGGCCTGGCGCTGGCGATGATGGCGCTGAACCAGGCGGCGATCACCTCGGTGCCGCGCGAATACACCAGTGATGCCTCGGGTCTCTTCAACGCCGCGCGCAACCTTGGCGGCTCGATCGGCCTGGCGATCATCTCCACCTTCCAGGAACGCCGCGCCACCCTGCACATCGATGCGATCGGCAGCAGCGTCACCGCAAATTCGGCCATCGCCCAGGACGCGCTGCATGCCTATGGCCAGCAGCTCGGTGATGCCACGCAGGCGATGGCGGTGTTGGCGCAGACGGTGCAGATGCAGGCGATGGTGATGGCCTACAACGACCTGTTCTGGATCTTCGGCCTGATCGTGGTGGCGACCCTGCCGCTGGTGTTCCTGCTCAAGCCCCTGCCCAAGGGCGTTCCATTGGCGATGCATTGATGACTTTGACGACCCTCACCACCTCCCTTCGCCCGCACCGTCTGTGGCCGGCCACCCTGCCGCTGCTGCTGGCCGGCTGCATGCTGGGCCCGGATTACGTGAAGCCGGAGGTGGCCAGCGGCGCCACCGCGCAGGCACGGCTGCCGCGTGCCGCGCAGGCCGACGTGCAGCCGGCCACGCCGCCCAGCCAGTGGTGGCGCGCGCTGAATGATCCGCTGCTGGACCAGCTGGTGGACGAGGCGCTGCGCAACAGCCCCAACCTGCGTGCCGCCCAGGCCAAGCTGCTGGCCTCGCGCGCGCTGCAGCGCCAGCGGCGCGCCGAACAGCTGCCCAGCGTGGGAGCGGCAGCGGGCTATGCGAACGTCAACGCGCCTGATTCCCTGGAAAACAGCGTGCGTGGCCTCGGCGAGAACATCGCCGGGGTGGCCGAGGCCAATGGCCGCCCGCAGGAGGCGGCGCAGCTCCGCCAGCAGTTCGCGGACATCGACCTGGACACCGAGCTGTACGTGGCCGGCTTTGATGCGAGCTGGGAACTGGACCTGTTCGGCCGCCGCCGTCGCGCGGCCGAGCAGGCGGCCGCCGAAGCCGAGGCCAATGCCGCGGCGCTGGCCGATGCGCAGGTGCAGCTGGCGGCCGAGCTGGCGCAGGTCTACCTGGGCTACCGCAGCAGCCGCGAACGCATCGCCCTGGCCGAGGTCAATCTGCGCGCCGCCGATGACAGCCTTCAGCTGACCCGACAACGCCGCGAGCGCGGTGCCGATTCGGACCTGCAGGTCGAACGCGCGCAGGCCCAGCGTGAGCAGCAGCAGACCGCTCTGCCGCCCCTGCAGGCACAGGCGGACGAGGCGCGTGACGTGCTGGCGCTGATGGTCGGCCGCGAGCCCGGTGCGCTGGACGCGCGGTTGGCCGCCGACCAGCCGTTGCCGGCGCTGCCGGCCAGCGTGCCGGTAGATGATGCAGGCGCGCTGATCCAGCGCCGGCCGGATGTGCGCAAGGCCGAGCGCGAGCTGGCGGCCTCCTCGGCGCAGATCGGCCAGGCGATCTCGGCCTACTTTCCACAGGTGACCCTGCTGGGCAGCATCGGTGCCGGTGCCACCTCGATTTCAGACCTCGGGCCGGATTCGGCAGCGACCATCGTCGCCCCGTTCCTGCGCTGGTCGTTGTTTGATTTCGGGGTGAACAAGGCGCGCGTTGCGCAGGCCCGGGCGGGCAACGAGGCGCGGCTGGCGGCCTACGAGGGCACGGTGCTGGCTGCGCTGCAGGATGCCAACACGGCGCTGGCCCGGTTCGGTGCCGCCCGCCAGCAGCTGCAGGCCAGCCTGCGCGCCGAGGCCTCGACGGACCGCTCGCTGGCGCTGATGCAGCAGCGCCGGCAGGCCGGAGCCACCTCGCAGATCGACCTGCTGGACGTGCAGCGCCAGCGCCTGCAGGCCCAGGATGCCGCCGCCCAGGCGCGTCTGCAGCTGCTGGTGCGCTATGTGGCCCTGCAGAAGAGCCTGGGCCTGGGCTGGCAGGAGGCCCCGCCGGTCGCCGCACGGTGATGCTTTCCGCCGGGCATGGCCCGGCGCTACCAATCGACGCCCGTCGGCCGCGTTGACGTCGCCGCGCACCCCGGCAGCGCCGGGCCATGCCCGGCGGCCCCCCGGTCTGGTAGGTGCCGACCGCTGGTCGCCACGCATTTCCAGCCCCCCGGCCGGTAGAATGGCCACCGCTGTCCACCGCCCGCTCCCGGAGCCCCCATGCCCGTTGAAGCCCAGCCGGAAGCCGCCGTCGTCGATGCGAACGGTGCGCCCGGCTATCTCTCCATTCGTGACCTGCGCAAGGAATTCGATGGCTTCGTCGCCGTCGACGACGTCAACCTGGACGTGCGCAAGGGCGAGATATTCGCCCTGCTGGGCGGCTCGGGCAGCGGCAAATCGACCCTGCTGCGCTGCCTGGGCGGCTTCGAGACGCCCACCAAGGGCAGCATCACCCTCGATGGCCAGCGCCTGGACGCGCTGCCGCCGTACCAGCGGCCGGTCAACATGATGTTCCAGTCCTACGCCCTGTTCCCGCACATGACGGTCGAGCAGAACATCGCCTTCGGCCTGAAGCAGGACGGCCTGGCCAAGGACGTGATCGGCAAGCGCGTGGGCGAGATGCTCGACCTGGTGCAGATGGCCCACCTGGGCAAGCGCAAGCCGCACCAGCTCTCCGGCGGCCAGCAGCAGCGCGTGGCGCTGGCGCGGTCGCTGGCCAAGGGGCCCAAGCTGCTGCTGCTGGACGAACCGATGGGCGCGCTGGACAAGAAGCTGCGCTCGCAGATGCAGCTGGAACTGGTCAGCATCATCGAATCGTCGGGCGTGACCTGCGTGATGGTCACCCACGACCAGGAAGAGGCCATGACCATGGCCACCCGCATCGCGGTGATGGACGCCGGCTGGATCCAGCAGGTCGGCAAGCCCGACGAGGTCTACGAGCAGCCGGCCAACCGTTTCGTGGCCGGCTTCATCGGCTCGGTCAACCTGTTCGATGGGGTGATCGACGAGGACCTGCCCGAGTACGTGACCGTGCGTTCGCCGCTGTTCCCGGCGCCGGTCTACATCGCCCACGGCATCACCTGCTACGAAGGGCAGCCGGTCGCGTTCGCGCTGCGTCCGGAAAAGGTGATGATCGGCAAGCACGAACCGGAAGGGCATACCAACAAGGCACAGGGCGTGATCGAGGACATCGCCTATTTCGGCAGCCATTCGGTCTACCACGTGCGCCTGCCCAGCGGCGCCAAGGTGCTGGCCAACTTCGCCAATTCGCAGCGCTGGGCCAGCGATGGCCTGACCTGGGGCGATGAAGTGTGGGTGCACTGGCGCGACAACGACGGCGTGGTGCTGACCTCATGAGCGCGGCAGGCCTGAAGCGCTGGCTGCCGGGCACGCGTGCCACGGTCATCGGCATTCCCTACCTGTGGCTGCTGCTGTTCTTCGCGGTGCCGTTCCTGATCGTGCTGATGATCAGCTTCTCGCACAGCCGGGTCGGCTCCCCGCCGTATACCTGGCTGCTGCAGTACGTGGACGGTGCCTTCTCGCTGAAGCTGAACCTGGAAAACTACCTGGCGCTGTTCCGCGATTCGATCTACGCCCAGGCGTTCCTGAGCTCGATCAGGATCGCGGCGATCTCGACGTTCCTCACCCTGCTGATCGGCTACCCGATGGCCTACGCCATCGCCCGCCTGTCGCCCGCCGCGCGCAATGTGGCGATGATGCTGGTGGTGCTGCCGTCGTGGACCTCGTTCCTGATCCGCGTGTATGCCTGGAAAGCGATCCTGGACCGCAACGGCCTGCTGGACCAGTTCCTGCAGTTCACCGGCCTGCAGTCGCTGATGACCAGCATGGGCCTGCCCAAGCTGCAGCTGATAGACACGCCCACCGCGGCCTACATCGGCATCGTCTACTGCTATCTGCCCTTCATGGTGCTGCCGCTGTACGCCAACCTGGTCAAGCATGACCACCGCCTGCTGGAAGCGGCCTACGACCTCGGTGCCAAGCCGTGGCAGGCCTTCCTGCGCATTACCCTGCCGTTGTCCAAGGCCGGCATCATCGCCGGCTGCATGCTGGTGATGATCCCGGCGGTGGGCGAATTCGTGATTCCGGAAATGCTGGGTGGCTCGGAAACGCTGATGGTCGGCCGCCAGCTGTGGAATGAGTTCTTCAACAACCGCAACTGGCCGGGTGCTTCGGCCATGGCGGTGGCGATGATCCTGTTGCTGCTGGTGCCCATCCTGCTGTTCAACCGTTCCCAGCAGCGCCTGCTGGAAGGGAAGCAGGCATGAGCCCGCGTACCGCAAAGGGCCTGGGCCTGGGCGTGCTGCTGGTCGGCTTCGCCTTCCTGTACCTGCCGATCCTGCTGTTGATGTTCTACTCGTTCAACAGCTCGCGGCTGGCGATGGTCTGGGCCGGGTTCTCCACCCGCGCCTACAGCGACCTGTTCGCCGACCGCGCGCTGATGGAGGCGATGTGGACCAGCCTGGTGGTGGCGTTCTGGACCGCCTGCACCGCCACCGTGCTCGGCACGCTGGCGGCGATGGTGATGACCCGCTTCCGGCGCTTCCGCGGCAAGCAGGTATTCGGCGCGCTGGTTACTGCACCGCTGGTGATGCCCGATGTGATCCTCGGCTTCTCGCTGATGGCCCTGCTGGCCTCGATGGGCGCCATTCCCGGCTTCCCGGCGCGCGGCCTGACCACCATCTGGATCGCCCACGTCACCTTCACCCTGTGCTTCGTCACCGTGGTGGTGTCTTCGCGCCTGCAGGAAATGGACCTGTCGCTGGAAGAAGCGGCGATGGACCTGGGCGCCAGCCGCCTGACCGTGTTCGGCCGCATCACCCTGCCGATCATCGCCCCGGCCCTGGTGGCTGGCTGGTTGCTGGCCTTCACCCTGTCGCTGGATGACGTGGTGGTGGCCAGCTTCGTCGCCACGCCGGGCTCGACCACGCTGCCGATGAAGGTGTTCGCCTCGGTGCGCATGGGCATCAGCCCGAAGATCAACGCGCTGGCCACCCTGCTGGTGTCTGCCGTGTCGATCGCTGCGGTGATCGGCTGGTACATCAACGCCCGTGCCGAGAAGCGGCGCCAACGCGACCTGCAGCTGGCCCGCCAGGACAACGGCTGAGGCGGCGTCACGCACCGGCCTGCCTGCGGCAACATCGGGCTCACGGCGGCCGGCGCACAATGGGGATCTGCCTGATGGAGATCCCCCATGACCGTCGAAACCGTGAACCCGACCACTGGCCTGGTGGCCTACCGCCACGAATTGATGGGCGCGGCCGATATCGAGCAGCGCCTGCAGGCCGCCGCCGACGCCTTCCCGCAGTGGGCCGAGCGTTCGCTGCAGGATCGCGGTGCCGTGCTCAAGCAGATCGCTGCGCAGTTGCGCGCACGCCGCGATGACCTGCAGCAGGCGATGACCACCGAGATGGGCAAGCTGAAGGCCGAGGCGCTGGCCGAGGTCGACAAGTGCGCAGTGGCCTGCGAGTACTACGCCGAACACGCCGCCGACTATCTCAAGCCACAGCTGATCGACACCGAGGCCCAGCGCAGCTACGTGCGCTACGAGCCGATCGGCTGCGTGTTCGCGGTGATGCCGTGGAATTTCCCCATCTGGCAGGTATTCCGCTTTCTCGCCCCGGCCTTCATGGCGGGCAACGTGGCCCTGCTCAAGCACGCCAGCAACGTACCGCAGTGTGCTGACCTGATCCTGGCGGTCTGCCGTGACGCGGGCCTTCCGGAAGGCGTGTTCGACGTGCTGCACATCGACAACGACCAGGCCGCCGAAGTGCTGCGCGACGCGCGGGTGAAGGCGGTGACGCTGACCGGCAGCGAGCGGGCAGGGCGTTCTATCGCCTCCAATGCCGGCAGCCAGCTGAAGAAATCGGTGATGGAGCTGGGCGGCAGCGACGCCTTCGTGGTGCTCGATGATGCCGACCTGGACAAGACCGTGGCTGCGGCGGTGAAATCGCGCTTCGACAACAGCGGCCAGACCTGCATCGCGGCCAAGCGCTTCATCGTGGTCGAGGCCGTGGCCGAGGAGTTCACCCGGCGCTTTGTCGAAGCCGCCGGCCAGCGCCAGTACGGTGATCCGAATGAGCGGGCCACCACCCTGGCGCCGATGGCCCGTGCCGACCTGCGCGATGAGCTGCACAAGCAGGTGCAGGCCAGCGTGGCCCAGGGCGCGCGCGTGCGGGTGGGCGGCGAACCGATTGCCGGCACCCACGCCGGTTACCCGGCCACCGTGCTCGACCAGGTGGGGCCGGGCATGCCGGCTTACGACGAAGAACTGTTCGGGCCGGTGGCCGCGGTGATCCGGGTCAAGGACGAAGCCGAGGCCCTGCGCGTGGCCAACGACACCCGCTTCGGCCTGGGCGGCAGCGTGTGGACCGGCGACCCGGTGCGCGGCGAGCGCTTCGCCCAGCGAATGGAATGCGGCGCGGCGTTCGTCAACGCCATCGTAAAGAGCGATGCGCGGCTGCCGTTTGGTGGCAGCAAGCAGTCGGGTTTCGGCCGTGAGCTGGCCGATCACGGCATTCATGAGTTCATGAACATCAAGACCGTCTACGTGGCCTGATGCACCCGCTTCTGTAGAGCCGAGCCCATGCTCGGCTGCTCTGCGCCGTTGTAGAGCCGAGCCCATGCTCGACTGCTCTGCGCCATTGTAGAGTCGAGCCATGCTCGACTGCTCTGGCAGTACAGCAGTCGAGGATGGCTCGACTCTACAGAAAACGCGCTACAACCACTTCGCGCGCTTGAACAACCGGTACAGCCCTACGCACACCGCGGCCACGCCGACGATCATCAACGGGTAGGACCACGGCTGGTTGAGCTCGGGCATGTGGCTGAAATTCATGCCATACCAGCTGGTGATCAGGGTCGGCGCGGCCAGCAGCGCCGCCCACGCACCCAGCCGTTTCACCGTCTCGCCCTGCGCCAGCGTCACCAGCGACAGGTTCACGCTCAGCGCCGTGCCCAGCATCTCGCGCAGGGTGTCGATTACATCGCTGATGCGCGCGGCATGGTCGTGCACGTCGCGCACGTACAGCTTCACCTCGTCGGGGATCAGGTCGCCCTGGTAGCGGCGCAGCTGCGCCAGCACGTCCTGCAGCGGTGCCACCGCCATGCGCATCTTGTTCAGTTCGCGCTTGAGCTCGTACAGGCGCGTCACCGTGCTGCGCTTGTAGGTCTCGGCGAAGATGTCCTTCTCCAGCAGGTCCAGCGTGTCGCGGAAGCGGGTGGTGATCGGCAGGTAGTTGTCCACCACGAAATCGGCCACCGCGTACAGGCAGTACGACGCGCCCATCTTCAGCAGCTGCGGCTCGCGTTCCACCCGCGCGCGTACCGGCGCGTAGGACAACGATGCGCCATGGCGCACGGTCACCAGGAAGCGCGGGCCGAGGAAAGCGTGGGTTTCGCCGTACTGGATGCGCTCGTCGACCATCTGCGCGGTGGTCATCACCACGAACAGCGAATTGCCGTAGGCCTCGGCCTTCGGCCGCTGGTGCGCGTTGCGCGCATCCTCGATGGCCAGGTCGTGCAGGCAGAACTCGTCCTGCAGTTTCAGCAGCACGTCATCGTTGGGGTCGAACAGGCCGACCCAGACAAAACCATTGCCACTGGCGATCACATCGCTGATGGCATCCAGGCTGATGTCGTGGCGCTTGCCCTGGTCATCGTAATGGACGCAGTTGATGACGCAGGCGGGGTTGTGGGAAGCGGGTGCGGAAGCAGAGGCGGGCAATGACATGCCCGCCATCCTGCGTCAGCGGGGTGTTTCGGACAAGTGAGGACGGCGCCCCAGCACCCAGGCCAGGGCGACGTGGGCCGGCAGCAGCAGCACGATCCACTGCACGTTGTACTGTGCCTGCAGGCTGAGCCAGTGCAGCACCAGTGCCGCCACCGACTGCACGGCCAGCACCCACAGCACGATGCGGAACAGGCGCCCCGGCACGCGCCGGCGCAGCAGGGCGATGGCGCCCGGCAGCAGCAGCACCGCCAGCGGCGAGAGCAGCAGCAGGTTGCGGTTGGCCCAGGCGGCGTAGTGGATGCTGAAGCCCCACAGGAACACCAGCACGCCGCCCAGCAGGGCGCACAGCAGCCACAGCGGCAGGGCCAGGCCGGCCAGCAGGCGCGGGCGGTTGCGCAGCGCCAGCACGCCGGCGGCGATCACCAGGCCGCACAGCAGCCACGGCCACCAGCGCCGGGCGAATTCCTTCGGTTCGGCCGCGATGCGATGCGGCAGCAGTTCCTGCTCGCTCTGCACCAGCGGGCGGCCATCGCTGTTGCGCACCTGGCGCAGCGCATCGGCCAGGCGCATCGGCACGAAGGCTTCCTGCCAGCGCGACAGCGGCTGGTCGGCGAACGGCCCCAGGCCGACGTCGAAGCCCAGCCACATCCACGGTGCCGGCGAGGCCAGGCGCACCGATTCGCTGCGGTAGGTATTGCCGCGCGAGCGCCCGGACAGCTGCGCATGCAGGCCGCCATCCAGTGCCTGGTCGAGGGTGTCGCGCACCATCGTGGCGCAGTTGGCGGTGTAGTAGTCGTAGTGGTAGCGCGCGTTTTCCGGCTTGGCCCGTTCGGCCAGGCCGGCGGCCAGGGCACGGGCCTGGTCCGGGCGCAGGTCCAGCCACTGCACGCTGGCGCCGCGGCCGGTCTCGTCGTAGTACGACAGATCCTGCTGCAGCGGCAGTGCCACCAGGTAATACATCATGTCGCCGCGTGCGAAGCGGCTGATGAAATCATCTTCGGATGGATCGAAGTAGCCGAAGTTGTAGGAGATCGCTTCGCCGCTTACCGGATCGAGCACGACGATGGCGTCGTGGCCGAAGCGCTCGAAGAACACCGTGCCCGGCTGCATGGTCACCACGCCGATGCGCGGGGCAGGCGCCTGCGTGCTGTCGGTGGTGGATGCAGGCGCCGCCGCCGGCTGCGCGAACGCGGCCAGCGGCAGGGCCGAGGACAGCACGCACAGCGCCAGCCACACGGTCAGGCGCATTGCCAGACGCAGGCCCGAGCGCTTCAAGCGTCGTCCTGCGCGTCCGGCGGCAGCACCGTCACATGGAAGGCCTGCACCCGGCGCGCATCGGCGCGGGCGACGCGGAACATGAAACGGTCCAGTGCCAGTTCGTCGCCCACTTCCGGCAGATGGCCGACCGCTTCGGTCACCAGGCCGCCGATGGTGTCGTAGTCCTCGTCGGAGAAAGTGGCACCGAAGCGCTCGTTGAAGTCGCCGATGGCGGTCAGCGCATCGACCACGTAGCGGCCGTCGGCCTGGATCGCGATCTGCGCCGATTGATCCTCGGCCTCGTCGTGCTCGTCGTCGATGTCGCCGACGATCTGCTCCAGCACGTCCTCGATGGTGACCAGGCCGGCGACACCGCCGTACTCGTCCACCACGATGGCCATGTGGTTGCGCGACAGGCGGAATTCCTTCAACAGCACGTTGAGCTTCTTCGCCTCCGGGATCAGCACCGCCGGGCGCAGCAGCTCGCGCACGTTGGCCGGCCCGTTGTCGGCGACCACGCCGCGCAGCAGGTCCTTGGCCAGCAGGATGCCAAGGATGTCGTCCTTGTTCTCGCCGTGCACCGGGAAGCGTGAGTGGCCCGATTCGACGACCTGTTTCATCAGGTCCAGGAAGGGCGCCTCGACCGGCAGCGAGACCATCTGCGAGCGTGAGATCATCACGTCGCCCACGGTCAGCTCGGCCACCGAAATGGCGCCTTCCATCATCTTCAGGGTATCGGCGGCGATCAGACCCTCTTCCTGCGCGGTGTGCAGCAGGGCGACCAGCTCGTCGCGGGTGTGGGGTTCGCCGGAGAAGGCGGAGGTCAGGCGTTCAAGCCAGCCGCGCTTCTTTTCGCTGGGCTCCTGCGGGGAGCTACTACTGTCGTCTTCAGACATCTCTGGAAAAAGGGCACCCGGCAAGCCGGGCGTTGGCCCAAGTCTAGCAGGATGTGAGGGCCTGTCAGTGACTGTCTGGCGTCGGGGCCGGGGCTTCCCCCTCGGCCGGCAGGTCCAGGCTGTAGGTGCAGCCGGCCAGGGTCTTGCCCGGGTGGGTGGCCACGGTGGACACGCTGAGGATGATCGACTCGATCTGGGCCTCGCCGGTACCGGGGTCGGTCACATCGCGGCTGACGAGCTCACGCCCGGCCATGAACTTGCCGTCCTGGTCGTAGCCGGTCTCCAGCGCCAGCCGCTTGGCCAGCGGGCGAGGGTCGGCCTGGTCCAGCACGGCCATCACGCTGGCGCCGGCAATGGCAATCCGTTCGGTTGGCTGGCCGAACACGGTGATCGGCGTGGCCAGGCGGTACTCGCTCATGAACGGGTTGCCCTGCGGCAGCGGCTGCAGGCCCTGGGCCACGGCCTTCAGCGGATCGGCCAGCAGCGGCGCCAGCGCGGCGTGTTCGGCTACGCCCTGGCGGCATTCGATCAGGGCCGGCAGGTCCAGCGGAGCGGCCCCGGCGGTGGAGGCAAGCAGCAGGGGCAGGGCAGTACGCAGCAGCACAGGCAGAGGGTCCGCAGTGGAAAGACGCCGGACCATGGTAACGGCGGTCGCGGCATCCGGCGAACGGGGCGGCTTGGTTCAGGGCGGGAACTGCCGCGAATCCTGGGACAACCACTGGATCCTGACCGGGAACCCAAGCTTCAGCTGCAGGTGCTCGATCGCGGCGGCCGCGGTTGCGCGGTGGGCCGGTGTGTCCTTCAGGGTCAGGTTCATCTCGCCGGTGCGCACGTCCAGGCCGAAGCCGAACATGTCCGGGAACAGCTCGATCAGCCCGCTTCGCTGGGTGGCCAGCCGGCGCCGCATCTCCGCTTCGGTCAGCGGCGCTCCGGTGTGGTAATGGACATGCTGTGGCCCCAGCGGCCCGGGATACTGCTCGTCGGCCTGCGGGGTGGTGCCGGTCAGCCGCACGATGATGTGCCAGCCCGGGTCGTTGTCGACCCATACCCCGGCCAGGCGCGCGCCATGGCGCGCCCGCAGGCGTTCGATCAGATCGCCCTGCTGGGCGGTCGCCACAGCTTCCCGCAGCAGGGCTTCATCGCCGCCGAAGAACGCCTTCAGCTCGGCCACCTTGGCCGCGACGTCCGCGGCCGAATCGCTGGCCGGCACCGGCGATGGGCGTTCCAGGTCCGGGTCGTAGACCACGGTGGCCTGCAGCAGGGTGGCGAGCAGCAGGCCGGGCAGCGGGGGCATCAGCGATTCTCGCGGCAGGCTCAGCCCTGCGAGGTGCGGCGCAACAGGGTCCGCATGCGCTCCAGCGAACGGCGGGCCACGGCGCGCAGCGCCATCACCGGCAGGGTCAGCATCGCCGAGAGCAGTGCCATGTGCACCAATTGCAGCACCGCACGGAATGCAAGCTGCAGGGGGCCCGACTCCAGCAGCCAGTCCGGCACATCAGCGACCGAACGGGGGATGACGCTCACGTACACCACGGCAAGTACGAACAGCGCCCACAGCTGCGCACGGCTTGCATGGAAGAACGGCAGGCTGCTGCTGGCGCGGCCCAGGCGCTTCTGCAGGACCACGCGCCAGCATACCGGCGCGGAGAACGCGCCGATCAGGACCAGCACCATCGAAGTCATCCACAGGGTGCCGTTGGTGCTCACCGGCCCAGGGCCCTCCAGCAGGTGCGGGCCGACTACGCCTACCGCCAAGGCGGCCAGCAGGCTGGACGGCGACACCACGGCCAGCGTGCGCAGCAGCCAATGCCGGCCATCAGGGTGGCGGGCGCTGAGGCGGTGCAGCAGGTTGGCGGCCACGACCAGCAGCAGGGCGAAGATCGCCGTTTTGGCCAGCATTGGCCCCATGTCACCCATCATCATCCGTGTCTCCGGGGAGGTTGCAGCTGCAGGATAGCGCCGTACGCGGCTCAGCGCTCGCCGGCGTAGGGATCTTCGATACCGAGCTCAGCCAGGATCTCGCGCTCGAGCTGTTCCATCGCCTCGGCTTCCTTGTCGTCCTCGTGGTCCCAGCCCAGCAGGTGCAGCACGCCATGCACGGTCAGGTGCGCGTAGTGGGCGTTCAAGGCCTTGCCCTGCTCATCGGCCTCGCGGGCCACCACCGGCGCGCAGATCACCAGGTCGCCCAGCAGCGGGAATTTCACCCCCTTGGGCAGGCCTTCGGGCACCTCGGCCGGGAAGCTGAGCACGTTGGTCGCGTAATCCTTGCCACGGTAGTGGCGGTTCAGCGACTGCCCTTCCTTGGCATCGACCACACGGATGGCCAGGTCGGCCTCGCGGATGCGGCCCTTCAGGGCCACGGCCACCCATTTGCGGAAGCTCACCGCCGCCGGCAGCCCGGCACGGGGCAGGGCATAGCTGATGGCGACATCGAGGCGGACGGGGCCCTTGGTCATGACAATTCCGGCATTCAGATCTGAGAGGCGACAGTATCGCGCGTGTGGCGGCTTACCGCGACGTCCAGTCGCCCGCGTCGTAGTCGATCCGCACCACTTCGGTACCCTCCGCCGGGGCCTTGGCGGCCTCGCGGCAGTTGTAGCGCATCTGTACGGCAAGCTGCTGGCTGGCCGCCGCCGCCATCTTTTCCGGATCCTGGTCTTCGGCGATGTCGATGTTGAAGTTGGCGCAGGCCCCCACGCTGGCGACGTCGATGGCGGGCACCAGCGCGCGCGCGGCGGCGTCGGCCAGGATCTGGAAGTCGGCCTCGTCCATCAGCGCTTCCGCGCCGGACACGCGTACCTTGAAGTAGTACAGCTGCTTGTAGAACAGATAGCCGTTGGAACGTACCGGCAGCTCGCCCGGCTTGCGGTTGTTGGAGGTCAGGTCCATCCGCAGCTGCAGCTTCCGCCCGGCCAGGGTGTTGCCGTCCACGCGCGCGGCCATCGCGGCGAGTACGGCGTCGTCGCGATCGCTGCTGGCATGGCCATCGGTCTGCGGCACCGTGAACGTGCTGCGGCCGCGCTCCTGCAGGCCGGCATAGACCCCGGCCCTGACCGCTGCCTGCAGGTCGCTGCGGAAGTCGGCCAGCCCGCGCTCAAGCGCCGCGTCGTTGTCCATCCGGCCCGCCGGGTAGACGTAGACGCTGGCAATCAATCCCTCGTGGTCCGGATGGGCGTATGAGAATCCTGCCCCGGCCCGCTTGTTGCCCGGGTCGTAGCTGCGATTGACCAGCCGCCACGGGCCGATCTGGCGCGGCGCGGCGATGTCGCTGGATTCAATGAACTGCCGCGCTGGCGCTGGCGTGGCTGCCGGCGCAGGGGGGGGGGCTCGGCTGCCGATGCGGCCGGTGGCAGCGCCGCCAGTGCCGCCGCGATGATCAGGGAGCAACGAAACATGGCACCTCCTGTGCGGGATCGCGACGGCAGTGTACGGCTATTCGGCGCCCGGCTTGAGCTGGTGCAGGTCGCGGCGGTCGTAGGCATTGACGATGCGTGCCACAAGCGGGTGGCGCACCACGTCGCGCGCTTCGAAGAAGGTGAACGTCACGCCTTCCACATCGCGCAGCACGTCGATGGCATCGCGCAGGCCCGACTTCACGTGCTTGGGCAGGTCGGTCTGGGTCAGGTCGCCGGTGACCACCGCGGTGGAGCCGTAACCCAGGCGGGTCAGGAACATCTTCATCTGTTCGATGGTGGTGTTCTGCGCTTCGTCCAGGATCACGAACGCATCGTTGAGGGTGCGCCCGCGCATGTAGGCCAGCGGCGCGATCTCGATGACGTTCTTTTCCAGCAGCTTGACCACTTTTTCCACGCCCATCATTTCGTACAGGGCGTCGTACAGCGGCCGCAGGTAGGGGTCGACCTTCTGGCTCAGATCGCCGGGCAGGAAGCCCAGCTTCTCGCCGGCTTCCACCGCCGGGCGCACCAGGATCAACCGCTGCACGCGCGATTCGTTCAATGCC
Organism: Stenotrophomonas maltophilia; assembly: GCF_047782825.1. GTDB lineage: Bacteria > Pseudomonadota > Gammaproteobacteria > Xanthomonadales > Xanthomonadaceae > Stenotrophomonas. The sequence continues at coordinate 1,601,381 of NZ_CP180589.1, read as the reverse complement.
TCCACCGCACTGGCCACGGCCAGGAAGGTCTTGCCGGTGCCGGCCGGACCAATGCCGAAGTTGATGTCGTGGGTCGCGATCTGGTGCAGGTAGCGGCCCTGGTTGGCACCGCGGCCGCGCACCGTACCGCGCTTGACCTTGATCGCCACGTCCTGTGCTTCATAGGACCGTTCGGCGACCTGCTCGACATTGGCCTGGGTCAGGCGCAGGTGGATGGCGTGGTTGTCGAAGGTGGTCTCGCCGGCTTCGGCATACAGCGCTTCGATCAGCTTCTGTGCCTCGACGATGGCTTCGTTCGGGCCGCTGATGCGGAACACGAAGCCGCGGTTGGCGATTTCCACGCCGAGTTTCAGCTCGATCTGGCGCAGGTGGCCGTCGAACGGGCCGGACAGGTTGGCCAGCCGCTCGTTGTCTTCGGGCGACAGGGTGAAGTCTCGATGCTCGATGCTTTTCATTGCGTGGGGTGGGGCGGGGTCGCCGTCCACCGCGATGGACTCAGGGATGACAAGGGTAGCGCGCGGACGGGCGGGGCGACAGTTCTCCACACCGGGTGTGGATCGGCGCCGAAGAAAGCTGTGGACAAGTACGTGCGGGGCCTGCGCGGCAAGGGATGTGAAGCGGCGGTGAAATTTCCACCACATCGCGGCCGGTTTTCCACATGCGGTGTGGACCGGATCGCGATGAACCTGTGGATAGGCATCGCGGAGCGTTGTGGCAGTGGCCCTGCGCCGGCATGGTGAAAAAACCGCCAGCGCTGATCCGGATCATTGCGGGGCCACCGGGCGCATGGCACCGTGGCGCCAACGCAGGAGGTGCACGCATGGGCATCGGCAGCTGGGCACGCGGGGCAGGAATGGCCGGCATCGGTCTGCTGGCAGGCTGTGGCCAGGCGCCACCGGCAGCGCTGGGCACGCTGGAATGGGACCGGATCACCGTGCCGGCTCCGGCGGCCGAAGTGATCGCCGTGGTCGACGTGCGCGAAGGCCAGCCGGTGAAGGCCGGCACGCGGCTGATGCAGCTGGATCCCGCGCGTGGCGATGCGCAGCTGGCGGCGGCGCAGGCGGACAGCGCCCGCGCCCAAGCGCAACTGGAAGAACTGGAGATCGGCCCGCGCCAGGAGCAGATCGCGCAGGCGCAGGCGCAGCTGGCGGCGTTGCGCGCCCAGGCCGCAGAGGCCAGTGCGTACTACCGCCGGGTGCAGCCGCTGGCCCGCCAGCGCCTGGTCCCGGCAGCCGACCTGGACCGCGCGCGTGCCGCAGCAGGCAATGCTGAGGCCAGCGTACGGGCGGCCGAACAGGCCTGGCTGGAGCTGGTGCACGGCAGCCGCGCGCAGGACATCGCCCAAGGCCAGGCCGCCGCTGGAGCGGCACAGGCGCTGCAGGCCGTGCAGGCGGTGAACGTGGACAAGCTGCAGCTGCGTGCACCACGCGATGGCGTGGTCGATGCCCTGCCGTACCGGCAGGGTGACCAGGCGCCCATCGGCGCGCCGCTGGTCGTGCTGCTGGTGGGCCCGCGCCCGTATGCACGGGTTTATCTGCCGCAGCCGCTGCGCCTGCAGGTGAAGGTCGGCCAGGCCGCGCAGGTCCAGCTGGAGGGCGACAGCCGGGTGCTGAAGGGTCATGTGCGTTCGATCCGCAGCGAGCCTTCCTTCACCCCTTACTACGCGCTGACCGGTGACGACGTTGCGCGCCTGAGCTACCTGGCCGAGATCGAAGTGGACGAGGCGGCCGACATGCAGGCGCTGCCGGCCGGGCTGCCGGTGCGGGTGCGCTTCTGAACACCGATGGCGACATTGCGGTGCATGCGCGCGGCCTGAGCCGCCGCTTCGGCGATCTGCTGGCCGTGGACAACGTCGACCTGACCGTGCCGCGCGGGCAGGTCTATGGGTTCCTCGGGCCGAACGGCTCCGGCAAGTCCACCACCATCCGCATGCTATGCGGCCTGCTGGAGCCCAGTGCGGGGCAGATCGAAGTGCTGGGCCTGGCGGTGCCGGCACAGGCCGAAGCGCTGCGCCGGCACATCGGTTACATGACCCAGCGTTTTTCCTTGTATGAAGACCTGTCGGTGCGCGAGAACCTGGAGTTCCTCGCCGCCATCCAGGACCTGCCGCGCGCGCAGGCGCGGCCGCGGGTGGAATCGCTGCTGCAGCAGTACCGGCTGCAGGACCGGCAGGCACAGCTGGCCGGCACGCTCAGCGGTGGCCAGAAGCAACGGCTGGCCTTGGCTGGCGCGGTAGTGCACGGCCCGGAGCTGCTGTTCCTGGATGAGCCCACCAGTGCCGTCGATCCCGAATCGCGCCGTGATTTCTGGGAAGCGCTGTTCGAGCTGGCCGATGCCGGCACCACCGTGCTGGTATCCACCCACTACATGGATGAGGCCGAGCGCTGCCATCGGCTGGCAATCCTGGACCGTGGCGCGCTGGTGGCCGATGGCACGCCGGCCGAACTCTGCGGCCGGCTGCAGGGCCGCACCCTGCAGGTCGACGCCGCGCAGCCGCGCCAGGCCAGCCGCGCGCTGGCCGGGTTGCCGGGCGTGCTGAGCGTGGCGCAGATCGGCACCCAGCTGCGCGTGTTGTGCGACGAAGGCGCCAGCGACCACGGCACCCTGGCCCACGCGCTGGCCGAAGCGGATCCGCAGGCACGCATCGCGCCGGTGGCGCCCAACCTGGAAGACGTGTTCGTGGCCGCCACCCGCGGCCGTGGCCGGGAGCCGGCGGCATGAACCTGCGCCGGCTGTGGGCGATCATGCTCAAGGAACTGCGGCAGCTGCGCCGCGACCGCATCACCCTGGCCATGATCGTCGGTATTCCGGTGATGCAGCTGCTGCTGTTCGGCTACGCGATCAACCTCAACCTGCGCCATCTCGATGCGGGCATTGCCGACCAGGCCAACAGCGCCGCCTCGCGCGCGCTGGTACAGGACATGGTCGCCACCGGCGTGATCGCGCCGCGCGCGCAGGCCTATACGCCGGACCAGCTGATGCAGGCGCTGCGCCGGGGCGAAATCAGTGTGGGCGTGGTGTTGCCGGCGGACTTCGAACGGCGGCGCTTCGAAGGACGCGAGGCGGTGCAGGTGCTGGTCGACGGCAGCGATACCGTGGTGCAGAGCGCGGCGATCCAGCTGGCACAGGTGCCGCTGGATACGGGCCCCACCCGCAATACCCGGCCGCTGCGCGAGGGCAGCATCGCCGGCGGGCAGGTCAGCGTGGTCAGTTTCTACAATCCGCAGCGGCGTTCGGCCGTCAACATCGTGCCCGGCCTGATCGGGGTGATCCTGACCATGACCCTGGTGATGTTCACCGCCGTGGCGGTGGTGCGCGAACGCGAGCGCGGCAACATGGAACTGCTGATCGCCACACCGGTGTCGCGCAGCGAACTGATGGTCGGCAAGGTGCTGCCCTATGCGGCCATCGGCCTGCTGCAGACCACGCTGGTGCTGATGCTGGGCACCTGGATGTTCCAGGTGCCGATCCGCGGCAGCCTGCTGGATGTATACCTGGCCGCAGTGCTGCTGGTGCTGGCCAACCTGGCGCTGGGTCTGCTGATCTCCACGCGCGCGCGTTCGCAGTTCCAAGCCATGCAGATGACGCTGTTCCTGTTCCTGCCGTCGATCCTGCTGTCAGGCTTCATGTTCCCGTTCGCGGGCATGCCGCGGCTGGTGCAGTGGCTGGCCGAGGTACTGCCGCTGACCCACTTCCTGCGCCTCGTGCGCGGCATCATGCTGCGCGGTGCCTCGCTGTGGGAACTGTGGCCCGATGCGCTGGCACTGCTGGCCTTCATCGTGGTGATGATGACCCTGGCCATCCTGCGCTTCCGCAAGCGCCTGGATTGACGCCTGCGTTCCGGTCGTGCCGGCCGCCGGCCGGCACAGCTTACGCGGAGACCACCCGTGCGCGCAGCGAATTGGTCAGCGCCTCGGTGATCACCACGTCCACGAACTGGCCGATCAGGCGTGCGGGTGCCGGGAAGTTCACCGAGCGCATGTTCTCGGTCTTGCCGGTCAGTTCGTTCGGGTTCTTGCGCGACGGCCCGTCCACCAGCACGGTCTGCACGGTGCCGACCATCTTTTCGGAAATGCTGGCGGCGTGCGCGTTGATGCGCTCCTGCAGGCGCGACAGGCGAGCGTGCTTTTCCGCATCGCTGATCGTGTCTTCCAGGTCGGCCGCCGGGGTACCTGGGCGGCGCGAATAGATGAAGGAGAAACTTTGGTCGAAACCGATGTCCTCGATCAGCTTCATGGTCTTCTCGAAATCGGCGTCGGTCTCGCCGGGGAAGCCGACGATGAAGTCCGAACTGATCGAGATGTCCGGGCGCACCGCGCGCAGCTTGCGGATCTTCGATTTGAATTCCAGCGCGGTGTAGCCGCGCTTCATCGCCGACAGCACGCGGTCGCTGCCCGCCTGCACCGGCAGGTGCAGGAAGTTGGCCAGCTGCGGCACGTCGCGGAACGCGTCGATGAGCGAGTCGCTGAACTCCAGCGGGTGCGAGGTGGTGAAGCGGATGCGGCCGACGCCGTCGATCTCGGCGATGGTGCGGATCAACAGGCCCAGGTCGGCGAACTCGCCGTCGCCGTAGGGGCCCCGGTAGGCGTTGACGTTCTGGCCGAGCAGGTTGATCTCACGCACGCCCTGCGCGGCCAACTGCGCCACTTCCACCACCACGTCCTCGAACGGGCGGCTGACTTCGGTGCCGCGGGTGTAGGGCACCACGCAGAACGAGCAGTACTTGGAGCAGCCCTCCATGATCGACACGAAGGCCGAGGCGCCATCGGCGCGCGGTTCCGGCAGGCGGTCGAACTTCTCGATCTCCGGAAAGCTGATGTCCACCTGCGGGCGCTTCTGCTCGCGGCGGGCGCGGATCAGTTCCGGCAGGCGGTGCAGGGTCTGCGGGCCGAACACCAGGTCCACGAAGGGCGCTCGCTTGATGATCGCTTCGCCTTCCTGCGACGCGACGCAGCCGCCCACGCCGATGATGACCTCGCGCCCCTTGTTCTTCAGGCCCTTCCACACGCCCAGCTGACTGAACACCTTTTCCTGCGCCTTTTCGCGGATCGAGCAGGTGTTGACCAGGATGACGTCGGCGTCGTCCGGGCTGTCGGTCAGTTCCAGGCCATCGCTGGCGGCAAGCACGTCGGCCATCTTGGCCGAGTCGTACTCGTTCATCTGGCAACCGTGGGTCTTGATGTACAGCTTGCCCTTGACCTGGTCGGGCTTGCGCGGACCAGCGGGCAGGGCAACGAGCGGGGTACCGCCCGGTGCGGCGGGCGGAAAGACGTCTGGCGTCCCGGTCATGGCGCTTAATCCATTCGGGTGGCGGGAAAGCCGGCAATTCTACCCGTATCCCGCACCGCCCGCCGGAATGCCGGATGCGCCGCGACCCACGTTCCACGCCGCCCGCCGTCCCAGTAGAGCCAGGCCATGCCTGGCTGCATTCAGTCCCGCAGGCGGGGCGGGCGGGGCATCCACGCATGGCGTGGATCTACCGCACCCCGGGCGCGCCGTCCCAGTAGAGCCAGGCCATGCTTGGCTGCATTCCATCCTGCAGGCGCGGGGGGCGGGGCATCCACGCATGGCGTGGATCTACCGCACCCCGGGCGCGCCGTCCCAGTAGAGCCAGGCCATGCCTGGCTGCATTCCATCCCGCAGGCGCGGGGGGCGGGGCATCCACGCATGGCGTGGGTCTACCCCCCGTCAGGCCGCCACCAGCTCCGCGTCGATCTGCCGCGAGCGATCAAACGCGGTCAGTTCCGCCATGCGAGCGATGAACGCGGCCGTGGCCGGCGCCGGCTTCACCAGGCCGAATGCGGTGGTCCACTGCAGCGCGTTGCCCCACAGCACATCGGCGGCGCTCATGGTGTCACCCAGCAGGTACGGCCCCTGCGCCAGCTGGGCCTCGATCACCTGCAGCACGGTGTCGGCGTCGTTGTAGGGCGAGAACGCGTGCGGCGGCGGGTCGCGGTGCATCGCGCGGTCGATCATCGCCGGTTCGAAGCAGGCCCCGTAGAAGGCCATCCAGCGCAGGTAGGGGCCACGCAGGGCATCGCCGATCGGCGGCGCCAGCCCGGCTTCCGGGTACAGGTCGGCCAGGTACAGATAGATGGCCACCTGCTCGGTCACCAGGGCGCCGTCGTGCACGATCGCCGGCACCTTGCCCATCGGGTTGATCGCCAGGTAGGTCGGGGCCAGGTTGGCACCGGCCTTCAGGTCCAGCACGTGCAGGTGGTAGTCGGCGCCCAGTGCCTCCAGCAGGGCGACGGCCCCGCTCGAGCGTGAACGGGCGGCGTGGTAGAGGGTGATCCGGCGTGCATTCATGGTAGTGCTCCTTGCGACGGGGTGGTGTAGTGGGAGGCCATCCTGGGGCACAATCGCGGACGACTTCTGTCCGCGATCCTTCATGCGCCATACCGCCCATCGACTGCTGCGCCTGATCGCCCTGCTGCAGGCCCGCCGGCACTGGTCCGGCGCCGAACTGGCCGAACGCATGGGGGTGGACCGGCGCAGCATCCGCCGCGACATCGAGCGCCTGCGCGAGCTGGGTTATCCGGTCCAGGCCTCGGCGGGCGTCGGCGGCGGCTACCGGCTGGGTGCCGGCGCGCCGGTGCTGCCCATGCTGCTGGATGAAGAGGAGGCGACCACCCTGGCCATTGCCCTGCGGGCGGCCTCGGCCACCGTCTCCGGCATCGACGACACCGCCCGCGGCCTGCTGTCCAAGTTGGATCCGCTGGTGCCGGCGCGGCGCCGGCAGCAGGCCGGCGAAGTGCATGCGGCCACCGCCACCCTGTCCGACCTGCCGGCCACCGACGCGCGCCTGCTGGGGCGCTTGGCCCAGCATTGCCGGCAGGCGGCACGGCTGGCCTTTGAATACCGCAGCGCACAGGACGTGGTGACCCAGCGCCAGGTCGAGGCCCAGCACCTGGTCAATTACGGGCGGCGCTGGTATCTGCTGGCCTGGGACCTGGTCCGCCAGGACTGGCGGACCCTGCGCGTGGACCGGATGGGCGCGGTGCAGGCCCAGCCCGAGCCCGGCCTGCACCGGCGCACGCCCGCGCCACCGGATGTGATGGTGCGCCAGGCGGTCAGCCAGGCGCCGTTCGCCCTGCAGGCCATCCTGCGCCTGCAGGGCAGCCTGGCCGAGCTGGAAGGTCGCATTCCGCCCTGGTGCGGCGTGCTGGAAGCAGACGGCAGCGACCATTGCCTGCTGCGGATGGGCGCGGAAAGCTGCGGCATGATGCTGGCCCAGATCCTCAGCCTGGACCGGCTGCCAGTGGCGCTTTGGACCACGCCCGGCGGCCTGCGCGACGAACTGGCCCAGCGCCTGGCCGGCCTGGGGCAGCTGCTGGCTGTGCCGCCGGTCACGGACTGAGGCCCACGGCTTGGCAAGCCGTAGCGAAGCTGGGACACTCGCCGCCATGAAGGGGAGACTGGGGACAACGGCGATCATCATCGCTGCGCTGACCGCTGCGCCGGCCAGCGCCGGCACCCTGTACAAGTGTGTCGGCGCCGATGGCGTCACCAGCTATGTCAGCAAGCGTGTGGCCGGGGCCCGCTGCAGCACCATCAGCTACACCCGCGATACCCGCCGCCCGGTCGCACCGCGCGCCACCCCGCCGGCAGCGCCGGTGCAGACCGCCAGCGCCAATCCGGTGCCAACGGCCGTGGCCAGCGCCGAACGCAACCCGGTCGCGGTGGCCGCCAGTGCCGCCAGCCCGGCCGTTGCTGCCACCGCCGCCCCCAAGCCGGTCGCCAGCATGCCGGTCGCCAGCGCGCCGCGCGGCGGTCGCATGGTCAGTGGCCAGGTCTATTCCTACATGCAGGACGGCGTGCGCCACTACACCAGCGCGCGCCCCGCCCAGGTGGCCAACCTCGGCCCGGTGCGCACCATCCGTTACAGCTTCATGGAGCGCTGCTACGCCTGCGGGGTCAACCCGCGCGTGGACTTCGGCAGCGTGCGCCTCAACACCACCTCCTTCCAGACCGAGATCGCCTCGGCCGCGCGCGAGTTCGGCGTGGAAGAAGCGATCGTGCGCGCGATCATCCATGCCGAATCGGCCTACAACCCGACTGCGCTCAGCCGCGCCGGCGCGCAGGGCCTGATGCAGCTGATGCCGCCCACCGCCGCCCGCTTCGGGGTGAGTGATTCCTACGACGCCAGCCAGAACATCCGCGGCGGCGTGCAGTACCTTGCGTGGTTGTTGAAGCGCTTCAATGGCGACCTGACCCTGGCTGCGGCGGGCTACAACGCCGGCGAAGGTGCGGTCGACCGCCATGGTGGCGTGCCGCCCTACAGCGAAACCCAGTACTACGTGCGCCGCGTCGGCCAGCTGGCCGATCGCTACCGCACCGCGCTGACCAAGCAGTAGCGCCAGGCCATGCCTGGCGAGCGAAGCGGCAAGCAGCCGGTACCGACCGGCCGCTGGCCGGCAACCCCGTAATTCAATGTTGTTGCAATGCGTTGTGTGGCGCGCGACGGTTCCGCTACACTCGGCCATGATTCAATGCGGCTCTGGCCCCCACCGGATCCGCTGGCAGCCTTAAAGCTACCTAATCAATATCGGAGTGCCGGATGGCCAACGATGGGGTACACGATCCAGTCAACACCGGACGTCGGCGTTTTCTTTCTGCCACCACAGCCGTGGTGGGCGCCGTCGGCGTCGGATTCACCGCAGTTCCTTTCATCAAATCCTGGAACCCCAGTGCCCGCGCCAAGCTTGCCGGCGCACCGGTGGTGGCCGACATCAGCGCCCTGCAGGAAGGCCAACGCCTGATCGTGGAATGGCGTGGCCAGCCGATCTGGATCGTCAAACGGTCCAAGGCCATCCTCGATGCGCTGCATGGGCTGGATGGCCGTCTCAAGGACCCCGAGTCCGGCGAGAAGGACCAGCAGCCGGACTACGTGCTGAAGCAGAACCCCGAGCTGCGTTCGATCAAGCCGGATATCTCCGTGCTGGTCGGCCTGTGCACGCACCTGGGCTGCTCACCGGAAATGGTGGCCGAGATCCGGCCCGAGCCCTATGACCCGCAGTGGAAGGGCGGCTATTTCTGCCCCTGCCACAAGTCGCGCTTCGACATGTCCGGCCGCGTCTTCAAGGATGTGCCGGCGCCCATCAACCTGAAGGTGCCCGCGCACCACTACCAGGACGACAACACCATCATCATCGGTGTCGATCCGCAGGGGGCTGCCTGATGGCCAATATCCTCGCCCGTACCGCCAGCGGCGTGGCCGACTGGGTCAACGCCCGCGCGCCCGGCCTCATGCCGGTGTACCGCAAGCATGTCAGCGAGTACTACGCGCCGAAGAACTTCAACATCTGGTACTACTTCGGTTCGCTGGCGCTGCTGGTGCTGGTCAACCAGATCGTCACCGGCATCTTCCTGACGATGCACTACAAGACCAACGCCGCCGAGGCGTTCGGTTCCATCGAATACATCATGCGTGATGTGGAGTGGGGCTGGCTGATCCGCTACATGCATTCCACCGGGGCCTCGCTGTTCTTCATCGTGGTCTACCTGCACATGTTCCGCGGCCTGCTGTACGGCAGTTACCAGAAGCCGCGCGAACTGGTGTGGATCCTGGGCATGCTGATCTACCTGGTGCTGATGGCCGAAGCCTTCATGGGCTACGTGCTGCCCTGGGGCCAGATGTCGTTCTGGGGTGCGAAGGTCATCATCTCGCTGTTCGGCGCGATACCGGTCATCGGCAATGGCCTGACCGAATGGATCATGGGCGACTACCTGCCCAGTGACGCCACGCTCAACCGCTTCTTCGCCCTGCACGTCATCGCCCTGCCGCTGGTGCTGCTGCTGCTGGTGGTGCTGCACCTGGGCGCGCTGCACGAAGTGGGTTCGAACAACCCCGATGGCGTGGAGATCAAGAAGGGGCCCAAGGGCAACCGCTGGTCACCGAACGCGCCGGCCGATGGCATTCCGTTCCATCCGTACTACACGCTCAAGGACGGTGTCGGTGCCGGCTTCCTCCTGATCATTGCCGCCTTCATCATCTTCTTCGCGCCGGCCTTCGGTGGCCTGTTCCTGGAACACGACAACTTCACCGAGGCCAACCGCCTGGTCACGCCGGAACACATCAAGCCGGTCTGGTACTACACCCCGTACTACGCGATGTTGCGGGTGGTGCCCAACAAGCTGGGCGGCGTGCTGGTGATGTTCTCGGCCATCGCCATCCTCTTCCTGGTGCCGTGGCTGGACCGCGCGAAGGTCAAGTCCTACCGCTACCGCGGCGTGCTGTCGCGGGTGCTGCTGGGCGTGTTCGCGGTGTGCTTCGTCTGGCTGGGCGTGATCGGCTCGGGCCCCGGCACCGACGCGCACGAGACCTACGTCGGGCGGGTGCTGACCTTCCTCTACTTCGCGTTCTTCATCACCATGCCGCTATGGACAAGGTTGGACAGGACCCGGCCGGTACCGGAAAGGGTGACCACCCATGACTGAGCGCTGGATGGCCCGGTTGGCCCTGGCGGCCACCCTGATGCTGGGCAGTTTCCTGGCCTCCGCCGCTGAAGGCGGCACCAAGCTGCTGCAGGCCGGCAACGACCTGGGTGACCGCGCGTCGCTGCAGCGCGGTGCGCAGCTGTACATGAACTACTGTTCCGGCTGCCACGCGCTGAAGTACCTGCGCTATTCGCGCATGGCGCAGGACCTGGGGCTGAGCGAGGAAGAGGTGATGAACAACCTCAACTTCACCGGCTCGGCCATCGGCGATCCGATCCCGGTGGCGATGCCCAAGGAGAACGCGGAGAAGTGGTTCGGCAAGATGCCGCCCGACCTCAGCCTGATCGCGCGCGTGCGTGGCAGCGACTGGGTCTACACCTACCTCAAGTCGTTCTACCTGGACAGCAGCCGCCCGCTGGGCTGGAACAACGCGCTGTTCGCCAACGCCTCCATGCCCAACCCGCTGTGGGAAATGCAGGGGCTGCAGCACGCGGTGCACGGCAAACCCGAAGCGCCGGGCATGGATCCGCCGGTGACCGGCCTGCGCATCGAAACACCGGGCAACGTCGATGCAGGGCAGTACGACCAGGCGGTGCGTGACATCACCAACTTCCTCGAATATGCAGGTGAACCGGCGGCGCTGAAGCGCCAGCAGCTGGGCGTCTGGGTGATCCTGTTCCTGGCCTTGCTGACCTTCCTGCTGTACCTGTTGAAGAAGGAATACTGGAAGGACGTTCACTGATTCTGTGCCCGGCCATCCGCTCGGCCTATTGGCTTTTGTGATGGTCGGTTGCACACTCGGGGAGGAGTCGACCGCCAGCACGGTGCTGGCGGCGCCGATGCGGCAGGCGGTCTCCTGTCGTAGGAGAGCCTTTGATGGCGGCGAGCGTACGCATGCGCAATACACTGACGCTGTTTTCCTCGAACGATGATGTGCTGTGTCACCGGGTCCGCCTGGTCCTGGCGGCCAAAGGGGTCAGCTATGACTTCGTTCCAGTCGACCCGCAGAACCCGCCTGAAGATCTGATCGACCTCAATCCCTATCACTCGGTGCCGACCCTGGTCGAACGCGAGCTGGTGCTGTACGCCGCTTCGGTGGTCAGTGAATATCTGGACGAGCGCTACCCGCATCCGCCGCTGATGCCGGTCGATCCGTTGTCCCGTGCGCGCATCCGCTTGGCGATGCTGCGCATCGAACACGACTGGGTGCCGCAGGTACAGGCCATCCAGCTGGGCAACAAGACCCAGGCCGAAGCCGGCCGCAAGCGTCTGAAAGAGCTGCTGACCGCCTCGCTGCCGCTGTTCAAGGCCAGCAAGTTCTTCCTCAATCCGGAAATGAGCCTGGCCGACTGCGCCATGGCCCCGATCATCTGGCGCCTGCAGTCGCTGGATGTGCCGCTGCCGAAGGATGGCAAGGCCATCGAGGACTACGGCAACCGCATCTTCCGCCATCCGGGTTTTGTCCGCAGCCTGACCGACCAGGAAAAGAAGCTGCGCGACCTGCCGGGCTGAATCGGGGCAGGGCCACCCGTCTGCATGCCTGCCGGTGTGCAGGCGATCCGCCCCCGTGGGGGCGTCGTGCGCGTACACTTCACGCATGACCGACGACTTCTTCCACATGACCAGCCACCGCCCGTACCTGCTGCGGGCACTGGTGGAATGGATCAACGACAACCAGCTGACCCCGCACATCCTGGTCGACGCCGGCGTTCCCGGCGTGCAGGTACCGCCTTCGGCGGTGAAGGATGGCCGGGTGGTGCTCAACATCGCCGAACGGGCGGTGGTGCGGCTGATGATCGACAACGAGATGGTGAGCTTCTCGGCGCGCTTCTCCGGCACCAGCTACCCGGTGCAGGTGCCGATCAGCGCCGTGCTGGCCGTGTATGCGCGCGAGACTGGGCAGGGCATGGCGCTGCCGGATGACATTCCCGGTACCGAACCGGCGCCGACCAGCGATGAACTGCTGCACGACGGCGAGGCGCCGTCGGACGACACGCCACCGGACGACCGTCCGCCGACCAGTCCGCCGCCGAAGGGTCGCCCGACGCTGCGCGTAGTCAAGTAACGGGTAGGTGCCGGCCGTTGGTCGGCGCGCTCCTGCCGCTGCGCTCCCCGGGCATGGCCCGGCGCTAGCGACTAGACGTCCTCTGCGTCGTCCACATCCGCGCGGATCTGGCTGATCCGCGCCGCGCCGGGGCCAGTGAAGGAAACCAGCTGGTCGCCGCGCAGCACCATGCGCCCCACGTGGCGGTCGATGCCATCGTAGGAATATTCGAACTTGAAGGTGCGCTCGAAGCCGAGCCGGCCATCCTCGCCGCGCGACAGGCGCAGGCCGGTGGCGTGCACCGCCTGGTCCAGCCATTGCACATCGGCCGCACGGCAGGCGTTGCGGCCCAGTTCAACTGCACGTTCGGCAGCCGAACGCGCGGCGTTCCAGAAGAAGTACACGATGCCGCCGGCGATCAGCAGCAACAACAGAGTGGGCATGGCGTGGCGCGTCAGTAGGTGATGCCGCAAAGATGGCGGCGAACGCCCTGCGGATCAAGCCATGCGCTCAGCGTTCGACCGGTACTGCCACCGCGGCCGGTGTGCCTGGCGGTGGCGGGATGGCTTGAGCGGGCGGGGCGGGTGCCGACAGCGGCGCCGTCGCGGTCAGCTGCAGCAGCGCGGCCCAGTCCTGCCGGTTGAAGCTGCATTCGTCTTCGCGCCCCGGCGTGCAGCTGGGGTCGATGCCGGTGTTGTTGCGATCGCGCGCGGGCGGCAGCTTGATCAGGCCGGTGCGCTCCAGCGTCAGCAGACGCATGGCCACGGTGTTCATCACGTTGCCGCCCACCAGATACAGGGTCTGGTCGCCGCCCAGGTTGGCGGCCACCACCACTTCGCAGTGCGACTTCCAGTGCCCCACCGAGCCGTTGCCCAGTGCCTGCACCAGGCCGCTGTAGCTGAGCGTGCTGCTGCGGTCGCGCAGGAAGCACAGCATGTCGCCCGGCGCGGGCTTGGCCGTGGCCGGGTCCACCAGCCGGTACGGTACGCCGGACGGCCCGGCCTGGTAGGCGGCGCGGATGTAGTCGATGTGGCGCGGCGAGGTGTTGAAGCCGGGCACGCCGGCGCGGGTCATCACCCAGGAAATGAAGGCGGCCGACCACGGGTTGTCGACCAGGAAGGCGCGGCAGTCGCTGTCGGTGTAGCGTGTGCCCAACGGTGCCAGGCAGCTGCTGGCACCGGGGATGCTGCCCATGGCATTGAGCGTGCCGCTGTCGCGCCAGTAGCTGGCCACGCGCTGCCAGGCGATCAGACCGTTGTCGGCCAGGTGCTCGCTTTCAGCTTCGGTCACGCTGAGGCTGGCCGCGCGGCCGTCGCGGTCGATGAAGGGGCGGTACCACAGCCGGTGTTCGTTGCAGGCGGCATTGCGGATGGAGACGGCCAACGGGCTCAGGCCGAACCGAGGCGGCACATCGCAGGCTTCGGCGGCGGCCGCGCACAGCGGCGCGGCGGCCAGCAGCAGGTAGGCAGGCAAGAGCATCCGGCGCATGCGCGGCTCCTGTGGGGGATGGCCGCAGCGTCGCAGAGGCAGGCGTAGCCGAATCGTGAAGGCGAGCCGGATCCCGTAGAGCCGAGCCTATGCTCGGCTCATCGCGCGCAGCGCGTGCGGGTCGCGCTGCAGATCGAGAGGCAGCCGGGCGTGGGCTCGGTTCTACAGGGTCCTGCGGGCCTCAACCCGGCGGCGGCCCCAGCTTCAGCGACAGGTCAATGGCCTGCACGTGCTTGGTCAGGCCGCCGATGGAAATGCAGTCCACGCCGTCCTCGGCGATCGCGCGCAGTCCTTCCAGGCCGACACTGCCGGACACTTCCAGCGGAATGCGGCCGGCGGTGATGCGCACCGCTTCGCGGCGCAGCTGCGGGCTGAAGTCGTCCAGCAGGATCCGTTCGCAGCCGGCATCCAGCGCCTGCTGCAGCTGCTCCAGGTCCTCCACTTCCACCACCAGCGGCAGGTCCTGCCATTGCCGGCGCGCGGCGGCGACGGCGGCCGGCAGCGAGCCGGCGGCACGGATGTGGTTTTCCTTCAGCATCACCGTGTCGTACAGGCCGAAGCGATGGTTGTCGCCCCCACCGCAGCGCACCGCGTACTTCTGCGCCAAGCGCAGGCCGGGCAGGGTCTTGCGGGTGTCCAGGATACGCGTGCCGGTACCGTCCACCGCAGCCACGTAGCGGGCAGTGGTGGTGGCGGTGCCGGACAGGGTCTGCAGGAAGTTCAGCGAGGTGCGCTCGGCGCTGACCAGGCTGCGGCTGCGGCCGTGCAGCAGGGCCAGCACGGTGCCGGCGGCGACGCGGTCGCCCTCGGCCACGCGCCATTCGATGCGCACCTCCGGGTCCAGCGCGCGGTGGGTGGCGTCGAACCAGGGGCGGCCGGCGATCACCGCATCCTGCTTGCACAGCAGGTAGGCGCTGTCGGCCTGGTCAGGCAGCAGGGCGGCGGTGACGTCGCCGCTGCCGAGGTCCTCGGCCAACGCGCGGGCGACATCGGCCGCAACGAGGGCCGCATCCGGCGCCGGCAGGGTCGTCATGCGGCCGGGAAGTCGGCGATCTGCGCGGTCGGGATGGCCTCTTCGGCCAGCAGCACCGGAATGCCGTCGTCGACGCGGAACACCTGCTTGCGGTCGCGGGTGACCAGCGCCTCGCGCAGCGGCTGGGCCAGCGGGTTGCCATCGGCCTTGTTCACCGAGCCGGCGGAAATGGCCTTGTTGAGGGCTTCCAGGCCCTTGCCATCCAGCAGGGACAGGGGCTGGCGGGTGTCCGGCGACACCAGCAGGTCAAGCAGCTTGCGATCCATGGTTCTTCGTCTTGCGTGGAAGACGGCTAGAATACGTCTTTAAGGCAGGTGACGGCCAATGACCCCCAACCCGATCGCGCCGCTTGTCGGCATCGTCATGGGTTCCCGCTCCGACTGGGAAACCATGCAGCACGCCGCCCAGAAGCTTGAAGCCCTGGGTGTTCCGTTCGAAGTGAAGGTGGTGTCCGCCCACCGCACCCCGGACGTGTTGTTCAGCTATGCGGAAGAAGCGGGCCCGCGCGGCCTGCGCGCGATCATCGCCGGTGCCGGCGGGGCTGCGCACCTGCCGGGCATGATCGCCGCCAAGACCGCCGTGCCGGTGCTGGGCGTGCCGGTGCAGTCCAAGGCCCTCAACGGCATGGATTCGCTGCTGTCGATCGTGCAGATGCCGGCCGGCATTCCGGTCGCCACCTTCGCCATCGGCAACGCCGGTGCATCCAATGCGGCACTGTTCGCCGCGGCGATGCTGGCCAGCGACCAGCCGGCCATCGGCCAGGCCCTGGAAGCGTTCCGTACGCGCCAGACCGAAGACGTGATGGCCCACGACGATCCGCGCCAATGAGCCAGACTGTCGGCATCCTCGGCGGCGGCCAGCTCGCCCGCATGATGGTCCTGGCCGGTGCGCCGCTGGGACTGCGCTTCGAACTGTACGACCCGGCGGCCGACGCCTGCAGCGGCCCGTTGGCGCCGCTCACGGTCGGCGCCTTCGATGACCGCCAGGCGCTGGCGGACTTCGCGGCCAAGGTCGATGTGGTCACCTTCGATTTCGAGAATGTGCCGGCCGACAGTGCGCAGTTCCTGGCTGACCGCGTGCCGGTCTACCCGCCGCCGGCTGCGCTGGCCGTGGCCCAGGACCGGTTGAGCGAGAAGACGCTGTTCCAGCAGCTGGGCATTCCGCTGCCGGCCTTCGCCGATATCCGCAGCCGCGACGAACTGGCTGCGAAAGCCACCGAGTTCGGCCTGCCCTGCATCCTCAAGACCCGCCGGCTGGGCTACGACGGCAAGGGCCAGTTCCGCCTGCGCACCGAAGCCGACATCGATGCGGCGTGGGAGGCGCTGGGCGCCCAGGTCGAGCGCACCGGGCTGATCCTGGAGGGTTTCGTCGCCTTCCAGCGTGAAGTGAGCGTGGTTGCCGTGCGCGGCCGCGATGGCAGCTTCCAGGCGTGGCCGGTCACCGGCAACTGGCATGTCGATGGCGTGCTGTCGGCCAGCGTGGCCCCGGCGGTGCTGTCGGCGGCCGAGCAGGAGGCGGCGATCGGTTACGCGCGCCGCGTGGCCGAGCACCTGGGCTATGTGGGCGTGTTCGCGCTGGAGCTGTTCTGCCGCGATGGCGAGCTGCTGGCCAATGAGATGGCGCCGCGCGTGCACAACTCCGGCCACTGGACCATTGAAGGCAGCGAGACGTCGCAGTTCGAGAACCACCTGCGCGCCGTGCTGGGCCTGCCGCTGGGCAGCACCCGCATGCTCGGCCATGCCTGCATGCTGAACTGGCTGGGCGCGATGCCGGACCCGGCACCGGTGCTGGGCCAGGCCAGCGGCCACTGGCATGACTACGGCAAGCAGGCGCGCGAGGGCCGCAAGGTCGGCCACGCCACCCTGCGTGACGATGATGCCATTGCGCTGGCCGATGCGCTGGAGCAGGTCGGCCTGGAGCTGGACCGCCAGGCCCAGGTGGCGCCGGCCGTGCACGCGTTGCGCAACCGCTGATTCCGGTAGTGCCGGCCGCTGGCCGGCAAAGCCCTCAGCCCAGCTGGCTCTCGGCGAATTCCCAATTGACCATCTGCCAGAACGCGTCCAGATAGCGTGCGCGCTCGTTCTGGTAGTCGGTGTAGTAGGCGTGTTCCCACACGTCGCAGCACAGCAGCGGGGTGCTGTTGCCGGTCAGCGGGGTGCCGGCATTGCGGGTGGCCTGGATGCCGAGCTGGCCGCCGGGGTGCTGCACCAGCCAGACCCAGCCCGAGCCGAACAGGGCCAGCGCAGTGCGGTTGAATTCCTCGCGCAGGCGCTGGACATCGCCGAACTGGCGCTTGATCAGCTCGCCCAGCCGCCCCTGCGGCTCGCCGCCGCCACGCGGGCGCAGGCACTGCCAGTAGAAGCCATGGTTCCAGGCCTGCGCGGCCGCGTCGAACAGCTTGCCCTGGCTCTGGCGGACGATGTCCTCCAGTGTCGCTTCTTCCCACTCGGTGCCGACGATGGCGGCATTGACCGCATCCACGTAGGCACGGTGGTGGTGGCCGTGGTGCAGTTCCACGGTCTGCGCGGACAGGTGCGGCTGCAGGGAGCCGGGCAGGTAGGGCAGGGCAGGCAATTCGACGGGCATGGACAGGTTCGTGGCCAGGAGGACGGCGGCAGCCGGTTCCATCGGCTTACAATGGCGGCTACCGTGGGCAGTCTAGCCGACCACTGCGGTCGGTTTGTCCGGCGAAGCAAGGAGTGAGGTGTGGCGGTAATGCAGCAAATCCAGGCCGAGGTGGATCGTTACCCGCTCGTGCTGTTCATGAAAGGCACCCCGCAGTACCCGACGTGCGGTTTTTCCAGCCGCGCCGTGCAGGCGTTGATGGCCGCCGGCGCCGTTGCCCTGCGCACGGTCAACGTGCTGGAGGAGCCGGAAATCCGCGCCAACCTGCCGCGCTTCTCCAATCTGCCGACCTTCCCGCAGCTGTTCATCAACGGGGAGTTGATCGGCGGCTGCGACATCATCATGGAACTGTTCGAATCCGGCGAGCTCAAGCGCATCGTCGAAGAGGCGACCCAGGGATGAGTGCCTGGCCATCGACGTCAGCGACCGACGCGGCGCTCGATGGCCGTCCATTGCAGGACCGGGTGATCCTGGTGGCCGGGGCCGGTGGTGGGCTGGGCAGCGCTGCTGCCGTGGCCGCCGCATCCGCCGGTGCCACCGTGGTGCTGCTGGGGCGCAAGCCGCGCCGGCTGGACCGGGTCTACGCACAGGTGCAGGCCGCCGGGCCGGAGCCCTTGTTGTACCCGCTGGACATGGAAGGCGCCGGCCCCGATGACTACGCCGAACTGGCCCAGGCCCTGCAGCGCGAGCTGGGGCGGCTGGATGGGCTGCTGGTCTGTGCCGCGCACTTCCCCGGCCTGACCCCTTTCGAGCTGGCCGACCCGGCCAGTTTCGCCCGCGCCGTGCACATCACCCTGACGGCCCCGGCCTGGCTGGCCCAGGCCTGCCTGCCGCTGCTGCGCCAGCGTGAGGACGCGGCCCTGGTGTTCGCCGTCGATGCACCCGAGCGGGTAGGGCAGGCGTACTGGGGTGGCTATGGCGTGGCACAGCACGGGCTGCGTGGCTTGATCACCAGCCTGCACGATGAACTGGGCCGCAGCCCGGTGCGGGTCAGCGGCCTGTATCCGGGTCCGTTGCGTACCGCCTTGCGGGCCCGCGCCTATTCAGTCGACCAGGATCCGGCCGCCCAGGGCCCGGAAAGGGCCGCCGCTGCGGCCGTTGCGCTGCTGTCTGCGTCCGGCGACGCCTGGCGCGGCCAGGTACTTGACGCCAGTCACAATACTGTCTCCGGTTAACCGGACGATAAGGCGGAATGAAGGTTCCGTCACGATCGCGTTGCGATCCCGTGCCGTTTGTCGCACAACCGTCACATTGAAGGCGTAGCGTGTTAATCTAGTGTTAACCGTTGCGGCAGCTGCCGTTCACGGTAGGGAACCCCAGATAAATGTCCAGTCAGCCGCCCGCAAGGCTGCTTGGATGCGCTTTTTTTCCGCCATCGCCAACTCGCATCGAGGCTACCGAAAAATGACCCACCCACTCCGGATGTCCAAGCTTACCCTTGGTCTCGTGGCTGCACTCGCCGCCGCCCCCGCCTTCGCCCAGAGCACCTCCGCCGGTGTCGGCGGCCAGGTCGTGTCCGCTGCAGGCCAGCCTGTCGCCGGTGCTGAAGTAACCATCACCCACACCGAGTCGGGCACCGTTTCGCGTGCCACCACCGATGCGTCGGGTCGTTACAACGCGCGCGGTCTGCGCGTGGGTGGTCCGTACACCATCACCATCAACAAGCCGGGTGAAGGCACCAAGACTGAAGAAGGTGTCTACCTGAACCTGAACCAGGTCAACACCGTCAACGCCAACCTGGCGGGCGACGTGGCTGCCACCAATCTGGACGCCGTCAATGTCGTCGCCACCGGTGGCGGCCTGGACATCTTCAGCGCCACCAAGATGGGTACCGGCAGCAACGTTACCCGCGAAACGATGGACGCCCTGCCGTCGGCCAACCGCAACATCCAGGACTACGTCCGTCTGGACCCGCGCATCTCGCAGGTCAGCAAGGCTGACGGCGCGATCTCGGCCGGTGGCCAGAACACCCGTTACAACGCCATCCGCATCGACGGCATCAGCGCCTCCGATCCGTTCGGCCTGGGCTCCAACAACCTGCCGACCGAGCGTCAGCCGGTGTCGATGGACGCCATCCAGGAAATCAACATCGACCTGGCCAACTACGACACGACCATCGCCGGCGGTACCGGTGCGGTGATCAACGCCGTGACCAAGTCGGGTACCAATGAATTCCACGGCACCGTCTACGGTTCCTACCGCGACAAGGACATGGTCCGCTCGCGCCTGGAAGGTGACAAGCAGGACTTCAACGGCTTCGAGGACGAGAAGACCTACGGCATGACCTTCGGCGGCCCGATCGTCAAGGACAAGCTGTTCTTCTTCACCAACTATGAAAAGTACGAGCGTTCGGCCGCCGGCATCAGCCTGAGCGACACCCCGATCGGCCGTGGCACCATCACCCAGCAGCAGATCAGCGATGTCCAGAACTATCTGGGCAAGCTGGGCTATGACCCGGGCAGCCTGTCGGCACCGAACAGCAAGACCGAGATCGAAGAGTACGCGGTCAAGCTGGACTGGAACATCAACGAGAACCACCGTGCGGCCCTGCGCTACAACAAGATGGAGCAGAACGTCGTTCGCTTCCCGCAGGTCAGCAGCAGCGCCATCTCGCTGAGCAACTTCTGGTACCAGCAGCCGACCCAGTACGAAACCTGGATGGGTGAACTGTTCAGCGACTGGTCGGACAACTTCTCGACCGAATTCAAGGTCTCGCATAAGGATTACTCGGCCAACCGCGTTCCGCTGGTCGACATGCCGCAGATCCGCATCAAGTCGGGCAATGATTCGCTGTACGTGGGTACCGAGCAGAACACCCACGTCAACATCGTCGAGTCGAAGGAACTGAGCGCCTTTGGTGCCGGTACCTGGTACGTCGGTGACCACACCGTCAAGTTCGGCTTCGATTACTCGAAGAACGACCTGATGAACTTCTACGGCCGTAACCTCAACGGCGTGTACGAGTTCAACAGCGTCAACGATTTCCTGAACGGCAACGCCTCGCGCTACCAGCTGCGTACCCCGCGTGCCGATGGCACCCGTGCGGACATCCCGGCTGACTTCACCCTGAAGAACACCGGCGTGTTCGTGCAGGATACCTGGGCGATCAACTACAACCTGAGCCTGATGTTCGGCGTCCGCGTCGACATGCCTGACTTCAGCACCCAGCGCCTGTACAACCCGCGCATCGAGCAGCTGTACGGCTTCAACAACACCAAGCTGGTCGACAAGAACCTGGTGCAGCCGCGTGTCGGCTTCAACTACACCTTCGACAGCGAGCGTCCGACCCAGCTGCGCGGCGGCGTGGGCCTGTTCGGCGGCGCTGCCCCGAACGTGTGGCTGGCAGGTGCCTACCAGAACACCGGCCTGAACTACATCGAGTACGACGAGCGCAGCATTCCGGCCGGTGCCTTCACCCCGGACGGCAGCAACCCGTACATCCCGGCCGGTGGCCCGGCTTCGGCCCGTCAGAACGTGGACATCATCGCGCCGGGCACCCGCCTGCCGTCGGTGTGGAAGGCCAACCTGGCCTTCGACCATGAGCTGCCGTGGTACGGCATCGTGGCGTCGGCCGAACTGCTGCTGACCAAGGTCAAGGACGGCATCTACTTCGACCGCCTGGACGTCGGCGCGCCGACCACGGTCGGCCCGGATGGTCGTGCGATCTACTGGAACGCCGCTGGTCGCAACCCGAACAACGGCCGCATGAGCAATGGCCAGAACCTGGGCATCACCACCGGTACGGGCAGTGCGGTTGACCGCGCCAACCGTCCGAGCGACATGGGCGATGTGCTGGTCCTGCGCAACACCGACAAGGGTCGTGGCAGCCAGGCAACCTTCTCGCTGGCCAAGCCGCTGACCGAGAACTGGGGCTGGTCGCTGGGTTACACCTACACCCAGTCCAAGGAAGTCAGCCCGCTGTCCAGCTCGCAGAACACCTCGAACTGGAACAACACGCTGATCTTCAACGCCAACGAGAATGTTGATTACAACTCTCGCTACGCGATCAAGGACCGCATCACCGGCACCCTGGAGTGGAAGCACAACTTCTTCGGTGACAACGCTACCCGCGTCGGCCTGTTCTACGAAGGTCGCTCGGGCCGTCCGTACAGCTACATCTTCTACAACGATGCCAACGGCGACGGTGCAGCCACCAACGACCTGTTCTACGTGCCGAGCGGCCCGGGTGACGTGCTGTTCGGCAAGGTGATCGGTGGTCGCTTCGTGCAGGATGCCGCCATGGAGAAGAGCTTCTTCGACTGGCTGGCGAAGAACCCGGAACTGGATGCCTATCGTGGCAGCGTGGTCCCGGCCAACCAGCACCGCGCCAAGTGGATCAACTCCTTCGACGTCCGCATCAGCCAGGAATTCCCGGGCTTCGTGAAGAGCCACAAGGGTGAGATCGCGCTGGACATCATGAATGTCGGCAACCTGATCAACAAGAAGTGGGGCCTGATCGACGATTACGGCTTCTACTCGACCCGCCGCGTTGCCAACTACGGCGGTATCGATCCGGCCACCGGCAAGTACGTGTACTCGTTCACCGGTGCAACGGACAACGCGCAGATCCAGGAAAACAACAACGACAAGGGCAACACCGGCGTGTCGCGCTGGTCGATGCAGCTGACCCTGAAGTACAAGTTCTGATCCTTCAGCGCTTGAAGCGGTAAAAGGAAACGGCCGGGGAAACCCGGCCGTTTTCCGTTCAGGCGAAAGTCCTTGCAGGTGTGCGGGCAGGGGCGTAGCATCCCGACACGTGCGCGGTGCAACGGCCGCCGAAGCGGACCCGGAATGGCGAACGCGGGCGGCACACATCCAACGGTCGGGCTTCCCGGCCGTTTTGCTTTTTAAGGGGGCGGCAGTACAGTCGGAAACCTTGAAGGAAGCGAAAAGTTGGATATGACGACGAACGAAAAAGCAGCCCGCGCGCTGCCGGTGCAGGATGCGCGGATCTACCCGCGCGGTGGTCTGGATGTGCTGTCGCGGGCCGAGGTCGCGCGCCTGCGTGACGCGTCCGGTGGTGGCATGCACGAGCTGCTGCGCCGCTGCGCGCTGGCCGTGCTGACCAGTGGCAGTGCTTCGGACGATCCGCGCGCCGCGCGTGATCTCTACCCCGATTTCGACATCCAGGTGGCGCAGCAGGACCGTGGCGTGCGCATCGACCTGGTCAATGCCCCGGCGATGGCCTTCGTCGATGGCGAGATCATCCGCGGCGTGGCCGAGCTGCTGTTCGCGGTGGTCCGCGACCTGGCCTACATGGCCATCGAAATGGGCCCGGCCTACGCTGCCGAGCTGGAGTCCTCCGAAGGCATCACCAACGCGGTGTTCGGCCTGCTGCGCAATGCGCGCATCCTCAACCCGGGCGACCCGAACCTGGTGGTCTGCTGGGGCGGCCACTCGATCGGCCGCGACGAATACCTGTACACCAAGCAGGTCGGTTACGAGCTGGGCCTGCGTGGCCTGGACATCTGCACCGGCTGCGGCCCGGGCGCGATGAAGGGCCCGATGAAGGGCGCCACCATTGCCCATGCCAAGCAGCGCAGGACGGTCACCCGCTACATCGGCCTGACCGAGCCGGGCATCATCGCCGCCGAGTCGCCGAACCCGATCGTCAACCACCTGGTGATCATGCCGGACATCGAGAAGCGCCTGGAGGCCTTCGTCCGCATCGGCCACGGCATCATCGTGTTCGCCGGTGGCGTCGGTACCGCCGAAGAGATCCTGTACCTGCTCGGCATCCTGCTGCGCGAGGAGAACAAGGACCTGCCGTTCCCGCTGATCCTGACCGGCCCGACCGTGGCCGCGCCGTACTTCGAGCAGATCGACCGCTTCATCCGCCTGACCCTGGGCGATGCCGCCGCCGAGCGCTACGAGATCATCATCGGTGACCCGGTGGCGGTGGCCCGCAAGATGGCCAGTGGCATCAAGCAGGTGCGCGAGCATCGCCTGGCGCAGAAGGATTCGTTCTTCTTCAACTGGTCCATCGAGATCCCGTGGGAGTACCAGCAGCCCTTCGTGCCGACCCATAAGGCGATGGCCGCGCTGGACCTGCACCACGGGCGTGCGCCGCACGCGTTGGCGGCCGACCTGCGCCGGGCGTTCTCCGGCATCGTCGCCGGCAACGTGAAGGAAGACGGCATGCGCCGCATCGAAGAGTTCGGGCCGTTCCAGATCCACGGCGACGCCGACATGATGCAGGCCCTGGATGCCCTGCTGCGCGCCTTCGTCGAGCAGCGCCGGATGAAGATCTCCGGCGAATACCAGCCCTGCTACCAGGTGCTGGCCTGACCGGCCGGGGCGGCCTGACCGGCCGCCCCAGGGTCGGATCCCCAGCGGGGCTCCGACCCCTTTCCTGGCTTGCCAGCCGGGCAGGGCGTGTCAACCCTTTGACGCCCGTCGCCCCGTTCTGACCGTTCATCCTGCCGCCGCTTGCCGGCGGCAGCCGGGTGCGCCATCGTGGCCACCAACACGCTGGGGAGCGTCCAATGTCACTGCGCCGGTCCAACGGCTTCACGCTGGTCGAGTTGATGGTCACCATTGCGGTGGTCGCCCTCTTGGCTGTCATTGCGTTTCCAAATTTCCAGGGCACGATCCGCTCCAACCGGATCGCCATGGCCGGCAACGAGGTCACCGGCCTGCTGTCGTTGGCCCGCAGCGAGGCGGTGCGCAACAAGCGCGGCGGCGGCGTCTGTGGCAGTGCCAGCGGTACCAGCTGCGATGGCGCCTGGTCCTCAGGCATGTTGGCCTGGGCCGATGTGAACGGTGACGGCAACATGGGCGCCGGCGAGGCCGTGCTGCGCTTCGTCGCCATCACCCCGGATTCGGTGGCCGCCACCGGCCCGGCGGCAGTGGTGGCCTTCGACAACCGCGGGCGCCGCCGCGCGGCCGCCACCCAGGAAATCGTCATCCAGCCGGTCAAGTGCGGTTCCGACGCACTGCGCCGTACGCTGACCGTGAACGCGGCCGGCCAGATCACCTCCACCAAGGCCGCCTGCAAATGAGCCGTCGTCTTCCTTCCTTTCCGCAGCGGCAGACCGGCTTCAGCCTGCTCGAAGTGCTGATCGCCATGCTGGTGCTGGCCTTCGGGCTGCTGGGCTTCGCCCTGCTGCAGACCATGAACGTACGCTTCGTGCAGAGCTCCAATTACCGCACGCAGGCCACCAACCTGGCCTACGACCTGCTGGACCAGATGCGCAGCAACCGCTTCCAGGCGGGCTGGTACAGCAACGCCTCGTTCGCCGCCAATTCGATCAAGTCCAGCTCCTGCACCCGCGTGCTGGGTGCCGACCAGGGCGTGGCCAGCAACATCACCCGCTGGCAGTGCCAAGTGGTGCAGGCGCTGGGCGAGGGCGCCAGCGCCACCGTGCAGAACGCCAATGGGCGGGTGACCGTGGGCATCACCTGGGGTGACCAGCGCTGGGACCCGCAGAGTCCCAATGCGCAGACCACCTTCACCCTGGTAACGCAGCTGTGAGCGCGCGTCTTTCTTCCCGCCGCCAGGCCGCCGGCCTGTCGCTGATCGAAATGATGGTGGCCCTGGTCATCGGCGTGATGCTGATGCTGGGCGTCGTGCAGGTATTCATGGCCTCGCGCACGGCCTCGCGTCTGGCCGAAGGCAGTGCGCGCGCGCAGGAGAACGGGCGCTTCGCGCTGGAGTTCCTGCAGCGCGATATCCGCATGGCCGGCCATTTCGGCTGCGTGAACGACCAGGCCCATTTTGTCCGTGGCGAAGGCGATCCGACCATCGATACCGGTGCGGCCACCGGCTCCGGGCACCCGCTGGATTTCAGTGTCAGCATCCAGGCCTATGAGGCGCCCAGCACCGGCCCAGGCACCAACCTGACCCTGGGCGGGACCTGGGAGGCACCGACCGGGCTGCCTGCCTCGATCAGCGCGCTCAAGCCGCGCGGCGGCAGTGACATCCTGGTGCTGCGTTACCTCGCCGCCGAAGGCGTGCCGGTCCTTGCGCTGGCGCCGAGTGCGAACAGCGTGGTCGGCTTCGATGCCACGGCCGGCGCGCGCCTGCTGGAAGGCGGCGTGGCCGCACCCAACCTGTTCGGCGTGGCTGACTGCAGCCACGCCAACGTATTCCGCGGCGCCTATGCCGCTGGCAAGGTGACCGCCAACGGATCGCTGCTGGACCGCTACACGGTGCAGCCGACCGGGCAGACCATGATCTACCGCGCCGAATCGGTCGTGTACTTCGTGGGGACCTCCGGGACCACCGGCGAGCCGGCACTGATGCGTGCCCGTTCCGATGGGGCCAACGGCTACAGCGCGGCCGAGGAACTGGTGGAAGGCATCGAGAACATGCAGTTGCTGTTCGGCCTGGATGCCACCCCGGCCATCACCACCACCACACCGCCCAGCGGCAACATCACCACCGTGGCCACGGCCAGTGGCGTGTCCACCGATGCAACCGCCGCCGGCGCCGCGCAGTGGCGCCGTGTCGGCCAGGTGCAGGTCGGCATCCTGGCCCGCAGCCCGCAATCCGCGCAGGCCGAGTCACCGGCCGATGCAATCAATTACCCGCGTGCGTTGGGTGTGGGCTTCGCACCCGCGGCGAAGTCGGACGGGCGCTCGCGCATGGCCTACGAATCGACCATCGCCCTGCGCAACCGCCTCTTCGGAAACTGATGCCATGAACACCCGAGTCCGTATGCGTCCCATGCCGCGCAGCCAACGTGGCGCGGTGCTGTACGTCGCACTGGTCATGCTGATCCTGCTGGCGCTGCTTGGCATTGCCGGCATGCAGGTGGCCGGCATGCAGGAAAAGATGGCATCCAACTACCGCGCCACCAATGTCGCGTTCCAGAACGCCGAAGGCGTGGCGCGCCGCAGCGAAAATGCGGTGGAGAGCATCGCCAACCGCACGTCGGTGGCCGCGGATGCACCGCTGGCGGCCACCGACATCCAGGACAACTGTGACGTCGCCTTCGATCCGGTGGCCTGGGGCCGCGCTCGCGCGCTGACCACCACCCAGGCGGTCAACGTGCGCCGCATCGATTCCTGTGTGATCGGTGCGGGTTCGCTGTCGATGGGCAAGCCGCTGGATCCGGTCACCCCGATCTACCAGATCACCACTTTCGCCACCGATACGCCGACGGACTCCTCGTCCACCGCGTCGGTCGATACCATCTTCAAGCTCTGAGGCCGCCGGCATGTCCCGTCGAACTTCCCGGATCATCGCCGCGTCCGCACTCGCCGTGCTTGGCGTGGGCGGCTACTTCGCCTACAACCTGCTGGCTGCACAGGGGCAGGGCGATCTGGCGCAGGCGCCGCTGAACAACACCACCTCCATCCAGCCGGCCTTCATCATGGCGGTGGACGATTCGAACTCGATGACCTTCGAGCGCATCTTCCGTGGTGGTGACGGCCGCATGCAGTGGAACGGCAGCAGTTTCTTCAGCTCCGCCGGCGTCTTCTACAACGTCGGCGACGCTTGTGGCAACAATTCCACCGACTGCTACCTGTACCTGTTCCCGCACTCGAATTTCAACACGTCCTATTCGCCCGGGCGCGCCATCCCGCCGATCGATGCGTTCGGTTTCGCCCGCTCGCCCACCTACAACGCTGGTTACTACAACCCGGCGGTGACCTACGAGCCGTGGAGCCTGCCGCAGCGCGACCTGCTGGGCCAGACGCTGTGGCCGGTCGCGCTGTTCGGCGCGGCGCGTGTCGATCCGCGTGACCCGATCACCTACGGCAATGATTTCAGCACCGGCTTCAATACGGTCTACGACCTGTCCTACCGCCAGGTCAACGGCGAGGCCTTCCAGTTCCTCAACGGCATGACCATTCCGTCCGGTACCCGCTACCGGTCCAATGGGCGTACCTGCAATACCACCAACAACAACGGCCTGCCCAGCTCGGGCAATGCCTGGACCAATCTCAGCAGCGATGTGACCGTGCGTGTCGACTGCACCGTGCAGATCGCCTACGTGCCGGCCACGTTCTACCTGCCGGCCGATGCGGCTGCGCCGGAAGGCTACCTCACCGCCGAGGCCAACCGCCCGCTGATTCCCAATGCCTGCGGCCCGGGCTGCGACATGCGGCGCTATCAGATCCTGCTGGAAAACTACGGCACCAACCTGGTCGCGCTGGGCAAGGCCCAGCAGAACTTCGCCAACTGGTTCCAGTACCACCGCAACCGCATCCTGTCGATGGTCGGTTCGTCCACGCACGCCATGGTCGGCGTCGAGAACATGCGCGTGGGCTACTTCACCATCAACAACCGCCAGAACGTGACGATGTATGACGTCACCTCGCAGCGGCCGGACCTGTTCGGGCAGATCTACCGGCTCAAGCCCAATGGCGGTACGCCCAACCGCCAGGCCGTGGCCTTCCTTGGCGAACAGTTCCGCCGTACCGACGATGGCGCGCCGGTCATCCGCGCCTGCCAGAAGAACGGCGGCATGCTGTTCACCGACGGCTACACCAACGTCAACAACTCGGCCTCCGGCTACGGCAACGCCGATGCGGCCGGCGGCACCCACTTCCCGGGCGCACCGTTCGCCGATGGCTACAGCAACACCATCGCCGACATCGCCGCGTCCTACTACGCAGGCTCGTTCACCCCGCTGCGCGGCGGCGCCAGCTTCCCGGCCGGCCTGGTGCCGGTGCCCGAGCAGTGCAAGACGCTGGATTCGTCCACGCCCGCCTGGAAGCGGCTGGACTGCCAGACCAACCTGCACATGAACTTCTATGGCGTGACGCTGGGTGCGCAGGGCCTGATCTACGAGGTCAACCAGGCCGCCACTGCCGATCCCTACACCAATGCACCGAACTGGAACGGCAACGGCGATCCGCTCAGCGACGACGACGGCCGCGTGATCGACGAACTGTGGCACGCCGCCATCAACAGCCGTGGCGAGTTCATCAATGCCAAGACCCCGTCCGATGTGACCGACGCAATGCGCCGCGTGCTGTCGGCCGTGGGTGCCGGTTCCTCGCCGTCGGGCACCTTTGCCCTCAGCGGTGCACGCATCGGCGCCGGCTCGCTGACCGTGGCGCCCATGTACGACGTGCAGAACAACGGCACCGACTGGTACAGCCGCCTGACCGCCAGCAGCGTCTCGCTCAATACCGCGCGCGAAGCGCAGTACACCCGCATGTGGGAAGCCAGTGAGCAGATGCCGGCCGCGGCCGCGCGCAATGTGTATTTCAATGACGGCACCTCGGTGCGCAAGTTCGGCACCAACACGATCAGCCTGGCCGGCCTGTGCAACCTGCCCAGGTCGCTCTACCCCTCGCAGTCGATCTGCAGCGAGGCCAACCTGACCGCACTGGGTGCCACTGCTGCCAGTGCCGCCAACTACCTGCTGGGCGATACCTCGGGGGAAGTGCGCAACAGCGGCAAGCTGCGCGACCGCACCACCGTGCTCGGCGACATCGTCAACTCCACCCCGGTGATCAGTGCGCCGGTGGATGATTTCGGCTACCGCGCCCTGGGCGGCACGCTGGCGTCCAGCTATGTGACCTACCTCAACAGCAAGCGCGCCAACAACCGTTACATGGTCTATGCCGGCGCCAACGACGGCATGCTGCATGCGTTCGATGGCGGCATGAATGCGAACGGCAGCGTCGGTGGCAATGGCGGCCGCGAGCTGTTCGGCTACATCCCGGCCACCTCGTACGGGCACATGGGCAACCTGCTGCTGCCGTATGACCCGAGCAAGAAGAACGCGCAGCCGTTCGTCCACAAGTACTTCGTCGATGGCCCGCTGACGGTGGGTGACACGTTCTATGGCTCGGCCTGGCACACCACCCTGGTGGGCAGTACCGGTGCCGGTGGCCGTGGCGTCTTCGCGCTGGATGTAACCACGCCGGGCAGCTTCGCCGACGGCAACCGCCTGTGGGAAATCAACGACCTGAGCGGTGACGACACCGTGCGCGCGAACATCGGCCACGTGCTGGGCAAGCCGGTGATCGTGCCGGTGCGTGCGGCCGATGGCACCGTCACCTGGAAGGCGATCTTCGGCAACGGCTACGCCAGTGCCAGCGGCAAGGCGGTGCTGTTCGTGGTGGATCTCAACACCGGCACCACGCCGACGATCCGCATGATCGAAGCCACTGAAAGCAATTCCACGATCGCCGGCCGTAATGGCCTGGGCAACATCGTGGTGCTTGACCGCGTCAACAACCTGGTCACCGATCCGGTAACCGGCGGCCCGGCCCGCGTGCGTGATGGTTATGCCGATACGGTCTATGCCGCCGACCTGAAGGGTGCGGTCTGGAAGTTCGACCTGCTGGCCAGTGGCAATACGATCAGCGTGCCCGTGTTCACCACCGGTACCTTCGTGCAGAGCGGCCAGACCTACCGCCAGCCGATCACCGGTGGCCTGCAGGTCGCGTCCGGCGAGCGTGGCGGCGTCCTGGTGGTGTTCGGCACCGGCAGCTTCTCGTTCAACGATGACACCCAGCCGATTTCCTACACGCAGATCCAGAGCCTGTATGGCTTCAACGACGTGGTCAACGGCGCGGTCACCACGACCTTGACCCGTGCCAACCTGACCCCGAACACCGTGGTGACCAGCGGCACCAGCCGCAGCCTGCAGACAGGCGTGGCACCTGCCGGGTCCATCGGTTGGTATGTGGATCTGCCTGCGGGCGAGCGTGCGGTGGGTTATCCGGAACTGGCATCGGGCATCATGTTCATTCCGACCTATGCACCGCAGGAAATCACCAGCGGTTGCAGCACCACCGGTTCCAACTGGCTGTTCGGCCTGAACCCGCGCAACGGCGTGGCCGCATTGTCCGGTGCGCGTTCCGGCTCGCCGACCGGCCCGTCCATCGCCGGCGGCACTGCAGCGGTCAGCCTGACCACGCAGGGCACCTCGCCGGTGAAGGATGTCGGTGTGTCGGTCATTCCGCGCCTGCAGCCGCCGACCAATCCGGGCGATGGCACCGGCGTGCCGACCGCGCCGACCGGGCCGGGCTGCTGGATGGTGGTCAATGTTGCCGGCGCGCAGCCGCTGTATGTTCCGTACCCTTGTGGCCGCCAGTCCTGGCGCCAGATCCAGTAATGGAGGATCCCGTGAAGTCATTGAGTGATGCCCGCCCGATGCTGCCCCGCCCGACGCTGTTGGCGCGCGCACGCGGTTTTACCCTCATCGAGCTGATGATCGTGGTGGCGGTTATTGCCATCCTGGGGACCATCGCCTATCCGTCCTACGTCGATCAGGTGCGCAAGTCGCGCAGGGCGCAGGCCAAGGCCGATCTGGTCGAGTACGCGCAGATGGCCGAGCGCTCGCATACCACCAACAACACCTACGCCAACTTCCGCTTCAGCAATGGCGGGACGTCCATCCAGTCGCCGCGCGAAGGTGGTACGGCGTACTACACCGTCAGCATCCAGGCGGCGCAGGGCACGTTCACGCTGACGGCCGCGCCGCAGGGCACGCAGGTCAAGGACAAGTGCGGAACCCTGACCGTCAACCAGGCCAACGTGAAGACGCCCAGTGCGTCTTCGGCGGCGGGATGCTGGTGATCAGCCGGGCAGGGTGTTGCATCTTCGTGAAGCAGCTACTAGAATGCGCCTCCCCGCCCGAATAGCTCAGCCGGTTAGAGCACTTGACTGTTAATCAGGGGGTCGTTGGTTCGAGTCCAACTTCGGGCGCCAGATCCTGCAGAAGCCGCGAGAAATCGCGGCTTCTGCGTTTCTGCGTCCCGTATTTCCGCTCAGCACGGCGTGTCCTCCGGCGTACGCAGCGAGCGCACGCGCCCGCTGTTGCTGACGATGATTTCCGCCTGGCGCATGCCGCTCTGGCATACGCGTATGCGCGCGTTGCTGCCGGCGCTGCGCCCGTTCGCGCGGTAGGTGATGCGCGGGCGGCCGTCGCTGCCCACCGCGCTCAATGAGCGGTGGCTGTCCAGGGCGCGGTGCAGGACCGGTGGGCCCTTGAAGTCGCCGCTGCCGGCCGCAGATTCAGCCAGCAGCATCCAGCCCTGAGCCCAATCCTGTCCGCAGAGCTGTCCGTCTCCGGTGGGGCAGATCACGATCGTCCGCCGCTGGTCCAGGGCCGTGCTGCGCGCCACGTGCAGGGCGCCATGCAGCTGCATGCGCAGCTGATCGGTGCGCAGGCGGCCGAGCAGGGCGCTGAACGGGGTATGGGCGATGCTGGCCAGCACGGCAAGCACCAGCAGGACCACCATCAGTTCGGCCAGCGCATGGCCCGCTGCAGGTGTTCGATTCATCCGGTCGTCCAGCATGGGGCGGGCTATCAGCCTGGCCGGTGCTGGCAGGGCCAACCATCAGGACATCCCCTCTGTCTGGTTCAGGGGATGCTTCAACGGGCCGTCACCAAAGCGGCCGCTATACTCATTGTTCCCGGGACCTGGCAACACCATGAGCGACAGTTTTCAACTCGTCTCGCCGTATTCACCGGCCGGCGACCAGCCCAACGCCATCGCGAAGCTGACCAGCAATTTCGAAGCGGGCATCGCCAAGCAGACCCTGCTGGGCGTGACCGGCTCGGGCAAGACCTACACCATCGCCAACGTCATCCAGAACGTGCAGAAGCCGACGCTGATCATGGCGCCGAACAAGACACTGGCCGCGCAGCTGTACGGTGAATTCAAGGCGTTCTTCCCGCACAACGCGGTGGAGTACTTCGTCAGCTATTACGATTACTACCAGCCGGAAGCCTACGTGCCGTCGTCGGACACCTTCATCGAGAAGGACAGTTCGATCAACGAGCACATCGAGCAGATGCGGCTGGCCGCGACCAAGACCCTGCTGTCGCGCCCGGATGCGATCGTGGTGGCCACGGTGTCGGCCATCTATGGCCTGGGCGCGCCGGAAGACTACCTGTCGCTGCGCCTGATCCTGTCCAAGGGCGAGCGCATCGACCAGCGCGACCTGATCAACCACCTGACCCAGCTGCAGTACACGCGCAACGAATACGAGCTGCAGCGCGGCACGTTCCGCGTGCGCGGTGAAGTGATCGACGTGTTCCCGGCCGAATCGGACAGCGAAGCGCTGCGCATCGAGCTGTTCGATGGCGAGGTCGAAAAGATCACGATGTTCGACCCGCTCACGGGCGAGACGATGCGCAACATGCAGCGCTTCACCGTCTACCCCAAGACCCACTATGCGACCACCCGCGAGCGCGTGCTGGCGGCGGTGGAAACCATCAAGGTGGAGCTGAAGGAGCGCCTGGAGCAGCTGTATGCGCAGAACAAGCTGGTCGAGGCGCAGCGCCTGGCCCAGCGCACCCACTACGACATCGAGATGATGGCCGAGGTGGGCTTCTGCAACGGCATCGAGAACTACTCACGGCACCTCACCGGCAAGAACGCCGGCGAGCCGCCGCCGACGCTGTTCGACTACCTGCCGCCCGACGCGCTGCTGGTCATCGACGAATCGCACGTGACCATTCCGCAGATCGGCGCCATGTTCAAGGGTGACCGCTCGCGCAAGGAGACCCTGGTCGAGTTCGGCTTCCGCCTGCCGTCGGCACTGGACAACCGCCCGCTGCGCTTCGAGGAATGGGAAGCGCGCTGCCCGCGCGCGATCTACGTGTCGGCCACGCCGGGCCCGTACGAGTACCGCGAGGCCGGTGATGAAATCACCGAGCTGGTGGTGCGCCCGACCGGCCTGATCGATCCGGTGGTGGAGATCCGCCCGGTCGGTACCCAGGTCGACGACCTGATGAGCGAGGCCAACGAACGGATCAAGGCCGGCGACCGCGTCCTGGTCACCACGCTGACCAAGCGCATGGCCGAGAACCTGACCGAGTACCTGACCGAGCATGGCATCCGCGTGCGCTACCTGCATTCGGACGTGGACACGGTGGAGCGCGTGGAGATCATCCGCGACCTGCGCCTGGGCAAGTTCGATGTGCTGGTGGGCATCAACCTGCTGCGCGAAGGCCTGGACATGCCCGAGGTGTCGCTGGTGGCGATCCTGGATGCCGACAAGGAGGGCTTCCTGCGCTCCACCGGTTCGCTGATCCAGACCATCGGCCGCGCCGCCCGCAATGTGCGCGGCAAGGCCATCCTGTATGCGGACAAGATCACCCGCTCGATGCAGGCGGCGATCGACGAGACCGACCGCCGCCGCGCCAAGCAGGTCGAGTACAACGAAGAGCACGGCATCGTGCCGCGTTCGGTGGCCCGGCCGATCGTGGACGTACTGGAAGGCGCCCGTTCGGAGGCCGCCGAGAAGGAGGCCCGCAAGGGCAAGGGGAAGGGCAAGGGCAAGTCGGGGGTGGCCGAGGATGCGGCCGATTACCGCTCGCTGGGCCCGGCCCAGCTGGCTGCCCGGCTCAAGACGCTGGAGCAGCAGATGTACCAGCACGCCAAGGACCTGGAATTCGAGGATGCCGCGCGTGTGCGCGACCAGATCCGGCAGCTGAAGGAGGCCAGCCTGGGCTGAACACGGCAGCACAGCAATCTTCACAAAAGTGTTGCGCTTTCCCCCGGGCATCCGTAATATACGCGGCCTGCACCGACGCAATCGCGGACATGCAGAAGCAAAAACGGGCGGTTAGCTCAGCGGTAGAGCACTACCTTGACATGGTAGGGGTCACAGGTTCGAACCCTGTACCGCCCACCACGAAGTCCTCTCACAGGGGCTGTCGTGAACTGAAAAGCCCGGCCCTGGCGCCGGGTTTTTACGTAGCAGGGCCAGCTTTCGGGCGGCAAGAACAAGATGGGCGGTTAGCTCAGCGGTAGAGCACTACCTTGACATGGTAGGGGTCACAGGTTCGAACCCTGTACCGCCCACCACCTGGCTCCCGGCAATGCCGGTGCAGCGGTGGGAACAGGAAAGCCGGCCTTGGAGCCGGCTTTTTTGTTGCGCGTCTTTCCGTGCATGCCATTGGCTGGCCATGCGCAGGCGCACTCAGAACTGGATCATCCGGCACACCCGCACCGCTCGCTCGCTGCGCACCAGCCCCTTGTCCACACGGCATTGCCGCACGCGGTCTTCGGCCTTGTTGCGGCAATCCGGGCACAGGGCTGCAAGCCCGCCATCCTTTCCCTGCGCGGCCGTGCAGACACGCTGCACGTGTTCAGCGCGCGCCTGGCTGGCGCGCTCGGGCGCAACGGGCTCGCCCATTGCGTTGACGAAGCGATGGTCGGCAAATGGCTGCGGCTGCGCGCATTCCTGCCGGGTGCGGGATACGTACGCGGCTTCAAGCTGCCGCCGCAGCTGCGCGCCTTCGCGGACACAGCCGGCGTCCAGCACGCGCGATGCAGGGGGGGACATCTGCGGGTGTACATGGACCGGGCGCGATTGTTTTTCGCTGCCGAACGGGCAGCAGGCCGCGAGCAGCACGACGGCCAGCAACAGCACACTCCTGGCAACGATCCAGGTCTTCATGGCGCATCCTTTCGACAGGACGCCATGCTGTCATCGTCGCGGCCGGTGAGGATGAATCCCGGCTGGCGCTCAGTGGCTGGCAGGCGCGCCGAAGCTGATCCGGTGGCGAAGCTGCCAGCGGCCGTCCACCTTGTGCGACACGCGCAGTGCGTGCACTCCGCTGCCGCTGTCCTGCCCGCGTTCCCACTGCAGCAGGCTGTCCTGCCGCAGCAGCACCTGGGCCTGCATGCGGGCCACCGGCGCCAGCCCGGTTTGTGCCAGCCCGCTTTGAGCCGGCCCGCTTTGAATCGGCGAACCGGCATCGGTGGCGCCGGCATCCACGCCGGACAGCGCGGCGTGCAACAGCAGCAGGACAAGCATCGGCATGGCACGGTGCTCCGGAGAGGGGAGCCCAGCGTGGCACCGCCGTGGGGGCATCGAAACCGGTATGCGACGAAGCCGGGAAAAGCGTGCGCCAATCGCGCCCGGCGGGGATGAAACCGGGGGCCTGAACGCACCGGACCGCCCGATGGGGCGGTCCGGTCCAGTGGCCAGTGCGGGATGGCCACACCCTCCGCTGCAGGCCCTTGGCCGGGAAGCCAGGGGTTCGGGCGCTGCAGCGGGAGGGCTTTGATCAGGCGGCGGTGAAGCCGTGGTTGATCACATCGGGTCGCAGCAGGCTACCAGGCCCCACTTGCCGCCATTGCCATAGGTGCAGGACGGGTGTTCTTCGCAGCCCGGGGCCAGCCCGGTCTTGGGCGAGGTGGCGAAGGCCTGGCCAGCGCCCAGCGCCATTGCGGCAACCACGACGACGCTGGCGATGGAGGAGAGCAGCTTCTTCTTTCCGATCATGTGTATCTCCAAGATGTGGTGAGCAGCATGAGGTCCCCGCGTTCGGGGACGGGGTCGAAACAGAATCAGTTGGCGACGCAGCAGATGCGCGAGCCACCGGCGCGGCCGTTGCCGCCGAAGGTGCACCCGGGGGTATCCACGCAACCCGGTGCGAAGCCCTTCTTCACCGGCGAGGCGAAGGCCTGGGCAACACCGAACGACATGGCGGCGACAATGACGATGCCGGCGATGGACGAGAACAGCGTCTTCTTCCTGGTCATGCGTATCTCCTTCAGTGTGTTTGGCTTCCCGGGTCCAATGCGGCAGCAACGGCGCGGACGGTGTCCGCGTCGAGCTGGCCGACGTGTTTGTAGGCGACGCTGCCATCGGCAGCCAGCACCATCAGCATGGGGGTGAGCGTGGCGCGGTAGCGCTTGGCGACATCGCCTGCGCTGTCCACCGCCACCGGAAACCGCAGCGCGTGCGTGCCGGCATAGTCGGCAAGACGGTCATACGGCGGCAGGCCGACGCCAACAAGTTCGGCGGTTCCCCGCGCGGCGGCGATTTCCTGCAGCTGCGGCAACGAGGCCAGGCAGTAGCGGCAGGCACTGGAGAAGAAGTAGAGGATCTGCGGAACGGCGCGTGGGCCGCCGATATCCACCTGGGTCTGCTGTGTGGTGCGCAGGGTCAGCAGCTCGGGGCGGGTGCCCGGCGCCAGGCCATGTGCATCCAGCTGGCTCTGCCGCATCTGCACGGCCATCTGCTCGTTGATCTCTCGCAGCTGGCGGTTCTGCCAGGACAAGGCGATGACCAGGACCGCCAGCACCACGGCAACTACCGGGAACAGTGCACGCTTCAACATCGATCATCCTTGAACGCAGCGTTGGTATCGACCATACCGGAAACGACACTGGTGTTGTTAAGCTTTTGTTGCAGTCGACCTGTTGCTGTCCGTTTCCATCCGAAGGAGCCTCGCCATGAGTGACCACGCACCGGTGTCCCATCCCAATGCGCTGCTGGAACTGCTGTTCGGCGGCAACATGCTGCAGGGCACGTTCAAGGCCGTGGCGTGGGTTGCGCTGCTGTCGGCCGTGCTGGCCTGGACCACGTACCGCTGAAAACGGGCGCCGCGCTCAGGCGGCGGCGAAGGCCTGGCGCAGGCTGTGCAGGGTGGCCTGGCGGTGCGCCTTGGCGCAGGGTTCGTCCATTTCCAGTTCCTGCAGGCGCAGGCCGACCAGGGTCATCGACAGGGCATAGCCGCGCGCGGCATCGGCGGCGCGCGACAGGCCCAGGGCGCGTCGCGCCAGCGCATCGATATGGGCCAGGTCCGGCATCAATCCAAGATAGACGCGCTCGGCGCTGTCCAGGTCGGGTGCATGCAGGATCGCGTGCGCATCGGCGGTGGGGGAGACGGAGGCCATCGGGAGTGTCCTTGTCCTGTGCAGGGCGCTCGATCAGAACGAGCGCATCAGGGAAATGAAAGCCGAGGTCTGCGCGCCGCGACGCGCCATCGGGCTGTCCTTGACCGCATCACCGAACCACTGGTTGGCGACCACGCCGGTCGCACGCCACTTCGTGCCCAGCGGCGTGCTGACCGCGATCTGCAGGCTGGGCGAGGTGGCGCTGCCCGGCGTGTAGGCGGCAAGGCCCGAGCGCAGCGCTTCTTCGTCGCTGATGCCGTAGTAGTAATCGAGCAGGCGTGCGCTGGAATGCACCACGCCCACGCGCGGCACCCAGGTGAAACGGCCGGCCTGGATCGGGTAGCTGTAGTGCAGGCTGGATTCGAGGCCGCCGCCGTGCCCGCTCACTTCGCGCTTCACGCTGGCGGCCAGCGCGCCCCAGTCGCCGCTGTACTCGGCATTGACGCCGGCCATGGCCGACATCTGCCGGCTGTGCAGGCGGCGCAGCTGTGCATCGTTCACATCATCGGTCTTGAAGCGCAGCGTGTAGGGCGTGACCACGGCCGAAACGCGCAGCCCTTCGTCCTTGAACAGGTACATGCCCAGCGAGCCGGGGCTGGCGAAGAAGCGCTTGCCCTGCCATGCCAGTGCCGGCACCACCAGCGGTTTGTCATCGTAGTGCGCGTACGCACCGGTGGTCGCACCGACGGTGATGCCGGCCTGCACGCCCGGTGCCTGTTGTTCCTGGGCCTTGGCCAGCAGCGGCGTGGAGAGAACGACGGTGCACAGCAGGGGGCGCAGCAGGGCAGAAGGCAACGGGAGCATCGAAGGGTGCTTTGCAGGAGAACGCCAAGCATCCTGCACGGGCAACATTGTCGGAACATTGCGCTGCCGCAATGTTCGTCCCGGCGCATCATCTGCACGCGGCAGGCACTATGATCGGCACCGTTTCCGGTAGCCGAGTCCCGCATGCGCATCCTCCTGGTCGAAGACGATCCCGATCTGTCCCGTGCCCTGCAGTCCGGGCTGGAGCGGCAGGGCGTGGTCACCGACGTGGTCGGCAGCCTGGCCGAGGCGGCGCTGGCCCTGCGCGAGCCGGTGCACCAGCTGCTGCTGCTCGACCGCCAGCTGCCCGATGGCGACGGCGCCAGCTTCGTGGCCACCGCGCGCGGCCTGCGGCCGAACCTGGCGGTGATCATGCTGACCGCAAAGGGCACGCTGTCGGACAAGGTGGAAGGCCTGGATGTCGGTGCCGATGACTACCTGGTCAAGCCGGTGGCGATCGAAGAGCTGATGGCCCGCATCCGCGCGGTGTCGCGGCGGCCGTCGGCGATGGTCACGCCCAGCCTGCGCCTGGGCAATCTCGAATTCGATTTCGAATCGCTGCAGGCCCAGGTCGGCGGCCAGGCACTGGCCCTGCCGCGGCGGCAGGTGCTGGTGCTGCAGGCGCTGGCGATGCGGCAGGGGCGCACGGTTACCCGCAGTGCGCTGGAAGCGGCGGTGTATGGTTTTGACGATGAGATCCAGTCCAACGCACTGGATGCGCACATTTCCAAGCTGCGCAAGGCGCTGCAGCAGGCCGGCGCCGGCGTGGAGATCCACGTCATCCGCGGTGTCGGCTACCTGCTGGCGGAGGCCTGAGGTGGCCCGGCAGATCCGTTCGATCACCCTCGGCCTGGCCTGGCGCCTGTTCCTGGCGCAGGCCTTCACCGTGCTGTTCGCGGTGGTGGCGCTGATCCTCACCTGGGGCGACAAGGAATCCTGGGGCATGGACATGTTCACCGCCGAGGACGTGGCCAAGGCGGTGCACAGCCAGGGCGGGCGCCTGGTGCTGGACGAGCCGCGCTGGCAGGCGCTGGACGCCCGCGCAGGCGGCAACCTGTGGTTCGTCGCGGTCGATGACCGCGGCACGTGGCTGGAGCGCGGCAAGGTGCCGGCCATCCACGCGCCGCTGCTGGCGCGCCTGCCGGCACTGGGCGCGACCGAGGTCGGTTCGCTGGTGCCGCCCTACCTGGATGTGGCGCGGGTGATGATCCGCAACGAAGATGGCCGCCGCATCACGGTGATGGCCGGTGGTGCGCCCAAGGGCGGTCTGGTGGATGGCGCGTTGATGGTGCTGCGCCTGATCGGCCTGTGGTTCTTCCTGCCGCTGATCGTGGTCACGCTGCTGGTGATGCCCACCGTCATCCATCGCGCGATGCGCGGTGTGCGCCGGCTGGCGCAGCAGGCCAAGGAACTGGACATCGGCCAGCCGGGCGCGCGCCTGGACGAACAGCTGGTATCCACCGAGATCGCGCCGCTGGTGGGTGCCTTCAACGATGCCATCGACAAGGTGCAGCAAGGCTACGCCGCGCGCGACAAGTTCCTGGCCGATGCCGCGCATGAACTGCGCGTGCCGATCGCCGTCGTGCAGGCGCGCTTGTCGCAGCTGCCGCAGGGCGAACTGAAATCGCAGCTGCTGACCGACGTGGCCCGGCTGGGCAATGTTGCCGAACACCTGCTGGACCTGCAGCGCCTGGACCGCAACGTCACCGCGCTGCAGCGGCTGGACCTGGCCCACGTGGTGCGCGAGGCGGCGGCCGACCTGGCGCCGCTGGTGGTGGGCGCGGGCTATGGGTTCGAAGTGGATGCGCCGGATGCATCGGTGTGGATCCACGGCGACGGCCTGGCGCTGGGCCGGGTGCTGGCCAACCTGGTGCACAACGCCATCGTCCATGGCGGCGGGCGCGGCACCATCTGTGTGCGCCTGGATGCGCTGGGGCTGCTGGAAGTCAGCGACCAGGGCGCCGGCGTGCCGGTGGGGGACCGCGAAGCCATCTTCGAGCCCTTCCATCGCCTGCGCGCGGCCGGCAGCGGCAGCGGCCTGGGCCTGCACCTGGTCAAGGAAATCGTGCAGCACCACGGCGGGACGGTCAGCGTCGGCGAAGCCGTCGGCGGGGGCGCCAGCTTCCGGGTGAATTTCCATCGCGGCAGCGTGCGCCGCTGACATCACACCGGCCGCTGCGCTGACACCCGCGCGCGGCAAGGCCCGATAACCCTGCCAGTGCGCAGCGCGTCAGGCTGCGCGGATGGTTGCCGAACGATCCGCTCCACCGGCGCTGGGCCGTGGCTGTATCGCCGGCCTGGTGCTGGGCGCTCTGGCCTGCGTGCAGCTGCCGGTCCTGCTGCCGCTGTGGCTGTGCCTGCCGCTGTGCCTGGCAGGCGGCGCGGGCTGGACGCTGCGCTGGCGTGGCCGGGCCGTTGCCGCAGCGTTGTTCGGCCTGTCATGGGGGGCGCTGCATGGGCATTGGGCGCTGCAGGCGCAGCTGCCTGCCGGGCAGGCCGCGCAGGATGTGCGGGTCAGCGGCCGGGTGATCGACCTGCCGCAGCGTGGCCCCGGCTACACGCGCTTCGTGCTGCAGGTGGAGCAGGGCGGCGCGCTGCCCTCCCTGCACGGCAAGCGCCTGCAGGTCACCTGGAACGACGCGATGCGCGGGCCGACCCAGGTGCCGGTCGAGGGCGGGCGCCATGCCCTGCGCGCGGGATCGCAGTGGGAACTGGCGTTGCGCGTGCGTGCGCCGCGTTCGCGCATCAATCCCGGCGGCTTCGACGGCGAACGCCATGCGCTGCTGCGCGGCGTGGCCGGCAACGGCACCGTGCGCGACCCCGCCAGCGCACGTGAACTGCGGCCAGCGCACGGCCTGCCGGCCTGGCGGGAACGGACCAGTGCGGCCATCCAGACGCAGGTGGCGCATCCTGCCGCACGGTTCGTCCAGGCCCTGGCGCTGGGCGACACCCGCGGCCTGTCCGCCACCGACTGGGAGCACCTGCGCGCGCTGGGCCTGACCCATCTGGTAGCCATATCCGGGTTCCATGTGGGGGTGGTGGCCGGGTTCGGCGTGCTGTTGTGCCGCGTGTTGTGGTGGCTGTGCCCGCTGCTGGGCCGGGTCTGGCCGCGCCCGCAGGCCGCTGCGTGGGGCGCGGTGCTGGCCGCCACCGCCTATGCCGTGGCCGCCGGCGGCGCGCTGCCCACGGTGCGCGCGGCGCTGATGATCGGCGTGGTGGCCCTGGCGCGTGCCGGGCGGCGCCCGCTGGGCACGGGGCAGGGCCTGGCGCTGGCGGCGGCGGTGATGCTGCTGCCGGCGCCGCTGTCGGTGCTGGCGGCTGGCTTCTGGCTCAGCTTCGGCGGGGTGTTGTGGCTGATGTGGTGCCTGCCCTGGGCCGGGCCGGAAGGGGCCAGCGGCGGGGTGCGTGGTTTTCTCGCCGCACAGGGCGTGGCCAGCGTGGGCCTGCTGCCGCTGGCGGTCGCGCTGTTTGGCGGCACCGCGCGGGTGGGGCCGCTGGTGAACCTGCCGATCATCCCGTGGTGGACCCTGCTGGTGGTGCCGCTGGCGCTGCTCGGCACCGGCCTGCAGGTGCTGCACGACGGTGCCGGGCGTTGGCCGTGGCGCGCCGCGGCCTGGCTGTTCGATCTGAGCTGGCAGCTGCTGCAGCCGCTGGCGCTGCACCCGCAGGCCATGTGGTGGCTGGCCGAAGCCCCGGGCTGGGCGGTACCGGCGGCGCTGCTGGGCGTGTTCTGGTGGCTGCTGCCGCGTGGCGCCGGTGGAGGCCTGGCGGGCCTGCTGCTGTGCCTGCCGCTGCTGTGGCCGGCGCGTGCCGCGCCGGGCGAAGGTGAACTGGAACTGCTGGTGCACGATGTGGGGCAGGGCACGGCCGTGCTGCTGCGCACGGCCGGGCATGCGCTCTGGTACGACGTGGGGCCACCGACCGGTGGTGAAGGCAATGAGCGGATCCTCATCCCGGCCCTGCGTGCGCTGGGGCAGGCGGTGCCGCAGCAGGTGATGCTCAGCCACGACCACCTGGACCACACCGGCAGCCTGCCCAGCCTGCGCCGGCAGCTGCCGGGCCTGCAGCTGCTTGCGCCGCCGGGCAGCACCATCGCCGGCGCGCGTTCCTGCCAGCAGGGTCTGCGCTGGCACTGGGACGGGGTCGATTTCGAGGTCTTGCACCCGGCTGCGGGCAGCGCCGACGCCGGCAACGAGGACAGCTGCGTGCTGCGCGTCGCCAGCCGCCATGGGGTGGTGCTGCTGGCCGGCGATATCGGCCGCCCGGCCGAACAGGCGCTGCTGCAGGCCGCGCCCGCCGCGCTGAAGGCCGATGTGGTGCTGGTTCCGCACCACGGCAGCGGCGGCAGCTCCACCGCGCCCTGGGTCAGGGCCGTCGCCCCACGGCTGGCGCTGGTCTCGGCCGGGCACCAGAACCGCTTCGGCCACCCGAAACGTGACGTGGTCCAGCGCTGGAACGCTGCCGGGGCCGAAGTGCTGGCCACGGCCGAGTCCGGCGCGATCCGCGTATGGCTTGGCGCACAAGGCCTGCAGGTGCGTGAACAGCGTATCCATGCGGCCCGGTGGTGGGATGCCGCTGGGCGGGCGCGGTCGGCTGCTATCCTATCGCCGATCGAACAAGCGGCCGTTGGGCCGGAGGGTTGAAACGTGTGGGAACTGGTCAAGGCCGGTGGCTGGCCGATGGTGCCGCTGCTGCTGTTGGGTGTACTGGCTTTGGCGATTGTCCTGGAGCGTTTCTGGTCCCTGCGCCGCGCTGAGGTGCTGCCGCCTGGCCTGGGCCAGGAAGTGCGCAACTGGGCCGCACGCGGCAAGCTCGACCCTGCGCACCTGCAGACCCTGCGCGCCAACTCGCCGCTGGGCGCGCTGCTGGCCGCGGCGCTGGAAGCCCGCAACCGCCCGCGCGACCAGATCCGCGAGCGCATCGAGGACACCGGCCGCCACCTGGTCCACCGCATGGAGCGTTTCCTCAATGCGCTGGGCACCATCGCCTCGGCCGGCCCGCTGCTGGGCCTGCTGGGCACGGTCATCGGCATGATCCAGATGTTCCTGGGCATCCTCGACCATGGCGTGGGCGACGTGAACCAGCTGGCCGGCGGCATCGGCAAGGCGCTGGTGTGCACCGCCACCGGCATGATCGTGGCCATTCCCGCACTGATGTTCCACCGCTTCTTCAAGGGCCGCATCCACGGTTACGTGGTGGAAATGGAACAGGAAGCCAGCGCCCTGCTGGATACCCTGGACCAGCGTCCGGGGGTGATGAACCCGGCCCCGGCCGCGCGTGCCGCCGCCCCTGCCGCCACGGCCAAGGCCTGATCGATGCGCATCGGCAACGACCGATCCCAGGATGAGCCGCATATCGATCTGGTTCCGCTGATCGACGTCATCCTGGTGCTGATCATCTTCTTCGTGGTCACCACCACCTTCGATGCGCGTTCGACGCTGCAGGTGCAGCTGCCCACCGCCAGTGACCAGCACAACAGCGAAGCCCCGCGTTCGCTCAGCGTGCTGATCAACGCCGATGGCCGCTACTTCGTCAACGACCAGGAAGTGCTGCGCACCGATGTCGAGTCGGTGAAGCAGACCATCGCGGCGGTGGCCGGCAGCGACCGTGAACAGACCGTGCTGCTGCGCGCCGACGCGCGCACTCCTTACCAGGCCGTGGTGACCGCGCAGGATGCGCTGGGCCAGCTCGGCTTCCGCCGTATCGCAATCGCA
Source organism: Stenotrophomonas maltophilia (assembly GCF_047782825.1). GTDB lineage: Bacteria > Pseudomonadota > Gammaproteobacteria > Xanthomonadales > Xanthomonadaceae > Stenotrophomonas. Next base: position 1,557,676 of record NZ_CP180589.1, on the reverse strand, counting down.
ACAGCGCCAGAGGTGCGTCCATGAGTTCCAAACACGCGCCGGTGTGGCCGATCTACAAACGACTGCTGGGCTATACCCGGGCCTACTGGGTGTTCATGGTGGCCGCGGTCATCGCGATGGTGGTCGAAGCCCTGGCCGGCTATCACTTCACCAAGCTGATGGAGCCGCTGGTCAACGAGGGCTTTGTCGACCCGCAGCCGCGCGCTGCCGTCGTGCTGCCGCTGACCATCCTTGGCCTGTTCCTGATGCGAAGCCTGGCGACCTGGGTCAGCGATTACACGCTGGCAAAGACCGGCCGCAGCGTGGTCCGTGACCTGCGTGAGCAGGTGCTGGACAAGTACCTGCACCTGCCGTCCTCGCACTTCGATACTGAAGCGACGCCGGTGATGGTCAGCCGCCTGAACTTCGATACCGAACAGGTCACCCAGGCCAGCGCCGATGCGCTGAAGACCATGGTGGCCGACACCCTGACCATCATCGCCATGCTGGTGGTGATGCTGCAGATGAGCGTCAAGGTGACCCTGGCCATGTTGCTGGTGGTGCCGCTGATCGGCGCCATCGTGTCCTACGTCGGCAAGCGCTACCGGCGCATCAGCCGCGGCATCCAGGACGGCATGGGCACCATGGCGCAGACCGCCGAGCAGTCGCTGGCCGCGCAGCAGGAAGTGAAGGTGCACGGCACCCAGCAGCACGAGATCGGCCGCTATTCGCGCCTGGCCAACCGCATGCTGGCGCTGAACATGAAGGTGGAAGTGACCCGTGCGGCGGCCTCCAGCGTGGTCCAGTTCCTGGCCGCGCTGGCGCTGGCGGTGATCGTCTGGGTGTCCACCCGCGAAGCGCTGGCCGGCAAGCTCAACGCCGGCCAGTTCATGGGCCTGATGACCTCGATGATGGCCATCATTCCCTCGCTGCGCCGCCTGACCAGCGTGCAGACCTCGATCTCGCGCGGCGTGGCCGCGGCCGAACGCCTGTTCGGCATCATCGACATGCCGGTCGAGCGTGACCAGGGGCGCAAGGCCCTGCAGCGTGCACGCGGCGAACTGGCCTTCGACCATGTCATGCTGCGCTACCGCGCCGACAGCGGCATCGCCCTGGACGACATCACTTTCGTCGCCAGGCCCGGTACCGTCACTGCCATCGTCGGCCGTTCCGGCAGCGGCAAGACCAGCCTGATCCGGCTGGTACCGCGCTTCTACGAACCCAGCGGCGGCGTAATCACCCTCGACGGCGTGGCCCTGGATGACTACCCGCTGGCCGACCTGCGCCGCCAGGTGGCCATGGTCGGGCAGAAGGTGATGCTGTTCGACGACACCATTGCCGCCAACATCGCCTACGGCATGGATGCGACCGATGAACAGATCCGCGCGGCGGCCGAAGCGGCCAATGCCTGGGAATTCATCGCGCGCATGCCGCAGCAGCTGCAGACGCCGGTGGGCGAGAACGGCGCGCTGCTGTCCGGCGGCCAGCGCCAGCGCCTGGCGATCGCCCGCGCGATCCTGCGTGACGCGCCGATCCTGATCCTGGACGAAGCCACCGCCGCGCTGGACAACGAATCCGAGCGCCTGGTGCAGGACGCGCTGCAGCGCCTGATGCCCGAGCGCACCACGCTGGTGATCGCGCACCGCCTGTCCACCATCGAACACGCCGACCAGGTGCTGGTGATGGACCACGGCCGCATCGTCGAGCGGGGTACCCACAAGGAACTGCTGGCAATGGGCGGCCTGTACCAGCACCTGCACAGCATGCAGTTCCGCGAAAGGCAGGACTGATGGCAGGCAAGGGCACCCAGACCCCGCCGTACTGGTATGACGGCAGCCCGGTTCCGTGGCCGATGCGCCTGCTGGCCCCGCTCTATGCGGGCGTGGCCGGTCTGCGCCGGCGGCTCTACCGCCGTGGCTGGTTCAAGCGCCATACCCTGCCGGTGCCGGTCATCGTGGTCGGCAACATCACCGCGGGGGGCACCGGCAAGACGCCGCTGACCATCGCCCTGGTCGACCGCCTGCGTGCGGCCGGCTGGAAGCCGGGCGTGGCCAGCCGTGGTTACGGCCGCGAAGAAGCGGACAAGGCACGCTGGGTGGAAGCGGATACGCCCACCGCCCTGGGCGGCGACGAACCGGTGCTGATCGCCTGGAAGACCGGCGTGCCGGTGCGCGTGGACAGCGACCGCGTGGCGGCCGGCAAGGCCCTGATCGCCGCCGGCTGCGATGTCATCGTCTGCGACGACGGCCTGCAGCACTACCGGCTCGAACGCGATATCGAGATTGAAGTGGTCGACGCCCAGCGCCGCTACGGCAACGGCAGGATGATTCCCGCCGGGCCGCTGCGCGAGCCGGTCAGCCGCGCCGACGAATGCGATTTCCGCGTGGTCAACCTGGGCCAGGCCGATGAGGCCAGCGCTGCCCAGGCCTGTGGTTTCGGACAGTGGCCGATGGCCCTGCACATCGACAGCGCGCAACCGCTGGCCGGTGGCCGCGCCCGGCCGCTGGCGTACTTCGCAGGCCAGCGCGTGCATGCGGTGGCCGGTATCGCCCATCCGCAGCGCTTCTTCGACATGCTGCGCGCACGCGGCATCGGCGTGGTGCCGCATGCCTTCGCCGACCACCAGGCTTACCAGCCGCAGGACCTGTCTTTCGGCAGCCAGCTGCCGGTGCTGATGACCGAGAAGGACGCCGTGAAGTGCCGCGCCTTCGGCAACGACTGGCATTACGCGGTGCCCCTGCGCGCGGAGCTGCCGGCCGCCTTCTGGGTGGCCCTGACCGACCGCCTGGACAAGCTGCGCCCGAACTGAGCGGCCGGGCGGCGCTTGCATTCGCCCGCCGCCGGCCGCATTCCTGCTGTATCGCGCCTGCCGAGTACCGCCCGCATGACCGAATTCGTTGTCGCCATTCCGGCCCGCTATGCCGCCTCGCGGCTGCCGGGCAAGCCGCTGCGCCTGCTGGGCGGCGAACCGCTGGTGCTGCATGTGGCGCGCCGCGCGCTGCAGGCCGGTGCCCGCGAGGTCTGGGTGGCCACCGATGACACCCGCATTGCCGACGTGCTGGATGGGCTGGACGAGGTGAAGGTGGCGATGACGGCCACCACCCACGCCTCCGGCACCGACCGCCTGGCCGAATGCGCGCGCATCGCTGGCTGGGCCGACGAAACCGTGGTGGTCAACCTGCAGGGCGATGAACCCTTCGCACCGGCCGCCGGCATCCGCGCGGTGGCCCAGGCGCTGGTCGAGGGCGAGGCGCCGATGTCGACCCTGGCGACCACCGTCGAAGATGCCCACACCCTGTTCGACCCGAACGTGGTGAAGCTGGTGCGCAACGTGCGCAACGAGGCGATGTACTTCAGCCGCGCGCCCATCGCCTGGCACCGCGATGGGTTCGCGCACAGCCGCGACGTGCTGCCGGACGGCCATCGCTGGCTGCGCCACATCGGCATCTACGGCTACCGCGCCGGCTTCCTGCAGCAGTTCGCGGCCATGCCGCCGGGCCAGCTGGAACAGGTGGAAGCGCTGGAGCAGCTGCGCGTGCTGGAAGCCGGTTTCCCGATCAGCGTGGCGATTTCGCCGGAGGCCTTCCCGCCGGGCATCGACACGCCGGACGACCTGGCCCGCGCCGAGGCGCTGCTGCAGTCGATGGCTGCGCGATGAAGCTGCTGGTGGTCTGCCTGGGCAACATCTGCCGCTCGCCGATGGCCGAAGGCGCACTGCGCGCCCGCCTGCAGGACTCGCCGCTGGACGGCCGGGTGCAGGTCGATTCGGCCGGCACCGGCGATTGGCACGTGGGCGAGCCGCCGGACCGGCGCGCCATTGCCTGTGCCGCGCGGCATGGCGTGGACATCGCCGGCCTGCGCGCCCGCCAGCTGCAGGCGCAGGACTTCGACCACTTCGACTGGATCCTGTGCGCCGACGAGGCCAACCTGCGCGATGCCGCGCGGCTGGCCACGGCGGCCCAGCGCCAGCGCCTGTCCCTGTACCTGCCATGGTCGGGCGGGCAGGGCCCCGCCGCCATCCCCGATCCCTATACCGGCGGCCAGGACCACTTCGAACGGGTCTGGGCCATGGTCGACCAGGCCGCCGAACGTGCCGTGGCACGACTGTTGCATGACGCCGACTCCGGCATAATCAGGCCATGAACGCACAGCCTGTCCAGGACCTGCCCGAGTTTGCCACCTGGCTCAATGCCGCCCCCTGCACCCTGACCGAACTGCGCGGTCGGCCGGTGGCGCTGTTGTTCGTCAACGCCGCATCGGCCTGGAGCATGCAGCGCCTGGCCGAGTTCGGCCAATGGCTGTCGCGCAACCCCGGCCGCCTGCAACCGCTGGTGCTGCACGTGCCGCGCTTCGATTTCGAACGCAATGCCGAGGCCGCGCTGAAGCTGCTGCGCCGGCAGGGCCTGTCGATGCCGGTGCTGCTGGATGGCGACTGGGATGGCTGGCGCCGCTTCGGCGTAACGGCCTGGCCGACGATGATCCTGCTGGACGCACAGGGCCGCGAGCAGCAGCGACTGGTCGGCCTGGGCGCAGCCGGTGATCTGGAGCGCGCCCTGAACGACCTGTGCGAAGGTGCGCCGATGGCGCCGCCGCGCGGCGGCAGCGAACTTCATCCCGAACTGCCCCACACGCTGCGTTTCCCGGCCGGTCTGGCGGTCAACCGCGATCGCCTGTACATCGCCGACAGCGGCCGCCATCGCATCCTCGAATGCAGCCATGGCGGGCGCGTGCTGCGCCAGTTCGGGCTGGGTACCGCCGATTTCATGGACGGCAACCTGGCCGAGGCCGCCTTCCATCGCCCGCAGGGGCTCACCCTGGAACGTGAATCGCTGTACGTGGCCGACACCGGCAACCACGCCGTGCGCCGTATCAACCTGGCCACCGGCCAGGTCGATACGCTGTGCGGCAATGGCCGCCCCGGCACGCCGGTGGAAGGCCCGGTGGCGCAGCCGCGGCAGGTCGCGCTGGATCATCCGGTGGGCCTGGCCATCGCCGACAACCAGCTGCATATCGCCATGGCCGGTGACAACCGCCTGTGGAGCTTCCACCTGGGCCTGCGCAGCCTGCAGTGGCGCGCCGGCAGCGGCGCCATCGATGAGCGCGATGGCAGTGGCCACATGGCCGCCTTCGCCCAGCCAACCGCGCTGGCGGTGGTGCAGCAGGTGCTGTACGTGGCCGACGCGCTGGGATCGTCCATCCGTGCGGTGCAGCTGCGTGGCGACCTGGTGCAGACCCTGATCGGGCAGGGCACCTGGCGCTTCGGTGAAGACGACGGCCCGCGCTCGCAGGCCAGCCTGCAGTTCCCGCAGGCCATTGCCCTCAGCCCGGATGCGCCGGTGCTTTGGATTGCCGACACCGGCAACGGCCGCCTGCGCACCCTGCGCCTGGGCGGTGGCGATCTGGTCACCCTGCCGTTGCCGCGCCGCCTGCACGGCCCTGCCGGCCTGGCCGTGGGTGCCGGGGCGGTGTGGATTGCCGAGACCGACGCGCACGCCGTGCTGCGTTTCGACCCCGAAAGCGGCGTGCTCAGCGAAGTGCCGATCAGCGAATGAATGCAGGTTCCGCCCCGGCCTTCGATGGCAAGGCCTTCGCGGCCCAGTTGAGTACCGCCCCCGGCGTGTACCGCATGTACGCCGCCGACGACACCCTGCTGTACGTGGGCAAGGCGCGTGCGCTGCGCAACCGCGTGGGCAGCTATTTCAACGGCAGCCCGAAGAACGCGCGCATCATGTCGATGCTGTCGCAGATCGCGCGGATGGACGTCACCGTCACCCGTTCGGAAGCCGAAGCACTGCTGCTGGAAAACCAGCTGATCAAGTCGCTGTCGCCGCGCTACAACGTGTCCCTGCGCGACGACAAGACCTATCCGCACGTACTGCTGACCCGCGAGGACTGGCCGCGCATTGCCCTGCATCGTGGCCCGCGCGCCATTCCCGGCCGTTACTTCGGGCCGTACCCCGGGGTGACCGCAGTACGTGAAACGCTGAACCTGATGCACAAGCTGTTCAAGCTGCGCAGCTGCGAGGACAGCGTGTTCCGCAACCGTTCGCGGCCCTGCCTGCAGTACCAGATCGGCCGCTGCAGCGCGCCCTGCGTGGACCTGGTGCCGGCCGGCGAGTACGCCGAATCGGTGCGCCGTGCCGCGCTGTTCCTGGAAGGCAAGAGCGATGAGCTGACCCGCGAACTGGGCGAGCAGATGCAGAGCGCCAGCGAAGCGCTGGAATTCGAGCAGGCCGCGCGCCTGCGCGACCTGATCGCCTCGCTGCGCAGCATGCAGACCCGCCAGTACGTGGATGGCCGCGCCGCCGACCTGGACGTGCTGGCCGTGGCCATGCAGGGCTCGCAGGCCTGCGTGCTGCTGCTGGCCTTCCGTGATGGCCGCAACCTCGGCACCCGACCGTTCTTCCCGCGCACCAATGGCGAGGAAAGCCCGGAAGAAGTGCTGGCCGCCTTCGTGTCGCAGTACTACATCGAATTCGAGCCGCCGCGCGAGATCCTGCTGGACCGGCAGATTCCCGATGCCGATCTGCTGGTGGCCGCGCTGTCCGCCTCGGCCGAGCGCAAGGTGCAGCTGAAGTGGAGCGTGCGCGGCGAACGCGCCGGCTACCTGGAACTGGCCAGCCGCAACGCGCAGCTGACCCTGCTGACCGAGGTCAACAGCCGCAACGCGCAGCACGCGCGCAGCGAAGCCCTGCGCGAGATGCTGGGCTTGGCCGAGCCGGTCAAGCGGGTGGAGTGCTTCGATATCAGCCACACCATGGGCGAGGCCACCGTGGCCTCGTGCGTGGTGTTCGATGCCGCCGGCCCGGTGCGTGCGCAGTACCGCCGCTTCAACATCAGCGGCATCGAGCCCGGCGATGACTACGCCGCCATGCGCCAGGCCATCGACCGCCGCTTCCGCCGTGCGGTGGAGGAGCAGGGCGTGCTGCCCGATGTGCTGCTGATCGACGGTGGTGCCGGCCAGCTGGCCCAGGCCCAGGCCGCACTGGCCGACCTGGGCGTGGAAGGCGTGCTGCTGGTGGGCGTGGCCAAGGGTGTGGAGCGCCGTGCCGGCCACGAGGCGCTGGTGATGCCCGATGGCCGCGAACTGCGCCCCGGTGCCGCCAACCCGGCCCTGCAGTTCATCCAGCAGGTACGTGACGAAGCGCACCGCTTCGCCATCACCGGCCACCGCGGGCGCCGCCAGAAGGCACGCATGACCAGCAAGCTGGAAGACATCGCCGGCATTGGCCCGCGCCGGCGTGCCAGCCTGCTGAAGCATTTCGGCGGCCTGGTCGGCCTGAAAGCGGCCGGTGAAGCCGAAATCGCCAAGGTCGAGGGCATCAATGACGCCCTCGCTGCACGCATCTACGCTAACCTGCACGGGTTGGCCACGCCTGACCCGGCCGAGTAGAGAGAGAAGCAAGCCGCATGAAGTTGACCCTGCCCACCTGGCTGACGTTGTTGCGGATCGTGATGATCCCGGTGCTGGTGCTGGTGTTCTACCTGCCCTACACCTGGACCAACTTCGCGTCTGCGGCGATCTTCGGCCTGGCCGCGATCACCGACTGGCTCGATGGCTGGATTGCCCGCCGCTACCAGCTGGAATCGGCGTTCGGCGCCTTCCTGGATCCGGTGGCGGACAAACTGATGGTGGCCGTGGCGCTGTTCCTGATCGTGCAGGGCCACCCCACGCCGTGGATGGCGTTCTGGGCGGCGGTGATCGTCGGTCGTGAGATCGCGGTATCCGCGTTGCGCGAATGGATGGCCGAGCTGGGCCAGCGCGCCAAGGTGCGCGTGGCGATGATCGGCAAGGTCAAGACCACCGCACAGATGGTGGCGCTGCTGTGCCTGCTGTATTCGGTGGCGCCGAACGTGCCGGTGGATGACATCTGGATGGGCCCGCCGGTGTTCCATATCGGCGACTGGACCCTGGCCATCGCCGCCGTGCTGACCCTGTGGTCGGGCCTGCAGTACCTGCACGCAGCGTGGCCGAGCCTGCGCGACGACGAACGCGCCGCACGCGAGCGTGCGCGGCAGAAGAAGCTGGGCAACTGAGCACCGGGGTCGGATCCCTTTCCGCAGGAAAGGGCTCTGACCCCACGGTTGCATCCATCCACGCATGGCGTGGATCTACTGGGTTCGATGCCTCCACGGAGGGCGTGGATCGGTCCGGCTCGATGTATCCACGCATGGCGCGGATCGACCCGGCTCGATGTATCCACGCATGGCGTGGATCTACTGGGTTCGATGCCTCCACGGAGGGCGTGGATCCACCGGCTTCGATGCATCCACGGAGGGCGCGGATCGACCCGGCTCGATGTATCCACGCATGGCGTGGATCTACTGGGTTCGATGCATCCACGGAGGGCGTGGATCCACCGGCTTGGATGCATCCACGGAGGGCGCGGATCGGCCCGGCTCGATGTATCCACGCATGGCGTGGATCTACTGGGTTCGATGCATCCACGGAGGGCGTGGGTCCGCCGGCTTCGATGCATCCACGCATGGCGCGGATCGGCCCGGCTCGATGTATCCACGCACGGCGTGGATCTACTGGGTTCGATGCATCCACGGAGGGCGTGGGTCCGCCGGCTTCGATGCATCCACGCATGCTGTGGATCCACCGACACATCGCGCGCCGTAGTAGATCCACGCCATGCGTGGATACGCCATGCCGAAGCACCACAAAATTCCCCCCCCAAAAAACCGCTTGACGCCATTCCCAGAACAGGTAGAATTTCGCCTCCCAAGCGGGAATAGCTCAGTTGGTAGAGCGCAACCTTGCCAAGGTTGAGGTCGCGAGTTCGAGTCTCGTTTCCCGCTCCAGATTCAAGAAGAACGCTCCCGCAAGGGGGCGTTTTTCGTTGTGGGTCACCGAGGCGCATTGAGCTGATTGTGGCCTGGGTCTGGGAGTTGCTCGATGTTTGTGTGAAGGCATGGGGCATCAACGCTTGTTCGTCAGGCCAGTCGACCACCGCCGCGAGCCTGACTTGGTCTCAGGCACGTCCACTGTCAATGGAAAAGGGCCGAGGCGGGTGGGCAGCTAGCAGGGCTTGCCATTCACCTGCGCACGAGGCTTGGTGTCCTCCAGGAAAATTCCCATCCATGCATCCATTACACTGAAGATATCAATGCCGAATTCTGGAGTTGCAGGATTCTCATGCCACCAGATCAGGCCACCGGAATGCCCATGGCTGTCGGCATTCACTGCGAGATAGTCTCCGCCACCGTTCGAAAATACGGTGATCCAAGCTGCCGCAAAAGAGTCGTCTGCCTCATCGACCAGTTCCGAGACCCGTGACTGGTCAACAAGGCGTTGCGGTCCCATGGAGCGCGCAGGGAAGAAGGTGTACCCGTCGTGCACTTCGCGATAGAAGTCCTGCAGTCTGCTGGGCAGATGTTTGAACTGAAAGGTCTCTGTGGATCCATCTTCGACGGGCCTTCCGCCTACGTAGTAATAGAGGCTGCTTCCGTCGTGAAAGATATATGCCAGCTCAACGTCATCACCTAGCAGTAGTGCGGTGCCCAGCAAGCAGTCGTTGAACAGTGCAATTGTCGATGGGAGCTCATTGGAGAATGAATTCCAGCTATCAGGGAACACCGGGGCGACCTCAGGCCTGAGTCCGAAATTCTCCCAGCTTCTTGGCAGTGTTACCCCTCGAGGAATCTCCTTGAGTTCCAGGAAGACCTTGTGCCGAGGGAATGTATCAGCGAGGTTCCGGGTAATGTCGTCAAGCGTAGTCACTTTCTTTTTTCCCGTGCTGACCGGAGACCAATCCTGTAATTCAATCGTACTTCTGCTTGACGAATCCATCAGTCCCAAACGTCTGGATCAGTATCTGCCGGGTCATTTGGCCGTGCGCCCGTTCCGGATGGGTTCTCGTACCTTGCTACATTGAGCGGGAAGGGACCATGCAAATAGTCCGAAAAGGGTGGGGGCAAAAGCTCATGTTCGTATGCAGCGCGAACGTGTCCGGCCGACGCGAAACGGCCAGCCAATCTTTGAGGTAGTGCCAGCCCTCAGACGCAAATCGATCTGTACCCTGCGGAATAGCTCAGTTGGTAGAGCGCAGCCTTGCCAAGGTTGAGGTCGCGAGTTCGAGTCTTGTTTCCCGCTCCAGATTTTTCGTTATGCGCGTCAGTGCCCGCGCAGATCAATCATCGTCCTGCGCCGACGCGCGCGAACGCATGCCGGTGATGCGCGCTTCCTCGCGTGCCACCTGGCGGTCCGCAAACCATTCCTGCACGTCACCGGCAAAACTCGCCGGGCGTCCCTTGCCCTGCACGCCCTCGGCAATCGAGGCCAGGCTGGAACGCGCCAGTTCTTCGCGCATGGCTTTCTGTGCGTTGATCATCACCGCATGGATGCCGCATACACCGCGGTTGGCCCAGCGGGGTGGGGCACCGTCGAACAGCGCGCAGCGCCCACGAATCTCCTGGCAGTCGAACAGCGCCTTCTGCCCTTCAACGGCGTCGACCACATCCAGCACGCTGATGTCTTCGGGCGCACGCGCCAACTGGTAGCCGCCGCGGATGCCCCCGGTGGATTCGACGATGCCCGCCTTCTCCAGCTTCGGAAAGATCTTCGCCATGAAGGCCGCCGGCACGCCCTGCAGTTCGGCCAGGTCGCGGCTGCTGGGCCGTTGCTCCAGCGGTGGTACCAGCCACAGCAGGCAGTGCAGGGCGTACTCGACACCCGTTCCGATATGGGCCATGGGACCGGTCCAGAAAAATATAACGCGGACTATAGAGGCCTGAGTTACCGGCCGCAAGCGCGCGGCACCCCATGCAGGACATTGATTTCATTGGCGTTGTGGCTGGGAAACACTGCCGCCTGGGGCGCGCTGGGCTGAACGGCGCCGCCATCAGGTGCTTGTGGCACATAACGCGGACTCATATGATCCGCGTTATGTGCCGCGCCGGCCCGGCACATCAGCCTCGCCCGTGCCCCTTGCGCACCGGGCGCCCGAACTCTGATTCCCAGAAGGATTTCCACCCGTGTCCCAACGCATTCTTGTCATCGGCGCCGGCTTTGCCGGCATGTGGAGCGCGCTTGCCGCCGCCCGTCTTCTCGACCAGGCCGCGCGCCGTGATGTGGAGATCGTGCTGGTTGCGCCCGCGCCGGAACTGCATGTGCGCCCGCGCCTGTACGAAAAGGGGCCGGAGCGCATGAAGGCGCCGCTGCAGGCCATCTTCGATGCCGTGGGCGTGCGCTATCTTGCCGGCCGCGTCGAACACATCGATGTCGCCAGCCAGCAGGTGCAGGTGATCGGCGCCGGTGCGGATGCCGTCGTGCAGACGCTGCACTACGACCGCCTGGTGCTGGCAGCCGGTAGCCGCCTGAATTGCCCGCCCATTCCTGGCCTGCAGCAGCACGCCTTCAACGTCGATCAGATTGCCGATGCAGCACGCCTGCAGGCGCACGTGGAAGGCCTTGCTGATCGCCCGCAGAGTGTTGCCCGCAACACGGTGGTGATTGCAGGCGCAGGTTTCACCGGCATTGAAACGGCGGCCGAAATGCCCGCACGCCTGCGCGAGGTGCTGGGTGCCGATGCGGCCGTCGAGGTCATCCTGGTCGAGCGCGCCGATGCGCTGGGCCCGGACCTGGGCGAAGGCCCGCGGCCAGTGATCACCCAGGCCCTGACCGAGCTGGGCGTGTCCTGGCGCCTGGGCTCGGGCGTGGCCCGCGTGGATGCCGTGGGCGTGACCCTCGAGAGTGGTGAGCGCATCGACGCCGCCACCGTCATCTGGACGGCGGGTGCGCGCGCCAGTGCATTGACCGAGCAGATTCCCGGCCAGCACGATGCCGTCGGTCGCCTGCATGTGGATCGCACCCTGAAGGCGAACGGTGTCGACGCAGTGTTCGCTACCGGCGACTGCGCGCATGCCGCCACCGATGACGAAGGCAACGTGGCGATGATGTCCTGCCAGCACGCGATGAACCTGGGTCGCTCCGCCGGCCACAACGCTGCCGCTGACCTGCTGGGGGAAGCGATGATTGACTATGCGCAGCCCAAGTACGTGACCTGCCTGGACCTGGGGCCGTGGGGCGCGGTCTACACCGAGGGCTGGGATCGCCAGGTGGTGCTGGCCGGTGCCGAAGCCAAGGCGCTGAAGACCCGCATCAACACCGAATGGATCTATCCGCCCACGGGTGAGCGTGCGGAGATCCTGGCGTCGGCGGATCCGCTGCGGATCGTGGTGGCCTGAGAGCGGGGCGAAGGGTTTCCAGATAGCGCCTCCGCAAAGGGGGCGCTGTTCGTTCTTCATCCCCACTTCACCCACACCCCATCGCCCCACCATCGGCGCTGGCGAAGCTGCATCCCTCGTTTTCCGCAGGCGATGCCGCCATGCCTCACCCCACATCCGGCTACGACCACGACGTCGTCATCGTCGGTGCCAGCTTCGCCGGTGCCGCCTGCGCATTGGCCGCCGCACAGTACGGCCTGCGCGTCTGCGTGCTGGAGCGCAAGTCCGACCCCGGCGAGCGCCTGCACACTACGGGCATCGTGGTGAAGGAGGCCATCGAGCAGACCTGGTTGTGCCACATGCCCGAACACCTGCAGCAGCGTGTGGAGCGCGTGCGCCTGTACTCACCCAACCTGCGCAGCGTGCGGCTGGCGGCCCCGGGCTACTACTTCCTCACCACCGATACCCCCAACCTGATGCGCTGGTTGGCTGCTGAGCTGCGCGCCAGTGGCGTGGACCTGCGCCTGCAGCAGTCCTTCAGCCACGCCGTGCGCGAGGGGGATGGCTGGCAGGTGGAGGGGGCAGGGCGCTGCGCCTACCTGGTCGGTGCCGACGGTGCGCGCTCACGCGTGGCCCAGCGCACCGGGCTGGGGCAGGTGCGCGACATGCTGTACGGCGTCGAGCGCGAGTTCGACGGCCTGCACCTGAGCGAAGGCGATGCCCTGCATTGCTTCGTCAGCCGCCACTTCGCGCCGGGCTACATCGGCTGGGCGGCACAGAATCCCACCGGCGTGCAGCTGGGGCTGGCCCTGCGCCACGATCCTGCGCGTGCCTGCGCACCGGATATGGAGGGCTTCATCGAACATGTGTGCGGGGTGCTGGGCATTGCGGCGGACATCAGCCCCAGCGGCACTCGCGCGGGGCTGGTGCCCTGCGGCCTGCCGGATGGCCCGATCACCGGCCACCGGCTGATCCTGACCGGCGATGCGGCCGGCATCGTCTCGCCGCTGTCGGCCGGCGGCATCCATTCGTCGTGGCGGCATGGCTGGGCGGTAGGCGATGCCATCGGCCTGCACCTGCGCGGCAAGGGGCCAGCGGCCGAGCAGGTGGCCCGCCGGGTGGCCCCCAGCTTCCGCCGCAAGCGCGTGCTGCGCTGGGCGATGGACCATCTGCAGCGGGACTGGCCGCTCAACGCGCTGCTGCGTACCGCCGCGACGCGGCGCGTGGCCGAGCAGATCTACTTCCACCGGCGTGGGGTGCACGCCTGATCGGGAAGCTGAACAACGCGCCGCCGAGCGCCCGAAAAATTCAGTTGACGCCGTGCAGCAATATCGACACAATAGCGCTCCTTCGACGCAGGTCGAACGGAATCTGCGGGAATAGCTCAGTTGGTAGAGCGCAACCTTGCCAAGGTTGAGGTCGCGAGTTCGAGTCTCGTTTCCCGCTCCAGATTCAAGAACAACGCTCCCTCACGGGGGCGTTTTTCGTTTGTGCCCTTGGCCGGTTCCGGCCCTGGCGCGCCCTTGCGCGCACCCTCCCGCATGAACGGAAAGCTGCGCGCCGCGGCCATCGAAAGGCCTGCGAAAGGCCGCGCCCTCACTGTCTGAATCGACGCCGGCACGGTGACCTTTTTCCGACCCATTCTCCATGTTCGCTCCACAATCGAGGGGTAGCCTCCGTCGCACCTCAATCCATGATGGCGGGCAGGTGGCCAGTCGTATCCGTTCCTGTGCTGTGGTCCTGCGCCCCAGTGCGCTGCTGGTCAGCCTGCTGCTGACCGGCTGCCTGTCGGTGCCGGTGCCGGACCTTCCCGACCATACCCCGGCCACCTGGACCCAGCCGCCGGCGGGGCAGGGCGTGGCCGTTGATGCCCGGCAGTGGTGGAAGGTGCTGGCCGATCCGCGCCTGGATGCCCTGGTTGACCAGGCCATCGCCGGCAATCTGGACCTGCAGCAGGCCACCACGCGCCTGCAGGCCGTGCGCATCGTTTCGGGTACCGCTGGCGCACGCTTCCTGCCGGAAGTGTCGGCCAGCGCCAAGCAGGTGCAGGACGCCGCCGCGCGCGATACCTATTTCCATGCCGGTATCGAGGCCGTGTGGGATCTGGGTCTGTTCGGCGCTGCACAGAGTGCGCAGCTGGCGGCGCAGGCCACGTCCGGCCACGCCCAGGCGCTGCGCGATGCCGCGCAGGTGGCGGTCATCGCCGATGTAGTGCGCAGCTACCTGGAACTGACCACCGCGCAGGCCCAGGTCGATCTGTTGGCGCAGCAGCAGGCGTTGGACGCGCGTGGCCTGCAGTTGGCGCAGGTCCGCCAGCGCCTGCACCTGGATGAGCCCGGCGAGCGAGACCGCTTCCGCGCGCGCCAGGCCGCCACCGATGCCGCCGTGGCGCAGGCCCGTGAGAACGCAGGCAATGCCGCGCGTGCGCTGGCGCTGCTGCTGGGCCGCGACGCACCCGATCCCGCATGGCAGGCCTACCGCGCACCGCCACGGCTGGGCGCATTCGCGCTGCAGCAGGTGCCTGCGGACCTGCTGCGCCACCGGCCGCAGATCCTGCTGGCCGAAGCCGATGTGCTGCAGGCCGCCGCTGACAAGGGCAATGCGCGCGCCGCGATGTTCCCCAAGCTGAGCCTGGGTGGCTCGCTGCTCTACGCCTACAACCTCACCCAGAACGCACGCTCAAATTCCGATTCCAGCCCGTCCATCGGCCCGTACATCGATATCCCGCTGTTCGACTGGGGCCAGCGGCGCGCGCGCTATCAGTCCGATGACAAGCAACTGGACGCGGCCCTGCTTGGCTACCGCAAGGCGGTGCTGGAAGGCGTAAGCGAAGTGGAGGGCACGCTGGCCAGCCTGGCCCGGCAGGACAGCAGCGTGCAGTCGCTGCATGTGGCCGACGCGGCTGCGCAGGCAACGGTCACGCGGCAGGCACGGCAGGTGCAGTTGGGGCTGTCCAGCGAGTTTGATGGCCTGGACGTGCAGCGCACGGCACTGTCGGCGCAGACGGACCTGCTCGCCGCGCAGTCTGCCCGCGTGCTGGCGTTCGCATCGCTGTACCGCGCACTGGGTGGCGCGCCGCTGCCGGTTGAGCCGGAAGAGGACGCGCCATGATCGCGCTGGCGCGCAAGACGTTGGCCTACGAATGGCGGCGCTTCCTGCCGGTGGTGCTGGCCATGTGCTTCGCTGGCGTGCTGCTGATCGTGCAGGCCGCGCTGGTGCTGGGCATCTTCGGTACGGCGGCGATCTATGTGAAGGCGTCAAGCGCCGATCTCTGGGCCGGCTTCCCCGGCACCCAGAGCGTCAACTACGGCCACATGATCAGCGCGGATGTGGAAAGCCATCTGCGCATGGATCCGGAGGTGACCCGCGTCGAGCCCTACGAATGGGTCGATGGCGAATGGCGTTCCAGTGCACCGGATACCGGCAACGTATCGGTCTACCTGTCCGGCATTTCCACCCGCGCCGACGCGATGATGTTCGCGCGCATCCTGCCACCGCAGCTGCGCGAGCAGTTGCGTGAGCCGGGTGCGGTGATCGTCGACAGTGCCGACCTGGATACGCTGGGCGTGGACCTGCGCAACAACCGGGCGTGGATCAACGGCAAGGCGGTGCGCGTGGTCGCGGCACAACCCGGCCTGCGTGGGCTCGGCGGCGTGAACGTGCTGGCCTCGCTGGACACCGCACGCGCCATTGCCGGCAGCGATCCACATGAAGGCAGCACCTATTTCGTGGCGGGCCTGCGCACGCCGGAACGGGCCGGGCAGGTGCGTGACCGGCTTGCCGCGTCCATGGGGCGTGCCACGCCGGTGGAATTCTGGACAGCGCCGCAGTTCTCCAGCCGCTCCCAGCAGTATTGGCTGTTCGATACCGGGGCGGGTATCGCGGTGCTGTTCATGGCGGTCATCGTCTGCTTCGTCGGCGCGGTCATTACCAACCAGTCCTTCGCTTCGGTGGTGGCCGGGTCGGTGCGCGAATATGCCACGCTCAACGCGCTCGGCGCCGGGCGCTATGCATTGGCAAGGGTGGTGTTCGAACAGGCGGTGCTGATCGGTGGCGCCGGCATGCTGCTGGCCGCGGCGTTCAGCAGCTTGGTGCTGCTGGTCGCGCAGAGCCAGCGGGTGCCGGTGCAGCTGACCCCGATGGTGATCCTGGGCTGCGTGGCACTGGTAGCGGTGATGGCCATGCTGTCCAGCATCATGGCCGTGCGCAGCGTGGTGCGCTCGGACCCATCGTTGCTGCTGCGCTGAGGACGGATTGATGACAGACCCCACACGCACCCCGACTCTTCGCGCTGAAGCGCTGGAAAAGGGCTTCCTGTCCGGCGATGTGCACGTACCGGTACTACGCGGGCTGACCCTGGATATCCATCCGGGCGAACTCACGCTGGTGTCCGGCCCCTCAGGGTGCGGCAAGAGCACGCTGCTGTCGCTGCTGTCGGGCCTGTCCGCACCGGACGCGGGGCGCGTGCACGCGCTGGGCCTGGATGTGGGACACATGAGCCGCAGCGACGTCGAGCGTTTCCGGCTGCATCACGTTGGCTTCGTCTTCCAGGGCTTCAACCTGTTCCCGGCCTTGACCGCGCTGGAACAGGTGCAGCTGCCGCTGGGCTATCGGGGCATGCGCAACCGCGACAGCGAACTGCTGGCCCGGCAGGCGCTGGAAGAAGTGGGCCTGGCCCATCGCGCGCACATGCGCCCGGCCCAGCTGTCCGGTGGCGAGAAGCAGCGCGTGGCCGTGGCCCGCGCCTTCGCCAAGTCGCCCACGCTCATCTTCGCCGACGAACCCACCAGCGCGCTGGACGCAGAGAACGGCCAGCGCGTGATCGACATCCTGCACCGCTATGCCCGCAGCCACGGCGCAACCGTGCTGTGCGTCAGCCACGATCCCCGCCTGATCCGCCATGCCGATCGGGTGATTGCCATGGAAGACGGCCAGGTCCGCGACGACCGCCGCCAGAACGCAACCGTAGAGTCCTGCCCATGATCCGCATCACGCCCGCTGTTTCCCTGGGCCTGGCCCTGTCTGCCGCCCTGCTGCTGGGGGCGTGCTCGAAGGATCCGCCGGTGCCGGTGGCTGCCAAGGCCGGGACTGATCGCAGTTCCGGCAACGTGGCCGTCGCACGTGGCATTGTCGATGTGGAAGGTGGGCTGATCGCGCTGGCGCCGCCGGTGGATGGCGCCATCACCGCGGCCCCGGTAAAGGAAGGCGACGCCGTAAGGAAGGGGCAGACCTTGCTGTCACTTGACGGCGCGCTGCTGGCGCAGGAGGTGGCGATGGCCGATGCCGATCTGGCCTTGGCCACCGATCGCCTGAAAGGCAGCCAGGCGCAGCTGCGCGAGGTGGAGCGCAATGCCACCCGGCTGAGTGCAGGTGCCAGCGAAGGTGTAACCCCCACCCAGCAGGCCGATGCAGCGCGGCAGCAGCTCGCCGCGCTGCGTGCCGACACCGATGTGGCCAGCGCCCAGGTCGACATGGCCCAGCACAAGCTGGAACACGCCCGCCTGAAACTGCAGCAGATGTCCTTGATCGCGCCGGACGCCGGCACCGTGGTCGGTCAGGTGCCGGGCGTGGGCGCGTTCGTGCAGGCGGGCAAGCCCGCAATCTCGCTGCTGCCGGCGCGCCCATTGCAGGTTCGTGCCGAGCTGAGCGCCGCCTACGCCGACGCCGTGCAGGTGGGCATGCGGGCGGTGGTTGTCGCCGACAGTGACGGTGCCGATGAGGGGGCGCCGCTGCCCCCTGCGCGCGTGGTGCGCATCAGCCCGGTGTTCGCGCACGCACGGTTGCCCGAGGATGCCGGCCGCGGCGTGGCCAAGGTGGTGGAGTGTGTGCTGGAGTTCGATGGCGTGGCCAAGGCGCGCTTCGGCCAGCAGGTGCGGGTTGAGTTCCGGAAGTGACTACGGCGGCGCCGTTGCCGATGCACGGCGGTCATAGGCCTGCCAGAGCGTCATCACGCAGGCCACGCACAACGCCAGCAGCAAGACCACATCCAGCAACAGCAGCCACAGCAGGTGCATGCCGTACACCGGCGATTGATGCATCGCGCCCATGGCCCAGGGCACCGTCCACGCCAGCAGCACGGCGAAGGCGATCAGCAGGCGCAGCCACAGCCGCCGCCATCGCCAAGGGCGCACGATCAGGGTGGCTACTGCCAGTTCCACAGTGCACCACAACCCGAAGGTCATGACCGTGCTTGTGGGGTAGGGCAGGATGTCGCCAGGCTCGAGTCGACGCAGCATCCAGTAGTCGGGCTTCGTTCCGGCGTCAATCAACGCAGCCATTACCAGCAGCCACACTGCGGCCATCAGCAGCCAGAACAGACGCATGCCGCGCCCATGCCGGGGCAAGGGGTTTGGCGCTGCGGGTGTGTGCCTGGGGTGTGGCGTGCGCATCGGCGTCCATGCGGTGAATGCGAAGGGGACGGCCAGTATCGCCACATTCGCCGGCTGCGGGCGACCCCGATCAGGGCGTGTGAAGACTGTTGACGACGTGAAGGAATTTGGACACAATAGCGCTCCTTCGACGCAGGTCGAACGGAATCTGCGGGAATAGCTCAGTTGGTAGAGCGCAACCTTGCCAAGGTTGAGGTCGCGAGTTCGAGTCTCGTTTCCCGCTCCAGATTCTACAGGGCCCCGGTAGGGGCCTTGTTTTTCTCCCGCCCAGGCAAGGCGGGGCACGTTGGGCCACAAGGCTTTGCGCGCAGTCAGAAAGGTGAAATCGCTGGTGTGCGTTCCGGATTTCCGGTACCATGGCGGCTTATGCGGGAATAGCTCAGTTGGTAGAGCGCAACCTTGCCAAGGTTGAGGTCGCGAGTTCGAGTCTCGTTTCCCGCTCCATGTTTCGACAGGCCCCATCACGGGGTTTTGTCATGTCAGGGGCATCGTTCCTGGCCGCAGTACGTTGGCCTCATGGCAGAGTGGCTATGCACCGGATTGCAAATCCGTTTACAGCGGTTCGATTCCGCTTGAGGCCTCCAATTGAAAGCCCTGACTTCGGTCAGGGCTTTTTTCTTTGCCTGATCTTCCCCCTGCCAAACCGCATATGCGCTCGCTGCGGGCCGGCTGCTACCGTCCGCCATCTGGCTCAACGAAGGATGTTGCAGTGCGCACAGTGGCAATCCGGCAGGCGATCTACCTCCCGATCGGCGCGATGTTCGCCGTGATCGCGTTCGGCTTCACCGTGCCTGGTTACAGCTCGCTGTCCCAGCATCTCAGCGAACTGGGCCTGATGCCGGGCCTGCCGGCAAGCACGTTGACGGCCTGCATCGCGGTCAATGGCGTGGCCATCATCATCTTCAGTCTCGCCCTGCTGGGCTGGGCCCGTCGCTTCGCACTCACCGCGCTCACCTCGGTTCTGTTCGGTGTGGCCATGCTCAGCAACGGGGTGTTCACCACGGGCAGCCCGCTGCACGGCATGTATTCCATCGGTATCTTTTCCATCCTCACGCCGCTGCTGTTCCTGGTGGAACTCGGCGCCGATGCCTCCAGACGCATCGCCTGGGTGGCGCGCGTGACCTCGCTGCTGGGGATGCTCTATCTATGGTTGATGCTGTCTGGCCTGGATCCGCAGCCCTGGCGCGGACTGACCCAGCGCATCGCGCTGTTGCCCGCATTCGGCTGGTACACCTTCGCGGCGCTTGAACTGCGACGGGTGTTCGCGAACCGCTGATGCCGTGTCTGGTTACACTCAAGGCATGAACCTGATCGACAATTTCCGTGGCGCATTGCTCGGCCTGGCCTGCGGCGATGCCGTCGGCACTACGGTGGAATTCAAGCCCCGCGGCAGCTTCACCCCGCTTGCCGACATGGTCGGGGGCGGCCCCTTCAACCTGCAGCTGGGACAGTGGACCGATGACACCTCGATGGCGATGTGCCTGGCCGAAAGCCTGGTGCGCTGCGACGCCTTCGACGTGCGCGACCAGATGACCCGCTATGCCAACTGGTACCGGCACGGCTACTGGAGCGCGACCGGTGAATGCTTCGACATCGGCATGGCCACGCGCGCGGCCATCGACCAGTTCCTGCTGAGCGGGCAGCCGCTGGCCGGCAACGACGATCCGCGCAGCGCAGGCAATGGCTCGATCATGCGCCTGGCACCGGTGGTGTTGCGCTATGCGGGCACGGCGGAGCTGCCGGCAATGGCCGAGCAGAGTTCGCGCACCACCCATGCCGCCCGCGAATGCCTGGATGCCTGCCGTCTGCTGGCAGCGGCCACCGAACGCGCGCTGGCCGGGCAGCCCCGGCAGGCGGTGCTGGATCTTCGTGATATCCCGGTGCACGGCGAGCGCCTGCAGCAGATCGCGGCGGGCGGCTACCAGCAGGCGGGTCGTGAGCAGATCCGTGGCAGCGGCTATGTGGTGGACAGCCTGGAAGCGGCCTTCTGGTGCTTCCACCAGCACGACAGCTTCGAGGGCGCCGTGCTGGAAGCGGCCAACCTGGGTGACGATGCCGATACCACCGCAGCGGTGGTGGGGCAGCTGGCAGGTGCCTTCCACGGTGCGCGGGGCATCCCGGCACACTGGCTGCAGGTGCTGGCCATGCGTGGGCAGATCCAGGCACTGGCCGACGCATTGCATGAACGGAACCCCACGACGCAGGGTGTGCAGGCATTTGCCGGCGCCGGCAATCAGTCGTAGCGTAGCCGCCAGCGGGCCGTGGTGCCCTTGGACAGGAGGTCTGGCATGAAAGCGAACCTGGGTATCGGTCTGGTCCTGCTGCTGCTGGCGCCGGTCGCCTCCGCGCAGGTCTTCAAGTGCAAGGGCGCGTCCGGCGAAACCGTCTACTCGCAGGACCCCTGTGGTGGTGGCACCAAGCCGATGAAGCTGCGCTCCACCCGCGCGGCCTCGCAGACCGCGGGCGAAGCAGCCAATCGTTCGGCGGTGTACCGCACGGCTGAAATGAACGATGCCGGCATTGCCGAGCGCAACTGCCTGCAGAGCGAACAGTCGCGCATCTACGGCCCGCTGGAAGCGCGCACCCAGGTGGTCGACCTGCAGGTGGCCGAACTGGACCGCCGGCTGTCCTCCGGCAACAGCAATCTGGCCGGCGCCACGGCCGAGGCCGGCATCCGTGCGCAGATTTCCAGCCTGCAGCAATCGCTCAGCGCCGAACGCATCGCCGCCGACAGCCAGATGTCCTCCGCACGCGAGCGCTGTTCGGCCAACCGCCGTGACCGCGAAAGCCAGGTGCAGGACAAGTACTCCACGGCGACGCCGTCCACGTCCTACTGACGGGGCCGGGCGCAGGCCCTGTCACGTTGCGGCGGAGGTGGGTGTCTCCGCGCGGAAGTTGCGCGCCAGCGGTGCGCTGACAGCCAGATAGTGGCGGAACAGATAGATCAGCGGCTGCCAGCGCTGCACGTCGATGTGCTGGGTGCCTGCAATGGTGATGGCGTCGTGTGCATGCACGCACCGCACTTCGCCTTCGGCAATCACGAAGTGCGCATCGCCGGCATCACTGGGGCGGTGCGTCGCCAGCAGCGTGACTTCCACCTGCAGCGGGCATTCTGCGATGGTGGCCGGCCCGACGTGCCGCGATGCGATGGCAGTGAAGCCGCCCAGGGCGAATTTGTCGCCAACGTGCACGTAGCCCATGGCCTGCTTCGCGTCCGGCACCGGCGTGCGGCCGGTGGCGCGGGCGATGGCCTCGACCTGTGCGGCCTGGTGGCTGCCCGGAAAATTCAGCACGCACTCGCGGCGGGCCAGCAGGTTGTGGCAGCCCTGGCCCTGCGTGCCAATGCCCAGCACCACACGGTCGTCCAGTGCCCAGAACGACGACAGCGGGCTGATGTTGGTGCTGCCGTCATCGTTCAGGGTGGTCATCAGCACCACCGGTGTCCCGGGGTAAAGCACCGATGGGGTGATGCGGCGTCGTTCGGGCGTATTCGTCTGCATGTCGGGTCCAGCGCTTGCGGGGCCGCCACTGTGCCCTTGCCGGGCGCGCCGATGCTTCGGTCCAGGCCGAAGGATGATGGTCGGGCCACGTGCCAGAATGCAGGCATGGTCCAGTCCTCCGGTTCATTCGTTGCGGTCGGTACCTTGGTCGGCGACCCCGCGCGGGCAGC
This sequence comes from Stenotrophomonas maltophilia, assembly GCF_047782825.1. Lineage (GTDB taxonomy): Bacteria > Pseudomonadota > Gammaproteobacteria > Xanthomonadales > Xanthomonadaceae > Stenotrophomonas. Next base: position 1,535,467 of record NZ_CP180589.1, on the reverse strand, counting down.
CATGCTGCTGGCGCTGATGGATGGCCGCGCCTACACCGCATCGGAACTGGCGCGGGTGGCCGGCGTCATGCCGCAGACGGCCAGCACGCATCTGCGGCGGCTGGTGGAAGGTGGCGTCCTGTCCGTGGTGTCGCAGGGGCGCCATCGCTACCACCAGCTGGCGACGGGGGAGGTCGCGGAGATGCTGGAAGGCATCCTGCGTTTCAGCTCCCGCGCCGCGCCAACCCTGCGCACGGCCGCACTGAGTGACCTGCGCCGCGCGCGCTCCTGCTACCGGCACATGGCCGGCGTGCATGCCGTTGCGATCACCGATCATCTGCTGGCGGCCGGCCATCTGCAGCCGGCGGCAGCGCATTGGCAGGTGACCGATTCCGGCGCGGCGTTCCTGCGCAGCCTGGGCGCACCGTTGGATGAGGCGCTGCGGCAGGCCCACACCCTGCGCCCGGAACGCTATTGCCGCGGCTGCCTGGACTGCACCGAACGCCGGCCGCATCTGGCGGGGGTGGTCGGCGAGGCGATGCTGGACAGTTTCCTGCACAACCATTGGTTGCGCCGCGTGGACGGGCGGCGCGAACTGCGCATCACGCCGCCGGGGCAACAGGCCTTCCGCAGCCTGTTCGGCATCCGGGCCTGAAGGGTGTCATCAATCTCAAACCGCCACGACATGGCAAGGGGGTATGGTCGAGGCTCAGGTCTTCGGGAGCAGCAATGGCAGGCAGGGACATGCACGACCGCACGCAGTACGCGGCAGGCCAGCGATGAGCAGATCCTCCGCGGATGTGCGCTGGCTGACGTTCCGGCTCAAGAACGGACAGTCGATCGGGCCGGATCAGTTGAAGGATGGTTGGGTGATTGCTGCCGAAACGCGGCATTGCGGCGTACGCCGCGAACGCGTGGAAGGGTCCGGCGTGGTGTACGCGCTGTACGGCCCCGCCGATCTGCCCTCACCGCGCCGCGCCGAGCTGCGCATGCGCGATTTCCTCATGCGCTCCGGCTACACCTTCACCATGGGCACGCTGGGCGGCTGACGCCACCCGGTGCTGTCACGGGCGCACGGTCAACACCTGGCCGATGCTGCCGATCGGCCCCTGCTCGTCATGCAGCACGGTGCTGGTCAGGCCGATGCCCTGCACACCGAACGACACCGACGTATCGAAGCCCAGCCACTCGCCCTGCGGCGTGCCGAACAGGTGCACGGTCAGGTCCAGGTTGGGGAAGGCGATGTCCTTCGGGTCGGCGCGCACGGCCATGCCGTTGGACAGGTCGAACAGGGTGGCCGCGCGTGCCAGCGGGCTGATGGGCTCGCCATCCAGCAGCGGCTGTTTCGCGCGTGCCCAGTAGGTCGCGCGGCCGGGGCCGTGGTCCAGCCGCCGCACCTGCACGTTCTGGATGAAACCACCGGGCCACACGCTGGCCGGGTCCCATTCGGGCATGCTTTCGGCGCTGGCGATGCGCGCTACTGGTGTCCCGGCAACCGCAGCGGTGTCGCTGGGGCGCAGCAGCCACGCACGTACCCGCAGCGCCGCGCGCCCTTGGTGCGACAGGCTGGCCTCCACCAGTTCGATGGTGCGCCCGCTGCGCAGCACCTGCACCTGCGCGTCCATCGCTTCGATGGGAATGGTGCCGAGGATGTCGTAGGACAGTCGGCCGATCAGGAAGCCGTGGCCACGTGCGGCGGCATCGCGCTCCAGGTGGTGGGCCAGCAGGCCGATGGCCGGTGCGATGTGCTGTTCGTGGGTGTTCCAGGCGCCGCTGGTGTGCGCGGTTGGCAGGTAACGGGTTTCGCTCAGACGTTCGAAGAAGGCCATCGTTTCGCAGGACAGTGGACGGAAGCGCAGGGCGCGGGTGATACGCCTTGCCCGCCCATCCTATCGCTCACGCCTGCGCGCGGCATTCACTGCGGTGCGGCGGCTTTCACTGCATCCACCACCTGCGCGGGCGTGAAGCCGCAATGGCCCTCGCCTGCCGGTGGCAGCGTGCGCAGCTGCGCGGTGGCCTTGGCGCGCGCAACCAGCTGCGGGTAGACCGTCTGCATGTGCGGCACGATGCTGGGGTCATCCTGGTTGTACTGCACCACCAGGGGGCGCCGCAGCGCGCCGGTCAGGGCCAGCTTCGTGCGCACGTATTCCTGCGCCGCAGGCGTGGCCTTTACCCGCCGCACGCCGACATTGAACGCCGCATCGTTGCCGAAGCCGCTGTACAGCTTGCCGACGTTGCCCACCGGCAGGCCGCCGGCACGCGTGGCCAGTTCGTGCAGGATCATTGCGTGCAGACTGATCGCGCCGGCCAATGCATCCGGTGCCACCTGCAGGCGCGCGGCCAGCTGTGCAGCCGCCTCCGGATCGGTTGCCAGTGCCGCGGCAATGCCCTGGTAGAGCGCCATCTGCGGCAGCGCGCCGGCCTCGGGTGAGAGCAGGCCATCGGCCGGTAATCCCTCGGCCTTGGGGAAGAAGTAATCGAAGGCGACCAGGGTGGTCAGCAGATCGTTGGCCAGCGTTTCGCCCGGCAGGTTGGCGCCGCACAGGGACACGCCGCCGCTGTAGTGCTGCGGGTGCTGCTCCAGGCTGGCCACGGTGACCGCACCGCCCATCGAGAAACCGAGCATCCAGGTGCGGCGTACCTGTTTCAGTTCGGTGGTCGCGTGCTGGCGCAGCCGTTCCATGTCGGTCACTGCATCGGCCACCGCCCAGCCCTGGCTGGAATAAGCGCTCTGGGCCACTGCATAGCCGGCATCGAGCAGGGCCTGGGTGCTGTCGGCGGCCGCCATCGGCGATGCGCGCGGCACGCCCACCGGCTCGTAGCCGTGGGCCAGCATCACCAGTTCGCCATTCCACTGCCCGGGCACGTCCAGCCGCCACGGCGCACCCTGCAGCTCACCATTGAGCGAGCGCGGCGGTGCCGAGGGTGCCGACGTTGCCGGACCGCCGCAGGCCACGCGGTGCATCGGAAAGTCCATCGCCTGCGTCGGGTTGTCCCGTGCCCCTTCAATGCGTGCGTGCAGGCGCTGGTCGTCCAGGCGGCGGTAATGGATGCGCTGTGGGAAGTCGTTGGCCGGGTTCTCGAACACTGCGCCTTCGTCGTCCACGCGGGTGGCGATGAAGTCGGTGGCATCGCGGCCGTTGGGCAAGGCGGTGAACAGCAGGCGGCCATCGTCGTCCTGGCGCAGCGACATGAACTCGAAGCCCACCGTGCGGCCATCGCGCAGGCTGCGGCTGCTGCCGAACAGGGTGCCGCCAGCCAGCGTCGACCATTGTTCACCGGCACCGGCAGGCTGGCCATCCTGTTGCCAGCACCCGGACAGCCAGGCCAGCTGTTCGATGCTGGACGGGCCGGCGGCGGTCGCGTGGGATGCGGCGAGCATCAGGGGAAGCACTGCCAGGGCCATGCGGATTGCCATCGTGGCCTCCATGCGCGGGGATGTGCGGCCTGTATAGCGCTGCATCGATGGCGCGGCCAGTGCCGCCCGGCGCGGCCCAGGATTCGATACGATGGATCGCCTGAGTCCCCCTCTGCTTGATCTGGAGTCCTGCCATGGTCGATCGTCTTGCCATTCTGCTTGAGCGCTTCGCGGTCAATGCCTCGGTCTTCCACGCCGGTGCGCTGTGCGGCATCAACAGCCTCCCGGGCGAAGACGACGCCGGTCAACTGCACCTGGTGCGGCGCGGCCCCGTGCAGGTCAGCCATGGCCAGCAGACCGTGCAGGTGGACGTGCCCAGCCTGCTGCTGTACCCGCGGCCGATGCCGCATCGCTTCAGCACCGATCCGCAACACGGTGCCGACATGGCCTGCGCCAACCTGCATTTCGAGGGCGGCCGGCTCAATCCCATCAGCGCGGCGCTGCCGGATTTCATCTGCCTGCCGCTGGCCGATCTGTACGGCGGCAGTGCTGCTCTGGACCTGCTGTTCGAAGAGGCGTTCGAACAGCGCTGCGGCCGCACTGTGATGGTCAACCGCCTGTTCGAGGTAGTGATGATCCAGGTGCTGCGGCAGTTGATGGAAGGCGGCCAGATGCGCGGCGGCCTGTTTGCCGGGCTTGGCCATCCGCGCCTGCGCTTGGCCCTGGTGGCCATGCATGAAACGCCGGCGCAGGCGTGGACACTGGCAGACCTGGCCGACGTGGCGGGCATGTCGCGAAGCGTGTTCGCTGCCAGCTTCCGCGAGGCGATGGGCACCACGCCCGGGCAGTACCTGCAGGGCTGGCGGGTCAGCCTGGCCCAGCAGGCGCTGCGCCAGGGCCGCCCGCTGAAGCGGATTGCCGACGAAGTGGGCTATGGCAGCGAAGCGGCGTTGTCGCGTGCGTTCAAGGCGCACACCGGGCATTCGCCGCGGCAGTGGCGCGAGCGTGACCGCGCCGCCGCCTGAGCATCAGCCCATGGCCAGGCGGGCCAGCTTCATGCCGCCGAACAGGCCGGCCAGGCCCAGCGCCACCGAGCCGCCGGCATACAACGCCGCCAGCCCGTGCTGGCCGCGCTGCAGCAGCAGGCCGATCTCCAGCGAGTACGTGGAAAAGGTGGTGTAGCCGCCGAGGATGCCGGTGGTCAGCAGCAGGCGCAGCTGCGGCGAGGCGCCATTGCGCAGGGCGAAGGCTTCCACCACCACGCCCATCAGCAGGGCGCCACTGATGTTGATCAGGAAGGTGGACCAGGGCCACTGGCTGCCTACCGCTACGCGCGCACCCGCCAGGTTGCAGGCATGGCGCAGGCAGGCACCGGCACCGCCACCGATGAAGACCAGGAGATAGTTGTTCAACGCTTGCATCGCTTGCCTCGAGTGCTGGTTCGCAGGATCGACGGCGTACGCGATGGCGGGCACGGCCTGCCATCGACGAACACCGGGTTCGTCATAGCAGGAGCCATCAGCCATCTCAGGCGGTTATCGGGGGAGCCCCATCCCCATCGCGGCCCATGCTACCAGCGCAAGGGGGGCGATGGGCAGGACTGGTCAGGGCAGGGCGGTAGCGACCACGCGTGCGACCTTGCTGCGGCTGATGCCTTCGCGCAGCAGATCGTTGGCCATCAGCCCCAGCGATGCCTGGCGGCGGAAGCCGACATCCAGACCGCGCCGGTCGAGGATGTTGGCGACCAGTTCGTAGGCCGTTTCCCAGACATCCAGGTACGCCTCGCTGGGCATGTACATGTACGTTGCCGCACGCTCGCCCACGGCGCCGTCCACCGGGCCGAACAGCAGTTCACGCGCGTCCATCTTCACCGCGTCGGCGATCCGGAACAGCTGCTCTGCTTTCACGTGCTTGGCTTTGACGTTGTCGTTGAGCCAGTTGCTGACGGTGGCGGTGGTGCTGTCGGCGGCGCGGGCCAGATCGGCTGGGCGTGGGTGCCCGGCTTCCTTCATGGCGGCGGCGAGTCGTTGTCCAAGAGTATTCATCTATGCAAGCCAGCTTAACGCGTGGATTCAGAAGAATCCTTGCCGCAAGAATAAGTCTGATGATGAAAGAGATCGAAAATGGACGAATTCTGGTGCAAGCGTCAGGTGCGCGCGCGGCTGGGCTTCCAGACCGACGCCGAGCTTGCAAAGTTCTTCGGAATCAGCCGATCCGCTGTCTCGCAATGGCCTCGCGGCATCCCGATCCCGCCACTGCGGCGCTACATGCTGCAGCAGCGCTATCCACGTCTGTTTCCGGTGGATAAGGATTTTCCGGAAGAAACCATCTGATTGACGACAGTATTTGTCGCACTCAGCGCTCTTACTGGATTTTGTTAAGTGCGCTTATCGCGATAGTCGATTTCAATTGAAACAGAACCGGTTCGCGCGCCGTGCGCCGTGATCTACGGCAGGGGTGTCGGCATCGGCTCGGCCGGGACGGCCGACGCATCCGGGCCAGGATCATGAACGATTAATAATTTCAATCACAAAAGTCGCACGCTGTAATTGACCTGTCGTGAAAACTGTGAGTAATTGGCATCAACCGGCCGTGAAGGCCGGGAGTCTTTCAGTAGCACGCAAGTGAATCGGTCGACCGTCAACGATGCAGGACAAGTCCAACGGAGGTCGTATGGAATACGGCATGCATGGCTTGGCTGAACGGGTACGCCGCGAACTGGAAGCCAGCTATCACAAACACGGAAGCCAGCTGAGCTGGGTGGTCACCGCAGCGGCGCGCGCGGGGAGGGCGTGCGCCAGCGCCCGCGCGATGCCGTCGAAGGCGCGGGTCCACAACGTCTGCGGGCAGGCATGGCCGCACCAGACCCGGCCGGCCAGGTGGGTCAGCAGGGCCAGTGCCACGCCCAGCACCGCCAGCAGGCTTAGCAGCACGCCCACGTCGTCGGGCCACAGTGTCCAGCCGAACAGGTCGAAGCGGCGGGCGCGCAGATCGAACAGCAACGCCTGGCGACCGTCCCAGCGCAGCCACGGCGAGGCGTAGAACGACAGCAGCAAGGCTGCCGTGAGCGCGCCGCGCCAGCGCCACGGGCGGGGCAGGGGGGGCGTGGCAGTACTCATCCCAGCGGCAGCTCGTCGTCGTCGCCGTCGCTCATCGGCCGCTGCAGGTACCAGGTCACCGCACTGGACAGCGCGGTGACCGCCCAGAACATGAAGAAGCCCGCGGTGTAACCCAGCTCGCGGCTGATCGTGCTGCCGGGGAAGCTGATCGCCTGCAGCCGCAGCGGGTCGACGAAGGCGAAGAAGACCACGCTGGCCAGGCCGGCGGCGACGAAGCTGGGCCACAGGATCGCGCCCCATTGCTGGATCAGCCGCTGGCGGCGGCCGGAAGACGGTGTGTTCATGCGGTTCCGGATCGAAGAAGAGGCGGCGCGTATACTTCGCCGTGGCCGGCGCAGCATCCGCAGGGCATGCGTCCTGCAAGCGCGCCAGCCTAGGCGCGCGCGAGCGCACCGACATTGATCTGGATCAACAGCGGCACCTGCCGCCTGCGGCACACTGCCGATTCGCCCTGGGTACACCGATGAACGCACCATCCCCAACCGAAATTCCTGTCGCTTCGCTCGAGCTGTGCAGCGAGGAGGAGGTCACCCGGCTGGTCCACGACTTCTACGCGCGGGTGCGCCAGGAGGAGCGGCTGGGGCCGGTGTTCGAAGGGCACGTGCATGACTGGCCGGAGCATCTGGCGCAGCTGGTCGACTTCTGGTCGGCGATGCTGCGGGGCACGCGCCGTTTCAGTGGCTCGCCCATGTCCAAGCACATGGCCATCGCCCTGGACAAGGACCTGTTCGACCGCTGGCTGGTGCTGTTCCACATCACCACCGCCGAATGCGGCAACCCGCCCATGCAGGCGCTGGCCGACGACGTGGCCAAACGCATCGCCGACACCTTCTGGCGCCGTTACCAGATGCTGCGCTGGCCGCAGGTGAACGTGCCGGTACTGGGCATTCGCGGCCAGGATTGATCTGGGTCAAGGCGGGGCCGGCGGGGCGGCGCGATGCTGGCGCCATGGACACGTTCTCTCCCGCCGCCGCCGGCCTGGCCTGGACCTTCGATCCCGATCTGCTGCGTCGCCACGACCGGCCGGGACCGCGCTACACCTCCTACCCGACCGCGCCGCACTTCCACGATGGCTTCGACGCGCCGGCCCTGCGCCAGGCGATCGCCGACAGCAACCAGAGCGCACGCGCGCTGTCGCTGTACGTGCACGTGCCGTTCTGCTCCAGCCCGTGCTTCTACTGTGGCTGCAACCGGGTGATCACCCGCGACCGCGGCCGTGGCCACAGCTATGTGGCGCGCGTGCTGGCCGAGGCCGATCTGCTGGCACCGCAGTTCGAGGATGGGCGCGAGGTGATCCAGCTGCATCTGGGCGGGGGAACGCCGAATTTCCTCGATGCCGAGGCGATGACCGCGTTGGTGGAAGGGCTGCGCCGCCGCTTCGATTTCAGTGACGCATCGCAACGCGATTTTTCCATTGAACTGGATCCACGCTTCATCGACACCGGCGATGTGGCCATGCTGGCCCGGCTGGGCTTCAACCGCGCCAGCCTGGGGGTGCAGGACTTCGATCCGCACGTGCAGGAATCGATCAACCGCGTGCAGGGCGTACGGCAGACGCTGGATATCCTGCGTGCCTGCCGCGACAGCGGCATGCGCTCGGTCAACGTCGACCTGATCTATGGCCTGCCGGGGCAGAACCTGGAAGGCTTCGGCCGCACCCTGGAGCTGGTGCTGGCGCTTCGCCCGGACCGCCTGGCGGTCTATGGCTACGCGCACCTGCCGCACCTGTTCCGCGCGCAGCGGCAGATCGATGAAAGCCGGCTGCCGTCACCGGAAGACAAGCTGGCCCTGCTGGGCCTGGCGGTGGAGCGGCTGTCGGCGGCCGGCTACCAGTACATCGGCATGGACCACTTCGCGCTGCCCGAGGAAGACCTTTCGCGCGCCCAGCGCGCCGGCCAGCTGCACCGCAATTTCATGGGCTACACCACGCACGCCGACACCGATCTGCTGGGCCTGGGCGTCAGTGCCATCAGCCATATCGGGGCCACCTACAGCCAGAACCCGCGTGACCTGCCGTCGTGGGAAGCGGCGGTGGACCAGGGCCAGCTGCCGGTCTGGCGCGGGGTCGCGCTCAGTACCGACGACCAGCTGCGGGCCGAACTGATCCAGCAGCTGATGTGCCAGGGCGAAGTGGATGGCGCCACCCTGGGCCAGCGCCACGGCGTGGACTTCGAGGCCTACTTCGCCCAGGACCTGCAGGCCGTGCAGCGGCTGCAGCAGGACGGCCTGGCCGAATACCGCGATGGCGTTGTGCGTGCCAGCGAACCCGGGCGGCCGCTGCTGCGCCTGCTGGCGATGTGCTTTGATCCCTACCTGCGTGCCGCCCACGAGCAGCCGCGCTACTCGCGGGCGATCTGAGCGCGTTCGTCAGCGCTTGCCGAAGCCGCGTTCCGGGTGCCGGGCGGCCATGCCACCGCTGGCGGTGGTGCGCCAGCGGCCGCTCAGGTCGCGCACGCTGGTTGAATAGGAGCCGTCGCTGTACTCGGTGCGCCAGCGGCCACTCAGGTCACGCGTACTGGTTGCGCGCGCGCCGTTGCTGTACTGGGTGATGATGCGGCCGCTCAGGTCGGTGGTGGTGTCCGAATAGCTGCCGTCACTGTAGGTGGTGCGCTTGCGCCCACTGAGATCGGTGGTGGTGACCGAGCGGCTGCCATCGCTGTGTTCGGCGATCAGGCGCTTGGACTGGTCGCGCTTGATGCGGGTGGATGAGCCATCGCTGTTGCGGATGTCCACGCTGCCATCGTTGTTGCGCCGGCTGTCCGAATACGACTGCGCCAGTGCCGGCACGGTGGCCAGCGCCAGCAGCGCCGCCAGGGTGGCCCGCGATGCGATCAGGGTCTGCTTCATTGCCGTGTCCTCACTCGTCCATGGGAAGTGCTGCCTACCACGGCGGCAGCATCCGGCAGGCCCGGACCGGCTGTCCAGTGGCGGGCCCGATGGTCGTTCAGGACAGGTTGCCGGTGTCAGGGTGACCCGGTGTCGGTGTTCTGTCCTGCCGGGTCGCCGCGCAGCGGGCCAAACTGGCGGGCGACGTTGTCCGGGCTGCTGGCCGTGCGCCACAGCGTCGGCCAATTGCCTGGATCGCCGCCGTTGCAGTCGGGCTGCAGTTGCACGGTCTCGATCTGGAACGCGTGGCCATCCCAGCGCCAGCTGGCGGCATGGCCACAATCGCCGATGCCGCGATGGAACGTGGTTTCCGTCAGCCGCTGGCTGTTCGTGTCGAAGCGGGCCCAGCCCAGCCGGTCCAGCACGAATGCCTCGGCACCATCCTCGATGGGCGGTACTCCGGCAACGGGGAACTGCAGCGCCCGGGCGTCAGCGGTGCGGCCATCGCCCACCACGAAGGCCACCACGTTGGCGTTGTACATGCCGGCCTGGCAGCCGATGAAGACCAGCTCGTTGTCAGCGTCGAGCGCGAAGGCCTGATCGAACGGGCGGGCCAGACTGTCATCGTCGGCGTCGCACTGGCGCTGCTGCAGGACGGCCGCCTGCTGGTGGCGGATGCCGGCGATGTACGAAGTGATCTGCACGGGCGACAGCGTGCGCGTGCTGGCCGCTGCGACCTGCAGCAGTGGCAATGGGCCGCGCGGATGTGCGCTGGCGGCTGCACGGCCGGGCAGCAGTGCATCGACGCTGCCGGTGCGGCCCTGCGCCTGATCGAAGGCGGTGAGCACGGCGGACAGCCCGGCAAGGGAGATGGCCTGGCTGTCCTGGCCGTACTGCAGCACGCGGGCATCGTGCAGGCTGTGCAGGCGTGCGCGTACCTGTGCCAGCCCGGTCCAGCGCAGCAGATGGGGCTCGGGCGACTGCGCACTGTCGCTGAAGGCAGGCGACGCGCCGTCAACCTTCCAGCGTGGCTGGATCACACCGGGCGCGAACAGTTCCAGGGTAGGTGGGCTGCCGATGCCGGCATCGCGCAGGATGCGGATCTGCCCGGCGTAGCCGACGGCACGCCCGATGGCAACGCAGTCGTTGCGGTTGTCGCAGTTCAGCTGCCAGTCGCCGTATCCCTGCTGCAGCGGGGCGGCCGCACTGGCGGTCATGGCGAGGGTCGCCGGCAAGAGGGCCAGTACGGAGCGGAGGCCTTGCATGGTGGTCATTCCTTGACAGGATGGTGCCCGGAGCCGGAATCGAACCGGCATGGGGTTGCCCCCGGCGGATTTTAAGTCCGATGCGTCTACCAGTTTCGCCATCCGGGCCTGCAGCGCGGGCAGATTGTAGCGGAATCATCGCCATCGCCGCCGGCTAACGCCGCCTTTACGCGGCGGCGCGCGCTGCTGGGTACAGTCCGCCAACTCTCCCGGGAATGGCGACATGCACGGACGTGGCAGGCAGTGGATGCGGTCGATGGCCCTGATGGCGCTGCTTCCGGCGTTCGGCCCGGTGGCCGCGCAGCCGGCGTCGCCGCCCTCGGCACCGGTGGTGGACATGGCCACGGTGCAGGTCTCCGGCGAACAGCCCGGTCCCGGCCTGTGGAAGGTGACCGGGCCGCAGGGCCACGTGCTGTGGATCCTGGGTACGGTCTCGCCCCTGCCGGCGCGCGTGGACTGGCGTTCGGACGAGGTCGAGCGCACCATCGCCGGCGTGGACCACGTGCTGGGTGATCCGGGCTTCGGGTTGGACGCGAAGATCGGCTTCTTCAAGGGCCTCACCCTGCTGCCGCTGGCGATGAAGACCGCGCGCGATCCGCAGGGGCGCACGCTGGACCAGACGCTGCCGGCACCGACCTATACGCGCTGGCTGGCGCTGAAGAAGACCTACCTGGGCAATGATCGCGGCGTGGAAAAAGACCGCCCGCTGGTGGCGTCCGGGCGCCTGTACCAGGCCTTCCTGAAGGAAAACGGCCTGCGCGAGAACAAGCCGGTGAAGGAAGCGCTCAAGCGTGCCTACAAGGCGCGTGGCCTGGAACCGGAAGACGTGCAGGTCAAGCTGAAAGTGGACGATCTGCGCGGCACCCTGAAGGAACTGCAGGCGACCGAGGTCGATGATCGCGCCTGCTTCGAACGCACGCTGGATGCGGTGGAATTCCAGGCGCCGGTGCTGCGCGAACGCGCCAATGCCTGGGCGCTGGGTGACATCGCCGCACTGCGGCGGCTGTCGACGTCGAGCATGGCGCAGACCTGCCGGGAAATGTTCGAGGACTCGGACTTCGTGCGCCGCCGCGGCTGGAACAACCTGCCACAGCAGGTGCGCGCGCGCTGGCTGCAGGGCGCCGATGCCGCCCTGTCCAGGCATGCCGGCACCTTCGCCACGGTGCCGGTCAGCCTGTTGCTGGGCGAGGGCTATCTGGATGCATTGGCGCAGCGCGGTTACCAGATCGAAGCGCCGCCGGAATAGCCAACGCTTGAAGTCCCCGCGCTTCCTGTCATATTTGCCTGTACAGGGGAGGGGAGCGATGGATATGGCGTTGCATGCGTTTGCCTATGTCAGCACGGCCAGCGAGGGACTGGAGGTGCCCGACCTCGATGCGCTGCTGGCCGACGCGACGACGTTCAACCGCATGGCAGGCGTGACCGGCGTGCTGATGTTCGATGGCAGCCGTTTCCTGCAGTACATCGAGGGCCCGCGCGATGGCGTGGCATCGGTGCATGCGCGCATCCTCAATGCACGCCGCCACGGCAGCATCACCGAACTGGCCGCAGGCGATCTGCAGACGCGCTGGTTCCCGCGCTGGACCATGGCCAACCGCATGATCGAACCGGGCGCGCTGGCCAGCATCGTGGCCGCGCCCTGGCATGGCTTCGGCGACGACCCGCAGTGGCCCGGCCATGGCTTCGCACTGCTGCTGCGCGCCTGGACCGGTGGCCATGGGGAGCTTGAACCGGCAGCGGTCAGCCTCGGCTCCTGACCCGGGCGTGACCTGCCGCCGCCGGGGCGGTTAACCTTGTCGGCATGTTTGCCTGCAATCGGATGCCCGGATGACCGCGTGGACCCCGTCGATGCCTGCGGCGCGTCGCCCCTGCAGGCGCGGCCCATGAGTGCGCCCATCGCTGCCGCCACGCGGCCGCTGCCGGCGGTGCTGGGGCTGGGCTATGTAGGCCTGCCGCTGGCGGTGGCCTTCGGGCGGCACCTGCCGACGTTGGGCTTCGACATCGACGCAGCGCGCATCGCCGAACTGGACGGCGGCCAGGACCACACCCTGGAAATGGAGCCGGAGGAACTGTCCACCGCGACACAGCTGCGCTACAGCAGCGACCCTGCGCTGCTCGATGCCTGCAACGTCTACATCGTGACCGTGCCTACGCCGATCGATGCCTACGAACAGCCCGACCTGGAACCGCTGCGCTCGGCCACCCGGCGCGTGGCCAGCCACCTGCGTGCCGGCGATCTGGTCATCTACGAATCCACGGTATACCCCGGCACCACCGAAGAGGTCTGCGTGCCGCTGCTGGAGCAGGGCTCGGGGCTGCGCTTCAACGAGGATTTCTACTGCGGCTACAGCCCGGAACGGGTCAGCCCCGGTGACCGCCAGCGGCGCCTGGCCGACATCCGCAAGATCACCTCCGGTTCAACGCCGGCCGTGGCTGCGGTGGTCGATGGCCTGTACCAGCGCATCATCGCCGCCGGTACCTTCCCGGCGCCATCCATGCGCGTGGCCGAAGCGGCCAAGGTGGTGGAGAACATCCAGCGCGACGTCAACATCGCCTTGGTCAACGAGCTGGCGCTGATCTTCGACCGGCTCGGCATCGATACCCAGGACGTGCTCGATGCCGCCGGCAGCAAGTGGAACTTCCTGCCGTTCCGGCCGGGCCTGGTCGGTGGCCACTGCATCGGCGTGGATCCGTACTACCTGCTGCACAAATCCGAGAGCGTGGGCTACCACCCGGACCTGATCCACACCGCGCGGCAGGTCAACAACCGTGTCGGCGAACATGTCGCCGCGCGGGTACTGGCGATGCTGGCCGAGCGCGGGCGGGCCCCGGCGCTGTCGCGCATCCTGGTGCTGGGGGTGACGTTCAAGGAAGACTGCCCGGACCTGCGCAACAGCCGCGCGCTGGAACTTGCGCAGCGGCTGCAGGCCAGCGGCGCGCAGGTACAGGTGAGTGACCCCTGGGTGGGGCCGGCCGCGCTGGCCGATGCCGGTGTGCAGTGGGTAGCCGAACCGCTGGCAGGGCAGTACGACGCGGTGGTGCTGGCCGTGGCCCATGCCAGCTTCAGGGCGCTGGGCGAGGCGCAGATCCGTGGCCTGCTGGCCCCGGGGGGGCTGGTCTACGACGTGAAGTCCGCCTGGCCGCGCGGCGTGGTTGACGACCGGTTGTAGACCGCTGCGCGGTAAACTCGGGGGCAGTTGCAACCGAGGAACGCCATGCACCGGTATATCGTCTACCTGCTCGCCATCCTGCTGTTTCCGCTGTGCCTGTGGCTGGCCACGATCTGGCCGGCCTGGTACTGGGGCGTCGGCCTGACGGCCGCCATGGTGGTATTGGGCACGTGGGACCTGCTGCAGAAGCGCAGCACCCTGCGCCGCAATTACCCGGTGATGGCGCACTTCCGCTATGGCCTGGAGTCCATTGGCCCGGAAATCCGCCAGTACTTCGTGCAGAGCGACCTGGAGGACGTGCCGTTCTCGCGCCAGCAGCGTGCACTGATCTACCAGCGCTCCAAGAATGAAATGGACACCGTGCCCTTCGGCACCCTGCGCAGCACCTACGCGCTGGACTACGAGTGGATCAACCATTCGCTGGCACCGACCACCATCGGTGCCCACGATTTCCGTGTGCTGATCGGCCCCACCTGCGCCAAGCCCTATTCGGCCAGCGTGTTCAACATCTCGGCGATGAGCTTCGGCTCGCTGTCGGCCAATGCGATCCGGGCGTTGAACGACGGCGCGCGACGCGGTGGCTTCTACCACGACACCGGCGAAGGCTCGATCTCGCCCTACCACCGCGAAATGGGTGGGGACCTGGTGTGGGAAATCGGTTCGGGGTATTTCGGCTGCCGCGATGAGAAGGGCGGTTTCAGCGAAGAACGTTTCGTCGCCAATGCCACCCACGACCAGGTCAGGATGATCGAGATCAAGCTGTCGCAGGGCGCAAAACCCGGCCACGGCGGCGTGCTGCCGGCACCGAAGGTGACGGCCGAAATATCCGCCACGCGCGGCGTGCCGATGGGCGTGGACTGTGTGTCGCCGTCCCGCCATTCGGCGTTCTCCACGCCGGTGGAACTGCTGCAGTTCGTGGCCCGCCTGCGCGAGCTGTCCGGTGGCAAGCCGGTGGGCTTCAAGCTGGCCATCGGCCATCCCTGGGAATGGTTCGGCATCGCCAAGGCCATGCACGAAACCGGCCTGCTGCCCGATTTCATCGTGGTCGATGGTGCCGAAGGCGGTACCGGCGCGGCACCGGCCGAATTCGTCGACCACGTGGGCGTGCCGATGCACGAAGCGCTGCTGCTGGTGCACAACACCCTGGTCGGCCTGGACCTGCGCGAACGCATCCGCATCGGCGCGGCCGGCAAGATCACCAGTGCCTTCGAGATCGCCCGCACGATTGCCCTTGGCGCGGACTGGTGCAACGCCGGCCGTGGCTTCATGTTCGCGCTGGGCTGCATCCAGTCGCTCAGCTGCCATACCGACAAGTGCCCGACCGGCATCGCTACCCAGAACCCGGCGCGCTGGAAGCACCTGGATGCGCCGGACAAGGCGACCCGCGTGCACAGCTATCACGAGCACACGCTGCATGCGCTGAAGGAGCTGCTGTGCGCGGCCGGTCTGAACGACCCGGCGGAGCTGGGGCCGGAGCACATCCTGCGTCGCGTTTCGCCTGTGGAAATCCGTTCGCTGGCCTCGCTGTACCGGTATCTGGAGCCGGGCGAGCTGCTGCACAAGGTGCCCGATCACGCGGTATTCCATTCGTTCTGGGCCGATGCGCGCAGCGATTCGTTCCAGCCGCCGCCGCGCATCCAGGCATTGCGCGCCAGCAAGTCGCGGTAACCGGTGTTGTGGAGTCGAGCCATGCTCGACTGCTTTTTGATCACCAAGAGCAGTCGAGCAAGCTCGACTCTACGGGGAGGCATCATGCAGTTCAGGAAAGGCAGCTTCGATGATGTGGCCACCCTGTGGGCGCTGCGCACGCGTTGCGTGCGCGAGACCTGTAGCAGCCACTATCCGCCCGAGGTGATTGCCCCGTGGTCGGCGTCGCCGCCGCCTGCGCAGTACCAGCGGTTGCTGGGGCAGGGCGGTTGCGTGGTGGCCGAAGACGCGCAGGGCACCCTGCTGGGTTTCGGCGTGTTCGACACCGAAGGCAATGAAGTGGACGCCCTGTTCGTCGATCCGGACCGCAGCGGGCAGGGTATCGGCCAGGCGCTGATGCAGCGGCTGCTGGCGATGGCCGATCCGGCGCGCGAGGTCGTGCTGTCGGCCTCGCTCAATGCCGTTCCGTTCTACCAGCGGCAGGGCTTCATCGCCGGGGCGGAGGAAGCCTACCCGCATCCCAGCGGCGTGGCCCTGGCCTCGGTGCGGATGCACCGCATCCTGTAGAGTCGAGCCATGCTCGACTGCTTTGCTTTTGTGGCCAATGCAGTCGAGCATGGCTCGACTCTACAAAACCGGGGTCAGCGCGCGGCCAGCCACCCGATCACGCCCTCGGCCGCCCGCAATCCACTCGCGTAGCACGCGGTCAGCAGATACCCCCCGGTCGGCGCTTCCCAGTCCAGCATTTCGCCGGCGCAGAACACGCCCGGTAGATCGTGCAGCATCAGGCCAGCGTCCAGCGCCTGCAGACGCACGCCGCCAGCTGTGCTGATCACCTCGGCCATCGGCCGCGGCCGCAGCAGGCGCAGCGGCAGGCGCTTGAGCGTGGCGGCCACCGCAGCAGGATCATTGCCCGCGTCCTTGCCCAGCGTCTCGAACACCAGCGCGGCCTTCACTGCGTCCAGCCCCGCCTGGCGACGCAGGTGCTCGCCGAAGCTGCGGCCCTTGCGCGGGCGCGACAGGTCAGCCAGCAGGCGTGCTTCATCGCGGCCCGGCACCAGGTCCAGCCACAGCATTGCGTGGCCATCACGGTTGATGGTCTCGCGCAGGTCGGCAGACAGCGCATAGATCAGGCTGCCCTCAATGCCATACTCGCTGGCCACGCATTCGCCCTGCAGCGATTTCGCCTGGCCCTGCAGGTCGATCCAGTGCGCGACCAGGGGCTTGAGCGGCGCGCCGGCATTGCGCTGGGCGAAGAACGGCGTCCAATCGATATCGAAGCCGCAGTTGGCCGACTGCAGCGGGGCGGTATCCACGCCGCGCGCCTGCAGCGGTGCCACCCACGCGCCATCGCTGCCCAGCTGCGGCCAGCTGCCGCCCCCCAGGGCCAGCACCGTGGCATCGGCGTGTGCGTTCACCGTGCCGTGTTCGGTCTCGAAACACAGTGCGCCGTCGTCGCTCCAACCGGTCCAGCGGTGGTTGACGTGCAGGCGCACGCCCTGTTCCTTCAGCCGGCGTACCCAGCCACGCAGCAGCGGCGCGGCCTTGCGGTCGATCGGGAACACCCGGCCGGAGCTGCCCACATAGGTTTCCACGCCGAAGCCGGCGGCCCAGTCGCGCAGCGCCTGCGCATCGAAGCCATCCAGCCAGCGGCCGACCGCCGTGGCCTGTTCACGGTAACGGCTGTCGAACAGCGGGCGCGGATCGGAATGGGTCAGGTTGAGCCCGCCCTTGCCCGCAATCAGGAACTTGCGGCCGGGCGAACCCTTGGCCTCGTACAGGTCTACTTCCAGTCCGGCCGCGCGCAGGCGCTCGGCAGCGAACAGGCCGGCCGGTCCGCCGCCGATGACGGCGACCCGGCGCGGTGCTGCGGCATCACGGTTTGACATCGAGCAGCTCGACGTCGAACACCAGCGAAGAACCGGCCGGGATCGGGCCGATGCCGCGGTCGCCGTAGCCGTAGTCGGGCGGAATCATCAGGGTGCGCTTGCCGCCCACCTTCATGCCGGCCACGCCTTCGTCCCAGCCACGGATGACCTGGCCGGCGCCCAGCGCGAAGATGAACGGTTCGCCGCGGCCGACCGAGCTGTCGAAGGTCTTGCCGTGCTTGTTTTCGGTGCGCTGGTCGTAGATCCAGCCGGTGTAGTGCACGGTCACCTTCTGGCCCGGCATGGCTTCAGCGCCGTTGCCGACCTGGGTGTCGATGCGTTCGAAGGTGGTCAGGGTGCCCCCCGGCGGCGGGCCGGACGGTTCGCTGGAACAGCCGGCGGCGACAAGGGACAGCAGCAGGGGAAGCAGCAGGCGGCGCATCAGGCGTCTCCGGAATGGGCGGTGTCGAGGGCGGCAAGGGTAGCGCATCGGCGCCGGGTATCATGGGGACATGGCCAAACTCCTGCTCAATCTCCGCAACGTCGGTGACGACGAATATGCCGATGTCTGCACCCTGCTGGATCAGCACGGCATCGCCTGGTATCGCACCGAACCCAGCCCGTGGGGCATTTCCAATGGCGGCCTGTGGCTGAGCGAGGATGCTGACCAGCCACGGGCGAAGGCGCTGATGGCCGAGTACCAGGCGGCGCGTGGGGTGCGCGTGCGCGCCGAGCGTGAGCAGGCGTTGCGCGAGGGGACGGCCGAGACGTTCGGCAGCCTGCTGCGGCGGCGGCCGGTGTTCGTGGTGCTGGTGTTGCTGGGGATGCTGGTGGCTGCGGCGCTGGTGTTGCTGCCGTTCGTGCTGTTGCGGGGCTGAGGGGCTTTCCGGCCGGGTTGCACCCGGCACCCGCCGAAGCAAGATCAACGGCAACGTCAAAAGCCGGGCTTCAGTGGGAGGGCGGGGCGGTGTGGGCAGGCGGGGGACGGCAAAAGCTGCTCCTGCGTGCCTCGTAGAGCGCCATCCATGGCGCTCTGCGCCCCCGCCTGCCCACACCGCCCCGCCTCTGACAGGTTCCGGGTATCTGCCGGGGTCGGATTCCTCCGCCGCGCAGAGGGCTCTGACCCCTGAATCTGCCTGTTCGGGCGCGAGGCGCTAAAATGGCGGGATGATCGCCAATACCGCTGCCTACCACTTTGCCGTCATCGACGCCCCCCGGGTCCTGTGCGACCAGCTGCTGGCGCGCGCCGAGGCCGCGGAGCTGCGCGGAACCATCCTGGTGGCGGGCGAGGGCCTGAATCTCTTCCTGGCGGGGGAGCCGGAGGCCGTGAGGGGGTTCTATGCGGCCCTGCATACCGATGCGCGCTTCGCCGAAATGCGGGTCAAGACCAGCTTCAGCGAGCACCAGCCGTTCGCGCGGCTGAAGGCCAAGGTGAAGGACGAGATCATCAGTTTCCGCCGCGATGACGGCCAGCCGTTGGATTACCCGCGTGCGCCGGCCATCGATCCGGCCACCGTGCAGCGCTGGCTGCGGCAGGGCCACGACGATGCGGGCAAGCCGGTGGTGATGCTCGATACGCGCAACCTGCAGGAAGTGGAGTACGGCACGTTCAAGGACGCGCTGGTGCTGCCCATCCACAAATTCACCGATCTGCCCGAGGCGCTGGCACCGCACCGCGAGGCCTTGAAGGACAGCACCGTGGTCAGTTTCTGCACCGGAGGCATCCGCTGCGAGAAGGCGGCGCTGTGGATGGCCAACGACGGCATGGACAACGTGCTGCAGCTCGATGGCGGCATCCTCGGCTACTTCGAGGAAGTGGGTGGGGAGGGCTACGACGGGCGCTGTTTCGTGTTTGACGAACGCGTGGCGCTGGATGCCGAACTGAAGCCGTTGGTCGACCAGCCGCTGGCCGCGCCGCGCCCCAGCGCGTTCTGACCACGCTTCGGCCTGGGCCGCCTTCCGTTGCCCGTGTAGAGCCGAGCCCACGCTCGGCTGCCTCTCGCCGGCCCACAGCAGCCCAGCATGGGCCCGGCTCTACACCACCCGGCAGGAATCAGCATCCCGCCACCGTCACTGGCCGTGGCGCCGTGCCGACCCCATGCAAGGGGAATCCCGTGACGGAAACCCCCTGATGATCCCGTTGTCGATCCTCGACCTGGCCCCGGTCTGCGAGGGCAGCGATACCACCGCCGCCTTCGCCAACATGCTGGAACTGGCCCAGCACGCCGATGCGCTGGGCTACCGCCGCTACTGGCTGGCCGAACACCACAACATGCCCGGCATCGCCAGCGCGGCCACCGCCGTGCTGATCGGCCACGTGGCCGGCGGCACCCAGCGCATCCGCGTTGGCTCCGGCGGCATCATGCTGCCCAACCATGCGCCGTTGCAGGTGGCCGAGCAGTTCGGCACGCTGGCGTCGCTGTACCCGGACCGCATCGACCTTGGCCTGGGCCGCGCACCGGGCACCGACCAGCCCACCGCGCGCGCGCTGCGCCGCTACTTCGACAGCGCCGATCAGTTCCCGCAGGACGTGCGCGAGCTGCTGCACTACTTCGAGCCGGTACAGCCCGGCCAGGCCGTGCAGGCGGTGCCCGGCGGCGGCCTGCGGGTGCCGACCTGGATCCTGGGTTCCAGCCTGTTCGGGGCGCGCATGGCGGCCTCGATGGGCCTGCCGTATGCCTTCGCCTCACACTTCGCGCCCGATTCGATGGACGAAGCGCTGGCGGTCTACCGCCGCGAATTCCGCCCCTCGGCCACGTTGAAGCAGCCGCACGCGATGCTGGCGCTGAACGTCGTTGCCAGCGACAGCGAAGCCGAATCGCGCCGGCTGTTCACCAGCCAGCAGCAGAGCTTCGTCAACCTGCGCCGTGGCCGCCCGGGCAGGATTCCCGCGCCGATCGACGACATCGAGGGCTTCTGGGAACCCCATGAAAAACTGGGCGTGGAGCGCGCCCTGGCCTGCACCGTGCTGGGTGATCCGCAGCAGGTGGCCGAGGGTATCGCTGCCTTCGTCGAACGCCACAGGCCTGACGAGCTGATGCTCACCGCCAACCTGTATGACCACCGCGCGCGCCTGCGCTCGTTCGAGCTGACCATGCAGGCCTGGCACGCCCGCCACGCGGGCTGAACATCTGCGTCACGGCGCATTGCAGCCGCGCCGGGTCTGATGGGGGCTCAACCACAAGGAGCCCCCACCATGGCCGACAACCGAGCAGAACACATCGCCCAGCTGGCCGAGCTGATCAAGGACGTGGAGGTGGCGATGTTCACCACCGTCGGCGTCGATGGGCGCCTGTACAGCCGCCCGCTGGGCACCCAGCAGGTCGCCTTCGACGGTGACCTCTGGTTCGCCACCGCCGCCGACAGCCCGAAGGTGGCCGAGATCGCGCTCAACCCGCGGGTGAACGTGGCCTATGCCTCGTCATCGAAGAACACCTATGTGTCGGTGGCCGGGCGTGCCCGCATTGTTGATGACCGGGCCAAGATCGAGGAACTGTGGTCGCCGCCGATGAAGCTGTTCTTCCCCGGTGGCAAGGACGATCCGAACCTGCGGCTGATCCACGTGCGCGCCGATTCGGCCGAATACTGGGATGGCCCCGGCACGCTGCTGGGCAAGGCGCTGACCTTCGTGTTGTCGGCGGTGCAGGACGACCCGGGCCAGTTGGCCGACAACGGCTTCATCGACCTGCGGTGAGCAATTCCGCCGGGCATGGCCAGGCGCTACCGCTGCTTCATCCCCGCATGGCGTGGATCTACTGCTTACGCATTGGTCCACGCCGCCCGCGCGATTTCCGCATGGGTCCATGTCGCGCCCGCGATCCAGTAGATCCACGCCATGCGTGGATGATCATGCCGTGTGGAAGGTAGCGCCGGGCCATGCCCGGCGAGCGCAGCGGCCGGCACTCAGAACCAGCGCTGGAACAATTCCACCGTGTAGCCCACCAACTGCCCGGAACTGAAGCCGAAGAAGGCGATCGCCACCACCCCGGCCACCCAGTTGAACAGCATCAGCGCGCCATCGCGCTCCAGCAGCGCCAATGCGAACAGCAGCAGCTGGAAGCCGAACAGGTAGTTGGTGAAGGGGATCGGCAGCGACAGCAGGATGCCCAGCAGCACCAGCAGCAGGCCGGTGAAGGCGTGTGCCGGTGCCGGTGCCAGGAACTGCGGCAGGCGCGGCTTGAGCATGCGGTCCAGGCGCCGCAGAGCGCCATCGATGCGGTCGAGGAAGCGGTGCATGGTGCCGCGTCTGGGCCCGCGGCGGGCGATGAAACCCGGCAGCCAGGGCTTGCGCATGCAGAACAGCATCTGCAGCCCGATCAGCACCACCAGCGGGCCGCTGACCGCGCCGCCCATGCCCGGAATCGGAATGAACGACGGCAGGATGGCCACGAACAGGAACACGCCGAAAGCGCTCTGCTGCAGATCCTGCAGGATCCGCCCCAGCGTCATCTGCTGGCCCGGATCACCGAATTCGAACATCGCCAGCAGGGTGCGGATGCCCTCGTTGCGATAGGTCGGGCGTTCCCCGCCCGATCCCTGCGCTGGTTCCTGCCGGGAATCCTTCTGGCTCGGACCATCCTGCACAGGATCAGGCGGTGAGCTCATCGGCCTGCTCGTCGGACAGGGTGCGCAGCAGCAGCTTGTCCACGCGCGCGCCGTCCAGGTCGACCACTTCGAAGCGCCAGCCGGCCCAGTCGAAGTATTCGCCCGCATGCGGGATGCGGCCGAAGTAGTGGATGCACATGCCGGCCAGCGTGTAGTAATCGCCGTCCTCGGCATCGGGCAGCTCGTTGCTGCCGATCAGTTCGCGCACGTCCTCGATCGGCAGCGAGCCATCCACCAGCAGCGAGCCGTCTTCGCGGGTCACCACCAGCGCATCCTCGTCGGCGTTCTCCACCGCCTGCAGGCGGCCGACCACCGCGCCCATCAGGTCGCTGATGGTCACCAGGCCCTGGATTTCGCCGTATTCGTCCACCACCAGCGCCATCGACTGCTGTTCCTCGCGGAAGATCTCCAGCAGCTTCATCGCATGGGTCGATTCGGAAACGTACAGCGGCTCGCGCAGGGTCTGGAACAGGGCGTTGTCGCCGCGCGCCATGCGCGTGGCCAGCGATTTCAGTTCCAGCACGCCGACCACGTCCATGTCGTTGTCGCGGTAGACCGGGTAACGGGAGAACTCGTGCTCGGCCATGATTTCCAGGTTGCGCTCCAGCCCGGCCTGGGTATCGAGCCAGGCGATGCGGTTGCGCGGGGTCATCAGGCTGTCGGCGGTACGGTCACCCAGGCGCATGACGCGGTTCATCATGTCGCGCTCATGGGTGTCGATCACGCCGGCTTCGTGGCTTTCGGCCACCAGCATGCGGATCTCTTCTTCGGTCACCGAGGCGGCCTCGTCCTTGCCCAGGCCCAGCAGGCGCAGCACCAGGCGGGTGGAGTGGGACAGCAGCCAGACCGCCGGGAAGGCGATGCGGGCCAGCCAGCCCATCGGCAGGGCGACCATGCCGGCAATGTCTTCCGAACGGGTGATGGCCAGGCGCTTGGGCACCAGCTCACCGAAGATCAGCGTCAGGAAGGTGATCAGGGCCACGGCCAGCGTCTTGCCGATCAGGTTCGACAGCGGCTGCGGATCGCCGAACAGGGTGATGGTGTCGGCCAGCGACGGGAACATCACCTGCAGGTGGTGGGCGATGCTGTTACCGATGGCCTCACCGCCGTACACGCCGGTGAGGATGCCGCCCAGGGTGATGCCGATCTGGACGGTGGACAGGAAATTCTCAGGCTTCTCGGACAGCTCAAGCGCCTTGGCCGCGCGCTTGGAGGTGCTGGCCATCTGCTTCAGGCGGCTCTTGCGCGAGGTCATGACCGACATCTCGGACATGGCGAAGAAGCCGTTGAACACGATCAAGGCCAGGACTATCAGGATCTCAAACACGGGCGTCGTCCCCGGTTGGTGGCAGGGAGGGCGGGTGCTTGCAATGGCGGCAGGCGCTCAGGAACAGGGTCCGGCGCGGCGCAGGGGGGTAAGGGTCGTCGTCCATAAGGTGCGCCCGAGGGCGCGCTGGCATCTTAGCAAAGGCCCATGGCGGGGTGGCAACTGCCTGTTCAGGTTGGGGTCTTTCCACCCCCGGATGGGGGCGGGGATACCCGGAATGGTCATCTAGCCGTCATAATTCGTCCTGGTGCCGTCCTTCCCGCGACGGCTGACAGGTTTCTCAATGTTCTCTCTGCAGACCATTTTCGGTTCCGGCAAACAGTTCTACACCCTGCTTGATGAGGCCGCCGTCGCGGCGTCCGACGCCGCCAAGGCACTGCATTCCATGCTGCGCGAGGCCGACCGCCAGCCCGCCCTGGACGCCTTCAAGCTGGCCCGCCTGCGCGAACGCGCCGCCTCGGACAAGATCAGCCAGGCGCTGGTGGACAGCTTCATGACCCCGATCGAGCGCGAGGACATCGAAGCGCTGGGTTCGGCGCTGTACAAGATTCCCAAGCAGATCGAGAAGTTCGCCGATCGCTATTCGCTGGCCACGACCCACCTGGAACACATCGACTTCGCGCCGCGCGCGGCGATGCTGGAACAGGCCGCCAGCGTGGTGGTGGAGATGGTGGCCGACCTGCGCCACATGAACCTGGACCGGATGACCGCGCTGAACGAGAAGCTGCGCTCGCTGGAAAACGAAGCCGACCGCCTGATGCTGGAGCTGTACCGCGACATCTATTCGGGCCGCCTGGACAACCTGCAGATGTTCCTGCTGAAGGAGTTCTTCGAGATCCTGGAAAAGGCCATCGACCGTTGCCGCGAGGCCGGCGTGGTGGCGTACCAGATCGTGTTGAAGAACAGCTGACGGACGCCGCCGCATGTTGACCCTTGTCCTGGTGGTGATCCTGGCCGCACTCGTCTTCGAGTTCATCAACGGCTTCCACGACACCGCCAACTCCATTGCCACCGTGGTGGCGACCAAGGTGCTCTCGCCCGGCTGGGCGGTGATGCTGGCCGCCTTCATGAACCTCATCGGTGCGCTGACCGGTACCGCGGTGGCGCTGACCATCGCTTCGGGCCTGCTCAACACCAACGTGGTCGACGTCACCCCACAGGTGATCCTGTGCGCCCTGCTGGGCGGCATCATCTGGAACCTGATCACGTGGTGGAAGGGCCTGCCGTCCTCGTCCTCGCACGCGCTGATCGGCGGTCTCTGCGGCGCCGGCCTGGCCGCGGCCCACAACAACTGGGACGCGCTGATCTGGTCCGAGCGCCTGGGCAGCTGGGCGCAGAACAAGGGCCTGCTGTGGAAGGTGTTCGTGCCGATGATCACCTCGCCGATCGCCGGTTTCCTGCTCGGCATCGTGGTGATGGTGCTGCTGTGGGGCCTGATCGCCGGCCTGGCCAAGATCGGTGGCGCCATCGGTCGCCTGGCCCGTCCGCGCATCGTCAATGCGTTCTTCGGCAAGGCGCAGATCGCTTCGGCGGCCTACATGGGCTTCGCCCACGGCCACAACGACGCGCAGAAGACCATGGGCATCATCGCCATGACACTGATCGGTGCCGAAGCCACCGGTGCGTTGAACGACCTGCCGTCCTGGCTGGCCTTCATGCACCCGGACGCGCACGCCGGTGACGGCATCGCGATGTGGATCGTGCTGACCTGTGCGGTAGTGATGGCCGCCGGTACCGCCTCGGGCGGCTGGAAGATCATCAAGACCCTGGGCCACAAGATGGTCAAGCTGCATCCCATCCACGGCTTCGCCGCGGAGACCAGCTCGGCCACCATCCTGACCCTGGCCGCCCACTTCGGCATGCCGGTTTCGACCACCCACAGCATCTCCACCGCCATCATGGGCGTCGGCTTCGCCAAGAACCCGCGTTCGCTGAAGTTCGGCGTGATCGAACGCATCGTCTGGGCCTGGATCCTGACCATCCCCGCCGCCGGCGGCTGCGCGTACCTGATCCTGAAGCTGTTCGAGCTGTTCGGCTGGACCTGATGCCAACGGCCTTGGGGTCAGAGCCCTTTCCCTGCGGGACAGGGATCCGACCCCGGTAAACGAAAAAGCCCGCCGGAGTCCGGCGGGCTTTTTTCGTGGGCATGACCCGTCCTGAATTGGGTTGACACCTTTTCCCTCTGGAAAAGGAATGTTCAATGAAATCAACAGTCAGGCGCAGCCAGCGGGATTACTCGCTGGCCTTCAAGTTGTCGGTGGTCGACCAGGTCGAGCGCGGGGAACTGACTTACAAAAAGGCTCAGGAGCGCTATGGGATCCAAGGGCGCACCACGGTGCTTTCCTGGCTTCGTCGGCATGGTCGGCAAGATTGGTCGGCTGGGGCATCATTCCCTCCCATGAGTACTGTCCCCAAAGCCGGAGCGGCCAAGCCGCTTACGCCGGAACAACAGATCAAGGCCCTGCAGGTCCAGTTGCGGGAAGCAAACGAGAAGGCGCAGCTCTTCGAGGCGATCGTGGACGTCCTCAAAGAGGATTACGGTGTGAAAATCGTAAAAAAGCCTTCCGGCAAGTCCTCACGCAAAGGCGCCTCAAAGGCATAAGCGTGGCAAGGGCTTGCCGCCATTTCGGCATCAGTCGGCAGGCGTTCTATCAGGCGGGGCACCGCCATCAGCGGCGAAACGCTGCTGATGCCACAGCCTTGGCGCTGGTGAGCGCTTGCCGCGCGCGCCAGCCTCGGGTCGGTACACGCAAGCTGCATCACCTGATTGAACCGAAGCTGCAGGAGGCGGGAATCGCTCTGGGTCGGGACCGTCTATTTGACGTGCTTCGAGAAGCACGGCAGCTGGTGCCGCACCGTCGTGCGTATCACAAGACCACCAACAGTCATCACCGCTTCCGGAGGCACCCGAACCTGCTTAAACCGGGCGAGGGATGCGTGACGCCGACCGGCAGTGAACAGGTATGGGTCGCGGATATCACCTATCTGCCCACAGATGGAAATTTCGTTTACCTGAGCCTGGTTACAGACGCCTGGTCACGCAAGATCGTGGGCTGGAGCGTGAATGAGACGCTGCAGACCGAACACACCGCACAAGCATTGGAAATGGCTCTGAAAGCGCGGAAAACCAGACAGCGTCTGATCCATCATTCGGATCGAGGCATCCAGTACTGCTCGGACAACTACCAGAACATCCACGCCAAGCATGGCCTGACCTGCTCCATGACCGACGGCTACGACTGCTATCAGAACGCGCTGGCGGAGCGGATCAACGGGATCCTCAAATGCGAGTTTTTGCTTCATCGCCCACTGGACCTGGGTCAGGCACGGCAGATGGCGGCTGAGGCAGTGCAGATCTACAACGCCGAGCGACCCCACCTGTCACTTAAAATGCAGACGCCCGATGCGATGCATCGGGCGTCTTTGGCCGCCTGACGGCGGCCGGATCATCCACCCCATAGGTGTCAACCTATGGCAGGACGAGTCAGCAGAACATTTTTCCGTATCCACGCATGGCGTGGATCTACTGGCCATGGCAGATCATTTTTCCGTATCCACGCATGGCGTGGATCTACTGGCCATGGCAGAACATTTTTCCGTATCCACGCATGGCGTGGATCTACAGACCACCGGCCACCGGCCAACTGTCGAAGGCGGGGTGGGATGGGCAGGCGGGGGCGCAGAGCGCCATGGGCCCGAGGCATGCCTCGGGCGGGTTGGGCGGGACGCCCAGCCCCGGTCTTGCCGTGTGCGCAGGATTGCGCACACGAGCAAGGCGCTCTACGAGGCACGCAGGAGCGGCTTTTGCCGTCCCCCGCCTGCCCATCCCGGCCCGCCAATCCACGGAAACCCGGCTTTTGACGTTGGACGTTGCCGTTGCCGTCAGCGGGTGCCGGGCCGCAGGCCCGGCCGAACCCCTCAATTACGCTGGAACAGCGCCTGCACATCCTTCCGGAACGCCGCCTGGCTGTCCGCCCGGCTGTAGAACATATGCCCACCCGGATAGCTGCGCACCTGCACCCGGTCCGGGTTGCTGCCCATCGCCGGCATCTGGTCCACCGTCAGGATCGACCCCATGAACGGACACGACAGATCATTCCAGCCATGCACGATCAGCACCTGCAGGTGAGGATCGATCGCCACCGCCTGGCGCAGCTGGGTCACCGCCCCCTGTCGCAGCTCGCCACCGCGGTCCCACAGCCGGTTCACGTCGTAGTTCAGCGCCTGGTAGCGCGCATCGACCTTCCAGCCCACCACGCGCGTCACGAAGTCCACCATGGCCGTGGTGGTCGGCGCGATGATGCTGTCCAGCAGCGGATCGTTGGCGCGCTGTTCCGGATCGTTCGGGAACGGATCGAACGCGGTTACGTTGGAATCGTAACGGCTGCCCAGCGTGCCCTTGTCGCGGAACACCTCGCGCAGGTACGCCTGGGTTTCCAGGCGCCCACCGGCGCGGCGCACGAACTGCGGGTCCAGCCCGGTCAGCTCGGTCACCCGGCGCAGCATCGCTTCGGTCGCCTGCGGGTCGCTGCGGCCCTTCATCAGCGCGGTGGCGTAGTCACCGCGGGTATATTCCACCACCTCGCGCATCGCCGCGTCGGTCAGCTTGCCCTGGCGCTCCAGGTGCGCGGCCGCGATGGACGGCAGCGTCTGCATCCACGCCATCGGCGACACATCGGCATTGTCTTCCAGGGTCGGGCTCAGGTACGGCGACACCAGCACCAGGCCGTTCATCGCCACGCCCAGGCGGGTCTGCAGGAAGTGGGTGATGCGCGGGCCGCGGTAACCACCGTAGCTCTCGCCGGTCAGGTACTTGCGCGCACCCATGCGCTGGTTGCGCAGCAGCCAGTCGTAGATCGAGCGCGACAGGTATTCGATGTCGGCGCTGGGGTTGTACAGCTGTTTCTTCGCTTCGTCATCGCCGATGCGCGCGCGGCTGAAGCCGGTACCCACCGGGTCGATGAACACCAGATCGGTGAAGTCCAGCCAGGTGCCGGGATTGTCGTGCAGGGTGGCCGGTGCCGAAGCGCTGTCGCCTTCCGAACCGAAGGTGACCACCTTGGGCCCGATCGCGCCCATGTTGAGGTAGACCGACGATGCGCCCGGGCCGCCATTGAGTGCGAAGGTCACCGGCCGGTCCTTGCCCGGCATCGTGTAGGCCGTGAACACCACATCGGCGATCACCTTGCCCTTCGCATCGCGCACCGGCAGGGTGCCGACGGTGGCGGTGTAGTCCAGGGTGCGGCCACCCAGGCGCATGCTCTGGCGTGCGGAGGCGTCGGCCGGCAGCGCAGGCGCTTCGGTCTTGTCGTCCTTGGTGTCGGGCGGGGTATTGGCGGCGGGCGCGGCCAGCGCGCAGGCGGGGGCGACGAGCAGGCCGACGCAGAGCGCGGCAGTGTGCAGCAGGGACTTCATGGCACCCAAGCGGTAGCGGAAGAGAATCCCGATGCTAGGCCGCTGCCCGGCGTGCCGTATGTGTCCAAAGGCATGACTGCCGGCAGGGACCGGTTGCGGCCAGATTCGGTCAAGCGGGCAGGGTGGTGCGCCCGTTGTCATCGGCCAGCAGGCCGTACACCGCCGAATCGGACAACTCGCCCTGGATGCGCCAGCGTTGCCGCAGCACGCCCTCCAGGTGGAAGCCCAGCCGTTCAAGCACATGGGCCGAGGGCCGGTTCCGCGGGTCGACCTCGGCTTCCACGCGGTGCAGGCGCAGGGTCTGGAACAGATAGTCCAGCAGGTGCTGCAGCGCTTCGTGCATGTAGCCCTGGCCCTGTCTGTCGGGGGCCAGCAGGTAGCCGATCTCGGCACGTGCCGCATCGCGGTCCAGGGCGAACACCACGCAGATGCCCAGCAACGGGCCGTCCAGTGTTTCGCGCACGGCCAGCTTGAGCTGGGTACCGGTGGCCTGTGCGGCCAGGTCATCGTCGATCTGCGCGCGGGCCTCGGCAGGTCGCGTCCACGCCGGGTGGTTCCAGAACCGCATCACGTCCGGGTCGGACTGGATCGCGAACAGGGCCGCCGCATCGTCGCGGCGGATCGGATTCAGGACCAGGCGCGCGCTGTGCAGCGGCAGTCCCGGGAACAGCAGCGAATGGCTGGCCAATACGACGGTCCACGCAGAGAGACGCGCATTATGGCGCCGCTGGGTTTGCCGATGGGGGCGTGATGTCTGTAGAGCCGAGCCGATGCTCGGCTGCCCGGCACGGTGCGGAATGCAGCCGAGCGTGGGCTCGGCTCTACAGAAGGGCTGCTGGCGATCAGGCTTCCAGCGAAGCCAGGTCGCCCTTCGATTCCAGCCAGCCCTTGCGATCAGACGCGCGCTTCTTGGCCAGCAGCATGTCCATCAGCGAGCGGGTCTGTTCGCCGTCGTCCACGGTCAGCTGCACCAGGCGGCGCGTATCGGGGTGGATGGTCGACTCGCGCAGCTGCGGCGGATTCATCTCGCCCAGGCCCTTGAAGCGGGTGACGTTGATCGCGCCCTTGATCTTCTCGCGTTCGATCTTGTCCAGCATCGAGCGCTTTTCTTCCTCGTCCAGGGCGTAGAACACCTGCTTGCCCACGTCGATGCGGAACAGCGGCGGCATCGCCACGAACACGTGGCCGGCATCGACCAGCGCCGGGAAGTGCTTGAGGAACAGTGCGGTGAGCAGGGTGGCGATATGCAGGCCGTCCGAGTCGGCGTCGGCCAGGATCACCACCTTGCCGTAGCGCAGGCCGGCGATGTCTTCCTTGCCCGGGTCGCAGCCGATGGCCACGGCCAGGTTGTGCACTTCTTCGGAGGCCAGCACGCTGTTGGAGGACACTTCCCAGGTGTTGAGGATCTTGCCGCGCAGCGGCAGGATCGCCTGGAAGTCCTTGTCGCGTGCCTGCTTGGCGCTGCCGCCTGCCGAGTCACCTTCCACCAGGAACAGTTCGGTGCGCGACAGGTCCTGGCTGATGCAGTCGGCCAGCTTGCCGGGCAGGGCAGGGCCCTGGGTGACCTTCTTGCGGACGACCAGCTTTTCGGTCTTCAGGCGCGCACTGGCGCGCTCGATGGCGATCTGCGCGATCTTCTCGCCCAGGTCCACGTTCTGGTTCAGCAGCAGGCTGAAGGCATCGTGGGCGGCGCCTTCGATGAAGCCTGCGGCCTGGCGCGAGGACAGGCGTTCCTTGGTCTGGCCACTGAACTGCGGGTCGGTCATCTTCAGCGACAGCACGAACGACACGCGGTCCCAGACGTCTTCCGGGGCCAGCTTGACGCCACGCGGCAGCAGATTGCGGAAGTCGCAGAACTCACGCAGCGCCTCGGTCAGGCCGGTGCGCAGGCCGTTGACGTGGGTGCCGTGCTGGGCGGTGGGAATCAGGTTGACGTAGCTTTCCTGCACCAGCTCGCCTTCCGGCAGCCAGGCCACGGCCCAGTCAACGATCTCGGTGTCCTTCTTCAGGCTGCCCACGAACAGGTCGGCCGGCAGCATCTCGCGTTCGCCCAGTTCCAGCTTCAGGTAATCGCGCAGGCCGTCTTCGTAGTACCAGGTATCGACTTCACCGGTGGCTTCGTCGGTCAGCTTCACGGTCAGGCCCGGGCACAGCACGGCCTTGGCGCGCAGCAGGTGCTTGAGCGCGCGCACGGCGAACTTGGGCGTATCGAAGTACTTCGGGTCCGGCCAGAAGCGCACGCGGGTACCGGTGTTCTTCTTGCCGACGCTGCCGACCACTTCCAGCGGGGTGGCGCGGTCGCCGTTGCGGAAGGTGATGCGGTGCTCGGCACCTTCGCGCTTGATGTGCACTTCCACCAGGGTCGACAGCGCGTTGACCACGCTGACGCCGACGCCGTGCAGGCCGCCGGAGAAGGTGTAGTTGTTGTTGCTGAATTTGCCGCCGGCATGCAGGCGGGTCAGGATCAGCTCGACGCCGGGGATCTTTTCTTCCGGGTGGATGTCCACCGGCATGCCACGGCCGTCATCGCTGACCTCCACGCTGCCGTCCTTGTACAGGGTGATCTCGATCGAGCGGGCGTGGCCAGCCAGGGCCTCGTCCACCGAGTTGTCGATCACTTCCTGCGCCAGGTGGTTCGGGCGCGCGGTGTCGGTATACATGCCAGGACGGCGCTTGACCGGGTCCAGGCCGGACAGGACTTCAATATCGGCGGCGTTATAGCGTGCGTTCATCTATCTTCAAAGCGCGGAGCGACGCGCAAGTGTGCGGTGTGGACGGGGATTTTGCACGCCTGCGGTTCAGCCTCGGCGCCGGGGAGGGGGTAAAATGGCAGCCGCTGGAATCTGAACGCCGGCGCCCCCATGTCCAAGCCATACCGCGAGGAGGACTCCATGAAGAAGTTGCTGACCATTGCGATCCTGGCCGCTGCCGCCGTTGCAGTGCCGCTGGTGATGGCGCAGAACGCAGGCCAGCCGGCCCCGCAGCAGGGCGACCAGGCTGACAAGGCCGCGCAGTCCGAAGCCGACGCCAAGGCCAAGCGCCGTGCCCAGGCCAGTGCCGAAATGAAGGCCAAGGGCCAGCCGGTGCCGCAGCAGGAAGAAGAGGAAGAGGCCCGAAAGAAGAAGTAAGGCTTCCGCCGCCGAGGCTGCTGCCGCAAGGCTCCGGCCCCTGAACGCCCCGCAGTGCGGGGCGTTTTCTTTTATCGGTGACGCCATCTGCCCCTTGGGTTGGCGGCCATCTATCTGTAAACTATGGCTTTCCGGGAGTAGTGCGTGTCCACCATTTGCGAATGGGCTGGACCGGCCATGCGTGGCCTCCAGCAATGCGGGTCGCAGGTGACGGTCGAATTGACCGGCACGGCCGCCCCGACCTCGCACGATGGTCCCCGTCAGGCGCCTGCCGCCGACCGGCCCCGCACCTCCCTCGCTGCCCCAGCGAACCGGAAAACCCCCTTTCTGCTCCACGCCCGCCCCTCGGGCAGGCGTGGCGCTGCCGTTTTCCATTTCCAGACAGGATGCTTGCAGCCATGACTCCCTTGATTTTCGTAACCGGCGGCGTGGTGTCCTCGCTCGGCAAAGGTATTGCCGCTGCGTCACTGGCCGCCATTCTTGAAGCGCGTGGCCTGAAGGTCACGATGATGAAGCTCGACCCGTACATCAACGTCGACCCGGGTACCATGAGCCCGTTCCAGCACGGCGAGGTCTACGTCACCGACGACGGCGCCGAGACCGACCTCGACCTGGGCCACTACGAGCGCTTCGTGCGTACCCGCCTGAGCCGCAAGAACTCGGTCACCACCGGCCGCATCTACGAGAACGTCATCCGCAAGGAGCGCCGCGGCGATTACCTGGGTGCAACCGTGCAGGTCATCCCGCACATCACCGATGAAATCCGTCGCTGCATCGACGAAGCCACCGAAGGCTACGACGTGGCCCTGGTCGAGATCGGCGGCACCGTGGGTGACATCGAGTCGTTGCCGTTCCTGGAGGCGATCCGCCAGGTGCGTACCGAACGCGGCCCGGAGAAGGCGTTGTTCATGCACCTCACCCTGGTGCCGTACATCGGCGCCGCCGGTGAGCTGAAGACCAAGCCGACCCAGCACTCGGTGAAGGAACTGCGCTCGATCGGCATCCAGCCGGACGTGCTGCTGTGCCGCTCCGAACAGGCTGTGCCGGATTCGGAGCGCCGCAAGATCGCCCAGTTCACCAACGTCTCCGAGCGCGCCGTCATCAGCGTGCCGGACGTGGATGTGCTGTACCGCATTCCGTCGGGCCTGCACGCGCAGGGCCTGGACGAGATCGTGGTCAACCAGCTGAAGCTGGCCGACAAGGTCGGCCCGGTCGATCTGTCGATGTGGGAAGACGCGGTGGATGCGACCCTGCACCCGCTGGATGAAGTGACCATCGCCGTGGTCGGCAAGTACGTCGACCACCAGGATGCCTACAAGTCGGTCGGCGAAGCCCTCAAGCACGGGGGCCTGCGCCAGCGCACCAAGGTCAACCTGAAGTGGCTGGAAGCGCAGGATCTGGAAGGCACCGACATGGCCGCGCTGGCCGATGTCGATGGCATCCTGGTGCCGGGCGGTTTCGGTGACCGTGGTTTCGAAGGCAAGGTGCTGACCTCGCAGTTCGCCCGCCAGAACAGCGTGCCGTACTTCGGCATCTGCTACGGCATGCAGGCTGCGGTGGTCGACTATGCCCGCCACGTGCTGGGCCTGGAGCAGGCCAACAGCACCGAGAACGACCGCCAGTCGCCGGACCCGGTCATCGGCCTGATCACCGAGTGGCGCACCGCCACCGGCGATGTCGAGAAGCGTGACGACAAGAGCGACCTGGGCGGCACCATGCGCCTGGGCCTGCAGGAGCAGCGCCTGAAGCCGGGCACCCTGGCCCGCGAGCTGTACGGCAAGGACGTGGTGGCCGAGCGCCACCGCCACCGCTACGAGTTCAACAACCGCTACCGCACCCAGCTGGAAGATGCCGGCCTGGTGATCTCGGGCAAGTCGATGGACGACACCCTGGTGGAAGTGGTCGAACTGCCGCGTGACGCGCACCCGTGGTTCCTGGCCTGCCAGGCGCACCCGGAGTTCCTGTCCACCCCGCGCGATGGCCACCCGCTGTTCATCGGCTTCATCCGTGCCGCGCGTGAGCGCAAGGCCGGTGGCGCGCTGCTGTCCGAAGCCCGCGCCTGACTTGTGAAGGGGGGCTTCGGCCCCCATCCTGCATGCTTCAACCCCAGCGCGCCGGCCCGGCCGGCGCAGCGGACAACAAGGAAACGCCATGAAACTGTGTGGATTCGAGGTCGGGCTGGACCAGCCCCTGTTCCTGATCGCCGGCCCCTGCGTGATCGAGTCGATGCAGCTGCAGCTCGATACCGCCGGCAAGCTGAAGGAGATCACCGACCGCCTCGGCGTCAACTTCATCTTCAAGTCGAGCTTCGACAAGGCCAACCGCACCTCGGGCACCGCCTTCCGCGGCCCGGGCATGGAAGAGGGCCTGAAGGTGCTGGCCGAAGTGAAGAAGCAGATCGGCGTGCCGGTGCTGACCGACGTGCATGAGTACACCCCGATGGACGAGGTGGCCTCGGTGGTGGACGTGCTGCAGACCCCGGCCTTCCTGGTCCGCCAGACCGATTTCATCCGCAAGGTGTGCGCCGCCGGCAAGCCGGTCAACATCAAGAAGGGCCAGTTCCTGGCGCCGTGGGACATGAAGCCGGTCGTGGAGAAGGCCAAGTCCACCGGCAACGAGCAGATCATGGTCTGCGAGCGTGGTGCCAGCTTCGGCTACAACAACCTGGTCAGCGACATGCGTTCGCTGGCGGTGATGCGTGACACCGGCTGCCCGGTGGTGTTCGATGCCACCCATTCGGTGCAGCTGCCGGGCGGGCAGGGCACCAGTTCCGGTGGCCAGCGCGAGCATGTGCCGGTGCTGGCGCGTGCCGCGGTGGCGGTGGGTATTTCCGGCCTGTTCGCCGAAACCCATCCGGACCCGTCCAAGGCGCTGTCCGATGGCCCCAATGCGTGGCCGCTGGACCAGATGGAAGCGCTGCTGGAGACCCTGATGGAGCTCGATGCGGTGACCAAGAAGCACGGCTTCTCGCGCTTCGCGTGAGTCTTGACCCGTGGGCGGCGCTGGAAGCCCAGCGTCGCCGGCGGCATTGGCGCAACTGGCCGTGGGGCTGGGTGGCGCTGGCGCTGGGGCTGCTCACCTGGGTCGCGTTCGGTTACATGGTGCTGCTGGGCGCTGCCGGCACGCGCATGCCCGGCGATGGCGCCGCACCGCGCTGGCAGGCCACGATGTTCAACGTGTCCCTGTGCGCGGCCGCGGTGATGTATGCCGGAAGTGCTGCAAGCGCCGTGCTGGGCTGGCGGCTGCATCGCGCGCGCCGCGCCGCCGGGCTGGCCTCGCTGCTGCTGGCCGTGCCCACCCTGCTGCTGGCCTGGGCCATCCTTGCCCAGCTCTGATCGTTCGCCTGCGCGCGCTGCGCCCATTCATGCGGTACCCATTCATACGATGAGCCCGACCTCTTCCGCGCGCCTGCCGCGCCGACCGTGGCCTTGGGGCGCTTGTGCGCTCGGCCTTGCCGTGCTTGCCTGGGCTGCCCTGCTGGGCGGTCTGCTGCTGTTTCTCTCAGCCGTAGGCTCGCCCGGTGATGGCAGCCACGCGCTGCAATCGGTGCACACGGCCCTGATGGCTGCCATGGGGGTACTGGTGGTGGCGGGGCTGGGCAGTGGCGTGGCCTCGGTATTGGCCTGGCGCTCGCGGCGCGGGCGAGTGATGGCCGCCGTGGCCGCCCTGCTGCTGGCCCTGCTGGGGCTGGTGATCGCCGTGCCGATGCTGCTGCAGGGCCATGATCCGGTCGTGGCCAGCTACACCATTTGGCAAGTGACGGGCAGCCGGGGATAATCACGCGGCATCCGTTTTGTCGCCCCCTCTCCATACAGGTAACCGGCCCGACCATGAGTACGATCCGCAGCATCCACGCCCGTGAAATCCTCGACAGCCGTGGCAACCCCACGCTGGAAGCCGAAGTCATCCTGGAGGACGGTTCGTTCGGTCGCGCCGCGGTTCCCTCCGGCGCCTCGACCGGCACCAAGGAAGCGGTGGAGCTGCGTGACGGCGACAAGACCCGTTACCTGGGCAAGGGCGTGCGCAAGGCCGTCGAGAACGTCAACGGCGCCATTGCCAACGCGCTGAAGGGCGTTGAAGCCACCGACCAGGCCGGCCTGGACCGTCGCCTGATCGATCTGGACGGCACCGAGAACAAGGGTCGCCTGGGCGCCAACGCGCTGCTGGGTGTTTCCATGGCCGCCGCGCACGCTGCCGCCGCCTCCAGCAAGCAGGCGCTGTGGCAGTACCTGGCCGCCAAGACCGGCGCGACCCCGTCGCTGCCGGTGCCGATGATGAACATCATCAACGGCGGCGCCCATGCCGACAACAACGTCGACTTCCAGGAATTCATGGTGCTGCCGGTCGGCTTCACCTCGTTCTCCGAAGCGCTGCGCGCCGGCACCGAGATCTTCCATTCGCTGAAGTCGGTGCTGAAGGGCCACGGCCTGAGCACCGCCGTCGGTGACGAAGGCGGCTTCGCTCCGGACTTCCGCAGCAACGTCGAAGCGCTGGACACCATCCTGGAAGCCATCGGCAAGGCCGGCTACACCGCCGGTGAAGACGTGCTGCTGGGCCTGGACGTGGCCTCCAGCGAATTCTTCGAGAACGGCAAGTACAACCTGGTGGGCGAGAACAAGCGCCTGACCTCCGAACAGTTCGTCGATTTCCTGGCTGACTGGGCTGCCCAGTACCCGATCATCACGATTGAAGACGGCCTGGCCGAGAACGACTGGGCCGGCTGGAAGCTGCTGACCGACCGCATCGGCAAGAAGGTGCAGCTGGTCGGCGACGACCTGTTCGTGACCAACCCGAAGATCTTCCAGGAAGGCATCGACTCGGGCACCGCCAACGCGATCCTGATCAAGGTCAACCAGATCGGCACCCTCAGCGAAACCCTGGAAGCGATCGCCATGGCCGACCGCGCCGGCTACGCCGCCGTGGTCTCGCACCGTTCGGGCGAAACCGAAGACACCACCATCGCCGACATCTCGGTGGCCACCACCGCCACCCAGATCAAGACCGGCTCGCTGTGCCGCAGCGACCGCGTGGCCAAGTACAACCAGCTGCTGCGCATCGAGGAAGCCCTCGGCGCCAGCGCGCGTTACGCCGGTCGTGACGCGTTCGTGTCGCTGAAGCGCTGAGCCCATGCGCGATTGGCGCTGGCTGCTGTTGCTGCTGGCCCTGCTGCTGGCATGGCTGCAGTACCGTTTCTGGTTCGGCCCGGGCAATTCGGGTGAAGTGATGACGCTCGAAGCCCAGGTCGCCAACCAGGAGCGCGACAATGAAGGTCTGCAGCAGCGCAACGATGCGCTGGCTGCTGAAGTGAAGGACCTCAAGGAAGGCCAGGCCGCCATCGAAGAACGTGCGCGCAGCGAGCTGGGCATGATCAAGCCCGGCGAGAAGTTCTACCGCGTGGTGGAGGATGCGCCGGTCCGTCCGGCGCAGGCCGCCCCGGCGGCCGCGCAGGTCGGCGATCACCCGGCGGACGTGCCATGAGCGCGGCCATCTGGGTGGTCGTTCCGGCCGCCGGTCGTGGCACCCGTTTCGGCGCACCGCTGCCCAAGCAGTACCTGCAGGCGGGCGGGCAGATGCTGCTCGCCCACACCCTGGATGCGCTGCTGGCGCACCCGGCGGTGGCTGGCACGATGGTGGTCATCGGCCAGGACGACGCCGACTGGCCGGGCTGGACCGAATGGGCCGGCAAGCCGGTGCTGACCTGCGTGGGCGGGGCCACCCGTGCCGCTTCGGTGCTGGCCGGGCTGCAGGCGCTGCCCGACAGTGTGCGCGCCGACGAGTTCGTGCTGGTGCACGATGCTGCCCGGCCCAACCTGTCGTCGGCCGATCTGGGCCGCCTGCTGGAAGTGGGGCGGGCCGATCCGGTCGGTGCGATTCTCGCCGCCCCCGTGCGCGATACCCTCAAGCGCGCTGGTGATGACGGTGGCATCGATGGCACCGAGCCGCGCGAGCGTCTCTGGCGCGCGTTGACGCCGCAGCTGTTCCGTCGCCACCAGCTCGCCCGCGCGCTGGCCGAAGCCGCGGCCGCCGGGGTTGAAGTCACCGACGAAGCCATGGCCATGGAGCGCCAGGGCCAGCGCCCGCTGCTGGTGGAAGGCAGCGAGGACAATTTCAAGGTCACCACCCCGGCCGACCTGGACCGTTTCGAATTCGTACTTTCCCGCCGCGCCGGCTGACCGCCCGCGCGGCCCAGCTGCAAGGGTTGCATCCATGAGCACTGCTCCGTTCCCGCCCGTCCGCATCGGCCAGGGCTACGACGTCCATGCCTTCGGTGAAGGCGACCACATCATGCTGGGAGGCATCCGCGTGGCGCACAGCTGCGGCGTGCTGGCCCACAGCGATGGCGACGTCATCCTGCACGCGCTGTGCGACGCCATGCTCGGCGGCATCGCGCTGGGCGATATCGGCCAGCACTTCCCGCCCAGCGACGACCGCTGGAAGGGCGCGGACAGCAGCGATTTCGTCCGCCATTGCGACAGCCTGCTGCGCGAGCGCGGCTGGCGCGTCGGCAACACCGACATCACCGTCATCTGCGAGCGGCCCAAGGTGGGCCCGCATGCGCTGGCCATGCGCGAACGCATCGGCGGGCTGCTGCAGCTGCCGCTGGATGCGGTCAGCGTCAAGGCCACCACCTCGGAAAAGCTTGGCTTCACCGGCCGTGGCGAAGGCATCGCCGCGCAGGCGGTGGTACTGCTGGTGGCGGCATGATTCCGTTACCACTGGCCTTTGGCGCGCCGCTGCTGAGCGCGCGCATCCGCAGCACACCGGAAGATTTCCAGGTGGATGAGCTGCCCGCCTTCGAGGCCACCGGCGAAGGTGAGCACCTGCTGCTGCACATCCGCAAGCGCGGTGCCAACACGGTGCACGTGGCCAAGGTGCTGGCGAAGTGGGCCGGCCTGCCGGAAATGGGTGTCAGCTACGCCGGCATGAAGGATCGAAACGCGGTCACCACCCAGCGTTTCAGCGTGCATCTGCCCAAGCGTGTGGCCCCGGATCTTGCGCTGCTGGCCAGCGATGAACTGGAAGTGATCGACGCGACCTGGCACAACCGCAAGCTGCAGCGCGGTGCACTGGCCGGCAACCGTTTCAAGCTGGTGCTGCGTGATGTGCAGGGCGATGCGGCGGCGATCAATGCACGCCTGCAGCAGATCGCCGGGCGCGGCCTGCCGAACTGGTTCGGCGAACAGCGCTTTGGCCGCGACGGCGGCAACGTGCCGGCGGCGCTGGCGATGTTTGCCGGGCGCCGCATGCGCCAGGACCAGCGCTCGCTGCTGCTGTCGGCCGCGCGCTCGGCGCTGTTCAATCGCGTGCTGGCCGCGCGGGTGGAGCAGGGCAGCTGGGACCAGCCGCTGGATGGCGAGGTGTGGATGCTGGACGGCAGCCGCAGCGTGTTCGGCCCTGAGCCGTACACCGACGTGCTGGCCGAACGCCTGGCGCGCTTCGATATCCACCCCAGCGCACCGCTGTGGGGCGAAGGCGAACTGCGCAGCGCCGATGCCGCCCGCGCACTGGAACTGGCCGCACTGGACGATGAGCAATCGCAGGCACTGCGCGCAGGCCTGGAAGGCGCGCGCCTGAAGCAGGAGCGCCGTGCCCTGCGCCTGCGCCCCGCGCTGCTGCAGCACCAGTGGCTGGCCGCTGACGTGCTGGAACTGTCGTTCGCGCTGCCGCCGGGCTGCTACGCCACCGCCGTGCTGCACGAACTCGGCCCGGTCGAAGACGCCTCGCAGGCCTGACAGGCGGGCGGGGTTGGGGTATCCACGCATGGCGTGGATCTACTGCGGCATCGCATGGATCCACGCGGTGGGTGGACAGAAACCGCCGCGCCGGGTCGTAGATCCACGCCACGCGTGGATGAGGGCCGGGCGGCTAGTAGATCCACGCCATGCGTGGATGAGGACCGCCGCATCGTTCGTAGATCCACGCCATGCGTGGATGAGGGCCGCCGCGTGATTCGTAGATCCACGCCATGCGTGGATGAGGGCGCCGCATGGTTCGTAGATCCACGCCACGCGTGGATGAGGGCGCCGCATGGTCCGTAGATCCACGCCACGCGTGGATGAGGGCCCGGGTGGCTAGTAGATCCACGCCATGCGTGGATGAGGGGATCAGCGCCGCGCCAGCAACACAAGCACTGCGCCGGTGCCGCCCTGGCCGGTCGGTGCCGAATGGAAGGCCAGCACGTCATTGCGCAGCCGCAGCAGGCGGTCGACCAGATTCTTCAGCACCGGCGCGCCACCATCGGACTGCAGGCCCTTGCCGTGGATGATGCGCACGCAGCCGTACTCGTGCGCGTGCGCTTCCAGCAGGAACTGACGCAGCATCGCCTCAGCCTGGGCCGCAGTCGCGCCATGCAGGTCCAGTTCGTCCTGCACCGAATACTGGCCGCGCTTCAACCGCTGGAACATGCGCGGCGGCAGGTTGTCGCGGCGGTAGCTGGCGGTGTCGCCGGCTTCCAGCGGGCTGCTGTCGCGCAGCAGGCGGGCGAACTCACCCGCGGCCTCGGCTTCGTCGCGTTCGGCCATGCGCGCGCGCGGCTTCGGTCGCGGCGCGGCGGGTGCCGGCTCGACTTCCTTGCGCAGCGGCTTCACTTCGCCGATGGCCGCGCGGAACAAAGCGGCCGGATCTTCATCTTCAGGGTGCGACATGCGCACAGGGTAAACCGCCTTCGCGGGTCTGCCTATGTCGTTTCGATGACGCCCATCACCACTGGCAGGGTAGGACCGGCGGCCGGCTTGCGGCACAATAGCCGGCGCACTTGCGAGATCGCCGGTTCCCGACAGGGCCGCCGCCGGTCCCGCCCACGTGACAAGGTGACGGAATCGAATTCTTGGAAAATCAAGCGGTTAAATCGAAGATGCGTATCCTGGTCAGTAACGACGACGGCGTCGACGCCGCAGGCATCCGGATGCTTGCCTCGGTGCTGCGCGAGGCCGGCCACGAAGTGACGGTGGTCGCACCCGACCGCGATCGTTCCGGCGCCAGCAATTCGCTGACCCTGGATCTGCCGATCCGGCTCAAACGCATCGACCATTACACCGTCTCGGTGGCCGGCACGCCCACCGACTGCGTGCACCTGGCACTGACCGGCCTGCTCGAGTTCGAGCCCGACATTGTCGTGTCCGGCATCAACAACGCCGCCAATCTCGGCGACGACGTGATCTATTCGGGCACGGTCTCGGCGGCGATGGAAGGTCGCTTCCTGGGCCTGCCGGCCGTGGCCGTGTCCCTGGTCACCCGCAACCACGACCCGAAGCATTTCGAAACCGCTGCACGCGCCGCCGTGGAAATCGTCGCCCGCCTCAAGGCCGATCCGCTGCCCGCCGACACCATCCTCAACGTCAATGTGCCCGACCTGCCCTGGGGCGAGGTCAAGGGCTTCGAAGTGACCCGCCTGGGCAACCGCCACCGCGCCGAAGGCTGCATTGCGCAGAAGGACCCGCGCGGCAACGAGGTGTACTGGATCGGCCCGGCCGGCCGCGAGCAGGATTCCGGCCCCGGCACCGATTTCCACGCCGTGCGCACCGGGCATATCTCGATCACCCCCATCCAGGTCGACCTGACCCGCTACCAGGCGCTGGAGAAGGTGGCCAGCTGGGTTGGTGGCCTCAGTGCCGCGCTGGACCAGCCGGCATGAGCCCGCGCCTGCGCCTGCAACCGGAAGCGGTCGGTATCGGCATGACGTCGCAGCGTGTGCGCGACCGCCTGGTCGACCGCCTGCGCGAAGCCGGCATTGTCGACGAGTCCACGCTGAATGCGATCCGGGTGGTGCCGCGTCATCTGTTCATCGACGAGGCCCTGGCCTCGCGCGCTTACGAAGACACCGCGCTGCCGATCGGCCACGGCCAGACCATCTCCCAGCCCTGGGTAGTGGCGCGGATGACCGAGGCGGTGCTGCAGGGTGCGCCGAAGAAGGTGCTGGAAGTCGGCACCGGCTCGGGCTACCAGGCCGCCGTGCTCGGCGCGCTGGGCCTGGAGGTGTATACCGTCGAGCGTATCGGCGACCTGCTGCGCCAGGCCCGCAAGCGCTTCCGGGCGCTGGGCATGAACATCCGCACCAAGCATGACGACGGGCGCGTTGGCTGGGCCGAACATGGTCCGTTCGATGCCATCGTGGTGACCGCTGCGGCACCGGCCCTGGTCGATGCCCTGGTCGAGCAGCTGGCCGTTGGCGGCCGCCTGGTGGCCCCGGTAGGCGGCCCCGGCGCGCAGTCGCTGGTGCAGCTGGACCGCAAGGCTGACGGCAGCATCGAACAACGCGTGCTGGCACCGGTCACCTTCGTGCCGCTGCTGTCTGGCATGCTCGATTGAATCCACGGAGCAGGGTTGCATGAAGATTTTCGGGCCGCTGTACGAGCGGGCGATGAAGTGGGCCGCGCACGAACGTGCGCCGACCTACCTGACGGTGTTGAGTTTCTTCGAAGCCATCATCTTCCCGGTGATGCCGGAAGTGATGCTGGCGCCGATGTGCGTGGCCCAGCCCAAGCGCGGCTGGTGGTTCGCCACTCTCAGCCTGGCCGGGTCGATGGTCGGCGCGCTGGTCGGCTACGCGCTGGGCCACTACGCCTTCGAAGCGGTCAAGCCCGTGTTCGAAATGATGGGCATGCTGCCGGCCATCGAAGAGGGCATCGCCACCGTGCAGGCCAAGATGGCCGAGTCGCCGTGGGCGGTGTTCACCTTCCTGGTGCTGGGCGGCTTCATGCCGATCCCGATGAAGGTCTTCACGTGGGCTTCGGGTATCGTCGGCGTGCCGATGCCGCAGTATCTGCTGAGCATGTTGATCGGCCGCGGCAAGCGCGTGTTCGTGCTGGCTGCGGTCATCCGCATCGGTGGGGCGCGTGCCGAAGCGGCACTGCGTCGCTGGATTGAACCGCTGGGCTGGATCGCCACCGCACTGGTGGTGGGGCTGGTTGCCTGGCTTGTATGGAGGTCGAAGTTCGCATGAGTGCAGATCGTCTGAGCAAGGGAGTGCGCATCGGCGCGCTGGCGTTGCTGGTATCCACCCTGGCCGCCTGTGGCACCGCCACCGTGGTCCGGCCCGGCGGCAGCAGCAGCGGCAGTGTCAGCACGCCGAAGGCCTCGGTGCCCAAGCCGGGGCAGACCGTGGTCGTGCGCAAGGGCGACACCATCTATGCGCTGGCCCGCATCCATGACATCACCCCGGCCGACCTGATCGCCTGGAACCGTCTGGACAACCCGTCGCAGATCTACCCGGGCCAGGTCATCCGCCTGTACCCGGCCGGTGCCACGGGCGGCCGTGCGCCGACCACCGTGGTGACCCCGCCGCGCAGCACCGCTGGCACCACCGCGCCGGCTCCGGCGCCGACCGCGACCCCGGCGGGTCCGGTGAAGAGCAACATCGCCTGGCGCTGGCCGGCCGATGGCGCGATCGTCGGCCGCTACGTGGCCGGAGACGCGACCAAGCAGGGCGTGGATATCGCCGGCACCAGCGGAGCCGCAGTGCGTGCCACCGCCAACGGCGTGGTGGTGTATTCCGGTGCCGGCCTGGTGGGCTATGGCGAGTTGATCATCATCAAGCACAGCGACCAGTGGCTGTCGGCCTATGGCCACAACCGCAAGCGCCTGGTCAATGAAGGGCAGAGCGTGAAGGCGGGCGACCAGATCGCCGAGATGGGCCGTACCGGCGCCAACCGCGACATGCTGCACTTCGAGATCCGTTACAACGGCAAGCCGGTCGACCCGCAGCAGTACCTGCCGGCCCGTTGATTGGGTAGCGCCGGGCCACGCCCGGCGGCCTTTTCGCCGCCATGCGGCGCCGCCCGAGCATCGGCTCGGGCGCTACAGACAGCCTGCAATCCATCACCTGTAGAGCCGAGCCCATGCTCGGCTGCCGTTCGCGCCCAGACAGAAACGCCCGAGCATCGGCTCGGGCGCTACAGACAGCCTGCAAACCATCACCTGTAGAGCCGAGCCCATGCTCGGCTGCCGTTCGCGGCCAGACAGAAACGCCCGAGCATCGGCTCGGGCGCTACAGACAGCCTGCAAACCATCACCTGTAGAGTCGAGCCCATGCTCGGCTGCCGTTCGCGGCCAGGCAGAAACGCCCGAGCATCGGCTCGGGCGCTACAGACAGCCTGCAATGCGGGGCAGCTCCTGCCTCAGCCTTCCAGAATGAAGGCGGCAGCGACCTTGCGGCCTTCGCCGGCAAGGATATTGAACGTGCGCGCGGCGGCCGGGTTGTTCATCACTTCCAGGCCGATGCCGCGCGACAGGCAGGCGGCCATCACCACCGCCGGCGGGAATACCTGGCGGTCGCCGGTACCCAGCACGATCAGTGCCGGGTTCAGCGCCAGGATCGGTTCCAGG
Source organism: Stenotrophomonas maltophilia (assembly GCF_047782825.1). Classification (GTDB taxonomy): domain Bacteria; phylum Pseudomonadota; class Gammaproteobacteria; order Xanthomonadales; family Xanthomonadaceae; genus Stenotrophomonas. Next base: position 1,491,436 of record NZ_CP180589.1, on the reverse strand, counting down.
TCAGCCAGCTGCAGCTCGGCTGCCAGGCGCACCGGCCACTGCTGGACCAGCTGGTCGGGGGTCAGGAAGAAGCTCTGGCCCATGACCTGGTCGTTCACCTTGGCCGAACGGCCATCGGCGGCGCGCAGGCTGTAGGCGTAATCGGGCGGTTCGTGGTTCAGCTGCATGGGGCAGGGCGATCAGCCGCGCGGCAGCACGATCTGACGCTGTTCCTTGCTCGGGCGATACAGCACGGCAACGTGGCCGATGCGCTGCACCAGGGCGGCCTCGGTGGCTTCGACGATCTCGGCGATCATCGCGTCACGGGCGTCGCGGTCCTCGGCGGCAACCTTCACCTTGACCAGTTCGTGGCGTTCCAGGACTTCGTTCAGCTCGGCGATGAAGGCCGGGGTGATGCCCTTGCCGCCGGTCTGCAGCAGGGCCTTGAGGTCGTGGGCTTGGCCGCGCAGGAAACGGGTCTGGGAGGCGGTCAGGGCGATGGACATGCAGGAAAAGGGGGTTGAATGGGACGATCAGGGTATCATGACGACCCCATCAGCCCCTATTTCCAATGGCCACCCGTAGCAAAAGCAGCCAGCGCTGGCTCAAGGAACACTTCTCCGACCCCTTCGTGAAGAAGGCCCAGGCCGAAGGCATGCGCTCGCGCGCGGCCTACAAGCTCGAGGAGCTGCTCGAACGTGACCGGTTGCTGAAGCCGCACATGGTGGTGGTCGACCTCGGCGCCGCGCCGGGTGGTTGGTCTCAGCAGGTCCGGAGACAGATTGGCGATACCGGCCGCGTGCTGGCCCTGGACATCCTGGACATGCCGCCGCTGGCCGGCGTGGAGTTCCTTCACGGTGACTTCAGGGAAGAAACCGTCCTATCGCAGTTTGAAGCCATGCTCGGGGATCAGCCGGTAGACCTTGTGCTGTCGGACATGGCCCCCAATAAGAGTGGTGTGGGCGCGGTCGACCAGCCGCGGATGATGCACCTGGCCGAGCTTGCGCTGGACTTCGCAGACAACCACCTCAAGACCGGTGGGGCGTTCCTGATCAAGTTGTTCCAGGGTGAGGGCTTTGACGACTATGTGCGCGAAATGCGCCGCCGGTATGACAAGGTCTCCATCCGCAAGCCGGAAGCCTCGCGCAAGCGCTCGCCCGAGGTGTATGCCTTGGGACAGGGAAAACGCGCCCACATGAAGTAAGCTCGCCGAGTACGCTCGACCCCGAACGCAAGACCCGCACTAAGAGGAACGCTGGAGCCAATGAGGATGAACGACTTGACCAAGAACCTCCTGCTATGGGTGGTCGTCGCCGTCGTGCTGATGGTGGTCTTCCAGAGCTTCTCGCCCAAGTCCTCCGGGGCCGGGGCGCAGGGTGCGACGTATTCGCAGTTCCTGGACCAGGTGGACAGCGGCAACGTGCAGAAGGTCACCTTCGGTGGCGATTCGCGCGGCCTGACCAACCAGATCACCTACACCACCCGTGGCGGCCAGACGGCCACCATCGCCGCGCCCAATGATCGCGACCTGATCAACGTGCTGCGCACCAAGAACGTGGACATCGTGCAGGAAGAGCCGTCCAGCGGCATTTCCTTCGCGGCCATCCTGATGAACTTCCTGCCGGTCATCCTGATCATCGGCTTCTGGCTGTTCATCATGCGCCAGATGCAGGGCGGTGGCGGCGGTGCCAAGGGCGCGATGTCCTTCGGCAAGTCGCGCGCCAAGCTGCAGGGCGAGGACCAGATCAAGGTCACCTTCGCCGACGTCGCCGGCTGCGACGAGGCCAAGGAAGAAGTGGGCGAACTGGTCGACTTCCTGCGTGACCCGTCCAAGTTCACCAAGCTGGGCGGCAAGATCCCGCGCGGCGTGCTGATGGTGGGCCCGCCGGGCACCGGCAAGACGCTGCTGGCCAAGGCCATCGCCGGCGAAGCCAAGGTGCCGTTCTTCTCGATCTCCGGTTCGGACTTCGTGGAAATGTTCGTGGGCGTCGGCGCCAGCCGCGTGCGCGACATGTTCGAGCAGGCCAAGAAGCACGCGCCGTGCATCATCTTCATCGACGAAATCGACGCCGTCGGCCGCCACCGTGGCGCAGGCCTGGGCGGCGGTCATGACGAGCGCGAGCAGACCCTGAACCAGCTGCTGGTCGAAATGGACGGCTTCGAGGGTGGTGAGGGCGTGATCGTCATCGCCGCGACCAACCGTCCGGACGTGCTGGACCCGGCGCTGCTGCGCCCGGGCCGTTTCGACCGCCAGGTCGTGGTCGGCCTGCCGGACGTGAAGGGCCGCGAGCACATCCTGAAGGTGCACATGCGCAAGCTGCCGCTCGCCGACGACGTCGAGCCGATGGTGATCGCGCGTGGTACCCCGGGCTTCTCCGGTGCCGACCTGGCCAACCTCTGCAACGAGGCGGCCCTGTTCGCCGCGCGTGGCAACGAGAAGGAGGTCCGCATGGATCACTTCGACCGTGCCCGCGACAAGATCCTGATGGGTGCCGAGCGCCGCTCGATGGCCATGAGCGAAGACGAGAAGACCCTGACCGCCTACCACGAGGCCGGCCACGCCATCGTCGGTCGCCTGGTGCCCGAGCATGACCCGGTCTACAAGGTCACCATCATTCCCCGCGGTCGTGCGCTGGGTGTGACCATGTACCTGCCGGAAGGCGACAAGTACTCGATGAACCGCGTGGCGATCAAGTCGCAGCTGTGCTCGCTGTACGGCGGCCGCGTGGCTGAAGAGCTGATCTTCGGCGCCGACAAGGTCACCACCGGTGCCTCCAACGACATCGAGCGCGCCACCAAGATGGCCCGCAACATGGTCACCAAGTGGGGCCTGTCCGACCAGCTCGGCCCGATCGCCTATGGCGAAGAGGATGACGAGGTGTTCCTGGGCCGTTCGGTCACCCAGCACAAGAGCGTGTCCAACGACACCGCGCGCCGCATCGACGAGGAAGTGCGCAACATCCTCGACGAAGCCTACGCACGCACCACCGAGCTGATGAGGGCCAACATCGACAAGCTGCACGCGATGTCCCAGCTGCTGCTGCAGTACGAGACCATCGACGCGCCGCAGATCGACGCCATCATGGAAGGCCGCGATCCGCCGCCGCCGGCTGGCTGGAACAAGTCCAGCAAGGACGACGGTGGTGGCAACGACAAGGGCGGCGATGCCCGCCCGGTGCCGCCTATCGCCGGCCCGGCCGAGTCGCACTGACGGCCCGCCATTGCTGAACGCAGACGAGGCCGGGGCAACCCGGCCTTGTTGTTTCCGGGCCCTGCCCATCTGATGTCCGCCTTACGCTGGAGCCCGCATGTCCGTTCCCCCGCCGCAACCGATCTCCCACACCGTTGAAATGGTCATCGCGACCATCGTCGGCGTTGCCGTGGGCCTGAGCGTGGACAACCTGCTGCTGGGCTGCGGTGTCGGCATCGCCGTCGGCATCCTGCTGAGCATCATCAAGACGCTGTACGTGGACCGGAAGCGCCGCCGGCAGCGTTGAGGGTTTTCTCTTGGCAGGGCTGCGCCCTGCACCTGCAGACGCCAAAGCCAAAGCCAAAGCCAAAGCCAAAGCGGCTCTGGGTTGTCTGTTTGCTTGGCGGGGCGGTGTGGGTTGGCAGGACACGCCGTAAACCCGTCCCTGGGGGCTCGTAGGCGCCATCCATGGCGCCTGCGGTCCTGCCCACCCACACCGCCCCACCTCCGACAGTTTCCCGCGACTGTTGGTGGGGGCCTACCGTTGGTCGATACGGCTGTTGGTCGGCACAGTAGATCCACGCCATGCGTGGATGGGGCGGGCCTTGCGTCTTTCCGCTGCTGCGGGTCAGGATGCGCCACCACGGCCGCCATAGGGGGAGGCCGGGTTTACAGGGGATCACCATGAAACTGCTGCTTCCGCTTGCCCTGGCAGGGCTGGCGACGTTTGTTCTGCCCGCCGCCGCCGCTGAAATCCGTGTCGTCCAGCCGGTACCTTTCAATGAGTCGGCGATCATCAGCGAGGCCATCAAGCGCGAGTGCAGCATCGGCGCCACGCTGGCGCAGTCGCTGGCTGCCAATGCCAGCCGCCGCGGCAACACCATCGTGTCCGGGCCGGTGGGAGGCGACAGCGGCAGCGGCCGCTCGTTGCAGCTTGAGCTGGTCGAGGCGCAGAGCGCAGGCAATGCTTTCACCGGGCACTTCAAGTCGGCTGCGGTCCGTGGTGTGTTGTTCGAGGATGGCCATCAGGTCGCGACGGTCACCGCGCGCCGGATCTCCCGCGGTGGTGCGTTCGCTGGATTCAAGGGGTCCTGCACGGTGCTCGACCGCACCGTAAACGCGATCGGCGAAGACCTGGCGGGCTGGCTGGCTGCCCCGGTAGACAACGCGCGCCTGGGCGACCTCTGACCTGGATGGATCGCCGCTGCAGGGCGATGTGCCGGCAACGGGCCGGCACACACCCGCCGTGCAGTGCGTAGTCCTGCGGACTTAAACTAGCCGCTGTTGCCCGCAGGATTGCCCATGTTCGATATCTCTCCCCAGCTCGATTGCGCCGGCCGCATCCTGCGCCTGGACCGTGCCCGGGTCATGGGCATCGTCAACGTCACCCCGGATTCGTTCTCGGATGGTGGCGCGCACGACAGCACCGATGCCGCCGTCGCCCACGGCCTGAAGCTGGTGGAGGAGGGCGCCGATCTGCTCGACATCGGCGGCGAGTCGACCCGCCCGGGTGCCGCGCCGGTGTCGGTGGAAGAAGAGCTGCAGCGCGTGCTGCCGGTGATCGAACAGCTCGCTGCCCGAACCACCGTGCCGATCAGCATCGACACCTTCAAGCCGGAAGTGATGCGCGCGGCCGTGGCCGCCGGCGCCGGCATGATCAACGACATCTTCGGCCTGCGCCAGGAAGGCGCGCTGGATGCGGCCGCCGCCGCCAACGTGCCGGTGGTGCTGATGCACATGCAGGGCGAGCCCGGCCACATGCAGGCCGACCCGCATTACGACGACGTGGTGGCCGAGGTCCATGGCTTCCTCGTGCAACGCCTGTTCGCCTCTGAAATGGCCGGCATCGCCAAGAAGAAGCTGCTGATCGACCTGGGCTTTGGCTTCGGCAAGACCACGGCCCATAACATGACCCTGCTTGCCCGTTCCGAGCGCTTCGTCGAGCTGGGCGTGCCGATGCTGGCCGGCCTGTCGCGCAAGCGCAGCCTGGGCGAGCTGACCGGCCGTGACGTGCCGGCCGATCGGGTCGCCGCTTCCGTCGCCGCGCACCTGATTGCCGTACAGCGTGGCGCGCGCATCGTGCGCGTGCATGATGTCGCGGCCACTGTGGACGCCCTGAAGATCTGGGAGGCGGTGGACGCGGTGCCCGCACCCCGCGCCGATGCAGCCCCGTCGATCCGTTGGCCGGACGAAGACTGATGGCTGTCGACCAGCGCCCGCTGGCGATCGCGGTGATGGGCCCGACCGCCAGCGGCAAGACCGCCACGGCGATCGCCCTGGCCCGGCAGCTGGATGGGGAGATCGTCAGCGTCGATTCGGCCCTGGTCTATCGCGGCCTGGACATCGGCTCGGCCAAGCCGGATACCAGCGAGCGCGCGCAGGCGCCGCACCACCTGCTGGACCTGCGCGATCCCTGGCAGACCTATTCGGCAGCCGAATTCGCCGCCGACGCCGGTCGCGTGGTGGCCGACATCGTTGCCCGCGGCAAGACTCCGATCCTTGCCGGCGGCACCGGCCTGTATTTCCGTGCCCTGCTGCAGGGGCTGTCGCCGATGCCCGAGGCCGACCCGGCGATGCGCGAGCTGCTCAGCGCCGAGGCTGCCGAGCGTGGCTGGGCAGCCCTGCATGCCGAACTGGCGCAGGTGGACCCTGCGGCCGCCGCGCGCATCCACGCCACCGACCCGCAGCGGATCCAGCGGGCGCTGGAGGTCTACCGCCTCACTGGCACCCCGATCAGTGAATGGCAGCGCCGCCCCGGCGTGGCCCCGCTGCCGGTGCGGACCCTGAAGCTGATTCTGGCCCCGCGCGACCGCGCGGTGCTGCACCAGCGCATCGAGGCCCGCTTCGATGCCATGCTGGGGCAGGGGTTCCTGGACGAGGTTCGCAGGCTGCGGGCCCTGCCGCAGATGGCGGCCGTGGCCGCGCCACTGGACCTTCCGGCGGTCCGCGCGGTCGGCTACCGCCAGGCCTGGGAGTTCCTTGACGGGCAGGGCGACGCCGCGCGCTTCCGTGACAAGGCCATCTTCGCCACCCGCCAGCTGGCCAAGCGCCAGCTGACCTGGCTGCGTGGCGAGCTTGATGCGCGCTGGTTCGACCCCCATATGGAACAGGAGCGCCTGGCCGGCGCGGTGTCGACCTTCGTCGCACGCTGAACCGCCGCTGGCCGTGTACCATCATGGGCCGGTGGGCGGCTCGGGGGCCGCGGCAACCGCCGGCAACCCAATAAGAACAATAATCAGGAGTTAGCAATGTCCAAGGGGCAATCGCTGCAGGATCCTTTCTTGAATGCACTGCGGCGCGAACGCGTGCCGGTTTCGGTGTACCTGGTGAACGGCATCAAGCTGCAGGGCACGATCGAATCCTTCGATCAGTTCGTGGTGCTGCTGCGCAATACCGTCAGCCAGATGGTCTACAAGCACGCCATTTCCACGGTGGTGCCGGCGCGTAACGTGAAGGTCGGGCCGGGTGGTGGCTATGTGCAGTCGGGTGAAAATGGTCAGGAAGGTGATGAAGCAGACGAGTAATGCCGGAGCGGTGAATGTTTGACCGCTCGAAGAAGGGCGAACACGCCCTGCTGATCCAGCCGCATTTCGGCAAGCTGGAAGACGATGTGCTGGAAGAGTTCGGAGATCTGGCCCGCTCGGCTGGGGCCAGCATCGCCGCGACCATTACCGCACGCCTGGACCGTCCCAACCCGTCGACCCTGATCGGCAGCGGCAAGCTGGACGAGATCAAGGCCGCGGCCGATGCCAGTGGCGCCGACCTGATCCTGGTCAACCACGCGTTGAGCCCGGGCCAGGAACGCAACCTGGAACGCTTCCTGGAACGCCGGGTGATCGACCGTACCGGGCTGATCCTGGACATCTTCGCCCAGCGTGCGCACAGCCACGAAGGCAAGCTGCAGGTCGAGCTGGCGCAGCTGCGCCACCTGGCCACGCGGCTGGTGCGCGGCTGGACCCACCTGGAGCGCCAGCGCGGCGGTTCCATCGGCCTGCGTGGCCCGGGTGAAACCCAGCTGGAGACCGATCGCCGCCTGCTGCAGAAGCGTGTGGAGCAGCTGCAGAAGCGCCTGGAAAAGGTGGAAGTGCAGCGCACCCAGATGCGCCGCGCCCGCGTGCGCAGCGAACTGCCGCGCGTGGCCCTGGTGGGCTATACCAACGCCGGCAAGTCGACCCTGTTCAACGCGATGACCGGTGCCGAGGCGTACGCCGCCGACCAGCTGTTCGCCACCCTGGACCCGACCGTGCGCCGCATCGCCGTGCCCGGTGGCAACGTGGTGCTGGCCGACACGGTGGGCTTCGTCCGCGACCTGCCGCACGACCTGGTCGCCGCGTTCCGCTCGACCCTGTCCGAGGCGCGCGAAGCGGACTTCCTGCTGCACGTGGTCGACGCCGCCGACCCGCACCGCGAAGAGCGCATCGCCCAGGTGGACGAAGTGCTGACTGCCGTCGGCGCCGGCGACCTGCCACAGCTGCTGGTGTTCAACAAGATCGACCGCATCGACGGAGCCGACGTACGCCATGACGGCCAGGACGGCATTCCGGATGAGTCGCGCCGCGAACGCGTCTGGATTTCCGCCCGCGACGGGCAGGGCCTGGACCTGCTGCAGAGCGTGCTGGGCAAGCGCCTGGGCCTGCAGCACGTCACCGGCGAACTGCGCCTGCCCCCCAGCGCCGGCCGCCTGCGTGCGCGCCTGCATCAGCTGGAAGTGATCCGCAGCGAAGAAGCCGACGAAGAAGGCTGGCTGCTGCAGGTGGACCTGCCCATCGCAGAAGCCGAAAAGCTCGCCGCCAGCGCCGACGGCGCCCCCATCCGCGCCCTGCTGCCGGAAAAACTGCCGGAGTGGTAAGCCGGCGGAAGGGGTCGGAGCCGTTTTCCTGTGGAAAACGGATCCGACCCCATTCCGTCCAATCCACCATCAGAACCGGGCTCAGAGCCCTTTGCTGCGCAAAGGGATCTGACCCCGTGCAATTCCAACAGCCCGCAGCAAACTGTCGAAGGCGGGGTGGGTCCGATTGAGGGGGTGTGAGCGGCATGGGCCCGAGGCATGCCTCGGGCGGGTTGGGCAGGATGCCCAACCCCGGTCTTGCCGTGTGCGCAGGACAGCGCACACGAGCAAGCCGCGACCAAGCCCCCATGGGTGAGGGCGCTTTGCTTGCGAAGCACTGCTTCGCAAGCGCCCGAACGCACAGCCGCCAGCGGCTGGGCCGGACCCCGGAGGGGGGTTTACGGCGTCCCCCTCAACCGGACCCATCCCGCCAACCCACGGATAGCCAGCTTTTGACGCTGAAGTTGAAGTTGACGTTGCTTCGGCAGGTGCAGGGCTGCAAGCCCTGCTGGAACACTCCATATCGCACTCCCGGCCGATAACCGCACACCAGCCGCCCAATACTGCACACCGCTTCACGCCCGCTGGGCGGATGATCCGAAGGTCTGCCCCCACGGCACCCCGGAGTTCCTTCCATGTCCCAAGCCAGCACCGCCGACCTCCCGCAGTACACCGCGGCAGAGAAGCGCCACCGCGTGTTCGCCATCATGTCGGCCTCCTCCGGCAACCTGGTGGAATGGTTCGACTTCTACGTCTACGCGTTCGGCGCCATCTACTTCGCCGGCGCGTTCTTCCCGGCCTCCAACCCCACCGTGCAGCTGCTCAACACCGCCGGCGTGTTCGCCGCCGGCTTCCTGATGCGGCCCATCGGTGGCTGGCTGTTCGGCCGCATCGCCGACCGCCTGGGCCGCAAGAAATCGCTGCTGATCTCGGTCAGCATGATGTGCGGTGGCTCGTTGATGGTCGCCTGCCTGCCCACCTACGCCACCATCGGCGCGATGGCCCCGGTGCTGCTGCTGGTCGCGCGCCTGATCCAGGGCCTGTCGGTCGGCGGCGAATACGGCACCACGGCCACCTACATGAGCGAGGTCGCCCTGCGTGGCCAGCGCGGCTTCTTCTCCTCCTTCCAGTACGTCACCCTCATCGGTGGCCAGCTGCTGGCGGTGCTGGTCATCGTCATCATGGAAGCCGTGCTGAGCGAGGCGGAGATCCGCGCCTGGGGCTGGCGCATTCCGTTCGTGCTGGGCGCCGTCGCCGCCGTGGTCGCGCTGCTGCTGCGCCGCACCCTGCATGAAACCCAGAGCGAGGCCGACCGTGGCGACAAGGATGCCGGCAGCCTGTCGGCACTGTTCCGCGATCACAAGGCGGCCTTCTTCACCGTGCTGGGTTACACCGCCGGCGGTTCGCTCATCTTCTACACCTTCACCACCTACATGCAGAAGTTCCTGGTCAATACGGTGCATCTGCCGATCAAGACCGCCAGTTACGTGATGACCGGTGCGCTGTTCCTGTACATGTGCATGCAGCCGCTGTTCGGCATGCTGTCCGACCGCATCGGCCGCCGCACCAGCATGATGCTGTTCGGTGCGCTGGGCGCGCTGACCACCGTGCCGATCCTGATCACCCTGCAGCACGTCAGCAGTCCGTGGGCCGCGTTCGGCCTGATCGTGCTGGCACTGGCCATCGTCAGCTTCTACACCTCCATTTCCGGCATCGTGAAGGCCGAGATGTTCCCGCCGCAGGTGCGTGCGCTGGGCGTCGGCCTGGCCTATGCCATCGGCAACGCCGTCTTCGGCGGCAGCGCCGAGTACGCCGCGCTGGGCCTGAAGAGCCTGGGCCACGAGCAGCTGTTCTTCTGGTACGTCACGGTGATGATGGTGGTGGCCTTCCTGGTCAGCCTGCGCCTGCCGCGCCAGGCACGCTACCTGCACCACGACCACTGAAGGGCAGGGGAGGACAGCGCTGCCGATCTGCGGTACAAGATGACCGTTGCTACCTCGATCCGTACCGATGTCCTTCCCCTCCGACGCCGATCTCCACGCCCAGGCCGCCGCGCTTGGGCAGCGCCTGCAGCAGGCTTCGCTGCAACTGGTCACCGCTGAAAGCTGCAGCGGCGGCTGGATCGCCAAGTGCATGACCGATATCGCCGGTTCCTCGGCGTTCTTCGACTGCGGCATGGTGGTCTACAGCTATGAGGCCAAGCAGCGCCTGCTGGGCGTGCGCGCGCAGACCCTGGAACAGTTCGGTGCGGTCAGCCGCGAGGCCGTGCTGGAAATGGTGTCCGGTGCGCTGGTCAATTCCGGCGCAGGTATTGCCGTGGCCGTGACCGGCATTGCCGGCCCCGGCGGCGGCAGCCCGGACAAGCCGGTGGGCAGCGTCTGGATCGGCTGGAAGCGGCGCGGCGGCTACGCCCGCGCCGAACTGTTCCAGTTCGATGGCGACCGCGAAGCCATCCGCAGGCAAACCGTGGCGGCGGCACTGCACGGTATCGACGCCCAGCTGTGACATGCTGGCCCGGTACTGATCCGGAGTAGGCACCGATGTGGGAGACGCTGGGCACTGTCCGTGACCTGGGGCGGCTGCAGGAAATCGCCGCGGTCCTGATCCGCTACGGCTTCGGCGATGTGGTCCGGCGTATCGGCCTGGCCACCGTGCTCGAGCGCGCCGGGCGCCTGCTGCACTGGAACGAGGAAAGCCAGCAGATGCTGCGCATGACCGCGCCGGTGCGCGTGCGCAGCGCGATGCAGGATCTCGGCCCGACCTTCGTCAAGCTCGGCCAGGTGCTGGCCACCCGCGTCGACCTGCTGCCACCGGAATGGATCGCCGAGCTGTCCGAACTGCAGAACGCGGTGCCGGCACTGCCGTATGCCGCCATCCGCGAGCAGCTGGAGGCCGACCTGGGCGCATCGCCGGCCGAGGTGTTCGCCTTTCTTGATGAAACCCCGATGGCCGCCGCCTCGCTGGCCCAGGCCCATCGCGCGCGCCTGCACGATGGCCGCGAGGTGGTGCTGAAGGTCCGCCGCCCCGGCATCCGCGATGTGGTCGAAGCCGACCTGCGCCTGCTGGCGCGCCTTGCCGAAATTGTCGAGGCGCGGCTGCCTGACCTGCGTCGCTATCGCCCGGCCGAAGTGGTCCAGCAGTTCACCGTCTCGCTGCGCCGCGAACTGGACTTCGCCGCCGAATGCCGCAACGCCGAGCGCATCGCCCGCAACTTCCAGGGCCGTGACGACATCCTGATTCCCGGCGTGCATTGGCAGTGGACCTGCGAGAGCCTGAACGTGCAGGACTTCGTGGCCGGCATTCCCGGGCGTGATCTGGCCGGGGTGGATGCGGCCGGGCTGGACCGCCGTGAGCTGGCCCGGTGCGGTGCCGACATCGTGCTGAAGATGGTGCTGGAGGACGGCAGCTTCCACGCCGATCCGCACCCGGGCAACATCATCTACCTGCGCGATGGCCGCATCGGTGTGATCGATTTCGGCATGGTGGGGGCGCTGTCCGAGGTGCGCCGCTTCCAGGTTGCGCAGCTGCTGCACGGTCTGGTCGAGCAGGATCCGCAGGGCGTGGCCGACGTGCTGCTGGACTGGGCCGGCGGCGTGGAGGTGGACGAGAACCGGCTGCAGCACGACATCAGCCAGTTCGTGGACCAGTACCGCGGCGTGCCGCTGAAGGACCTGCGCATCGGCCTGATGCTGGGCGACATCACCCAGCTGCTGCGCAGCTACAGCCTGACCCTGCCGGCCGACCTGGCCCTGATGATCAAGGCCTTCCTGACCCTGGAAGGCATGGGTCGCCAGCTGGACCCCGATTTCGACATGGCCAGCGCCGCGCGCCCGTTCCTGGAGCGGGTGGTGCTGCAGCGCTATGCCCCCCGGGCCCTGCTCAAGCGCGGCCGGCGCAGCCTGCTGGGCATGATCGACTTCGCCGGCGAACTGCCGCGCGACCTGCGCAAGCTGGTCCAGGCCGCGCGCCGTGGGCGGCTGCAGCTGAAGGTGGAAACCAGCGCGCTGCAGGGCTTCGGCGACCAGGTGAACCGCGCGGCCAATCGCCTGGTGATGGGCATTGTCACGGCCGCGTTGATCATCGGCTCATCCATCGTGATGCACAGCGTCGGTGGCGTTTCCAGCCGCTGGCTGCTGGCCCTGGGCGTCTGCGGCTTCGTCGGCGCCGGCTTCTGCGGCGTCTGGATCCTGTTCTCGATATGGAGAAGCGGTAAGCACACGTAACGTGCTTACCGCCGCGGTTCCCAACGGGAACCGCGGAATCGCGCAGCGATTCCTGTAGAGCCGATCGCTGGTCGGCTGCTCTTTCCTCTGCGCTCGCGCATCCCCCATTGCCGAGCATAGGCTCGGCACTACAGCCGGTAGCGCCGGGGTATGCCCGGCGACCGTTCCCGATGACCCGTATCGCCCCTGGGCACTTGCACACCCGCCAGTTAGTAGTAATACTACTAACCATGGACCTGACCGACACCCAGCAGGCGATCCTGCAGTTGATCGCCGAGCGTATCGAGAGCGAAGGCGCACCGCCGTCGCAGACTGAAATCGCCCGCGCCTTCGGCTTCAAGGGCGTGCGCGCGGCCCAGTACCACCTGGAGGCCCTCGAGCAGGCCGGTGCGATCCGTCGCATCCCCGGCCAGGCCCGCGGCATCCGCCTGGTGCAGGCGCCGCAGCTGGAAAAGCTGGCCGAACCCGAGCTGCCCGACAACGTCCTGCGCCTGCCGGTGCTGGGCCGGGTCGCGGCCGGCCTGCCGATCGGCGCCGACATCGGCTCGGACGATTTCGTGGTGCTGGACCGGGTGTTCTTCTCGCCGGCGCCGGACTACCTGCTGAAGGTGCAGGGCGACTCGATGATCGACGAAGGCATTTTCGATGGCGACCTGATCGGCGTGCACCGCACCCGCGATGCCCATTCCGGGCAGATCGTGGTCGCCCGCATCGACGATGAGATCACCGTCAAGCTGCTGAAGATCGCCAAGGACCGCATCCGCCTGCTGCCGCGCAACCCCGATTACAAGCCGATCGAGGTCCTGCCCGACCAGGATTTCTCGATCGAGGGGCTCTATTGCGGCCTGCTTCGGCCCAACCGCTGAGCCCTTGGCAGCCGCCCCGTTCCATCAGCACTACCCCGCGGTCTTTTGTGGCGATTCTCTGGTTCCACTGAGGTTGGTACGGATGTCCGATAATTCTTTTCTGAGCGCCGGGCAGAATCTCAGCCTGTGCGATACATCCGACCTAAAGTGAACCCATGGCGAAGAAGACCCCGAAAGACAGCACCCCCAACGACATGACCTCTGCTAGGAGCAACACGATGGACGAGAACAAAAAGCGCGCATTGGCTGCTGCTCTGGGCCAGATCGAGAAGCAGTTCGGCAAGGGCTCGGTGATGCGCATGGGCGACCGCGTGGTCGAACCCGTCGAAGCCATCCCGACCGGCTCGCTGATGCTCGACATCGCACTGGGCATTGGTGGTCTGCCGAAGGGTCGTGTCGTTGAAATCTATGGCCCGGAATCGTCGGGCAAGACCACCCTGACCCTGCAGGCCATCGCCGAATGCCAGAAGATGGGCGGTACCGCTGCCTTCATCGACGCCGAGCACGCGCTGGACCCGATCTACGCGGCCAAGCTGGGCGTGAACGTGGACGACCTGCTGCTGTCGCAGCCGGATACCGGTGAACAGGCGCTGGAAATCGCCGACATGCTGGTGCGCTCGGGCTCGGTGGACATCCTGGTGGTCGACTCGGTCGCCGCGCTGACCCCCAAGGCCGAAATCGAAGGCGAGATGGGTGACCAGCTGCCGGGCCTTCAGGCCCGCCTGATGAGCCAGGCGCTGCGCAAGCTGACCGGCAACATCAAGCGCTCCAACACCCTGGTGGTCTTCATCAACCAGCTGCGCATGAAGATCGGCGTGATGATGCCGGGCCAGAGCCCGGAAGTGACCACCGGCGGCAACGCGCTGAAGTTCTATGCCTCGGTGCGCCTGGACATCCGCCGTATCGGCGCGATCAAGAAGGGTGACGAGATCATCGGCAACCAGACCAAGATCAAGGTCGTCAAGAACAAGCTGGCGCCCCCGTTCAAGCAGGTCATCACCGAGATCCTGTACGGCGAAGGCATCAGCCGCGAGGGCGAGCTGATCGACATGGGCGTGGAAGCCAAGCTGGTCGAGAAGGCCGGTGCCTGGTACAGCTACGGTGAAGAGCGCATCGGCCAGGGCAAGGACAACGCCCGTGGCTACCTGCGTGACAACCCGGCCGTTGCCGCCAAGCTCGAAGCCGAGCTGCGCGAGAAGTTCCAGCCGACCGACGCTGCCCGCGAGGAAGGCGACGACGACGGCGACGACGAGTAAAGCTTGCTGTGGGGCAGGGCGGCGCCGTCAGTGACGTTGCCCTGTCCCGCAGGTTCGAATCGCCCACGGACGGGCAGGGCGCCAGGGACGGCGCCACCCTTGGAGTAAACGATGTCCGATGCCGACGCCCCCACCGGCCGCAAGCGCCGGCCGCGCGAACAGACCCCCGTGCAGCGGGCCCTGGGCCTGCTGGTACGGCGTGAGCATTCGCGCAAGGAACTCACCCGCAAGCTGACCGCCCGCGGCATCGAGGGCGAGGCGGCCGAGGCCGCGGTTGCCAAGCTGACCGAAGCCGGTTGGCAGGACGACACCCGCTTCGCGGAGAATCTTGTCCGCATGCGGGCCAATACCGGCTATGGCCCCATCCATGTCCGTGCCGAGCTCGGTACCCATGGCCTGGACAGCGCGGCGATCGCCGATGCCATGGACAGCTATGAAGGCGATTGGCTGGAAAACGCCCGTGACCTGATCCGACGCCGTTTCGGCGAGGACGGACCGCAGGACCTCCCACAGCGCCGCAAGGCCGCTGATCTGCTGGCGCGGCGGGGCTTCGACGGTGACAGCATCCGCCGCGCGACGCGCTTCGACCCGGATGACTGAGACTGGCGGCGCCGGGCCTGATACCCTTTGGGTTTTCGGCGGTCCGTCATGACCCTGGCCAGTGCGGCCGGTGGTTCGGGTCCGCCGGCCCGCACACTGCCAGCCCCCAATGAACGCACCCGCCAAATTCACGACATCCCAGATCCGCAGCGATTTCCTTGAATTCTTCAAGGGCAAAGGCCACACCATCGTGCCGTCGGCGCCGCTGGTGCCGGGCAATGATCCGACCCTGCTGTTCACCAACTCCGGCATGGTCCAGTTCAAGGACGTGTTCCTGGGCGCGGAAAAGCGCAGCTACGTGCGCGCGGCCGACGTCCAGCGCTGCCTGCGCGCCGGTGGCAAGCACAACGACCTTGACCAGGTCGGCTACACCGCCCGCCACCACACCTTCTTCGAAATGCTGGGCAACTGGTCCTTCGGCGACTACTTCAAGAAGGACGCCATTGCCTGGGCCTGGGAACTGCTGACCCAGGTCTGGAAGCTGCCGGCCGACCGCCTGCTGGTGACCGTCTACCAGACCGATGACGAAGCCTACGCGCTGTGGCGCGACATGGTCGGCATTCCGGAAGAGCGCATCGTGCGCATCGGCGACAACAAGGGTGCGCCGTTCGCGTCGGACAACTTCTGGCAGATGGCCGACACCGGCCCCTGCGGCCCGTGCACCGAAATCTTCTACGACCATGGCGACCATATCGCCGGTGGTCCCCCGGGTTCCCCCGATGAAGACGGCGACCGCTTCATCGAAATCTGGAACCTGGTGTTCATGCAGTTCGACCGCCAGCCCGACGGCACCCTGGTGCCGCTGCCGGCCCCGTGCGTGGATACCGGCATGGGCCTGGAGCGCCTGGCGGCGATCCTGCAGCACGTGCACACCAACTACGAAATCGACCTGTTCCAGGCGCTGATCCGCAAGGCCAGCGAACTGACCGGCACCGCCGACCTGGAAAACAAGTCGCTGCGCGTCATCGCCGACCACATCCGTGCCTGCTCGTTCCTGATCGTCGATGGCGTGCTGCCGTCCAACGAAGGCCGCGGCTACGTGCTGCGCCGTATCATCCGCCGCGCCTTGCGCCACGGCTGGATGCTGGGCGTGCGCCAGCCGTTCTTCAGCAAGCTGGTGCCGACCCTGGTCGAGCAGATGGGCCAGGCCTACCCGGAACTGCCGGCGGCCGTGGATACCGTCACCCGTGCGCTGCAGGCCGAGGAAGAGCGTTTCGCTGAAACCCTCGATGCCGGCATGAAGATCTTCGAGGACATCGCGGGCAAGGCCAGCAAGGGCGTGATCCCCGGCGTTGACGCATTCCGCCTGTACGACACCTACGGCTTCCCGCTGGACCTCACCCAGGACATCGCGCGCGAGCGTGACCTGACCGTGGATATCGCCGGCTTCGATGCCGCGATGGAACAGCAGCGCGAGACCGCGCGCGCCGCCGGCAAGTTCGGTGGCGGCGTGACCCTGCCGGCCGAGCTGGTGGCGACGCTGACCCCGAGCCTGTTCCTGGGCTACGATCGCCTGCAGGCCGACGGCCTGACCGTGCTGGCCCTGCTCAAGGACGGCCGCCCGGTGCAGTCGGCCGAGGCCGGCGACGCCGTGATCGTCATCACCAACCAGACCCCGTTCTACGCCGAATCCGGCGGCCAGGTCGGTGACACCGGCGTGCTGAACGGCAACGGTGTGCGCCTGGTGGTGGATGACACCCAGAAGTTCGCCGGCCAGTTCCATGGCCACGTCGGCACCCTGTCCGAGGGCGCCCTGAAGGTGGGCGACGTGCTGTCCGGCCAGGTTGATGGCGAGCGCCGCGGCGCCACCATCCTCAACCATTCGGCCACCCACCTGCTGCACGCCGCCCTGCGCGAAGTGCTGGGCACCCACGTGCAGCAGAAGGGCTCGCTGGTCGCACCGGACCGCCTGCGTTTCGACTTCTCGCACTTCCAGCCGATCAGTGCCGAGGAACTGGCGCTGATCGAACGCAAGGTCAACCAGCAGGTGCGCGCCAACAACGCCGCCGAAGTGCACAACATGGGCATGCAGGAAGCGCTGGATTTCGGCGCGATGGCCCTGTTCGGCGAGAAGTACGGCGAAAACGTGCGCGTACTGAAGATGGGTGACTACTCCACCGAACTGTGCGGCGGCACCCATGTCGGCCGCACCGGTGACATCGGCCTGTTCAAGATCACCTCCGAAGGCGGTGTCTCGGCAGGTGTGCGCCGCATCGAGGCGGTCACTGGCCAGGGCGCCCTGGACTACGTGGACGCCGAGGAGGCCCGTCTGGCCGAAGCGGCCGAACTGCTGGGCGGCAGCGCCGCCGATGTGGTCGAGAAGATCCGCGCCCTGGGCCTGCGCCAGAAGCAGCTGGAACGCGAACTGGAGGC
The DNA here is from genome assembly GCF_047782825.1 of Stenotrophomonas maltophilia. Classification (GTDB taxonomy): domain Bacteria; phylum Pseudomonadota; class Gammaproteobacteria; order Xanthomonadales; family Xanthomonadaceae; genus Stenotrophomonas. Next base: position 1,474,121 of record NZ_CP180589.1, on the reverse strand, counting down.
CGTGAAGGCCAAGGTCGCCGCCGGCGCCACGGCCGATCTGTCCGGCCAGGCCGTGGACGTTGCCGGTGTGAAGGTGCTGGCCGCCCGCCTGGAAGGCTTCGACGCCAAGGCCCTGCGTGACGCCATGGACCGCCTGAAGCAGCAGCTGGGCAATGCGGTCATCGTCCTGGCCGGTACCCAGGACGGCAAGGCTGCGCTGGTCGCCGGTGTGAACGGCAGTGCAATGGGCAAGGTCAAGGCCGGGGAACTGTTGTCCCATATCGCCAGTCAGATCGGGGGCAAGGGCGGCGGACGCCCGGACCTCGCCCAGGGTGGTGGCGAGGACGGGCCCGCCCTTGCCACCGCGCTGGCGGCGGTCGTCGAATGGGTCAGCCCCCGACTGTGATGAACACCTGGCCGTCCCCCTCCTTGTAGGAGCGGGACGGCTGACGGTACCATTGCGAAATGTTTTCCCTTTGTCGTGGGGGCGCTTCTTGACGGAGCGTCAAGCCGGTGGGGGATACCCTTCCACACGGTTCCATGGAGACTTACAAAAATGTTGATCCTGACTCGCCGCGTCGGCGAAACCCTGATGATCGGAGATTCGGTGAGCGTCACCGTCCTCGGCGTCAAGGGTAACCAGGTGCGTATCGGCATCACCGCGCCGAAGGACGTCGCAGTGCATCGCGAAGAGATCTATCAGCGCATCCAGCGTGGTGATGAAGCCGGCAGCACCGGTAGTGAAAATTCCGCCGAATAAAAGCTTTACCTTCGCGCGTGATTAACGTTATGATTCACGCCCCGCTGAGGTGCACCGCACCAGACGCGGAGAAAACCCCGGAGCGATGCCCGAGTGGCTGAAGGGGCTCCCCTGCTAAGGGAGTATAGGGTCAAAAGCTCTATCGAGGGTTCGAATCCCTCTCGCTCCGCCAGATACAAAGAAGCGCCTGCAGATCCTCGATCTGCAGGCGTTTTTCTTTGTGCGCGTCATGCCATCGGCGCACGTCGTGCTGCGGGCCTCTGCCTCAGAGGCGCACGGTGACGCCCACCTGGAACCCACGCCCCGGCAACGGTGCGATGTACTTCAGCGGCGAGTTGTGCGGGCGTGCTTCTTCATTGAGCAGGTTGCTGCCATTGATGAAGACCTCCATGCCGGCGACGGCGGTGGTGCGCAGTGGAATCTCGCGGCTCAGCTGCAGGTCGACCAGGTTGAACGCATCCAGCGGCACTTCCTCGCTGACGTTGCGACCCAGGTACTTCTGCGTGTCGTAGTAGGTGCTGGACAGCTGTGCCTTCCAGCCCTCGCGCTGCCACTGCAGGGCGGCACCGTAACGGTTGGTCGGCATGTTCGGCAGGTACTCGCCATCGTTGTGCGCGCGCAGCGCGTCAGGACGGTCGGCCCTGTTCTTCACCAGGTCGGCAAACGCGGAGACGTGCAGGCCGCCGAAGCGGCCCAGGTCCAGCGCCTGCGAGGCATCGATCTCGAAGCCCTTCACCGTGGTGTCGGTCTGCTTCCAGTACTTCAGCGGCAGGCGGTTGGCGGTCTGCAGGCCGGAGTAACCCTGGTACAGGTAGTTCTCGTAGCGCATGCGGTAGGCCGTGGCCGACAGCTCGAAGCCGCCCAGATGGAACAGGCCGGTCAGTTCAAGGTTCTTCGCCCGTTCGGGTTCCAGGTTCTGGTTGCCTTCTTCCTGGGTCATCACCGAGTAGTGCGCATTGCTGGCGTACAGCTCGTTGATCTCCGGTGCGCGCTGCGAAGCGGCGTAGCGCAGCTTGGCCGCGAACAGCGGGCCCAGCTCGACGTACGCACCGAAGCTGTAGCTGTTGAGGCGGAAGTCGCGGTCCTGCAGCGTGGTGTTGGCCGAATTGCGTGCAGTCTTGAAGCGGCTGGGCCGCAGCTGGTGGTCCACGCGCTCATGGCGCACGCCGGCATCGAAGGAAGCCCAGTCGAAATCCAGGGTTTCCTTCAGGAACACCGCCTGGCTGCGGGTATCCACATCGGGCAGGTAGCGCTGCGCGCCGCTGCCGGTGACCTCGCGGGACTGGTGGCTGAGGCCCAGCACGCCGCTCAGCGGGCCGACGCGGCGTTGGGCCAGCAGCAGTTCGGCCTGGGTGCTTTCGAAGTCGTAATCGTTGGCCTTGGAGGCGCCGAGGCGTTCCCCGGACGTGTTGTCCAGCTGCGAGAGGCGCAGCTCGGCGCGTTCGAAGCCCGGCACCGGGTCGCGCAGCTGGCCTTCCAGTGCGTAGCGCTGCTGCTTGATCACCACGCCCACCGGCAGGCCGTCGGCGTAGTTGGACCCGAACGACAGGTTCTGCATCGAGAAGCCCGGCACGCCGTATTCGCTGTCCTTGGCATCAATGCTGACACCCACGTAGCCGCGGTCGAAGAACAGCGTCGAGCCGAAGGCTACCTGTGAGCTGCGCGAGTGGCTGTTGCCCAGGCGATGGTGGTAGTCGGGCGTGACATCGTTGTTGATCTGCTTCTGCACGTATGACGGCGTGCCCGCCACATAGGCCGGATTGGCCGGATTGATGTAGGTCCGCCGCTGCCAGACCGAGGTGGGGCTGTTGGTGTAGAAGGAGAAATCACCGTCCGCCCAGTCCGGGTTCTCGGTCATGAACTGGTCGATGTAGGGCTGGGACGCCTTGTTGTAGACCCGCTGCACCCGTGCTTCCTTCTGGCAGGCATCGGCCAGTGCCGAATTGACGCCCCCGTTGGCCGGGAACAACTGCGTGTTGCAGGCGGCCGCCTTGCTGTTGCCGGGAATATCGTAATGCGAGATGCGCTGGCGCGAGACCTGCAGGTTGGTGGAGAGGTTGCGCTGGTTGTTGAAGTTCATGCGGAAGCCCTGCGCGTCGGCCGCGTTGAAGCCCTTGCGCAGGACCAGTTCCATGGACTGTTCCCTGTCTTCCATCGTGCGCGGGATCAGGCCGGTGTCGACCTCCACGCTGCCGCCGATCGCGTTGCCGCCGTAGCGGACGGTGTCGGAGGACTTGTTGACGGTGACGCTGCGCACGAACAGCGGGTCGAACGGGATGTTGATGTCGCCGCTGATCGCGTTCATGCCGAGGATGGACTGGCCATCCTGCAGGATCTGCACGCGGTTGCCGCTGAGGCTGCGGATGACCGGTGCGCCCGCATTGGGCCCGAAGGCGCTGTTCTGCACGCCGGAGACATGTTCGAGCAGGCCGCCGAGGGTCCGGTTCTGCGCCTGCGGGTTGTCGACGGTGACCCGGTTGTCGATGCGTGACGGCTGGGAGGCCTCCACCCGAAGGGTGGGAAGGGTGGGCTCGTCGGCGGCATGGGCGTTGTGGACGGCAATGGACGGGAGGGCGAGGGGAATGGCTGCAGCAAGCAGGTGGCGACGCATGACACGCTCCGTGGAAGTTGCGTGAAATGTTATAACGTAACTAAATGTACCGCCAATGGCGTTTGGCTCTGGCGCGCCGGGCCGTCGTCCGGATAGAGGGCAGGAAGGCAGGGGTCGTTGTCGGATGTTCAGCCGCAGCGCTTGCCGGCGGCGGCGGCGGCGCGCAGCATCCGGGAGGGTGCATCCGGCCGTCCCGCGCAGCGCCTTCTTCACTCGAACGGAGCATCGTATGAAGCTGTTGTCCGCCGTGTTGCTGTCCGCGCTGTCACTGCAGGCCGGCGCTGTACAGGCCGCCGACGCGTCACCATCGCCGTTGCTGGGCCGCTGGTCGCTGGATGTCTCCACGTCGGCATTGCCGCAGGCGCAGCGGCCGAAGAACGTGGTGCTGGAATTCAAGGACGCCGGTGGCGGTCGCTGGAGTTCGCACGTGGATATCGTCCTGCACGATGGCAAGACGATGAAGTCCGATGGCACGCTCTCGCTGGATGGCACGCCAGGGCCGCTGTCCGGCAGCTACGGCGCCGACAAGGCGAACCTCAAGCTGCCGGCGCCGAACACCCTGGTGATGCAGCTGGTCGACCATGGCGCGCCTGCGTCGACCCGCATCTACACCGTGGCCGCCGACCATTCGACGATGACCGAGACCAAGGCCTTCTACACCCACGATGGCACGCCCATCCTGCAGACCAACCTGTTCAAGCGCCTGCCCTGAAGGGCGCGCTGTAGCGTCGAGCGTGCTCGACGCTACCGAACCGACAGCTTCAGCCGTGCTCGAAGCGCAGTGGCTCGCTGCCCATCGCCGGGTCGCTGGTGCCGGGGCGGCCATCCTCGGCGCGGCCGGCCAGGCGCAGCTCGCTCTCGCCGGCCAGTAGATGCAGGTCGTACCAGCCGGCAGTGGGCGCGGCATCCCAGGCCAGGGTGGTTTCCGCGCCGGCAGCCAGCGACAGCGTCTGCTCCGGCATGTGGCTGGCATAGGCACCGGCATGCACACGCACGGACTGCCCTGCATCGCTGGGGTTGCGCACGCGCAGGCGCAGCTCGCCTTCGATCTGTTCCACCACGGCCTGCAGCGCGGGGGCGCTGGCGTTGCCGCGGAAGTGGCGATGGAAGCCGTTCGGGCCCAGCAGCCAGAGGTCGTAGCGCCCCTGTGCATCCAGCGCCCAGCGATCCTGCAGTGGCGCACCCGGCAGCACCGTGTAGCGGCGCGGCAGTTCGGACAGGCGCAGGCGGTCGTACACCTGCAGTACCGCCGCGGCGCCCTCGCAGGACACCTGCAGGGTGACGCCGTCGGCCGCAAGTGCGCCCACCTCTGCCTGCGGTCGATAGGGCAGGGCACGTGCCGGGCGCACGCCACGTTCCTGTTGCGCAGGCTTCAGTCCCTCCGGCAACGCAGGCACGGTGCGCCCCGGCAGGGCCGCCGCACGCGCGGCTACCGCGCTCACGTCCGGCAGGCCGCGCACGAAGGGCCGCGTATCGCGCTGGGCGAAGTCGAAGGCATTGACCAGATCGCCACAGACTGCGCGCCGCCACGGTGAAATGTCCGGCGCGGTGACGCCGAACCGGCGTTCGATCAGGCGCAGCACCGAGGTGTGGTCGTACACCTGCGAATCGACCCAGCCACCGCGGCTCCAGGGCGAGATGACGTACAGCGGCACGCGTGGGCCCAGCCCGTAGGGACGGCCGCGCAGCTCGGGCGCGTCGTACTTTTCGTCGCCCGGTGCCGGGTGGGCGTGGTACTCGCCTTCAGTACTGACTGACGATGCGCCCGCCCAGCCACCGCCCGGCCGTGCCGAAGGGGGCGCCGGCGGCGGCATGTGATCGAAGAAGCCGTCGTTCTCGTCGAACATCAGCAGCAGCGCAGTGCGGCTCCAGACGTCCGGATCGGCGGTGAGGGCATCCAGCACGCGCGCGGTATAGGCCGCACCCTGCGCAGGGCTGGACGGACCGGGGTGCTCGCTGCCGGCGGCGTCGGCGATGATGAAGCTGACCTGCGGCAGGCGGCCATCGATCACATCCTGGCGCAGCTGCGCCAGCCCACGGGTGCTGACCCCGCGGGCACGCAGCTGCGGGTCGTGGCCGGGCGCGGCACGGTAGGCCTGGCGGAAGGTGTCGAAGCCGGCCAGCGGGTTGTCGGTGAAGTTGTCGGCCATGTCCTGGTAGATCTGCCAGGACACGCCTGCCTGCTGCAGCCGTTCGACATGGCTGGCCCAGCGGTACGAATCGGGGTGGCCGCCGTGTTCGGGGAAGTTGTCATGCGAATTGGCGATGACCGGCCCACCGGCGCGGGCGAAGGCATCGTTGTGCCCGGTCCACAGGAACACGCGGTTCGGGTTGGTGCCGGCCTGCATCGCGCAGTGGTAGGCATCGCAGAGGGTGAACGCTTCGGCCAGGGCGAACTGGAAGGGCAGGTCGGTGCGCTGGAAGTAGCCCATCGAATGGTTCTGCTTGGCCAGCGGCCACTGGCCCATGCGGCCGTGGTCCCACGCGCGCTGTGCATCGGGCCAGGTGTGCGGCGTGCCTTCCACCCGCATGTAGCCGAAGTGCGTGGCGGTATCCAGCGGGAACGGCGCGATCGCCCGCTGCCCACTGGCATCGGGCTGCAGCCACAGGCTGCGCGGGCCACCGCCGTCGGCCAGTGGCGCGGCAGGGGCAACGAAGCGGTCGCCGAAACCACGTACGCCCGGCAGGGTGCCGAAGTAGTGGTCGAACGAGCGGTTTTCCTGCATGAACACCACGATGTGCTGCAGGTCGTCCAGGCTGCGCGTGTGCGCGGCCGGGGCGATGGCCGCTGCACGGGCGATGCTGGGAAGGAGCGGGCCGAGGCCGGCGGCGACGCCGGCCTGCAACAACCGGCGTCGGCCGATATCAGTCACGGATGCCTCACAGATCCACGCGGAAGGAGATGCCGACGGTGCGCGGCGCGCCGATGAAGGCGCTGTTGGCACCGTCGACCCCTGCAAGATAGCGCTTGTCGGTGAGGTTGCTCACCACCAGGCTGGCACCCATGCCCTTCAGGCGCGGCGACAGGCCCTGCAGGTCGAAGCCGATGTTGGCGTTGAACACAGTGGCCGAAGGCAGCTTGTTGACGTTGGCGGCATCGAGGTAACGGGTGCCCAGGTAGCGGCCGGACAGGCCGAAGTTCCAGTTTTCGCCCTGCCAGTCGGCCGACACCACCAGGATCTGCTCCGGCTGGCCGATCACCTTGGCGCCATCGACGATGCCCAGCTGGGTATCGCGCGCGGCATCGCCGCTGCCCAGGTACTTGGAACGGTTGTAGGTATAGGCCGCGTTGATCCGCCAGCCGTTGTCCCAGCCGTAGCCGAACGCCGCTTCCAGGCCGTTGCTTTCCACGCCGCCGAAGTTCTCGTAGACACCGTCGGTCTCGCCCAGGTAGTCGATGCCGCTGACGAAGCCGGCCGGCAGGTAGACGATGCGGTTGTCGAACTTGATGTTGTACAGGGTGACCGAGGCGGTCAGCGGCCAGCGGCTGATGCGCATGCCCACTTCGATGTTGTCGGCCGTTTCCGGCTCGACGTTGCGGAAGCGCTGCGGGTCGGTCTCGCCCAGTACGCCGGACGGAATCGCGGCGAAGTTCTGCGAGAAGCCGGCGAACAGTTCCATGCCTTCCACGCCCGGCGCCCAGGTGAAGCCGGTGGACAGCAGTGGATCGGACTTCGAATCGGACGTGACGTGCTCGCTGGCGCCGATCACGCGGTTGCGTGACTGGTCCACGAAGAACTGCTTCACGCCCACGCGCGCACTGAACGGGCCGAAGCGGGCCACGTCCTCGACGTAGTACATCTGCTCGTCCACCTTGTACTTGTCTTCGAACTGCACCCAGTACGGCTGGTGGTCGAAGGCAATGTCCTGGCCCACGTTGAGCAGGCGGTGCCAGTCACGCCGCGCCGACCGGTCCAGCTTCTCCACCCACAGGCCGCCGCGGATCGTGTTGTCGACCGACCCGAAGGTCTGCCGCCATTCCACATCGGCGGTCACGCCCATGCGGTCGTTGTCGTAGTGGGTGTGGCGGTAGGACTGCGCGCCCAGCACGTTGCCGGCGTAGCAGTTCGGATCGTACTCGGCGCTGAAGCCCACACGCGGGGTGCAGCCGGCAATCGGCCGGGCACTGCTGCCATCGGGGTTCACGAAGTAGATCTGGCCCAGGTTGCTGCCGCCGTACACGGTACTGCCGCCCAGGTATTCGGACTGCGGGCGACCGGCGCCATCATTGGTGACATCGGCCAGGTACGGCGGCAGCCAGTCGCCGCGGCCCTGCATGCGGTGGCCATAGGCCGCCATCGAGGCCTTGAAGCCATTGCCGGCGTCGAAGGCGGCGCGCAGGTAGCCGAAGGTGTTCTCGCGCAGGGCGCGCGAACCGGAGCGGTAGTTCTGGTCCAGGTAGGGAATGCCGGTGAGGGTGCCGACCAGGTTGTCGCGGTCGGGGTTGGTGGCGAAGCCCTGCGGCGAAACGCTGGTGTACTCCGGTTCGTCGGCATCGTTGTAGGACAGGTAGCCGGTCAGCGTCCAGCGGTCCAGCTCGGTCACGAACTTGCCGGCGATATGGTCGTTGCTGGTCTTGCCGCTGCCGTCGATCCAGTCGCTCACGCGCGCCGAGGACGCGCTGACCCAGGCGCGGGTATGGCCGCCCAGCAGGCCGGTGTCGTAGCGCACGTAGTACTTGCGGGCGTCGTTGTCGCCGGCGCCGACGACGAAGCGCAGGCGGCTGTCATGCAGCGGATCGCCGGTGAGGAAGTTCAGGGTGCCACCCAGCGCTTCGTTCGATCGCGAGGAGATATCGGCGGTGCCCTGGCTGACTTCCACCGTTTCCAGGTCCAGGGTGTCGATGTAGCGGTTGGCCATCGAGCCACCGCCGTAGCCGGAGCCGCCGTTGGGCAGGCCGTCGATGGTGGTGCCGATCTGCTGCGTGTCGCGGTTGGTGACGAAGCCGCGCATGCTGATCTGCGTGCCCCACACCGATGAACCGGTGGCGTCGGCTTCGCTGACCACCACGCCCGGCACTTCATTGAGCGCATCGTTGACGCTGCTCATCACCGTCTGCCGGTTCAGGGTTTCAGCACGCACCGAGGTCTTGGCGTAGCTGGTGGCCTGGCCGATCACCTGTACCTGGTCCAGGGTGCGTGCGTCGGCGCTGCGCGTGTCGGCGGCCTCGCCCTGCGGTGCGTCGGCCATGGCGTCCAGTGCGGGGGCGATCAGCAGGGCAAGCAGCGAGACTCGGGGAAAGCGCGCAATCGTTCGCATCGAAACCGGACCTTGAGGGGGGAAAGCCCGGGAGTGTCGGCAGCGCCAATGACATGGCGGTGACGTGCAGATGCAGGGTTTGTGTTGCGTGACGGCCGACACTTTCGCCGCGGTGGTCAGTAGCGCGCGTCCTTCGGCTTGGGGTCGCGTGGCCAATCCTTGCCCTTGCCGGCGAAATCCGGCCGCGGTTGCTGGATGAAATAGCTGGCGATGTCCACCGCATCCTGGTCCGGCATCACCTGCTGGCCCAGCGGCGGCTCGCGTCCCACCGCCGGGGGCATGTTGTGCTTGATGAAACCGGCGGCCTTGTACAGCCGTGCCATGCCGGCACCGATGTTGAAACTGCGTTCGCCCCACAGGGGCGGGAAGGCGATGTCGCCGCTGCCATCGCGGCGGCCTTCGCCGTTGCCGCCGTGGCAGGCCGCGCACTGGGCGGCATACAGCGACTGGCCACGCACGGGATCGGGGACCAGCGTCGTATCGATCGGCCCCTCGCTGGGGGCGGCCACGCGCGCGCCGTCCGGCACCGGTCGGCTCAACCAGGCCATGTATTCCAGCATCGCGCGCATCTCCGGCGCATCCCTGGCCAGCGGCTTGCCGTTCATTGAACGCTGCAGGCAGCCGTTGATGCGTTCGACCAGGCCTATCACCTTGCCCGGGCGTGGCATGTAGCGCGGGTAGCTGCCGCCGCCGGTGTTGAGATAGTGGTTGCCGAACGGGCGCTTGCCTTCGGCCATGTGGCAGGAATTGCAGTTCAGGTCATTGCCCACGTTGTCCGGCAACAGGCGTGCGGTTTCATTGAGCAGGCGGCGGCCCAGCATCACCGAACGCGCATTGCCCAGGGTGGCGATCTCCTCGGCACTGGGCGGCAGGTAGTGGCCGACCACGGCACCCTGCGCATCCAGGATATCAAGGGTAGGGGCAGTCGCGGCATCCAGGTCCGGGTACTGGTGGCGGTAGGCCAGCAGGCCTGCGGCCAGCAGCAGGGCGGTGATGGCCGCACTGACCATCAGCCTGCGGGAGCGTCGGCGCGAACGCTTCATGGTGCGGTCTCCTGCGGAACGATGTGCACCGGCTTGTCACGCACCACGCGGCGCATGCGCGCAACATCGGCCTCGCCGACGGCACTGGCCCGGTTGCCCCAGCTGCTGCGGATGAAGGTCAGGATCTGTGCGAGCTGTGCATTGGGCAGGTGCTCGAAGCCCGGCATCGAAAACGCCATGGTGTCGTGCGGGGTGTGCGGCGTGCGCCCGCCGACAAGCGTGACCTGCACCAGCGAACTGGCGTCGTCGGCAAACACGATGGAGTTGCCGGCCAGGGCCGGGTAGATGCGTGGCATGCCGCGGCCATCGGCGCGGTGGCAGGCCTGGCAGTGTTCGGCGTAGGCAAGCGAACCGGGTGCGCGGTAGTCGCCGCTGCGCAGTGCGGCGGTGGTGGTGTCGGCGGCCGGCACCCACTGTGTGCTGCGCCCGACCCGCGGTGGCAACTGCTTCAGATAGCGCGCCATGGCCAGCAGATCGGCGTCGGTGAGGTACTGGGTGCTGTGTTCCACCACATCGGCCATGCCGCCGAAGGCAGCGGACCGGTCGGTGCGGCCGGTGCGCAGGAACTGCACGATCTCATCCTGGCTCCAGCTGGCCAGGCCGGTGGCTTCGTTGCGCAGGTTTTTTGCGTACCAGCCTTCCAGCACCGAGCCGGACAGGAAGCGGCGGCCGCCATCATCGGCCATCGCGGTTTCCTGGAAGGCCAGGCCGCGAGGCGTGTGGCAGGCGCCGCAGTGGGCCAGGCCTTCGACCAGTTCGGCACCCCGCTGCTGGCCGGCATCCAGCGATGGATCGGCAACGAAGCTGCGTGGCCGCGCGAACAGCAGCTGCCACCACGCCAGTGGCCAGCGCATGTTGGCCGGCCACGGAATGGTGCTGTCGGCATTGTCCTGCTGCACCGGTGCCACGCCGCCCATGAAGTAGGCATACAACGCGCGGATCTCATCATCGCGGGCAATCGCGTACGACGCGTAGGGCATGGCCGGGTACAGCGGCTGCCCGTCGTGGCGGATGCCGCGGCGCACCGCACGTTCGAAATCGGCGTAGTCGTAGGCGCCGATGCCGGTGGCGGGATCCGGCGTGATGTTGGTGGAGTAAAGCGTGCCCATCGGCGTCTGCATGCCCAGCCCGCCAGCGAACGGTCGGCCACCGGGTGCGGTGTGGCAGGCCGCGCAGTCGGCGGCGCGGGACAGGTACTCGCCACGCGCGATCAGTGCCGGGTCGTGGATATCGACCTGGGCCGGCTGGCGCGGGGCGAACCAGTAGGGCGTGCTGCGGGCGATGCCCCAGGCGGCCGCGAGGGCGGCAACCAGGACAAGGGCGAGTCGATACGGGGTGCGCATGGGCGCACTGTCGGCAATCGCGGCCGCCCATTCATTGATCCGGATCAATGCCGCGCCGATGAACGGCAGTGGATGAAGCTGAATCGATCCTGCGCTGTCATCAACCCGTCATCCACCTGCGATAGATGCGCCCGGCCGCGCCCGCTAACCTGCCACGCTGTCGTACCTTTCCCCTTGAATGCCCATGAAGCGCCTGCTGCTGCTGTTGCTGGCGTGCGCCGGCCTGTGGCTGGCTGCATGCTCGTCGTCGATCACCGCCTCGTCCACCTCGCTCAGCGATCGCCTGATCGCGCCGGGTGGCGTGTCCACGTTGCTGGACCAGCCGCGCATCGCCGCGGCCATCGCCGAACTGCCCAACCGCCACGGCTTCGCGCCGGGACGCGATGGCGTGCCGATCTTCTGGCGCGTGTTCGACCCGGGTGACTACGGCGCGCGCTACCACTACCTGCCGCAGCGCCACGAGAACGGCCTGCCGCTGGATACCGGGCTGAGCCTGTCTGTGCCGCAGCCGTTCCACGCGCAGGCACCGCGCGGCACCGTGGTGCTGCTGCACGGCTGGATGATGAACGGTGATTCGATGCTGCCGTGGTCGCTGCAGCTGGCCGAATCGGGCTACCGCGTGGTCACCCTGGACCTGCGCAACCACGGCCAGTCGGGTGCGGGGCCGTCCGGCTACGGCACCTATGAATCGGATGACGTGGTCGATGTGATCGCCGAACTGCGCGCACGCGGCGAAGTGACCGGGCCGCTGTACCTGTTCGGCGTGTCCTATGGCGCGGCCACGGCGGTGTTCACCGCCGACAAGCTGGGCGACCAGGTGGCCGGCGTGGTGGCGATGGAATCGTTTGCCAATGCCGGTGTGGCGATCCGTACGATGATCCCGCACCTGATGGCGCTGCAGCCGGAAGGGCTGAAGGCGCAGGCGGTGGCGTCCTATGCGCGCTGGCGTTACGGCGGCCAGGACATCAACCAGGTGATTGCCGCCGCCAGCCGCCGCATCGACGTCGACCTGGACCAGGTGGACGTGGCCCGCGCGCTGGCCGATACCCGCGCCTGCGTGCTGCTGCTGCACGGCCAGGGCGACCAGCACATTCCGGTCAGCCAGGGCCGCGAACTGGCCCAGGCGAACCCGCGCGCGCATTACATCGAAATGCGTGGCGAAGACCACATCACCCTGCCGCTGCGGCTGGACCTGCTGGCCGGCGTGGTCGATGACTGGATGGCGCAGGACGAGCACCACCCGCGTGCGACCTGCCCGGCACCGCAGTTGCCGGCCCAGGCCGAATGGCTGGTTCGCGACACCACGGCCGCTGCGCCCACGCGCAGCTGACCGTTTTCCTTACGGCAGGCGCCGCGCCAGCGCCCGGGCCGAGGCGGCTACGCCCAGCAGCAGCGCGGCCACGCACAGGAAAGCGAAGCCCAGGGTGGTGAGGTGGGCCAGCGCGCCGATGGCCGCCGGGCCGGCGAGGATGCCGGCGTAGCCCAGCGTGGTCACCGCGGTGATCGCGATGCTTTCCGGCATCGCGCGCTGCTGGCCGGCCATCGAGAACAGCGCCGGCACGATGTTGGCGCAGCCCAGGCCGACCATCACGTAGCCCACCAGCGCCACCGCGAAGGAGGGCACCAGGGTGGCAAGGGCGAAGCCGGTAGCGGCGGTGATGCCGCCGATCACGATCGTGCGCGTGCGGCCCAGGCGTTCGACGATGCCATCGCCGAACAGGCGCATTGCGGTCATCGCCAGGGTGAACACCGCGAAGCCGGCGCCAGCCTGGTCGCGCGGCACCTGCCGCACTTCAGCCAGGAACACCGCGCTCCAGTCCAGCATCGAGCCTTCGGCCAGGAACACGATGAAGGCCAGCACGCTGATGAACAGCACCACGCCATGCGGCACGGCCAGCATCGGGCCGTCATGGGCGATGCGCTGCGGACGCCAGTGCGGCGCCGACAGCAGGGCCACCACCAGCATGGCGGCCACCGACAGCAGGGCCGCCATCCACAGCGGCGTCCCCAGCAACAGCAGGCCGGTCATGCAGCCGGCACCGACGAATCCGCCGATGCTGTAGAACGCATGGAAGCCGGACATCATGGCGCGGCCCGCATCGCGCTCGACCGCCACGGCCTGCATGTTCATGGTGCAGTCCATCGCGCCGACACCGGCGCCGAACACGAACAGGGCTGCGCCCAGCGCCACCGGGGTAGGGGCCAGCGCCAGCAGCGGCAGCGCCAGCAGGATCAGTGCGGTGGTGACGATCATCAACGCGCGGCAGCCCAGGCGGCCGGTCAGCGCCCCGGCCAACGGCATGGCCAGCAGCGAGCCCAGCCCCAGGCAGAGCAGCACCGCCCCCAGACTGGCATCGGACAGGCCGGCCTTGGCCTTGGCATAGGGCACCATCGGCGCCCAGGCCGCGGTGGCAAAGCCGGGAATGAAGAAGGCGGCACGGGTCGCGTGCTGCTGGGCACGGGGGGAAGAGGGCGTCATGCGCAGGGAAGGCTCCGGAGGATCCCGGCCATGGAAACGTTTTCAGCTGCGTCGGGCAAGTGCCATTTGTGTCATCCGGGGTCGAATACGAATGCAGCAGTGCCCGCTGCACATGCAAAGGCCCGCGATACCGATGGGCATCGCGGGCCTCGCTGCACGGTACTGCTCAGTGCTTACAGCGGCAGGTCGAACACCAGTACTTCGGCGTCGTTGCCGTTTTCCAGGGTCAGCTGCGCTTCGTCGCTGACCTGCAGCGCATCACCGGCATCGAGGGTGATGCCATTGACCTGCAGCTGGCCGCGGGCGACCTGCACATAGGCGCCACGACCGTTGCCCAGGGCGTGATGCAGCTTCTGGCTGCCATCGAGGATGGTGGCGTAGATCCGGGCATCCTGCTGGATGCGCAGCGAACCGTCGGCACCATCGGGCGAAGCGATCAGGCGCAGCTGGCCGCGCTTGGTTTCCGGCGCGAAGTGGGTTTCGCGGTAGGACGGCTCGATGTTCTCGCTGTCCGGGAAGACCCAGATCTGCAGGAAGTGCACCGGCTCGCTGGCCGAGTGGTTGAACTCGCTGTGGCTGACGCCGCTGCCGGCGCTCATCACCTGCACATCGCCGTAGCGCAGCACCGAGCCGGTGCCCATCGAGTCCTTGTGCTCCAGCGCACCGCCCAGCACGTAGGAAATGATTTCCATGTTGCTGTGGCTGTGGGTGCCGAAGCCCTGGCCGCCGATGACCTTGTCTTCGTTGATGACGCGCAGCGGGCCGAAGCTGACGTAGCGCGGGTCGTAGTAGCCGGCGAAGGAGAAGGTGTGGCGGGAGGACAGCCAGCCATGCTCGGCCAGGCCACGGGTAGCGCTCTTGCGGATCTGCAGCATGATGATTTCTCCTTGTTCGATGGTTTCGATGGGGCGGGGTGGGCCGGTGGCCGCTGTGTTTCCCCGTTGGAGAGAAGTATCCGCTTGCACCCGGGGTTTGAAAAACGGATAGTTTTGACAGCCATCATCGAAAATTTCGAATGCTCAAACTCAGCCTCGATGCCCTGCAGATCCTGGATGCCATCGACCGCCGCGGCTCGTTCGCCGGCGCCGGCAAGGCCCTGCACAAGGTGCCCTCGACCATTTCCTACACCGTGGCCAAGCTGGAGGAGGATCTGGGCGTGCAGCTGTTCGACCGGGTCGGCCCCCGGGCAGAGCCGACCGAGGCCGGCCGCGCCCTGCTGGACGAGGGCCGGCACCTGCTGCGCGCTGCGCGCGAGCTGGAGCTGCGGGTGCGCCGGGTGGCCTCCGGCTGGGAAACCGAGCTGACCCTGGCGGTGGATTCGATGTTTCCGACCTGGCTGCTGGGCCCGGACATTGCCGCGTTCCGCGGCATCGAGGCACCGACCCGGCTGCGCCTGTTCGGCGAAGCGCTGTCCGGCACCTGGGAGGCGCTGCTGGACCGCCGCGCCGATCTTCTGGTGGGCGCCGCAGGCGAGGGGCCCAGTGGAGGTGGCTACGTGGTCGAGCCGCTGGGCAGCGTGGGTTTCGTGTTCGCGGTGGCACCGGAGCATCCGCTGGCACAGGTACCGGGCGTGCTGGGTCGTGAGCAGCTGGCCGAGCATTGCGCCATTGCGGTGTCCGATTCCGCGCGTCGCCTGTTGCCGCGCACCGTGGGCTTGCTGATGGGCCAGGAAATGCTGACCGTGCCGGACATGGCCAGCAAGTTGAAACTGCAGTGCCAGGGAGTGGGATTCGGTTTCCTGCCTGAACCGTGCGCGCGCGCGGCGGTGGCGCGCGGCCAGCTGGTGATCCGCGAGGTGGAGGAGCACAAGCCGGAGGAAACGTTCTGGCTGGCGTGGCGCACGGGTGAGGATGGTGCGGCGTTGCGTTGGTGGCGCGAGCGGTTGCGCAGGCCGGAGCTGCTGGCGCAGTGGTGGCAGGCGATGGGGTAGATCCACGCCATGCGTGGATGAGGGTTTTCTTTTGCAGGGCTGCGCCCTGCACCCGCTCAATGCAACGTCAACGTCAAAAGCCTGCATTCCGTGTGTTGGCGGGGTGGGTCGGGCTCAACCGGACCCACCCCGCCTTCGACAGTTTCCCGCGATCTGTCGGAGCTTGCTGCTGATGGTGGTGGCTGCCAACCGTTGGTCGGCACGGGGTCGGATATCGATATCTGACGAAAAAAATTGTGTCGACCAAGGTCGACACCTACCAACAGCCTCGCCCCAGTAGATCCACGCCATGCGTGGATGAACTCATTCGATATCTGACAGACGTGCCGACCAACGATCGGCACCCACCACGAGCCGCGCGGAACAGCAGTCGCCG
Source organism: Stenotrophomonas maltophilia (assembly GCF_047782825.1). Lineage (GTDB taxonomy): Bacteria > Pseudomonadota > Gammaproteobacteria > Xanthomonadales > Xanthomonadaceae > Stenotrophomonas. Next base: position 1,458,341 of record NZ_CP180589.1, on the reverse strand, counting down.
CTACCAACAGCCGAGTGAGCCTGTCGAAGGTGGGGCGGTGTCGGATTGCGGGGTGTCAGCCGCATGGATGCGGCTGCCAAGCCTACAAGGACGTACTTGCGGCGTCCCCGCAATCCGACACCGCCCCGCCAGCTCACGGATAGTCCGCTCTTGAAGTTGACGTTGCCTCTGCAGGTGCAGGGCGCAGCCCTGCCGAACACGCAAAAAAAAACAGCAGGCCGGAGCCTGCTGTCTCGGTGTAATGGTGCGCCCGGAGAGATTCGAACTCCCGACCGCCTGGTTCGTAGCCAGGTACTCTATCCAACTGAGCTACGGGCGCCAATTACATAAACTTGTTGTGTTGATCGTGTGTGGTGCGCCCGGAGAGATTCGAACTCCCGACCGCCTGGTTCGTAGCCAGGTACTCTATCCAACTGAGCTACGGGCGCGCGGTACACAATCAATCTACTGCTTCATTTTACTGCATCTTCCAGCGGCGGATGCTGGAAGCCTGTCGAGTGGTGCGCCCGGAGAGATTCGAACTCCCGACCGCCTGGTTCGTAGCCAGGTACTCTATCCAACTGAGCTACGGGCGCCCTGCGACAGGAGCGGAATTATGCGGATGTCGGCGGCTGCCGTCAACGCTTTTTGTGAAAATTTTCATCGAACTGAATGAAAAAGCTGTCAGCCACTGCTTCGGGCGCCTTCATCCAGGCGAAGTGATCGGCACGCGTGCCGAGCTCCTGCGCGGAAAGCACGCGCAGGCGTGAGGCCACATTCGGCAGCTTGGCCAGCAGTGCCTGCATCGATCCGGTCGGGGCCAGCCAGTCATCGGCCATCAGCACGGCCTGTGCGCTGCCCTGCACGCGGGCCAGCTGTGCATCCAGATCGTCCTGCATGCCCACGGCGGCGTAGTGGTTGTTCAGGCCCACCCGTGCCCAGTCGGCAATCAGGCCACGGGCCTCGGTGCCGCCGAAACCGAGGCGGCGGCCGTGCAGTACGCCCTGGCGGCGCGCGATCCAGGGCAGGAAGCGATACACCAGCGGCAGCAGCCAGCCGCGCGGTGGTGGGAACGTGCGCCAGAACGGGGTGCCGCTGGCGGCCAGCCACAGGCGTTGGAAATGATCGGGCTGGCGGCCTGCATGCACGCAGGCCAGCTGCCCGCCCAGGCTGTGCCCGCCGATGATCCAGGGCAGGGCGCTGCCTGCGTCGTCTTCGTGGTGCAGCGCCGCCTGGCTGGTCGGCAGATCCTGCTTGAGGATCTCGCGGTAGCCCCAGTCGACCGTGCGCGAGGGGCGCAGTGAACTGCTGCCATTGCCGCGCCATTCGTGCAGGTAGACGGCGATGCCGCGTGCCGCCAAAGCCTGTGCCAGCGGCAGGTAGTGGCGCGCGGCCACACCCAGTGCTGGCAGCCACAGCAGCCGCGCCAGCGGCTGCGCGGGCACGCAGGCGATGATCTCGTAACGGTGGCCATCGCCGCTGTCCACGGCGATCGTGCGCGGCGTCGTGCTCATGCGTGTGGTGCCGCGCCGAAATGGTCCAGCACCCGTACTTCGCTGCGGCCGGGCGCGTAGCCCTGCTGCAGGCCGCGTGCCACGTAATCGATGCCGGCTTCGCAGGCGTTGGCCAGGCTCAGCCCGTTGCACAGCTGCGCGGCAATGGCCGAAGCCAGCGTGCAGCCGGTGCCATGGGCATCCAATGGCAGGCGGGCATGGATGAACTCCTCGCTGCTGACGCCATCGAAGTAGCGGTCGATCACCCGGTTGCCCTCGTGCAGGTGGCCGCCTTTCAGCAGTACGGCGCCGGCGCCCATCTCGAGCAGGGCGCCGGCGGCGTGTTCGGCCTGGTCGGCGCTGCCAATCGCGCGGCCTACCAGCAGTTCCGCTTCGGGCGTATTGGGGGTGATCAGCGTGGCCAGCGGAATCAGCCGCTCACGCAGGGCCTGCAGCGCGCTGTCTTCCAGCAGGCGTGCGCCGCTGGTGGCGACCATCACCGGGTCCAGCACCACGTGCGCGGGGCGGCGTTGTTCGAGCACGTCGGCGACGGTGTGGATCACTTCGGCATTGGCCAGCATGCCGAGCTTCACCGCGTGGATGTCGAAATCGTCGAAGCAGGCGTCCAGCTGCGCGCGCAGGAAGGCGACCGGCGGCACGTGCACGGCAGTGACGCCGCGGGTGTTCTGCGCGGTCAGTGCGGCGATGGCGGACAGGCCGTGCACGCGGTGCGCAGCGAAGGCCTTCAGGTCGGCCTGGATGCCGGCGCCGCCGCCGGAATCGGAACCGGCGATGGTGAGGGCGGAAGCGGGAGTGGTCGGGCTCATGCCTCGATTGTGCCGTGGTCCCGCAGGGGAAGGTAGATCCACGCCATGCGTGGATGCCCTGGGTTCAATGCTGACCCCATCGGCCCTGGATTCAATGCCGCCAGCGCGCCCATTGCTGGTAAAGCACGTAGCCGATGCCGGTCAGCCCGGTGAGCAGGGCGGGGGCGAGCAGGGCGTCGTAGTGGTAACGCACGAACAGCCAGGCGCCGAGCACGCCGCCGGCAAGGAAGCCGCTGATGATCAGCCCGCTCAGGGTCAGGCGGCGGATCTGCAGCGGCAGGCCGCGAAGCAGGTGGCCCAGGCCGATGCCAAGGTCGGTGAACATGCCGCTCAGGTGCGTGGTGCGTACCACGGCGCCGCTGAAGGTGGTGGCCATCGCGTTCTGCAGGCCGCAGGCCATGGCAGCGGCGAGGGCGCCCCAGATCTGCTGCTGTTCGAACAGCGGAATGGACACCAGCAGCAGCATCGATTCGATCGCCAGGGCCACGCCGTAGCGGCGGCCGAGCTGCAGGGTGTTGTCCTGGATCAGCAGGCCGCTGAGCATCGCGCCCAGCGAGAAGGCGATCAGCAGGCCCCACAGATGGCCCACGCTGCGCCAGTCACCTTGGGCCAGGGCCATGCCCAGCTGGCTGGTGCTGCCGGTCATGTGGCTCACCGCCTGGTGCTCGAAGCCCAGGAAGCCGACCACATTGACCATGCCGGCCACGCACGACAGCGCAACCGCGCCGATCCAGACCCAGGTGGGCAGGCGTATTCCCATCGGCGAGGCCCCTCAGGTCAGTCGAAGCCGCCGTTGAACTGCAGGTCGCTGAAGGTGTTGCTGGCCGGGTCGAACACTGCGCCCCAGAACTGCGCGCCGCCATCACAGACACGCATCGCTTCGCGCGCGGGATTCACGTCGCTGTCGCTGTGCGGGAAGGCGTTGATGTAGATCAGCCGCTTGCCGGCGCTTTCGATGCCCACGTACTGGCGGTCGAAGTCCAGTACGTGCGGCACCTGTGCTTCCAGCGTGGACAGCTTCGCTTCCAGCTGGTCGATCTGTTGCCGGCTTGGTGCCCAGTAACCGGTCACCCGCCCGGCCTCGCGGCCGGGGCTGGTGCGCGAGCAGGTGTCCAGCACCTGCGCGGCGATGACCGGGCGGGTGACCACCCAGGATTGGCCGGTGCGTTCGGCGGTCGGCATGCTGGCCGGGCCGCGCGTGGTGGTGCATGCACCCAGTGCGGCTGCGAGGGCGATCGCAGCCGTGGGCAGCAGCAGGCGGGTGCAACGGTTCACAACACCTCCGAAGCGTAATCGGCCAGGCGCGAGCGTTCGCCACGGCGCAGGGTGATGTGCGCACTATGCGGCCAGTTCTTGAAGCGGTCCACCGCGTAGGTCAGGCCCGAGGTGGTCTCGGTCAGGTACGGGGTGTCGATCTGTTCGACGTTGCCCAGGCAGACGATCTTGGTGCCGGGGCCGGCACGGGTGATCAGGGTCTTCATCTGCTTCGGGGTGAGGTTCTGTGCCTCGTCCAGGATCAGGTAACGCGACAGGAAGGTGCGGCCGCGCATGAAGTTCATCGAGCGGATCTTGATGCGGCTGGCCAGCAGGTCGTTGGTGGCCTGGCGGCCCCAGGTGCCGCCTTCCTGGTTGTGGGTCAGCACTTCCAGGTTGTCGGTCAGCGCGCCCATCCACGGCGTCATCTTTTCTTCCTCGGTACCGGGCAGGAAGCCGATGTCCTCGCCCACGCTCACCGTGGCGCGGGTCATGATGATCTCGCGGTAACGCTGTTGGTCCATGGTCTGCGCCAGGCCGGCGGCCAGCGCCAGCAGGGTCTTGCCGGTGCCGGCGGTGCCGAGCAGGGTGACGAAGTCGATCTCCGGGTCCATCAGTGCATTGAGCGCGAAGTTCTGTTCGCGGTTGCGCGCGCTGATGCCCCACACGGCGTGGCTGCCGTGGCGGAAATCATCGACCAGCGACAGCACCACCTTGCCATCGCCGACCACGCGGCTGACGCGCAGCTCGACCTCGTCCTCGCCGGGCAGGTAGACGTACTGATTCGGGTACCACTCTTCGCCGTCCTGGGCGAGGATTTCGTAATGCGTGCGGCCCTTGTCGCTCCAGCTGCGCAGGTCTTCGCCGTGGCGCTTCCAGAAGTCTTCCGGCAGCTCGGTGGCGCCGGTGTAGAGCAGGCTGAAATCATCCAGCGCGCGGTCGTTCTCGTAATCCTCGGACACGATGCCGGCGATGGCGGCCTTGATCCGCAGGTTGATGTCCTTGGAAACGAACACCACCGGCAGGTCCGGGGTTTCTTCCTTCAGCGCCAGGATCGCGCCGAGGATGGCGTTGTCCGGGATGACCTTGCCGAAGCTCTTGCCCGCGTCGAAATGGCTGGTCTGGAAGCGCAGCTTGCCGGCGCTCTGCTTGCCGCGCAGCTGCAGGCCGTTCGGGCGCTGCAGCGCAATGCCGTCGGCCAGGTTGTCCAGGCCCGACTCCTGCACCAGCTCGTTGAGGAAGCGGCTGACCTGGCGGGCATTGCGGCTCGCTTCGGAAGTACCCTTCTTGCCGTTGTCCAGCTCCTCGATCACCTGCATGGGCAGGTAGACGTCATGTTCCTCGAATTTGAACAGCGCGGTGGGATCGTGCATCAGCACGTTGGTATCCAGCACGTAGATGCGCTTGCCTCGGGTCATCGTCATTTCCTGGTTACGGACAGGGAAAAACCACCTCGACCTGCTGCAGGGCAGGGTGGTGGCGGACACAGTGGGCGGTGGGACTCACTTGGATTGGGCGGCCTTCAGTTCGGCGAGCACGGCGTCGGCATGGCCGGCGACCTTGACCTTGCGCCAGGACTGCACGATCTGGCTGTCAGGGGAAATCAGGAAGGTGCTGCGTTCGATGCCACGTACCTGCTTGCCGTACATGTTTTTCATCTTGATCACGTCGAAGGCGGTGCACAGCGCTTCGTCGCCATCGCTGACCAGCGGGAAATTGAACCCCTGCTTGGCGCAGAAATTATCGTGGGATCTGACCGAATCGCGGGAGACGCCGAGCACGACGGCACCGGCCTTCTTGAATGCCGGCAGCAGCGCGTTGAAGTCGATGCCTTCGGTGGTGCAGCCGGGGGTGCTGTCCTTGGGGTAGAAGTACAGCACCAGCCACTGGCCGGCGTAGTCGCCGAGGGTGGCCTGGTCGCCGCCGGACAGGGCCAGCGGCAGGGAAAGGGTGGTGCTGTCCAGGGTATCGCCGTTGTTCATGAGGTCCTTCTGTCGAGCCTGGGTTGTTTCTACGACAATTGCATGAAACGCCACGCGCCCGTGAGGGACGCGCGAAAAAATCAGGAATTCATTCAGAACTTCATCGGGTCCATGATCGCGTCCAGGTTCAGGTGGTCGCAGAACTCGAGGAAATCGTCGCGCAGCGCAGCGATGTGCATGTTGGCCGGCACGCCGATGGTGACCTGCGCGCTGAACATCTCGGCACCGGTCTGCATGGCGCGGTAGCGCGTGCTCTGCAGGTTCTCGATGGTGATGCCCTGGCGGTCGAAGAAATCGGCCAGCTGGAACAGGATGCCCGGCTTGTCGGCGGCGATCACTTCCACGATGTACGGCAGCAGGTTGGACTGCGCCTGCTTGGCGGCGGTGCGGTACCAGACCAGCTTCAGGCCTTCTTCGCGCTCGAGCCGGGTCAGCATCGCTTCCAGCTTGGCGACCGAATCCCAGGAGCCGGTCGCCAGGGCGGTGACCGAGACATCGCGGCCGACCGTGGCCAGCCGAGCGTCCACCAGGTTGCAGCCGCTGTCGGCGATGCGGCGGGTGACGGACAGCAGGGGGGACTCCGGATGCGTCGTATAGGCGTTGATCAGGAGGTGGTTTTCGCTCGGCGCGGGGCGCGGGGTGGTGTCGGTCAAGGCGATTCCGGGTAATGCTATGGGTGAGTCTGAATGCCCGCCGGGGGCGGGAATCCACCGGTGTCCAGCATACTTGCCCGTGCTTTCGCGCCGCAAGTAACATTCAGGTGCCCCCGGCCTGTCGTGGCGGGCGTCTCCCTCCCCAGCCAAGAGCAGCACGTCCTTGTCCCTTTCTGGCCTCATCACCGCGCTGGCGACCCCGTTCCGGGCCGACGGCTCCCTCGACCCCGACGGTTGGCAGCGCCTGCTGCACCTGCAGCTGGAGGGCGGCGTCCAGGGCGTCGTCGTCGCCGGCTCGACCGGCGAGGCCGCCACCCTGTCCGATGCGGAATACGACCAGCTGCTGGCCAGCGCGGTCGAGCGCATTGCCGGCCGCGTGCCCGTCCTGGCCGGCACCGGCCTGTCCGGCACCGCCAAGACCATCGAGCAGACCCGCCGCGCCGCCGCGCTCGGCGCCACCCATGCCCTGGTGGTGACCCCGCCGTACGTGCGGCCCACCCAGGCCGGCCTGATCGCGCACTACCGCGCGGTGGCCGACCAGGGCGGCCTGCCGGTGGTGCTGTACAACGTGCCCGGCCGCACCGGCTGTGACATGCAGCCGGACACCGTGGCCGAGCTCGCCAGCCACCCGAACATCGTCGCCATCAAGGAAGCGGTGGGTGACACCGGCCGGGTGCAGGCGCTGCTGGCCCTGGCCGGCCCGGACTTCGCCGTGCTCAGCGGCGACGACGGCACCGCCGCGCGCTCGATCCAGGCCGGCATGGCCGGCCTGATCTCGGTGGGTTCCAACGTGCTGCCGGGCGCCTACCGCCGCATGTGCGCGCTGGCCGCCGCCCACGAACACGACGCGACTGAATCCTGGGATGCGCGCCTGCAGCCGTTCCATGACTTCTGCGGCGTCGAGCCGAACCCGATTCCGGTCAAGGCGCTGCTGCGCCGCATCGGCATCGGCCATGACCTGCGCCTGCCGCTGCTGCCGCTTTCGGCCGCACACCAGCCGGCCGCCGACCACCTCGCCGGCGACATCGCCGCCCTTGAAGCCCTTTCCAGCCACTGACCTGTCGTCGTGGCCTGATCCTGGAGATTCACATGCGTCAATCCGTTTCCACTGTCCGCGTGCTGTCCTACGCCCTGCTTGCCGTCGCCGTGGCCGCTGGCACCACCGGTTGCTTCAAGCGCGGTGCCAAGGGTGATTACGCCCTGGCCCCGGAAATGCGTCCGCTGGAAGTCCCGCCGGACCTGAACGTGCCGGCCGGCGCCGGTGGCAACCAGGTGCCGGCGCTCAGCTCGGCCACCAAGCCGGCCGCCCCGGCGGCTGCCGCAGGTGCCGCCGCCGCTCCGGCTGCGGGCAACACCGGCTTCACCATTCCGGGCAGCAAGGACGATGCCTTCGGCAAGGTCGGCACGGCGCTGGAAGGCGTGGAAGGCGTGACCATCGCCAGCCGCGCGCAGCTGCTGGGTTCCTACGACGTGGCCTATGAAGGCAGCAACTTCCTGGTCCGCGTGGTCGCCGTCGATGCCGGTGCCTACATTTCCGCGGTCGACCCGCGTGGCCTGCCGGCCACCGCCGAGGCCCCGGTGAAGCTGATCGCCGCGCTGAAGGCCAAGCTGGCGCCGTAAGCGCCGGTCTGTGTCATGGTTCCGCCGGGCAGGGCCCGGCGCTACCTACGAAAAGGGCGCCATCGGCGCCCTTTTTCGTTGCTGCAACGGCGGCTTCTCAGCGCTCCAGCAGCTTCAGCTTGTCCGGCTTGCCGTCCCACTCACCGGCATCGGCGGGCGGGTCCTTGCGCACGGTCAGCACCGGCCACTCCTTGGCGAGCTCGGCATTGAGCGCCACGAACGCCTCCTGGCCGGCAGGAACATCGTCCTCCGGGAAGATCGCATTGACCGGGCATTCCGGCTCGCACAGGGTGCAGTCGATGCACTCGTCCGGATCGATCACCAGGAAGTTGGGGCCTTCGTGGAAGCAATCCACGGGGCACACTTCCACGCAATCGGTGTGTTTGCACTTGATGCAGTTTTCGGTGACGACAAAGGGCATGGGCGGGGCTGGAATCGCTTACTGAACCCGCCAATTCTAGAACAGGTTGGGCCCCGCTGTCGGCCCGGGGGCGGGGAGGGGCCGCCAAGCCTTGGGGCACGGCCCATTGGCGTGGTCGCGGCGCTGTGCGACGCTGCGCCGTCAGCCCGGTCGTGCGCGGCCGCCTTCCCATTCCAGCAGGATCGTCCATGACCCCAGCCCAGACCGGTGCCGCCGCCCACGGTGGCGAGAACACCGCCTTCATCGTCCTGATCAGTTGCGTGGCCACCCTGGGGGGCTTCCTGTTCGGCTTCGACAGCGGCGTCATCAACGGCACGGTCGACGGCCTGCGCCAGGCCTTCAATTCCAGCGAGGCCGCGCTGGGCTTCGAGGTCGCCTCGATGCTGCTGGGCTGCGCGATCGGCGCGTTCCTGGCCGGCTGGCTGGGGGATCGGCTGGGGCGCCGTGGCGTCCTGATCGTCGCGGCCCTGATGTTCCTGCTGTCGGCGCTGGGCGCCGGCGCGGCGCACGCGTCGTGGCTGTTCGTGGCCGCGCGCGTGCTGGGCGGCTTCGCCGTAGGTGCGGCCAGCGTGATGTCGCCGGCCTACATCGCTGAAGTGGCCTCGGCGCGCTACCGCGGCCGGCTGGCCACGGTGCAGCAGATGGCGATCATCTGCGGCCTGTTTGCCGCCTTCCTCAGCAACTACCTGCTGGCCCGCGCGGCCGGTGCATCCACCGAGCCGCTGTGGCTGGGCCACGAAGCCTGGCGTTGGATGTTCTGGATGCAGGCGCTGCCCTCGGCGCTGTTCCTGGTGCTGCTGCTGGTGATTCCGGAAAGCCCGCGCTTCCTGGTGATGAAGGGCCGCCAGGCGCAGGCCAGGGCAGTGCTGGCACGGTTGTACGGGCAGGCGGCGGCTGCGGCCAAGCAGGCCGAGATCGAGTCCAGCCTGTCGCAGGACCAGCACAAGCCGCGCTTCGGCGATCTGTTGAACACGGCCACCGGCAAGCTGCGCCCGATCGTATGGGTGGGCATCGGTCTGGCGATGTTCCAGCAGCTGGTGGGCATCAACGTGGTGTTCTATTACGGCGCGGTGCTGTGGCAGGCCGTGGGCTTCTCCGAAAGCGATGCGCTGCTGATCAACGTGTTGTCCGGCGCGTTGAGCATCGGCGCCTGCCTGCTGACGGTGGTGCTGATCGACCGCATCGGCCGCAAGCCGCTGTTGTGGGTGGGGTCGGTGGGCATGTCGGTGGCGCTGGTGCTGATGGTGGTGGCCTTCGCCAGCGGCAGCCTGGTGGATGGGCGCCTGCAGCTGTCCGATGGCATGGGGCGCCTGGCGCTGGTGGCGGCCAACGTCTACGTGGTGTTCTTCAACATGTCCTGGGGCCCGGTGATGTGGGTGATGCTGGGCGAGATGTTCCCCAACCAGATCCGCGGCCCGGCGCTGGCGGTGGCCGGCGCGGCGCAGTGGACGTCGAACTTCGCCATCACCGTGACCTTCCCGATGCTGCTGGCCGGCATCGGACTGGCCGGGGCCTACGGCATCTACACGGTCGCTGCGGTGCTCTCGATCTTCTTCGTGGTCCGCTACGTGCGCGAGACCAAGGGCAAGGAGCTGGAGCAGATGGAAGGCTGAAGGGCCTCGGCTTCGGAGGCGATCCGTTCGCGCCTCCCGGCTACGTGGGGGAGGGCGGCCTGCCCCCTCCTGACAGTTCCACGGTGTGTGCGGAAGCTGCGAAGCAGTGATCGACGCTTGCCGCGGCGGGCAGGAAACCGTCCAGAGACGGCGGGGCCCTTCGGGCCAGGACCGTTGGCGCCATGGATGGCGCCATCGAGCCCCCATGGATGGGTTTGCGGCGTGTCCTGGCCCGAAGGGCCCCGCCGGCTCAAGCCGATAGCAAAGAGGCGCCACAACGACCAACCACCCGAAACCACAAACCCCGGAAAACAGAAAAGCCCGCGCGAGGGCGGGCTTTTTCGGTTCCTGCAGTGGCGACTGGTGCTCCCTAGGGGACTCGAACCCCTGTTTTAGCCTTGAGAGGGCCACGTCCTAACCACTAGACGAAGGGAGCAGTGTGTCGCTGCCGAGGCAGGAGCGCTAGTATATGCACCTCGATGCCATTGGGCAATCCCGAAACTTCAACCGGAAGCGCCAACATCATTTCCCCTGCTCCATCACCGTTCAGCCTGCGCGTCATCCCGCGCGACCAGCACACGATCTCCCGCAAGGACATCAGCCCGAACGCCCTGCGCGTGCTTTATCGCCTGCGCGATGCCGGCTTCGGCGCCTACCTTGTCGGCGGCGCGGTGCGCGATCTGCTGGTCAATGGCCAACCCAAGGATTTCGACGTGGCCACCGATGCCACGCCCGAACAGGTCAAGCAGCTGTTCCGCAACTGCCGCCTGATCGGTCGCCGTTTCCGCCTGGCCCACGTGGTGTTCGGCCGCGAGATCATCGAAGTGGCCACGTTCCGTGCCAACAGCGATGACGGCAGCGGCGACCGCGAAATGGAAAACGGCATGCTCGTGCGCGACAACGTGTACGGCACCATCGAAGACGATGCCGTCCGCCGCGATTTCACCTGCAACGCCCTGTACTACGCCATCGAGGATTTCTCGGTGCGCGACTACACCGGTGGCTTCGAGGACGTGCAGGCACGCCTGATGAAGCTGATCGGCGATCCGGTGCAGCGCTACCAGGAAGACCCGGTGCGCATGCTGCGCGCCGTGCGCCTGGCGGCCAAGCTTGGTTTCCAGATCGAAGAGGGCACCGCCGCGCCGATCCCGCAGCTGGCCGGCCTGCTCAACGAAGCCGCGCCGGCGCGCCTGTTCGAGGAAGTGCTGAAGCTGTTCCTGTCCGGGCACGGCGTGGCCAGCTTCGAAGGCCTGGAACGCTATGGCCTGTTCGAAGTCCTGTTCCCGGAAAGCGGCAAAGCGCTGAAGTCCAACCGCACCGGCGCGCTGCGCCGCATGCTGGTGGAAGGCCTGGCCAACACCGATGCGCGCGTGGCCAACGATGAACCGGTATCGCCGGCGTTCCTGTTCGCGTTGCTGCTGTGGCCGGCGTACTGCCGCGCCCAGGCGTCCCTGCTCAAGCAGGGCGTGGCACCGGAAGAGGCGCAGCGCCGTGCCGCCGACCGCGTCACCGTGCAGCAGCTGAGCACCATCGCCCTGCCGCGCCGCTTCTCGCTGCCGATGCAGGAAATCTGGCTGCTGCAGTCGCGCTTCGGTTCGCGCCAGCGCAAGCGAGTGTTCCGCACCCTGACCCATCCGCGCTTCCGTGCCGCGTTCGATTTCCTGGCCCTGCGCCAGGTGGCGTCGGCCGAACACGAGGCCGATGTGGCGTTCTGGCGTGAGGCGCAGGCGCAGTCCGGCCATGACCTGGAATCCTCGCTGGATGCCATGCATGCAGAAGGCGGTGATGACGAGGGCGGGGCACCGCGCAAGCGTCGCCGCCGTCGCCGCCGCCCCGGTGCAGCCGCTGGCAGCGCTGCCGAGTAACGGGCAGGCCATGACCCTTGCGTGGATCGGCCTGGGTGCCAACCTGGGCGACGCGGCGGCCACGGTCGCCGCCGCCATTGCCGCGCTGGACGGCCTGCCCGGCACCCGCCTGCGGCAGGCCTCGCGCCTGTATGCCACCCCGGCATGGGGCAATGAAGACCAGCCACCGTTCGTCAACGCGGTGGCATCGGTCGAAACGGACCTGCCGGCCGAGCCGTTGCTGCAGGCGATGCTGGCACTGGAACAGCAGTTCGGCCGTGTGCGCGACCCTGCCGTGCACTGGGGGCCGCGCGCGCTGGACCTGGACCTGCTGCTGTATGGCGATCAGGTGCTGGACCAGCCTGGCCTGCAGGTGCCGCATCCCTACCTGCACGAACGTGCCTTCGTGTTAGTGCCGTTGGCCGAAATCGCACCGGATCTGGCCATTCCCGGCCATGGACGCGTGCAGGATGCAGTGGTGCGGCTTGATGCCTGCGGGATCGCGCCGATAGGGTGATAATGCCCGGGTTATCTCCCCCGGTTATCAGCACATGAGCACCCACGCAGACAGCAAGCCCTGGACCGTTCCCGCCCTGGCCGAAGCCAAGCGCAATGGCCAGAAGCTGGTCATGTTGACCGCCTACGACGCCGGCTTCGCCCGCACTTTCGATGCCAACGGCGTCGACCTGATCCTGATCGGCGATTCGCTGGGCATGGTGGTGCAGGGCCATGATTCGACCCTGCCGGTGACCGTGGCCGACATGGTCTACCACACCCGCGCGGTGTCCCGCGTGCTGCAGCGTGCGCTGCTGGTGGCCGACCTGCCGTTCGGGGCCGATGCCACGCCGGAACGTGCGCTGGATGCCTCGCTGCAGCTGCTGCAGGCTGGCGCGGAGATGGTCAAGATTGAAGGTGCCGGCTTCAAGGTCGACATCGTGCGCTACCTGGTCGAGCGTGAGATTCCGGTCTGCTCGCACCTGGGCCTGACCCCGCAGTCGGTGCTGCGCCTGGGCGGCTTCAAGATCCAGGGCCGTGGCGATGCCGCGCGCCAGCTGGTGGAAGACGCCAAGGCCGTGGCCGCTGCCGGTGCCGCGCTGATCGTGCTGGAGTGCATGCCGACCCCGGTCGCCGCCGAAGTGACCGCCGCTGTCGACGTGCCGACCATCGGCATCGGTGCCGGCCCGCACTGCGATGGCCAGGTCCTGGTGCTGCACGATTTCATTGGCCTGGACAGCGGCCATCGCCGGCCGAAGTTCGTCAAGGACTTCCTGGCCGAAGGTGGTTCGGTGGCCGGTGCCACCCGCGCCTACGCCGACGCCGTGCGCGACGGCAGCTTCCCCGACGAACAGCACGCCTACGCCCAATGATCCAGACCTTCAACGAGCTTGGCGCCCTGCGCGAGCAGATCGGCCAGTGGAAACAGCAGGGCCTGCGCGTGGCGCTGGTGCCGACCATGGGCAACCTGCACGGGGGCCACCATTCGCTGGTGACCCTGGCGCGCCAGTACGCCGACAAGGTGGTGGCCAGCATCTTCGTCAACCCGACCCAGTTCGGGCCGAACGAGGACTTCAGCCGCTACCCGCGCACGCCCGAGGCCGACGTGGCCGGGCTGGAGCAGGTCGGCTGCGATGCGGTATGGCTGCCCAGCGTCGAGGCGATGTATCCGCTGGGCGTGGACAAGACCACGCAGATGCACGCCCCGGGCGTAAGCGAAGTGTTGGAAGGCGCCAGCCGCCCGGGCCACTTCGATGGCGTCTGCACGGTGGTGGCGCGCCTGTTCCTGCAGGTGCAGCCGGATGTGGCCGTGTTCGGCCGCAAGGACTACCAGCAGCTGGCCGTGATCAAGCAGATGGTGGCCGAGCTGTCGTTCCCGATCCAGATTGTCGGCGCGGAGATCGTGCGTGACGACGATGGCCTGGCCAAGAGCTCGCGCAACCAGTACCTGGATGCCGCCCAGCGCCCGTTGGCGACCACCCTCCACCGCACTCTGCTGGGCATGCGCGAGGGGTACGTGGCCGGGCAGACGCGTGCGCAGATCGAGGCCGATGCCACCGCGGCGCTGCAGGCCGCCGGCTTCCAGGTCGACTACGCAGTGCTGCGCACCCCCGAGCTGGCCGAGCCGACCTTCGACGGTGGCGGCCGGGTGGCGCTGATCGCCGCCCGCCTGGGCAGCACCCGGTTGATCGACAACCTGGAATTCTGATGCCTGCGGGGTCGGATCCCTTTCCCTGTGGGAAAGGGCTCTGACCCCACTTCCAGCCTGCTACCTGAACGGGTTGCCGGCCGTGATGCCCCGCGCTGCGCGGGTGCTAGAATCCCCGCTTTCCTTTGCGTTGTGCCGTGCCATGCATCTGTCCCTGCTGAAGACCAAGATCCACCGCGCCACCGTTACCCATTCCGAGCTGAACTACGAAGGCTCGATCGCCATCGACGACAACCTGCTGGCTGCCACCGGCATCCGTGAGTTCGAGCAGGTGCACATCTGGGACGTGACCAACGGTGCGCGCTTCTCGACCTACGCCATCCGTGCCGAAGCCGGCAGCGGCGTGGTGTCGCTCAACGGTGGCGCTGCACGCCACGTGCAGGTCGGTGACATCATCATCATCGCTGCGTTTGCCAGCATGACCGAGCAGGAAGCGGACAGCTTCAAGCCGAAGCTGGTGTACGTGGACGGCAACAACCAGATCACCCACACCAACGACACGATCCCGACCCAGGCCGCATGACAACGAACAACGGATTCGACTCGCTGCATTCCCACGCCCAGCGCCTGAAGGGCGCAAGCATCCCCAGCCTGCTCGCCGCCGAACCCGGCCGCGTGCAGGACCTGGCGCTGCGGGTCGGTCCGTTGTACGTCAACTTCGCCCGGCAGAAATACGATGCCGCCGCGTTGCAGGCCTTGCTGGCACTGGCCGCCGACCGTGATGTCGGCGGTGCCATCACCCGTCTGTTCCGTGGCGAGCAGGTCAACCTGACCGAAGGCCGCGCCGCGCTGCATACCGCGCTGCGTGGCGACGTGGTCGACGCGCCGGTGGCGGCCGAGGCCTATGCCACCGCACGCGGAATCCGCCAGCGCATGGGCGTGCTGGTGCGCGCGCTGGAAGACAGCGGCGTGACCGACGTGGTCAGCGTCGGCATCGGCGGTTCCGATCTCGGCCCGCGCCTGGTGGCCGATGCGCTGCGCCCGGTCAGCGGTGCGCGCCTGCGCGTGCATTTCGTGTCGAACGTGGACGGCGCTGCCATGCAGCGCACGCTGGCCACGCTGGATCCGGCCAAGACCGCTGGCATCCTCATCTCCAAGACCTTCGGTACCCAGGAAACCCTGCTCAACGGGCAGATCCTGCACGACTGGCTGGGCGGCAGTGATCGCCTGTACGCGGTCAGCGCCAACCCGGAGCGTGCGGCCAAGGCCTTCGCCATCGCCGCTGATCGCGTGCTGCCGATGTGGGACTGGGTGGGCGGCCGTTATTCGCTGTGGTCGGCAGTGGGTTTCCCGATTGCGCTGGCGATTGGTTTCGAGCGTTTCGAACAGCTGCTGGAAGGCGCCGCGCAGATGGACGCGCATGCGCTGGACGCGCCGCTGGAGCGCAACCTGCCGGTGCTGCACGGCCTGACCGACATCTGGAACCGCAACCTGCTGGGCCATGCCACGCACGCGGTGATGACCTACGACCAGCGCCTTGCACTGCTGCCGGCCTACCTGCAGCAGCTGGTGATGGAAAGCCTGGGCAAGCGCGTGCAGCGCGACGGCCAGCCGGTCACCACCGACACCGTGCCGGTGTGGTGGGGCGGGGCGGGCACCGATGTGCAGCACAGCTTCTTCCAGGCGCTGCACCAGGGCACCAGCATCATCCCGGCCGATTTCATCGGCTGCGTGCACAACGATGATCCGTATACGGTCAATCACCAGGCGCTGATGGCCAACCTGCTGGCGCAGACCGAGGCTCTGGCCAACGGCCAGAGCAGCGATGATCCGCACCGTGATTACCCGGGCGGCCGCCCGAGCACGCTGATCCTGCTCGACGCGCTGACCCCGCAGGCGCTGGGTGCCCTGATCGCCATGTACGAACACGCGGTGTACGTGCAGTCGGTCATCTGGAACATCAACGCCTTCGACCAGTTCGGTGTCGAACTGGGCAAGCAGCTGGCCAGCGGCCTGCTGCCGGCGCTGCAGGGCGAGGATGTGGCGGTGGCCGATCCGATGACCCGCGAGATCCTGGCGCAGCTGAAGCGCTGAGGTGTCTGTAGAGTCGAGCCATGCTCGACTGCCTTGTACGCTTGGTCGAGCATGGCTCGACTCTACAAGTCGGTAGCGCCGGGCCATGCCCGGCGAACGTAGTGACCGTCCGGTAGCGCCGGGCCATGCCCGGCGGATTCGCCGCGTCAGCGGCTCGGGTCGCGTTCCGGGCTCGGCCGCTTGGCCAGCTTGCGCTGCAGCGATCGCCGGTGCATGCCCAGCAGGCGTGCCGCGGCCGACACGTTGCCGCCCGTCTCGTGCATCGCCTGCTGGATGTGTTCCCACTGCAGCCGGCTGATCGGCGTCATCGCGTCGGGCACTTCCATTTCGCCGTCATCGGCCGGGCCATCGTCTTCCTCGCCCAGCGCCCGCAGGATCATCGGCACGGTGGCCGGCTTCGGCAGGTAATCATCCGCCCCCAGCTTGATCGCCTCCACCGCGGTGGCGATGCTGGCATAGCCGGTCACCAGCAGGATCCGCATGTCCGCGCGAAGGGCGCGCAGTGGCTGGATCAGCGCCAGGCCGGAATCGCTGCCCAGCTTCAGGTCGATCAGGGCGAAGGCCGGCGGGTGCTGGCGGGCCAGCGACAGCGCGCTGGCCGCGTCCTGCGCGGTCTGGGTTTCAAGCCCCTTGCGGGCCAGGCTGCGCTGCAGCGTGCGCAGGTACAGTTCGTCGTCGTCGACCAGCAGGCCGAGGGTTGAAGCGCTCATGGGGTTTCCTCGCGTGGAGCCAGCGGCAGGCGGAAGCCGACGCGACTGCCGGCCCCCTGGGCCGGGCGCATCCACATCTCGCCGTCGAGGCGTTCGATCGTGGCATGGGACAGGGCCAGGCCGACGCCCATGCCTTCACTCTTGCTGCTGCCGAACAGCTTGCCCGGCAGTACCGCGGCGCGCGCGTTGAAGCCGTGGCCGTAATCGCGCACCTCGCCGATCAGGTCCTCGCCTTCGATGCGCAGGTCCAGGTCCACGCGCGGCCGGCCGGCCTGTTCGCCGGCATCGGCGGCATTGTTCAACAGCACCATCAGCAGGTGGCCCACGCCCGGGTCCAGCGGCAGGCGCAGCGGGGCATCGTCGTTGCGGTGCAGGTCGATGGTCGGGCGCACCAGGCGCCACTGTTCCAGCACCTGCTGGGCGGTGGATGCCGTTCGGCCGGGGCCGTCGGCCGATGCCGGCGCGGCCAGCGCCAGTACGCGCTCACGGCACTGCACCAGCAGCTCGCGCAGGGTTTCCATGTCCTCGCGCACCTCCGGTTCTTCGCTGCGCTCGGCCACGTCGTCGGCCAGCAGGGTCATGGTGGCCAGCGGGGTGTTCAGCTCGTGCGCCACCGAGGCGGCGTGGGTGGCCAGGGCGACGATGCCTTCGTTGCGGGCGAAGCGCTCGCGCAGTGCCGACAGTTCCAGTTCGCGCTGGCGCAGGGCGATGGCCAGGCGCGTGGAGAAGGTCAGCACCACCGCCGCCGACAGCAGGAAGTTGGCCACCACGCCCCAGCGGTTGAGGTCCAGGGTGTTGAAGTAGCCGCTGGGCAGCGGCTGCCCGAACAGGCCGCTGGCGGCGTAGCCGAGCAGGCACGCGGTGGCCACGGCCAGCGCCCAGCGCAGGGGCAGGGCGAAGGCGGCCAGGGCGATCAGGATCAGGAACAGCGAGCCGAACGGGTTGGCGATGCCGCCGCTCCAGCCGACCATCCAGGTCAGGATGATGACGTCGACCAGGATGTGGCCGAACGCGGTCAGCGGTGCCGTGTCGTCCGGTTCCGGTCGCAGCTGCGTATACAGGTTGAACACGGCCAGCACGGCCACGCCGGCCCACAGCGGCAGCTGCGGCAATGGCAGGCCCAGTACCCAGGTGGCCACCAGGATGGTCGCGGCCTGGCCGGCCACGGCCAGCCAGCGCAGGCTGCACAGGGTGCGTAGGAAGGGGGCGTCGGGACCGGTCATGCCCGACCATCGTATGCGTTCACCGGGCAACCTGCCTGCGACAATCGGCCGCAGACGTGCCGACGGCTGAATGGGAATCGCCCGGAATGCAGGGGCGGGCGGTAGAATGCGCCCATGCACGACGCCGTCACCCGCCCGACCCAACCCTCCGATGCCACCGCCTGGTCCCGTCGCCAGACCCATGCCGTCCAGATCGGCGGGGTCACCGTAGGGGGCGGCAAGCCGGTGGTTGTGCAGTCGATGACCAACACCGACACCTCCGACGTGGCCTCCAGCGTGAAGCAGGTGGCCGAGCTGTGGCGGGCCGGTTCGGAAATGGTGCGCCTGACCGTCAATACCGTGGAAGCGGCGGCGGCCATCCCGCGCATCGTCGACAAGCTGGCGATGATGGGCATCGACGTCCCGCTGATCGGCGATTTCCACTACAACGGCCATCAGCTGCTGACCGCCGAGCCGGCCTGTGCCGAGGCGCTGGCCAAGTACCGCATCAACCCGGGCAACGTGGGCTTTGGCAAGAAGAAGGATCTGCAGTTCGCCCAGCTGATCGAATTCGCCATCCGCTACAACAAGCCGGTGCGCATCGGTGCCAACTGGGGCTCGCTGGATCAGGCCCTGGCGGCGAAGCTGATGGACGAGAACAACCATCGCGAACAGCCCTGGGATGCCGGCCGCGTGCTGCGCGAGGCGCTGATCCGCTCGGCGCTGGATTCGGCCGAACAGGCCGTGGAAATCGGCCTGCCGCGTGACCGCATCATCCTGTCGGCCAAGGTCAGCGGCGTGCAGGAACTGATCGCGGTCTACCGCGACCTGGCCCAGCGCTCGGATTTCGCCCTGCACCTGGGCCTGACCGAGGCCGGTATCGGCAGCAAGGGCATCGTCGCTTCGGCGGCGGCGCTGAGCGTGCTGCTGCAGGAAGGCATCGGCGACACCATCCGCATTTCGCTGACGCCCGAGCCGGGCCAGTCGCGCACGCAGGAAGTGATCGTCGCCCAGGAACTGCTGCAGACCACCGGCCAGCGTGCCTTCACCCCGCTGGTCACGGCGTGCCCCGGCTGTGGCCGGACCACCTCCGAGTTCTTCCAGGAACTGGCCAAGGTCGTGCAGAACCACGTGCGCGAAAAGATGCCGCTGTGGAAGGTGCAGCACCCCGGTGCGGAGAACATGACCCTGGCGGTGATGGGCTGCATCGTCAACGGGCCGGGCGAGTCGCGCCACGCCAACATCGGTATTTCCCTGCCGGGTACCGGCGAAACGCCGGCCGCGCCGGTATTCGTCGATGGCGAGAAGAAGGTGACCCTGCGCGGTGACAACATTGCCCAGGAATTCGTTGCCCTGATCGACGAATACGTCGAACAGAAGTATGTCCGGATCGCCGGGTAAGCCGGCAATCCTGGCCGCGCCGGAACGAGCGTCCGGCTTCCGCCACTGGATGGGGCGCAATGCCTGGCGCCTGGTGCTGCTGTTCGCCGGCGTGCTGCTGCCGTTGGCCGGCTTTGTCACCCTGGCCGATGAAGTCCACGAGTTCGAGTCCTTCCACTTCGACGCCCCGCTGCTGTGGCAGATGCACGGGCTGCATTCGCCGTGGCTGGACCGTTTCTTCGTGCTGCTGTCCAAGCTGGGCTACGAGTGGCTGCTGATTCCCGCCGACGTGCTGATCGTCGGCCTGCTGCTGTGGCGCCGCCGCTGGCGCGAGGCCACCTTCGTGGCGGTGTGCTTCGTCGGGTCGGCGCTGCTGAACATGGGCAGCAAGCAGTTCTTCCAGCGCGAGCGGCCCAGCCTGTGGGAATCGATCGCGCCGGAATCGACGTTCAGCTTCCCCAGCGGCCATGCGATGGGCACGATGACCCTGGCCATGACCCTGGTACTGCTGGCCTGGAATACCCGCTGGCGCTGGCCGGTACTGCTGCTGGCGCCGTCGTTCAGCCTGCTGGTCAGCATTTCACGGGTGTACCTGGGGGTGCATTACCCGTCCGATATCCTGGCCGGATGGTGTGCCGCGCTGGTTTGGGTGGTAGGGTGCTATCTGGTCATGTTCAGTCGCCGGCATCCATGGCGACATCACGGTTCGCCGCCAGCGACGGCCAGCGAAGCGATCGCAACAGGGGAGTGACGCGGATGCCCCTCCCGGGGCGTCTACGTAATGGGCAGGTTGTTTCGATGTAACGGGTCATGCGGGCCAGGGGGCACGATCGATGGGCGAAGACTGTGATGCGCGGGGCAGAATGCCGTTTCTGCGCAACTGCGGCGCTTGCGATGGTGGTGCGCCCTTGCCTAGGTTGATCCGCAATGGCCGCATTCGAAGAGGTACGTGAATGACGATTCGAGTCTACCTGGTGGATGACCACGCACTGGTCCGCACCGGGATGAAGATGATCCTGTCGGGTGAAACCGACATCGAAGTGGTGGGCGAAGCCGAGACCGGCGAAGACGCCCTGCGCGAGATCCGCCAGCTGCTGCCGGACGTGGTGCTGTGCGACCTGCACCTGCCGGGCGTCAGCGGCATGGAAGTGACCGAGCGCATCGTCCGCGGCCATCGCACCACCCGGGTGGTGATCGTGTCGGTGCTGGAAGACGGCCCGCTGCCCAAGCGCCTGCTGGAAGCCGGCGCGGCCGGTTACATCGGCAAGGGCTGCGATGCGCAGGAACTGCTGCGTGCGGTACGTGACGTGGCCGGCGGCCGCCGCTACCTCGGTACCAGCATCGCGCAGAACCTGGCGCTGTCCACGGTGGAAGGCAATGCCTCGCCGTTCGATACGCTGTCGCCGCGCGAGCTGGAAGTGGCGCTGCTGCTGACCCAGGGCCTGCGGCAGGAAGACATTGCGCGGCGCCTGAGCCTGAGTGCGAAGACGGTGAACACGCACAAGGCGCGGTTGTTCGAGAAGATGGGGATCCACGACAACATCGCGTTGGCGCGGATGGCGAGCCAGTACGGGTTGGTGGATCCGGCGCGGCCGCTGTAAGGGTTTCGGCCAGCGGCGCAACCCCTCGCGGTGTGCGGCAGGATTCGCAGGGCCACGGGCAGTTTCCGTGCGCCGCCACCGCGGACGAGCTTGATTCTGTAGAGCCGAGCCCATGCTCGGCTGCTTTCCGGTCCGCTGGCGCGGAGCCGAGCGTGGGCTCGGCTCTACACCTGGATTGGGCTCAGTGGCCGCGGACGCGCTTGATGATCTTCGCGGCGTCGGCGGCGCTGGCGCGTACCTTGTCCCATTCGCCGTCGGCGATCCAGTTGCCCGGCACCATCCACGAGCCACCGATGCAGACCACGTTCTTCTGCTCCAGGTACTCAGCGGCGGTGTTTTCGGTGATGCCACCGGTCGGGCACAGCTTCAGGTCGGCCACCGGGCCGGCCAGACCCTTGATCATCGCCAGGCCACCCACGGCCGTGGCCGGGAACAGCTTGCACACCCGGAACCCACGCGCATAGAGCGACAGCAGCTCGGTCGGCGTGGCCGCACCCGGCACCACCGGCAATGGCGCCGCGGCCAGTGCATCGGCCAGCACCGGCGGCGTACCCGGCGTCACCAGGAAATCCGCGCCCGCATCGATCGACCGCTGCATCTGCTCCACGGTCAGCACCGTGCCCGCACCCACCACCACATCGGGCAGCTCACGCTTGAGCATCGCCAACGCTTCCATCGCCACCGGCGTCCGCAGCGTCAGCTCGATGGCCGGCAGCCCGCCTTCCAGCAGCGCCGCACTCACTGCCCGCGCCTGGTCCAGCGTATGAATCGTCACCACCGGCAGAATCCCCGCCGCATGCAGCAACTCCGCCGCCTTCACCTGATGTTGTTCGATACCCATAGCTCTGCTTCTGCCTTTGCTTTCGAATTTGATTTTCAGTGATCACTTCGCGGCACTGATGCGCCGGAGAGTGTCAGGAGGGCGCGGTCAGCCCCAGCCGGGACCGCAGGCGCCATGGATGGCGCCTACGAGCCCCATGGATGGGTTCACGGCGTGTCCCGGCTGGGGCTGACCGCGCCCTCAACCAGGAGACTCACCGCCGCAACAAACCCGCAGCGCTCTTTCAACAACTCAGGCGTCCTTGGCCTCATGCGGCGCCGCCGCAGCCGCCGCATCATGCCCCAGCTCATACTCCGAATCGTAATCCCACGGCCCACCATCCGCCGCCGCCGGCCCACACGAAATCGAAATCGCCCCCTGGTCCGCCGGACCCACCACACGACGGTTGATCGCGAACAGGTTGCGCCCCAGGTCATGCGCCGCCGGCGCCGTATTCGGCGCCAGCGAACGTGCCGCCCACTCGGCCGCATCCACCAGCACTTCCAGCGTGCCGGCTTCACCGTCCAGGCGGATCATGTCGCCCTCGCGCACCTTGGCCAGCGGGCCACCGCGCGCTGCTTCCGGCGTCACGTGGATCGCCGCCGGAATCTTGCCCGAGGCGCCGGAAAGACGACCGTCGGTGACCAGCGCCACGCGCCGGCCCTGGTTCTGCAGCAGGCCCAGCAGCGGCGCCAGCGAATGCAGTTCCGGCATGCCGTTCGCACGCGGGCCCTGATAACGCACCACCGCCACGAAATGCTCGGGCAGCAGGCCACCGGCATGCAGCTTGTTCAGCACCTGCGGCGCATCGACCACCACGGCCGGTGCCTCGATGGTGCGGTACTGCGGCTTCACCGCCGACAGCTTGATCAGCGACTTGCCCAGGTTGCCGCGCAGCAGGCGCAGGCCACCCTGGTGTTCGAACGGGTTGTCGACGCTGCGCACCACTTCTTCATCGGCGCTGCGTTCCAGGCCCGGCAGGTACACCAGCTTGCCGTCGCGCAGCTGCGGCTCGCGCGCGTAGTCGGCCATGCCGCCGCGCGCCACGCTGACGATATCGCCATGCATCAGGCCGGCCTTGATCAGTTCGCCGAACACGAACGCCGGGCCACCGGCCGCGGCGAAGCGGTTCACGTCGGCCTCGCCGTTCGGATAGACGCGGGCCAGCAGCGGGATCAGCTGCGACAGCTCGTCGAAATCGTCCCAGGTCAGCACGATGCCGGCGGCGCGGGCCACGGCGATCCAGTGAATGGTGTGGTTGGTCGAACCGCCGGTGGCCATCAGCGCGATGACCGCGTTGATGATCGCGCGCTCGTCGATGATGCGGCCCAGCGGACGGAAATCGTCGCCCAGCGCGGTGATGTCCAGCGCACGCTCGGTGGCTTCGCGGGTCAGCGCATCGCGCAGCGGCGTATCCGGGTTGACGAACGAGGCGCCCGGCAGCTGCACGCCCATCGCTTCCAGCAGTACCTGGTTGGAATTGGCGGTGCCGTAGAAGGTGCAGGTGCCAGCGCCGTGGTACGAGGCGGACTCGGCTTCCAGCAGTTCTTCGCGGGTGGCTTCACCGGCCGCATAGCGCTCGCGCACTTCGGCCTTCTGCTTGTTGGGGATGCCCGGGGTCATCGGGCCGGCCGGCACGAACACCGCCGGCAGGTGGCCGAAGGCCAGTGCGCCGATCAGCAGACCCGGCACGATCTTGTCGCACACACCCAGGTGGATGGTGGTGTCGAACATGTCATGGCTGAGGCCGATGGCCGTGGCCTGGGCGATCACATCGCGCGAGAACAGCGACAGTTCCATGCCGCCACGGCCCTGGGTCACGCCGTCGCACATCGCCGGCACCGCGCCGGCCACCTGTGCGGTGGCACCCAGTTCACGGGCGATCGCGCGGATCTGCTCGGGATAGGTTTCGAACGGCTGGTGCGCCGACAGCATGTCGTTGTAGGCGGTGATGATGCCCAGGTTGGGCGTCACGCCACCGCGCAGGCGGCTCTTGTCGGTGCCGCCACAGGCGGCGAAGCCGTGGGCGAGATTGCCGCAGCTCAGGCGGCTGCGGAACGGGCCATCGCGCAGGGCGGCGTCGATCGCGGCCAGGTAGGCGGCCCGCGAAGCGGCGCTGCGGGCGATGACGCGATCGGTGATGGCTTGCAGTTGCGGATGGAGGCTCATTGGCTACCGGCGTTCAAGGTGGCGGGTGGCTGGCGGCGGTGGGCGCCGCCGCCGACATCAATCAGCCCAGTGCACGCGCAGGCGCGCGCCGTCCAGGTTGATCGCGTTGAGGATCGGGTACTGCTGGGCATCGTTGCTGTCCAACGCCTGGCGAAGGACCTGCAGCTTCTGCTTGCCGCGCAGCAGCAGCAGGCGCTGGCGGCACTGGCCCAGGCCACGCGGGGTCAGGGTGATGCGCAGCGGCCACTGGTTGGCACCGGGGCAGCCGGTGGCGTCCAGCGCCGCGTAGGGCAGCGTGCTTTCCAGGGCGCGGGCCAGGTCCTTCGAGCCCGGGAACAGCGAAGCGGTGTGGCCATCGTTGCCCATGCCCAGGGCCACCACGCTGGGCGCCTGGCTGTGCTGGGCCTGCAGATTGGCGGTGTATACACACTCGGGCAGCGGCTTGCCGATGCGCACCAGCGGATCGAAGTGCGCACCTTCGGCACGCTTGAGCAGGTGCTCGCGCACCAGCCAGGCGTTGCTGTCGCGATCCTGCGGCGACAGCCAGCGCTCATCGGCCAGGCTCACTTCCACCCGGTCCCACAGCACGTCCAGTTCGGCCAGCGCTTGGTACACCGGTGCCGGCGTGGTGCCGCCGGACAGCAGGATGCGGGCACGGCCCACTTCATTGATGTCCTGGTTGATCGCCTGCGCCATTTCGGCGGCCACGGCCTCGATCCAGCCATCGGCATCGCCGTGGCTGATGAAGTCGATGCGGTCGTCGTGGAAGATCGGGCTCATGCGGCAACTCCTGGGGCGTCACGTTCAGCGTCGGCGGCATAGGCGGCGGCGCCCAGCAGCCCGGGGCAGGGGTGCATGATCGCCAGCGACGGCACCCGTGCCATGATCGAAGAGAACCGGCCCTTGTGCTCGAAGCGCTGGCGGAAACCGGAGTGCTGCAGCGAGTCGAGCATCTTCGGCACCAGGCCGCCGGTCAGGAACACGCCATCCCAGGCGCCCTGCACCAGCACCAGATCGCCGGCGATGGCGCCGAACACCGCACAGAACACGTCCACCGTGCGCATCGCCTGCGGGTCGCCCAGGGCGGCGCGGGCGGTGACGTCGACCGGCTGCAGCTGGCCCGGATCGAAACCGGCCATCTCGCACACGGCGCGGTGGATGTTGACCAGGCCGGGGCCGCAGATCAGGCGTTCGTTGGAGACCCGGCCGAACTGCTCGGACAGGATTTCCAGGATGCGGATTTCTTCCGGCGTGCCCGGCGGGAAGCTGACGTGGCCACCTTCGGTTTCCAGCGGATAGCTGCGGCCGTGGCGCACGATCAGGCCGCCGACACCCAGGCCGGTGCCGGGACCGATCACGCCGTAGTTGCGCGACTCGCCCGGCGCGGCCGGGGTCCAGTGCGCGCCACCGATCTGGATCACGTCATGCGGCTGCAGCAGGGCCACGGCCATCGCCTGGGCGGCGAAGTCGTTGATCAGGTGCAGTTCGTCGAAGCCGAGCATGGCGGCGGTGCGGCTGCGCGAGATCACCCACGGGTGGTTGGTGATGCGCGCTTCATCGCCGTCCACGCGGCCAGCCACGGCGAACACACCGCGGCGCGCGCTGGCACCGGCCTGTTCCAGGTAATGGCGGGCCGCATCACCCAGCGAAGGGAACTCGGCCACCGCGTATTCGCGGATGCTGTCCTTCTGCAGCGGCGCGTCCAGCGAGGTGTCGGCCAGGGCGAAACGGGCGTTGGTGCCGCCGATATCGGCGACCAGCACCGGCTGGCTGCCGGCACTCATGCCGACGCTCCGCGGTCCGGTGCATCCACGCCCTGCGGCAGGAAATCGGTCGCGTTGTCCGGGCCCCACTGGCCGGCCGGGTAGGGCTCCAGCGGCAGCTTGGCGGCCTTCCATGCATCGGCCACGCTGTCGATCCAGGCCCAGGCCGCGCGCACTTCGTCATCGCGCACGAACAGGGTGTGGTTGCCGTTGAAGGCATCCAGGAACAGGCGCTCGTAGGCGATGCGGCGGTGCAGGCCGGTCGGCACCGACAGCTCCAGCTCCAGCGGGTGCAGTTCCAGCGCGCCCCATTCCGGGCCGGCCAGGCTGCTCATCAGGCCCAGTTCGATGTTTTCCTGCGGCTGCAGCTGGAACACCAGGCGGTTCGGTGCGGCCTGCGCACGCTGCGGGCGCTCGAACAGCCAGTGGGTGACCGGCTTGAGGGTGACCACCACGCGGGTGGTGCGCTCGGGCAGGCGCTTGCCGGTGACCAGGTGGAACGGCACGCCGCTCCAGCGCCAGTTGTCGATGTGCGCGGTGACGCCGGCGAAGGTTTCCACGTCGCTGCCTTCCGGCGGCTGGTAGGCCTGGGCCGGCTGGCCGTTGATGGTGCCGGCGGTGTAGCGGCCGCGCACGCTGTCACGGGCGGCATGCTTGGCATCCAGCGGGCGCAGGGCGCGCAGCACCTTCACCTTTTCGTCGCGGATGCGGTCGGCTTCCAGCGATGCCGGCGGCTCCATGGCCACCATGCACAGCAGCTGCAGGATATGGCTCTGTACCATGTCGCGCAGCGCGCCGGAGCGGGCGTAATAGGCATCGCGGCCGTCCACGCCTTCGCTCTCGGCCACCAGGATGTGCACCGACTCGATGTAGTTGCGGTTCCACACCGCTTCCAGCAGCGTGTTGCCGAAGCGCAGCGCGATCAGGTTCTGCACCGCGGCCTTGCCCAGGTAATGGTCCAGGCGGAACACGCGGTCTTCGTCGATCCACTGGCCGATGGTGGTGATGATCTCCTCGGCGCTTTCGCTGTCGCTGCCGATCGGCTTTTCCAGCATCAGGCGGGCCGGCGAGGCCAGCGCGCCGCCCTTGGCCAGGCCTTCGCAGGTGGAGATGTACAGGCCCGGCGGAATGGCCAGGTAGCTCACGCAGCGGCGGTCGACCAGATCGGAGACCGCGGCGGCGACCGAATCGACATCACGCAGGTCGACCGAGCGGTAATCGATGCGGCGCAGCAGCGCGGCGATGTCGTCCTGGCTGGCCATGGGCATGGCCTGCTGCAGGCGCGGGCGCAGGATGTCATGGAAGGCTTCGGTGTCGTGGCCGGACAGGGCCAGCGCACGGATGCGGAAATCCTCCGGCAGCAGGCCGTCGCCCAGCAGGCGCAGCAGCGAAGGGAACAGGTAGCGCTGGGCCAAATCACCTGTGGCGCCGAACAGGAAGAGGGTGTCGTGCATCGCTCGAGTTTCAGATCCGGGTGACATCGTTGTCAATCGCTTCATGGCTGGGTTCAGGGGACATCCGCGCTACTGTCTGTCCGAGGCTCGCTGGGGTCGGTTTTCCGGCAGGCCGGGTGACCGTTCCATTCGAAACCACTGTGCCGATGACCTTTCGTCTGGCCATCGATGCAGGTCGGCGCGCACCGACGTTCGGATAGTGCCACGTGAAAACGTTTACATGGCAGAATGGGCAACTGTATTCGATTGCAGTGGTCGCCGTCATGCGGCAGCCGCGCAATCATCACTGCCATCGGGAGGGCCGAAGGCAGTCCCCAATGACAGCCCGGCGTCGGGCGGACTGGATAGAGTGATATGGCAAAAGTGCAGTTGCAGGGTGTGCGCAAGGTCTACGACAACGGCCAGGTCGCGGTGAAGGACGCCACCTTCGAGGTCGCCGATGGCGAGCTGATGGTGCTGGTCGGGCCGTCCGGCTGTGGCAAGTCGACCCTGCTGCGGATGGTGGCGGGGCTGGAAGAGATCAGCGGTGGCACGCTGACCATCGGTGACCGCGTGGTCAACGATGTGGCGCCGAAGGACCGTGACATCGCGATGGTGTTCCAGAGCTACGCGCTGTACCCGCACATGACCGTGGCCGAGAACCTGGCCTTCGGCCTGAAGCTGCGCGGCCACGACAAGGCGACCATCGACAAGCGCATCGCCGAAGCGGCGCAGACGCTGGGCCTGACCGAGATGATGGACAAGCTGCCCAAGGCGATGTCCGGCGGCCAGCGCCAGCGCGTGGCGCTGGGCCGTGCGCTGGTGCGCGAACCGGCGGTATTCCTGCTGGACGAACCGCTGTCCAACCTGGATGCCAAGCTGCGCCACAGCGTGCGTACCGAAATCGCGCAGCTGCATCGCAAGCTGGGCACCACCATGATCTACGTGACGCACGACCAGGTCGAAGCGATGACCCTGGGCCAGCGCATCGTGGTGCTGAAGGACGGCATCATCCAGCAGATCGATACGCCGATGGCGCTGTACGACCGCCCGGCCAACCTGTTCGTGGCCGGTTTCCTTGGCAGCCCGGCGATGAACGTGCTGCGCGGCACGCTGCAGGGCGATGCTGGTGGCGTGTCGGTGGTCGATGGCCAGTGGCGCGGGCCGCTGGGCCAGGCCACCATCGATCCGGCGTGGCTGCAGAAGCCGATTGCCGTGGGCGTGCGCCCGGAGCACCTGCAGCCGGCCGCCAGCGACGACAGTCATGCCTTCACTGCACGCATCGAAGGCATCGAGCCGGTCGGCAACGAGATCTTCGTCAACCTGAGCAGTGGCAACCATGCGCTGACCATGCGCGTGGCACCGCAGTCGCTGCCGGGCGTGGGTGAGGAGATTCGCGTGGCGATCCACCCGCAGGGCCTGCATTTCTTCAATGCGGAAACCGGCGAGCGCCTGTAGATCCACGCCACGCGTGGATGAGGCTGTCCGGGCAGTGCGGACCAACGGTCCGCACCCACCGCGGTCAGCGTTCAGTAGATCCACGCCATGCGTGGATGGGCGACCAGGCTCAGCGCCCCAGGCCATCCAGCAGCGGCACCCGCTGCGCGGCCATGCCACCCACCTGCAGTTCGGCATCGCTGGTTTCCAGCGGCAGCACCGCCAGGGCCAGGTCGCCAGCCACGCTGGCCACGGTGCCCAGCGCGGTGCCGTCCTGCTCCACGCCATCACCAGCCTGCGCTGGCGCGGCGGTATGCAGCAGCTGCACGGCACGCTTGGCCTTGCCCAGGAAGTGGGTGCGGGCCACGATTTCCTGGCCCGGGTAGCAGCCTTTCTTCACGCTGTAGCCGTTCAGCCGGTCCAGGCCCAGCTGCTGCGGGGTCCACACTTCGCGCTGGCTTTCCTCCAGCCGCGGCAGGCCGAAGCGCAGATCGGCCTGGCGCCAGGCCAGGGCGAAGGTGGCCTCTTCGGCCGCGCTGCCGGCCGCGAAAGCGTCGGCCAGGCCGATCCGCAGCGTGCGTGGCAGGGCTTCGCTGCCCAGGTCCAGTTCCCAGCCCGCATCGCCGCCGCCGGCAATCGCCGCGCCGCTGGCCGCTTCCGGCGCAGTGAAGGCGCCGGCCACGGCCAGATCGGCATGAACCTGCAGCTTCACCTTGCGACGGAAAACGAACCGCTGCAGTTGCGACGCAATCGCATCGGCATCGCCGTCGGCCAGCACCAGCATCACGTGGTCATCGGCCAGCTTCAGCAGCTGGAACACCGCCAGAGTGCGGCCCTTGGCGCTCAGCCAGGCACTCCACTGCCAGTGCAGCAGGGGCAGGGCGGTCACGTCGCCACTGAACTGGGCATGGGCGAAGACGGCCGCATCCGGGCCCTGCAGGCTGAGCAGCTGGTGGCCGGGCAGGCGCGGATATGCGACGAAAGCAGGGGGCAGGTTGTCAGGCACGTGAACGAGGTCTAAAATTTGTGCGTTGCGAGACCGAACATGATAGGCCAAACAACCCCCACTCCCGACGACGAAACTGAAGCTCCGCTGGTTCCCGCGGCACCTGTGCCCGTGGAAAAACCAGAGGCGGAAGAGGAATTCGGCGGCCGCGGCGGACTTGATCCGGTGCGGTATGGCGATTGGGAGAAAAACGGACGCTGCATCGATTTCTGATCAGCATTGAGCCAACGCGGCATCGTGCCGCCCAGCCGAGACAACGAGCCCAGCGAAATGGCGACCAGACAACGCCCCCTATCCCCGCACCTCCAGGTGTATCGCTGGCAGATTCAGATGGCCACCTCGATCCTGCATCGAGCCACTGGCGTCTTTCTGTCCGTGGGTGCCCTCATCATCGCTGCCGGCCTGCTGGCCCTGATGATGGGCCCCGATTCGTGGAACTGCTTCACCGGCCATGCCGGGGCCTGGTATGGCCGCGTGTTCCTGTTTGCGTGGACATGGTCGTTCGCCTATCACCTGTGCAATGGCATCCGCCATGTCGTACAGGACTTCGCCGTTGGTTTCAGCATTCGGGCCTTCGTCCGCAGCAGCTGGATCTCGGTGTTCGGCAGTCTGGTGATCACCCTGCTGGTCTGGGCCTACGTGATGTTCGGAGGTGCCGCGTGAGCAAGTTCCGTACCCCGCTGAAGAACGTGCGTGGCCTTGGCTCGGCCAAGACCGGTACCGAGCACTTCGTGCACCAGCGCCTGACCGCCGCCGCCCTGGTGGTGCTGGGCCTGTGGTTCCTGGTGTTCGTGGTCAGCATGGCCGGCGCCGATTACGCCACCGCCACCGCTGCCATCGCCAAGCCGTGGAACGCCGTGCCGCTGATCGGCCTGCTGATCACCATGTTCTGGCACGCCCAGCTCGGCATGCAGGTCGTGCTGGAAGATTACATCCACGAATCGCTGCTGGCCCTGGTGCTGCAGACCGCGGTGAAGTTCGTCGCCGTGCTCGGCATGATCGTCAGTGTGTTTGCGGTGGGCCGCATCGCCCTCGGCGTTGCCTGAGCCCAGGCACCAAGACAGGAATCCAGACTAGATGTCCGCTTACAAGATCACCGAACACAAGTACGACATGGTCGTGGTGGGCGCCGGCGGCGCCGGCCTGCGCGCCACGTTCGGCCTTGCCGCCAAGGGCCTGCAGACCGTGTGCCTGACCAAGGTCTTCCCGACCCGTTCGCACACCGTCGCTGCCCAGGGCGGTATTTCCGCCGCGCTCGCCAACATGGGCGAAGACGATTGGCGCTACCACTTCTACGACACCATCAAGGGCTCGGACTGGCTGGGCGACCAGGACGCCATCGAGTACATGTGCCGTGAGGCCATCCCGGCCATCATCGAGCTCGAGCACTACGGCGTGCCGTTCAGCCGCACCGCCGAAGGCAAGATCTACCAGCGCCCGTTCGGCGGCATGACCACCAAGTACGGCGAAGGCCCGGCGGCGCAGCGTACCTGCGCGGCGGCCGACCGTACCGGCCATGCCATGCTGCACACCCTGTACCAGCAGTCGCTCAAGCACGACGCGCGCTTCATGATCGAGTACTTCGCACTCGACCTGATCTTCGATGACGAAGGCGTGTGCCGTGGCGTGCTGGCCCTGGACATGTCCGACGGCACGCTGCACCTGTTCCGCGCCCAGGGCGTGGTGCTGGCCACCGGCGGCTACGGCCGTGCGTACTTCAGCGCCACCTCGGCGCACACCTGCACCGGCGACGGTGGCGGCCTGGCCATGCGCGCCGGCATCGCCATGCAGGACATGGAGTTCGTGCAGTTCCACCCGACCGGTATCTATGGCGCCGGCTGCCTGATCACCGAGGGTGTCCGCGGTGAAGGCGGCATCCTGCGCAACAGCAGCGGCGAGCGCTTCATGGAGCGCTACGCACCGCATTACAAGGATCTGGCCTCGCGCGACGTGGTGGCCCGTTCGATGACCATCGAGATCCGCGAAGGCCGCGGCGTCGGCGAGCACAAGGATCACATCCTGCTCGACCTGACCCACCTGGGCCCGGGCGTGATCGACGAGAAGCTGCCGGGCATCGCTGAAAGCGCCCGCATCTTCGCCGGCGTCGACGTGCACAAGCAGCCGATCCCGGTCATCCCGACCGTGCACTACAACATGGGCGGCATTCCGACCAACTTCCACGGCGAAGTCGTGCGCAAGGATGGCGACAATCCCGATGCCGTGGTGCCGGGCCTGTACGCCATCGGCGAAGCGGCCTGCGTGTCCGTGCACGGTGCCAACCGCCTGGGCTCGAACTCGCTGCTCGACCTGGTGGTGTTCGGCCGTGCCGTGGCCAACCGCTGCGCGGAAACCATCAAGCCGGGCGCTGCGCACAAGCCGCTGCCGGCCGATGC
Source organism: Stenotrophomonas maltophilia (assembly GCF_047782825.1). Taxonomy (GTDB): domain Bacteria; phylum Pseudomonadota; class Gammaproteobacteria; order Xanthomonadales; family Xanthomonadaceae; genus Stenotrophomonas. The sequence continues at coordinate 1,426,504 of NZ_CP180589.1, read as the reverse complement.
CTGCGACAAGGCGCTGGGCCTGCTGGACAAACTGCGCTACGCCAATGGCGATACGCCGACCTCGGTCATCCGCGACAACATGCAGCGCACGATGCAGGCCGACGCCGCCGTCTTCCGTACCAGCCAGACGCTGAAGGAAGGCTGCGAGAAGATGGCGACCGTGTTCGATTCGTTCCAGGACGTGAAGGTCAGCGACCGTTCGCTGGTCTGGAACTCGGACCTGATCGAGACCTACGAGCTGAACAACCTGCTGCTGAACGCGGTGGCGACGATCAACTCGGCCGAACAGCGCAAGGAAAGCCGTGGTGCGCACGCGCACGAGGACTTCCCGGATCGCGACGACGTCAACTGGCACAAGCACACGCTGGTCACCGTCGACGAGAAGGGCAAGTGCAGCTTCGACTACCGTCCGGTGCACATGTACACGCTGACCGACGAGGTCGACGTGGTGCCGCCGAAGCCGCGCGTGTACTGATCGCGACCCCCGCCTACCATGCAATCCGCGCCCCAGTGGCGCGGGCCGCCTGAGCCAACGAGAGCAGCCATGGCCGAGTTTTCACTCCCCAAGAATTCCAAGGTCACGAAGGGCCAGCACTTCCCCGCCAAGAGCGGTGGCAAGAACCTGCGCACCTTCAAGATCTACCGCTGGAGTCCGGACGACGACAGCAATCCGCGCACCGATACCTATGAGATCGATCTGGACGCCTGCGGCCCGATGGTCCTGGACGCGCTGATCAAGATCAAGAACGAGATCGACCCGACCCTGACCTTCCGCCGCTCCTGCCGCGAAGGTATCTGCGGTTCGTGCGCGATGAACATCGACGGCACCAACACCCTGGCCTGCACCCGCGCCATCGCGGACTGCGGCAAGAAGGAAGTGCCGATCTACCCGCTGCCGCACATGAGCGTGGTCAAGGACCTGGTTCCGGACCTGACCCACTTCTACGCGCAGTACGCCTCGATCAAGCCGTGGATCCGTACCCAGACCCCGGCACCGCCGGATCGCGAGCGCCTGCAGTCGCCGGACGACCGCAAGAAGCTGGACGGCCTGTATGAGTGCATCCTGTGCGCCTGCTGTTCGACCAGCTGCCCGAGCTACTGGTGGAACGGTGAGCGTTACCTGGGCCCGGCGATCCTGCTGCAGGCCTACCGCTGGATCATCGATTCGCGTGATGAAGACACCGGTTCGCGCCTGGACGATCTGGAAGATCCGTTCAAGCTGTACCGCTGCCACACCATCATGAACTGCGCACGGACCTGCCCGAAGGGCCTGAACCCGGCGCTGGCGATCGCCGAGATCAAGAAGCTGATGATGGAACGCCGCGCCTGATACAGGCCTGGCGGTACCCGGTAGAGCCACGCCATGCGTGGCTGCACCATCCAGCAGAGCCACGCCATGCGTGGCTTTGCTGTATCTGGAGAAACACGATGGATGAAGAAACCCTGCTGAAGAAGCTCCGCTGGCGCTGCCGCCGCGGCATGCGCGAACTGGACCAGCTGTTCGAGCGCTACCTTGACCGCGAATGGGGCAGTGCACCGACCGAAGAGCGCGAGGTTTTCCTGTTCCTGCTCGACTGCGAGGACGATAAGTTGTGGCGCTGGTTCATGGGTTATGAAACCTGCCCGCATGCCCACGCGATCCCGCTCATGGACAAGATCCGCGCCCTCAAGCCTTGAGTGGCGCCCCTCCCGGCTGCAGGCCGGGGCGCAGCTGGCGGTGCTGCTGGCCGCCCCCTGGCTGCTGCGCGCCTCCGACCTGCCGCCCCGGCTGCTGACCGCCGCCGTGCTGCTGGCCTGGGCGGTGGGCCTGGCCGAACTGGTCTGGTGCCTGCGCAGGCCGCGCCTGCGGCTGGATCTGCCGGTACCGCCCGATCCGCTGCGGGTGGATGGGCTGGATATCGAGGCGGCGCAGCTGGTGGTACGCGGACCCTGGCTGCTGCTGCACTGGCACGACGGGTGCAGGCGCCGGCGCCTGCTGTTCTGGCCCGATGTGCTCGACACCCGGCAGCGACGTGAACTGCGACTGGCCGTGTCCGCACGTGGCGTTTCACGTCGACCCCGTACGATGGCACCATAGACTGAATCGACTGGCGTGCCTGCATGTTCAAACCCATCCCCGTGGCAATCGGCCTGCGCTATCTGCGCGCCAAGCGCCGCAACGGCTTCATCTCCTTCATTTCGATGGCATCGATCCTGGGCATCGCGCTCGGCGTCACGGTGCTGATCACCACCCTGGCGGTGATGAGCGGTTTCCAGAAGGAAATCCGCAGCCGCCTGCTGCAGATGACGGCGCACACCACCATCAGCCGCGATGGCGAACCCATGCCGGACTGGATGCGCGTTGTGGACGTGGCGAAGAAAGATCCGCGCGTGGCCGGTGCCGCGCCATACATCGAGATCCAGTCGATGATCAGCGGCCCGCGCGTGCAGGGTGCGATCATCCAGGGCATCGAGCCGGCACTGGAACCCAAGGTGTCGGTGATCGACCAGAAGATCACCAAGGGCAGCTACGACAGCCTCAAGCCGGGCAGCTTCAACCTGCTGCTGGGCAAGGAATTGGCGATCTGGCTGGGCGTGGACGTGGGCGACCAGGTGCTGGTGACCTTCGCCGAAGTGCAGGGCACACCCGCCGGCGCGGTGCCGCGGATGAAACGCTTCACCGTGAGCGGCATCTTCGAGGCCGGCTACAACGAAGTCGACCGTGGCGTCGGCTTTGCCAACATGCAGGACCTTGAGCGCGTGCTGCGCTCGGACGGTGCCACCGGCGTGCGCCTGAAGCTGCACGACATGGACCGTTCGCTGGAAGTGGGCGTGGACCTGGCGCAGAACCTCGGCGGTGCCTACCGGGTGAGCGACTGGACCCAGCAGAACGCCAATCTCTACCACTCGCTACGCATGGAAAAGGTGGTGATGGGCATCCTGCTGTCGCTGATCATCGCCATGGGCGCCTTCAACCTGGTGTCCTCGCAGGTGATGCTGGTGACCGACAAGCAGGCCGACATCGCCATCCTGCGCACCCTGGGCCTGACCCCGGGCGGGGTGATGCAGGTGTTCATGGTGCAGGGGTCGCTGATCGGCATCTTCGGCACCCTGGCCGGCCTGATCGGTGGCATCACCCTGACCCTGAACCTGGAACGCATCCTCAGCACCATCGAGTCGCTGTTCAACGTCAAGCTGCTGCCGGAGGACGTGTACTACATCACCGGCCTGCCGACGGACATGCAGACCGGCGACATCGTGGTGATCACCCTGGTCGCACTGCTGATGAGCTTCCTGGCCACTCTGTATCCCGCCTGGCGGGCGGCACGCACCCAGCCGGCGGAGGCCCTGCGTTATGAATAAGATCGTCAACCGTGGCGATGAAGTGATCCGTGCCGAAGCGCTGGGCAAGACCTACGCCGAAGGCCGCATGCAGACCCCGGTGTTCGACGGCCTGGACCTGAAGGTCAACGCCGGCGAGACGGTGGCGATCATCGGCGCGTCCGGTGCGGGCAAGAGCACCCTGCTGCACCTGCTGGGCGGCCTGGATGTGCCGACGGCCGGCGAAGTCTACGTGACCGGCCAGCGCATGTCGGCGCTGTCGGACACCGCGCGTGGCCTGCTGCGCAACCAGGCGCTGGGCTTCGTCTACCAGTTCCACCACCTGCTGCCGGAATTCACCGCGCTGGAAAACGTGATGATGCCGGTGATGCTGGCCGGTACCGGCGTCCCCGAAGCCACCCAGCGCGCGACCGCGCTGCTGGAAGCGGTGGGCCTGGGCCATCGCCTGGACCACAAGCCGGGCGAACTGTCCGGCGGCGAGCGCCAGCGAGCGGCGGTTGCGCGTGCGCTGGTCAATCATCCAGCCTGCGTGCTGGGTGATGAGCCGACCGGCAACCTGGACGACCGCACGGCGGCCACCGTGTTCGAGCTGATGCTGGAACTCAACCGTGCGCGCCACACCAGCCTGGTGCTGGTGACCCACGACCGCAGCCTGGCCCGACGCCTGGACCGCGTGCTGGAACTGCGCGAAGGGCGCCTGCACGCCCTGGCCCACGCCGACGTCTGAGCCGCCGGGCCTCCTCTGGTAGCTGCCGACCCTGGCCGGCAGCGCCTGCGGGCAAGCGCCAGCCAACGTTGGCGACGACTGGTTTCCGGCCGTTACCGCCGACCGGCGGCTGAATCGGGCCGCCGGCCGTCGCGCCGGCGTCGCCCCGGCGGGCGCATGATGTGCGCAGTCCACCGCTGGAGATCGCCGTGAGAATCCCGTTGATGATCGCCGGCCTGTGCCTGGCCCTGGCTGGCTGTGCCACCACCGGCCTGAGCAGTGCCGACCGGCTGGATCTGTACCGCAGCCATGCCGGCCCGCCGCAGCGGGACATGCAGTTCTTCGGCACGCTCAATGGCTGGAACGAACTGGGCGACAGCGCCCTGGCGGTATGGACCCGGCCCAGCGAAGCCTACCTGCTGGAACTGACCGGCCCGTGCCCGGACCTGTCCAGCGCCCTGGCGATTGGCCTGACCAGCCGCATGGGCCGTGTCACCGCACCCTTCGACAAGGTTCTGGTGCGCGACCCCACCGGCGGCCCGCGCCTGCCTTGTTTCATCAAGACGATCCGCAAGCTGGACGTCAAATCCCTGCGCGCGCAGGAAAAGGAAATGCGCCAGGCGCAGGTGCAGGAGCGCGAGGAGCCCGCGGAATAATCGGGTAGCGCCGGGCCATGCCCGGCGGATATCTGGTCGCCGGGCATGGCCCGGCGCTACCGGCTCAGGCTTCGGGAGTGAAGCCGGCCGGCTTCTCCGCGTCCTTCTCGAACAGGAACTTGACCAGCTCCGCTTCCAGCATCGCGCGGTGTTCCGGCTTGCGCGGCGACAGGCGGTTTTCGTTGATCAGCATGGTCTGGTGGGCCAGCCACGCCGCCCAGGCCGGCTTGCCGATGTGGTTGAACACACGCTGCCCCAGTTCACCCGGATAGGGCACGAAATCCAGGCCCTCGGCATCGCGTTGTTCGTACTGGCAGAAGACGGTTCTGGGCATGGTGGTCACTCGTGGTTGCGGGGTTTCGTTGATTTTCGTTTCGGCGCCTTTACTGCAGCGCCCTCCAGCAGCTTGCGGATCGGCGCCGGCAGGCCGAGCGCGGGCAGTTCGTCGGCGGCGACCCAGCGCAGGCCGGGTTCTTCCACGCGCAGACCGTGTACCTGCCGCGACAATACCTGCAGATGCAGCCGGTAGTGGCTGAAGGTGTGCTGCAGCACCGGCAGTTCGTGCGCATCTTCCAGCGAACCGTCCACGTGCGCATCGAACCAGTCCTGCAGTTCGCTGCCGGCCTCGGCCTGCGGCAAGGTCCACAACTGCGCCCAGATGCCGGTGTCGGGGCGCTTCTGCAGCAGCACGCGCTGCTGGGCATCGCGCAGCAGCAGGGCCACGGCCTCGCGCTCGGGCAGGATCTTGCCGGGTTTCGGCGTGGGCAGGTCGGCGGTGCGGCCTTCGCGGCGTGCCACGCAGTCTTCCTGCATCGGGCAGATCACGCAGGCCGGCTTGGCACGGCTGCACACGGTCGCGCCCAGATCCATCTGCGCCTGGGTGTAATCGGCCATGCGACCGGCCGGCACCTGCGCTACATGCGCTTCGGCCAGCGACCACAGCTGCTTCTCGATGGCCGGCAGGCCGGGGAAACCCTCGATGCCGTGATAGCGGCTGAGCACTCGCTTGACGTTGCCATCGAGGATCGCGAACGGGTCGTTCCAGGCCTGGCTGAGGATCGCGCCGGCGGTGCTGCGGCCGATGCCGGGCAGGGCGTGCAGGGCATCGAAATCGCGCGGCAGGTCGCCGTCGTGCAGCTCCACGCAGCGCTTGGCCGCGGCGTGCAGGTTGCGGGCGCGGGCGTAGTAACCGAGCCCGGCCCACTGCGCCATCACCGCGTCGTTGCTGGCGGCGGCCAGGTCGGGCAGGGTCGGGAAGTGCTGCAGGAATCGCTGGAAATACGGGATGACCGTGGTCACCCGGGTCTGCTGCAGCATGATCTCCGACAGCCAGACCCGGTAGGGACTGCGCGGATGCTGCCAGGGCAGGTCGTGGCGGCCGTGGCCATCGAACCAGTGCAGCAGGCGGGCGACGAAGCCGTCTTCCCGGGCAGTGTTGGCGCTGGCGTGCGGCTGGCGGGGCATGGGTGTTCCGGGGAAGGCAGCCACCCGTGGGGTGGCTCTACTGGGTTGCGCGTCGTGCGCAGGGCGGTAGAGCCACGCCATGCGTGGCTGCACGGCGTATCAGGCGCCCAGCGCTTCAGGCAGCAGGGCGTCGACGAAGGCTTCCGGATCGAACACGCGCAGGTCTTCCGGGCGCTCGCCGATGCCGGCAAAGCGGATCGGAATGCCGAACTCGCGGGCCAGGGCGAAAACCACGCCGCCCTTGGCGGTGCCGTCCAGCTTGGTCACCACCAGGCCGGTCACCTTCACCGCGGCATTGAACTGGCGCAGCTGCGAGAGTGCGTTCTGGCCGGTGGTGCCATCGATCACCATCAGCACTTCGTGCGGCGCGGTTTCGTCGATCTTGCCGAGCACGCGGCGGATCTTGCCCAGTTCGTTCATCAGGCCGGACTGGGTATGCAGGCGGCCGGCGGTATCGGCAATCAGCACCGAGGTGCCGCGGGCCTTGCCGGCCTGCAGTGCGTCGTAGGCCACCGAGGCGGCGTCGGCGTTCTGCCCCTGGGCGACCACGGCCACGCCGTTGCGCTCGCCCCAGGCCTGCAGCTGCGCCACGGCGGCGGCGCGGAAGGTATCGCCGGCGGCCAGCATCAGGCTGTGGCCTTCGTCCTTGAAGCGCTTGGCCAGCTTGCCGATGGTGGTGGTCTTGCCGACGCCGTTGACACCGACGGTGAGCACCACGAAGGGCTTGGCGTTGCGGTCGATCACCAGCGGCTTGGCCACCGGCTGCAGGATTGCGATCAGTTCGCTGCGCAGTGCGGCCAGCAGGGCGTTGGCATCGGCGAACTCGCGCGACTTCATGCGCTTGCGCAGGCCTTCGACCAGGTCGGTGGTGGCGCCCACGCCGACATCGGCGGTGATGAGTGCGGTTTCCAGCTCGTCCAGCAGATCGTCGTCGAGCTTGGGGTTGCGCGAGAACAGGCCGCCGAAGCTGCGTGCGATGACGCTGTTGCGCAGGCGCTCGCGCCAGCCGGGCTTGCCGGCCGGGGCCGGGGCGGTATCGACCAGCACCGGCAGGTCGGCGGCGGGTGCCGCCGCCTCCTCGGCCGGGATGACCGGCGCCAGCGGCGCGAGCACGGCCGCGGCGGCCAGGGCTTCGGCTTCGAAGTCTTCCGGGGCGATGACACGTTCCGGGGCCGGGGTTGCCGGCGCTGCAGCCGCGGGCTGCACCGGCGGGGGCGCCTGGGTGGTGGCGGCCGGTGCCGGCGCAGCGGGTTCAGCTGCCGGGGCGGTTACCGGGGCAACCGGCGCTTCCGGAGCGGGCTCGGCCGTCGGGAACGCGGCGGCCAGCTCTTCAGCCGAGTAGTGCTGGGTCTTGGGCGCTTCCGGTGCGGCGGCGTCCTGGGGCTTCTTGCGGCGGAAAAAACTGAGCATTGGCGAAAGGCGCTGAAATCAGGGGGATATGCTACCACTGGGGCCTGTGGGGCCGGCGTGGACTCAAGGTCGCGCCCGCGCGGCCGATAACCGGTCCGGAGGGCTGCGCAGGGTGGCCCGGGAGGTACCCCGATGAACAATGTGACTGCTGCGGCGCTCGGTGGCATGCGCGCAGCCCAACTGGGCGTGCAGGTGGCCGCGCACAACGTGGCCAACGTAGCGACCCCGGACGCCCAGCGGCTGCAGTTGCAGCGCAGCGCGGCGGAGAAGGGCGGCGTGGAGGCCACGGTGACCACCACCACGGCCGACCCGACCGCCCCGCTGGGCGACCTGCTGGCGGCCAAGGCCGAAGTAGTGGCGTTTGCCGCCAATGCCTCGGTGGTCCGCCGCCAGGACCAGATGCTGGGCGCACTGCTGGACCGGAAGGCCTGAGCCAGTCGCCCCTGGCGGTGCCGACCCTGGCCGGCACGCTGGACCCGCCTGGTAGGTGCCAACCTAGGTTGGCACTCATGGAGCAGTCGAGCATGGCTCGACTCTACAGAAGCGCGTCACCCAGGTTGGCCTCCACCGGGTCGGTCAGGCCGACAGTTCCAGCAGCAGCTTGTTCAGGCGCGCCACGTAGGCGCCCGGGTCCTTCAGGCTGTCACCGGCGGCCAGCGCGGCCTGGTCGAACAGCACCCGGCCCAGGTCGTCAAAGCGCGCACCATCGGCTTCCGCATCAAGCTTGGCGATCAGCGGGTGGCCCGGGTTGATCTCCAGCACCGGCTTGCTGTCGGGCACCTTCTGCCCGCTGGCTTCCAGGATCTGGCGCATCTGCAGGCCCAGGTCCTGTTCGCCGATGGCCAGCACCGCCGGTGAATCGGTCAGGCGGTGCGACACGCGCACTTCGGCCACGTCATCGCCCAGTACCGTCTTCAGGCGCTCAACCAGGCCCTGCTTGTCCTTGGCCGCCGCTTCCTGTTCCTGCTTGTCGGCCTCGCTTTCCAGCGCGCCCAGGTCCAGGTCGCCACGGGCGATGTCGACAAAGCCCTTGCCGTCGAAATCGGTCAGGTAGCCCATCAGCCACTCGTCGATGCGGTCGGTCAGCAGCAGCACTTCCACGCCCTTCTTGCGGAACACTTCCAGGTGCGGGCTGTTGCGCACCTGGCTGTAGCTCTCGCCGGTCAGGTAGTAGATCTTGTCCTGGCCCTCGGCCATGCGGCCAATGTAATCGGCCAGCGACACGGTCTGCGCATCGGCGTCGCCACGGGTGGAGGCGAAGCGCAGCAGGCCGGCCACCTTCTCGCGGTTGTTGTAATCCTCGGCCGGGCCTTCCTTCAGCACCTGGCCGAATTCCTTCCAGAACGTGGCGTACTGTTCCGGCTTGTCGGCGGCCAGCTTTTCCAGCATGTCCAGCGAGCGCTTGGTCAGCGCGGCCTTCATCGAATCGATGACCGGGCCGGACTGCAGGATCTCGCGCGAGACGTTCAGCGACAGATCGTTGGAATCGACCACGCCCTTGATGAAGCGCAGGTACAGCGGCAGGAACTGCTCGGCCTGGTCCATCACGAACACGCGCTGCACGTACAGCTTCAAGCCCTTGGGCGCATCGCGGTGGTACAGGTCGAACGGCGCGCGGCCGGGCACGTACAGCAGCGAGGTGTACTCCAGCTTGCCTTCAACCTTGTTGTGGCTCCAGGCCAGCGGGTCGCTGTGGTCGTGCGCCACGTGCTTGTAGAACTCGGTGTACTCGGCATCGCTGATCTCGGTGCGCGGGCGGGTCCACAGCGCGCTGGCGCGGTTGACGGTTTCCCATTCCAGCGCGGCGCCTTCTTCGCCTTCCTTTGGCATCTGGATCGGCAGGCCGATGTGGTCGGAGTACTTCTTGAGGATGCTGCGCAGGCGCCAGCCATCGGCGAAATCGTGCTCGCTGTCCTTCAGGTGCAGGACGATGCGGGTACCGCGCTCGGCCTTGTCGATGGTGGCGACGTCGAAATCGCCTTCGCCACGCGAGGTCCAGCGCACGCCCTCGGCGGCAGCCAGGCCGGCGCGGCGCGAGGTCACTTCCACTTCGTCGGCGACGATGAAGGCGCTGTAGAAGCCGACGCCGAACTGGCCGATCAGCTGCGAATCCTTCTTCTGGTCGCCGGACAGCTGGCGCAGGAAATCGCCGGTGCCGGATTTTGCAATCGTGCCCAGGTGGGCGATGGCTTCGGCGCGGCTCATGCCGATGCCGTTGTCTTCGATGGTGATGGTGTGGGCGGCGGCGTCGAAGCTGACGCGCACGCGCAGCGCGCTGTCGCCTTCCAGCAGGGCCGGCTGGGTCAGGGCTTCGAAGCGCAGCTTGTCGGCGGCGTCGGCGGCGTTGGAGACCAGCTCGCGGAGGAAGATTTCCTTGTTGGAGTACAGCGAGTGGATCATCAGCTGCAGCAGCTGCTTGACCTCGGTCTGGAAGCCAAGGGTTTCGGTCTGGTGGGTTTCGGTCATCGGTAGGGCTCCGTGTGCAATGCCGCGCCAGCGCGTGCGGCCTGGCCAAGTGGTATGGCTGATTGTCCCGAAATCAAGGGGTTGGTCTGGCAGGGCTGCGCCCTGCACCCGCACAATGCAACGGCAACGGCCGAAGCAACAGCAACAGCAACAGCGGGCTATCCGTGGGATGGCGGGACGGTGTGGGTTGGCAGGACACGCCGTAAACCCGTCCATGGGGGCTCGTAGGCGCCATCCATGGCGCCTGCGGTCCTGCCAACCCACACCGGCCCACCTCTGACAGGTTCACGCGGCTGTTGGTAGGTGTCGACCTTGGTCGACACATCTGTCAGATATCGATACATCAGATGGGGTCAGATCCGTTTTCCGTAGGAAAACGGATCTGACCCCAAGAGCCGTTCGACAGATCGCGGCCAACTGTCGAAGGCGGGGTGGGTCCGGTTGAGGGGGTGTGAGCGGCATGGATGCCGCGACCAAGCCCCCATGGTGAAGTGACCCCCTGGAGTTGGACACCTGATCCAACCCAGAGGGTTACATGAACAGATATGAGGTTCGTTTCAAATTGCAGGTGGCTAAAGAGGCCTGCAACACCTCCACATCGGTCAAGGCTGTTGCCCGCCGCCATGGCCTGGAGTTCTCCACGGTGAGGCGGTGGGCAGCGACCTACCGGCTGCATGGCCGACCGGGGTTTGACCGCAAACCGCGGTCCTACGATCTCCAGTTCAAACTTGCGGTCCTGGAGAAGATGAGCCAGGACGGAATGTCCGCGCGTGAGGCCACCACTTACTTCCAGATTGGCGATGCCGGCGCAGTGGGGCTGTGGCGGCGGCTGTATGCTAAGGGGGGTGCCCAAGCGTTGGCACCGCCACCATTACCGCCTCAAAAGCCGATGAAAAAGACCCGCTCGTCCAAGCCCGCCGAGGACATGAGCCGCGATGAGCTCCTCAAGGAAGTGGCCTACCTGCGTGCGGAGACCGCTTACCTAAAAAAACTCGATGCCTTGATCCGGGAAGAGCAGGCGGCGCGAGATGCAAAGCGCAAGCCGTCCAAGGATTGAGGCAGATCTACGCACTGCCGCTGTTGCTCGAGGCGGCCGAGCTCTCTCGCAGCACGTTCTATTACCAGATCAACGCCTTGGCCCATCCCGATGAGGGCGAGGCGGAGCTGCGTGAGCGCATCCGCGCGATCTACGACGAGAACCAAGGGCGCTACGGCTACCGTCGCATAACACTGGAGCTGGCCAATCAGGGCCAGGCCATCAACCACAAGCGGGTACAGCGGCTGATGGCCGAGCTGGGCCTGCAGTCGCGGGTACGCATCAAGCGCTATCGCGCGTTCAAGGGAGCGGCCAATGTCGTGGTTCCCAACGACCTGGGCCGCCAGTTTGAGGCTGAGATGCCCAATCGTAAGTGGGTGACCGATGTAACCGAGTTCAAGGTGCAGGGCATGAAGCTCTATCTTTCGCCGATCATGGACCTCTACAACGGCGAAATCGTGACTTACAAGATGAAGCGTCGACCAGTATTCGACCTGGTGGGTGAGATGCTGGATCAAGCGATCAAGAAGCTTTCGCCCGCAGATCGACCGATGATTCACTCGGACCAAGGCTGGCATTACCAGCACGAAAACTACCGCCACAAGCTCGCAACGCACTCGCTGAAACAGAGCATGTCCCGGCGTGGCAACTGCCTGGACAACGCGGCCATGGAGAGCTTCTTCGGGACGCTGAAGTCGGAATTCTTCTACCTGAACACCTTTGACAGCATCGAAAGTTTGGAAGCCGGGCTGGTGGAATACATCCGGTACTACAACGAAGACCGTATCCGACTGAAACTAAAGGGTCTGAGCCCGGTAAAGTACCGGGAACAGGCCGCGCTGGCCGCCTGATCCCCAACTGTCCAACTTTTGGGGGTCACTTCATGGACGGGTTTACGGCGTCCCCCTCAACCGGACCCACCCCGCCATCCCTCAGGAAACCAGCTGTTGCTGTTGCTTCGGTCGTTGCCGTGGCTTCTGCGGGTGCCGGCCGCGGGCCGGCCGAACTACAATCCCGCTCATGGTGAATTTCTCGAACAACCTCCGCCGGGGGCGCCGGTGAGCGGCCGCGGTGGCAACGACGGCCAGGTCCGCATCATCGGGGGGCGCTGGCGCAATACCCGCCTGCCGGTGCCGACCCTGCCGGGCCTGCGACCCAGCAGCGACCGGGTGCGCGAAACCCTGTTCAACTGGCTGATGCCCCGGCTGGGCGGGGCGCGGGTGCTGGACCTGTTCGCCGGCAGTGGCGCGCTGGGCCTGGAAGCGGTCTCGCGCGGTGCCGCCCACGCCACCCTGGTGGAACAGAACGCCCAGCTCGCGCGCAATCTCAGCGCTGCGGTGGCCAAGCTGCAGGCGGCGGACCAGCTCGCCGTGGTCCAGGCCGATGCCGTGCGCTGGCTGCAGGGTGCGCCGGCGCAGCAGGCCGATCTGGTCTTCATCGACCCGCCGTTCGCCGACGGGCTCTGGCAGGACGTGCTGGCCCAGCTGCCGCGGCACCTGGCCGCCGATGCCTGGCTGTACCTGGAATCCCCGGCCAGCCACGTGCCGGTGCTGCCGCCGGAATGGCTGCTGCACCGCGAAGGCGGTACCCGCGAGGTGCGCTTTGCCCTGTACCGCCGCGCCACTGCTACACTTTGACTTCATCTGAACATCTGCAACCGCCCATGACCGTGGCCAACCGCCGCATCGCCGTCTACCCCGGCACGTTCGACCCCATCACCAACGGTCATATCGACCTGGTGAGCCGGGCCGCGCCGTTGTTCGAAAAGGTCGTGGTGGGCGTGGCGCAGAGCCCGTCCAAGGGGCCGGCGCTGCCGTTGGAACAGCGCGTCCAGCTGGCGCGTGGCGCCCTGGGCCATCACGGCAACGTCGAAGTCATCGGTTTCGATACCCTGCTGGCCCATTTCGTACGTTCGGTCCAGGGCGGGGTGCTGCTGCGCGGCCTGCGCGCGGTGTCCGATTTCGAATACGAATTCCAGATGGCCAGCATGAACCGCCATCTGATTCCGGAAGTCGAGACCCTGTTCCTGACCCCGGCCGAGCAGCACAGCTTCATTTCGTCCTCGCTGGTCCGCGAGATCGCGCGCCTGGGTGGCGATGTGTCCGGCTTCGTGCCGGCCGCCGTGCTCGAGGCGCTGCGCAAGGTCCGCGAAGCGAAATCGGCGCAGTCGTAAATCCTGCCCCAGCGGCAGGGCCAGTAGTACCACGCACCCCCATTACGTAAACCACACGCACCATTCGGGAGGAAACCCATGAACACCACCATGCGCGCGATGCTGATCGCTTCGTTTGCCCTGGCCTTCACCGCCTGCAAGAAGGAAGAGGCCGCTCCGGTCGACGAAGCCAAGCAGGCCCTGGTCGCTCCGGCCAAGGACGACGATGCAGGCTGGAAGAAGTACCTGCAGGAAGTGGCGATCCAGAACATGGGCAACATCACCAACAGCCCGTTCCTGTACTACCTCTCGCCGGAATCGGATCCGGAGTTCCAGGCCAAGTACGAGCGCCAGACCGAGAGCGCGACCCAGGCCGTGGCCCGTGGCGTGCAGCCGGGCAACATGCTGGCCTTCGGTTCGTCGGCCTCGGGCAAGATGGCTGACATGATCCAGGCCGTGTTCAAGGACGTGTCGCCGGATTCGATGAAGGGCGTGCGCGTGGTCTTCATCGGCCAGTCCGCCGACAACGCCCGTGTGCAGGCTGCCGTGCAGCCGACCGGCGCCGAGTACATTTTCGTCGAAGCCAAGTAATACCGAGCCATGGCGGCCATGCTCCGGCATGGCCCCGGCGGCGCCAGCACACCGGCGCCGCTGATGACCTGACCGGCCCGCGCGCCCGCGTTGGCCGGTTTTTGTCCCAAGGCGCGGGCGAGGAGTATCGCCATGTCGCTGAAAATCAACGAGCTCTGCGTCAACTGCGACGTATGCGAGCCGGCCTGCCCGAACCAGGCCATTTCGATGGGTGAAACCATCTACGTGATCGACCCTGCGCGCTGCACCGAATGCGTGGGGCACTTCGACGAGCCACAGTGCGTGGTCGTCTGCCCGGTCGAATGCATCGACCCGGACCCGGAGATCGTGGAAACGGAAATCCAGCTGCTGGCCAAGCTGCGCCAGTTGCAGCACGATCATCCCGAACTCTATGCGGAGCCCCCATCCGAATGAAGACGCTGATCGTCCGCCCCTTGCTGCTGCTCGGCCTGGTGCTGAGCCCGCTGGCCTGGGCCGAAACCACCGCACGTGCCGAACGCCCCGACGGCGCGGCGATTGCCAGCGGCCATGCGCTGGCCACCCAGGCGGGCATCGACATCCTGGCGCAGGGCGGCAACGCCTTCGACGCCGCAGTGGCCGTATCGTCCACCCTGGCTGTGGTCGAGCCGATCAGCTCGGGCCTGGGCGGTGGCGGCTTCTTCCTGCTGCATGACGCCGCCACCGGCAAGGATGTGATGCTGGACGCGCGCGAAACCGCGCCGGCCGCCGCCACCCCGCAGGCCTTCCTGGACAAGCAGGGCAACCTGGACCGCGACCGTTCGGTGAACGGCCCGTGGTCGGCCGGCATTCCCGGCCTGCCGGCCGCGCTGGTGGAACTGTCGGCCAAGCACGGCAAGCTGCCGTTGTCGGCCTCGCTGCAGCCGGCCATCCGCATTGCCCGCGAGGGTTTCCCGGTCTATGACCGCATGGCCAAGGGCTATGCCTCGCGCCGTGAGGTGATGGAACGCTTCCCGGGCACCCGTGAGGTCTACCTGCGCAATGGCAAGCCGATCGCCACCGGTGATCTGTTCAAGCAGCCGGAGCTGGCGCAGACCCTGGAGCGCCTGGCCGCGGGCGGTCGTGATGGCTTCTACAAGGGCCAGACCGGCAAGCTGCTGCTGGAAGGCGTGAAGCAGGCCGGTGGCAAGTGGACGGCCGAGGAGCTGGCCGGCTACCAGGTGAAGCTGCGCGAACCGATCGTGTTCGACTACAACGGCTGGAAGATCACCACCGCGCCGCCGCCGTCGTCCGGCGGCATTGCCCTGGCCAGCATGCTGCAGATCCTGGAAGGCTGGGACATCAAGCAGATGGACCCGGCGCACCGTACCCACCTGGTGGTGGAGTCGATGCGCCGTGCCTACCGCGACCGCACCTTCTTCCTGGGCGATCCGGACTTCGTGCAGATCCCGCAGAAGGTGCTGACCAGCAAGGATTACGCGCAGGGCCTGCGGGCCACGATCCACCCGGAAAAGGCCACCCCCAGCGACCTGCTGTCGGGCAACCCGACCCCGCTGGAGGATGACGAGACCACCCATTTCTCGATCATCGACCGCGACGGCAACCGCGTGGGCGCCACCCAGACCGTCAACCTGCTGTACGGCTCGGGGCTGATTCCCAAGGGCACCGGCGTGCTGCTGAACAACGAGATGGACGACTTCGCGCTGAAGCCGGGCACGCCCAACGCCTTCGGCGTGATGGGCTATGCGGCCAACGCGCCGAAGCCGGGCAAGCGCATGCTCAGCTCGATGACGCCCACCTTCATGGAAAACGCCGACAAGGTGGTGGTGCTGGGCACGCCGGGCGGCAGCCGCATCATCACCATGGTGCTGCTGGGCATCCTGGGCTACGACGCCGGGCTGGACGCGCAGCAGGTCGCGGCGCTGCCGCGTTACCACCACCAGTGGCTGCCGGACCTGATCGAAGCCGAAAGCGATGCGTTCGACGCCGATACGGTGAAGCAGCTGCAGGCCATGGGCCACAAGATCGACCTGCCGGGTGATGTCGCCGCCGGCGGCCGCGGCTCCAGCCACGTCTGGGGCAACCTGCAGACCGTGGAATGGGACCGCAAGGCCAACAAGCTGTATGGCGGCAGCGACCCGCGCAACCCGGTGGGCAGCGCCCAGGTCGTACCGGCACGCTGACCCGGTAGTGCCGGCCGCCGGCCGGCAACCCGGTGAATCACCAATACCCCAGGACCCCGCCAGCCGGCGGGGTCCTGCATTTTGTGGCTAGCGATTATTTAACGAGGCGCCCTCGATAATCGCCACATGAAACTATGGTCGATTCGTGGAAACTCGCAGCGCCTGGATGGCGGGGCGATGTTCGGCAACGCGCCGCGTGCGTTGTGGGAAAAATGGGCGGCACCGGATGAGCTCAACCGTATCGAGCTGGCCTGCCGTGCACTGCTGGCCAGCCCGCTGGATGGCAAGACCGTGCTGTTTGAAACCGGTATCGGCGCCTTCTTCGATCCGCGCATGCGCGATCGCTACGGCGTGCAGGAAAGCCAGCACGTCTTGATCGATTCGCTGCGTGAAGCGGGTTTCGAGCACGAAGACATCGACGTGGTGGTGCTCAGCCATCTGCATTTCGATCACGCCGGTGGCCTGCTGGCGGCGTGGCGCGAAGGGCGCGAGCCGGAACTGCTGTTCCCCAATGCCACCTTCGTGGTGGGTGCGGAACATTGGCAGCGCGCCCTGCAGCCGCATCCGCGTGACCGCGCCAGTTTCATTCCGGAACTGCCGGGCCTGCTGCAGGCCAGCGGTCGCCTGGAAGTGGTCGAGGGCGAGTACTCGCAGGTGCTGGGCCGCAGCGTGCGCTTCAGTTACAGCGATGGGCATACGCCAGGTCTGATGCTGGCTGAGATTGTCGGCCACGCGCATGCGGGTGAAGGTGCGCACGGTGGCGTGGTGTTCTGCGCGGACCTGATTCCCGGCCGGTCGTGGGTGCATGTGCCGATCACGATGGGCTACGACCGCAATGCCGAACTGCTGATCGACGAGAAGCGGCAGTTCCTGGAAGACAAGCTGGCGCGCAACGTGCATCTGTTCTTCACCCATGACCCGCAGGTGGCGCTGGCGCAGCTGGGGCGGGATGACAAGGGGCGTTTCGTGACCCTGCATGAGCAGGGGGAGCTGAAGGCGCGGGCGTTGGGGTGAGGGGTGTTGTCGGCAGGGCTTGCAGCCCTGCACCTGCGGTAGTGCCGGCCGCTGGCCGGCAACCTCAACGTCAAAAGCAAGAGCGGCATTCCGTGGGATGGCGGGGCGGTGTGGCCATGCAGGACACGCCGTGAACCCGTCCTTGGGGGCTCGTAGGCGCCATCCATGGCGCCTGCGGTCCTGCATGACCACACCGCCCCGCCTCTGACAGATGGCTGCGATCTGTCGGGGGGCGGATCCTGTTGCTGCGCAACGGGCTGTGACCCCATCTGATTGAACTGGACGAGCGGTGTTACGAGGCCTTGAGGCAGCTGCTCATGAAGGTTTTGCGGGCGTCGCCTGCGAGTTTCTTCGTTGCGGCATCGGCATTGCACTGCTTCATGCGTTCCTGCGGGGTGGTGGCCTTGGTTTCGGTGGTGTGGCCGCTCAGGCAGGCGCTCTGGGCGGTCTTGTAGGCGTCACCCTTCAGCCCTTTGTTCTTGGCCGAGCAGTCGGCCATGCGCTGCTGTTGCGGGGTGGCGGCGGTGGCGGCCAGGGGCAGGCCGATCAGCAGGGCGGCGGCCAGCAGGAACGAGGCTTTCATGGCATCTCCAAGGCGCGGTGGCAGGTGCGCGGAGCATTCGCCTACCGGTCGAAAGGCGACGTGAAGTTCGCGAACCGCCGTTCTGCTTGCGCTCGCCATGGGATCGGCGTATCGGTTGCGCGCAGACCTTTCACCCAGGAGCAGGCGCATGGCTGTCGACGCCCGTGGTATCCCCGAAACCGATCTGGTCATCCAGCGGGTGCTGGAGGCGCCGCGTGCGGCGGTGTGGCGTGCGTGGACCGAGCCCGATCTGCTGCGCCAATGGTGGTGTCCGCGGCCGTGGACCACCGAGGTGCGTGCGTTCGAATTGCGCCCGGGTGGGGCGTTCCACACGTTCATGCAGGGCCCGGAGGGCGGCACCAGCGATAACCCGGGTTGCTTCGTCGAGATCGTGCCGCAGCAGCGCCTGGTGTTCACCTCGATGCTGGGGGGCGGCTGGCGGCCGCAGACCCCGTGGCTGGGTTTCACCGCCGTCATCAGCCTGGCCGACGAAGGGCAGGGCTGCCGGTACACCGCGCAGGTCATGCACCCGGACAAGACAGTCCGTGACCAACACGAGCAGATGGGTTTTTTCGATGGCTGGAACATGGCCATCGACCAGCTGCAGGCGCTGGCGGCCGGGCTGTAAATATTGGGGTCGGAGCCCTTTCTGCGAAAGGGATCCGACCCCGGGGTCAGATCCCTTTGCGCAGGCAAAGGGCTCTGACCCTTCAACCGGATCACACCACGCGGGTACCGAAAATGCGGTCGCCGGCGTCGCCCAGGCCCGGCAGGATGTAGCCCTTCTCGTTCAGCTGGGCATCGATGGCCGCGGTGTAGATCTCCACGTCCGGGTGCACTGCCTTGACCGCGTCGATGCCCTCCGGTGCGGCAACCAGGAAGATGCCCTTGATGCGGCGCGCGCCGGCACGCTTGAGCATGTCGATGGTGGCGATCAGGGTGCCGCCGGTGGCCAGCATCGGGTCCAGGATCAGCGCGTCGCGCTCTTCCAGGCGGCCGGTCAGGCGCTCGAAGTAGGGCACCGGCTGCAGGGTTTCCTCATCGCGCTGCAGGCCGACCACGCTCACGCGGGCGGCCGGAATCAGCGACAGCACGCCGCTGAGCATGCCCAGCCCGGCGCGCAGGATCGGCACCACGGTGATCTTGGCGCCGGCAATGCGTTGCACGGTCACCGGGCCGGCCCAGCCGGGCAGGGTATGCGGTTCGGTCTCCAGGTCGGCGGTGGCCTCGTAGGCCAGCAGGGTGCCCAGCTCGTTGGCCAGTTCGCGGAAATCCTTGGTGCTGAGCGCAGCGTTGCGCATCAGGCCGATCTTGTGCTGCACCAGCGGGTGGCGCACTTCGACGATCTTCATGGTCGGGAAGGGGGTAGAGAGAGAGGCCACCATTTTGCCGGATCGGCGCACCGAAGCCCAAACCGTCCGGGTTGCAGCCGGGCCGATCCTGCCGACAGGTGTCACGGCCATGCAACGTTGCGGACATACCGTGCAGACCCATTCTTCACAGGTATGGGGCTCCACCGTGCACATCAAGACTCCGCTGGCCATGGCCATCACCGTGACCCTGGCGCTGGGGGCCGCAGCACCGCTGCAGGCCGCCGGCCAGCAGGCCCTGGCCACCACTGGCGCGGTTGCCGCCGATGCGGTCGACCTGGACCGCATCGAAGTGCGCGCCCAGCTTGAATCGCAGATCCGTGCGGTGGACCTCAAGCGCAGCAGCGATGCCATCGAAGACGCGGTGTCCTCCGACGCCCTGGGCCAGTACCCGGACAAGAACGTGGCCGAGTCGCTGCAGCGCCTGCCCGGCATCAGCGTCACCCGCGACCAGGGCGAAGGCCGATTCGTGGTCATCCGTGGCCTGGATGCCAACCTCAACAGCGTCAGCATCGATGGCATCGCCGTGGGTACCCCGGAAGATTCCAGCCGTGCGGCCCCGCTGGACGTCATTCCGTCGGACTCGACCGAGCGCCTGCGCGTGGTCAAGTCACCCACCCCGGACATGCCCGGCGACGCCATCGGTGGCGCGGTGCTGGTCGAGTCCGCCTCGGCCTTCGACCGCGACGGCCGCAGCCTGCGCGGCAAGATCGAAGCCAGCCACCAGCAGCTGTCCGGCGAGACCAGCCCGAAAGCCTCGTTCAACTACAGCGAAGTGTTCGCCGATACCTTCGGCGTGGCGCTGGGCGTGAACTACCAGAACCGCAAGTTCGAATCGGACAACACCGAAGTGGAGTACGACGGCGAAAATGATGCCGCCCCGGGCGATGTCACCGCCATCAACCTGCAGCACCGCAAGTACGAGATCGAGCGCAAGCGCATAGGCGCCAACCTCAACCTCGACTGGCGCCCGAACGAAGACAGCAAGTACTACCTGCGCACGCTGTACAGCCAGTTCGACGATGCCGAGACCCGCCAGCGTGTGATCTTCAACTTCGACGATGCCGACATGGTGGCCACCGGTACCGACCAGTACCGACTGGATGACATGCCGGGCGATGCGATCGACAAGCGCATGCGCTACCGCACCAAGAAGGAAAACACCTTCGCCGCCAGCCTGGGCGGCGAGAACAAGCTGACCAACGCCGTGGTCGATTACAGGATCGGCTACACCCGCACCCAAGAGCGGGTGAACGATGAAATGGAAGCGCGCTTCAAGCTGGATGGCGACGATTTCAATGGCACGCTGGACCAGCGCAGCCGCCTGCCGAAGTACAGCTTCGACAACCCGCAGTGGCTGGACAACGGCAACTACGCCTTTGACCGCTTCGTGCTCTCGCCCAAGCAGGTCAACGACAAGGAGCACAGCGCACAGGTGAACGTGCGCTTCGACGGTGACAGCAGCAGCCTCAAGTTCGGCCTGCTGGGCCGCTGGCGCGACCGCGACGTGAATGTCGACGAGCGCGAACTGCGCGTCGGCCCGAAGGTCGCCCTGTCGAGCTGGACCACCGGCTCGCCCGACCACCGCCACGGCAACATGGGCGATGGCATGGACTCGGATGCGATGCGCGCCTACTGGGCGGCCAACGGTGGTCAGTACAGCGCCCGTCCGCAGGATGTCGGCGGCAACGCCATGACCTCGCTGGAAGAAGACTACACCGCCAGCGAGGACATCTTCGCCAGCTACGCCATGGGCACCTGGGACATCGGTGCGCTGCGCATCATCGGCGGCGTGCGCGTGGAAAACACCCGCTTCCAGGCCATCGGCAACCAGGTGGACGTGGCCTCCAACGGGCGCAGCTTCACGGTTACCCCGCGCGTGGCCAACAGCAGCTACACCAACGTGCTGCCGGGCCTGCACCTGCGCTACGACGCGGCCGACGACTGGGTGCTTCGCGCCTCGGCCAACAAGACGGTCTCGCGCCCGTCCTTCGGTGATATCTCCCCGCGCGTGGGGTACAGCCGCGGTGACGAGGAAGTGCGCCTGGGCAACCCGGAACTGGCTCCGTACGAATCGAAGAACATCGACCTGTCGGTGGAGAAGTACATCGGCAGCACCGGCATCGTCTCGCTGGGCCTGTTCCACAAGTCCATCGATGGCTACATCGTCGAAACCGTGCGCACCAATGATCCGGCCTACGGCGGCTTCGACGTGACCCAGCCGATCAACGGCCGCAAGGCCACCGTGCGCGGTGCCGAACTGAACTGGCAGCAGCAGCTGTCGTTCCTGCCGGGCGCGCTGGACGGCCTGCTGGTCGGTGCCAGCGGCACCTGGCTGGATACCGAGTTCGACGCCGGCATCGAAGACCGCGCCGGTGAGGACTTCATGCTGCCGCGTGCCTCCAAGCACGTGTACAGCGCGCATATCGGCTATGAAAAGTACGGCCTGAGCACGCGCCTGGCGGCGGTGTACCGCAGCGAGTACCTGGACAGCATCGGCAAGGGGCGCGCGTTCGACATCTACGTGGCGCCCAACACCCAGCTGGACTTCTCGCTGGACTACAAGTTCACCCCGCGCATCAGCATGTATTTCGAAGCGCAGAACCTGCTGGACAAGCCGCTGGAGCTGTACCAGGGCACCCGCTCGCGCACCCTGCAGCTGGAAGAATACGGCCGCACCTACGCCGTCGGCCTGAAGGTGGCCTTGTGATGGTGCGTGGCATGACCCTGCTGGCAGCCGCGATGGCCGCCTGCCTGGCCGCCGGCTGCACGCCGGCGGGTGCGCCGGCCGATGCCGGTTCCGCTGCGAAGGCGCCGGCCGAAACCGCCCGTTCGGTGACGACCATCGCCGAGGCGTTCCTGACCCCGATGACGCCGGACGACAACATCGATTCGCCGGCGGCGTGGCAGGCACCGGACGGCAAGACCTGGTTGATCGCCACCGCCAAGGCCACCGACAAGCTGGTGGTGTATGACGGCAGCAACGGACAGCACCTGCGCGATGTCGGCACCGCCGGCACTGCGCTGGGCCAGTTCGATCGCCCCAACGGCATTTCGATCACCGACGACCTGCTGTGGATCGTCGAGCGTGACAACCATCGTGTGCAGGTGTTCTCGCTGCCTGATTTCACCCCGCTGGCGGTCTTCGGTGCCGACGATCTGCGCAAGCCCTATGGCCTGTGGGTGGACCGCCGCGCCGATGGGTACAGCGTCTACGTCACCGACTCCTGGGACAACGGCGAGGATGCGCAGGGCAAGGACATCCTGCCGCCGCTGGCAGAGCTGGACAAGCGCGTGCGCCAGTACCACGTGACCCGTGACGGCAGCAAGGTCGAGGCGACCCTGGCGGCCAGCATCGGTGACACCAGCGAAGCCGGTGCACTGCGCGTGGTCGAGTCGATCTGGGGCGACCCGGCCAACGATCGCCTGCTGATTGCCGAAGAAGACGAAACCTACGCCAGCGAGTTCAAGGTCTACACGCTGGCCGGCCGTTTCACCGGCACCACGTTCGGCCGTGATGTGTTCAAGGCACAGGCCGAAGGCGTGATGCTGCGCACCTGCGGCAAGGATGGCTGGTGGATCACCACCGAGCAGGGCAAGCAGCGCAGCGTGTTCCATCTGTTCGACCGCCATACGCTGAAGCCGGTCGGTGCCTTCCAGGGGAACACGGTTGCCAACACCGATGGCATCTGGATGATGCAGCAGCCCAGCCCGCGCTTCCCGCACGGCGCGCTGTATGCGGTACATGACGACCAGGGCGTGGTGGCCTTTGACTGGGAGGCGATTGCCAAGCAGTTGTCGCTGCCGCTGGAGTGTGGCGCATGAGCCGTCGTTGCATGAATGCACTGGCGCTGGGCCTGCTGCTGGCGGTGCCCGCACTGGGCTTCGCGGCCGCCGAGCCGAATACGCAGGTGCCGGTGGGCAGCCAGCACTACGCCGCGACCCCCGTGCCCGACCGCATCGTCGCCTCGCCGTCGGCCGACCCCAGCCGCGGTTTTGCCGTGGCCTGGCGCACCGATGGCAGCGTGCAGGCGCCGCTGCTCGAGATTGCCCTGGCCGGTGATTCCCCGGCCATCGAGGGCATCCGCCAGGTGCGTGCGAAGACCCAGGTGCTGCAGACCGAGAACGGCCTGTCGCACCACCATCGCGCTGATGTCGACGGCCTGCAGCCCGACACCCTGTACGTCTACCGCGTGCAGGGCAATGGCAGCTGGAGTGCCTGGAACCAGCTGCGCACGCTGGGCAAGGCCGGTGAACCGCTCACCCTGCTGTACTTCGGCGATACCCAGAACAAGAACCTCAGCCACGTCAGCCGGGTGGTGCGCGCCGCGCAGAAGACCGCGCCCGAGGCGCGCATGAGCCTGTTCGCCGGTGACCTGGTCAGCGGTGGTGACGGTGCCGATGACAGCGAGTGGGGCGAGTGGTTCGCCGCCACCAGCTGGCTGGCGCAGGAAACGCTGGTGGCCCCGGCCATCGGTAACCACGAGTACTTCGAGGAGTTCGAGGACACCCCGCAGGAACGCCGTGTGCTGGGCAAGCACTGGCCGGTCACCTTCGCGTTGCCGGGCAACGGTGCAGCGGCGGCCGCCAGCAGCACTTACTGGTTCGACGTGCAGGACGTGCGCGTGGCGGTGCTGGACGGCACCTCCGCACTCGATCTGGATACGGCCAAGGCGCAGGCGCAGTGGCTGGACAGGGTGCTTACCGGCAACCCGCACCCGTGGACCATCGTGCTGCTGCACCAGCCGTTCTACTCGCCGCGCGAGGGCCGCGAGAACACGGCGCTGCGTGAAGTGCTGCTGCCGGTGGTACGCCGGCACAACGTCGACCTGGTGCTGCAGGGCCACGACCATACCTACGGTCGCCGTGGCGAAGGAGAGGCGGCAACCCCGCAGTACGTGGTGACCGTGGCCGGGCCGAAGCAGTACCGCCTGTCCGATGAAGCACGCCGGACGATGGAGCCGGTGGCCGAGGATACCCAGCTGTTCCAGGTGCTGAAGATCGACCCGCAGCACCTGCGCTATGAAGCGCGCACGGTCACCGGCCGCTTGTACGATGCCTTCGAGCTGCGCCGTGATGCCGCTGGCGGCAAGCAGCGGGTGGAGCTGCGTGCGGGCCGCATCGCCCCGCGTGACTGCCCGCGCGAACAGACGGCCAAGGGCCGTGCCGACCGTTGCTGGGAATGAGGAGCTGACCATGACGACCCCCCGTCGCATCGTTCCGCTCGCCGCCCTGGGCGCGGCGCTGTTGCTGCTGGCCGGCGCGGTGACCGCCGCCGACACGGTGCTGCACCCGTTCCTGGCTGCGCAGCCGAAGCAGGCCCCGGCCGAGGTGAACCTGACCGTGGAAATCCCGGCCGGCAGCTTCACCAAGTACGAGATCAAGGAAGACGGCCTGGTGCACGTGGACCGCTTCCAGTCGATGCCGGTGGCCTATCCGGCCAACTACGGCTCGATGCCGCGCACCCTGGCTGGTGACAACGACCCGCTGGACGCGCTGGTGCTGACCCGCGAACCGCTGCATCCGGGCGTGATCGTGCGCTTCCGCCCGATCGGCTACCTGAAGATGATCGATGGCGGCGAGCACGACGAGAAGGTCATCGGCGTCCCTACCGACAAGGTCGACCCGACCTACGCCAACATCCGCGACCTGTCCGATCTGCCCGAGATCGAACGGCAGCGCATCGAAGCGTTCTTCCGGGTCTACAAGGACCTGCCGGCCGGTCGCAATCCGGTGCAGCTCAATGGCTGGGGCAATGCCGCCGAAGCCCGTGCGCTGATCAGTGAGGCGATGAAGCGCTTCGAGAAGTAGATCCACGCCATGCGTGGATTCAGCCCAGCAACGTCTCGATGAACGACTCGGCCTGCAGGCGGTCGCCCAGTACCCGGGCCACCGCCTGCACGGCGGCTTCCTGGTGTTCGGAGCGGATGCCGCCGTCGTCGTCATCGTTGTAGAGATCATCGCCGGCATCGAGGTACACCGTGCCGGCAGCCGCCAGTGCGGTCATCAGGGTCGGCACGTCGGCAGCGATCTCGCCGGCGTCCAGCAGGCCGGCGCCGTGGTGGCTGAACAATACACGGCCGTCCTCCAGGTGGAGGATGAACGGGTCAGCGCCGCGATCGGCAATCACCAGCCAGTTGGGTGGCCAGTTGTCGATGGGCTCGCCGCTGATGCCGTTCCAGCGATAGCCGGCCTGGTGGCGCCACAGGCGCTGCAGCGGGGGTATCCAGACTTCGAGCCCGGGAATGGTGATGCCCGTACGGCCGACCTTGGCATTGATCTCGCGCCCCAGCGGCCCGACCTGCGCGTAGAAGCGGGCCAGCACCGGCGGCAGCGGGAGGGGACCGTCCCAGTCACGGTCATCCTGGGCCTGCACCTGGCCGAAGCGGGCGAAGGCAGCGTGCAGTTCATCCATGGCATCGGTGTTCCGGTAGCGGGCCTGGCAGCCTAGCAGACGCGTTCCGCGTGCAATGCCTTCACCGCTGCTGGCTATGATGTGCGCCATCCAGAACGAAGGCGATGCACGTGTCGGTAGCGTTGGTGTGGTTCCGCCGCGATCTGCGGCTGCAGGACAATCCGGCCCTGCAGGCCGCGCTTGACGCCGGCCACGACGTGGTGCTGGTGTACATCCATGCGCCGCAGGAAGAGGGCGAGTGGACACCGGGCGCGGCATCGGATGCCTGGCGCCACCGTTCGTTGGCTGCGCTGGATGCCGATCTGCGTGCACGCGGTTCGGCCCTGGTGCTGCGCACGGGCGAAAGCCTGACCACGCTGCAGGCGCTGATCGAGGACACCGGTGCCGAGGCCGTGTTCTGGAACCGCAAGTATGAGCCGGCCACCCAGCCGCGGGATGCCACCATCAAGCGCACCCTGCGCGAGCAGGGCATCGATGCGCAGAGCTGCAACGGCAGCCTGCTGTTCGAACCGTGGGACATCGCGACCCAGCAGGGGCAGCCATACAAGGTGTTCACCCCGTACTGGCGCAACGTGCTCAGCCACTGGCGGCTGCCCGCGCTGCAGGCCGCGCCGAAGCAGCTGCCGGCGCCTGCGGTCGACAGCCTCGCGCTGGATGACCTCCAGCTGGCGCCGACGCTGGACTGGGACACCGGCTTCTGGGAGCACTGGCAGCCCGGCGAGGCCGGAGCGCTGGAGGCGTTGTCGGTGTTCGAGGATGGCGCCCTGCGTGGCTATCGCGAGCAGCGCGACCTGCCTGATCGCGTGGGTACCTCGCGGATGTCACCGCACCTGCATTTCGGTGAGATCGCACCGTGGCGCATTGCGCATGCGCTGGAAGGGCTGCGCAGCGCCGGCACCGACGCCGACATCGATGGCTACCTGCGCCAGCTTGGCTGGCGGGACTTCGCCTACCACCTGCTGCATCACTTCCCGAAGACCCCCAACGAGAACCTCAACCCGCGCTTCGATCGTTTTCCGTGGGCCAATCCCAGCGACGCACAACTGCACGACTGGCAGCGCGGCAACACCGGCGTGCCCATCGTCGATGCCGGTCTGCGCGAGCTGTGGCACACCGGCTACATGCACAACCGGGTGCGGATGATCGTCGCAAGCTACCTGTGCAAGCACCTGCGCGCGCACTGGCTGCATGGTGCGCGCTGGTTCTGGGACACGCTGGTCGATGCCGATCTGGCCAACAACACCATGGGCTGGCAGTGGGTGGCCGGTACTGGGGCCGATGCGGCGCCGTATTTCCGGGTGTTCAATCCGGTCACCCAGGCCGAGAAGTTCGATCCGCAGGCGCGCTACATCACCCGCTGGGTGCCGGAGCTGGCGGTGCTGCCGGTGAAGGCGCGCTTTGCACCCTGGCAGCACCCGGTGCTGCTGGCCGAGAAGGCGCCGGGCTATCCGCGCACGCCGCTGGTGGATCTGGCCGCAGGCCGTGATGCCGCCTTGGCCGCCTACCGGAGCACCGGAAGCGAGTAAAGCGCGTTGATGAAGGCCGGGTCAGAAAGCTGAATGCAGTACGTCCGGCCTTCACATCCATCATCCCGGCATCGCGCCGGGCTGTATATCCTCCGGATCGTTCGCACGCCGCACCGGCCGGCATCCAAGGAGACCACCCATGATCCGCAACACCACCCGCAACGTCGCACTGGCCCTGATGACTGCCGCCGCGCTTACGGCGTGCGCCACTGGCGGCTCCTATGTGCAGAGTGACCAGTACGGCAACCCGACCGAACAGCAGAACCGCACCGGTCGCGGTGCCCTGATCGGCACCGCAGTGGGCGTGGCCGCCGGCCTGCTGACCGGTAACAGTGCCACCGAACGCCGCCAGCACGCGCTGATCGGCGCCGGCATCGGCGCGCTCAGCGGCGCGGCCATCGGCAACTACCAGGACCGCCAGGAGCGCGCACTGCGTGAGCGCACCGCCAACACCGGCATCGACGTGCAGCGCCAGGGCGACAACATCACCCTTAACCTGCCCGACGGCATCACCTTCGATTTCGGCAAGTCGGCGCTGAAGCCGCAGTTCTACGGTTCGCTCAATGGTGTTGCCAGCACCTTGAACGAGTACAACCAGACCATGATCGAAGTGGTTGGCCACACCGACAGCATCGGCAGCGATGCGGTGAACAACCGTCTGTCGAAGGAACGTGCCGACTCGGTGGCCCAGTACCTGGTGGGCCAGGGCGTGCAGCAGGTGCGTATCGAGACCCTGGGTGCCGGCAAGGCGTACCCGATTGCCGACAACAGCACCGATGCTGGTCGTGCGAAGAACCGCCGTGTTGAAATCCGCGTGATTCCGCTGAAGCAATAACGCGCAGCGTTGTGGTTCCGGCGAAGCCGGAACAAAAATGCCGCCTTTGCAGGCGGCATTTTTTGTAGGTGCCGAGCCTTGCTCGGCACGCCGTGGAAGCTGCCGCCGCTTGACCGCATGCTTTCCCGCCTTTTGTAGAGTCGAGCCATGCTCGACTCCGTAAAAGCAGTCGAGCACGGCTCGACTCTACAAAAGCGCAAGAAGCAGTCGAGCATGGCTCGACTCTACAAATGCGCAAAAGCAGGTCAGCCTGCCGCCGTCGGCCTCACCACGATCTCGTTCACGTCCACATCGGCCGGCTGCTCGATTGCAAACCGCACCGCGCGGCCGATCGCTTCGGGCTGCAGCGCGATCGCGCGGTACTGCACCATCGCTTCTGCGGCAATCGGGTCGGTGATGGTGTTGGCCAGCTCGCTTTCCACCACGCCCGGATGGATGCAGGTCACGCGCAGGTCGCGGTGTTCCTGACGCAGGCCCTCGGAGATCGCACGTACCGCATATTTGGTCGCGCAGTACACCGCCGCGGTTGGCACCACCGACAGCGCTCCGATCGATGCGATGTTGATGATCTGGCCCTGGCCGCGTGCCTGCATGTGTGGCAGCACGGCAGCGATGCCGTGCAATACGCCGCGGATGTTGACGTCGATCATGCGGTCCCACTCGTCCACTTTCAGCGAGGCCATGGGCGAAAGTGGCATGACACCGGCATTGTTGATGATCACATCGATGCTGCCGAATTCGGCCAGCGCTGCGGCCGCGAACGCGTCGGCCTGGGCCCGCTGGGTCACGTCAAGCGCCTGCACCAGCACCTGCGCGCCTTGCTCGCGCAGTTCGTTGGCCAGTGCCTGCAGGCGGTCCACGCGGCGCGCGCCGAGCACCAGGCGTGCGCCCGGCTGGGCCAGTGTGCGGGCAATGCCGGCGCCGATGCCGCTGGACGCGCCGGTGATGAGGATGGTTCGGGAAAGGCTCATATCGATCTCTCTCAAGGGGAGGGGGCAGGCCGGGTCGTGCCCGGTGCAGCCACGGTAGATCTCCCGCGTTGTCGCGATAAGATGCCTAATTCAGATCGGCTTGTTCAGGGGTGCTAACCAATGGCCGTGGACCTCAATGCCCTGACCGTGTTCCAGCGGGTGGCGGCATGCCGCAGCTTCACCGGCGCGGCCGAGCAGCTGGGCGTGACCCGTTCGGCGGTCAGCCAGACCGTCGCCAAGCTGGAACAGTCGCTGGGCATCGCGCTGGTGCTGCGAACGACCCGCAGCGTGAACCTCACCGATGCCGGGCAGGCGCTGCTTACGTCGATCACGCCGGCGTTGACCGACCTCGGCGCCGCGCTGGACGCCACCCAGCACCGCCAGGGCGCGGTGTCCGGGCAGCTGCGCCTTGCCGTGTCCTCCATTGCCGAGACCTTCCTGGCCGGGCCACTGCTGGCCAGCTTCGCGGCCCGGTACCCGGCCCTGCAGGTGGATATCACGGTCAGTGATGAGGAGTTCGATATCGTCAACGCGGGCTTCGATGCCGGCGTGCGGTTGGGCGAGGTGATCGCCCAGGACATGGTGGCGGTACCTGTATCGGGCCGGCAGCGGCAGCTGGTGGTGTGCTCACCGGCGTACCGCGATCAGCATCCGTTGCCGGTGCATCCGCGTGAGCTGGGCGGGCATCGCTGCATCGGCTGGCGCAGCGCGCCGGGCAAGGCGCCGTATCGCTGGGAATTCGAGGAACGCGGCCGCGAGTTCAGCGTGGACGTGCAGCCGGAGATCACCAGCAACGACATGGGCGTGATGGCACGTCTGGCGCTCGCGGGTGCGGGCATCGCCATCGGCATGGAAGAGACGTGGCGGCCGTGGCTGCAGCGCGGTGAGCTGGTGTCACTGCTGGAGCCGTATTGCCCGCGTTTCGCGGGCTTTTTCCTGTACTACCCGAGCCGCCGCCAGGCCGAGCCCAAGCTGCGCGCGCTGGTCGAGCACGTGTTGGATTGACCGGCGACGTTACCTCGTAGATCCACGCCATGCGTGGATGCGTCGATCATGCCGCAGAGGTCACCTTTTCCAGGATCCGCTTGCCGCTGATTTCCAGCGCGGCGTCTTCCTGCTCCTGCTGCTGCCGCGCCAGCTTGGCGGCCGGGCACTGCGCCAGCATGTAGTTGGCATCGAAGTTGAGCTTCTCCACCAGGAAATCGACGAAGGCACGCACCTTCGGCGACACCAGGCGGCCACCGGCGAACACTGCGTTGAAATCCACTTCCGGGCCGGTCCAGCCGGCCAGCACGCGGCGCACCATGCCCGATTCGACGAAGGGCTTGGCCATCACGTCGCCGGTCAGCAGCAGGCCTTCGCCACACACCAGTGCGCCGTTCAACGCCGACATGTCGTTGGCGGTCATCAGCGGCGTCACCGGGAAATCGCGCAGCTCGCCACCGTTCTCGCCCAGCTGCCAGGTGAAGCGCGGCGAATTGCCGGTGTGGTATGGCTTGCGCATGGCCAGGATGCGGTGGAACTGCAGCTCTTCCGGGTGCAGCGGCTCGCCGTAGCGTTCGATGTAGGCCGGGCTGGCAAACACCTGCGTGCGCAGGCTGCCCAGCTTGCGCGCGACCAGGTTGGAATCGGGCAGGGCACCCACGCGCAGGGCAAGATCGGCTTCGCCTGCGATCAGGTCCAGCTTCTCGTTGCCCAGGTGCATGTCCAGGCGGATTTCCGGGTACTGCGCGTGGAACTGGCCCAGCAGCGGTGCGATCCAGGTGATGCCGATGGCGTAGGGCACGGTGAAACGCAGCCAGCCGCGTGGGCCGGACTGCAGCTGGCTGACCGCACTCTCGGCCTCTTCCAGTTCGCGCGCGATGCGCTGGCAGTGCTCGTGATAGATCGAACCGGCTTCGGTCAGCCCGAGGCGTCGCGTGGTCCGGTGCAGCAGGCGCGCGCCCAGGCGCGTTTCCAGCTCCTGCACTTTGCGGCTGACCGTGGTCTTGGGCAGGCCGAGCGATTTGGCAGCGGCAATGAAGCTGCCTTGCTCGACCACCTTGACGAAGATCAGCGTCTCGTTGAGATCGTGGGACATGGTCGGGATCCTGGACGGCGGGGATGGGACAATCGTGACAGATCGATTGGACCGGGTGCGGGATGATTATTCCCCTTAATCCGGACTAATCAAGTAAAGGTTTGAGGTCTATCGTGGCGCCATTCGTGAAATGGAGCTCGTCCCCCATGAGCCTGCGCAACATTCTTGCCCACTTCCGGCGTGCCGGCCAGAACGCTCTGGACCTGGCCATGACCGTCGAAGCCCGCCCCAGTTCCTTGGTACACAAGGATTTCCGGGAGTTCACCGCACCCATGCGTAGCCAGCGGGGCGGTACGGTGCGTCTGGCACCCCAGCGAGCCGACCGACTGCGCCGAATTGGGACTATCCCGGATTTGGGAGGAAATGTCCCGTGAATGGGATTCTGACGCCCGAAGTCCTGGTTCTCGGCGGCACCGGTGCCGTGGGCCAGGGCGTGGTCGGTGCCCTGCTGGAGGCCGGCAGCCCGGTCCTGGTGGTAGGGCGCGACCCGGGCCGACTGTCGGCGCTGCATGAGCAGTTCGCCGATGAGCCGGGCCTGCAGACGATGCTGGGCTCGCTCAGTGACGACGGCTCGGCGAAGGTGCTGGCCGAACGCGTGGCGCAGCGTCCGCGCCCGCTGGCCGCGGTGGTCGCGGCGATGGGCGGTCCGTACAACCGCGGCCGTGTCATCGACCGCAGCGGTGACGCGCTGCTGGGTGCCATGCAGGCCGATCTGATGCCGCACGCCCACGCGGTGCGCCATCTGCTGCCGCTGCTGCAGGACAACCCGCATGCCCGCCGCTACGTGATGATCGGCAGTCCGGCCGGCGCCAAGCCCTGGGCCGGCTACGGCGAAACCTCGATCACCACCGCCGCGCTGCGCATGTATGCGCAGGTGGTTCACCAGGAAGCGCAGGCGCTGGGCGTGCGTGCGCAGATGCTGGAAGTGTGCAGCCCCGTGTGCACCCCGGCCAACGCGGCCAATGCCTGCATCGAGTGGCCCAGCTCGCTGCTGGTGGGGCGCCGCGTGGTGTCCCTGCTGGATGGGTGCCGCGACAACCGCGCCATCGTGCGCTGCGACAGCAGCGATGCGGAACTGCCGCGCGGGCTGTTGAACCTGGACCTGCCGCCGCTGTGGCGTGACACCGCAGGCGTTGCTTGACCTCAACCATCGTTGAGGTCGCAGGCTACGCCGCCGATTTACCGATCTTCGATTCCTACGCTGTACCACCCCTTCCGTACGGATGCATGCCATGACTTCCCCCAACACCACCCCATACCGTTTCCGCCATCGCCTGGCGATGGCCGGCGTGTCGATCCTCGCAGCCGCGGTGCTGGCCGCCTGCAGTGGCGGCCACGCCGAAGAGGCCGGCGCACCGCCGCCGCCGCAGGTCAGTGCCGCCCCGGTGCTGGTCAAGCCCATCAGCCAGTGGGACGAGTTCAGCGGCCGCGTCGAGGCCGTGCAGAGCGTCGAACTGCGCCCGCGCGTGTCCGGCTACATCGACAAGGTCAACTATGTGGAAGGCGAAGAAGTGAAGAAGGGCGCTGTCCTGTTCACCATCGACGCCCGCAGCTACCAGGCCGAGTACGATCGCGCCGCCGCCGAACTGGCCCGCGCCCGCACCCAGGCCAGCCTGGCCCGCAGCGAGTCCGAGCGTGCCAAGCGCCTGTCCGAACAGCAGGCCATTTCCACCGAGACCGCCGAGCAGCGTCGCGCCGCCGCCGACCAGTCCGGTGCTGCGGTGCAGGCCGCACAGGCCGCACTGGATGCCGCACGCCTGAACCTGGAATTCACCAAGGTGCGTGCCCCCATCGATGGCCGTGCCGGCCGCGCGATGGTCACCGCCGGCAACCTGGTCACCGCCGGTGACAGCGCCAGCGTGCTGACCACGCTGGTTTCGCTGGACACGGTGTTCGTGTACTTCGATGCCGATGAAAGCACCTTCCTGCGCTATGCGCAGATGGCGCGCAAGGGCGAGCGCCCCAGCGAGCGTGACAGCGAACTGCCGGTGAAGGTCGGCCTGTCCGGTGAAGAGGGCTACCCGCACACCGGCAAGGTCGACTTCCTCGACAACCAGGTGGCCCGCAGCACCGGCACCATCCGCGTCCGCGCGCTGCTGGACAACGCCGACCGCCAGTTCACCCCGGGCCTGTTCGCCCGCGTGCAGCTGCTCGGCAGCGGCCAGTTCCAGGCCATGCTGATCGATGACAGGGCCGTGCTGACCGACCAGGACCGCAAGTACGTGTACGTGGTCGACAAGGATGGCAAGGCCCAGCGCCGCGACATCCAGCTCGGCCGCACCGCCGAAGGCCTGCGCATCGTCGAACACGGCCTGGCCGCCGGTGACAAGGTCATCATCGACGGCGTGCAGAAGGTCTTCATGCCGGGCATGCCGGTGCAGGCCAAGGCGGTGGCGATGCAGCCCTCGCCGGCACCTGCGCCGGGCCGCGATGCCACCGCTGCCCTGAACCGCTGATCCGCCGTCTCCTGATCCACGTTTCCGCTTAGCTGCCGGCGCCAGCGGCAGCCTTCCCTGCCTTCGTCATTTTGACGAGGGGCAGGGCGGCTGTTGCCCGTCGACGGCATTTCCCAGGAATTCCTCCATGGACTTTTCCCGTTTCTTCATCGACAGGCCGATCTTCGCGGCGGTGCTGTCGATCGTGATCTTCGCCGCCGGCCTGATCTCGATCCCGTTGCTGCCGATCGGCGAGTACCCCGAAGTGGTGCCGCCGTCGGTGGTCGTGCGCACGGTCTACCCGGGCGCCAACCCCAAGGTCATCGCTGAAACCGTGGCCACCCCGCTGGAAGAGGCGATCAACGGCGTCGAGGGCATGATGTACCTCAAGTCGGTGGCCGGCTCCGATGGCGTGCTGCAGATGACCGTCACCTTCCGCCCGGGCACCGACCCGGACGCGGCGGCGGTGAAGGTGCAGAACCGCGTGGCGCAGGCGCAGGCGCGTCTGCCCGAGGACGTGCGCCGGCAGGGTGTGACCACCCAGAAGCAGTCGCCAACGTTCCTGATGGTGGTGCACCTGACTTCGCCCAATGGCAAGTACGACACCCTGTACCTGCGCAACTACGCCCGCCTGCACGTCAAGGACGCGCTGGCCCGTATCCCGGGCGTGGGTGATGCGCAGATCTTCGGTGGTGGCGACTACGCCATGCGCGCCTGGCTGGACCCGGACAAGGTGGCCTCGCGCGGCCTGACCGCCAGCGACGTGGTCGCCGCCATGCGCGAGCAGAACGTGCAGGTCTCGGCCGGCCAGCTCGGTGCGGAACCGCTGCCCAACAGCCAGTTTCTGACCCTGATCAATGCCCAGGGCCGCTTGAAGTCCGAGAAGGAGTTCGGCGACATCGTGCTCAAGAGCGGTACCGATGGCGAGATCGTGCGCCTGTCCGATGTGGCCCGTGTTGAACTGGGCGCCGGCGACTACACCCTGCGCTCGCAGCTGGATGGCAAGAACGCGGTGGGCATCGGCATCTTCCAGGCACCGGGCGCCAACGCGCTGGAAATCCGTGATGCGGTCATCGGCACCATGGACGAGATGCAGAAGACCATGCCGGCCGACGTGAAGTACGAGGCGGTGTATGACACCACCATCTTCGTGCGTGACTCGATCAAGGCCGTGGTGTCCACCCTGCTCGAAGCCATCGCCCTGGTGGTGCTGGTGGTGATCCTGTTCCTGCAGACCTGGCGTGCCTCGATCATTCCGCTGATCGCCGTGCCGGTGTCGGTCGTGGGTACCTTCGCTGCGCTGTACCTGCTGGGCTTCTCGATCAACACGCTGAGCCTGTTCGGTCTGGTGCTGGCGATCGGCATCGTGGTCGACGATGCGATCGTGGTCGTGGAAAACGTTGAGCGCAACATCGAGGAAGGCCTCACCCCGCTTGCGGCGGCCCACCAGGCCATGCGCGAAGTGTCCGGCCCGATCATCGCGATCGCGCTGGTGCTGTGCGCCGTGTTCGTGCCGATGGCCTTCCTGTCCGGCGTCACCGGCCAGTTCTACAAGCAGTTCGCCGTCACCATCGCCATCTCCACGGTGATCTCGGCCATCAACTCGCTGACCCTGTCGCCGGCCCTGGCCGCGCGCCTGCTGAAGCCGCATGATGCCGCCAAGGATGCGCCGACGCGCATCATCGACCGCCTGTTCGGCTGGGTGTTCCGTCCGTTCAACCGCTTCTTCAAGTCCAGCTCGGAGAAGTACGAGCGGGGTGTCTCGAAGATCCTTGGCCGTCGTGGCGCGGTGTTCGTGGTCTACGCGATCCTGCTGGTCGGTACCGGCATGATCTTCAAGCTGGTGCCGCCGGGCTTCATCCCGACCCAGGACAAGCTGTACCTGATCGCCGGCGTGAAGCTGCCGGAAGGCTCGTCCATCGCGCGTACCGATGAAATGCTGCGCAAGGTCGCCAAGATCGCCCAGGAAACCGATGGTGTTGCCCACACCATTTCGTTCCCCGGCCTGAACGCGCTGCAGTTCACCAACACGCCCAACACCGGTGTGGCGTTCATTCCGCTCAAGCCGTTCAACGAGCGCCATGGCCGTACCGCCGCGCAGATCAACGCCGAGATCAACCAGAAGATCGCCGGCCTGCAGGAAGGTTTCGCCTTCGCGATGATGCCGCCGCCGATCCTGGGCCTGGGCAACGGCAACGGCTACCAGATGTTCATCGAGGACCGTGGCAACCTGGGTTACGGCGCGCTGCAGAACGCCGTGCAGGCCATGCAGGGCACCGTTGCGCAGACCCCGGGCATGGCCTTCCCGATCACCAGTTACCAGGCCAACGTGCCGCAGCTGGATGCGGAAGTGGACCGTGTGAAGGCCAAGGCGCAGGGCGTGCAGCTCACCGAACTGTTCGACACGCTGCAGACCTACCTGGGTTCGGCGTATGTGAACGACTTCAACCAGTTCGGCCGTACCTGGCAGGTCATCGCCCAGGCCGACGGCCCCTACCGCGAAAGCGTGGAGGATATCGGCAAGCTGCGTACCCGCAACGACCGCGGCGAGATGGTGCCGATCGGCTCGATGGTGACCATCAAGGAAACCTACGGTCCGGACCCGGTGCTGCGCTTCAACGGTTACCCGGCAGCCGATCTGGCCGGTGAAGCCGATCCGCGCCTGCTGTCCTCGGCCGAAGCGATGAACAAGCTGACCGAAATCGCCGGCAAGGTGCTGCCGGTGGGCATGACCACCGAATGGACCGACCTGAGCTACCAGCAGGCCACCCAGGGCAAGGCCGCCTTCATCGTGTTCCCGGTGGCGATCATGCTGGCCTTCCTGGTGCTGGCGGCGCTGTACGAAAGCTGGTCGCTGCCGCTGGCGGTGATCCTGATCGTGCCGATGACCCTGCTGTCGGCCCTGTTCGGTGTGTGGATGACCGGCGGTGACAACAACGTGTTCGTGCAGGTCGGCCTGGTGGTGCTGATGGGCCTGGCGTGCAAGAACGCGATCCTGATCGTCGAATTCGCCCGCGAACTGGAAATGGGCGGCAAGGGCATCGTGGAAGCCGCGCTGGAAGCCTGCCGCCTGCGTCTGCGCCCGATCGTGATGACCTCCATCGCGTTCATCGCCGGCACCGTGCCGCTGGTGCTGTCCCATGGTGCAGGCGCCGAAGTGCGCTCTGTCACCGGCATCACGGTGTTTGCCGGCATGCTGGGCGTGACCCTGTTCGGCCTGTTCCTGACCCCGGTGTTCTACGTGGCCCTGCGCAAGTTCGTCACCCGCAACGGCGGTGGCCAGCTGGTGCAGCACGGTGAACCCACCATCCATCACTGACATGCACTCCCGCGGTCGCTGCCCCGAGCGGCGGCCGCTTCCCCCAAACCAAGGCATGAATCCATGAACACCCATCAGAACAAGATCGCGCTGGTCACCGGCGCCACCCGTGGCATCGGCCTGGAAACCGTGCGCCAGCTGGCCCAGGCCGGCGTGCACACGCTGCTGGCCGGCCGCAAGCGCGAAACCGCGGTGGAGCAGGCGCTGCTGCTGCAGGGCGAAGGCCTGCCGGTGGAAGCCATCCAGCTGGACGTGACCGATGCGGCCAGCATTGCCGAAGCGGTCGAGCAGGTGCGCCAGCGCCATGGCCGCCTGGACATCCTGGTCAACAACGCCGGCATCATGATCGAGAACCCGGCACAGGCCCCGTCCGAGCAGTCGCTGGACACCTGGCACCGCACCTTCGATACCAACGTGTATGCGCTGGTTGCCGTCACCCAGGCCTTCCTGCCGCTGGTCAAGCAGGCCAAGTCCGGCCGCATCGTCAACGTGTCCAGCATTCTCGGCTCGCAGACCCTGCACGCCGACCCGAACTCGGGCATCTACGATTTCAAGGTCCCGGCCTACAACGCCTCCAAGGCGGCGGTGAACAGCTGGACCCTGGCCCTGGCCTACGAGCTGCGCAACACCCCGATCAAGGTCAACACCGTGCACCCGGGCTATGTGAAGACCGACATGAACGGTGGCAACGGCGAAATCGAGATCAGCGAAGGTGCCCGTTCCAGCGTGGAAATGGCGCTGATCGGCGAAGCCGGCGCCAGTGGCAGCTTCACCTACCTGGGCGAGGTGCTGCCATGGTGATCCGCACGTTGGCGGTGGCCATCTCCAGCCTGGTGCTGGCCGGGTGTGTCAGCGTCGGCCCCAACTACAAGGCCCCGCTGCAGGAGCCGGTGGCCCTGCAGGGCGCACAGCAGGCGGTGTTCAGTACCGCTTCGCCAGTGGCCAGCTGGTGGGCACAGTTCGATGATCCGGTGCTGGAAGAACTGGTGCACGGCGCACTGTCGGACAACCTGGACCTGCGCGTGGCCGTGGCCCGCGTCAGCCAGGCCCGTGCGGTGTTTGTTGAAAGCCGCTTCGACCAGGCGCCGCACATCACCGCAGGCGGCAGCTACGACCGCCGCAAGCAACCCGATCCGCAGCTGGGTGGGCAGCGGGTGTTCAGTGAAAGCTACCAGCTCGGCTTCGATGCGGGCTGGGAGCTGGATCTGTTCGGCCGCAAGCGCCGCGCTGCAGAAGCCGCACGCGCCGACCTCGGTGCCGAGCAGGCCAACCTGGCCGATGCACAGGTACTGGTCGCCGCCGAGGTAGCGCGCAACTACTTCGAGCTGCGTGGCACGCAGAAGCGCATCGCGGTGGCCCAGCACACGCTGGAAAACCTGCGCGATACGCAGAAGCTGACCGAGGCGCGCTGGGAACTGGGTGCCGGCAGCGAACTGGATGTGCAGAGCAGCCGCGCCCGCCTGAAGGCGATCGAGGCCGACATCCCGCTGCTGGAAGTGTCCGAGGCGCAGTCGCGCAATCGCCTGGCCGTGTTGCTGGGCCAGCGCCCGGAAGTGCTGACCGCCATGCTCGCCCCGCAGGACGTGCCGGCATTCGCCAAGGCATTGCCGCTGGGTGACACCCGCGAACTGCTGCGCCAGCGTGCCGACGTACGCGTGGCCGAACGCCGCCTGGCCGCCGCCACCGCCCGCGTGGGCGTGGCCACCGCCGATCTGTTCCCGCGGCTGTCGCTGTCCGGCTTCGTCGGCTTCCTGGGCGGCGATGCCAGCGGCCTGGTCAACGGCAACAACAAGGCGTGGTCGCTGACCCCGTCGCTGAGCTGGGCCGCGTTCGACTTCGGTACCGTGCGTGCACGCCTGCGTGCCAGCAAGGCCGAGGCCGAGGGTGTGGCCGCGCAGTACGAACAGGCCGTGCTGCTGGCACTGGAAGACACCGAAAACGCGCTGACCCGCTATTCCAAACAGCAGGCGCGGCTGGCCATCGTGGTCGAACAGGCGCAGGCGGCGCGGCGTGCCGAATCGTTGGCGCAGATCCGCTTCCGCGAGGGTTCGGAGGACTTCCTGACCCTGCTGGATGCGCAGCGTACGCAGCTGGCGGCCGACGACGCCCTGGCTGCGGCCGAAGCCGAGGTCAACGTCAGCGTGGTGGGTGTCTACAAGGCACTGGGCGGCTGGGGACAGTCGCCGCAGCCGCCCAGCGTGGCGCAGGTGCAGTAACCGGATGGGGACGCAGGTACAGGCCTGCGTCCCCTTTCGCTCCGGGGCTCCCTGGGCTGGCAACCGGCTCAGGGCAGGGCGCACGCCATCGCCGGCGTTCTCGCCCTGATGACGTTTCTGACTCTGCCGGAAGCCGCGCGCGCCGTGTAACTAGTGGGACAGTTCCCAACGAGCAGCGGCCATGAGCGAAGACAAGCAATCGACCCGGCGGATGTTGTTCGGCGACCCCGGCCTGCCGGGCGCCGGCCTGTCGGTGGCTGTGGTGGTGCTGCTGCTGTTGGGCGGCCTGGCCGTGGCGATCGGCGTCCTGCGCCTGCCTGAT
Organism: Stenotrophomonas maltophilia; assembly: GCF_047782825.1. GTDB lineage: Bacteria > Pseudomonadota > Gammaproteobacteria > Xanthomonadales > Xanthomonadaceae > Stenotrophomonas. The sequence goes on along the minus strand of NZ_CP180589.1, from coordinate 1,387,475 downwards.
TCCATGCTCGGCCCCAGCCTGATCGGCATCGGCGTGTTCCTGGCCGTTGTCGCCCGCATCTGCCAGGCGCGCGACCAGCATCAGGCGCTGTACCGCCTGCTGGACCGGCGGCCACCGCCGTAACGGTGGCCGCAGCGGCTCAGTTCGCCGGCCAGTCCAGCTCGACCACCAGCGGGAAGTGGTCCGACGGCAGTACGCCGCCGATACGGCGATCATCGGTGGTGAAGCTGCGCGCGTGGAAGCCGCGCACCAGCACCCAGTCCAGCTGCACGGTGGCCTTGCCGGTGAAATCATGGAAGGTCGTGCGCGGGCCCTTCGGCGCCTTCACCTGGGTGCGGGTGTCCTGCAGCACGCGGGTGAAGGCCTTGTAGGTCTCGCTGCCCGGCTCGGTATTGAAGTCCCCGGTCAACACCACCGGCAGATCGGCCGGCAGCGACTGCAGACGCGTGGCGATCAGCTCGGCGCCCTTGATGCGGCGCGGTTCGTCCTCGTCGCGGTAGGGCAGGTGGGTGTCCATGAAGTAGAAGCGGCGGCCATCATCCAGGCGGCGGAACAGCGCCCAGGTGACCATGCGCGGGTACAGGTTGCCCCAGGTGATGCTGCCCGGCACGTCCGGCGTATCGGACAGCCAGAAGTCGCCCGATTCCTCGATGGCCAGCACCTTGGTGTCGTAGAACACGCCCATGTGTTCGTCACCTTCACCACCGCGGCGGCCCTGGCCGAACCAGCGGTAGCCGGGCAGGTGCGCGGCCAGGTAGGTGGCCTGTTCCTGCACCAGTTCCTGGGTGCCGATCACCGCCGGGTGGGCATCGAGGATGACCTTGACCATCGCCTGGCGGCGGTCGTCCCAGCGCTTGCCGGGGTCGGTATCGGCCGGCGTGCGCACATTGAAGGACATCACCTTCAGCGGGGCGGGCGGGGTGGCTGCCCAGGCAGCGGCGGGCAGAGCCAGGGCCAGCAGCGCACACAGTGCGGGCCGGCGAAGACGCGACAACATCGTGGAATCCCTCCATTCCATGAAAACGGTTTCACGGAGCATGCCATGGAAGGCCGGGGCAGGGGTATGCCGGGATGGGCGGCTGGCAGGGGCCGGGCGACCGCTGGGGCCGCCCGGCAGACCGCAGGGTGCGCGATCAGGGGTCGTACATCATCCCGTTCTCGTCGCGGTTGTAGTGATCCTGCTCGACGCGGGTGCCGTCGTCATAGATCGCATACAAGGTGCAACGCTGGTGCACGCCGAAGCCGGCATGGAAGGGAACGCACTGCTCATCCAGCCAGACCAGCTCGGCCGCATGTACCGGCGCCGAAGGCGCCAGCGCGGCGAGTGCCAGCACGGCACTGAAAGCACCGGCAAACCATTTCCTGTGCAGCATTGAACACACTCCTTATGTCAGGGGTCTTGAACGCGCTTCGCAGGCGGCCCCGCAGGGGCCACGGCCTCAGTCAAACGGGATGTACCAGATGCCGTTCTGGTCGATCCAGTATTCCGAGGTGAACACCGAGCCATCGGGCAGGGTGCGGGTCACCGTGCAGCGCTGGTGCACCACGTTCGGTCCCATCCTCACCGGTACGCACTGGGTGGTGGACGTCCCGGGAAGGCCGGCGGCGGAAACTCCTGCCGGTGAAAGGGCTGCTGCGGCCAACATCAGTGCGGCCAGCGGAGCCAGTTGCAGTTTCATAAGCATCATCCTTGCTTTCTGCAATCGCGCACATGCGCGTGCCTTGTGTAACACGGGGCGGGCAGGGGTGGTAGCTGCGTAGCAGCATGGGGAGAGCTTGCGCGATTTGACGCATTTCGACGCCTCGGGAAAGATACGCCCCTGTTCCGGGCCAGCCATACAGCCACGCCCTCCCCCCATGAGGAGTTCACGTGCTGAGATATTCGCGGCTGACGGTCGCCATTTCGTTGCTGGTCTGCGCCCAGGCCCACGCCCAGCAATCACCCCCCACGCCGCAGACGCTGGACAAGGTTGTTGTCACCGCCTCGCGCACCGGCCAGGACGCGGCCACCGCACCGCAGACGGTGGTGATCATCGGCAAGGCGCAGATCGAGCAGCAGCTGCGCCTGAGCAGCAATTCGTCCGATGTGCTGTCCAGCCTGCTGCCGTCGTACACGCCCAGCCGCGGCAAGATGAACGGCAGTGGCGAAACCCTGCGTGGCCGTACGCCGCTGATCCTGGTCGATGGCATCCCGCAGTCCAATCCGCTGCGCCCCACCGGCCGCGAAGCGCACACCATCGATTACGCGCTGGTCGAGCGCATCGAGGTCATCCAGGGCGCCAATGCGATGAACGGCCTGGGCGCCACCGGCGGCACCATCAACCTGATCACCCGTCGCCCGGAGCCGGGCGAGGTCAACCAGCACCTGGGCGTGCAGACCACCGTGCCGACGTCGGAACTGCGTGGTGAAACCACCGGCTACCGGGCCGATTACCGCATCAGCGGCAGCAAGGGAAAGTGGGATTACCTGCTGGGCGGCGGTTATGAAGACCAGGGCCTGTGGGTGGACGGCGATGGCACGCCGATCGGCGTGGACGTCACCCAGGGCGACCTGATGTCGACCCGCGCCTACAACCTGCATGCCAAGCTGGGTTACTGGATCGATGACAACCAGGAACTGCAGTTCAGCAGCAACCGCTACCGCATCAAGTCCAAGGCCGAATACCTGCCGGTGGCCGGCAACCGCGACCAGGGCATCGCCACCACCTCGGTGCGTGGCACGCCGCCGGGCACGCCCGCCTGGAACGATGTCTGGACCACCGGCCTGAGCTACACCCACCACGACCTGGCGGGCATGGAGCTGAAGGCGATGGTGTTCAACCAGGAATTCGAAGGTCTGTTCGGCGCGGACAATTCGTCCACCTTCCAGGACCCGCTGATCGCCCCGGTCGGCAGGTTGTACGACCAGTCACGCTCGACCGCCTCCAAGTGGGGTTCCAAGACCAGCCTCGGCCGCGATGACCTGCTGGGTGGCGATCTGAAGATCACCGCGGGCGTGGATACGCTGCGCGACAGCGGCAAGCAGGATCTGTACGGTACCGGCCGCACCTACGTGCCCGATTCACGCTACAGCAGCGTGGCCGGCTTCGTGCAGGCCGACTACAAGCTGCTGCCGCAGCTGACCGTGCAGGGCGGCTGGCGCCGCGAAGAGGCCGACCTGCGCATCGACAGCTACACCACGCTGTACCGCTACAACCGCGTGGCGGTGCAGGGCGGCAAGCTGAAGTTCCAGCAGAACCTGCGCAACATCGGCCTGGTGTATGCGCCGACCGAACGCTTCAACACCTACGCCAGCTATTCGGAAGGCTTCGGCATGCCCGATGTCGGCCGCGTGCTGCGTTCGATCAACACCCCCGGCACCAGCGTGGAATCGCTGCGCTCGCTGCAGCCGCTGCTGACCCGCAACAGCGAGATCGGCGTGCGTTACCGCTCGCCATCGTGGGAAGCCGAAGCCAGTGCCTTCCAGTCGCGCTCGGAATACGGCACACGCGTGATCGCGGTGGACGGTGCATTCCAGCTGGCCCGCGAGAAGACCGCCATCGAAGGCCTGGATGCCAGCGTGCGTTACCGTCTGAATGATGCGCACCGCCTGGGCCTGTCCTATGCGTGGACGCGTGGCCGCTACGACAGCAATGCCGACGGTCGACTCGATGCCCGCCTGGATGGCCTGAACATCGCACCGAACCGCGTGATCGCCACCTGGTCGGCGCAGTGGACGCCGGAACTGTCGACCTTCCTGCAGGGGCAGTACGCCTTCAGCCGCAACTTCGACGAGGCCGCCAAGGAATTCAGCGGCTACGCGCTGTTCGACCTGGGCGTGGACTACCGGCTTGCCAAGGGCAAGGTGAACCTGGGCATTGCCAACCTGCTCGACCGTCAGTACATCACGTACTACTCGCAGAGCGCGCTGATTGAACCGGCGCGGTATTTTGCCGGGCGTGGGCGCACGGTTACGCTGGGTTACAGCCTGGATTTCTGAGCTGAAGCGCGGGCAGGATCATTCCTGCCCGCTGTCGTGCGCCTGCATGTCCTCATGCAGGATGCGCCGCAGTTCGACGATGGCCGGGGTGGCTTCCTGCACGCTGTGCCCGGACACGATCACCTTCTCCGATACCGCATTGGGCAGGTGCGAGCTCCAGTACGGCACCAGCCCGTCATCGGTCTTTTCCAGCGGGCCATCGGCGCTGGCGCGCGCGATGATCGAGTGATAGCGCACGCGCGGTGACATCGGCAGGTCAGCCACGGCTTTCACGAAGGGATCGTCCTTGTCCAGGTTCTGGATGCTGTTCATCTGGTAGCCCTGCTTGGCGTCCTTGGCGTCGAAGCTGCCGCCATCATCTACGCCAGCCACATCCTCCAGCACGGTCAACGGCAGGCGCACCAGGCGGCCGATCCAGCGGCCGAGTCGGGTGCCGGCCACATCCGTGCCCCGGTGCGGGGTAGCGATGAACACGACCCGCGAGATTTCCCGCTCGGGTTTGAAGGTCAGCAGTGGTGCGCCGCGGGTACGCAGCAGTTCCCGCTGCCGGGGGCTCAGCTTGGCCGTTGCCAGCAACGTGTCCATCAGGTGGTCGCCGGACGAAGACACCAGCAGGCGCGAGATGACCCCGCCCATGCTGTGCGCGACCACCACCATGTCATGCGAGGCCTGCGCCTTTCCGGTCGGATCATAGTGCTGCATCACATCATCCAGCGTGTGCCGGATGGCATCGTGGCTGAGGGCGATGGGCATGTTGGTGGGGTAGTAGAACTGCCACACTTGGAACTCACGACGGATGTCGTCGTCGCGCATCAGTTCGTTGGCCACGTTCACCCAGGCCTCCGGGCTGCTGGCCAGGCCATGGATCATCAGCAGCACCCGGCGGTTGGGATCGTACGGCTGCAGCATGAACAGGTGCGGCCGATCAATGCCGCCCTTGCTGCCGAACAGGCTGCGCAGCGACTGCCGGCTGAAATTGGCGCGCGCCAGCCACAATGCGTAGCCGGCGGTGAAGTTGGCGGCCAGCGGAACCTTCTGCCCGTGCAGTTCAACGGCCGCGATCTGGTAGGGATCATGGATCTCCACGGTCGGCGTTTCGTCGTGCAGGACTTCCCACAGGTTGGCACCGGAGAAGCGCAGCAGCACCGTGATCGACGGGGAGGGCATACCGCTCCAGCTCGGTGCGTGAGGCGTGCTGTCAGCGGCTGCCTTGCCACCTGCGTGTGCCGCCACCAACCCGTCGCTGGCCGGGTCCGCCATGACCGCCACCAGTTCGGCGCCGAAGCCATCGCGCCGCTGCACCCGCCGCAGGGTGCCGGTGAAGGACAGCGAGGCGGCCGGTACCAGTTCGATGGGTTGGCGTGTGTCCTGCACAACGCCGGCGTCTGCGGGCGCCAGCACGAAGGTCCAGCGGCCCAGTTGCAGGCGGCCATCCTCATTGCGCACCTGCTGGCTCGAATAGGCGTCGAACAGCATGACCGCCGCTTCCTGCGCGGCCAGGTTGTAGTAATCGCGAACCTGGGTCTGGCGATCCTCGAAACCGCGCTGGTTGGCGGTGCGTTCGGTGAAGAACAGGTACGCATAGGACTGCCGCGCCACCTGCATCCAGGCATCCAGGCGTGGCTGGAAGCCGGCATCGGCCACGATCATGGCCGGCGTGGTGCCGCGCTTGGCTTTCGGCGCGGGCATCGCCATCGCCTGCTGCAGCCACAACTCTGCCAGGGTCGAGCGCTTGTCCTCCTCGCGCACCACGATGCTCGCTTCCATCGCTTCGATGCAGGGCAGGCCCGGCTTTGCACAGGTGGTCTCGTCCAGGCCGGCCACGCGCAGCGTCTCCATCGTGGCCGCGCTAAGCCTGCCAGTGGTGAGGATGTCGCCGCGCTTGAGTGTGATGTACTGGCCCGGGGTGACCGAGGCCACCTGTACCGAAGGGCCGAACTGGCGCAGCGTGGCGCAGCCGCTCAACAGGAGCAGTGCGGTGATGATGAGGGTCGTGTGGCGGATGACGCCCAAGCCCGTGGTTGCCATGCGATCCTCCAGCGCGGTGGCGCCACTCTAGCGGCCGGGGTGTCAACGCGGAAGCACGGGGATAAACGCGCGCTGCACGGACTGTGACACCATCGCGGGCAGTGCTTTTCAGGGACTGACGATGCACCTGCTGGAAACGCGGATTCCGCCACCGCTGGTGATGCTGCTGTGCGCGGCGTTGGGCTATGCGCTGGCCCGCGCCTGGCCGTGGCCCTCTCTGCCGGTGCCGGGCTGGATGGCGTTGCTGGTGATGCTGCTGGGCCTGGCCCTGAACCTGCTGCCCAAGCTGGCCTTCCGCCGCGCGCGGACCACGGTCAATCCGCTGCGCCCGGCCGCCGCCACGTCGCTGGTGACCGGCGGCATCTACCGCCACACGCGCAACCCGATGTACCTGGGGCAGGCGCTGGTGCTGCTGGGCGGAATGCTGTGGCTGGGCAGTGCGGGGACACTGCTGGTGGTGCCCCTGTTCGTCGCCTGGATCACCCGCTTCCAGATCGTGCCCGAGGAGCGGGTGCTGTCTGCCCGGTTCGGCGCGGACTATGCCGCCTTCCGGCGCGAGGTGCGGCGCTGGCTGTAGGGCAGGGTGCCTGCGCTCAGCCTGCGATCTGGCAGGTCACCGACGCCGAGTAACCCTCGTAGTCATCGGCGGCGCCGACGTGCAGGGTGTGCTTTGCATCCACCTTGCGGATGTACGAGGGCGCTTCGGTTTCCGCGTCTTCATTGACCGTGGTGACCGAAAGACGGCGGCCCACCTGCTCGGCGGTCACGTCCTTCAGGTAGACATGCAGGCTCCTGCTGCCGCCCGGGGCGATGTCGACGCTGGCGCTGTCCACGGTGCCGCCGAACAGGGCGACGTTGCCCCCTTTCGCCTCGAATACGCCGCCCGGCACATGGGTCAGGCCCGCGGCCTGCAGTGCCTTTTCGGCCTGGGCCTGGGTGAAATCCGAGCCAGCCTTGCAGGCCAGCAGGGTTTCCAGATCCGCAGTGCCCTTCTCCGAAGGCGCGGCGGCGAGGGCGGAGCAGCTGGCCAGGGCGAGAAGCAGGGCGGTCGCGGGGCGTTTCATGGCAGGTCCTTCTGATGTCGGGCGGCGGCGGTTGGGCGCGGCAGGCGCACCGTTGCACCAGCCGGGTGTGGGACAGCCCGCAGGCGACTGCACGGGCCGAAGCGCGGAGCTCAGACCATGCGCACGCCGGCGGCGTCGGTATCCACGGTGATGATCTCGATCAACGCCCACAGGCCGGTGATGACGACGCCGATGATGAGCCAGCCGAGCAGCAGGGTGATCAGCAATTGGGCGACGCCGCGCCCGTGGTAGCCGGCGTAGAAGTTGTGGATGCCCAGGCCGCCGAGGAACAGGCCCAGCAGAACGTAGGCGACACGGGCGCGCGCGACCGGTTGCGGTTGTGCGTACGGGGCGGCGTACACCGGTGCCGCCTGCAGCGGCGGCGGGGTCGGCGGGTGGCGCCGATCGGGGCGCCGCAGCCGACGCAACTGGTGGCCTTGTCACTCACTTCGCGGCCACACTCCATGCAACTCACCAAAGCCATCGTCCTGTTCCCTGTGCTGGGCGGGAGATCCGCCGGTCCAAAGCAACATTATCGGTGGTCTGGAGGGAAATGCAGCCGTGGCGCAGGCAACAAAAAAGCCGGACCCCAATCGACGGGAGTGTCCGGCTTTTCGTGCCCCGAAGGGCGGTACAGATGGTGGAGGTGGGCGGAATTGAACCGCCGTCCGAAGGCACTCCATCCCCAGCACTACATGCTTAGCTCACCGTTGAATCTCATCCCCGAGCAGCACGGTGTGCAAAGCGCACCCGGGAACCAGCCTGTTGTGTTCTAGTGCCGGACTGACAGGCAGCCGCCCAGCGCGATTCCATGATAATGACTCTACGCTGCGAGCATGGACACAAGCAGTTTCGAGGCTCCGCCTAAGTCGGCAGAAGGTCACGCACCGCAGTTTTTAGGCTGCGAGAGCGACCGGAGCGTAGTTGTCGTCGTTGGCAACTAGAGTTTTGCAGCTGGATTTACGAGGACAGCTACCCCCTCGGCATGCGCCAGGCGACTTCACAACCCCCGTCGAAACCAATGCACCCCCGGTTTCTTCAAGTTCTGCAAGGTACAAGGCCGATTCCGTGTCGCCACGGGCAAGGCCTGCCCAACGGTTGCAATCCTACGGCAAAACAGCTGAACAGTCACCTCTGCCGGTCTGATCGATTTACGACGCTTTGTAGAGCCACGGTCATAGCGGATTGCTAACTTCATTGGCACGAATTTGCGACACACTGGCGACCAACATCCGAGCCAGAAACGACACGGAGACCCGGGATGACCGATGCCATGCAACAACGCAGCCTGCGACAGCTGGTCGGGCCGGTAGGCGCCGACTACCGCCGCCGCGCGTTGCCCCCCGGCTGGGTCTGGGGTGTGCTGGCAGCGATCCTGGCGGCGGCCTGCCTGACCGCATTGCCGGCGACGGCGGCGGTGTTCCTGGTGGCCAGCGCGGTGGTGGTCTACTGGCCGCGGCGCGACCAGGCCCTGGTGCCGGGCTGGCGCATGCTGGCCCTGGCCGTGCTGGCGGTGATGGCCTGGGGGCCGGATGTCATTGCGCTGTCCTTCGAGCACGGCGCGGCGGTGGCCCTGCTGACCCTGGCCTCGCTGAGCATCCTGACCCATGTCCGCCGCAGCTGGGCGCTGTCGCAGCAGCTGCAGCACCGGGCGGACGCGCTGGATGACCAGCAACTGCTGGCCCTGCTGCCGGAAGACGCAGCCCGGCTGGCCAGGCAGTGGCGCGCCGGCGATGATCGCCACGCGCCGGAACTGGCGGTGGTGATGCACTTGGCGGTGATGCACGCGGCGCTGGCGCCGCGCATGCGCGGGCAGGGCGTGCTGGCGGGCTGACCGCCGGCCTTCCTGTAGAGCCGAGCCCATGCTCGGCTGCCTTGAAAACCAAGTCGAGCATGGCTCGACTCTACAAAAGCGCAGTCGAGCATGGCTCGACTCTACAAACGGCGGTTACGCGTCGCGGTTTCCGCGACGCATCACGCGCTGCTTTTCAATCGCCCAGTCACGGTCCTTGGCGGCATCGCGCTTGTCGTGGGTCTGCTTGCCCTTGGCCAGCGCCACTTCCAGCTTGATCTTGTTCTTGCTCCAGTACATGGCCGTGGGCACGATCGTGTAGCCATCGCGTTCCACCTTGCCGACCAGCTTGTCGATCTCGTTCCGGTGCAGCAGCAGCTTGCGCTCGCGCCGGTCGTTGGCCACCACGTGGGTGGAGGCCTGGATCAACGGGGTGATCTGTGCGCCGATCAGGAAGATCTCGCCCTGCTTCACATAGGCGTAGGCGTCGATGATGTTGCCACGCCCGGCGCGGATCGACTTCACCTCCCAGCCCTGCAGGGCCAGGCCTGCCTCGAAGCGCTCCTCGATGTGGTACTCGTGGCGGGCACGCTTGTTCAACGCGATGGTTTTGTTGGCCGTCGCGTTCTTTGCTTTATCCTTGCCGCTGTTCTTGCTCATTTCCGTATTGTCTCCGATTCGGGCCCGCCCGGTCGATTGCCGAAACGCGCCGTCTTTATGCCTACTATCCGCCGCAGCGCCCTGGTCGAACACTCGGCCGCGCGCATGTTCGACCTGGTCAACGACGTCCAGGCCTATCCGCGCCGCTTCCGCTGGTGCTCGGACGCCCGCATCCTGGAACAGGGCGAGGACCGCCTGGTCGCCCGGCTGGACCTGGGCCTGGGCTCGTTCAGCACCTGGTTCCAGACCGAAAACGCCTTGCAGCGCCCGCACAGCATCGATATGCAGCTGCGCGACGGCCCGTTCAAGCAGCTGCACGGCCGCTGGGAATTCCATGCGCTGGCCGAGGATGCCTGCAAGGTCACCCTGACCCTGGAATTCGAGCCGAAATCGCGCCTGCTCGCGCCGGCGCTGGCGATCGGCTTCCAGGGCCTGGCCGACCGCATGGTCAACGACTTCGTCCGCGTTGCCGACGAGGGCTGAGCGATGATCGAGGTCGAGGTGGTGCTGGCCTGGCCGCAACAGGTGCAGTCACGCCGGGTGCAGCTGGAAGAAGGTGCGACCGTGGCCGATGCCATCGCCGCTGCCGCCATCGAGGGTTCCGCCGACTGCCCGGCCGTGGCCGTACATGGCGTGCTGGCACGCCCGCAGCAGGTGCTGCTGGATGGCGACCGGGTGGAACTGCTGCGACCTCTGCAGGCCGATCCCAAGGACAACCGCCGGCGTCGCGCGCGCGGCGGTTGAGGCCTGGTCCCGTCCCGAAGGACGGGCAGGGGGCTCAGCGGCCCTTCTTTTTCTTGTCCTTGGCCAGGTTGCGACCGAACTGACGCACGGTCTGCTGGGCCAGGGCCTTGTCGTTGGCCGGGAAGTAGTCGCCTTCCCAACGGGTGACAGCATCGTTTTCGAAGTAGACGACGAAGTTCTTCACTTCGGTACGGCCCAGGCGGTTCACGCGCTCGCTGGAGGTGTAGTCCCAGCGCTGGGCGTGGAACGGGTCCGGCACGGACGGGGTGCCGAGCAGCGCATTCACCTGCTGCTTGCTTTGCCCGACCTGCAGCTTGGCCACGGCATCTTCCCGGATCAGGTTGCCCTGATAGATGGGTTGCTTGTAGATGATGCCGCACCCGGTGGTGGACAGGGCGACGGCGGCGACCAACAGAAGATTGCGCATCGGGACTGGCGGTTGGGGAAATCAAACCGATGATACACTCCCGGCGTGCCACCGCGACCCAATCCGAGGCAGCTGGCGCTAAATCGCCAATGAACGGAGACCTATGGAAACCCACGACCTGCGTAAAGTCGGCCTGAAGGTGACCCATCCGCGGATGCGGATCCTGGCGCTGCTCGAGCAGCGCAATGCCCAGCACCACATGACCGCCGAAGACATCTACCGCCAGCTGCTGGAGCACGGCGATGAGATCGGCCTGGCCACGGTGTACCGGGTGCTGACCCAGTTCGAGGCCGCTGGCCTGGTGCTGAAGCACAACTTCGAAGGCGGCCAGGCCGTCTACGAGCTGGACCGCGGCGGCCACCACGACCACATGGTCGATGTGGACAGCGGCAAGATCATCGAGTTCGAAAGCCACGAGATCGAGGAGCTGCAGCGCAAGATCGCCGCAGACCACGGCTACGAGCTGGAAGAGCACTCGCTGGTGCTGTACGTGCGCAAGAAGCGCAAGTAAGGCGCTGCAGCCGGTTGCTGATGTGCGAAGACCCCGGGCTTGCCCGGGGTTTTTCGTTGCTGGGGGCCGTTGTCGGGGTCAGAGCCCTTTGCTGGCGCAAAGGGATCCGACCCCGGCCGACCCCGGGTCGTCCAGTAGATCCACGCCATGCGTGGATGGCCCCATCAGCACCTGCAGATCCACCGCTTCGGCCATCGCCCGGTTGCCCGCATCCCCCGGGTGCAGGTGGTCACCGGAATCGTAGGCCGCGGCCATCCGCGATGGGGCGGCCGGGTCGCGCAGGGCGGCATCCAGGTCGATCACCGCGTCGAACGGGCTGTCCGTGCGCAGCCAAGTATTGAGCTGCTGCCGCAGGGCGTCCTTGTCCGCCGCGTAGTAGTCATCCAACGGCGTACCGGGCAGGGCGCCGGCGAAAGGCGTCAAGGTGGCACCGAGAATGCGCAGCCCACGGGCATGGGCGCGTTCGGCCAGGGCGCGATAGCCGGCCTGCAGCTGGGCCAGCGTCGGCCTGTCCTCGTTGCGGGCGAAGGCCGTGCCCGGCCAGCTGATGTCGTTGATGCCGATCAGGACGATCACGCTGGCTACCCCGGGCTGGTCAAGAACATCACGCTGCAGGCGGGTCAGGGCGGCATCCCCCATGCCGTCGCGCAGCAGGCGTCCGCCGGAGATGCCGGCGTTGACCACGGCCACCCCGTGCGGGGCCAGGCGGGCAGCGAGGTGGTCGGTCCAGCGCTGGTCCTGGTCCAGGCTGGCGGTGGCGCCGTCGGTGATCGAATCGCCCATGACCACCACGCTGCGCGCGCGGGCCGGCGCCTCCACGTCGATACCGGTCAGCATCAGGCGGGCGGTGGTGGGTTCGGCCGCGCGCAGGGTGGTCGCCCGGCTCTGGTCGCCGGGCGCGATCCAGCTGGTCTGCCGGCCATCCCAGTGGAAGCCCTGCAGCGGCGTGGATGCCGGCAGGTAGACGCTGACCTGCACGGCCTGCAGGGCAGCCGTGGGCAGGGCCAGCGGGTCGCTCAGGCGCTCCTGGCCGGGGGCGATCAGCACGCTGGGCTGGCCGTCGAACTGCAGGGGCAGGGGGGCGGTGCCGGCGGCGCTGGCCACGCTGGCCGCACCGATCCGCAACGGCTGCCGACCATAGGCGTTGCTCAGGTGGACCCGCAGCCGCGGTCCGCCCAGGCTGATGCGCGCGCTCTGGCGGAAAGTCTGGTCCTGCAGCTGCGCCGGTACCAAGGTCGGGAACAGGAAGTCCGCGCCCCAGACCGGTTGCGGGCTGGCCTGCCAGCTGGCAACCCAGTGGCTGGGGCTGGCAGGGCCAGCGCTGGCGGTGCCGGACAGGGCGATCAGGGCGGTGGCGGCAAGATGGCGGAGGCGGTTCATCGGGCTGTCCCGGCAGGAGGAGCGGCCATGGTGATTCCGGTGCCATCTGTGAACTAGACTGCGGATGGATAATCATCTGTGAACTGAATTCACCATGGCGCGACCCGACATCAACCGATCCGGCGAACTGGAAGTGTTCGTGCGGGTGATCGAGACCGGCGGTTTTTCCTCCGCAGCGCGCACGCTGGACATGACCCCGTCAGCGGTCAGCAAGCTGGTTGCCCGCCTGGAGCAGCGGCTGGGCACGCGCCTGCTGCAGCGTTCCACCCGGCAACTGCAGCTGACGCCGGAAGGCTGCGCGTTCTATGAGCGGGGTCTGCGCGTGCTGGCCGATCTGGAAGAGGCCGAGCGCTGCGCCAGTGCCCATGCCGAGCCGCGCGGGCGGCTGCGGGTCAATTCCAACGTGCCGTTCGGGCAGCACTTCCTGCTGCCGCTGTTGCCGGCGTTCCTGCAGCAGAATCCCCAGGTGGGCGTGGACCTGACCCTGAACGATGAAGTGATCGATCTGCTGGAGCAGCGCACCGACGTGGCCGTGCGCGCCGGGCCGCTGAAGAGTTCCAGCCTGGTGGCACGGCGGCTGGGCTCGACCCGGATGATGATCGTGGCGGCGCCGGCCTATGCCCGGCAGCAGGGTCTGCCGCGTACGGCCGAGGAGCTGCTGGCGCACAATCGGCTGGATATCGGCCATGCCCGGGCGATGCAAGGCTGGCCTCTGCTGCAGGATGGCCGCGAGCGGATGGTGCTGCCCAATGGCAACGCGCGTGCCAGCAATGGCGATGCGCTGCGCCAACTGGTGCTGGGGGGCCTGGGCATGGCGCGGCTGGCAGCATTCCAGGTGCAGGCCGATATAGCCGCCGGGCGCCTGCTGCCGGTGCTGGAGGAGGCGAACCCGGGTGACCTGGAGGAGGTGCACGCGGTGTTCCTGGGGCAGGGAGGTTACCTGCCGCTGCGGGTGCGTGCGTTCCTCGATTTCCTGGTGGAGCACGTGGATATGGCGCGGCCGCTGGGGTGACACGGTGGTTGTAGCGTCGAGCCATGCTCGACTGCTCTTGGCCGAACGCCAGAAGCAGTCGAGCATGGCTCGACTCTACATGTCGGTTTCGTTCGGGCGCACGATGTAGAGCCGAGCCCATGCTCGGCTCAACGCGGTCAGCCGAGCGAGCTCGACGCTACCAGCAGCTTGCGCGCCGCGGCCCGGGCTTCCTTGCTCACTTCCACGCCGCCCAGCATGCGCGCCAGCTCTTCCTCGCGCGCCTTGATGTCCAGCTTTTCCACCGCGCTCTGGGTCATGCCTTCCACCGGCGCCTTGCTGACCCGGTAATGGGCGTGGCCCTTGGAGGCGACCTGCGGCAGATGGGTGACGCACAGCACCTGCCGCTTCTCGCCCAGGGCGCGCAGCTTCTGGCCGACGATGTCGGCCACCGCGCCACCAATACCGGAATCGACTTCGTCGAACACCATGGTCGGCACGGCATCCAGATCCAGTGCAGCCACTTCGATGGCCAGCGAGATGCGCGACAGCTCACCGCCGGAGGCGACCTTGCGCAGCGCCCGCGGCGGCTGCCCGGCATTGGCGGCCACCAGGAACTCGACGCGCTCGGCACCCTGCGGGTCCGGCTTGCCGCCGTCCTGCGGCTCCAGGTCGATCAGGAACTGGCCGCCGCCCATGCCCAGCTCGGCGATGATGCCGGTGGTGGTGGCCGACAGCTCGGCGGCGGCCTTGCGGCGGCTGGCGCTGAGCACCTCCGCCTGCACGCGCCAGGCAGCAGCGGCCTTCTCGATTTCGCCGGCCAGGCGCTGCAGGCGCTCGTCGGCGCCGCGCAGCTGCTCTACTTCGGCATGCATGCGTTCGCGCTGCGCGCCCAGTTCGTCCATCGGCACGCGGTGTTTGCGGGCCAGGTCGTGCAGGCGGCCGAGGCGACGCTCGTTTTCTTCGAACTGCTCCGGGTCGGCATCCAGGTCGTCGTGCACGCGGTCCAGCAGCGACAGTGCTTCGTGCAGCTGGATCGAGGCGTTCTCGATCAGGCCGTCCACTTCGCCCAGCCGCGGGTCGTGTTCGATCAGCCGCGACAGTTCGTGGCGCACCTGCTGCAGGAGGTCCATGGCCGAGCTGCCGTCGTCGCCGTTGAGCTGGTTGCTGGCTGCCTGGCAGGCGCTCAGCAGGGCGCTGGCGTGGGCCTGGCGGCGGTGGCTGGCGCCCAGCGCGACAATCGACTCGGGTTCCAGGTCTTCCCGGTCCAGCTCGCGCAGCTGGTGCTCAAGGAAGCCGATTCGGTCGGAAACGTCGCCTTGTTGCGACAGGGCCAGCGATTCATCGACCAGGGTCTGCCAGGCCGCTGCGGCGCGGCGCACTTGGCGGCGCTCGTCCTCGTTGCGGGCATAGGCGTCGAGCAGGGCCAGCTGCGACGGGCGCGTCAGCAGGGCCTGCTGCTCGTGCTGGCCATGGATTTCCACCAACCGCCCCGCCAGATCGGCCAGCTGCGCCAGGGTCACCGGGCGGCCGTTGATCCACGAGCGCGAGCCGCCATCGGCGCGGATCACCCGGCGCAGCTGGCACTGGTCCTCGTCATCCAGCTCGTTGTCGGCCAGCCACCGGCGCGCGGCCTGCAGCTGGTCCAGGGCGAACTCGGCCGACAGCTCGGCACGGGCGGCGCCATGGCGGACCACGCCGCTGTCGGCGCGCAGGCCGGACAGGAAGCCGAGCGCGTCGACCATCAGCGACTTGCCGGCGCCGGTCTCGCCGGAAACGACGGTCATGCCCGGCCCGAACTCCAGCTCGGTGGCGCGGACGACGGCGAAATCCTTGATTGAAAGATGTCTGAGCATGGGTACAGGGGTGTCTGAGCCGCGCAACGCTAGCACGCGCGGCGGGGTGGTCCAATGACTTGCCAAGGCGATGCGCCGCCATTATCTAGTGTCCGTGTCTCACAGGTTGATTCCATGCACGGTTCCGCTGACCAGCTTGCCCCGCGTGCGCGCCATCTGCTGCGCACGCTGATCGCGCGTTACATCCAGGATGGTGAGCCGGTCGGCTCGCAGACGCTGGCGCGCGTGGCCGGGCTGGAAGTCAGCTCGGCCACCATCCGCAACATCCTGGGCGACCTGGAGGATCTGGGCCTGCTGGCCTCGCCGCATACCTCGGCCGGGCGCATCCCGACCGCCCACGGCTACCGGGTGTTTGTCGACAGCCTGCTGCAGATGCAGCCGCCGGGCGAGGGTGAGCTGGCCCGCCTGCGCCAGGAACTGGCCGGGGGCGGCAGTACCCAGGCCCTGCTGGGCAGCGCCTCGGAGCTGTTGTCGGCGATGAGTCACTTCGTGGGCGTGGTCAGCGCGCCACGGCGGGAGCAGTTCGCCTTCCGCCAGATCGATTTCGTGGCGCTGGACGGGCGCCGGGTGCTGGCCATCCTGGTATTTGCCGACAATGAAGTGCAGAACCGGGTGATCGAGACCCGCCAGGAGTTCGGGCCAGGCCAGCTGGAACAGGTGGCCAATTACCTCAACGCCCATTTCGCTGGCCTGCCGCTGTCGGACATCCGCACCCGCCTGCTGCTGGAGCTGCGCGAAGCCCGTTCCGAGCTGGAGCAGCTGCTGGCACACAGCATCGAACTGGCCGAACAGGCCCTGCAGCCTCCGGCCGACGACATGCTGGTGGCCGGCCAGACCCGCCTGATGGGGGTGCAGGACCTGTCCGACCTGGAACGCCTGCGCGAGCTGTTCGAGCTGTTTTCCAGCAAGCGCGAGATCCTGCAGCTGCTGGAGCGGACCATCCAGGCCCCGGGCGTACGCATCTTCATCGGCGAAGAGACCGGCATGATGCCGCTGCAGGGGGTCTCGCTGGTCACCGCACCCTATACCGCCAACGGCCAGGTGCTGGGCGTGCTGGGGGTGATCGGCCCCAAGCGGATGGCCTACGACCGCATGATTCCGCTGGTCCAGGCCACCGCCGACGTGCTGGGTGCGGCTTTTTCACCCTCCGGGCGCGGTCCGGGTGCGGCTGACGCTTGAAACGCAGCATCCCGCCCACACTAGGGTGGGTGGAGGCGGAGAGTGACCGCCAGGGACCCAGACATGAACCACGAACATCCAGATATCGAATCCCAGCAGAGTGCCGCCGATGCGGCCGCCGCCGCGGGCGGCAACGACGAGCTCGAGCGCCTGCGCGCCGAGGTCGAGCAGGTCAAGGCCGATGCGCTGCGTGAACGCGCCGACCTGGAAAACCAGCGCAAGCGCGTGGCCCGCGACATCGAACAGGCCCGCAAGTTTGCCAACGAGAAGCTGCTGGGCGAGCTGCTGCCGGTGTTTGACAGCCTGGATGCCGGCCTGAAGGCCGCCGGTGACGACGCCAACCCGCTGCGCGAGGGGCTGGAAATGACCTACAAGCAGCTGCTGAAGGTCGCCGCCGACAACGGCCTGGTCCTGCTGGACCCGACCGGCCAGGCGTTCAACCCCGAACACCACCAGGCCATCAGCCAGGTGCCGGCGCCGGGCGCCGCCCCAGGCAGCGTGGTGACCGTGTTCCAGAAGGGCTACCTGCTGAACGAGCGCCTGCTGCGGCCGGCGCTGGTGGTAGTGGCCGCCGACTGACCCGGCGTTCCAGGCGTACGGCCGCCGGGCCATGCCCGGCGGACCTTGAACGGTTGAACACAGCGTTCGGGGGATGGCTTGAATGTTCCACGAGCCTCCCCCACATCCCATTCATCCACCGGCCGACCGGCCGGACTGACACCAACAAGCATCCTCAGGAGTCTCCCCCATGGGCAAGATCATTGGTATCGACCTCGGCACCACCAACTCGTGCGTGGCGATCATGGACGGCGGCAAGGCCCGCGTCATCGAGAATTCGGAAGGCGATCGCACCACCCCGTCGATCGTCGCCTACACCAAGGACGGCGAAGTCCTGGTGGGCGCCTCGGCCAAGCGCCAGGCCGTCACCAACCCCAAGAACACCTTCTACGCGGTGAAGCGCCTGATCGGCCGCAAGTTCACCGACGCTGAAGTACAGAAGGACATCGCCCACGTCCCGTACAGCATCCTGGCCCATGACAATGGCGACGCCTGGGTGTCCACCAGCGATGCCAAGAAGATGGCGCCGCAGGAAATCTCGGCCAAGGTGCTGGAAAAGATGAAGAAGACCGCCGAGGACTTCCTCGGTGAGAAGGTCACCGAAGCGGTCATCACCGTGCCGGCCTACTTCAATGACAGCCAGCGCCAGGCGACCAAGGACGCCGGCCGCATCGCCGGCCTGGACGTCAAGCGCATCATCAACGAGCCGACCGCGGCCGCGCTGGCCTATGGCCTGGACAAGGGTGACAACAAGGATCGCAAGATCGTGGTGTACGACCTGGGCGGCGGCACCTTCGACGTCTCGGTGATCGAGATCGCCAACGTCGACGGTGAGAAGCAGTTCGAAGTGCTGGCCACCAACGGCGACACCTTCCTGGGCGGCGAAGACTTCGACAACCGCGTCATCGAGTACCTGGTTGAAGAGTTCAACAAGGACCAGGGCATCGACCTGCGCAAGGATCCGCTGGCCCTGCAGCGCCTGAAGGACGCTGCCGAGCGCGCCAAGATCGAGCTGTCCAGCGCCCAGCAGACCGAAGTGAACCTGCCGTACGTCACCGCTGACGCGTCGGGTCCGAAGCACCTGAACATCAAGCTGACCCGCGCCAAGCTGGAATCGCTGGTCGATGAGCTGATCAGGAAGTCGATCGAGCCGTGCCGCGTCGCCCTGAACGATGCCGGCCTGCGTTCGAGCGACATCAGCGAAGTGATCCTGGTCGGTGGCCAGACCCGCATGCCGAAGGTGCAGCAGGCGGTGACCGAGTTCTTCGGCAAGGAACCGCGCAAGGACGTCAACCCGGACGAAGCCGTGGCACTGGGTGCGGCGATCCAGGGCGGCGTGCTGGGCGGCGACGTCAAGGACGTGCTGCTGCTGGACGTGACCCCGCTGTCGCTGGGCATCGAGACCATGGGTGGCGTGTTCACCAAGATCATCGAGAAGAACACCACCATCCCGACCAAGGCCTCGCAGGTGTTCTCCACCGCCGAGGACAACCAGTCGGCCGTGACCGTGCACGTGCTGCAGGGTGAGCGCGAACAGGCCCGCTTCAACAAGTCGCTGGCCAAGTTCGACCTGTCCGGCATCGAGCCGGCCCCGCGTGGCCTGCCGCAGGTGGAAGTGTCCTTCGACATCGACGCCAACGGCATCCTGCACGTGTCGGCCAAGGACAAGAAGACCAACAAGGAACAGAAGGTCGAGATCAAGGCCGGTTCGGGTCTGTCCGAGGAAGAGATCGCACGCATGGTCGCCGACGCGGAAGCCAACCGCGAAGAAGACAAGAAGTTCCAGGAACTGGTGCAGGCCCGCAACCAGGCCGACGCCCTGATCCACGGCACCCGCAGCGCCATCACCGAGCACGGCAGCAAGGTCGGCGGCGATGTCATCGGCAAGGTCGAGGCGGCACTGGCCGATCTGGAAACCGCGATGAAGGGCGACGACAAGGCACAGATCGAAGCCAAGTCGAAGGTGCTGGAAGAAGCTGGCCAGGCGCTGTTCGCCGCTGCTTCGGCCGACCAGGGCGGTGCCCCGGGTGCCGACGCCGGCAACGCAGGCAAGGCGCAGGATGACGTGGTGGACGCCGAGTTCACCGAAGTCAAGGACGACAAGAAGTCCTGATCCGGACCGACACGGGACGCTGGCTGCCAGCGTCCCGTTGTCGTACCAGGGTCCTGACCGCCCACCGGCGTGTCGGGGCGCCCGACGCAAGAGCGGACCTGGTTCCGCTCTTCCGCTTTGACGAATCCCGACTTTCCGGAATGCGATCCACGATATGAGCAAGCGCGATTACTACGAAGTGCTGGGCGTTGCCCGCACCGCCACCGACGAAGAGCTGAAGAAGGCCTACCGTCGCTGTGCGATGAAGTTCCACCCGGACCGCAACCCGGGTGATGCGGCGGCTGAAGCCTCCTTCAAGGAGTGCAAGGAAGCCTACGAAACGCTGTCCGACGGCAACAAGCGCCGCATGTACGATGCCCACGGCCACGCCGCGTTCGAGCACGGCATGGGTGGCGGTGGCGGTCCGGGCGGCCCGGACATGAACGATATCTTCGGCGATATCTTCGGCAACATCTTTGGTGGCGGCGGCGGTGGTCCGCGCCAGGCCCGTCGCGGCGCCGATATCGGCTACGTGATGGAACTGGACCTGGAAGAAGCCGTGCGAGGCGTCGAACGCCGGATCGAGATCCCGACCCTGGCCGAGTGTGGCGACTGCGATGGCAGTGGCTCCGAAGACGGCAAGGTCGAGACCTGCAACGTCTGCCATGGCCGCGGCCAGGTGCGCATCCAGCGCGGCATCTTCGCCATGCAGCAGGCCTGCCACAACTGCAACGGCCGTGGCCAGATCATCGCCAAGCCCTGCAAGACCTGCCACGGCAACGGCCGCATCGAGGAAGACAAGGTGCTGTCGGTGAAGGTGCCGGCCGGCGTCGATACCGGCGACCGCATCCGCCTGCAGGGCGAAGGCGAGGCCGGCCCGGCCGGTACACCGCCGGGCGACCTGTACGTGGAAGTGCGCGTGCGCGAGCACCACATCTTCCAGCGCGACGGCGACGACCTGCACTGCGAAGTGCCGATCCGCATCTCGCAGGCGGCACTGGGCGACACCGTGCGCGTGGCCACCCTGGGTGGCGAGGCGGAGATCCGCATCCCGGCCGAAACCCAGACCGGCAAGCTGTTCCGCCTGCGCGGCAAGGGCGTGCGTTCGGTGCGCAGCCGCAGCGAAGGCGATCTGTACTGCCGCGTGGTGGTGGAAACCCCGGTCAATCTCACTGCCGACCAGCGCAAGCTGCTGGAGCAGTTCGAAGCGACCTTCAACGGCGAGGAAGCACGCAAGCATTCGCCGAAGTCGGCGACCTTCATCGATGGCGTGAAGGGTTTCTGGGACCGGATGACGTCCTGAGTTTTCAGGTAGGTGTTGAACGATGGCGCCGGGCTCTGCCCGGCGTTTTCGTTTGCGGAAGCCTGCCTTCTACAATGGAGGCATGAATGTTTCAATCTGCAAGCGGTTGCTCCGCGCACGTGCCATCGCCACCCCTTTGCTGGTCGCGATGCTGACGGCATTCGACGTGTCGGCAGCCCCGGCCTGCGCGTTCGATCTGCCAATCATCGATCCACAGCCGGTCGCGACACATCAGCCCGGGACACACTGGACCTACTCCGCGGGCGCGATGCATCCGCCCCTCACGTTGCAGCTGCAGGCGGTGGAACCGCAGCAGCTGGCGCTCGGGATCGCCGGCACTTCAGTGCGGCGTGAATGGCGCGGGACCTATGCAGATGTGAATCCGCTACGAAAAGGCGAGAAGGTTCTGCTGCGCTTTCCGTTATCCGTCGGAGCGCAATGGCAGGATACCTTCGAAGAGCCGGGCGAGATCCGCGCGCCCTTTGGTCGGTATCGCTATGACTATCAAGAGCGGGGCAGCAGCCGCGTGGTGGCAATCGAAACGATTCGGACTGCGCTGGGTGACGTAAATGCCTACCGGATCGAGCGCGATGCGCACTGGCGCAAGTCAAAGCCACATTCGGATGACATGAAGGGGATGCGCCTGGCAGGCGATGGCGTGGTGGAAGGGCTGGAGCGCAGCATCAGCTGGTATGCACCCAGCGTCGGTCGGGTGGTGCTGCGGCGGAGCATCACGGCTCATCCTGGCTATGCCGCCTATCTGTCTGCCGAGAACGACAGCCCCAACCTGATTGTTACCGAGTTGATTGGCTTCGGGCAGCCAGGCGGCTGCCGGGTGGACGCATCTCCCACGCAGGCGAGAGCCCCCCGGGATGTACTGCCTTTGCACTACGGCCCCATGTTCAACGACACCTGGGAGTTCCGGCTGATGCGTGATCGGCATGTTCCCGCCGTGGCGAAAGATCAATAGCGTAGTGCCCACGGCCGAGGGTTCCACGCGCACTCACCGGAAAAACGCCGCCGGCGTCTGCCCCAGCTGCCGCTTGAACATGCTGGTGAAGGCGCTGGGGCTGTCGTAGCCCATCGCCAGCGCCACATCGATGACTTTCTCACCGACCGCCAGGCGCTCCATCGCGGCCAGCAGCCTTGCCTGCTGCCGCCATTGCCCGAAGGTCATGCCCAGCTCGCTGGCGAAGTGGCGCTGGATGGTTTTCACGTCCACCCCCAGGGCCTGCGACCAGTCCTGCAGGGTGGCTTCGTCACCGGGGTGTTTCTGGATGTGCTGGCAGATGCGCTGCAGGCGCGGATCGGCCGGTGTCGGCAGGTGCAGGGGCAGCACATCCATGCGGTGCAGTTCATCAAGCAGCAGGCGCACCACGCGGCCATCGCGGCTGTCATCGTGGTGGTCGCCCTGTATCAGCGTGGCCGCATGCAGCAGCTCGCGCAGCAAAGGCGCCACCTGCACCGCGAACGGTTCGGTCGCCAGTTGCGGGGCAAAGGCCGGATCGATGTACAGGCTGCGCATGTGCACATCGGCGATGCAGTCCACCGCGTGGGCCATGCCGGCCGGCATCCAGATGGCGCGGGTGGACGGCACCACCCAGCGGCCGACCTCCGAGCGCACCACCATCAGGCCCGACATGGCATACACCAGCTGGTGCCGGCGGTGGCGGTGCGGCGACACCCGGGTGCCGGCCGGGTAGTCCTTGACCCGGCAGGTCACCGGTCGATGGCCGGGCACTTCATTCCAGGGCGCGGATTCCCTGATCGCGCAGGGAGTGTCCTTTTTGCGATATGGCATGACCAGAACGCGGCGGAAGGGAGGGGGAGGGCACCGTAGCATGCGGGGCTCGCCCCCAACCTGACTGCGCACCATGTCCAGCCTGGCTACACCCGCCCCCGCCACCCGCAGCTCGACCCGCGGCGTGCTGGCGGCGATTTCCACCTCCCACATGGTCAACGACATGATGCAGTCGCTGATCTTGGCCATCTATCCGGTCATCAAGGGCGGCTTCAACCTCAGCTTCACCCAGATCGGCCTGATCACGCTGACCTACCAGCTGACCGCGTCGATCTTCCAGCCGCTGGTCGGCCTGGTCACTGACCGCAAGCCGGCACCGTACTCCCTGCCGATCGGCATGGCCTCGACCCTGTGCGGCATGCTGCTGCTCGGCTTCGCGCCGAACTACGCGATGGTGCTGCTGGCCGCGGCCATGGTCGGCATCGGTTCGGCCATCTTCCACCCGGAAGCCTCGCGCATCGCGCGGCTGGCGTCCGGTGGCCGCCACGGGCTTGCCCAGTCGGTGTTCCAGGTCGGCGGCAACTTTGGTACCGCGCTGGGCCCGCTGATCGCCGCGGCGGTGATCGTGCCGTTCGGCCAGCACGCCGCCTCGTGGTTTGCCGGCGCCGCGCTGATCGGCATCGCCCTGCTGACCTATGTCAGCCGCTGGTACGCCCTGCACCTGGGCACGCCGCGTCCTGCCGGGCAGGGTACGATCGCACCCCGTCATCCCACGCGCACCGTCGCGCGGGTGATGGCCATCCTGCTCGTGCTGATCTTCAGCAAGTACTTCTACATGGCCAGCATTGGCAGCTATTTCACCTTCTACCTGATCCACCACTTCGGCATTCCGGTGGCGCAGGCGCAGCTGCATCTGTTCGCGTTCCTGGTGGCTTCGGCGGCGGGTGGTTTCCTCGGCGGCCCGCTGGGTGACCGCATCGGCCGCAAGCCGATCATCTGGACCTCGATCCTGGGCGTGGCACCGTTCGCGCTGGCGTTGCCGCATGCAGACCTGTTCTGGACGACGGTGCTGGCGGTGCTGATCGGCTTCGTGCTGTCGTCGGCGTTCTCGGCCATCGTGGTGTATGCGCAGGAG
Organism: Stenotrophomonas maltophilia; assembly: GCF_047782825.1. Lineage (GTDB taxonomy): Bacteria > Pseudomonadota > Gammaproteobacteria > Xanthomonadales > Xanthomonadaceae > Stenotrophomonas. The sequence goes on along the minus strand of NZ_CP180589.1, from coordinate 1,364,056 downwards.
ATGATGCCGCACCGCATCGGCATGGTGTCGGGGTTGTTCTTCGGCTTCGCGTTTGGGATGGGTGGGCTGGGTGCGGCAGTGCTGGGCCTGCTGGCGGACAAGACGAGCATCGAATACGTCTATCAGCTGACCGCGTTCCTGCCGCTGCTGGGCATCATCGCTGCCTGGCTGCCGCCGTCGCGTCCTGCTGCTCACTGAGGAGTTTGGGTTTGCAGGGCTTGCAGCCCTGCACCTGCCGAATCAGCGTCAACGTCAAAAGCTGGCATTCCGTGGGATGGCGGGATGGGTCCGGTTGAGGGGGACCCCGTAAATCCATCCATGGGGGCTTGGCCGCGGCATTCATGCCGCTCACACGCCCTCAACCGGACCCACCCCGCCTTCGACAGTTTTCCGCGATCTGTCGGAACGGCGTTCTGCCTTGGTCGACTCAGTAGAGCCACGCCATGCGTGGATGCATTTCGATTTCAATTCGAAATATTCGAATCCGATTGAGATTCATCCACGCATGGCGTGGATCTACTGGCTGCCGGCCAACTGTCAGAGGTGGGGCGGTGTGGGTGGGCAGGACCGTTGGCGCCATGGATGGCGCCATCGAGCCCCCATGGATGGGTTTACGGCGTGTCCTGACCACCCACACCGCCCCGCCATCCCACGGACAGCCCGCTCTGGCTTTTGACGTTGACGTTGATTCTGCAGGTGCAGGGCTGCAAGCCCTGCCGAAAACCCCCTTGGGCGTAGAATGCGGGCATGAGCGAATCCCTCGACAACCACCTGCTCCACGGCCGTCGCCAGCGCCCCGACGGGCCCTCGCCAATCGACGTCATCTCCGTCCAGTCACAGCTCGTGTACGGCCACGCCGGCAACACCGCCGCCGTCCCGCCCATGCGTGCCCTCGGCGTGCGCGTGGCGGAAATTCCCACCGTGCTGCTCAGCAACGCGCCGTTCTACGACACCACCCGCGGCCGCGTCCTGCCCGCCGACTGGTTCGCCGACCTGCTGCTCGGCACCCGCGAACGTGGCCTGCCGCAGCGGGCGAAGATGCTGGTCTCCGGCTACTTCGGCAGCGCCGCCAACGGGGCCGCCTTCGCCGACTGGCTGGAGCAGATCCTGCCTTCGTGCCCGCAGCTGCGTTACTGCCTGGATCCGGTCATCGGCGATACGCATACCGGGCCCTACGTGGAACCCGGGCTGGAGGCGATCTTCGCCGAGCGCCTGCTGCCGCATGCCTGGCTGGTCACGCCCAATGCCTTCGAACTCAATCGCCTGACCGGCCTGCCGGCGTTGGCCGAGGCCGACGCCATCGCCGCTGCGCGCACGCTGCTTGACCGGGGCCCGCACTGGGTGATCGCGCACAGCGTGGGCGGCAACCCCGGTGAGCTGGTGACCCTGGCGGTGGGCCGCGAGGAAACCTGGCGCTGGACGTCGCCGCTGCTGCCGGTGGATGTGGCCGGTACCGGTGATGTGCTGATGTCGCTGGTGGTGTCCTTCCTGCTGCGGGGCGAGTCGATGCAGCAGGCGATCTCGCGTGCCATCGCCGGTACCCATGCGGCACTGGAAGCGACCCTGGACAACGGCTTCGAGGAGTTCGACGTGATCGCCGCCGCGCCTGCGGCGCTGGCCGACGACACGCGCTTCCGCGCCGAACGCGTGGCATGAACGCGGCCGGTGCACGCACGCCGCGTACGGTCGGCATCGTGGGCAGTGCTGGCGCTTACGGGCGCTGGCTCAGCCGTTTCTTCCGCGAGCACATGCAGCTGCAGGTAATCGGCCATGATCCGGCCGAGCCGCAATCACACACGCCGGAACAGTTGTTGGAGCAGGCCGATGTGCTGGTGTTTTCCGCGCCGATCCGGCACACGCCGGCCTTGATTGCCGACTATGTGCGGCAGTCGGCCGGGCGTGAGCAGGACCGCCTGTGGCTGGACGTGACCTCGGTGAAGGATGCGCCGGTGCAGGCCATGCTGGCCTCGCAGGCCGAAGTGGTGGGCCTGCACCCGATGACGGCGCCGCCGAAGGCACCCACCCTGAAAGGGCGGGTGATGGTGGTCTGCGAAGCGCGCCTGCAGCACTGGCAGCCGTGGGTGGATGCGCTGTGCGCCGCCCTGCAGGCCGAGTGCGTGCGCGCCACGCCGCAGCACCACGACCAGATGATGGCGCTGGTACAGGCGATGGTGCATGCCACCCATCTGGCCCAGGCTGGGGTGTTGCGCGAGTACCAGCCGCAGCTGGGTGATCTGGCCGCGATGATGCCGTACCGGTCGGCTTCGTTCGAGCTGGATACGGCGATCATCTCGCGCATCCTGTCGTTGAATCCGGCCATCTACGAGGACATCCAGTTCGGCAACCCGTACGTGGCGCCGATGCTGGACCGACTGGTGGGCCAGCTGCAGCGCCTGCAGGCGCAGGTGGGGCAGGGTGACGACGTGGCCCGTGGCCAGTTCCGTGACCAGTTGCTGGCCGCCAACCACGCCGCCTTCGGTGAACCGGCGCTTGCGGCTGGCAACTACACCTTCGAACGCGTGGGCTATCTGCTGGCGGACCTGACCGAGCGCAATGCGCTGTCCGTGCATCTGCCCGAGGATCGGCCGGGTTCGCTGCGTGAGCTGTTGAATGTGTTCGAGCAGCACCGCATCAGCCTGGCGTCGATCCATTCCTCGCGCACGCCCGGGGGTGAGGTGCACTTCCGCATCGGCTTCGTGGCGGGCAGTGATACCAGCGCGATTGCAGCGGCCGCGGCGGCCGTGGATGCCAGCGGCATCGGCCGGGTACTGGGCTAGCGGGTTTCATCCACAGGCGGTGTGGATGGTTTCTGAGCAAACATGTGGATAACCGCGTGCGGCCCTTGGCAGGCAAGGCTGTCAAGATGGTTGGTGAAAAATTGGCCACAAATTCATGTAGAGTCGAGCCATGCTCGACTGGCTTTGCTCTTGCTCGACTGGCCCCGCCAGGAGCGTGTCGACCAAGGTCGACACCTACCGGAGCGGGGGCGCTGCGCAATCCGGTAGCGCCGCGCCGCGCCCGGCGAACCTCAGATCGTCAGCCGCAATTCGCCGCCACTGGTGGTGAACTCGCGGCCGTTGCGCACCAGGTGCCGGCCATCGTCCAGTTCATAGCGCGGCGTGGCTTCGGACTGGTGCCCGCTGCCACCGGCGTCGGGCTTGAACTCGATGATGACGTGGCTTTCGCCATTGCTGTCGACTGCAGGGAACTGACGGAACGACATCGTGCACCTCCTTCAGCGGATGCTGTTGATGCACGGGCAGATTGGCCCGGCCGGTGTTAGCCGGCCGTCAATCAGTCGATGAACTGCAGTCGCGCCAGCTCTGCATACAGTCCACCTTCAGCCAACAACTGCGCATGCGTGCCTTCGGCCACGATGCGGCCCTGGTCCATCACCACGATGCGGTCGGCCTTCAGCACGGTGGCCAGGCGGTGGGCGATGACCACGGTGGTGCGGCCGGCCATCAGCCGTTCCAAGGCCTGCTGCACGCCGTGTTCGCTCTGCGCGTCCAGTGCGCTGGTGGCTTCGTCCAGCAGCAGGATCGGTGCGTCCTTCAGCAGGGCGCGGGCAATCGCTACGCGCTGCTGCTGGCCGCCGGACAGGCGCGCGCCGCGCTCGCCCAGTTCGCTGTCATAGCCCTGCGGCAGCGCACGCAGGAAGGCATCGGCTTCGGCCGCGCGGGCGGCTTCTTCCACCTCGGCGTCGCTGGCCTGCAGCCGCCCATAGCGGATGTTGTCGCGTGCACTGGCAGCGAACAGCGTCGGCTGCTGCGGCACCAGCGCCAGCTGCGCACGCAGATCGGCCGGGTCCACCTGGCGCACGTCGATGCCATCGACGCAGATGCGGCCGCTGGCCGGGTCGTGGAAGCGCAGCAGCAGCGACAGCACCGTGCTCTTGCCGGCGCCGGACGGGCCCACCAGGGCCACCGTCTCGCCGGGGCGGACGTTCAGGGTGAAATGGTCCAGCGCGGGTTGGTCCGGGCGCTGCGGGTAGTGGAACACCACATCGTCGAACTGGATCTGCCCCTGCAGCGGCTGCGGCAGGGCCTGCGGCTGCGCCGGGGCGCGGATCTCGATGTCTTCCTGCAGCAGTTCGCCGATGCGGCCCATGCCGCCGGAGGCGCGCTGCAGTTCATTCCAGACCTCGGCCAGGGCGCCGACCGAGCCGCCGCCGATCAGCGCGTACAGCACGAACTGGCCCAGCGTACCGGCACTCAGGCGCCCTTCGATCACATCGTGCGCGCCCAGCCACAACACGCCGACGATGGCACCGAACACCAGCAGGATGGCACTGGCGGTCACCAGCGACTGCGCGCCGATGCGTCGCCGTGCGGCGCGGATCGCATCGGCCAGGGCGTGATCGAAGCGGCCGCGTTCATAGGGTTCGCGCGCGTGCGCCTGCACGGTGCGCACCGCCCCCAGGGTTTCGCTGGCCAGGCTGTTGGCATCGGCGATGCGGTCCTGGCTGCTGCGGGCCACCGCGCGCAGCTTGCGTGCGCCGATGATGATCGGCAGCACCGCCAGTGGAATGCCCAGCAACGACCATGCGGCCAGTCGCGGGCTGGTGACGAACAGCATGGCCAGGCTGCCGACCACGGTCACGCTGCTGCGCAGGGCCACCGACATGGTCGAACCCACCACGCTGCGCAGCAGTTCGCTGTCAGCGGTCAGGCGCGAGACCAGTTCGCCGCTGCGGCTGCGGTCGTGGAAGCCGGCACCGAGCTGGATCAGATGTGCGTACAGGCGGCTGCGCAGGTCGGCCACCACTTTTTCGCCCAGCAGCGACACGAAGAAGAAGCGCGCCGCCGTGGCCAGCGCCAGCACCACCGCCACCAACAGCAGCAGGGCGAAGGCACGATTGATCTGGCCGCCGCTGCTGAAGCCGTGGTCGATCATCTGCTTGACCGCAGGCGGCAGGCTGAGGGTTGCCGCCGAAGACACCGCCAAGGCCAGCAGCCAGGCGGTGAACAGGCCGCTGTGGCGGCGCACGAACGGCCACAGGGTGCGCAGGCTGCCCAGGCGGCGCAGCGGTGGGGTCGAAGCGGGTGCGTCGTCCTGGTCAGTCATCCTGGTCGTCATCTTGAATGCGGATACGGTCACGGGTGGCGTCGCGCAGGCGGATTTTCAATGCATCGACCTGATCGGCCGGCAATTCCACCCGCAGGCGCACACCATTGGCATCGAACTGTTCATCGCGCTTTTCCGCGGCAAAGCCCGGCAGCGCGGAGTGCAGGGTGCCCAGATCCTCGAAGCCGGCCTGCAGCTGCAGGCGTGCCATCGCCACCAGCGGCAGGCGCGGCGCGGTGCGCAGGCATTCGGCGGCGGTGCCACCGTAGGCGCGTACCAGCCCGCCGGCGCCCAGCTTGATGCCGCCGTACCAGCGGGTCACCACCACCACCACGCGGTCGAAGCCCTGGCCATCGATGGCGGCCAGGATGGGGCGCCCAGCGGTGCCGGCCGGTTCGCCGTCATCGCTGGAACGGTAGTCCTGGCCATGCCGGTAGGCCCAGCAGTTGTGGGTGGCGTCGGCCACGGCCACCTGCTGCAGGAAGGCCAGCGCGGCGGCGCCGCTGTCGATCGGCGCGGCGTGCGCGGTGAAGCGGCTGTGCTTGATGTCCAGCGTGTGGCTGACGGGCTGGGCGAGGGTATCGGGCATTCCCACCATTCTACGGGGTTGCCGCGCGACTGCCTCAGTCGTCCAGCAATGGCCGCAGATCCTTCGGCAGGCGTGCCTCGGGATACAGCTGCAGATAGCGTTCCAGGCTGGCGCGGGCCAGATCGCGTTGGCCACTGTCGCGGCGCTCGCGGATCCTCTGCAGCCATTGCCGGCGTGGCAGCTTGGCATCGGCCAGTACTTCGGCATTCACCGCGCCCGCGCTCAGGCCGGCATCGCTGGAACGGCGCAGCATCACGCCGGGCGCGCTGGCCGGTGCTGGCGCTGCGTTGCTGGAAAACGCGGCCGGTTCGGGCCGCTGTCGGCTCGCCGCGCGCTCGGCTGCGATGGCGTCGGTACGCGCGGCAGTGCGCGCGGCGGTGGGCTGCACCGCATCCGCTTCGGCGGCTGCCGGGGCCGGCATGGAGTAGGCCATCGGCGCGGGCGGCGCGGCAGGTTGCGGCGGTACGAAGGCGCGGTCCGCAGAGGATTCAACGGCCCTGCTGTGCATCACTGCGGGCGGGGCGGGCTCGGCCGGCGCGGGCGCCGCGTGGATCTCTGCCTTGGCAGCCACGGCAGGCTTGCGCACCGGGGCCGGCGCTGCCTGCGGAGGCGGGGGCGGGGCTACGGCAGGTGCCGACTCTGCGACGGCGGCCGCCGCGACCTCGGCTGCATCGCTGGCGCGCTCGGCGGCAGGCGCATCACTGGCTCCTGCGGCGGCAGGTGCCATCTGTGCTTCCTGCGCGGGCAGCACGGGCGGTTCCGGCCGCATCTGCCAGGCGATTCCGATGGCAAATACCATCGACGCGGCAATGCCGAACACCGCCGGCCAACGCGGGCGGGCGCGGCGCAGCGGGGCGTTCGCAGCGCGGGGTGCAGCGGCCGCAGCAGCTGCAGCAGCGTCGGCCGATGGTGAAGTGGCGCCGGCCTGTACCGATGCCCGCGCGGCCGCCAGGATCGCAGCATCCAGCGCAGGCGGCGGAGCCTGTTCGGCGCGGCGGCCGATCAGGCCGGCCAGCGCGCGTTCTTCCGGCGTCAGGGGATCGTCTCGGTTCATGCGTTCAGTCCCGCACGCAGCTTGTCCATCGCATAGCGCAGCCGCGATTTCACGGTTTCCCGGCCAACGCCGGTGATCTGGCCGATCTCCTCCAGGCTCAGTTCCTGTTCCAGCCGCAGCTGCAGCACTTCGCGCTGCTCGGGCGGCAGGTCGTCCATCGCCAGCTGGATGCGGCGACGTTGTTCGAATTCAGACAGTTCCGCTTCCGGCGTCTGCCCATCTTCCAGTGCCGCCAGACGCAGGTCGGCGTCGGCCGGTGCGGCGGGGCGATGGCGGGCGGCGCGCCAATGGTCGTTCAGGCGGTTGTGCGCGATGCGGAACAGCCAGGTGCTGAATGCGGCCTCGGGTTGCCAGCCGGCGCGCGCGCTGATCACCCGCTGCCAGACGTCCTGGAAGATTTCCTCGGCCAGCGCGTTGTCACGCAGTTGCCGCAGCAGGAAGCCAAACAGGCGCTTGCGATGGCGCGCATACAGGCTTTCGAACGCCTGCAGGTCGCCACCGGCCCAGGCCAGCATCAAGGCTTCATCGGTTGGCAGGGCGGTCGCTTCCACGGCACACAGGGTAAGGCCTGCAGGCGGTGGCGCATAGCGGTGGGCGGGGGCGGGCAGGGCGCAGTTCACGGCGGTGGCGGGAGGGATGTCGAAAGGAAAAACGCGCGGACGCACGAAACGGGGTTGACGGGCTTCCATTGCCCCCCCGGTGGCGCGCTATGCTCGCCAGCTAGGGGAGGCGACGCACCAGCGGCGCCAAGAGAACGTCATTTGTCCACGCAAGCCGACCGTGCGTTACCACAGTCACTCCACGAGGCCGTGCTGAGCACGGCGCTGGTGCGTGCATTGCATGCGTTGCTGCCGGAAAACGCGGTGGTGCAGGTGGGCTGGGATGACCCGCAGCTGGGCCGTGGCCAGGACGGCTGGCCGCAGGACGGCACGGCGGGTGATATCTGGGCTTCTGCCGGCAACCCGGCCGAGGCCAGCCATGGCTGGGAGCACGATGGCGCGCGCCTGCTGCTGTCGGTACAGGGGGCTGCGCCGTCGCCGGCCTGGTGGAGCCTGTCCCGCCAGGCGATGGAACTGGCCCTGCAGCGCGGCCGCCAGGCTGGGCAGATCAAGGCACTGGAGCAGGCCGAACGGCTGCAGCAGGCGCTGTTCCAGATTGCCGACCTGGCCGGTGCCGACCTGGAAATGGGTGAGATGCTGCGCCACGTACACGGCGTCCTGGGCTCGCTGATGTACGCGGAAAACTGCTACATCGTCGAATACGACGATGTGCGCGACCAGATCCGCTTCCTGTATTTCGCCGACCAGGTGGATGATTTCGTGGCCGATCCGTCGGTCAGCCACGATGCCGGGCAGATGCCGCGCAGCCTGACCGTGGCCCTGCTGCGCCAAGGCAAGGCCCTGAGCGGCCCTTCGCGCGAGCTGCTGGCCGAGGCGGTGGCGCAGGAACACGATCCTGAACGCGGGCCGGAAAGCCTGGACTGGCTGGGCGTGCCGATGCTGCGCGATGGCCGCGTCTGTGGCGCCATCGTGGTGCAGAGCTACGAGCAGTCCGCGCTGTATGGCGAGGCCGAGCGGGCCCTGCTGGGTTTCGTTGCCCAGCACGTGCAGACCGCCATGGACCGGCGCCAGGCGCAGGTGCGGCTGGAACAGCAGGTGGAGCGGCGCACCCTGGAACTGCAGCGCGCCAACCGCAGCCTGCAGGACGAAGTGGCCGAACGGCGCCGCGCCGAGCAGCTGCAGACCGCGCTGTACAACATCGCAGAGATGGCGATGTCGGCCGACAGCCTGGCCCAGTTCTACGGCCAGGTGCATGGCGTGGTCGGGCGGCTGCTGGATGCCCGCAATTTCTACATCGCGCTGGTCAATGCGCGTGGCGACGGGCTGGATTTCGTCTATTCGGTGGACGAGCACAATTCCACCCGCGCCCCGCGTGCGTTCAGCCGCGGCCTGACCGAGTACGTGGTGCGCCACCGCCGCCCGCTGCTGGCGTCGCGCGCGCAGATCGATGCGTTGCTGGTGGCCGGCGAGGTGCGCGAATCCGGTGCGCGCTCGCATTGCTGGCTGGGCGTGCCGCTGCTGCGCGACGACGAGGTGGTCGGTGCGATCGTGGTGCAGAGCTATACCGACCAGATCGCCTTCAGCGTGCACGACCAGCGCCTGCTGACCTTCGTGGCGCAGAACATCGGTACCGGTCTGGCCCGCCAGCGCGACCAGCAGCAGCTGCGTTCGGCGCATGCCGAACTGGAAAAGCGCGTGGAAGAGCGCACCCGCGAGCTGGCCGAGGTCAATGACAAGCTGCTGGGGCAGATTGCCGAGCGCCTGCGCGCCGAACAGCGCCTGACCCACCAGGCCATGCACGATGCATTGACCGGCCTGCCCAACCGCCTGCACCTGCTGGATCGCCTGCAGGATGCGTTGGCAATGGCGCGCCGCGAAGGTGGCCCGGTGTTTGCCATGCTGTTCCTGGACCTGGACCGCTTCAAGCTTGTAAACGACAGCATCGGCCATGCCGCCGGTGACCGCATGCTGGTGGAAGTGGCCAAGCGCATCGTGTCGATGACCGGCGATGGTGACGTGGTGGCGCGGCTGGGCGGCGATGAGTTCGCCGTGCTGCTGCAGTGCCCGCAGGGCCTGGCCCAGGCGCTGGATTTCGGCCAGCGTCTGCTGCTGGCCCTGCAGGAATCGATGTGGATCGCCGGGCGCGAGCTGTTCCCCTCCGGCAGTCTCGGCATTGCCCTGTGGAACCCGCACTACCGCACCGGCGAGGAACTGCTGCGCGACGCCGATGCGGCCATGTACCGGGCCAAGGCCCAGGGCCATGACCGCTGCGCCATCTTCGATGAAGACATGCGCGAGCAGGCCATGCGCAGCCTGGATCTGGAAGCGGACCTGCGGCGGGCGATCAACAACCGCGATTTCGTGCCGTTCTACCAGCCCATCGTGCGCCTGTCCGATGGCGAGGTGGTGGGCCACGAGGCGCTGCTGCGCTGGCAGCATGAGCGCCGTGGCCTGCTGCTGCCGGGCGCGTTCCTGGAGCTGGGCGAGGAAAGCGGCCTGATCGAGCAGGTCGACTGGCTCATCTACGAACAGGTCATTGCCGGTCTGGCCGACGGCGGGCGCGGCTACGTGTCGGTGAATGTGTCACCACGACATTTCCGTTCGGCGGATTTCAGTTCGCGCCTGTTCGGCCTGCTGGAAGCCAACGATGCCGACCCGCGGCGGCTGCGCCTGGAAATCACCGAGGTGGCGCTGCTGGACGATGGTCCACATACGCTGCGCATCCTGCAGGGGCTGCGCGAACGTGGCATCCAGGTGCAGCTGGATGATTTCGGTACCGGTTTCTCGGCGCTGTCCTACCTGCACCGGTTCCCGATCAGCACGCTGAAGATCGACCAGAGTTTCATCGCCGGCCTGCACGGCCCGGAAGCGCAGAGCACCCGCGCACTGGTGGAAGGCGTGCTGTCGCTGGCGCGCACGCTGGGCATCGAGACCATCGGCGAGGGCATTGAAACCGAAGCCCAGCGCCAGAGCCTGTTCGAACTGGGCTGCGATTACGGCCAGGGCTACCTGCTGGGGCGGCCGGCGCCGTGGACGCGCGCGGTGGCCTGAGCCACCGCGCAGGTCCCGCGGCATCCGGCCTGGCTCAACGCAGCGCGGCGCGGCGCTTCTCGTCGATCCACTTCGAGGCCTGGGCCGGCTCGTAGGCCTGCATCCAGGCCAGCATTTCATCGATGTCCGAGCCGTACCACAGGTCCTTGCGCTGGTCCGGGTGCAGGAAGCGCTCTTCCACCATGCGGTCGATCATGCCGATCAGCGGGGCGTAGAAGCCATCCACGTCCAGGAACGCGCAGGGCTTGTTGCCGATGCCGAGCTGGCGCCAGGTGAGCATCTCGAAGATTTCTTCCATGGTGCCGAAGCCGCCGGGCAGGGCCACGAAGCCGTCGGACAGGTCGAACATGCGTGACTTGCGCTCGTGCATCGAACCGACGATCTCCAGTTCGGTCAGGCCGCGGTGGGCCACTTCCCAGTCGGCCAGCTGGCGCGGGATCACCCCGGTCACTTCGCCGCCGGCAGCCAGTACGGCATTGGCCACAGTACCCATCAGGCCGACGTTGCCGCCGCCGTAGACCAGGCGCATGCCATCACGGGCGATGCGGTCGCCCAGGGCCATGGCGCGTTCGGTATAGGCCGGCTTGCTGCCAGCGTTGGAGCCACAGTAGACGCAGAGGGACTTCATGGGGGTTCCTGTCTCTTGGTGCGGAAACGAAAACGCCCCGCCGGCAACCGGGTCAGCGGTCGCGGGCGGGGTGTCGGTGGATTATGACGCGCTGGCGCGGATTACGCGGCGGCGGCCTGCTCGCGGCGCGGGCCTTCACGCAGGGCGCGCCCGACCAGGCCCACCAGCAGGTCCAGCTCTTCGCTGTCCATGCCGAAGTGCGGGGTGAAGCGCAGCGAGTTCTCGCCACCGTGGATCACGTTGATGCCGTGCTGGCGCAGCCATTCCTCGGTGGAGCCGGCGCCATAGCACTTGAACTGCGGCGCCAGCTCGCAGGAGAACAGCAGGCCGGTGCCCTGCACCTTGGTGATCAGCCCGCCCAGCTCGCTCTTCAGCTGTTCCAGCTTGCGCACGGCCTCGGCGCCGCGTTCGGCGATGTTGGCGCGCACCTGCGGGGTCAGCTGGGCCAGGGTGGCGCAGGCCACGTCCAGCGCCCGCGGGTTGCTGGTCATGGTGTTGCCGTAGATGCCCTTGCGGTACAGCTGCGCGGCATGCTCGGTCACCGCCAGCACCGACAGCGGGTACTGCGCGGCGTTCAGTGCCTTGGAATAGGTCTCCATGTCCGGCGGGTCCAGGCCTTCGAAGCCCGGGTAATCCACCACAGACAGCACGCCGTGAGCGCGCAGGCCGGCCTGGATCGAGTCCAGCAGCAGCAGGCTGCCGTGGGCGCGGGTCAGCTCGCGGGCCACTGCATAGAAGGCCGGCGGCACCGAACGGCCCGGGTCGCCTTCGCCCATCACCGGCTCCAGGAACACTGCTTCGATGAACCACTGGTTGCGCTCGGCCTCTTCGAACACCTTGCGCAGGCCGGCTTCGTCGTACGGCGCGACGGTAATGACCGAATCCTCGCCACGGTAGCTGGCCAGGTGCTGCTGGTAGCTCTTGCGGCTGGAATCGGAATACAGCGCCGGGCGGTCGGTGCGGCCGTGGAAGCTGCCCTTGATGACCACGCGCTTGATGGTGGCGCCGGCGTGGCGTGCACCCGGGTCGGTCTGCAGCTTGGCGTTGACGTCGGCAATGCGTGCGGCCAGGCCGACCGCTTCCGAACCGGAATTCAGGCACATGAAGCGGGCAAACGGGCAGCCGCCGCGGCGGTGGCCGATCTCCGCGCGCAGGGCGGTGATGAAGCGCTGCTGCGACAGGCTGGGGGTCATGATGTTGGCCATCACCTGCGGCCGCGACATGGCCTCCAGCACGGCGTCGGGGGTGTGGCCGAAGCCGAGCATGCCGTAGCCGCCGGCGTCATACAGCACCGCGCCCTTCAGGGTGACCACCCACGGGCCGCGTGCGGCCAGGGCCACGTACGGGGTCACGGCATCATCGGCATAGAAATTGACGAAGCCGTCCTGCATGGCATCGATCTGCGCCTGTTCGTCCTGTGCCAGCAACGGCCCCAGTTCATCCTGCACGCGCGCGAATTCGGCGGCGGCGGCGTCCACCGCGGCAACCAGCTGCGGGTGGCGCGAGGACAGCGAGGTCAGGGTGGCGTCGTCCAGGCCGGTGGTGATGCGGCTGCCGGGCTGGGCGCGGAGGGGGGCGAGGCGTTCGATGAAGCTCATTGCAGATCTCCTGAAACGATGGGTCGCACGGGCCTTCAAAAAGCAAAACGCGCGTCATCACGCGCGCTGGGGCGGACTCGTGCTGCGGACTTCCTTCCCGATGCTAGCACTTGTTTTTTTGCGCGATAACCCCGCAGAAACCTGCTGCATAGCAGCATTTTGCCCGACGTTCGCCACGAAGCACGCAGGCTCGCAGGCGCTGGCCGTACAATGCGCGCCAATGTCGACCTGTTGCCGCTCACTGCCTTGAAGAAGTCCGATTTCCATTACGACCTGCCGGCTGAACTGATCGCCCAGGCGCCGCTGGCCGAGCGTTCGGCCAGCCGCCTGATGCTGGTGCCGCCGGCCCCGCAGGCCTTCACCGACCTGCAGGTGCGCGACCTGCCGTCGCTGCTGCAGCCCGGCGACCTGCTGGTGTTCAACGACACCCGGGTGATTCCGGCTCGCCTGTTCGGGCAGAAGGCCAGCGGTGGCCGCGTGGAGATCCTGATCGAGCGCCTGCTCGGCGGCCAGCAGGCGCGGGCCCAGGTGGGCGCCAGCAAGTCACCCAAGGCGGGCAGCCGCATCGCCCTGGACGCCGGTGGCGAGGCCGAGGTGCTGGGCCGCGACGGCGAGTTCTACGTGCTGCAGTTCCACGTGCCCGAATCGCTGGAGCAGTGGCTGCTGCATGCCGGCCGCCTGCCGCTGCCGCCGTACATACAGCGCGAGCCCGGCGTGGATGACCGCGAGCGCTACCAGACCGTGTTCGCCCGCGAAGTGGGCGCGGTGGCCGCACCAACCGCCGGCCTGCATTTCGACGAGCCGCTGCTGGCGGCGCTGAAGGCCAAGGGCGTGGACTTCGGCCACGTCACCCTGCACGTCGGTGCCGGCACCTTCCAGCCGGTACGCGCCGATGACCTGAAGGACCACGTGATGCACCGTGAGTGGCTGAACGTGGGCGCCGAACTGGTCCAGCAGGTGCGCCGCACCCGCGAGGCCGGAGGCCGGGTGATCGGCGTGGGCACCACCGTGGTGCGCGCGCTGGAAAGCGCGATGCGCGATGGCGAACTGCTGCCGTTCGCTGGCGAGACCCAGATTTTCATCACCCCGGGCTACCGCATCCGCAGCGTGGACGCGATGGTGACCAACTTCCATCTGCCGGAAAGCACGCTGCTGATGATGATCTCGGCCTTCGCCGGCAAGGATAGGGTGTTCGAGGCCTACCAGCACGCGATCGAGCAGCGCTACCGCTTCTTCAGCTACGGCGATGCGATGCTGCTGTTCCCGCAGGCGGGCTGACGCGCGCTTCATCCACGCATGGCGTGGATCTACTACCGTCCAGTAGATCCACGCCATGCGTGGATGAATCCGTCCAGTAGATCCACGCCATGCGTGGATGAATCCGTCCAGTAGATCCACGCCATGCGTGGATGAATCCGGTACCCCGGCCATCGCCGGCGGATCTCGCCGCCGGGCAGGGCCCGGCGCTACCGGAGCAGGGAAGGCGGTTTTGGGAGACAATAGGCGACTATTTGCCTGAACGACCGCTCCATGTCCCGATTGCAGTTCCAGCTCCAGACCCGCGACGGCCGTGCCCGTCGTGGCCGCCTGACCTTCCCGCGTGGCACGGTGGAAACGCCGGCCTTCATGCCGGTGGGAACCTATGGCTCGGTCAAGGGCATCCTGCCGGACCAGGTGCGTGCGCTTGGCGCCGAGATCATCCTCGGCAACACCTTCCACCTGTACCTGCGGCCGGGCCTGGACATCATCGCCGACCACGGCGGCCTGCACGGTTTCTGCCGCTGGGATGGCCCGATCCTGACCGACTCCGGCGGTTTCCAGGTGTTTTCGCTGGCCCACCGCCGCAAGATCACCGAGCAGGGCGTGACCTTCGCCTCGCCCACCGACGGCGCCCGCGTGTTCCTGGGCCCGGAAGAGAGCATGAAGATCCAGAAAGTGCTCGATTCGGACGTGGTGATGATCTTCGACGAGTGCACCCCGTACCCGGCCACCGAGGACGTCGCCCGCCGTTCGATGGAGCTGAGCCTGCGCTGGGCCCAGCGCAGCCGCAACGCGCATGACGAACTGGGCAATGACGCGGCCCTGTTCGGCATTGTCCAGGGTGGCGTGCACACCGACCTGCGCAGCCGCTCGGCCGAGGCCCTGCAGGCGATTGGCTTTGACGGTTATGCCATTGGCGGGCTGGCCGTGGGCGAGCCGGAGCACGAGCGCAACGCCATGCTCGACCACCTGGACCCGGAGCTGCCGACCGACCGCCCCCGCTACCTGATGGGCGTGGGCCGGCCGGAGGACCTGGTCGAGGGTGTCGCCCGTGGCGTGGACATGTTCGACTGCGTGATGCCCACCCGCAACGCCCGCAACGGCCACTATTTCACCTCGTTCGGCACCGTACGCATCCGCAACTCCCAGTACGCCCGGGACATGGACCCCATCGAGCCGGGCTGCGGCTGCGTGGCCTGCACCGGCGGCTACACCCGCTCCTACCTGCGCCACCTGGACCGCTGCAACGAGATGCTGGCGCCGATGCTGGGCACCCTGCACAACCTGTTCTATTACGAAAAACTGATGGCCGACATCCGTGCGGCCATCGAGGCGGGAACCTTCCAGGCCTTCCGCGAGTCCTTCTACGCAGCACGCGGGGCGGTTGCGCCGCCCCTGTAACCCCGCAGCACCCCTGCCGAACGGCCCAAGGACGAACGTCCGGGGCCGTGGCATACTTCAAGGCTGACCCAGATCCGCGGTCGACACCCTGTGCCCGTCAAACGGGCCTGAGCGCCGCCCAACCAAAGGACCAACGATGAACCTGCTTGCTTTCCTGATTCCCGCCGCACACGCCCAGGCCGCCGGCGGCCAACCGCAGGGCATGGGCCTGACCACGCTGCTGTTCCCGATCATCCTGATCGCCATCATGTACTTCCTGATGATCCGCCCGCAGATGAAGCGGCAGAAGGAGCACAAGGCCATGCTGGAGAAGATCAAGCGCGGTGACGAAGTGCTGACCAACGGCGGCATCGCCGGCGTGGTCACCGACATCGGCGACAACTTCATCACCATCGAAGTGGCTGACAACGTGCGCATCCGCGTGCAGAAGGGCGCTGTCGGCAACGTGCTGCCGGCCGGTACCCTGAAGTCGGCCCAGTAAGCCACTCCCTTTCCGATGCACAACCGCGGCGCCGGGGATGGCGCCGCGCGGGAACCCAAGCAATGCTCGAATTTCCACGCTGGAAGTACGTCGTCATCCTGATCGTACTGGCGCTCAGTACCCTGTACGCGCTGCCCAACATCTACCAGAAGGACCCGGCCGTCCAGATCACCGCCAACCGTGGCGGAACGGTCGACGACGCGCTGCGCGACCGTGTGCTTGCCGACCTGAAGAAGGCCGGCATCAGCCCGATCGGCGCCGAAAAGGAAGGCGAAAGCCTGATCGTCCGCCTGCCGGACCTGAAGTCCCAGTCCGCGGCCAGCGATGCGCTGCGTGACACCGTGGGCGAGAACTACACGGTGGCCCTGAACCTGGCCTCGACCGTGCCGGACTGGCTGGCCAAGCTGGGCGGTCGCCCGATGGTGCTGGGCCTGGATCTGCAGGGCGGCGTGCACTTCGTGCTGCAGGTCGACCAGAAGGCTGCGCTGGACAAGCGTCTGGACGCCTACACCGAAGACGTGCGCAGCACCCTGCGCGACGCGCGCATTCCGTACCAGTCGGTGGAACGCCGCGCCGATAACTCCATCGTGGCCAACCTGAGCCCGTCGGCCGGTGACGACGCCGCCAGCAACGCCCGTGCGGCGCTGGTCAAGTCGCAGCCGACCCTGGGTTATGACGTCAGCGGCAGCCGCATCACGGTGACCATCCCGGATGCGGAGATCACCCAGATCGCCAACGGCGCCATCGAGCAGAACATCAACACCCTGCGCAACCGTGTGAACCAGCTGGGCGTGGCCGAGCCGATCATCCAGCGCCAGGGCGCCGACCGCGTGGTGGTACAGCTGCCGGGCGTGCAGGACACCGCCGAAGCCAAGCGCATGATCGGTGCGACCGCCACCCTGGAATACCGGGCGGTGGTTGAAGGCAACGCGCAGGACGCCATCACCTCCGGCCGCATCCCGCCGGAAGCCAAGGTCTACCAGCAGCGTGACGGCCGCGGCCCGATCCTGCTGAACAAGCGCGTGATCGTCACCGGCGACCAGATGGTCGGCGCGCAGGCGGTGAACGACTCCACCAGCGGTGCCCCGGCCGTCAGCGTGACGTTGAACAACGTCGGCGGCCAGCGCATGTTCGACTTCACCAGTGCCAACGTGAACAAGCCGATGGCCGTGGTCTACACCGAGCGCGTGCCGACCGTGACCGTGGTTGACGGCCAGGAAGTGCGTGGCTTCAAGGTCAACGAGGAAGTGATCTCGGTGGCCAACATCAACGGCGTGTTCGGCAAGAACTTCCAGACCACCGGTCTGCAGAAGAAGGAAGCCGAGGACCTGGCCAAGCTGCTGAAGTCCGGCTCGCTGGCCGCGCCGATGGACTTCGTGGAAGAGCGCGTGGTCGGCCCGAGCCTGGGTGCTGAGAACGTCAAGAACGGTATCACCGCGGTGGTCTACGCGTTCCTGTTCACCCTGGTGTTCTTCACCATCTACTACCGCATGTTCGGTCTGATCACCTCGATCGCGATGCTGTTCAACCTGCTGATCGTGGTGGCGGTGATGTCGCTGTTCGGCGCGACCATGACCCTGCCGGGCTTCGCCGGCCTGGCGTTGTCGGTCGGCCTGTCGGTGGACGCCAACGTGCTGATCAACGAACGTATCCGTGAAGAGCTGCGTGCCGGTGTGCCGGGCAAGACCGCCATCGTGACCGGTTATGACCGTGCGTCGGGCACCATCCTCGACGCCAACCTGACCGGCCTGATCGTCGGCGTGGCCCTGTTCGCGTTCGGTACAGGTCCGCTGAAGGGCTTCGCCCTGACCATGATCATCGGTATCTTCGCCTCGATGTTCACCGCGATCACCGTGTCGCGCGCACTGGCGACGCTGATCTATGGCCGTCGCAAGAAGCTCCAGAACGTGGCCATCTGACGGGACGACACGCACATGAAAATTTTTCCGCTGCACATCCTCCCGAACGATACCCAGATCGACTTCATGCGCTGGCGCCATGTCGCGATGGTCGTCACGATCATCGTGTTCCTGGCATCGATCGGCATCATCGGCTTCAAGGGCTTCAACTACGCCCTGGACTTCACCGGCGGCACCCTGATCGAAGCTCGCTTCGATCACGCGGTGGACGTCGAGCAGGTCCGCACCAAGCTCGAGGACAATGGCTTTGAAGGCGCCCAGGTGCAGAGCGTCGGTGGCAACACCGATCTGCTGATCCGCCTGGCCCCGCACGGTGAGCACGCCCCGGGTACCGGTGCGGCCGCCGCCGAGGACAAGGCCACCGCTGCGGCGGTGGTCAAGGCGCTGTCCACGGCTGACAACCAGGCCACCGTGCTGCGCAACGAATTCGTTGGCCCGCAGATCGGCAAGGACCTGGCGATGAATGGTCTGTACGCCACCATCTTCATGCTGGCCGGCTTCCTGATCTACATCGCCGTGCGCTTCGAATGGAAGTTCGCGGTCACCGCCAGCATCGTGGCCATGTTCGACCTGATCGTGACGGTGGCTTACGTGTCCCTGCTGGGCCGTGAGTTCGACCTGACCGTGCTGGCCGGCCTGCTGTCGGTGATGGGTTTTGCGATCAACGACATCATCGTGGTGTTCGACCGCGTGCGTGAGAACTTCCGCAGCCTGCGTGCAGAGCCGATGGAAGTGCTGAACCGTTCGATCAACCAGACGCTGTCGCGTACGGTGATCACGGCGGTGATGTTCTTCCTGTCCGCGCTTGCCCTGTACATGTACGGCGGCAGCTCGATGGAAGGCCTGGCCGAGACGCACATGATTGGCGCGGTGATCGTGGTGCTGTCCTCGATCCTGGTGGCGGTGCCGATGTTGACCATCGGCGCGCTGCGGGTGAGCAAGCAGGATCTGCTGCCCAAGGCTAAGGACGTCGAAGCCCTGGCGCGTCGCCCGTAAGCTTCCGCGTTTCAGGCAGCACACAGAGAACCCCGCGCAAGCGGGGTTTTTTGTTGGCAGGGCTTGCAGCCCTGGTACGCGTCATCGCATGCGCGCTGTCGCTCCCACG
Source organism: Stenotrophomonas maltophilia (assembly GCF_047782825.1). Taxonomy (GTDB): domain Bacteria; phylum Pseudomonadota; class Gammaproteobacteria; order Xanthomonadales; family Xanthomonadaceae; genus Stenotrophomonas. Next base: position 1,345,343 of record NZ_CP180589.1, on the reverse strand, counting down.
CTTCGCTGCGCGAACCGTGGGCCCCACTTACCAGCTCCCAGACCCCCGCCGCTTCGCGGCCGCCCCCTGACTCAGGGGGCTTTGCCCCAGACCGGTTCCGCACGGCTGTTGGTGGGTGCCGACCGTTGGTCGGCACATCTGTCAGATACCGAATGAATCCATCCACGCATGGCGTGGATCTACCGTGTCGACCTTGGTCGACACGACTTTTCTGTCAGATATCGATATCCGACCCCGGGCCGACCAACGGTCGGCACCCACCAGAGCATGACGCCGTTCCGGCAGATCGCCGAGAACTGTCGAAGGCGGGGTGGGTCCGGTTGAGGGGGCGTGAGCCGCATGGATGCGGCGACCGAGCTTACATGGAGGTACTTGCAGCGTCCCCCTCAACCGGACCCACCCCGCCAACCCTCAGGACCCCAGCTTTTGACGTTGACGTTGCTTCGGCTTCCAGCAGGTGCAGGGCTGCAAGCCCTGCAAAGACAAACCCCACCCTACGCCAGCGTCGGTTGTGCAATCTTCCCCCGCGCACTACGATCCTGCGGTTCGCGCGCGCCTGCGCGCGCCCGTACTCCTGCTGAGCGCCCCGTGCGCCGCATCTGCCAACCCGAGGTATCCATGGTCATCAAACCGCGCGTCCGCGGCTTCATCTGCGTCACCACCCATCCGACCGGCTGCGAGGCCGCGGTCAAGCAGCAGATCGACTACATCCGCGCGCGTCCGCCCATCCAGAACGGGCCCAAGCGCGTGCTGGTCATCGGCGCTTCCACCGGTTACGGCCTGGCGGCGCGCATCACCGCCGCCTTCGGCAGCGGCGCGGCGACCCTGGGTATCTTCTTTGAACGCCCGGGCAGCGAAACCAAGCCGGGCACCGCCGGCTGGTACAACTCCGCCGCGTTCCACAAGTACGCCGACGAAGCCGGCCTGTACGCCAAGAGCATCAACGGCGATGCCTTCTCCGATGAAGTGAAGGCCAAGACCATCGAAATGATCAAGGCCGATCTGGGCCAGGTCGACCAGGTCGTCTACAGCCTGGCTGCGCCGCGCCGCAAGCACCCGAAGACCGGTGAAATCATCAGCTCCACGCTGAAGCCGATCGGCGAGCCGATCGTCCTGCGCGGCCTGGATACCGACAAGGAAGTGCTGACCGAGACCCACCTGCAGCCGGCCACGGCTGAAGAAATCGCCGGTACCGTTGCGGTCATGGGTGGCGAAGACTGGCAGATGTGGATCGATGCGCTGTCCGAGGCCGGCGTGCTGGCCAACGGCTGCACCACCACTGCCTTCACGTACGTGGGCGAGGAAATCACCCAGGCCATCTACTGGAACGGGTCGATCGGCGCGGCCAAGAAGGACCTGGACGACAAGGTGCTGGGCCTGCGCGCGAAGCTGGCCAAGATTGGCGGCGATGCCCGCGTGTCGGTGCTCAAGGCCGTGGTCACCCAGGCCAGCTCGGCCATTCCGACCATGCCGCTGTACCTGTCGCTGCTGTTCAAGGTGATGAAGGCGCAGGGTACCCACGAAGGCTGCATCGAGCAGCTCGACGTGCTGTACGACATCCTCTACGGCGGCAAGGCCGATGGCGTGGCCGTCGACCGCCTGCGCCACGACCTGGTCGATGGCCAGGGCCGCAGCATCGCGCTGGTTGACGAGGAAGGCCGCCTGCGCGCCGACTACAAGGAAATGGCCCCGGAAGTGCAGGGCAAGGTGCTGGAACTGTGGCCGCAGGTGACCAACGAGAACCTGTACGAGATCAGCGATCTGGCCGGTTACAAGGCCGACTTCCTGCGTCTGTTCGGTTTCGGCGTGGAAGGCGTGGACTACGAGGCCGACGTCAACCCGGACGTCAGGATCGACAACCTGGTCGACCTGACCTGAGGCAACAAACGGTAGCGCCGGGCCATGCCCGGCGGATGCCGTGAATGCCGCTACGCTCGCCGGGCACGGCCCGGCGCTACCTGCGTGTCAGGTGGTAGTGCCGGCCGCTGGCCGGCATCAGCCGATTCAGCCGAAATCGAAGTTCATCGACGGCAGTGCCGGGCCGACGAAGTCGCCCTGCACATAGTCAACGCCTGCACTGAACAGCAGGGTCATCGAATTGGCGTCGCTGACGAACTCGGCGATGGTGCGGATGCCCGCTTCCTGCGCGCGCGCGGTGATCTGGCTGATGCGATCCGCGTTCTCGCGGGTGGCAGCCAGATCGTTGGTGAAGCCGCGGTCCAGCTTCAGGAACTGCGGCTGGAAGTGGGCCAGCAGCTGGAACGAGTCCAGCCCCGAGCCGAACTGCTCCAGGCCGATCCGGCAGCCCAGCGGTGCGACGTCGGCCAGGAACTGCTGGGCCGTGCGCAGGTGGGTGAACACCTTGGCTTCCGGCGCATGCAGCCACAGCCGTTCGCCCGGCACGCCCTGCGCCTGCAGCTGCTGGCGAAGGGTGTCGATCATCTTCGGGTCGTCGAAGGATTCGGGTGTGACCTTGACCAGCACCTGGGTGGGATGGCCCTCGCGTGCACGCGCGCCCAGCACGCTGATCGCCTGCGACACCACCCAGCGGTTGATGTCGCCCAGCAGGCCATGCTCTTCGGCAATGCCGAGGAAGGCGGTAGGGCTGAGCAGCTCGCCGTTGTGCTCCAGCCGCAGGTAGGCCTCGTACAGCTCCAGCGGTTCGCCCTGCAGGTTCAGCACCGGCTGGTAGTGCAGCTGGAAGCCATCGCCGGCCAGGGCCTCGCGGATGCGTGACACCCAGCGCTGCACCCGCTCTTCCTCCACCCGGTCCACGGCGGCCGGATCGAAGATGCGCGAGGTGTTGCCCAGGGCCGCCGCAGCCTGCGTGCATTCGCTGGCGCGCGCCAGCACCTGGCCGATGCTGGCGATCTTCTCGCCCACCTGCACGCCGCCGATGCTGACGGTGACGGTGGCCGAGCGCGCGCCGATGCTGAAGACGTGCGCGGCGAAGCCTTCGCGGATGCGCTCGGCCAGATCGACGGTCTGTGCGTAGGCGCCGGAGTGCAGCACGGCAAAGCTGTGTTCACCGAAGCGCGCCATCTGCGCGTCGTCGCCCACCACCTCGGCCAGCAGCGCAGCCATCGCTCCGATCAGGGTGTCGGCCGATGCCAGGCCGATATCCGGAATCAGGCGGGCGTAGTGGTCCGGCTCGATCAGCAGCAGGCCGAACTGGCCTTCGCTGCGCCCGGCCTGGGCCACCGCATCCTCGACCTGCAGCATGAAGGTGGGGCGGTTGAGCAGGCCGGTGACCTGGTCGCGCTGGCGCAGGTCCTCCACTTCGCGCGCCAGTTCGGGGTCCAGTTCCAGGCGGCGGCGGAGCACCACCTGCAGGCAGGATTCGCCTTCGTAGGTGGCGGCGGTGAATTCCATGGTGGCCGGGAACCCGCTTCCATCCTGGTGGCGGGCATCCAGCTGGTATTGCGGGGGCGGTGCTTCGCCACGGCTGAGCGACTTCAGCAGCTGCTTGAAGTCGTCCACGTGCTGGGCGGCCACCATGTCCAGCAGCGAGATGCCTTCGATATCGTCGAAGTCCTCGTAGCCGAACATCTCCAGGTAGGCATCGTTGGCACGGATGTGCATGCCTTCATGGACGTAGGCGATGGGATCGCGCGAGGAGGCGATCAGTGCGTCGCAGCGGCGCTCGGTCTCGCGCATCTGCGCTTCGATGCGGCGCAGGCCACGGCGTGCCTGCAGGTCGACCCACTGGTCGCGGACCACGGCCAGCAGGTGTTCGTTGCGCTGGCGCAGGGCCAGGGCGCGCACGCCGTTGCTGCTGGCCTGGACCAGCTCGTCCTCGTCGATGCGGTCGGCCAGCAGCACCAGCGGGATGTCCTTGCCGCTGGCGGCGATGTGCTGGGCCACCAGCGGCAGGGGAATGCCCTGCGACGGCGAGGCCAGCACCAGGTCGATGGCCTGGCTGGCCAGCACCTGCGACAGTTCGGCCGAATCCTGCGGGCGCCACGGGCGCACGGCGATGCCGCTGTTGCGCAGGGTGCTGACGATGGCTTCGGCGTTTTCGCCGCTGTCATCGACAATCAGCAGGCGGATGGTGATGTCGTTCGCGTTCTGCATGCACTGCTCCCCAATCTGCGAACCTAGATACACGATGCGCGGCGGCCCGTCCATGCGCGCACCCCTTGCGTGGCTGGAACGGCGATGCGGTTCACACCACGCTGCCGGCGGCGTGGCCGCTGGCCCAGGCCCACTGGAAGTTGTAGCCACCCAGCCAGCCGGTCACGTCCAGCACTTCGCCCACGAAGTGCAGGCCGGGCACGCGCTTGGATTCCATCGTGGCCGACGACACCTCATCGGTGTCCACGCCGCCCAGGGTCACCTCGGCGGTGCGGTAGCCCTCGGTGCCGCTGGCCACCAGCGGGAACGCGCCCAGTACCTGCGCGGCCTGGCGAAGGACCGGCTCGTCCAGCTGGCGCACCGGGCGGTCCGGCAGCCAGTGTTCGCACAGGCGCTGGGCCAGCCGCTTGGGCAGCACCTCGGCCAGCACCGTGCGCAGCTCGGCGGCGGGGCGGTCGCGCTTCATCTGGCGCAGCCACTCGCCGGCGTCCTGGCCGGGCAGCAGGTCCAGTTCCAGCGTATCGCCGGGTTGCCAGAACGAGGAGATCTGCAGGATGGCCGGGCCGCTGACGCCGCGGTGGGTCAGCAGCATGAAGTTCTGGAAGGCCTTGCCGTTGCAGCGTGCCTCGATCGGCAGGGCCACGCCGCTCAGCTCGGCCCAGCGTTCCTGGTGCTTGCCGCTCAGCGTCAGCGGCACCAGGCCGGCGCGGGTAGGCAGCACCTGGTGGCCGAACTGGCGGGCGAGTTCGTAGCCGAAACCGCTTGCGCCCATGCTGGGAATCGACAGGCCGCCGGTGGCCACCACCAGCGAGGCGCAATGGAACAGGCCGTGGGTGGTATGCACGCGGAAGCCATCGGCAGCGTGCTCGACGCGCTGCACGCTGCAGTCGGTGCGGATCTGCACGCCTGCGGCCTGGCATTCATCCACCAGCATCTTCACGATCAGCTTGGAGGACACATCGCAGAACAGCTGGCCCAGTTCTTTTTCGTGATAGGCGATGCGGTGCTTTTCAACCAGCTCGATGAAGTGCCACGGCGAGTAGCGCGCCAGGGCCGACTTGCAGAAGTGCGGGTTGGCCGACAGGAAGTTGGCCGGGGTGGTGCCGGTGTTGGTGAAATTGCAGCGGCCACCCCCGGACATCAGGATCTTCTTGCCGATCTTGTTGGCGTGGTCGATCACCTGCACATGGCGGCCACGCTGGCCAGCGGTGATGGCGGTCATCAGCCCGGCTGCGCCGGCGCCGATGACCAGCACGTCGCAGCGGATCGTGCTCATGCCTTGGCGCGCTTGCGCCAGTTCGGAATGATGTCGAGCTGGATCTGGTCGTTGAGGATCTGCACCTCACCGTCCTGGATCAGCACGCTGAAGCGCATGGCGCGCTGGATCTGCTGGCCCCACTGTTCAACGAAGGCGCCATCCAGGTCGACCACCGACAGGTTGTCGAAGCGGGCCAGGCCCTTGCCCTGCTTGGTCCACCAGATTTCCGAGGCGTTGCCGCCGTAGTTCACCACCTGCACCTGGCGGCTGCGGTTGCAGGCCTTGCGGATGCGCGATTCATCGGGATGGCCAAGGTCGATCCACTGCAGGATGTCGCCGGTGTAATCGTGGTTCCACAGGTCCGGTTCGTCATCGGTGCTCAGGCCGCGGCCGAATTCCAGCCGGTCATCGGCGTTGAGCGCGAACGCGAGCAGGCGCACCATCAGGCGTTCGTCGGTTTCCGACGGGTGCTGGGCCAGGGTCAGGTTGTGAGTCGCGTAGTAGCCGCGATCCATGTCGCTGATCTGCAACTCGGCCTTGCGGATGGTGGCGGTGAGAGCCATGGGGAATCCGTGGACTAAAGACGACAATGATAGAGGTTTGCTGCTGGGGTGTCCGTGGCCGGGGTGTCTGCCGCGCGTCAACGGTGGCACTCTGGCGGCGCTTCCCGGCCTGCAGCGACCCCAATGACCCGTTCCCGCATCCGCCGCCTGCACATTGCCGGCGCCGACTTCGTCTGCAGCGTGCGTGCATCCACGTCCGCCACGGCGCCCGGTGGCGTGGTGTTTTCCGCCTATGCGACGGGCCATCGCCTGCGATTGCACTTCACCGGTAGCCCCGGGCAGGGCCGGTTGGCCGGCGATGCCGGGCTGGACCACGGCAGCCTGCGCACTGCCGATGGCCGCTGGATCAACCTGCACCGGCCCGCGGTGATGCGTGCGCTGGTGTTGGCCGGGCTGGCGCGGGCCGGGGCAGCGGGCGCGGCAGCAGAACTGGACGGCTGGCGCGTGCTGGATGCGGCCACGCTGCCCGATGCGGAGCCGGACGCGCCATGACGCGGCCCAGCCGCCTGCAGCTGCCGCCGGGGCAGTGGCCGAGCCTGCTCGACGGGCTGTGCGCGCGCTTCCCGCGCATCGGCCGCGATCAATGGATGGACCGTTTCGCGCGCGGCCGCGTGCAGGACGCGCAGGGCAGGGCGCTGGCAGCGGACCTGCCCTGGCAGGTGGGGTTGGAGATCCTGTACTTCCGTGAGGTTCACGACGAACCGAGCATTCCGTTCAGCGAGACCGTGCTGTACCAGGATGCGCACCTGCTGGTGGCGGACAAACCGCACCATCTGCCGGTCACTCCGGCCGGCGGCTACGTGCGCGAAACCCTGCTGGCACGCCTGGTGGCCCGTACGGGCAACGCCGATCTGGTGCCGCTGCACCGGTTGGACCGGCTGACCGCCGGGCTGGTGCTGTTCTCGCAGCGACCGGATTCGCGTGACGCCTACCAGCGGCTGTTCCGCGAGCGGCGCATCGACAAGACCTACGAAGCGCTGGCGCCGGCCATGCCGGACCAGCAGTTCCCGCTGCAGCGGTTGAGCCGCATCGTGGCAGGCGAACCGTTCTTCCGCATGGCCGAAGCACCGGGCGAGCCGAACGCACGCACCCGGGTGGAGGTGATCGCAGCCGATGGAGCGGTCTGGCACTACCGGCTGCACCCGGACACCGGGCGCAAGCACCAGCTGCGGGTGCATATGGCGGCGCTGGGCGCGCCGATCCTGGGCGACGACCTGTACCCGCAGCTGCGGCCGGCGGCCGATGCGCTGCAGGCGCCGCCGCTGCAGCTGCTGGCACGGGCCCTGGCGTTCCGGGACCCGCTGAGCGGGGTGTGGCGCGAATTCAGCAGCGAGCGCTCGCTGCAGCTGCCGGCAGGCGCCGACCGGGCGTGATCAGCGCGGTTTGACCCGGGCCAGCCAGCGGTCCAGCTCGGCGGCAAACAGCTGGCGGTCGCGCGGGCCCAGGGGCAGCGGGCCGCCGGTCTGCACGCCGGCCCCGCGCAGTTCTTCCATGAAATTGCGCATCGACAGCCGCTCGGCCATGTTGTTGGCGGTGTACAGCTGGCCGCGCGGGTTCAGGGCGATGGCGTTCTTCTCCAGCACCAGGGCGGCCAACGGGATGTCCTGGGTCACCACCAGGTCGCCTGCGGCGACCCGTTCGACAATGGCGCTGTCGGCCACGTCCAGGCCCTGCGGCACCTGGATGGAGCGCAGCCAGCGCGAGGGTGGGGTGCGGATCCACTGGTTGGCGACCAGGGTCAGCTCCAGCCCGACCCGCTCGGCGGCGCGGAAAAGGATGTCGCGAATGACAGTGGGGCAGGCGTCTGCATCGACCCAAATGCGCGGCAGGCCATGTTCAGCTTGGGTTTCAGCTTCAGTCATCTACCCAGTGTAGGGTAGGAAAAACCTGAATGGGGACTCGGGTTTAGCCTCGATCGGCTGCCAGCCCTTGTCACGCCTAGCGGGCCGGGGGATGCCGCTGAATGCCGGGGCTATCGCTTTTTCCAGAAAACCCGCGTATCGTTCGACCCACTGTGTTTGCTAGGGTCACCGTGAATCGTGGCCTGGTGCAGTTGATCTCACGATCTGCTCATCGATCCGCTTTACCAACGCCTGCAACTCAGTCTCGGCCCCGATTCCCGGTGGCTGCGATTTATCACAATGTGTTTCAGGAGTTAGTAAAATGTCTGATCGTCAGAGCGGCACCGTCAAGTGGTTCAACGACGCCAAGGGCTTCGGCTTCATCACCCCGGAAAGCGGCCCGGACCTGTTCGTGCACTTCCGTGCCATCCAGGGCACCGGCTTCAAGACCCTGCAGGAAGGCCAGAAGGTTACCTTCATCGCCGTCCAGGGCCAGAAGGGTATGCAGGCTGACCAGGTGCAGGCGGTCTAATCCGTCTGCTACCGTTGGGTAGCCAGAAACGCCGGAAGCGAAAGCTTCCGGCGTTTTTTATTGCCTGCCGTTCTGTAGCGTCGAGCCATGCTCGACTGTCTTTTGAAAGTAGTCGAGCATGGCTCGACTCTACAAAGGGCATGCAGCCGTCGCGGTAGGATGTGGGCCTCCCCAAGGATCACCTTCATGCGCATCGTCCACCATCTGGAAAACTCCCGTTCCCTGCGTGTGCTGTGGATGCTGGAAGAACTGGGGCTGGACTACGAGTTGCGGCGCTACCCGCGCGATCCGAAGACGCTGCTGGCGCCGCCGGAGCTGCGCCAGGTGCATCCGCTGGGCAAGTCGCCGGTGCTGCAGGACGGCGATCTGGTGCTGGCCGAATCCGGTGCCATCCTGGATTACCTGGTCGACCGCTACGACAGCGCGCGCCAGTTTTCGCCTTCGCCGGTGCCGGTGGATGGCGCCGAACGCGTCGCCTACCGCTACTGGCTGCATTACGCCGAAGGTTCGGCGATGCCGCCGCTGCTGCTTACCCTGGTCATCAACCGCATCCGCAGTGCGCCGATGCCGTTCTTCGCCCGGCCGATCGCCCGCAGCATCGCCGACAAGGCCGAGCGCGGCTTCATCGGCCCGCAGCGTCAGCTGCACCTGGGCTGGATGGAGCGCCGCCTGAGCGAGAGCCCGTGGTTTGCCGGCGAGCGCTTCACCGCGGCCGACATCCAGATGAGCTTCCCGATCCAGGCGGCTGCGGCCCGCGGTGGCGGCCTGGACGACAAGCCGGCGCTGCGCGGCTTCCTCAAGCGCATCGGCGAGCGTGCCGCCTATCAGCGCGCGGAAGCCCATGGCGGGGCGCTGCAGGCCCTGCGCGGCGATTGAGGAGCGGGCCTGGCGCCCCCATCCTGCAGGCATGGATACCACCGCCCCCCGTTTCGACAACCGCCTGCTGGCCGCCCTGCCGGGCGACCTGGAAACCGGCCCGCGCCGGCGTGAAGTGCGCGGCGCTGCCTGGTCATCGGTGATGCCGACCCCGGTCGCCGCGCCGGCCCTGCTGGCCTGGTCGCCGGCAGTGGCCGCGCTGCTCGGCTTCGATGCCGACGACGTGCAGGACCCGGACTTTGCCCAGGTGTTCGGCGGCAACGCGCTGTACGCGGGCATGCAGCCGTGGGCTGCCAACTACGGTGGCCATCAGTTCGGGCACTGGGCCGGGCAGCTGGGCGATGGCCGTGCGATTTCGCTGGGCGAACTGGTGGCGCCCGATGGCCTCCACTGGGAGCTGCAGCTGAAGGGTGCCGGCCCGACCCCGTATTCGCGCGGCGCCGATGGCCGTGCCGTGCTGCGCTCGTCCATCCGCGAGTTCCTGTGCAGCGAAGCGATGCACCACCTGGGCGTGCCGACCACGCGCGCCCTGTCGCTGGTCGGTACCGGCGAAGACGTGGTGCGCGACATGTTCTACGACGGCCACCCGCGCGCCGAGCCCGGCGCCATCGTGTGCCGCGTCGCCCCCTCGTTCATCCGTTTTGGCACGTTCGAACTGCCGGCTTCCCGCGGCGAGACAACCCTGCTCAAGCAGCTGGCCGACGCCTGCATCGCCCGCGATTTCCCCGGACTGCAGGGCGAAGGGGAAGCCCTGTATGGCGACTGGTTCGCGCAGATTGCCGTGCGCACTGCCGAACTGATGGCGCACTGGATGCGCGTCGGTTTCGTGCACGGGGTGATGAACACCGACAACCTGTCCGTGCTGGGCCTGACCATCGACTACGGTCCCTACGGCTGGGTGGAAGACTTCGATCCCGACTGGACGCCCAACACCACCGACGCCCAGGGCCGCCGTTACCGCTTCGGCACCCAGCCGCAGGTGGCGTACTGGAACCTCAACCGGCTTGCGCAGGCGTTGTCGCCGTTGTTCGCCGACGTGGAGCCGCTGCAGGCGGGGCTGGCGGCATTCCAGTCCACCTTCGTCGCCTGCACCCGCCGCGATGCTGCAGCCAAGCTGGGCCTGGCCGCCGCCGACGATGAGGATCTGCAGCTCTACCTGCGCTGGCAGCAGCTGCTGCAGGAGGGGGGCATGGACATGACCCTGGCCTGGCGCGCGCTGATGCGGGTGGATGCAGCCGCGCCGGAGGCCGCTGTGTTTGATGCGGTGTATTACGACGAGGCGCGGCAGCAAGCGGTCCAGGTCCCGTTGCAGCAGTGGCTGCAGGACTACACCGCGCGGCTGCGTGCGGATCCGTTGTCGGCGCAGGAGCGCCTGGCGAAGATGGCCGCCGCCAACCCGTTGTATGTGCTGCGCAACTGGCTGGCGAAGGAAGCGATCGACCGGGCGGAGCAGGGCGACCTGGGTGGCGTGCATGCGCTGCAGGAGGTGCTGCGTGACCCGTACACGGAGCGGCCGGGGTTGGAGCACTATGCCGGCAAGCGGCCGGCGTGGGCGGATCACCGGGCAGGCTGCTCGATGCTTTCGTGCAGTTCGTAGGGGGTGTTTTGCAGGGCTTGCAGCCCTGCACCCGCTCACTGCAACGGCAACGTCAAAAGCTGGGTATCCGTGGGATGGCGGGGTGGGTCCGGTTGAGGGGGGCGCTGCAAGTACGTCCCTGTAAGCTCGGTCGCCGCATCCATGCGGCTCACGCCCCCTCAACCGGACCCACCCCGCCTTCGACAGTTTCCCGCGATCTGTCGGACATGCTCTTGGGGTGGGTGCCGACCGTTGGTCGGCACTTGGTTGGATATCCAGGTCTGACAGATGTGTCGACCGAGGTCGACACCTACCAACAGCGCTGTTGCCAGTAGATCCACGCCATGCGTGGATGAATTCATTCGATGTCTGACAGATGTGTCGACCAAGGTCGACACCTACCAACAGCCGCGCGCAGCAACAGTCGCAGTTACCGACAGCCGCAGGAATCTGTCAGAGGTGGGGCGGTGTGGGTGGGCAGGACCGCAGGCGCCATGGATGGCGCCTACGAGCCCCCATGGACGGGTTTACGGCGTGTCCTGCCCACCCACACCGCCCCGCCATCCCACGGAAATCCAGCTTTTGACGTTGCAGTCGCCGTTGCCGTTGCATTGAGCAGGTGCAGGGCTGCAAGCCCTGCAAAGCCCCCCCTACAACGATGGTATTACCCGTTCAGTGCGATATTCGCACGCACAGTCGATTACCGCACTTGAATGGTGCAGTGCGATAAACCTAATTTCACTCCCGCAGTTTCATAGCAGTCCAAGCGATCCACCCCTGGCGGGGCGAGGGCAGCAGCCGGTCCGGTGCTGAAGCCAGGTGCAGGGGAAGACCGCAGGATTTCCCTTCACCTGTGCGGAGTGCTTGCATGCGCCGTCGTCTGTCCGTTGTTTCCCTGTCCCTGCTTGCCGTGCTGCCGTCACTGGCGCTGGCCTACCAGGCCGAACCGCCGCGCGAGGCCCTGCAGGTGCTGCGCGTGGACCGCTACGCCGACGACGCCAATGCCGGCTCGCTGCGCTGGGCCATCACCACCGCCAACGCGGCGCCGGGCCGCTACCGCATCGAGATCGATGCCGTCGGCACCGCGCCCTACGTCATCAAGCCGGCGGCGCCGCTGCCGGAGATCAAGGGCCCGGTGCAGATCGTCGGCACGCCCTGGGCGCGCGATGGCCAGTACGTCGCCATCGACGGTTCGGCCTATGTCACCGGCACCGGCACCGATGCCTGCCCGGGCGCGGAACCGGGCCAGTCCGGCACCAACGTGCGAACCACCACGCTGCCCGGCCTGGTCCTGCGCGATACCCGGGGCGTGGAGCTGGCCGGCCTGGAGATCCGCAACTTCTGCATCGGCGTGCTGGTCAACCGCTCCAGCCACAACGAGATCCATGACAACCGCATCGTCGCCAACAAGGGCGGCGCCGGCATCATGCTCACCGGCGACGATGGCAAGGGCCAGTCCACCGCCACCACCACCGTGCACAACCGCATCGTGCGCAACGAATTCCTCGACAACGGCGACGGCCTGGAACTGACCCGTGGCGCGGCCTGGAACCTGGTGGCCGACAACCTGTTCCAGTCTACCCGCGCCAATCCGGAACCCTCGCAGGGCATCGAGATCCTGTGGGGCAATGACAACAGCGTGGTCCACAACCGCTTCGTCGATTACTCCGATGGCCTGCAGATCAACTGGGGCAACCGCAACTACATCGCGGCCAATACCTTCACCGGCAATTCGCTGGGCCTGAGCATCACCGGCAGTGGCAACGTGGTCGATGGCAACACCATCACCGGCAATGGCATCGGCATCGGCGTGCGCCCGCAGCCGGTCAGTGCGCCGAACCGCTTCACCGCCAACCGCATTTACGGCAATGGTCTGCCGATCGAGCGCTGTGAGGCCGGCGGCGCCTGCGTGAAGGGCCAGCCGCGCGGTGCCATCGTGTTCGGTGTGCCGGGCCTGGAGCACGCCAGCTTCGTCGGCTCGCGCGGCCGTGGCGTCGACAACGATCCATCCAAGCGTGCGCGCATCTGCACCGCGGCCGGTCAGGCCGACTGCCAGCCGCTGCCGAATCTCGGCCAGGCCGCACCGCAACTGATCGCCGTGCAGGGCAAGGGCGCGCAGCGCCAGCTCAACGGCCGTTTCCACGGGGCGCCGGATTCCCGCTACCAGGTGGAAGTGTTCGGCAACCGTGCCGCCAACGGCACCGAGGCCGAGCGGGTGCTGGGCAGCGTCGAGGCCCACACCGATGCGCAGGGGCAGGGCCGCTTCACCTTCCCGCTCGGGGCCGGGGCCGATGCTGGCGCTGCCAACAGCCTGACCGCCACGGTCACCTCGGCGCAGGGCGCCACCTCTCCCCTGAGCGCGCCGCTGTCGCTGCGCTGATCACCTCCACGAGACTGCGATCATGATTCCTGCAAAATCCCTTTCACCGGGCATCTCCCTGTCCATCCTCGCCATCGCGCTGCTGCCGGCGATGGCCCATGCGCAGTCCAGCAACCGCTACGAGGGCAAGACGCTCACAGGGGATTGGGGTGGTACCCGCACCGATCTGTTCGAGCGCGGCATCGCTTTCCGCGGCGACTACGTGGGTGAGGCCATGGGCGTGGTGGATGGTGGCTACGGAGAAACCGGCGCGCGCTATGCACAGCAGGTGCGCGTGGGCATGGACCTGGACATGGGCAAGCTGGCCGGCTGGGACGGTGGTGCGTTCCACTTCACCCTCAACGACCGTCGCGGCCGCAGCACCTCGGTGGACTTCGTCGGCAACCGCTTCCCGATCCAGGAAGCGTATGGCGGCCAGTACACGCGCCTGACCGAGCTGAGCTACGACCAGACCTTCAACGCCGGCCAGTCGTATTACAAGCTGGGCTATTACGCGATGGGCAACCAGTTCGGCCTGCACAGCCTGCTGACCCACTTCGTCAACGCCGCCTTCTGCGCGCACCCGCTGGCGATGTCCGGCAACAGCGGCTGGTACAACTACCCGATGGCGCGCTGGGGCGGTGAGTTCGCCCAGCAGGTCAGCCCGGCAGTGAACGTGCGCACCGGCTGGTTCCAGGTCAACCCGAACCTGGGCGGCAACATCGAGCGCAACGCGTTCCGTCCGTTCGTATCGGGCACCACCGGTTCGCTGTTCCCGGTGGAAGTGACCTGGACCCCGGCCAAGGGCAGCCGCTACGCCGGTGTCTACAAGTTCGGCGGTTACTACGACACTTCGCGCGTGGACAAGCGCGGCCTGGACACCTCGCCCACCACCGGCCGCCACGGCGCCTATGTGCTGGCCGAGCAGCGCCTGACCCAGGAATCGGCCGACCCGAGCCGGGGCCTGACCGCCTTCGCGCAGTACATGGTGTCGGACAAGGAAACGGCGCAGATCAAGCGCTGGTACGCCGTGGGTGGTGTCTACCAGGGCATCGGCTCGCGCCCGCAGGACAGCATTGCGCTGGGTTACGTGGGCGCGGACATCAACAACCGGCTGGTCGATGCGCGGCGCGCCACGCTGGCCGCCGGTGGCGTGCCCGTCGATTCGCCGCTGTACAACCTCAGCCAGGCCGAGGAGCTGTTCGAACTGTCCTACAGCGTCCAGGTGAACCCGTGGCTGATGATCCGCCCGGATGTGCAGTACATCGTCAATCCGGGCACGTTCAATTACAGCCGTACCGACAACGCCTGGGCCGTCGGTGTCCAGGCCAAGGTGACCTTCTGATGGCAGCGCGCTCCATCCACGCTCTGGTGACTGGCATGAAATTCCCGTTCGCTTCCGTTGTCCTCGCCGGTGCGCTCAGCGCCTCCCCCCTGCTGGCCCTGGCCGCACCGCCGCCGGCGGTGCTGCAGGTGGGCCAGCTGCGCATCGGCGAGGGCAGCCCCCGCACCATCGTGCCGATCACCGGCGCCACCGCTGAGGTCGCCCTGCAGCAGGCCGCCGCCATTGCTGCCAGCAAGGCCACCGACATCGCTGAGTGGCGCATCGATTACCTGGACATCGCCACCGACGGCAAGGCACTGATCGCGCTGGGCAAGCGCATCCAGGCCACGCTGGGCGGCAAGCCGGTCATCGTCACCTTCCGCACCAAGGCCGAAGGCGGCGCCAAGCCGATCAGCGATGCCGACTACGGCGCGCTCTACGCCACCCTGCTGCGCGGCGGCGTTGCCCAGCTGATCGACGTGGAGATGTTCCGCGACCCGAAGGTGGTGCAGGCGCTGGTGGCACAGGCGCACAAGGCCGGGGTGAAGGTGGTGATGTCCAACCATGACTTCCATGCCACGCCGCCGCGCGAGGAAATCGTCGCGCGCCTGCTCAAGCAGCAGGCACTGGGCGCGGACGTGCTGAAGATCGCGGTGATGCCGCGCGATGCCGGCGATGTGCTGGCCCTGCTCGACGCCACCTGGCAGGTGCGCCAGCAGAGCGACAAGCCGCTGCTGACCATGTCCATGGGCGGCACCGGCGTGGTCTCTCGGCTGGCCGGCGAAACCTTCGGCCAGGCCCTGACCTTCGGCATGATCGGCACCCCGTCGGCGCCGGGCCAGGTCGAGGTCGATCGCCTGCAGGACGTCCTGCAGGTCATCCACGCATCCAGCCAGGCCGGTCACTGAGACCACCCCGCCGGACGTTCCACCGCCTCACGCTGTTGCAGGAAACCGCACCATGAGCCACGCCTCCGCCGCTGCACCGCCGCTTGTCCTTGAACGGATGAGTCCCTTCCAGTGGACCGCCATCGCCATCTGCGTGCTGTTGAACATGCTCGATGGCTTCGATGTGATGGTCATGGCCTTCACCGCGCCGCACGTGTCGGCGGACTGGGAACTGTCGGGCAAAGTGTTGGGCTTGATGCTCAGTGCTGGGCTGGTCGGCATGGCGCTGGGTTCGTTCCTGCTGGCGCCGCTGGCGGATCGCTGGGGCCGGCGGCCGATGATCATCTGCTGCCTGCTGATCCTGACCAGCGGCATGGCGCTGTCGGCTCTGGCCGCCAACGCGTGGCAGCTGGGCGCGCTGCGCGTGTACACCGGCATCGGCATCGGCGGCATGCTGGCCGGCGTGGGCGTGATCACCGCCGAGTACGCCAATGCCAAGTGGCGCAGTACGGCGGTCGCGCTGCAGGCCACCGGCTATCCGATCGGCGCCACCGCCGGTGGTCTGCTGGCGGCGTGGATGCTTGAACACTGGTCCTGGCACAGCGTGTTCCTGATCGGCGCTGGCGCCTCGCTGGTCTGCATCCCGCTGGTGCTGAAGTGCCTGCCCGAGTCGCTGGATTTCCTGGTCGCGCGGCGCCCGGCCAATGCCTTGCCTCGGCTCAACGCGCTGCTGTCGCGCATGCGCATGCCGGAACTGCAGGCGCTGCCACCCGTGCCGGTGCGCGCTGGCCAGCGCCAGGGCTATGCGGCGCTGTTCGTGGGCGACCTGCGCCGCGTCGCGCTGCTGATCGCGCTGGCCTTCTTCCTGCACATGTTCGCGTTCTATTTCGTGCTGAGCTGGACGCCGAAGCTGCTGGTCTCGGCCGGCGTGTCGGCGCAGCAGGGCATCACTGGCGGCGTGCTGCTGAACCTGGGTGGCATCGTCGGCGGCAGCCTGTTCGGCTGGCTGGCCTCACGCTGGTCGCTGTCGAAGCTGACCGCCGGCGCGCTGCTGCTGGCGATGGTGTCGATGCTGGGTTTTGCAGCCTTCAACACGCAGCTGGGCGTGGCCTTCCCGCTGGCCTTCGTGATCGGCGCGGCCCTGTTCGCGGCAATGGCCGGCCTGTATGCGGCCGCACCCGTGGTGTTCGCCGCCGAAGTGCGCACCACCGGTCTCGGCTGGGCGATCGGCATCGGCCGCGTCGGCGCGATTCTCTCGCCGCTCACGGTGGGCGTGCTGGTGGACGGCCACTGGCAGCCATCCGCGCTGTATGTGCTGTGCGCCTTGCCGCTGCTGCTGGCGGCGTGGGCGTGCCTGGGCCTGCGCCTGCGCGTGGGCGTGGGCCAGAACCGGCGTTGAACCGATGGCCGGTACAGCTCACTCAATGTGCGATTATCGAATGAGATGGCCGAATATCGCATTGACCGGACGGGGTGCCGTGGCGACCATGTCAGGGTCGTGTTTTCCCTTCGCAGTGGCCCTGCAGCGTGGCGGCGATGACCGCCGGCAGGCAGGGCAAGGAGCAATGCAGTGATCGACAAGACCGTGGCCAGCGTGGAAGCAGCGGTGGCCGATATCCATGATGGCGCCACCGTGATGATCGGCGGCTTTGGTACCGCCGGCATGCCCGACCAGCTGATCGATGCGCTGATCGCGCAGGGCGCGCGCGAACTGACCATCATCAACAACAACGCCGGCAATGGTGATACCGGGCTGGCCGCGTTGATCAAGCACAAGCGCGTGCGCCGCATCGTCTGTTCCTTCCCGCGCCAGGCCGATTCGCAGCACTTCGATGCCGCCTACCGCGCCGGCGAGATCGAGCTGGAGCTGGTGCCGCAGGGCAACCTGGCTGCGCGCATCCACGCGGCCGGTTCCGGCCTGGGCGCGATCTTCACCCCCACCGGCTACGGCACCGAGCTGGCGCAGGGCAAGGAAACGCGCGAGATCGATGGTCGCCACTACGTGCTCGAGTACCCGCTGCATGCCGACTTCGCGCTGATCAAGGCCGACCGTGGCGACCGCTGGGGCAACCTGGTGTACCGCAAGACCGCGCGCAACTTCGGCCCGCTGATGGCGATGGCCGCACGCTGCGCCATCGTGCAGGTGCGCGACGTGGTGGCGCTGGGCGAACTGGACCCGGAGGCCGTGGTGACCCCGGGCATCTTCGTGCAGCGCGTGGTGCAGGTGGCCGCAGAAGGAGTGCAGGCATGAACAAGCTCAGTCGCGAACAGATGGCCGCGCGCGTGGCGCGTGATATTCCCGAAGGCGCCTATGTGAACCTGGGTATCGGCCTGCCGACCACGGTGGCCAACTTCCTGCCGGCCGACAAGGAGATCTTCCTGCAGTCGGAAAACGGCCTGCTCGGCATGGGCCCGGCGCCGGCGCCCGGTCAGGAGGATCCGGATCTGATCAATGCCGGCAAGCAGCCGGTCACCCTGCTCACCGGTGGCTGCTATTTCCACCATGCCGACTCGTTCGCGATGATGCGCGGCGGCCACCTCGACATCTGCGTGCTCGGTGCTTTCCAGGTGTCGGAGCACGGCGATCTGGCCAACTGGAGCACCGGTGCGGCCGACGCGATTCCCGCCGTGGGCGGCGCGATGGACCTGGCCATCGGTGCCAAGCAGGTCTTCGTGATGATGGACCTGTTCACCAAGAAGGGTGAGAGCAAGCTGGTAGCCGAATGCAGCTACCCGCTGACCGGCCTGCGTTGCGTGTCGCGGGTGTACACCGATGTGGCGGTGTTCGACCTCGGCGCCGACGGCGCGACCGTGCTGGAAATGGTCGAGGGCATGGACATCGAACAACTGCGTGAACTGACCGGCCTGCCGCTGGCACTGGCCGAGGGAGCCTGAGATGAGCCTGCACGAGACCTATATCGTCGATGGCATCCGCACCCCGATCGGCCGTTACGGCGGTGCGCTGTCCGGCGTGCGCGCCGACGACCTCGGCGCGATCGCGCTGAAGGCGCTGCTGGCGCCTCATCCGCAGCTGGACCCGGCGCTGGTCGAGGATGTCTACCTGGGCTGCGCAAACCAGGCCGGCGAAGACAACCGCAACGTGGCCCGCATGAGCCTGCTGCTGGCCGGCCTGCCGGTGACGGTGCCGGGCAGCACGATCAACCGCCTGTGTGGTTCGGGCCTGGATGCGATCGGCACTGTGGCCCGTGGCATCGCCGCTGGCGAGTTGGGCCTGGCCATTGCCGGTGGCGTCGAATCGATGTCACGTGCGCCGTTCGTGATGGGCAAGGCGGCCTCGCCATTCGCCCGCGACCAGCAGATGGAAGACACCACCATGGGCTGGCGCTTCATCAACCCGCGCCTGCGCGAACTGCACGGCGTGGAAACCATGGGCCAGACCGCCGAAAACGTGGCCGAGCGCTACGGCATCAGCCGCGAGGACCAGGATGCCTTCGCCCTGCGCAGCCAGCAGCGCACTGCCGCTGCGCAGGCGCGCGGCTTCTTTGACGGCGAGATCGTGGCGGTGGATGTGCCGGGCCGCAAGCGCGGCGAGACCGTGACTGTCGACCGCGATGAACACCCGCGCGGCGATACCACCGCCGAGGCGCTGGCCAAGCTGAAGCCGCTGTTCCGCCAGCCGGGCACGGTCACCGCCGGCAACGCCTCGGGCATCAACGATGGCGCCGCCGCACTGCTGCTGGCGTCGGGCGCACAGGTGAAGGCGCTGGGAATGACTCCGCGCGCGCGCATTCTTGGTTTTGCCAGTGCCGGCGTGGAGCCGGCCATCATGGGCATGGGCCCGGTGCCGGCCAGCCAGAAGCTGATGGCGCGGCTGGGCCTGTCCATCACTGACTTCGACGCCATCGAACTGAACGAGGCCTTCGCCTCGCAGGGCCTGGCCTGCATGCGCCAGCTCGGCCTGGCTGACGATGCCGCGCAGGTGAACCCCAACGGCGGTGCCATCGCCCTGGGCCACCCGCTGGGCATGAGCGGCGCGCGCCTGGCGCTGACCCTGCTGCGCCAGCTGGAAGCCAGCGGCGGCCGCCGTGGCCTGGCCACGATGTGCATCGGCGTGGGGCAGGGCGTGGCCTTGGCCATCGAGCGCGTATGAGCCACCCGACGAATCCGTGATCTGCACGACAGCCGCGGCCCTTGGGCCGCTCGCCAACAGGAGTACGCCATGAGCGATCCCACCGAACTGCGCGGCTACCGCAAGCCGTACCCCGGCAGCCAGCCGCCGCGCATCCATCTGCCGTATGCCTCCACCGCGCTGCGTGGCCCGGGCACCGA
The DNA here is from genome assembly GCF_047782825.1 of Stenotrophomonas maltophilia. Taxonomy (GTDB): domain Bacteria; phylum Pseudomonadota; class Gammaproteobacteria; order Xanthomonadales; family Xanthomonadaceae; genus Stenotrophomonas. The sequence goes on along the minus strand of NZ_CP180589.1, from coordinate 1,325,763 downwards.
TCCGATCGCCATTCCGGTGACGCTCTCGGAAGTGACCGGTCCGAGCATCAACCGCATCACCCTGGGTGAGCATGCCGCCGACCTGACCGCCGGTTTCCCCGGCCAGCCGCAGGGCGAGCGCATCATCGTCAGCGGCCGCGTGCTGGACGAGAACGGCCGCCCGGTGCGCAACACCGTGGTCGAGGTCTGGCAGTGCAACGCCGCCGGCCGCTACCTGCACAAGGGCGACCAGCACGACGCGCCGCTGGACCCGAACTTCAAGGGCACCGGCCAGGTGCTGACCGACAGCGAAGGCCGCTACCGCTTCACCACCATCAAGCCGGGCGCGTACCCGTGGCGCAACCACTACAACGCCTGGCGCCCGGCGCACATCCATTTCTCGCTGCACGGCGATGGCATTGGCCAGCGCCTGGTCACGCAGATGTACTTCCCCAATGACCCGCTGCTGGCGTTCGACCCCATCTACAACTGCGTGGACGACGCCAAGGCGCGCGAGCGCATGGTGTCCTCGTTCGACTGGGAAAACACCGCCAACGAATTCGCATTGGGCTACCGCTTCGACATCGTGCTGCGCGGTCGCAAGATGACCGTCTGGGAGTAAGACCATGAGTTTCCAATCCACTCCGTGGCAGACCGTGGGCCCGTACTACCGCCTGGGCCTGGAACCGCTGTACCGCACCGAGATCGCCCCGGCCACCGCGCAGGGTGAGCGCGTGCAGGTGCAGGGCCAGGTATTCGATGGCAACGGTGTGCCGGTGTCCGATGCCGTGCTGGAAATCTGGCAGGCCGACGCGCAGGGCATCTACGCCCATGGCGAAGACCCGCGCCGTGATGACCACGACCCCGCCTTCGACGGCTGGGGCCGCGTGCCCACCGACGACCAGGGCCGCTTCGCCTTCACTACCGTCAAGCCGGGCCGCGTGCCTGGCCTGCGTGGCGAGCCGCAGGCACCACACCTGGTGGTGCTGGTGTTCATGCGCGGCCTGCTGCAGGCCACCCGTGGCCGCATCTACTTCAGTGATGAAGCCAGCAACGGCGAAGACGGCATCCTCGCCCTGGTGCCCGCCGAGCGCCGCCACACCCTGGTCGCACAGGCGCAGGGCAAGGGCCTCTACCACTGGGACGTGCGCATGCAGGGCCCGGACGAGACGGTGTTCTTCGCTTACTGATCGCGGCGCGGCCAACGCGCCTTCCGGCCACTCCACGCCCGCGTACAGCGGGCGCGGGTAAGCTGTGGCCACCCAGGATGGACTGCACCGATGAGCCACTCCCCAATGCTGCTGGGCGGTCTGTTCGGCGACCCCGCCGTCGATGCCGTGTTCAGTGATGACGCACGCCTGCAGGCGATGCTGGATGTCGAACGCGCTCTGGCGCGTGCGCAGGTGCAGTGCGGGGTGATTCCCGCGGCCGCGCTGGCGCCGATCGAAGCGGCCTGCCGCGCCGATCTGTATCCGGTGGCTGCGCTGTCGGCGGCCACGGCACTGGCCGGCAACCCGGCCATTCCGCTGGTGAAGGCGCTTACCGCGCAGGTCAAGGCCAGCAATGCCGAGGCCGCGCGCTGGGTGCACTGGGGCGCCACCAGCCAGGACATCATCGATACCGGCGCGGTACTGCAGCTGCGTGCCGCAGTCAGCCAAGTGCAAGCCCGGCTGCAACTGCTGTGCACGGCACTGGCGCGGGTGGCCGAGGCCGAGCGCGGTACCGGCCTGCCGGGTCGCACCCTGCTGCAGCAGGCGGTGCCGGTCACCTTCGGCCTGAAGGCTGCCGGGTGGCTCGATGCCCTGCAGCGCAGCCAGCGTCGCCTCGATGCGCTGGCCGAAGACACCCTGGTCCTGCAGTTCGGCGGTGCCGCCGGTACGCTGGCTTCGCTGCAGACGCGCGGGCTGGACGTGGCCGAAGCGCTGGCCGCCGAACTGCAGCTGCCGCTGCCCGCGCTGCCGTGGCACACCGCACGTGACCGCATTGCCGAGCTTGGCAGCGTGTTCGCGCTGCTGACCGGCAGCCTGGGCAAGATCGCCACCGACGTCGTGCTGCTGATGCAGTCTGAAGTTGCCGAGGCCTTCGAGCCGGCAGGCGAGGGCAAGGGGGGCTCGTCGGCCATGCCGCACAAGCGCAACCCGGTCGGCTGCGTGGCCGCCATCGCTGCAGCCACGCGCGTGCCGGGCCTGCTGTCCACATTGTTCACCTCCATGCCGCAGCCGCATGAGCGCGCGGCCGGGCAGTGGCATGCCGAGTGGGACACCGTGCCGGAGATCGTGCGCCTGTGTGCCGGCAGCCTGGCCCAGGTGACCGTGGTGGTGCAGGGCCTGCAGCTGGATCGCGAGCGCATGCGCCAGCACCTGGACAGCCATGGTGGCCTGCTCTACGCCGAAGCCGTGGCGGTCACCTTGGGTGAGCGCATCGGCAAGCCGGCCGCACATGCGCTGGTGGAACAGGCGGCCAAGCAGGCGCTGGCGCAGTCCCTGCACCTGCGCGAGGTGCTGGCGCAGACGCCTGAGGTCACCGCGCAGCTTTCGCCCGCACAACTGGATGCCCTGTTCGCCGCCGACAGCTGGCGCGGCATGGCCGATACCTGGATCGACCGCGTGCTCGCGCGCGGCTGATCCCCACGTTCAACGCTGGAGCCCGCATGTCATTCCTCGACCTTCCGCAGCATCGCCTGCATTACCAGACCGAAGGCCGCGCCGATGGCCCGTGGCTGACCTTCTGCAGCTCGCTCGGTACCGACCTGGGCATGTGGCAGCCGCAGGTGGATGCACTGGCCTCGCAGTACCGCATCCTGCGCTATGACCGCCGCGGCCACGGCCAGTCCAGCGCGCCGCCGGGGCTGTACACGGTGGCCGAGCTGGGCGCCGATGTACTGGCCCTGTGGGACCACCTGGGCATCGATCGCAGCCACTTCTGCGGCCTGTCCATCGGCGGCCTGACCGGGCAGTGGCTGGGCGTGCATGCCGGCAACCGCCTGCGCACGCTCACCGTGGCCGCCACCGCAGCGAAGATCGGCACGCTGGAGGGCTGGCAGGCGCGCATCGCCCAGGTCCACCACGATGGCCTGCTGCCGCTGGTGGATGGCACCCGCGAGCGCTGGTTCACCGCCGGCTTCGCACAGACCCATGCCAGCCAGGTGGAAGACATCCTGCAGCGCTTCCTGGCCACCAGCGTCGAAGGCTACGCCGGCTGCTGCAATGCGGTGGGCACGGCCGACTTCCGTGATGCGCTGGGCCGCATCGGCGTGCCGCTGCTGGCCATTGCCGGTGATGACGATCCGGTGTGCGTGCCGGCCGAGCTGCAGGCGATCGCCGAGGGCGTGGCGCAGGGGCGCTATGCCGCCGTTGCAGGCCGCCACATCTGCAACCTCGAATCGCCGCAGGCGTTCACTGCCGCACTGGCCGCGCATCTTTCCGCGCAGCACTGAATCATTCAACAGGTAGACGACGATGGACGAACAGGAACGTTACGAAGCCGGGCTGGCGGTGCGCCGTGAGGTGCTGGGCGAGGCGCATGTGGAACGCTCGCTGCAGGCGCGCACCGACTTCACCACCGAATTCCAGGAATTCATCACCCGCACTGCATGGGGCACGGTGTGGACACGCGACGGACTGCCGCGGCATACGCGCTCGCTGCTGACCATCGTGATGATGGTGGCGCTGGGCCATGACGAGGAATTCAAGCTGCACATCCGTGCTGCCCGCAACAACGGGGTGACGCCTGAGGAAATCAAGGAAGTACTGCTGCAGGCGGCCATCTACTGCGGCGTGCCGGCGGCAAACCACGCCTTCGCACTGGCCAAGCCGATCCTGGAAGAGCAGGCCGCCGAGCGTTGACGCCGGGGTCGGATCCCTTTCCGAAGGAAAGGGCTCTGACCCCGATTTTGCAGGGTCGCCCAACGGGGTCAGAGCCCTTTGCGTTGCAAAGGGATCCGACCCCGGCGCTCGGCTCAATTCAACAACGTGCCCAAGCGCTGTGCGGCTTCGCGCAGGCGCGGCAGCAGCTGGGTCTGCATCACCCCCAGGCCGATGCGGCCCGCCTGGGTGCCGATGTTCAACGCGCCGACCACATCGCCGCTGCGCGAGCGCACCGGCACGGCGATCGAACGCAGGCCGATCTCCAGTTCCTGGTCGACCAGCGACACGCCTTCCCGGCGCACTTTTTCCAGGGTATCCAAGAAATCATCCATGCGGGTGATGGTGCGTTCGGTGCGCGGCCGCAGCGGATTGCGTTCCAGGTAGCCTTCCAGCGTGTCACGCGGCAACGCGGCCAGCAGCACGCGGCCCATCGAGGTGCAGTAGGCCGGCAGGCGGCTGCCCGCGCGCAGGCCGATGGACATGATGCGCACGGTTTCCGCGCGCGCCACATACAGGATGTCATCGCCGTCCAGCACGCCCAGCGAGCAGGATTCGTGCACATCGTCGCGCAGGGCATCCAGCACCGGCTGCGCGGCAGCGGTCATCGACGACGACGCCACATAGGCGCCGCCCATGCCCAGCACGCGCGGCAACAGCACGTAGCCACGGCCCTGTTCGCCCACATAGCCCAGCTTTTCCAGGGTGTACAGCACGCGCCGTACCGCGGCGCGCGAGATGCCGGTATCGCTGCTGATCTGCGACATCGTCACTTCGCGCGGATGCTGCGAAAACACGCTCAGCACGGCCAGGCCGCGGCCGAGCGAGGTCATGAAATCCGGGTCGCCCTGGTTGTCCTGGATCTGCTGCATCAGCTCATGGGCCAGGCCACGATCCTGCGGCGGCGCAGGCGGGCGCTTGGGGCGACGGCTGGGAGGAACGGCAGGCATGGCAGCAGCTTTCATCAGGTTCGACCTTGCATGGTAAGCGCTGGAACCGGCAACCGGTACCCACGCGGCGCAGCCTGGCAGGCCGCACCGCGTGGCACGGGTCACCGGCGCTCGGGCAGCGCGTAGGCGATCACGTAGTCGCCACGGTCCGGCGACTGGCGGGCGCCACCGGCGGAAATCACCACGTACTGGCGGCCGGTCTTCGGCGAGACATAAGTCATCGGCGTGCCCTGGCTGCCGACCGGCATGCGGGCCTTCCACACTTCCTCACCGGTGCGGCTGTCGTAGGCGCGCAGGTAGTAGTCCTGGGTACCGGCGAAGAACAGCAGGCCCGACTGCGTGGCCAGCGAACCGCCCAGGGTCGGCATGCCGATCGGAATCGGCAGGCCCATCTTGATGCCCATCGGCCCGGTGTCCTTCACCGTGCCCACCGGCACCTGCCAGACCAGCTGGCGGGTGGCCAGGTTGATGGCCGACATCGTGCCGAACGGCGGCTTCTGGCACGGAATGCCCAGCTTGGACAGGAAGCGGTCGCGCAGCGAGCCGTAGGGCGTGCCGGTCTGCGAAGCCGCACCCATTTCCACGCCGCCAGCGCCGCTGGTCATCTGTGCGCGCGGGATCAGCTTGGTCCACAGGCCCAGACGCATGTCATTGACGAACAGGTAGCCGGTGGTCGGGTCGATCGAGGCGCTGCCCCAGTTCATGCCGCCCAGCGAGCCCGGCCACTGCAGCGCGAGGTCTTCGCCCGGGGGCGTGTACATGCCGTCGTAGCGGAACTGCTTGAACTGGATGCGGCACAGCATCTGGTCGATGGGCGTCGCGCCCCACATGTCCGACTCGGTCAGCGTCTGCGCGCCGATCTGCGGCAGGCCCACCGACAGCGGCTGGGTGGCGGCATAGCGCTCGCCTTCGGCGTTGCCCTGCGGTGCCGGAATGTCGCGCACTTCGCTGATCGGCACGCCGGTCTGCCGGTTGAGCATGAAGATCTGCCCGGCCTTGGTGATCTGCAGCAGGGCCGGCAGCGTGCCGCCCTTGCCGTCGGGCACATCGGTCAGGGTCGGTTGCGCAGGCAGGTCGTAGTCCCACAGGTCGTGGTGCACGGTCTGGTACACCCAGCGCTCCTTGCCGGTGGCCACGTCCAGCGCGACCACGGCCGAGCTGTACTTGTCGTCCTGCGGGGTGCGTTCACCGGCCCACTGGTCCGGCGTGGTGTTGCCGGTGGGCAGATAGACCAGGCCCAGCTGCGGGTCGTAGGCCATCGAGGTCCACACGTTCGGCGTGGCACGCGTGTAGTGGATGGACGGATCCAGCGGCACGTCCGGGGTCTCCTTGGACAGATCCCAGACCCAGGCCAGCGCGCCGGTGCGCACGTTGTAGGCACGCACCACGCCGGACGGTTCACCCACTTCGATGTTGTCGGCCACACGGCCGCCCACCACGATCAGCTCGCCTGCCACCAGCGGTGCGGCGGTAAGGGTGTAGAAGCCGGGCTTGATCTCGCCCATGCCGGTCTTCAGGTCGACCACGCCGTTGCTGCCGAAGTCCGGGCACAGCGCGCCGGTCTTCGCATCCAGCGCGAACAGGCGCGCATCGATGGAGGTCATCAGGATGCGCTTCTCGCACAGGGACGGGCCGGGTCCGGTGGTTTCCGTGGCCGGCAGCGGTGCCGGTGCCCGCGCAGCGGCCACGGCCGGTGCGGTGGTCGCATCGAAGTAGCCCAGGCCACGGCAACGCTGCCAGTTCGGCGCGGTGGCCTTGGGGTCGAAGGCCCAGCGCTGCTTGCCCGAATCGGCATCAATGGCGATCACCTGGTTGTGCGGGGTGCACAGGTACAGGGTGTCGCCGATCTGCAGCGGAGTGTTCTGGTCCTCGGCACCGAAGCCGTTGCTTTCCGGCACGTCGCCGGTATGCGCGGTCCAGGCCACCTGCAGTTCCTTCACATTGGCCGGGGTGATCTGGTCCAGCGCGGCAAAGCGGGTGCCGGCCGTGGTGTTGCCCCAGTGCATCCAGTCGCGCTGTTCAGCGCCTTTGGCCACCGGCACCACCGGCGGCGTCGTGCCCTGCGCGGTCTGCACCGGGCGTGGCTGGAACGCGGAAACTGCCGTGGCCAACAGGCCCACCAGCAGCACGGCAGCCACGCCATAGGCACCGCGCCCGGCCACCTGGCCACGGCTGCGGCGCAGCACCGGCCACGCCAGCGCAACCAGCAGGGCCAGCACGGCCGGCATCACCAGGCGCGAGACCAGCGGCCAGAACTCCCAGCCCGCATCGACCAGCGCCCACAGCAGCGTAGCCACGAAGGCCAGGCCGTACAGCAGCGCGCCATTGGGCCGGCGCATCACCAGCAGTACGCCGGCGACCGCCGACACCGCACCCATCAGCAGGAAATACCAACTGCCCCCCAGCTGTACCAGGCGAACACCGCCGACCAGCAGAGCCAGGCCGAACAGGGTCACCAGGATGCCGAGCAGGACCACCAGCACACGGCACAGGGCCGGAACCTTCGTCGTCTCGTCCACGTTGCATGAACCTCATTGCGAAAAACCCGCGCGGCGGCGGGCAGAGCCCCGCGCGCGCCAGGCGTGGCGGGGGCCGTCGGCATCCCGGGCGGCTGCGGGCCATGGCGGCGGGCAGGCGTCGGCCCGCTTATGACGCAGGCTGGGTGAATGACCGGTTAGGGCGATTATCGCACGTGTGTGCGATTTTGGCGTGACGCCGCGGCGCCATGGATGGAACGCAGCGGCGCGGTGGTGCCGGGAACGGGCAGGGCGCAGGCGAACCGGTTACCCTATGCCGCCATACAAGCTGGTAGCTGCAATGACCGACGCCACCGTGGCCGTCCCCGCCTGGGCCTCGCGCCTGCGCGATATCGCCGATTTCCCGAAGCCAGGCATCCTGTTCAAGGACATCATGCCGCTGCTCGCCCATGGCGAAGACTTCCGCGGCGCGATCACGGCCATGGCTGACCGTTGGCGCGGGCAGCAGCTGGACGCCATCGTCGGCATCGAATCGCGCGGTTTCATCCTGGGTGCGGCCATGGCGCTGGAACTGGGCGTGGGCTTCGTGCCGGTGCGCAAGCCGGGCAAGCTGCCGGGCAAGGTGCTGCGCGAGGAATACACGCTGGAATACCGCAGCGACTGCATCGAAGTGCATGCCGACGCGCTGCCGGCCGGCGCGCGCGTGGCCATCATCGATGACGTGCTGGCTACCGGCGGTACGCTCGGTGCGGCGCTGTCGCTGGTGCGCCGCCTGGGCGTTGAAGTGGTCGGTGCCGGCGTGCTGGTCGAGCTGGACGGCCTGGGTGGCCGTGGGCGTTGGGAAGCGGATCTGCCGCTGCACACCGAACTGGTGTTCTGATGGCGTCGCCGGGCATGGCCCGGCGCTACCCACCGCATGCAGGCAGCGCCGGGCCATGCCCGGCGGATGCCCCGCCTGTTACATCATCCGCACGCGGAAGCGACGGCCCTTGATCTTGCCGGCTTCCAGCTTCGCTACGGCCTTCTGCGCCTGCTCACGGGCGATGGCCACGTAGGAGCGGGTCGGGAAGATCGCGATCTTGCCGATATGCTTGCCCGACAGGCCGGCATCGCCGGTCAGTGCGCCGAGGATGTCGCCCGGGCGCAGCTTGTCGGTCTTGCCACCATCGATACGCAGGGTGCGCATGGCAGCCTGCGGCAATTCGGCCGGGCGCGAGGTCGCCAGCGGCGTCTTCTGCCAGTCCAGCGGCTGGCCCAAGTGGGCCTCGACGGCCTCGGCGCGGGTCTTCTCGCGGCCGGCCACCAGGCTGATCGCCAGGCCGCTGGCACCGGCACGGCCGGTACGGCCCACGCGGTGCTGGTAGCTCTCCACGTCGGTGGGCAGCTCGTAGTTGATCACCGCCGCCAGCTCTTCCACGTCCAGCCCGCGCGCGGCCACGTCGCTGGCTACCAGCACGTTGCAGCTGCGGTTGGCCAGGCGCAGCAGCACTTCCTCGCGGTCACGCTGTTCCATGTCGCCGTGCAGGGCCAGCGCCGAGAAGCCGAACTGCTGCAGCGAATTGGCCACCTCGTCCACGTCCTTGCGGGTGTTGCAGAACACCACCGCCGATTCGGGCGTGTACTTCAGCAGCAGGCCGGCCAGCGCCTTCTGCCGGTGGGCCGGTTCCACCTCGCAGAAGAGGTGGCGGATGGCCGGAGCCTGGTCGGCGCCTTCCACGGTCACTTCCACCGCATCGCGCAGCAGGTCGCGGGCCATCTCGCGGATGCTGTCGGGGAAGGTGGCCGAGAACAGCAGGCTCTGGCGGTCCTTGTGGGTACGGCCGGCGATCTCGCGGATCGGCTCTTCAAAGCCCATGTCCAGCATGCGGTCGGCTTCGTCCAGCACCAGGGTACGCACCGCGCCCAGATTCAGCGCGCGCTTGCGGGCCAGTTCCTGCACGCGGCCGGGTGTGCCGACCACCACGTGCGGGTCGTGGCCCTCCAGCGAGGCCAGCTGCGGGCCCAGCGGCACGCCGCCGACCAGCAGCAGCAGCTTCAGGTTGGGGATGCCGGTGGCCAGCTTGCGGATCTGCTTGGCGACCTGGTCGGCCAGTTCGCGGGTCGGGCACAGCACCAGTGCCTGTACGCGGATCAGGCTGGGGTCGATGGCCTGCAGCAGGCCCAGACCGAAGGCGGCGGTCTTGCCGCTGCCGGTCGGCGCCTGTGCGATCACATCGCGGCGGTCCAGGATGGCCGGCAGGCTCTGCGCCTGGATGGGCGTGAGAGTGGTGTAGCCGAGGGCGTCCAGGCCGGGCTGCAGGGCCGGGCTCAGCGGCAGGGTCGAAAAGTCAGTCATGGCACATTGTACCTGCGCGCGGGGCCGGTCCTGCTCCGGGGCCTTCATCCACGCATGGCGTGGATCTACCGGCACGCGTGGCGTGGATGTATCGGGGTTGGCCGTCATCCACGCATGGCGTGGACCGACCGGGGGCCAGTAGATCCACGCCATGCGTGGATGATGTTGCCCCGGCACTCAGCCCAGAAGCGCCAGCACACCCTGGTGGATGGCCAGCCCCCCCAACAGCAGCCACACAAACAGGATCGACGCCAGCAGCAGCGGCTTCAACCCGGCCTGGCGCAGCGCCGACACATGGGTGGTAAGGCCCAGCGCGGCCATCGCCATGGCCAGCAGCACCGTATCCAGCTGCACCAGCCCGGCCTGCAGGCCCGCCGGCAGCAGATGCAGCGAATTGAAACCGGCCACCGCCACGAACCCGAACGCGAACCACGGAACCACGATGCGCGGCGTGCTGCCATCGGCCGCCTTGCCACCGCGGGCCAGCCACAGCGACAGCACCACCAGGAACGGTGCCAGCAGCATCACCCGCACCATCTTGGTGATGACCGCCGTATCGGCGGCCGACTCGCCCACCGCGCGCCCGGCCGCCACCACCTGTGCCACCTCGTGCACGGTGGCACCGGTGAACAGGCCGTACTGACGCGCGTCCATCGCCAGCCAGCCGTGCGACTGCACCAGCGCATACAGCGCCGGGTACAGGAACATCGCCAGCGTGCCGAACACCACCACCGTCGACACCGCCACGGTTACCTGCACGGCACGGCCGCGCACCACCGGTTCGGCGGCCATCACCGCTGCCGCGCCACAGATCGCGCTGCCGGCGCCGATCAGCATTGCCGCTTCACGGTCCATCCTGAAGACACGTACGCCCAGCCAGCAGGCCAGGCCAAAGGTGCTGGCCACCACCAGCACGTCCATCAGCACACCGGCCACGCCGACATGGCCGATGTCCTGGAAGGTCAGGCGCAGGCCGTACAGCACGATGCCCGCACGCAGCAGCCAGTGCTTGGAAAACCCCACGCCGGCGGCGCTGCTGGGTGCCAGCCGCGGGTAGAAGGTGTTGCCGACCACGATGCCGGCCACGATCGCCACGGTCAGCGCACTCAGGCCGTGGGCCTGCAGCCACGGCAGCTCGGCCAGATACAACGATGCCGCCGCCACCAGGCCCACCAGCAGCAGGCCGGGCAGGCGCGGTTGCCAGCGTTGGCGCAGGGCGGGCAGGGACCACGGGGACAGGGCAGGGGCGTTCATGGCAAAGGGGGACGGAGGAGATGGGCACAGACTGCGTCCGCACGGATGACCTGTAAAACGAATAATATGGTTGAAACCTACCTATATAGCAGGTAAGAAGTCATGCGCCTGACCCTTCGCCAGCTGCAGGTCTTCGTGGCCATCGCCGACCACGGCAGCACCACCGCAGCCGGCCAGGCCGTCGCGCTTTCACAGTCGGCCAGCAGCGCCGCACTACAGGAACTGGAGGCGCACTTCGGCACGCCGTTGTTCGACCGCATCGGCCGCCGCCTGGCCCTGAACGGCCATGGCCGCGCGCTGCTGGAACCGGCCCGCGCGCTGCTGGTCAACGCCGCCGACCTGGAACGCCAGCTCGCTGCCGGTGGCGACCCGGGCCGGGGCGCGCCCTTGCGGCTGGTGCTGGCCGCCAGTACCACCATCGGCAATTACCTGCTGCCGCCACGCATTGCCGAGCTGCTGCGGCAGGCCCCGCAGGCCGAGGTCGACCTTCGCATCGACAACAGTGCCGGGGTGGTCGCCGCCGTGCAGCGGCTGGATGTCGACGCCGGCCTGATCGAAGGCCCGTGCCACGAGCGTGGCCTGCAGGTGACCCCGTGGCAGCAGGACCCACTGGTGATCGTGGCCGCCGCCAGCGCCCCGGCGCGCTGGTCGCTGGATGAGCTGCGCGCCGCCCGCTGGCTGCTGCGCGAACCCGGCTCCGGCACGCGCGAAGCGGTGGAACAGGCCCTGCTGCCGCACCTGCACGGCTTCGCGCAGACCCTGCAGCTGGGTAATACCGAAGCCATCAAGCAGGCCGCCATCGCCGGCCTTGGCCTGGCCTGCCTGTCGCGTCACGCGCTGGAAGAGCCGCTGGCCCTGGGCCGCCTGCGCGTGCTCGAGACCCCGCTACCCGCCCTGCAACGCACGCTCTGGCTGGTACGTCATCCCGGCAAGCAATGGCTGCCGGGCTTGCAGGCGTTGTTGGGGGAGGTGGGGTAAGCCATCAGAGACCCAGTCGATTCCATCCATCGACAGTCCCTGCAGCGTTCATCCACGCATGGCGTGGATCTACAGTGTCGACCAAGGTCGACACCCACCCTGCCATCCCACTGGAAACCTGCTTTCGCTGTTGCCGTTGAAGTTGCCGGCCAGCGGCCGGCACTACCGCGGGTGCCGGATGCAACCCGGCCGACGCGCCCAACCCGTACAATAGGCACATGCCTCTGATTACCCTACAGAACGTCGACTTCAGCGTCGGCGGCCCGTTGTTGCTGGAAAAGGCCGAACTGTCGATCGAGCCGGGCGAACGCATCGCCCTGATCGGCCGCAACGGCGCCGGCAAATCCACCCTGCTCAAGCTGCTGTCCGGCGACCACAAGCCCGATGACGGCGAAGTCCGCGTGCAGCAGGGCGTCCGCGTGACCCGCCTGGAACAGGAAGTGCCGCATGGCGCCGCCGGCTCGGTGTTCGACGTCGTGGCCGATGGCCTGGGCGAACTGGGCCAGTGGCTGGCCGAGTTCCACCACCTCAGCCATGCCGAGGTCTTCGACGGTGAGGCCCTGGGCAACGTGCAGGCCAAGATCGATGCCGCCAACGGCTGGGGCCTGGACCAGCGCGTCAGTGAAACCCTGACCAAGCTCGACCTGGATGGCGAGGCCGAGTTCGGCCGCTTGTCCGGCGGCATGAAGCGCCGCGTGCTGCTGGCGCGTGCCCTCGTATCCAGCCCGGACGTGCTGCTGCTGGACGAACCGACCAACCACCTGGACATCGAAGCCATCGATTGGCTGGAAGCCTTCCTGAAGGGCTGGAGCGGCAGCGTGGTGTTCGTCACCCATGACCGCCGCTTCCTGCGTGCGCTGGCCACCCGCATCGTCGAGATCGACCGCGGCCAGGTCACCAGCTGGCCGGGCGACTGGGCCAACTACGAGCGCCGCCGCGAAGAACGCCTCAATGCGCAGGCGCAGGAAAATGCCCGTTTCGACAAGCTGCTGGCGCAGGAAGAAGTGTGGATCCGCCAGGGCATCAAGGCCCGCCGCACCCGCGACGAAGGCCGCGTGCGCCGCCTGAAGGCGATGCGCAACGAACGCTCGCAGCGCCGCGACCTCAGCGGCAACGTCAAGATGGAAGCCGCGCAGGGCGTCAGCTCCGGCAAGAAGGTCATCGACGTCAAGGACATTTCGTTCGCCTTCGGCGATCGCACCATGGTCCGCGACTTCACCACAACCATCCTGCGTGGCGACCGCATCGGCCTGATCGGCCCCAACGGCAGCGGCAAGACCACGCTGCTGAAGCTGCTGCTGGGCGAACTGCAGCCGGCCAAGGGTGAGGTCAACGCCGGTACCAACCTGCAGATCGCCTATTTCGACCAGTACCGCTCGGTGCTGCGCGAAGACTGGAGCGCGATCGAGAACGTGGCTGAAGGCCGCGACTTTCTGGAATTCAACGGCAAGCGCAAGCACGTGCATGCCTACCTGCAGGATTTCATGTTCACCCCCGAGCGTGCGCGCGCGCCGATCACCCGCCTGTCCGGTGGTGAGCGCAACCGCCTGCTGCTGGCCAAGCTGTTCGCACAGCCGTCCAATCTGCTGGTGATGGACGAACCGACCAACGACCTGGACGTGGAAACCCTGGAGCTGCTGGAAGAGCTGCTGGGCGACTACACTGGCACCCTGCTGCTGGTCAGCCACGATCGTGACTTCATCGACAACGTGGTCACCTCCACGCTGGTGATGGAAGGCGATGGCGTGATCGGTGAGTACGTGGGCGGCTATACCGACTGGCAGCGCTATGCCGCCAGCATCAGCAGCCCGGTGGCCCCGGTGGTGGCCAAGCTGGCGCCCGCCGTGGCCCCGGCCGCTGCCGAACCGGCCGCGCCCAAGCGCAAGCTGGCCTACAAGGAAGCGCGCGAGCTGGAGCAGCTGCCCAAGACCATCGAAAAGCTGGAAGGCGATGTGGAAGGCCTGACCTCGGCGATGAACGACCCGTCGTTCTATACCCGCAGCAGTGCCGAAGTGACCGCCCACACCCAGCAGCTGGCCAAGGTGCAGGCTGAGCTGGATGCCGCCTACGCGCGCTGGGAAGAGCTGGAGGGTTGAGCATCGGTCGGCGCCAACGGTGCGCCGATTGATGTAGAGCCGAGCCTACGCTCGGCTCATCGCGATCTGGCCGGAGAGCAGCCGAGGGCGCCACACGTGCGGATGGTTGTAGAGCCGAGCCTACGCTCGGCTCATCGCGATCTGGCCGGAGAGCAGCCGAGCATGGGCTCGGCTCTACAGTACAGGTGCGAGGGCACGACCGTGCCCTGGACCTATTTGACCCCGTGCAGATCCCGCAGCTGGCTCGGCCGGCTGCCGAAGTACGCCGCCAGATCGGCGATGTCCTGATCACTCAGATCCTTCGCCTGTGGCGTCATCAGCGCATGCTGGCGGTCGCCGGCACGGTAGGCCTGCAGGGCATGGGCCAGGTAATCGCCGTACTGGCCACCCAGCTTGGGGTAGGTCGGGTCGATCGGCGCATTGCCGTCGGCGCCGTGGCAATCAATGCAGCTCTGGTTGGTCGCCTTGCCCTTCACCTTGGCCCGGGCTTCACCGGCGGCCTCGCGGCCCGCGGGCAGGCCAGCCGAAGAGGAGGAACCGTGTTCGCCACTGGCATGGCCGGGGTCGCCGGCTGATTTTTCACTGCTTTCCACCTGCGACTGCGAGCAGGCCGCCAGCAGCAGGGCAACGGACAGGGCGATGGCGTGACGCATCGTGTGCGCGGCTTTCGACATGGGCGGGCCTTACTTGACGGTGGACAGGTAAACAGCGAGATCGGCGATCTCCTGTTCGCTGAAGCTCATCGACTGCGCCTGCATCGTGGGATGCCGGCGCTTGCCCTGGCGGTATTCGGTCAGGGCCTGGGCCAGGTACTGCTGGGTCTGGCCACCGATCTTCGGTACCCGATAACTGGGGTAGGCGTTCTTGTAACCGGTGATGCCATGGCAGCCCTGGCAGGTGTAGGCCAGTACCCGACCATTGTCGAAGTTGCCGGCCGGGGTGGCGGCAGCGGGCGGGGCGGCCTGGACCGGAGCCGGGGCGGGTGCTGCAGGAGCAGGGGCAGGAGCGGGCTGTGCGGCGGCCCCGAGGGGCAGGAGGACGGCCAGAGCGAGACAAGCGGCGAGCGGCTGCGGGCGCATGATGTCGTTTCCGGGGATTCGGGTCTGGTCGTTCCGGCGTGGGGTACGGAACGACCCGAGTATAGCCTCAGGTTTCATCTAGCTGAAATGGGGGTCGGGCCGACCGGCGGCGTGAAGGCACCATGACCTTTGGGATATGGTGTTGCCGTGAAGTGGTGCATTACTTTGCTACCACACCTGCCTACGCATCCTCCAGGGATCTGACGATGTCGCACCCAACCTTCCTGCCCGGCCGCCGCACTGGACTCTGTGCCGCTGCTCTGCTGATCTCCACCTCCCTGCTGCTGGGCGGTTGCGCCGCGGGCCCCAATTCCGAAGCCAAGGCGGCCGAAACCAAGGACGCGAAGAAGGTCGATGCGGTACCGGTGGAAGTTGCCGTGGCCAGCCACCGCGCCGTGGCCGCCAGCTACACCGGCACCGCCGCGCTGGAACCGCGCGCCGAATCGCAGGTAGTGGCCAAGACCTCCGGTGTGGCGCTGGCGGTACTGGTCGAGGAAGGCCAGCGGGTCACCGCCGGGCAGCCACTGGTGCGCCTGGACCCGGACCGCGCGCGCCTGGCCGTGGCGCAGAGCGAAGCCCAGATGCGCAAGCTGGAAAACAACTACCAGCGTGCGCAGAAACTGGTGGGCCAGCAGATGGTCAGCGCCGCCGACGTCGACCAGCTGCGCTACGACCTGGAAAACATGCGCGCGCAGTACCGCCTGGCCACGCTGGAACTGTCCTACACCACGGTGGTGGCGCCCATCTCGGGCGTGATCGCCTCGCGTTCGATCAAGACCGGCAACTTCGTGCAGATCAACACGCCCATCTTCCGCATCGTCGACAACTCGCAGCTGGAAGCCACCCTCAACGTGCCCGAGCGCGAACTGGCCACCCTGCGTGCCGGCCAGCCGGTCACCCTGTCGGCCGATGCGCTGCCGGGCCAGACCTTCACCGGCACCGTCGACCGCATCGCCCCGGTGGTCGATTCGGGCAGCGGCACCTTCCGCGTGGTCAGCGCCTTCAATGGCACCGAGCATGCGCTGCAACCGGGTATGTTCGGCCGCATCCGCATCGACTACGACCAGCGCGCCGACGCCCTGGTGGTGCCGCGCCTGGCCCTGCTGGACGACGGCGAGCCGGCGGTGTTCCGTGTGCGCGAAGGCAAGGTCGCCCGCGTGCCGGTCAAGCTGGGCTATGCCGAAGGGCCGTGGGTGGAAATCCGCGACGGCCTGGCTGCCGGCGACCAGATCGTGACTGCCGGCAAGGTTGCCCTGCGCGACGGTACCGCCGTGCAGGTCATCGCCGATCCCAAGGCCAACCCGAAGGCAAAGCCGGCTGCGGTCACCGCCGCCGCCAAGCCCGCTGACAAGGCCGGGAGCCAGCAATGACCGCCCCGGGCCACGACCACGGTGCCTCGCCGGGCGGCGACGGCGCCGCCGCCGCCATGCGCGGCGGCCTGGTGGAATTCGCCACCCGCCGCCGCGTGACCATCGCCATGTGCACGGTCACCCTGCTGCTGTTCGGCCTGATCGCGCTGGGCAACCTCAAGGTGAACCTGCTGCCGGACCTGAGCTACCCCACGCTCACCGTGCGTACCGAATACACCGGTGCGGCGCCGACCGAAATCGAAAGCCTGATCACCCAACCGGTGGAAGAAGCGGTGGGCGTGGTCAAGAACCTGCGCAAGCTGAAATCAGTCTCGCGCACCGGGCAGAGCGATGTGGTGCTCGAATTCGCCTGGGGCACCAACATGGACCAGGCCAGTCTGGAAGTGCGCGACAAGATGGAAGCGCTTAACCTGCCGCTGGAGGCCAAGGCGCCGGTGCTGCTGCGCTTCAATCCGTCCACCGAGCCGATCATGCGCCTGGTGCTGTCGACCAAGGCCACCCCGGCCAGCGATGAGGACGCCATCCGCGAACTGACCGCGTTGCGCCGCTATGCCGACGAAGACCTGAAGAAGAAGCTCGAACCGGTCACCGGCGTGGCCGCGGTCAAGGTGGGCGGTGGCCTGGAGGACGAGATCCAGGTCGACATCGACCAGCAGAAGCTGGCCCAGCTCAACCTGCCCATCGACACCGTCATCAAGCGGTTGAAGGAAGAGAACATCAACATCTCCGGCGGCCGCCTGGAGGAGGGCTCGCAGCGTTTCCTGGTGCGCACCGTCAACCAGTTCGCCGATCTGGAAGAGATCCGCAACCTGCTGGTCACCACCCAGTCCTCCAATGGCAGCGCGGCCGATTCGGCCCTGCAGCAGATGTTCAACATCGCCGCTTCCACCGGCTCGGCGGCCGCCGTGGCCGCAGCGTCGGCGGCGCAGAGTGCCTCCTCCGGTGGGGGTTCCAGCGTGGTCGCCAATGGCGTGCCGGTGCGCCTGAAAGATGTGGCCACCGTGCGCCAGGGCTACAAGGAACGCGAGGCGATCATCCGCCTGGGCGGCAAGGAATCGGTGGAACTGGCGATCTACAAGGAAGGCGATGCCAATACCGTGGCCACCGCTGCGGCCCTGCGCACGCGCCTGGAGCAGATCAAGAGCACCTTCCCGGCCGATGCCGAACTGACCACCATCGAGGACCAGTCGCGCTTCATCGAGCACGCCATCAGTGACGTCAAGAAGGACGCGGTGATCGGCGGCCTGCTGGCCATCCTGATCATCTTCCTGTTCCTGCGCGATGGCTGGAGCACCTTCGTGATCAGCCTGTCGCTGCCGGTCTCGATCATCGCCACGTTCTTCTTCATGGGCCAGCTGGGCCTGAGCTTGAACGTGATGTCGCTGGGCGGCCTGGCGCTGGCCACCGGCCTGGTGGTGGATGACTCGATCGTGGTGCTGGAAAGCATCGCCAAGGCGCGCGAACGCGGCCTGGGCATCCTGCAGGCCGCAATTGCCGGTACCCGTGAAGTGAGCATGGCCGTGGTCGCGTCCACCCTGACCACCATTGCCGTGTTCCTGCCGCTGGTGTTCGTCGACGGCATCGCCGGCCAGCTGTTCCGTGACCAGGCCCTGACCGTGGCCATCGCCATCGCGATCTCGCTGCTGGTGTCGATGACCCTGATCCCCATGCTCAGCTCGCTGAAGGGCCGTCCGCCGCTGGCCTTCCCGGAAGAGGCCCAGGCCGAACCGTGGCGCCCGCAAAGCCGCTGGCAGAAGCCGGTCGCACTGGGCCGCCGTGGCTTCGTGGCCAGCGTGCGCTGGAGCTTCTTCGCCTTGGCCTGGCTGGTGGTGCGCGTATGGCGTGGCGTGGTGGCCGTGGTCGGGCCGGTCATGCGCAAGGCCAGCGACATCGCCATGAAGCCCTATGCCGGTGCCGAACGCGGCTACCTGCGGCTGCTGCCCAGTGCGCTGGCCCACCCGGGCAAGGTGCTGGGCCTGGCCTCGCTGGCCTTCGTCGGCACCATGGCCCTGGTGCCCATGCTGGGCGCCGACCTGATCCCGCAGCTGGCGCAGGACCGCTTCGAAATGACGGTCAAGCTGCCCGCCGGCACGCCGTTGAAGCAGACCGATGCGCTGGTGCGCGAACTGCAGCTGGCGCATGGCAAGGGCGAGGGCGTGGCCTCGCTGTACGGCGTGAGCGGCAGCGGGACGCGCCTGGATGCCAGCCCCACCGAAAGCGGCGAGAACATCGGCAAGCTGACCGTGGTGATGGAAGGCGGCGGCAACGCGCGCACCGAAGCGGAGATCACCGAACGCCTGCGCGACACCATGGGCCAGCACCCCGGTGCCCAGGTCGACTTTGCACGCCCAGCCTTGTTCAGCTTCTCCACACCGCTGGAAATCGAGCTGCGCGGGCAGGACATGGCCACGCTGGAACAGGCTGGCCAGCGCCTGGCGGCCCTGCTGCGCGGCAATGCGCACTACGCCGATGTGAAGTCGACGGTGGAAGAGGGCTTCCCGGAAATCCAGATCCGCTTCGACCAGGAACGGGCCGGCGCACTCGGCCTGACCACCCGCCAGATCGCCGATGTGGTGGTGAAGAAGGTGCGTGGCGACGTGGCCACCCGCTACAGCTTCCGCGACCGCAAGATCGACGTGCTGGTGCGTGCGCAGGAAGGTGACCGTGCCAGCGTGGACAGCATCCGCCGCCTGATCGTGAACCCGGGCAGCAGTCGTCCGGTCACCCTGGACGCGGTGGCCGACGTGGTCGCCACCACCGGCCCCAGCGAGATCCACCGTGCCGACCAGACCCGCGTCGCGGTGGTGTCGGCCAACCTGCGCGACATCGACCTGGGCGCAGCCATGCGTGAAGTGCAGCAGATGGTGGCCGAGCAGCCGCTGGGTGCGGGCGTCGGCCTGCATATCGGTGGCCAGGGCGAGGAACTGGCCCAGGCCGCCAAGTCGCTGATCTTCGCCTTCGGCCTGGCCATCTTCCTGGTCTACCTGGTGATGGCCTCGCAGTTCGAATCGCTGCTGCATCCGTTCGTCATCCTGTTCACCATTCCGCTGGCCCTGGTCGGTGCCATCCTGGCCCTGCTGCTGACCGGCAAGCCCATCTCGGTAGTGGTGTTCATCGGCCTGATCCTGCTGGTCGGCCTGGTCACCAAGAACGCGATCATCCTCATCGACAAGGTCAACCAGCTGCGCGAGGCCGGCGTGGCCAAGCACGAGGCCCTGGTGGAAGGTGCGCGCTCGCGCCTGCGGCCGATCATCATGACCACCCTGTGCACGCTGTTCGGCTTCCTGCCGCTGGCGGTGGCGATGGGCGAGGGCGCCGAGGTGCGCGCACCGATGGCGATCACCGTCATCGGCGGCCTGCTGGTGTCGACCCTGCTGACCCTGCTGGTCATCCCGGTGGTGTACGACCTGATGGACCGCCGCGGCGATGCCTATTACCGCGAACGTGGCCGCAAGCATGCCGGTGAAGGCCTGCAAGCCGCCGAAGGCGGTCGCCCGGCGGCGCACCCGGGTGCTGGGGAGGAACCGGCATGAGCGTTGCCGAGTTCTCCATCCGCCGGCCGGTCACCACCATCATGTGCTTCATCTCGCTGGTGGTGGTGGGCCTGATTGCCTCGTTCCGCCTGCCGCTGGAGGCACTGCCGGACATTTCCGCGCCGTTCCTGTTCGTGCAGATCCCGTACACCGGTTCGACCCCCGAAGAGGTCGAGCGGACCATCATCCGCCCGGTGGAGGAATCGCTGGCGACGATGACCGGCATCAAGCGCATGCGCTCGTCGGCAACCTCCGAAGCGGCCTCGATCTTCATCGAGTTCAGCGACTGGGACCGCGACATCGCCATCGCCGCGTCCGATGCGCGTGAACGCATCGACGCGATCCGCAGCGACCTGCCCGACGACCTGCAGCGCTACAACGTGTTCAAGTGGTCCAGCAGCGACCAGCCGGTGCTGAAGGTGCGCCTGGCCAGCACCACCGACCTGACCGCGGCCTATGACATGCTCGACCGCGAGTTCAAGCGGCGCATCGAGCGCATCCCCGGCGTGGCCCGCGTGGACATCACCGGCGCACCGCCGAACGAAGTCGAGATCGCGATCGATCCGGACCGGCTCAACGCGCATGGCCTGAGCATCAACGAACTGAGCGATCGCCTGCGCACGCTGAACTTCTCGATCTCGGCAGGGCAGATCGACGACAACGGCCAGCGCGTGCGCGTGCAGCCGGTGGGCGAGATCACCGACCTGCAGGAAATGCGTGACCTGGTGATCAATGCCAAGGGCCTGCGCCTGGGCGACATTGCCGAGGTGCGCCTGAAGCCGGCGCGGATGAACTACGGCCGCCGCCTGGATGGCAATCCTGCCGTCGGCCTGGACATCTTCAAGGAACGCAGTGCCAATCTGGTGGACGTCTCGCGTGCGGCACTGGCCGAGGTCGAGGCTATCCGCGCGCAGGAGTCCATGCGCGACGTGCAGATCAAGGTCATCGACAACCAGGGCAAGGCGGTCACCTCCTCGCTGCTGGAACTGGCCGAAGCCGGCGCGGTGGGCCTGATCCTGTCGATCACGGTGCTGTTCTTCTTCCTGCGCCACTGGCCGTCCACCCTGATGGTGACCTTGGCCATTCCGATCTGCTTCACCATCACCCTGGGTTTCATGTACTTCGCCGGGGTGACGCTGAACATCCTGACCATGATGGGGTTGTTGCTGGCCGTCGGCATGCTGGTCGACAACGCCGTGGTGGTGGTGGAGAGCATCTACCAGGAACGCGAGCGCATGCCGGACCAGCCGCGCCTGGCCTCGATCATCGGCACCCGCAACGTGGCCATCGCGCTCAGCGCCGGCACCCTGTGCCACTGCATCGTGTTCGTGCCCAACCTGTTTGGTGAGACCAACAACATCAGCATCTTCATGGCGCAGATCGCGATCACCATCTCGGTCTCGCTGCTGGCCTCGTGGCTGGTGGCGGTCAGCCTGATCCCGATGCTGTCCGCACGCATGGCCACGCCCAAGCTGCTGCATTCGCAGACCGGCGTGATCGCCCGCCTGCAGCGCCGCTATGCACGCCTGCTGGACTGGTCGCTGCGCCATCGCGGCTGGAGCCTGCTGGGCATCCTGCTGGTGGTGCTGGTCAGCCTGGTGCCGATGAAGCTCACCAAGGTGGACATGTTCGGCGGCGGTGGTGGCAAGGACATCTTCATCGGCTACATGTGGAAGGGGGCCTATACCTACCGGCAGATGTCCGAGGAAGTGGCCCGCGTGGAAGCGTGGGTCGAGCAGAACCGCGAGCGCCTGCACGTCAAGCAGGTCTATTCCTGGTACAGCGAGCAGGAAGGCAGCTCGACCGTGGTCACCGTGGACGAGAAGTTCGCCAAGGACATCAAGGCGCTGCAGGAAGAGCTGCGCAAGGGCCTGCCCAAGTCCGCCCGCACCGATTACTTCGTCGGCAACCAGGGCGGCGACGGCGGCGGCAGCAACCAGGGCGTGCAGGTGCAGCTGGTGGGTGATTCCAGCACGATGCTGCAGGAGATCGGCCAGGAGGTGCTGCCGCTGCTGGCCCAGCGCCCGGAACTGCGTGATGTGCGCATCGACAACGGCGAGAAGGGCGGCGAGCTGAAGGTGCGGGTCGACCGCGAGCGCGCCGCTGCCTTCGGGTTCAACGCCGAACAGGTGGCCAGTTTCGTCGGCCTGGCCCTGCGCGGTGCGCCGATGCGCGAGTTCCGCCGCGGCGACAATGAAGTGCCGGTGTGGGTGCGCTTCGCCGGTGCCGAGCAGAGCAGCCCGGAAGACCTGGCCGGCTACAGCGTGCGCACCGGCGATGGCCGCAGCGTGCCGCTGCTCAGCCTGGTCAGCGTGGACATCGGTTCATCGGCCACCCAGATCGGCCGCACCAACCGCCAGACCACCCTCACCATCAAGGCCAACCTGGCCGAGAAGATCACCGCGCCCGATGGCCGCAACGCGATCGAAGCGGTGCTCAAGCCGATGAGCTTCCCGGCCGGCTATGGCTATACCTTCGATGGCGGTGACTACGGCAACGACAACGAAGCCATGCAGCAGATGGTGTTCAACCTGCTCATCGCCCTGGTGATGATCTACGTGGTGATGGCCGCGGTGTTCGAATCGTTGCTGTTCCCGGCGGCGATCATGAGCGGCGTACTGTTTTCCATCTTCGGCGTGTTCTGGCTGTTCTGGATCACCGGCACCTCGTTCGGAATCATGTCCTTCATCGGCATCCTGGTGCTGATGGGCGTGGTGGTGAACAACGGCATCGTGATGATCGAGCACATCAAC
The DNA here is from genome assembly GCF_047782825.1 of Stenotrophomonas maltophilia. GTDB lineage: Bacteria > Pseudomonadota > Gammaproteobacteria > Xanthomonadales > Xanthomonadaceae > Stenotrophomonas. The sequence continues at coordinate 1,303,096 of NZ_CP180589.1, read as the reverse complement.
AACCTGCGGCGCGGCGGCATGGGCCGCACCCAGGCGCTGGTGGAAGGCTCACGCGAGCGCCTGCGGCCGATCATGATGACCATGGGCACGGCGATCCTGGCGATGGTGCCGATCTCGCTCACCAACACGCAGATGTTCGGCGATGGCCCGGAATATGCGCCGATGGCACGCGCCATTGCCGGTGGCCTGGCGTTCTCCACCGTGGTCAGCCTGCTGTTCCTGCCGACCATCTATGCCGTGCTGGATGACCTGCGCAGCGCGGTCACGCGGCTGATCCGGCGCGCGCGTGGGCTGGACAACGTGGAGGCAACAGCCGCGTAGAGTCGAGCTTGCTCGACTGATGGCTGCAACAACGTGTTTGTGGTGGGGGAGGGACACCGTAGAGCCGAGCCATGCTCGGCTGTCTTGCGCGACAACGTGTTTGTGGTGGGGGGAGACCGGTCGTAGTGGGGCGGTCTCCCCCTTTTTTTCAACCAGCGTTGGCATCGACCTGTAGAGCCGAGCCCACGCTCGGCTGCTGTACGCGTCTGGAAAGCGACGCCAACCAAGGTTGGCACCTACCTTTCGCCGCTCCGCGGCGCCGCCCGAGCATGGGCTCGGGCGCTACGGGTCGCATGACCCGCCACCGCTGAATCAACCCGCGACTTGGCCCCACACCTTGCCGGCGGTCAGCCACAGCCCGAGCATGCTGCCCAGGTTGGTCAGCATGAAGGTAAGCACCACGCGGGTGACGCGGTTGCGGTACCAGCCCTTCAGGCTCTGCGCATCGTCACGCAGCTTGAGGAAATCCTCATAGGCCGGCTTGCGCAGGCGCGCTTCCACCAGCGCCGAGAACGCACCGGTGGGGATGCTCAGGCGGAACGGCTTGAACGGTGCCACCGCGATCGCGGTCAGGATGCTCAGCGGATGGCTGCCGGCCAGCAGGCAGCCGAGGCCGGCCAGGCCGCCGGTGTACATCGCCCACGTTGCCAGCAGTTCGGTACCCACGCCCAGCCCACCCCGGTAGAAGCCCACCGCAATGCCGGTGATGACGATGGCCAGGATGCCCAGGGTGAACCACGGAATGTTGCGCTTCTTCGGCACCGCTTCCAGTTCCGCGCGCAGCGGCGCCGGTTCGGCGGTATCGGTTTCCAGGTAGCGCGCCAGCCCGGCCAGATGGCCGGCACCGACCACGGCCAGCACCTCGCGCAGCTGCGGGTTGTGTTCCTCGCGCAGGCGCGTGGCCATGTAACGGTCGCGCTCGCCGATGATGGTCTCGTACAGCGCCGGGCTTTCGGTGGCGAATTCGCCGAAGCTCGATTCCAGCATGTCGCCCTGCTTGAGCTTCTCGATCTCGTTCTCGCCCACTTCTTCCGACGAGAACAGGCCGGCACCCAGGCCGGCCACCAGCTTCAGCTTGCCGAAGAAGCCCAGCCGCTGCGACGCGCGGCGGAAGGTCAGGCCGACCTCACGGTCGATCAGGTGCACCGGCAGGTTGCGCTCGCGCGCCAGGTCCACTGCGCGCTTCAGTTCGGCACCGGGTTCGATGCCCAGCTGCTCGGCCAGGCGGCGCTGGTAGGCCGACAGCGCCAGGTTGGCCGCGAACAGCGCCACGCGGCCCTTGCGGATCACTTCCACCAGGTCCAGCTTGGCCAGCGTGTCCGGGTCGCTCAGTGCCTGCAGGCGCTGCGGGTCCAGCTCGACGGCCACCGCGTCGAATCGTCCGCTGTCGATGGCTTTTTCCACCGCCTCGACGCTGGCATGGGAGACGTGGGCGGTGCCCAGCAGGGTGTAGCGCACGCCGTCGCGTTCAACAACGCGCACGGGCTGGCCAGCGAACAAGTCGTCGCCGGTTTCGGGAAGGGTTTCGGTCATGGGTTCATTCATTGGAAGGTGCGGTGTCGGCGCCATCGCCGAGCGCGCGCTGCATCTGCACGGTGTCCAGCCAGCGGCCATGCTTGCGGCCCAGGCCCTGGAACACGCCCACCAGGTGGAAGCCGAAGCGTTCGTGCAGCTTGATGGAAGCGGTGTTGGTCGGTTCGCCGATCACCGCCACCATCTGCCGGTAGCCGCGCGCGGTGCAGGCGTCGATGAGGGCCTGCAACAGGCCGGTGCCCACGCCCTTGCCCTGGAACGCGGCATCGACGTAGACCGAATTTTCCACGGTCCACTGGTAGGCAATGCGGGTGCGGTAGGTGTTGGCGTAGGCATAGCCGGCCACCTGGCCGTCGATCTCGGCGACCAGATAGGGGAAGCCCCGGTCGATGATGTCGCGCATGCGGCGCAGCATCTCGGCCTGGTCCGGGATGTCGTACTCGTAGGTGTTGACGAAGTCGGTCACTTCCACCGCGTAGATCGCGGTGACCGCGGCGATGTCGGCCGGGCCGGCATCACGGATGAGGACGGCCATGGCAGCGCTCCGGCTCAGTCGATGTAGCGCTTGAGCAGGTCACCGTACGCGTCGATGCGACGGTCGCGCAGGAACGGCCAGATGCGGCGCACGTGTTCGCTGCGCTGCAGATCGACATCGCACATCAGCACGGTGGCATCGGTGCCGGCTTCGGCCAGGAATTCGCCCTGCGGGCCCAGCACGTGGCTGTTGCCCCAGAACTGGATGCCCGAGGCGCCCAGCGGCGACGCTTCGTGGCCCACGCGGTTGCAGCTCAGCACCGGCAGCCCGTTGGCCACGGCGTGGCCGCGGTGGCTCAGCACCCAGGCGTCGCGCTGGCGGGTCTTCTCGTCCTGCACGTCGTCCGGGTCCCAGCCGATCGCGGTGGGGTAGAGCAGCAGCTCGGCGCCGGCCAGCGCCATCAGGCGCGCCGCTTCCGGGTACCACTGGTCCCAGCACACGAGCACGCCCAGGCGGCCCACCGAGGTATCGATCGGCTTGAAGCCGATGTCACCCGGGGTGAAATAGAACTTTTCGTAGAAGCCCGGATCGTCCGGGATGTGCATCTTGCGGTACTTACCCAGCAGGGTGCCGTCCTTCTCGAACACCACGGCGGTGTTGTGGTACAGGCCGGCGGCGCGGCGCTCGAACAGCGAGCCGACCAGCACCACGCCATGCTTCTTGGCCAGCGCGCCCAGGCGCTCGGTGCTGGGGCCCGGAATCGGCTCGGCCAGGTCGAATTCGTCAACCGACTCGTGCTGGCAGAAGTAAGGACCGTTGTGCAGTTCCTGCAGCAGCACCAGTTTCGCGCCCTGCGCAGCCGCCTCGGCCACGCGTGCTTCGATCACCGCCAGGTTGGCGGCGGCATCACCGTGGTTGCGCTCCTGGATCAGGGCGACGGTAAGGGGGCTGCGCGAGTTCATGCGGGGCGTTCCTGCGGGGGAAAACCTGCATGTTAGCGCGGATGGGCGGCGACGGCGTGTCGCGCGCTGAATGGCCGGTGTTGTAGAGCCGAGCCCATGCTCGGCTGCGTTCTGCTTCGATCGCGCGAGCGGCCAGCCGAGCGTGGGCTCGGCTCCACAAGAAGCCAGTCGAGCATGGCTCGACGCTACACAAGCGGTGCCGGGCGGGGCCCGGCGTCATCCGTCAGGCCTTCAACAACCCTTCCGGCAGCTGCATGGTGATGCAGTGCAGGCTGCCGTTCTGCCAGATCAGCGAACGGCAGGGGACCTGCACGATCTCGCGGCCCGGGTGGGCCTGGGCCAGCACATCGCGGGCCAGGTCGTCGGCCGGGTCGCCGTAGGCCGGCATCAGCACCGCACCGTTGACGATCAGGTAATTGGCGTACGACGCGGCCAGGCGGCGGCCCTCGTCGATCACCGGCTGGGCCCACGGCAGCGGGAACAGGCGGTACGGCTGCCCATCCTTGGTGCGAAGTGCGGCCAGCTCGTTGCCCATCGCCTGCAGTTCGGCGTAGTGCGAGTCGCTTTCGTCGTCGCAGGCCTGGTAGACGATGCTGTCAGGCGAAGCAAAGCGGGCCAGGGTGTCGATGTGGGCGTCGGTGTCGTCGCCTTCCAGGTAGCCATGGTCCAGCCACAGCACACGGTCCTGCTGCAGCCAGTCGGCCAGGTCGGCGCTCAGGCTGGCGCGGTCGCGGTCCGGGTGGCGCTCGTGCAGGCACTTCCAGGTGGTCAGCAGGGTGCCTTCACCGTCGGTCTCGATGCCGCCGCCTTCCAGGGCGAAGGCAATGCTGCGCACCGGCGCGTTGTTGAACACGCCGGCCTGGTCCAGCACGCCCACCAGCTGGTCGTCCAAGGTGGCATCGAACTTGCCGCCCCAGCCGGTGAAGCGGAAATCCAGCAGCTGGAAGCTGCCGTCGGCGCGGCGCAGGGTGATCGGGCCGGAGTCACGCAGCCAGGTGTCGTCGTATGCCGCCGTGGTGAAGTGGACCCGGTCCATGTCGATGCGGTTGGAGCGCAGCCGCATTTCGGCATAGGTCTCCACATCGTCGTCGGCCACGCAGATCAGCACCGGCTGGAAGCGGGTGATGGCGGCGACCAGTGCGATGTAGGTCTCCTCCACCTGGCCCAGGCGGTCGGCCCAGTCGGTGTCGGCAGTGGGCCAGGCAATCAGGACGCCGCTCTGGGCTTCCCATTCGGCAGGAAAACGAAGGGTCTGGTTCATGGTCTCGCTACACAGGCCCGCCAGCGGCGGGTAGGGGGTTCAGCGGATCGGCGGCTTCGGGCCGATCTCGTTCGGGTCCGCCTTGTTGGCCACCACGTCGATCACCTTCTGCTTTTCGAAGTAGACGGTGAATTGCGGGTAGACCCAGCGGTTGATGGTCGGCCACTGGCGCTTCTGGCCGCCGCGCGGCTGCAGCTGCTCGCTCGGCGCGCCGAACTGCGACTGCACCTGCTGCATGCTCTGGCCGCGGACGGGCAGGGCACCGGCCGGCTTTTCGGCGGCGCGGTCGACCAGCAGGGTATCGGCCAGCGCCGGCGTGGCGGCGGCCAGGGTGGCCAGAACGGCCAGGGTGCTCAGGTAACGCTTCATCTCGATCTACTCCCCAGTGGTCAAGAAAGGCGATTACAGCAAAAACGGCAGGAAAAAAAAGCCGCATGCAACAAAAAACCGCCCGAAGGCGGCTTTTTGCATCGGGTCGGTCCCGCGCGGGACCCGCCGCGGCCCGAAGGCCGTGAGGCTTAGCGCTGACGCGCCTTGAAACGCGGGTTCGACTTGCAGATGACGAAGATCTTGCCACGACGACGGACGACCTTGCAGTCGCGGTGACGGGCCTTCGCCGACTTCAGGGAGGACAGGATTTTCATGGCATACCTCGGCGTAAACAGTAGTTGTTCGGGTGGAGCGTGGCCGCGATATGCGAAAGACAATCGGCAGTTGGCGCTCGTTCAAGCCCGCCATTCTACCGGGCTTTTCGTCGTGGTTTCAAGTGGTTGCGCGAAAGTCTCTGCGCGGGGCTCCGGGCAGGGGCTAGAATGGCCCCTTCACACGCGCTAGGACCCCCATGAATCCACTCGCTCCCGTCCTGACCATCGACGGCCCTTCGGGGGCCGGCAAGGGTACCATCAGCCGCATCGTCGCGCGCCGTCTGGGCTGGCATTACCTGGATTCGGGCGCTCTGTACCGGGCGGTGGGCGTGGCAGCGAGCTGGGCCGACATCGATACCTCCGATGCCTCGGCGTTGGTGCGCTGCACCTTCGACACCCATGTTCAGTTTGTTGAACAGGGCGAGTCGATGCGGGTCATGGTCAACGGCACCGACGCCACCGACGAGCTGCGCCTGGAGACCACCGGCGCGCTGGCCTCGGCCATTGCCGCCATTCCCGAGGTCCGCGCGGCCCTGAAGGAGCGCCAGCGCGCATTCAGGGAACTGCCGGGCCTGGTCGCCGACGGCCGCGACATGGGCACGGTGATCTTCAAGGACGCCCCCTACAAGGTCTTCCTGACCGCCAGTGCCGAGGAGCGCGCCGAGCGCCGGCATAAGCAGTTGAAAGACAAGGGGGTTTCTGTTAACTTTGATGACCTCCTGCGCGAGATCATGGCCCGCGACGCCCGTGATGCTCAGCGTACCGTGGCGCCCCTGAAGCCGGCAGACGATGCTGTCCTCATCGACACCACAGGCATCGGCATCGATGATGTCGTTGCCCGAGTGATGGATCTGCTTCCGGTTCCGGCTGCCTGATCCGTTCGCGCGGGAGTGCCACCAGCAACACCGGTGGTGGTCGCGCATAGCAGTGCTGTACCAGCTCCGCCGCGCAATGATGCGTGGCGGTTTTCCTACTACACACGACCTGCGTTTCCGGGGTCGACCAACAGGCGGGCGGTCGTCAATCCCTGAAGGGACGCCACCGACCCATGTGTCCAACAGAGTAAATCTAATGACCGAATCATTTGCCGAACTGTTTGAAGCCAGCCAGGCCAACCTGGCCAAGCTGAAGCCGGGCGCCATCGTCAGCGGTACCGTTGTTGAAGTCCGCGGCGACGTCGTGGTGATCAACGCTGGCCTGAAGTCCGAAGGCATCGTGCCGATCGAACAGTTCCGTAACGACGCTGGCGAAATCGACGTCGCCGAAGGCGACATCGTCAAGGTCGCCCTCGACTCCATCGAGAACGGCTTCGGCGAAACCGTCCTGTCGCGCGAGAAGGCCAAGCGCGCGATGGTGTGGGACGAGCTGGAAGAAGCGTTGGAAAAGAACGAAACCATCACCGGCCGCATCAGCGGCAAGGTCAAGGGTGGTTTCACCGTGGACATCAAGGATGTCCGCGCCTTCCTGCCGGGTTCCCTGGTCGATGTGCGCCCGGTGCGCGATCCGGCCTACCTGGAAGGCAAGGAGCTCGAGTTCAAGCTCATCAAGCTGGACCGCAAGCGTAACAACGTCGTGGTCTCGCGCCGCGCTGTCGTCGAAAGCGAGCACTCGGAAGAGCGCGAGCAGCTGATGGACAAGCTGCAGGAAGGCGCGATCCTGAAGGGTGTCGTCAAGAACCTGACCGATTACGGCGCGTTCGTGGACCTGGGCGGTATCGACGGCCTGCTGCACATCACCGACATGGCGTGGAAGCGCGTGCGTCACCCGTCGGAAGTCGTGAACGTCGGCGACGAGCTGGACGTCCGCGTGCTGAAGTTCGACCGCGAGCGCAACCGCGTTTCGCTGGGTCTGAAGCAGCTGGGCGAAGATCCGTGGGACAACATCGGCCGTCGTTACCCGGCCAACAGCCGCGTCTTCGGCAAGGTCTCCAACGTCACCGATTACGGCGCGTTCGTCGAGATCGAGCCGGGCGTCGAAGGCCTGGTGCACGTCTCCGAGATGGATTGGACCAACAAGAACGTCAACCCGTCCAAGGTTGTGCAGGTTGGTGACGAAGTCGAAGTGATGGTGCTGGACGTCGATGAAGAGCGTCGCCGTATCTCGCTGGGCATGAAGCAGGTTGCCGCCAATCCGTGGGAAACCTTCGCTGCCACCCACAAGAAGGGTGACAAGGTGTCGGGCCAGATCAAGTCGATCACCGACTTCGGCATCTTCATCGGCCTGGACGGCGGCATCGACGGCCTGGTTCACCTGTCCGACATCAGCTGGGCGACCACTGGCGAAGACATCGTTCGCAACTTCAAGAAGGGCGATACCCTGGACGCCGTCGTCCTGGCTGTCGATCCGGAGCGCGAGCGCATCTCCCTGGGCGTCAAGCAGCTGGAGCAGGATCCGTTCGGCCAGTACATGGCTGCCAATCCGAAGGGCTCCAAGGTTGAAGGCGTGGTGAAGGAAGTCGACGCCAAGGGCGCGATCATCGAGCTGGCTGACGGCATCGAAGGTTACGTCTCGGCACGCGACATCGCCAACGAGCGCGTTGACGACGCCACCCAGCACCTGAAGGTCGGCGACAAGGTCGAAGCCAAGTTCGTGGGCATGGACCGCAAGGGCCGTACCCTGCAGCTGTCGATCAAGGCCAAGGACGACGCGGAAATGCGCGAAGTGCTGGAGGAATACCAGTCCTCTTCGGCTGCCAGCGGCACCACCCAGCTGGGCGCGCTGCTGCGTGCACAGCTGAGCGGCAACAAGTCCGAGTAATCGGCCTTACGCTGTACGTTGTTTCCTGGACGGCCCGGGCTTCATTGCCCGGGCCGTTTCAGGGTGAGTGATCCCTGATGTGAGCCGGCAATGACCAAATCCGAACTGATCGAAATCCTCGCGCGCCGCCAGGCGCACCTGAAGGCCGATGATGTCGATCTGGCGGTGAAGTCGTTGCTGGAAATGATGGGCGGTTCCCTCTCTGCCGGGGATCGCATCGAAATCCGTGGCTTTGGCAGCTTCTCGCTGCACTACCGGCCGCCGCGCCTGGGTCGCAACCCGAAGACTGGCGAATCGGTGGCCCTGCCGGGCAAGCACGTTCCCCATTTCAAGCCGGGCAAGGAACTGCGCGAGCGGGTCAGCAGTGTGCTGCCGCTGGACGCCGATCCGGCCTGAAGGTCCCGTCGCGCGACTGCGTGCGAATCCCACCACCAGTCGGATAAGCTACGGTCTCCTGCCAATGGAGCTGTCGCATGAAGGTTTTTCGTCTGCTGGTCCTGCTGGCGGTGCTTCTCCTCGGGTTGATCATCGGTGCCATGAACATGGACGAGATGACCATCAACCTGGTGTTCACCCAACTCAAGACCTCGATTGGCGTGGCGATCATCGCCTCGCTGCTGATCGGCGTCATTGTCGGTGCCGGCCTGGTGCTGGTGAGCGTGGTCATTCCGCTCTACGCCCAGCTGCGCCGCGCCAACAAGTCGGTCGCCCCCCCTGTGGCCCCGGTTTCCCCCTCCCAATCTTTTGATGGACGCTGATCGAAGATGGATTTCGTCACTGAGTGGTTCTGGTTCTTCCTGTTCGTGCCCCTGGCGGCTGTCGCTGGCTGGGTGATCGGGCGGCGTGGTGGGCAGCGCCACGGCGACAACCAGGTCAGCCGCCTGTCCAGCACCTATTTCCGTGGCCTGAACTACCTGCTCAACGAGCAGCCGGACAAGGCCATCGAGCTGTTCCTGCACATCGCCGAGCTGGACAAGGAAACCTTCGAGACCCAGGTCGCGCTGGGCCACCTGTTCCGCCGCCGTGGCGAGGTCGACCGCGCCATCCGTCTGCACCAGGGCCTGGTCAACCGCCACGACCTGAGTGACGCACAGCGCGTGCAGGCCCTGCTGGCCCTGGGCGAGGACTACATGAAGTCCGGCCTGCTGGACCGCGCAGAAACCGTGTTCACCGAACTGGCCCAGCTCGACCAGCGCGCCCCGCAGGCGCTCAAGCACCTGATCGGCATCTACCAGGCCGAGCGTGACTGGGAAAAGGCGATCGACAACGCCACCCGTTTCGAGGAAGTGACCGGCGACCCGATGGGCAAGCTGATCGGGCAGTTCGAATGCGAACTGGCCGAGCGCTTCCGGGGTGCCGGCAAGCTGGAAGAGGCGAGGGCGGCCATTGCCCGTGCCTACCAGGCCGACGCCATGTCGGTGCGTGCGGGCATCATCGAAGGCCGTCTGGAGACCGATGCGGGCAATGCCGAAGCCGCCGTGCGCGCCTTCGAGCGCGCTGCCCGCAACGACCCGGAATACCTGCCCGAGCTGCTGCCGGCGCTGATGGAGAACTACCGCAAGGTCGGTGATCTCGGCGGCGCACGCGCCTTCCTGTCGGAAATGACCGAGCACTACCGCGGCATCGCCCCGGTGCTGGCGCTGACCCGCCTGATGGAAGAGCAGGAAGGCGTGGCCCCGGCCCGTGCCTATCTTGGCCGCCAGCTGAAGGATCGCCCCTCGGTCCGTGGCGAATCCGCCCTGATCGACCTGACCCTGGCCGAGGGTGCCGATTCCACCGCTACCCTGCACGACCTCAAGCACATCACCGACCAGCTGCTGGTGCGCAACCCGGCATACCGCTGCACGCGCTGTGGCTTCGGTGCGCGCACCCACCACTGGCAGTGCCCCAGCTGCAAGGAATGGGGCACGGTCAAGCCGCTGCTGAACTACGCGGTGCTCTGACCCATGCCGTGGCTCGTGATGGGCGCGCTGCTGGGTCTGGCCCTGCTCAGCGCCGGCCTGACCTGGGCGGCGCGCGGCTATGCGCTGCGCCGGCAGCTGCTGGACCAGCCGGGGGAGCGCCGCAGCCACAGCGTGGCCACCCCGCGCGGCGGCGGCATTGCCATCGTCATCAGCCTGCTGGTGGCCGCAGGCGTGGCCATGTGGGCCTGGCCGCAGGCGCTGCCCAGCCTGCTGCTGGCCAGCCTGGGCCTGGTGCTGGTGGCGGGTATCGGCTGGTGGGATGACCATCGCCCGTTGCCGGCCCTGCGCCGCCTGCTGGTGCACTTCATCGCCGCCGGCCTGCTGGCCACCGTGGTCAAGATGAACGGCGGCAGCTGGCTGCTGGCCGTACTGGTGCTGCTGTTCACCGCCTCGCTGATCAACATCTGGAACTTCATGGATGGGATCAACGGCATCGCCAGCAGCCAGGCCGTCATCGCCGCGCTGGGCTTCGCTGCGGTGCTGCCGTGGCCCTGGTCGCTGGTGGCGATCGTGCTTGGCCTGGCCTGCCTGGGTTTCCTGCCGTTCAATTTCCCGAAGGCGCGCATCTTCATGGGGGATGTAGGCAGTGGCGCGCTGGGGTATGCGGTGTCGGTGGTGGTCGCCGTGGCGGCCCTGCGTACCGATATCAACTGGCTCCTGCTGCTGGTGCCGCTTTCTCCCTTTCTTGTGGACGCGGGCTTCACGCTGTTGGCGCGCATGCTTTCCGGACAACGCTGGATGGAACCCCACACCCAGCATGTCTACCAGCGCGCGGTGCAGGCAGGAGCCAGCCACGCCCAGGTGACAGGGATGTACTTTGTTTTAGGCCTGTTCAGCATTACAGTGTTCAATGTCTGCACCAACTTGCAGCCGAGGTGGGAGGCTGCCGTAGCGGTCGCGTGGATATCCGCGCTGGCTCTGCTCTGGCTCCTCCTGCGCAATGGATTGCGCAATCGATAAGGAATTAAACGAAATATGTCTTCACCCTGGCGGGACAGAATCCTCGGTCTGATGCCGCGCATGGCCATCGTCTGCCATGACCTTTTCATGGTCTGGGCCTGTTGGCAGCTGCTGCATGCCGGTCGCTACTCGATCCTGCCCGACGCGCCGTCGTTGCCGTTGTGGAATGTCGATACGACCCTGGTCCTGGCCCTGCAGGGCATCGTGTTCTGGCGCGTGGGCCTGTACCGCGGCCTGTGGCGCTTCGCCAGCGTCAGCGACCTGCTGAACATCTTCAAGGCCAGTTTCATCGGCCTGGTCGCCATCGTCCTGGTGCTGGCCTGGAAGCGCTTCAACGGCGTGCCGCTGTCGGTGCTGGTCATCTATCCGTTCGCGCTGTCGGCCCTGCTGGGTGCGCCGCGCCTGCTGTACCGGGCCTGGAAGGACTACCAGGCGCTGCAATCCGACTCCACGGCCCGCCGCGTACTGATCCTGGGTGCCGGCCAGGCTGCCGAGACCCTGGTGCGTGACCTGCGCCGTTCGGGCCATTTCGAACCGGTCGGCCTGCTGGATGATGCCCCGCACCTGCGCGGCGCCAAGCTGCAGAGCCTGCCGATCCTGGGCACCCTGGACGATGCTCCGGCGGTAGCGCGCGAAACTGCGGCCAAGCTGCTGGTCATCGCCATTCCTTCGCTGGACGCGGTGGGCATGCAGCGCGTGGTCGCCATCTGCGAAAGCACCGGCATCCCGTTCCGCACCGTGCCCAAGCTCAGCGACATCCTGCAGGGCCAGTCGCTGCCGGGCCAGCTGAAGGAAGTGGCCATTGAAGACCTGCTCGGTCGCAAGCCGATCATGCCGGACTGGAACCTGATCCGCGGCTGGCTGGGGGGCCGTACCGTGATGGTCACCGGTGCCGGTGGTTCGATCGGCTCGGAACTGTGCCGCCAGTGCGCGCGCCATGGTGCCGGTCGCATCGTGCTGCTGGAGATCAGCGAACTGCTGCTGCTGACCATCGAGCACGAGCTGCGCCGCAGCTTCCCCGATGTACAGATCGAAGCGGTGCTGGGTGACTGTGGTGACCCGGCGGTGATGCGCCATGCGCTGTCGCTGCATCCGGTCGACACCGCCTTCCATGCCGCCGCCTACAAGCACGTGCCGGTGCTGGAGCGGCAGCTGCGCGAGGCCGTGCGCAACAACATCCTGGCCACCGAAAATGTCGCCCGCGCCTGCCTGGAAGCGCGCGTCGAGCATTTCGTGTTCATTTCCACCGACAAGGCGGTCGACCCGGTCAACGCGCTGGGCGCCAGCAAGCGCTATGCGGAAATGATCTGCCAGAGCCTGGACCAGAAGTCCTCGCACACCCGTTTCGTGACCGTGCGCTTCGGCAACGTGCTGGCTTCGGCCGGTAGCGTGGTGCCGCTGTTCCGCGACCAGATCCTCAAGGGTGGCCCGGTCACCGTGACCGATCCGGAAGTCTCCCGCTACTTCATGACCATTCCCGAGGCCTGCCAGCTGATCCTGCAGGCAGCGGCGTCGGCGTCGCATGGCGCCATCTATACGCTGGACATGGGCGAGCCGGTGCCGATCCGCGTGCTGGCCGAGCAGATGATCCGCCTGGCCGGCAAGCAGCCGTACAAGGACATCCCGATCATCTACACCGGCCTGCGCCCGGGCGAGAAGCTGCACGAGACCCTGTTCTATTCGGACGAGGACTACCGGCCGACCTCGCACCCGAAGGTGCTGGAGGCGGGCGTGCGCACGTTCTCGCGCGACATCGTGCTGGGCAACGTGCCGAAGCTGCGCGAGGCTATTGCCGAGTACGACACGGCCACGATCCAGGAAATCCTGTTCGCGACCATGCCCGAATTCTCGCCAATCGAACAAGACGCTTACATCTCGTCCGCTAAAGTCGTGCCATTTCCAGCACGTGAGGCCAGCAGGCACTAATGAGCAAGCGTATTCGCAAGGCGGTATTCCCGGTGGCAGGTCTTGGTACGCGCTTCCTGCCGGCAACCAAGACGGTTCCCAAGGAAATGCTGCCGATCATCGATCGGCCCCTGATCCAGTACGCCGTGGATGAGGCGATCGAGGCGGGCTGTGACACCCTGGTGTTCATCACCAACCGTTACAAGCATGCCGTCGCCGACTATTTCGACAAGGCCTACGAACTCGAGCAGAAGCTCGAGCGTGCCGGCAAGCAGGAGCAGCTGGAGCTGATCCGCCACGTGTTGCCCGAGGGCGTGCGTGCGATCTTCGTCACCCAGGCCGAGGCGTTGGGCCTGGGCCATGCGGTGCTCTGCGCCAAGGCGGTGATCGGCGATGAGCCGTTTGCCGTGCTGCTGCCCGACGACCTGATCTGGAACCGCGGCGCCGGTGCGCTCAAGCAGATGGCCGACCTCAACGAGGCCAGCGGCGCCAGCGTGATTGCCGTGGAAGACGTTCCGCACGAGAAGACGGCCAGCTACGGCATCGTCGCCACCGAGGCGTTCGATGGCCGCAAGGGCCGCATTTCGCAGATCGTGGAAAAGCCCAAGCCGGAGGACGCACCCAGCGACCTGGCGGTGGTTGGCCGCTACGTGCTGAGCCCGAAGATCTTCGAGCTGCTGGAAAGCACCGGCAGTGGCGCGGGCGGCGAGATCCAGCTGACCGATGCGATCGCGCAGCTGCTGCAGACCGATGAAGTGGATGCCTATCGTTTCGAGGGCACCCGGTTCGACTGCGGTACGCATCTGGGGCTGGTTGAGGCGACGATCCGGTTTGCGCTGGATAACCCGAAGCTGGCTGGCCCGGCGCGGGAGAAGCTGGCGGCGATGCTGGCGGAATAAGGGTTTTATCAAGCGCTCCGTGCAGGCCTCCCGGCACAGGTAGGGAGGCGGGGGCGGGCCGCTGCAGGACACGCCGTGAACCCATCCCTGGGGGCTCGTAGGCGCCTTGCTCGTGTGCCGCTGTCCTGCGCACACGGCAAGACCGGGGTTGAGCGTCCTGCCCAACCCGCCCGAGGCATGCCTCGGGCCCATGGCGCCTGCGGTCCTGCATCGGCCCGCACCCGCCTCTCGACAGTTGGCTGGTGGCGCGGACGGGAAGGGCGGAATCAAAGGCAGAGCAGAAACAAGAAAGGCAGCCGATGGCTGCCTTTTTCGTTTCCAGTGACCCGTCCTGAATTGGGTTGACACCTTTTCCCTCTGGAAAAGGAATGTTCAATGAAATCAACAGTCAGGCGCAGCCAGCGGGATTACTCGCTGGCCTTCAAGTTGTCGGTGGTCGACCAGGTCGAGCGCGGGGAACTGACTTACAAAAAGGCTCAGGAGCGCTATGGGATCCAAGGGCGCACCACGGTGCTTTCCTGGCTTCGTCGGCATGGTCGGCAAGATTGGTCGGCTGGGGCATCATTCCCTCCCATGAGTACTGTCCCCAAAGCCGGAGCGGCCAAGCCGCTTACGCCGGAACAACAGATCAAGGCCCTGCAGGTCCAGTTGCGGGAGGCAAACGAGAAGGCGCAGCTCTTCGAGGCGATCGTGGACGTCCTCAAAGAGGATTACGGTGTGAAAATCGTAAAAAAGCCTTCCGGCAAGTCCTCACGCAAAGGCGCCTCAAAGGCATAAGCGTGGCAAGGGCTTGCCGCCATTTCGGCATCAGTCGGCAGGCGTTCTATCAGGCGGGGCACCGCCATCAGCGGCGAAACGCTGCTGATGCCACAGCCTTGGCGCTGGTGAGCGATTGCCGCGCGCGCCAGCCTCGGGTCGGTACACGCAAGCTGCATCACCTGATTGAACCGAAGCTGCAGGAGGCGGGAATCGCTCTGGGTCGGGACCGTCTATTTGACGTGCTTCGAGAAGCACGGCTGCTGGTGCCGCACCGTCGTGCGTATCACAAGACCACCAACAGTCATCACCGCTTCCGGAGGCACCCGAACCTGCTTAAACCGGGCGAGGGATGCGTGATGCCGACCGGCAGTGAACAGGTATGGGTCGCGGATATCACCTATCTGCCCACAGATGGAAATTTCGTTTACCTGAGCCTGGTTACAGACGCCTGGTCACGCAAGATCGTGGGCTGGAGCGTGAATGAGACGCTGCAGACCGAACACACCGCACAAGCATTGGAAATGGCTCTGAAAGCGCGGAAAACCAGACAGCGTCTGATCCATCATTCGGATCGAGGCATCCAGTACTGCTCGGACAACTACCAGAACATCCACGCCAAGCATGGCCTGACCTGCTCCATGACCGACGGCTACGACTGCTATCAGAACGCGCTGGCGGAGCGGATCAACGGGATCCTCAAATGCGAGTTTTTGCTTCATCGCCCACTGGACCTGGGTCAGGCACGGCAGATGGCGGCTGAGGCAGTGCAGATCTACAACGCCGAGCGACCCCACCTGTCACTTAAAATGCAGACGCCCGATGCGATGCATCGGGCGTCTTTGGCCGCCTGACGGCGGCCGGATCATCCACCCCATAGGTGTCAACCTATGGCAGGACGAGTCACAGAGCAGAGGCATCCACGCCTGGCGTGGATCTACCGGGGTCGGATCCCTTTGCGCAGCAAAGGGCTCTGACCCCGGCCTTTTCCGGGTAGTCTCACCCACCCGGGCCCCTCAGTACACCGACATCCCAACCGCCAACGCTTTGAACCTTACAGCGCTTCGAAAATGCCCGCCGCGCCCATGCCGGTGCCGATGCACATCGTCACCATGCCGTACTTCTGCTGGCGACGGCGCAGGCCGTGCAGCAGGGTGGCGGTGCGGATCGCGCCGGTCGCACCCAGCGGGTGGCCCAGGGCAATCGCGCCGCCCAACGGGTTGACCTTGCTCGGGTCCAGGCCGCAATCGCGGATCACCGCCAGCGACTGCGCGGCGAAGGCTTCGTTGAGCTCGATCCAGTCCAGCTGGTCCTGGGTCAGGCCGGCCTGCTTGAGGGCCTTCGGAATCGCGGCGATCGGGCCGATGCCCATCACTTCCGGGCGCACGCCAGCCACCGAGAAGCTGACGAAACGGGCCAGCGGGGTCAGGCCGTAATCCTTGATCGCCTGTTCCGAAGCCAGCAGCACGGCGCCGGCGCCGTCGCTCATCTGCGAGGAGTTGCCGGCGGTGACCGTGCCGCCGAACTGGCCGTTGCGGAACACCGGGCGCAGCTTGGCCAGGCCTTCAGCGGACGAATCCGGGCGCGGGCCTTCGTCGGTGTCGGCCAGCTTGTTGCGGGTGATGATGCGCTGGCCATCGGCCAGGTCCGGCAGGTGCGAGACGATCTCGTACGGGCTGATCTCATCCTTGAAGTCGCCGTTCTGGATGGCGGCCATGGCCTTCTGGTGCGAGGCCAGGGCAAAGGCGTCCTGGTCTTCGCGCGAGACCTTCCACTCTTCGGCCACCTTCTCGGCGGTGATGCCCATGCCGTAGGCGATGGCCACGTGGTCGTTGTCGAACACGCTCGGCGCCATCGCGATCTTGTTGCCCATCATCGGCACCATCGACATCGATTCGGTGCCGCCGGCCAGCATCAGGTCGGCGTTGCCCAGGCGGATCGCGTCGGCGGCCTGCGCCACGGCCTGCAGGCCGGAGGAGCAGAAGCGGTTCACGGTCTGCGCGGCAATCGTGTTCGGCAGGCCGGCCAGCAGCACGCCGATGCGGGCCACGTTCATGCCCTGCTCGGCTTCCGGCATGGCGCAGCCGATGATCGCGTCATCGATGCGGTTGACGTCCACGCCCGGGGCCTGGGCGACGACGCTGCGCAGCACGTGCGCAAGCATGTCGTCGGGGCGGGTGTTGCGGAACATGCCCTTGGGCGCCTTGCCGACCGGGGTACGGGTGGCGGCGACGATGTAGGCGTCCTGGATTTGCTTGGTCATTGCGGTGATCTCTCGAATGGGTTTTGTAGAGTCGAGCCATGCTCGACTGCTACAGCCGGAGTGCCGACCAACGGTTGGCACCTACCAGAGGCAGAGGCGTGCCGGCCGCAGCCGGCACCCGCCATCAATCAGTTACGCAGCGGCTTGCCGGTCTTCAGCATGTGCGCGATGCGGGCCTGGGTCTTTTCCTGCTGCGCCAGTTCGACGAAGTGCTTGCGCTCCAGGGTCAGCAGCCACTCTTCGTCCACCAGGGTGCCGCGGTCGACCTTGCCGCCGCACAGCACGGTGGCGATGCGCTCGGCAATCTCGTAGTCATAGGGGCTGATGAAACGGCCTTCCAGCATGTTGACCAGCATCATCTTGAAGGTGGCGATGCCCACGTCACCGGCCACCTGGATGCGGCGTGCCGGCAGCGGCGGACGATAACCTGCTTCGGCCAGCGCACGGGCTTCGGCCTTGGCGATGTGCAGGGCCTCGTAGCTGTTGAACACCACCTTGTCGGTGCTGCGCAGCAGGCCCAGTTCCTTGGCGTTGACGGCCGAGTTGGACACCTTGGCCATGGCCACGGTCTCGAAGGTCTTCTTCAGTTCGGCGAACACGTCACCGCCCGGGCCCGCAGCCTGCGAGGCACGCACGGCCAGTTCCTTCAGGCCGCCACCGGCCGGCAGCAGGCCGACACCGGCCTCGACCAGGCCGATGTAGCTTTCCAGGAAGGCCACGGTCTTGGCGCTGTGCATCTGGAACTCACAGCCGCCGCCCAGGGCCAGGCCACGCACCGCAGCCACCACCGGCACCAGCGAGTACTTGATGCGCTGGCTGGTGCGCTGGAAGTTGGCGACCATCTCTTCGAACTGGTCGACCTTGCCGGCCTGCAGCAGGCCCAGTGCACCGGCCAGGTCGGCACCGGCGGAGAAGGGTTCCTTCTGCTGCCAGATCACCAGGCCCTGGAAATCCTTCTCGGCGCGGCTGACGCATTCCTGCAGGCCATCGAGCACCTGGTCGGAGACGGTGTTCATCTTGGTCTTGAAGCTGACCACGGCGATGCCGTCGCCGTCGTGCCACATGCGCAGGCCGTCGTTCTCGAACACGGTCTCGCCCGGGGCGAACTTCTCGCCCAGCAGCGGATCCGGGAAGCGCTGGCGCTGGTACACCGGCAGCGCCGAACGCGGCAGCTTGGCGTTGCGCGACGGGCTGTAGCTGCCCTCGGCGGCGTGCACGCCGTCGCGGCCATCGAACACCCAGTCCGGCAGCGGGGCGCTGCTCATGCTCTTGCCGGCGACGATGTCATCGGCGATCCACTGTGCGACCTGCTTCCAGCCGGCGGCCTGCCAGGTCTCGAACGGGCCCAGCGACCAGCCGTAGCCCCAGCGGATGGCCAGATCGACGTCGCGCGCGGTCTCGGCGATGTCGGCCAGGTGGTAGGCGCTGTAGTGGAACAGGTCACGGAAGGTCGCCCACAGGAACTGCGCCTGCGGGTGCTGGCTTTCGCGCAGCTTGGCGAACTTCTCGGCCGGGTTCTTGATCTTCAGGATCTCGACCACTTCCGGCGCGGCGGTGCGGTCAGCCGGGCGGTAGTCCTGCTTTTCCAGGTCGAGGACGACGATGTCCTTGCCGACCTTGCGGAAGATGCCGGCGCCGGTCTTCTGGCCCAGTGCGCCCTTGGAAATCAGTGCGTCCAGCCACTTCGGCGACTTGAAGAATTCATGCCACGGGTCGTTCGGCAGGGTGTCGCCCATGGTCTTGATGACGTGGGCCATGGTGTCCAGGCCGACCACGTCGGAGGTGCGGTAGGTGGCCGACTTCGGGCGGCCGACCAGCGGACCGGTCAGGCCGTCCACTTCATCGAAGCCCAGGCCGAATTCCTGGGTGTGGTGGATGGTGGACAGGATCGAGAACACGCCGATGCGGTTGCCGATGAAGTTCGGGGTGTCCTTGGCGTACACCACGCCCTTGCCCAGGGTGGTGACCAGGAATTCTTCCAGGCCTTCCAGCACGGCGGCGTCGGTGGTGCTGGCCGGGATCAGTTCGGCCAGGTGCATGTAGCGCGGCGGGTTGAAGAAGTGCACGCCGCAGAAACGGTGGCGCAGCTGCTCGGGCAGCACGTCGGCCAGCTTGTTGATGCCCAGGCCGGAGGTGTTGGAGGCCAGCACCGCGTGGTCGGCCACGAACGGGGCGATCTTCTTGTACAGGTCCTGCTTCCAGTCCATGCGCTCGGCGATGGCCTCGATGATCAGGTCGCAGTCCTTCAGCTGGTCCAGCCCGGACTCGTAGTTGGCCGGGGTGATGGCTTCAGCCAGCGACTTGCTGGCCAGCGGCGCCGGGCTCAGCTTGCCCAGGTTGGCGATCGCCTTCAGCACGATGCCATCGGCCGGACCTTCCTTGGCGGGCAGGTCGAACAGCACGGTGTCGACGCCAGCGTTGGTGAGGTGGGCGGCAATCTGGGCACCCATGACGCCGGCACCCAGCACGGCGGCGCGGCGGACTAGCAGGGAATTGGACATGGTGTAGGGCCTTTGTTGGTCAGCAGTTACTGGGTGGGTCACACCCGGTGGAATCACGGGGAAGCGGGCAGGGCACTGCCGCGTGCGGCGGCGCGGAACCCGGCTTCGGCGAAATGGATCAGTTCATGGGCGGCATGGGCACGATGCGCCGCTTCGGTGACACCGGCGGGTCGCTTGATCAGCCCGAAGTCGGCCATGGCATAGGTAAGCGAACCGGCCAGGAAATCCAGGCGCCAGTACAGCTCCTCCTTGCTCAGGCCCGGGACGCATTCGGCAATGGCCTTGCCGAAGGCACGCAGCACGTGGCCGTAGTGGTCGGACAGGAACTTGCGCAGGTTGTCGTTCTTTTCGGCATAGGCGCGGGCGATCACGCGCACGAAGGCGCCGCCGCTCTGGCGGTCCTGGGCCATGGCCAGGGCCGGTTCGACGAAGGCGGCCAGCACCGGGCGCAGCTGCCCGGGGTGCTCGCTGCGGGCACGTTCCAGCTGGGCCAGGCGGGCCGCGGTCATTTCGTCCATGCGCCGGCGGAAGACCTCGTTGACCAGGTTTTCCTTGGAGCCGAAGTGGTAGTTGACCGCCGCGATGTTGACGTCGGCCTGGCTGGTCACCTGGCGCAGCGACGTGCCGGCGAAGCCGTGCAGGGCGAACAGCTCCTCGGCGGCACCGAGGATCCGGTCCTTGGTCGAGAAGTGGGCGGGCTTGGCCATCGGCGGGCGGACCTTAATCAAACGATTGTTTGATACTAGAACCAGACGGTGGCGTATGGCATTTTGCAGTGCAGCAAAATGGCCGGGGCGGTCAGATTCCGCTCAGGTGGGTGAATGGGGCGGGCCTGAACCTGTAGAGCCGAGCCCACGCTCGGCTGCTTTTCGGCCCAAAGGCCAGCCGAGCATGGGCTCGGCTCTACGGCAGGGCCGCACGGCCCTCTACCACCCGGCCACGTTATCTCTTACAATTCGCCTACGTTTATCAGGCTAAGCCCGCGTCCCGACGCGGGTTTTTTTCATGTTACCCTTCGGGCCATCAGCGGCCCGATCCCATTGGAGACATCCCATGGCGCTGGAGCGCACCCTTTCGATCGTCAAGCCGGACGCAGTTGCCAAGAACGTCATCGGCGAAATCTACGCCCGCTTCGAGAAGGCCGGCCTGAAGGTCGTGGCCGCCAAGTACAAGCAGCTGTCGCGCCGTGAAGCCGAAGGCTTCTACGCCGTGCACCGCGAGCGTCCGTTCTTCAACGCGCTGGTCGAGTTCATGATCTCCGGCCCGGTGATGATCCAGGCCCTGGAAGGCGAGAACGCCGTCCTGGCCCACCGCGACCTGCTGGGCGCCACCAACCCGAAGGAAGCCGCGCCGGGCACCATCCGCGCCGACTTCGCCGAATCCATCGATGCCAACGCCGCCCACGGCTCGGACTCGGTCGAGAATGCCGCGATTGAAATCGCCTACTTCTTCGCCGCCACCGAAGTCGTTTCGCGCTGAGAGTAATGCCGTGAACGAGGTCGTACAGTCCCCCGCCATCCAGCCGCTGCCCAAGTCGGCACCCACGGCTGGCAAGCAGAACCTGCTCGACCTTGATCGCGCGGGCCTGGAGAAGTTTTTCGTCGAGGTTCTTGGCGAAAAGAAGTTCCGTGCCCATCAGGTGATGAAGTGGATCCACCATCGCTACGTCACCGATTTCGATGAAATGACCGACCTCGGCAAGGTCCTGCGCGCCAAGCTGCAGGCCCATGCCGAGGTGCTGGTTCCCAACATCGTGTTCGACAAGCCCTCCGCCGACGGCACCCACAAGTGGCTGCTGGCGATGGGCGTGGATGGCAAGAACGCCATCGAGACCGTGTACATCCCCGACAAGACCCGCGGCACGCTGTGCGTGTCTTCGCAGGTCGGCTGCGGCCTGAACTGCACGTTCTGCTCCACCGCCACCCAGGGCTTCAACCGCAACCTGACCACCGCCGAGATCATCGGCCAGGTGTGGGTTGCCGCGCGCCACCTGGGCAACGTGCCGCACCAGATGCGCCGCCTCACCAACGTGGTGATGATGGGCATGGGCGAGCCGCTGATGAATTTCGACAACGTCGTGCGCGCCATGAGCGTGATGCGCGACGATCTGGGCTACGGCCTGGCCAACAAGCGCGTGACCCTGTCGACCTCCGGCCTGGTGCCGCAGATCGACCGCCTGTCCACCGAAAGCGACGTGTCGCTGGCGGTGTCGCTGCACGCGCCGAACGACGCGCTGCGCGAAACGCTGGTGCCGCTCAACAAGAAGTACCCGATCGCCGAGCTGATGGCGTCCTGCGCACGCTACCTGCGCGCCAACAAGCGCCGCGAATCGGTCACCTTCGAATACACCCTGATGAAGGGCATCAACGACAAGCCCGAGCATGCCCGCGAGCTGGCCCGCCTCATGCGCCAGTTCGACAACGCGGTGCAGGCCAAGGATTCGGGCAAGGTCAACCTGATTCCGTTCAATCCGTTCCCCGGCACCCGCTACGAGCGTTCCGAAGAAGCGCACATCCGTGCCTTCCAGAAGATCCTGCTGGACAGCAACGTGCTGACGATGGTCCGCCGCACCCGTGGCGACGACATCGATGCGGCCTGTGGCCAGCTCAAGGGCCAGGTGATGGATCGCACCCGCCGCCAGGCGGAGTTCAACAAGACGCTGCAGGCAGGGAAGGGGAGCGATGCGGCCGCTTGACCGTCTCTGGCCAGCCCTGTTCGCAGGCGTGCTGGCCGTCTCGGCCAGCGGTTGCACCACCACCAATGAAATTCCCATCGGGCCCGGTGGCGTTGCCCCGGTCCGAACCGCGCGCGATGCGCCGGGCGTACGCAGCCGGTTCCACTACGAGGATCTGCTCGCCCTGGCCGCCCGCGACATGCAGGTGGGCAACCTGGACGAGGCCGAGCGCAAGGTGCGCCGCGCCCTGAAGATCCAGTCCAACGGCGTGGATGCGGTGATGCTGCTGGCCGGTATCGACGACCGCCGCGGCAGCCAGAAGCAGGCCGGCGACGGCTTCCGTCGCGCCGCCGAACTGGCCCCGCAGCGCGGTGACGTCCTCAACAATTACGCGGCGTGGCTGTGCCAGCACGGCCACGCGGCCGAATCGCTGGTGTGGTTCGACCGTGCCCTGCAGGCGCCCGGCTACGCCACCCCCGCCGCGGCATTGGCCAATGCCGGCAGCTGCGCACTGGATGCGGGGCAGCGCGAACGCGCCGAACGTGACCTGCGCGCGGCCCTGGCACAGGGCCCGGATAATCCCGTCGCACTCGAAGCCATGGCCCTGCTGAACTTCCGTGGCGGCCAGTTCCTCGAGGCCCGGGCCTTCGCCGAACGTAGGATTGCGGCTGCACCGGCCACGCGTTCCGTGTTACAACTTGCGTCTGAAATCGAGGCGCGACTGGGCGATCAGGCGGCATCCGATCGTTATCTGCAGCGGATTCGACAGGAATTTCCGCAGGACGCGGGCTCCTAAACTCCAGGGTTGATGCATTGTGATTGATGACCAGACTGTGAGCGCTCTCGATACTGCGGCCGGCTGCGGCACTCGCCTGCGCCAGGCCCGCGAGGCGGCCGGACTGACCCTTGATGATGTCGGCCAGCGCCTGCGCATGCCGGTCCAGGTGGTCAAGTCGCTCGAAGAAGAACAGTGGCAGAAGCTCGGCGCCCCGGTATTCGTGCGTGGCCAGCTGCGCAGCTATGCGCGGCTGCTGAACGTGGATATCAGCCAGCTGCTGGAACAGGCCCAGGTCGGCCCGGTGGTTCCGCCCACCCTGGTCAGCCATACCCATACCCCGCGTGCGCGCCGCATTGCCGAAAACCTCGGCCGGCGTGCGCTGTATGTCGGTATCACCGCCGTGCTGGCCGTGCCGGTCTGGTTCGCTACCCGCGGCCATTTCGATGGCAGCAGCACCCCGGCGCCGAACACCGCCTCGCTGGACGCGATCCCGGCCGCCGTGCCGGTCACCCCGTCCGCCGTGGGCAGCGAGCCGGCGGCCAGTGCCGAACCGGCTGCCGCGGCCGCCAAGCCGGCGGCCACCCCGTACGTGGCTTCGCTGGCCCCGGTGCCGCGCCCGGCCCCGGCCGCCCCGGCCACCGCCAACCTGGACATGCAGTTCAGTGGCGACAGCTGGGTCGATATTGCCGGCCCCGATGGCGGCTCGGTCGAGAAGGCGCTGATCAAGGCCGGCGAGACCCGCAGCTTCACCCCGGGCCAGGTCAGCCGCGTGACCCTGGGCAATGCCTCGGCGGTCCAGGTTCAGCAGAACGGCGCTATCGTCGATCTGACCCCCTACCAGCGAGCCAACGTGGCCCGCTTTCAGGTATCCTCTGAAGGCTCCGTTGTCCCGGTTTCACACTGAGACGCGGTTTCACCACCTTCGATAATCCCAATGGTCCCTCCCGACGGGCGGGGCGAGAGTACGCATGGCGATCGACGATCTGCTCGACGAGCACGAACAAAGTGAACGTGTCCGCAGCTGGCTGCGGAAGAATGGCGCCAGCATCCTGGGTGGCGTAGCGATCGCCATCGGCGCCATTGCCGGCTGGCAGTGGTACCAGAAGGACCAGGGCGGCAAGCTGGCTTCGGCCAATGTCGAATACCAGAAGGCCCTGGTCGGCCTGCAGGCCAACAAGCTGGATGACGCCGCCAAGGCGGTGAAGGCGCTGGAGGCTGGCCCGTCCAGCATCTACGGCGACCTGGCAGCCCTGCAGCTGGCCAAGGCGCAGGTTGACGCCGGCAAGAACGAAGAAGCGCTGGCCACCCTGCGCGCGGTGAAGGTCGAAGGCGACCTGCAGCGCGTGGTCGACCAGCGTGTCGCCCGCCTGCTGGTGGCTACCGGCAAGAGCGAGGAAGCCATCAAGCTGATGGGCAGCGCCACCGACAGCAGCAGCCTGGAAATCCATGGCGATGCGCTGCTGGCGCAGGGCAAGCGTGATGCAGCCCGCGAACAATACGAGAAGGCGCTGAAGACGCTGGACGTGGCAGCGCCGCAGCGGCGCCTGCTGGAAACCAAGGTAATGGACGCCGGCGGCACCGTCGCCGCCCCTGCGGAGTCGGTTTGATGAGTCAGAAGGTCATGATCACGCGCGTCGCCTCGGTCCTGCTGCTGGGCATGGCATTGACCGGCTGCAGCACCATGAAGGGCTGGTTCGCGGGTAAGGATGCCGCCGCCAAGAAGGCACAGGAGCCGGCCGAACTGGTCAAGTTCGAGCCCACCCTGAAGGTCAACAAGGCCTGGTCGGTGAACCTGGGCAAGGGCGAGCGCCGCATCGGCGTGCGCCAGGGCCCGGCAGTGGCCAATGGCCACGTGTTCGCCGCGGCCATCACCGGTGGCGTGCACGCCCTGGATCTGCAGACCGGCAAGAAGGTCTGGACCTGGGAGCCGCAGAAGGAAAAGAAGAAGGCCAAGCTGCGCCTGTCCGGCGGCCCGGGTGTCGGCGAGAACCTGGTGGTCATCGGTACCCTCGATGGCCAGGTGATCGCGCTGGACATCAACGATGGCAGCGAGAAGTGGCGCGCCCGCGTGCCGGGCGAAGTGATCTCGGCTCCGGCCGTGTCGCAGGGCCTGGTGTTCGTGCGCAGCAATGACGGCCGCATCACCGCCTTCGAAGCGGAAAACGGCACCCAGAAGTGGTTCAACCCCAGCGAGCTGCCGGCGCTGACCGTGCGCGGCAACGCGCCGGTGGTCACCGGCCCGGGCGTGCTGTTCATCGGCAAGGACGACGGCGCTGTCGCCGCCCTGGCCATGCAGGATGGCCGCACCCTCTGGGAGCAGGTCGTGGGCAGCCCCGAAGGCCGCACCGAGCTGGAGCGCATGGCCGATGTCGACGGCGCCCCGGTGCTGGAAGGCAATACACTGTTCGTGAGCAGCTTCAAGAACCAGACCATGGCCATCGAAGGCCCGACCGGTCGCCCGCTGTGGGCGCGCGACCATGGCGGCGCCGGCGGCGTGGCGGTGTCTTCGGGCAATGTTTTCGTTACCGACAACAAGGGCGGCGTGTTCGGCCTGGACAAGGCCAGCGGCGCGGCAATGTGGTCGCAGACCGCACTGGCCCGTCGTTCGCTGACCGGCCCGGTGCTGCAGGGCGACTACGTGGTGGTCGGTGACTACAAGGGATACCTGCACTGGCTGCAGACCTCCGATGGCGCTTTGGCGGCACGGGCCAAGAGCGGCGGTGACGCCTTGCTGGCCCAGCCGATCGTCGCTGATGGGGTGCTGCTGGTGCAGAACGTTGATGGCAAGCTGACCGCCTTCCGGTTGGCAAATTAATACGGAGTACTCGCGATGCTGCCTTTGGTCGCCCTGGTTGGACGGCCGAATGTCGGCAAGTCGACCATCTTCAATGCTTTGACCCGCACGCGTGACGCCCTGGTCCATGACCAGCCCGGCGTCACCCGCGACCGCAACTACGGCGTCTGCCGTCTGGACGAGGACAACCATTTCCTCGTCGTGGACACCGGTGGTATTGCCGAAGAAGAGGAAGGCCTGGCTGGCGCTACCACGCGCCAGGCCCGCGCTGCGGCGGCCGAAGCCGATCTGATCCTGTTCGTTGTCGATGCCCGCGAGGGCACCTCGGCCATGGACGACGAGATCCTGGCCTGGCTGCGCAAGCTGTCGCGCCCGACGCTGCTGCTGATCAACAAGATCGATGGCACCGACGAGGACACCGTCCGCTCGGAATTCGCCCGGTATGGCTTCGGCGAAATGCTGACCGTGTCGGCCGCGCACCGCCAGGGCCTGGATGACCTGCTTGAAGAAGTGGTCCAGCGCCTGCCGGAAGAGGGCAGTGGCGAAGAGCTGGACAACGATCCGAACCGCATCCGCATCGCCTTCGTTGGCCGCCCGAATGTGGGCAAGTCGACCCTGGTCAACCGCATCCTCGGCGAAGAGCGCATGATCGCCTCGGACGTGCCGGGCACCACCCGCGATTCCATCGCCGTGGACCTGGAGCGTGATGGCCGCGAATACCGCCTGATCGATACCGCCGGACTGCGCCGCCGTTCGCGCGTGGACGAGGTTGTCGAGAAGTTCTCGGTGGTCAAGACCATGCAGTCCATCGAGCAGTGCCAGGTGGCCGTGCTGATGCTGGACGCCACCGAAGGCGTGACCGACCAGGATGCCACCGTGCTGGGCGCGGTGCTGGACGCCGGCCGTGCGCTGGTCATCGCCATCAACAAGTGGGATGGCCTGACCGAATACCAGCGCGAACAGGCCGAAACCATGCTGTCGCTGCGCCTGGGCTTCGTGCCGTGGGCCGAGTCGGTGCGCATTTCGGCCAAGCATGGTTCGGGTCTGCGCGAGCTGTTCCGTGCGGTGCACCGCGCGCACGAATCGGCCAACAAGACCTTCACCACAAGCGAAGTGAACAAGGCGCTGGAAATGGCCTACGAGACCAACCCGCCGCCGACCATCCGCGGCCACGTCTCCAAGCTGCGTTACGTGCACCCGGCTGGCGCAAACCCGCCCACCTTCATCGTGCACGGCACGCGCCTGAAGGAGCTGCAGGAATCGTACAAGCGCTACCTGGAAAACTTCTTCCGCAAGCGCTTCAAGCTGATCGGCACGCCGGTGAGCTTCATCTTCCGCGAAGGCGCCAACCCGTACGAGGGCAAGAAGAACGTGCTCACCGAACGGCAGGTCAAGGCCAAGCGGCGCTTGATGAAGCACGTCAAGGGCAAGTGATGCAGAAGAAGGCGGCCTCAGGGCCGCCTTTTTCGTTGGTAGTGCCGGGCCATCCGCCGGGCATGGCCCGGTGCTAGCGTGTAGAGCCGAGCCCATGCTCGGCTCCTGGGAGGTCGGCGGAAAGGCAGCCGAGCGTGGGCTCGGCTCTACAACGGGGCCGGACGCTACCCGTGTAGAGCCGAGCCTACGCTCGGCTCAGCATGGGCTCGGCTCTACAATGGGCGCATGAGCATTCCAGAGCTTTCCCCGGAACAGGCACGGGCACGCGTGGCCCATGGTGCGGTGCTGATCGATGTGCGGCAGGCGCACGAACGTGCCGGTGGCATGGCCGAGGGCGCGCGCGGCGTGGCCAAGGATGCACTGCTGGCCGACCCGGCCGCGCACCTGCCGGCCGTGGATCAGGAAATCCTGCTGATCTGCCAGAGCGGCAAGCGCTCGGCGGACGCCGCGCAGGCGCTGCAGGACGCGGGCTATTCCAATGTCGCCTCGGTGGCCGGTGGCACCGTGGCCTGGCGCGAGCAGGCGCTGCCACTGGTGCAGCCCCTGCTGGATGCGGCCGACCGCGATTTCTACGACCGCTATTCGCGCCACCTGCTGCTGCCGCAGGTGGGCGAGGCGGGCCAGCGCCGCCTGCAGCAATCGCGCGTGCTGGTGCTGGGGGCCGGTGGCCTGGGGGCGCCTGCCGGCTTCTATCTGGCTGCGGCCGGGGTAGGGCACCTGCGCTTCGCCGACCACGACCGGGTGGAGCGCAGCAACCTGCACCGGCAGATCGTGCATACCGAAGCCAGCGTCGGCCAGCTGAAGGTCGACTCCGCGCGCGAACGGCTGCTGGCGCTGAACCCGTCCATCGACGTCGAAGCAGTGCCCGAGCGGGTGACCTCGGAAAATGTCGACCGCCTGCTGGAAGGGGTGGACGTGGTGCTGGACGGCTCGGACAACTTCCCGCTCCGCTACCTGCTCAACGATGCCTGCATCAAGCACGCGAAACCCATGGTCTATGCCGCCATCGAGCGCTTCGACGGCCAGGTGAGCGTGTTCGATGCTGGCCGCCAGCGCGGTGTGGCGCCGTGCTACCGCTGCCTGTTCCCCGAACCGCCGCCGCCGGAGTTCGCACCCAATTGTTCCGAGGCGGGCGTGCTGGGGGTGCTGCCCGGCCTGGCTGGCGTGCTGCAGGCCACCGAAGTGCTGAAGCTGCTGCTGGGTATCGGCGAGCCGCTGGTGGGGCGCCTGCTGCGCTTTGATGCGCTGGGCATGCGCTTCCGCGAAACCGGCATCGGGCCGGACCCGCAGTGCCCGGTGTGCGCGCCGGGGGTGCCGTTCCCGGGGTATATCGATTACGCCGCGTTCTGCCGGGGCGGGTGATTGCTGCGCATCCGCATCCACGCATGGCGTGGATCTACTGACACATGGTGTGGATGAATGCCGGCGATTTCGGAACGATGCTGGGTATAAATTACGCCATCGTTCTATTTTCGGCACAAGCAAACGCAACGCCCGTGCTATTGCCGTCAGAAAACATGCTCTATCGTTGAGGCCGATTTCGGTTCTTGGGGAAACACCGCATGGCGGTAGAAGCAGCGACCAGCGAACTGGTCAAGGTCGTGGCCCTGTTGGGCGCGGCAGTGGTGATGGTGCCCCTGTTCCGCAGGCTCGGCCTGGGCTCGGTGCTGGGCTATTTCACCGCTGGCCTGGCGATCGGACCGTTCGGCCTGGGCTGGTTCTCCGATCCGCAGGCGATCCTGCATACGGCCGAGCTGGGCGTGGTCATGTTCCTGTTCGTGATCGGCCTGGAGATGCGGCCCTCGCACCTGTGGAGCCTGCGCAAGGAAATCTTCGGGCTGGGCACGCTGCAGATCGTCACCTGCGCGCTGGTGCTGACCAGCATCGCCAAACTGTTCGGCCTGCCGTGGCAGGTCGCCTTCATCGGTGCCACCGGCTTCGTGCTCACCTCCACCGCCGTGGTGATGCAGCTGCTGGCCGAGCGCGGTGATATCGCGCTGCCGTCGGGGCAGAAGATCGTTTCCATCCTGCTGTTCGAAGATCTGCTGATCGTGCCGCTGCTGGCCCTGGTGGCGTGGATGGCGCCCAGCGCCGGCAGCGCCGATGGCGAGGGCTCGCGCTGGTTGTCGGTGGCCATTGGCGCCGGCGCCATCATCGGCCTGGTGCTGGTCGGCCGCTTCCTGCTGAACCCGCTGTTCCGCCTGCTGGCCGAAGCCAAGGCGCGCGAGGTGATGACCGCCGCCGCACTGCTGGTGGTGCTGGGTGCGGCGCTGCTGATGCAGCTGTCCGGCCTGTCGATGGCGATGGGCGCCTTCCTGGCCGGCGTGCTGCTGAGCGAATCCACCTTCCGCCACCAGATTGAAGCGGACATCGAACCGTTCCGCGGCATCCTGCTGGGCCTGTTCTTCCTCAGCGTGGGCATGGCGCTGGACCTGGGCGTGGTGGCCGGCAACTGGCCGATGATCGTCGGCCTGGTGCTGGCGCTGATGGCCGCCAAGGCGCTGTGCATCTACGTGGTGGCGCGGGTGATGGGCAGCGACCACGCACAGGCGATGGACCGTGGCGTGCTGATGGCGCAGGGCGGCGAATTCGCCTTCGTGCTGTTCTCCGCCGCTGCCAGCGCGGGCGTCATCAACATGGACATCAATGCCAACTTCACTGCCGTGGTGGTGCTGTCGATGGCGCTCACCCCGCTGGTGGTGCTGGTCTACAAGCGCGTGGCGCCGCAGCAGGAAGTCAGCCTGGAAGGCGTGGACACCGCCGATGGCCTGTCCGGCAGCGTGCTGATGATCGGCTTCGGCCGCTTCGGCCAGGTGGCCAGCCAGTCGCTGCTGGCCCGCGACGTGGACGTGACCATCATCGACAACGACGTGGAGATGATCCACAACGCCGAGCGCTTCGGTTTCAAGATCTACTACGGCGATGGCACCCGGCTGGATGTGTTGCACGCTTCCGGTGCCGGCAGCGCCCGCGCCATTGCCGTGTGCGTGAACAACGCCGAGGATGCCGACCGCATCGTGGAACTGGTCGCGCACGAATTCCCGCAGGCCAAGCTGCTGGTGCGCTCGTTCGACCGTGAGCATTCGCTGCGGCTGATCCATGCCGGCGTCGATTTCCAGATCCGCGAGACGTTTGAATCGGCGCTGCTGTTCGGCCAGGCCGCGCTGATGGAGCTGGGTGCGGACGAGGATGACGCGCAGGAGATCGCCCAGCAGATCCGCGAGCGCGACGCCGAGCGCTTCGAGCTGGAAATGGCCGGCGGCAGCCTGCGCGCCGGTGCGCACATGGTGTTCGGCAGCGCGCTGCCGGGCGTGCCGACCCCGACCCCGTTCACCGCGCCCAAGCGCAAGGCCCGCACGTTGAATGCGGACCAGGTGCCGGAAGAGGAGTAGAGCCGAGCCCATGCTCGGCTGCTCTTCAGTCAGATCGCGCTGGACCCGCGCTACGCGCGCGAGCCGAGCATGGGCTCGGCTCTACAGGAGCTGGCGCATCGGTGCGATTGCGGTGGGCGAGGGGGCCTGAATCAGGGACAATAGCGTCCCCGCCGCCGCCTGCCCCCGCATTCGATGACTGACTCCGCCCCCCAGCTTCCTGCCCGCATCCTCGATGGCCGCCGTATTGCCGAGGACCTGCTCGACAGCCTGAAGGTGCGTGTCGACGCCCGCGTGGCCGCTGGCGGTAGCCGCCCCGGTCTGGCCGTGGTGCTGGTCGGTGGCGATCCGGCCTCCACCGTGTATGTGCGCAACAAGCGCCGCGCGGCCGAAAAGGTTGGCATCGAAGCCCATGACTACGATCTGCCGGCCGGCACCAGCGAAGCCGAACTGCTCGACCTGATCGACCAGCTCAACGCGGACCCGAAGATCAACGGCATCCTCATCCAGCTGCCGCTGCCCGGCATCCCCGACGCGCGCCGCCTGATCCAGCGCATCGACCCGCGCAAGGATGTGGACGGCTTCCACCCGGAAAACGTCGGCCACCTGGCCCTGCGTGAATTCGGCCTGCGCCCCTGCACCCCGCGCGGCATCACCACCCTGCTGGGCCACACCGACCAGCCGGTGCGTGGCCGCAACGCCACCATCGTGGGCGTGAGCAACCACGTGGGCCGGCCGATGGGCCTGGAGCTGCTGATTGCCGGCTGCACCGTGACCAGCTGCCACAAGTTCACCCCCAAGGACGTGCTGGAACAGGCCGTGCGCAACGCCGACATCCTGGTGGTGGCCGTGGGTCGCCCGGGCATCGTGCCGGGCGAGTGGGTGAAGCCGGGCGCGGTGGTGATCGACGTGGGCATCAACCGGCTGGATGACGGCCGCCTGGTGGGCGATGTCGGGTTCGAGGCGGCGGCCCAGCGGGCGAGCTGGATCACCCCAGTGCCGGGCGGTGTGGGCCCGATGACCGTGGCGACCCTGATGCAGAACACCCTGGAAGCGGCGGAAGCGTCCTGAGAGAGTGCGTGCCCGTCGGCATGATCGGGGGGGCTGCTGTAGCGCTGAGCCCATGCTCGGCTCATCGCGGTCTGACCGGAAAGCAGCCGAGCATGGGCTCGGCGCTACAGGCTGAACGTGTCCCCGCCCGCGCGACACTGCGTCGCATCCACCCCCTCCCACGGGGCGTGAAAAAGGGGTAAAATGTCGCGCTTCCCCACATCTCGGGTATGCCGATGCTGCGCATCCAGGCTGAAGCACTCACTTACGACGACGTCTCGCTCGTCCCCGCCCACTCGACCATCCTGCCCAAGGACGTCAACCTCGAAACGCGGTTGACCCGAGACCTGAAGCTGAAGCTTCCGATCCTGTCTGCGGCCATGGATACCGTCACCGAAGCCCGCTTGGCCATCGCCATGGCCCAGCTCGGCGGCATGGGCATCATCCACAAGAATCTCAGCCTGGAACAGCAGGCCGCGGAAGTGGCCAAGGTCAAGAAGTTCGAGGCCGGCGTCATCCGCGACCCCATTACCGTCGGCCCGGAAACCACCATCCGCGACGTGCTGGCCCTGACCCAGGCGCACAACATCTCCGGCGTGCCGGTGGTGGGCAGCGACGGCCTGCTGGCCGGTATCGTCACCCATCGCGACATGCGCTTCGAAACCGAGCTGGACGATCCGGTCCGCCACATCATGACCAAGAAGGATCGCCTGGTCACGGTCAAGGAAGGCGCCGCCAGCGATGAAGTGCTGCAGCTGCTGCACCGCAACCGCATCGAAAAGGTGCTGGTGGTCAACGATTCGTTCGAACTGCGTGGCCTGATCACCGTCAAGGACATCCAGAAGAACACCGACTTCCCCAACGCTGCCAAGGATCTGTCGACCCGCCTGCTGGTCGGCGCCGCCGTCGGCGTGGGTGGCGACACCGATCGCCGCGTGGAAGCGCTGGTTGCCGCCGGCGTGGACGTGATCGTGGTCGATACCGCGCACGGCCACTCGCAGGGCGTGCTGGACCGCGTTGCCTGGGTGAAGAAGAACTTCCCGCACGTGCAGGTCATCGGTGGCAACATCTGCACCGGCGAAGCCGCACTGGCGCTGCTGGACAGCGGCGCGGACGCCGTGAAGGTCGGCATCGGCCCGGGCTCGATCTGCACCACCCGCGTCGTTGCCGGCGTCGGCGTGCCGCAGGTGACCGCCATTGATCTGGTGGCCGAAGCGCTGCAGGACCGCATCCCGCTGATCGCCGACGGTGGCATCCGCTACTCGGGCGACATCGGCAAGGCGCTGGCCGCCGGTGCCTCCACCATCATGGTCGGTGGCCTGCTGGCCGGTACCGAGGAATCGCCGGGCGAGACCGAGCTGTACCAGGGCCGTTCGTACAAGAGCTACCGCGGCATGGGTTCGCTGGCCGCCATGGAAAAGGGGTCGAAGGACCGCTACTTCCAGGACGCCGCCACCGCCGACAAGCTGGTGCCGGAAGGCATCGAAGGCCGCGTGCCGTACCGCGGCCCGGTGGGCGGCATCATCCACCAGCTGATGGGCGGCCTGCGCGCCACCATGGGCTACGTGGGGTGCGCCACCATCGACGACATGCGCACCAAGCCCAAGTTCGTCAAGATCAGCGGCGCTGGCCAGCGTGAGAGCCACGTCCACGACGTGACCATCACCAAGGAACCGCCGAACTACCGCGCCTGACGCGGGCCGGGCAAAGAGGAACGAGGAAGCTGATTCCCGTTCCTCTTTCTCTATCTGCTGTTGAAAAAGCATTCGAAGTTTCGTTTTCCCTACTGCATTGCCAGGGCGCCATGACCAACATCCATAACGACAAGATCCTGATCCTCGATTTCGGCGCGCAGTACACGCAGCTGATCGCCCGCCGCATCCGCGAGCTGGGCGTCTACTGCGAAATCTGGGCCTGGGACCACAACCCGGCCGAGATCGCGGCGTTTGGCGCCAAGGGCATCATCCTGTCCGGTGGCCCGGAATCGACCACGCTGCCGGGCGCCCCGGCCGCGCCGCAGGAAGTGTTCGACAGCGGCCTGCCGATCTTCGGCATCTGCTACGGCATGCAGACCCTGGCCGCCCAGCTGGGCGGTGCCACCGAAGCCGCTGACCAGCGCGAGTTCGGCCACGCCGAAGTGAACGTGATCAACCCCGATGCACTGTTCAAGGGCCTGAGCGACCACGGCGGCGAGCCCAAGCTGAATGTCTGGATGAGCCACGGCGACCACGTCTCCGTTGCGCCGCCGGGCTTCACCATCACCGCCACCACCGACCGCATTCCGGTGGCCGCCATGGCCAACGAAGAAAAGCGCTGGTACGGCGTGCAGTTCCACCCGGAAGTGACCCACACCCTGCAGGGCCAGGCGCTGCTGCGCCGCTTCGTGGTGGACGTGTGCGGCTGCCAGACGCTGTGGACCGCCGCCAACATCATCGACGACCAGATTGCCCGCGTGCGCGAACAGGTGGGCGATGACGAAGTGATCCTGGGCCTGTCCGGCGGCGTCGATTCGTCCGTGGTGGCCGCGCTGCTGCACAAGGCCATCGGCGAAAAGCTGACCTGCGTGTTCGTGGATACCGGCCTGCTGCGTTGGCAGGAAGGCGACCAGGTGATGGCGATGTTTGCCGAGCACATGGGCGTGAAGGTGGTACGGGTGAATGCCGCCGACCGTTACTTCGCCGCGCTGGAAGGCGTGAGCGACCCGGAAGCCAAGCGCAAGATCATCGGCAACCTGTTCGTTGAGATCTTCGACGAAGAATCGAACAAGCTGAAGAACGCCAAGTGGCTGGCGCAGGGCACCATCTACCCGGACGTGATCGAGTCGGCCGGCAGCAAGACCGGCAAGGCGCATGTGATCAAGAGCCACCACAACGTGGGCGGCCTGCCGGAGCACATGAAGCTGGGCCTGGTGGAGCCGCTGCGCGAGCTGTTCAAGGACGAGGTGCGCCGCCTGGGCGTCGAGCTGGGCCTGCCGCGCACCATGGTCTACCGCCATCCGTTCCCGGGCCCGGGCCTGGGCGTGCGTATCCTGGGTGAAGTGAAGCGCGAATACGCCGAGCTGCTGGCCAAGGCCGATGCCATCTTCATTGATGAGCTGCGCAAGGCCGATCTGTACGACAAGACCAGCCAGGCGTTTGCCGTGTTCCTGCCGGTGAAGTCGGTGGGCGTGGTGGGTGACGCGCGGGCTTATGAGTGGGTGATTGCGCTGCGGGCGGTGGAGACGATTGACTTCATGACGGCGCATTGGGCGCATCTGCCGTATGAGTTCCTGGGGACGGTGAGCAACCGGATCATCAATGAGTTGCGGGGGGTGTCGCGGGTTGTCTATGACATCTCGGGGAAGCCGCCGGCGACTATTGAGTGGGAGTGAGTTGGAAGAATGAGGGCGCCGAGAGGCGCCCTTGTTGCATGTCGGCTCTCATCGGTAGATCGCGACCCAGACTTGTCGGATCTCTCCCAAGGTTCGATCCGCTTCGCGGCGCGAACGAAGAGATCTAGTGGCCGACATTCGCTTTCGATCGAGGATGAATGTCGGGTGGAGGGGGGCTTTGCATCGCTCTTGCCGTGCTCTTCGGTTAATCCAATTTTGCGTCAATCCGTTGGTCCTACTGCAGCAGGCAAATTCGCAGAGCACGTGAATTGTCATTGGCTAAGTGCCAAGACGTGAGTGGGGCTAAGTAGTCAGAACGGGGAGCCCATCATTCTTAGCGGCGCAGATCGAGGTTAGCTGCGGCCCTGTAAGCCGGCCGGAGGCCTTGCAGCCTAAAGCGAGTTGCTTGGTGACTTGTACTCGATTCACCGCGCGGCGATGATCTAACCCTGACCGGGTGGCTACTTGCGCCCAATGCTAGGGACGGCTGTCGCCAATCCTTGCGCTCACTCGTTAGGGGACGGACGACCATGCGCCGATCCCCATGCCTTTAGGGGACACCATGGCCGATACCACCATCCACCACATCCTCGACGAACTGGCTTTGGCTGCGACAGATCATCGCGACAAGGGCAGCAAGTTCGAGCGCCTAATTAAGGCCTACTTCCTCGTAGATCCGCTGTATGTTTCGCGGTTCTCGGATGTCTGGCTGTGGAGCGAATGGCCCGGCCGCAACGCCAAGGCCGACACTGGTATTGACCTTGTCGCTCAAGAACGCGACACGGGTGCCCTTGTTGCCATCCAATGCAAGTTCTTCGCGCCCAGCTACACTCTTCAGAAGGGAGATATCGACAGCTTCTTTACCGCTTCGGGCAAGTCGCCGTTCGCTTCTCGCTTGATTGTGTCCACAACCGATAAGTGGAGCAAGCATGCTGAGGATGCCTTGGAAGCACAGCAGATTCCTTGTGCCCGGTTGCGTGTGGCCGACCTAGAAGACAGCGCAGTTGATTGGTCGAAGTTCTCTTTGGCTAAGCCTGACCATGTGGTTTTGCGCTCCAAAAAGAAGCCCTTCAAGCACCAGCAGGCCGCCCTCAAAGCCGTTCACGAAGGCTTTCAGAAGCACTCGAGAGGCAAGCTGATCATGGCCTGTGGCACGGGCAAGACTTTTACGAGCTTGAGAATCGTGGAGCAGGAGACATCCAGCAACAGCTTGGTGCTCTTCCTCGTGCCATCTATCTCTTTGCTGTCCCAGACGCTGAAGGAATGGGCGGCTCAGGCCACAGACGAGATCCGTGCGTTCGCCGTATGTTCGGATACCAAGGTTGGTAAACACTCCGAGGACATCGCTGTCCACGACCTGGCATTCCCGGCCACGACCGACGCTAAACGTTTGGGCCAGGCTATAGGTGCGCGGCGCAAGGGCGACGCACGCCGCACAGTGATATTTTCGACCTATCAATCGATTGATGTCATCTCCCAAGCCCAAAAGAACCATGGGTTGGGAGCATTCGATATAATCGTTTGCGACGAGGCGCACCGCACCACCGGTGTGACGCTCTCAGGCAACGATGAGAGCGCATTTGTGCGTGTCCACAAGCCTGACTTTCTGGCCGCTTACCGCCGGCTTTACATGACGGCGACGCCTAAGATCTATGCGGACGAGAGCAAGACTAAGGCCGACGAAGCTGGCGCTGAAATCGCCTCAATGGATGACGAGACCAAATTTGGCCCTGAGTTCCATCGCCTAGGCTTCGGCGAAGCGGTCTCCCAGGGCCTGCTGGCCGATTATAAAGTCATGGTCCTAGCCGTTGACGAGAAGTCGGTCACTAAGACCTTCCAGTCCCAGTTGGCTGACAAGAACAAGGAGCTGAACCTTGACGACGTGGTGAAGATCGTCGGTTGCTGGAATGGCCTGTCAAAGCGATTGGCGACCAGCGACGGGGACGATGCCGCGACGCTTGATCCGCACCCCATGCGACGAGCTGTTGCGTTTGCCCGCGATATTAAGTCCTCAAAACACTTGGCCCAGCTGTTTCCTGAGGTCGTAGATCGATACATCGATGGGTCAGGCGAGGACCTTTTGCGCTGTGAGGTTCAGCATGTCGACGGCACCTTCAACGTATTGCTGCGAAATCAGAAGCTGGATTGGTTGAAGGAGGACAGTGAAGGCAACACCTGCCGGATATTGTCTAACGCCCGATGCTTGTCCGAAGGCGTAGACGTGCCAGCCCTAGACGCTGTACTTTTCTTGAATCCGCGTGACTCGGTGGTAGACGTAGTCCAGTCGGTGGGCCGTGTCATGCGCCGTGCGGAGGGTAAGAGCTACGGCTACATTATCCTGCCTATTGGAGTGCCCGCCGACCTCACGCCAGAAGAGGCGCTGAAAGACAACAAGAAGTACAAAGTAGTCTGGCAGGTGCTGCAAGCTCTACGTGCACACGATGATCGTTTCAATGCGTTGATCAATAAGATCGAGCTGAATAACGATCCTGGCGCTGGCAAGATTAGCATTATTGGTGTGGGAGGTAATGATGCCGGTACCAATGGCAAGGAGGACTCTGACGGGCAGAGTGGCCAGCAAATGGGATTCGCGTTCCCGCACCTGGAAGAATGGCGTGAGGCAATCTTTGCCAAGATCGTTAAGAAGGTGGGTACCAGAAAATACCTGGAGCAATGGGCCGAGAAGGTCGCAGATATAGCCCAGCGCCATATCGACCGCATCACGCTGCTGCTGTCAGATCCCGACAGCAAGGCTAGCAAAGCCTTCGCACAGTTCCTTAAAGGACTGCACAAGAACATCAATCCATCCATATCCAAGGATGATGCGATTGAGATGCTGGCCCAGCACCTCATCACCAGGCCCGTTTTTGAGGCGCTGTTCGAGAACTACCAGTTCTCGAAGAACAATCCTGTTTCCTTATCCATGGACAAGGTGCTGAAAGTGCTGGACGGCCAGGCTTTGGATAAGGAGACCGAGAGTCTGGATAAGTTCTATGCCGACGTGCGCATGCGCGTTGATGGTGTGGATAATGCCGAGGGTAAGCAG
This sequence comes from Stenotrophomonas maltophilia, assembly GCF_047782825.1. Taxonomy (GTDB): domain Bacteria; phylum Pseudomonadota; class Gammaproteobacteria; order Xanthomonadales; family Xanthomonadaceae; genus Stenotrophomonas. Next base: position 1,265,378 of record NZ_CP180589.1, on the reverse strand, counting down.
AAGGTCATTACAGAGCTTTATGAGAAGTTCTTTAAGGTTGCTTTCAAAAAGATGACGGATCGGCTGGGGATCGTGTACACCCCTGTGCAGATTGTGGACTTCATTATCCGCTCGGCTGATGAAATCATGCGCAAAGAGTTCGACCAGGGGCTAGCGGATGAAGGCGTGCATATCTTGGATCCCTTCACCGGTACCGGTACCTTCTTAGTTCGTCTTCTGCAGTCGGGGCTGATCCCACCCGAGGCGGCCAAGCGCAAGTATGCCAATGAACTGCACGCTAACGAGATCGTCCTGTTGGCATACTACATCGCTGCCATCAACATCGAAGAGGCTTACCACGGCCTGACGGGAGGCGATTACACGCCGTTCGATGGCATTGTTTTGACCGATACCTTCCAGCTTGGCGAACGGGAAGGACAGTTTGAAGAGGTCTTTCCAGAGAACGACAAACGGGCGAAGAAGCAGCAAAAGACTGACATTCGCCTGATTATCGGCAATCCACCTTACTCAGTGGGCCAGACTAGTCAGAATGATCAGAATCAGAACGTAGCCTATCCGTTCTTGGATAAGAGGATTGCTGAGACCTACGCTGAACAAGCCGACGCCTCATTGCTGCGTAACCTTTACGACAGTTACATTCGAGCAATTCGCTGGGCAAGTGATCGCGTCAAAGATCGAGGTGTGATTGCCTTTATCACTAATGGCCGGTTCATCGATGCGGGATTTGCTAGTGGACTTCGTAAATGCGTCGCGCAAGAGTTCAGTAGCGCCTATATTTTCAATCTGCGCGGATTTGTGAAGGGGCGTGTGGGCGACGACGCTAAGCGAGAGGGAGGGAATGTCTTTGACATACTCACGGGTGTGGCCATCACGTTGTTGGTCAAGAATCCTGATGCCGATAAGCAGGGGCAGATCTTCTACCACGACATCGGCGACTACATGTCAAAGTCTGAGAAGTTAGCGGCAATCACCGACGCGGGTAGTCTCTCGGGCGTGGACTGGCTTGCTATCACGCCCAATGAAGAGGCAGATTGGATCAACGTCCGCGATCCCGCATTTGCCTCATTCTTGCCGCTTGGGAACAAGGACGATCGTAGTGATTTGGTGGTCTTTCATACTTATTCTTTGGGCGTAAGCACGAATCGCGACGCTTGGGTCTACAATTATTCAAGGCAGAAGTTGGAAGCAAACGTACGACGCATGGTTGATTTCTACAGTCAGCAGCGGGAGCTGTATGCCAGGGTTGTCAGCAAGGCATCGGCTGAACTTCCAAGTGTGGACTCTGTAATTGACAATGATCCGAGGAAGATCAGTTGGACCCGGTCTTTGAAGGAGGACATACGGAAGCAGAAAGTACATTCCTTTGAGAACGGCCAGGTCGTTGTCGGAACTTATCGCCCGTTCTGTAAGCAGTACTTGTATTTCAGTCGAGCATTCAACGAGCAGGTCCTTTTGCAGCCGAAGCTGTTCCCCAAGAAAGGCCTTCACAACCTGGTAATTTCCACAACTGGCGTGGGTGCACGGCGCGGCTTTTCTGCGTTGATCACCGATGCAGTGCCTAATCTTCACCTCCAAGACACTGGACAGACTTTCCCGCTGTATTACTACGAGGAAGCGCCCAAGGGCGATCTTCTCTCGGGGGCTGGTGAGGACGGGCTGGTCCGCCGCGATGCCATCACCGATGAAGCTTTGTTGGTCTTCCGGCGGGCATATCAAGACAAGGAGATCAGCAAGGAGGACCTGTTTTATTACGTGTACGGAATCCTCCACTCACCCGAGTACCGGCAGCGCTTCGAGGCCGACTTAAAGAAGATGATTCCGCGCATCCCCCTTGCAGGCGACTTCTGGGTCTTCTCCAGTGCAGGCCGTCAGTTGGCCGATTGGCATCTGAACTACGAAACGGTTGAGCCATATCCGCTGGCCCAGGCCGGTGAGCTCCCTCTGGGCGGAGTTGACCAGAGCAAGGTCATCAGAATGGCTTGGGTGAAGAATCGAGTGGATGGCAAGTTGGTGGAGGACAAGTCCGCATTGAAGTTTAATGCCAAGACCATTTTGACTGGAATTCCTCCCGAGGCGCACGATTACGTCGTCAACGGCAAGCCGGCTATAGAATGGCTGATTGAACGCTACCAGGTATCTACTGACAGATCTTCCAGCATCGTAAACGATCCCAACGACTGGGCTATTGAGAGCGGGGAGCCTGCTTACATTGTGAATCTGGTCAAGCGTATTGTCCGAGTGTCGGTTGAGACCATGAAGATCGTCAGAGATCTTCCGCCGTTGAACGAACGGAAGATCTGATGGCTTGATCGTATGACGTCCTAAAGGAACGGGAAATGTCTATCCGGCTTTGTCTGTTTGATTTGGACAACACTTTGTTGCGTACTGACGATTTGGAAGTTTTCCGAGGGCGAGAGAACGTCAATAGAACTAGTCGTGACTACACTCGCGCGCTGCTGCGCGAGTATCGTAGCCGTGATGACAGGTTGCTCTACACACCGGAGCAGTTGGAGCATCTGCAAGAGGAATTTCCCCGCATGTGCTGGGGCGTTTTCACCCGCGCGCCCCGCCACTATGCAAGTACCCTGCTGGATGAGGCATATCCACAGATGGAGTGGGACATCCTCGTGGCATACGAGGATGTTAGGAACACCAAGCCCAACCCTGAAGGTATTGAGCTTGCGGCCCGCAGGCTAGGCGTTCGTAGGCGAGATCAAGTCGTATTGGTAGGCGACGAGAAGGTCGATGTGGTATGTGCTTACCGCGCAGGCTGTTGGGTTTTCATCGACCAAGCAACGTGGCAACCACGCGAGAACGTGCATTGGTGGGCGCTAGAGCGGGTGCCAGATGCACTTTTTGAAGGTGCCAGCGAGTTGGAGGACCTACTAGCTTCGCCCTATTTGGGAGTGCCAGAACTGGAGTACCTTATTAATGGCGAGCGGCTGCTAGGGAGACAGCGCCGCATTGATAGGGTCAATCATTTCTTCCCCCGTAGCGCAGGTGGCGGGTATGTTCCGATCCATGTTATGGGACGCTTGTTTGGGGAGCATGAGGAGATTCGTTATCGGCGCGAAACGCATGTCCTGACTGACCAGATCATCGCCCATAAGGATGCTGACGAGTTCCCTGACGAGTGGATCGAGGCTATCCAGCGGTTCGTTCGTAGCGATAAGCACCGTAATCTGGACACAGTTGTCACGGTGGTTCCGTTTAAGCCTGGTCGGCCCCCGAGACTGGAGGGACTGCTGGATCAGGTCGCGTCAGCCTATCAGGCTCGCTATTTGAGTGCCGACGATGCAGCTCCGAATGTGTCCTTCTGCGCAGACGTACTGGCCTTCCGAGTCGGTGCGGTGTCCAGTCATGGCAACCACCTGAATGCGCATGAGCGATTTGCGAACGTGGGCGACAATCTCCACATCCGTCGTCCCCGAAAGATACAAGGGAAGCACGTTATCGTGATTGACGATGTTGTCACGACCGGGGCTACACTCTTGTGGTCTCATCGTTATCTCAGGGAAGCAGGTGCTCGCAGCGTCAGCTGCTTGTCCTTGGCCCAAGCCGTAGGTGCAAATTGAACGAGATATCTTCAGTCACTGGGAAGCTCCTAGCCATCTCCTTTCTATCGGGAATTGGACCGGCGGCGCTCCGCCAGATATCTCAAGTATGTGAAATTGAAGGAAAGAGCGTTGAACAACTTGCTCTAGAGGTTCCAAAGCTTAAGTCGGCCCTGTCGGCCGATGGATGGAGCAGAGCTTTGATCAAGGCCGAGGAGCAGCTTGAACTTGCTGACTACAACGGATGTTCCATCCTCTCGCCCATGGACAAGGGATATCCCAAGCTGTTGGCCGCGACAAAGGACGACCCGTTTCTACTATGGGTACGAGGATCACTAGCTCCGAACCCTGAGAAATCGGTTGCAATCATAGGTACACGGCAACCGACGGAGCACGGGAGGCTGATTGCCCAGCGCATAACTCGCTACTTCGTGGAGCAAGGGTGGAGCATAGTTAGTGGTCTTGCGCTCGGATGTGACGGAGTTGCCCACCAAGAGGCGGTGGATGCTGGTGGGCACACTACCGCTGTGCTGGCCCACGGTCTTCATACCATTGCGCCGTCTAAACATCGCAAGCTTGCTGAGGATATCCTCGACGCTGGCGGGGCCCTGGTCAGCCAGTACCCAATCGGTAGAGCAGCTATTGCTCAGCAGTTCGTTCAGCGCGACAAGACTCAAGCAGGGATGGCCCAGGGGGTGATCATGATTCAGTCTGACCTCCAAGGTGGGAGTCTTCACGCGTCACGGGCGTCTCTCGATTATGGGCGCTGGTTGGCCGTTCCGTACCCGACAGATCAAGATCTGGGGAGGAATGAACCCAAGATTCAGGCCAACTTGCGGTTGGCAGATGGTAGTGGTGCGGAAAAAATGGATCTATTGCGTCTTAAGGGCGACGCCGATTTAGCCCGCATCATAGTGTTGCGCAGTAAGGACGACTACTCACGTTGTCTTGTTTCAAAAGCTGAACCGGTGGTTAACATCGCTGCCATGCAAGGAAGCATGTTCTAGGAAATTCTCATTAATTTTGTGCTCCTCTTTTAGAGAGTGATTGAATCCGACGCCAGGCGTATGTTAAACGAAGCATTCCGATTTCAGTCCAATTGCGATGAGCTGTCCAAGCAATTGCCATTTTGTCGTGCCTGATTTTCATCGAAAATTCCCACGTAAAAGGCTGGAAGCTAGAAAATTGTGATGATGTCCTCATCGGTCCAGTTGGTCACTCACGCGGCCTGTAGTTTTTCATTAAATGTCGTCACTCGTGCGGCGCGCCAGCAGCGTGACCTCGACCAAACCCTTTTACTCGCGAATTAGCAAAGGCGCCGCTAGGCGCCCACTTGATGTAGTGAGGGACCTCGAGGATCACTCGGGGCTTACGGACACCGCACGATGCATTTGCGCAGATACTTCGCCGATTACGAATCAAAGTGGCGTATTCGCCCATACAGGAGGCGGATAACACGACTGCGTTCGTTGCAACAGTTCTCACTCCACTTCAACACGGTGCCAGACCTTCATGCAGCTCGAAACTTGTTTCAAACTCGACGCTGTTAACAAGCATCGCAGCCTCAACCAACACTACCCGCACCTACCGCAGTATTCCCAATCAGCAACTCAATCATCGCCCGCGACGCCGTCGACTGTCGTCGATGCGGCGCATAGATCACCGAGAACGGCCTCGACCGCCCCCGCAACTGCGGTAGCACCTCCACCAACTCCCCACGCTGCAACCGCTCGTGCACGATGAACTCATAGCTCTGGCAGATCCCAATCCCCTGTTCGGCCAGCGACACCACACCCAACACATCGTCAGACGTCTCAATCGACGAACGCGGCACCCAGTCCACATCCCGCCCGCCATCCCGAAACACCCACGGCGCCAGCCGCCCAGTCCGCGGCATCACAAACGGCAGGCACAGGTGCTGTTCCAAGTCTTCCAGCGTCTGCGGCGTACCCCGGCGCTCCAGGTACTCCGGCGAAGCCACCAGCAGCAGCGCTGCATCCTCCAGCTTCCGCCCCACCAGCCCACTATCCGGTAGCTGCCCCAGCCGGATAGCTAGGTCGAAGCCCTCCGCCACCAGGTCCACATTGCGGTTGGTGATGTTCAGTTCCACCTGCACCTGCGGGTACTGCTGCGCAAAGCGCGCCAGCACGGGCGGCAGCCGGTAGTGGCCATAGGTGGTGGGCACGCTCAGGCGCACGCGGCCGGCCAGCGCGCCGTCCTGGCCCTGTACGTCGCGCTCGGCGTCGTCCAGCAGGCCGAAGGCGGTGCGCACCTGCTCCAGATAGAGCCGCCCGGCGTCGGTCAGGCCCACCCGGCGGGTGGTCCGCTGCAGCAGCTGCCGGCCCAGCCGCGCTTCCAGGCGGGTGACGGCGCGGCTCAGCACCGAAGGCGTGGTGGACAGCGCCACCGCGCCGGCAGTGAACGAGCCGTGCTCGACCACCGCCAGGAACACCTCCACATTGCCCAGGTAGTCGAACTTGCGGCTCATTTGGCTCTCCGGGGAACAGATCTTTTGCGAGAAGGTCAATTTATCGCCGCTGCGGCGCTGAATAAAGTGGCCACCATTCCCAGAGGAGCTACCCATGAACCTGATGACCCGGCTGGCCGCAGCGCTCGCCCTGACCCTGGCCGCCACCGGCGCCCATGCCGCCAACGTGCTGGTGGTGCTGTCCGACGAAAACCACCTGGACCTGAAGGACGGCAAGGTGCTGTCCACCGGCTTCTATCTCAACGAACTGATGCAGCCAGTCAAGCTGCTGCTGGACGCGGGCCACGAGGTGACCTTCGCTACGCCGCAGGGGCGGGCGCCGACGGTGGATGCATCCTCGGTGACGCCGGCGTACTTCGGCAACGATGCCGCGCAGCTGTCGCTGCACAAGGACCTGCTGGAGAAGCTGGCGCTGACCTCGCCGACGGCCTCGCCGGTGGTCAGCCTGGCGCGCGTCGAGCAGCAGGGTTACGCGCGTTTCGATGCGGTCTACATTCCCGGGGGCCACGCGCCGATGCAGGACCTGCTGAAGAGCCCGGCGCTGGGTCGGTTGCTGGCTGACTTCCACCAGCGCAACAAGACCACCGCGCTGGTCTGCCACGGGCCGATCGCGCTGCTGTCCACGCTGCCGGATGCCGGTGGCTTCGTGGCGAAGCTGGAAGCCGGTGTGACGCCGGCCACGCCAAAGTGGATCTACAGCGGCTACCAGATGACGGTGATCAGCAACGAGGAGGAAGAGCAGGCCAAGCCGATGCTGGGCGGCGGTGAGATGAAGTTCTACCCGCAGACGGCGTTGCAGCGGGCGGGTGCGAAGTTCAGCAGCAACGCCACGCCGTGGACCGGGCATGTGGTGGTGGATCGGGAGCTGATTACCGGGCAGAACCCGGCTTCGGCGTTGGAAGTGGGGCAGCGGTTGGTGGAGCGGTTGAAGTAGGGCGGCTTCTTACCGTGGATCTTTCGCAGGGCCCTTTCTACTGTTGATGATCTCTACGAGCTGCGGATGCTTTTGCTCGAAATCCCTCTTCTCCTCTTCTGCTTGTCTTGCATTTTCATAGTCCCCAATGGACCGGATACCTCCATCGCCATGCCTTTGGGCGCAGGCCTCGTCCGCACTACAAAGAGTCTTGTATTGCCGCTCGAGGCTTTCAATGTCTTCGTCGGAGTACAGGCGGCGCAGGTCGTAGAAAGCGGGGTCTCTAACGGGCATGTGTCCATCATCCTTGCGGTCGTGAGGGTCTAGGGAAGTCTGGCCGGTCCAGTCTCAGCCCATGTTTGCATCAAAGTAGGCGCGCAACTCGCTGAGATTGGCCATGCCTATGTTGCTGGATCGGGCAAACGACATCAGTCGCTCTTTCTCCGTGGCGCGTTCAATTGCCTGCGGGTCTCCCGATGCCTTGGCGTCCGCGAGCTCGGTGCGCGCTTCGATAATGAATGATTCCAGTCGGCCCACCAGTGCATGATTGCGTCGTCAAATGGCATCAATGGAGCCTCCAGAGAGCGTTCAGCTGATCGATTCAGAACTTGCTGCAATCGCTCAATATGCTCCGGGTAGTCTTTGAGCAGTTCACGAAGCTTTGTAGGGATTGGGGGAGGGGGCATGGGCATTACTGGCATCCATTAAGGGGTCCGTAGACTGTGCCAGGAACGGACCAGGAAACCGGGGACAGGTTATTGCAGCTGGCAGGTGCAAAGTTCAGCAGCAACATCACGCTGTGGACGGGCATGTGGTGGTAGACAGCGAGCTGATTACCGGGCAAAACCCGGCTTCGGCGCTGGAGGTGGGCCAGCGGATGGTGGAGCGGTTGAGGTAGGGCGGCCCGTGGGTAAGGGACTGTTCGGTTGCTGGAGTCGATCTGTGCTCGCTGGTTGCTGTCCTTTGGGTCGTGTTCTTCGACGGGGCGCGATGGGGAGAGCATCCACGCATGGGTGGATCTACTGTCGTTCAGTGCAGCGGAGGGCATCAGCGTTACCTGATGTTGGCGTCAAAGTAGGCGTGCAGCTCGCTGAGATCTGCCAGGCCAATGTTGCTGGACCTGGCAAAGGACATCAGCCGTTCTTTCTCTTTGGCTCCTTCAAGCGCCTGCGAGTCGCCTGCTGCCACAGCGGCGTCTATTTCAGCGCGGGCTTCTCTCTTGAAGGCAGTAAGGCAGTCTTCCAACAGCCAGACAGCAGCCTCAAACGGAGGGGCGTAATTCTGTCGCCCGTCGCTCACTGAAATGAGAGCCTCCTGCAGCTGTTTGATGTGCTCCGGATAGTCCTTTAGCAGTTCCCGGAGCTTCGCCGGTACCGGTGGGTCGGTCAGCGCCATGGCGGTCACCTTGAGGTTCTTGCTTGCTGGGTCGAGAGTATTGCCACATACCCTGGGTGGTCCAATGCCATTTGCGATACCGGGAGAACTGAGGCCCAGCTTCACCCGCCACTGGCAGCGCGAATCTGGATATCGTGCTGTACCCGCTGATCTTCCATCTGCTGCTCAAGTTGATTGGCCAGAGCCCGTTGATGGGCTTCCTGACTCACCACATCGAACTGCTGCATCGACTCTTCCACCGGGGTCTGTGCGGCTAGTTCCGTTGGCATCGCAGCCCGTAGGTGAGCCGGGTTGCCTGGTTCGCCCTGCACCACGAACAGGGTATGCCCGGCCGGCTTGTCGGCAGTGGCGTTGCTCAACAGCACGTGATCGACCCGCTCCAGATCGTTGTCCCTGGCCAGCACCAGCAAGCTGGCTGCAATCCGCTGGCTGGTCGCATCGAAGCTGCGACCGTGCTTGGCATCCAAGGCTTGAACCCCCTCGCAGATCTGCTGGTAGAGCGCGTGGTCGGGATGGCCCGGGTGGGTCGGATCGGCCTTCTCATCGCGAGGGACCTGTACTGGATCGGCATCGCTCGCCACTGCATAGGCCGGATGCGTAATCGGCGCGGGCGTGGGCTCAGTCCATGTAGTCACCGGCGCAACTGGGACCTGCATGGGGGATTTCTCGTTATCAGGCAACTTCTCTGCGTGGTCGGCAGTGGGCCGTTCGATGGACGCGTGATGCGTGGCGGGTGACGGCAATGATTCGGTGGTTGGGTGCACCTCATGGCGTCTTTCGACTTGCTGCGAAGTGCTTTCCTGCGGAGGCGTTGCCGAGGGCTGCGCTTTCGGCGGCGTGACATGGGCAAAGGGTTCATCCGCTGCTGGGCCAGTCTGCTGCGCTGACTCGGTGACGCGCGGCGATGCGCTCACCTGCCGGGACACCGGAACTGCCTCAGGGAAGGGGATGGGTTCGGGTTTTGCAGCGTTGTGCATGACAGCGCCATGCGTGACCGCTGGCATATCCGTTGCAGCGGGCGATGGCGCGTTCGGCACTTCTGTTGCGGGCGTGTCGCGCCGATGCTCAGGCTCGAACCGGCCGGATGACGATGGGGTATCCGGCTCCGCAGGTTGCCTGGCGACAGCAGCTTCGGGTTTGGGCTCCGGCGGTGGCCGCATTACCAGCTGTGGTGCCGCCGCAACCGGTTCAGCAGGAGCAAGCGGACGGCGCAGCGCCTCTTCGCGCTGAGCGGCCTCCACCGCTTCGCGCGCATTGGAAGGTGCCGTTGCACTGCCGCTTACGTGTTCCGCTGCCGCCAGCGCTGCTTGCCCCGCATCCACGCTGGCCGCGCCCTGGCGATTGGCCTCCTGCAGCGCTTGCTGGTACGCCTCCTGCTCGCGCGGTGACAACGCTGCGATGCGCAGCTCCGGGGCTTCCGGCACAGGTGCCTGCTCGCGTGCACGTGCGCGGACCTCCCTCCATGCCGCCTGTAGTTCCTCGCTGGTGGTCACCGCCACCGGTCGGGCCACGCCATCCTGCCCCACCTGGTAATGCGTGATCGGCCGGGATTCACCGGCATGGCCGTCAACAGGCGGGCCCAGCTCCTGCATCGTGGCGCCGGTAATGCCATGCTGCTCGCGCGTGCGAGCCGTGGCCAACGCGATGGCCTGTTGCCACACCGGCGTTGGCGCAACGCCCGCCGAGGCATAGGCATGGCGCTGCTCGTACTGGTTCAGTTCGGCGTTGGTTGGCGCAGGCCGGGCTTCCAGTGCAGCCACCGTGCGCTCGAACCGTTCCAGCGAGGGTTGCTGGATCGTACGTGTCAGCTCCAGTTCCAGCGCGATATTTCCTTGAGCCATCTTGCCGTCATGGCTCCATTGCCCGGTGGCGTCGCGCTGGTAGAGCGTGTTGTCCGAACCCAAGATGGCATCGGACCGGGCGCGCGCAGTCTCCACAGCGTCGGGCACCAACGGCACGAAATCGCTGGCACGGGTGGCGGCACGGGTTTCCAGGTAGCTGGCCGCGATGGCAGCCTTGCCATGGGCGATGTTGTCTTCGATACGCTGCACCGCCTGCTGGTTCAGCTCTGCGGCGCGCTCCGGCGTGGCGATCTGGGTTTCGTACACGCCACGGTCGTTGGCACCTACCACGGCTGCCTTGACCTGGCGGGTCCACTGCTCGGTCTGCGGGTCACGCTGCCAGTTCTGATTGTCCAAACCTTTCACATCCTGCGGCCCTGCCGGGATGCTGAAGGGATTCTGCGGCTCAGGTGCTTTGCCCAGTGCCAGCTCTACGGCACGCACACTGGCTTTGGCACCCAACTCACGCGCCGTCTCATAGCTGGCGCCGACACTATGCACGGCGGGGTCGGGCGAACCATCGGCCGCACGTGCCATCTTCGCTTCGCGTTGCCAATTGCGGCCGTTGAACTCCCACTGCACATGCGCACTGTCTTCCTGGCAGTACACGACGCGGTTGTCGAGCAGATCAGCGCCTTTGTCGAAGGCTTTGCTCATGAACAGCGCATCGGCAGCCACCACGGCCGCTGGCACGAAGCTCGACGTCCCAATGACCGAGGCCGTTGCCAGGCCGCCCATCCAACCGCCACCACTGCGTGCGAGTGCATGGTTGAACTCAGATTGCGCGGCTGTGCCATTGCCTTGCTGCAGCAACTCGGAAACCCGGCGCGTGGTCATGACGGCGTCAGCACCAGAGGCAAGCAGACCCCCGGCACGGATCAACGGGCTGGCTGAGGCTTCGCCGAGGAGCAGATCCATCGAGGCGAAGCCCTGCTGTGCACGCGGTACACGGATGCGATAGGCCGCTTCCTCACCCAGAGTGCGCTCTACTACCAGGATGCCGCCGGGAGATATGCTCAGACGGCCATCGTGGTGGGCATTGGCAATGGCCAGTGACAACCCGCTGCGTTGAAGTTCGATGTTGCCGCCGCGCATGATCGGCCGGCTATCAAGCTGGAACTGATGCAGGGAAGTGACGATCCGCGGCTCGGTATGCACGATGGCACCCCAGCCATGGTCCACGCCATGGAGGCCCTTCAAGGCCTCAATCTGCTGAGCGTGGGTCTGGTAGTAAGCGGGGATGTTGCGAAAGAAGTGCCGGACCTGCTGGTTGGTCAGCTCAGGGGAACTTCCAACGGGTGTGTTGGTGTTCAAATCACCATTGATCAGGCCGACCTTGACAGTATCCCGCAACTGCTCCACCCGACGGGCAACTCGATCCATCGCTGACAGGTCGCCCTCTAATGAGGCTTGACCATCAGAGGTCATCTGGATTCTGTTCAGTCGATCAAGCATCCCTAGCTGGTAGGCACTCAGGGGACCACCACTATGGGGAGTAACACCAAGCACGTTGGCAAACTGGGGGTCGGCGGGCAGAAAAAGCCGGTTTTCCAGGGAATGGATATCGAACTTTCCCGCGCTCTGCAGCTTGGCAAGCAGTGGACTGTTTTTCAGCGTCTGCTGCTCGATCGTGTGATGGTCCTGAAGGTGCGTGCGGTAGTTGGGCATGATCAGGTTCCTTCCCTATTGCCGATGCTGCCGGTTCAGCAGTTCACAACGTCTTCGAACCAGAGGCCGTTGGACTTCCTGGGCGTGACGATTCCGGCAGCCTCCACGGCATCTTTAAATGTGCGGTCGCAGAAGACCCCTCCATGGAACGCTAATCTGAACACGTGAGCCGAATCCAGAACCTCACGCTTGAACGCCAGCCGGACATCGCCCGTGAGTCCGTAATACTTACCGGCCTCAAACTCATCACTAATCTCGATGTCGAGTGTAGACGCATCCTCATCCAAGGCATCCAGCGTACGCACCACATCGCAGAGGTAGTAAGTGGGACCCTTGGAACCGTCGGCCAGGCGATAGTCGACATCGGCGAAGGCGAAAGCATCAGGGTCGACCACTTCCATCACCTTGCGCAGGCGCTCGGAGACCAGCCAATAGCCACTCATCCCGCCTTCCAGATCCTCGGGCAGTACACCTTCGCGAGGGTGATAGACCAAGCGTGGGGTTTCGCGCAGCGGTGGGAAACCACCAGCCTTGGGCAAAAGAATTAGTCTGGGCGGGGAAAGTAGGGCGTCCTCGTTCTCAAAGACCACGCCATGCCCCTTGCCGCCTCGGCGAACATCCGGTTGCAATTGGTAGAACTCGCCTTTCCGAGGCTGATTGGTAGATGTCGATTCCATGCGTTGCGTCCGGCCCTATGGCTGCGTTATCGGAACTGTCTCGAGTAGCCTACCCGTCCGCCCACTGGCGTGCCAAATTGTTTCATGGTGGGAGAAATGAGCGAATGCGTGGGACCCATAGGCTAAAGCCAGTAACCAAAGCGACGGAAGTTAGGTGCTGAGAGCGAGAGTGTGACAGAGACCCCATTCGCTGCGTGCTGATCACGACATCGACCGCTGGTTGGATCAACCTGAAGCGGACTGGACCGGCCAGCTTGTCGTAGACACCCGACGTCCCCCACCCATTGGCCGGTTGGCCGGTCCATTGCCATTTGCCGCGCGGGCGAGGGCGGTGGCCTTCGTGGGCTGCTCCGTAGCCGGAACGATAGGATCTGCTGCGCATACGTGAAGAGCATCCACGCTTGGCGTGGATCTACACTGTGGCTCCGTCCCAAGGAGTCTCGCCCATGTTCAGTGGAAAGGTCGCGGTAGTCACCGGCTCCACCAGCGGTATCGGTCTTGGCATCGCCACCGCGTTGGCGCGGCAGGGGGCCGACATCGTGCTCAATGGATTCGGGGATGCGCAGGAAATCGAACGCATCCGCTCCTGCTTGGAGACAGAGTTCGGGGTGCGGGTGGCGCACGACGGTGCCGATCTGTCACGCGGAGAGGCGGTGCGAGAAATGATCGCCCGTGCCGTCGCAGCGATGGGCCGTATCGACATCCTGGTGAACAACGCTGGCATCCAGCACACCTCGTCGATCGAGGAGTTCCCGGTCGAGAAGTGGGACGCGATCCTGGCGCTGAATCTGTCCGCAGTGTTCCATGCGACGGCGGCGGCGCTGCCGCACATGAAGCAGCAGGGATCGGGCCGCATCATCAACATTGCGTCGGTACACGGGCTGGTCGGCTCGGTGAACAAGTCGGCCTATGTGGCGGCCAAGCATGGCGTGGTCGGGTTTACCAAGGTAACCGGGTTGGAGAACGCGGGCACGGGCATCACGGCCAACGCCATCTGCCCGGGCTGGGTGCGGACCCCGCTGGTTGAGAAGCAGATCACCGCGCTGGCGGAGCGGGAAGGAACGGACCAGGAGTCCGCGGCGCGTGAGCTGCTGGCCGAGAAGCAGCCTTCGCTGCAGTTCGTGACGCCTGAGCAGCTTGGGGAGATGGTGGTGTTCCTGTCGTCGGATGCTGCGGCCCAGATGACGGGCACGGCGCTTCCTATGGATGGTGGTTGGACGGCGCGCTAGGGAAGGCAGCCGCAACTCTACAAGGGGCCCGACGGTAGTCTCGGCCGCTGGCCTGCAAGGTTGAGACCCAGCAGGCCGACGGCTTCCCATCGAATGTTTGGGTTGTGAGCAGATCCGTTGATTTGCTTCAAGCCATCCGCATGGGCGATGGGTCCTGAGATAGTGACTGTGCTTGATCAATGGTGTGTTGTTCAGCCGACTTTTGCGCAAGCCGCTGGTTGAGCTGTTCGAGGCGGCTGAGGGACTCTTCAACTGGTGTCTGAGCTGCCTGGACCGTTGGCATATGCGCACGAAGCATTGCTGGATCACTTGGGGATCCTTGGACAACGAACACATTCTGGGCACTGGCCAGCGTGTCGGTCTTGCTGCTCAGAAGGATCTGGTCAACACGAGTGAGGCCATTCTCCTTGGCAAGGACTAAGAGACTTGCCGTCATACGATCACTGGTTGCGTCAGGGGTACGGCCATTCTGGTGATCCAGCTCTGTGACCAGTCCTTTGATCTGCCGATTCAAGGCGAAGTCTTGATGGTCGACTTCAGCAGGGTTCCTCTGATCTTCCGCCTCTTTCCGAAGACTGCGTTCGAGCTGGCGATCCTGTTGGCGCTCGAGGGGCGTCTTCCACTTCTCTATTTCCGGCTCAGCCTTGATCGCGCCAGTTGCCGGATCCCGCTCAATGTTGACCCTGGCCCATTTCGACTCGATATCGGCTTTGCCAGTCGTAAGGTCCATAGTGTCGTCGAGGATCTTTGAAGCAGTAGCTTGAGCTTGCTCCTCCCACATGTTCTTGGGAGCCCATGAGCTCTGCCCAGCTTTAGCCTTCTCCAGACGATCCGTGATGAATTCTTCCGGATTTCCATACTGTTTGCGAGCCGTGCCCTGCACAGATGCCTTGACCTCAAAGCTCTCCCAATGGCCTTCCGGATTTTTTCCCACAACATCAATGCCGTGGCCCTGTTTGTTCTGGATGGCAACGAGATCTGTATAGCCCTTTCTGGCGAGATCATGAGAGACGAAAGCCTCCCCAATGTCGCCCACCTCCGGATCGGTCAACTCGGCCAGTTGCCTCTTGCCTATGTAGGCATCGATGGCCTTCTCGATCGAGACTTGGCCTTCAAACGTCGAGACATCTTTTCGAGCGAGATGACCAAGTTCCTTCGGCGAGAGCGCGCCACTTTGCAGCAAGCCATCGAGGTTGCCTGACTTGCGAAAACCTTCGACCAGATCGCCCAACTCACCCTGGCTGCGTTTGATACCGGCCAACCCATGGAACATGAGATCGGCACTTTCAGCAGCGACACCACCTTTTGCCTGGAGCTTCTGAGCATCATGGGCAAGCTCTACAAGCTCGCTTGCAATTTCCTTTCCGGCATGGGCCTCTACGCGCCCCGCGATCCTTCCTGCGGCGGGTGCCAGGTCATCGACAACCTCTACAGCCTTTGCAACCTTGGCAAGGTTGGTGAGCTTGGTGGCAGGCACGAAAGTCGCAATGATCTCGATGGCTGCTGCACCCTCGATCCCGCCGACATACTCGTTCTCCTTTCCTTCCTTGAGAGCCTTTTCGTAGCCAGCCTCCCATTCGTTCCAGGCGCCTACCGCAGCATTCTTGATGTCGCGGGGAACCTTGCCCGGATCCTCAATGGCTGAATTGGCGTAGACCGCTGCCGCACCTATTACCAGATTGCGAAAGTCGCGATCATTGCTGAATTGGTGGGCAAATTTTACGAGATCAATTGTGTCGCCGATCATCCCAAGCCCATGGGATGTCGCGCCCTTCATCGCCCCATATCGATTCTGAGCATTCCCCAATGCATCACTATCGATTTCAGCTGCAGCGCGGGCTAGATAGCTGTTCTGCGGATTGTCGCGGGCCTCGATGGCCCATTTTCTAGCAGCAGCGAGATTGTCGCTGATCTGCTTGTCCGTCCAGTCAAGGGCTTGGCCTGTCTTTACCTTGGCGGTCTCGTATCCGGCGACAATCGGTTCTTCGATGTATCGCTCGTAGTTCCGCTCGATCCATGAATCGTTGACGTTCGCAGCATCCAAAGCCTCATCGAAGCGTCGTGCATCAGCTCGTGATACTCGAGCGCTGATGGCATCTATCAACGATCCGACCTGCCCGCGCCCCTTCTCTGTTGCATAGACTGACGAAGCTACTATTTCATTGACGACACCTATCGCATCCAAGCCGTCAACGGATTGATGCGAATAGATCAGTCGGTAGGCTTGGTACGCGGTGAGATCGACGTTGCCATTCGGGTCCGTTGCATTTGCGAGTGCTGCGATATCAGAACTACGCGTATGGCGGGTTGCATCATTCATGTGGGAGTCCTTTCTCCATGATGGGATTTCCTATCGGAACTGGGGGTAGTCTTTGATCAGTCGCTCTTCGATAGCCTGGGCAAGAGGAAATTTATCCTCCCGTTCTATTGCTTTAAGCGCCTTCCAAGGTTCATCGATCAGCGCATGGTCAGCTTGGAATTCGGGAAGTTTGTGCTTGCGCCTGAGTGCCTGGATTGCAAGCAGTTCAGCGGGAAAAACGCGATCAATCGTCGCGTCGAACTCGTATCGATTGCGATCAGTACTTTCTCTGCTGCGAGAGACATGAAAGTCAGCCGCAACTTGCATGGCTGCCTTGAATTTCATCTCATCGTCTGTAGTCCAGACATCGAGTACTGACCGGTACTCGGGAATGAGTGGATTGAGCGGCGAGAAATTCGTCGGTATCCCAAATTCTTTGGACATCAGTTCAAGTGCAAAGACATCCGATGTCGAGTTCTTGATCTTCCGCATCGCCGGCATTGTGTTGATGCGCTGATCCTTCTCAGCCATCTCAATGTAGAGCTGGGCGCACGTAGACGCTTCATCCCACCAAGAGAGCATCGAAGGCCCAAGAGCTTTCATGCTGTCTGAGAACTCTTTCGGCCAGTTGCCAAGGTCCTGACGCATGTCCGAATACATGCCCATCCAGCGGAAGAATAACGTCCGCAAGCGGACAGCACGCTGGATCGATAAGGTCAGCATCTCGGCGTCGGAGCGAAGGAACGCGTCGCAACTCCGAACATCGTAGAACAAGGCAAGATCACTCAGTTGTGTGGCCGCCTTTTGGTGCAGCTGGCCCGGCATGTCCAAGAACGTCTGGATGGCTGTCACAGCTTGCTCGGCTTTGCCCTTGTCCTGGGCATGCTCCAGCCACTCCTGGCATTCACGAGCCAAGGCATAGAGCGATGTATGGGGTGTTAGTTCCATGCGTTTTCCGGTCCTGGATTGATGCCACTTGTTCGCGTCAATGGCCTCAATTTGCAAAGGTAAGCCAATTTTCACCGCAACAGCGGACTGGAATCATCCTGGTCCGGGGTCTGCCACCAGCGGTAGTAGGGCCACTTCCGACTGGTTCAGCAGCTCATTGACATTTTTCAGGTCAAGGATCGCCTGATGGATCATAGCCAAGTAGTCGTACCGAGAGGTGTAATTAGTAGTTTGACTCACAATCGGCCCAAGGTGGATCTTCAGGACATCCGATAAGTGCCAGTTTTGGCTCACTCTCCGGACTCGCCCCCCCTGATGATCGATCAATTGACTCCAAGCATGGGGCATCGCGATGGACCCTTGGGAGGACGGATCTAGCTGAGAACGTTGGCAATGGCTGAGCGCCCGCGATATCGATAGGTCACCCCGGCCTCACCTCCCTACAAACCAACTCCGCCAGCTCCCGGCAGGCAAAGAACAACCCCTCAACCACACCTTCATCCAGATGCCGCTCCGGCGCCGCCGTTCCCTCGCAGCGGTTCGCGGCATGCAGCATCTCCACCGCTGTCACAATACCCACGGCCGCGCGGTCAATGCGCGCCAGGGATTGGCGGCGGGCTTCAGAAAGTGTCTCCTCCGGCCACAGCAGCCCGTCGGAGCCTTCACCATCGCGGATGCGTTTGAGGCAGCCCTGGAAGGTACTGAGGTCGGAGGCGGGATTGTCGTCATCGTTGATGGGGTCATCGACGGAGAAGGGTGGGTTCTTGCGAGTGGTCATGGTGTGCGCTTCCAAAACTGTGCATGCCAGCGCCACCGCCCGTAAGCAGGTGGCACTTGGCGCGGGCTGAAAACCGTTGCGTCTAGCTGACGAACCCACGGTCGCTCTCTGGCCGAACCTCCCGGCACGCCCACTCGGCCAGCCCCCTGCATGCAAAGAACAGCGCTTCAACAGTGCCTTCATCCAGATGCCGTTCCGGGTCTGCGGCAACCCGGCAGCGCTCTGCGGCATGCAGCATTTCAATCACCACCTGCATGCCCACCAGCGCGCGTTCGGCGCGTGCCAGGCTGGAACGTCGGCCGGGTGATACGTCGTTTTCCGGCCACGGCTGGCCATCAGCGGCCTCACCGGCGCGCAGGCGCTTGAGGATGCCCAGGAACGTGGTCAGTTCCGGATGGTCCTCTTTGCCTTTGGCAAGGGTTTCATTGATGTAGGTGATGAAGTCATCTTGATCATTCATGGCGTCGGCTTCCTTGGCAGTACTTAACTGCGCCACCGCGCGAAGCGGGTGGCGGACGGTGCGGGTTCCAAACCGGGACATAGCTAAACCGGCGGGCCCGAAGACCCCCACGCACCGCCCGCCATAAAGGCCGACGGATTGCCAGCCGGCACCGCTTCAGGACGGTGCCGGCTGGCAAGCGTAAACAGCTAATGTCTCGGGTTTGGACGCCCGGCCACTCGTTGTCAGTGGCACGCCATGGTGTTTACGCCTGCGCTCTCAACTCAATAAGAAAGTTACGAAAACTCCGCGACGTTCGAGAGCAGGCCCTGATTGTCGCACGCACCCTCTGTGGCACATGCGACAGTGATAGACGCATCTGTGCCAACCACGCGGCCAAGCGCGATGCAATAAGACGCAAACAGCGCTAGCGCCGAGGATTCGCGTGATACCCCCCGCACCAAGACAGGTACGCAAAAGTACTCATCAATGAGCCCGCCCGCAGGCCCAAGACGGAAACGGCCCGCAAAGCGGGCCGTATGCGTCGCGCCATCGGGCGCAACCCCGCCGTGCGGGCGTTACAGATTCGCATCCAGGAACGCGCGGATTACCGGCCCGATGTCCTGCACATGGCTTTCCAGCGCGAAATGCCCGGTATCGTAGAAATGCACCTCCGCCTTCGGCAGATCGCGCTTGAACGCCTCCGCACCGGCCGGAATGAAGATCGCATCATTGCGCCCCCACACCGCCAGCAGCGGCGGCTTACGGTCGCGGAAGTACGTATGCAGCTGCGGGTACATCGCCACGTTGGTGCGGTAATCCAGCATCAGGTCCAGCTGGATATCCAGATTGCCCGGGCGTGCCAGGCGCTCGTTGTCCAGCGTGTAGGTTTCCGGCGCGATGCGCATGGCATCCGGCGCGCCGTGGGTGTACTGCCACTGGATGCTTTCCGGGGTGAACATGCCGCGTAGCGCATCGCGGTTGGCCGCGGTCGGCGCGCTCCAGTAGCGTTTGATCGGCTCCCACAGTTCGCCCAGGCCTTCTTCATAGGCGTTGCCGTTCTGCGAAACGATGGCGGTGATGCGTTCCGGGTGTTGGGTGGCCAGGCGCCAGCCCACCGGTGCGCCGTAGTCGAACACCTGGATGGCGTAGCGATCGATGCCCACCACTTCAGTGAAACGGTCGATGGTGTTGGCGAGGTTGTCGAAGGTGTAGGCGTACTTGTCGCGCGGCGGCGCTTCGGTGAAGCCGAAGCCGGGCAGGTCCGGGGCGATCACGTGGTAGCGGTCGGCCAGCATCGGGATCAGTTCGCGGTACATGAAGGACGAGGCGGGCAGGCCGTGCAGCAACAGCATGGTGGGCGCCTTGGGGTCGCCGGCTTCGCGGTAGAACACGCGCACGTCGTCCACCTGGGCGTAGTGGAAGGTGACGGCCGGCGCGGCGGCGTGGGCGGAGGCAGCGGCGAGGGCACCGGCAAGGCCGGCTGCCAGTCGGGCAGGGGTGTTCATGGTGTGGGCTCCAACAGGGCGGGAAGGGGCACGCGCGCGCCACGCGGATGGGCGCGCGCGTGGGGCAGGTCAGGCGACCTGCTGGAAGGCGTGGCTGCTGCCGCGCGAGATCTTGCCCTGGTCGAACAGGCGCAGGATCGGGAAGTCGACATCGTTGCGGCCGACCTTCCACAGGTAGTTGGTGATGAAGTTCAGCGCCAGGTGGCCGAACACTTCCACGATGTCCTCATCGCCCCAGCCGGCGGCGCGCACGGCCTGCAGTTCTTCGTCGGTCACGTCGCCCTTGTGGCGCACCAGCAGCAGCACGAAGTCGAGCAGGGCCTGTTCCTTCGGGTCGGTGGACTTGCCGTGGCGGGCCAGCTCGATGTCTTCCTCGCTCAGCTTCTGCAGCTTGGCGATGGCGGCCAGCAGGGAGATGCAGTATTCGCAGCCGTTTTCTTCGCCGATGGCCAGGCCGATCTTGCGGGCCAGCTGCTTGCTGAAGCGGCCGTCGGTGAGGTTCTGGAACAGGGCCAGGTAGCTGTTCATGGTGGCCGGGGAGTTGGCCAGCGCGGTCATGATGATGGGCAGCTTGCCGAACTTGGCCTTGGTCTGCTCCAGCAGCGGCTGCTGGGCGGGGGTGGCGGTTTCGGGGGTGACGAGGGCGATACGGGACATGGCAGGTTCCTTGGGTGGTTGGGATGAAATGTACCGAACGGTCGGTACGGACTGAATTGAATCCGAACGATCGGTCCGCGTCAAGCTTTAATTGGACCGAACGGTCGGTTATAGTTCAGGCAGGAGGTGACCCATGCCCCAGGTCAGGAAAATTGATGACGCGGCCCTGCTGGACCGCTTGGCGCTGACGTTCAAGGACGTTGGCTATGAAGGCGCGTCGCTGGCGGTGATTGCCGAAGCGACCGGCCTGAAGAAATCCAGCCTTTACCACCGCTTCCCGAACGGGAAGGAGGAGATGGCGCAGGAAGTGCTCGCCCAGGTGGGGCGCGTGCTGGATGCGGAAATCTTCCCCGTGCTGGCCGGCGATGCGCCGGTGGCGGACAAACTGGCGCGTTTCGTTACGGCCATGGACGCGATGTACGACCACGGCCGGCAGTCGTGTCTGTTGAACATGCTGTCGCCGCCGCGCGGTGTGCAGAACGGCTGTGGCGATGCGATTGCTTCAACCTTCCACCGGCTGCAGGACGCGCTGGCGGGTGTGGCGCGGCAGCACGGTGTGGCTGATGAGGAAGCGGAACTGCTGGCCGAGCAGATGCTGGTGGAGTTGCACGGCGCGCTGGTGGTGGCGCGCGGGATGGATACGCCAGCGGTGTTTTCGCGGGCGCTGGCGCGGTTGCCCCGGATTGTTCTGGAGGCTGTGTAGATCGCAACCGGCGTGCTGATCGAAGCCCTGTAGAGCCGAGCCCATGCTCGGCTGCATTGGGAGTTGCCAGCCATGGGCTGGCACTACTACGGCACGCGGGCGCTGGCGCGGTTGCCGCGGATTGTTCTGGAGGCTGTGTAGATCGCAACCGGCGTGCTGATCGAAGCCCTGTAGAGCCGAGCCCATGCTCGGCTGCATTGGGAGTTGCCAGCCATGGGCTGGCACTACTACGGCGCGCGGGCGTTGGCGCGGTTGCCGCGGATCATTCTGGAGGCTGTGTAGATCGCAACCGGCGTGCTGATGGAAGCGCTGTAGAGCCGAGCCCATGCTCGGCTGCATTGGGAGTTGCCAGCCATGGGCTGGCACTACTACGGCGCGCGGGCGCTGGCGCGGTTGCCGCGGATTGTTCTGGACGCACCGCCCGTATCGTGACGGTGATGGCTGCGTTGTAGAGCCGAGCCCACGCTCGGCTGTGGTGCTACGCGCGGGCCTTCAGGTCGAGGCACTTGGCAAGGTAGCTGTCGCCAACTGCACGCATGCGTGCGCGCCGCACGGCCATCTCACTTTCCGAGCCCGGGCCGACGCGCCGTGGCATATGGGCCGTAATGGCCTGCGCGAGATGGGCGTGGAGATGGCCTGACGGCTTGAGTTGCCATGCGCCATTAGCGCGCCCATCCGGCAGTGCCACGATGGCGCCACAGGTAATTTGATTGAGCAGTTCCTGGAGCAGATAGTCGCGCGTGGCAATGTAGGGCACCACCACGGTTTCGGATAAGCCTGCCGTGAAAAGCGCGGTTGCGGGAAGCATGACGTCGTAAGCCAGATTCAAGGCGGCCTTCTTCTGCAGCTCCATGCTGGGCTGCAACTTGGTATCCCTGGTGACCTTGGCCACCACCTTTCGGGGGAAAAGATCGGGTTTTTCCTTGACCAGGAACAGAAGCGCGGCGAGATAGAACGGAATCTGCATGTAGGGCAGGTCGTTTGCGCTGATGATGCCCGCCAACCACTCGATCTTGGATTCGGCACTTCCCGGAAGGTGGTACAGGTAGATGATGGCTGGAATGTAGCCGGAAAGCAGGTCCAGGTTGGCGGAGATGTCTTCCTTGCCCCGTTCCAGGATCCTGTCGAACTCGACGGCATTTATTTTCGCGGCTTCGCTGCCATAGTTTTTCGCCAGCAGATCGGCAAGCTGATGGACGGATTCGCTGGCACCGGCAAAGCCCTGCCGCTTCTCTATCAATGCCATTACGGGGTTGAACTCAAGAGGGGTGGTTCTAAAGAGTTCCAGTACGTACTGGTTGTCACTCGGCTGTCGATCCTGCAGCAGATCAATCAGGACGTTGTTGTCCAGAAGCACCGAGTGAAGAATCTTCACGTTGGGCCACGTTGCGCCGCGCTGGTGAACGAGCGGCGCGATGTAGAGCGCGCTGACATCGTCTGGTCGGGTGTGTAGTGCTTTGCCGTCAACAACCCAGGTTTCGTTGATCAGGGGTTCTACCAGCTGCAGGTGCTCAGTCATTTGGTGCATGCATCCTTGGGTATTGGCCTTTGCGAAAAGCAGCCGAGCATGGGCTCGGCTCTACTCAGGGCGCACGTTCTGGGCTATGCGTTGAGCAATACCATCGGGTCGATCAACGGAAGACTGCCCTTGGCGCCCAGTACGATGTGCCCGCTGCAGAACGCGAACGCAGGCGCGGTATCGGCGCTGGGCTGCGGCGGCACGCTTTCAATCTCGCCCACTTCGTCCACCGCCAGGGCGATCACATCCGCCCCGGCCTGCACCAGCAGCATGGCCGGGCAGCGGTAGGCGAAGGCGGACAGCCCGCTCAGCCGCCGCAGGTCGACCACGCGCAAGGCCTGGCCGCGTACGGTCAGGGTGCGGCGGGCATCGCCGCCGGCGCGGTCGAAGGTCTCCGGTCCGCGTATTTCAACGGCGGCTTCAACGTCGATGCAGAACAGGTGCTCACCCGCCCGCAGGACAACAACTTCGAATACCGGGCGTGACGTGTTGGCCGGTTGACCGGCTGTAGGGGAATGCGGTTGCAAGGGACATCCAGTGGAAGGGGCGTTGCGGTTGCGTCCGCCATAGTGCCGTGTGCGTGTGACCACGTGTGTGCGCAAATGATGAACGTCGCGCCGCCCATTCAGCCTGTGCTGGGCGTGGCCGGCCGGGCCTCAGCCCTGGGCGCAGGGGGCCGCCTGCAGGCGCTGCGCCAGTTCGGCGGCGCTGACCGGCAGGGACAGGGCAAACCCCTGGATCTCATCGCAGCCCAGGGCCTGCAGCAGGGCCACCTGTTCGTCGGTTTCCGCGCCTTCGCCCACGGTGCTGTAGCCCAGCCCGTGGGCCAGGCCAATCACTGCCTGCACCTTCAATTGCGCGCGGTGGTCGCTGGGCAGGCCATCAATCATGGATTTGTCCATCTTGATGGTGTGGATGGGCAGCTCGGTCAGGTAGCCGAAGTTGCTGTAGCCGCTGCCGAAATCATCCACGGCCACGCGGATGCCGGCCGCGGCCAGCTGCTGCAGCTGTTCGCCGGGCAGGGAATCGGCCCGCAGCCATTCGCCCTCGGTAATCTCGATTTCCAGATCGGTGCAGTCCAGGCCCTTGCTGCGCAGGCCGGCGATGAGTGCATCGGCCATGCCGCGGCGGGCGACATCGCGGGCGGACAGATTGATGGACAGGGTGAGTGACAGGCCCTGCTGCCGCCACTGCGCCAGCTGGGCCAGGGCGTGGTCCACCACCCAAGCGGTCACGTTGTCCATCAGCGCGGTGCGCTCGAACACGGGAATGAACTCGGCCGGGCTGACTGGCCCCAGCTGTGGGTGGTTCCACCGCAGCAGCGCTTCGGCTGAAACCGGGCACAGATCGTGGGCGCGGAAACGCGGCTGGTAGACCAGGTGGAACTGGTCCTGCTGCAGGCCCTTCAGGGCATCGGTGGCCAGCTGGTAGCTGCGGCGCAGGCCTTCATCGCGCGTGGCCGAATACCAGCAGGCGTGCACGCGCCCGGTAATGGCCGAGTGCACGCCGATCATCAGCTTGCGCAGCACATCATCGGCGCTGTCGCGGCCCAGCGTGGCTTCGCAGATGCCGGCATGGAACTGCGGCGACAGCGGCACGGCGGCGGCCATGAGCGGGCGGGTCAGGTCATCGCGCAGCAGGTCCAGCAGGCGGTCGATGGCCTCGCGGTCGGGCAGGTCCACCATGAAGGCGAAGCGGGTGGTGCCCACGTGGTAGACCTCGGCCACGCCTTCCAGGGCCAGGTTGATGCGCACGCCGGCGCGGCGGATGAGCGATTCCAGTGGCGCCATGCCCAGCACCTGGCCGGCCTCGTTGGCGCGCGGCAGGTCCAGCACGTCGATCAGCACGGCGTGGCAGTGCAGCCCGGGGCTGCGCGCCGAACGCGCGGCGTAGTCGATGGAAAACTGGTGCCGGTTGGGCAGGCCGCTGACCGGATCGCGGCGGCCGCTGAGCGTGCGCAGCTCCAGTTCGTTCATCACCGCCATGCCCAGCGTCTGCAGCTGGCGGCGATCATCGGCGGAAAACTGCCGGGGCACGCTGTCCATCACGCACAGCGCGCCGATGGGCACGCCATTGCCGGCGATGAGCGGCGTGCCGGCATAGAAGCGCAGGTGCGGCGGCCCGGCCACCAGCGGCAGGCTGGAAAAGCGCGGGTCCACGGTGAGGTCGTTGACCACCAGCCCGGCGGCCGCACCGATGGTATGGGCGCAGATGGAATCGCGGATGTGCGAATCGCCCATGGCCAGGCCCTTGCGGGAAATCAGCCGCTGGCGGTCCACTTCGATGAGCGAGACGAACGCCACCGGGGCGTGGAAGGTGCGTGCCGCCAGATCGGTCAGGCGATCCAGGGATGCCCCGGCTACGTCATCAAGGACGTCCAGGCTGCCCAGCGTCGACATGCGTTCTTCGGTACGGGTAGGGGCCATGCGTTGTGTCCGGTTGAACCGCGGCGGATACGGGTGGCGATGACAGGGTTGCAGGTGCAGGGCGGCGTGGCTGTGTAGATGCGGCAAGTACCGCGTCAAGACGGTGGGGATGGCCGATGGCTGCGCCTGCGGTAGAGCACGGCTTTGTTGCGCCCGCCATGCTTGGCGCGGTACAGCGCCTTGTCGGCCTGGCGGATGGCCAGATCCGGGTCGGCCTGGGTTTCGGGAAAGTGGCTGACGCCGGCGGAAATGCTGACGTGCCCGACCGTGGGGAAGGGATGGGCTTCGACCACGCTGCGCAGGCGCTCGGCCACCTGCAGCGCGGTTTCGGCGCTCACTTCGGGCAGCAGGGCGAGGAATTCCTCGCCACCCAGGCGGCACAGCACATCCTGCGGCCGTGCGTTGCTGCGCATGCACTGGGCGATGCCGGCAATGACCTGGTCGCCCACGTCGTGGCCGTGCTGGTCGTTCACATCCTTGAAGTGGTCCACATCCAGGGTGATCACACCGAACGGCACGCCCGAGGCGGTGAGTGCGCTGAGCGCGCGTTCCAGCCCGCGCCGGTTGAGCAGGCGGGTGAGCGGATCGGTCAGCGTGGCCTGGTCGAGGATGCCGATACGCTCGCTCAGGTTGCGGAAGCTGACCAGCACGGCCTGCTTCAGGTGCGCGGCTTCGTAGTACCACGCGTTCACCGCCTTGACCTGGGTGATGGCCGTGCCCAGATCGCGGTCCTGCGTGTGTTCGGCCAGCAGCCACAGCGGCGTGGCGATGCGCCGCGAGCACAGCCAGATCAGCAGCAGCGACAGCACGCCCAGCGGTGCGGCGTTGCGCAGCACGGTGGCCATCAGGCTGCCCAGCGGGGCCACGGCGGCATCGATGGGGCGCTGGGCGACGATGCCCCAGCCGGCGGCGGGTACCGGCGCGAAGCCGGCCAGCATGTGCACGCCGTGGCGGTTGTGCGAATGCAGTGCCCCGGCGCGGCCCTGGCTGATCGCATCCACGGCGGCGTTGCGGGTGGCGGGCTGACCAACGCGGTCGGGTTCGGGGTGGTAGAGCAGGGTGCCGTCGCGGGCGACCACGTACAGATATGAACCGTCTTCGTAGGGATGCGTGCCGAGCAGGGAATGCAGCACGTTGGGGTCGCGCAGGTGGATCGAGGCGGTGATGTAGCCGGCATAGTCGCCGTTGGCATCGAACACCGGGTGGGACAGGGTGACGACCAGGTTGCCGGTGTGGGCGATGAACGGATCGCTCACCATCGGCACGCGCTGCTGCAGGGCTTGCCGGTTGGCCGCACTGGTCAAGGCCTTGCCCTGCAGTTCCGGCAGGGCGGGCGAGGCGCCAGCGACCACGCCCTGTGCATTCACCGAAATCACGCTGTTGAAGGCATCGGTCTGCTGTTTGATGCGATCCACCTGCTCATCGTGCGCGCTGGGGTCGCCCAACTGCCGGCTGAGGCGCTCGGCCCCGACCGCCAGCTGCTGCTGGGCGTTCAGCACGAAGTGCTGGGTGGTCTGCGCCAGCGAGTGCGCGTACACCCGGTTGGCCTCCAGGCTCTTGTCGATCAGTTGCTGGCGTTGCACCTGGTGGCTGGCCCACAGCGCGTTGCCCAGCATCACCAGTGCGGACAACGCTGCCAGCGCCAGGATCAGGCGCTGCAGGTTCACCTGCCGAATCGGTCCTTTCACCACGCGCCCCCTGGCAGCTGGTAGGCGCTCAGGTTACTGCCGGGGGTGCATGCTGACTGTGCGCACGGTCTTCATCCGCATCACACGCGGTGTCACGCTGTGGGGGCATCAGACCCGGCTGCCGGTGGCGGCGCTGTCGGTGGACTGGCTGAGTGCCTGCCACTGGTCGATGCGCTGGGCCATGGCATCCAGCTTGGTGCGCACCCGTTGCAGGGCATCACTGCCCAGCAGCAACTGGCTGGGCGGGGTGGGGCTGTCGATCACCTGCAGCATGGCCTGCGCGGCCTTCACCGGGTCGCCCAGCTGGTGGCCGCTCTTGGCCTGGCGCGCGCTGCGGATGGGATCGAACAGGGCGTCGTAGTCGTTGATGGCGCGCGCTGCACGCACCATCGAGCGCCCGGCCCAGTCGGTGCGGAAGGAACCGGGCGCGACCGCCGTAACGTGGATGC
This sequence comes from Stenotrophomonas maltophilia, assembly GCF_047782825.1. Classification (GTDB taxonomy): domain Bacteria; phylum Pseudomonadota; class Gammaproteobacteria; order Xanthomonadales; family Xanthomonadaceae; genus Stenotrophomonas. Next base: position 1,238,199 of record NZ_CP180589.1, on the reverse strand, counting down.
CGAACGGCGCGACCTCTTTGCCCAGCACTTCGCTGATGCCTTCCAGCGCGAACTTGCTGCCGCAGTACCAGGCGATGCCGGGCATTGTGATGAAGCCGCCCATGGAGGTGATGTTGAGGATGTGGCCACGGCGGCGTGCGCGCATGTGCGGCAGCACCGCCTTGATCAGTGCGGCAGGGCCGAACACGTTCACCTCGAACTGGTGGCGCAGTTCGTCCAGCGTGGATTCTTCCAGGATGCCTTCGTGGCCGTAGCCGGCGTTGTTGACCAGCACATCGAGCGCGCCGATATCGGTTTCGATGGCGCTGACCAGTGCGTCGATGGCGTGGGCGTGCGTCACGTCCAGCAGTCGGCCGAAGGCACGGCCGGGCGCCAGGGTTTCAAATTCGCTGCGTGCGGCGTCGTTGCGTACGGTGCCGACCACGCGGTGGCCGGCCAGCAGTGCCTGCTGGGCCAGGGCGCGGCCGAAGCCGCTGCTGACACCGGTGATGAGGAAAAGGCGGGATGCGGTCATGGGGCAGGGCTCGTAACAGGGGCTTGCACGTTAGTGCTTGAGCACAGGGCCGCCCAGGCCTAAGCTTCGCCCGTTCTTGCCTATTCCTATGAGGCGCTGATGCTGACTGATGACAGAACGCTGCCGCAGGCGCAGGCGCGCATGGTGGAACGGCTGCAGGCGCTGGCGGTGGAAGAGGGCTATACGCTGACCGCGCTGCCGGGCGTGCGCCTGCTGCGTTCGAACCGGCCGCTGGCGCGCACGCCAGTGCTGTACGACCCGGGCATCGTGATCGTCTGCCAGGGCGTGAAGCGCGGTTACCTGGGCGGGCAGACCTTCCAGTACGACGCGCAGCATTATCTGGCGGTATCGGTGCCGGTGCCGTTCACCATGGAAACCGAGGCCACGGCGGAGGCGCCGCTGCTGGCGATCTACCTGCACCTGGATCTGCAGGTGGCCGCCGATCTGCTGATTGAGCTGGGCGAGCATGCAGGCACAGGCCAAGCCCCTGCGCAGAGCATGATGGCCAGCCCCATGCAGGGCGCGATGCAGGCCACCGTGCTGCGCCTGCTGGAAGCACTGTCCGATCCGCTGGAAGCGGCGGTGCTGGGTCCGGCGCTGGTGCGCGAGCTGTATTTCCGTGTGCTGACCGGCGCGCAGGGCGCGGCCATGCGCGAGGCGCTGGCGATGCGCGGGCGCTTCGGGCGCATCGGCAAGGTGCTGCGGCATATCCACGCCGCGTACCCCACGGCGCTGGATGTGGATGCGCTGGCGGCCGAGGCGGAGATGAGCGTGGCCACCTTCCACGATCACTTCCGCAGCATTACCGGTACCTCGCCCATGCAGTACGTGAAGTCCACCCGGCTGCACCAGGCGCGGCTGCTGATGCTGCGGCAGGCGATGACGGCCGAAGCGGCATCGCTGGCGGTGGGCTATGCCAGCCCCTCGCAGTTCAACCGCGAGTTCAAGCGGCTGTTCGGGCTGCCGCCGGCAGCGGAGGTGGCGCGCATGCGGCGCAGCTTCGCGTTGCCCCCGGCGCCGGTGGATGCGGTGTACGTGTCATCGCATTGAGCGCGGCGGGGCGGGCAGGCTGCTGCCCCGCCCAACGCGGAAAAATGGGGGCGCAGCAGCGAGGCAAGCAGCTCCATGCCGGGGCTGGCCAAGCGGGCCCGGCAACCGAGCTCGTCCCACTGGGCATTGACCAGGCCCGAGACCACGGTCTGCCCGGTGTCGACCCGGGTCATCGCCCAATAGGGCACCGCGCGGGTTTCGACAGTGGTGTCCAACAGCTGCAGCAGCGTGTGGTGCGAGCGGCTCTGGTGGATGCGACGGATGACGGTATCCAGGCCGTCGGCTGGGCCCTCCAGATACTGGAAGACCTGCTGCCCACTGATGAGCAATGCCCCGGTGACGCCTGCCACACGGTTGAAGGACGCCGACTGGGAGACAATTTCGCGGATCTTTTCGTCGGGCAAGCCCGCCGACATATGGCTGGAATAGGCAAACGCACGGAGCATGGAAGGGATTCGTTTGTGACGTGCGTCACTATACGGACCGACCTGAAGTGAGGCGTGAGGCCTTGCTCACGTGCTGAATGGGCTTGCGATGCCGCGATGCGTCTTGACGGCGGCGTCGGCCGATATGCCGTAGATTGGCGCTGACCGTCTCACTTTGTGCAGCGGGCCGGATGCCCCTGGGTGCTACGACTCCCGCTTTCCACCAGGAATTGAAGTGCAACCCCTTTGTCCCATGTTTCCCCGCGCTGCAGGTGCTGCGGCCGAGCGAGTGCGTTCCCACGACTGGTCCTCAACCCCGCTTGGCCCTCCCGCCAAGTGGCCGGCGTCGCTGCGCTGTGCGGTGGAGCTGATGCTCAACTCGCCCGAGAGCATGTACCTGGTGTGGGGGCCAGAACTGATCTTCCTGTTCAACGATGCCTATGCGCCGATCCTGGGGCCGCGTCTGGACCATGCGATGGGCGCGCCGTTGCGTAGCCTGTGGGCCGACGCTTGGCCAGCGGTGCGCGAGCCGATCGAGCAGGCGTTCGCCGGGCAGGGCTCGCGGTTCGAAAATGTGCCGGTGGCGATGAGTCGCTATGGCGTGCCGGAGGATACCTGGTGGACGTTTTCGTTTTCCCCGCTGTACGGCGAGGATGAACAGGTGGCCGGTGCCTTCTGCGTAACCAAGGAAGTGACCGGCATGGTGGTGGCGCAGGACCGGCTGGCGCGCGAGAACGAGCGGCTGATCGCGCTGTTCGAGAAATCCCCCCTGTTCATGGCATTCCTGGCCGGGCCGGAGCACCGCATCGAGCTGGTCAACCCTGGCTATGCCAGCCTGATCGGGCACCGCGAGGTGATCGGCCGACCCATTGTTGAAGCCCTGCCCGAAGTGCTGGACCAGGGCTATCTGCATCTGCTCGATGAGGTCTACCGCACAGGTGAGCCGTATATCGGGCGCAAGGTGGCCTATGACAGCGGCATCGAGCAGGCCGGCAGCGGCCCGCGTATCGTCGATGTGGTGTTCCAGCCGTGCAAGGATGACACCGGGCGGGTCAACGGCATCTTTGTACAGGGGCTGGACCTGACACCGCAGGTGGCACTGGAACGGCACCTTTCGCTGACCGAGGCGCGCCACCGGCAGATCATGGACAGTGCCCGCGACTACGCGATCATCGCCTTCGATACCGATGGCCTGATAACGCTGTGGAACCGCGGCGCGGAGAAGATTCTGGGCTGGCATGAGGCGGAGGTGCTGGGCCGCCATGGTGAGGTGCTTTACCTGGCCGAAGACCGCCAGGCAGGCCGCTTCCGCTACAACATGGACCAGGCGCTGTTGAGTGGCGGATTGAGCGGTGAGCGTTGGTTGCGCCAGCGCGACGGCGGCCGTTTCTGGGCGCATGGCTCGATGACGGTACTGCGTGGCCATGAAGGCGAAGCCGTGGGCTACGTGGTGGTGTTCCGCGACCGCACCGCTGAACGCCATGCATCAGAGGCATTGGTGCAGAGCGAACGGCGGTTGGGTGCGCTGGTATCGGCCGCGACGCAGTCGCTGTACTCGATTTCTGCGGACTGGCAGCAGATGCGACTGATCTACCGCCAAGACCAGGCCGCAGATCCGCGCGATGGTCCGGGCAGCTGGCGCGAGCAGCTGATCCACCCTGAAGACCGGGAGGCGGTGGATGGTGCCATCGAGGCAGCGCGTGGGACGGGTACGGCGTTGGAGGTCGAGCACCGCACCCTGCTGCCCGATGGTGCGGAGCGATGGCTGCAGATGCGCGCGGTGCCACTGCAGGATGAGCACGGGCAAGTGAGCGAGTGGTTCGGGGCAGCGGCCGACATCACCGACCGCCGCATTGCCCAGCAACGTCTGCAACAGCTGACCCTGACACTGGAAGAGCGGGTACAGGCGCGCACGGCGGAGTTGATGGCCATGGAGGAGCGCTTGCGGCAGGGGCAGAAGATGGAATCGCTGGGCCAGTTGACCGGCGGCATTGCGCACGACTTCAACAACATGTTGACTGCCGTTTCGATGGGCCTGGAACTGCTGGAGCTGCGGGTGGGGCAGGGGCGCACGGACGGTCTGGAGCGCTACCTGGAGATGGCCCGCGGCGGCGCGGATCGGGCTGCAGCGCTGACCCAGCGCCTGCTGGCTTTTTCGCGGCGGCAGACGCTGGCGCCCTCGTCCGTGCACGTTTCGTCGCTGGTGAGCGGCATGCTGGATATCCTCAGCCGCTCCATCGGCCCGTCGATCAGCATCGAAGCGCGGTTGCAGGGCAGCGGCGACGATGTGCTGGTGGATGCCCCGCAGTTGGAGAATGCCCTGCTCAATCTCTGCATCAATGCCCGTGATGCCATGCCGGAGGGCGGAACGCTGGTCATTTCCTCCGACACAGAGGCGGTGGTGGGGCCGCGCAGCGAGCAACTTGGATTGCCCGCAGGGACGTACGTGCGCCTGTCCGTGCGCGACACCGGCACGGGCATGGATGCCAACGTGCTGGACAAGGTGTTTGAGCCGTTCTTCACCACCAAGCCGATCGGCCAGGGTACTGGGCTGGGGCTTTCGATGATCTACGGGTTCACCCGGCAATCGGGCGGACAGGTGGACGTTGAATCGGCACCCGGCCAGGGAACCACGATCAGCCTGTACCTGCCGCAGACCAGCGCCGCACCGGCTGTCGCCGCCGCCGCTGCGGTGACGGGTGCTGCGGGCACCCTGGCCATCCAGGGCCGCGCCGTGCTGCTTGTCGAGGATGAAGCATCCATCCGTGCACTGGTGCGCGATGTCCTGTGCGCGCAAGGCCACCGCGTGACCGAAGCGGCCAATGGGAGTGAAGCGCTGGCTCTGCTGGCAACAGGCCAGGCCTTCGATCTGCTGGTGACCGATGTAGGCCTGACAGGTGCACTGAACGGGCGACAGGTTGCCGATGCAGGCCGACAGACGCGTCCGCTGCTGCCCGTCCTGTTCATCACCGGCTACGCCGCGTTCGCGGCGGTAGGCGGCGAACACCTTGAACCGGGAATGGAGATCCTGACCAAGCCGTTTTCAACCGTGGAACTCGAGCGGCGTGTGGAGCGGCTGCTGGCGGGCGACGTCAGATCGTCGAATGCACCGACTGCAGAAGCTCCTGCAGCGTGAACGGCTTGCGCAGCAGTGGGATGTCGCGCGGCACGAACTGCGGATCACCCGCGCGCAGTCCGGAATAGCCAGTGACCAGCAGGACGCGAAGTGCTGGATCCTGCGTCATTGCGTGACGGGCAAGCTCGCACCCGTTCATTCCCGGCAGGCGGATGTCTGAGATGAGCAGGTCGAACGAATCTGCGGTGGCCAGTGCGTCGACGGCGGTCTCCGCATCGCCCACGGCGGTGATCTCGTATCCACTTTCCGATAGCACGTCCTGGGTGAGCTCGCGGATGGCTGTGTCATCTTCGACGAGGAGGATGCGCTGTGTACTGGATACGGTCACTGGGGGAATTCTGTTTGCATGGGTGGGGACTGCAGCGGGTGCCGAAGCCCCCGGAGGAGGGCATCGGACCATCGCGCCGGGCGTGCGGCGCGCTCCCTGCGGTTCAGTCATGCGGTTCAGTGGCGGGCGTCGTCCTTGGCCTTGCCCACGGCGCTCTGCACCTTGCCCACGCCCTTCTGTGCCTTGCCTTCAAGTTCCTGGGTCTTGTTGCCGGTGACCTTGCCAACCACTTCCTTCACCGTGCCCTTGACCTGGTTCTTGGCACCGTCGGTACGATTCTTGTCCATTGCAGAACACCTCTCTGTAATGCCCGGGGATGGGCGATCTGATCCTGCGTTGGCGCCGGTGTTGCGCTGGTGAATAAAGTGGTACGGCCATCTTCACCTGCGGCGCTTTCCGGCCAGCGGCAGGCGCTACCGGCCTGGGCCACGGAACTGCCGGTCACGCCGCAGTAGGCCCCGCAGGCTTGACAGGGTGCCTACCTACTAGTAGGTTTGAAGCATGAAAGATTCATTGTCGCCCAAAGCCCTGGAAATCCTGGCCCATGCCCGTTCGCTGCTGGAAGCCGGTGGCTACAACGGTTTCAGCTATGCCGACGTGTCGGCGCGGGTGAACATCAGCAAGGCCAGCATCCACCATCACTTCCCCAGCAAGGCCGATCTGGTGCGCACGGTGGTGGTGCTGTACCGGGCCGAGGCGCGCGAGGGCCTGGCACTGCTGGACCGGCAGCTGGGCGACCCGCTGCAGGAGCTCAACGCCTACGTGGACTACTGGTCCAGCTGCATTGCCGGCGGGACGTCATCGTTCTGCATCTGCGCGATGCTGGCCGCCGAGGCGCCGATGATTCCAGAGGAGATTGCCGACGAGGTGCGCGGCCACTTCGAGGATCTGAGCGGCTGGCTGACCCTCACCCTGGAAAAGGGCGCGGCGCAAGGACAGTTGCACCTGCAGGGTTCTGCAGCGGATGAAGCCCGCGCCTTCATGTCTTCGGTGCATGGCGCGATGCTGGCTGCGCGTGGTTTTGGTGATGCGGCCACGTTCGCGGCGCTGGCGCGGCTGGCCATCGCGCGGGTAAGCGTGGCGGCCTGAATGTTGTGTGGTGGGCCTGCGGAAGCGCGGGCCTTCTTTTTGTCTCTTATGCCTACCTACTAGTAGGTTCATTCAATTTGCGGAGTCTTCCATGGCACACCCTCTTTCCACCCTTGGCGCGATCCATACCGCTGTGAGTCTGGTTCCGGTCCTGGCCGGGCTGTACGGCTTCATCCGCCACCGCGCGATCGATCCGGCCACGCGCTCGGGCAAGCTTTACCTGGTCGGCCTGTTGCTGTCGGTGGCCACCGCGTTCACCGTCTCCAGCACCGGCGGGCTCAACCCGGGCCACGCCTTCGGTGTGATCGTGCTGCTGATCGCCTTCGGCGGCGTGCTGGCGGCGCGGCTGCGCTTCCTTGGCCGTCTGGGGCCGTATCTGTCCACGTTTGCGCTGTCTTTCAGCTTCCTGCTGTCGCTGGTGCCGGGCACGAACGAAACGCTGACGCGCCTGCCGGTGGGCCACCCGATTGCGGCCGCGCCGTTGGCACCGGTGGTGCTGCAGGCGCTGCTGTGTTGCGCGGTGCTGTTCCTGGTCGGGTTCGCGGCGCAGTGCTGGCGGATCCATACGCGCGCTGCGCGCAGCTGAGCGCGGCGATCAGCACCCCACCAGGCGATCGGCACTGAGTGCACCGCGATGCTGGCTGCGGTACTCGGTGGGGCTGGCATCGACCAGCCCACGGAAATGGCGGCGGAAGGATTCCTGCGAACCAAACCCGGCCTGTTCGGCCACCCACTGCAGCGGGCGGTCGGTGGTTTCCAGCAGCTCGCGGGCGAAGGCCACGCGTTCGCGGTTGAGCCAGTCGATGGGGGACAGGCCGGTGGCTTCCAGGAACTGGCGCTGCAGGGTGCGCTGGCTGAGCGCGGCCTGTTCGGCCAAGCTGCCCAGCGAATGGGCTTCGCGCAGGTTGTGGCGCATCCACTCCATCAGCCTTGCCAGCCGCGTGGGTTCGCCATTGGGAATGGCGCGGCTGACGCGTTGGCTGCGCTCGGCATCGCGCCAGGGCGCCAGCACCAGCCGCTCGGCCACCAGGTTGGCCACCCGCGCGCCGTAATCCTTGCGCACCATGTGCAGCATCATGTCCATGCCGGTGGCCGAACCCGCAGACGTGATGATGTTGCCGGTGTCGACGTAGAGCACGTCCTCGCGCACGTGGATGCGCGGGAAGTCGCGCGCCAGCGCCTCGGTCAGGCGCCAGTGCGTGGTGGCCTGGCGACCATCCAGCAGACCGGCCCAGGCCAGCACGAATGCCCCCGAGCAGATCGATGCGATGCGTGCCCCACGTGCGTGGGCGCGGGTGAGCGCATCCAGCAGGGCCTGCGGTGGGCGTTCGCTGGGTTCGCGCCAGCCGGGGATGACGATGATGTCTGCATCGTCAACCGCGTCGAGCGGGTAGGGCAGCTGCACCTGCGCGCTGCCGAGCATGCGCAGCGCACCGGGTTCACCGGCGCACAGCTGGGTGCGGTACCAGGCCACGCCCAGTTCCGGGCGGATGGGCGCGAACAGGCCCACCGCGCAGCCGAACTCGAACAGACCCTGGCCGTGGCAGGCCACGATGGCGACGGTAGGCGCGGCAGGGTCTATGGGCATGGCCTGATGCTACCGAGGCGGCCGCGCTGCGCGCAGTGGCGTGCGGGCATGTGCAGATGCCGGCGGGGTATATGGCATGGGGTCGGATCCCGTCCGCCGGACGGGCTCTGACCCCGCACCTCGACTGGCCATGCAGCGGGGTCAGAGCCCTTCCTTCGGAAGGGATCCGACCCCTGGCATCCCCCCTTGCGTAAGGTCATTACCAGCGGTCATGTGGCTGGCCGGATATGACGGTTGGGTGACGCGATATCGGCTGTTGCGCCGGGCGCGTGGGTCTTTGAATGGGGCTGTGTCTCCGGCCCACCCCCACGAGCCCCCATGCCTGCCGCCCACACGCCTGTCCTGACATCCCTTGCTGTGCTGATCGCCGCCGCACTGGCCACGACCAGCGCCCATGCCGCCGAAGCGGATGCCGATGCGCCATCCAGCACCAGCACGGCCAGCTCGGCCACCCTGGCTGCCTCCACCCTGGATGCGGTGGTGGTGACCGGTTCGCGTACCAGTACGCGCACGGTCAAGAACAGTTCCACGCCCATCGATGTGATTTCCGCTGAAGACCTGGCCGCCACCGGCCAGGCCAATCTGCTGGAAGCGCTGCAGCGCAGCCTGCCTTCGCTCAGCCAGATCGGTGGCTACCAGAGTGACCAGGAAAGCCTGATCCGCGGCTACCAGCTGCGCAATCTGTCGCCGGGCTACACGCTGGTGCTGGTGAACGGCAAACGCCGCAACGCCAGTGCCTATGTCAGCGGCGCCAACGGCGGTGGCTATCCCGGCCATGCCTGGGCCGATCTGGCGCTGATTCCGGTGGCGGCCATCGATCATGTGGAAGTGCTGCGCGATGGCGCGTCGGCCATCTACGGCTCCGATGCGATCACCGGCGTGGTCAACGTGATCCTGAAATCGCAGGCGCACGGTGGCGATGTATCGGTTGAAAGTGGGCAGAGCATCGATGGCGATGGCTCGCGCACCAGCGTGCGCGCCAACGTGGGCCTGCCGTGGGGTGAGGATGGCTTCGTCAACTTGTCCGGCGAAACCACGCGCCAGCACCATGCGATCCGTACCCGCCGCTATATCGATGGCTACCTGAGCTATCCGGCGGTGGATGCCAGCGGCAATCCGGTGGCACTGCGGCCGAACAACCGGCTGCCGGCCGGGGCATCGCCGAACCCCGCCGAGGCCAGCCGCGATGCCGAGGCCAATACCATCCTCAGCTCGCCGTCGTACGCGATGAAGGCGTTTGCATTGAATGCCGGCCATGGCGTGGGCGACAGCGCGCAGTTCTATGCCACCGCCACCGCCAGCGACCGCACCGCGCAGGCCATCCAGAACTTCCGTCTGCCGGCCACCATCTTCACCACCTACAAGGCCCCGGGCGTGCTGGCCGTGTTTCCCGATGGCTTCCTGCCGGTGCTGGAAACCAAGGAAAAGCAGTACACCGGCAGCGCGGGGCTGAAGGGGCAGCTGGCAGGGTGGGACTACGATGCCAGCGTGACCGGCAACCGCAGCACGGTGCGCACCTATACGCGCAATTCGGTGAACTACTCGCTGCCGTACCCCGGTTCGCCCACCGATTTCTACGACGGCAAGCTGGACTACCAGCAGGGCATCGCCAACCTGGATCTGCGCCGTGGCTTCGAGGTGGCTGCGTTGGCATCGCCGCTGGAAGTGAGCGCCGGGGCCGAGTACCAGCACGAGCAGTACCAGCGCGGTGCCGGGCAATGGGAGTCGTACACCGGCTTCGGCGCGGCGGCGTTCGTGGGCTATTCCACCGCCGATGCGGTGAAGGCCACGCGCAACAGCAAGGCGGTGTACGTGGGCGCGGCCAGCAACATCACCTCGCGCTGGTACCTGGATGCGGCCGCGCGCTGGGAAGACCATTCCGATTTCGGCAGTGTCTCCACTGGCCGCCTGACCACGCGCTTTGATTTCACCGATGCGCTGGGTGTACGCGCGACCGTCAGCAACGGCTTCCATGCGCCCAGCCTGGGCGCGCAGTACTACCAGGCGACGGGAAGCTGCCCCTGCGGCACCACGCTGGTGGCGCAGGTGTCATCGCCGGCCGCGATCGCGCTGGGGGCCACCCCGCTGAAGCCGGAGAAGGCCACCAACTACAGCCTGGGCGTGACCTGGGACCCGAGCCCGGCCTTCCATCTGGCGGTGGATGCCTACCAGATCGACATCCGCGGGCAGCTGGGCCAGTCCAGCCAGATCGGCTACAACGCGCAGGACCCGGCGCGCATCACCGACAACAGCGGCACGGTGCTGACCGCTGCGCAGAAGAACACCATCGACGCGCTGCTGGGCTCGGCCGGCATCAGCATCCTGCAGGGCGATGCGTTCTATGCGAGTTACTTCACCAACGTGGGCGACACCCGCACCCGCGGTGTGGAACTGACCCTGGAAGCGAACCAGGACACCGCGTGGGGCAAGCTGCGCTGGAGCTATGCGGCCAACGTAGGCCGTACCACCATCCAGAAGGTCAGCGCGATTCCAGCGGCCCTGCAGGGGCTGCCGAACATCAACCTGCTGACCAGATCCAGCGAGTACGCGCTGCGCTTCCGCACGCCCAGCTATACCCAGGTGGCGGGGCTGGGCTGGCAGAACGGGCGTTGGCGGTCGAATCTGGATTTCACCTACTACGGCCCGATCAAGCGCCTGAACAACGGCGTGGAATACAAGCAGCCGCCGGTGCTGGTCACCAACCTGTCTGCTGGCGTGGAACTGGGCGCCGGCTGGAGCGCGGGGCTGGGCATCAACAACGTGCTCGACAAGCGCACCCGCAAGGTGCCCGAGTACGCGCGCAGTGCCACCGATGTGGCCAGCATCGAGACCACCTGGGATACCGGTGATGTGCTGAGCACGGTGGGGGCGTTCTGGTATGGGCGGGTCAATTACCGGTTTTGATCGAAGGGCAGTCGAGCATGGCTCGACTCTACAGAAGAGCGGTAGTCGAGCATGGCTCGACGCTACAGACGGAGGTTTGCATGTCATCTGCATTGAGGGTGGTTGCGTTGGTGGGCTCGCCGACCAGTTCGGCAACGTCGCGTACGTTGCTGCTGGTGCGGCATCTGCTGGAGGCCCTGCAGCAGCACCTGCACGCCAGCGTGAGCCTGGTGGAACTGGCGCCGATCGCGCGTTCGCTGGGGCAGTCGCTGTCGCGCACGGAGGTGGAGCCTGAGGTGGAACAGGCGCTGGCAACGGTGGAGTCGGCCGAGCTGCTGGTGGTGGCTGCGCCGGTGTATCGCGGCTCCTATCCGGGTCTGTTCAAGCATCTGGTGGACTTCATCGACCTTGAAGCGCTGGTGGATGTACCGGTGCTGCTGGCAGCGACCGGTGGCAGCGAACGCCATGCCCTGGTGATCGACCACCAGTTGCGGCCCTTGTTCAGTTTCCTGCAGGCGCACACGCTGCCGATCGGGGTGTATGCCACGCCGGCTGATTTCGACGGTGCGCAGATCAACAGTGCAGCGCTGCAGGCACGCATCGGCCTGGCCGCCGAGCGTGCGGCCGGTCACCTGGCACTGCAGGACGCAGTGGTACCGGCACCGCTGCGGCGCATTGCCTGAGCGCGGCGGCATAACCGGCAGCGCTTTGCTTATCGCCAAGGCGCATCTGCATGGCCGGATCTGACCGCTGATTGTCGCGCACGGGTGCAGTGGCAGCGGCTGGCTTCTCTAGCATCGATATCGACGCGGCACTGCACGGCCGCACCCGATGAGGACGACCCCGTGGCTGTAGACGAAACGCGCAAACCCATCCTGTTCCTGCTCGACCGCGAATTCGAGGACGGCCAGTTGCCCGGCCAGCGCTTCTTCTGCCGGCACAGCCTGTTGCTGGAAGGTGCGCTGTCCAGCATTGATGGCCTGGGCACGCAGTTGGACGTACGCCGGATCGGCTTTGCCCGGCCGCGCCGCGAAGTGATCGCCGAGATAGGCGAACAGGACCAGTCGCTGCCCAAGCTGGTGCTGCCGCAGGGCGTATGCAGCGAACACGCCAACGGCAGCCACCAGGACCGGCAGTACGTATCCGGTGCCGAACCGATCCTGGCCGCGCTGAATGGGTTGCTCGGCATCCCCGTGGCCCATCCCTGAGCGAGGACACGCGCATGAGTTACCTGATCAGCGTATTGGACAAGAGCCCGGTGGCCGAAGGCAGCGCGCCCGAGCAGGCGCTGCGCAACAGCCTGCAGCTGGCGCAGCGTGCCGAGCAGCTGGGCTACCACCGCTACTGGTTTGCCGAACACCATGCCGCGCCGACCCTGGCCAGCCCGGCACCGGAGGTCCTGGCCGCCTGGGTGCTGGCGCAGACCCGGCGCATCCGCATCGGCAGTGGCGGGGTGATGCTGCGCCATTACGCGCCCTACAAGGTGGCCGAGAACTTCAACCTGCTGGCGGCGCTGGCGCCGGGGCGCGTGGATCTGGGCGTGGGCAAGGCGCCCGGCGGCCTGCCGGCATCCACCGCGGCACTGGCCGCTGGCCGACCGGCCTTCGCCGATTTCGATCAGCAGCTACGTGATCTGGAAGGCTATCTGTCCGGCACACGCGACGATGCACAGGCGCGGCCGGTGCCGCAGGCGGCGCCGGAGCGCTTCCTGCTGGGGGCCAGCCCGCAGAGTGCGCGGCAGGCGGCCGAGCTGGGCTGGCGCTTCGTCTATGCGGCGCACTTCGATGGCGATCCCCACCACATCGAAGCCGCGTTCGAGGCCTATCGCACGCTGTCTGCGCAGCCGCCCCTGCTGGCCACCGTAGCGTTCGCGGCCCCGACCGCTGATGCCGCCGCGCGGCACATCGGTGCGCTGCGCGTCTACAAACTGCACCTGGGGCCGGGGCAGACGGTGAACCTGCCCAGCCCCGAAGCCGCGGCCGAGTATGCGCGTCAGGTGGGCGTGAGCGACTTCCGCATCGAGGAAACCCGTCCCAGCGTGCTGTCCGGTGATGCCGCGCATGTGCGTGGCGAGCTGGACGCACTGCACCGGCGCTTCGGCGTGGGTGAATTCGTCCTGGACGCGCCGGTGGCCGACCTGGATGCACGCCTGACATCCCTTGAACTGCTGTCGCCCGCACCGCGCGCGGCGGTGGCCTGACCAGCAGGAGCGACCCCCATGAGCACGACCCCGCGCCACATTCCGTTCGGCATCATGCTGCAGGGCCCCGGCAGCCACATGCATGCCTGGAAGCATCCGTCCAACCCGACCGACGCCAGCGTCAACCTGCAGTTCTACATCGACATCGCGCGTACCGCCGAAGACAACGGCATCGCCTTCGGCTTCGTGGCCGACGGGCTGCACATCAACGAGAAGTCGATCCCACACTTCCTCAACCGCTTCGAGCCGATTTCGCTGCTGTCCGCATTGGCCACGGCCACCAAGAAGATCGGTCTGGCCGGGACGCTGTCCACGTCCTACAGCGACCCGTTCACCGTGGCCCGCCAGTTCGCCTCGCTGGATCTGCTCAGCGGCGGCCGCGCAGGCTGGAACGTGGTGACCTCGCCGCTGGAAGGTTCGGGCCGCAACTACGGTCGACCGCACCCGGAACACGCGCTGCGCTATCAAATTGCCGATGAGTACCTGGAGGTGGTGCAGGGCCTGTGGGATTCCTGGGATGACGATGCCTTCGTGCGCGAGCGCGAAAGTGGCACCTTCTTCGCACCGCAAGCGTTCCGCCGCCTGGACCACAAGGGGCGCTTCTTCCAGGTGGAAGGCCCGTTGAACATCCAGCGCTCGCCACAGGGCCAGCCGGTCATCTTCCAGGCCGGTTCGTCCGATGATGGCATCGCGCTGGCCGGCAAGTACGCCGATGCGGTGTTCACCCATTCGCCTTCGCTGGAAGAAACCCGCGCGTTCACCCAGAAGGTGAAGAATTCGGCCATTGCCCATGGCCGCAGCGGGGGCGATGTGAAGATCTTCCCGGGCATCGGCCCGATCGTGGGGCGCACGGCGGAAGAGGCGGAGGCGAAGTACCAGGCCATCGCCGCGCTGGCCAGCCTGGACGATGCGCTGGCCTACCTGGGGCGATTCTTCGACCACCATGATTTCAGCCAGTACGATCCGGATGCGCCCTTCCCGGAACTGGGCGACATCGGCAGCAATTCCTTCCGCTCCACCACCGACCGCATCAAGCAGGATGCGCGCGAGCAGGGCCTGAGCCTGCGCCAGGTGGCGCTGCAGGCAGTCAGCCCGCGGCCGAACTTCATCGGCACGGCCGAGCACGTGGCCGATGAACTGATCCGCTGGTTCGATGCCGGTGCCAGTGATGGCTTCATCCTGGGCTTCGCCGCGCAGCGCGAGGGCTTGGACGATTTCGTGACCGGTGTGCTGCCGATCCTGCAGGCGCGCGGCTACCACCAGCGCGAACTGGTCGGCCAGACCCTGCGCGACCACCTGGGGCTGCCACGCAAGGCCAGCCGTTACAGCAACGACGCCGAACCGGCGCGGAAGGCAGGGTAGGGCAATGAGTGGAGACACTTCGGCAGCGCCGGGCCATGCCAGGCGGCACGATGAAACGACCGGCGTGCTGCCACAGATCGCCGCGCGTGCCGACGAAGCCATCGCGATCCGCCACGATCTGCACCGGCACCCGGAACTGGCGTTCGAGGAGCACCGCACCAGCGCCCGCGTGGCCGAACTGCTGCAGCAGTGGGGCTATACGGTTACCACCGGCGTAGGCGGCACCGGCGTGGTCGGCACGCTGCAGCGCGGGCAGGGCAGCCGACGGCTGGGCTTGCGCGCGGACATGGATGCGCTGCCGATCCACGAGGAATCCGGCCTGGCCTATGCCAGCCAGAACGAAGGCCTGATGCATGCCTGCGGGCATGACGGGCACACCACCATCCTGCTGTCGGCCGCACACTATCTGGCCCACCACGGGCGCTTCAACGGCACCCTGCAGCTGGTGTTCCAGCCGGCCGAAGAGACCGGCTCGGGCGCCTCGAAGATGATTGAAGACGGGCTGTTCGAGCGCTTTCCGGTGGATGCGATCTACGGCCTGCACAACTGGCCGGGCGTGCCGGTGGGCCACTTCGGTTTTGTCGATGGACCGGCAATGGCATCGGTGGACTGGGCACGGCTGAAGGTGATCGGCAAGGGTGGCCACGGCGCCGAACCGCAGGGCAGCGTCGATCCCATCCTGGTGGCCGCGCATATCATCACCGCGCTGCAGAGCGTGGTGTCGCGCAATGTCGATCCGCGGCAGATGGGCGTGGTGACCGTCGGTTCGATCCATGGCGGGCAGGCGGCGAATGTGATTCCCGATGTGGTTGAGCTGAAGCTGACCGTGCGTGCCTACCTGCCGGAGGTACGCGACACGTTGCGCCGTCGGGTGACCGGCATCGCCGAACAGACCGCTGCTGCCTTCGGTGCGCGCGCGGAGATCGAGTTCCCGCGGGGCTTCCCCAGCGTGATCAATCACCCGCAGCAGACCGCCTACATCCGCGAGGTGGCGCGGCAGGGCTTTGGTGCCGATCAGCTGGTGCCGGAATTCGCGCCGCGCACGGCCAGCGAGGACTTCGCCTTCCTGCTGCAGGCGCGGCCGGGCAGCTTCGTCTTCGTTGGCAACGGTGACAGTGCGCCGCTGCACAGCCCGCGCTACATCTTCAACGATGCAGCCATTGCCCCGGCGGCCAGCCTGTGGGCGCGGCTGGCCGAACACTACCTGGTGGAGGACGCAGCATGAGCGTGCAGTCCGGCAACGAGCGTTTCCTCTACACCTCGGTGGATGACCCGCTGGCGCGGCCGCTGTTCGATGGGTTGGAGCAGGAGTACGACAGCCGCTATGCCGATGTGCGCCGGCGCATCGGCGGCAGTGCCCGCGAAGAGCTGCAGCGCTACCCGGCGCAGGCCTTTGCTGCACCGGTGGGGGCGTTCGTACTGCTGCTGCGCGAGGGTGTGGCGATTTCCGGTGGTGCATTCATGCCGCATCGCGATGCGGACACCGCCGAGTTCAAGCGCATCTGGACGCTGCCCGGGCTGCGGCGCCAGGGCATCGCCCGCCGCGTGCTGCAGGAACTGGAAGACCAGGCCGCACGCCAGGGCTATCGCCGCGTGTTCCTGACCACCGGCTTCCGCCAACCCGAAGCCGTAGGCCTGTACCTGAGCCATGGCTACACCGCGCTGTTCGACCTGCAGGCCGATCCGGAAACCGTCGCCCACCTGCCGTTCGAGAAACACCTGCATGCCCCGGCACCGGTATCGGTGGCAGGCGCTGCACTGCATTACGGAGCGCATGCATGAGCACCCCATCGACCGCGCTGGACGGCATTGCTGCCCGCGCATCCGCCACCGCCACGCCGGCTCTGAAGATCGTGCCGGCACGGCACCCGCTGCAGACGGTGGGCACGGTACTGGCGCTGGCGCTGATCCTGATCGCGCTGCAGTCGGTGCTGGGCAACCCGCGCTGGGGCTGGGGTACGTTCGCCGAATGGTTCTTCGCGCGCCCGGTGCTGGAAGGGCTGGGCCGCACCCTGCTGCTGACCGCGCTGGGCACGGGGCTGGGCTTCGCACTGGGCACGCTGCTGGCGCTGGCCCGCGTCTCGGGTTCGCCGCTGCTTTCGGCGGTGTCGTGGGGCTATGTCTGGCTGTTCCGTTCGATTCCGCTGCTGGTGCTGTTGCTGCTGCTGAACAACCTGGGCTACCTCTACAGCACGATTGAGCTGGGCGTGCCGTTCACCGGCATCAGTCTGTTTTCCTACCCGACCACCCAGCTGATCGGCGTGTTCACCGCAGCGGTGCTGGGGCTGACGCTGAACCAGGCGGCGTTCTCGGCCGAAGTGATCCGTGGCGGCATCCTGTCGGTCGACCACGGGCAGTACGAGGCAGCCGCGGCGCTGGGCCTGCCGCGCGGTCGCCAGGTGCGGCGGATCATCCTGCCGCAGGCGATGCGCTCGATCCTGCCGGCCGCCTTCAACGATGTGATCGGCCTGGCCAAAAGCACGTCGGTGGTCTATGTGCTGGCGCTGCCGGAACTGTTCTACACCGTGCAGGTGATCTACCGCCGCAACCTGGAAGTGGTGCCGCTGCTGATGGTGGCCACGGTCTGGTATCTGGTGATCCTGACCGCGCTGTCGCTGCTGCAGCGGCGGGTGGAACAGCGCTTCGCACGCGGCCAGCTGCAGCGCGAGCGCAGCGTGTCGCGGGTGTCGCTGCCGCGGCCCGGCGTGGATGCGGCCGCGCGCGTGGCCAGCCGCCCGCGCATTGCAACGCCGGTCGAGGCCGGGCAGGGCGCAGCGGTGTCGCTGCACGGCGTGGGCAAGGTGTTCGGCGAACAGGCGGTGCTGGAGGATGTGGATCTGGACCTGCGCGCCGGCAGCGTGACCGTGCTGATCGGCCCGTCCGGTGCCGGCAAGTCCACCCTGCTGCGCCTGATCAACCATCTGGAACGCGCCGACAGCGGCTACGTGACCGTGGGCGGCCAGCTGATCGGCTACCGCCGTGATGGCGAAACGCTGTATGAGCTGCCGGAACGGGAGATCCGCCGGCGTCGTGCCGAGGTGGGCATGGTGTTCCAGGGCTTCAACCTGTTCCCCCACCTGACCGTGCTTGAGAACATCATCGAGGCACCGATCGCGGTGCGTGGCCTGCCGCGTGCGCAGGCCGAACAGCAGGCGCGCGCCCTGCTGGAGCGGGTGGGTCTGGCCGACCGGGCCGATGCGTTCCCGCGCCAGCTGTCCGGTGGCCAGCAACAGCGCGTGGCCATTGCCCGCGCGCTGGCACTGCAGCCCAAGGTGCTGCTGTTCGACGAGCCGACCTCGGCGCTGGACCCGGAGCTGGTGGCCGAAGTACTGAGCGTGATTGAAGAGCTGGCCAGCTCCGGCACCACCCTGGTGATCGTGACCCATGAGCTGGGCTTCGCCCGCCGCGTGGCCGATCACGTGGTGATGATGGACCAGGGGCGGGTGATCGAGCACGGCAGCCCCGAAGCGCTGTTCGAACGGCCACGCCAGCAGCGCACCGCCGATTTCCTGGCCAAGACCCTGTAATCCCCCAAGGAGCGCCATGAGCCCTGCAGCACCCCGCCGTCCCTCGCGCAGCACCGTCCTGATCGTGGCCGTGCTGGTCATCGGCATCGCCGGCATCGTCTACTCGCGCGTGCGTCAGGCGCCCGCCGCCGCGCCAGCGGCGACCGTCACCCTGGCCGGTGCCGATGCCCCTGCCTTGAAGGGCACGCCTGATCCGAAGGCGCAGGCCCTGATTCCGGCCGGCTACCGCTTCGTCACCCCGGGCGTGCTGACCGTGGCCACCCATCCGGCGCAGCTGCCGCTGGCCGACTACGGTGCCGACAGCAAACAGGTAGTGGGCGTGGAGCCGGACATCGCCCGGCTGATTGCCGATGGTCTGGGCCTGAAGCTGGTGCTGGTGCCGGTGGCGTGGGCGGACTGGCCGCTGGGTCTGGAGTCGGGCAAGTACGATGCGGTGCTGTCCAACGTGACAGTTACTGAAGAGCGCAAGAAGAAGTTCGACTTTTCCAGCTATCGCTTCGATCTGCTGGGCATCTACACCCGTACCGACGGGCCGATCCAGAAAATCGAGACACCGGCCGACGTGGCCGGGCTGAAGGTGGTGGTGGGGGCCAGCACCAACCAGGACCAGATCCTGCGCCACTGGGACCAGCAGAACATCGCCGCCGGCCTGAAGCCGGTGGAGTACCAGTACTTCGATGATGCGGTGGTGGGGCGGTTGGCGGTGATCACCGGGCGCGCCGATGTGTCGTTCGAACCCAATGCCACCGGCGCGTATTCCGCGCGCGATGGCAAGGTGCGCCGGGTGGGGTTGTTCCCGGGTGGTTGGCCCGATGCTGCGGCGATCTCCGCCACCACCCGCAAGGGCAGCGGCTTGGCCGATGCAATTACCGCAGCATTGAACACGCAGATCCGCAGCGGCACGTACGCGCAGGCGCTGGCGCGCTGGAACCTGGCCGAAGAAGCGGTGCCGCAGTCGCAGACCAATCCGCCGGGCTTGCCGACCCTGTGACGCCGGGCATGGCCCGGTGCTACCGGCGAATGCTCCTGTGGAGCCCAGCCATGCTCGGCTGCGCTACCAACGCGCTTCCAGTGTCCTGAACGGCTTCGCCAGGCGCACACCTTCGGCATTGAAGTTGCTGACCGGCCGGCCGTCCACGCGTACTTCGTTCGGCGCGGTGCGGCTGGGCCACCACACACGCACGGCGGTGTCCTTGCGCAGGCCCTGGCCCAGCGTGACCCGCAAGGTGCCATCGCGCTGCCGTGCCTGCAGCTGCAGAGTGCCATAGGCCGTCGGCAGGCGTTCCACCGCCAGCCCATCCCCAGCCACCCACGACGGCGGCGCGCCCGGCAGCAGTGACAGCGCATCATCGTCCTCGCGCATCAGCATGCCGAACAGCGTGCGGCCGTATTCGGCGCCGATCCAGGTGTGTGGCATGTCGCCCAGGTAGCGGGGGAAGCGCAGGCGTGAATGCACCACTTCGGCCAGCACCTGCCACTGCAGCGGGCGGCGGTCGCGCAGCAGGCCCTGCAGCAGTTCGTCGGCGGCTTCGGGCTGGCCCAGGTGAACGTAGCTCAGCACGTTGCGGATCTCGTAGGGCGTGTAGGCATACAGCGCGCCGGGCTGGTTGCGCTTGCGTACATCGTCCAGATAGCGGGCAAAGGTGGTACGCAGCGCTTCGGCGGGCAGTACGTCCTGTGCGCCGGTGGGATCCAGTGCGATCGACACGCCGGTGGGGTCGCCGTCACCCAGATCGGCCGAGGAGGGAATGAAATCGATGCCCTTCCAGGCCATGGTTGCCCGGATCGATGCCGCCAGCGCGTCGTGCAGCAGGGTGTACTGCGTGCGCGCCCACGCAGCGGTTTCGTGGTCGCCCAGCGCGTCGGCCAGCCACGCGCCGTCATGCCAGCCCTTCAGGCCCCAGTAGTCATCCCAGTAGCTGTGCGTGGGCGAGGGATAGCCTTCGTGGCTGATGGAGGGCGCGAGGATGCCGGCGAAGCGTTCCGGTGCGGGCTGGTCGGCCTTGTAGCCGGGCACCAGCGTGCGTTCGCGCAGTTCCTGCAGGAACCGCAGCGCGGCCTTTACCTTGGGCAGGTAGGCGCGCACCGATTCGGGACCGCCATCCAGGCGCGCGACGTCGGCCACCAGCGCGATGTACTGGCCCTGGCTATCGTACTCGATGTCCGAACCGAAGCCGGTGTTGACGCTGCCATCGTCGTTGAGGATGGGCGAGACCAGGCCGTTGGCGTGCACGCCATGTTGGCTGTACCAGGCCAGGTAATCGCGCGCGATGCGTGCCTCACCCATGCGCAGCAGCACCGCCGAGGTGGCCATGCCATCGCGGATGAAGGAGCGGTTGTAGTTGCGCGGCCCCGGCTGCATGGCAGGACCGGTCTGGTTGATGAGCATGTAAGCGGCCTGCGCGCGCAGCATGTCCACCAGCGATGGATCGGGCAGGCGCAGCCCGACCTGGCCCAGGCGTGCCTGCCAATCGCGCGAGACCTGGCCTGCCAATGCGTCGAACGCCTGGTCGGCATCGCGCGGCAGGGCCGCGATGTTGAGCGCAGGCGCTTCCGGCAGCATGCCGTTGGCATCGGCCGCCGCCGTGCCCAGCGGGAAGGCCACGACGACCGACTGCCGGGCGCCAGGCGGCAGGTTGACGCTGTAGCTCAGCGCAGCGGCCGCCAGGCCCTGGGCATCGCTGGCCTGCTGCGCGGCGGGCAGCGGGCCGCGGGCGATGGCGAAGGTGATTTCGCTGTCGCCGTTGTTGCCGAACGGCGCGGCCCCGGCGGTACTGACCGGGGTAAGCGAATGCAGCAGCGTGCGCCCGTTGACCCGCACCGCGCTGCCATCGATGGCGACGTTGCGGATGGGCGATAGTCCACCGTTCTGCCATGGCGGATTCATCTGCATCGGCCGTACCGCCAGGGTCAACGTGCCCTGTACGGGGGTGCTGCCCACGTTGTGCAGTTGATGGCGAACGAAGGTGACAGGCTGGCCATCTCGCTCGATGGCAAAGGCTTCGCTGCGCAGTTCCAGCCCAGGCTGCGGCGACCAGGTGGCCGACGGCATCGGCTTCCAGCCATCGCGCAGTGCGTGCTGCACCGGCTGGTCCGCAGCGCCGGCCGTGTGGCCATCGGCACTGCGCCAGATGGGTTGCACCAGCGGTGCGCCCTTGTAGGCTTCGATGTTGCCGTATTCGTCGAAGATGGATTTCTGCCGCCCCGCGTGGATGCCCACGGCGGCCCAGTAGGTCTGCTGCATGTGCAGGGATGCCGGGAACAACGCGCGCTGCGCGCCGCTGGCGGCGATCTGGTAGCGCTTCATCGGCGTCATCACCGCCTTGGGGCCCAGCAGGCGAAGGCGCGATACCGCAGGCGCATCGCCTTCAACGACCAGGCGCAGGCTGCGCAGATCACGCGCGGCATCGGCGGCCAGCCAGCTCTGCGCGTGGCTGCCGGCCTGGGCATCGGTCGCCAGATCCTGCCAGCGGCCCTGCGCATCCTGCGCCTGCAGGCGTGCCGCGCCGTGCGCGCCGGCCCAGTCCACGGCCAGCCCGGTGCTGGACTGGGCGCGGGGCAGGTGGATCTGCAACGTATGGGTGCCCGTGCGGTCGGCGGGGACGGCAACGGCACTGCCGCCTTGCCACAGTGCCGCGGCCTGTTGCGCATCCACGCCGTCCACGCGCGCGCTGAGCGTGCTGTCCAGCGGTTCCAGTTCGAAGATGGACACGCCCCAGTCGGACGTGCGCTGCGGGCTGGCCAGGCGCAGGTAACGCGCCTGGCGCGCTGCGAAGTACAGCGTCTCGATGCCACCCAGCGAATCGGCCATGGTGTAGGCGGTCTGCCATTGCCTGCCGTCCAGCGAGGTCTGCAGTGAATAGCCCTCGGGGTTGGAGACATCCCAGGTGAGCCGCGCGCCGGCCAGCAGCGCGGGCTTGCCCAGGTCGATCTGGAACCAGTGGCCGGGACTGAACGCACCGCCGGTAACGGTGCTGGGGTCGTTGTCGATCAGATGGCTGATGGCCATGGCCGGGACCTGCTGCGACGACGCACTGGCCTGCCATTGGCTGCGCGGTGGCAGAGTCTGCGCCTGCGCGGCGAAGGCCGCGGCAAGCAGGGGCAGCAGCAGGTGGGGCAGATGCCGGCGCAGGCGGCCGGAGATGCAGGAACGATCGACACGCAGCGTCATTGCGACGGCCTCGCGGAAGTGGCCCGGGAGCGGACGGGCCTACGCTAGCAAGGGCTGTAATCGTTTACATGACGCGGCGCAATAGGGGCTGTGGCCCCCGCAGGCACCTGCATGACGGGAGTGCCTCTGGGATCCGACTGGCAGGCCGGCTAGCGTTGTCCAGCCGCGAGCCATGAAGCCGATGATGGAATTCAACTTCACCCTCAAATACCGCCTGCCTTCGGCCACCCGTGACATCGATCTGATTGAGCAGCGCCTGGGCGATATGGGTTGCGATGATGCACTGCTGGGAATCGGCCGGCCGGGCCGCCTGGCGCTGGCATTCTGCAGGGAGGCGGAGAATGCCGCATCTGCGCTGGCGTCTGCGCTTGAAGACGTGCAGCGTGCCGTACCGGGTGCTGAGCTGGTTGATCCGGATCTGGTCGGATTGACCGACGCGACGGATCTGCTTTTCTGGGATGGCTGCACGCGCGCGGGAGCCGTGCGGTGAGCGCCGAGATGCGGGAGCTTGCAGCCGCGGCACTGCAGCTCAACGTCGCCCGGGAAGGGCGCAGGCTGGATTCGCTCGCGCGGTGAGATGAGGCGCGCGACAGACGGAGCACTTTTTCAGATGCCAAGGTGCTCGACTGCGTTCCGCGCGGGACAGAAAGCAGTCGAGCATGGCTCGACGCTACAGGGCCGTGCTACAGCTTCACTGTTTCCCACCAGCGGGTGCCGGTGGTGGGGGCCTGCATGTCCAGAGGCTCGCCCATCATCGGCGTGGTCACTGCCACGTTCTTCGCTGCGGCCAGTGCGGTGATGCGTTCGAACGGCTGCTGCCATTCGTGCAGGGCCAGGTCGAAGGTGCCGTTGTGGATGGGCAGCAGCCACTTGCCGCGCAGGTCCAGGTGCGCCTGCAGGGTCTGTTCGGGTTGCATGTGCACGAAGGCCCAGCGCTTGTCGTAGGCGCCGGTTTCGATCATGGTCAGGTCGAACGGACCGTACTTTTCGCCGATGGCCTTGAAGCCGTCGAAGTAGCCGGTATCGCCGCTGAAGAAGATGCGGAAGTCACCGTCCTGGATCACCCACGACGCCCACAGGCTGCGGTCGCTGTCACCCAGGCCGCGGCCGGAGAAGTGCTGGCCGGGCGTGGCGGTCAGGCGCAGGCCGCTGGCCTCGGTGGACTGCCACCAGTCCAGCTGTTCCACCTTGGATGCATCCACGCCCCAGGCAATCAACTGGTCACCCACGCCCAGCGGGGCGATGAAGCGCGCGGTCTTGCCGGCCAGTTGCATCACCGCGGCATGGTCCAGGTGGTCGTAGTGGTTGTGCGAGAGGATCACGCCGGCAATCGGTGGCAGTTCTTCGATGCTGATCGGCGGTGCATGGAAGCGCGCCGGGCCCATCCACTGCACCGGCGAGGCGCGCTTGGAAAACACCGGGTCGGTCAGCCAGTACTGGCCACGCAGCTTCAGCAGCAGGGTGGAGTGGCCCAGGCGGAACAGGCTGCGATCCGGCGCGGCATCCAGCGTGGCGCGGTCCAGCGGCTGCACCGGAATGGGGTCGGTCGGCACCGTGCCCTTGGGGCGGTTGAACAGGAACGTCCACCAGAGCTCGGCACCGGCGCGCAGGCCCATCGCCGGTTTCGGCAGGACGTTGCGGAACCGGCCATCGCGGTACTGCGGCGAATCGGGGAAGTCGGGCAGGGACCAGGACTTGCAGAAGGTATAGGCGGTCACGGCAAGGGTTCCGAACAGGAGGACAAGGAGCAGGCGCTTCATCGGGGACGTCCGCTGGGTACACTGCACAGTGTAGTTTCCGATTTCTGAAAAGTACACTGGCGGGTGTAAAATGTCGACATCCGTTCAGTTTCCTGGTTCCTGCCATGTCCCGTGCCCCGCAACGCCTGACCGACCGCAAACGCGAAGCCATCGTGCGCGCGGCCGTGGAGGAGTTCCGCAGCGGCGGTTACGAAGCCACCAGCATGGACCGCATCGCAGCGGTTGCCGGCGTGTCCAAGCGCACGGTCTACAACCACTTCCCGAGCAAGGAAGAGTTGTTCGCCCACATCCTGGAAGAACTCTGGGAAAGCAGCATGGCCGCCATCGAGCTGCCGTACCGCGCCGATCAGCCGCTGGATGTGCAGCTGCTGCAGCTGCTGGGGCAGAAACTGGACCTGCTGGGCGATGCCAACTTCATCGACCTGGCGCGGGTGGCGATGGCCGAGATCATCCACTCACCCGAGCGCGCGCAGGCCATGGTCTGCCGCATGGGCGAAAAGGAAAGTGGCGTGAGTGCATGGATCCGCGCGGCCATTGCCGATGGGCGGCTGCGCGAGGTCGATCCGGAATTTGCCGACCACCAGCTGCAGGGCCTGGTGAAGAGCTTCGCATTCTGGCCGCAGGTGACCATGGGCCAGCCACCGCTGGCCGTGGCCGAGCGACGGCAGGTGGCGGAGTCGGCGGTGGCGATGTTCCTGGGCTTCTACGCGCGCTGAGCCACGGCGCGACTACCGCGCGCCACGCTGCTGCAGGTAGGCGCAGAACATGTCGGCGACCGCATCGGCGTAGGTGCTGATCTCTACCGCCGTGCGCGGCACGCTGGAGAACTCGCGGCCGGTGGCGCCCAGCGTGGTGTGGATCAGATCCACCGCCAGTTGCTGTTGCGTTGGGCTGGCCTCGGGGAGCGTTTCGGCCATGAACGCGAGCATGGCCGCGTCGGCGCCACTGCGGGCCTGCTCGACTTCCGGCGCATCGCGGTACAGCGGCGCGGCGTCATCCAGCGCGCCGCGCATCTGCGCCTCATCGCATTCGGACTGGATGAAGGCCTGCACCAGCGTGCGCAGCCGCTGCAGCGGCGGGCGGTCGGTGCGCTGCAGGATGTCGCGCAGCATCGCCCCGGTCTGTTGCCACTCATCGTGCTGCAGCCGGAACAGGATCGCCGCCTTGTTCGGGAAGTACTGGTACAGCGAACCGATGCTGACGCCGGCCCGCTCGGCCACCCGCGCGGTGGTGAAACGGGGGGCGCCTTCATCGCGCAGAACCTGAGCAGCGGCCTGCAGGATGGCCCCGACCAGATCGTTGGAACGGGCCTGGCGAGGCTGTTTTCTCGATGAAATCTGCGGCGGACGGCGCTCGGACATGGGCGGTTTCCAATGCGAATGGTCAGCCCGGGGGAGGGCGCCTAAGCTTGTTTGCGACGAATCACTCGCATTCTAGCCGCCGGCTGGGTCCAGTGAAACGCCATTCCTCCCTCTCTGGAAACCCCGCATGACCACCCTCACATCCTCCCCCGTGGCGCCGCTGCTGCAGCGCCTGTTCGATGAAGCCGACAGCGCCCTGAGCCCGGCCCTGACCGCGGTGCCGCCGGCCGAACGGCAGCGCCTGCTGGGCAGCCGCAGCGAGTACACCCGGCTGTATGGCGAGCTGCTGAAGGACCTGTGGCTGCCGGTGTCGGCCGACACCGGGAAGCTGCTGTACCTGCTGGCGCGCAGCAGTGGTGCGCGCCACATCGTCGAATTCGGGACCTCGTTCGGCATTTCCACCATCCACCTGGCCGCGGCGCTGCGCGACAACGGCGGCGGCCGCCTGGTCACCACCGAATTCGAGCCGGGCAAGCTGCAGCGCGCAGCCGCCCACCTGCGCGAGGCCGGCCTGGATGACCTGGTGGACCTGCGTGCCGGCGATGCCCTGCAGACGCTGGCGCAGGACCTGCCCGCGCCGATCGACCTGGTGCTGCTGGATGGCGCCAAGGTGCTGTATGTCGAGATATTGGACCTGCTGCAGCCGCACCTGCGCCCGGGCGCGCTGATCGTGGCCGACAATGCCGATGACAGCCCCGCCTACCTGCAGCGCGTGCGTGCACTGGGCAGCGGCTATCTGTCGTTGCCGTTCGCCGAGGATGTGGAGCTGTCGATGCGGCTGGGCTGAGCCGGCGCTTTGCAGGGCGCTGCGCCTGTCGGCGAGAATCGCCCCGTGATGGCACGGCGGAGCGCAGGGCATGGATGACGTGTTGAGCGATGACGAAGGCATGCCGCTGCCGCAGCGCTGGCACGATGCGCTGCAGGGCGCGCGCATCCTGCGGCAGTCCATCGGTGAATCGCGGGCGGACGTGGCCCGGGTGATTCGCGCCGGGCTGGCCGATGCCTTCCTGAAATCGGAACAGATCGATGCCTTCAGCGAACTGGAAGGCGAGGTGGCGCGACTGCGCTGGCTGCGCGGGCAGGGGCAGAGCGCCCCCGAGGTGCTGGCCACGGCCGAGGACGACGGTCGCCGCTGGCTGTTGATGAGCGCGCTGCCGGGGCGCGACCTTGCGTCCAGCCCGGAGCTGCCACCGCAGCAGCGGGTGGAAGTGCTGGCCGATGCCCTGCGCGGCCTGCACGCGCTTCCGGTCGCGGCCTGTCCATTCGACCAGCGTCTGGCCTTGCGGCTGCAGGCGGCCGCGGCGCGGGTTGAAGGCGGGCAGGTGGACACCGATGATTTCGATGATGAGCGTCTGGGCCTGAGCGCGGCGCAGGCCTACGCCGGGCTGCTGCGGGAGTGCCCGCAGCAGGAGGACTGCGTGGTCACCCACGGCGATGCCTGCCTGCCGAACCTGATGGCCTGCGACGGGCGCTTTACCGGCTTCATCGACTGCGGCCGCCTGGGCATTGCCGACCGCCACCAGGACCTGGCCTTGACCGCACGCAGCCTGGTGGACAACTTCGAGAACACCCGCTGGCTAAAACCGTTCTTTGACCGCTATGGCATGACCGCCGATGAAACCCGCCTTGGTTTCTATCGGTTCCTGGACGAATTCTTCTAGCGTGCAGTTCGATGCTGCGTGCGAGGGATGCATGCTTGAGGGATGCGTGCTGATGTTGTGACCGGATTGCCTGTGCGTTCACTGGGCTTAATGCGACACTGGGATCCGACACCACGGCACACGCTCATCCATGTCATTCGCGTCGGCGCAGCAGATCGGCGAAGTCCTGCAGCAGTCCTACGGCATCACGGCCACCGCCGTGGTGCCGCGCGCGGTGGGCGCCGACGCCAACGCGGGCGTGTTCCGTATTGATGCACGCGGCAGCCAGTGGTGGTTGAAGTGCCGCAGCTACCAGGTTGACCCGGTGGTGTGGGACGGCCTGCATTGGCTGCGCGGTACGTTGGGCATCGAAGAAGTGGTAGCGCCATGGCCGGCATTGACCGGTGGCGCATCGGTCACGCGCTGGGGCCTGCAGTTCACCCTGTTCCCCTATGTCGAAGGGCAATCCGGCTTCGAGGCACCGCTGAGCGCGGCGCAGTGGCAGCGGCTGGGCGCAGTGCTGCGCCAGCTGCACGATGCCGAGGTGCCTGCCACATTGGCGGAAGGCCTGCCACGCAAGGTGCTGGACGAGTCGGCGCTGCAGACCGTGGGCCAGTGGCTGCAGCAACCGGCAGCGCTGCCGGTGGCACAGGACCGCTGGAGCCGCGGCTTCCTGGCCATGTGGGAGCGGCAGCGGCCGCGCATCGCCGCGTTGCACGCGCGCGCGCAGCAGTTGCGGCTGGCCTTGAGTGACAGCGCACCGCGGCTGTACCTGAGCCACACCGATCTGCACGCGGGCAACCTGCTGATGGACCCGGCCGGTGCCCTGCACCTGATCGACTGGGATGGATTGTCGCTGGCCCCGCGCGAGCATGATCTGATGTTCATCGGCGCTGCCGTGGGTGGGCGTTGGGGCCGTGAGCGGCCGATGGGCTTTGCCGAAGGCTATGGCGATGATCTGGGTGATCCGCGCTGGATTGCGTGGTACCGGCACTGGCGGATCCTGCAGGATCTGATCGAGTTCCAGCAGATGCTCCTCGGGCCGGGGGCGCAGGATCGCCCGCCGCAGGAGCGCAGGCAGTCGCTGCATTACCTGGGGGAGCAGTTCGCGCCGGGGAATGTGTTCTGCGCGGCGGAACGGGCGTACGGCGTAGTGCGGGGGTGATCGGCAGGGCTGCGCCCTGCACCTGCCGAAGCAACTTCAAATTCAACTTCAAATTCAACGTCAAAAGCGGCGCTGGCTTTCTGCTTGTTGGGCGGGGCGGTGTGGGTGGGCAGGACACGCCGTAAACCCATCCTTGGGGGCTCGTAGGCGCCATCCATGGCGCCTGCGGTCCTGACCACCCACACCGCCCCACCCCCGACAGATTTCGTGCGCTGTTGGTGGGTGCCGACCGTTGGTCGGCACATCTGTCAGATATCGAATTTCATCTAGGGTCGGATCCTGGCCAGTAGATCCACGCCATGCGTGGATGAAATCTGTCAGATATCGAAATAGATCTGCGGTCAGAGCCCGTTGCGCAGCAACCGGACCCACCCCGCCATCCCACAGGAAACCAGCCTTTGACGTTGACGTTGACGTTGACGTTGCTTCGGCTTCGGCTTCGGCAGGTGCAGGGCGCAGCCCTGCCGAACAACCCTTTACTCTGCCGGCTTGGCCGCCGCGGTCGCCGCCACGCTCGCTGCCCGCCGCGCCAACACCGCCTCGCGGTGCGCGATATACGCATTGGCCGCCAGAATGATCCCCGCACCCAACAGCGTCCAGCGATCCACGCTTTCATCGAACAACAGCCAGCCACACAGCGTCACCAGCGGCAGCTGCAGGAAGCTGATCGGGGTCAGCGCCGAGACTTCGCCCAGGCGCAATGCACGCGTCCACAACAGCTGGCCCACGGTACCCATCACACCGGTGGCGACCAGCCACACCCAGGCCATGCCCGTTGGCCAGACCCAGACGAGCAGCGCCGGCACCAGCGACAACGGCACCCAGAACACATAGGTGTACAGCACCACCGTATCGGCGCTGTCCACGCGGGTGAGCTGCTTGATCTGGATCGCGACCAGTGAACTGAGCAACGCGGCCGCTACCGCAATCAGGCTGCCGGCGGAAAAGCCTGCGGTGCCCGGCCGGACGATCACCAGTACGCCGATGAAACCCACCACCACCGCCGCCCAGCGCCGCACGCGCACGGTTTCGCCCAGCCACAGCACCGCGGCAATCGTGACGAACAACGGCGTGGAATAGGACAGCGACACCGCCTGCGCCAGGGGGAGGTGGCCCAGCGCCCAGAATGCGCACAACATCGAGCCCAGGCCGATCGCGCTGCGCACGAAGTAGCGTGGCAGCTGCTGGGTCTTCAGCGGGGCGCGGCCCGGGCGCAGCAGCATGGGCAGCAGCGCCAGCAGGCCGAACGCGTTACGGAAGAACGCCACTTCCTGGGTCGGCACGTAACGGGTGGCATAGCGGATGGCCACGGCCATCAGGCCGAACGCCATCGTGCTGGCGAGCATCAGCAGCGCCGCCCGCGCCGGGGTGGCGAGTGCGGGCCGAACGCTGGTGTTCACCACTGGGCGCCGAGCAGGCGCGGCTCCGGTTCGATCGGTACGCCGAATTTCTCAAGTACCGATGCAGAAATGCGCCGGGCCAGGGCCAGCAGCTCGGCACCGCTGGCATCGCCATGGTTGACCAGCACCAGCGCATGGCTGGGCGCTACGCCGGCGTCGCCTTCGCGGAAACCCTTCCAGCCGCAGGCATCGATCATCCAGGCCGCCGAAACCTTGCGCTGGTCCTCGCGTTCGGCGGGGAACACCGGCAGGTCGGGGAAGTGCTGCAGCAGCACCTCCACCTGTTCCAGCGGCAGCAGCGGGTTCTTGAAGAAGCTGCCGGCATTGCCCAGCACGTCGGGGTCGGGCAGTTTGCGGCGGCGGATCGCGATGACCGCATTGGCCACGTCCACCGCGCTGGGCAGCTCCACGCCCTGTGCCTGCAGTTCCTCGCGGATGCCGGCGTAATCCATGCGCAGGCCGTGCAGCAGCGGCAGCTTCAGTTCGATGGCGGTGATCAGGTAGCGATCCTGCTGCTGCTTGAACACGCTGTCGCGGTAGGCAAAACCGCACTGTTCATTGTCCAGTCGCACCCAGGCCTGTTCCTGGCAGTCCCAGGCTTCCACGGTCTGGATGAATTCACCCACCTGCGCGCCATAGGCACCAATGTTCTGGATGGGGGCGGCACCGGCGGTACCGGGAATCAGCGCCAGGTTTTCCAGCCCGGACAGGCCTTCCTGCAGCGACCACATCACCAGGCCGTGCCAGGACACGCCGGCGCCGGCGCGGATCACCGCGTGGTCGGCGCGGTGTTCAAGGAAACTGATATCGCGGTTGCCGAACACCAGAACGGTGCCCGGCAGGTCGTCGGCGATCAGTACATTGCTGCCGCTGCCCAGCACCAGCAGCGGGCCGTTGGCCACCTCGGGCAGGGCCAGCACGTCCGGCAGCAGGGCCGGGTCATGCAGTTCCAGCAGCTGGGCGGCCTTGGCGCGCACGTGGAAGGTGTTCAGGGCCTGCAGCGGGGCGTTCTGGGTGAGGGTCCAGCGCAGCGGTGCGATGTCGGTGTCGTGGTGGTCCATGGGCGCGCTCACAGCGGGGCCACCGCGCCACGGCTGGGGGCTTCGCGGCGGCGGCGGATCGCCTCCACGC
Source organism: Stenotrophomonas maltophilia (assembly GCF_047782825.1). Taxonomy (GTDB): domain Bacteria; phylum Pseudomonadota; class Gammaproteobacteria; order Xanthomonadales; family Xanthomonadaceae; genus Stenotrophomonas. The sequence goes on along the minus strand of NZ_CP180589.1, from coordinate 1,207,469 downwards.
ATTCGGCCACCAAGGCCGGGCCACGGTAGATCAGGCCGCTGTAGCACTGCACCAGCGCGGCGCCGGCGGCCATCTTGGCCACTGCGTCGGCGCCGGACAGGATGCCGCCCACGCCCACCAGCGGTACCGATTCGGGCAGGCGCGCGCGCAGGCGGCGCAGCACCAGGGTGGACTGGTCCAACACCGGCGCGCCGGACAGGCCACCGGCTTCATTGGCCAGCGGGTCGCCCAGCACACGGCTGCGGTCGATGGTGGTATTGGTGGCGATCACGCCGTCCACCTGCAGTTCGCCCAGCACCCGGGCGGCGGCATCGATGTCGCGCTCGCTCAGGTCCGGGGCCACCTTCACCAGCATCGGCACGCGGCGGCCGTGCTGCGCGGCCAGGGCTTCCTGGCGGTCGCGCAGCTGGCTGACCAGCTGGCGCAGCGCGGTCTCTTCCTGCAGTTCGCGCAGGCCGGCGGTGTTGGGCGAAGAAATGTTGACGGTGATGTAGTCGGCCAGCGGGTACACCTTGTCCAGGCAGGTCACGTAGTCATCGACTGCCTGTTCGTTGGGGGTGTCCTTGTTCTTGCCGATGTTGATGCCGAGCAGGCCGCGGCGGTTGCGTGCGCGTTCCACATTGCGCACCAGCGCGTCGACACCGGCATTGTTGAAACCCATGCGGTTGATGATGGCCTGGTGCGCCGGCAGGCGGAACAGGCGCGGCTTCGGGTTGCCGGCCTGCGGGCGCGGGGTGATGGTGCCGATCTCGACGAAACCGAAGCCCAGCGCGAACAAGGCATCGATGTGCTCGCCATTCTTGTCCAGGCCGGCGGCCAGGCCGACCGGATTGGGGAAGGTCAGCCCGAACACCGTGCTCGGCATCGGCGCGATGCGTGCGGCCAGCAGCGGCGTGGTGCCGGCGCGGTAGGCCAGGTCCAGTGCGGACAGGCCGAGGCCGTGGGCGCGCTCGGCGTCGAGCGAGAACAGGAAGGGGCGGGCAAGCGAATACATGCGTTGGTTCAGTCCAGCGTGCCGAGGAAGGCTCGGGTTCGATATTCAAAGGCGACCTGTCCATCCACCGCATGGGCGTTGAACAGATCCTGCAGCGCAGCCAGCATCGGCGCATGGCGCGGGTGCCCGGGCTGCGGTGCATACGAAGAAGAGAGCAGGCGCCCGCGCAGGGAATCGAAATCCAGATGCTGCACGTTGGGCAGCTGCACCATGCCGCGCAGGCCGGCGCCGAACCAGGCCTGCATGGTGGCATCGTCCTGGTAGCGCTCGGCCACGGCGGTGTAGTCGGTGCCATGGTCCAGCAGCAGCTGCTCGTAGCCCACCAGGAACGGGCTGGCATCGAGCAGGCGCGAATTCCAGTACACCAGGGCCAGGCCGCCGGGGCGCAGGATGCGCTTCCATTCGGCGCGCACGGCCACGGTGTCGAACCAGTGGAAGGCCTGTGCGGCGCCGACCAGATCGACGCTGGCATCGGCCAGGCCGGTGGCTTCGGCGCGGCCATCGACCGCACGGAACAGGGGGTACTGCGGCGCCAGCCACTGTTCGGCGGCGGCCCGCATGGCGGCGTTGGGCTCCACGGCCACCAGCGGATGGCCGGCGGCCAGGAACAGGCGGCTGGAAATGCCGGTGCCGGCGCCGATATCGGCCACCTCGGCATCGCTGGGCACGGCCATCGGCCCGTGCAGCCAATCGATCAGCGCAGGCGGGTAATCCGGGCGGTAGCGGACATAATCGGCCACCCGGCTGCTGAAGCGTTCAGTGCTGTCGGTCGCGCTCATGGTCGTCAGTTCGACAGGGTGGCCAGCCAGGCCAGCCCACCGACGGACAGAAGGAGGAACAGCACGCCCAGCACGACCATGGCCACGTTCAACCAGCCCAGGATCAGGCCGGTCAGGGCCAGGCCATCGCCTTCCAGTTCGGTGGGGCGGCGGCGGATTTCACCACGGGCCAGGTGCCCGGTGATGATCGCCACCAGACTGGCCACGAAGGGCAGGACGGTCCAGCCGGCAATGCCCAGCACCAGGCTGATCACGGCCAGGGCGTTTGTCTGTCGGGGTGCCACGCTCATCGGGGTCCTCCTTGGCAGTACGCACATGATAGTGCCTGCAGGCTGCCAAGCCCAAGGGCGGTGTCCCGTAGAGCCGAGCCGATGCTCGGCTGCCGTTGCTGCCGAAGCAGCCGAGCATGGGCTCGGCGCTACAGATTCAGCCCATCAGCACCTGGCCGCCATCGACGTTGAGCACATGGCCGGTGACCCAGCGTGCCAGCGGCGAACACAGGAACAGGGCGGCATCGGCGATTTCCCGTGGGTGACCAAAGCGGCCGAACGGAATCTTCGCCAGGGTGCCGTGGTACAGGTCGGGATCTTCCACGCGGCGTCGGTCCCACAGGCCATCGTCGAATTCGATCGAGCCCGGGGCGATGGCGTTGACCCGGATGCGGTCCTTGGCCAGGGCCAGGGCCTGCGACGTGGTGTAGTGCGAAAGCGCAGCCTTGGCGGCGGCGTAGGGCGCAGCGCCGGGGCGGGGCTGCTGGGCTGCAATGGAGGACAGGTTGAGGATGCAGGCGTCGGACGAGGCCCGCAGCCACGGCAGTGCCAGGCGCGAAGCGCGTACGGCGGCCATCAGGTCGATCTGCAGGCTGGCGGCCCAGCCGTCTTCATCGTCGGCCATCCCGTAGCCGGTGGCGTTGTTGACCAGCACATCTATGCCGCCCAGCGTGTCGGCGGCGGCCTGCAGCCAGCCGCCGATCTGGACGGTATCGCCCAGATCGGCGCTGTGCACGTGCAACGGCGTGCCCTGGGTCTGGGCGTCGGCCTGCAGGGCATCGAGCCCTGCCTGGCCGCGCGCGCAGACCGAGACCTGTGCCCCGGCGCCAGCGAAAGCCAGCGCCAGTTCACGGCCGATGCCCTTGCTGCCGCCGGCAATCAGCACGCGGCGGCCACTGAAGTCGAGGGTCGGCTTCATACCTTGTAGAGCCGAGCCATGCTCGGCTGCACTTCCTGCAGTGTTCATGGCCCGTCCTGCCGAGCATGGCTCGGCACTACAAAACAACGTTACAGGTCGAACTTGATGCCCTGGGCCAGCGGCAGCGAGTCCGAGTAGTTGATGGTGTTGGTCTGGCGGCGCATGTATACCTTCCACGCATCCGAACCCGACTCACGACCACCGCCGGTGTCCTTCTCGCCACCGAAGGCGCCGCCGATTTCCGCACCGGACGTGCCGATGTTGATGTTGGCGATGCCGCAGTCGCTGCCGGCTGCCGACAGGAACTTCTCCGCGGTCTTCAGGTTCTGGGTGAAGATCGACGACGACAGGCCCTGTGGCACGCCGTTCTGCATGTCGATGGCTTCGTCCAGGCTGTCGTACGGCATGACGTACAGGATGGGCGCGAAGGTTTCGTGCTGGACCACCGTGTCGCTGTTCTTCAGGCCGGAGACAATGGCCGGCAGCACGAAGTTGCCGGCGCGGTCGATGCGGGTGCCACCGGTTTCGATGGTGCCGCCGGCGGCCTTGGCCTGGGCGATGGCATCGAGGAACTGCTGCACGGCGCCGTCGCTGTTCAGCGGGCCCATCAGGTTGGCGGCATCGGTCGGGTCGCCGATCTTGCCTTCCACCTGCTTGTACGCCTTGATCAGGGTAGCCAGCACGTCGGCGTAGATCGAGCGGTGCACGATCAGACGGCGGGTGGTGGTGCAGCGCTGGCCGGCGGTGCCGACGGCGCCGAACACGATGCCCGGCACGGCCAGCTTCAGGTCGGCGGTTTCATCCAGGATGATGGCGTTGTTGCCGCCCAGTTCCAGCAGGCAACGGCCCAGGCGGCGGGCGACCTTCTCATTGACGGTGCGGCCGACCTGGGTCGAGCCGGTGAAGCTGATCAGCGGCACGCGGCGGTCGTCCACCAGCTTTTCCGACAGGGCGGTGCCGGCATCGTTGACCAGGAAGAAGATGTCCGGGAAGCCGGCTTCGCGCAGCGCTTCGTTGCAGATGCGCATGGAGGCGATGGCGGTCAGCGGGGTCTTGTTGGACGGCTTCCAGATGCAGATGTCACCGCAGATGGCGGCCAGGAACGCATTCCAGCTCCATACCGCCACCGGGAAGTTGAAGGCCGAGATGATGCCGACCAGGCCCAGCGGGTGGTACTGCTCGTACATGCGGTGGCCGGGGCGCTCCGAATGCATGGTGTAGCCGTACAGCATGCGGCTCTGGCCGACGGCGAAATCGGCGATGTCGATCATTTCCTGCACTTCGCCGTCGCCTTCGGGCTTGCTCTTGCCCATTTCCAGGGCGACCAGCGAACCGAGGGCATCCTTGTGCTTGCGCAGTGCTTCGCCGCACAGGCGCACCGCTTCGCCACGGCGCGGGGCCGGGGTGGTGCGCCAGGTCCTGTAGGCCTCCTGGGCACGGGCGATGACGGTTTCGTACTCGGCTTCGGTGGTGGCGCGGACCTGCGCGATCGGCTCGCCGGTGGTCGGGTTGACCGGGGTGATCAGCTCACCGCCGGTGCCGTTCGACCATTCCCCGTTGCCCAGGTAGGTGCCAGCGTTGATCGCATCCAGACCAAGGGATTTGAGCAGCTCGGAAGACATGCAGACTCCTGTGTTTCGTTACGTTGTTGGCGCCGTCGCGGGCAGGTGGGGGACGCGGCGGACTGGACTCCCGATGGTAGCAGAGCGGCCCGGTTTCCCATGGTGCGACGCGCCAGTGGCAGGGGTGTGGCAGATGAACGCTTGGAGGGGCAGGGCGCTTGCCTGTAAACTTGGCGGCTGCATGGCCCCGTAGCTCAGCTGGATAGAGCGTCCCCCTCCTAAGGGGAAGGTCGCCCGTTCGAATCGGGCCGGGGTCACCATATTTCAGTGACTTAGCGTCAGTCCGCGACCGTCGCTTGGCGATATTTATGCGTGTCCAGGCCATTGAATGGCACAGTTGGCACATGCCCCGGGACTGGGAAGCGCACGGATGCTACGTTGTATGAAGAGCTGGTGGTGGAGAGAGTGGGACCGCTTCTGGCAGATGCTCGGCGGCCAAGGCTACCTCGCGACCGTAATTGCGGTGTTCCTGATGGGACTGCTGCTGGGCTGGGGAATCGCTGGGCACTCAATAAAGCCCGAGCCGATAAACCTCGGAAGCATCGCAGATTGGGTAGCAGCGCTTGGCGCACTGATTGCTGCAGCCTCGACTGTCGCAATTGCCGTGCTAGGTCACAGAGCTATCGCTAAAAGGGATCGGGTAGCAACAGATCTAGCAATCTCAACCTTGAGAGCTGCTGTAGTGGCAGACGTCGAGGTCTGTGTTCGTGTCTCCCGTAACTGGAGTGCGCTTACATCAGACAGAATGGTCAGCCTGGCAAGGGATCTGTATATCCATCAGATACCGAAGTTGGATGCGGATGTGAGCGGATTGCCTCCTGACATCCTCATGAAATTCCAAGCTGCGCGATCAATCTTGCCATCAATAATTAAGGCGGCAAGAAATCTTGAGAACAACGGGGGTGAGCATCGACGCAAGTACTTGGCGTTTCGATTTGAGAGGCTTGGCGTAAACCTGCGATCTGTCGTTGACTTTGTAGCACAGAATCAGGTGCACAGGCCTTGGAAAGACTGGAAGCCGCGTATCGATGTTGGCCAGTACAGTAAGGCAATTATGGCCAGATTTCATGCGGAAACAGACGGAGTCTCGGATCAGAATAGCGGTTCTGGATGAGCTTAGAAGCGCAGCATTTTTACAGCGCTTTCGTCGCCGTTGGGTGTTAAGTGTGCGTAGAACTTCTCGGTCGTGGCGTAATCAGCGTGCCCGGCCAGAATCTGCACCCTTCGCAACGGAACTCCGCCCATCACCATGTGGGCGCAGAAGGTATGCCGGAGGCGATGAAGGTGCCCACCTACGCCAGCCAGCTCAGAATCCTTCTTGAACCAATCCGACACGGTGTCCTTGTGCACCTTCACGAGCGGGTCTGGCAAATGGCGCAATGCCCACTTCGCATAGCGGTTGAGGGGAACTTCCCGCCACTTCCCGGACTTTGTCCGGCCTTCGCCGCTCTCGTCCGGGTCGCTCTCCACAAAGAGGCGACCGGCCACGACCGAGCTTTTCTCCAAGCCTATGATCTCGCCTCGCCGGAGCCCGGTGTGGGCCATGAATAGCCAAAGTGGCGCCCGCCCAGGGTTCGCCCGATACAATCGGCGCATCGCCGCGCGGTCATAGAACTTGACTGCCACGCTCCGCACGCCGCGAGGCGCCTTTACAGAGGCGAGCGGATTCACGTCAAGCTCCTTCCATTCGACGCCGCGGTTGAACGCTGCCTTCAACCGTCGAATCTCCTTCCCTACAGTCTCCTTTGCCGCCTTGTCGTCCAACAGCCTGGCGCGCTTGTACTGCTCCACCTCGACCGCTCGGATGCTGTCGATTGGCCGGTGGCCGAACCGTTCGATGAAGCGCTTTACCTCGCTCCTGGCCTTCGAAATCGTGGTCGGGTGCTCGGCCTCGTACCAGTCCAGATACCACTCCAGGTAGTCTCGGACCTTGGGCAGGCGCGCCAAGATCCGGACCCCATGGGTCAGTTCTGCTTCTTTCGCGGCACGTACTCTCTCCGCCTCACGGGCGTCAGGTTGCCCAATGGACCGGCGAAAGCGCTCGCCGCTTTCCGCCCAGTCGAGGTAGGCCTTGCTGCCGCGCCAGTAGAGTCGAACCTTTGCCATTCCTCTGCACCCTCAATCGCGGCATAGAGCGCCGCCTTTTCGTACAACTGCTTTCCCATGAAGCGGCGGGGCGTGAGCCCATAGCCCATGGCGTTCTTCCTGAACTGGCTGTTGGAGACGCCGCAGTAGTGGGCGGCTTCCTCGACCGTGAGCCAGTCTTTGCCGGATAGGTCCAGCTTTTCAGCGGCTCCCATGGGCACCTCCTGCTGACTTCCTTCTGCCTGCGGGCTGCTCGGCCAGGCGGGAGCGCTGCGGCGCGGGGAAGTTGAAGGGGCGGGAACCGTCAGTCATGAGTAGCGATCTCGGATTCAAATGGGCATGGGGATGCGGCTGCGCGGCGTGCGCGCTGCAAGATGGAAGCGGATGAAAAGTTCAGTTTCGGGCTATGCCGAAGGTCACCTAGACATTTGCCGCCGCCGCGGTACGATCTTTGGAATCGTTTCCATCGGGGGGATGGATGTACGTCGAGGTCTATCGAAACCAAGGGCTGTTCGCGAGGCTGACGGGGAGCGTTGGTTGGCGGTGGCGCCTGAAAACCATGGACGGCGCAACGCTCATTGATGCCCGCGAGACATTTGAGGACAGGACAACCTGCCTCGGCCTGGTCGCGTTGCTGATGGCCGGCCTGACCGCGCGCGTCGTTGACGGCGAGACGAATCGCATGCTCAGGTTTGGGGCGGGTGAATGGCACGAGGCTGGGGAGTTCATCCGCTCGGGATTCAGCGTCGAGTGGCCGCACAACTGACCCTCGCGCGCTCTTTCTCTCAGGGGTTTTTGCGTTTGCCCCGACACAGGTGCTGTGTATTCTCGGAGCGGAAGCGCACCCAAATTGGGGAAGTGGCAGGGCGATCTGATGCACAAGCAGGAAGACTGGGAATTGAAGGTGCGCGGCAGGGATGTAACGGTGCGCGTCGTGGTCGGCGCACAGGGGCCTGGCACGATGATTGGTTTCCATGTGGTCTACGGTCCGAGCCGCATTGGCCTCGATATCCCTGTGGGGTCGCGCCAAGACGCTGCCGCTCGAACGGAGGCTCTCCTGACCGAAATGATGGGCAGCGGCTGGTACTGAGCCAATGGGCATGCCCTTGCCCGCGCTCTGGTCCTTGGTCGCATGGAGCGCGCTGTGTATGCTCGCCACGGAAGCGCGCCCCAACAGCAGCCGCGCGAGGGCTTTGGGATGTTTGGGTACGAAGACTGGAGCCTGAAAATCAGGGGCCGGGAGGTCACGGCCAGGGTTGTGCTCTTGGCTGCCGGTCGCGGCACGATGACCAGCTACCAGGTCCTGAACGGACCGAGCCAGATCGGTCTGCAGGTGCCTGTCGAATCTCGCCAAGACGCGACAGATAAAACCGAAGCATTGCTCTGCAAGCTGATGGGCGAAGACTGGGATTGAGTGGGCGTAGCCGAAGATGGGGGAGATGGCATGAAGACAGAGGGCTACCGTCGTACGCTTCATGGATCGATCGATGGCCATTCGTTCCAGATCGCGGTCGCCAGCGAAGAAGATGACGTTTTCAGTTTCAGGGCTATCGTCGACGGAGCCGAATTGGAAGTTCCGTACCAGAACGCCATCCGCAACAAGGGTGATGCCATGCAGCTGGCGCTGGTAGCTATCGAGCGACACATCGAGGCGCTGGGCCGCACGGCGTGACTTGCAGTCAGCCATTGCCCACCGCCTGGCTGTCGGCCTTCCGGATTGCGTTCAACTCGGCGCTAGCCGTTTCAGCCCATTCGGCGCCATGGGCGAGGTAGTGATTCAGCATGAACCGGATCACGGCAGCCTGTTCTTCCTCCGCCTTGCGCGGGATTGCGTCGCCGCGCATACGCAGGACATTGGCCCAGGGGCTGCACCAGAAGTTGGGGCGACCGAGAATGTCGCGCACCTCCGGGGTATTCGGGACAACGATGGTCCTCAGGTCCACGGCCTGGACGGGCGGAATGGCGTAAAGCTTGGAGCCCGGGCCGATTCCGTGGCGCTTCACCAGCGGAGCAATAGATCCCGTACCTGTCCAGTGCAGGGTTAAGTCGTGGCCGACCACTGCCACCGGCTCCCGCTGCGACGGCTGGTTGGCGGCGATGATGGTTTGCCTAGACGTGGTGGCCTCATACGCTGCTGCCGGATCGCGCTCCAGCAGCTTGCCCAGAGCGGGATCGAGCGCACACACGACGGTATGTAGGGCACTCAGGTAGTCGCTGCGGTCATCGAAGTAGATCGCGCTGACCGCGGCTTGCAGCGCGGTCGACTGTCCATCCGACGGAGCTATCCCCTTCACCTTCTCCGCCAGCTCTATCAGGGTGAGGCCCGGCTGGCCAAAGAGGATCAGGCCCATCTCAGCGACTAGGCGCTGGGCTGCGCCATGTGCCGTGGAAGCGTTCATGCCCTGGCCTCGATTGCTTCGAGGGCGGTGATAGCCAGCGGCCGCACGAACCAAGCCGCGAGTCCGTCCTCCGTTTCGCCCAGCCACACCAAGCGCCAGTCGTCGCCGGGGGCTTCAGGATTCCAGTCGATCATCTGCTGGATGTTGGCGTACACACCGGTGCCGACCGATTCCTCCTCGAATTCGGCCTCCACCACAACCAGGTCGAAGCCCTGGGCGTAGAACAGCGGCAGCACAGAGGACTCGCGCCCATCGGCCCATGCAGGCACGTCGGGGTGGCACAGGACTTCGCCGTAGCTGTCGCGCGCCGGCAGTCGTGCAGGGTCATACAGCCCGCGCCACGGATCAGCCGGATCAATGCCATTGCCAGTCTGGGCGCGCACCAACTGCAGCAGCTGCGCAGCCTGCGCCAACCGGGCCTTGGTAATATCGCAAAGCGGCGCATCGCCTTCCTGGAAGCTGCTGCGGAGCGCGTTGTACCAGGCCGCAACCGGTGCCTCGAACACTCGTAGATCCTGCACGCGGGGCAGGCGGGCATACAGGTCGAGCAACGCGGTCGAGGCCTGAGCGAGAGGAACCGCCTTCGCAGCATTGGGGAGCCACACCGCCTCAACGGCGATAGCCTCCAAGGTTTGGACGGCCTCGCGCAGGACGGGGCACGCGTAGGCGATGGGGAGAGCTTTCGTCTGTTGGATCGTGGTCATCGTGTTGCCTGCTAGAAGTCGGTGGGTGGATAGACGAATGCGCCAGCCAGAGGGTCTTGGGGCGCGATGGGCGTGGCGCCAGCCGGAACTGGGGGCAGTGGGCCGGTGTGCCGATACCGGCGATGAGGGTCATTCGCATACCGGCCATCGTTGAGCCGGGTGACCTGGTACGTGGGAAAGCCATCTGCAGGCAGGGAGGCCTTGGCCTCGGCAATCAAGCTCACGAACCGTTCCTGCCACTCGGCCGGCATCGACTGCAGGGTTCGGCGGGGAACCACGAAGTACGCTGCGCGCGACTGGCCGAACGCTTGGTGTGCGGGGCCAGTCGCGTAAAGCACTTTGCGGGCCGTAACAGCGTCGGTGGTGCGATCTTTGGAAGTGGCGGTCATCAGGCTCAGTCCGCGCTTTTGGTCGGCAGGCGATCCACGTAGCCGCCGTGGTTCGCCGCCTGGCGGCTCAACGTGGGGCGCAGGGGCGTGGTGCCCAGCTGCTCGATACGCCCGCCCTTGGCGCGGAACGCGGCTAGATCCTCGGCCAGCTGATCGCGCTCGTAATCCTTGTGCCGCACGGTGGTCGACGCGTCACTCGCACGGCCTTTCTCTGGGAGAGCCGTGACCAGGGCGCGGGACGTCCGGCGATCACGGGGCTCTGCGGCGCGCAGCGGGGCAATCGCGTGCTGAACGTGGCCCGCGAGGCGCCAGATACCGATGCGGCCGGAGCGCGCGCAGGTGGCCTGTCCGCTGCGCGCCAGGCCGGTCAGCGTGTGGCTGATAACGTGGCTCGACTCGTTGATGCGCCCGAGGGTCCTCAGCTGCTCAATCGTCGCGCCCTGTGGGAACTGCGCGAGGGCTTTGCGCACCAGGTCGGCGCGGCCGGTGTGCTGTGGGCGGGCGCTCATGGGCGGGCCTCGGCGAGCAGCTCGCGCATAGCCCAGCCATAGTGCATGACCTTGGAGGAGGCATCGGCCACGGCATCCGGGTTCTCCGTCGGCACCAGGGTGTCGTCCAGCGGATAGCTGCTATGGCCATCCCAGTCCTCGGCAACCTGCTTAAGGCCGAAGTGTTCGCACAGTTCCCGTGCGTTGGCGTTCTTACCGCACAGGTGCGGCGCATAGATCACGACAGAACGGCTCATGCGTGGATTCCTTTCTTGCTGCGCGTAGCGCGGTTGTTGGGGGAGATCGACCGGACGCGCACGCCCTGCCGCTCGAGCCAGCGGTGCGCGGCCTGAGCGGCCAGACGGTTAAGGGGAAAGGTCTTGCCGCCCAAGCGCAGCGGGTTGTGCGATACCCCCACGCTCCAGCTGGCGCTGGCGGCGATCCGCATGAGCGATTCGCGGGGCGCGGCGGTGTACAGCCCGGCCCAGACCCAGCCCTGGCACACCATCAGCACCAGTGACTCGCCTTGGTGGCCGGTGGCGAACTGCTGCTCGACCGGAAGCGTTGCTGCAGCGCTCATGCGGAGAGCGCCAGGGCGCGGACCTTGGAAACTTCGGCCTCGGCAGCAGCGAGGCCGGCGGCGGTCAGAGTCGCGGTGCGCGGCAGCTGCGGGTCGTCGTAGCGCATCAGCACGCGCTCATCCAGCCAGTTCATGACGCGGCGGGTGAACACCTTGTCCGGTCGGTTGTTGGGCGCGAAGCCCGCGCGGGTGCGGTGCAGTGAGTGGTCCGAAGCGGCATGCGCTGCCAGCAGCGCGGCGCGTTCTTTCGGCTTGAGTGCGGCGGCCATGGCGTGTCTCCTGGTCAGGCTGCAATGGAGGTGGAAGGGGCGGTTGAAGCGAGTTCGGCCAGCACTTCACCGCGGTGGCGGGCAAGGTGGGAGATCGGAACGCGGTAGTGGGATAAGGTGCTGTCGGTCCAGCGCAGCTCGGCCAACGCGGCGCGGTCGAAAGGAACCGGCCGGGTGGCGATGCCGCAGCGGTGGCACTCGATGTGCACCAGGTCGGGGCAGGCCGTGCCCAGGCGATGACCGGTGGGCGCGCCGCTCGTGGTGACGATCTGCGGCCGGTGGCCATGGCCACACGAGGGAACCGATGCAGGCAGCGGGCGTGATGTCTGGCGCATGGTCAGCCCCGCACCGAACTGCTGGCTGCCCAGCGGGCCTTCGCGGCCTCGCGGTCGGCGTGGGCGCCATAGATCTCGGCGATGCGCAGTGGCACGACGACGGCGGCCAGAAGCGCAACTGCCAGCCAAGTGACGCGGAGGCGGCGGCTCATGCCCGCACCTCGGCCGACATATCCCGCGAGCAGGCTTCTAGGCGGAGGCTCGCCACGCCCATGCGGCGCGAGCGGCGCAACTGGTTGCGGTTGTGCTCGCCCTTGCTTCGGAACCACAGGATCCGGGCGGTGCTGTGATCGCGGGCCGCCAGCGCCAGCAGGGCCTTGACGGCCAGCAGCGGCAGCAGGGTTGGGCTCGGATCGGCGTGGCGATGGGACATGGCGCGCTCCTGGTTAAGAGAGGGCGCCGGCGGGTCAGCTGCCGAGGGGGCGGCAGCGGCTGGGTGGGGAGTTCCCGGCCGCTTGACGACCCGCCGGTCGCCCACCAGCAGTGCTGGCAGACGGACCATACAAGCAAACTTGCGCACAAGTCAACAAGAAAACTTGCGTAAAGGCCAAGCGGCTATGGACCTGCCTGAACGTGTTGCTACCCTTTGGGCGTCAAAACATGGAGGGGTAGGGATGGAACTGCTTGTAAACACCGTTGGTGCTTTCGGGATTGCTGTCATCACGCTGGCGTTGCTATCGCTCATCGTGATGGGGCTGCTTATGCCGCTCGCTGTGTTCGGCATAAAGCCGCTGCTGCGAGTGGCTATCGATGAACTGCGTAAGACGAATCGGCTGCTTGCACGGCAAGCCATGCGTGACCAGGGGATGGACGCTGGAGGCGTTGGCGAGGTCGCTACGTCACGGGACGATTCCGCGCCGCCGAATCTGCGGGACTTCATCCGCGACCGCGATGCGAGATCCTGATATGCCTTCAAGCACGTCTGCACGCTGGAAACGCGGTTGAGGCGTTTCCAGTGGTGGTGGGGACTAAGGCTTGGGTAGTAACGAGGCCATGTTCTTGATCAGCCCTGTCTGCTCAAGAGGGAATCCCTCTGTGATTGCTTCTCTTGCTTCCTCGAGCTCGATCAACAGAGTGCGTAGTTCACTAGGCGAAAGGTCAGTGATGCTTTGCCTCACAGCCAGGTGCTGATCAACCAGCCAGCCGAGCTGAAAGGCCTCAGTCAGTACCCGAATACGGCGTATGTACGCTGAAACTGCAGCGTTCGGGTCGACGCTCGCTGGGGAGATTGCTGGTAGGCCCCGGTCTGGTGGCCTATCTCGCTTTCTAACTTTGGCCGCCAGCGCGTGCGCGAGTGCTTCCAGTGCTGCTGCTTCCTTCATCATCGACCCCCTTCGAAACCTGGCGCTTACGCAAATGCGCGGTGAAGTCGACCACATTGTCCGGTGTGACTGCCTGCTCTGAACGTGCGCTCAAGTATCGATACGCGAGCAAAACAATGGCAGCGTCGTCAGTGCTTTCTGGATCAAACGATGTTCCGAGAGCAAGGCACGCAAGGCGAACAAGTTGGTACGACGCGGCCAGAGTAGGGGCGTCGAGTTGCAGCGGTTGAGATTGGCCGGGGGGGGCGACGAACGACCCGCTAGCCGCAGCGCCATCCCACTGTAGGAACTGTTCCACCGTCAGGCCAAAGGCTCTCGCAAGCTCAGGCAAATAGCGGGGCCGCCTGGTAGGGATCTCCAGCAGCTGCTGCAGGTGTTGGTACTTGACGTTAGGCGCGCCTGCTGCGCGCACGCGGGCAGCCAGGGCCTCGACCCCTAGGCCCTGAGCGTCCATCAAGCCCTTGGTGATTTCGCCGATCAACATGCAAGTAATCTTGCACTGTTGTAACGCAAGAAAGATTGCGTTAGCTTTGCGCAAGGTTTCTTGCGTGAGGGCGTCCGATGACCCCGCTGGACAGAGCTATCTTGATCTGCGGCACCCAGAGTGAGCTGGCCCGGCGTGTGACCGGAAAGCCGGCCACTGGCTACGTTTACCACTGGCGCAAGAATGGTGTGACGGAAGAGGTCGCAATCGCCATTGAACGAGCTGTGGCCACCGCTGTGGGTGAAGACCCGGCTGCGGCAGCACGCGCAGCAGCCAGCGGCGGAGGGGTGACCGCAGACGAGTTGCTTCCTGGCGTGCGTTGGGAGCGGGATGAGGGCGGGGCCGTCGTGGGCTACTTTAAGAATGTCCCGCCGTTGGCCGGGGTCACCGATGCCCATGCGTGACCCATCCCTCACCATCGCAATCGTGCGCTATGGCTGGGTGGCTGGGCACCGCCACTATCGGCTGCACTGCCTCGGGACAAAGCTCCGCAAGTGCGGGGTGGCTGCCGCCTTCCTGGCCCTGTTTGCTGCGATTGCAGCGGGCGTCTACTGGAGCCCAGAGAACTGCAACCACGCCACCGATACCGGTCGCGATGTCGAAGGTGCGGAGAGCGGTGAAGTGCATGCGCTGCGGGAAGCTGATGATCTCTGCCATGGCGCCAATGTTGCGCCGGCTGCTGCCAGCCTTCCCACGATGATCGATGGCGCGTTTCAGGGGGAAGCATGACCTGCCTCCGCTCTGACCTGTACTGGCGGGATGCGCTGCATAACGCAGTGGCCCGCGCCCCGGGTGGCCTGCAGGATGCGGCGGCACACATAAGCAAGCGTCGAGGCAGGTCGATCTCGACCGAGACGCTGCGCAAGAAGCTCCGGGCCATCGATGGTGAGTCCATCTCCATGGAGATGGCCGAGATCCTGACGGACTACCTGCAGCAGTTCGTGGTCACGCAGGAGAGTGCCACCGACTGGGTGTGCTCCCTCGCGGGCCAGTACGATCTGATGGTGGACTACGTCCCGCCGCCGCCCGAGGGTGGCTGGCCCAATGAGCTGGCCGCGATCCAGGCAAAGCTGCTAGAGCTGCACAAGCTGACCGGCGCGCTGGCAGGTGCAGGTATCGACGCACTGGCCGACAAGCGCTTGACCGTCCCTGAGGCTGATCGAATCCAAGACTTGTCCCGCGACGTGCGCAGGCTCTGCTACCGCCTGGAGCGCAACGCCTGCCGTGCTGCCGGGCAGCAGGGGATGGAGGACTGACGTGGCGACCCGTCACGACCATCGATCCCGGTATCGACGGCGTGGCATATCCAGTGCGTCTGCACGGCAGGCGATGGAACTGGCGGCCCTGGCTCTGACTGATGCGGTGCCCGGGTTGATTGGTGAAGAAGCACTGGCAGAGCGCGAGCGCATCCGCCAAGAAACCGAACGTAGAGACTGCGCCCAGCGCCAGCTCGATGAAGGAGGTATCCGTTGGGTGTGAATCGATGTCTGCACCAAGCCCTGCTGATCGCACGTCAGCCTCGGGCGGAATGGCGTGAACAGATCGAGCAGGTCGCAGAGGCCTGTCAGGCGCCTGGCGTCTGCACGGGTGGCATCGGCTGCAGGCAGCGAATTGCAGAGTACCTCCGGGTGAAGTGGTGGATGATCGAGCGCCGCGAATCCCAGGCAGGGAGGCGTCGCTGATGGCGAACAGTTATGTAGACACCGATGAAATTCGCGAGTCGGCCGACATGGCTGGTGTCATCGGGCGATACGTCAAGCTCAGGCCGGCTGGTCGAGGGGAGTACAGCGGGCTGTGTCCTTTCCACGATGAGTCATCGGCGAGCTTTACTGTCAATGAGATAAAGAACTTCTATCACTGCTTCGGATGTGGTGCGCATGGCGATGTGATCGGCTTCCTGGTGCGGCACCTGCAGGTTGGCTTCCTCGAGGCCTGTGCCCAGCTCACAGGCGGGCAGCTGGGTGTTCCAGCTGAGCGAGAGAAGTTGCCGAGCCAAGAGTCGCTGCGGGTGAAGTGGGTGCCCATCCTCCCCGTCCCGGATGACGCGCCAGAGCTGCTGACCGACAGCGGCTGGACGGTGCCGATCTGGAACGCCAAGCGCGACAAGCTCCGTCGAATGAAGCCAGCAAGGGTGTTTCCCTACCGCAATGCGGAGGGACAGACCCTCGGCTACGTGCTGCGCTGTGAGTTCGTTGACCGCGACAGCCGCAAGCTGAAGAAGTGGACGCCCCAAGTGACCTGGTGCGTCGGACCTGACGGCCAAAAGCAATGGTGCCTTGAGAGCTTCCCTGGTGTGCGGCCGCTGTATGGGCTGGATGCATTGGCCGCGAAGTCGGAAGCGCCGGTGCTGATTGCGGAAGGAGAGAAGTGTCGGGACGTGGCGGCGCGTGCGTTCCCTGGATACGCAGCAATCAGTTGGTCAGGGGGCGGCAAGGCCGTCACAAAAGCGGACTGGTCGCCTCTGGCTGGCCGGGATTGTGTGCTCTGGCCCGACGCCGACAATCCAGGGCGGCAGGCAATGCTGGGATGGAGGAATGACGCTGAGCAGTTCAGGCCGGGAGTCGCCCAGCTGCTGAAGCGTGCAGGCGCCAAGTCAATCCGCTTCGTGGATGTGACGGGCCAGCCCGATGGTTGGGACATCGCAGATGCACTGGAGCGGGATGGCTGGTCACCTCGGCAGCTTGCAGCCTGGGCGGCAAACCGCGTGATTGAGCTGGACGTGGTGGCTGCCAATGGCACGTGACAGGAGGCTGGAAGAACGTCTGCTGCACTCCGACGCCAAGCTTGCCCGTGCCTACCGGCTCGCAGCGCAGGCGGCACTGGAAAACCCACATGAGCACTCCAGGCGCTTGCGCCGGGAGCGGGCAAGAGAATACCTGCGCCTGGCGCGGGGCTACGAAAAGGCAATGCGGCAATGAGCGTGGGGACAAGGCGCAGGATGACGGTGATCGATGGTGGCGGCGCGCCACCGCCAGGCGATGGCGGGGTAGATCCCGATGCCTGGAAGTCGAACCTCACCAGGAATCGAGACGGCAACGTCGAGGGGACGCTGCACAACCTGATCCTGATCATGGAGAACGATGATCGGTTGAAGGGGCTTTGGTGGCTCAACGACTCCAGCAATCAGGTCAAGCTGCACAGAGATCCGCCGTGGACGGGCGGTAGCCGGGATGAGTTCATCGACTCGGATGCCTACGAGCTGGCGGCTTGGCTGCAGCACCCGGACCGCTACTGGATGAAGTGCAGCGATGACCTGGTGTTGAAGGCGGTCATCGCCGTCGCACGCCGGCACCGCCGTCATCCCATCAAGGACTACCTCGGTGCCTTGGAGTGGGATGGTGTGCCTCGCGTCGAGCGGATGCTCGTTGAGCTGTTCGGCGCGGCGGACAATGCTTACAGCCTGCGCGCAGCGCAGTGCTTCATGGTAAGTGCCGTGGCACGCATCCTGTGGGTAGACGCCAAGCAGCCCAGCGTGGGCGCGCAGGTGGACTTCATGCTGGTCCTGGAAGGTGAGCAGGGCAAGCGGAAATCCAGTGCCCTGCGCGCGATCTTTGGCAGTGAATGGTTCGTCGAGACCAGCGAATCCCCTAGCAGCAAAGACTTCTACCAGGTCATCCAAGGGGCGTGGGGCGTCGAGATCGGCGAGATGGACTCGTTCTCTAAGGCCGACGTGACCAGCGTAAAGACCGCTATCACCAGGCGCGTGGACAAGTTCCGCGCGCCCTATGAGCGTGTGCCCCGCTCCTACCGCCGCGAATGCGTGTTCGCCGGCACCACGAACGAGCACCAGTACCTGCGAGATCCAACTGGTGGCCGGCGCTTCCTCCCCGTGCGAACGGACGGAGACGTGCAGATCGAACTGATCGCCACACAGCGCGACCAGCTCTGGGCCGAGGCTGTGACCATGTTCGACGCTGGGTTCGAGTGGTGGGAGCTGCCGGCAGACGCGAAGGAAGAGCAGGCCAGCAGGTACGTGGGCGACAGCTGGGAGGGTAGGGTTGAGCAATGGCTCGATGTTCGGATGGAGCCGAGCAAGTACCCGATACGCCTGGCGATGGCGTCGGAGATCGACTGGGCAACCACGGACAACCTGCTGACGTACGCCATCGGCTTGGACCCCGGAAAGCACGGCAAGCCCGAGCAGATGCGGGTGGCGGCCATCATGAAGACGCTGGGCTGGGAGCAGCAGCGCAGGCGCTGGCCTGATGGTGGGCGAGAGCCACGGTGGTTCAGGCCTGGCCTCACGATTGATGACTGGCTGGCAACCGCTCAGCGGTCAAGGCAGGAGGCCCCCAGTGGACCTGACTTCTGACCAGACCTCCCCGGCTCCGTCCACACCCGTCCAAACCACTGACCAGACCTGCCGCCTACTGCGCCAGCGCCGTCCCGACCGTCCACACCTTTCCTCGCGCGCGTACATGTACCGACACACCGGCCCACTTCTCAATCACTCAAATCAAAAAAATAGGTGTGGACGGTATGGACAGTATGGACGGCTTAGAAACGGCGCGGGTTCTGAGCGTCCAGACCTCGCATTGATGGTTGGGACGGTCGGGACAGCCAGCATGTTCCACGCGAATCATCGTTTGGGTCATCGGGCGGGTGGGGCAGGGAGGTGGGGGCAGGTCGATGGGTCCTCCCCAGCCTCAGATTCCACGGGTATTCGGTCGCGCAATTTGTGCCTAGTCATGAAGCATTTCCAAGGGGGTTGTAGTGGTTTCTGATCTGAGCAGCCCGATGAAACAGAGCGCCTTCGGGGATCTGGTGGGCATTTCCCAGCAGGCAGTCAGCGACCTTGTGCGTCGTGGCGTGCTGGCTGACGGTGCTGCCGGCGATGAGTGGCTGCTTGCCTACTGCGACCACCTGCGGGAGGTGGCTGCGGGCCGCGGCGGCGAAGCGGGCAAGGATCTGACCGCCGAAAGAGCTCGGCTGGCGCGTGAGCAGGCTGACCGCTTGGCGATGCAGAACGCCGTGACCCGGGGGGAGCTGGCGCCGGCGCACCTCATGGAACAGGTGCTGTCGAAAGTTGGCGCGCGGGCGGGTCGCATCCTTGAGACGATCCCGGGCACGTTGCGCCGCCGACTTCCGCAGCTGAAGGCTGCAGATGTCGAGGTCGTGGCCCAGATTGTCGCCAAGGCTCGAAACCTCGCCGCGTCGATGCGCCTAGCTGACGTGGATGTCGATGATGACGCCGACGGGGACGGGTCGACGGCGACGCCTGCGGATGCCGAGGATCAAGGCGAATGACGCTTCTTCGTGGAATCGATGCGAGCCAGCTGCAGGCCGTGGAGCGCCATCTCCAGCGCGGGCTTGCATCATGGGCCGTCCAGGAGCCGATCACGTTGGAAGCCTGGGCTCGGGAGTACTTCTATCTCTCTGCCGAATCGAGCTACGTCGAGCAGAAGTGGACCCCTTGGCCGTTCCAGCGCGGAATGATGGCGGTGATCAGCAACGATGACGTGGCCGAGGTCTCGGTGAAGAAGTCGGCGCGTGTTGGCTACACCAAGATCCTGCTCGCCTTCCTTGGCTACAACGCAGAGCACCGACGCCGGAACCAATGCATATGGCAGCCGACCGACGACGACTCCGATGACTTCGTGAAGTCAGAGTTGGAGCCGATGCTGCGCGACGTGGACTGCATGCGCGCAGTTTTCCCAGCCTACTTGGCCCGGCACAAGGACAACACTCTGCAGCAGAAGAAGTTCATCGGCTCGTTGCTGCGCGTGCGCGGTGGCAAGGCGGCGAAGAACTACCGTCGTATCTCCGTAGATGTCGCGTTGCTCGATGAGCTTGATGCCTTCGACAACGACATCGAGAAGGAGGGCGCGCCGGACTCGCTGGCGGCCAAGCGTCTGGAAGGTGCGACGTTCCCCAAGCTGGTGGCCGGAAGCACCCCGAAGCTCAAGGGCTTTAGCCTGGTGGACACCCGCTACTCCCAGGCGGATGAGCGATTCACCTACCAGGTGCGCTGCCCGCAGTGCGATGCCTTCCATGCGCTGACCTGGGGTGGCAAGGACGAAGCGCATGGATTCAAGTTCGAGCGTGACGTGGATGGTGGCGTCGTTCACGTGTACCACCTCTGTCCGCACTGCACCTACCCGATGACGCAGGGTGAGTACCTGCTGGCTGCCGAGCAGGGCGAATGGGTTAACTCGCGCGGTGACCTCTGGCTTCGCGCAGACGGCCGCTTCACGACCCCGGATGACGAGACGGTCCCGGCGCCGCGCCATGTGGCGCTTCACATCTGGACCGCGTACAGCCCGGCTGTTGCCTGGCAGCAGATTGTCCGTGAGTTCCTTGAGGCGTACGCCAAGCACCAGGAAGGTGACGACAGCAAGCTGAAGGCGTGGACCAACACGACTCGGGGTGAGACCTGGGAGGGTGAGGTCGAGCGGACCGATGCCGATGAGCTGGCGAACCGGGCGGAACCATTCCCGCTGAAGACGATGCCGCGGGACTGTTTGCTGCTCCTGTGTGGCATGGATACCCAGGACAATCGGCTTGAGGCCGGCATATGGGGCGTGGGGCGGGGTGGTCAGATGTGGACCATCGACCACCGCGTGTTCTTCGGCAACCCAGCTCAGATGGAAGTCTGGAACGAAGCGGAGGCGTTCCTGCGCGAGCAGGAGTACACCCATGCCAGCGGCCGGGCGCAACGGATCTATGCCACTGCCATCGACTCCGGTGGTCACCATGCTGACGCTGTGTATGCGTTCGCGCACAAGCTGAAGGCGCTGCGCGTGCATGCCGTCAAGGGTGCCAGTGGCCAGGAACGGTCCATCGACAACGGCAACAGCCGTGTGAGCTATCGCTTCAACGGCCGCATCGAGAAGCACGGGCCAGTGCTCTGGCACGTGGGTACAAACCTCGCAAAGGACAGGTTCCAGTCGAGGCTGGACGTTGCTACCCCTGGGCCTGGCTACGTGCACCTCTCCAATCAGCTCTCGCCCGAGTGGTTCAAGCAGCTGGCGGGCGAGATCCGTGCGACGCGCCGGATGAAAGGTGGGTCTGAGTCCAGGTGGACGGCAACGCGCAAGCGGATCGAGGTCAAGGACTGCTTGACCTATGAAATGTGGCTGGAGGAACGGCTCGATCTGTGGGGACCCAAGAAGGCGAAGTGGTGGGATCAGTTGGAGGAACAAGTGCAGCCTGAGAACGATCTGTTCAGTCTTCCGCCTGCTGCGGACGTTTCCGCGGCGACGACAGTGGCTGCCGTGACAGCATTGCCGTCCGCTCAGGTCGAGCGGAAGCCCACGCCAGCGCCCGTGCGAGTAGCGCGCGATTCCCGTGAAACGTCGCGCGACGACTTCGGGTCGAGCGGATGGAGCAGCCGCCTATGAGCAATTCGCGTGACATTGACGCGGCTGAGCAGTTGCGTCGGCTGGTGGTCCGGGGGATTGTCGAGCAAACGGGTTTGAACGAGGAACACGCCATGCCCTACGCGACGGCGGTGATGACCGTTCTGCAGACTGAGTACGGTGGTGAGCGCCTGCACATCCCCAAGGCGGCCGGGCAGGACAAGCCTTGCTCACGCGTGGAGGTGATCCGCGCGGAGCTGGCAGAAGGCCAGGACTGGCGACTGGTCTGCCGCCGGCACGGTGTATCGCGAGCCGCGCTGTATCGAATGTTCCCGGGTGGGCTGCCGAAACCGTCGAGAGTCGGATGACGAATCCGGAGTCCGTCTCACCTTCTGGCAAAGATTGAGACGGACGCCTTGTAAGTGACTGAATCTGCGAGGCGCCGCGCGGTGATCGTCTCACTTCGCTGGTAACGGTTGAGACGGCTCCGTCTCCAAACTTGCTCCATGCCGACGCCCGCTCAAACCATGCTGGAAATGTACCTGGCCGCCGAAGTGGCGGTACTGCAGGGACAGTCGTTCCGCATGGGCGAGCGGCAGTTGAATCGCGCTGACCTGGCGGAGATCCGCGCAGGCCGCCGCGAATGGGAGGCCAAGGTGAGCATGCAGGCGCGTGGTGGTAGCCGCGCATCTGTGGCGCTTGCAGACTTCCGGGGGTGTAAGTGAACCGCCTTGACCGTGCGATTGCTGCCTTAGCGCCCAGCTGGGGTGCGAAGCGCGCAATGGCGCGTGCGCGCATTGCGGCTTACCGCAGCGCCTACGACGGTGCCACGCCCAGCCGCCTGCGAGAGGCGGCGCGTGAATTTGGCTCCGGCAACACGGCGGTGGCCAGCGGTGCGACCCGCATCCGCACCCAAGCGCGGCACCTCGACCGTAACCACGACATCGTGGTGAACGGCTTCAACCAGATGGTCCAGAACGTGATCGGGCGCGATGGCATCGGCATCGAGCCACAGCCGCGCGACGCGAACGGGAACATCGTGGAATCCCTGGTCGATCAGATCACCCCGCTGCTGCGGGACTTCTGGAAGCGCCCCGAGGTCACCTGGTGCCATGACTTCGGCGCGGCGCAGCGCCTGATGACCCGGACCCTGTTCCGCGACGGAGAGGTGCTGTACCAGGATCTGATCGGGCCGGTGCCATATCTCGACCATGGCACCGTTGTGCCCTACAGCATTGAGATGATGGAGCCTGATCTTCTGCCGATGGATCTGAACGATCCCGGCCGGAACATCCTGCAGGGCGTGGAGCGAAACGCCTGGAATCGCCCCATCGCGTATCACCTGTACAAACAGCATCCCGGCGACCCGAACGCGGTCATGCCGGAAGTGAAGCGCGTGAGCGCTGACTTCGTTCACCACGCCAAGATGGTGGATCGCATCGGCCAGGTGCGCGGTGTCAGCCTGCTGGCGTCTGTGCTGACTCGCTTGGATGACCTGAAGGACTACGAGGAATCCGAGCGCGTCGCCGCCAAGATCGCGGCCAGCATGGCTGCCTTCATCATCAAGGGTGATGCGCAGAGCTACGGCGAGAACGAGACGGTACCGGAACGCAGGACCATGCGCTTCCAGCCGGGCATGGTGTTCGATGATCTGGTGAAGGGTGAGAGCGTCGGCACCGTCGACACCAATCGACCCAACCCTAATCTGGAAACCTACCGCAATGGGCAGCTGCGCGCTGTAGCCGGCGGTATGCGGGTGTCGTTCTCGTCGCTGTCGAAGAACTACAACGGCACCTATTCCGCTCAGCGGCAGGAGCTGGTTGAGCAGTACGGAGCATATGGCGTTCTGGCCTATGAGGTGATTTCGCAGATCGTTCGGCCGATCTACGAGCGCTTCGTCCGGGCTGCAATTGCCTCCGGCGAGCTGGTCGTTCCGAGCGGCGTCTCGATGACCACGATCACCAATGCGATGTACATGCCGCCGGTAATGCCGTGGATCAACCCGGTCCATGAGGCGACTGGCCTTCGCATGATGATCCGCGCCGGCATTCGCTCGCTCACGTCGGTCATCAGCGAGCGCGGTGGGCGCATGTACGACACGCTGGAAGAGATCCGTAACGAACGTAAGTGGGCGCGTGACCTGGGAATCACCCTGGACAGCGATCCGGGCCAGGTGAGTGACGCCGGCGTGGCCCAGGCCAACTCTGATGGCAGTTCCATTCCAACCACTTCTGAGGACGTGCAATGAATCACCTGACCCGCAACGTCATGGCAGCGGCGCTCGGCGCCGTCCTGGCTGCGACCTTCGCATTCGACGCAAGCGACATCGAGGCGCTGCAGCCGGAGGCGAAGGGCAAATCGATCCTCGCGCTGAACACCACCAGCGGCGGTGAAGCCGAGCTGCTGATCTACGGTCCAATCGGCGACTACTTCTGGGGTGAGGGCGTCACTGCTGCCAGCGTGGTCGAGCAGCTGGCCGGCACCACTGCGAGCGTGATCAACGTTCGCATCAACTCAGATGGCGGCGTGGTCACCGATGGGCTGGCCATCTACAACGCGCTGAAACAGCACCCGGCGACGATCAACGTCACCGTGGATGGTGTTGCAGCCAGCATCGCCAGCCTGATCGCCATGGCTGGCAGTTCCCGCCGCATGCATGAGAACACGATGCTGATGCTGCACGGCCCGCAGGGCGGTGGCTGGGGCTTCGCTGGTGACCTGCGCGAACGGGCTGATCAGATCGACGTGTACGGGCGCCAGATGCTGGTGACGTACTCCGGGCGCGCCACGAACCCGGCCGACATCGAGACGATGTTGACCGATCGCAAGGATCACTGGCTTACCGCAGCCGAGGCGCTGGCGCTGGGCCTGATCAGCGAAGTCATTCCCGACGTGCAGCCCGAGCCTGCGGACTCCATCGCGGCAGCAGCGCTGCTGTCCTATGTGAGCGCGATCTCCGGGACGGAGGGCGCCGTGCACGCCCTGCTGCGCAAGCACATCCAGGCAACCACCACCGCTTCAGCCTTCGCCTCGCTCCGCGAGGTCCACCAGCGGGCCGTTGTGGCCCACCTTGAGGAAACCAGCATGAAACAGCAGTGCCAACTGATCATGGCGCAGGCGGGCACCGCTCCGGCTGCACCGGCCCCCGCCGCCCCGGCGCCGGCCGCACCCTCCACTCCGGCTCCGCCGGTCGCAGCAGCTCCTGTTGCTGCTGCCCCGCTGGCCGCGGGCGCGACGGTCGAGCAGGTGATGGCGGCCATCTCGGCTCGCAACGCCGCCATCCGTACCGTTTTCGCAGGTTTCCGTGAGGTCAGCGGCGTCCAGGCGCTGGAGGCCGAGTGCCTGGCCGATGCAGCGATCACCGAGGACGTCGCTCGCGGCAAGCTGCTGGCGAGGCTGGCGGCCGGCGGGCAGCCGCTGGCCGGCAACTTCAGCTCCAGCATCACTGACGTGGTTCCGGAGGAAGACAACCAGCGCCGCGCCCAGGTCAATGCGCTGCTCGCCCGTGCCGGCGTGCTGACTGGTGCTGAGGCCGAGACTGCCCGCAACGGGAACCCCTACACGCACACCACGCTGATGGCGCTGGCCGAGCGCTCCCTGATCCAAGCCGGCGTGAACACCCGTGGCATGGACCGTGAACAGATGGCTCGCCGCGTTCTGGCTGTGCAGACCACCAGCGACTTCCCTGTTCTGCTGGAGAACGTGCTGCACCGGGTGCTGGTTGGCGCCTACAACCTGCAGCAGTTCACCTGGACCCGCTTCTGCGCGACCGGCACGCTGTCCGACTACCGTCCGCACAGCCGCTACCACCTGTCCTCGTTCTCCGACCTGAAGCCCGTCAATGAAGCCGGCGAGTATGAGAACGGCGTGCTGGGTGATGGCGAGGCCGAGACCATCAAGGGCGCCCGCAAGGGCCGCATCCTGCAGATCACCCCGGAAGTGCTGGTGAACGATGACCTCGGCGCTTTCGTGCGCATCACCACGGCGCTGGGTCAGGCCGCAGGCCGCACGATTGAAAAGGATGTCTACGACGTTCTGAAGCAGAACGGCGGTCTGGGCCCGGTCATGAAGGACGGCAATACCCTGTTCCACGCAAAGCACGGCAACATCACCGACGGTGCTGCCGTCTCGGTCGATTCCTTCGACGCGATGCGCCAGATGATGGCGCTGCAGAAGGATCCGGGTGGCAACGACTACCTGGACATCTCGCTGTCTCGCTTCCTGGGCACGGTGGCCATGCACGGCCGCGCGACCCTGGTGAACGACAGCCAGTACAACCCGGACGTGACCGGCCGGTTCCAAGTCAACAACACCTCGCGCGCAACCTTCAGCGACATCATCACCTCGCCGCGCTTGGGTACCGGCAAGGGCTGGTACGGCTTCGCCGATCCGAGCGTGGAGCCGGTGATCGAAGTCGCCTTCCTCAATGGTGTGCAGACGCCGGTGCTGGAGCAGGAGACCAACTTCCGCACTGATGGCCTCAGCTGGAAGGTCGTCCACAAGTACGGCGTGGGTGCGGTGGGCTGGCGCGGCGCAGCCTACAACCCGGGCGAGTAACCGCCTACCTGGCTGCGGCATTCGTGCCGCAGCCCCGGGCTCCTACTTCATTCATGCAAGACGCCAACTGAGGACCATCGTCATGGCGAAGAACTACAAGTTTCCGGGTGCGGTGATCGATATCGTCGCGGCCTCCGCTCTGGTCAGCGGCCAGGCATCCATCGTCGGCCAGCTGTTGGCCGTCGCGCTGGTGGATATCCCCGCCGGCAGCAAGGGGAGCGCCCAGATCGAAGGTGTGTTCGAACTGCCGAAGCTCGCCAGCGCCAACATTGCTGCAGGCGCGGGCCTGACCTGGGATGCCCAGGGCGGGCAGCTGATCGTGGCCGGCGCCGATGCTGGCGACCTGGAGAACTGCGCGGTGGCTATCGCTGTCGCTGGCAGCGGCACTGCAACCGTGCTCGCCAAGCTGACCCCGGGCTCCGGTTCGGTGAAGTCGGCGTAAGTCACGGCCGGCACCGCTCACAGACGCCCGGGTGGCGTGAGCGGTGCCGGTTCTTCCACAGCGACAACGGGGGATCGCATGGGCACCACCAGCACGCCGCGCGGCGTACGCAACAACAATCCTGGCAACATCGACCGCACGCGCACGCCGTGGCAGGGCGAGGACCGCTCTGCGGCCGCCATCGCCCGCGAGCAGCGCTTCTGCGTGTTCCTGACCCCGCAGGCGGGGTTTCGCGCACTGGCGAGAACCCTGCTCACCTACCAGCGCAAGCACGGCCTGCGCACGGTGAAGGAGATCATCGGGCGCTGGGCCCCGCCGGTGGAGAACAACACCGGTGCCTACGTCCAGCAGGTAGCGGCGGCGGTGGGCGTAGCGCCATCGGAAGTCATTCGCCTGGACAACGCGGTCACCCTGAGCCGTCTGGCTACCGCCATCGCCAAGCACGAGAACGGGGGCATGTACTGGTCCGCGGCTGTGATCGACGCCGGCGTTGCAGAGGCGCTCAGCTGATGGTTGGCGGCGGCATCACCGCCACGGGGCCGTGGTGGGCGGCGGGCAGCGTCGTAGCGATGTGGCTTCTTCGCGAGACCTGGACCGCGTTCCTGTCGCGTAGAAAGGAGCGCACGGAGACCGACGCCAACGTGGATCTGATCAAGGGTCTGTCCGAGCGCATCGGGTTCCTGGAACAGCGCGTTTCCGCTCAGGACGAACGGCTGCAGGCAGAGATGCAGATGCGCCTCAAGGCCCAGGAAGATGCCAGTGCGCTGCGGATTCGCGTTCGGCAGCTCGAATCCACGCTCCGTGGCTTGGGTGCGGTTATTCCGCCCGAAGACCCGGCGGTGTCCGCATGATCCGCGCTCTGGTCGTCGCCATCCTTCTGCTGCTGGGCGTCATCGTCTGGCAGCGCGGATCGGTCTCCAACGCTCTTCGTGCGGCCGAACAGGCCGCTTCCAGCCGTGACGCCATGGAAGGTGAGCGGGACGCTGCCCGCGCTGAGGCTGATGCCGTGGCCGAGACCCTGAAGGCCGAGCGCGGCAGCGCGGCCGCAGCGAACACCCTGGCCTCCAAATACGAAAAGGAGAAGAACGATGCACAGAAGGCATCTGATCGCCTCGTCGCTGATCTTCGCGCTGGCAACAAGCGCCTGCACCAGCGTTGGCAAGCATCCGTCGCCACCGCAGAGCTGTCCGCGGCCGCCGCTGCCGCCGGCCAGCCTGATGGTCGAGCCGACGACCGAATCGAAAGTGCGGGCCGAGCTGTTGGCGCCGCCGCCCAGTGCGACGCCCAGGTGAGGGCGTTGCAGGACTATGCGCGGCTTTGCTCGGGAGGCCAGAAGTGAGCGAGGTCGACTTCCTGCGGGATCTGGACGCATCCCTGCATGCCGCCTTCGCTGTGGCCGGCATGGCCTCAGTGGGCACCCATACGGCAAAGAAGAACGGTGCGGTGACCCCGAACGTGCGGATCTACGTCGACCGTGACGTGGAAACCATCGGCGAGCTCCGCCAGTTCGTTGCTGGTCGCGTCGAGATCGGATACCTGCGTGCGGATGTCGAGCCGGAGCAGGGAGACCGCCTGGAAGTTGGCGAGGCCGGGAAAGGCCTCGGCGTGGAGGTGTTCGTCAATGCCAGGAAGCTCAGCGATGACGGCTCGCGTAGCCGGTGGCTGGTGACCCGTGGTTGATGTGTCCGAGCCGTTGTCCTGGCAGCTGGTGGAGTTCCTGCGGGGGCGCGTGGAAATGATCAGGGTCAGTGCTGGATTCCGCACCGATATCGGCGCGGGCCTGATCGTCGTTGACGATACCGAGGTGGATGACGACACCGAGAGCCCGGCCACCGTGATCTCGGTCAGGCAGCTGTCGCGCAGTGGTAGCGGCAAAGCCCTGGTCAGCTCGGACGCTGCGATCACCATCGAGTTCGAAGTCCCCCGGGCGAGCAACTTCGCCAACCCGCGGCTGCTGGTGCATCGCGCCAGGCACGACCTGATTCGCGTGCTGACCTTCAACGACAAAATCCTGCCGAACGGCATTACCACCTTCGAGCTGCTTGATACCCAGATGGCATCCCTGGAAGACGACGCAGGGCATTCCGCCGTCGTCGCTCAGATCACCGCGCGGGCTGGTCTGACCGAGACCTTCGAGCCCGTCCCCAACCCGTAGGAGCAACACCATGGCACAGCCCAAGATTCGCAAATTCGCAGGCGACCTGCGCTTCTGGGAGCACGGCGCCAACGGCGCCCGCATTCCTGTGATCCCCGAGCCGGCCGACAAGTTCGGCAACCAGCCGCTGGAACAGTCGTCGCTGACGTTCAGCTATGAAGCCGGCGACTCCGTGGAGATCAAGAGCAAGCGCCGTGATTCGCGCTATCAGCAGATCATCCACAAGGACTCCAACCCTGGTGTCACCAGCGCGTCCATCACCGCGCTGGAAGTGCCGACCGCCATCCTGGCCCGCATGCTGTATGGCACCCTGGTGTCCACCCAGGTCGCCGCCGGTACTGCCACCGACGTGTCCGTGGCCGTGGGCAGCGTGGACACGCCGGTCAAGCTGCCGCACAACTTCCTGCTGGCCGACACCCCGCCGGTCTTCAAGCAGGGCGCCGACGACCTGGTGGAAGGCGCTGATTACACCCTTGATCGCGTGCATGGCTTGCTGATCCCGAAGCCCGGTGGCGAGCTCAAGGTGGGCATCGTGGTGGGCAACTACAAGTACGACGCCTACCTGGAAACCGCCACCAGCGGCGGCACCACGCCCAGCAAGTCCTTCCAGATCCTGGGCGACATGCAGGACCGCATCAGCGGTGACGAAGGCCTGCTGACGATCCCGAACATCGACCTGACCGTGGACGGCGACGTGGACTGGTTCAGCGACGAACCCATCCAAGTGACCCTCACCGGTCCGGTGATCTTCCAGGCCGGCGAGAACGACCTGTACACCTTCAAGATCGCCGAGCAGTCCGCCGGCTGACGGCAGGGTCGACTCCAGAAGGGGGAGGGCGCCAGCACGGCGCCCTCCCGGTTCCACACAGGGAGGGCCCAGTGGCGTCCAATCGCAACAACAACCTGCTCAAGTTCTACGTCAGCGGGCGCCGTGCGAAGGGCCTGCATGGCCTGACCAACCTGGCCGGCGACGTTCTGAACCGCTATGACCTGTCGGTGCAGCGAGCCTTCATTGGCCTGCAGCGCCGGGCGGGGCCGGCGACCACCCAAGAGGTGCGGGCGTCCTACAACATCCGCGCCTCGGCGCTGCGAGGGAAGTATCGCGTAGAGACCGGTGAGCGTGGCTACTCGACCGGAAAGCGCGGCAAGGACGATTTCCTTTCGATCTGGGCCAGCACTCGCCAGATCTCGCTGCTGGAATTCGGGGGGCGTTGGGCGGGCCGGCGCTCCAAAGGCGCGACGGCCAGCATCGGCCTGGGCGAGTCCAAGACCTACGACGGCGCCTTCATCGCCACGATCAAGGGGCGCCGAGCCATTCGCGTACGGTCGTGGGACCGTGCAAAGCAAAGGCGTGCGGGGCGCGGCCCTGTGCGGATTCTGCGGGGGCCGAGCCCGTTCGAGATGCTCTCCGGTGCCGATGGCAACAGCCGTGCAATCGCGGCACGCAGTCGCCTGATCGAGCGTTTCCACACCACCTATACGACTGAACTGCGCCGCCAGTGGCGCATCAATGGAAACGGCAATGGCTGATCGGCTGGAAGAAGCAATCCGCGTCGTCATCGAGACCCAGGGCCGCGAAGGCGTTGACGACCTGCGCGCCGCCTTCGGCGAGCTGGGGGACGCATCGGTCGAGACCGCGGGCAAAGCCTCCAAGCTGCTCGAATCGCTGGTGGACCTGAATGCAACCGCAGGCAAGGCGGATGCCTTCGAGGGCATGTTGGATGAGCTGGGCAAGCTGGAGAGCGAGTTCGGCGCCAATCAGGCGGCTGCGCTTGCGCTGAGCCTGAGCATCGGAGAAATGGAGAAGCCCTCCCGCGAGGTGCTGGCCGCGCAGCGGGAGCTGAGGAAGGAAGGCGAGCGGCTCAAGAAGGCGCTGAACGAGCAGTGGGAGGCCGTCGCCAAGGCCGATGGCGAGCTGGGCTCGTTGGGTGTCAACACGGCCCACCTGGCCGATGAGCAGCAGCGCCTCCGCGTGGAGGCGTCGCGCAGTGCGGCGGCGCTGAACGAGCAGGCCCGCGCAGCCGCTGCTGAAGCCGAGGCGGGCAAGCGCCGCAAGCAGCAGATCTCCGAGGCGGAGGATGCTTTCCGCAGGCAGGCCGTCACCAGCCAGAAGGCGGCCAAGTCGCTGGCTGACTATCGCGACCGAGCCTCCGACGCGGCGGCCGGCAGCGGCGATCTTGCTTCGGCCACCGAGAGCACCGTCAGCTGGTTCGGGAAGTTGAAGGCCGTGGCTGCCGGCGCCATTGCATTCGTCGGGTTGAACCGCGTTGTCGATGGCATCAGGGCCATCGTGAAAGAGGGCAGTGATGCCGAGCAGGAGCTGGGCCAACTGGAGGCAGCGCTGCAGGCCACTGGCCGAACCAGCGAGTTCACCGCTGAGAGCCTGGCTGCAATGCGCAGGCAGCTGCAGAGCGGGCTTTTTGACGATGGGCAGATCAGCGCTGCCCAGGTGCGCCTGCTGTCCTACACGAACATCGTCGGCGAGCAGTTCCCGGCAGCCATGCAGATCACCATCGACCAGGCCCAGCGCCTGGGCATGTCGCTGGAACAGTCCGCTGAGGTTGTCGGCAAGGCTCTGCAGACCCCGTCGAAGGCGATGGAGAGCCTGAGCAAGCAGGGCTTCACGCTGGATGACAGCCAAAAGGCCCTGATCAAGCAGCTGGAGGCGACCGGCCAGGTGGCCAAGGCCCAGGCAATCATTCTGGATCTGCTGGCCGAGTCCTACGGTGGTGCCGCCGCGGCGGCCAAGGTCGGGACCATCGCCGGCCTGTGGAAGACCGCCACTGACCGCTTTAAGGACTGGAAGCAGGAGGTCGCCGACCAGGGCGTGCTCGCCTACTTCAAGGATCAGTTGACCACGCTGCTGACCACGCTGGACCGACTGGCCGCTGATGGCAGCCTGTCTCGCTGGGCCAAGCAGACCGCGCAGGCCATCATCACGATGGCCGAGGCGGTCAAGGGCACCACCCAATGGGTGGTGGACCACGTCAGGGTGATCGGTCTGATGGCTGCGGCCTATGCGCAGTTCAAGATCGTGGGCGCGCTGCTGCAGCTCAACGCCTGGCGTGCGTCGTTGATTGCGACGACCAATGCGCAGCTGGCCAACAATGCTGCCGTCGCCAGCGGCAGCCGCGGTCTGGGGCGCTTCGGCGGACTGCTGCGAGGCTTGCCCAAAGTGGTGCCGATCACCGTAGCGGTGCTGGGCTTGGAGGCCGCCATGGGTGGCCTGGACGTCCTCAAGACGGTTGCCCAGGACATCTGGCGCCAGCATGACCCTGCGCTCAAGCGTGCCGGCGAGGCGCAGCGCGCCTACATCAACCAGGTGCGTGATTCGGCGACCGAGCTTCGCCGCCAGGCGGTCTCGTTCTTCGACTATCGTGATGTGGTCATCAAAACGACCGATGAAGTCGCGCGGTTGGGTGAGGCCGAGCGCCAGGCCTACGAGAAGCGCTTGGCAGGGCTTGAGCGCTATCTGACCGCACAGGAGGGCTATCTGCTCATGGAGCAGAAGTCTGGGCTGGCTACCGCAGAGCAGCTGCAGCAGCTGGGCCAGGTGACCCAGCGTCTGCTGGACGTGTCGACCGGATTCGCATCGCTGACCCGCGGTGCCCGCGAGGCGGCCGATGGGCTCAGGAATGGGATCGGCGGCGCGGCGCAGCAGGTGGTCGGGCAGCTGCAGGGGATCGAAGGCAACGCCAAGCTGGCAACCGAATCCATCGGAAAGCTGTTCGCTGGACTCAACTTCGTGGACGCCGGCAGTCTGGAGGCCGTGGGTGCAGCGCTGGGCTACGTGGCCACCCAGGGGGGCGCGGCTGAGAAGAATGTTCGTGAGGGGCTGCTCGAGGCCCTGCGCCGCCTCTCGGGCGAAGAGCTGGCGCGGTTCCAGGCATCAGCCCAGTCGGCCTTCGAGGCGCTGCCCAACGGCGCAGTCGATGCCGCGGCGGTGCTGGAAACCACGCTGCTGGCCGCACTGGAGAAACTGAACGTTTCGGCCGACCGCATGGGCTTCCGCTTCACGGGGGCTGGGCGTGACGCCATTGCCGCGTTCGGCGCCGTTGCCGAGAGCGCGGTGGCCACCGGCACCCAGATCGAGGCGGCATTCAAGGCTGCGCTGGGCAAGGTCTCCACGCTGGATGAGGCGCGGACCCTGGGCTCGCTGCTGGAGGCGGCGGGCAACCAGGGCAAGATCGGCTTCGACGCTGCCGGCCGCTCAGCTGCAGCCCTGAACGCACGACTGCGCGACATGCAGGCGGCGCTGAACCCACTGGCAGACGACTTCGCCAAGCTGGGCATTCAGTCCCAGGAGTCGCTGAACGCCGCACGCGATTCGGCCAAGGCGGCATTCGAATCCATCCAGCGCGGTGCATCGCAGGGAAAGGCCAGCATCGAGGATGTGCGCCGGGCGTTCCGGGCGTACTCGGATGCGGCCCAGGCCGCCGTGGCGGACAGCGACAGCTGGCGCCAAGCCCAGGTGCAGTCCCAGCTGCAGGTACAAGGGCAGATCCTGCAGACCGGTCAGAACTTCAAGGGAATGGGGGCCGCCGGCCAGACGGCGATGCAGCAGGTTGAGGGCGGGGCACTGGCCGGTCGCGCGGCGATCATCCAGATGACCCAGGGCGTGTCCACTGCCACTGGCGAGGTGGGAGCACTGGGCGACCGTGCCGAGCAGACCGGAAGCCAGTTCAGGAGCGCCGGCCAGGCCGCCCAGTCGATGGCCTTCGGCATCGGAGAGATCTCCGAAGCGGCCAAGGACGCGATGCACAACCTGGGCAACGTGAATCCGTTGCAGAACTTTGCCAATGCCCTCAACCGCCTCAGTGGCCAGCGTAAGCAGCTGGCGGAGCTGAGGCAGGAACTGGAAGAGACAGGCAAGGCACAGGATGGTTTCCTGGAGTCGGCCCGGGAGGACCTCAAGCAACGATTCGACTTCATCGGCGAGGGCGAGCTCAACGAGGTTGCGCAGCTGCAGGCCGGCATTGCACGCCAACGTGCAGAGCAGGACGCGGCCGCGCAGAAGGCCGCCCAGGACCGCCTCAAAGCCGTCCAAGCCGAGGCCGAGGCGCAGGCTCAGGTGGACCGGGCACGTATCGGCGCAGGCGGGGGCAAAGAGGAGGTGTTGGTGATCGACTGGCGCGCGCCCAGCAAAGAAGTGATGGCCGCCGCCACCGCTGATGAAAAGCAGTTCGCTGAGCGCATCGTCGGCCTGGTCGCGCCAGCGGTGTTGCGCAAGGTGGAACAGAGCAGGGCTGTATCGGTGCGTGGGAGACGGCCATGACGCGCATCACGCTCGCCGGCATTGAGCTTCCGGCCGATTTGCAGTGGACCGACGAATTCACCGGTTGGCAGGTGGGCCAGCAGGTCCGCACCACACTTACCGGGGCGCTGGTTGTGCAGGAGTCCAAACGCCAGGCAGGCCGCCCGATCACGCTGCAGAGCACGCGTGATGGCAACGCCTGGGTCGGCGTGGTGCCACTGCCTGTTCTGCGTGCGCTGCAGTTGAGCGAATCGACGTTGCAGCTGGCGCCCTTGGAGCTGGTACTGCCGGCGCACAACGGCGGCGAGCGGACATTTCAGGTGCGCTGGCGCCGGACGGAAGGCGCTGCGATTGAGGCAGA
The DNA here is from genome assembly GCF_047782825.1 of Stenotrophomonas maltophilia. GTDB lineage: Bacteria > Pseudomonadota > Gammaproteobacteria > Xanthomonadales > Xanthomonadaceae > Stenotrophomonas. Next base: position 1,173,764 of record NZ_CP180589.1, on the reverse strand, counting down.
TCCTCTGCGGTTCGCCACGCCAGCCCTCGACCAGGACTACTTCTCCATCACCCTTCGCCTCATGACGGTCTAAACAATGACGATCCTCGCAACTGACATCAAAATGCGGCAGTCGCAGCGCCTCACCGACAATCCTGACGGCGGTGGCCGCATGGTCCAGGCCGAGATCATCGATGGCGCGATGAACAACCTGTTCCCGGACATCGGCGATGAAGAGCGGACCACGGGCCGCTCCACACTGCGCAAAATGTTCGTCCACGTGGATACTCCGGGGCCGGATGTGCTCAAGGATGCCATCGCGGTGCTGATCGATCCACCGGCGGATCCGCGCGTCACCGTGACCATGTTCGCGACCGGTTCGTACAGCGACGTGCGCGTGGACGCAAAGAATCGGGTTGAGAGCTACATCACCCGCGGCACTGAATCGCGCTTCATCCTGCTGGGCGATCATTTCATCGGACAGATGACCATCCAGGTCTACACGACCAAGGATGCCCCTAGCCCGGACATCAATGACAACCTGAGCCTGCTGACGCTCGCATCGTCCGGCAAAGATCCGGGCGAGCAGTACGTGCGCGTGAAAAGCGTGCTGTCCAGGACCACCCGGAGCTTCACCGACGACCAGGGGGCGTTCGAGCGCGACGTGCTGGTGATCGAGCTGGTGAATGCCTTGCTGCTGAACTTCTACGGTCAGGAGGTGATCCGGTACTCGGCGACCAAGCCTGCAACTCGCGTGTATGAGACCAACGTGGTCGACGCGAACAGCTACCACAGCGTGAAGCGGCTGACCGCCGCCGGCAAGCCAGGTGACCTTTCCGTGCAGATCGATTCGCCATACGTGCCTATCGTTCCCACATCCACGGCTGAGACCCCGGTCAGCGACGTGCTGGCCGGCATGGGGACGCTGAGCCACGTTCCCTCCGGACCGGCCAACAGCCTGGGCCTGAGCTTCAACAGCCCGTTCACCGCCGGCGTTCCCGTCACCCGATTCTTCGGTACCGGCATGGCCGTGGGCAGCGTGAAGGTGCTTGTGGGTAGCGTCGAGCTGAGCGATGACGGCTCGGGCGGTCTGGCCTCGGTGGCCGTCACCCCGTGGAGCGGGGCCGTGGACTACCAGTCGGGTGTGGTGTCGATTTCGCACGCGACCGGCGCCGGCAGTACCAGCGTGAGCATTACAGCCACGCCGGCCGGGACCATCGCGATGCAGGGGTTCACCGACGAAACATCGGTGACCCAGAACAATCAAGGCATGGTCTGGCTGTCCCAGCTTGAACCGCTGCCGGCCCCGGGCACTGTGGTTGTGGATTACCGCGCCCTGGGGCGCTGGTATCGGCTCACCGACAATGGCCGGGGCCAGCTGGTGGGCAAGCCCGGGCAAGGCGGCGGCACGATCAACTACATCACCGGTGCCCTGGTGTTGACCACGGGGGCCCTGCCGGACCTGGGCAGCAGCGTGATCAAGGCGTGGGGCACGTCCATCATCGCGGAGGCTCGCACGGGGGATGCGAGCATCCAGGCGCCTGCGCTGCACTTCCTGCTGGGCCAGGCCGCAGCGGTGCCGGGTAGCGTTCGCCTGACCCTGCGCGTGGGCGGCGGCGACGTTGAGGTGGTCGACAACGGAGTGGGTGGGCTGCTCATTGCCGGCCAGCTCCGCGGAACGATCTCCTATTCAACCGGTGAATGCACGCTGCGGTTGGAGACGCTGCCGGACGCGAACAGTCAGGGGGCTGTCACCTACGATTGGGGCGAGCCGCTGAACGCAGCCCCCCAGCCGGTGCCGGACGGCAATGGCGTGGTCTCCTTTGTCCTGCCACAGGGTCCGGTGCGCCCGGGCTCGCTGATGCTGGACTGGGTGATCAGCGTGATGCGTGACGCCTTCGACCTGACGTCCGCGCCCCAGGCCATGCGCGTGATCGCCAAGGATGACGGGAATGGCAACGTGGTGGCCCTTTCGGTGGGCGATGCGACCTCCACCACGGTTCTGGGATCGATCAACTACAACACCGCCGCGGTCACCCTGCAGGCGGGCAAGTTCATGGTCCACCAGGTGTCCTACCCCAAGTATGAAGTGCGCTCGGGCAGGCTCAAGGTTGTCGGGTATGACCGCGTGGATGTGCTGGCGCAATTCTCCGCCGGCACCATCGTCTCTGTCGGCTGGATGCTGGCCGGCGCAACCACGCAGCCGGCGGAAGAGACCTTCCAGCTGCCGCCCGTGATGCTGCAGCTGACCCCCACCATCAGCGACAGCATCGTCCCGGGGAGCGTTCGCTTCACCTTCCGCGGCCGCACGTACGTGGACCGCAGTGGCGGGGTGTATCACACGGTGGACCCGCTGACCGGTGCGGGCGTTTACGCCGGCACCATCGACTACACCTCAGGCGTGGTCAACCTGGTCCAGTGGCTGGCTGGCGGCGCCAATGGCGTGCAGGTGCAGTCGCTGCTGACGCGCATTGCGGACCCGGGCGTGGCAAACAGCTTCTTCCGTGCACCTGGCTCGCCGCTGCGGCCGGGTATGTTCACCCTGCGTGCCAACCGGCTCGACGGCGAGCTGATTACCGGTACCGCTGACATCAACGGCACCATTTCCGGCGCGCAGATGCGCGGATCGGTTGACTGGGTGAGCGGCGTTGCCAAGGTCCAGTTCGGCCAGTTGGTACCGGTGGCGGGCAATGAGGGGCAGCCGTGGTTTGACCCGGACCAGGTGGAGGGTGACCAGGTGTGGCGCCCAGCGCTGGTGCTGGCAGGGTCGATCTACATGGGCGCGGTGGTCTACCGATCCATTCCGCTTTCCGAGGTCGTGATCGGCCTGTCGTCGGTTCGCCTGCCCAGCGATGGGCGCGCGCCGGCGTTCAAGGCCGGTCAGACGGTGCTGATCCACCACACTGCCAAGCACAGCATCAACACGCCTCAGGCAGGGCAAGTGGTCGCGTTCGGCCGCAACCGGGTCGCGGGCGTGGAAGTACGCGATGCGGACGGCAAGCCGGTCGAAAGCGCCTGGTACACGGTCGATATGGACGCGGGAAGCCTGACGTTCAGTGATCCTCTCAACCTGGCCGCGTACACGTTGCCGATCATCATCAGTGAGCGCGTTGAAGACCGCCGGTTGGTTGTGCAACCTCAGATCACCGGTGAGATCGAGATCAATACGGGCCTCACCCATGACTATCCCCTTGGGGAGGCGATGATCAGCACCGCACTTCGTCTGGGCGAGGCCAATGGCTCGCTCGACCTGCAGGCGCGTGTGGAGAGCCTTTTCGACCAGGCGGCGTGGACCGGGGTCTGGAGCAATGCCCCGATTGGCAGCGCGGCGCCGGGCACCTACAACGACACCGACTACCCGCTGGAGGTGACCAACAGCGACGCCATTACCGAGCGTTGGGCGATCCGCTTTACCAGCGCTACAAACTTCGAGGTGATTGGTGAGACGGTCGGGGTGATCGCCACCGGCAGTACCACGACTGATCTGGCCCCCCTCAATCCCCGCACGGTCAGGCCGTACTTCCGTGCGCTGGCAAGCGGTTGGGGCGCGGGCTGGTCAACCAACAACGTGGTGCGGTTCAACACAATCGGCGGCCTGGCGCCGGTGTGGATGGTTCGCACGACCCTACCCGGTACGCCGGAGGGGGCGACTGATTCCACCCGATTGATGGTGGTTGGCAACGTGGCTGGAGGTGCCCAGTGAGCTTGATTCCTACCGTCTACCGCAGTACGGATCCGGGTGCGCCCGTGCTGAACGGCCAGGCCGGATCATTGATCGCGCTGCTGCATGCGGTCCTGGTCACCGGCTACGGAACCGGGCAGACCACTAAGCCTGGTGCTGGCTGGACCCGCCCTTACTCCAATGCGGGCGTGCATGTGTACCGGAACAGCGTCGTCAACGGATCCGGCGCCTATCTGCGCGTTCGCGACGATGCCTCCGCAGAGACGTTGAACACCGGCCGCCTTGCTCAGGCTTGGGCCTACAGCGCAATGAGCGACATCGATACGGGCGTGAACCCGACACCGAACCCGGCCATGCAGCAAGGTGGCTCGTTGATCGCAAAGTCACCAGATACGACCTCGGGTGCTCGCGCTTGGATGGTGGTTGCCACCGACATCGGCTTCTACCTGTTCACCGCGTGGGGGCAGTGGAACAACGCCATGGGAGCCTACTACTACGGTGACATCATCAGCTCGGTTTCCGGCGATGCCTTTCCCTTCGTCACGTTTGGCTCGAGCAATCTCAGTAGCTTCAGCGGCGGCTGGGGCGATGAGGTGTGCAGTCTCTTCTTCGCCTCGCCTCTTGAATTCATCGTCGACGGGACAAGCCAGCGCGCATCGTCTTACATCCCTGGAGGCTTTGTGATGCGGAGCTACAGCGACGGGCAGGGTAAGTCTGGGCGGATCGCGACCTGCGGTGTGTCGGCTGCCACGAGTTCGGGAACCTATCGGTCGTATGGCTCCGGTGCATATCGCGCTGGCCCGGACCCGGTCCATGGCGGCTTCAACTACATCGAGGCGATGCTGCGCGAAGCACCGCATGCGGTCCGGGGAAAGCTGCCGGGCGTCCTGGTGCCGCTGCATGCTCGGCCGCACCCCGTCAACAGCATAGTCCAGTACATCGAGGGCATTGGTCTGGGCCAGTGGCTGGTGGTCAACTACAACGTGGCCGAGCCCGACACGGCAGACCGAGACGGGCAGGTTCTCTTCCGACTGGATGCGCCCTGGAAATGATCTACGGCACTCTCTTCCGAGACTGGGCACTGCATGGTGGCGATGGATACCTTGGGGGCAACCCGCCCTCTGGTGACGATGATGGCCGCGCCAAAATTCTCAACGAGCCAAAGCGTGTGCTGGTACAGGTCTACACCATGCATGACGCTGCGCACCTTGTTTATGTGGGGTCCGTGCTCAGCGGGCACGATGGCACCTGGCGACTGAGCGGCATCGACCGGTCCAAGCGCTATCGGGTCATCGGCGTCGACTTGGCCGGCAGCGTTAACTCCGCTATCCAGGACTGGATAGTGCCCGCGCAGCTGGGCACGTGATGGCGCGGGGTTCGGGCGAATTTACCGGGCTCAACCTCGGTTCCAGATTCCAGGGAAGTGGCGGCTTCCTGCCGCTCAACCTGGGTGTCGACTGGGACGAAACCCCGGTCGAGCCGGTAGTTCGCGGGCTCACTACAGCTGCGAGCCTTCGGTGGGGCGAAGCCGGAGCGACGCGGTCGCTTGTTGCTGTCGGCTGGGATACGGCGCCCATTGTTCGGGTCCAGAAACTCGTTCCTTGGGGTGGGACGAAGCGCCTTGATTTTCAGGGCGTTGTGGCATGGGGGATGGCGCCCCACCTGCAGGGCTGGCTGGGCCTGCGCTGGGGTAAGAGTGCTGGCACTGCGGCCAGCACATCTCTCCGATGGCATAGCCTGCCTCGCTTGGCCCAGTCGCTGTCGGTTGATTGGTCCTCATTGCTTCGGGCACTGAGTGCTGGCGCGGACGTCTCGTGGTCCCATGGCGTGGCCACCTATGTGGGGGCCGCACTGTCATGGCGCGGCAAGCCGAGCCGGGTCGGGGGCGTTTGGGGGGGGCGCTGGGTAAACCAGAGACAGGCCAGGCGCATGGCGCGCCTTCCGTGGGGTAGTGCGCGGCCGCTGCCGTGGGGCGTTCGCCCTCCCATCAAGCCAGATCCCGAGCCGGATCCCGAGCCCCAGTTTCCTCCAGGGCATTCGGTCCCGCTCAACCTCGGTTGCGCGACGGTTCGGGCACTTGGTTTGGCGCCGCTCAACCTTGGAACCTCGGCGTGCTACCTGGTGCGCCCCCAACGTAGGACCTATGTCGTGATCAACGCTGTTTCCTTCGTCCGCCTGCCGGATCGGACTCCGATTGAAGTGACCCGCCTGTCGCTCAGTTCCAGTCGCAGTGCCTGGGGCTGGACCTTCGATATCGAGCTGGCCGATCCGGGCCAGCTGGATCTGCTCAAGCCTACGGTGGCTGGGCCCAGGCAGTTTGAGATCAACCTCAACGGTTACTTGTGGACGGGCATCATCGAGAGCTTCCAGAAACAGCGGGAGTTCAATGGGGGTGGGGTGCGCCTGACTGGTCGTTCCCGTACCGCGCTGCTCGCCGCGCCGTACGCACCGGCCAGGGTGAAGGCTACGACCGACGACCGCAGCATGGCGCAGCTGGTGGCCGAAGAGCTGGCCGATACCGGGTTTACCAGCCAGTACGACACGGTCGACTGGAATGTTCCCGGTGGCGCGTGGTTCTACGACGCCAGCACGCCGCTGGACGCGATCAGTGCGTTGGCCGAGGCCAGTGGCGGTGTGGTGCAGTCAGATCCTGCTGCGCTGGCGTTGCGCGTCCGCGCGGCGTACCCGGTCAGCCCTTGGTTGTGGCGCGACACGCAGCCCGTCCACGTGCTGCAGGAGGACATCGTGCTTACCGAAAGCCTGCAGATGCGCAGTGCGCCGCTGTACGACGCCGTCGTGGTAACGGGCGAGCTGGCCGGCAAGGGCGTCACCTGCAGGGTCCGTAAGGCGGGGGAAGAAGGGCGCCTGTACGCTCCGCAGGTCAGCAGCCCTCTGATCACGGTGCCGGCAGCTGGTGCCGAGCGCGGCCGGAACATCCTGTGTGATCGCGGTGAGCAGGCCGGCGTGGAGCTGACGGTCCCGTTGTTTGCCAAGCCGTTGCGCCCTGGCGAGATCGGCCTGGTTCTGCCGCTGGACCTGGTCGAGGTATCCAGTGGCGAGGGGAACTGGCACGGGCAGTGCGAATCGCTGCGCATCGAGGTTGCCGTGGATGCGCAGGCCGTCGTGATCGAGCAAACCGCCACCCTGGAGAGGCACTACACCGATGCGGACTGACCTGTGGGATCAATTTGGCGACCTGGTAGGCGGCAGCCCGCGGCTGCTTGCGACCGTCACGGCGCACAACAGTGATGGCACCAGCACGCTCACCACCTATGACGGCGTGCAGATGCGCGCCTTCGGGCAGCTGCCGCAGGCGGTTCCCTACAACGTGTGGGTACGTGGAGGAAGGCTCATTGAAGCTGCGCCCAGTCTCCAGCTACACGAGTTAACAGTTTAATCTTCTGTAGTACAGGCGTCCATCACCTTTAGAAGATCCTTAAATGACTCGATCTTTCTAAGCTCGAACTTGGGTATAAAAACGTCCCAGAATCCCATTACATAAGGAGCGACTTGGTACGGGGGGAAGTTGACTGAAATGCCTTTAGGGCTAACAGTGAAGGCTTCAAAGTTGCGCCAATGAGGGCCCGCTCCCTCTTGGAACCATCGGAGAGCATCTTCGTCCGCCTCGTCGTTGGTCTTTTCCCAGAATTGCGCAATAAGGCCATTCACGCAGAGATCGGACAGCTTTGCAAGCGCTGTTTCGTCGCTGCGAGTTATGGACTCGAGTGTGAACTTCGAAAGTGATTCGTGTGCGACAAGAAAGTTCATCGACTCGGAGTATCCGTTTCCGTGAGCTGCTCCAGAGCTGTAAGAGTAGATGTGATCCTGGCAGCTTATTATCGGGATGCAAGCGCTGACGATCTCAATACGGGACTGTCTGGAGCTTCCTAGGGCCCATTCCGGCGCATCCCACTCGTAGAGAGGATCTTCGCGACAATTAATCCTCTCAACGGCCGCGCGTCCTGCAAAGTATTCGCTAAGCTCTCTCGCTAGCTTCGGGTGGCTTGTGCTGCTTACTGCTGGGTACTCAAACGTATTTTCGTAACCAAATTTGCCAGGCAAGGAGTCGGTGGTCGCCTGATAGCGGATTGAGAATGGTCCTATTCTCTTGCTCTCATGAGTTGGAATTCCTCGGTCGATTGCGGCAATGCGCAGTGATGTTGCGATTCGGGATCGAGCGTCGTCGCGGTGCATGTCAATGAACTGAATCCTTCCACTGATTCGCTCAGGCGGCTCACAGTCATCGATCCTCACTGGTATTATGTAAATGTCAGTGGGGAGAAGGTTGTCGAGTTTGTCTATCGCTTTGGCTGCCTCTCGCTGAACCAAGCCGCGCTTGTTAACGCTGGATTTGCTAAGAACAATTACCACAACATCGGCGGCTTTGAGGTTGCGATCAATTTCCCCTTCCCATTGCTGCCCTGGAAGTATGTCTTGGTCGAACCATGGGGAATGGCCCTCGGCGTCTATCTGATCTCTAATTGACTGAGCGAAGGATCGGTCTTCACTCGCGTAGCTGATAAAGACTTTCAATTTTCTTTCTTGCTCAGTCATGGTTAGCCTGCTGGTGGGCGCTCTTGGCGTGCTCAATCTTAGCTGACTACATTTTAGTCTGCCACGACTCGCGGCCCTCTTGAAGGTGAGCCGGTAGTTCTCGGGTGGCGGCCTCCTCGCGCCACCAATGATGAATTTCCTTCTCAGCTCTCCCTGCCAAATTCAGGGAGAGGGCAAGGGAAGTTGGTGCCCAAGCTTCGTTTCCTACACACTCGGAACACTTGCGAAATGCGTAGACTGCGCCCTGAACTTAAGGTCGTCCGCCATGCCCAAGTGCGCTGTTGTTTTTGTCAGTTCTGCTGTTGAGGACGTGGATCCAGAGCGGCTGTCCGATGTGATGGCGGCAGGTGCCGCATTTAACCAGGCTTGCGACTCGCATGCGGTGGTGTGCTTCGATGGAAGCCGGTTTCTCACCTATCTGGAGGGATCCGCCAGCTCGGTAGCCGCGACGTTCGTCTATGTTGAGTCGGTGGCCATCCACTCGGAGCTTGTGGAGCTGGCTCGCGGGCCTATCCAGCAGCTGCGATTTTCGGATCAACCACTGCACTTCATGAGGGTGTCTACCCCCCAATTGAAGTCCCTGGTCCTTGCTGACTGGAAGAACTTCTCCCAACGCCTGAAAGGCCAGTTCGAGCCAGAAACTGGGCTTGAGCGGCTGGCCGATCTGGTGGCGCAGCATTGTGAGCCTGCCGTGGGCTGACCTGATCGAGTGTTCGGAGGGAAGTTCCCGTGGCCTCGCAGCGGGTGTATAAGCTGTAAGCAGCAGTAGAGGCGAGGTCGATGCGCTTTGAGTTCACGCATACCCACATTTACCCCGGAGCAACCGCCAGCCTGTCTGGCGGCCTACCAGAGAGTGACGTTGATACCACCTGTTTGGTGGAGCTCAGCGACGGGGTAGTTCTCTCAACCACGTGCTCGGTGAGAGGTGATGAGGTGCTGCTTTCGATGCCCGAATACCTGACTGCGCGTGGCGCAAAAATCCCCGAGAAGACGTGGTGGCTCCGCAAGGATCTTGAGACCGGAGCTTGGCGGGCAAAGTCCCGGGTTGGCGCCTAGTAGCTTGCCCATTCCAGTGTATAGCCCGCCGTCACCCGGCGGGGGCTATCCTGTGCCGCCCGGCTGCGCCGAGATCCCCCATGCAGACTATCCAAGACTGGACATTCAACTCCCGGGGCAGAACTGTCACGGCCAGGGTCGAGACGGATGGCAAGGGAGGTGGAACGATCACGCGCTTTGAGGCTCGGCCCGGTCCCGCGCAGACTGGCCTTTCGATCAAGGTTGGCTCCGAGAAGGAGGCTGCAATCGAACTGGAGCGCATCCTCACCGATCTTCTAGGCGCTGACTGGTAGGCCTGGATCCCAATTGCTCTATCTGCTCGGTGATCATCCGTAGCGCTTGCTGAAGCGCCGCGGTGAAGATTGCGCTGTCCATTCCAGCATGGGCATCCGCAGCTTCTGCCAGCATCAGGTTCCACACTTGGGGAAGTGAGCGCGGATCGCCGTGAGTGGCGATGGCCGCAGCCAGTCCATACTCCATGGCCTTGAGGTAGGCGCGATGCGCTTCAAGGTCGGGCTCGCACGCCTGGAGGCGTTCATTTAGCTGCTCTAGCGAGAGGGTCATGGCAAGGCTCGACTTGGGGATGAATAGGGGGGATAGTCCGCGCAGGCCACTCGGCGCGTGACATGAGCATCCTCAACGTTCTGCTACGTCCTGACCAGCTCCTTATCGCGGTCGACACCTTGGCTGAGGACGCTCTCACCGGGGCGGCCTCCTCGGGTGCCAAGCTGCTGTTGATCCCCCAACACAACCTGGTTCTTGCAACCCGGGGGTCCACCCAGTTCTTCCTCAGAATCTACGAACTGTGCCTACAGGCGAGCTTTCGGGCTGACTTCGCCATGGAGCAGCTGGTGAGGGAGCTTGGGCTGGTGATCGACAAGATCTGGCCGGCCTACGAGCGCGCTGCGCTGGAAGCCGGCCTGTCCAAGTCCATGCTGCACAGCGAGGTGGTGCTGGGCGGATGGTCGCCCGAGGGCAAGCGCTTCATTGCGACGGCATATGCCAAGAGCGACATCGAGCGCCCGGCCCTGGTCCTGTCACTCGCGGGAGGGATGGCGTCGCCTGGCGAACCGCTTCAGGGAAGGAGCGACAGCTTCGACCCGGCAGAGGTCTTGGTCGCCGGCCGGCTGCAGGCGGCTTGGCTTAACGGCAGGGTTGGAAGGAGGGTGGCCGGCGGCCGCCTCTTGGCCGCAGTCCTGCGGCCGGGCCAGGCGGTGGTCCAGGATCTGGGAGGATTGCCATAGGGGACGGGGGAGGCGTGATGGCGAGCTTCGCGGCATCGTCGCAGCCTCTGAGATGGCCAGACGTATGCTCATCGCATGCTCCCTTCGACCGGCTACCAAGGCTTCAGTGCGTCTCCCATCCCTTCCGGATGGGTGGAGCGGGGTGGGCGGTGGGATCTGTGGTGGAACGGCCGGTCGGTCGCGCACATCGCCACCGACGACCAGCCGGGGGTAACGCTCTGCATGAACGGCCAGAAGATGTGGCAGGTGAAGAGGGGCAGGGCTGCCAATCTTCGCCAGGGCAAGCGCTTCGCCGAACGCTGGTGCGCCGCCCGCCTTTACCCGGACCTGCCGCTGCGCCAAGGTGTAGCCCGCCTGACCGACAGCACCCCAATCCAGCCGGCCCCGCCGCTCCCCGGCCTCCCGCCGACCCGCGAGCAGCTGCAGCAGGCGCAACGCTTGGGCGAGGCTGCTGCGACCGCCTCCGCGCGGGTGATGGCCGCATTGGAGCCGATCCGACCGCTGGCAGTGACAAGGCCTAGGGCGCGAGATCCGATGAAGGCGTGGGTGCGGGCAGCGCGTGGCTAGCTTCGTACGACCGCTTGAGCGCTGACTGGAATGGCTAGTTTGGCCGCATGCAGAATCAAGTCGTGCTATGGGGCGCTAGTTTCCGAATTCGACGGGTATAAATTACGCTGAACGGGATCTTTGCCTATCTCATCTATGGCTTGCCGCCGTCTTTTGAGCATAGCTCGGCAGCGTTCACCCTCGATTCGCGCAAAGCCAACGTCGCAAGGTTCAACCAAAGCAGCAGCCCATAGATGCTGCTGCCGTTCGGGGCCCCATCATAGGCAACCAAGAGCCAAGGTCCCACTTTCCTAGCGATCAGGGGGGGGGGTTCTGCATGTATCCACAGCCGCACTCTGAGCACCGCCACCCTGCTTTAGAGCTGCTCTACGGGACCGGGGCGGTCAGCCGCCCGCCAGCCTGCACAGGCTGAATAGCTATTCTCAGCTTAAGTTTTCTCCGAAATCCAAAAGTCAAGCTTCTCACTTTCCTATTGTGAAGGAGCGAGGGTGACGCCAAAAGAACAGCAAAAAGAACATATCCATGCGTCGTTAGAGGGAGGCGGGGGGGCATCGGATACATGTTGCAGGCGGGCTCGCCCGTAAGTTGTCTAAATTTTGACTTTTCCGGCATTCATCATATAAACAACCTTTCTCGCGCGGCGATAGTATGCGAGCAGTACGCGTAGTCTTGAGAGAGGGCTGTTATCTAGGTTGGTAAAGGTTGTTTTATGAGCATTCCAGTGAAATGCATTAAAGAATGCGTCGCAAAATAGTTCAAGTTGACTGGCCTGGGCGGCGCTCAAATTGGACGCTCTTGAAGAGCTGTGATCGTCAAATCCGGACAGCTTCTCCTTTTTAAAATAAACATAGACGTCATTATAAAGATTTTGGATATTTTCAAATTCTTTGGCTGTGCTAATGTTTAAGATTGACTGTTCAATATGCTTGGCTAGGTGGGGTAGTGCGTCCAGCTCAATAAAGCCGGGCGACGCATACTGAAGTCTGTTTATTTTCGGTCGGTGGATGGATGGAATTACGCTTCTTAGGCCGGAGAATATGTTCACCGCATTTATTCCTCCGCGCCAACTGGACATTATCTCAGACAGCTTATTGCGCACCGCTGTTCGGTGTCCGTAGGTAAGTCCATAGTGGAATGAATAGAGTTGATTTATAGTCTTGGTTAGGCTTGATACGTCTTCCAAGTAAAGGTCGCCGTCTACGTGGAACTCGCACAGGCTGGTTTTTTCATGCGCAAGCTGATTTGCAGCTTCAGTGGCGTATTCGAGGTCCAAGTACGAATCGGGCCTGGGTAGGTATTCGGTCGGCACATTTGCAAGTTGCGCAACAACAAAATTGCTTCTCTTGCCCGATGCTCCCATGTCATAGAAGTATAGGTCTCCGGCGCGGCTAATTACGTCTAGCAAAGGGATGCTGCCGCTCAAATATTCCCGTAAAGTATCGCGCGCGATCTGAACTATACACCATCGATTTTTACGGCTATCGCAGTCCATCCAAATGAACAGGGCATCTTCGTCGCGATCTGACTTAAAAAGGCTAATGAACGGGCCGTCAAAATAGACCAGGTCTGCATTCCATGTGAATGCTGGCAGCTCCTTACCTTTAAAAGATTTTCCCGTGATTTTTCGCATTGTGGCGATTTGCTTACGCATTACAGCGCTCCTAGTACAGTGAAGCGCGACGGCAGGTCAATGCCTTTGTGCGGGTGGAAATCAAAATGGCTTTTCTTGTCCGGGGCGGTCGACTGACCATCGCCCTTCTTGATCTCACCCGCGGCAATATGTGTGCCGAGGGTATTTATGGCTTTCGGATGATCTTTAATAATGGCTTCATATCTTTTGCGCGCTTGCGTTTCGCTTGAGAAAAGAGACAGCGCTAGCATGCTGCAAATCGTCTTTTGAGACCTGTCAGTCGTCCGTTGTGGATCAATTTTCCCTACGGGAATGAACGAGCTGGCATCCATGGGGTCATGGACGTATCGATAGCACTTCCGGGCCTCGTCTACAGCATCCGCTGGCGGGCAAGTGGCGCCATGAATCAGTTCAGTAATGTCTGCTGAATAAACTAATTCTGTCATCATCTCAAATCCGTTTGGATGGCCGGAGCGTCACATATCGTCTGTTTCGCCGCAAGTGCCTTCGGTTGGCGAGCTTGGGGGGCAGTAGTCAGCTCATGGGGTCATGAGCCTCGGCGCTCGGAAGCTGTGTACCGCAAGGCAGCGAAGTTTTCAACCGCCGTGATCGCAGGCGCGTCGGAAGGGTTACGGCCAAGTGTCCACGCCAACGGGCAGGGGCGTCGCAAGTTTCTGGGCGTCCCCTCGAGGCGATACAGAAACATCCAGCTCTTTGCCCTGGAAGCGCTAACTTGTAGGTATAGGCCACCGCTGTCCGCGTGATAGCCGGGCTCCGTGACCGTGGCCACCCGTCACGCAGTCAAGCGATTGATCTTCAAGCCCATTTCCTGCGCATCCATGTGTCTGCCAAAGTGATGCGGCGCTTCCGCGAAGGCATGCGAATCAAGCTGGATGGTGAAACGTAGCCGGCTCAGGGGCTGAGGCTGGTTTCAAGAAGGTGCATGAAAACTATCGACCCTCTGAATCCAGACACTCTCTCCCGGCCAAGATAGGACCGGAGTCGGCACAGCTTTGGCACAGTTTGCCGCGAAACGTCTGCCGCGTATGATGGTGTCGCCCCCCTCCTAAGGGGAAGGTCGCCCGTTCGAATCGGGCCGGGGTCACCACCCATGCTGGGGGGTTTGCCCAGACAGACCGGGCGGAGTGGGGGATTTCATCCCGAGGCCCGTCCAGGTGGTCCACTGGTCCAGTATTGCCGGCTGGTTCGATTTGGCCGAGGAGACCCGGCGCTGGGCCGGGCCCGGCGTTCAATTTCCCCTGCGCGTTGAGTCCTTTGCCGGGTTGCTGGCTCTACGTGAGCACCCGGGCTGATGGCTGCATGGCGCAGATGGCGCATGCCTTGGCTTCGGGCAATATTGGTGGGTCGATCCCGGCAGCATCGGTCGCCGGGTTTCGTGGCCGAGTCCGCGCGATCAACGGCGCGGCTGTGCTTCATGGTGCGTCTGCTGGCCTGATTGGCTGAATTGATCGCGACGGGCACGAGCAGACTCCCGGTCAGGCATTCAAGCTTCAGCCGCTTCGGACCGATAACGGGCTTGGGAAAGCCGTTGAGGGTCATGCATGGACGCTGCGGATGAGCAGAACGCGCTGCGGAACGACAGCGTTGCGGGGAGTAGTGCACCCCAGAAAAGCAAGAGCCCGCTGCGAGAGGTGTTCGCAACGGCTGGGCGCTGGGGGCTGGGCTGGTGGGCATTCTTCTGGTTCGAGTTCTTCTGCGCGGCCATGCTGGCGATGGCAAATGGAGCCTGGCGCTCCCTTGCTCTGGAAGCGTTGAAGGGTGCCACGTCCTTCAATTTCGTTCTCGTCATGACCGCATTCAACGTGGCCATGATCCTGATGGTGGCGTTCGTCCTGTCGCCAAAGCGCGCGCAGGGCTGGGCCGGATGGGAGTTGAACATCCTCAAGCTCTCGGCCGAAGCGGGGGTGGCACTGACCATGTTCGGCATGGTCGCAACGGTCGCGATCATGGCCATGCCATCCTTGGACTTCACCATCGGAAGGCAGGCCGCATTGCTCTTCGTGTGTATTCCCGCGTTGGCGACGCTGATCAATATTCTGCTCCATGTCCTGCACGATGAGGCGCTGGATAGCGGAAAGGTGGAGAATGCCAGGGAGCGTACTCCTCGCCAGCACGCGGAATACCTCGCATCGTGGCTTGTGTGCATTCTGCTGATGTCTGTCGTGATCTGGCGGTTTCCAGTCGTGGTTGTGCCCGTTGCTGCATCGCATATGAAGGTAACCAAAGCGCTTGAAGATCACCTGCTCGGTAAGCGGGATCCAGAAGAATGCGATGCAGCCCGGAAGCAGGGAGTCTCTGAGGAGGAGTGAGGCCGCAGGCGGTTCCTCCTTTGCCGCCTCGGCCCAGACCCGGGCGCGGGGAGTAGGGCTGAGCTGTCCACGCCCACTGCACATCACCTGCACGCCCCGCGGCAACGCGCTTCGTCACTCTGGGGCCGACCCCATCCTGGAGCAGCGCATGAATACCCCCGGCACCCCGAAACCTACCTGGCGCCAGCGCCATGGCCTGTGGATCGTGGCTGGCGTCCTGGCGGTGATCGCCTTGATCGTGGTGACGCAGTACTGGTAAGTGCTGAGGTGTTTGACCGCAGACGTGGGACGGGCTGATTGAAAGCCAGCGCACTGGAGCCAGCCGCAGTCGAGCAAGCTCAACTCCACGAATGCTGCACGGCGCGGCGCTATGATGCGGACATTCCGCTGCGGAGCGCACGATGGCCTTGCCCGATCTGCTCGCAACCCTGGCCGGTGAACTGATCCTGGTGCCGGTCACGCTGTTGCCGATCATCAACCCGCTCAGCACGGCGTCCATCTTCGTTTCCACGGTGGGCGGCCGTCCGGCCTTGGCCAAGACACTGGCGCGGCAGATCGCCTTCAACAGTTTTGTGGTGATCGTGGTGGCGATGCTGGTTGGCACCTACGTGCTGTCGCTGTTCGGCATTTCGCTGCCGGTGGTGCGCATTGGGGGTGGCCTGCTGGTGGCCGCCGCCGGATGGCGCATGCTGGGCGCGCGGGCGGACGATCCGCCGTCGCCCGCCGAGGAACAGGCTTCGGCGATGGGGGATGAACAGCTGCGGCGCAAGAGCTTCTTTCCGCTCACGTTTCCGTTGACCACCGGCCCGGGCACTATTGCCGCCTGCATCACCCTGGGCACCCATGTGGAATCGGTCACCCCGCTGCACCTGCTGTCCGGTGTGGTGGTGGCCATCGGCGGGGCGCTGCTGGTGGTTTCGGTGATCTACCTGATCCTGCGCAATTCCATCGTGCTGGTCACCCGGCTGGGGCCGACGGGCGCGGTGGTGATGCAGCAGCTGGTGGCCTTCGTGCTGCTGTGCATCGGCATCCAGCTGATGTGGACCGGCTGGGTGGACCTGAACCAGCAGACATTTGGCGGTGGGTGACGTCGAGCCAGAGGGCGTTGCGTCAATCCTGCTTCAGCAGCTCCACCAGCTGGCGCAGGCGGTAGGGCTTGGGCAGGAATTCGACCTGCTCGGGCAGCGGCGGCAGCTGCGAACGGGCATACCCGGAAGACAGGATCATCCGCGCGTGCGGCTGGTCGCGGGCCACGTGCTCGCTCAGTTCGATGCCGGACATGCCGTTGGGCATGCTGACGTCGCTGAACACCACGTCGAAATGCTCGCCGCCCTGCAGCAGGGCCACGGCTTCATGACCGTCGGCGGTGGTCGCCACTTCAATGCCGAAGTCGCGCAGCGCCAGGCCGATCATTTCGCGCAGATCGGTCTGGTCCTCCACCATCAATACGCGGATCGGGTCATCGGTCATGGGCAGGGTCCTCCATTGCGGGTAGCAGCAGGCTGACCGTGGTGCCGACACCGGGCGTGGTGGACACATCGACGAAGCCGCCATTCTGAGTGGTGAAGCCGAACACCTGGCTCAGGCCCAGACCGCTGCCTTTGCCGATGTCCTTGGTGGTGAAGAAGGGCTCGGTGGCCCGTGCCGCGATGTCCGGAGCCATGCCATGGCCCTCGTCGCAGACGCTTAGTGTCACATATCGGCGTTGCAGCGGGGTGTCGGCGTCTGGATCCAGACGGTGTTCCAGTGCGGTGGCCACCAGCACGCGGCCACCATCCAGGGTCGCGTCGGCGGCGTTGGCCACCAGGTTGGCCAGGGCGGTCTGCAGCTGCAGCGGATCGGTACTGAGCAACGGCAGGCCCGGGGCCAGGGCGACTTCCAGGGTGACTCCGGCCGGGCAGGCGCCACGCAGCCCCGGCAGCCACTCGCTGATCTGCTGGTTGATGTCCAGCGGTTCTCGGATGAGGGTCTGGCCGGTGCTGAAGGCCAGCAGCTGCCGGGTGAGCAGGGCGCCGCGGTCGGTGGCGGTCTGTGCGGTACCCAGCAGTTCAGCTGCGCGCGCATCGCTGCCCACGCGCAGGGACAGCAGGTCCAGCGCATTGCCGATGGTGGTCAGCAGGTTGTTGAATTCATGGGACAGGCCCCGGCTTAGCCGGCCAACCGTTTCAAACTGCTGGGTCTGGCGCAGGGCGCGCTGCGCATCGCGCAGCAGGCGCTGGGCCTGCCAGTGTTCAGTGATATCGCGGGTAATCTTGACGAAGCCCAGCAGCTCGCCGTTCTCCACCACCGCCTCGATCACGATGCTGGCGCGGAAGGACGAGCCGTCGCGTCGTACGCGCCAGCCTTCGCTGGCGACATGGCCCTGCTGGGCGGCCACGCGCAGCAGGCGCTGCGGCTCGCCGGCCTCGCGTTCATCGGACCGGTAGAAACGGCTGAAGTGGGTCCCGATCACCTCGTCGGCACGGTAACCCTTGATGCGCTCGGCACCTGGGTTCCAACTGCAGACGATGCCCTGCGAATCAAGCAGGTACAGCGCATGGTCGCGCACGCTGTCGATCAGCAGTCGCAGTTGTCGGGAGGTGTCGGTCAGCACCGACGGCGTAGAAGCAGCTGCGTCCACGTGGAAATCAGTATTACCCCTGTAAGGGATGCGACCGTAGGCAGGCGAGTGTGAAGAGTATGTGCACGCTGCGCCTGTGCCATAGGTCGTATGCGGCTGAATGCGACACGGAGTACCATCACCCACCTTTCTTGCCCTGGAACTGATCTGCATGCGCGCTGGTGCAACAAACCGTGACCGCTGGATCTGGATGGCGTCCGCCGTACTGCTGGCGGCCACCATCGCAATGGAGCTGGTGGTTCCGCTGGGCTACGCGGTGTGGCTGGCCTACTTCATGGCCGTGGGTGTGACGGTGTTCCAGCGCAGTGCGCGGGCGCCCTTCGTAGTGGCGGTGATTGCCTGTGGCCTGTTGGCCATCGGCTACAACGTGGCCCCGGCCAGTACCAATTCCTCGTTCTCCTTTGTCAATCGGACCATCGGTGGCATCGCCTTCCTGATGATCGCCCTGATCGTTTCGCGCGCCATCCAGGCGCGGCGCGAGGCGATGCGTGCGCTGTGGCTGCAGGAGGCCGAGAACGCGGTGGCGATGAGCCTGCGCGGCGACCTGGGACCTGAACAGATTGCCGATGCGGCCATGGTCAGCCTGGCCGGCCAGCTGCAGGCCGAGGTAGGCGTGCTCTATCGCATTGAAGGCGGCCGGCTGCAGCTGACCGGCGGCGTGTCGCTGCCCAGTGGCCTGCCGGCGTCGGTGGCCCTGCAGGAAGGCCTGCTGGGCCAGACCGCGCGCGACCAGCAGATCCGTCATGTACAGGGCGACGACCAGCAGGCGTTGCAGCTGCAGTCCAGCCTGGGGCTGGTGCCCGTGCGTGAACGTATCCTGGCGCCGATCAGCAGTGATGGCACGGTGGTGGGCGTGGTCGAGCTGGGCCGCGCGCAGCCGGCGGGCCAGCGCACGCTCGATGCAGAGCTGCTCGAGCGCTGTGGTGAGACCTTGGGCATGGCGCTGCGCGCTTCGCTGCTGCGCGCCCAGCTGGTGGTGCTGCTGGAAGAATCGCAGCGCCAGGGCGAGGAGCTGCAGGCCCAGCAGGAAGAGCTGCGCGTGGCCAACGAGGAACTGGAAGAGCAGAGCCGCAGCCTGATGCAGTCGCAGGGCCACCTGGAACAGCAGCAGGCCGAGCTGGAACAGAGCAACGTTCAATTGGAAGAGCGCACCCACGAACTGGAAGCGCAGAAGCAGGCGCTGCTGGTGGCGCAGGGGCAGCTGGTGCGCAACAGCAACGAGCTGGCCGCCACCTCGCGCTACAAGTCCGAGTTCCTGGCCAACATGTCCCATGAGCTGCGCACGCCGCTGAACAGCTCGCTGATCCTGGCCAAGCTGCTGGCCGACAACAAGGACGGCACGCTGACCGAGGAGCAGGTGAAGTACGCCCGCGCGATCCTGTCGTCGAACAACGACCTGCTGGCGCTGATCAACGACATCCTGGACCTGTCGCGCATCGAAGCCGGCCATGTCGAACTGGCCGACGAAGTGGTGGTGGTCGACAGCGTGATGCAGCGCCTGCGCGAAACCTTCGAGCCGATGGCGCGACAGAAGGGCCTGGCCCTGCAGATTGAAGCCGACGCGCTGGCGCCGAGCCAGCTGGTGGCCGACAACCAGCGCCTGCAGCAGATCCTGAAGAACCTGCTGGCCAATGCGCTGAAGTTCACCGAACACGGCAAGGTCAGCCTGCACGTGCGTGCCGGCGGCAATGGCCGCATCCGCTTCGAAGTCTGCGATTCGGGCATCGGCATTGCCCGCGACCAGCTGCAGGTGATCTTCGAGGCCTTCCGCCAGGCCGACGGCAGCACGCGCCGCCGTTATGGTGGCACCGGCCTGGGCCTGTCGATCTCGCGCGACCTGGCCGTCCGCATGGGCGGCGACATCCAGGTGGACAGCGAGCCGGGCCGTGGCAGCTGTTTCATCCTGGAGCTGCCGCTGCAGGGCGCACCGGCCGGCGAGGCGCCCGCCGAGGCTGCCGTCGCGGCACCGGCACCGCTGCCGGTTGCATCGGTGCAGCGCGTCGCCGCGCTTGCGCCGGCCGCGCTGGCCGCGGCGCCTGCGGTGTCCAGCGGCAGCATCGCCGATGACCGTGGCGGTCGCCAGCGTGCAGGGCGCCTGATCCTGGCGGTGGAAGACGATGCCAGCTTCGCCCAGGCGCTGGTGACACTGGCCCACGAACTGGATTTCGACTGCGTGGTTGCGACCACGGCCGAAGAAGCGCTGGCGCTGGCCAGCGAACTGCGCCCGAACGGCATCCTGCTGGATATCGGCCTGCCCGACGTGTCCGGCCTGAGCGTGCTGGAACGCCTGAAGCGCAACCCGGAAACCCGCCACATCCCGGTGCACGTGGTGTCGGCCATGGACCGCAGCCAGGTGGCGCGCGAGCTGGGTGCGATCGGTTATGCGGTCAAGCCGGCCACCCGCGAACGCCTGGTCGCAGCCATCGAGCAGCTGGAACAGACAAGCCAGCGCGATGTGCGCCGCCTGCTGATCGTCGAGGACGACAGCGACCTGCGCCACAACCTGGAACTGCTGCTGGGCCGTGACCAGCTGCAGATCGTGGCCGTGGGCACGCTGGCCGGTGCGCTGGAGCAGCTGAGCACGGTCACGTTCGATTGCATGGTGATGGACCTGTCGCTGCCTGACGGCAGCGGCTACGACTTGCTGGAACACATGGCCGGCAACGATGATGTCGGCTTCCCGCCGGTGATCGTCTACACCGGCCGCGCGCTCAGCCGCGAGGAAGAGCAGCGCCTGCGCCGCTATTCCAAGAGCATCATCATCAAGGGCGCACGTTCGCCCGAGCGCCTGCTGGATGAAGTGACCCTGTTCCTGCACAGCGTGGAAGCCAACCTGCCCAGCGACCAGCAGCGCCTGCTGCGCGAGGCGCGCCGCCGTGACACCGTGCTGGATGGGCGCACCGTGCTGCTTGCCGAGGACGATGTGCGCAACATCTTCGCGCTGTCCAGCGTGCTCGAGCCGCTGGGCGTGACCCTGGAAATCGCGCGCAACGGGCAGGAGGCGGTGGATCGCCTGGCCCAGCGCGAGGTCGACCTGGTGCTGATGGACATCATGATGCCGGAGAAGGATGGCCTGACCGCGATGCGTGAGATCCGCGCCCAGCGCCACCTGCAGGACCTGCCGATCATCGCCCTGACCGCCAAGGCCATGCCGGACGACCGCGAGCGCTGCCTGCAGGCCGGTGCCAACGATTACATCGCCAAGCCCATCGACGTGGACAAGCTGGTGTCGCTGTGCCGGGTCTGGTGCTCGCGCCAATGAACGAACAGGCGCTGTTCGACCTGGAGCTGAAGGTACTGCTGGAAGCGCTGTACCAGCGCTACCACTACGATTTCCGCAGCTACGCAATCTCGTCGCTGCGCCGGCGCATCCGCCAGGCCATGCAGCGCTATGATTGCGCGCGCCTGGTGGACCTGCAGCACCGGCTGCTGCACGAACCGGACCTGTTCGCCCAGGCGATGCAGTTCTTCACCGTGCAGGTCTCGGAAATGTTCCGGGACCCGGCCTATTTCCAGCAGCTGCGCGAGCAGGTGGTGCCGGTACTGCGCACCTATCCGTCGGTGAAGCTGTGGGTGGCCGGCTGCAGTACCGGCGAGGAAGTCTGGTCGCTGGCCATCCTGCTGCACGAGGAAGGCCTGCTGGAACGCAGCATCGTATACGCCACCGACATCAACCCGGCCGCGCTGGCCACGGCTGAAGCCGGTGCGTACAGCATCGACCGCCTGGCCCAGTTCAGCCGCAATTACCTGGCCGCTGGCGGCACCGGCTCGCTGTCGGACTACTACGCCACGGCGTACGACGGCGCGGTGTTTGACCGCCAGTTGCGCCGTAACGTGGTGTTCGCCGACCACAGCCTGGCCACTGATACTGTGTTTTCCGAAGTGCACCTGGTGTCCTGCCGCAACGTGCTGATCTATTTCAACCGCGACCTGCAGGACCGCGCCGTCGGCCTGTTCCGTGAGGCGCTGGTGCACCGTGGCTTCCTCGGCCTGGGCAGCAAGGAGTCGCTGCAGTTCGGCCGCCACCACGATGCGTTCGAAGCCTGCTCGCGCGAGCACCGGCTGTACCGGAAGGTGGTCTGATGGCGGCCCTGCGCCCGCGCCTGCTGGTTGTCGGCGCCTCCGCCGGCGGCGTGGCTGCGCTGCAGGCGCTGCTGGGCGCCTTGCCGGCGGGCCTGCCCATACCGGTGCTGGTGGTGCTGCATCTGCCGCGCGATCGCAGCAGCCGCATTGCCGAAGTGCTGGCCCCGTACTGCGCGCTGGATGTGCGCGAGGCGGAGGACAAGCAGCCCCTGCAGGCGGCGACGGTCACCTTCGCGCCGCCGGACTACCACCTGCTGGTGGAAGACGCGCAGACCATCGCGTTGTCGATGGATGCACCAGTGCTGTTCTCGCGCCCGGCCATCGATCCGCTGTTCGACTCGGCCGCGGCCGTGTTCGGGCCACAGCTGCTGGCGGTGCTGCTGACCGGTGCCAGCAGCGATGGCAGTGAAGGCGTGGCTGCGGTGCGCGCTGCCGGTGGCCGGGCCTGGTTGCAATGCCCCGACGAGGCCGAAGCATCGATGATGCCGGCCTCCGCCCTGCAGCATGCCGGCGCTGACGCCGTGCTGCCTCTTGAACTGATGTGTCGCCGCTTGAAGGAGTTGTTCGCATGAACCTGCTGCCGCCGGACCCTGCGCAGTCGCAGACCCCGGTCAACCTGCTTATCGTCGATGACGTGCCGCAGAACCTGGTGGCCATGCAGGCGCTGCTGCGCCGTGACGGGGTCAATCTGCTGCTGGCCGGCTCGGGCGCGCAGGCGCTGGAGCTGCTGCTGGAGCACGAAGTGGCGCTGGCCCTGCTGGACGTGCACATGCCGGAGATCGATGGCTTCACCCTGGCCGAGCTGATGCGTGGTTCGCAGCGCAGCCGCGATGTGCCGATCATCTTCCTTACGGCATCGCCGGACGACCCGGTGCGCGCATTCAAGGGCTACGAGAGCGGCGCGGTCGATTTCCTGCACAAGCCGGTGGCGCCGCAGGTGATCCTCAGCAAGGTCAATGTGTTCATCGAGCTCTACCAGCAGCGCCAGCTGCTGAAGTCGCGCAACGATGCACTGGAGCGCGCGCTGAAATTGAACGAGACGATGGCGGCGGTGCTGACCCACGATCTGCGCACGCCGCTGTCGGCCATCCTGCTGTGCGCGGACAAGCTGTCGCTGGAGCTGCCGCCGGGCAACACCAGTGCGCAGCAGACACTGCAGCACCTGGAAGCGAGCACCGTGCGCATGGCGCGCATGGTTGAACAGCTGCTGGATTTCTCGCGCATCCGCAGTGGTGGCCTTCGCCTGGATGCCAGTGCCTGCGATATGGCCGAACTGGCCCAGGCCGTGATTGCCGAAGCCGGCAGTGCGCATGGGCATGGCCGGGTGGCCTTCGATGCCAATGGCGATGCCATGCTGCAGGGCGACATGGATCGGCTGGGGCAGGTGGTGGCCAACCTGGTGGGCAATGCGCTGACCCATGGTGGCCCCACGCCGGTGCAGGTTGCGGTGGACGGCCGCGATCCGCGCACGGTGGCACTGCGTGTCAGCAACGCCGGGCACATCGACGAGGCCCTGCTGCCGCGCCTGTTCGAGCCGTTCAAGGCCAGTTTCCACCAGAGCAAGGGATTGGGCCTGGGCCTGTATATCGTCGATCAGTTCGTCAGCGCGCATGGGGGTCGTCTGAGCGCGCGCAACGAGGCCGGTCAGGTGGTGTTCGAGGCGGTGCTGCCGCGCCGCGTGGATTCCCGCAGCCTGGGTGCATTCTGAATTCTTCAGGCGGTACCAGGCTAAACTGAGACGGGCTCGTCCGCAGCTGTTACCGTGGCCACACGGACTGCAAAGGACGCTTCATGCCACTGCGCGCCATCGCCTACGTCAGCCAGGCCTTGCCTGACCTGTCCGCCGAACGCCTGCAGCGCGTGGTCGAAGATGCCGCGCGTTTCAACAGGATGGCCGGTGTGACCGGCGTGCTGCTGCATGACGGGCGGCGTTTCCTGCAGTACATCGAAGGACCGCCGGACGGCATCGATTCGGTGTACGAGCGCATCCTGCAGGCCGGCAGCCATGTGGACATCATTGAACTGGCACGCAGCCGGCTGGGTCAGCGCCAGTTCCCGTACTGGTCGATGCGGGCGCTGCCGGTCGATGCCGCGATGCTGCGGCAACTGGTGGCCGGTGACTGGTCGGGTTTCATCCGCACGGTGGAGGGCGATCCTGCCGCACCCACGGCGGTGGACATGTTGGCTGAGATCGTGCGGCCGGCGCTGAGCGCGGGGTGATGCGGCGCCGGCGCCTTGCTGGCGCCGGGCTGGCCTCGCTGATGCTTCACTGCGGTGTCACCCGCCTTGGGTTCAGATCTTCGCTTCCTGGGGAAAGGAGCACGACATGAAGCGGATGATGTGGCAGGGCGGGGCGGTGCTGGCAATGGCGCTGGCTGCGATGGCGGTGCCGGCGGGGGCCTGCACGCGGGCGGTCTACCTGGGGAACAACGGTGATGTGATCACCGCCCGCTCGATGGACTGGAAGGTGGACGTTGCCACCAATCTGTATGTCCTGCCGCGCGGCATCGCCCGCACCGGCCAGGCCGGGCCGAAATCGGTGAAATGGAAGGCGCGCTATGGCAGCGTGGTGGCCACCGGCTATGACGTATCCACCACCGATGGCATGAACGAGAAGGGCCTGGTGGCCAACATGCTGTGGCTGGTGGAGTCCGAATACCCGCAGAAGCGCGGCACCAAGCCGGGGCTGGCGATTTCGCTCTGGGCCCAGTACGTGCTGGACAACTTTGCCACCGTGTCCGAGGCGGTCACGGCGCTGAAGCGCGAGCCCTATGCCATCGTCACCGACAAGGTGCCGGGCGAAGATCGCCAGGCCACCCTGCATCTGTCGCTGTCCGACGCGAGCGGTGACAGCGCCATCATCGAGTACATCGGTGGGCGCCAGGTCATCCACCACGACCGCCGCTACCAGGTGATGACCAACTCGCCCATCTTCGAGCAGCAGCTGGCGCTGAACGCGTACTGGCAGCAGATCGGCGGCACGGTGATGCTGCCGGGCACCAACCGCTCGGCTGATCGCTTCGCACGCGCCTCGTTCTACATCAACGCCATTCCCAAGGCCGAAGATCCGGTGGAGGCGCTGGCCAGTGTGTTCAGCGTGATCCGCAATGCGTCGGTGCCCTATGGCATCACCACACCGGGCGAGCCGAACATCTCGTCAACGCGCTGGCGCACCGTGGCCGACCACAAGCGCAAGCTGTACTTCTTCGAATCGGCGCTGACCCCGAACACCTTCTGGGTCGACCTCAACAAGGTCGACTTCGGTGGGCAGGTGCTGAAGCTGGATCTGGGGCCCGACCAGCGCAACACCTTCTCCGGTGATGCGCTGTCCCACTTCGTGCCGAGCAAGCCGTTCGACTTCCTCGGCACGGGCGGTTAGTTCGACGCCTGGCTGGAGGCCGGGTAAACCGCCTGGATCGCGCAGCTCTGGCGGGTGTACTGCGGAAGCGGCGCCACCTCATCCCTGCGCAGGTCGTACTGCTCGAACTCGGCGGCGACGATGCGGTCACCCGGGTTGCCGCAGATCAGGCCATTCTGCATGCCGGAGGTGAAGCTCACCTCTGGCGTGCGGTCGAGCTGGCGGCAGTGGCTGCCGAGGTCGACGCGGTAGTACCGGTTGCCGCCGTTGCGGCGGGGATTGGTTTCCACCAGAAGGCCCTGCTGGTCGGACGACCAGGCACGCACGTTGCGGATGGCGAAGCAGTACGACGGGGAGCCGCCGAAACCGCGGCGCACTTCCTTGCGCTGGCTGATGGTCATCGCGGGCAGGGTGGCGGTGAGCAGGCGGTCGCTTTCGCGTGCAACGCTGGCATAGTCGCGATCCTCTACCGGCGTGACCGCGCTGACGGCGCAGCTGCGGCCGTCGACCACCACCCGTTCGCTGGGGCGACCGCAGGCCCAGCCGGCAGGTGCGTCCAGTTTCAGCGTGGTGGCGGAGCGGACCCCGGGGCAGTCTTCGCTGAAGTCGATGCGATAGGCCTGGCCGGAGGCCGCGCGCAATGCGATGGAGCGGGGCGATGCCTGCTCGACTTCCTGGACGCCTACGGCATCCATGCAGTGCGGAGCGGGTGGCACGCGATCATGTGCCGAGGCCGTGGCTGCGAGGGCCAGGCCAAGCGTGGTGGCGAGTACGGCGGGTACGTATGAATAGGTCATGTCCTGCATTCCCTGCTTAGGATGACAGGCCGACTATAGCAGCGCTTTGCACGGCCAGTGTTACATGCGCACACTAGCGCCATGGGCGCCATCTTCCACCTGCGGCATTACGGCCAGGCCACCGGCCTGGACCGCCACGACTACGCGCAGTGGGTGCTGCCGCTGCAGGGCGAACTGCAGTTCGAGATGGAAGGCCGGGGCGGCCGCCTGGACCTGCTGCAGGGCGCCTTCGTGGCCGCCGGTGAAGCACATGACCAGATGGCCCACGGCCCCAATGGTTTCGTGATCGTCGATTGCGGGCCGGGCGTGCTGGATGACCTGGCCCAGGAGCATCTGTGCCGGCAGCGCTGGCTGCACCTGCCGCTGTCGCTACGCCAGCGCCTGGCCCGGGTGCAGGGCGGGCAGCCAGTGCCGGAACTGCTGCCGGAGCTGCTGCGGGTGTTCGCCCCGGCCGGCAGTGGCGCGCGGCTGCAGGGTCTGTGCGCGGCCGTGCAGGCTGAGCCGGGCCAGGCGTGGCCGGTCTCGCGCATGGGGGCCTTTGTCGGGGTCAGTGAGAGTCGGCTGCATGCCTTGTTCCAGCGCGAATTCGGGGTCAGTCCGCAGGCCTGGCTGAGTGCCAGCCGCCTGCGCTGGGCCAAGCACCGCCTGCTGACCAGCGCAGCCCCGATCAGTGATATCGCGTTGGCGGCCGGGTATTCCGAGCAGAGCGCGCTGACCCGCGCGCTGCGCCGGGAGACCGGGCTGACGCCCAGCGCCTGGCGCCGCGGCGAAGCACCTCTGTAGCGCCGAGCCATGCTCGGCTGAACGCAGTCGAGCATGGCTCGACTCTACAAAAGCGTTTCGCCGGGGCAGGGCAGTAGCCTCGGTCAAGACGTGCCGCAGGCCCGCCGCCTACACTGCGCGGCCTGTTCTCTCCCCCCAAGAACCTGAAATGCGCAACAACCCGATGGCCCTGGGCATCGCCAATGGCGTTGCCGCTGGCGCGCTGTGGGGCGTGGTCTTCCTCGCCCCCGCCGTGCTGCATTCCTTCAATGCACTGCAACTGTCCGCCGGCCGCTATCTGGTTTACGGCCTGATTGCCGTGGCCCTGCTGCTGCCGCGCTGGAAACGCCTGGCGCCCAAGCTGGGCCGTGCCGAATGGATCGGCCTGCTGTGGCTCAGCCTGGCCGGCAACCTGGTGTACTTCCTGTTGCTGGCCACGGCCGTGCAGTGGGCCGGCGGTGCGGCGGCGTCGCTTATCGTTGGCCTGATTCCCGTGGTGGTCACCTTGGTGGGCGTGCGCGAGCAGGGCGCGGTGCCGCTGAAGCAGCTGCTGCCGGCGCTGGGGCTGTGCGTACTGGGGGTGGCCCTGGTCGGCTGGGAATCGCTGATGTCCGAGCACCTGGCCACGCCGTGGCGGCAGCGCCTGATCGGCCTGCTGTGCGCCTTCGGTGCGCTGTTCTCGTGGGCGCTGTATTCGGTGGGCAACAGCCGCTGGCTGGCGCGGCGGCCCGATCTGTCCAGCCATGACTGGTCGCTGCTGACCGGCGTGACCACCGGCGGCCTGTCGCTGCTGCTGGTGCCGATGGCCTTCATCGGCCAGACCGCGGGCCACACCCCCGCGCAGTGGAGCCTGTTCTGGGCGATCAGTGCCGGCGTGGCGGTGATCGCCTCGATCATCGGCAACGCGTTCTGGAACCGCGCCAGCCGCCTGCTGCCGCTGACCCTGACCGGCCAGATGATCGTGTTCGAGACCCTGTTCGCGCTGCTGTATGCGTTCGCCTGGCAGTGGCGTTGGCCGACCCTGCTGGAAGCGCTGGCAATCGTCTTCCTGGTCGCAGGCGTACTGCTGTGCGCACACGCACACCGTACCCCGCGTGCGATCGCCGAACATGCCGGCTGATTGCCTGCGTCAAGCGCTCTGATGGCTGCTTTGTCTCAATTGCAACCAAATGACTGCACGTTGGGCGATGATCGACGCAAGCATTTTTTGCATCGCAGCACTTGACAGCCCCCCGGCGCACGGTGTTTTCTGTGCGCCATGGTCCTTGATGCCGCCACCGCCCGCCTGATCGCCCCCGCTGCTGCGGGCGGTTGCCATGCGCCGGTTGCCACCATCACCACCATTACCACCACCACCGTCACCACTGCCCTGGTGCGGCCCGTCGTCTTCGTGTAACTCCCGAAAACAACGGCCCCGCACCATCCAGGTGGCGGGGAAACTCGACACCTGCATGCGACGGGGCCTCCAACCGAGGTCTGCATGTCTTCCCACGCCCCCGCCCATTCCCTTGCTTCGGTCGATCTGGCCGTGCCGTCCACCGTCGTGCACAAGTTCGGTGGCACCTCGGTGGCCGATGCCGAACGCTATCGCCATGTCGCCGGCCTGCTGCTGGCCCGCCCGGAAACGCTGCAGGTCACCGTCGTTTCGGCGATGAAGGGCGTTACCGACGCGCTGATCGAACTGGCCCAGCTGGCCGCGCGCGGCGATGCCGGCTGGCGCGAGGCCTGGCACGCGTTGCGCGCGCGCCACCGCGGTGCGGCAGTGGCCCTGCTGGGCGAGCAGGTGGGCGAGACCGTGGAGTGGATCGATGCGCGCTTCGAGCAGCTGGCCGACGTGCTGGCCGCGCTGGCGGTGATCGGCGAACTGCCGCGTGAGGTGCTGGACCGCGTGCAGGGGTTGGGCGAGGTGTTTTCCGCGCAGCTGCTGGGCATGCACCTGCGTGCGCTGGGCGAGGACTGCGCGGTACTGGACGCCCGCGATGTACTGGTGGTCGGCCACGGCGAACTGGGCGTGGACGTGGACTGGGAAGCCAGCGCCGACCGCCTGGCCAAGTGGCGGCTGCAGCATCCGCAGGCACGCGTGGTCGCCACCGGCTTCGTCGCCCGCGACCGCCACGACCGCATCACCACGCTGGGCCGCAATGGCAGCGACTATTCCGGCGCGATCTTCGCCGCGCTGTTCAATGCCGATGAACTGCACATCTGGACCGATGTCGATGGCGTGCTGTCGGCCGACCCGCGGCTGGTGCCCGAAGCGGTGCAGCTGGAAGCGCTGAGCTACGACGAAGCCTGCGAACTGGCTTACTTCGGCGCCAAGGTGGTGCACCCGCAGACGATGTCGCCGGCGATCCGCCTGGGCCTGCCGATCTTCATCCGCAATACCTTCCACCCCGCGCACCCGGGCACGCGCATCAGCGCCGAACGTTCGCCGCGCGGGCCGGTGAAGGGGCTGACCCTGAGCCCCGGCCTGGCCCTGCTGAACCTGGAGGGCACCGGCCTGATCGGTGTGCCGGGCACGGCCGAGCGCGTGTTTTCCGCGCTGCGCCAGGCGCAGGTGTCGGTGGTGATGATCTCGCAGGGCTCGTCGGAGCATTCGATCTGCTGCGTGGTACGTGCGGCCGAGGCGGCGCGCGGCCGCGAGGCGCTGCTGCAGGCCTTCGCCCACGAACTGGCGGTGGGCCATGTGCAGCGGGTGCAGGTGAGCGAGGGGGTCAGCGTGCTGGCGGCGGTGGGTGATGGCATGGCCGGGCAGCCCGGCGTGGCCGCGCGTCTGTTCGAAGCGCTGGGCCGTGCCCAGGTGAACATCCTGGCGATCGCGCAGGGCTCGTCCGAACGCAACATCTCCGTTGCAGTGGACAGCGCCGATGCAACGCGTGCGCTGCGTGCTGCGCATGCGGGCTTCTGGCTGTCGCCGCAGACCTTCGCGGTGGGCGTGATCGGTCCGGGCAATGTCGGCGCCGCGCTGCTGGACCAGCTGCTGGCCGCACGGCCGCAGCTGCTGGCCAAGGCCAATGTCGATCTGCGCCTGCGCGCGCTGGCCTCGCGTTCGCGCATGCGCCTGGAAGCCGATGCCCTGCACGCCGATTGGCGCGAAGCGCTGCAGGAGGCCGGGCAGGCCAGCGACCTGGACCGTTTCACCGAACATCTGCTGGCCGCGCACCTGCCGCATGCCGTGGTGATCGATTGCAGCGGCAGTGCCGAGGTGGCCGAGCGCTACGAGGGCTGGCTTGCCGCCGGCATCCACGTGGTCACCCCCAACAAACAGGCCGGTGCCGGCCCGCTGCCCCGCTACCAGCGCATCCGTGCGGCGGCCGCTGCCAGTGGTGCGCGCTTCCGCTACGAGGCCACGGTGGGCGCCGGCCTGCCGGTGATCACCACGCTGCGCGATCTGGTTGATACCGGCGATGAAGTGCTGGCAGTGGAAGGCATCTTCTCGGGCACGCTGGCCTGGTTGTTCAACCGCTTCGACGGCAGCCAGCCGTTCTCCGAACTGGTCGCGCAGGCGCGTTCGATGGGCTACACCGAACCTGATCCCCGCGATGATCTGTCCGGTGTAGACGTGGCGCGCAAGCTGGTCATCCTGGCGCGCGAGGCGGGTCATGCGCTCAGCCTGGAACAGGTGCAGGTGGAGAGCCTGGTGCCGGCGCTGCTGCGCGAAGGCAGCGTGGACGAATTCATGGCGCGCCTGGGTGAATCCGATGCTGGCCTGCTGCAGCGCCTGCAGGATGCGCGGGCGCGCGGCGCCGTGCTGCGCTACGTGGCGCGGCTGGGCGCCGATGGCGCGTCGGTGGGCCTGCAGGAACTGCCGGCCGACCACGCCTTCGCCAACCTGCGGTTGACCGACAACGTGGTGCAGTTCCGTACCCGCCGCTACTGCCACAACCCGCTGGTGGTGCAGGGCCCCGGCGCCGGGCCGGAAGTCACCGCCGCCGGTGTGTTCGCCGATCTGCTGCGCGTGGCTGCCGGTGAAGGAGCGCGGCTGTGAGGGCACGTGCGTTCGCACCGGCGTCCGTGGCCAATGTGGCGGTGGGCTTCGACATCCTGGGTCATGCCATTGCCGGTATCGGCGATACCGTGACCGTGCACCGTATCGACGAGCCGACGGTGCGCATCGACGCGATCCGTGGCAGTGACGTGGAGCTGCCGCTGGACGCGGCCGGCAATACGGCCGGTGCCGCATTGATATCGCTGCGCGAGGGGCTGGGCCTGGCCCATGGCTTTGCGATCGAGATCGACAAGGGCATTCCATTTGGTTCGGGCATGGGCGGTTCGGCCGCATCGTGCGTGGCTGCGCTGGTGGCGGCCAATGCGCTGCTGGAGGCGCCGCTGCCGCGCGAGGCGCTGTATCCCCATGCGCTGGATGGCGAAGCCGTGGCCAGTGGCGGGCGCCACGGCGACAACGTCGGCCCGCTGCTGCTGGGCGGGCTGGCGCTGTGCACGGCTGATCGCCTGCTGACGATTCCGGTGCCGGCCAGCTGGCACAGCCTGCTGGTGCATCCGCATGCCGTGCTGGAAACCCGCCGTGCACGCCAGGCCCTGCAGGGCAGCTACGCGCTGGGCGAGTTCGTCGCGCAGAGCGCCAACCTTGCCCTGGTGCTGAGTGGTTGCCACCGCAGTGACGCGGCCCTGGTGCGTGCCGGCCTGCGCGATGTGCTGGTGGAGCCGCGTCGGGCGGCGCTGATTGCCGGCTTCGATGCGGCGCGCGATGCCGCGTTGGCGGCCCATGCCATGGGCGCCGGTATTTCCGGGGCCGGGCCCAGCGTGTTTGCCTGGTTCGAGGATGCCGACCAGGCCCATGCCGCGGCCGCACCGGTGCGCGCGGCCTTCGCCGCCGCAGGTTTCGACAGCGATGCCTGGGTGTCGCCGCTGGATGCCCCGGGAGCGCGGCTGTGCTGAATCCTTCCCCCTTGCTGGATACCGAACCCATGTACTTCGTTTCGACCCGTGGGCATGCGCCCGCCGCTGGCCTGAGCGCCGCCATCGCCGCCGGCCTGGCGCCCGACGGTGGCCTGTATGTGCCCGACGCCCTTCCGCCGCCGCGTGACCTGCACGCCGGCGCGACCCTGGCCGATACCGCAGCCGATCTGCTGGCGCCGTTCTTCGAAGGCGACCCGCTGCAGGAAGCACTGCCGGCGATCTGCCGCGAAGCCTTCGACTTCCCGGTGCCGCTGCGGCCACTGGCGCGCGACGGCGACCATGTGCTGGAACTGTTCCACGGGCCGACGGCCGCCTTCAAGGACATCGGCGCGCGCTTCCTGGCCGGCACGCTGTCGCGGCTGCAGGCGGGCAAGGGCCGCGATCTGACGATTGTCGTGGCTACCTCGGGCGACACCGGTGCAGCGGTCGCCGCGGCTTTCCACCGGCAGCCGGGCGTGCGCGTGGTGGTGCTGTACCCCGACGGGCGGGTGTCGCCGCGGCAGGCGCACCAGTTGGGCTGCTTCGGTGACAACATCCAGGCGCTGCGCGTGGCCGGTTCATTCGATGACTGCCAGGCCATGGTCAAGCAGGCCCTGGCCGATGCCGCGCTGCAGGCGCAGGTTCCGCTCAGTTCGGCCAACAGCATCAGCCTGGGCCGCCTGCTGCCGCAGATGAGCTACTACGCGCACGCGGCGCTGAGCCATCACGCGCGCACGCGGCGCCGGCTCAACCTGGTGGTGCCGACCGGCAACCTGGGCAACGCGATGGCGGCGGTGCTGGCGCGCGCACTGGGCGTGCCGATCGGGCAGATCGTGCTGGCCACCAATGCCAACGCCGTGCTGCCGGCCTACTTCAACGGTGGCGACTACCAGCCGCAGGCCAGTGTGGCCACCGTGGCCAATGCGATGGATGTGGGGGCGCCGAGCAACTTCGAGCGCCTGCGCTGGCTCTACGCTGAGGATGATGCCGAACTGCGTGCGGCCTTCCGTGCCTTCGCCGTGGATGACGTGACCATCCGCGCGACCATTGCCAGTGCCCATGCCAGCGAAGGCGAGCTGTTCTGCCCGCATACGGCCACGGCGGTGAAGGTGTTGCAGGATCTGCGCGCACGCGGGGCGAAGGGCGACTGGGCGGTGGTGGCGACCGCCCACCCGGCCAAGTTCGAAGCAGTGGTGGAGCCGCTGATCGGCGAAGCGGTGGCGGTGCCGCCGGCGCTGGATGCGCTGCTGCAGCGGCCGGCGCATGCAGAGCCGTTGGCGGCCGATTACGCGGCCCTGCGCGAGGTGTTGTTGCGTTGAGGAGGGTAGCGCCGGGCCATGCCCGGCGGGTAGTGCCGGCCGCTGGCCGGCAACGCCGCGAACCGCGCGACAGTCAGGCCAGCCCTTCGCCCGCCAACTCGCGCAGCCCATCCTCATCAAGGATCTCCACCACGTTCAGGTGGGGCAGGGCGATCAGGCCCTGCTGGCGCAGCTTGGTGAAGGTGCGGCTGACCGTTTCCATGGTCAGGCCCAGATGGTCGGCAATATCGCCGCGGCCCATCGGCAGCGAGACGCGCAGGCCATCGCCGCCCAGCTTGGCTTCGCGGGCGGCCAGGCGCAGCAGGAAGTCGGCCAGCTTTTCCGCCGGCTGCAGGCGGGCCAGGGCCAGCGCCGCATCCTGGGCGGCATCCAGTTCCTGGCAGGCGCGCTGCAGCAGCTTGCGCTCCAGATGCGGGTAGCGCCCGCGCAGCGCCTTCATCTGCGGCAGGGCCACGCGGCAGACCCGGCTGTCGGCGATGGCTTCGATGTCGTGGCGGTGGTGGTCGCTGCCACTCAGGCCCAGGTAATCGCCGGGCAGCACGAAGCCGTTGATCTGGCGGCGGCCGTCGGCCAGCGTGCGCACCAGGCGCAGCGCACCGGCGGTCAATGTATAGACATGCTGGCGCTCTTCGCCGGTACGGGCCAGGGTGCTGCCCATGCCCACCTGCTGCGACACGGTCACCTGCTCCAGTGCCTGCACTTCATCGGGCGACAGCGCCGAGCAGACCGCCAAGTGGCGGACCGAGCAGTGCAGGCAGTCCTGCGTGGAGCAGGACGGCGCAGTGGATTCGTGGGTGGCGGACGGGGCGCCGGAAGGCCGGGACATGTTGCGTGGGCGTATCGCGGGCGAGGGAGGGCCTTATGATACTTCATGCGGCCCTGTGGCCCCTGATCGGCGGCTGAGCGATGCGGGGCGCTAGAATGTCGCCCCCTCCCACGTTCCCGTTCCTGCAGGAGTTCCGCCCGTGATCAAGCCCCGTACCCCGCCCGGCACCCTTGAACTGTTGCCGCGCGAGCAGATTGCGTTCCAGCGCATGCTGGACGTCATCCGCCGCAACTACGAGCGCTTCGGGTTCCTGCCGGTGGAAACGCCGGTGTTCGAGCTGTCCGATGTGCTGCTGACCAAGTCCGGCGGCGAGACCGAGCGCCAGGTGTACTTCGTGCAGTCCACCGGCGCGCTGGCCAACGCCGCCGAATCGGGTGACCGCTCTCTGCCGGAAATGGCGCTGCGCTTCGACCTGACCGTGCCGCTGGCCCGCTACGTGGCCGAGCACGAGCACGAACTGACTTTCCCGTTCCGCCGTTACCAGATGCAGCGCGTGTACCGTGGCGAGCGCGCCCAGCGCGGCCGCTTCCGCGAGTTCTACCAGTGCGACATCGACGTGATCGGCAAGGACAGCCTGAGCGTGCGCTACGACGCCGAAGTGCTGGCGGTCATCCACGCCGTGTTCTCGGAACTGCGCATTGGTGATTTCAGCATCCAGTTGAACAACCGCAAGCTGATGCGCGGTTTCTTCGAAAGCCTGGGCGTGGCCGAAGGCGAGCGCCAGCTGGCTGTTCTGCGCGAAGTGGACAAGCTGGACAAGCGCGGCGCGGATTATGTGCGCGACACGCTGGTGGGCGAGGGCTTCAACATTCCGGCCGAGCAGGTCGAGAAGATCCTGGCCTTCGTTGCCGTGCGCTCGAAGGGCCACGACGACGCGCTGGTGCAGTTGGCGGCACTGGAAGCGGGCGCGGCATCGTCGGACACCCTGCGCACCGGCGTGGCCGAACTGCGCGAAGTGCTGCAGCTGGTGCAGGCGCTGGGCGTGCCGGAAACTGCGTACTGCCTGAACTTCTCCATCGCCCGCGGTCTGGATTACTACACCGGCACCGTGTACGAGACCACGCTGACCGACCACCCGCAGATCGGCTCGATCTGCTCGGGCGGCCGTTATGAGGACCTGGCCAGCCACTACAGCAAGTCCAAGCTGCCCGGCGTGGGTATTTCCATCGGCCTGTCGCGCCTGTTCTGGCAGCTGCGCGAAGCGGGCCTGATCGACGGCATCGAAGCCAGCAGCGTGCAGGCGCTGGTGGCACTGATGGACGAGCAGGGCATGGCGCAGTCGCTGGACATCGCCCGCCGCCTGCGCAGCGGTGGCATCAACACCGAAGTGCAGATGGAGCCGAAGAAGATCGGCAAGCAGTTCCAGTACGCCGCCAAGGCGGGCATCCGCTTCGTGGTCCTGGCCGGCGAAGACGAGCTCGCCCGCGGCGTGGTGGCGGTGAAGGACCTGGTGCGCGAGCAGCAGTTCGAAGTTTCCCGCGACGAGCTGGCCAGCACCCTGCAGGTCGAGCTGGAACAGTCCAAGGTCATGGCGTGACCCGCGCCGCCGCAGGGGCGCTGAGCGTGCTCCTGCTGGCGGGCTGCCAGAGCGACCCGGCGCTGCGCAGCGCCCGGACCGGTCCGGCGCAGTACCGGCTGCAGGTTGATCGCTGCCATGTGATCGACCGCGCGCAGCTGGAGAGCGACCTGCGCACCTTGGCCGCGCGGACGTGCCCAGTGGGCGCGGAACCGCTGCAGAACATCCAGTCCCTGCCAAGCCGGCAGGGCAGCCTGTTCGGTGAATGCCTGCGGCGCGGCGCGCTGCAGGCCGAGGTCCGCTGTAAGCCCTGAGTCAGGTCAGGTTATTGATTTGAAAGCAGAACGCCCACCCTTTGGTGGGCGTTTTCGTTTCCGGACCTAAAGCAGTCGAGCATGGCTCGACTCTACAGAAACCGGTTTCGATCCCATCCACGCCACTCCGACAGATCGCGGCCAACTGTCGAAGGCGGGGAGGGTCCGGTTGAGGGGGCGTGAGCCGCATGGGCCCGAGGCATGCCTCGGGCGGGTTGGGCAGGACGCCCAACCCCGGTCTTGCCGTGTGCGCAGGACAGCGCACACGAGCAAGCGGCGACCGAGCTTACAGGGACGTACTTGCAGCGTCCCCCTCAACCGGACCCTCCCCGCCAACCCTCAGTAACCCAGCTTTTGCCGTTGCTCCGGCCTCTGCGGGTGCAGCGCGCAGCCCTGCCGTGCCCCCAACCCACGATTTGACGCACTGCGCAAGAATGCATTAATGTACTAACACGCTATTACATTGATGCAAGAGATCCGCCCGTGAAAGCCCGCCCCGACATCACCGCCAAAGACCCGCAGGCCGACCTGGACGCCCTGGCCCAGGCCTTTGCCGCCCTGCGCGAACCGGCACAGGTCGAGGCCTTCCTGCGCGACCTCTGCACCCCGGCCGAACTGGAAGCCATGGCCGACCGCTGGAAAGTGGTGCCGCTGCTGCAGCAGGGCGTGCCCTACCGCGAAATCCACGAGCGCACCGGCGTCAGCGTGACCACCACCGGACGGGTCGCACGCACGCTGGAGCATGGCCATCGAGGCTATGCCGCCGCCATCGACCGCCTTGCCACGCGCTGATCCGCGCCCCGTACCGAACTTCGAGACCTCCCCCATGAGTGCAACCCAGGCAGCGCCGGCGCGAGACCGGCTGCGTATCGCCATCCAGAAGAGTGGCCGCTTGGCCGAACCCGCCCGCAACCTGCTCAGCGCCTGCGGCCTGAGCTGGCGCGAGAGCCGTGACAAGCTGTTCTGCTACGGCGAATCGCTGCCGGTGGACCTGCTGCTGGTGCGCGACGACGACATTCCCGGCCTGATTGCCGATGGCGTCTGCGATCTCGGCATCGTCGGCCGCAACGAGCTGGACGAACAGGCCGCCGCACGCCGCCAGATCGGCCTGCCCGATGCCTACCAGGCCCTGCGTGGGCTGGGCTTCGGCCAGTGCCGGCTGATGCTGGCCGTGCCCGAGGAATGGCAGTGGGAAGGCCCGGCGCAGCTGGCCGGCACCCGCATCGCCACCAGTTACCCGGCCATCCTCAAGCAGTGGTTGGCCGAGCAGGGCGTGGACGCACAGGTGGTCGAGCTGTCCGGTTCGGTGGAAATCGCCCCGCGCCTGGGCACGGCCGACCTGATCTGCGACCTGGTGTCCAGCGGCGCCACCCTGCGCGCCAACCAGCTCAGCCCGGTGCACAACCTGCTGGACAGCGAGGCCGTGCTGGCCGGTGCCGTGCGCGTGCCCGACGATGCCCGCGCCGGCCTGCGCAGCATGTTGCTGCGCCGCCTGGACGGCGTGGTGCAGAAGCAGGACCGCAAGCTGCTGATGTTCCGCGCCAGCGAGGACCGCGTGGATGCGCTGGCGCAGCTGCTGGCCGATGCCGAGCCGCTGGTGCGTTTGCCTGCTGATGGGGGCGCGTTGCGGCTGCAGACCATGTGCCCCGGTCCGCTGACCTGGCAGCGCATGGAGGAACTGGAGCGCGCGGGCGCGCAGGGCCTGATGGTGTTGAGCGTGGAGCGGTCGCTGGCATGAATCGTCTGATCTGGTCGCAACTTGATGAAGCCGCGCGCAGCGCGGCGCTGACCCGCCCGGTGCAGACCGTGGCGCAGCAGACCCGCGATGCCGTGGCCGCGCTGATCGCGCAGGTACGGGCGCAGGGCGATGACGCGCTGCGTGCCATCACCGCGCGCTTCGATGGCGTGCAGCTGCCGGCATTCGAAGTGAGCGAAGCCGAATTCGCCGCCGCCGAAGCGGCCGTGCCTGCCGGACTGCGCCAGGCCATGGTGGAGGCTGCCGAGCGCATCACGCGCTTCCACGAAGCGGGCATGGGCAAGGGCTATTCGGTCGAAACCGCACCCGGTGTGGTCTGCGAACGCATGCTGCGGCCGATCGGCCGCGTTGGCCTGTACGTGCCGGCGGGCAGCGCGCCGCTGCCGTCCACGGCGCTGATGCTGGGCGTGCCGGCGCAGTTGGCCGGCTGCCCGCAGGTGGTGCTGTGCACGCCGCCGCGCGCCGATGGCACGGCCGATCCGGCGGTGCTGGTGGCTGCGCGCCTGACCGGCGTGCAGCGCGTGTTCAAGCTGGGCGGTGCCCAGGCCATCGCCGCGCTGGCCTATGGCACGGCCAGCGTTCCCGCCTGCGACAAGCTGTTCGGGCCGGGCAACAGTTTCGTTACCGAGGCCAAGCAGCAGGTCGCACAGGACGGCGCCGCCGCCATCGACATGCCGGCCGGGCCGTCGGAAGTGCTGGTGATCGCCGATGCCGGTGCCAATCCGGCCTTCGTCGCTGCCGATCTGCTGTCGCAGGCCGAGCACGGCCCGGATTCACAGGTGCTGCTGCTGACCGACGATGCCGCGATGCTGGCTGCAGTCGAAGCCGAAGTGGAGCGCCAGGTCGCGCTGCTGCCGCGCCAGCAGATTGCGCGCCAGGCGCTGTCGGCCTCGCGCTTGGTCCAGGTTGAAACCCTCGCTGAGGCCTTCGCCATCAGCAACCGCTACGCGCCCGAGCACCTGATCCTGGCCCTGCGCGCACCGCGCGACTGGCTGGGCCAGGTGCAGGCCGCCGGCTCAGTGTTCCTGGGCGACTACACCCCCGAAGCGCTGGGCGACTACTGCAGTGGCACCAACCACGTGCTGCCGACCGCCGGCGCCGCACGCGCCTACAGCGGCGTCAGCGTGGCCAGTTTCCAGAACCTGATCAGCGTGCAGAGTGCCAGCGCCGCCGGCCTGGCCGCGATCGGTGGCTGTGCGCGCATCATCGCCAGCGCCGAAGGCCTGGACGCGCACGAACGTGCGGTGGCCCTGCGCATGGAGGCCGCCGCATGAGCGCCGACATCGATCAGCTGCTGGCACTGGTGCGCCCGGATCTGCAGGCATTCGCCGGCTACAGCTCGGCGCGCAGCGCAGCCGTGCAGGGCGATGTCTGGCTGAATGCCAACGAATCGGCCTGGGCCAATCCGGCAGACAGCGCTGGCAGCAGTCGACGCTACCCCGAACCGCAGCCGCTGGCGCTGCGCGAAGGCCTGGCTGCCCTGTATGGCGTGCAGCCGCAGCAGCTGCTGGTCGGGCGCGGCAGCGACGAGGCCATCGACCTGCTGGTGCGCGCGCTGTGCGTGCCGGGCCGCGATGGGGTGCTGGTCACCTCGCCGGTGTTCGGCATGTACGCGGTCTGCGCACGCCTGCAGGGCGCGCCGTTGGTCGATGTGCCGCTGGTCGACGGCGAAGACGGCCTGCGCGCCGATCTGGATGCGGTCATCCGCACGGCGAAGGAGCAGGGCGTCAAGCTGGTGTTCCTGTGCGCGCCGTCCAATCCGGCCGGCAGCGATATCGGCCTGGACGAGATCGAGCGCGTGGCCAGCGCGCTGCGCGGGCAGGCTCTGGTGGTGGTCGATGAGGCCTACGTCGAATACGCGCAACGCCCGTCGGCAACCACGCTGCTGGCTGGACATGCCAACGTCGCCGTGCTGCGCACGCTGTCGAAGGCGCACGCGCTGGCCGCAGCGCGCATCGGCAGCCTCATTGCCGCCCCCGAACTGATCGCCGTACTGCGCCGTTGCCAGGCGCCGTATCCGGTGCCGACCCCGTGTGCCGAGCTGGCCGTGCAGGCCCTGCAGCCCGCTGCATTGGCTCGCACCGCCGAGCGCGTGGCCGCGGTCATCGCCGAGCGCGAACGCCTGTCTGCAGCGCTGCCGGGCCTGCCCGGCGTGCGCCGCGTGTACCGCTCGGCCGGCAACTACCTGCTGGTCCGCTTCGCCGATGCACAGGCCGCGTTCGATACGCTGCTGGGCGCCGGCGTGGTGGTACGCGACCAGCGCGCAGCACCGCAGCTGGGCGATGCCCTGCGCATCAGCATCGGCAGCCCTGAAGAGAATGACCGCGTGCTTGCGGCCCTGTCGGCGCGGAGGGCCGCAGCATGACCCCCATCCTGTTCATCGACCGCGATGGCACTCTCATCGAAGAGCCGGCGGATTTCCAGATCGACGCCTACGAAAAGCTGCGCTTCGTGCCGCAGGTGATCCCGGCGTTGCTGAAGCTGCGTGATGCGGGCTACCAGTTCGTCATCGTCACCAATCAGGATGGCCTGGGCAGCGAAAGCTACCCGCGTGCCAGTTTCGACGGCCCCAACGACCTGATGCTGCAGATCTTCGAAAGCCAGGGCATCGCCTTCCGTGACGTGCTGATCGACTGCAGCTGGCCGCAGGACAACGCGCCCACGCGCAAGCCCGGCATCGGCCTGATGACCCGCCACCTGCAGGACCGCAGCATCGACTGGGCGCGTTCGGGCATGGTGGGCGACCGCATCACCGACCTGCAGTTCGCCGACAACCTGAACATCCGCGGTTTCCAGCTGCGCACCGAACAGTTCGGCGGCGAGTGGGACTGGCCGGGCATTGCCCACGCGCTGGCCGATGCACCGCGTACCGCCGTGGTCCAGCGCAACACCAAGGAAACGAAGATCCGCGTCGAACTGGACCTGGATCGCGCCGGTGATGCCAACATCCACACCGGGCTGCCGTTCTTCGACCACATGCTGGAACAGATCGGCAAGCACGGCGGCTTCGCCCTGGACATCCAGGCCGAGGGCGACCTGCATATCGACGAGCACCACACCATCGAAGACACCGGTCTGGCCCTGGGCCAGGCCCTGCGCGAAGCGCTGGGCGACAAGCGCGGCATCGGCCGCTACGGCTTCACCCTGCCGATGGACGAGACCCTGGCCAGCGCGGCGCTGGATTTCAGTGGCCGCCCGTACTTCGTGTTCGAAGGCGAGTTCAAGCGCGAGCGGGTGGGTGACATGCCAACCGAGCTGGTCCCGCACTTCTTCCGTTCGCTGTGCGATGCCAGCGGCCTCAACCTCAACCTGCAGGTGCGCGGCGACAACGACCACCACAAGGTGGAAGCCTGCTTCAAGGCCTTGGCGCGTGCATTGCGCCCAGCGCTGGCCCGCCAGGGCACTGCGTTGCCGACCACCAAGGGGGCGCTGTGAGCGATGTTGCG
Source organism: Stenotrophomonas maltophilia (assembly GCF_047782825.1). Lineage (GTDB taxonomy): Bacteria > Pseudomonadota > Gammaproteobacteria > Xanthomonadales > Xanthomonadaceae > Stenotrophomonas. Next base: position 1,133,029 of record NZ_CP180589.1, on the reverse strand, counting down.
CTGATCGATGCCGGCGGCGCCAACCTCGGTTCGGTGCGTTATGCGCTGGAGCGGCTGGGCGCGAACGTGCGCCTGGTGCGCGATGCCCAGGGCCTGGCCGGCGCACAGCGGGTGATCCTGCCGGGCGTGGGCGCTGCGGCACCGGGCATGCAGCGCCTGCATGCGCAGGGCCTGGTCGAACCGCTGCGCCGGCTGGAGGTGCCGCTGATGGGCATCTGCCTGGGCATGCAGCTGCTGTTCGATCGGTCCGAGGAAGCCGGCGTGGACACCCTGGGCCTGATTCCCGGCGTGGTGCGCAAGCTGGTGCCCGCCTGCGGCATCCGCGTGCCACACATGGGCTGGAACCGCCTGCTGGCGCTGCGCCCTTCGCTGCTGCTGCAGGGCGTGCCGGACCGTTCCAGCGCCTACTTCGTGCACAGCTACGCCGCGCCGCTGAACACCCACACCGTGGCTGCCTGCGACCATGGCGGCCTGTTCACCGCCGTGATCGAGCAGGGCCGCTACTTCGGCGCCCAGTTCCACCCCGAGCGTTCCGGCGAGACCGGTTCGCAGATGCTGCGCAATTTCCTCGAGGGCACTGCTGCATGAGTTTCACCGTCTACCCCGCACTGGATATCCGCGATGGCCGCGTGGTGCGGCTGCGCCAGGGCGACTACGCGCAGGAAACCTCCTACGGCGACGATCCGTTGCCGCGTGCGCAGGCCTTTGCCGCGCAGGGCGCGCAGTGGATGCACCTGGTGGACCTGGACGCCGCACGTGCCGGTGGCTACACCCTGGCGCCGTTGTTGGCGGCGATCCGCGCGCAGACGCCGCTGCAGGTGCAGACCGGCGGCGGCGTGCGTGGCCGCGACGACGTGGCACGCATCCTTGATGCGGGCGCCAGCCGCGTGGTGGTCGGCTCGCTGGCCGTACGCCGCCCCGACGAAGTGGTGGGCTGGCTGGAGGAATTCGGCGCCGACCGCATCACCATCGCGCTGGACGCGCGCCAGGACACGCAGGGCCAGTGGCAGCTGCCCGTGCACGGCTGGACCGAGAACGCCGGGGTGACCCTGGATGACCTTGCCCAACGCTATGCGCGCGCCGGCATGCGCCACCTGCTGTGCACCGACATCGCCCGCGACGGCATGCTGGCCGGCCCGAACATCAGCCTGTACGCGCACCTGTCGGCACTGCTGCCGGGCGTGGCGGTGCAGGCCTCCGGCGGCATCCGCGACGTGGCCGACGTGGCCGAGGCCCGCGCTGCCGGCTGTGGTGGCGCCATCCTCGGCAAGGCGCTGCTGGAACAGCGCATGGACCTGGGCGAGGCACTGGCATGTTGAGCCGCCGCATCATTCCCTGCCTGGACGTGCGCGATGGCCGCGTGGTCAAGGGCGTGCGCTTCCGCGACCACGTCGACATGGGTGACATTGCCGAGCTGGCCCAGCGCTACCGCGACCAGGGGGCCGATGAGCTGGTGTTCTATGACATCGGCGCCAGCCCCGAGGCGCGTTCGGTGGATGTGGCCTGGATCGAGCGCATCGCCCGCCTGATCGATATACCGTTCTGCGTGGCCGGCGGCATCGACAGCGTAGACACTGCCCGCCGGGTGCTGTTTGCCGGCGCGGACAAGGTGTCGATCAACTCGCCGGCCTTGGGTCGCCCGGAACTGATCACTGAACTGGCCGAGGAATTCGGCGTGCAGTGCGTGGTGGTCGGCGTCGATTCGGTGCGCGAGGCGGATGGCGAGTGGCGCGTACGCCGCTTCAGCGGCGACCCGGACAAGACCCAGGCGGTGCCGCTGCGCACCCTGGACTGGATCGTGGAGGCACAGCGCCGCGGCGCCGGCGAGATCGTGCTGAACTGCATGGACAGCGACGGCGTGCGCCGTGGCTACGACGTGGAGCAGCTGCGGCAGGCACGTGCGGTCTGCAACGTGCCGCTGATCGCTTCCGGCGGTGCCGGTGCGATGGAGCACTTCGCCCAGGCCTTCGACCAGGCCGATGTGGATGGTGCGCTGGCCGCCAGCGTGTTCCACAGCGGCGCCATCGCCATTGCGGATTTGAAGCGCTACCTGCGCGAACAGCAGATCGAGGTTCGAGATGTCTATTGAAGTACGCCCATCGCCGCAGGCGCTGGAATCGCTGGACTGGGCGAAGGGCGATGGCCTGCTGCCGGCCGTGGTGCAGGACGCCGACACCCTGCAGGTGCTGATGCTGGGCTACGTCACCGCCGAATCGCTGCACATCACCCAGGTGACCGGTCACATGACCTTCTACAGCCGCAGCAAGCAGCGGCTGTGGACCAAGGGTGAGCAGTCCGGCCACGTGCTGGCGGTGCAGTCGATCAGTATCGACTGCGATGCCGACACGGTGCTGGTGCTGGCACGCCCGGCCGGCCCGACCTGCCACACCGGTGCCGAAAGCTGCTTCGACGGCGCCCCCAAGGACTTCCTGGGCGGCCTGGGCCAGCTGGTGGCCGTGCGCGAGGCGCAGCGCCCGCCGGGCAGCTACACCACCTCGCTGTTCGAGGGCGGCATCCGCCGCATCGCGCAGAAGGTGGGCGAGGAGGGCGTGGAAACCGCGCTGGCCGCCGTCGCCCAGGACGACGAGGCCCTGCTGGGTGAGTCGGCCGACCTGCTGTACCACCTGCTGGTGCTGCTGCGCGCACGTGGCCTGTCGCTGCAGGATGCGCGTGATGTGCTGGAACAGCGCCACCGTTAAGGGGTTTGTAGAGCCGAGCCCATGCTCGGCTGCTCTGGAGCTTCAAGCCAGCCGAGCACGGGCTCGGCTCTACAGGGCCATGCGACACCGCGTGCGTGATGTCATCAACGGAATCTACAATGGGCGGTCTTTCTTTCCCGGACCGCCCCCATGAAACTCCCTGCCGCCTGGCTGTGCTGCCTGTTGCTGACGTCGCCGGCCTGGGCCGCCGATACGGTGGTCAGCGGCAAGGTCTATCTCGAACGTGACGGCAAGCCGGGCCGTGGCGCGACCGACCCGGGCCTGGCCGGGGTGCAGGTGTCCAATGGCGAGACCATCGTCAAGACCGCCGCCGATGGCAGCTACAGCCTGCCGGTGCGTGACGGGCAGACGGTGTTCGTGATCAAGCCCGATGCCTATTCGTTCCCGAAGGCCGGCGATGGCCTGCCGTCGTTCTGGCGGCATTACCGCCCCAATGGTTCGCCGGCACTGAAGTACGGCGGTATCGCCGCCACCGGTGAAGCGGGCCGCGGCTGGGATTTCGCCCTGCAGGCCGACCGCCATGACAGCCGCCGCGGCTTCCAGATGCTGGTCTTCACCGATTCGCAGACCGCCACCCTGAAGGATATCGGCTACTACCAGCAGTCCATCGTCGCCCCGCTGGTGGGGCAGACCAAGGCACGGCTGGGCACCACCCTGGGCGACATCGTCAACGACGACCTGTCCCTGTACCCGGCCATCAACAAGGTCACCACCGAACTGGGCGTGCCGTGGTTCCACGTGCCGGGCAACCACGACCTCGATTTCGACGCGGCCAACGACGACCATTCGCTGGACAGCTGGCGCAACATCTACGGTCCGGATACCTACGCGGTGGAAGAGGGCGGCGCGAGCTTCGTGTTCCTGGACGACGTGGTCTACGACCCCAAGGCCAGGCCGAAGTACGTGGGTGGCCTGCGCGAAGACCAGTTCGCCTTCCTCGCCAGCTACCTGAAGGGCCTGCACAAGGACCGCCTGCTGGTGCTGGGCATGCACATCCCGCTGTTCGACGCGGCACCGGGGCGCGAGACCTTCCGCCATGCCGACCGCCAGCGCCTGTTCGATCTGCTGAAGGATTTCCGCAACGTGCTGGTGCTGAGCGGCCACAGCCACACCCAGCAGCACGTGTACCACGGCAAGGCCGAGGGCTGGCAGGGTGACAAGCCGCTGCACGAGTTCAACGTGGGCGCCAACTGCGGCGCGTTCTGGTCGGGCGTGAAGAATGCCGCCGGCGTGCCGGACAGCACCATGAGCGACGGCACGCCCAAGGGGTATGCATTGCTGGACGTGACCGGCAACGGCAGCTACCGCCTGCAGTACCGGGTGGCCGGCGCCGCAGCCAGCGAGCAGATCGGCCTGCATGCACCCAAGGTGCTGCGCCAGGGCGCCTACCCGGCCTGGGGCGTGTACGCCAACGTCTATATGGGCGAGGACGCCAGCGTGGTCGAGTACCGCGTCGATGGCGGCGCCTGGCAGCCGATGAAGCAGGTCAGCCAGCCCGATCCGCGCCTGCTGGTGGAAAACGTGGCCGACGACACCGCCACTGTGCTGCGCGGCTACGACCGTTCGCCGGAAGCCACCGCATCGCCGCACCTGTGGCGTGGTGCGTTGCCGACCGACCTGGCCGTGGGCAGCCACAAGGTGGAGGTGCGTTCGACCCAGCCCGACGGGCAGGTGTTCACCGCCACCACCAGCTACAGCCTGCAGACGGCCCAGCCCTGAGCCGGGCCGACGGTTCCCATCACGAAAGGACGCAGCATGGATATCCGTTTCATGGCCGGCACCACGCCGGTCACCCTCAGCCGCCACTGGTTCACCGGCGCGATGTTCCTGCAGAGCGCCGATGAGAAGGTCTGGGTGCAGCATCCGCTGCACCCGGGCACCCAGTTCTCGTTCTCGCTGGTACAGTCGTGGATGCGCCACATCGCCGGCCACCAGGTCCTGGTCGAGCGCACCCGCCCGCTGCTGTTCGCCGGTTTCCGCCCGCAGCGCTTCCGCGTGCTGGTGGACGGGGTGCAGGTGGCCGAGCAGGAAGGCATGTAACGCTGCGCCTGCCCGACAGCCCCAGCGGTGGCGCCGCGATTGGCAAAGTGCCGCCAATGCCTGAGAATCGGGTCGATTCAATCGATCCAAGCAGGCCAGCGTGAACGTTGCAGCAGCGTCCCCGGTTCATCCCGATTCCGCCGGTAGCGGCGTTCTGCACACCGGTGCGCCCGCCAGTGGCGTGCCCCGTTCGCTGGTGGTGGCCGATGTCGGCGGTACCTTCGCCCGCCTGGCCCTGGCTGAAACGACACCGGGGCAGACGCCGCGCCTGGGCAGCTACCGCACTTACGCCTGCGCCGACCACCCGAGCCTGGCCGCGATCCTGGCCGATTTCACTGCCAGCCTGGGCCAGCCGGTGCGCACGGCGGTGGTGGCCATCGCCGGCCTGCTCGATGGTGACGTGCTGATCAATGCCAACCTGCCGTGGACGGTGTCGTTGTCCACCACGCGCGACCAGTCCGGCCTGCAGGAACTGCAGCTGATCAACGATTTCGAAGCGGTGGCGCTGGCCATCCCCTACCTGCAGGCCGACACCCTGGTGCCGCTGAATGGCGATGCGGACCCGGCACAGGCCTTCCCGGCGCTGGTGCTGGGCGCCGGCACCGGGCTGGGTGCCGCGCTGCGCTTTGCCGATGGCGAGCGTCCGGTGCTGGCCAGCGAGATCGGCCATGCCGCGCTGGGGGCCGGCAATGCGCTGGAACTGCAGGTGCTGGGCAAGCTGCTGCAGCGCTGGGCGCACGTGGACAACGAACGCGTGCTGTCCGGCAGCGGCCTGATGAACCTTTACCCGTGCCTGTGCGAACTGCGCGGCGTGACCCCGCAATGGACCAGTACCGAAGCGCTGATCGGCGCGGCGCGCAGCGGCGAAGATGCGCTGGCGGTGGAAACCCTGCAGGTGTTCTGCGCCTGGCTGGGCAGCCTGGCGGGCGACGCAGCGATTGCCGTGGGCGCGCGCTCGGTATACCTGGCCGGTGGCATTTCCACGCACGTACAGGATTTCCTGGCCGATGGCCGCTTCCGCGAGCGCTTCCTCAACAAGGGAGTGCTGACCGACGTGCTGCGGCAGGTGCCGGTGTGGCGCGTTGAACACGGCCAGTTGGGTGTGCTGGGCGCAGCGGTGTGGCACGCGGCACGTACGCCGGCATGAACAGATAGAAGGCTGCCGGCAGCCTGCCGGCGGCGGAATGGACGACGGAGGCGGACATGGTGGATCGCAGGCAGTTCCTGCAGGCCGGTGCATTGGCCGCAGGCATGGCGGCAATGCCGGGTGTGCAGGCCCGCACGCAGGGCGGCGCGAAGGTCGTTTCAACCTGGGATTTCGGCGTGCCCGCCAACCAGGCCGCGTGGAAGGTGCTGGCCCAGGGCGGCAGTGCGCTGGACGCGGTGGAAGCCGGCGCACGCTGGGCCGAGAGCGAGCTGTGCAATCCCACCGTTGGCCATTGTGGCAACCCCGACCGCGATGGCGTGCTGAGCCTGGATGCCAGCATCATGGCCGGCGATGGCCGCTGTGGTGCGGTCGCGGCGCTGGTCGATATCCTGCATCCGGTGTCGGTGGCCCGCAAAGTGATGGAGAACAGCCCGCACGTGCTGCTGGTGGGCGAGGGCGCGCAGCAGTTCGCGGTGCAGCAGGGCTTCGAACGCCAGCACCTGCTCACGCCGCAGGCCGAAGCGGCATGGCGCGAATGGTTGAAGACCGAAAAGTACCAGCCGCAGATCAATGCGGAACGCCGCGGCATTCCCGGCAACAGCGACAACCACGACACCATCGGCATGCTGGCGCTGGATGCCAAGGGCCACCTCGCCGGTGCCTGCACCACCAGCGGCATGGCCTGGAAGCTGCACGGGCGGGTGGGTGACAGCCCGATCATCGGTGCCGGCCTGTACGTGGACAACGACGTGGGCGCGGCCACCGCCTCGGGCGTGGGCGAAGAGATGATCCGCAATGCGGCGTCGTTCCTGGTGGTCGAGCTGATGCGCCAGGGGCGCACGCCGGCCCAGGCCTGCCGCGAAGCCATCGACCGGGTGGTGCGCAGGCGGCCCGAGGCCAGCAAGACGCTGCAGGTGTGTTTCCTGGCGATGAACAAGCAGGGCGAGGTGGGTGCATACGCACTGCATCGCGGCTTCGTCTACGCGGTGTGCGATGCACAGCGCCAGGATGACCTGCGCGATTCGCAGTCGATCTACACGAGCACGCAGACGTGAGCGTGCGCCACACGCTCGAAATCGCCAGCAATTCGGTGGCCTCGGCGCTGGCGGCGCAGGCCGGCGGCGCCGACCGCATCGAACTGTTCGACAATCTGGCCGAGGGCGGCACCACGCCATCCTTTGCCAGCATTGCCATCGCCCGCGAGCGGCTGACCATTCCGCTGTTCGTGCTGGTGCGCCCGCGTGCCGGCGATTTCCATTACGACGCGCTGGAAACCGAGCTGATGCTGCGTGACATCGCGCAGTGCCGTGCGCTGGGTTGCGATGGCGTAGTCGTCGGCGCGCTGGATGCGCAGGGTGACATCGACCTGCCGTTGTGCCGGGAACTGGTGCAGGCGGCGGGGCCGCTGCAGGTCACCTTCCACCGCGCCTTCGACGCCACCCGCGATCTGCCGGCCGCGCTGGAGCAGGTGATCGGCCTGGGCTGCCAGCGGGTGCTGACCTCCGGTGGCCAGGTCAGCGCCGAAGCGGGCAGCAAAGTCCTGGCCACGCTGGTCGGCCAGGCTGCTGGGCGCATCAGCGTGATGGCTGGCGCCGGCCTGGGCCCGGCCAACATTGCCGGCGTCGCCCGGCAGACCGGCTGCAGCGAACTGCACGCCTCGGCCAAGGGCCTGCGGCGTTCGGACATGCAGTTCCAGAACCCGGTCCTGCGCGGCCTGGACCCGGACTGGAGCCAGACCAGCACCGCCACCGTGGCCGCCCTGCGCAAGGCGCTGGACGCCGCGCGCTGACCCGCTTTTCATGTAGCGTCGAGCCATGCTTGACGGCTGTTCGACGACCGGTCGCGCGTGGCTCGGCGCTGCAAAAAAGCAGTCGAGCATGGCTCGACTCTACAAAGAGCGAAGCGCAGCCGAGCATGGGCTCGGCTCTTGTGTCTCGGAATGGTGCCCTGATCAGGCACAATTCCCCCGGTGACCCCGGGAGGCTCCGATGACGCTGCCTCGGCTCTTAAGCCTTCGAGCTTGCAAAGTAGATTCAGCGCGTCGGCGGCCTGACACCGCCTTGGAACTTGAACGGTATCTTAGGCCCACCTTCGGGTGAGAGCCTGCACTCACAAGGGCAAGTCTGGCGGCTTCCGATCACGATCGTAAGTTCAAGCTGGAGCAAGATCATGCAAGTAATCGGCAATGACATGGCCAAGGCGACCTTTGATGTCGCCTTGCCACTGTCCGAGGGCAAGTACCGCACCAAAGCCAAATTTCCCAATACGACCAAGGGTTATGCGGAATTTCTGGCGTGGCGAGCCAAGCATGCGCCTGACGCAGCGGTAGGCATGGAGGCCACCGGTATCTACCACGAGGCTTTGGCGCGCGCCCTGGTGGAGGCTGGGGTAGTGGTTTATGTCGCCAATCCCGCACGGGTGAAAGCATTTGGGCAGGCCGAGGGAGTCCGGACCAAGACCGACCGCAGCGATGCCAAGCTGATTGCCCGGTTCTTCGAGGCTCAACGCCCGGAAAAGCTGCACCCCTACGTCCCGCCGACGCCCTCGGAGGTGAAGCTGCGAGCCCTTGTCCGGCGACGTGATGACCTCCAGGAAATGCTGCAGATGGAGCAAAACCGCCTGGAAGTTGCCGATATCTCCGTCCAGCAAGGGATCAACGACGTGATCCGGACGTTGGAGGAACAGATCAGACAGGTGCGAAAGGCGATCCAGGACCACATCGACAACGATCCGGACCTGCGCGGGCGCCATCAACTGCTCACCAGCATTCCCGGCGTGGGCGATACCAGCAGTGCCCAACTGCTGGCGTTTCTAGGCGATCTCAACAGATACAGCGACGTGCGTCAGGTGGTTGCCCACGCAGGCCTGAATCCGGCGCAGCGTCAATCAGGAAATTACGAAGGTAAAGCCAGGATATCGCGAGTTGGCGACGCCAATTTCCGCAAGAAGTTGTACATGCCGGCGCTGACCGGCAAGGCCTACAACCCGACGCTGAAGGCCTTTGCAGAACGCCTCAGCAAGAAAGGAAAGCCATTCAAGGTCATCATGTGTGCACTGATGCGCAAGCTCATACATCTGGTCTGGGGAGTGCTGAAGAGCGGCCGACCGTTTGAGCCTGAAGTCGTCCTTGCCTAGGCAAGGACGACACGGTATCTACCGCTGTCCGTCGCGTACTGAAGCCGCAGGCGAGGGCGCGGACAGAACCGTTCCGCGCGCACCTGTCGCAATCGTGTCACTCCGTTGTGCTCGCGACCCGGGTCAACTCCTCGCAACCCATTGATTCCTCGAACGCCACGCGGTCGTCGGCGACGTCGTGGTGCGCGTTGCTGCGGCGCGGGATGCCCCGGCATGTTCAGCTGTGCTTTAGTTTGGATCGATCCACAGGGGGGGCGAGGATCCGATATGGATCGATGCAAGCGCCCTGGATCGATGTCCACGTAGTGCCGCTGTTCCACGCATCCGCGCGCCCACTTCTTCGAAGAGCAACCACCCATGGCTCAGACCGTCCGCACCCGCCGTCATCTGTTGTCCCAGGCCCTGCTGCTGGCCTTGTTGCCGCTGGCCGCCAGCGCCCAGCAGGCCGCCAACCCGTCCACCAAGGATCTGGACGCGGTCACCGTCACCGGCTCGCGCATCAAGCGCGCCAGTGTCGAAGGCCCGGCCCCGGTCAACGTGATTTCCGCCCAGCAGATCCAGAAGGAAGGCTTCGTCACCGTCTACGACGCGTTGAAGACGCTGACCGAAGCCACCGGCACGGTTGAAGCGGCCTCGCAGTGGGGCTCGCATACGCCAAACGCCAGCGGCCTGAACCTGCGTGGCATGGGCCCCAACCGCAGCCTGCTGCTGGTCAACGGCCGTCGCGTGGCCGACTACCCGCTGCCCTATGGCGGCGAGACCAACTTCTCCAACTACGGCAACATCCCCGCTGCCGCAGTGGAACGCATTGAAGTGCTGACCGGTGGCGCGTCGGCCATCTACGGCTCGGACGCGATTGCCGGTGTGGTCAACGTCATCCTGAAGACCCACTACGACGGCGACGAAGTGCGCGTGCGCGGCGGCACATCCACCGAAGGCGGCCGCGATACCTGGGATCTGTCCTGGGCCGGTGGCAAGACCGGCGACAACTGGAGCGTGACCTACGCGCTGCAGTACACCAAGCGTGACCCGCTGTTCGGCCGCGACCGGCCGCAGATGGACGATGCCGATGATGCGCTGTACCCGTCCTGGAACATGGAGCAGCGCAAGGTCGGCTTCCGCCCCACGGCGGGCCTGGCCCTGATCGACCCCGGCACCGGCGAGCGCCTGGCGCCGCCCACAGGCACCTGCGAGAAATTCGATGGCGAGTACTACACCGCCGATCGCCTGGTCTACAACTACAACGCCAATACGGTGACGAACACGGGGCGCCTGTGCGGCATGAGCGCCGACTACGCCAACTGGCTGCTGACCGGCGGTTCGGAAAACCTGTCCGGCAACCTGTACGCCACCTTCGATTTCGGCAACGACCTGCAGGCCTGGAGCAATCTGGCCGTCTATCGCTCCGAAGCGCTGTGGGGCACCAATCCGCCCAGCGTGACCCTCATCGACGATGCCAACGGCTACTACTGGGATGCCAACCGTGATCGGCCGATCCTGGGCGTGCGCCAGTTCACCCCGAACGAAGTGGGCGGCCTGGACACGCTGCGCAACACCAACCGCGAACTGTCCTGGGATGTCAGCGCCGGCCTGCGCGGGCGCCTGGCCGACCGCTTCGACTGGAGTGCATCGGTGGGCCGTTCCTATTACCGGGTGGAGGAGCGGCAGAACGTGGTGGACGAACAGAAGTCCTACGACTTCTTCCTTGGCCCGCGGCTGGGAACCACGGCCGATGGCGAAGCGATCTACGCCTTGAATGAATCGCGCTGGTGGAATCCCATCACGCCTGACCAGTACTGGCAGATGGGCACGGTGGCGCGCAACCGCGCCTCGTCGTGGGTCAACCAGGCCTCGGCGGATATCACCGGCGAACTGTTCCAGGGGTGGGCCGGGCCGGTGTCGTTCGCGGCGGTGGCCGAAGTGGCGCGGCAGGGTTACCACCTCAGCCCGGACCCGCGCGCCGGCATCGACTTCGATCTGCAGAACGTCGACCGCGGCGGCGGCGAGCGCACGCGCTATTCGGCCGGCGTGGAATTCAAGATTCCGCTGGCCGACAGCCTGATCGCCACCGCAGCGGCACGCTACGACCGGTATGGCAACTACAAGGCCGATGACAGTGCCGACGCGGTCAGCATCGGCAGCCAGAAGGAAACCACCTGGAATGCGGGCCTGGAATGGCGGCCGTTCGAATCGCTGCTGGTGCGCGGTTCCTATGCCACCAGTTTCCACGCGCCCGACATGCACTACCTGCTGGGCCAGCCCAGCAGTTCGGAAGTGCTGACCTACGACCGCCTGCGCTGCATCGAAAGTGGCGCTTACCTGGTCAACAACTGCGGTGCCGGCAACACCGATGTCTGGTATGCATTCGATGTGAACCGCCGCGGCACGCCGCTGCTGCGTTCGGAGACCGGTGATTCCTGGACCGTTGGCTTTGTCTGGGATGTGATGCCGAACCTGTCGGTCAGCGCCGACTACTGGGCGATCAAGCTGGAAGACATGATCGTCGATGTCGGTGCCGATGAGGTGCTGGCCAGCGAGGCCGGCTGCCTGACCGGCAAGAACATGGACGGCACGCCGTGGTCCAACCCGGCCGGTGGCGAGTACTGCGCGGGCATCCTGGCCCGGGTGAACCGTGATGGCAACGGTCGCCTGGTTTCCATCGAGCGCGGCCCGTTCAACCTGGCCAGCCGCGAGGTGCGCGGCATCGACCTGACCGCGCGCTACCGGCTGGAAACCGCTGCCTGGGGCAGCTTCCAGCTGGGGGTGAACTACACCAACCAGCTGTCGACCAAGGAACAGCGCTACGCCAACGACCCCAATCCCGAACGCCGCGACCGCGACCTGCGCAGCAAGCTGCGCGCCAGCCTGGCCTGGCAGCGTGGCAACTGGAACGCCAATGTCTACGCCGACCGCGTGGGCTCGGTACCGGGTGTGCGCTACCACTGGGGTACCGACCGCCTGGACAACCCCGGTGGCTGCCTGCCGTTCGCCGATGGCTACGTGCCCAGCGACAGCCCGTCGTTGAACTGCCTGGAGCCGTTGACCCGGCCCGATGGCTCGGCCAACACCAACCCCAATGCGGGCCAGCAGACCTCCCGCTATTACGGGCGGGTAGGGCCGTTCATCACCTGGAACTTCAACGTGGGTTACCAGGTGACCGAGCACATGAAGGTCAACGCTTACGTCAACAACGCCTTCAACGCCGCCAGCTGGAACCACAAGGATCCGTACAAGGTGGACTACGACTTCGCCCCGACCCGTCTGCTGGGCGCGGTGGGGCGTGAGTTCGCGCTGGAATATGTGTTCACATTCTGAGTGCGGCTAGCCGCTCCTGTAGAGCCGAGCCCGTGCTCGGCTGCTCTTGGCGCAGAGCAACAGCAGCCGAGCACGGGCTCGGCTCTACAACGGCGCGTTGCCTTCGCTCCCTGCCAAACGAAAACGGCAGCCACCTGTAAAAGCGTGGCTGCCGTGGAGGACCGTTGTACGGGGCGCGGGCTTAGAACTTGTAGGTCGCGCCGAAGTAGATCTGCCGGCCCGAGTACAGGTTGGAGATCAGGCGCGACTGGGTGTCGTTGCCCAGGTAGATGCGCTGTTCGGATTTGGTGGCATTGAGCACCGAGGCGGTGAAGGTCAGCGCTTCGGTGAAGTTGTAGGCCACGTTCAGATCCAGCTGATCGTACGGTTCGGTGTACTGGGTCATGCCGTTGACCAGGCCGCCGACCACTTCACCACGACGGTTGTACGAGGCACGGGCCAGGAACCGGTCGGTTTCGTAGAACACCGTCAGGTTGGCCTGGTTCTTGGCGCTGCCCACCAGCGGCGATGCGCCCAGGTTCTCGCCATTGAGCTCGATCGAGGCCAGGTTGGTGTCGTTGTAGGTGTAGTTGGCCTGCACGCCCAGGCCGAAGTCGAAGGTGTACTGGCCGTACACTTCCACGCCCTGCGACACCGCGTCACGGCCGTTGGCCTGGGTGCTGTAGTTCTGCACCGTCACCATCTGGCCGCCGACTTCCATCTGCACGTCACGTACGATCGGCACGGTGAAATTGCTGATGTCCTTGCGGAACAGACCGACGCCGGCCACCGCGCCCGGCATGAAGTACCACTCTACGCCAAGGTCGTACTGGGTGGCCTTGAACGCTTCGAGGTTCTTGTTGCTGCCGCTGCCGGCCCAGCCTTCGGTGGGGGCGCCGCCAGCAACACGGCGGTCATTGACGTACTCGGGGCTGTAGTAGCTCAGGCTGCCGGGTGCGGCGATGCTGGTGTAGCTCGGCCGTGCCACCACCTTCGATGCCGCGCCACGCAGGACCAGCGTGTCGGTGATGTCCCAGGCGATGTTGAAGCTGGGCAGCACGTCGGTATAGGTGCGGTCCGAGCCGATCAGCTCGAAGCTCTTCTCGCGCGCCAGCGGGTCGGGCAGGCGCACGAAACCACTTTCGCAGCCATAGGTGGGGAAGGCCGCTGCCGCCGGGTCGTTGCACGACATCGGTGCGCCGGAGGCGTTGTCCAGGAAGTAGTCGTTGAACTTCTCGATGGAATCGCTGGACTGGGCGAACTGCTCGGTGCGCACCACGCGCACACCGACGTTGCCGCGCAGGCGTTCGGTGCGGAAGTTGGCCTGGAAGTAGCCCGAGTAGATCTTCTCGTTGACGTTGTAGACGAAGTCGTCTTCGACGCGGTTGTGCGACTGGCCGTAGGTGTTGTTCAGGTGGTCGATGTAGGCCGGGAAGTTGATGCCCGGGAACACGTTCGCGTTGAAACCACCGGCGATGCCGCTGATCGGGTTGGACAGGAAGAAGCCGGGCTGGGCGATGCCGGCCGTGTTGTCGCAGCCGGCCTGGTAGCGGCTGTCGTAGTCGGCCGGGTCGGCACCCTGGCACACCCAGTAGGTGTTGCCGGTGTTGCGATGGACCTTGCCGTCACGGTACTTGGCACCGAACTGGATCGAGTCCAGCCAGCCGCTTTCGAACATCTTGGTGACATCGGCCTGGAAGTGGCTCTGCTTGACCTCGGTCTGCATCCACGACGAATCGGTCGAACCGGTGTCGACCTCGGCGATGCCATTCATCAGCACCTGCTGCAGGTTCGGCGACACGGTCAGCGACGGGGTGCCGGTCAGGTCCCAGGCGGTGTACTGGTTGCCCGATTCCCACACGCCGTTGACGCGGCGGCGCGGCTTGGCCGACATGCGGAAGTTCATCGACGGACCGCCTTCGGACCAGGTGCGGCCACCGCTGAAGGAGGCCTTCCAGAGCGGGCTGATGTCCCAGTCGATGGTCAGGTCAGCGGTCTGCGAGAGCGCCTTTTCGCGGCTGTAGCCACCGGTCAGCTGCGGGGTGGGGATGGTGCAGTCATCCGGTCCCCAGCCACCCGGGGCCAGGCCGGCGGCAGCGGCTTCGTCTTCGCTGCAGTAGTAGGTCTTGCCCGGCAGCTTCTCGAACTGCGCGCCGGTGACCACGGTGCCACTGGGGTCGAAGGTCAGGCCGTTGAGCAGGCGGCCGCCGGCCCAGTTGCCGTCACCGTTGAAGCGCGCCATGTTCCACTCGGGCACCTTCAGCATGTTCTGCGAATAGTCGCCGTCCAGCTGGAAGCGGAAGTAGTTCGCGGTCAGGGTCAGGTTGTCGACCGGCTTGAACTGGAACGTGAACTGTCCGCCCTTGCGCTCGCGCTTCTCCTCCTTCACGGCGAAGTTCACCGAGGTGGGCATGAAGAAGTCGCTGTAGTTGTGCCCGAACTGGTCGTTGAAGCCGGAGTTGCCCCACCAGTAGTTGATGCCGCCCTGGGTGAGGGCATTGCCGTTGACATCACGGGCATCGACGTCGGTGCCGTACCACTGGTAGTTCTCGGTGCTCACTTCCATGGTGCGGCTGGTGCGCTTCTGCTGGGTCACACCGACCAGCACGCCGAAGCGCTCGTCCTCGCTGTGCCACGAGTACAGCGCCGACGCCTGCGGGTCGACGTCCTGGTGGGTATCGGAGGAGACACCTTCCAGGGTGACATAGCCGGAATTGGATTCCATATCCAGCGGGCGGCGGGTATGCAGGATGACCGTGCCGCCGATGCCGCCTTCGTCGATGCGCGCTTCCGGCGACTTGAACAGCTCGGCGCTGGACAGCATGTTCGACGGCAGCAGGGTGTAGTTGAACGAACGGCTGGCCTCGTCATTGGTTTCGGAGGTGGCGATGTAGTTGCCGTTCAACTGGGTCAGGGTCAGGTCGGGGTCGAGGCCGCGCACGCTGACGCTTTTGCCTTCGCCGCCGTCGCGGGTGATGACCACGCCGGGCACGCGCTGCAGCGAATCGGCCACGTTCTTGTCGGGGAACTTGCCGACGTCCTCAGCGGTGATCACTTCGACCACAGCATTTGCATCGCGCTTCTGCTGCAGGCTCTTCTCGATGGCGTAGCGGTAGCCGGTGACCTGGACGCTGTCCAGGGTGGTGGCATCGGCGCTGCCGGTGGTCGGTTGTGCGGTGGCCTGCTGGGCAGCGGCGCCGGTCGGCGCGACGGCTGCGGCCAGTGCCAGCGCGACGGCGAACGACAGGGTGTCGCGGCCGTGCGTACGAGTTGAATGCTTGATTGCCATCTCTCCCTCTCTCCTGGATTGATCCGGTGTCTGACGCGGAACTTGAATCGATCTAATCTGTGATGCCGATTTTGCTGAAGCCCCGCGGCTGCCTGGGGCGGCGCGCTGGTGCCTGGGTACGTCCTGTGCCGGTCCCCACCTCCGGGCCATCCCTCGGGATCCGCTTGGATCGATCTAAGCAATGGCGGGGCGATTTTTAGCATGGCGGGAGGGTCTGCGCATGCTGCTGCGCAATATTGCAGTGACGTGTCTGACGAATGATGTTTCGGCGAAATGCGCTGGAATCGTTTACATGCGCGGGGAGGGTGGGTCGGCAGGGCTTGCAGCCCTGCACCTGCTTCAAGCCACGGCAACGTCAACTTCAACTTCAAAGGCAGCTCTGGCTTGCTGCTGGATGGGCGGGGCGGTGTGGGCCGGCAGGACACGCCGTAAACCCTTCCATGGGGGCTCGTAGGCGCCATCCATGGCGCCTGCGGTCCTGCCAGCCCACACCGCCCCACCCCCGACAGTTTCCTGGTGACGGTTGGAACATCGACATCATTCGTCGACGAGATCTGTCAGATGTCGAAATCGAAGATCTGAAGTTCGACAGATCGCAGAAAACTGTCGAAGGCGGGGTGGGTCCGGTTGAGGGGGTGTGAGCCGCATGGATGCGGCGACCAAGCCCCCATGGTGAAGTGACCCCCTGGAGTTGGACACCTGATCCAACCCAGAGGGTTACATGAACAGATATGAGGTTCGTTTCAAATTGCAGGTGGCTAAAGAGGCCTGCAACACCTCCACATCGGTCAAGGCTGTTGCCCGCCGCCATGGCCTGGAGTTCTCCACGGTGAGGCGGTGGGCAGCGACCTACCGGCTGCATGGCCGACCGGGGTTTGACCGCAAACCGCGGTCCTACGATCTCCAGTTCAAACTTGCGGTCCTGGAGAAGATGAGCCAGGACGGAATGTCCGCGCGTGAGGCCACCACTTACTTCCAGATTGGCGATGCCGGCGCAGTGGGGCTGTGGCGGCGGCTGTATGCTAAGGGGGGTGCCGGGGTGCCCAAGCGTTGGCACCGCCACCATTACCGCCTCAAAAGCCGATGAAAAAGACCCGCTCGTCCAAGCCCGCCGAGGACATGAGCCGCGATGAGCTCCTCAAGGAAGTGGCCTACCTGCGTGCGGAGACCGCTTACCTAAAAAAACTCGATGCCTTGATCCGGGAAGAGCAGGCGGCGCGAGATGCAAAGCGCAAGCCGTCCAAGGATTGAGGCAGATCTACGCACTGCCGCTGTTGCTCGAGGCGGCCGAGCTCTCTCGCAGCACGTTCTATTACCAGATCAACGCCTTGGCCCATCCCGATGAGGGCGAGGCGGAGCTGCGTGAGCGCATCCGCGCGATCTACGACGAGAACCAAGGGCGCTACGGCTACCGTCGCATAACACTGGAGCTGGCCAATCAGGGCCAGGCCATCAACCACAAGCGGGTACAGCGGCTGATGGCCGAGCTGGGCCTGCAGTCGCGGGTACGCATCAAGCGCTATCGCGCGTTCAAGGGAGCGGCCAATGTCGTGGTTCCCAACGACCTGGGCCGCCAGTTTGAGGCTGAGATGCCCAATCGTAAGTGGGTGACCGATGTAACCGAGTTCAAGGTGCAGGGCATGAAGCTCTATCTTTCGCCGATCATGGACCTCTACAACGGCGAAATCGTGACTTACAAGATGAAGCGTCGACCAGTATTCGACCTGGTGGGTGAGATGCTGGATCAAGCGATCAAGAAGCTTTCGCCCGCAGATCGACCGATGATTCACTCGGACCAAGGCTGGCATTACCAGCACGAAAACTACCGCCACAAGCTCGCAACGCACTCGCTGAAACAGAGCATGTCCCGGCGTGGCAACTGCCTGGACAACGCGGCCATGGAGAGCTTCTTCGGGACGCTGAAGTCGGAATTCTTCTACCTGAACACCTTTGACAGCATCGAAAGTTTGGAAGCCGGGCTGGTGGAATACATCCGGTACTACAACGAAGACCGTATCCGACTGAAACTAAAGGGTCTGAGCCCGGTAAAGTACCGGGAACAGGCCGCGCTGGCCGCCTGATCCCCAACTGTCCAACTTTTGGGGGTCACTTCATGGATGGGTTTACGGCGTCCCCCTCAACCGGACCCACCCCGCCATCCCACGGAAAGCCAGCTTCTGCTTTTGCTTCGGCTCCGGCTTGAAGCAGGTGCAGGGCTGCAAGCCCTGCAGAGAGAAAACCCCCTCTTTTGCTGCGGCGCAGAATGCATGGACGGGCGCTGCCTGCTTTACTTCAATCGATCTAAATCCGCCGGGGTGCGGATTTGAACCGATGGAAACGAGGGGTTCGGCCAGCGCGGTCGCAGCCCCGATGCCGCCCTGCCGCCAAGGAGTCCTGTCCGTGACCAGGTTGTCCCGCCGTCTGCCCGCCCGCCGCTCGTCGGTACTGTCCCATCGCCCGCTGGCGCGCGTCGCCTGCCTGCTGGCACTGGCCGTCACGCCCTGGCTGCAGGCCGCTCCGGCCGCGCTCGAGCGCGAGGTCAATACCTTCATCGGCAGCAAGGATGACGGCAACACCTTCCCCGGCGCCTCCGCACCGTTCGGCCTGATCCAGGTCAGCCCCATCGGCAGCCATTACTCGGGCTGGCGCTACGACGACGAGAAAATCCGCGGCTTCGGCCACTCCTTCCTGTCCGGTGCCGGTTGCTGGGAGCAGGGCGGGCAGGTGTCGGTTCTGCCCGTCACCGGCCGCATCGGCCCGGGGGGCGATTTCGATACCGCCAATCCCAAGCAGTTCGACCACAAGGCCTATGCCTCGTCCTACACCCATGATGGCGAGATCGGCCAGGCCGGCTATTACAAGGTACGCCTGACCAGCTACGGCGGCATCGACGCCGAGGCCACCGCGCGCACCCGTGCCGCGGCCGAACGCTACACCTTCAGCCAGCGCAGCGGCGATGGCCACGTGCTGGTCAATGTCGGCCAGGCCAACGAGCGCCATTCGGTCATCGGCAGCGTGGTGGACGTGGTCGGCGACCGCGTGGTGGAAGGCAAGCTGGTCACCAAGAGCTTCTGCGGCGGCCACCAGTACACCACCTGGTTCCGCATCGAATTCGACCGCCCGTTCAAGGCGCATGGCACCTGGGGCGAGGGCGGTGGCCTGCCCGATGCGCGGCACAGCATGGAAGGCGAGCAGAAGCCGAACGGCGCCTGGTTCACTTTTGATCTGGCCAAGGGCCAGTCGGTCACGGCGGTCAGTGCCATTTCCCACGTGGATGCCGAAGGCGCGCGCACCAACCTGCGCGCCGAGGGCATGCAGGGTGGGGCGCTGATCGGCTTCGACAGGATGCGCGCGCTTTCCCAGCAGGACTGGCGCGAGCAGTTGGCGCGGGTGCGCGTTCAGGGCGGCAGCGGCGATGACCGCACTGTGTTCTACAGCGCGCTGTACCACGCCCTGCTGCAGCCGCTCACCGGCAGCGATGCCGATGGCCGTTACCGTGGCTACGACGATGGCATCCACCGCGCCGATGGCTGGACCTACTACGAGTACTTCTCGCTGTGGGATACCTACCGCGCGCAGAACCAGTGGCTGGCGCTGACCCGCCCGGACGTGGCCCGCGACATCGGCCGCACCCTGCTGGCCATCGACGAGCAGGGCGGCTGGCTGCCGCGCTGGGGCTACGCCAACTTCGAGACCAACATCATGACCGGCGACCCGGTCACGCCGTTCATGGTCGACCTGTGGCGCTTCGGTGCGCTGAAGGGCCGTGAATCGCAGGCCTGGGATGCGCTGCGCCGCAATGCCTTCGGTACGCCGCCGCTGAACTCGCGCATGGCCGGCCGCTCGGGCAACCCGACCTACCTGGACAAGGGCTATGTGGTCTACGACCGCGCCTTCCCGTCCAAGGGCATGGATGTCGATCCGCACCACGGCGGCTCGGCCACGCTGGAATACGCGGTGGCCGACTGCGCGCTGTCGCAGATGGCCCACGGGCTGGGCCACGACCAGGATGCGGCCATCCTGCGTGAGCGCGGCCGCAACTGGCGCAAGGTGTGGGACCCGCAGGTGCGTGATGCCGAGACCGGCTTCACCGGTTTCCCGCGCCCGCGCACCGAGGACGGCCAGTGGTACACCCCGGCCGATGGCCACTACAGCCCGCGCTCGCACCATGGCTTCCATGAAGGCACCGCCTGGCAGTACCAGTGGCTGGCGCAGCAGGACGTGCCGGGGCTGGTGGAAGCGATGGACGGCCGCGAACAGGCCGGCCGCCGCCTGGACGCCTTCTTCGCGATGGATGCGCTGCAGGCCGATCCGCTCAACGCTGCCCGCCGCGAGTGGGTGGTCGGGCCCTACAGTTATTACAACCAGTTCCGCTACAACCCCAACAACGAGCCGGACCTGCATTCGCCGTGGCTGTACACCCTGATCGGCCAGCCGTGGAAAACCGCCAACGTGGTGCGCGCGGCCCAGCAGCTGTTCACCAATGCGCCCAACGGCGTGACCGGCAATGATGACCTGGGCACGATGTCGGCCTGGTACCTGTTCAGTGCCATCGGCGTGTACCCGGCGGTGCCGGGCAGCGGCCAGTTCCTGCTGCATACCCCGCGCTTTGCCAAGGTGGAAGTGGACATGGGCAACGGCCGTACCCTGCGCATCGACGCGCCGGGCGCCGATGGCCGCCGCCTGCAGTACGTGCAGGGCGTGCAGGTCGACGGCCAGGCCCATGCCCCGGTGTGGCTGGACTGGAACCGCCTGCAGCAGGGCCCGCGCCTGCGCTTCGCGCTGGACGGCCAGGCGCCGACCCAGGGCTGGGGCACGGCCGTGGCCGACCTGCCGGTGTCCTGGTGCGCTGCACCAGGCAGCCAGCTGCGCTGACCGTTGTTGTGCCGTTCGAGGCAACCCAGCGAACGGCACGGCACGATGTGCCCACGATCCATTAGGCTTGAGCTTCCAGCGGAGTCCGGGAAGACGATGAACGACAACGGCGACAGTTCCAGCAAGCGTTCCGGCAAGGCGGTGACGGTGACCGACATCGCCCGTGCCATCGGCGTTTCGCGCGCGACCGTGTCGCTGGTGCTGCGCGGCAGCCCGCTGGTCAACGTCGATACCCGGGCCAGGGTCGAGGCCGAGCTGCGCCGGCAGCGCTATGTCTACAACCGTGCGGCGGCCAACCTGCGGCGGCGGACCTCGTCCAGCATCGCGCTGGTCATCAACGATCTGTCCAACCCGTTCTTCGCCGAATTCGCCTCCGGCGTGGACGAGGCGCTGGGCGGGCGCGGCTACGTGACCCTGCTGGGCAGCACCGGCGAATCGCCCGACCGCCAGCAGGCGGTGCTGTCCACCCTGATGGAACACACCCCGGCCGGCCTGATCCTGTCGCCGGCCGAGGGCAGCGATGCGGCCCTGGTGCGCCAGGCACTGGGTGCCAATGCCAACGTGCTGCTGTTCAACCGCGAACTGGACGGCGCCGACTGGGATTTCCTGACCCTGGACAACCAGCACGGCGCCTACCTGGCCACCCGCCACCTGATCGAACGCGGCCATCGCCAGATCGCCTTCTTTGGCGGCCATGCCGATTCCAGTTCCTGCCACCAGCGCCGCGCCGGCTTCCAGCAGGCCCTGGCCGAGGCGGGGCTGTCGCTGCCGCCGGGCTGGATGATCGAATCGGCCCCCAACCGCCTGGAAGCCGCAGCGCGCACCGACGAACTGTTCGTCGATGGCCATCGGCCAAGTGCAGCGGTCTGCTACAACGACACCGTCGCGCTGGGGCTGATGCTGGGCCTGAACTCGCGCGGCATCCGCCCCGGTGGCGACTTCGCGGTCACCGGGTTCGATGATATTTCCGAGGCATCGGTGGCAGTGCCGCCGCTGACCACGCTCACCGCCGACCCGCGCGAGCGTGGCCGGCAGGCGGCCGCACTGCTGCTGCAGCGCCTGGATGAACCGGATGCGCCGCCGCGGCGCACGGTCGCTCCGGTGCAGCTGCGCATCCGCGAAAGCAGCGCCGCCCGACCGAACTGATCCATTTCTTCGCATACCCCTTCCACGCACCAACGACCTTCCGCGCATCGAGGCGCGAACCGCATGCCGATCTCCGCAACGCCCCGTCCATCGGGTTCCCCGGGCAACGCACCGGCCGTCACCAACGGCAAAGCGCTCGCCGTGGTCACCACCATCTTCTTCATGTGGGGCTTCCTGACCTGCCTCAATGACATCCTGATCCCGCACCTGAAGGCGGTATTCGAGCTGAACTACGCCAAGGCGATGCTGGTGCAGTTCACGTTCTTCGGCACTTACTTCCTGATGTCGCTGCCGGCGGGCCGGCTGGTCGCCGCGCTGGGTTACAAGAAGGGCATCGTGGCCGGTCTGGTGATCGCCGGCATCGGCGCGCTGGGCTTCTGGCCTGCGGCCGAACTGCGCGTGTATGGCGCCTTCCTCGGCGCGTTGTTCGTGCTGGCCACCGGCATCACCGTGCTGCAGGTCGCGGCCAATCCCTACGTGGCGCTGCTGGGCCCGGAACAGACCAGCTCCAGCCGCCTGACCCTGGCGCAGGCGCTGAACTCGCTGGGTACGGCCATCGCGCCGATCTTCGGCGGCATGCTGATCCTGTCCAACACGGTCAAGAGCGCCGATGAGCTGAGCGCGCTGCCGGCCGCCGAGCAGCTGGCCTACCGCGCCGCCGAGGCGCAGGTCGTGCAGGGCCCGTACGTGGGCCTGGCGGTGGCGCTGGTGCTGCTGGCGCTGTTCGTGTTCCTGTTCCGCCTGCCGGCACTGAGCGACGCCACCGAGCAGGCCGACCAGGGCCACCACCACACCTACATGGATGCGCTGCGCAAGCGCCACCTGCTGCTGGGTGTGCTGGGCATCTTCTTCTACGTGGGTGCCGAAGTGTCCATCGGCAGCTTCCTGGTCAACTACCTGTCGATGCCGAGCATCGGCGGCTTCAGCGAACAGCAGGCCACCCACTACGTGTCGGCCTACTGGACGATGGCGATGATCGGCCGCTTCGCCGGTTCGGCCCTGCTGGCGCGCTTCTCGCCCAGCCGCCTGCTGGCGATCTTCGCGCTGGTCAACGTGGCCCTGCTGGCCACGACCATGCTCACTTCCGGCAATGTCGCGCTGTACTCGGTGGTGGCGATCGGCCTGTTCAATTCGATCATGTTCCCGACCATCTTCGCGCTCAGCATCGAACGCCTGGGCCCGCTGACCAACAAGGGTTCCAGCCTGCTGATCATGGCCATCGTCGGCGGTGCCGTGGTGCCGTACCTGCAGGGCGTGCTGGCCGACCACATCGGTGTCCAGGCCAGCTTCATCCTGCCGCTGCTGTGCTACGGCTACATCATTTTCTACGGACTGGTCGGCGCCCGTACGCCGGCTTCCGCAACGCAGGGAGGCTGAGTCCGGAATGGGTGCCATCGTCTGCTTCGGCGAAATTTTGATCGATCTACTAGCGCAGCCGCCGGCTTCGGCCGGCACCCCGCGCGCGTTCCTGCAGTACGCCGGCGGTGCGCCGGCCAACGTGGCCGTGGCCGCTGCACGGCTGGGTGCCGACACCCAGTTCGTCGGCATGCTCGGCCGCGACATGTTTGGTGACTTCCTGGCCGAGAGCCTGGTCGAGCACGGCGTGGGTACCGACTACATCGTGCGCACCGATGCGGCCAAGACCGCGCTGGCCTTTGTCGCGCTGGACGCCGCGGGCGAGCGCAGCTTCAGCTTCTATCGCCCGCCGGCGGCCGATCTGCTGTTCCGTGACAGCGATTTCCAGGCCGCCTGCTTCGATGGCGCGCAGTGCTTCCACGTCTGCTCCAACAGCCTGACCGAAGCGGACATCGCCGAGGCGACCTTCGCCGGCATGGACCGTGCCCGCGCGGCAGGCGCCGTGGTCAGCCTGGACCTCAACCTGCGCCCGGCGCTGTGGCCGGCCGATGCCGATCCCACGCCACGGCTGTGGCAGGCGCTGGAACGCGCCGACCTGGTCAAGCTGTCGCGCGAGGAACTGGACTACCTGGCCGCCCCGCACGGCGCCGGTGGCGACCAGGTGGTCCTGCAGCGCCTGCTGGCCGCGCAGGCGCGCTGGGTGATCGTCACCGACGGTGCTGCCACGCTGCACTGGTACACCCGTGAACAGCAGGGCCAGGTCACCAGCTTCAGCGTGGCCACGGTCGACACCACCGCGGCCGGCGATGCCTTCGTGGGCGGCGTGCTGGTCGGCCTGCTGGAGCGGGGTGGGGCGGGCGCTGGATTCGCCGCGTTCTGCCAGGACCCGCAGGCCATCGCCGCTACGCTGCGCTTCGGCGCTGCAGTGGGCGCGCTGGCCGTTACCCGCAAGGGCGCGTTCGCCGCGATGCCCTCGCTTGATGAAGTGCAGCAGCTGCTGCAGGCACAGGATCTTCCCGCATGAGCACCTCGCCCGATTTCCGTTCGCCCGCCTTCCTGCGCGCGCACATCGCCGACACCATGGCGTTCTACCACCCGCGCTGCATCGACCCCAACGGCGGTTTCTTCCACTACTTCCGGGATGACGGCAGCATCTACGATGCAAGCCACCGCCACCTGGTGAGCAGCACGCGCTTCGTCTTCAACTATGCGATGGCCTACCGCGAATTCGGCAATGCCGAATACCGCGAGGCGGTCGAGCACGGCGTGCGCTATCTGCGCGAGGTGCACCGCAATCCGGCCACCGGCGGCTATGCCTGGACCCTGCGCGACGGCAAGGTCGAGGACGACATGAACCACTGCTACGGCGTGGCCTTCGTGCTGCTGGCCTACAGCTGCGCGTTGAAGGCCGGTGTCGAGCAGGCCCGCGAGTGGATGGACGAGACCTGGCAGCTGCTGGAGGCACGCTTCTGGGAGCCGCAGCACGGCCTGTACAAGGACGAGGCCGATGGCCAGTGGAACTTCACCGGCTACCGTGGCCAGAACGCCAACATGCACATGTGCGAGGCGATGCTGGCCGCGTTCGAGGCGAGCGGCGAGCAGCGCTATGTGGAGCGCGCGCTGCAGCTGGCCGACAACATGACCCGCCGCCAGGCCGCCAAGGCCGGTGGCCTGGTCTGGGAACACTACGACGTGAACTGGGAGATCGACTGGGATTACAACCTGGACAATCCCAAGCACCTGTTCCGCCCGTGGGGCTTCCAGCCGGGCCACCAGACCGAGTGGGCCAAGCTGCTGCTGATCCTGGACCGCCACGTGCAGGCCGACTGGCTGGTGCCGACCGCCCAGCACCTGTTCGACGTGGCCGTTGAGCGCAGCTGGGACCAGGCGCGCGGTGGCCTGTATTACGGCTTCGCACCGGAATCGCGCCGCCAGCCGGGCATGGACGGTGCATCGATCGGGGGCGACAGCTTCGTCTGCGACGACGACAAGTACTTCTGGGTGCAGGCCGAAACGCTGGCCACCGCCGCGCTGATGGCCAAGCGCACCGGCGATGACCGCTACTGGCAGTGGTACGAACGCATCTGGGCGTATTCGTGGGAGCACTTTGTCGACCACCAGTACGGCGCCTGGTTCCGCATCCTCGATGCCGACAACCGCAAGTACAGCGACGAGAAGAGCCCGGCCGGCAAGGTGGATTACCACACCATGGGCGCGTGCTACGAAGTGTTGAACGTCGTTCGTTGAGGCAGGTTCGCCGGGCATGGCCCGGCGCTACCGGATACCACCAGGAGCATCACGTGCATCGCCTTTCCCTCGTTGTCCGTCTGCTCCTGCTGCTGATCGCAGCGACCGCGTTCCCAGCCACCGCCGCACCGCTGCAGGCGCAGTGGGAATTCCGCATGCTGCCCGGCGACGCCCAGGGCGCTGCTCACCCCGGCCTGCAGCAGTGGCG
This sequence comes from Stenotrophomonas maltophilia, assembly GCF_047782825.1. Taxonomy (GTDB): domain Bacteria; phylum Pseudomonadota; class Gammaproteobacteria; order Xanthomonadales; family Xanthomonadaceae; genus Stenotrophomonas. The sequence continues at coordinate 1,107,572 of NZ_CP180589.1, read as the reverse complement.
GGCAGCGAAGGTGCCCGGCAGCGTGCACACCGATCTGCTCGCCCACGATCTGATCCGCGATCCCTATGTCGGCGCGGCCGAGGGCGAGCTGCAGTGGATTGGCCTGACCGACTGGGAATACCGCGCCCGCTTCGATGTGGATGCGGCCGACCTCGCCAGGCCCAGTGCCGAACTGCGCTTCGACGGCCTGGATACCTATGCCGAGGTGTCCCTCAACGGCAAGCCGCTGCTGCGCGCGGACAACGCACACCGCACCTGGCGTGCCCGCGTGGAGGGGCGGCTGCGGGCGAAGGACAACGAACTGCAGATCGTGTTCCGCTCGCCCATCCGCACCCTGCTGCCGGGTGTTCAGGCGATGCCGCACAAGATCGCCGGCAACTATCCCTCGCCCTACGGTGACGAACCGAAGGACGCGATGGTCGGCAACTTCGCACGCAAGCCGGCCTACCACTTTGGTTGGGACTGGGGCCCGCGCTATGTCACCGCCGGCGTCTGGCGCGGCGTCGACCTGCAGACCTGGGATGCGCACCGGCTGACCGACCTGGCCGTGCGCACCGATGCACTGGACGCGCAGCAGGCGAAGCTGGCGGTCCTGCTGCAGGTGGAGCAGGGCAGCGCTGCTGGCTCGGCGGTGGTGTCTGTGGATGTGCGCGATCCCGAAGGCCGCAGCGTGGCCCAGGTGCAGCGCCCGTTGCTGCTGAAGCCGGGCGCGAACACTGTCGAGATTCCCGTTGAACTGGCCGATCCGCGGCGCTGGTGGCCGGTCGGGCAGGGCGCGCAGGACCGCTACACCGTGCAGGCGCGCCTGGATGCCGGCGGCACGGCCGAGCTGGCGCGCGAGCAGCGCATCGGCCTGCGCACGGTCGAGCTGCGCCGCCAGCAGGACGACACGGGCGGGCAGGGCTTCGCCTTCGTCATCAATGGCGTGGAGATTTTCGCCAAGGGCGCGAACGTGATTCCGTTCGATGCGTTCCCGGCGCGTGTCGATGCCGCGCGCCTGCGCCAGGTGCTGACCGCCGCGCGCGACGCCAACATGAACATGCTGCGCAACTGGGGTGGTGGCTATTACGAGGACGACGCGTTCTTCGATATCGCCGACGAGCTGGGCCTGCTGGTCTGGCAGGATTTCATGTTTGGTGGCGGCATGCAGCCGGGCTATGACCCCGCCTTCCGTGCCAGCGTGGTGGCCGAGGCGCGCGACAACGTGCGCCGCCTGCGCCACCACCCCAGCATCGTGCTGTGGTGTGGCAACAACGAGGAAGAAACCGCGTGGAAGGACTGGGGCCACGGCCGCGACCTGAAGGCCGCCGATCCTGCGTTTGCCGGCCGGGTCTGGCAGGGCTATGTCGATCTGTTCGGCAAGGATCTGCGCCAGGTGGTGGGCGAGGATGGCCTGGGTGTGCCGTACTGGTCCAGTTCGCCCGGCAACGACCTGGATGAGAAGGCCAACGATTCCACCCGCGGCGACAAGCACTACTGGCAGGTCTGGGGCAATCCGGCGCTGCCGGTGCAGGCCTATCTGCGCGAGACCCCGCGTTTCATGTCCGAATACGGGCTGCAGGCGTGGCCGTCGGTGTCGACGGTGGACCAGATCGCCACCCGTGCCGAGCAGCGCATCGACAGCCCGGTCATCCGCGCGCACCAGAAATTCATGGCTGGCGAGGGCAACAGCCGCCTGCTGCACTACATCGAACTGGGCTACGGCGCGCCGAAGGACTTCGAGGATTTCGTTTATCTCAGCCAGGTGATGCAGGCCGATGGCATCGCGCTGGCGGCACTGCACCACCGCGCCTCGCGGCCGTACACGATGGGCTCGCTGTACTGGCAGCTCAACGACGTCTGGCCGGGGGCGTCGTGGTCCAGCGTGGACTACTTCGGGCGCTGGAAGGCGCTGCACTTCGCCGCGCGGCGGTTCTTCGCACCGGTCACGCTGGCAGCGCTGCGGGACGACGGTCACACGCGCGTGCGGCTGGTCAATGATGGCGCTGCGCAGGACGCGCGCTGGCGGCTGCGGGTGATGGACGTGGAAGGCAAGGTCCTGCGCCGTCGTGAAGAGCCGGTCAACCTGGCTGCCGCAGCGGTCACCCCGGTTGGCGATGTCCGCGACGCCGAACTGCTGGCCGGTGCCGACCCGACGCGCACCGTGGCGGTGTTCGAGCTGCTGCAGGACGGCAAGGTGAGTGCGCGCCAGGTGGTGGGCTTCGTGGAAGCCAAGGACCAGGTGCTGCCACGACAGAAACTGACGGCGACCCTGGCCATCGACGGCGACCACTACCGGCTGCGACTGCAGAGCGCGGCCTACGTGCGTGCGGCGTGGATCGACTTCGGGGCCTTGGACGTGCAGGTGGAAGACAACCTGCTGGACCTGCTGCCGGGCGAGACCCGCGACATCGCCGTGCGCGGCCCGGTGGATCTGGCCACCCTGCGTGAAGCCTTGAAGGTGAAGACCCTCAACGACCGTTGAGGGATTCGCTCTGGTGGGTGCCCGGTAGCGCCGGGCCATGCCCGGCGAGCGCAGCGGGCGGCGCTTACAGCTGGATCTGCTGGAAATTCTCGACGCGGTCGTGACCGTTGGCGGCCTGGCCTGCGCGCGGCATCGGGTAGTCGTCCAGACGGTCGATCAAGCGGGTCTGCAGGCCGGCCTCGCGGGCGGCATCCAGCTCTTCCACCACATCGGACAGGAACAGGATCTCGGCGGCCGGCACGCCGATGGCCTGCACGATACGACGGTAGCTGTCCGCCTCACGCTTGCCGCCGATCTCGGTATCGAACCAGCCCGATACCAGCGGGCTCAGATCGCCGGCATCGCTGAAGCCGAAGAACAGCTTCTGCGCCGGCACCGAGCCGGACGAGTACACGTACAGCGGCAGGCCCGACGCATGCCAGCCCTTCAGCACCGGCGCCACTTCCGGGTAGAAGTGCGCGGTGTAGTCGCCGCGACGGTAGCCTTCGTCCCAGATCAGGCCCTGCAGTGCCTTCAGTGCGGTGTGCTTGCGGTCCTGGTCAATCCAGCCCTGCAGCGTCTCGGCCACCAGGCTGTCCTGGCAGGCGCCGCCGATCTCGGTAGCCACCGCGTCCAGCCAGCGGCGGACCTCCGGCTGCTGGCCATGTTCGGCGACGAACGCCGGCAGCGCCTGGCGGGCATAGGGGAACAGCACGTTCTTGACGAACGAGATGCTGCTGGTGGTGCCTTCGATATCGGTCAGGATGACGCGGGGCTGCATGGATCAGGACGCCTGGGTGGGTACGTAACGGGGGAACTTCTGCGCGATGTCGGTGCCGGTGAAGTGACCGACCCAGCCATCCGGCTCGGTGAAGAAGCGGATCGCGACAAAGCTGGGCTCATCACCCATGTCGAACCAGTGGGTGGTGCCATCGGGCACGGCAATCAGGTCGTCCTTCACGCACTCGATCTCATAGACCTTGTCACCCACGTGCAGGGTGAACAGGCCGGAGCCGGCGACGAAGAAGCGCACCTCGTCTTCCTTGTGGAAGTGTTCGTCAAGGAACTTCCTGCGCAGCTCGGCGCGGTTCGGGTTGTCCGGCGCGATCGAGGCCACGTCCACGCTCTTGAAGCCGCGTTCGGCGACCAGGCGATCGATGTCGGCACGATAGGCGGCGAATACCTCGTCCTGGCTGGCACCCGGGGCCACCGGCGCCGTGGCCTGCCAGCGTTCGAAGGTAACGCCGATCTTCTTCAGTTCGGCAGCGATGGTCGCGCCGTCCTGGGTATCCAGCAGCGGCGATTCGGGGCGGGTGTCGTCGTAGATGCGCAGTCGGCTCATGGCGGCAGCTTGAACGTCTCGGGGGGAAGACAGGGTAACAGGGTGGTGAAGGGCGGCAGATTCCGGATTGGAATCTGCACCCCGGTGCAGGCTCAGCCGCGCAGCTTGCGCAGTTCCAGTTCGCAGTGAAACAGGAACTCGAAGGCTTCCAGGTGGCGGCGTGCCTCGGCCATGTCGCGGCCCCAGGCGTACAGGCCGTGGCCGTCGATCAGGTAGCCCCAGAGGTTCTGCTTGTCCAGCAGGGCGTCGACCTGGGCCGAGAGCACGTTCATGTCCTGGGTGTTGGCGAACACCGGCACATCGATGGCCATCTCGTGGGTGCTGTTGCCGGCGAAGGCCTTCAGCAGCTCGTAGCCTTCCAGGCGGATGTGGCCCCGCGGTGCATACAGGCGGGAAGCGACAGTCTGCACCGGTGAATGGGTGTGCAGCACGCAGCCGATGTCCGGGAAGCGGCGGTACAGCTGGGTGTGCAGCAGTGTCTCGGCGGACGGGCGCAGCGGGCGGCCGACGGCCAGGCCGTCGAAGTCCACCACCATGATGTCGTCCTCGATCAGCCGGCCCTTGTCCTTGCCCGAGACGGTGATCGCCGCATGGTGGTCGTCCAGGCGGTGGGAGAAGTTGCTGCTGGTGGCCGGGGTCCAGCCGGCGTGGGCCAGTTCGCGGACGTTGTCGATCAGCAGCTGGGCCAGTTCGCTCAGGCGCGCGGTGTCGTAGGGGAAGGTGGGGGCGTTCATGCGGTCGATTTTACTGGATTCGGCCAACGGCTGAGCCCCTCGTGGCGGGTTCGCCCGGCTGATTCCTTGGGTTGGCCGGCCGGGGTGGGCTGGCGGGACACGCCGTGAACCCATCCATGGGGGCTCGTAGGCGCCATCCATGGCGCCTGCGGTCCCGCCAGCCCACCCCGGCCGGCCACGGACAGGTTCCGTGCGCGGCAGCCACGGAGTGAAGAGTGGAGGGTAGAAGCGGGTCGCGGCGCTGCGCTTGCTCGGAGCGGAGCATGGCTCCGCTCTACAGGGAACACATCGATCGGAGAGAATTCATTCCCCAGATGGACTTCATCCACGCATGGCGTGGATCTACCTGACGTGCCGGAAGAGTGTCGAAGGCGGGGAGGGATGAGGTTGCGGGGGCGTGAGCCGCATGGATGCGGCGACCGAGCTTACAGGGACGTACTTGCAGCGTCCCCCGCAATCTCACCCCTCCCCGCCAAACCCTCAGCCCAGCCATTGCCGTTGACGTTGCTCCAGCGGGTGCAGGGCCGCAGGCCCTGCAGAACAAAAAACCTTACTGACCCCGCAGGCGGCTGTGCCTGAACCCGTAACCGAAATAGATCACGAACCCGACCACCGTCCACACGCCCATCAGCATCCAGTTGTGCAGCGTCATCGCCGACAGCAGCGCCAGGCAGCTCAGCACGCCCAGGGTGCAGATCAGCCACGCCATCGGCATGCGGAACGGGCGCGGCAGGTCCGGCTGCGTGCGGCGCAGGATCAGCACGCCGGCACAGACCGCCGCGAACGCGATAAGCGTGCCCATCGAAGTCAGCTCGCCCAGAATGTCCAGCGGGAACAGTGCCGCCAGCAGGGCGATGCCGATGCCGGTGATGACGGTGTTGATGTGCGGGGTGCGGTACTTCGGGTGGATCTTGGTGAACACCGGCGGCAGCAGGCCGTCTCGGCCCATGATCATGAAGATGCGCGGCTGGCCGATGATCATCACCAGCACCACCGAGGACAGGCCGATCAGCGCGCCGACTTCGACCACCCAGCGCAGCCAGCCCAGTTGCGGGTGCGCGGCCACGGCGGTCACCACCGGTTCGTCGGTGCCCAGCAGCGGGTAGGGCACCAGGCCGGTCATCACCGCCGCCATGGCGATGTACAGCACCGTACAGATCACCAGCGACACCATCATGCCGAACGGCATGTCGCGCTGCGGGTTCTTCGATTCCTGCGCCGCCACCGACACCGCCTCGAAGCCGATGTAGGCGAAGAACACCATCGCCGCACCTCGCAGCACGCCTTCCATGCCGTACTTGCCGGGGCCTTCGTTGGCCGGAATGAACGGGGTCCAGTTGCTGGTGTCCACGTACTTCCAGCCGACCACGATGACCAGCACGATCAGGCCGGTTTTCAGCACGACCATGGCCATGTTCATCGCCGAGGACTTGCTGATGCCGACGTAGCACAGCCAGGTCAGCAGCAGCACCAGGCCGGCCGCGGGCAGGTTGGCGATGGCGCCGGTGGGACGCAGCTGCGCGTCCAGTGGCGCACTGACCAGCGCGGCTGGCAGATGGATGTCGAACTGGCTGAGCAGGCTGAGGAAGTAGCCGGTCCAGCTGACCGCCACGGCCGAGGCGGAGACGCCGTATTCGAGCACCAGCATCCAGCCGATGAACCAGGCCGACAGTTCGCCGAAGGTGGCGTAGGTATAGGTGTAGGCACTGCCGGAGACCGGCACCATCGAAGCGAACTCGGCGTAGGCCAGCGCGCAGAAGGCGCAGCAGATGGCGGCCAGCACGAAGGACAGCATGATCGCCGGGCCGGCATGGTTGGCGGCGGCCTGGCCGGTGATGACGAAGATGCCGCCGCCGATCACCGCGCCGATGCCCAGGGCGGTCAGGCCCCACGGGCCCAAGTGGCGGCGCAGGCTCAGGCCGTTGGCGTCTTCATGGGCGGCATGCGGGTGCTTGGTGGCCCACAGTTGCTTGAACATGTGTGTCGGTCTTGTCGGAGCGCGCCAGGGTGGGCGCGCGGGGAGAAACGGACGGGCCGGCACAGGGGCCGGCCCGTAGGCACATCAAGGCGACTTGGCCAGCTTGCTGTTGCGGATGCCGTAGCCCAGGTAGATCAGCAGGCCCAGCACGGTCCAGCCGACGAACAGGTGCCAATGCACCACGAACGCCTGCCAGAACAGGAACAGGCAGGTGGCCGCGCCCAGCGGGCAGATGATCCACACCGCCGGTACGCGGAACGGGCGGTGCAGGTCCGGCTTGCTGTAGCGCAGGACCAGCACGCCGATGCAGACGGTGGCAAAGGCGAGCAGCGTGCCCATCGAGACCAGTTCACCCAGGACGTTCAGCGGCACCATGCCGGCCAGTGCAGCGGCGATGACGCCGACCACGATCGTGGCCCAGTACGGGGTGCGGAAGCGGGCGTGGACCTTGCCGAAGAACTTCGGCAGCAGGCCGTCGCGCGAGATCGTGTAGGCGATGCGGGTCTGGCCCATCATCATCACCAGGATCACCGAGGACAGGCCGGCGATGGCGCCGATTTCGACCGCGGTCTTCAGCCAGGCCAGCTGCGGGTAGCCTTCCAGCGCGGTGGCCACCGGCTTGTCGGTGCCAAGCAGGTGGTACGGCATCATGCCGGTCAGCACCGCGCAGACGATGATGTAGACCACGGTGCACACGGCCAGCGAGCCAAGCAGGCCGATCGGCATGTTGCGCTGCGGGTCCTTGGTTTCGCCGGCGGCAGTGGAGACCGCATCGAAGCCGATGTAGGCGAAGAACACGATGGTGGCCGCGCGGAAGATGCCGCTCCAGCCGAATTCACCCGGGCCGGTGTTGGCCGGGATGAAGGGCTGCCAGTTGGCCGGGTCGATATGCGCCGCACCGATGCCGATGAACAGGCAGATGACGGTGACCTTGATGGCCACGATGATCGCGTTGACGAAGGCCGACTGGGTCACGCCCACGTACAGGAGGCCCGACACCGCCGCGATGATCAGCACCGCCGGCAGGTTGAACAGCGTGCCGGAGGCCACGAACTCGCTGCCGGTCCAGGCGATCGGCGCCGCGCTGAGCGCGTCCGGGAAGGGCATGTTCAGCGTGCTGGTGACGAAGCTGATCAGGTACGCCGACCAGCCCACCGCGACCGAGGCCGAGGCGAACAGGTATTCCAGCACCAGGCACCAGCCGATGAACCAGGCCATGCCTTCGCCCAGGGTGGCGTAGGAGTAGGAGTAGGCACTGCCGGAGACCGGCATCATTGCCGCGAATTCGGCGTAGCACAGGCCCGCCAGCGCGCAGGCGAAGCCGGCGATGACGAACGAGAGCATGACCGCCGGGCCGGCGTGGTTGGCCGCGGCCTGGCCGGTCAGGACGAAGATGCCTGCACCGATGACCGCACCAATGCCGAGCATGATGAGGTGTTTCGCCGTGAGGGTCCGTTTCAGCGTGGCTTCGCCATCCAGGCTGCCTTCGATGGGTTCGCCGGCATCGACGTGCCCGGCCGGTTGTACCGGCTTGACCCTCAACAGAGCTTTCAGCATGCAGAACTTTCCTGATGATCGGATTGGGAGGACTGCCGATGCGTTGCCGGCGGTCCGAATGGTGAAGGCCGCGCGAACGGCCCGCTGTACCTTAGCCAAAGCTGAAGCCACCGCACAAGCGCAATCGCAACAATGAACGGCGATAATGAGCAGTATTTTTCCGATATCCCCGCATTCATGAATCAACCTGCCGAATCCCTTGCCGTGCTTGATGATCGCCTGCGTGGCCTGCTGCAGGACTATGCCCGGCGAGAGCCCGCCCACGACGCCCTCGCTGCCGAATTCGGCACATTGATTGACGATCCGGAAGATCCTTTCCGCCGCGAGCGCCTGGCCGGGCACTTCACCGCCAGCTGCTGGCTGGTCAGCGCCGACGGCCAACGCCTGCTGCTGACCCACCACCGCAAGCTGCAGCGCTGGCTGCAGCTGGGCGGCCACGCCGATGGTGACCGTGATCTGGCCCGGGTGGCGCTGAAGGAGGCCGAGGAAGAGTCAGGCCTGACCGGCCTGGTGCTGGATGACCCGACCATCTTCGACCTGGACAAGCACTGGATTCCCGAGCGCAAGGATGTGCCGGGGCACTGGCACTACGACGTGCGTTTCGTGATCCGTGCCGTGGGGGGCGAGGCCTTCGTGCTGAGCGAGGAATCGCTGGACCTGGCCTGGCGCCCGGTGGCCGAGGTGGCCGCAGACCCGGAATCGGATGAATCGATGCAGCGCATGGCGCGCCGGTGGTTGGCGCGCTGATGTTCTCCCACGCCTGTGCGGCGTTTATTGCGGCTCGGGCCTGCGATGAGGCCAAACAGGACGCGGCCATGGCGATGATCAAGGCGGCGCTGCCGGTCATCACGTCCATCGACTGGCAGCGGGTACCGTCCCGTCTGGAGGTTGCGGGTGTGGAACGGGACCGTCTTGAGCAGGAACTGCGCGGCATCGCGGCAAGGATCGGGTTGCCCTCAGGGGCTGCCTTGACGGTCATCCAGGTAGACGATGCCCTGCCTGCGCTGGAAGCCCGTCTGGAGGATTGGTTGCTGCACGCCGGCGAGCTGGACTTTGTCGACACTCTGTTCTTGTCGGCCGAACACGGGATCCTGATTCATTGGGATTTCTACAAGGACCTTTACGCCGTCAGACTCTGAGGCCCATCCACGCATGGCGTGGCTCTACTGCAACCCAGTAGATCCACGCCATGCGTGGATGGCGCAGTGCCGGATGCATTCCGCCGGGCCATGCCCGGCGATGCCTTGATCAATACAGAATGCGCGTACGCAACGTGGCCGGGATCGCGGCCAGCTCGTCACGCACCGCAGCGGCCTGTTCTTCGCTGGCGGTGATGTCGATCACCACGTAGCCCACCTTCGGGTCGGTGCGCAGGAACTGGCCGTCGATGTTGACGTTGTGGCGCGAGAAGATCTCGTTGACCTTGGACAGCACGCCCGGCACGTTCTGGTGGATGTGCAGCAGGCGCAGGCTGTCGGCGTGCTCGGGCAGGGTCACTTCCGGGAAATTGACCGCCGACAGGGTGCTGCCGTTGTCACTGTAGCGCACCAGCTTGGCCGCCACTTCCACGCCGATGTTGTCCTGCGCTTCCAGGGTGCTGCCACCCACGTGCGGGGTGAGGATCACGTTGTCGTGTCGGGTCAGCGGCGATTCGAAGATGTCCCCGTTGCCCTTGGGTTCCACCGGGAACACGTCCAGCGCGGCGCCGCCGATGTGGCCGCTGGCCAGCGCTGCGTCCAGTGCATCGATGTCGACCACGGTGCCGCGCGCGGCGTTGATCACATGCGCGCCGCGGCGCATCTTCGCCAGCTCGGTGGCGCCGATCATCCACTGCGTGGCCGGGGTTTCCGGTACATGCAGGGTGACGATGTCGGCGCGCGCCAGCAGGTCGTCCAGGCTGGCCGCCGCACGGGCATTGCCCAGCGCCAGCTTGGTTTCCACGTCGTGGAAGATCACCTGCATGCCCAGCGATTCGGCCAGTACGCCCACCTGGGTGCCGATATGGCCGTAGCCGATGATGCCCAGGGTCTTGCCACGCACCTCGTGGCTGCCGCTGGCCGACTTCGACCAGCCGCCGCGATGGCACTCGGCGTTCTTCTGCGGAATGCCACGGGTCAGCATGATGGCCTCGGCGATGACCAGCTCGGCCACGCTGCGGGTATTGGAATAGGGCGCGTTGAACACCGGAATGCCGGCCAGCTCGGCCGCGTCCAGGTCCACCTGGTTGGTGCCGATGCAGAAGCAGCCGACCGCGATCAGGCGCTTGGCCTCGGCCAGCACCTCGGCGCTGAGCTGGGTGCGCGAGCGGATGCCGACGATATGCGCTTCGGCGATGCGCGCCTTCAGTTCCTCTTCCGGCAGCGCCTTGCTGTGCGCTTCGATCTGGCTGTAGCCGGCGGCGCTGAACACCTCTACGGCGGTCTGGCTGACCCCCTCCAGCAACAGCACGCGGATATCCTGCTTGGGGAACGAGGTCTTCTTCGGCGACATGGGGCGACACGGCCAGTGGGACAGGGGCTGACCACTATGCCAGATCGCCGGGCCCATGGTGCAGTGCGGAAATAGTTGCATCCGTAGCCATCGCCGGGCGTTTGCCGGGGCTGGACGCTGGCCCGCGGCGCTGGCACGCTTGCCCGTTCTTCACGCACCGCGCTGGACCGTCATGACCGATTCCCGCATCGCCTCGCTGCAGCAGGCCTGTCCCGGCCTGAAGCTGAAGACCGACCCTGCCGACCTGGAGCATTACGGCCGCGACTGGACCCGGCGCTGGACGCCGGCACCGCTGGCGATCGCCCTGCCGGCCACGGTGGAGGAAGTGCAGGCGATCATGCGCTGGAGCGCGGCCGCGGCCGTGGCGGTGGTGCCTTCGGGCGGCCGTACGGGCCTGTCCGGCGGTGCGGTGGCCGCCCACGGCGAGCTGGTGCTGAGCCTGGAACGGATGAACAAGGCGCTGGCCTACGACGCGGTCGACCGTACCCTGGTGGTGCAGGCCGGCATGCCGCTGGAAGCCCTGCACAACGCGGCGCTGGAACATGGGCTGATCTACCCGGTCGATTTCGCCGCGCGCGGCTCGTGCTCGATCGGCGGCAACATCGCCACCAATGCCGGCGGCATCCGGGTGATCCGCTATGGCAACACCCGTGAGTGGATCGCCGGGCTGAAGGTGGTCACCGCCAGCGGTGAGCTGCTGGAGCTCAACAAGGGCCTGATCAAGAACTCCAGCGGTTACGACTTCCGCCAGTTGCTGATCGGTTCGGAAGGCACGCTGGGCGTGATCGTCGAAGCGACCGTGAAGCTGACCGACCCGCCGCCGGCCAGCAACGTGATGCTGCTGGCGGTGCCCAGCTTCGATGTGCTGATGCAGGTGTTCGCCGCGTTCCGCGCGCGCCTGCAGCTGCAGGCGTTCGAATTCTTCACCGACCGGGCGCTGGAGCACGTGCTCGCGCATGGCGCGCAGGCACCGTTCGACGAAGTGCATCCGTACTACGTGGTTACCGAGTTTGCGGCCAACGACGAGGCACAGGAAGCTGCCGCGATGGCCGCGTTCGAGGACTGCATGGGCAATGGCTGGGTCAGCGACGGCGTGATCAGTGCCAGTGATGCCCAGGCCGCGCAGCTGTGGCGGCTGCGCGAGGGCATCACCGAAGCGCTGGCCCGCTACAAGCCGTACAAGAACGACGTGTCGGTGCGGATTTCGGCCATGCCGGCGTTCCTGGCCGAAATCCAGGGGCTGATCGGCCAGGCCTACCCGCATTTCGACGTGGTCTGGTTCGGTCATATCGGTGACGGCAACCTGCACATCAACGTGCTGAAGCCCGACGACACCAGCGATGCCGATTTCGTAACGCAGTGCGAGCATGTGACCAAGCTGCTGGCGCAGGTGCTGGCACGCTTCGACGGCAGCATTTCCGCCGAGCACGGTATCGGCCTGGTCAAGAAGGGCTACCTGGACAGCACCCGCAGCCCGGCCGAGATCGTGCTGATGAAGGCGGTCAAACGCGCGTTCGATCCCGAAGCGCGGCTGAATCCCGGCAAGCTGTTCGATGCCTGACGCAGGCAAAGACTTCACCCAACCATTACGCTCCACGCATTCCCACTGATGGCCTGACCTGATGATCCGTCCGATTCTGCTGCTCGCCCTGCTGTCCCTGCCGCTGGCCGGCTTCGCTTCCAGCTTTGCCGGCACCTCGGCCGGTTCGGCCACGGGTGCTTCCTCGGGTTCGTCGGGCAGCAGCTCGGGCGATGACAAGGTGGTGCTGGCCGCGCGCGATGATGCTGCCGCCTTCGTTGCCAGCGACGGCCAGATCCGCGGCGCACGCCTGCAGGCCGCTCTGGTGCACCTGCGCGAGCAGGATGCCGCCGCACAGCAGCAGAGCGACCTGCAGCTGGCCCGCGCACTGTTGGCCCGCTGACCCACACCGCGTGACAGGCCCGGCATCGCTCCCTGTAGAGCCGAGCCATGCTCGGCTGGGCGGGCGCAGGCGGTCGATCACTGCAGCCACGCATGGCGTGGCTCTACTTCTGATCGCGCACGCTGTGCATGCGGCTGATCGCCTGCAGCTCGACCCCGAAGGACTGAGCGGGCCGCAACAGCGGCTTGCCCGGCAGACCCTGGACGACGTGCAGGCGCTGCTGCCCGAAGGCCTGTTGCGCGCGCTGCCTGCGCAGGTGCAGGTGGCCTGGCGCGATGACCTGCCGGCCGACGTGCACGGGCGTGCCTTCGCTGGACGCATCGCCTTGCGTCGGTCGTTGCTGGACCCCGACATGGCCGGTGCCCGCCGCGCGCGCCGCAGCGCACTGGTGCACGAACTGACCCACGTCGCCGACCGCAGTGGCGCGAACTGGTCACGCAGTGCGCGTTGGCGCGACCTGGCCGGTTGGCAGCGCAGACCCTGGCATCTGGGCCGCGGCGGCAATGCGTTCCGCGACCGCAGTCCCGACCGCTACGAGCTGGATGATCCGGCCGAGTTCCTGGCGGTGAATGCCGAGCGTTTCGTGCTGGACGCCGAGTTCGCCTGCCGGCGCCCCGCAGTGGCGCAGTGGTACCAGGCACATTTCGGCACGCCGCCCTCGCTGCCGGCACCCAACTGCGACGCCACGCTGCCGCTGCTGCAGGCCGATGCCGAAGAGGGCGCCGCATCGCTGCTGCAACTGGACCCGGCGCGCGTCTACGCCGTGGACTACCTGTTTGCCGAGGGCAGTGCGCAGCCGATGAGCCGGTGGGGCCACAGCATGCTGCGCCTGGTGATCTGCCGGCCCGGCCGCGCACCCGGCCCGGACTGCCGTCTGGACCTGGAGTACCACCGTGTCCTGTCCTTCCGTGCCTTTGTCGGCGATGTGCAGATTTCCAACTGGCGCGGGCTGACCGGCGGCTACCCCTCGCGCCTGTTCGTGCTGCCGTTGCAGCAGGTGGTGGACGAATACACCAAGGTCGAGCTGCGTGGCCTGCAATCACTGCCCCTGCAGCTGGACCGCAGCGAGATCGCCAGCCTGCTGGAGCGTACCGCGCAGGTGCACTGGAGCTACGACGGGCGCTATTACTTCGTCAGCAACAACTGTGCGGTGGAAACGGCCAAGCTGCTGCAGGCCGGGGTGCCACGCCTGGGCGACGCCGGCCTGGCCCAGCTGACACCGCGCGGCCTGCGCCGCCGGCTGGTACGCCTGCACGCACTGGACGAACAGGTGCTGGAAGACCGCGGCCGCGCGCAGGCGCAGGGCTATTACTTTGCATCCGCGCGCGACCATTACCAGCAGTTGTTCGCGGTGGCGGCAGCGCAGCTGGCGTTGCCGGCGCGGGATGTACGTAGCTGGCTGAAGCTGCCTGCGCGCGAACGCGCACCCTGGCTGCTGCAGGGCGATGTGCGCGCCAGTGCGGGCCTGCTGTTGCTGGAGCAGGCGGCCCAGCGCCGCAGCGAGCTGCGCGCGCGCGATGTCCTCAAGCGGCGCCTGTTGGCCGCGCCGGACAGTGTCGCCACGCGCGGGCTGCGTGAGCTGCTGGAACAAAGCGGGCAGTGGCTGCGGCCGGGACAGTTGCTGGCCGACGCGGGCTATGGCCTGCCGCTGGCCGAGGAACAGGCGGTGGTGGGCGAGGCGGTTGCCGCCGCCAGTGCGCGTGCGGTCCCCGCGTGGCAATCGCTGCGCCAGCAGCTGCGCGCGCAGTTGCCGCAGGCGCAGCGCCGCGAACTGGATGACATCGATGCCAACCTGGCGGCGCTGGGCGAGCACCTGCGTCGGCAGGCGGCCGAACCGGTTACTGCCGCGGCAGCTCGATGATGAAGCGGCTGCCACCGCTGCGACCCGGCGAGCAGTAGACGCGGCCCCCATGGGCATCGGCGATGGCCTTGACCACCGCCAGGCCCAGGCCACTGCCACCGCCCTGGCGTGAGCGCGAGCCATCGGCACGCATGAAGGGGTGGAAGATCTCCGCATGCAGCGCCGGATCAATGCCGGGGCCCTCATCCTCGATCGCGACCTGCACATGGTCCTGCACGTCGTGCACGGCAATACGCACCCGGCCGGGGCTGGCGTAGCGGCGCGCGTTCTCCAGCAGCGCAAGCAAGGCCTGGCGCAGGCGGGTGGGGTCGCAGTGAGCCGCGTGCTCCTCGCGGCTGGTCTCCAGTTCCAGCACGAAACCGGCGGCACGGAACTGCGGGTCCACCAACGTCATCACCGAATGCACCTCGGCCACCACGTCGGTGCGGGCGCGGCGCACGTCCAGCCGCGCATTGTCGGCCAGGCTCAGCACGCGCAGGTCTTCGATCAGCCGTGACAGGCCTTCGACCTGGGCCATCAGGCTGCGGAACTGCGACCCGTCGGGCTGGAACACGCCCTCGGCCAGCCCCTGCAGGCGGCCGCGCAGGATCGTGACCGGGGTGCGCAGCTCATGGGCGATGGCGGCGTGCCACATCATGCGCTCGCTTTCCATGTGCTGCAGGCGGTGGGCCATGGCGTTGAAGTCGTCCACCAGCGCGGCGACTTCGCCGGGCGAGTCCGCATCTGCAGTGGCGCGTGCGCCCAGGTCGCCGCCGGCCAGCGCACGCACGCTGTCCACCAGCGAGTTCAATGGCGACAGGATGCGATGGGCCAGGCGGAAGGAGGCGGCGACGGCCAGGGCCAGGCCGGTCACGATTACCCCGACCATCCACGCCAGTTCCGGGCCGTTCGGCAGCCAGCCGTCGGGCGCTTCCGCGCTGGCCGGGAAGAACTCCATCAGCACGGCGTACAGCAGCCACGATGACAGGATGGTCATCACGATCACGCCGGTCACCATCAGTGACATGGACACGACGATATGGCGGCTGAGACCGGAGCGACGCATCAGCGGTCGGCCATCAGCCGGTAACCGACCCCGCGCACGCTGGCCGGCACGTTGGCCATTCCGACGTCATCCAGCTTGCGCCGCAGCTTGCTGACATGGCTGTCGACGGTGCGTTCCAGGGCTTCACTTTCGGGCAGGCATTCATGCATCAGCTCGCTGCGGCTGAAGATGCGCGTCGGTGCCAGCGCCATGCAGTGCAGCAGCTTGAACTCGGTCAGGGTCAGCAGCAGCTCGTGGCTGTAGCCATCACCTTCCACGTGGACCGCATGCGTGGCGCTGTCGATCAGCAGCGGGCCGACACGCAGGGCAGTGGCGGCATCCATGCGCGGCAGGCGCAGCGTACGACGCAGCACGGCACGCACGCGCGCAGCCACTTCGGCGGGATTGAACGGCTTGACCACATAGTCGTCGGCGCCCATGCGCAGTGCGGTCAGCTTGTCCAGGTCCTGGTCCAGCGCCGTCAGCATGATGACCGGTGTGTCGCCGCGCTGGCGCAGCTGGCTGAGCACGCTCCAGCCATCCAGGCGCGGCAGCTGCACGTCCAGCAGTACCAGATCGGGGCGGGCGCTGCGGTGCAGTTCCAGGGCGGTCTGGCCATCGCCGGCACGCAGGGTGCGCAGGCCTTCGCGTTCAAGATAGGCGGTGAGGATGTCGGCGATCTCGGCCTCGTCCTCCACGATCAGGACCAGGGCGGCGAGGGCGGGGGTGGCGTGCATGCGGGGCGAGGCCGGAAGGTGCTTGCCTCCATCGTATCTCCACACTTCCTCCATCGAAACCCCATCATCGCCGCGCAGACTGCGCGCTTCATGATTTGTCAGCCGCGTGCGCGGCATTGTGCACAGCAATGAGAACCTTCAGGACTCCGTTCGCGCTGGTCGCGACCCTGGCCTTGGCCATGACGGCCTGCAGCAACCCCGAACCCAGCACCGAAGCGGTGCCGCGTGTCAGCGTCGTCACCGTCGGGCCCCAGCGCGTGCAGCGCGATGACGAGCTGCCCGGACGCGTGGCTGCGGTGCGTACGGCGCAGATCCGTGCCCAGGTGGGCGGCATCGTGCAGCGCCGGATGTTCGAGCAGGGCGCCGAGGTCAGCGCAGGGCAGGCCCTGTTCCAGATCGATCCGGCGGCCTTCCGGGCAGATGTGGATTCTGCGCTGGCGGCCCTGCAGCGCAGCCAGGCCGCACTGTCACGCAGCCGTGTGCAGTCGCAGCGCCTGCATGCCCTGGCCGCCGCGCAGGCGGTCAGCCAGCAGCACCGCGACGACGCCAGCGCCGAGTACGAACAGGCGCGTGCAGCGGTGAACGAGGCGCGGGCGATCCTGTCCCGGCGCCAGCTGGATCTGCGCTACGCCACGGTCAGCGCGCCCATCGACGGCCGCATCGACCAGACGCTGGTGACCGAAGGTGCGCTGGTGGGCGTGGCCGATGCCGAGCCGATGGCGGTGGTGCAGCAGATCGACCAGGTCTACGTGGACGTGCGCCAGCCGGCATCGCAGCTGGAAGCGCTGCAGCGCGGCGCCGGCGGCGGCGATGCGTTGTCGGTGACCATCATCGGCGCGGCGGGCAAGCCGTTGGCCGAACGTGGCCGCCTGCTGTTTTCCGGGGTGAACGTGGATGCGCGCACCGGCGATGTGGTGCTGCGCATCCTGGTCGACAACCCGGGGCGGCAGCTGCTGCCGGGCATGTATGTGCGGGCACGGGTGCCACGCGGGGCGCCGACCGATGCGCTGCTGCTGCCGCAGCAGTCGGTGCTGCGCAGTGCCGGCGGCCAGGCCTACGCCTGGGTGATCGGCGGCGATGGCAGGGCGATGATCCGCACCCTGGAGCTCGACGGCAGTGTCGACCGCCAGTGGCTGGTGCGGCACGGCCTGCAGGCGGGCGACAAGGTGGTTGTCGAAGGCCAGGAACGCCTGCAGGAAGGCGTGACGGTCGATGCGCGCGACTGGCCGATGCCGGTCGCCAAGGCCGCTGCCGCTGGCGCGGCGACACAGGGCTGAGTCCCCACAGGAATCCCGTACATGGCACGGTTCTTCATCGATCGCCCGGTGTTCGCCTGGGTGCTGGCGATCTTCATCATCCTGGCCGGCGTGCTGGCCCTGCCGCGGCTGGCGGTGGAGCGCTACCCGGCGGTGGCACCGCCCAGCGTGAGCATCTATGCCAGTTATCCCGGCGCCAGCCCGCAGACCCTGAACGATGCGGTAGTGGGCCTGATCGAGCGCGAGCTGTCCAGCGTCAAGCACCTGCTGTATTTCGAGTCGTCGGTGGACACGTCGGGTGAAGCTTCGATCACCGCCACGTTCCAACCTGGCACCGACCCGGAGCTGGCCCAGGTGGACGTGCAGAACCGGATCAAGGCGATCGAACCGCGCCTGCCGCGCAGCGTGCGGCAGAACGGCCTGTTCGTGGAAGCGGCCGATTCGGGCTTCCTGATGCTGGTCGGGTTGCGTTCGCCCGATGGCAGCGTGAGCGAAGCCGGGCTGGGCGATTTCATGGCGCGCAACATCATCGAGGAACTGCGCCGCATCGACGGCGTCGGGCGGGTGCAGTTGTTCGGTGCCGAACAGGCCATGCGCATCTGGATCGACCCGACCCGGTTGACCGGCTACGGCCTGACCATGGGCGACGTGGCCACGGCCATCGAACAGCAGAACCTGGACATCTCGCCGGGGCGCATCGGCGATTCACCGGGCGTGCCGGGCCAGCGCATCACCGTGCCGCTGCGGGCCGAGGGCCAGCTGTCCACGCCCGAACAGTTCGCAGGCATCGTACTGCGCGCCGGCAGCGACGGTTCACGGGTGCTGCTGGGCGATGTGGCGCGGATCGAACTGGGCGCGCAGAGCTACGCCTGGGGAACACGCGAAGACGGGCACCCGGCCACGGCGGCCGGCGTGCAGCTGCGCCCGGGCGCCAATGCGGTGCGCACCGCCGGGGCCGTGCGCGAACGCCTGCAGGAACTGCAGCCGCTGCTGCCGCGCGGGGTGGAGTCGAGTGTTCCGTTCGACACCGCGCCGTTCGTCCGCATCTCGATCCAGAAGGTGGTGCAGACCCTGGTGGAGGCCATGCTGCTGGTATTCGCGGTCATGTACCTGTTCCTGCAGAACTGGCGCTACACGCTGATTCCGGCACTGGTCGCTCCCATCGCGCTGCTGGGTACCTTCGCGGTGATGCTGGCGCTGGGCTTCTCGATCAACGTGCTGACCATGTTCGGCATGGTGCTGGCGATCGGCATCATCGTCGACGATGCCATCGTGGTGGTCGAAGGCGTGGAGCGGATCATGGCCGAGGAAGGACTGCCGCCGCGCGAGGCGACGCTGAAGGCGATGCGTGAACTGACCGGGGCGGTGGTCGGCATCACCCTCGTGCTGACCGCGGTGTTCATTCCGATGGCGCTGGCCAGCGGCTCGGTCGGCGCGATCTACCGCCAGTTCACGGTGGCGATGGCGGTGTCGATCCTGTTTTCGGCGCTGCTGGCATTGAGCCTGACGCCGGCGTTGTGCGCGACCCTGCTGAGGCCTGGCACCCATGGGCACCATGGTCGTGGCGGCCTGTTCGGCAGATTCAACCGCGGCTTCGAGCGCATGACCGGCGGCTACCAGCGTGGCGTGGCCGCCGTGCTGCGGCGGAGCGGGCGGGTGATGGGCGTGTTCGCCGCGTTGGTGGTGGCGCTGCTGCTGGGCTTGCACTGGCTGCCGGGCGCCTTCCTGCCGGAGGAGGACCAGGGCTACTTCATGACGTCCATCCAGCTGCCGGCCGAAGCGACCGCCGAACGCACCCTGGCCGTCGTCGAGGCCTACGAGCAGCATGTCGCTTCGCGGCCGGGCATTGCGTCCAACCAGTCGATCCTGGGGTACAGCTTTTCCGGGTCCGGCCCCAGCGCTGCACTGGCCTACACCATGCTGAAGGACTGGGGCGAACGTGCCGGTGCGACGGCAGCCGCTGAAGTGGAGGCGGCGCAGCAGGCGATGGCAACGCTGGCGGAGGGTGAGGTGATGAGCGTGATGCCGCCGGCCATCGACAGCCTGGGGCGTTCCTCCGGTTTCTCACTGGCGCTGCAGGCACGCACCGGGCAGGACCAGGCCGCGCTGCGCGCCGCCCTGCAGCAGTTGCTGAAGCTGGCCCAGGCAAGTCCGCTGCTGGCGGAGGTGCATGCCGATGGCCTGCCGGCAGGCAGCAGCGTGCGACTGGATATCGATCGCGCCAAGGCCGAGGCGATGGGCGTGGCGTTCACCGATATCAGCAGCACCCTGTCGGCGGCGCTGGGTTCGCAGTACGTCAATGACTTCCCCAACAAGGGCAGGATGCAGCAGGTGATCGTGCAGGCCGATGCACCTTTCCGCATGCAGGTGGAGGACGTGCTGAAGCTGTATGTGCGCAACAGCGAGGGCGGCATGGTGGCGTTGTCCGAACTGGTGACCCCGCACTGGACCGAGGCGCCGCTGCAGCTGCAGCGCTACCTGGGCTTTCCCGCGCTGAACCTGTCCGGTGCACCGGCCGGCGGCGTGTCCACCGGCCAGGCCATGGTCGAGATGGAGCGCCTGGCGCAGCAGCTGCCGGCGGGGTTTGCCCTGCAGTGGACCAGCCAGTCGCTGCAGGAGCGCGAATCGGGCGCGCAGGCACCCTGGCTACTGCTGCTGTCGATGCTGGTGGTGTTCCTGGTGCTGGCGGCGCTGTATGAAAGCTGGTCGATTCCCATGGCAGTGATGCTGGTGGTGCCGCTGGGCCTGCTCGGTGCGGTGGCGGCGGTGCTGCTGCGCGGCATGCCCAACGATGTGTTCTTCAAGGTCGGCATGATCACCGTGATCGGCCTGTCGGCGAAGAACGCGATTCTCATCGTCGAATTTGCCCGGCAACTGCAGCAGCAGGGGCGTGGCCTGGCCGAAGCAGCGCTGGAAGCGGCGCGCCTGCGCCTGCGGCCGATCGTGATGACGTCGCTGGCGTTCGCGCTGGGCGTGGTGCCGTTGATGCTGGCCCAGGGCGCTTCGAAGGAAACCCAGCAGGCCATCGGTACCGGTGTGTTCGGCGGCATGGTCAGCGCGACGGTGTTGGCGGTGTTCTTCGTGCCGGTCTTCTATGTGGTGGTGCAGGGCGCGCGGCAGTGGATCGCGCAGCGCCTGCGCAGACGCCGGCCGATGCCGGAAGGATCCCTGGATGGAACGGGACATCGTGGATGACCTGCATGCACCGCAGCTGGCGGCGCTGGAACAGCGCCTGGGACAGGCCCTGCGGGCTGGCGACCACGCGGCCGTGACCGCGCTGGTATCGCCGGCGCTGTTCATGATGGATGGCAACGGCGGACGCGTGCTGGATCTGCCGTGGCTGGGCGACTGGCTGGACGGCCGTCTGCAGGTGCTGGACCTGCAGTGGGGTGCGGTCGAGACGCTGCTGTGCGGCCGCCTGGCGCTGCTGTCCAGCGACATAAGCGTGTCGGTGCGCCGGCAGGGGTTCGAGTACCCGCTCACGCTGCGCCTGCTGCGGGTCTGGACCTGCAGTTCCGGTGCGGACGGTGCGCAGTTGCTGTCGATGGCGGTGCTGGCTGCGTGAACGTGCCCGGCCCGCTTTCAGGCCGCTTTCAGGCCTGGCCGGTGGGGAAGTGGTACGGTCGGATGTCTTCAGCACTATCGACAAGGAGTCGAGCCATGCGTGCAGCTTCCACCCTTTTGGCAGCCTCCCTCAGCCTTGCACTGGCCGCCTGCCAGCCCGCACAAGCGCCCGTTGCGCAGCCAGCGGCGCCCCTGCCTGAACCCACCCCGGCGCCCGCGGTGAGCGACGCAGGTGCCGACGCCGCAGCCGCAACGACTTACCGTTGTGGCGATCTGGATGTGCGCGCCACCTTCGTCGGCGAGGATGCCGCGACCGTGGTGATCGACGGGCGGAGCTTGGCCATGCACGCCGAGCGCGCGGCGTCCGGCGCGAAGTACGGCGATGGGCAGGGCAACAGCTTCTGGACCCGCGGCAGCGACGAAGGCCTGCTGACCCTGAAGGGGGATGCCGACCGCGAGTGCCGTGCGCTGGAGAGCGCCGAAGGCGATGGCAGCGCCGGCACGGCGGCGTTCCGTGCCACCGGCAACGAGCCGGGTTGGCTGGCCGTGGTCGATGGCGATGCGCCGGGCCTGCAGGTGGAGGTCGATTATGGCGAGCGCCGCTTGCAGGTGCCGGCACCCACCCAGGGTGCGGATGGCTGGATCGGCAAGGCCACCGATGGCACCGACATCAAGCTGAGCTACCAGCGCACCACCTGCGAGGACGACATGAGTGGCGAGGCGTTCGAGGCCAAGGTCAATCTGACCATCGGCGCGCGCCAGTACCACGGCTGCGGCAATTTCGGCAGCAAGTAAGCGCACCCCTGTAGCGCCGAGCCCACGCTCGGCTCCACATCATCAAGGGGTCAGCCCTCGCAGGGCTTCAGGTCCAGGTCGAAGTCCAGGTCGTAGCGACCGTTGATGTCGATCAGCGCCGAGCGGACTGCACAGTCATCGTGATGGCGCGCGACCAGGTCGGTGAAGATCTTCTCGCGGCCCTCGCAGTACGTAGCGCTGGCTTCTTCCAGTTCGCGGCGGCGCTCGTCGTCGTAGGGCTCTTCGCCGGCGAAATGCTGGCAGGTGTTCTCGCGTGCGAGGAAGGCCTGCACGTCGGCGGGCATCTGGCAGTAGATGCGCACGTCCTCGACGTCATACACATCCCCGGGCACCGGACAGCCGGCGGCGGCCAGCGCCTGGTCCAGCGCTTCATCGCCGGTCGACGGGGTAGTAGCGGGCGCCACGGCGGGTGCCGGCTCCGCTGCCCCAGGTGGTGCCGCCGGGTCGCTGGCGGTTGCCTTCGGCGTGACATCGGCGGCACTGTCCGCTGCCTGCGGCGAACACGCCGCAAGCAGGGACAGGCAGGCAACCAGCGCGAGGCGCTTAGTCGGCACGGCCGGCGAATTCGCCGGTGGCGGTGTTCACCAGCACGCGCTCACCGTTGGCGATGTATTCCGGAACCATGATCTCGATACCGGTGTTCAGCTTGGCCGGCTTCGGGCGCTTGGTAGCGGTACCGCCCTTCAGTTCCGGCGGGGTCTCGATCACTTCCAGCACGACCGAGGCGGGCAGCTGGATCGCCACCGGCTGCTCGTCGATGACCTGCACGTAGATGCCGGTCAGGCCGTCGGTGATGTAGCCGGCGTCATCGCCGATCACGTCCGCGTCCAGGGTGTAGGGGGTGTAGTCCTCGTCATCCAGGAACACGAAGGCATCGCCGTCCTTGTACGAATAGGTGGACTGGCGGCGCAGCAGTTCGACTTCGACCAGGTTGTCGTCGGCGTCGAAGCTGGCGTCGAGCTTGTTGCCGCCCGGCACGCTGTACATGATGAAACGGAAGCGGACGTTGCCGCCGCGACCCTGCGGCGAGCTGCGCTCGATGTCGCGGATCTGGTACACGCCGTTGTTGTACTCGACGACGTTGCCCTTCTTGATGTCGTTGGCTTTCATGGTGATCTAGGTGGTTGGGGGTGGGCGCCGTCCCGGCGCCCGGGGGAATCACTTCGGAGCGAGGCGGGTAGCGCCGTCCAGGCGGATGGTCTCGCCGTTGAGATAGGTGTTGCCGAGGATGAAGCCGACCAGGCTGGCGAAGTCTTCCGGCTTGCCCAGGCGCGAGGGGAACGGGATCGATGCGGCCAGCGACTGCTGCACGGCCTCGGGCATGCCGTCCACCATCGGCGTCCAGAACACGCCCGGCGCAATCGTATTCACGCGGATGCCGAAGCGCGACAGCTCGCGGGCCATCGGCAGGGTCATCGATACAACGCCGCCCTTGCTGGCGGCATAGGCGGCCTGGCCGATCTGGCCTTCGTAGGCGGCGATGCTGGCGGTGTTGATGATCACGCCGCGCTCGCCGTCGTCGCCGGCCTCGTTGTGCTGCATGCGGTTGGCGGCGGCCTTGGCCACGTTGAAGCTGCCGACCAGGTTGACCATCACCGTGCCCTGGAAGCCGGCCAGTGGCATCGGACCCTCTTTGCCCAGCACGCGGCCGGCGCCGAGGATGCCGGCGCAGTTCATCGCCACGTTCAGGCCGCCCAGGAAGTCGTGGGCCTGGTCGATGGCCGCGGCCACGGCCGCCTCATCGCTGACGTTGACGTTGAAATAGTGGGCCTTGTCGGCACCGAGACCGGCCACGGCGGCCGCGCCCTTGTCGTCGTTCAGATCGAACAGAGCCACCTTGCCGCCCTGGGCGACGAGGTGCTGGGCCACGGCCAGGCCGAGGCCGGAAACGCCGCCAGTGATCACGGCACGTACGGAAGACAGCTGCATTGAACGGTCCTGCAGGTTCGAGAACCGCCGATTCTAACGGAAGCCACGGCGAGCGCTGTTGTGCGCCGCTGCAATCGGGCTTCACCCGTAGCGTCGAGCCATGCTCGACTGCCGTGGCTCGACGCTACAACGGCGGTGGCTGGCGCCCGCGCAGGCGGCGTTCGAACTCGTCCGGGGGCAGGCCGGGGGCGAACAGGAAGCCCTGACCGACGGTGACCCCCAGCCCCAGCAGGCACTGGCGCTGGGCCTCGGTTTCCACGCCTTCGGCCACCACGCCCAGGCCCAGGCTGCGGGCGATGGCGCAGACCGCTTCGCACACGGCCACGTCCGAGCGGTTGCGCGGGATGCCTTCGACAAACAGCTGGCTCAGTTTCAGGCCGTGGATGGGCAGCCGCCGCAGGTAGTTCAGGGCGCTGTAGCCCTCGCCGAAATCATCGATGGTCAGCATCACGCCCATCTCGCGCAGGCGGGCGAAGGTGCGCAGGGTGTCCGGTGCGTCCTCGATCAGGACCCGTTCGGTGAACTCCAGTTCCAGCGCGGTGCCGGGCAGGCCGAACTCGTCCAGCACCTGACGCACCCAGCGGGCCAGGTCTTCGCCCACGAACTGCCGCCAGGACACGTTCACTGCCACACGCAGCGTGCCCAGCCCGTCGTCCTGCCATTGCCGCACCTGGCGGCAGGCCTCGCGCAGCGCCCATTGGCCGATGCGGACGATATCGCCGGTATGTTCGGCGTGGCGGATGAACAGGTCCGGGCGCATCTGCCCCAGCTGGGTGTTGTGCCAGCGCATCAGGGCTTCGCAGCCGATGGTGGCGCCGCTGCGCAGGCTGATCTGCGGCTGGTAGACCAGGCGGAACTCATCGCCGTCCAGTGCCTTGTGCAGCCGGCTTTCGATCTGCAGACGGTCGTTCTGGCGCTGCGCCAGCTCGGGCGAAAACACCTGCCAGCCGTTGCGGGTGCGGCGCTTGCACTCGTACATGGCCGTGTCGGCGTTCTGGATCAGCTGCTGCGGGCGATCGCCGTCGCGCGGCGCCACCGCGATGCCGATGCTGGCGGTGACCGGGAATTCATCGCTGCCCAGCTGGAACGGTGACGAGAACGCAGCGGTGATGCGCTCGGCCAGCTGTTCGGCCTGGTCGGGCTGGTCGCGTACATCGCAGATCACCAGGAATTCGTCGCCACCGAAGCGGGCCAGCAGGCCTTCGGTGCCGATGGCCGTGGCAATGCGCCGGGTGGCTTCGATCAGCAGTTCATCGCCGGCGTTGTGGCCCAGCAGATCATTCACCACCTTGAAGCGGTCCAGGTCGATGTACAGCACCGCCACGCGGTCGTGGCCGGGGCTGCCCATGCGCACGCCCAGGTCGTTCAGTACGGCATCCCGGTTCATGATGCCGGTCAGCGGATCGGTGCGCGCCTGCACACGCAGGGTTTCCTCGGCCTGCTTGCGTTCGGTGATGTCCTGCACGGTGCCGGCGATGCGCGCCGCATCGACATCGCCGGTGGAGACCTCGCCGATCATGCGGATCCAGAACGAATGGCCGTCGCGGCGCTGGCCCTGCAGTTCCAGGCCGAAGCTGCTGCGGTGTTCGATGGTGTCGGCCAGGGCCTGCTGCAGGGCGACGCGGTCATCGCTGCGCAGGCAGTCCAGCAGGTCGGGCATGTCGTTCATGTCCAGCGGCTGGCCGACGATGCGGCGTGCCTCGTCGGTCAGGTACAGGCGCTGCAGGCCACGGTCCCATTCCCAGCCGCCAATGTGGGCCAGCGACTGCGCGCGGGCGAACAGGGTGTTGTTGCGCTTCAGTTCGGTGATGTCACTGAACATCGAATACACATGATCGGCCTGGTCGCAGCCGGTGCCGAACACCGGCACGTTGGTGGTGGACAGCCACAGCATGCGCCCCCGCGGGCGGTGGTACAGGCCGATGATGGTGCTGCGGATCACCCGCCCGGCCTGGAAGCAGCGGTTGGTGGGCCACTGCGCGGGGGTCAGGGTGTTGCCGTTCTCGTCCACGATCAGCCAGGCCTCGGGGTCGAGCAGGGCGTTGAAGCCGCTGCCATGGCCGTTGCCGTTCACCCCCAGGATGCGGTGCGCGGCCGGGTTGGCCGACAGGACGCGCAGGTCGCGGTCGAACAGGATCACGCCCTTGTCGATCGATTCCATCAGCAGGCGGTAGCGCGATTCGGCGCGCCAGCGGCCGCTCAGGTCGCGGGCGACGGCGACGATGCAGGGCTCGCCGTGGTCCTGGAACCCGGCCGAGTGCACCTCCACCGGGAAGCGGCTGCCGTCGCCGCGCATGTTGGTCACTTCGATGACATAGGTGTCGCCGCGGTTCAGCGCTTCCCACACCGGCTGCAGGTGGTCGCTGGGCAGGTCGGGGTTGAGCAGTTCGATGGGTTGGCCGACGATGGCGTCGCGTGGCCGGTCATAGGCCAGGATGCCGGCGCGGTTGACGTCCAGCACCACGCCCTCGGCGCTGAGGATGCTGACCGGGTCGGGTACCGCATTGAAAAGGGCCGCGTAGCGGTCCTGCGCTTCGGTCATGCGCTGGCGGGACTCGGCCAGCGCATCCATGGCCTGGCGCAGCACGCCGGCCTGCGGGGGCGTTGCCGCGGCCAGCGCCGCATGCAGTGCGGCCAGCGCGTCGTCGGTCGCGGCGGAATCTTCGCCGAATGCCGGAACGTCGCGCGGGCCGCTGTTGTTCATGTCGCCGCCAGGGCCTGCCCGACCCGGCTGGCGGTGGCGCGGCCGAGCAGCCCGGCCAGCCAGCGGCCGGTTTCGGCCAGCGCCGGCAGGTCCACCCCGCATTCCAGGCCCAGGCCCTGCAGCAGATAGACCACGTCCTCGCTGGCGACGTTGCCGCTGGCGCCCTTGGCGTAGGGGCAGCCGCCGGCGCCGGACACGGCGCTGTCGACCACGCGCACGCCTTCTTCCAGGCAGCTGGCGATGTTGGCCACGGCCTGGCCGTAGGTATCGTGGAAATGCACGGCCAGGGCGCTCATCGGGATCTCCGCGGCCACGGCCTGCAGCATGGCCAGCGCCTTGCGCGGGGTGCCCACGCCGATGGTGTCGCCCAGCGAGATTTCGTAGCAGCCCATCTCATGCAGCGCGCGCGCCACCCGCACCACGTCGGCCAGCGGCACCTCGCCCTGGTAGGGGCAGCCCAGCACGGTCGATACGTAGCCGCGCACGCGCACGCCATCGTCGGCGGCCCGGCGCAGGATCGGCGCGAAACGGGCCAGCGATTCGTCGATGCCGGCATTGGTATTGGTCCGGTTGAAGGCCTCGGACGCGGCGGTGAACACCGCCACTTCCTGCACGCCCACCGCGCGGGCGCGGTCGTAGCCCTGTTCGTTGGGCACCAGCACCGGGTAGGCGATGCCCGCGCGGCGATCGATGCCCTGGTAGACCTCGGCGGCGTCGGCCAGCTGCGGGACCCAGCGTGGGCTGACGAAGCTGGTGGCCTCGATGGTGCGCAGGCCGGTGGCGGACAGGCGATCGATCAGGGCGATCTTGTCGGCGGTGGCCACGGCCTGCTTTTCGTTCTGCAGGCCATCGCGCGGCCCGACTTCGACGATACGGACGAAATCGCTCATCGGCGCACCCCCGGGGCGGGCAGGGCGGGACGGGCGGCAGGGGCGAGGGCAGGTGCGATCACGTGGATTCCTGGGGAACGGGCGGCCGCCCGGTCTCCACCAGGCTGCCAACAGGGATACGCAGGCGGGTCGCCGAAGCGGCCACGCCCGGTTGCGGGACTCAGGCGGGGCGGTTGCAGACCGCCTCGATGTTGTTGCCGTCCGGGTCGATCACGAAGGCGGCGTAGTAGTCCGGGTGGTACCAGGGGCGCAGGCCGGGGGCGCCATTGTCGCGGCCGCCCGCGGCCAGAGCGGCGGCGTGGAAGGCGTCCACCTGGGCGCGGTCGGCGCAGGCGAAGGCCACATGCACGCCCTGGCTGGGCACCCCGCCATTGCCGATCCAGAAGAACGGCTTGCCGCCGCTGCCGAAGCCGACGTGGTCGTGGGCGCCGGTCTGTTCGGCGGTCACTTCCATCACCAGGGTGAGCTGCAGCGGCGCCAGGGCCTGCAGGAAGAACGCCTTGCTGCGCGGCAGGTCGCCGCTGCACAGGCCGATGTGGTCGAGCATGTCAGGCCTCCGTGACCCAGTGCGGCGCGCGCTTGTCGAGGAAGGCGCCCAAGCCCTCCTGGCCTTCGGCGGACACCCGCAGGCGCGCGATCAGGGCGGCATTGTCGCGGTCCAGGGTGTCACGGTCATGGCTGTCGCGGACCTGGCGGACCAGCAGCTTGGCCGACGCCGAGGCGATCGGGCCGGCCTTGTCCAGCAGGGCAAGCTGGCGCTGCACGGCCTCGTCCAGACGCTCCGGTTCGACCAGCTGGTGGACCAGGCCGATGCGCAGGGCGGTTTCGGCATCGAAGTGTTCGCCGGTGGCGAACCAGCGGCGGGCCTGGCGCGGGCCGATGGCCTCGATCACATAGGGCGAGATCACTGCCGGCAGCAGGCCCAGGCGGCTTTCGGTCAGGCCGAAACGGGCGGCGCTGGTGGCGATGGCGATGTCGCAGCAGGCGACCAGGCCGACACCGCCGCCGAAAGCGGCGCCATGGACCCGGGCCAGGGTCGGCTTGGGCAGTTCATCCAGGGTGCGCATCAGCCGGGCCAGGGCCAGCGAATCCTCGCGGTTTTCGGCCTCGCTGGCGGCCGCCATGCCGCGCATCCACTGCAGGTCGGCGCCGGCCGAGAAGGAGGCACCGTGGCCGGCCAGGACCACCACGCGGACGGCGGGGTCGCGTCCGGCGGCTTCCAGGGCGGCGGTCAGCCGGGCGATCAGGCCGGCGTCGAAGGCGTTGTGCAGCTCCGGCCGGTTCAGCCAGAGGGTCAGGGCGGCGCCAGAGCGCTCGATCTGCAAAGCATCGTTCATGGGATTCGGGTTACTCCATACCTGTATGGATCATAGCGGGCCATTGGTCATGGGCCATGACGCGACGCGGGAATGTTAGAATCGAGAACCATTTACATCCAGCTGAGATCGCGCTAGATGACGCTGTCCGAACTGCCTCTGCACACCCCGGCCGTAGTCGATTCCGTGCAGGACCTGCACGCCAACGATGCCATCGCCCGGCGGCTGCGCGAGCTGGGCTTCGTCAAGGGCGAGGAAGTGCGCCTGGTGGCCAAGGGCCCGGTGGGCGGCGAACCGTTGCTGGTGCAGGTGGGCTTCACCCGTTTCGCGCTGCGTATCAGTGAGGCCAAACGGATCGTGATCGATACCGCCGGCCAGGAGTCCCGAGCATGAATGCCGCCGTCAACGCCGCACCGCTGCGTATTGCGCTGGTCGGCAACCCCAACAGCGGCAAGACCGCCCTGTTCAACCAGCTGACCGGCAGCCGGCAGAAGGTTGCCAACTACACCGGCGTGACCGTCGAGCGCAAGGAAGGCCGCCTGCGTGCGCCGTCCGGCCGCGAATTCGCCGTACTGGACCTGCCGGGCGCCTACAGCCTGCAGCCGGCCAGCCTGGACGAAGCGATCACCCGCGACCTGTGCCGGGGCTTCTACCCGGGCGAGGCCGCGCCGGACGTGCTCCTGTGCGTGATCGACGCCACCAACCTGCGCCTGCACCTGCGCTTTGCGCTGGAACTGCGCGAGCTGGGCAAGCCGATGGTGATCGCGCTGAACATGGTCGACGCGGCCCAGCGCCGTGGCATCCGCATCGACGTGGCCGCGCTGGAGCGCGAGATCGGCGTGCCGGTGGTGGAAACCGTGGCCGTGCGCAAGCAGGGCGCCAAGGCGCTGGTCGACCGCCTGGATGCGATGGTGCCGCACCTGGATGCGCCGCTGGCCGGCGTTGAAGGTGGCATCGATTACCACGCCAAGGTGCGAAGCATCCTTTCGGCCGCCGTCAGCATGCCGGCACGGACCGCGAAGATCGACGACACCCTGGATCGCTGGCTGCTGCACCCGGTGTACGGCCTGATCACTCTGGTGGTGGTCATGTTCCTGATCTTCCAGGCGGTATTCGCCTGGGCCACGCCGCTGATGGATGGCATCGAAGCCGGCTTCGGCTGGCTGGGTGAATTCGTGGGCGGCGTGCTGCCGGAAGGCCCGCTGACCAGCCTGCTGACCGACGGCATCATCGCCGGCCTGGGGGGCGTGGTGGTGTTCCTGCCGCAGATCCTGATCCTGTTCGCCTTCATCCTGGCGCTGGAAGAATCCGGCTACCTGCCGCGCGCGGCCTTCCTGCTCGACCGCATGATGGCGGGTGCGGGCCTGTCGGGCCGTTCGTTCATCCCGCTGCTGTCCAGCTTCGCCTGTGCGGTGCCGGGCATCATGGCCACCCGCAGCATCCAGGATCCGCGTGACCGCCTGGCGACCATCCTGGTGGCGCCGCTGATGACCTGCTCGGCGCGCCTGCCCGTGTAT
The DNA here is from genome assembly GCF_047782825.1 of Stenotrophomonas maltophilia. GTDB lineage: Bacteria > Pseudomonadota > Gammaproteobacteria > Xanthomonadales > Xanthomonadaceae > Stenotrophomonas. The sequence goes on along the minus strand of NZ_CP180589.1, from coordinate 1,077,492 downwards.
GCACTGCTGATCGGCGCGTTCATTCCGGCCGGCAAGGTCGGCATCTTCAACCAGCAGGGCCTGGTGCTGTTCGGCCTGTACGTGGCCGGCATTCTCAGCGCGCTGGTGATGTCGTGGGTGATGAAGAAATGGCGCCGCGACAAGAGCGAGCACCCGCTGATGCTGGAGCTGCCGTCCTACCGCCTGCCGCATGTGCGCGACCTGGCCGTGGGCCTGTACGAGCGCGGCATGATCTTCCTGCGCCGGGTGGGTGGCATCATCCTGGCCCTGACCATCCTGCTGTGGGTGCTGCTGACCTTCCCGGGTGCGCCGGCCGACGCCACCATGCCGGCCATCGACTACAGCTACGCCGGCCAGATCGGCCATGCGATGACCGCGGTCTTCGCGCCGCTGGGCTTCAACTGGCAGATCTGCATCGCGCTGATCCCGGGCCTGGCCGCGCGCGAAGTGGCCGTGTCCTCGCTGGCCACGGTCTATGCGCTGTCGGCGGCGGACGATGATGCGGCCATCTCGGCGCTGTCGCCGGTGGTGGCCGATGGCTGGTCGCTGGCCACCGGCCTGGCGCTGATGGTGTGGTTCATCTACGCACCGATGTGCATTTCCACGCTGGCCACGATCAAGCGCGAGACCAACTCGTGGAAGACCATGGGCTTCTCGGCGCTGTACCTGTTCGCTGCGGCCTATGTGGCGGCGCTGATCACCTACCAGGTGACCGTGGCGCTGGGAGGCGGCTGATGGACGCCGGCCTGCTGATCCAGTACCTGATCATCGCCGTGGCCGTCGTGGTCAGCGCGTGGGTGGTGCTGAAGAAGCAGTTTCCCGGCACCGCGCGCAGGCTGCGCGGCGCCCTGGCGCTGGCCCTGCTGAAGCCGGGCCGCGCCGGGTGGATGCAGGCGCTGGGGCGGAAGATCGCGCCGCCGGCCAGCGGCGGTGGTGGCGCCTGCGGTGGCTGCGACAGCTGCGGGCCCAGCAAAAAGTAGAGCCGAGCCATGCTCGGCTGCTGTACGCGGGGGCCTTCATCCACGCATGGCGTGGATCTACTAGTCCCCATCCACGCATGGCGTGGATCTACTAGTCCCCATCCGCGCGTGGCGTGGATCTACCGCGCCTGGCGGCCCAGCTCCGCCACCCGCTGCAGCCAGCGCTCCCGCTGCGCCGGCGTGCTGCTGCGCACCGCACCCAGACGACTGACCCGCACCGGGCGGATGCCGCAGAATTCCAGGACGGTGGCGCGCAGCTGGGTGATGCCCGCATCGCGGTAGATCCACCGGTAGTACCAGGGGGGCGTGTCCATCGTGGTGATCACCCGCGCGCTGCGGCCCGCCAGCAGCCGGTCCCACCAGACCGAGCCGCGCCGATACCGGAACGCGAAGCCCGGCAGAAGTACCCGATCAAGGAAGCCCTTCAGCAAGGCCGGCGCGGCGCCCCACCAGGTGGGGTAGACCAGCACCAGGTGATCGCAGGCCGCGATGGCATCGCTGGCTTCCTGCAGGTCGTGTTCAAGGGCCTGGATCTGTCGATAGCCATGGCGCAGCACCGGGTCGAATTCCAGCTCGCCCAGTGCGATCAGCCGCACGCTGTGGCCGGCGTTTGTCGCGGCGGTGGCGTAGCGCTGGGCCAGTGCGCCACATAGGCTGTTGCGGTCGGGGTGGCCCAGCAGAATGAGAATGGAACGTGGCACGACAACCTCGGGCAGTGGAAAGCGTGCGAGGTTGGGCTGTGCCCCAGGGGCAGAGTCAAACCGGAGCTGCGCAGGTGTCGTTGTCCAGATCGCAGGCCGTGCCGCCCGTGTCCAGCCACTGCCGTAATTCCTGGCTGATCTGCTGCAGGGCGATGTCGACCTGTGCCAGGCGGGTGCGCTCACGGGTGATGCGCGCGCGCTGTGCTTCCAGCAGGGCGAGCACCGCGGGCCAGTCGAGCTGGCCGTGGCCGTCCTGCAGGCGCGCGATGCTGCCCAGGCTGATGCCCAGCCCCAAGGCCTGGCGGATCAGCTGCACCCAGGCGACATCCCGGGCGCTGTAATCGCGGTAGCGGTTGATACGCGGCACCGGCGGCAGCAGGCCGCGCGCCTCATACAGGCGGATTGCTTTGGCGCTGGCGCCGGTCAGCCGGCTGACCTCGGAAATGCGCACTGCCTCAGTCCCTGACCAGTCCGCCATCCACCACCAGGTTCTGCCCGGTCACCGCGCGCGACCAGGGGCTGGCGAAGAACAGCACCGCATCAGCGAACTCGGCCGGGGTGGTGACACTGCGCAGCGGCGTCGTGGCGGCGATGTAGTCGAACACCGCCTCCGGCGTGGCCGCGCTGGCGTCGGTGCTGCGCAGCAGCCCACCGGACAGCATGTTCACGGTGATGCCGTGCGGCCCCAGGTCGCCGGCCAGGGTGCGGGTCAGCGACAGCAGGGCGGCCTTGGCGGCGGTGTAGTCGTGGTAGGGCACCACCGGGTTCTGGAACAGGTTGGTGCCGATGTTGATGATGCGGCCGAAGCGGCGGGCCTGCATGCCCGGCAGGGCGGCCTGCACGGTGTTGAGCGCGCCGCGCACGCTGCCTTCGAACTGTGCCTGGAACGCGGGCCAGCCGATGTCGCCGGCCTGGTCGCGCGCATCACCGTTGAACGAGAACGCTGCCAGGGCATTGTTCACCACCGTGGTCACGCCCTGGCCGAAATGCGCCTGTGCCTGCTGCAGCATGGCGGCGACCTGGTCGCGGTCGGTGACATCGGCCTGCACGGCCAGGGCCTGCCCGCCCAGTTCCCTGGCCAGCGCCTGTGCCGGCGCCTCGCTGCGCTGGTAGTTGATGACGACGCGCGCGCCCTGTGTGGCGAATGCGCGGGCGATATGCGTGCCCAGGCCGCGTCCTGCGCCGGTGACAAGGACCAGTTGTTCGCTGATCTGCATGGTGGGAATGCGTTCCATTGCCTGAAAGGGCATGCAGCGTAGCAGTGATGGTGCTTGCCGGATCGACCGCCCTGCCGCTAGCCTGCGTGCATGAACCAGACTCCCCTGCGATTGCTCATCCATGGCGCTTCCGGGCGCATGGGCCAGGCCCTGCTGCGCCTGGCTGCCGAACACCCCGAAACCCTGCAGGTCGTGGCCGCCGTGACCGGCCGTGCACCGGCCCAGCGCGTGATCGAAGGCGTCCCGTACTTCGCCGCCAGTGAGCTGGCAGGCGCGCCGGCGTTCGACGTGGCCATCGACTTCAGTCTGCCTGAAGGCTTCGACCCGATGCTGGCACTGTGCGTGGAGCGCGGTGCGGGTCTGGTGTCCGGCACTACCGGTATTTCCAGTGTGCAGCGGCAGGCGTTGGACGCGGCGGCGGCGAAGATCCCGCTGGTCTGGGCCTCCAATTTCAGCCTGGGCGTGGCGGTGCTGGATGAACTGGTCGAGCGCGCTGCACAGGCGCTGGCCGGCTGGGACTGCGACGTGGTCGAGTCGCACCACACGCAGAAGAAGGATGCGCCGTCGGGCACTGCGCTGACCCTGGGCGCGGCCGCGCAGCGGGGTGGGGCGGAGCCGCATTACGCCAGCCTGCGTGCCGGCGACATCGTCGGCGAGCACCTGGTGCAGTTCACCAGCCTGGGTGAGCGCATCGAACTGGTGCACCGCGCTACCAACCGCGACATTTTCGCCCGCGGTGCACTGTTTGCCGCCCGCCAGCTGCAGGGGCGGGCGCCGGGCAGCTACCGGGTGCGGGACCTGCTGGACGGTCCCCGTTAACCGGTAGCGCCGTGCCATGCCCGGCGGCCTCGTCAGTTCCGCCGGGCATGGCCCGGCGCTACCGCAGATGGCCCGCATACGCTGCCGGATTGAAATGAATACGCAATCGCCTGTTCATAAAGCGATATAACCGCTGGCGCGAGCGGCCGGGCAGCGCTACAATTCGCACTCGCCGAATCACGAAAGCCGGACCGGTCCCAGACCGTACGTCCGCGCTTTTTTGCAACCGGATTTCCGTGAAGCGCAGGCGTGACTTCGGCAGCCCCCTCGGTAGCCAAAGTGAGATTTCCGTGACCCAAGCCGCAATCCTCGTCCTCGAAGACGGCACCGTATTCGAGGGCGAATCCGTAGGCGCGCCCGGCCTGTCCGTCGGTGAGGTGGTGTTCAACACCGCCATGACCGGTTACCAGGAAGTGTTGACCGACCCGTCCTACGCCCGGCAGATGGTCACGCTGACCTATCCGCATATCGGCAACACCGGCATGACAGACCAGGACAATGAAGCGTCCAAGGTGTGGTCGGCCGGCCTGATCGTGCGCGACATGCCGCGCCGCCCCAGCAACTGGCGCAGCCAGGTGTCGCTGCAGGACTGGCTGATCCAGCGTGGCGTGGTCGCCATCGCCGGCATCGACACCCGCAAGCTGACCCGCATCCTGCGCGAGAAGGGCGCGCAGAACGGTGCGCTGATGGCCGGCGATATCGACGTGGAAAAGGCACTGGAAGCCGCCCGCAAGTTCCCGGGGCTGAAGGGCATGGATCTGGCCAAGGTCGTCACTACCGAGAAGACCTACACCTGGACCGAGGGCCAGCTGGACCTGGATGCCAATGCCTTCGTCAGCGTGCCGGCGAAGTTCAAGGTCGTGGCCTACGACTTCGGCGTGAAGACCAACATCCTGCGCATGCTGGCCGAGCGCGGCTGCGAAGTGACCGTGGTGCCGGCACAGACCCCGGCTGCCGAGGTCCTGGCGCTGAAGCCGGACGGCGTGTTCCTGTCCAACGGCCCGGGTGACCCGGAACCGTGCGACTACGCCATCGAAGCGATCAAGACCTTCATCGACGTGAAGATCCCGACCTTCGGCATCTGCCTGGGCCACCAGCTGCTGGGCCTGGCCTCGGGCGCCAAGACCATGAAGATGGGCCACGGCCACCACGGTGCCAACCACCCGGTGCAGGACCTGGACAACGGCCGGGTGATGATCACCTCGCAGAACCACGGCTTCGCGGTTGACGAAACGACCCTGCCGGCCACCCTGCGCGTGACCCACCGTTCGCTGTTCGACGGCACCAACCAGGGCATCGCCCGCACCGACGTGCCGGCGTTCTCGTTCCAGGGCCATCCGGAAGCCTCGCCGGGCCCGACCGACGTGGGCCCGCTGTTCGACCGTTTCGTGGCCCTGATGGAACAGAGCAAGGCGTGATCAGTACGCCGCCGGCCCGCCGGTGGCGTCGCGATGGACCGTAAGCCCCCGCATCGCTGCTGCCCCTGGCGCGGCGCTGCGGATCAAGATTCCTGATCGACAGCGTGCGATCACTCCCCCTTGTCACGCTGTACTGACTTAGAGAAGAAAATGCCCAAGCGCACTGACCTCAAGACCATCCTCATCATCGGTGCTGGCCCGATCGTCATCGGCCAGGCCTGCGAGTTCGACTATTCCGGCGCCCAGGCCTGCAAGGCCCTGCGTGACGAGGGTTACCGCGTGGTGCTGGTCAACAGCAACCCGGCCACGATCATGACCGACCCGGAGATGGCCGACGCCGTCTACATCGAGCCGATCAACTGGCAGACGGTCGAGAAGATCATCGCCAAGGAAAAGCCAGATGCACTGCTGCCGACCATGGGTGGCCAGACCGCGCTGAACTGCGCGCTGGACCTGGCCGACAACGGCGTGCTGGAGAAGTACAACGTCGAACTGATCGGCGCCAAGCGCGAAGCGATCATGATGGCCGAAGACCGCGAGCTGTTCCGCGTGGCCATGGATGAGATCGGCCTGGAGTGCCCGACCGCCGCCGTCGCCCACACCCTGGACGAAGCGCTGGAAATCCAGACCCGCGTCGGCTACCCGACCATCATCCGCCCCAGCTTCACCCTGGGCGGCAGCGGTGGCGGCATCGCCTACAACCGCGAAGAGCTGGTGGAGATCGTCAGCCGCGGTCTGGAGCTGTCGCCGACCACCGAAGTGCTGGTCGAAGAATCGGTGCTGGGCTGGAAGGAATTCGAGATGGAAGTGGTCCGCGATACCGCGGACAACTGCATCATCGTCTGCTCGATCGAAAACCTGGACCCGATGGGCGTGCACACCGGTGACTCGATCACCGTGGCCCCGGCGCAGACCCTGACCGACAAGGAATACCAGCGCCTGCGCGATGCCTCCATCGCCGTGCTGCGCAAGATCGGCGTCGACACCGGTGGCTCGAACGTGCAGTTCGGCATCAACCCGAACACCGGCCGCGTCGTCGTCATCGAAATGAACCCGCGCGTGTCGCGTTCCTCGGCGCTGGCCTCCAAGGCCACCGGCTTCCCGATCGCCAAGGTTGCCGCCAAGCTGGCCGTGGGCTACACCCTGGACGAACTGAAGAACGAGATCACCGGCGGCCTGACCCCGGCTTCGTTCGAGCCGTCCATCGACTACGTCGTCACCAAGATCCCGCGCTTCGCCTTCGAGAAGTTCCCGGCCGCCGACGCCCGCCTGACCACCCAGATGAAGTCGGTGGGCGAGGTGATGGCGATGGGCCGTACCTTCCAGGAATCGATGCAGAAGGCCCTGCGTGGCCTGGAGACCGGCAAGGTTGGTTTCGACCCGACCGGCCTGGACCTGACCAGCGAAGACGACCTGCAGACCCTGCGCCGCGAGCTGAAGGCCCCGGGCCCGGAGCGCCTGTTCTACGTGGCCGATGCCTTCCGCGCCGGCATGAGCGTGGAAGAGATCTACGCGCTGTCCTTCATCGACCATTGGTTCCTGGACCAGATCGAGGAAATCATCGCGGCTGAAGGCGAAGTCGCCGCTGGTGGCATCGATGCACTGGATGCTGCACGCCTGCGCAAGCTCAAGCGCGCCGGCTTCTCCGACGCCCGCCTGGCCCAGCTGACCGGCACCAACGAAGCGGCCCTCCGCGCGCTGCGCCGTGCCCACAAGGTGCGCCCGGTCTACAAGCGCGTCGATTCCTGCGCCGGTGAGTTCTCCACCGGTACCGCCTACCTGTACTCGACCTACGAGGACGAGTGCGAGGCCGCGCCGACCAACCGCGACAAGATCATGATCCTCGGCGGTGGCCCGAACCGCATCGGCCAGGGCATCGAGTTCGACTACTGCTGCGTGCACGCGGCACTGGCGCTGCGCGAGGATGGTTTTGAAACCATCATGGTCAACTGCAACCCGGAAACCGTGTCGACCGACTACGACACCTCCGACCGCCTGTACTTCGAGCCGCTGACCCTGGAAGACGTGCTGGAAATCGTCGAACTGGAACAGCCGAAGGGCGTGATCGTGCAGTACGGCGGCCAGACCCCGCTGAAGCTGGCGCGCGCGCTGGAAGCCAACGGCGTGCCGGTGATCGGCACCAGCCCGGATTCGATCGATCTGGCCGAAGACCGCGAGCGCTTCCAGCAGCTGGTGGATTCGCTGAAGCTGAAGCAGCCGCCGAACCGCATTGCCCGCAACGACCAGGAAGCCCTGCTGCTGGCCCGTGAGATCGGCTACCCGCTGGTGGTGCGCCCGAGCTACGTGCTGGGCGGCCGCGCGATGGAAATCGTCTACGGCGAATCCGACCTGGCCCGCTACGTGCGCGACGCGGTGAAGGTGTCCAACGATTCGCCGGTGCTGCTGGACCGCTTCCTGGACAACGCCGTGGAAGTGGACGTGGACATCATCGCCGACAAGGATGGCAACGTCCTGATCGGCGGCGTGATGGAGCACATCGAAGAAGCCGGCGTGCACTCCGGTGACTCGTCCTGCTCGCTGCCGCCGTACTCGCTGTCGGCCAAGACCCAGGCCGAACTGCGCCGCCAGGTGGTGGAGCTGGCCAAGGCCCTGAACGTGGTCGGCCTGATGAACACCCAGTTCGCGATCCAGACCAATGACGACGGTGATGACACCATCTACCTGCTGGAAGTGAACCCGCGCGCCTCGCGTACCGTGCCGTTCGTGTCCAAGGCCACCGGCATGGCGCTGGCCAAGATCGCCGCGCGCTGCATGGCCGGCAAGACCCTGGCCGAGCAGGGCGCGACCGAAGAGATCGTGCCGGACTACTACTCGGTGAAGGAAGCGATCTTCCCGTTCGCCAAGTTCCAGGGCGTCGACCCGATCCTCGGGCCGGAAATGCGTTCCACCGGCGAAGTGATGGGCGTCGGCCGTACCTTCAACGCCGCCTTCGCGCGTGCGCAGGAAGCGGGCGGCATCAAGGCGCCGCCGGTCGGCAAGGCCTTCGTCTCGGTGCGTGACCCGGACAAGAAGCGCGTGCTGCCGGTGGCCAAGGCCCTGCTGGCCCGTGGCTACAGCCTGGTTGCCACCCGTGGCACCGCCGCGTGGCTGCAGCAGCACGGCATGGACTGCGAGATCATCAACAAGGTGGTCGAGGGTCGCCCGCACATCGTCGATTCGATCAAGAACGGCGAGATCGTCTACATCGTCAACACGACCGAAGGCCGTGCAGCGATCAACGACTCGTTCTCGATCCGTCGCGAGGCGCTGCAGCACCGCGTCACCTATTCGACCACCATTGCCGGCGCCAAGGCGCTGGTGGATTCACTGGAATTCCGTGGCACCGGCCCCGTCTGGTCGCTGCAGGAGCTGCACAAGGAGTTGAACGCATGAGAGCCCCCATCACGATGAAGGGCGCGCAGAAGCTGCGCGATGAACTGGATCACCTGAAGTCGGTCAAGCGCCCGAAGGTGATCGCCGCGATCGCCGAAGCGCGTGAGCATGGCGACCTGAAGGAGAACGCCGAGTACCACGCCGCGCGCGAGGAACAGGGGTTCATCGAAGGCCGCATCAAGCAGCTGGAAGGCGAGCTGTCGCACGCCGAGATCATCGACGTGAGCAAGCTCAACGCCGGCTCCAAGGTGGTGTTCGGTGCCAGCGTGACCCTGGCCGACGTGGAAACCGACGAAGAGAAGAAGTACCAGATCGTGGGTGACCTGGAAGCGGACATCAAGCTGGGCCTGATCGCCATTTCTTCGCCGGTGGCGCGCGCGATGATCGGCAAGCTGGAAGGCGACTCGATCGTGATCGACGCCCCGGCCGGCCAGCGCGAGTACGAGATCGTCAGCGTCAGCTACCTGGACTGACGGGTGGCAACGGCGACCCTGTTGTTGCCGGCACGCAGCCGCTTTGCCGCGGCTGCACTGCCCGATGATGTGGCGCGTGCCCTGGGCCGCGCCGAGGCCTCGCAGTTTGAAGCCGGTGAGCGGGCACAGCTGCAGCGCCATTTCACGGTTGCCGCGCCGCACTGGCCGGTGGCCGCACTGACCCGCCAGCGCGACGTCGGCGATGCCGCCGGCGCGTGCTGGCTGCGTGCCGACCCGGCCTGCATGGTGCCGGACATGCACGGTGCCCGGATGATGGGCCACGGCGAAACGCTGCGGCCCACGCTGGCCGACACCCTGGCCTTGCTGCCGGTACTGCAGCCGCTGTTCGCCGATGCCGGCTTCGTGCTGGACGCGCCGGACCCGGCGCGCTGGTACCTGCGCCTGCCGATCGACATCGAACTGCCGGACTTCGACAGCCCCGACGAGGTGCTGGGTGATGATCTGTTCTCGCACCTGCCCGAAGGCGAGGCCGGCCGCCGCTGGCGTGCGCTGATGACCGAAGCGCAGGTGCTGCTGCACAACCATTCCTGGAACCAGCAGCGCGCCGCGCAGGGCCAGCAGCCGATCAATTCGCTGTGGTTCTGGGGCGGTGGCGTGATGCCGGTGTCGGTCAGCACGCCGCACGCCCAGGTGCGCAGCCGCGATGCGCTGCTGCAGGGCCTGGCCCTGGCCGCAGGCGTATCGGTGGACGGCGATCAGGCGGTGGATGCCCTGGTCGACCTGCGCCAGCTGCGTTCACTGCAGCAGCTCGGCAACGACGCGATCCGGCCGCTGCTGACCGCATTGCAGCGAGGCGAGCTGCAGCGCCTGGAACTGGATTTCGAAGATGGCCAGCAGTTCCGCCTGGACAAGCGCCAGCGCTGGCATTTCTGGAAGAAGCCCCGCCAGCTGCACGACTGAGCGGGGCCATCCACGCATGGCGTGGATCTACTGTAGAGCCGAGCCATGCTCGGCTCATTTCACCGTGCTGACCACCGTCGGCAGCGTCCAGTGCCCGCCTGCAACGCCACGGCATTGCCCCGTGGTGAAGCGGCTGGACTTCACGAAGTCCTGCCCATCCCACACCCAGTCGTGGCCGGAGAAGCAGTCACCGATGCCACGGCCGCGGAAGCGGCCGCGCAGCGTGGCGTCATCGCGATCGAAGTCCTCCGCACCGGAGGTCACGAAGCGTGCCTTGTACGGCGCCTTGTCCTGCACCACCCAATAGCCGCTGCTGAAGTTGTAGGCACCCATGAAGCAGCTGGTGCTCGCCAGCACATGCTGGCCATCCAGCCGCTGGATCTCGATCTCATCCTGCTCGCCATCGCTCAGGCGCCCGCATTCGTCCGCCTTGGGCAGACTGGCGATCAGCGCCTTGCGCAGGCCAGGCGCCTTGGCCAGCGCCGCATCCGTGCCGCGCGGCGCCACCAGCTTGCCGTGCACGATCACCGGCACCGGCAGCGCCGCCGGCACGCTGGCCTCGGCCTTGTCGCCACGCCGCACCAGCGCACCGGGCGTACCCAGGCGGCCCTGCGCCTCGTCCATCTTCAGCAGCACCGCCGTGGCGCCGCTGTCGGAGATCGGCCAGGCCTTGCCCTTGCCGTCGATGATCTCGATGCGTGCCTGGCGGGGCAGGGCGGCGACCAGCGCATCGGTTTGTGACTGCTGCAGCAGCACCTTCTCACCCTCGCCGGTGTCGCGCACCGGACCCAGGTCCTTGCCGTTCAGGCGCAGTCGCAGCGCGCCGGCCGGCGACGGCTCGTCACCCTCGCCATTGCGCAGCCGCGCCACCACCTTGGTGCCGGGGCCGCCCGCACGCTCCAGCATCAGGCTGAGCAGGTTGGCGGACGCTTCGGGGCTGTAGCCGGCGGCGCGGCAGGTACGGGTGTTGTCGCAGGCCAGCGTCCAGTCGTTGTGGTCGAACGACACGCCGGCTTTCGGCTCGGGCGTGGCGGCGTGAGCGGCCGGGGCGAGGGCGAGGGCCAGGAACAAAGTGCGGTGCATGGGCAGAAATCCTTTTCGGGGCCGGCAAGCATGAAAGAAATGGCGGGCGATTCCAAATGCTTCCGACGGGGTCAGAGCCCTCTGCGCGCAGAGGGATCTGACCCCATCTCTGGCCCCGCGCTATCATGGTGACGTCTTCCGCAACCCGGCGATGCCGATGTCCCTTGCCGCCGATGGTGCGACGCCCGTGTCCGATACCCCGATGATCCGCCGCCGTGAGCTGGCGCAGCCGGGCCCCTGGCCGGACGGAACGCTGCCGCTGCTGGCCCGCCTCTATGCCAACCGGGGCGCGACCACACCGGAACTTGCGCTGCCGCGCCTGGGCAACCTGCATGCGCCGGAGCTGCTGACCGGCATCGATGCGGCGGTTGCGCTGCTGGTCGAGGCCATCGCCCACGACAAGCGCATCCTGGTGGTGGGCGATTTCGACTGCGATGGCGCCACCGCCTGCGCGGTCGGCGTGCGCGGCCTGCGCATGCTGGGCGCACAGCACGTCTTCCACGCCGTGCCCAACCGCATGGTGCATGGCTACGGCCTGTCGCCGTCGCTGGTGGACGAGCTGGCCGAACTGCAGCCGGACCTGCTGGTAACCGTCGACCATGGCATCGCCTGCCATGCCGGCGTCAACGCCGCCAAGGCGCGCGGCTGGCAGGTGCTGGTCACCGACCACCATCTGCCCGGCCCGCAGCTGCCGCTGGCCGATGTCATTGTCGACCCCAACCTGGAAGGCGACGATTTCCCCAGCAAATCGCTGGCCGGGGTCGGTGTCATCTTCTATGTGCTGATGGCCCTGCGCCGGCGCATGCGCGAAGCCGGCGTGTTCGCCGATGGCAAGGGCCCGGACCTGACCACGCTGCTGGATCTGGTGGCCGTGGGCACTGTGGCCGATCTGGTGGCGCTGGATGCGAACAACCGTGCGCTGGTCAGCGCCGGTCTGCGCCGGCTGCGCGCAGGGCAGGGCTGCGTAGGTTTGAAGGCGCTGATCGAAGCCAGCGGCCGCGATGCCGCACGCCTCACCGCCACCGACATCGGCTTCGCGCTGGGCCCACGCCTGAACGCGGCCGGCCGCCTGGAAGACATGGCACTGGGAATCGCCCTGCTGCTGACCGAAGACCCGCGCCAGGCCCGCGACATGGCCCAGACCCTGGAACAGATCAACGCCGAACGGCGCGCAGTGCAGCAGTCGATGACCGATGACGCCGAACAGGCCCTGTCGCGCGTGGTGCTGCAGTCCGAAGGTGAGCGCCCGGTGGCGGCCTGCCTGTTCGATGCCGATTGGCATCCTGGCGTGGTGGGCCTGGTCGCCTCGAAGATGAAGGATCGCCTGCATCGCCCGGTGATCGCCTTCGCACCGGCCGAACCCGGTGCCGACACCCTGCGTGGTTCGGCGCGCTCCATTGCCGGCCTGCACATCCGTGACGCGCTGGCGCTGGTCGACGCGCGCCATCCTGGCCTGATCGAGCGCTTCGGCGGCCACGCCATGGCGGCGGGGCTGAGCATGCGCCTGGAGCATCTGCCCGCGTTCGAGGCCGCCTTCGTTGCCATCGTGCAGGAAGTGCTGGACCCGGCCGCGCTGCAGCAGCACGTGCTGAGTGATGGCGAACTGGCCGCGCACGAACTCGACCACCGCCATGCCGACGCCCTGCGCCTGGCCGGCCCCTGGGGCCAGGGCTTCCCCGAACCGCTGTTCGACGGGCAGTTCGAAGTGGCCAACTGGCGCGTGCTGAAGGAGCGCCACCTGAAGCTGGAACTGCGCCTGCCCGGCCTGCCGGGCACGATCAACGCCATCCACTTCGGTGGCTGGCACGGCAATGCACCCAGCCGACACGTACACCTGGCCTACCGCCTGGCCTGCGATGATTACCGTGGCGGCACCGCGATCCAGCTGATCGTCGAGCACTGCCTTCCCGCCTGAAAAAAGGGGACGGAGGGGATTAAGTCGTTTGTGCACAAACGACTTAATCCCCTCCGTCCCCTTTTTAACCCCACCTGCCGTGTTGGTGCGTTGAACCGTCCACGATCCCACTGGAGCCGTGCCATGGTCTTTGCCCGCTGTGCCTCCCTCATCCTGCTTGCGCTGGCGGTCTGGCCCGTTGACGCGCAGGCGCCGCGTCACGCGCGGCCGCAGGCCAGCACGCCGCTGCTGATTGCCCCGGCCGCCGAACAGCCGATCCAGCTGCGCGAGGCGCGCATCGAGGGTGAGGTGCAGGCCGGCATAGCGCAGACCCGCATCACCCTGGAATTCCACAATCCCAACAACCGCGTGCTGGAAGGCGAGCTGCAGTTCCCGCTGGGGGATGGCCAGCAGATCAGCGGCTTCGCGCTGGACATCAATGGCGAGCTGCGCGAGGCGGTGCCGGTGCCGAAGGATCGCGGCCGCCAGGTCTTCGAGGAGATCGCGCGCCGGGGTGTCGACCCGGGCCTGCTGGAACAGACGGCGGGTAACCAGTTCCGGCTGCGCGTGTATCCGCTGCCGGCCGGCGGCAGCCGCCGCGTGCAGCTGGTGGTGCGTGAGCCCTTGGCGTTCGCCGACAAGGGCTGGCAATGGGCATTGCCTCTGCAGTTCGCCGCGGGCGCGGCTTCGGTGAAGCTGGATCTGCAGGTGGCAGGCGCTGCGACTACCGGCAAGGCGCCATTCGCTCTGCAGGGCGGGCAGCTGCACTGGCAGGGGCGTGGGGCACAACTGCCGGCCCAGCTGCAATGGACCCTGCCTGCGGTGCGCCAGTCGCAGGTGCAGGTGGCGAAGTGGCAGGACGGTCATTACCTGCTGGCCCAGCTGCCGGTGCCCGCCGACCGCACGCCGCGCACGGTGGCGAGCGAAGTGGGCCTGCTCTGGGATGGCTCCGGTTCGGCTGGGCAGCGCGATCGCACACGCGAGTTCGCGCTGCTGGACCGCTACTTCGCGGCGATGGGCGAGGGCAATGTCGTGCTGACCGTGCTGCGCGACCGCCCCGAGGCCGAGCGGCGGTTCCGTATCCGCAAGGGCGACTGGAGCGCACTGCGCCAGGCGCTGCAGCAGGTACGGCCGGACGGCGCCAGCGCGCTGGCCAACTGGCAGCCGCAGCCCGGGGTGAAGGAGTACCTGCTGGTCAGTGATGGCCTGCTGACCTACGGCCCGGAAGCGCTGCCGACGCTTGCCGCTGGTCAGCGCCTGTTCGCGATCAGCAGTGCCGGCGCACACACCGATGTCACCCGCCTGCGTGGCTGGAGCGAGGCACACGGGGGCCGTTTCGTGGCGCTGGGCAATGACGTGCAGGCTGCCGCGCGCGAGCTGCTGTCCGCACCGCTGGACATCCAGATCGACGTCGGGCGTGGCGTGCAGGACGTGGTGATCGATCGCCGCAGCGAAGCGCAGGGCTGGCTGTGGCTGCATGCCCGCCTGGCAGCCGAGGGCGTGCCGATGCGCGTGCGCATCGATGGGGGCCAATGGCAGGCCCTGCCGCCGACCACCCGCAGCGACGATGGCGACCTGCTTGCTGGGCTGTGGGCGCAGGCGCGCCTGCAGCAGCTTGCGGTGGACCGGCGCAGCAGCCGTGAAGCGATGCAGCGCCTGTCGCAGCAGTTCGGGCTGGTGGGCCCGGACACCTCGCTGATCGTGCTGGAAACCCTGCAGGACTACCTGCGCTATGCGATCCGCCCGGCCGGTGCGCTGCGTGCGGACTATGACCGCCTGTTCGCCCGCCAGGTCGCTGACCGTGCAGCCGAAGACCGCCGCAGGCTCGACAAGGTGGCCGCGCAGTGGAAGGAGCGCCAGCAGTGGTGGAACCGCAGCTGGCCGAAGCAGGCCCCGCCGTCTGCGGCGAAGGAGATGCTCTACAACGAATCGGCCGCCAGCGCGCCGATGGCCCTGCTCGCCGCGCCCGCACCGGCTGCACCTGCGCCGCCGCCCGCACCGATGATGGCCGCCGAATCGCGGATGGAGGCCGCCCGCGCGCAACGTCAGGCGCCCGCGGCGCAATCGTTGGCGTTGGATATCATCGGCGGCAGCCCGTCGGCTGACGAGGCATCGCCGCCGCGCGCAAACCGTGGCCAGCTCGGTATCCAGCTGGCGGCATGGCAGCCGGATTCGCCGATTGCCCTTCGCCTGCGCCAAGGGCCTCCCTCGCAGCTGTACGACCGCTACCTGGCCGAACGCGCAGCACATGCCGACAGCAGTGCCTTCTTCCTGGACGTGGCCGACCTGCTGCTGCAGCAGGGCCAGCGGGATCTGGCGCTGCGCGTGCTGTCCAACCTGGCCGAGATGGACCTGGACAACCGCCACCTGCTGCGCGTGTTGGGTTACCGGCTGCTGCAGGCCGATGCGCCGGCGCTGGCCGTGCCCGTCTTCGAACAGGTGCTGGCGATGGGCCAGGAGGAGCCACAGAGTTTCCGTGATCTCGGCCTGGCCCTGGCCGCCGCGGGCAGGCCGCAGCAGGCACTGGCACCGCTGTACCAGGTGGTGGTGCGGCCCTGGGACAGTCGATTCGACGGCATCGCGCTGATCACCCTGGACGAACTGACCACCCTGATCGCGCGCAGCACGCCCCGGCTCGACACCACCGCCATCGACCCGCGCCTGCTGCAGGCCATGCCGCTGGACCTGCGCGTGGTACTGGCCTGGGATGCCGACAACAGCGACATGGACCTGTGGGTGACCGACCCCAATGGCGAGCGCGCTTACTACGGCAACCGCCTGACCTACCAGGGCGGGCAGATGTCGCAGGACTTCACCGGGGGCTATGGTCCCGAGCAGTTCTCGCTGCGCAACGCCAAGCCGGGCAAGTACAAGGTGGAAGCCAACTACTTCGGCAGCCGCCAGCAGCTGGTGACCGGTGCCACGACCCTGATGCTGCGCCTGAGCACCCACTGGGGCACGCCGCAGCAGAAGGACCAGATGGTCACCATGCGCCTGCAGGATCGCGCCGAGACCGTGCTGGTGGGTGAGTTCGAAGTGCGGTAGTGCGGGGGCATGCCCACCGAAGTAGAGCCACGCCATGCGTGGCTGCGTGGAATCCTCCGCGTCCGCCGGGCCTGGCCCGGCGCTGCTTCGCCGGCTTATCCACGCATGGCGTGGATCTACTGAAGCTTGTTGCGCGGCGGGGCACTGAAGTAGAGCCACGCCATGCGTGGCTGCGTGGAATCCCCCGCGTCCGCCGGGCCTGGCCCGGCGATGCTTCGCCGGCTTATCCACGCATGGCGTGGATCTACTGAAGCTTGTTGCGCGGCGGGGCACTGAAGTAGAGCCACGCCATGCGTGGCTGCGTGGAATCCCCCGCGTCCGCCGGGCCTGACGCGGCGCTGCTTCGTCGGCTTATCCACGCATGGCGTGGATCTACTGAAGCTTGTTGCGCGGCGGGGCACTGAAGTAGAGCCACGCCATGCGTGGCTGCGGTGCCCGGTTTATCCACGCATGGCGTGGATCTACTGAACGGGGCGGCGCTGGCGCGGAATCCACCGCGCCAGGGCCACGCCACCGCCGAGGATCAACAACGTGCCGACGGTGTGCCACAGCAGCTCGGTGATCGGCGCATCCGGCAGCGGAATCCTGTAGGCCAGCCATTCGATGGCCGGCCGCGCCAGCAGATAGACCACCACCACGCCCAGCACCCTCAGCACCCGTTGCACCACGCCCTGCGGATCGATCGGCCAGCCGCGCCACTGCAGCCAGCCCACCAGGAGGGCCAGTGCCAGCAGGCGCGAGGCTTCACCCAGCGGCACCAGGGGCGTCCACAGCGAGGCCCACGCCAAGGCTACGCCCAGCCCAGCAGCACCGGCAGCTGCCAGCGCCGTGCGCCTCGCAGTCCCGGCATCAACTGCCAGGCCAGTAGCGCCACCCCGAGACCGATCAACCAACCCGCCAGCACATCCGCCAGGAAATGCCGGCCCAGGTACATGCGTGACAACGCCATCAGCAGCGGCCAGCCCAGCGCCAGCAACCCGCGCAGCCAACGCCTGCGGATGCCGAAGGCGAGCAGCAGGCCCACGCAGGCGGCCGTGGCCACGCCCACATGGCCACTGTTGAAGCCATAGTCGGCATCGGGCTGTGCCCGCAGCATTGCCGTGGCCTGCGCATCGGGCAGCGACCAGAAGGTGCGTCCTCCTCCATCGACCACGAACGGGTGCGACGGCTCACCCTTGTCCAGCACCGCCGCATCCACGTCGGACGGGCGGGGCAGGGCGGCGCTCTGCTTGATGGCGTGGGTGGCACAGGCCATCAGCAGGACCGCCAACATCACGCTCAGGCCGGCGCGCAGGCGTATCCCGAAGGCGCAGACCAGGATCAGCGCGGTATAGGCCATTTCATAGCCAAGCAGGCTGATGAACTGCATCACCGCCAGCACCCAGCTGGCGTCGAAGGTGTGCTGCAACCACAGGTGCCATTGGGTCTGGAACATCCGTTGTCCTCATTGTCGGGTTGGCAACCCTGTCGTGTA
Source organism: Stenotrophomonas maltophilia (assembly GCF_047782825.1). Classification (GTDB taxonomy): domain Bacteria; phylum Pseudomonadota; class Gammaproteobacteria; order Xanthomonadales; family Xanthomonadaceae; genus Stenotrophomonas. Next base: position 1,060,074 of record NZ_CP180589.1, on the reverse strand, counting down.
GAGCCGAGCCGATGCTCGGCTCACGGCAATAACAGCCGAGTGTGGACTCGGCTCTACACCGGCGCAACGCGTACCACGGGCAGTGAAGGCGACCCGGTACGCAGCCCGAACAGGGGGCGCAGCCAGGGCACGCGGCGGATCAGCAGTTCGTGGATCAGCAGACAGCCACCGACCGTGCCGGCCACCAGCAAGGCAGGCTCCAGCCACGGGCCAAGCTGCAGCGGTCGCAGTGCATACAGCAGTACGATCAGCACGGTCTGGTGCAGGATGTACCAGCTGAACACCGCCTCCCGGCAGTAGTCCAGGCCCGGCCACGGGCGCGACAGCAGCACCCGGGCCCAGCCGAACAGGGCCAGCAGCATGCACCAGGTATAGAGCGCGCGGCCGACGCGTTCGGTCTGGCTCCAGGGCAGTGCCAGCACCCAGGCGTCGAGCTCGCCCACATGCGGCAGCCGGGCCAGTGCGCGGATGCCCAGTTCCAGGCACAGCCCCAGCCCGGCCAGCGCCAGGGTCAGCCGGCGCCCGCGCACCAGCAGTTCCCAGCCACGCTGCCAGCGTGCGGCGATGAACCCGCCCAGGTACAGCGGCAGCGACTCGGCGTGCACGTAGACGTCGTCCAGCAGCGCGTGGGTGGGCGGCCAGCGCGGCATCAACACCAGCAGCGCCCAGGCCAGCCAGGCCACCGGCAGCACCAGCAGCAGCCCACCCAGCACACGGTCGCTGATCCGCCAGCGCGGCAGCGCCCCGCGCAGCGGACGCAGCAGGCTGGCCAGCACCACGGCCAGCACGGTGTACGGCAGCAGGTAGGCCAGGTACCAGAGGTGGTTCCAGGTGAAGCCGTAGGCCGCACCGCTGAAGTGCGCGCCCGGCCAGGGCCGGAACTGCCAGTAGCGCCACAGGAACGGACCCAGCCCCGGCGCCACCTCGCCCTTGTCCAATGCCTCGTAGTAGGCCTGCAGGGACACCACCGCGACGATGCCGAACAGCAGGGGCAGCAGCAGGCGCCAGCAACGGCGCAGGGTGTGCGGCAGTCGGCCCTGCGCGGGCAGTGACAAGCCCAGGGCGATGCCGCTGATGGCGAACAGCAGCGGCATGCGCCAACGGTTCAGGGCGATCATCGGCCATTGCAGCCACTCGGCGGTGTAGGCGCTCTTGAGGTGGAAATCCCAGCCGGCCACGTAGGCCATGGCGGCGTGGTAGAGGATCAACAGCGCAAAGGCGGCGATGCGCAGGGTGTCCAGATCGTGGCGACGTTGCATGGCAAGGGGGTATCAGGAGGACGCCGCAGCTTCGGTCGCTGGCCGCCGCGCCACCAGCGCAAAGGGCGCAATGGCGGCCGTTCCGGGCCCAATGGCGGGGCTGCTGGGACCAATGGCCGATGCACGCCGGGCCGGATGGGCAACAATGGCGGGATGGAAAATGGAGATCCGGCGGCGTTGTCCGTCCCAGCTGCAGAGCGTCCGCATCGCACGGTGCTGACCGCCGTGTTCTGGTCGGTGCTGTTCCTGGGCACTGCGGTCGCCAATGTGCTGGTGAAGTGGATGCGGGCGTTGCGCGACGGGGAGGCCTTCGCGGCAGGGTCAATCTCGATCGAGGAGTTCAGCAGTGCGCTGGCCAGTCTCGGCCTGCTGGCCCTGCTGCATGCCGCCGCGCGGCGCTGGCCGCTGCATGCCGACACCTGGCGCCGCCGGATCGGCTTCTATGTACTGGGTGGCATCGCCTGGTGGCTGCTGCACGTCAGTGCCATGGTCCTGCTGCGCAAGCTGGCCTTCGCCCTGGTGGGCCAGCACTACACCTATGGCGACTGGCCGGCGCAGTGGTTCTACGAGTTCTTCAAGGACGTGCAGACTTACAGCCTGCTGGTGATTGCCGTGCATGCGGTGGCCTGGTTCGGTCGCCAGCGCCAGGGCGAGGCGCACCTGCTGGTCGCGCCCGATGCCGGGCCGCCGGTGGAGCCGGTCGAGCGCCCCCAGCATTTCCTGGTGCGCAAGCTGGGCAAGGAGTTCCTGGTCGCCACTGAGGATGTGGAATACGCCCAGGCGGCGGGCAACTACGTGAACCTGCGGGTACGCGGCCACGATTACCCGCTGCGGATCACCATGGCGGTGCTGGAGCAGCGGCTGGACCCGGGGCAGTTCCTGCGCCCGCACCGCAGCTGGCTGATCCACCGTGGCCAGCTGCGCTCGATCGAGCCCCTCGATGGGGGCGAGGCCCTGCTGCACATGGCTGACGGGGCGAAAGTGCCGTGCAGCCGGCGGCAGCTGCCCGTGCTGCGGCAGGCGCTGGGCGGGGCGTAGCGGCGGCGCGCCTGACCCGGGCAGGCCGGGCACCGCCCGGCAGGCGGACCTTCAAGGGCAGTCGAGCCAGCTTGACTCTACGGGTGGGGCGTCCTGCGGTATCATTGGCAGTCATCTATTTAGTGCATAACCGCCGACATGATCGAACTGAATCCTGTCCGCCAGCGCATCGCCGATCTGACCGATCGTGTGGTGTCGCTCAGGGGGTATCTTTGACTACGACGCCAAGAAAGAGCGTCTTGAAGAAGTAACGCGGGAGCTGGAAAGCCCCGACGTCTGGAACAACGCCGAGTACGCGCAGAATCTGGGCCGCGAGCGCTCCAGTCTGGAAAAGACCGTGGGCGGCATCGCCTCGGTGCTGGACGGCCTGACCGACGCGACCGAGCTGCTGGAACTGGCTGAGTCCGAACAGGACGAAGACACCGCCCTGGCCGTGGTCGCCGACCTGGACAAGCACCAGGCGCACGTGGAGAAGCTGGAGTTCCAGCGCATGTTCTCCGGCGAGATGGACAATGCCGCGGCCTTCGTCGACATCCAGGCCGGTGCCGGTGGCACCGAAGCGCAGGACTGGGCCGAAATCCTGCTGCGCATGTACCTGCGCTGGTGCGAATCGCGCGGTTGGAAGACCGAGCTGATGGAAGTGTCCGGTGGCGATGTGGCGGGCATCAAGTCGGCCACGCTGCGCGTGGAAGGCGATTACGCCTATGGCTGGCTGAAGACCGAGACCGGCGTGCACCGCCTGGTGCGCAAGTCGCCGTTCGACTCGGACAACCGCCGCCACACCAGCTTCACCTCGGTGTTCGTGTCGCCGGAAATCGATGACAACATCGATATCACCATCAACCCGGCCGACCTGCGTACCGACGTGTACCGCTCGTCCGGTGCCGGTGGTCAGCACGTGAACAAGACCGAGTCGGCGGTGCGTATCACTCACATCCCGACCAACATCGTTGTGGCCTGCCAGACCGGCCGCAGCCAGCACCAGAACCGCGACAACGCGATGAAGATGCTGGCCGCCAAGCTGTACGAGCTGGAAATCCAGAAGCGCAACGCCGAAAAGGACGCCGTGGAAGCCACCAAGTCCGACATCGGCTGGGGCAGCCAGATCCGCAACTACGTGCTCGACCAGAGCCGTATCAAGGACCTGCGCACCGGCATCGAACGTTCGGACACGCAGAAGGTGCTCGATGGCGACCTGGACGAGTTCGTCGAAGCCAGCCTGAAGGCCGGCCTGGCGGTGGGTTCCAAACGCATCGATGCCTGATCCACGCGCCTGCGCGGATGTCACCGCCCTCGAGCGCAATGCCGAGGGCGGCTGAATCGGCTTTCTGTAGAGCCAAGCCATGCTTGGCTGCTTTTCGCAGGCTGGCAGATGCGTCGGGCATGGCTCGACGCTACAACACATGCGGCGGTAGCGATGATGCGCAGCGAGAGTGAACGCAAGGAACTGGGCGGCTTCCTGAAAGCCTGCCGCGCCCGTGTCGACCCCGCCACGCTTGGCCTGCCGGCCGGGCGTCGGCGCACCCCGGGCCTGAAGCGCGAGGAAGTAGCGCTGGCCATCGGGGTCAGTGTCAGCTGGTACACCTGGATCGAGCAGGGCCGCGAAGTACGCGCCTCGCCCGAGGTGCTCGAGCGCCTGGCCAAGGTGCTGCGCCTGAGCGATGACGAACGTGCCTATGCCTTCGCGCTGTCTGGTTACGGCGTGCCGCTGGAGTCGCCGGACGAGAGCGTGACCGACGGCCTGCGCCAGCTGGTGCAGGCGATGCAGCCGATCCCGGCCTACGTACGCAATACGCGTTTCGACATCCTGGCCTGGAACGCGGCGATTGCCGATCTGTTTGTGGATTACAGCCAGTTCCCGCCGAACCAGCGCAACACGCTGTGGCTGATGTTCCTGTACGCGCCTTACCGCGAACGCATCCTCAACTGGGAAGAAATGAGCCGTGGCCTGCTGGCCGGGTTCCGCGCGGCGATGGCGCAGGCGCCGGACAAGGCACCGTTCCTGGTGCTGGCCGAGGACATTTCGGCGCACAGCGAGGAGTTCCGGCAGTGGTGGCCGGAGCACGACGTGCGTCGTTTCGATGAGGGCGCGAAGAAGTTGATGCATCCCACGCGCGGGTTGCTGGATCTGCAGTACGTGGCGTTGGTGCCGGAGAGCCGGCATGACCTCTCGCTGGTGACCTACCTTCCACGGAAGTAGGGGGTTGTTCGCCAGGGCTTGCAGCCCTGCACCTGCCGAATCAACGTCAAAAGCCAGAGCGGCATTCCGTGGGATGGCGGGCACTGTGGGTTTGCGGGGACGGCGCAAGTACGTCCATGTAGCCTTGGTCGCGCCATCCATGGCGCTCACACCCCGCAAGCCCACAGCGCCCCGCCTTCGACAGTTGGCCGGCGGCCAGTAGATCCACGCCATGCGTGGATGAATCTCAATCGGAATCGAATATTTCGAATTGGAAATCGAAATGCATCCACGCATGGCGTGGATCTACTGTGTCGACCAAGGTCGACACCTACCAGAGCAGATCGCTGCTCCGACAGCCCGCGTGCCGACCAACGGTCGGCACCCACCAAAGCAGAACGCCGTTCCGGCAGACCGCGGGAAACTGTCGAAGGCGGGGTGGGTCCGGTTGAGGGGGCGTGAGCCGCATGGATGCGGCGACCGAGCTTACAGGGACGTACTTGCAGCGTCCCCCTCAATCGGGCCCACCCCGCCATCCCACGGATAGCCAGCTTTTGCCATTGCCGTTGCCGTTGCCGTTGCCGTTGCCGTTGCATTGAGCAGGTGCAGGGCTGCAAGCCCTGCCACAACACCCCCTCCCTATACAGGTAAGTGCAGGTCACAGGATAAGCAGACGCCTTGTTGCTGCCATCGAACAGGTCCACATTCCTGTCCAGGACACGGGCCGCCCGCCCGCTGTCGAGACAACAGGAGACCTGCATGTCCGCCGCCCCCACCACCGCCATCTCCCGCGACCCGGCCACCGGCCAGGTGATCGCCGACCACCCGTTCGCCAGCACCGCCGAACTGGAAACGATCCTGCAGCGCGGCCAGGCCGGCTTCGCCGCCTGGAGCGGCTACACCCTGGAACAGCGCGCAGGCGTCCTGCGCGCCATGGCCACAGTGCTGCGCCGTGACCGCGAACCCCTGGCGGCGCTGGCCACCGCCGAAATGGGCAAGGTGCAGGCCGAAGCCCTGGCCGAGATCGAGAAATGCGCCGTGCTGTGCGACTGGTACGCCGACCACGGCGCACCGTTCCTGCGCGATGAACCGACCCAGGTGCCGGGCGACCAGGCCTACGTGTCCTACCTGCCGCTGGGCGTGGTGCTGGGCATCATGCCGTGGAACTTCCCGTACTGGCAGGTGATGCGCGCGGCCGTGCCGATCCTGATGGGCGGCAATGGCTTCCTGCTGAAGCCGGCCGAGAACATCGTCGGTACCGCGCAGCTGCTCGACGCCGCCTGGCGCGAGGCCGGCTTGCCGGACGGGACCTTCATCGCCGCCAACATCAGCCGCGAGGGCACCAGTGCCGCCATCGCCGATGACCGCATCGCCGCCGTGACCCTCACCGGCAGCGTGGCTGCCGGTCGCAGCATCGCCGCCCAGGCCGGGCAGGCGCTGAAGAAGGTAGTGCTGGAACTGGGCGGCTCGGATCCGTTCATCGTACTGGCCGATGCCGACCTGGATGCCGCCGTGGACGCGGCCGTGGCCTCGCGCTTCCAGAACACCGGGCAGGTCTGCATCGCCGGCAAGCGCATCATTGTCGAGGAAGCGGTCTACGACCGTTTCGTGGCGCAGTTCTGCCAGAAGGTGCATGCGCTGACCGTCGGTGATGGCCGTGAAGCGGGCAACCGCATCGGCCCCATGGCGCGGCAGGATCTGCTGGAACAGCTCGATGCGCAGGTGCGTGCCTCGGTCGATGCCGGTGCGCAGCTGCTGGTCGGCGGCCACCAGCTGGACCGGCCGGGCAGCTTCTATGCGCCCACCGTGCTGGCCGGCGTGGAGCCGGGCATGCAGGCCTTCGACACTGAAACGTTCGGGCCGGTGGCGTCGATCAGCCGCGCCCGCGACGCCGATCATGCGGTGGAACTGGCCAACCAGAGCGAATTCGGCCTGAGCGGCAACCTGTGGACCGGCAACCGTGAACGGGCCATGCAGCTGGCGCGCCGTCTGCAGACCGGCGGTGTGTTCGTCAACGGCTTCTCGGCCTCCGACCCACGCGTGCCGATCGGTGGCGTGAAGAAGAGCGGCTTCGGCCGCGAGCTCTCCCACTTCGGCATCCGCGAATTCGTCAACGCGCAGACGGTGTGGTTCGACAAGCGTTGACGCGCAGCTTCCACCCTTCCTGCAACGATCCACCATCAGTCCAGCGAAAAGGACGGCATTCCAATGTCCAAGGGTTCAGATCTGCTTGTCGCCGCACTTGAGAACGAAGGCGTCGAGCGCATTTTCGGCATCCCCGGCGAGGAAAACCTCGACGTGGTCGAGTCACTGCGCCATTCCAGCATCGAGCTGGTCATCACCCGCCACGAGCAGGCGGCGGTGTTCATGGCCGCTACCTACGGTCGCCTGACCGGCAAGCCGGGCGTGTGCCTGGCCACGCTTGGCCCGGGTGCGCTCAACTTCACCACCGGCGCGGCCTATGCGCTGCTGGGGGCGTGGCCGGTCATCATGATCACCGGCCAGAAGGGCATCGTGGCCAGCAAGCAGGCGCGGTTCCAGATCGTGGACATCGTCAGCACGATGAAGCCGCTGACCAAACTGGCCCGGCAGATTGTCTCGGCGCGCACCATCCCGACCATCGTCCGCGAGGCCTTCCGCGTGGCCCAGGAAGAGCGTCCCGGCCCGGTGCTGCTGGAGCTGCCCGAGGATATCGCCGCGACCGAAGTGGAGGGCGTGGCCCTGATCCCCACCCACGTGGTGGATCGTCCCATCGCCAGCCCGGAAGCGCTGGACCGTGCGGCGGAGATCATCCGCGGTGCCAAGCGGCCGCTGCTGATGATCGCCTCGGCGGCATCACGGCCGCAGTCCAGCGAGGCACTGTCGGCCTTCGTGCAGCGCGCCGGCATTCCGTTCTTCACCACGCAGATGGGCAAGGGCGCGGTGGCCGGTGGCTCGGGCCTGTACATGGGCACCGCGGCGCTGACCGAGCGCGACTACGTGCACATGGCCATCGACCAGGCCGACGTGATCGTGACCATCGGCCATGAAGTGACCGAGAAGCCGCCGTTCGTGATGCGCCCGGGTGGCCCGACCGTCATCCATATCGGCTATTCGCAGGCGGCGGTGGAGCAGGTCTACTTCCCGCAGGTGGAGGTGATCGGTGATATCGGCCGATCGCTGACCCAGCTGGCCGACCGCATCGAAGGTGCGGTACCGAATGCCGATGCGCTGCTGCCGCTGCGTGCGACCATTCTCGAGCACATCGCCGACCGTGCCGAAGAAGCGGGCTTCACCCCGCAGCGGCTGGTGCACGACGTGCGCGCGGTGATGCCGCCGGACGGCATCGTGGCGCTGGACAACGGCATGTACAAGATCTGGTTCGCGCGCAACTACCGCACCCAGGTGGCCAATACGCTGCTGCTGGACAACGCGCTTGCGACGATGGGCGCGGGCCTGCCGTCGGCCATCATGGCCTCGATTCTGTATCCCGAGCGGCGGGTGCTGGCGGTCTGCGGCGATGGCGGTTTCATGATGAACAGCCAGGAGCTGGAAACGGCCCGCCGGCTGGGCCTGAACCTGGTGGTGCTGATCCTCAACGACGGCGCCTACGGGATGATCCGCTGGAAGCAGGCGGTGGACGGTTTCACCGATTACGGCATGACCTTCAGCAATCCGGATTTCGTGAAGTACGCCGAGGCGTATGGCTGCAGGGGTCACGAGGTGACGGCCATCGAGCAGTTCATCCCCACCCTGGAGGCTGCGTTCAACGAGGGCGGGGTGCACCTGGTGTCGGTGCCAGTGGACTATTCGGAGAACCAGCGGGTGCTGGTGGAAGAACTGCGCCAGGCGTTCCCCGGGAACGCCTGAGGCAGCGCCGGGCCACGCCCGGGGGATCCGGGTCGGCTGACCGCCGGGCGTGGCCCGGCGCTACCGGCCGGCGGGGCCGGGGCAGGGCGGTTTTGGTATGCTGGGCAACCGGCTGTGCCGGGCGCAGCATCCCCCCTCACTACACGATTCCCGCAGATCCATGAGCGAAGCTACCGATACCCCCCCCGTCGACGAAAACAAGTTGATCGCCGAGCGCCGTGAGAAACTCAAAGCGCTGCGTGGGCAGGGCATCGCGTACCCGAACGACTTCCGTCGCGCGGATTTCGCCGGGCAGCTGCAGGCCGAATTCGCCAATGCCGAAACCTGGACCGCCGAGGCGCTGGAAGGCAACGGCCGCCAGGTGAAGATGGCGGGCCGCCTGATGGCCAAGCGCATCATGGGCAAGGCCAGCTTCGCGCAGATCCAGGACGAGTCCGGCCGCATCCAGCTGTTCCTGCAGGGCACGGTGCTGGGCGATGCCTATACCGCCTTCAAGGGCTGGGACGTGGGCGACATCATCGCCGTCGAAGGCGGTCTGACCCGTACCAAGACCGGCGAGCTGTCGGTCAAGGCTGAATCGATCCGCCTGCTGACCAAGTCGCTGCGCCCGCTGCCGGACAAGTGGCACGGCCTGGCCGACGTCGAGCAGCGTTACCGCCAGCGTTACGTCGACCTGATCGTGACCCCGGAGTCGCGCGCGGTGTTCATCAAGCGCTCGAAGATCATCCGCGCGATGCGAGCGTGGCTGGACAACCGCGACTTCCTGGAAGTCGAGACGCCGATGATGCATTACATCCCCGGCGGCGCAGCGGCCAAGCCGTTCACCACCCACCACAATGCGCTGGACCTTGACCTGTACCTGCGCGTGGCGCCGGAGCTGTACCTCAAGCGCCTGACCGTGGGCGGTCTGGAGCGGGTGTACGAGATCAACCGCAACTTCCGCAACGAAGGCGTCAGCACCCGCCACAACCCGGAATTCACCATGATGGAGCTGTACGAGGCCTACGCCACGTACAACGAGATCATGGACCTGACCGAAGGTGTCATCCGTGACGTGGCCACCACCGTCAACGGCGGCACCGAAGTGGAGTGGGACGGGGCGAAGATCGACCTGGGCCCGGCCTTCCGCCGCTGGCGCATGGACGAGGCGGTGCGCCACCACAACCCGGAAATCTCGGCGGCCGACTGCACCGACCGCGAGGCGCTGCTGCGCCATTGCGAGCGCCTGAAGATCCGCGTCAAGCCGTCCTACGGCTGGGGCAAGCTGCTGCTGGAGATCTTCGAAGCCACCGTCGAACACACCCTGATCCAGCCGACCTTCATCACCGATCACCCGGTGGAGGTCTCGCCGCTGGCCCGTGCCAACGACAACGATCCGGGCTACACCGACCGCTTCGAGCTGTTCGTCAACGGCAAGGAGCTGGCCAACGGCTTCTCCGAGCTGAACGATCCGGAAGACCAGGCGCAGCGCTTCCAGGCCCAGGTGGCCGCGAAGGAAGGCGGCGACGACGAGGCCATGCACTACGACGCCGATTACATCCGTGCGCTGGAGTACGGTATGGCCCCGACCGGCGGCCTGGGCATCGGCGTGGACCGCCTGGTGATGCTGCTGACCGGCAGCAGCTCGATCCGCGACGTGCTGCTGTTCCCGTACATGCGTCCTGAACAGTAAGACACAGTTCCGCATCGACTGTGCGCACCGTCCCGAATCGTGGGGCGGTGCGATTGACGGCCCCCGTACTCGGCGTATGGTTGTTGCACGGCCTTGACACCCGCTATGGCTTGATGGGGTTGGGGAGGGTGCAATGTGGAGAACCCGCTTCACATTGTGACGACGATCATGAACCGGGGTGCTCGTGACGGGAGTCGTGCCGATGCAGGGTGCCAGTGTGCACAGCGGCGGAGTATCCTCGCTGGCTGACCTTTCAGCGTGGTCGAAGAAGCAGGCAGAGAACGCCTTGAATATCGTCATCGTCGACGACCAGACGTCCGCCCGGACGATGCTGCGCCATGTCATCGAAGACATCGCGCCGGAATTGAGCGTGCACGACTTCGGTGATCCGCTCACCGCGCTGGCCTGGTGCGAGTCCTACCCGGTCGACCTGCTGCTGCTCGATTACCGCATGCCGGAGATGGACGGGCTGGAATTCGCCCGCCGCTTCCGGCGCCTGCCCAAACACCGCGACATTCCGGTGATCCTGATCACCGTGGTCGGCGACGAGCCGATCCGGCAGGCAGCCCTGGAAGCGGGGGTGATCGATTTCCTGGTCAAGCCGATCCGGCCGCGCGAACTGCGCGCCCGCTGCTACAACCTGCTGCAGCTGAGGCAGCAGACCGAGAACGTCAAACAGCGTGCGCTGTCGCTGGAGCAGCGCCTGCTGGCCAGCATGCACGAGGTGGAAGAGCGCGAACGCGAGACGCTTTCGCGGCTGGCACGGGCGATCGAGTTCCGTGATGCCGGCACCAGTGCCTATCTGGAACGCATGGCGCGCGTGGCCGGGCTGATTGCCGAGCAGCTGGGCCTGCCCGAGGAAGACGTCAAGCTGATCGAAATGGCAGCCCCGCTGCACGACATGGGCAAGATCGCCATTCCCGATGCGGTGCTGCTCAAGCAGGGCAAGCTCAACGACGAGGAGCTGGCGATCATGCGCCGGCACCCGCGCATCGGCCACGAACTGCTCAGCGGCAGCCAGAACCGCTTCATCCAGGTTGGTGCGCTGATCGCGCTGCGCCACCACGAGCGCTACGACGGCAGCGGCTACCCCGATGGCCTGGTGGGCGACGCGATTCCGCTGGAAGCGCGCATCGTCGCGGTGGCCGATGTCTTCGACGCGCTGATCTCGCCACGCCCCTACAAGGAAGCGTGGACGCTGGAAGCGACCCTGGCCTACCTGTACGCCCAACGTGGGCGCCTGTTCGATCCACGCTGCGTGGATGCGCTGCTGCGCGGCCGCGAGCAGCTTGAACAGATCTGCGCCGAGCATTCCACCGCATCGGCGCGACCGGGGATGGGCGCGTGAGAACCCTGCTGTCGCGTCTGAAGCTGCGCCTGTCCCTGCGGCAGGACAGCGAACACGGGCAGCAGATCGTCCGCATCATCCTGATCAGCCTGATCCTGCTCTACGTGCTGTTGCCGGCACCGCGGCACGACCTGCCGCACGACCAGTACGTGGGCGTGCTGGCCATCGTCCTGACCGGCCTGTCACTGTCGCTGCTGCTGTTCGGCTGGCTGTTGTGGCGGCCCGGCCGCTCCGACCCGCGCCGCGTTCTGGGCATGCTGGCCGACTACGGGTTGATCGCCGCGGGCATGATCCAGATGGGCGAGCCGCTGGCCTGGGTCTACATCGTGGTGATGTGGGTGACGGTCGGCAACGGCATGCGCTTCGGCAACCACTACCTGTACGTGGCCGTGGCGATGGCCATGGTCAGCTTCGGCAGCACGGCCCTGTTGACCCCCTACTGGGAGCAGAACGCACGCCTGGCCATTGGCCTGTGGCTTGGCCTTGCGGCCGTACCCTTGTATTTTTCGACGTTGCTCAAGCAGCTGACCGAGGCGATGGCCGAGGCGCGGCGTGCCAGCGAAGCGAAGAGTCGCTTCCTGGCCAACATGAGCCACGAGTTCCGAACCCCACTCAATGGACTGAATGGCATGACAGAAGTTTTGGCGACCACTCGCCTGGACGATGAGCAGCGCGAGTGCGTCAACACCATCCAGGCATCCTCGCGCAGCCTGTTGGCGCTGGTCGAGGAAGTGCTGGACATTTCGGCGATCGAAGCCGGCAAGCTGCGCGTTGTGGCCGAGGATTTCGTCCTGGCCGACCTGGTCCAGGCCATCGGCCTGATCCTGCTGCCGCAGGCCAAATCCAAGCGGCTGGACTACCGGGTGAAGGTGGCCGAGGGCGTACCGGCCACGCTGCGTGGCGATGTCGGCCATCTGCGGCAGATCCTGCTGAACCTGGCCGGCAACGCGGTGAAGTTCACCGACCACGGCAAGGTCGAGCTGCGCGTCAGCGTGGTCCATGCCGATACCAACGGATCGGTGCGCCTGCGCTTTGACATCCTCGATACCGGCATCGGCGTGCCCGTGGCCATGCGCCCGCGCCTGTTCGAAGCCTTCGAGCAGGCTGACGTCAGCATGGCCCGCCGCCATGAAGGTACCGGCCTGGGCACGACCATCGCCAAGGGCCTGGTCGAGGCGATGGATGGTGAGATCGGCTATCTGGACAATCCGCCGCAGGGCAGCCACTTCTGGGTGGAGCTGCCGTTCGCGCCGCCGCAGCCGGTGGTGCCCGGTGCGGTGCCGTCGGTGGCACCGGGCGAAGAGACCAATGCCAGTGGCAACGTCATCGCCTTCGCCGATCCGTTCCTGCGCCACCGTGCCCGCGTGCGCAGCATGCAGATCCTGGTGGCCGACGACCACGAGGCCAACCGCATGGTCCTGCAGCGCCTGCTGCAGAAGGCCGGGCACAAGGTGATGTGCGTCGATGGCGGTGAAGCGGTGCTGGACGCGCTGGCCGAAAGCGAATTCGACGCGGCCATCGTCGACCTGCACATGCCGGGCATGAGTGGTCTGGACATGCTGAAGGAACTGCGGGTGATGCAGTCCGGCGGCGGCCCGCGCACGCCGGTGCTGGTGCTCAGCGCCGATGTCACCCCCGAGGCGATCCAGCGCTGCACCCAGGCCGGTGCGCATGCATTCCTGGCCAAGCCGGTGGTGGCCGTGCGCCTGCTTGACACCCTGGCCGAGATCGCCAACAACGCCCAGCTGAAGGTCGCCGCACCGCCCATCGTGCGCACCGCCACCAACCTTGATGGCGTGCTCGATACTGGCGTGCTGGACGAGCTGGCCTCGCTGGGCATGGGCGATGGCTTCGAACGTGAGTTCATCCGCCAGTGCCTGGAAGATGCCGAATCCTGCCTGCGCAAGGCCGAGCTGGACGGCGAGGCGGGGCAGTGGGCCGCGTTCCGCGAGCAGTCGCACGCGATCAAGGGCGTGGCCAGCAACCTGGGCCTGGTGCGTGCCGCCAACCGCGCGGGCGAATTGATGCGCATGGCCGACTGGCAGCTCAAGGCCGAATGGCGGCAGCGCCTGTCGGTGCTGCAGGGCGCGATCAAGGAGGGCCGCCAGGCCCTGGATGCGCGCGCCGAGCGACGCTCCCGCGGTGCCGCCGACGACGTCGAGCGTTGATCGCGGCGCGGGCCCGGCCCGTGCATAAAAAAAGCCCGGTGGCCAACCGGGCTTGAACCCAGAGGGGGAGGACAGCAATCAAGCCGCGTCGAGGCCGGCGCGACGGGTCTGTGCCTTGATCAGGCGATCCATCGTGCGCAGCGAGCGATCGCCCAGCGCCAGGGCGGAGTCGACCCACACCTTGGTGATTTCCAGCAGTTCGTCATAGCTCACCGCCTGGGCCAGGTTGCGTGCGGCGTTCATGGCCAGGTACGACTGCGGCAGGCGCTGCTGGTGGCGGATCATGTCTTCCACCGTGGCCCGGCCTTCGCCCTTCTTCACCAGCACGTCGACCACGCCCAGGGCGTGCATTTCCTCGGCGCTGTAGATGCGGCCGTCGAGAATGATCTTCTCGGCCAGCTGCGGTGCCACCCGGCGGCACAGGAAGGAGTAGGCGCCCATGCCCGGGAACAGGCCGAACAGCACTTCGGGCAGGCCCATGCCGCTGCCTTCCTCGGCCACGATGGTGTGGCAGGCCAGGGCCATCTCCAACCCGCCGCCCAGCGCATCACCCTGGATCAGGGCAATCGAGCGGACGTCCCCGCCGAAGCCGGTGTGCAGGTGGTGCACGCCTTCAACGCAGCGCTGGGCGTAGGTCAGCAGCAGGTCGCGGTTGCCTTCACGGATCAGGCGGGTGAACAGGTCCAGGTCGCCGCCCAGGTTGTAGGCATTGGCGTCGGAGGCCAGCACGAAATGGCGCAGCTGCCCGCTGTGGCGCTGCGCGGGGCCACGGGTGATGGCGCTCATGTAGCTCCACATCTCGTCCAGCATGTCCTTGCGGCAGCAGGGGCGGATGCCGGTGGCGGCGTCGGCGTGCATGAAGAGCCAATGGGCAGCGCCGTCGTCGCTGTCCTCGGTACGGATGGTGGCAAATTGCGAACCGCTGGTCGGCAGCTTTTCGATGGTGCTCATGGAAGGGTCCTCGGCATGCGGCCCGCAGAGAGAAGTGGTGGCCGGCGGGCCGAACGGTCCACACACGCGGCGATGCTACACCGGGTGCGGGGCCGCGCATGCGAAAAGGCCCGGGTCGTTGCCGACCCGGGCCTGAAAGCGTTCAAACTGGCACAAACCCTTACGGGGCGGGCGTATCGCGCAGCTCGCGACGGAGGATCTTGCCCACGTTGGTCTTCGGCAGTTCCTTTCGGAATTCTACGATTCTGGGGTGTTTGTAGCCGGTCAGGTTGGCGCGGGCGTGTTCCTTGACCATTTCGGCGGTCAGGTTCGGGTCCTTCTTCACGATGACCACCTTCACGATCTCGCCGGATTTCTCGTCCGGCACGCCCACGGCCGCTACTTCCAGCACGCCGGGCATCATCGCGATCACGTCCTCGACTTCATTCGGGTACACGTTGAAGCCGGACACCAGGATCATGTCCTTCTTGCGGTCGACGATGTAGCAGAAGCCGTGCTCGTCCATCTTCGCCATGTCGCCGGTGTGCAGCCACTGGTCGGCGTCGATGGTCTTGGCCGTCTCATCCGGGCGCTGCCAGTAGCCCTTCATCACCTGCGGGCCGCGGATGCACAGTTCGCCCACTTCACCCAGCGCCACCATGTTGCCGTTGTCGTCCTTGATGCAGGCATCGGTGGACGGGATCGGCAGGCCGATGGAGCCGTTGTATTCGGTCAGGGTGAGCGGGTTGATGCAGGCCGCCGGCGAGGTTTCGGTCAGGCCATAGGCCTCCACCAGGGTGACCCCGGTGACCTTCTTCCAGCGCTCGGCCACCGCACGCTGCACGGCCATGCCGCCGCCCAGGGTAACCTTCAGCGAGGAGAAGTCGACGGTGTCGAAGCCGGGGGTGTTGAGCAGGCCGTTGAACAGGGTGTTGACGCCGGTGATGGCGGTGAAGCGCACCGACTTCAGCTCCTTGACGAAGCCCTTCATGTCGCGCGGGTTGGTGATCAGGTGGTTGCAGCCACCGAACTTCATGAACACCAGGCCGTTGGCCGTCAGCGCGAAGATGTGGTACAGCGGCAGGGCGGTGATGATCCACTCCTTGCCCATCTCGATGCCCGACGCGCTGATCCAGGCCGAGGCCTGCTGCATGTTGGCGATCAGGTTGCGGTTGGTCAGCATCGCGCCCTTGGCCACGCCGGTGGTGCCACCGGTGTACTGCAGGAAGGCGATGTCGTCATGGTCGATCTCGACCTTGGGCAGGGTGTGGCGGCTGCCCAGCTTGAGCGCCTGCTTGAAGCGCACCGCGCCCTTCAGATGGTAGTTGGGCACCATCTTCTTGATGTACTTCAGCACGAAGTTGACGATCACGCCCTTGGCGCCGAGCAGGTCGCCCAGGCCGGTGGTGATCACGTGCTTGACCGGCGTATCGGCGATGACCTGTTCGACGGTGTCGCCGAAGTTGTCCACCACCACGATGGCGGTCACGCCGGCGTCGACCAGCTGGTGCTTCAGCTCGCGCGCGGTGTACAGCGGGTTGACGTTGACCACGGTCAGGCCGGCGCGCAGCACGCCGAAGGTGGCCACCGGGTACTGCAGGCAGTTGGGCATCATCAGGGCGACACGGTCACCCTTCTTGAGCTTGAGCTCACCCAGCAGGTAGGCCGCGAACTGCTCGACCAGAGCGTCGGTTTCGCCGTAGGTGAGCACCTTGCCGAAGCTGGAGTAGGCAGGGCGGTCGCGGAATTTCGCGACCGAGGCGTCGAAGACCGAAGCTACCGAATGGAACTCGTTGACGTCGATTTCGGCGGGAACGCCTTTCGGATAGCTCTGCAGCCAGGGACGATCCAGACTCATATTCCCCCTCCAGGAATCGTGATGTATTAGGTTCCGGCCCTGAGCGTATCGACAATGGCCGGTCATTGCAGCATACCCCGCCGTAGGGAAAACGCGAAGAGGCCCCGAAGGGCCTCTTTGCCTGGTAGTGCCGGCCGCTGGCCGGCATCTGCAGCAACCGCGATGTCGGGCGATGCCGGCCAGCGGCCGGCACTACCCTGGCCCGGGGCGGGTCGCTTGCGTCAGCCCTGCTTGCGCACCGGGGCCCCGTTGGCCTTGTAGTACGGCGCGGTGCTGCGCGCCAGCGGGGTGCGGCCGCGGATCACGTCGGCCAGCTTCTCGGCAATCATGATGGTCGGCGCGTTGAGGTTGCCGGTCACCACCTGCGGCATGATCGAGGCATCGACGATGCGCAGGCCTTCCAGGCCGTGCACGCGGCCCTGGCCATCGACCACCGCCATCGGATCATCGGCGTGGCCCATCTTGTTGGTGCACGACGGGTGGTAGGCGGTCTCGGCGTGTTCGCGCACGAAGCCGTCGATCTGCGCGTCGGTCTGCAGTTCGCGCCCGGGCGAGATCTCGCGGCCGCTGTAGGGGGCCAGCGCCGGCTGCGCGAAGATTTCGCGGGTGATGCGGATGGCCGCGCGGAACTCGCGCCAGTCCTGCTCGTGCGACATGTAGTTGAACAGGATGCTGGGATGTTCGCGCGGATCCTTCGAGCGCACATGGATGCGGCCGCGGCTGGGCGAACGCATCGAGCCGACGTGCATCTGGAAGCTGTGCGCCTTGATCGGGTTGGAGCCGTTGTAATTGATGGCCACCGGCAGGAAGTGGTACTGCAGGTTGGGCCAGTCGAATTCGGCATCGCTGCGGATGAAGCCACCGGCCTCGAACTGGTTGCTGGCGCCGATGCCGGTGCCCAGGAACAGCCATTCGGCGCCAATGGCCGGCTGGTTGTGCAGCTTCAGTGCCGGGGCCAGGGACACCGGCTTCTTGCATTCGTACTGCAGGTACATCTCCAGGTGATCCTGCAGATTGGCGCCGACGCCGGGCAGGTGGTGCACCAGGTCGATGTCCAGGCTGCGCAGCAGGTCGGCCGGGCCGACGCCGGAGCGCTGCAGGATCTGCGGCGAGGCGATGGCGCCGCCGCACAGCAGCACTTCGCGGCGTGCGGTGGCACGCTGCGGCTGGTCATGGTGCAGCCACTGCATGCCCACTGCGCGCTTGCCCGAGAACAGGATGCGGTCGGTCAGGGCGTGGGTGACGATGGTCAGGTTCGGGCGCGGCTTGGCCAGGTCCAGGTAGCCGCGGGCGGTGCTGGAGCGGCGGCCCTTCGGGGTGACCGTGCGGTCCATCGGGCCGAAGCCTTCCTGCTGGTAGCCGTTCAGATCGTCGGTGCGCGGATAGCCGGCCTGCACGCCGGCTTCGACCATGGCGGCGAACAGTTCGTTGTTGCCGGCCTTGGGCGTGGTGACCCGCAGCGGGCCGTCGCCGCCGTGGTAGTCATTCGGGCCGATGTCGCGGGTTTCGGCCTTGCGGAAGTAGGGCAGGCAGTCCAGGTAGGTCCAGTCTTCCAGGCCCGGCATGCTGGCCCAGTTGTCGTAGTCCATCGCGTTGCCGCGGATGTAGCACATGCCGTTGATCAGTGACGAACCGCCCAGGCCCTTGCCGCGGCCGCAGTCCATGCGGCGGTTGTTCATGAAGGGCTCGGGATCGGTCTTGTACGCCCAGTTGTAGCGCTTGCCCTGCAACGGGAAGGCCAGTGCCGCCGGCATCTGGGTACGGAAGTCGAGCCGGTAGTCCGGGCCACCGGCTTCCAGCAGCAGCACGCTGACATCGGCATCCTCGGTGAGGCGGGTGGCCAGCACGTTGCCGGCCGAACCGGCGCCGATGATGATGTAGTCGTACTCGTTGTGGGTACTCATGGTTGCTCTCCTTCAGGCCGCGGCGCGCTGCGTGCAGGCGTCGCGGCGGAATGTCGGGCCGGCACGCAGGCCGGGCGGTGGGCGGGCGGTGGGCGGGCAGGCCGGGCCCGCCCCGGAACGTGTTGATTCAGAACACGCTGGCGTAGTCGCCCAGCTCGACCTGCACCGACTTGATGCGGGTGTAGTGGCCCAGGGTGGACAGGCCGTTTTCGCGGCCCACGCCGGATTCCTTGTAGCCGCCGACCGGCATTTCGGCCGGCGATTCACCCCAGGTGTTGATCCAGCAGATGCCGGCTTCCAGGCGGTGGATGATGCGGTGGGCGCGGCTGATGTCCTTGCTGACCACGCCGGCGGCCAGGCCAAAGGGGGTGTCGTTGGCGCGGCGCACCACTTCGTCCTCGTCGTCGTAGGACAGGATGCTCATCACCGGCCCGAAGATCTCTTCGCGGACAATGGTCATGTCATCGCGGCAGTCACTGAACACGGTCGGCAGCACGTAGGCGCCGTCGGCCAGCGCGCCCTCGGTGGCACGGCCGCCGCCGGTCAGCAGGCGGGCGCCTTCGGCCTTGCCGCTGTCGATGTAGCGCAGGACGTTGTCCATGTGCGGGAAGCTGGTCAGCGGGCCGAAGTTGGTCTCGGCCGCCATCGGGTCGCCGATGCGGATGCGCTTGACGCGCTCGACCACGGCGGCTTCGAACGCGGCCAGCATGCCGCGCGGTACGAACACGCGGGTGCCATTGGTGCAGACCTGGCCGGAGCTGAAGAAGTTGGCCATCACCGCGATGTCGGCGGCACGGGCCAGATCGGCGTCATCGCAGATCACCAGCGGCGACTTGCCGCCCAGTTCCATCGTCACTTCCTTCAGCGACGAGGAGGCCGCAGCGGCCATCACCTTCTTGCCGGTGGCCACGCCGCCGGTGAAGGAGATCTTCTCGATCACCGGGTGTTCGGTCAGCCAGTTGCCGATGTCGCGGCCCGGGCCCTGCACGACGTTGAACACACCGTCCGGCACGCCGGCTTCGGTGTAGATCTCGGCCAGCTTGAGCGCAGTCAGTGGGGTGACTTCGGACGGCTTGAACACCATCGCGTTGCCCGCGGCCAGGGCCGGGGCCGACTTCCACATGGCGATCTGGATCGGGTAGTTCCAGGCGCCGATGCCGGCGACCACGCCCAGCGGCTCGCGGCGGGTGTAGAAGAAGCTCGATTCGCGCAGCGGCAGCTGGATGCCTTCGATGGCGGTGGCCAGGCCGGCGTAGTACTCCAGCACGTCGGCGCCGGTGACGATGTCCACCGTGGTGGTTTCGGCCAGGGCCTTGCCGGTGTCCAGCGTTTCAAGATGGGCCAGTTCGTCGTTGCGTTCGCGCAGGATCTCCACCGCACGGCGCAGGATGCGCGAGCGCTCCATCGCGGTCATCGCCGCCCACACCTTCTGGCCTTCGCTGGCGCTTTTCACTGCGCGTTCCACGTCGGCCTGGCTGGCGATCTGCACCTCGGCCAGCACCTGGCCATTGGCCGGGTTGATGGTCTGGAAGGTCTTGCCGCTGGTGGCATCGACGCGGCGGCCGTGGATGTAGAGCTGTTGGACGGGCAGGGCGGTCATGGGCGTACTCCTTGGAAGGGGGGCAGGTGCTGGAACGCTTATAGCGCGTCGGCCTGCAACTGGAAGTCGATATAGGCGTAGGCGATGCTGCGGGCCTTGTCCGCATTGAACTGGCCGCCGACCAGGCTGCCGCGCAGCCACAGGCCGTCGATCATCGCGGCCAGGCCGCGGGCGGCCAGGCGGGCCTGCGGGTGGGGCAGCAGGCGGTTGAACTGGTGGCACAGGTTGGAGAACAGGCGCTGGTCGTTGGCGCGCTGCAGCCGGGCCAGTTCGGGCTGGTGCATGCTGGCCGCCCAGAAGGTCAGCCAGACGCGCATGGCCGTGCCGTTGGTCTGGCTGTCGTCGAAGTTGCCATCGACGATGGCGCGCAGCTGCTCGCGCGGGCCGTTGCCGGCCTGGTCGCGGTAGCGGGCGACGGCGGTCTTCAGCTCACGCAGGATCTGCCGCATGGCCGCGTTGAGCAGGCCGTCCTTGTCACCGAAGTAGTGGGCGACGATGCCGCTGGATAGACCCGCCTTCTTCGCGATCGTGGCCACGGTGGCGTCGGCCATGCCCATCTCGTCGATGGTCTGGAAGGTGGCCTGGATCAGCTGTTCGCGGCGGATCGGTTCCACACCCTTCTTCGGCATCGTCTCTCCAATGGTTGCGACCCGGAAAGCCGGGCGTGGAAAGATCATACTTTTTATTGATTGAACGTTCAATCAATAACCCATACGATTCCGGTCGCGCCCCCACGCCATGGGCCCGGTTCCCGGTCCGGCCCCGCCCATGTGCCTTCCCGGACTGATGAGACGACCCCATGTCTTCCCTGGCTCATCCCAAGCGCTCCCCCCTGCGCTTGAACCGTTTCGTGTTCCTCAGCGCGTCCATTTCCATCGGCATCCTCGGCGCGCTGACCGTGTTCTACCCCCAGGCCAGCGAACACTGGCTGCACTGGGCCCAGGCCGAGGTGTCGGCGGCGTTCGGTGCCTGGTACATGCTGCTGATGGTGCTGTGCCTGGGCTTCGTGCTCTGGCTGGCGTTCTCGCCGTACGGCCGTATCCGCCTGGGCCACAACGAGGAATCGCCGGCGTTCGGCTACGTGCCCTGGGTATCGATGCTGTTCTCGGCCGGCATCGGCATCGCCCTGCTGTACTACGGGGCCTACGAGCCGCTGGACCATTTCCTCAACCCGCCCGGGCAACCCGGCGGTACCGTGGCCGCCGGCCGCGAGGCCATGGTGCTGACCTTCCTGCACTGGGGCCTGCACGGCTGGGCGCTGTATGCCCTGGTGGGGGTGGCGCTGGGCTATTTCGCTTACCGCCGTGACCTGCCGCTGGCCCTGCGCTCGGCGCTGTACCCGATCTTCGGCGAGCGCATCCACGGCCGCATCGGCGACATGGTCGATGGCTTCGGCATCCTGGCCACGCTGATCTCCATGGTCACCAACCTGGGCATCGGCGCGCTGGTGGTGCAGTCCGGCCTGGTCTATCTGTTCCATATCCCGGATACGCCGCAGGTGCTGGTGGCGATCGTGCTGGTGATGATGGTGGTGGCCACCATCGGCGTCGTTGCCGGTGTGGAGAAGGGCATCGCCTGGCTCTCCAACCTCAACGTGCGGTTGCTGTGCCTGCTGCTGCTGTTCGTGCTGGTGACCGGGCCGACCCTCCACCTGTTCGATGGTCTGGTGCAGAACACCGGTGATTACCTCGGTGCGTTCGTGCGCAAGAGCTTCGACATGTACCTCAACGACCCGAAGGGCCGTGAGTGGATGGGTTCCTGGACGCTGTTCTACTGGGCGTGGTGGATTGCCTGGGCGCCGTTCGTGGGCCTGTTCGTGGCGCGCATCTCACGCGGTCGCACCATCCGCGAAGTGATCATGGGCGTGCTGCTGATTCCGCTGGGTTTCACCCTGGCGTGGCTGTCGATCTTCGGCAACACCGCCATCGATCTGGTGCTGAACCATGGCCAGGCGGTGCTGGGCGAAGTGGCCCAGCATGACGCGGCGATGACCCTGTTCAAGCTGCTGGAGTACCTGCCCGCAGCGCCCTATGTCGCCGGTGCTGCGGTGGTGATCGGGTTCGTGCTGTTCCTGACCCCGGTCGATTCGGGCACGCTGATGATTGCCAATCTGTGCACGCGCCGCGTCGATGATGGGGTGGAGGATGGGCATGACGCGCCGATCTGGCTGCGCGTGTTCTGGGCGGTGGGCATCACTGTGGCCAGTGTCGGACTGCTGCTGGCCGGCAACTTCAGCGCGATGCAGACGGCGGTGGTGCTGTGCGGCCTGCCGTTCTCGGCCATCCTGGCGTTCTACATGTGGGGCCTGCTGAAGGCGCTGCGCACGGACCCGGACGCACCGCGGCGCTGAGTGTCGGCGCTGCGCGGGTATCGACGTGGGTCGGTGCCCGCCACATTTCGTTGCATTCCTAGATACGTCGCATGGGGTCGTGATTGACCATGGGGTCTCCTCAAACAGGAGATCCCTATGAAGCCGTACCTTTGTGGCCTGTTGCTGTCCGTTGCGATTCCGCTGCGTGCCGAGCCGATGCCGCCCCCGATGCAGCAGCTCGATTTTCCGGTGCTGGCGGTGGGGGACATCGGCCAGTTCCGTGTTCACGTGCCGGCCTATGCCGGCGGGCAGGGGCGCGTGTCCTACGCCGCACACGCACTGATGCCGGGCAGTGGCGAGGATCGCGGCTACCGCTTCATTGCGGTGGTCTGCGGTGATGATGGGTTTACCCCGGTGCTGCATTACGAGGACCGTGGCGTGGTCTGTTCGCGCATCGGCCAGGCGCCACATGCAGCGTTCGAGATGGTGGTGACCGTGCTCAATGTCGGCGCCGCGCACGGCGAGTCGATGATGCCGGAGGGGCTGCGAACCCTGATCTATGACGTCGGGCCGAGCGAGGCGCCTTGGCGGATCTATGGTGTCAGGCCGTAAGGCAGTGATTCTGTAGAGCCGAGCCGATGCTCGGCTGCGGTTGGTGGCAATGCAGCCGAGCATGGCTCGGCTCTACAGGTCAGGCGTTACTTGCTGGCCAGCTGGCGCAGTACGTACTGCAGCAGGCCGCCGTGGCGGAAGTATTCGACTTCCTTCGGGGTCAGCAGCATCACCGAGACCTCGAAGGTCTTTTTCGTGCCGTCGGCCTTGGTCGCGGTGACCGTGGCACGCTTGCTGGCGCCGTCCTGCAGGCCGGTGACATCGAGCACTTCCGATCCGTCCAGGCCCAGCGACTGCGCGTTCTCACCGTTGCGGAACTGCAGCGGCAGCACGCCCATGCCGACCAGGTTGGAACGGTGGATGCGCTCGAAGCTCTCAGCGATCACCGCCTTCACCCCCAGCAGCAGGGTGCCCTTGGCCGCCCAGTCACGCGACGAACCGGTACCGTATTCCTTGCCGGCCAGCACCACCAGCGGCACGTTGTCGGCCTTGTACTTCATCGCCGCATCGTAGATCGCCAGCTTTTCCGGCTGGCCGCCGTTGGCCGGGTAGTACAGGGTGTTGCCACCTTCTTCGCCACCGAACATCAGGTTCTTGATGCGGATATTGGCGAAGGTGCCGCGGACCATGACGTCATCGTTGCCACGGCGGCTGCCGTAGCTGTTGAAGTCGGCCGGCTGCACGCCGCGCTCCTGCAGGAAGCGGCCTGCAGGCGAGTCCTTCTTGATGTTGCCTGCGGGGGAGATGTGGTCGGTGGTGATCGAATCACCGAACAGGCCCATCACGCGCGCGCCGTGCACGTCGTCGATGCTGCCGACCTGCATGGTCATGCCATCGAAGTACGGCGGGTTCTTGATGTAGGTGGAGGCATCGCTCCACTCGTACAGATTGCCGTCCGGCGAGGCGATGGTGTTCCAGCGGGTATCGCCCTTGAACACGTCGGCGTAGTTCTGCTTGAACATTTCCGGGCCAACGGTCGCAGCGATGACATCGCCGATTTCCTTGTTGCTGGGCCAGATGTCACGCAGGTATACCGGCTGGCCATCGCTGCCGGTGCCGAGCGGTTCGGTGGTCAGGTCGATGTCCGTGGTACCGGCGATGGCGTAGGCCACCACCAGCGGCGGGCTGGCCAGGTAGTTCATCTTCACTTCGGGATGCACGCGGCCCTCGAAGTTGCGGTTGCCCGACAGCACCGAGGTGACCACCAGGTCGCCACTGGCGATGCCGGCGCTGACTTCGGTCGGCAGCGGGCCGGAGTTGCCGATGCAGGTGGTGCAGCCGTAGCCGACCACGTAGAAGCCGATCTTCTCCAGCTCCTTCAGTACGCCGGCCTTTTCAAGATAGTCGGTGACTACGCGGGAGCCTGGGCCGAGCGAGGTCTTCACCCAGGGCTTGCGGTCCAGGCCCTTGGCGGCCGCATTGCGGGCGAGAAGGCCGGCACCGATCATCACCGCCGGGTTGGAGGTGTTGGTGCAGGACGTGATGGCGGCGATGACCACCGCGCCGTCCTTCAGCCGTACCTTGCGGTTCTCGATCTCGATGTCGGCGAAGCCCTTGGCCAACTGCTCGTTGCCTACTGCTGCGCCGCCGCCTTCATTGACGAAGGTCGATACATCGTCGCTGCGCTTGTCCCGGTTGGCGGTCATGCCGACCAGGGCATCGCGGTAGTTCTTCTGCACGTCTTCCAGCAGCACGCGGTCCTGCGGGCGCTTGGGGCCGGCCAGCGACGGCTTCACCGTGCCCATGTCCAGTTCCAGCGTGCTGCTGTACTGGGCGTGCGCGCTGCCCGGCTCATGCCACAGGCCCTGGGCCTTGGCATAGGCCTCGACCAGGTTGATCTGTTCTTCGCTGCGGCCGGACAGGCGCAGGTAGTTCAGCGATTCGTGATCGATCGGGAAGATGCCGCAGGTGGCGCCGTATTCGGGGGCCATGTTGCCGATGGTGGCGCGGTCGGCCAGCGGCAGGTGCTGCAGGCCGTCGCCGTAGAATTCGACGAACTTGCCGACCACGCCCAGCTTGCGCAGCATCTGGGTAACGGTCAGCACCAGGTCGGTGGCGGTGGCGCCTTCGGGCAGCTTGCCGGTCAGCTTGAAGCCGACCACCTGCGGGATCAGCATCGACGACGGCTGGCCCAGCATGGCCGCCTCGGCCTCGATGCCGCCCACGCCCCAGCCCAGCACGCCGATGCCGTTGATCATGGTGGTGTGGCTGTCCGTACCGAACACGGTATCGGGGTAGGCAACGGCCTTGCCATCCTTGTCCGCGGTCATCACCACGCGAGCCAGGTTCTCCAGGTTCACCTGGTGGACGATGCCGGTGTTGGGCGGCACCACCTTGAAGTTGTCGAAGGCCTTCTGGCCCCAGCGCAGGAAACCGTAGCGTTCCTGGTTCCGCTGGAACTCGATCTTGCCGTTGAGGTCCAGCGCGTCGGGCTTGCCGAACACGTCGACCTGCACCGAGTGGTCGATGACCAGTTCGGAGGGAATCAGCGGGTTGATCTGCTCCGGGCTGCCGCCCAGCTTGACCACCGCATCGCGCATCGCGGCCAGGTCGACCACGCAGGGCACGCCGGTGAAGTCCTGCAGCACCACGCGCGCGGGCATGAAGGCGATCTCGGTATCCGGCTCGGCGGTCGGGTTCCAGCGGGCGACGGCTTCAATGTGGTCCGGGCCGACAGTGGCGCCGCCGTCCTCGTGCCGGAGCAGGTTCTCCAGCAGGATCTTCATCGAGTAGGGCAGGTGGGAGATGTCGAAGCGCTGGCCCAGCGTGGGCAGGCTGAAGTAGTCGTAGGTCTTGCCGCCGACGTCCAGCTGGCTGCGGGTGGAGAACGAATCGCTCATGCGGGATGACTCCTCTTGCGGATGGCTTGCTCTACCCGTCCAGGAACGGGTGTGCTTGCGGTCGCCGCGGGCCTGGTGGCCCCGGCCGCCCCAGTATGAATGCATTCACCTGGGGCGGGGCCAGCCTGCGGCATCGGGTCCAGATTACAGGGGCAGGTGTATGGCGTATGTCATGGATGTGGCGGATCCTTTGCGGTGCAAGGGCCGGGGCGCCCCCGGCCGGGTTCAGGGTGGAAGTATGCCCGGCAAAGTATGTATAATTTGTGCATACCGAAGAGGGCCTACCCATGGAAGCCACTGTTGCAGAGCGCGGACAGATCACCCTGCCCAAGGCGGTGCGTGATGCGCTGGGTTTGACCAAGGGCACCCAGCTGAAGGTCGAGCTGGACGGCAGCCGGATCATCCTGCGCAAGAGCGTGGACGACGCGATCTCGCGCGCCCGCGGCAAGTTCGCTCTGGACGGCTTCGAGTCGTCCGAAGCGGCCGTGCGTTCGGTGCGCGACGAGGAATAAGCCGTGATGATCGCCGTCGATTCACCGGTGCTGGTCGAACTGCTCAGCAATGGCCCGCAGGCCGATGCGGTGGAAGCCATCCTCCGGCAGAGCCTCGTGGGTGGCCGCGTGGTGGTCTGCGGCGCGACCCTGGCCGAAGTCTGCGCATCGCTGCGCGGCGGCGCCGAAGTGCTCGAAGCGCTGGAAGAGATGGGCGTGCACTTCAATGCGCTGGAAGCCAAGTCGGCGCTGCGCGCCGGCGAGATGCACCGCCGTCACCGCCAGCGCAGCGGCAGCCGCCGCAGCCTGGACGAATTCATGGTCGGCGCCCACGCACTGCTGCAGTGCGATGGCCTGATCACCTGGAACGACACGTTTTACCGCGACTACTTCAAGGGCCTGAAGCTGATCGTGCCGCAAGCCTGAGCCCACTTTGTTTATTCAACCTACGCATTACCCGGGAGTTGTCATGTTGGAAGCCTACCGCCACCACGTCGCCGAGCGCGCTGCGCTTGGCATCCCGCCGCTGCCGCTGAGCGCGCAGCAGACGGCCGATGTCATCGAACTGCTGAAGAACCCGCCGCAGGGCGAGGCCGAGTTCCTGCTCGACCTGCTGACCCACCGCGTGCCGGCCGGCGTCGATGACGCAGCCAAGGTCAAGGCCTCGTACCTGGCCGCGATCGCGCTGGGCAGCGAGCAGAACCCGCTGATCAGCCGCGAGCGCGCCACCGAACTGCTGGGCACCATGCTCGGCGGTTACAACGTCGCCCCGCTGGTGCAGCTGCTGGACGACGCCAACGTCGGCACCATCGCCGCCAACGGTCTGAAGAAGACCCTGCTGGTGTTCGATGCCTTCCATGACGTGCAGGAAAAGGCCAAGGCCGGCAATGCCAACGCCCAGTCCGTGCTGCAGAGCTGGGCCGATGCCGAGTGGTTCACCAGCAACCCGGAAGTGCCGCAGAGCCTGACCGTCACCGTGTTCAAGGTGCCGGGCGAGACCAACACCGACGACCTGTCGCCGGCACCGGACGCGACCACCCGCCCGGACATTCCGATGCACGCCCTGGCGATGCTGAAGAACAAGCGCGACGATGCGCCGTTCACCCCGGAAGAAGACGGCAAGCGCGGCCCGATCCAGCAGATCCTCGACCTGAAGGACAAGGGTCACCTGGTCGCCTACGTCGGCGACGTGGTCGGCACCGGTTCCTCGCGCAAGTCGGCCACCAACAGCGTGCTGTGGTGGACCGGTGATGACATTCCGTTCATCCCGAACAAGCGCGCCGGTGGCGTCTGCCTGGGTTCGAAGATCGCTCCGATTTTCTACAACACCATGGAAGATGCCGGCGCACTGCCGATCGAGCTGGACGTGTCGAAGATGGAGCACGGCGATGTGGTCGAGCTGCGTCCGTACGAAGGCAAGGCGCTGAAGAACGGTGAAGTGATCGCCGAGTTCCAGGTCAAGTCCGACGTGCTGTTCGACGAAGTGCGCGCCGGTGGCCGCATTCCGCTGATCATCGGCCGCGGCCTGACCGGCAAGGCGCGTGAAGCGCTGGGCCTGGCCCCGACCGATCTGTTCCGCCTGCCGGTGCAGCCGGCCGACAACGGCAAGGGCTTCTCGCTGGCGCAGAAGATGGTCGGCCGCGCCTGTGGCCTGCCGGAAGGCCAGGGCATGCGCCCGGGCACCTACTGCGAACCGAAGATGACCTCGGTCGGCTCGCAGGACACCACCGGCCCGATGACCCGCGACGAGCTGAAGGACCTGGCGTGCCTGGGCTTCTCGGCCGACCTGGTGATGCAGTCGTTCTGCCACACCGCGGCCTACCCGAAGCCGGTGGACGTGAAGACCCACCACACCCTGCCGGAATTCATCTCCACCCGTGGCGGCGTCTCGCTGCGCCCGGGCGACGGCGTGATCCACAGCTGGCTCAACCGCATGCTGCTGCCGGACACCGTCGGTACCGGTGGTGACTCGCACACCCGTTTCCCGGTGGGCATTTCGTTCCCGGCTGGTTCGGGCCTGGTTGCCTTCGCCGCTGCCACCGGCGTCATGCCGCTGGACATGCCGGAATCGGTGCTGGTGCGCTTCAAGGGCCAGATGCAGCCGGGCGTGACCCTGCGTGATCTGGTCAACGCGATTCCGCTGTACGCCATCAAGTCGGGCCTGCTGACCGTGGCCAAGGCTGGCAAGAAGAACATCTTCTCCGGCCGCATCCTGGAAATCGAAGGCCTGCCGGAACTGAAGGTCGAACAGGCATTCGAATTGTCCGATGCCTCGGCCGAGCGTTCGGCGGCCGGTTGCTCGGTGCGGCTGAACAAGGAACCGATCATCGAGTACCTGACCAGCAACATCACCCTGCTGAAGTGGATGATTGCCGAGGGTTACCAGGATCCGCGTTCGCTGCAGCGCCGTATCGAGAAGATGGAAGCGTGGCTGGCCAACCCGGAACTGCTGGAGCCGGATGCCGACGCCGAGTACGCCGCTGTCATCGAGATCGACCTGGCCGACATCCACGAGCCGATCGTGGCCTGCCCGAACGACCCGGACGACGTGAAGACCCTGTCTGAAGTCGCTGGCGCCAAGATCGACGAAGTGTTCATCGGTTCGTGCATGACCAACATCGGTCACTTCCGTGCGGCTGCGAAGCTGCTGGAAGGCAAGCGCGACCTGCCGACCCGCCTGTGGGTGGCCCCGCCGACCAAGATGGATGCTTCGGAGCTGACCAAGGAAGGCGTGTACGGCACCTTCGGCGCCACCGGTGCACGCATGGAAATGCCGGGCTGCTCGCTGTGCATGGGCAACCAGGCGCAGATCCGCGAAGGCTCCACCGCGATGTCGACTTCGACCCGCAACTTCCCGAACCGTCTGGGCCGCAACACCAACGTGTACCTGGGTTCGGCCGAACTGGCCGCGATCTGTTCGCGTCTGGGCCGCATCCCGACCAAGGAAGAGTACATGGCCGATGTGGGCGTGATCGCCGCCAGCGGCGCGGAGATCTACCGCTACATGAACTTCGACCAGATCGAGGAATACCAGGACGTGGCCAAGACGGTCGCCGCCTGAGGGTAGTGCCGGCCGCTGGCCGGCATCCCGTTGAAACGAAGAACCCCCGGTGAAAACCGGGGGTTTCTTTTTGTGGCGGTGGCATGCCTGGTGTCTTGCTATGACAGCGCACCCATCCATCCGGGCCAGGCGTATCGGGCAGCGTAAAGCGCATACCGAAGCGCCAGTACCTGGCCCAGAGGGTTGCTGCGTGATGCGGTAGTGCCGGCCGCTGGCCGGCAGATGCGCGTGGCCGGACGCGTTGCCGGCCAGCGGCCGGCACTACCGGGCGTCAGGCCTGGGTGACGGCGGTCGCTTCCTCGGTCACTGCCGGCGTGTCGGTCGGCAGCTCCGGCTCCGCCGCCGTTTCCGGCAGCACACCGTGGTCGGGGAACAGGCGTGGCAGCTCCGCCACGAAACGCGCAATGCAGGCGTCGGCAAACTCACGCGAAGCGGCCTTGGCCTTGGCATAGTCGTCGGCCTGCCATTCCTGCAGCGGGGCAACCCGGGCTTCGTCGCGGCAATGCACGCCCTGGCCGCCACTGGCACTGCGGAACAGCTTGCGCACCACCGGGAAACCGATGGTCGCGTCGTGGCGCAGCTCGTAGGGCGTGTCGGCATCGTTGAGCTTCTGGTAGACCAGCGACCACTGGCCGGCACTGGCTTCGATCGTGCGCTCGTCGCTGGGAATCGCGCCTGGATGCGCGGCGAAATAGATCGCCAGCTGTTCACGGATCATGCCGGGCAACAGTCCGAACGAGGGGCTGGGCACGGCGGTGATGCTGTCGCCGCGCACGTTGTTCTTGGTGAAGGTGTTGCCCTGGCCGCCCGCGCCGGTCAGTGCGGCCAGCGCGAACAGGCCGACCTTGGCGGCGGTGACCGTGGCGGTGTCCGAGCGCATCACCAGGCGCAGGGCAGGATCGCCGAAGCGGTTGCCATCCGGCCCGATACCCAACCCGGCGGTGATCTTGATGTGCTGCAGGCTGCTGTAGTCCAGCGCAGGCGCCGCTGCTGCAGCGGGAACTCCGGCCACGGGTTCGGCGTCGGCCACGGCTGCCGCTGCGTCATCGGTGGGCACCGCAGCCGTGGAGGTGGCGTCCGATGCTTCGGGCGCTGGCGCGGCAACCACTACGGCATCGGCCGCCGCCACGGGGGCGGCCACGGTTGTGGTCACGGGGGCGGCGGCCGTGGGGGCTTCGTCGGCAGCATGGGCCGAGGGGGCCAGCAGCAGGCTGGCCGCGATCGCGGCGGTGAGGCAGGTTGGGCGTAATGCCACGGTGGTACTCCTTTGGGAAACGGGTTGGGGGCGCGCGCTGCAGCTCACTGCCCCGCGAATTCCTTGATCGGGAAGGCCTTGCAGTGGGTGACCGCCGTTGCGATGTCGACCGGCGCGTTGGCGGCGGCGCCGCGGCGCTGGTTCACCGTGGCCGTTTCCTCCCACAGGCTGGGCAACACCTGCGGTGCGTCCAGCACCCGCTCGCGCAGCGCATCGTGCAGGACGCTGCGGTGGTCTGAAGAGGGCGCGACCACGCACAGGCGGGTACCGGGCATGCTGCTGGCCTGCTGCAGCATCTGCTGCAGTGCCTCGCTGCTGCTGGCGTCGTCGCTCAGCTGCTTGGGTGCGCCGCCCTGCGCGGCATCCTGGATCTGCAGCTGGCCCGGGCTGAACAGCAACACCTGCATGTCCTCGCGCGGCTGGATGCGGACCGGCGCGCGGGTGCCCTCGCAGATCGTGGGGGTCGCGCGTGCCTGCTGCGGTGTCACGCTGCCATCGGCATGCACCTGGCGGATATGCAGCCGGCACATCTTGTCGGCCACTTCAAACTCCACCTCGTAGTCCTGGCCGGGTGTGGCCACGAACTGGCCCGACAGCTTGCCCGCGCAGTAGCTGCGGCTGCTCGGGTCGAAGGCGGCTTCGAAGATCAGCGGCTTGCCACCGGGCACTTCATATTCCTGGTAGCTGAGCGTGGAGAAGCGCGCGTCCCGCTTGCTGCGCAGGGCTTCGGTGGTGGGGATGCCAAGCACGCCCTTGTCACCGGCGTTGTTGTACTTGACGTCGATCTTGTCGCGGTAGTCTTCGCGGCAGGAGGCATCGGTAAACAGCGTGGTGGTCTGCCCGAAGTTGGCGAAGACACGCACCCGGGCCGGCGGCACGACGCCGCCAGCGTAGGCACTGAGGTCTTCAGCGGCCAGCGGGCGCGGGTACATGGCGGGTATCCGCTTGATGAGCTTCTCGATGCACTTCATTGTGATCATCTGCGCGGCGCTCTTCAGCTTCGCGTAGTCGTCGGCCTGCCACGCGCCCAAGGTCGCCCGCTGGTCACTGTCACTGCAGTAGATGATCTCCGCCAGGGTGCCATCGGCGCGGCGCTGCTCGATGGTGCTGGCGTGGTTGAGGCGGTAGAGCGGATCCTTGCGCGTGTTGCCCTGGTGCACCAGCACCCAAGTGTCTGCACTGAAGCGCAGGGTGCTGGTCTGTGTGGGCAGCGCGTCGGGTGCGTAGCGGAAGTAGCCGCCCACCAGTGCCGTGGCCACGTTCGGCATCAGCGTGACGGCGGGGCTGGCCTGGCCCTCGATGGTGCTGCCCGGCAGGTGGTTGCGGCGGATGTAGTCCGGCTCGTTGCCGCTGAACAGAAGCGCGAGCCCCTTCGGCGTGAGCGCCTCGCTGTCATCGGGCGTGACGATGCGCAGCGCGAGGTCGGGTGCGTGCAGGCGCTTCAATGCGCTGTCCGGTCCGCTCTGGATCTGTACGCGATCGGTCCACGCGGCTGCACTGCCGGTGGCGGGGGCAGGGGCGGGCGTGGTCTGCGGCGGTGCGGCTTGGGTGGCCGACGTGGCTGCCAGCGGCGCCAGCAGCGCGGCGGCGAGCAGCGAGGTACGGGAGGGGAAGCGGCGCAGGGCCATGGTGAAGCTCCTTGAGAAGCAAAATGATCGCGCCGGCCCTTCCGGAGCCGGCGTTTGCAGGACGGGATGAAGCGGTGCGGTGGGCAGTCAGCTGCGGGCCAGCGCCAGCAGCCGTTCGGCAATGCGCTCCAGCGGCACCTGTTCTTCGGCCGCACCCAGCTTGAAGGCTGCACCGGGCATGCCCCAGACCACGCTGGTGGCCTCGTCCTGCACCAGCGTGGGCGCGCCGGCCTGGCGCATTTCCAGCAGGCCGCGTGCACCGTCGTCACCCATGCCGGTGAGGATGGCGCCGATGGCATTGCCGCCGGCAGCCTGTGCCACCGAACGGAACAGCACGTCGACCGCCGGCTTGTGCCGGTTCACGGCGGGGCCGTCGTCAACGCGGCAGCGCCAGCGCGCACCGTCACGGATGATCCGCAGGTGCTTGCCGCCCGGCGGCAGGTAGGCGTGGCCCGGCAGCACAGCTTCGCCGTCGCTGGCTTCGCGCACGGCCATCGCGGAGTGGCGGTCCAGGCGTTCGGCGAAGGCGCTGCTGAAGCTGGCCGGCAGGTGCTGGGTCATCACCACGGCCGGGCCGTCGGCGGGCATGCCTTCCAGCACCACGCGCAGGGCTTCGGTGCCACCGGCCGAAGAGCCGATCGCGATCAGTCGGTCGGTGGTGCGGAACTGCGGTGCGGCCGCGCGCAGGGACGGCGCAGCCTCCAGGGTGAGCTTGGGCGCCGCTGCGCGGACCAGCGGGCGCACGCGCGAGCGGGCGGCCATCTTCACCTTGGCGATGATCTCATCGGCGTAGCCCTGCAGGCCGCGGGCCACATCCAGCTTGGGCTTGGACACGAAATCAACCGCGCCCAGTGCCAGCGCCTGCAGGGTGGTGTCGGCGCCGCGCTCGGTCAGCGAGGAGATCATCACCACCGGCAGCGGGTGCAGGCGCATCAGGTTTTCCAGGAACGCCAGGCCGTCCATGCGCGGCATTTCCACGTCCAGGGTGATCACGTCCGGCGCAAGGCGCTTGATCTTCTCGCGCGCCAGCAGCGGGTCGGCGGCGGTGCCGACCACGTCGATGGACGGATCGCTGGACAGGATCTCGGTCAGCATCTGCCGCACGACGGCGGAGTCGTCCACGATCAGTACCCGGCAGGGGGCGTTGCCGGAGATGGTCATTCGAACAGCTCCACGCCGCCGGTGACCGGGGCCTTGGACAGGCGGGCGCGGACGGCCGATTCGGTGGCAGCCACTTCGGCTTCATGTGCGTGCGGCAGGCGCTGCACGACCACCCGGCCGGTATCGGCGAAGAACCAGATCTTGCGCGGATGAATGCCGCATAGATCCTCGGCGATGATCGGAATGTGCTCGGCGTGCAGGTACTGGCGGACGAATTCGGCGTTGCGGGTGCCGACCGGATTGCTGGTGAAGCCCTTGAGCACGTTGGCGCCGCCGAACACCTTGGCCTCGATGCGCTTGCGGTGGGCGCCGCGCTTGAGCATGTCGTTGATCAGCAGCTCCATGGCGTAGCTGCCGTAGCGCGCGGGTGCGCCATCGCCGGCATTGCCTTCAGGCAACAGGAAGTGGTTCATGCCGCCGATCTTCAGCACCGGGTCGCGCAGGCAGGCGGCCACGCAGGAACCCAGCGTGGTGGTCAGCGCGGTGGTGTCGTCCACCACCAGGTACTGGGTCGGCAGCAGCTTGGCGGCGACGGTCTTGAAGCGTGCGTCCTGGTAACGCATCACATCGTCGGTGCGCAGCGAGGCGTTCATGCGCCGGCCCCCTGCGCGCGGCGGTACAGGGTGCGGCCGCAGGGCTGGATCAGGTCGGCTGCGTGCAGGTAGTTCTCCGAATGGCCGGTGTAGAGCAGACCGTCATCGTTGAGGTGCTGCACCAGGCGGCCGAGGATGGCGCGCTGGGTGGGTTTGTCGAAGTAGATCATGACGTTGCGGCAGAACAGCGCGTCGAACGGCCCGCCGACGTCGTAGCGCGGTGCCAGCAGGTTCAGCGGCCGGTAGTCGATCAGCTCGCGCAGCGCCGGCAGCACCCGGCACTGGCCTTCGTTGGGGCCGCTGCCACGCTGGAAGTAGCGCCGGCGCAGATCCGGGTCGAGGTTGGCGACGCGGTCGATGTTGTAGACGCCGCGGCTGGCGGTGGCCAGCACCTGGGTGTCCACATCGGTGGCAACGATGCGCAC
This sequence comes from Stenotrophomonas maltophilia, assembly GCF_047782825.1. GTDB lineage: Bacteria > Pseudomonadota > Gammaproteobacteria > Xanthomonadales > Xanthomonadaceae > Stenotrophomonas. The sequence continues at coordinate 1,025,892 of NZ_CP180589.1, read as the reverse complement.
CGGCGGCTTCAGCGTGCCGAAGGCCTCGCAGGCGGTGATGGCCATGGAATAGGGTTCTTCACCGGTGGACGCTGCGCACGACCACAGCAGCAGCGGGCTGCGGCTGGAGCGCTGCTGCAGTTCTTCGCGCAGCTTGTCGAAGTGGTGCGGCTCGCGGAAGAACGAGGTCAGGTTGGTGGTCAGCGCGTTGGTGAACGCCTGCCACTCATCGCCGCCGTCCTGTTCCAGATGGTCCAGGTACTGCTGGAAGCTGCGCATGCCCAGCGTACGCAGGCGACGCGACAGGCGGCCGTAGACCATGTCGCGCTTTGCCGGGGCGAGGGCGATGCCCACGCGCTGGTAGATCAGGTCGCAGACACGGCGGAAATCACGGTCGGCGAATTCGAATTCGCGCGGGCCGGTGACGATGGGAGTAGGACTTTGCACGGGGGACGTGTCCATCGGCAGAGGCAGCGGCCGAAGCCGCCGCCGGGATCAGAATTCCTGCCAGTCGCCGTCGCTGGGGGCGACGAAGCTGGAGCTGGAGGTGGCGCTGGGACGGCGAGCGGGCGCGGGCGCGGCGGGCTGCGGGCGACGCACTGCGGCCACGGCGGCCGGTTCGACGCGCGCGGTCACCGCCTTCACGGCGGCCGCCACCTGGTTGTCCAGGCGGAAGATCGCCACCGCATCGGCCAGCTGCGCGGCCTGGTCTTCCATCGCCCGTGCAGCGGCGGTGGCTTCCTCCACCAGCGCGGCGTTCTGCTGGGTGGTTTCGTCCATCTGCACGACGGTCTGGTTGACCTGTTCGATGCCTGCCGACTGTTCCTGCGAGGCGGCGGAGATCTCGGCCATGATGTCGGTGACACGCTGCACCGAGGCGACGATCTCGCCCATGGTGCTGCCGGCCTGGTGGACCAGGCTGGAGCCTTCGGCGACCTTGCCGACCGAATCGTCGATGAGGCCCTTGATTTCCTTGGCGGCCGCAGCGGAGCGCTGGGCGAGGGTGCGCACTTCGCTGGCGACCACGGCGAAGCCGCGACCCTGCTCGCCGGCACGGGCGGCTTCCACCGCAGCGTTCAGGGCCAGGATGTTGGTCTGGAAGGCGATGCCGTCGATGACCGAGATGATCTCGGCGATCTTCTTCGACGAGGCCTGGATGGCCGACATGGTGGTGACCACCTGGCTGACCACTTCACCGCCCTGCGAGGCAACCCCCTGCGCGCCGATGGCCAGCTGGTTGGCCTGGCGGGCGTGCTCGGCGTTCTGGCGCACGGTGGAGGTCAGTTCCTCCATCGATGCGGCGGTTTCTTCCAGGTTGGCGGCCTGCTGTTCGGTACGGCGCGACAGGTCGCTGTTGCCGGACGCGATTTCGCCGGCCGCCAGGGTGATGCTGGATGCGCTGGTCTGGATCTGGCCGACGATCTGGGTCAGCTGGCTGACGGTGCTGTTGGCATCGTCGCGCATGCGGGCGAACACGCCCTGGTAGTCGCCGTGCATGCGTGTGGTCAGGTCACCTTCGGCGATGGCCGACAGCAGCTGCGACAACTTGCCGAGGTTGTCATCGCTGACCGCCATCATGGCATTGAGGTTTTCCAGCATCAGGCGGAAATCGTGGTCGAAGCGCTGGGCATCGCCACGGCGGCTGAAGTCGCCGGCGGCGGCGGCACCGGCCAGCTGCTTGATTTCGGCATTGATGCGGCCGAGGTTGGCCTTGACCGTGTCCACGGTGGTGGTCATGACGGCCTTCTCACCCGGGTAGCGCGCGATGTCGCGGCTCAGGTCGCCCACCGCGTACTGCTGCACCACGTCCAGCACATCGTGCAGGGTCTGCACGTGGCTGCCGACCAGGGCATTGGTTTCCTGCACCATCAGTCCGTATTCGCCGGGGAAGGCGCTGGCATCGATGCGGTAGCTCAGCTCGCCGCCATCGTGGCGGCGGGCCATTTCACGCTGGCCGCTGATGACCGCATGCAACTGCTGCTGCATGCCGGACATGGCCTCCAGCAGGCGGCCGGTTTCGTCGTGCGGCTGCGGGCCGATGTGGCTGTCCAGCTTGCCGTGGGCGATGCCCTCGGCGACGGCGGTGGCCTGCTTCAGTGGGCGGGCGATGCGGTTGCCGATGAGCCAGCTCAGCGCCAGCACGATCAGCACCACCGCGCCGCCGGTGGCGGTCATGATGGCGGTGAACACCAGGGCCTGGCGCTGCACGTCTTCCATGTAGACGCCACTGCTGATGACCCACTGCCAGGGCGCGAACAGCCCGGCATAGGACGCCTTGTCGTACAGGCCTTCAGCGTTGGCCTTGGCCCATTTGTAGGACACCACGCCGCCACCGGCACGGGCCACTTCGACCAGGTCATGGAAGAGCTGCACGCCGTCCTCTGAACGGAAGTCCTTCATGTCCTTGCCGATGAGGTCCTTGCGGAAGGGATGCATGAGGACGCGGTACTGGGTGTCGTATACGCTGTAGTAGTAGGTGTCATTGTCGGCACGCATGCGCGCCAGTGCGTCCAGTGCGGCCTGGCGTGCGGCCTCTTCGGTCAGTTCGCCGCTGGCGGCCAGCCCGTGGTAGTGATCGAGGATGCCGTAGGTCAGTTCGACCTGGGTCTTCAGGGAGGCCTTGCGGGTCTCGTTCAGGTCCAGGTACTGCATGCGGGCGGCAACCACAGACAGCGCGATGACGCCGATCGCAATCAGCAGCGTCAGCAGGTTGAGCTTGCGCCGGACGGAGAGGTTGCTGAAGTAGTGTTGCCAGCGATGCAGGAGGTTCATCAAGCGGGACCAGGGTGAAGGCAGGCGGGCGGCGCAAGCCGGTCGCGGCGGGACGAGCCGTGACAAGACCGTTATCGGCCGGAGGAGCGGGGGATTGAGGTGCGCTCTTCGAACCTATTCAGGTTTCCTTGCAGCGGCGGCTGCGGCGCTGCCTGCGGCAGGCTGTTTTGAAGCCAAGGCGACAGCAACAGCAACAGCAGTTCATGGCGCTGCATTGCCATGGATTGGCCGGGTCGGGGTAGGCAGGCAGGACACGCCGTAAACCCATCCATGGGGGCTCGTAGGCGCCTTGCTCGTTTGCGCTGTCCTGCGCACACGGCAAGACCGGGGTTGGGCATCCTGCCCAACCCGCCCGAGGCATGCCTCGGGCCCATGGCGCCTGCGGTCCTGCCTGCCTACCCCAACCCGACCCGCCAAGGCTTCACGTCGTCGGACGGCAAAAGCGTTGTTGTCATCGGGACGGAAAGAGGGGTCAGATCCGTTTTTCCTGCGGAAAACGGATCTGACCCCGTGAGCGATGCAGGTGCTGCTTTTGCTCTTCTTTCTTCAATCCGGGGTGGACGCGCAGGAAACTGTCCGGGGCCGGGTGGGTGGGTTGCGCGGGGGCGCAGGCGCCACGGATGGCGCCTACGAGCTTACAGGGACGTACTTGCAGCGTCCCCCGCGCGGCCCACCCACCCGGCCAACCTCAATAGCCAGCGCCTTTCTCGACCACCCCGAGGGGCTTCGCCGTTGGCTGGGACCCTGGAGAACCTAGGGAACCCGGAAACCCCGTAAACGAAAACGCCCCGGCACGGGGCCAGGGCGTCTTCAATGCGTGCAGCCGCAGGACTCAGAACTCCTGCCAGTCTCCGTCCGCCAGCTCCGCTGCCATCGGGCGACCACCGGTGCTGCGGCGTGCCGGCGGCGACGCCGGGGCCGGGGCGTGCGCCTGCGCCGGGGCAGCAGCACGCGGGGCCGGGGCGCGCGGGGCAACCACGGCTTCGGCTTCGTCCACCACGAAGATCGACACCGCTTCGCTCAGGTGACCGGCCTGTTCTTCCATCGAACGTGCGGCAGCAGTGGCTTCTTCCACCAGCGCGGCGTTCTGCTGGGTGGTTTCGTCCATCTGCACCACGGTCTGGTTGACCTGTTCGATGCCGGCCGACTGTTCCTGCGAGGCGGCAGAGATCTCGGCCATGATGTCGGTCACGCGCTGCACCGAGGCGACGATCTCGCCCATGGTCGCGCCGGCCTTGTGCACCAGTGCCGAGCCGTCGTTGACCTTGCCGACCGAATCGTCGATCAGGCCCTTGATCTCCTTGGCGGCAGCGGCGGAGCGCTGGGCCAGGGTGCGCACTTCGCTGGCGACCACGGCGAAACCACGACCCTGCTCACCGGCGCGGGCGGCTTCCACCGCAGCGTTCAGGGCCAGGATGTTGGTCTGGAAGGCGATGCCGTCGATGACGCTGATGATCTCGGCAATCTTCTTCGAAGACGCTTCGATGGCCGACATGGTGGTGACCACCTGGCCGACCACATCACCGCCCTGCGAGGCGACGCCGTGGGCGCCGATGGCCAGCTGGTTGGCTTGGCGGGCGTGCTCGGCGTTCTGGCGGACGGTCGAGGTCAGCTCTTCCATCGATGCCGCGGTCTCTTCCAGGTTGGCAGCCTGCTGCTCGGTTCGGCGCGACAGGTCGCTGTTGCCGGCGGCGATTTCACCGGCGGCCGAGCTGATCGCGCGGCTGGACTGCTTGATGCGGGTGACGATCTCGCTCAGCTGCGCGGCGGTGGCGTTGGCGTCGTCCCGCATGCGGGCGAACACGCCCTGGTAATCACCGTGCATGCGCACGGTCAGGTCACCCTGCGACAGCGCGGCCAGCAGGCCGGAGATCTGCTCGATGCTGCCGGCGTTGGCGTCCAGCAGGCCGTTGATCTGCTGGGCCAGCTGCAGGAAGAAGCCTTCCTTGCCAGCGGAATCGATGCGGCCGGACAGGTCACCGGCGGCGGCCTGGGCGATCACGCGGGCCACTTCGGCTTCAACCTGGGCTTCCTGGGTGCGGTCGCGCCATTCCACCACGTAGCCGACCGTGTCGCCGGCGTCGTTGCGGATGGTCGAGGCCACCTGGGCGAACTGCGCGTCGCCGTACTGCATCGGGCGGCGGGCCACGCCGTGGGCCTTCAGGTTGGCGACCAGGGTGGTGTCCATTTCGCCACGGTGTTCGAGCACGGTCACCGGCTTGCCGACCAGCGATGCCTGCGCATCGAAGTCGGGCAGGTCGCGGCGCACCTCGTCCTGGTACTGGGCCAGGGTCTGCTGCAAGGCGCGGTTGCTGTAGACGATGGTGTTGTTCGGGTCGGTCAGGTACACGCCGGTGGAGCTGTAGTCCAGGGCGGTACGGATGCGCAGGTTCTCGCGGGCGATGGCGGCATCGGTCTCGATGCGCTCGCGCAGGTCGCGCTGCATGCGCTGCATGGACTGCATCAGCTCGCCCACTTCGTCCTGGCGGCTGACATCGATATGGCCATCGAGCTTGCCGCCAGCCACGTCGTTGGCCACCGACACGGCGCCACGCACGCTGCCCACCAGGGCGCGGGCGAACAGCCACACCAGCACCAGCCCCAGCGCGGCGCCGCCCAGCAGGGCGATGACGGTCAGCACGGCCGAGGCCGAATAGGTGGAGGCCGCTTCCTCGCGCGATGCGCGGGCCAGGCGGTTGTCTTCGGCGATCAGCGCTTCCAGCGCAGCGGCCGCCTTGCGGTGCTTGGTGCGGGTTTCACCAACGAAGGTATCGATGGCGTCGTCCGGCAGGTCCAGCTCCAGCATTTCAGTGACGCTGTCATAGGAGGCCAGTGCGGCCTTCCAGTCAGCGGCGAAGGTTTCGAACAGCTTCTTCTGCTGTGCGTTGTCGACCAGTTTCGGATAGCCCTTGATGGACGAATCCATGCTGGTGCGCAGCTCGGCGGCCTGCTTGCGTGCGTCGGCCTTGACGTCGTCGCTGGCGCGGATCAGCTGCTGGTAGGCGCTGTTGCGGTATTCACCCAGCATGCCGCGCATCTCGCCGGCCAGGCGGATGCTTTCCATGCGTGAACCGGCCAGGTCCGTGGTGACGTTGTTCAGCGAATGCAGGCCACGATAGGCAACGATGCCCTGCAGCACCATCACCAGCAGGATGACGCCGAAGGTCAGCATCAGCTTCGGCATCAGTTTCAGGTTGTTGATCCACGACATGGGCGTTGCGATCTCCTCAGGCAGACGCGTCCGGGCGTCGGGCCCGGTTGCAGCAGCCACGCCGGCGCAGTGGCCGGCGTGGTGTGGTGGACAGCGGATTACTTGATGTTGGCCAGCTTCAGGCTTGCCGGCGAGCTGACTTCGATTTCAGCGCGCGAGGCGTCGCGCTGGATCTTGCCGATCACGCACACGGTCTTGCCTTCCAGGGTTTCCAGCGGGAAGTTGAACTTGCCGCGGTTCTCGCCGGCGATGCGGGCCGAGAAGGTATGGCGCGGGAAGGCACCGCCCATGTACAGGAAGGTCGGCTGACCTTCGGAACCTTCTGCGTAACGCGCCTTTTCGACCTTGCCGCAGACCATGCCGTCCTTGCCGACCGAACGCGGGGCCATTTCCGGCGGGATCATCTCGGCCGACTGCGCGAAGGCGGAAGAGGCGGTGGTGGCCAGGACGGCGGCCGAAACGAACGCAAGCAGGGACTTCATCGGGGTGATTCTCCGGGGATTGTGATGGTCGATCCGGTCCTGCGCGCTCCTGCGCGACCGGGTTCCTGTCCCCCTATCGGCAGCGCCGCGGGGAACTGAAGGGTTCGGTAACGGAAACGTGAGGAAAGTCCGCCTGGTCAGGCAGCGACGTCCTCGACCACGTGGGTCTGGCCCATGTCGGCGCTGTCCAGCAGGGTCTCGATGTCCAGCAGGATCAGCATGCGGTCGTCGTGGGTACCGATGCCGGAGATGAAGCGGGTATCGACGGCGGCACCGAATTCCGGGGTCGGGCGGATCTGTTCGCCGGACAGCGGGATCACGTCGGAGACGCTGTCCACCACGATGCCGACCACGCGGTCTTCCACGTTCAGCACGATCATCACGGTGAAGGCGTCATAGCGCGCGTTTTCCAGGCGCAGCTTCAGGCGCAGGTCGATGACCGGGACGATGGTGCCGCGCAGGTTGATCACGCCCTTGATGTAGTCCGGGGCGTCCGGCACGCGGGTGACCGCGTCGTAGCCGCGGATTTCCTGCACCTTGAGGATGTCCACGCCGTAGTGCTCGGCACCGAGGGTGAAGCTGAGGAATTCGCCACCGGCACTGGCGGTGGAGCTGGTCTTTTCGTTCATCGAGGGGTCCTGGTCTGCCGGAAGTCCCGGTGTCAGGCTCGATATCGGCCCCGTGGGTCGGGACTTTAGGTGGACCATCCACGCATGGCGTGGATCTACTGTTCGCGCTGCGCATGGCGTGGATCTGCCGGTCGCGCCGGGCATGGCGAGGATGTGCGGGCCGCGCAGGGTCGCGGGGTTGCCGGCCGGCGGCCGGCACCACCCTTACATCTCGCCGTTCTGGCGGGCCTTGCGCTGGCGGTCGATGCGGAAGATGTAGCGCTGGATGGCGCTGTCGCCGCCGCGGGGCAGGTCGTCGAAGCGCATGCCGATGCGCTTGACCTCGATGCCGTTGGGCTGGCGCTGCGGCAGCGAGTTGCACACCACCAGGCTGATCTGCAGGTCCGGGCCATCGGGCATGGACAGCACGGCGGCATAGCGCTTCTGCAGGCTGAAAAGGGCGCAGTCGGTGGGGACGGTGACCGCCAGCCCGCCGCCGCTGATATCCACCACGCGCATCGACAGTGCCTCGGCGCCGGCTTCGCCGGCCGGCAGGGTCAGCTGCGGGGAGTCGGTGATGGGCGTCTCCAGCCGGTACAGTTCGCGCCGCTGCAGGTGCACCAGCTCTTCGGGAAGCGGGGCGCGGAAGGCCACGTGGCCATCGTTGTCCACCCGGTGCAGGTCACGCAGGCTGAAGCGCACCAGCACCCGTTCCAGCTGGGCGAAGCAGAGCAGGTGGTCGGCCTGTTCGGCGGCGCGGTTGGAGGCTTCCTGCAGGCTGCCATCCAGCAGCAGGCTGTCCTCGTCTTCGTCCAGGTCCAGCAGAGCGGTGGGGAAGGAGCGGTCGCGGCCGTCGATATGGGCGTTGATCAGTGAACGCTGGTCGATCAGCGACCGCAGCAGCTGGCGCAACTGGCGGGGATTGCGGACCAGAAAGCGTTCGTCGGCGGCGTTGGCCGCGTGAGCATCGTGCAGATCAGTGTCGTGGCCGTCGGACATGGAATCTTGGTTCAAGGGCGGGCGCCAGCACGCTTTGGCGCGCGGCTCGAAGGGGATATCGGCTGCTGTGCGGGAATATGTAGCACGCGCAGCCGAGCGGACCTGACTCTATCAGTTGTCGATCCCGGCGATCTGCCGCACGCGCTGCATCACCGCCGGGTTGCCATCGCCCTCATGCAGATGGAACCGCGCCACCGCTTCGGCCAGCAGCGCCGCCTGGGCGGCCATGTCCTGGGTGGCGTGGGTGGAATCCTCCACCAGCGCCGCATTCTGGCGGGTGCCGGCATCCATCTGCGCGATGCTCTGGTTGACCTGTTCGATGCCGGCGCTCTGTTCCTGCGATGCGGCCGAGATCTCACCCATGATCTGGTTGACCTGCTGCACGGCCTGCACGATCTGCCCCATGGTGGTGCCGGCCTGGTGGACCAGGCTGGAACCCTCGTTGACCTTGCCCACCGAGTCGTCGATGAGGCCCTTGATCTCCTTGGCCGCCGCCGCGGAGCGCTGGGCCAGGGTGCGCACTTCACTGGCGACCACGGCGAAACCGCGCCCCTGTTCGCCGGCGCGGGCCGCTTCCACCGCCGCGTTCAACGCCAGGATGTTGGTCTGGAAGGCGATGCCATCGATGACCGAGATGATCTCGGCGATCTTCTTCGAAGACGCTTCGATGGCCGACATGGTGGTGACCACCTGGCCGACCACCGCGCCGCCCTCGCCGGCGACATCGGCTGCGCCGATGGCCAGCTGGTTGGCCTGGCGCGCATGCTCGGCGTTCTGCCGCACGGTGGCGGTCAGCTCTTCCATGGTCGCCGCGGTTTCTTCCAGGCTGGCGGCCTGCTGTTCGGTGCGCGTGGCCAGGTGGCCGTTGCCCTGCGACAGGCTGGCGGCGCGGGCGGTCAGGCGGCTGGAGGCGGACTGGATGCTGCCGACGATGCCGGTGAGCTGGGCGGTGGTCGTGTTCGCATCATCGCGGATGCGTGCGTAGACGCCGTGGAAGTCGCCTTCCATGTGTGCGGTCAGGTCGCCGCGGGACAGCGCCGACAGCAGCTGCGAGATCTGTTCGATGCTGCCTGCGTTGGCATCGAGCAGGCCATTGAGGCGCTCGGCCAGCTGCAGGAAGAAGCCTTCCTTGCCCACGGTGTCAACGCGGCTGGCGAAGTCACCCAGCGCGGCGGCTTCGACGATGCGGCCCAGTTCCTCTTCCACCTGCAGTTCGGTGGTGCGGTCGGCCCACTCGACCACGAAGCCATGGCGCTGGCCGTCATCGCCGATGACCGGGTTGACGATCAGGCGCATGCTGCGGCCGCCCACTCGGATCTGCGCGCGGTAGGTGCCGGTCAGGTGATCCAGCAGGGCCGCCTGGTGCGCCGGGTTGCGGTGGAAGATGTCGATGTTGCGGCCAATCAGGTCGGCGGCACTGAACTGCGGCAGGTCGCGGCGCAGGTCGGCTTCTGCGGCGGCCAGCATCTTCTGCAGCGGCCGGTTGACGAAGACGATGTTGCGGTCGCGGTCGGCGATCATCACGTGGGTGGTGACATCGTCCAGGGCGGTGCGGATGCGCAGCGATTCACCACTGGCGGCCTGTTCGCGGGCGCGCCGCTGCAGCAGCTGGTTGCCGGTCTGTACCAGTGCGGCAGCCAGCGAGTCGCGCGGGAACTGCGCGGCCTGCAGCGCTTCCGGCAGCGGCTGGTCTTCGGCCAGGCCGTGGGCCAGCTGGGCCAGCTGCTGCGGGTCGTGGCCGAGCAGCAGCAGCTGCCTGCGCATCTGTACGGCCATGACCGACAGCAGGCCGGCTTCGACCACCACGTACAGCGCATGCAGGGCAAGCACGCCCAGCCCGCTGCCGGCGGCGAACACCGGGTAGGGCAGGCCGCGCGCCTGCAGCGCGAAGAACAGCGCGTGGTGCACGGCGATGGCGGCGGCCGCGACGATGATCGGCAGCCAGTCGCGGTAGTACAGCAGCAGGGCGATCAGCACGATGACGGTGAAGTGGGTTTCCAGCTGCCCGTGGGTCTGGTGGATGAGCGTGGCCGACAGCACCATCCAGGCCAGGGCGATGGTGCAGCGACTGAGCCGGCTGCCGGCCAGGCCATGCACCTGCAAGGCGGTGACCAGCAGCGCCGGCAGGGCCACGGCCAGCCAGGGCGTCCACTGGCCGCTGCGCAGCGCCAGGCCCAGCGACACCAGCACCAGGCCGGCGGTGACGGCCAGGAACAGGCGGTCAGCGCTGGCGGCCATGGCGCGCAGGAACGGCAGGGTTTCGTGACCGGCCAATGCAGCGGTGGGTCGGGGTGGTGCGTGCATGCGCTACTCCTTGAGGCATGGGCATGGGGTGGAAAGAATCACCGGCGCCTGCGGTCCGCGCAGGAGCTGGGTGACCAGGGCGGTCGCGGCCAGGGAGGTGCTGCCACAGCCGGGGCCGAGCATGGCGGGCCCGGCATAGACCAGGCGCCGGTCGTGCAGCACCAGCCAGTCGAAGGGCAGGGCCAGGCGGCTGTTGCGCGTGGCCACGCCATGCGGCGCCACGCTGGCGGGCGCGCAGGGGCAATGGGCGGGTTGGCGCAGCAGCACGGGGTGGTCGGCGCTGGCGGCCAGGACGGCCGGCGGGATCTGCGCGAGCAGCTGCGCGGGATTCCAGTCGTGTGTGGCGGTGGCGTTGCCGCGCTCCTGCAGCCACAGCGCGGGCAAGGTCCAGCCCAGCCACGTGGCCAGCAGCAGCACGCCGGCCAGTGCGGACCAGCGGGGAACCGGTGTCAGGTTCGAATCGACGCTGGCGGACATGGGTGTGCCTGCTGAGGGGGCGTTTTCCCTTAGCGGCGCGAACCGGCTTAACCTGAAGGAGAATTAAATAAATACTTCAGAGGCGTGAGGGCGCCTCTTTCCTGTGGAGCTGCCTGAAGGGCCCGGTCGCGTGCAACCGGGCCCTTCGATGTGACACCGGCGGCTTAGAACTCCTGCCAGTCACCCTCACCGGCGAAGGCGGGCTGGGCGACCGGCTTGCGTGCACGCACCGGCGCGGGTGCGGCGGCGGGGGCAGCAGGGCGGGCCGCCGGGGTGGCGACGGGGGCCCGCGGTGCCGGGGCCGTCAGGCCCGGCGAGGCCAGGCGGAAGCGGGCCACGGCTTCGCCCAGCTGAGCAGCCTGCTCTTCCATTGCCCGTGCAGCGGCGGTGGCTTCTTCCACCAGTGCGGCGTTCTGCTGGGTGGTTTCGTCCATCTGCACCACGGTCTGGTTGACCTGCTCGATGCCGGCCGACTGTTCCTGCGAGGCCGCGGAAATCTCGGCCATGATGTCGGTCACGCGCTGCACCGAGGCGACGATCTCGCCCATGGTGCTGCCGGCCTGGTGGACCAGGCTGGAGCCTTCGGCGACCTTGCCGACCGAATCGTCGATCAGGCCCTTGATCTCCTTGGCGGCAGCGGCGGAGCGCTGGGCCAGGGTGCGGACTTCGCTGGCGACCACGGCGAAGCCGCGACCCTGTTCACCGGCACGGGCCGCTTCCACCGCAGCGTTCAGGGCCAGGATGTTGGTCTGGAAGGCGATGCCGTCGATGACCGAGATGATCTCGGCGATCTTCTTCGAAGACGCTTCGATGGCCGACATGGTGGTGACCACCTGGCCGACCACGTCACCGCCCTGCGAAGCGACGCCGTGGGCGCCGATGGCCAGCTGGTTGGCCTGGCGGGCGTGCTCGGCGTTCTGCTTGACGGTGGAGGTCAGTTCCTCCATCGATGCGGCGGTTTCTTCCAGGTTGGCGGCCTGCTGCTCGGTGCGGCGCGACAGATCGCTGTTGCCCGATGCGATCTCACCGGCCGCCAGGGTGATGCTGCCGGCGCTGGCCTGGATCTGGCCCACGATCTGGGTCAGTTGGGCGACGGTGGTGTTGGCATCGTCGCGCATGCGGGCGAACACGCCGTGGAACTGGCCGTCCATGCGGGCGGTCAGGTCGCCTTCGGCGATGGCCTGCAACAGCTTGGAGAGCTGGCCCAGGTTGCCGTCGGCCACCTGCATCATCGAGTTCAGCTGTTCGATCATGACCTTGAAGTCATGCTGGAAGCGGCCGGCATCGCCGCGCTGGCTGAAGTCGCCGGCAGCGGCAGCGCTGGCCAGCTGCTGGATCTGCGTGTTGATGGCCAGCAGGCTGGCCTTGGCCGCATCCATCGATTCATGCAGGATCGCGCGGCTGCCCGGCAGGCGGCGTGCGTCCGGGGCCAGGTTGCCGACCGCGTACTGGTTCAGCACGTCGATGGCATCGCGGATCGAATCGAGATGTTCGAAGATGACGGTGTTGATGCCGCCGGCCAGCTGGCCGTAGACGCCTGGGAAATCTTCGGGGATGCGGTGGCTGATGTCCGGGCCGGCATGCATCTGCGCCATCAGCTGGGTCTGGTCGGAGAAGCGGCGCAGCATGCTGGTCATGTCGCTGGTGGCGGTCAGCATGCGGCCGGCTTCGTCCTTGCTGGTGGCCTGGGTGGACACGCTCAGGTCGCCGCGGGCGACGGCCTGGATGGCGTTCAGGGCCTTGCCCAGCGGACCGGTGACGGCGCGCGAGATGACGATGGCCAGCGCGGCTGCCAGCAGCGACAGCAGCACGATGCAGCTGATGATGGCGATGACGCTGGTGCGGTGGGTCGCATTGGCGGCGTCGATCTTGGCCTGCATCAGCGAGTTGCTGTAGGCACCGAGGGCCTTGAGGTCCTCGAAGGCCTTGCGGCGCAGCGGGCGCGACTGCTCATCGGAGATCTGCCGGGCCAGCGCGCCGTCGCCGGCCGTGGCTGCTTCGCGCAGTTTGCCGTTGGCAACGAAGTAGCCGTCCACGTCGGCCTGTACAGCCTTGTAGAGCTCGCGTTCCTTGTCGCCGGCGGGCAGCTTCGCATAGGCCGCCAGCTGTTCGCGCACGACCGCAGCGGTGTCGTTCATGCGCTTGTTGTAGTCGGCCACCTTTTCCGGCTGGTCCAGCATGCTGATCTGGGCCAGTTCGTAGGTGCGGAATTCACCCAGCTGCGAGCGCACCTCGCCCAGGTACTGCACCGAGGGAATGTCGTTGGTCGCCATGGCACCCAGTTGGGCGTTGGATTCAGACAGGCGGACCAGGGCGAACACGCCCAGGACGACGGTCATCAGGGTTGTCAGGGTGAACCCCACGGCCAGCTTGCGGGCGATGGGCAGATCGTGGAACCACTTCATGCAGGGTGCTCCAGGTGGGCAGAGGGCCGGCGCGCGGGCGCGGGCTGTGCGGGTTGCAGAGGGGAACGGTCGTGCCGGTGGGGGTTCGGTGACTGCCGTCAAAGCCAGATAGCGGCGTGGTTCGCGCGGACTTTATGGACGGATGTCACATTCGCAGGCGTAGGGCTGAATCGGCGAAAGCGTTGCAGTGCGAGCGCTTTCGCTGGCTGCGGTGGTTGCGCCGGAAACTGCCTTCACGACCGGGATCACAGTGCGTGATCGGGCGGTGGGTTCAGCGATGGGGTCAGAGCCCTTTCCCGGGCAAAGGGATCTGACCCCGGAGGGGAGGCTGGTCGTGTCGGGGTCGGATCCCTTTGCACCGCAAAGCGATCTGACCCCGTAGGCGCAGTTGCGCGCAAACGAAGACCGCCGCCCCGGAGGGCGGCGGTCGGGGGTGCAACCCGGCGTGGAGAATTAGGCGGCCTGCGGCACGCGCAGCGAGCGCACCAGGCCGCCGATGTCGACGATGAGGGCGACGCGGCCATCGCCCAGGATGGTGGCACCGGACACACCACCGATACGCCGGTAGTTGTTCTCGATGTTCTTCACCACGACCTGCTGCTGGCCGACCAGCTCGTCCACTTCCAGGGCGATCTTCTGGCCATCACCTTCAACCACCACCACCAGCGATTCGCTGTTGGCTTCGCGGGCGCCGTAGCCGTAGTACTCACTCAACGACAGGATGGGCAGGTATTCGCCGCGCACGCGCAGCACGCGGCCTTCGCCGGCCATGCTGCGGATGTCCTCGGCCTGCGGCTGCAGCGCCTCCAGCACGTAGGCCAGCGGCAGGATCAGGGTTTCGCCGGCTACCGCCACGGTCATGCCATCCAGGATGGCCAGGGTGAGCGGCAGGCGAATGAGGGTGCGGGTGCCCGCGCCCAGGCTGCTTTCAATCTGTACTTCGCCGCCCAGCGCCTGGATGTTGCGGCGGACCACGTCCATGCCCACGCCACGGCCGGACAGGTCGGTGACCGCATCGGCGGTGGAGAAGCCGGGCTGGAAGATCAGGTCCCAGACCTGCGAGTCGGTCGGGTTGTCCGGTACGCTCAGACCGCGCTCGTGGGCCTTGGCCAGGATCTTTTCGCGGTTCAGGCCGCGGCCATCGTCGCTGACTTCGATGACGATGTGGCCGCCCTGGTGCGACGCGGCCAGGGTGATCGTGCCGGTTTCGTCCTTGCCGGCATCGCGACGGATGTCGGGCATTTCCAGGCCGTGGTCGATCGAGTTGCGGACCAGGTGGACCAGCGGATCGGCGATCTTCTCGATCAGGCCCTTGTCCAGTTCGGTGCCTTCGCCCACGGTGCGCAGGCGGACCTGCTTGCCGAGGCGGCTGGACAGATCGCGGACCAGACGCGGGAAGCGGCGGAACACCGCGTCCACCGGCAGCATGCGCACGCCGATCACCGCTTCCTGCAGATCGCGGGTATTGCGTTCAAGCAGGTCCAAGCCGGCGAACAGGCTTTCGGCGTGGACCGGGTCCAGTGCGTGCGAGACCTGCTTGAGCATGGCCTGGGTGATGACCAGTTCGCCGACCAGGTTGATCAGCGCGTCGACCTTGTCGACGCTGACGCGGATGGAGGTTTCCGCTTCCTGGCTGGTGCCGCCGCTGGCAGCTGCTGCGGCGGGCGCAGCAGCGGCAGCAGGCGTGGAAGCGGCGGGTGCCGCCGGAGCCTGGGTGGCCAGGCTTGGCGGTGCGGCCGGACGGATGTCCAGTTCGCAGTCGTCCAGCACCCAGGCGAAGGTGTCTTCGATCTTGCTGCGCGGCACCTTGCCGACCAGGCCCAGATCCCAGGCCAGGTGTGCTTCCAGCGGATCCAGCTGGGCGAAGCCCGGCAGGCGCTCCATGCGCGCGGCCACCTGCAGCGAACCCAGGTGTTCCAGTTCGCGGATGATGCGCAGCGGATCGTTGCCGCTCATGAACAGCGACGGCGCCGGGGTGAAGCCGATCTGCCAGGCTTCAGGCGTGTCGTCGACCTTGGCCGCAGCCGCGGCCGGAGCGCTGGCGGCCGCCTGGCCGGACAGCACCGCTTCCAGGCGCGCCTTCACCGCAGCCACGGCGGCCGGATCGGCTGCCTGACCGTGTTCGGCTTCGCGCAGCAGGGCGCGCAGCACGTCCACCGAGGACAGCATGGCGTCCACGGCGGTTGCTTCCAGGGCCCGCTTGCCGGCGCGCAGCTCATCGAGCAGCGTTTCCAGCACGTGGGTCAGGCCGGCGATCGTATCGAAGCCGAAGGTGCCGGCACCGCCCTTGATGGAGTGGGCGGCGCGGAACACCGAGTTGATGATTTCCGGATCCTGTTGCCCCGATTCCAGGGCCAGCAGGCCGGCCTCCATCGCGTCGAGGCCTTCGCGGCTCTCCTCGAAGAAGGTGGCGTGGAAGCGTTGCAGGTCCATGCTCATGGCAGAGGCAATCCGGAAACGTGGGGAAGGGGCGGTTCAGGGGTGCAGGGCGATCAGCCCAGCACCTTCTGTACGGTGGCGACCAGCTGTTCGGGGTTGAACGGCTTGACCAGCCAGCCGGTGGCACCGGCGGCCTTGCCTTCGGACTTCTTGTCCGCGGCCGATTCGGTGGTCAGCATCAGCATGGGGGTGAACTTGTAATCCGGCAGCTGGCGCAGCTCGCGGATCAGGCTGATGCCATCCATGTTCGGCATGTTGACGTCGGTTACCACCGCGTTGAAGCGCTGGCCCTTGGCGCGACCGAGCGCGACCGCGCCGTCTTCAGCTTCTTCGACGGCAAAACCGGCCGAGGTGAGGGCGAAGGAAACCATCTGGCGCATCGACGCCGAATCGTCCACCACCAAGATACGTGCGCTCATGCAGCGTTCTCCACAGATTTCAGGTTGTCATGGGGTACGTCCAGGCCCAGTGCCTGGGTGACGCCCAACAGGCGGGCGGCGTCACGGAAGGTTGCGGTGCAACCGTGGAAGCCGGTGCCCAGGCCCGCCTCGCGGCGTGCCTGCACGAACGCACACAGCACCTGGACGCTGGCCGTGTGGATGCGACCGACCTGGCTTGCATCCAGGGTCAGTTCGCCTGCTTCCGCCACGAGGGGCGAAAGGCGGTTCTTGAGCTCGGTGCTGCTCTCAATGCCGAGATCCACACCCAGTTCGACAGTGCTCATCGTTGCTCCGGACAAACGGTTCCGAGATCCATAACGGCACCCGGCGGGGGTTCTTTAGGGTTGAATCGATCAGGGCAGTAGATCCACGCCATGCGTGCGCGTGTCCAGTAGATCCACGCCATGCGTGGATGGGACTCACCCCAACAAACGGGTCGCGTCCAGCAGGATCATCGGCCGCTGGCTGATGCGGGCCACGCCACGGAACAATTCGTTGGAAATCTGGCAGATGCGGGCGGTGTCCGGCGGCTCGATCTGCGAGTCGGTCAGGTTGGCCACGTCTTCCACGGCCGAGACGCGCAGGCCCAGGGTTTCGCCATCTTCTTCCAGCACCACGATGCGGGTCTGTGCGTCGTCCTCACCGGTGGGGGCGCCCAGGTGGATGCCCAGGTCCATCACCGGCACCACTTGGCCACGCAGGTTCATGATGCCCAGCATGGCCGCCGAGGTGCCGCGCAGGGGCAGCAGCGGCACCGGCAATACCACTTCCTGCACCTTCAGCAGCTCCAGTGCGTAGGCCTGCGTGCCGCAGCGCAGGCGCAGCCAGCGCGAGGTGCGTTCGCCGGCGCGGCGGTTCTGCGGGTTGCGGCCATTGGCGGGCTGGTAGGCCTGGGCCTGCAGTTCCTGCCAGCTGCCAGGCCGGTTGTCGCTGGGCGCATCGACGGTCACGCGCGGCGGCGGCGCCACGGCGGCGCGGGCGATGGGGGCGGGCGCAGGCGCAGGCGCCGGACGCGGCGCAACCGGGGCTGCGGCAGGCGGCGCGGTGGGGACGCTCTCGCCAACGGCGGCGGCCTCGAACGCGGCCTGCAGGGCCGGACTGTCGGTGTGGGCCAGGCGCTGACTGTCCGCGCTGTCGGTTTCGTAAATCACTTCGTCCGGCAGGTCATCCCAGGTGGGCTTGGCTGCGGCCGGATCGATTGCGGGTTCGGGTTCGGGCGCCGCGGCGC
This sequence comes from Stenotrophomonas maltophilia, assembly GCF_047782825.1. Taxonomy (GTDB): domain Bacteria; phylum Pseudomonadota; class Gammaproteobacteria; order Xanthomonadales; family Xanthomonadaceae; genus Stenotrophomonas. The sequence goes on along the minus strand of NZ_CP180589.1, from coordinate 1,008,548 downwards.
GGCTGGCATCGCCGGTTTCGTAGACGACTTCGGCAGGCAGGTCATCCCAGGTCGGCTCGCGCTCGGCGGCGGCAACTGGGGCGACGGCAGCGTCGAAGGCAGCCTCCAGCGCGGCGTCGTCCGTAGCGGTGACCGCGACGGCATCGCCGGTTTCGTAGACGACCTCGGCAGGCAGGTCATCCCAGGTCGGCTCGCGCTCGGCGGCAGCAACCGGGGTGACGGCAGCGTCGAAGGCAGCCTCCAACGCGGCGTCGTCCGTAGCGCTAACCGCAGCGGCATCGCCTGTTTCGTAGATGACCTCGGCGGGCAGGTCATCCCAGGTTGGCTCGCGCTCCGGCGCTGCCGGTGCGGCGGCCACCGGTGCCGGCGGCGGTGCCAGGGCGATGGCTTCGCCCAGCAGTTCGTCCAGATAGTCGTCCAGCACGCCGGGGGTGCTCATGCCGCCTGCTCCAGTGCACGCGCGTCTTCGCCCACGATCCAGTTCAGGGCGCGACGGTAGGCGGCCAGGCCGCGGCCCGGGTAGTCCTCGCCCACGCTGGGCAGGGTCAGGCCGGCGGCATTGCTGATGCGCGTATCGATTGGAATCGCGTCTTCCCACACGCGGGCGCCGTGGCGGTCCTGCATGGTGCGCAGCGATTCGTTGCCGGCGCGGGTACGGCGGTCGAACAGGGTCGGCAGGATCGAGATCGGCAGCGGGCGGCGGCGCGAACGCTCGACCATTTCGCCGGTGCGGACCATGCCGTCCAGGCCGTGCAGGGCCAGCGGTTCGGCCTGGGTGGGGATGATAAGGCGGTCGGCCGCGGCCAGCGCGTTGATCATCAGCAGGCCCAGGGTGGGCGCGCAGTCCAGCAGGATGTAGTCGTGCTGGCCCTGGTGGCGGGCCAGTGCGTTCTGAAGGGCCAGGCCCAGGCCGGGTTGGTTGGCGCTGCGCCGTTCCAGCGTGGCCAGCGACGCCTGCGCGCACACATAGTCCAGCCCGGCGATGCTGCTGGGGTGGCTCAGCGCGGACAGCTCGGCCGGAGGGGCGCCGAACAGTTCCAGCACGCCGGCCGGCGGGGGCTCCACCGGCACGCCGAAGGCGCGGGTGAGCGAAGCGTGCGGATCCAGATCGATCAACAGCACGCGGTGGCCCTGTGCGGCCAAGCCGCGACCGAGGGCGAGGGTGGTGGTGGTCTTGCCGACTCCACCCTTCTGGTTGGCGACTGCCCAGATGCGCATCGGTTTACTCCTTCATTGCCGGGGGAACGGCGGCGCCGACACGGCTGCCAGCCGGCACCGGTGGCAACTTCACCGGTGCGATGGAGGGAACGGGTCTGCTGTAGGCTGCACCGCTGGCCACGGCCTGGTCGGTGCGGGTGGCACCGGTGGCGGCATTCAGGCGCTCGCCCAGCGGATCGACGGCATGGCTGGTGTCGGCCAGGATGATGACCATCACCCTGCGGTTGCGGTTGCGGCCCTGCGCGCTGTCGTTCTCTTCGCGCGGGCGGAACTGGCCGTAGCCGACCATGGCCAGACGCGAGGGCTGTACGCCCTGGTCGGCGAACAGATGCACCACGCTGGCCGCGCGGCCGGCCGACAGTTCCCAGTTGGACGGGAAGGTAGCGGTGGCGATCGGCACGTTGTCGGTGTGGCCTTCCACGCGCACGCTGTTGGGCACGTCGCGCAGCACCTCGGCCAAGCTGGCCAGGGTCTGTCGGGCATGCACGTCCAGCGCGGCCGAGCCGGTCGGGAACAGGATGTCGCTGTTGATCTCCACTTCGATCCAAAGCTCGGTGCGGCGCACGCTGATCATGCCGCGGTCGATCAGCGGCGCCAGCGCGGCGGTCAGGCGGTCGGCGATGCTGTTGAGCTGGCGCTCGGCACGGGCGATCTGTTCCTGGTTGTGCACCGACACCGGCATGCGCATCTGCGAAGCCATCGATGGCAGCAGGGTGGGGTCGTGCGACGGTGCGGGCGCGGACGGGCCGATCTTGGTGCCGGACTTGATGACCGACGGACTGTCCCAGCCGCCACCCTGCACCTGCTTGTTGCCCACCTGCACGGGGTTGATGGTGCGCGGCGCACCACCGAAGGCATCGGTGAGGGCGTCGGCCATGATCCGGTACTTGCCCTCGTTCACCGAGGAAATCGCGTACATGACCACGAAGAAGGCGAGCAGCAACGTCATCAGGTCGGCATAGGGAATGGCCCATGCCTCGTGATTGGCGTGCTCTTCGTGGTGCTTGCGGCGGGCCATGTCAGTGCAGGAAGCCGGAAAGGTTGGTTTCGATGTTGCGCGGGTTCTCGCCCTGGGCGATGGAGATCAGGCCTTCGATGACCATCTCGCGGTCACGCGAGTTGTGCGCGATCACGCCCTTGAGCTTGGCGGCGATGGGCAGGAACAGCAGGTTGGCCGAGGCGATGCCATAGATGGTGGCGGTGAACGCGGCGGCGATGCCGTGGCCCAGCTTGCTGGGGTCGGCCAGGTTCTTCATCACTGCGATCAGGCCCAGCACGGCGCCGATGATGCCCAGGGTGGGTGCGTAGATGCCCATCGCTTCGAAGACCTTGGCGCCGGCCTGGTCCTGGTGTTCCTGGCTGCCCAGCTCGATTTCCATCATGTGCCGGATCGATTCGGGTTCCACGCCGTCCACCAGCAGCTGCAGGCCCTTGCGCAGGAACGGGTCGCGCTGTGCGTCCACCTGCGATTCCAGGCCCAGCAGGCCCTGGCGGCGGGCGATGTTGCTCCACTCGACGATCTGCTGGATCAGTTCACGGCGGTCGCTGTGCGGCGGGCGAACGACCCAGCGCACGATCTTGAAGGCGTGCTTGAACACCGCCGGGGCGGTGTGCAGCAGGATGGCGGCAACGGTGCCGACGATCACGATCACGAAGGCGGCCGGCGACCACAGCGAGGCCAGGCCGGCGCCCTTGAGGATGCTGCCACCGACCAGCGAGGCCAGGGCGAGAAAGAGTCCAATGAGGCTGAGTCTATCCATGGGTCCGGTATCGGCTTGTGTGAATGGGACTTGAGACACCGGTAGATCGTGTACAGACGGTAGTCACAGTTTTCGGGTCGCCGGGCAGGGCCCGGCGCTGCCGCGCTGGGCCCGATCCGGTAGCGCCGGGCCATGCCCGGCGGGGTTTCAGCGCAGGCCGTCCACGTCCAGGATCAGGGCCATGCGGCCATCGCCGATGAGCGTTGCCCCGGCATAGCCACGCAGGCCGCGCAGGGCCTTGGGCAGCGGCTTGATCACCACTTCCTCGCGGCCGCGCACCTGGTCCACGACCAGGCCGAAGCGGGCTTCACCGGCCTGCAGCACCACGATGGTCAGCAGGGGGGACGCGGCCGGCGTCACATCCAGCCACTGGCGCAGATCGATCAGGGGCAGGGTGTGCGAACGGCGGTCCAGCACGGCGCGGCCATCGAACCAGCCCAGCGAGGTGCGCGGGGCGTGCAGGACCTCCATCACGCGGGCCAGCGGCAGGGCGTAGACATCCTCGCCGGCCTGCACCAGCAGGGTTGGCAGGATGGCCAGGGTGAGCGGCACGCGGATCAGGAAACGGCTGCCGCGGCCCAGTTCCGATTGGATCTGGATCTGGCCGCTCAGTTCGCGGATGCGTGACTGCACCACGTCCATGCCCACGCCGCGGCCGGAAATATCGGTGACCTGCTGCTTGGTGGAGAAGCCAGGCAGGAACACCAGGTGCAGGCATTCCTCGCTGCTCAGGCGGGCGGCGGCTTCCGGATCGATCAGGCCCTTCTCGCGCGCCTTGGCGCGCAGCTTTTCCGGATCGATGCCGGCACCATCGTCCTGCACTTCAATGCTGACGTAGTCGCCTTCCTGCTGTGCGGACAGGCGCACATGGCCCATCCGCGGCTTGCCCTGGGCTTCACGCAGGTCGGGCATTTCCACGCCGTGGTCGATGGCGTTGCGGACCAGGTGGACCAGCGGGTCGGCCAGCGCTTCGACCAGGTTGCGGTCCAGCTCGGTCTCGGCGCCGATCAGCTCCAGGTCCACTTCTTTCTTCAGCGAACGGGCAACGTCGCGGGCCACCTTGGGGAAGCGCGAGAACACCTTGCCCACCGGCTGCATGCGGGTGCGCATCACCGCCGATTGCAGGCGCGCGGTGGCGATGTCCAGGGTGGAGACGGCGCGGTCCAGTTCCTCGTCGCGCAGGCGGGTGCGCAGGGTCTTCAGGCGATTGCGTGACAGCACCAGTTCGCCGATCAGGTTGACGATGGCGTCCAGGCGCTTGGTGTCCACGCGCACGGTGTGTTCGGCTTCGGCCATGGGCTTGCCGGCGGCCGGCTTGGCGGCTGGCGGCGGCGCAGGGCGCGGGGCCGGGACCGATGCAGCCACCACCGGCGCGGCAGCAGCAGGCTTGGCGCCGGGAACGCCGCCCCCATGCAGCTGGTCCAGCAGGGCTTCGAATTCGTCTTCGCTGATCAGGCCGTCGTCGGCCTTCTTCGCCGGTGCCACCGCAGTGGGGGCACCGCCGCCGTGCAGCTGGTCGAGCAGTGCCTCGAACTCGTCATCGGTGATCAGGTCACCCCCGGCCGCTGGCGTGGCGGCTGCGGCAGCCGCCGCGGCGGGGGCGTTGCCGCCATGCACGTCGAACTGGGCGATCAGGTCCGGCGGCGCGTAGCCCGGCTCGGTGCCCGAGGACACCGCGTCGAGCATCGACTGCAGGTAGTCCAGCGACTGCTGGGCCGCATCGAAGTGGTGCGCCTGCAGCACGGCCTGGCCGGCACGGGCGGCGCCCAGCGCCTCTTCGGCGGCATGGCAGAGCTCGACCATGGCGGTGATGCCGAGGAAGCCGGCGCCGCCCTTCAGCGTGTGGTAGCCGCGGAATACCGCGTTGAGCTGTTCGTTGTCCTGCGGTGCCTGTTCCAGCGACACCAGCTGTTCGCCCAGGCGATCCAGGATCTCCTGCGCCTCGATGATGAAATCGGCGGTGATGTCGTCGGATACAGCGCTCATGCTTACAGCCCCAGGTCCGACAACAGGTCGTCGGCGTCGTTCTGCGAAACCGCGTGGCGGTCCAGTCCCTTCAGTGCCGGCCCGGCCAGTTCCGGGTCGGTGCGATGCTGTTCCGGCGGCAGGCCGAGTGCGCCGAAGCCTTCGTGCACGCGGCGGACGATGCCAACCACGCGACGGATGATCTGGCCGGTCAGGTCCTGGTAGCTCTGGGTCAGGGCGATCTCGGTCAGGTTGTGGCGGATGCGCTCCAGCTGCGCGTCCTGGCCCGGCTGCAGGCCGTCGGCGCGCAGCTGTTCGGTCAGGGCGCGGCATTCCTCGGCCAGGTCCAGGGTGCGGTGGGTGGCCTGTTCGGTCATCGCCACCACGTGGTCCAGGCGCGCGCAGGCGTCGTCCAGCTCGCCGGCTTCATCGGGCACGGTCGGCAGTTCGCCCAGCGCCTGGCCCAGTTCGCGGGCCAGCCGCGAAAGGCCGCTCATCATCGGCTGCGTGCGCGCGGCCACCAGGCCGTCGATGCGCTGGCGCCAGGCGGTTTCATCGCCCGATTCCAGTGCATCCAGGGCTTCCTGCAGGCGCAGGGCCAGGGCGTTCCTGTCGACCGTGGTATCCATCAGGCGCTGGCCGCCAGGCGTTCGAAGATCTTGCCCAGCTTTTCTTCCAGGGTCTGTGCGGTGAACGGCTTGATGATGTAGCCGTTGACGCCGTTCTGGGCCGCCTCGATGATCTGCTCGCGCTTGGCTTCGGCGGTCACCATCAGCACCGGCAGGGTCTTCAGCTTGGCATCGGCACGGATGGCCTTGAGCAGTTCGATGCCGGTCATGACCGGCATGTTCCAGTCGGTGACCACGAAATCGAACGGCTGGCTCTGCAGCAGCGACAGCGCGGCATGCCCGTCCTCGGCTTCGGCGGTATTGGTGAAGCCCAGATCGCCCAGCAGGTTCTTGACGATACGACGCATGGTCGAGAAGTCGTCGACGATCAGGATGCGCATGTTCTTGTTCAAAGCAGAGTTCCTTTGTTGTTCATTCCGAGAGGCCGGGGGCAGCCGCCTCGGGCATGTTCATTCTTCCAGGCCCGCGTCGGCGGCCTCGAAGATTTTCAATCGGCCACGCAGGCGCAGGACCGCCTGGCCGTGGATCTGGCAGACCCGCGATTCGCTCACGCCGAGCACTGCGCCGATCTCCTTCAGGTTCAGCTCCTGCTCGTAGTAGAGCGAAAGCACCAGCTGTTCGCGCTCGGGCAGGTGGCCGATGGCCTTGCCCAGTTCGCGACCGAATTCACCGCGCTCCAGCACCTGCTGCGGGGTCGGGCCGCCCTGGGCGACGGTATCCAGCTCGCCCTGGTCCTCGATGCGCGATTCCAGGCTCAACACCTGGCCGCGCGCGGCGTCTTCCATCAGCCGCAGGTATTCGGGCAGGGGCATTTCCATCGCGGCAGCCACTTCTGTGGCGCTGGCGGCGCGGCCGCTGCTCTGTTCCAGGCGGCGGATGGTGGCGGCGGCGTCGCGGGCACGGCGGTGCACTGAACGCGGCACCCAGTCACCCCGGCGGATCTCGTCGATCATCGAACCGCGGATGCGGATCGAGGCGTAGGTTTCGAACGAGGCGCCCTGGTCGGCGTCATAACTGCGCGAGGCTTCGATCAGGCCCATCATGCCGGCCTGGATCAGGTCGTCCACTTCCACGCTGGCCGGCAGGCGAGCGGCCAGATGGTGGGCGATGCGGCGTACCAGGTCCGAGTGCTGGGCGATGACATCGTTCGCCGACGAGCGCTGGACTTCCCTGTACTGGGCTGCGCCTTTCATGCGGTCACCCCGCGCTGCTTGAGGATGCGTTCCAGGAAGAATTCGACGCCACCACGCGGTTCGGTCGGCGCCTGCCAGCGGGCGGTGCGGCGGGCGATCTCGGTGATCGCCAGCGCGGCCGGGCTGGACGGGTAGGCCTTCACCACCGGCTGCTGGCGCTGCACCGACAGGCGCAGCCAGTCATCCTGCGGCACGCAGCCCAGGTAGTTCAGCGACACATCGGCGAGGAACTTCTCGCAGACGCGGGTCAGCTTTTCGTACAGCACGCGGCCTTCGTTGGGGTCGCGCACCATGTTGGCCACCACCTGGATGCGGTCCACGCCACGTTCGCGCGACAGCACCTTGATCAGTGCGTAGGCGTCGGTGATCGAGGCCGGCTCGTCGCAGACCACCACCACGGTGTCCTGTGCGGCCTGGCAGAAGGTCAGCACGCCATCGTTGATGCCGGCGGCGGTGTCCACCACCATGATGTCCAGCTCGCGCTCGAGCTCGGAGAACACGTTGACCAGGCCCACGTGCTCGGCCGGCGCCAGTTCGGCCATGTGCCGGCGGCCCGACGCGGCCGGGACCACCAGCACGCCGTTGGGGCCTTCGATGATCACATCGTCCAGCGAGCAGCGCCCGGCGACCAGGTCGGCCAGGGTGAAGGTGGGGTTCAGGCCCAGGATCACGTCGATGTTGGCCAGGCCCAGGTCGGCGTCCAGCAACAGCGTGCGCTTGCCCATGCCCGCCAGCGCCACGGCCAGGTTGGCGGACACATTCGTCTTGCCCACGCCGCCCTTGCCGCCGGTCACCGCAATGGTGCGCACAGGGCCGAGCGGCTCGCTGCGGGTGGCCGACAGCGGGAAGGTATTGGTCAGCTTGGCGTACTCACGCGACGGCATGGTTCAACTCCGGGTTGCAGGGCATATCGGCCGCTCGGCGCAAATCTTCAAGGCGAAGTACAAGATTGGCTGCACTGGCCCGGTGCAGGTCCTCCGGGACGTCCTGGCCATCGGTCACCCAGGTGATCGGCAGGCTGTGGTCCACCGCCACCGACAGGGCGTTGCCGAAGCGGCCGGTTTCGTCCAGCTTGCTCAGCACCAGGCCCTGCAGGTTGGCCGCGCCGAAGCGGCGGACGACCTCGTCCATGTCGCCGAAGCTGGTGTTGGCCGGCAGCACCAGCAGGGTGCGCACCTGGCGGGCGGCGCGCAGCCACTGCAGCTGGGCGGCCAGGGCGCGGTCGCGCGGGCCCAGGCCGGCGGTGTCGATCAGCACCAGCTTGTAGTCCTTCAGGCGCTCCAGCAGCTGGTCCAGGTCGGTGCCGCTGTTGGCTTCGTGCACCGCGATGCCCAGCTGGCGGCCGTAGCCGTACAGCTGCTCGCGGGCGCCGATGCGCATGGTATCGGTGGTCACCAGGGCGACGTCGCGCGGGGCGTGCTTTTCAGCGAAGCGCGAGGCCAGCTTGGCGATGGTGGTGGTCTTGCCGGCACCGGTGGGGCCGACCAGGGCGATCACGCCGCCTTCTTCCAGCGGATCGACCGGGGCGATCGGCAGCTTGCGCGAGATCAGACCCAGCATCAGGCCGCGGCCGCGGTGGGCCTCGGTTTCCAGCGGGATCTGCATCGCCACGTCACGGGCCAGGCCGGCGTCGAAGCCATACTCGTCCATCAGGTCCAGCGCGGTGGCGCGCACCTGGCAGCCACGCAGGCGCTCGTCGGTGAAGCGGTTCATCTCGCGCTCGATCACCTGGCGCATGCCGGCCACTTCCTGGCGCAGCTGGCGGATCTCGGCATCATCCTGGGCGACCACGGTCAGCGCCGGTGCCGGCGCCAGTTGCGGTGCCGGGGCCGGCAGGGCCTCGTGGGCCGGGCCTGCGTCCTGGGCAACCGCGGTAGCCGCGACCGGCGCCGGGGCGGCGACAACCCCCTCCGCCGGTGCGCTGACGGTCTCGGCGGCCACGGCGTCGGCGGGGACCGGCAGCGGCGGCGGCAGTGGCGCGTTGGCCTCTTCTTCCAGCGGCGGGTCGATCTGGAAGCGTGCGCGGTTGACCAGGGCGGCAGTGGCGGTGGCGACCGGCGCGCTGGCCGGGGCGGCCACGATCGCCTCGGCGAACGGGGCGAAGATCTGGTCCGGCAGTGCCGATTCGTTGACGCCGGCGCGGGCCAGGGTCGCGGCGAAACCGGTGCTGCCGCGGGTCGGTACGATCTCGTCGGCGCTGTCCAGGGTACGGCCGGTGGCGCCGACGGCGGCGCGGGCCAGGGCGGCCACGGCCGAGGTGGTGGCGGCGACCGGCTCGGCAACCGGGGCGGCGCTGCGGCGGCGGGTCACCGCGGCGATGACTGCATCGGCGGCGGTGCGCGGCTTCGGCGGCGGCGGCGGAGCGACGTCGCGGCGCGATGCTTCAAGCGCACGCTGCACGGCGCTCTCGTCGTAGTTGGCGGCGGCGACGATCTCGATGCCTTCCTCGATCCGGCGGTTGGACAGGATCACGGCATCAGGACCATGTTCCTTGCGCACCAGGTTCATGGCCGAGCGCATGTCGGCGGCGACGAATCGTTTGATTTTCATGCTGTGGTCACGGGACGAAGTCGGCGGAGTGGCGGTCGGAGAACGCGGGTGGTCGGTGGTCTGCACGGTTCGGGTTCCCCTTGGAATCTGTCGTGTATTGCGGTTTGAAAGTGGTGTCTGTTTTCTGGCGCTTGGCGGGGCGGCGTCAGCTGATCGTTCCGACCAGCTTCAGGCGCTTGTCCTCCGGCACCTCGCTGTAGGCCAGGACCGACAGCGACGGAACGCTGTGGCGGACCAGGCGCGCCAGCGCGGCGCGCACCGGGCCTGGTACCAGCACTACCGCCGGCTCGTTTCGCGCTTCCTGCTTGCTGACACATTCGGCCAGGCTCTGGTGCAGTCGCTCTGCGAGTCCGGGTTCCAGCGCGGCGCCGTTGCCCTGCGTGGACTCCTGCAAGACACGTTCCAATTGCGGGTTGAGGGTGAACACCGGCAGCTCCGCCGACATTCCGGCGATCTCCTGCACGATGAAGCGGCCCAGCGCGTTGCGCACGGCGGCGGTCAGCGTGGCCGGGTCCTGGCTGCTGGGCGCGTGTTCCACCAGTGCTTCGGCGATCTTGCGCAGCTGGCGGATCGGAATGCGTTCGACCAGCAGGTTCTGCAGCACGCGCACCACCGCCGACAGCGGCAGCGCCTTGGGCGTCAGATCTTCGACGAGCTTGGGCGCGCTCTTGGCCAGGTTGGCCAGCAGGTGCTGCACTTCCTCGTGGCCCAGCAGTTCCGGCGCGTGTTCGCGGATCAGGTGGGACAGATGGGTGGCGACCACCGTGGCCGGGTCGACCACGGTGTAGCCCATGGTTTCGGCCTGGGCGCGCTGGTGCGGCTGGATCCACGTGGCGTCCAGGCCGAAGGCGGGGTCCTTGCCGGCAATGCCTTCCAGCGGGCCCAGTGCGCTGCCCGGGTCCAGCGCCAGTTCGCGGTCCGGATGGATCTCGGCGGTGGCCACCGGCACCCCGTGTACCAGCACCCGGTAGCCGTTGGCCGGCAGTTCCAGGTTGTCGCGGATATGCACGGACGGAATCAGGAAGCCCACGTCCTGGGTCAGCTTGCGGCGCACGCCCTTGATGCGCGCCATCAGCTCGCCGCCCTGGTTGCTGTCCACCAGCGGAATCAGGCGGTAGCCCACTTCCAGGCCCAGCGGATCGACCGGGCGCAGTTCGTCCCAGCTCAGTTCAGCGGTCGGCGCCGGCGCGGCGGGGCGGCCCAGGGCATTGAGCGCGGCGGCATCGCTGCCGGCGGCGGCCTCGGCGGCCGGCGCCTGGGTCTTGCGGTAGACCTTCCAGGCGATGAAGCCGAGGATTGCCGCCAGCGTCAGGAAAGCGACGTTGGGCATGCCCGGCACCAGGCCGACCACGCCGATGATGCCGGCGGTGATCGCCAGTGCACGGTACTGGCCGAACACCTGGCCGGTCATGGCCTGGGCCATGTCCTGCGAGCGCGAGGCGCGGGTGACCAGCATCGCCACTGCGCTGGACACCAGCAGGGCCGGCAGCTGCGCCACCAGGCCGTCACCGATGGACAGCAGGGTGTAGGTGGCCGCGGCTTCGCCGAACGGCATGCCATGCTGCAGCACGCCCACGGCCAGGCCGCCCAGCATGTTGATGAACAGGATCAGGATGCCGGCGATGGCGTCGCCGCGGATGAACTTGCTGGCACCGTCCATCGCACCGTAGAAGTCGGCTTCCTCGCGGACTTCCTCGCGGCGCAGCTTGGCTTCTTCACGCGTCAGCAAACCGGCGTTCAGATCGGCATCGATGGCCATCTGCTTGCCGGGCATGGCATCCAGGATGAAGCGCGCGGTCACTTCCGAAACGCGGCCGGCACCCTTGGTGATGACCACGAAGTTGATGATGGTCAGGATGGCGAAGACCACGATGCCGACCGCGTAGTTGCCGCCGATCACGAATTCGCCGAAGGCGGCGATGACCTTGCCGGCCGCCTCGTGGCCGTTCTGGCCGTTCAGCAGGATGACGCGGGTGGAGGCCACGTTCAGCGCCAGCCGCAGCATGGTGGTGATCAGCAGCACGATCGGGAAGATGGTGAAATCCAGCGGGCGCTTCACGTAGACCACCGCCAGCAGCACCATCAGCGAGATGGCGATGTTGAAGGTGAACAGTGCATCGAGCACCGGCGCGGCCAGTGGCACCACCACCATGGCCAGCAGGGCCAGCACGATCAGCGGTGCGCCAAGGCCCTGGCGGATCATTTCCAGGGCGCGGCGGGTGTTGAACCCGGATGCCTGTGCGTTCACGGACGACCCCCGTTGGTGAATTCATCAACCTGGATCTGCGGTGCGGACGGCATCGGGCCGGTCCGCCAGCTGCGCAGCTGGTAGACGTAGGAGAGGACCTGGGCGACGGCTGAATACAGTCTCACGGGGATTTCCTTGCCGAGTTGGCCTTCCCGATACAAGGCGCGTGCCAAAGGCGGGGCAGAGACGATGGCGACCTTGTTGCCGTCGGCCACTTCACGGATGCGCAGGGCGGTTTCGTCCACGCCCAGGGCGACCACGGTGGGGGCGTTCATGCTGCCGCCCTCGTACTTCAGGGCCACCGCGTAGTGGGTGGGGTTGACCACCACCACGTCGGCGGTGGGCACCGCTTCCATCATCCGGCGGTTGGCCAGCTGCTGCTGCATCTGCCGGATGCGGCCCTTCACTTCCGGGCTGCCTTCGCTTTCCTTCATTTCCCGGCGAAGCTCCTCGCGGGTCATCTTCAGCTTGCGCATCCAGTTCCAGCGCTGGTACGGGGCGTCGATGGCGGCCAGCACCAGCATGGCCCCGGCGGTGGCCAGCAGCAGTTTCAGCGTGAAGCCGAAGCCGCGGCTGATGGCGGTTTCCAGCGGCTGGTGGATCAGCCCGCGCAGGCTGTCGAAGCTGCTGGTGAACACCAGCGCCGCCGCACCGCCGACGAAGCCTACCCGCAGCAGGGATTTGATGAACTCGGCACCGGCTTCCGGCCCCCACATGCGCTTGAGCCCGGCCATGGGGCTGAGACGCTTGGGGTCGGGCATCAGCGACTTGTTCGACCAGCGCAGCCCGCCCATCGCCAGCGGCGCCAGGAAGCTGGCCAGCACGCAGACCAGCAGCAGCGGCCAGCAGGCCAGCATCAGGCGCAGGAACAGCATGCCGAAGTGGCCGAACAGCGCCTGGGGGTGCTGCCACAGGGCCGGTTCGGGGCTGAGCGCGGCGCGCATCCAGGCCTGGCCGTTGGCCGCCAGGGTGGCGCTGCCGGCCATGATGGCGATCACGCCGGCGCCGAACACCGCCACGGTGGCCAGTTCACGCGAGCGCGGGATGTTGCCCTGTTCACGGGCATCGCGCAGGCGTTTTTCTGTTGGTTGTTCGGTTTTTTCGCCTGCGTCTTCGTTCTCGGACATCGCGGTGCACTACGGCGGGGAGTGCCGGGGTGCGTGCAAGAACTGTTCCGTGACGGTAGAGCGGTGCCAACCAAGGTTGGCACCCACCAGGTTGGGGGCGGTTGGCACCCACGGGAGGAGGGCGGTAGCGCCGGGCCATGCCCGGCGGATCAGGCCTGGCGGGGGCGGCTTGCGGAATCGGACAGCACGCGGGCGGGCTCGGGGCTGGCCTCCACTTCCTTCAGCGGTACCTCGCCCACGCCCAGCGCGCGCTCGATCTGCAGGTCGCTGCCCTGCGCATGCAGCTGTGCCTTGAGGCGCGAGAAATCGCCGCACCAGATGGCTTCCACGTCGCGGTCGCGGCTTCGGTCGCGCTCGGTGTGCATCGCCACGGCGCGGATCTGCAGCCGACCGCTGCCGGCATTGCCGCCCAGTTCCACTCCGTAGCCGGGGCTGGCCGGTCGACGCAGCACCACACGCCCCTGGTCGGACCAGGCCGTTGCCATGCCTTCGCGGACCTCGTAGCCCAGTTCGGCCAGGCCGGCCAGCAGGACGGCACGACGCGACGCAGCGGCCCGCACCTGGTGGTAGTGATCGATGGCGTGCTGGCATGACGCGGCCAAGGCCTGCAGGTGGGCAGCCGGCACGCTGGCATCGGCGCCTGCAATCTGGCGCAGCAGTTCGCGGTGGTTGTCCCCGTCCAGCGTATCCAGCAGGTGCGCCAGGTCGTGCAGATGGGTGAGGTGGCTGCGCTGCTGGCGGCAGGTCGCAGCGGCGTTGGCCAGATCCAGCACCAGACTGTCCAGCAGCAGATTGCGCCGCTGCGTGTTGGGCTCGGCCTCCGCCGCACGCAGGGCGTCCTCGAATGAAGCGGCCGGTGCCGCTCCCTGCAGCAGCTGCAGCTCGGCAATGTGCCGGTCAATGCGCTGCAGTCGTGGGTCACGCTCGGCGGCCGGCGCCTGCCAGGTCGCGTTGCGTTCCTGGCCCTCCTCACGCAGCGCCTGGGCAAGGTTGCGCTGTGATGGGCTGAGTGCCTCGCCCGGTACGTCTGCGGCAAGCGCCAGCGTGGCGCGGGCCAACAGGCCTTCTGCATCGGATTCGGTGCCGCCTTCCGCCAACCGGGTCAGGGCCTGCAACAGCGCTGCATCCACTGCCAGACCGCCGCTGCGCAGTGCGTTGAGCACCGTCGCCGCATTCTCCTGCTGGCGTCGGCTGCGTTGGCGCTGGGCGATGCGCTGTTCGATCGCATGCGCCTCGCGCTCGTCCAGGTCGGCACGCAGCCAGGCTCGCTCGGCCTCCACCTGGCGGGCATAGCCTGCGTTGTCACTGATGGTCAGTGCCACACGCAGGCGCTCACGGCGCGCCAACACGGCGGTGCGCTGCGTCTGTTGCAGGGGCTGCAGCGTGTGGGCGCGTTCCAGCCAGCGCTCCACGTCGCGTTCAAGCAGGCGCAGCATGTCCTCGCGCAGGGCGCGCAGCTCGGCTTCGGACTGGATGCGGACCACCTTCGGACCACTCATGCCGACGCCTCCTGGGTGGACGCATGCAGGGGTTTGCTGGAGGGGTCGGCATGCCCCATGGCCTGTTCCACTGCCTGGCGCAAGCGTGCACGCTCGCCATCACCGTCGTGGTACCAGCCCTGCGATGACACACGGTGCAGCCTGGGAATGGCGCGCCCCAGTACTGCCGGGCGCCAGATTTCCCGGGCGCGGGCGCGCTGCAGCAGGGCGTGACTGGGTGCATCGCATTCGATGCCGATGGCGTACAGGCCGGTACTCGGGTCTTCAATGGCGAAATCCAGACCGAACGCATCGCCCTCGTTGGCTGGATTGGCCGCCCAGCCCAGCGATCGCAGATAGTCGCCCACGATGGCGACGAACCCGTCCTGCGCGCCGCGCGCGGCGGTGGGAACATGGCTGCGGTCGGTCTGCAGGCGGCCGAGCAGGCGCGTGCCTGCCTCGAATTCCCCTGCACACAGGGCGCGGGCATAGGCCAGGTAGCCCTGCAGGTAGTCGCGCGGGCTGGCGGGGGCGCGCTGGGTCGCGAACAGGTCCGACACATCGTTGATCGGCATCGAGGTGATCATCACCACCTTCTGCCGGGCACGGGTGACGGCTACGTTCAGCCGCCGCTCGCCGCCGGTCTGGCCGAGCACGCCGAAGTTGCGCCGGAACGTACCCTGGCCATTGCGGCCGAAAGTGGTGGAAAACACGATCACGTCGCGCTCGTCACCCTGCACGTTCTCCACGTTCTTGATGAACACCGACATGTCCTCGCCTTGCACGATGCGCTCGCGCTCCTGCTGCAGGGCCAGGCGGAAGGGCTCGTCCTCGCTGGCCCGCTGTTCCATCTGGTCCTCGATCAGCTCGGCCTGCTTGCGGTTGAAGGTCACCACGCCCACCGAAGGACGCTGTGCGGGGGGCGCCTGCCACAGGTCCTGCAGGTAGGCCACCACGCGTTCGGCTTCCAGTGCATTGGTCTGGTTCTGGTACAGACCATCGACCTGGATCAGCTGCAACGGCTTGATCTGCTGGATGCGCGCCAGCGGGTGGCGTACCGGCACGTTGAGGCGGTTGCCGTAGAAGGACGCGTTGGAGAAGCTGATCAGCTCGCGATACGCCGAGCGGTAGTGGATCTGCAGGGTCGTGCTTGGCAGGACGGTACGCGCCAACTGCAGCAGGTCCGGGCAGTCCTTGATCTCGCGGCGGTTCCAATCGTCCTCGAAGGCCTCGCGTTGGGCGTCGTCGGCCTCGGCGTCCGGTTCATCTCCATCGAACATCTCGGCCTCATCGCTTTCCACGCGGCTGGAGAAGAAGGCCGTGGGCGGCATCTGTTTTTCGTCACCGCTGACAATGGTGACCTTGCCCCGGAACAAGGTGGGAAGCGCGTACTCGACCGGCATCTGAGAGGCTTCGTCGTAGATCACGGTATCGAACAGGCCGGCCTGCAGCGGCAGCACACGACTGGCCACATCCGGATTCATCAGCCAGACCGGGCGCAGGTGCATCAGGCCCAGCGCGCTGCCCAGTTCGATGAACTCGCGCAGGCGCCGCGACCGGCGGCCGGTCAGCCGGGTAACGTCTTCCCACTGCTTGCGGGTGCCCAGCGCGGCCGTGTCCAAGTGGCTGCCCAGCAGTTCCCTGTTCAGGCGGCGCATCTGCCGGTCGGCCTCGGCCAGGGCCGTGATCTTCGCGCGGGCTTCGTCCTGGCTGAACTGCAGTTCGGGCAGGGCATGCTCGATACGATGCTTCCAACCCAGCCGGGCTTCGCGGTTCAGCAGCCGGCGCACGGCGCCTTCCAGCTGGTCGATGGGCAAGGCATCCAACTGCGCCTCACGCTGGCGCAGCAGCGACAGCAACTGGCAGGCCGCTTCATCAAGCAGGCCGGCGCGGCCGCGGAACTGCTGATAGGCCGCCAGGCTGGGCAGCGCGCCGTGCAGACGGTCCAGCGCGAGCTGGTTGTCCAGGTTGCGCAGGACGTTGTGCCGCAACTGTTGGGCCAGCCGCTCGTCGAGCCAGTCGTCGAGTACCGCCAGGGGGCGCAGGCTGGCCTGGCGTGCGGCGTGCCTGAGCAGGGAGGCGTCCAGATCATCCAGCAGCACCTGCAACTGGGCTTTGTCGGCGGTCAGCATGGCGGTGTCGGTCTGCTGGGCGCGGGGCGACTGTGCCACGGCGCGGGCCAGTGTCTGCACCTCCAGCAGCCCGGTGATGTCCTGCTGCAGGTGTGGCAGCAGGTCGGCATCGCCATCGTCGCCCATCGCCGGCAGTCCCAGCGCCAGACGGGCGCTGTTGTACTGGTGGCGCAACGGGTTCATGTGCAGCGCCAGGCGCACGGCGCCCAGCAGGGCCGGCAGGCCCACGCCAGACGTGGCGCTGCCATGGTCGCGCAGCAGGCGGTTGAGGCGGCCGCGCTGCACGATGTGGCGTGGATTCAACCGGGCCCACCAGCGGCTACGGCCCATCACCTCGGTAATGTCCTGTTCGTGCTGGCGCAGGGCGGCTTCATCCCGTCTGGCCAGCGCGGGCGACAGGCCGGGCAGGGCACTGCCGTGGGGCGCGCCGCGGAGATGTTGCTCGACCCGCCGCAACTGAACGATAAGTTGGTCGCCCGCCACCGGCTCGCCCGCGGTGGCGCTGCGGAACAGCGGCAGCCAACGCGCCAGACGCTGGCGTTGTTCGTCGCGCAGGGCCAACAACGTGGTCACATGCGCATCGATCCAGGTCCGGTACGGCGCCGCGTCCTCGATCTCGAAACTGGCAGGGTGTTCAGCCAATGTCTGCTGGCGTTGTTGTTCGGCCTGCATGAACGACTGCAGGCTTTCGGCGAATGCGTCCAGCGTGGCGGTGTCGGCGGCAAACGGGCGAAGGTCCGCCAGCGGACTGTCTTCGTAGCGCGCTGGAAGCCACCAGCGCACCAGCGGGGCGCACTGCTCTTCCAGCGCGGTGAGCTGGGCCATGTCCAGTGCGCCCAGTCGTTGTCGCAGCGCGGGGAATTCCAGGGGCGGCGTGCCGCTTTCCAGTTCGATCAGTTCGCCCAGCAGTTGGCGATAACTGAGGTGGCTGAGCGGATCGATGCGGTGCAGGCTGTGCTGGAAGCGATCCAGGTCGCCCTCAAGCGCCTCGATACGGGCGGCGGTGCGCTCGCGCGCTGCGCGCCCGTCCGGGTCACCACTGCCCTCGGCGAACAAGCGCTCCAACTGCTCACGGATGGAACGGATCACCGGTTCGCGGTCGCGGTTCACGTCGTTGAGCATCACCACGCGCTGGTCCAGGCCTTCGGCAACCAGGCGCTTGTGCACGACTTCCAGGGCGGCGTGTTTCTGGCAGACGATCAACAGGCTGCGTCCACGACCAATGGCATCGGCCACCATGTTGACGATCGTCTGGCTCTTGCCGGTGCCCGGTGGCCCTTCGATCAACAGGCCTGGACCTTGCCGGGCCTGCAGGACCGCCGCTTCCTGGGATGGGTCGCTGGCCACGGTGAAGAAGCGTTGCAGCTCGGCCGGAGCGGTGGCCGCTGCCGCATCGCCAGCAGGCGGCGCCAGGCGCAGGGCCGTTTCCAGGCCCGTGCCGTTGGGTGGCAGCACCTTCAACTGGCGAAGGTCCTCGCCAATGGCCTGGCCCATGAAGGTGACATGGAACAGGACGGCGGCACATTCCAGCTCATCGCCCACCGGATCGACCACCACGTCGGGGCCCGGCAGTGCCGTCAGGCTGCGTGAGCGGACACGAGCCAGCATGCCGAAGGCATCCATCACGTCAGAAGCACGCAGCGACGAGCGGCCCAGCAGCTCATCGGCCGATGTCTGCCATCGGCGGAACGCGTCCGGACCCACGATGCTTTCCAGCGCTGGATTGATCCGCACTTCCTCGCGCTCGCCGTCGAAGGCGAGGTTGGCCAACCCGTGCTGGGCCAGTTCCATTTCCAGTCGCACCGGCCACAGCAGCAGGGGAATGATGCGTGCGCGTGCAGTGCTGCGTGGATCGCGGCTGAGCAGGAAGGGGAAGCCCAGGTACAGGCCGTCGATGCCGGTATCGCGCTTGTACAGGGTGCTCTGCCGCAACAGCGAACGCAGCCGCTGTTCCACCGCTGGGCTGCGCTCGAAGGCTTCCGGATCGGCTGCTACGGCGCGCGCGTTGCGCTGCATCAGGTGGTCGAGCAGGGCGGCGGCAGGTCGCCGCGTGCTGTCCAGCTCGCGCAGGTCCACCCGCGCAGTGGTCTTGCCGATGCTCATCCGCACCAGCGGTCCGCGCATGACCGCGGTGACCACCTTCTTCTCGAAGAAATCCAGGATCTGGGCAACGTACTGCTGCCGTTGCGGCTGCTGCCAGCGGCTGCCGGGAACGGCCAGCACCACCAGGGCGCGCGCCAGCGGCATGCGTCGTTCCAGACGGAACTGCTCGGCCCAGCTGTCGATGACCGGCATGCCACATCGGGCGAAGCCCAGGATGCGTTCGTCCATGGCCCGGTACAGCTCGCTGCGCGGGTGCTGCAGCCGCAGGGTGGCCGCGGCGGCATCCCATTCGGCAACGCCCGCCTTGGCCGCCAGTGCGGTGGCATCGGCGACGATGGCCTCGACCGAGCGGAACTGCCCGATGCCCGCACTGAGCAGCACGATCAGGTCTTCCTCGGTCACCCGCCGGCGTTCGGCCAGGCTCGCCAGTCCCGGGTGGTCCGTATCCGGCAGCAACCGCTGGCGCTCCTGCCATTGACTGGCAAGGCGTGCCCGCGAGGTGGACAGCAGGTACACACGCAGGACCTCTTCAATGAGGTCGATCTGCTGGTGCAGCGCGCGCTGTCGCACGTTCTGTGCGCGCAGCTTCAGCCGCGACAGCCAGGCATCGGTCTGCAGCTGTTCGAGCAGGTCCGGTACCGAACCGCTGATCAGGCGGTAGCCTTCCAGCGGGTTCTCCAGCAGCCAGCCCGGGGTGACGATGCTGCCACGGTGGATGAGCGGCATTTCCGGATTGAGGATCTTCAGTGCCAGCATCAGCCGGAAATCCTCCTCCACGCCTTCGTGCTGGACCACCTGGCGCAGTGCCGACACCATGGAGGGAGGAAGCCCGGCCTGGTCGGCCCAGGTGACGATGACGCCGCGCAACAGGCTGTCACGTGCCTCGTCCCAGTGCTCGGCCTGTGCGGCCTGCAGGGCGAAGAGCGCAGGCCGCTGGAAGCGTCGTTCGCCCAGGCGCAGGCTGGCGCCGTCCCCCTCGTCACGCTCCAGCGTGGCCGAGGGTGGCGCGGCGACGGCAATGCCGGCCAACCAGTCCGAAACCTCCGGCCACTGCCAGCGCTGGTGGCGGTCACGCACCAGCAGGCCGCGCAGCAGCAGCTGCAGGTCAGGATCGATGTCCGCCGGAATCGGTACACCATTGGCCAGCACGTGGATCAGGTAGGCGTTGGCGTGGGTGCCTTCGAAGCAGCGGCCTTCGGTCAGCTGCTCCAGCAGGATCATGCCCAGGCTCCACCAGTCCGACGCGGCGGCGACGCCCCCGGCGATGGCTTCGGGTGCCATGTAGCGGCTGGTTTCAAGCGGCGAAACGATGTCCAGATCGTATTCGGACAAGCGCGCCGAGCCGAAGCCGCTGATGACCATGTCCAGCGGCGCGCGCGCGCGCACCAGCAGGCTGGCCGGGCGCAGGTCACGGTGGCGCAGGCCTGCCTCGTTGAACGCATGCAGGGCCTGGCCCAGCTCGCGCACCACATGGCGCACGGCATCGCCATCGGCGATGACGCTGCCGAGGTCGGCCAGGCTGCCGCCGGTCAGCATTTCCACCACCTCGTAGGCACGGTCGTCCCAACGACCGGTCGCGATGATGTCCGGCACGTGGTCGCGCGGCAACCGTCGGATGACATCATAGACGGCAGGGTCAGGCTCTGCGCCCGCGCGGTACAGGGTGAGCACCGCCACCTGTCCGCTCTGCGCATGCTCGGCGTGGTAACGCTCGCGGATGCCATCGGTGCTGCTGATCTGGCGCAGCAGCCGCCACTGGTCGATCACCGTTTCGCCGGTGCCTGCATCGGCTTCGCCGCCGCTGGCATCTTCGACCACGGGCGGTGCGCCGCCTGCGTCTGCGGGGGCGGGCTCGGCACCACACTGCAGGCACAGCAGGTCGCCGGGTTCCAGTGCGTGGCCGTTGCTGCAGTGGGCCTCTACCCGCGTGTCGTGCGGCGCTTCGGCGACCTCATCCTGGGTGCGCACGGTGCGCGGGCGCCAACCATCAGCATGGATGGGCTCGCCTGCCAGGTCCCAGCCGCAGGGCTGCGAGCCGATTGCACCGTCGCAGAACAGTTCATGCAGGCCGCGTTCGGTGTGGCAGTTGGGGCAGAATCGGATCATGCGGTTACTCCACGTCTTCGCCGCTTGGGGCGTGCGCGCTGGTCTGCAGGTGATGACCCTGCGCGCGCAGCATTCCGCGCAGGCGCAGCAGGTCGTTGTGTCGGGGGATGCCGGCCATCCACAGGCTGCCGTCCTCGTCGAACATGATGTCCAGCACCTTGTCGGAGGGCAGGATCGGGCGCTCAAGCCCGGACAGCCGATCGCGGCCAAGGTCGGTCAGCAGGCTCAGTCGCTGGTTGTCGCTTCCACGTAACGCGCGGGTCTGCCCGGCGTCCGCCAGATAGGGGTCACTCATCAGGCCGTCGATCAGGCCTGCTGCGCGGCGCAATGGCGCCTGCAACGCTTCCAGCGCATGGCCGCTGTAGACCAGGATGTCGCCCGGGCCGCGCGAGCGCAGGCCGCGCAACAGGGCCAGGAGTGCATCGAACTGGTCGAACGGCTCGCCGCCGGAAATGGTCACCCCGTCGGCCTGCTGCCACCACGGTGCAAGCTGCTCAAGCAGCACGTCCACCTCGATTCGGCGATGCCCCGGCCCCCAGGTATCGGCCGATATGCAGCCGGGGCAGCGGATGCTGCAGCCCTGGAACCAGATGCCCAGCCTGTGGCCCGGCCCCAGTGTGGTGATGGGGAAATGCACGCGCGACAGGCTGACCTGCATGCTCAGGCCCGTTCCACGGCCAGCCCGCCAGGCTGCACGGCGGTGATGACGAAGTGCTCGCCGGGTTGCGCGTCCTGGTCGAACAGGCTGCGTGCCAGCGGGTTCAGCAGGCGCGCCTCCAGTTGGTTGCGGATACCCCGGCCGCCGTTGGACAGGTCCTGCAGGCACTGCGCCTGCAGCGTGGCGCGCGCTTCTGCAGCCAGGGTCACCGTCAACTGCTGGGCATGCAGGTCCTGCAGGGTGGCATCCACCATCTGCTCGAAGATCTGCACGGCGACCTCATCGCGGATGAAATCGAAAACAATGATGTTCTCGCCGATGCGGTTCAGGATCTCCGGCCGGTTCAGCACCAGCTTGAAGTGGCGGTCGATCTCGGCGTGGACCTTTTCCTGCACCTGTTCGAACGCTTCGCCGGGCAGCACATTGGCCACCCGCTCGCCATGTTCGCCCTGGCGATAGATGCCAAGATTGGAGGTGAAGACGATCAGCGCCTCGGAAAAATACACGCGGTCGCCGCGACCGGAGGTGAGCACACCGTCGTCGAGTATCTGCAGGAATTTGTCGAGAATGCGCGGATGGGCCTTTTCGATTTCGTCGAACAGGACCACGCTGAAGGGCTTCTCGCGGATGGCATTGGTCAGCTCGCCGCCAACGTCGTAGCCCACGTAGCCGGGCGGGGCACCGATCAGCCGCTGGTCGGCGTGCTCGGCGCTGAACTCGGACATGTCGAAGCGGATGTACGCGCCCTCGTCGCCAAACAGGAGGCTGGTGACGGTCTTGGCCAGTTCGGTCTTGCCGACACCGGTGGGCCCGGCCAGGAAGGCCACGCCACGTGGCCGGTTGCCTTTGCGGCGCGCGCCGACGCCGGTCATCGCGCGCTTGACGATGTCCAGCATGTGGGTCACGGCGTGGTCCTGGCCCTTTACCCGCTGCTGCACATAGTCCTGCGCTGCACGGATGCGCGGGCGGTCGATGCGAAGCCAAGGGTCTTCGGTGACGCCGATCTTGTAGCGGCGTACCGCGTCACTGATCTGTTCCATGCCCACGTTCTCGACCCGGGCCAGTTGCGTGATGGCGGTAAGGTCCAGCAGCAGCAGGCCCTCGGTTTCGGTGACAAAGGCATCGACCGCTTTTGCCATGGCATCGGGCGTGGCCGTAGCCGCACCGGCCAAACCCTTCAGCAGGGCGGGCGCCAGTGCGCGGCGCACCTGCTGGTCGGGCTTTGCGACCGAAATTGCGCGAATGCGGGGGTTGGCCACCACCAGCCAATCGGGCAGATCGCCTTCCTTCTCCACGATCCACAGAATGCTGTTGAAGAACGGTCTGCGCGCCGCTGTGGCCGGACGGCTGCGGGCCTGGTGGGCCAGCACCAGGGCCTGGGTGAACAACTGGTGTTCGGCGGCGCTGAGATTGTCGCTGCGTACGGTCAAGCGCGAGGCAAAATCGACAATCAGCGCAATGGGATCGCCGCTTCGGCTGACCAAGCGTGGCAGGGTGGCGGAAAGCAGGTCGATGCCGGCCGGCGCGGCGCCGTTGGCTGGGGTCAGCCCCAGCTCGCGCAGCACGGCGTCTCCGTCGGTGGGCTCTGCGCCTGCGCGGCTCAGAACGCGGAAGCCGGCCAGCGGGTCCCAGCCGAGCACGTGGCTGAAGCCTTCGTCGAGCAGGGTGGTGCACAGGTGATGGTTGAAGCCCTGCGCGGTGACCAGGCCGGGCTGCAGTTCGCCGGCCTGCAGATCACGCACATTGCCCGACAGCACGAACTGGCTCTTCAGCGGCAGGAAGCGAAGCAGGTCACGGTGCCAGCGCGGACTTTCGAATGAACTCTTCCCTGACATACGCATACTCCCTTCACCGATGTTCCGGGAAAGCGTATTGCGCATGCCGGGCAATTGCCAGCTGCGCTGGCCGCGGCTGGCATCCCAGCGAGGGAAGGGCGCGACTGTGCCAACCAAGGTTGGCACCCACCAGAGCGGGGCGGTTGGCACCTACCAGAGCGGGACGGTAGCGCCGGGCCATGCCCGGCGGAGGTGAGAAGTGCCAACCAAGGTTGGCACCTACCAGAGCGGGGCGGTAGCGCCGGGCCATGCCCGGCGGGCGCACGCCTCAGCGCGGCGGTGGGTTGGCCAGTTCCACCCGCGGCCGCGGCAGGTCGTGCAGCTGCATGAAACGGGCCGGGTCCACCGGCCGGCCCAGCAGGTAGCCCTGCAGGTAGTCACAGCCCAGTCGTTCCAGGTAGGCGCGCTGGGCGGCGGTTTCCACGCCTTCGGCCACGATATCCATGTCCAGGGCGTGGCCCAGGGCCACGATGGCCGACACGATCACCACATCTTCGGCGCTGTGTTCCAGATCGCGCACGAAGGCGTGGTCGATCTTGATCTCGGTGGCCGGCAGCCGCTTCAGGTACAGCAGGCTGGAATAGCCGGTGCCGAAGTCGTCGATGGAAATGCCCACGCCCAGGGCCGACAGCGCCTGCAGCAGGCGCAGGCTGGTATCGGTATCGCGCATCACCGTGCTTTCGGTGATTTCCAGCACCAGCTGGCGCGCGGCGATGCCATGGCGTTCGATCACCTGGGTGACATCCTGCAGCAGGTGGGGCGAGCTGAACTGCACCGGTGACAGGTTCACCGACATCGACCAGCCTTCATGCCCGGCGTCGTGCCAGCGCCGCAGCTGTGCGCAGGCCTGGTCCAGGGCCCAGCGGCCGATATCGTTGATGGTGCCGCTGCGCTCGGCCAGGCGGATGAAGCGGTCCGGCGGGACCAGGCCGTGTTCGGGGTGGCGCCAACGAATCAACGCTTCGGCGCCGGCCACCTTCTGCGTGGCCACGCGGATCTTCGGCTGGTAGTGCAGGAACAGCTGCTCGCTGCCGATGGCACGGCGCAGGTCGGCCAGCAGCCGGAACTGTTGCTCGGCGCTGTCGTTCATCCAGTCGGCGAACATCACGAAGGCGTTGCGACCGGATTCCTTGGCCTGGTACATGGCCGCATCGGCGAAGGCCATCAGCTGCCGCTCGCTGGCGGCGTGGTCGGGGCAGATGGCCACGCCGATGCTGGCGGTCACCTGCAGTTCGTTGTCCGGCAGCAGGGGGCCGCTGCCCACCGCCTGCAGGATGCGGCGGGCGAGGGTGGGCAGGTCCTCGTCGTGCTCGATGCGTACCACCAGCACGAATTCATCGCCCCCCAGCCGGGCCAGCAGATCGTGTGGCCGCAGCAGCTGGCGGGTGCGCTCGGCCACCGCCACCAGCAATGCATCGCCGGCCTGGTGGCCGTAGGCATCGTTGACCTGCTTGAAGCCATCCAGGTCCATGAACATCACCGCGAAGCGGCTGCCGCCCTGTTCGGCCTCGGCCAGGGCCTGCACGATGCCCCGCTGCAGCAGCAGCCGGTTCGGCAGGCGGGTGAGCGGATCGTGCAGCGCGGCCTGGGTCAGTTCCTGCTGGGCATCGGTAAGCGAGGTACTCAACATTGAATTACGCAACCGCAGCAGCTGCGCTTCCACACGCTGGTCCAGCCAGGACACCACCAGCACCACCGCCAGGATGGCCACGGTCAGCACCACCACCAGCATGGCCAGCCAGGTGCTCTGCAGGCCATCACCCACCGCGGCGCCGCAGACGCTGCCTTCGGGGAAGCGGGCGGCGGCCATGCCGGTGTAGTGCATGCCGACAATGGCCAGGCCCAGCAGACCGGCTGCGGCCAAGCGGTCGACGCTGCGGGTGTGCTGGGCGCGCAGGCGGAAGGCCACGTACAACGCCACCCAGGACGCTGCCACCGCCACCAGCAGCGACAGCACCAGCCACACCGGATCGTAGTCGATGCCCGGCGCCATGCGCATGGCGGCCATGCCCACGTAGTGCATGCCGGCAATGCCGATGCCCATCAGCACGGCGCCGCCGGCCAGGCGCGGGTGCGGCAGGGTGCGCAGCGAGACCAGCCACAGGGCGAACACCGATGAGGCGATGGCCAGGGCCAGCGACAGCAAGGTGATGGGCAGGTCGTAGCCCAGCGGAATGGGCAGGTCGAAGGCGAGCATGCCGATGAAGTGCATGGACCAGATGCCCAGGCCCATGGCGAAACCGCCCCCGGATCGCCACCACCACGCCGCGCCCCTGCCGGGTGCGGTAACGGTGCGTCCGGCCATCGCCAGCGCGGTATAGGAAGCCATGACTGCGACCAGCAGCGAGATGGCCACCAGCCACGGGTTGTACGTGCCTACCAGCATTCGTCAGTCTCCCGGACTTGCCTGTCAACGGAAAAACTACGGCGGGGCATGCATACGGCAGGCGGCCCGCACAGCGGCCGCCAAGTGCGGCGTCCCCCTGGTCGCCGCCCATTCACTCTAACGCGGGCCCCCGGGGGGACGGCAAGCGGCAAAGCGTGATGATGGCGTTACTGGGTGACGGCGCCGGCGGCTTCGAAGGCAGCATCGAACAGGCGCTGCACCGGCGGGCCCATCTCGCCTACCAGCAGGGCCAGCAGGAACAGGCCCAGCAGCAGCGAAACCGGCAGGCCCAGCTGGATGGGATTCAGCGCCGGCGCGGCGCGGGCCAGCACGCCGAAGGCCAAGTTCACCGCCAGCATCGCCACCGTCAGCGGGATGGCCAGGGTCAGCGCGCCGCGCAGCACGGTCAGCAGGAAGGTCGGGGCGATGCTGAAGAAGGCATGCGGGTCGGGCAGGGGCGCACCGATCGGCAGAGCCCGGTAGCTGTCCACCACCAGCGAGATCAGGGCCAGATGGCCGTTGGCGGTGAAGAACAGCAGGCCGAACAGCAGGTAGAACCACTGGCCGATGACGCCCGAGGTGCCGCCACGCAGCGGGTCGCTCATCTGCGCGAAGGCCAGGCCGGTGCCCTGGGCGATCAGTTCGCCGGCCAGCGCGCCGGCTTCGAACACCATCCGCAGCAGGAACCCGATGGACACGCCGATGGCCAGTTCGCGGGCGATGGTCAGCACGGTGGCCGCATCAAACCCGGTCCACTCCGGTACCGGCGGCAGCAGCGGGGCCAGGGCAATGGCCAGGGTGCCGGCCAGCACCACGCGGATCCTGCCCGGCACCGCACGGGTGCCGACCATGGGCATGGCCATGGCCACCGCGCCGATGCGCAGCATGGTCCACAGCACGGTGCCGATCATGCCGAAGGCCTGCAGGCCGTCGGCGGTCATCTGGGTGGCGGCGTCCATCGAAACGGTGGGCCCTAGCCGATCAGGTGCGGAATGCGCTGGAACAGCAGCGTGGTGAATTCGACCAGGTGGCCGATCAGCAGGCTGCCCAGGGCGAACAGCACCGCAGTCAAGGCCGCCGCCTTGGCAACGAAGGCGATGGTCGGTTCATTCAACTGGGTGGCCGCCTGCACGACGCCCACCACCACGCCCACCACCAGCACGGTGAGCAGCAGCGGGCCAGCCACCCACAACACGGTAATCAGGCCGCCACGCAGTTCGGTCAGGGCAAGTTCGGGAGACATTCGGGTTCCATCTGCCTATGTAGAGTCGAGCCATGCTCGACTGCGCTTCTGTAGAGTCGAGCCACGCTCGACTGCCTTTCAATCACGCCGGATTGAAGCTCGCCGCCAACGTGCCCACGGTCAGCACCCAGCCATCGACCAGCACGAACAGCAGAATCTTGAACGGGGCCGACACCAGCATCGGCGACAGCATCATCATGCCCATCGACATCAGCACGCTGGCCACCACCAGATCGATGATCACGAACGGGATGAAGATCAGGAAGCCGATCTCGAAGGCGGTCTTCAGTTCACTGGTGACGAACGAGGCCACCAGCACCGGGAACGGGATCGCGTCGGGGCTGGCGTAGGTGCCGTGCCCGGCGATGCCGGCGAAGGTCATCAGGTCGGTTTCGCGGATCTGCGCCAGCATGAAGGCGCGCAGCGGCTGGGTGGTCAGCGTCCATGCCGTCTGGGAATCGATGTCGCCATTGAGGTAGGGCGCCATGCCGGTGCTCCACGCCTTGTCCCAGGTCGGCAGCATGATCATCGCGGTCAGGAACAGGGCCAGGCCCAGCAGCACCTGGTTGGACGGGGTCTGCCCGGTACCCAGTGCCTGGCGCAGCAGGCCCAGCACGATGATGATGCGGGTGAAGGAGGTCAGCACCAGCAGCATGGACGGGATCAGGGTGATCGCCGTCATCAGCAGCAGGGTCTGCAGCGGCAGGCTGACGGCCTGGCCCCCGATCTTGCCGACGTTCACATCCGGCAGCGAGGCCGGCGCGCCAGGCGCGGCGAAGGCCAGCGCGGGCAGCAGGCACAGGGCGATCAACAGCAGCCACGACAGCACGGTGGCAGGGCGGGTACGGGCGACACGCATGTCAGGGGTCCTTGCGCAGCCGCTGGTGCAGCAGCTGGGCGAAATTCGGCAGGTTCTTCAGGTCCGGCACGCGCACCGGCGCGGGCGGCGGCAGCGGTTCGGAAAGGGTATGCAGGGCGTTGATGCCGCCGGTGGTCACGCCCAGCAGCAGCTGCTGGCCATTGACCTCCACCACCACCACGCGCTCCTTGGCGCCCACGCTCAGGCTGGCCACCAGCTTCATGCCTTCCGGCGGGCGGAAGCCGCTGCCGGGCATGCGCTTGAGCAGCCAGCCCAGGCCGACCACCAGGGCCAGCACTGCCAGCAGTGCCAGCACCGCACCGAACAGGCTCGGTGCGGCGGCGGCGTGCTGGCCGATCTGCGGCGTGGCTTTCGCCGCAGCCTGGGCGGTGGCGAGCAGCAGGCTCAACGCAGTCTCCGGATCCGCTCGCTCGGGCTGACCACGTCGGTCAGGCGCACGCCGAAGCGGTCGTTGATCACCACCACTTCGCCGTGGGCGATCAGGGTGCCGTTGACGAACACATCCAGCGATTCGCCGGCGCCGCGTTCCAGTTCCACCACCGAACCCTGGTTGAGCTGCAGCAGGTTGCGGATCGGCAGGCGGGCGCGGCCGACTTCCAGCGACAGGGTCACCGGCACGTCGAGGATCACGTCCAGGTTCAGGTCCGGACCGTTCGAATCATCGGCCTGCA
Organism: Stenotrophomonas maltophilia; assembly: GCF_047782825.1. GTDB lineage: Bacteria > Pseudomonadota > Gammaproteobacteria > Xanthomonadales > Xanthomonadaceae > Stenotrophomonas. The sequence continues at coordinate 980,366 of NZ_CP180589.1, read as the reverse complement.
GGCTGCTGAACTGGGCCGGGGTCGGTTCGAGGGCGTCAATATCGTTCATTGCGGGTCTTCCTGGATGACGGGTACGCGCGGGCGGGTGCCCGGCGGATGGGTAGCGGTGATCTTCACGGCGTTCATGCCGTTGGCGATGCCGAATTCGCCGGTGAACACGGGAATGTTCTCCACGCACAGCGGCACCTGCGGGCTCAGCTCGATCGGCAGGATGTCGCCCACCTTCAGCTGGGTCAGGTCACGCAGGGTCATGCGCTTGCTGGCCAGCACGCTGGACAGGGTGACTTCGGCCACGTTGAGCTGTTCGCGCAGGGTGCGGCCCCAGCTTTCGTCGCGGTCGTTGCGGTCACTCTGGATGCCGGCATCGAGCAGTTCGCGGATCGGCTCGAGCATCGAGTACGGCAGGGTCACGTGGATGTCGCCGCCACCGCCGTCGAGTTCGACGTGCAGGCGGCACACCACCACGTACTCGCGCGGAGTCACGATGTTGGCGAAGTGCGGGTTGATTTCCGAGTTGATGTATTCGAAATCCACTTCCATCACCGGCGCCCACGCTTCGCGCAGGTCGGCGAAGGTCTGCTTCAGCAGCAGGTGGATCACCCGCATTTCGGTGGCGGTGAATTCGCGGCCTTCGATGCGGGTCGGGTAACGACCGTCACCACCGAAGAAGTTGTCGACGATGGCGAACACCAGAGTGGGCTCGAACACGATCAGGCCGGTGCCACGCAGCGGCTTGAAGCGGATCAGGTTCAGGTTGGTCGGCACATACAGCGAGTGCATGTAGTCGTTGAACTTGATCAGCTCGATGCCGCGCACCGACAGTTCCGCCGAACGCCGGATCAGGTTGAACAGGCCGATCCGCCACAGGCGGGCGAAGCGTTCGTGGACCATTTCCAGGGTCGGCATGCGACCGCGGATGATCCGGTCCTGGCTGGCGAAATCGTAGGAACGGGCCTCGCCACTGGGCGCTTCCGGTTCGGTTTCGACCGCGCCACTGTCCACGCCATGGAGCAGGGCATCGATCTCGTCCTGGGACAGCAGGTCATTCATCAGGGTGGGCTCTTACTGGGTCACGAAGCTGGTGAACAGCAGATCGTCGGCGCCGTTGCTGCCGGTCTCGGCCTTGAGCACCTTCTGCACTTCAGCCAGCGAATCGGCCTGCAGCTTCTGCTTGCCGGCGACATCGGCGATCTGGTCGGGGCTGACCTGCGAGAACAGCATCAGCAGGCGCGCACGGATGGCCGGGGCGTGGGTCTTGATCGCTTCCAGCGCGGCCGGGTCGCGGGTCATCAGCTGCACTTCCACCTGCAGGTAGCGCGGGCCGTCCATCGAACCGTTGAGGTTGACCACGAAGGCCGGTTCCAGCGCGAAGTACTGGGCCGGGGCCGGGGTGGCACCCTTCTTCGGCGCTTCGGCGGTCTTTTCTTCGTGCTTGGACTGGGTGAAGAACCAGACGCCGCCACCGGCGGCACCTGCGGCCAGTACGGCCACCAGGGCGGTGATCAACAGCGGACTGCGCGGCTTTGCGGCCTTGTCCTTGTCGGCGGTCTTCTTGGTTTTATCAGCGGCTGCGGCCACGAGGTGAAGCTCCTGAGGGTTGCTTCACCGGGATATGCAAGGGGCGTGCCGTAGTGTGGGGCGTGGGGTGCGACGGAAAAATGCCGGTAGCGCCGGGCCATGCCCGGCGCCTGTCAGGCGTAGGCGTCCAGCAGCCCACGCTGGCGGATCAGCTGGGCCGCCGACACCGTGGTGTCGCCGCGCGACGGTTCTCCGTCACCGCCCGCGCCAGCGCTGCCGCCAGCCGATTGGCCCGACGGACTGCCGTCACCTGCGCCCTGGTGGCCGACATCGGCGTGGGCCAGCTGGAAGCCCTGTTCGCCCAGCAGTTCACGCAGGCGCGGCAGACTGCTTTCCAGGGCCTGGCGCACGTCCACATGCGGGCTGCTGAAGCTGGCGTGGACCTTGTCGCCGTTCATCTGCAGGCGCACGTCCACCGGCCCCAGGTCTTCGGGGTTCAGGCGGATGTGGGCGTGCCCGATCTTCTGGTCGGCCAGCCAGCTGACGCGCGCGCCGATGGCCTGGTCGAAGCCATCGTCGCCCAGGGTCGGGGCCGGGGTCGGTTCGCCGTTGAACACCGGCGTGCTGGCCAGCGCCGCCTTCAGATCCTGCAGGGCCGCAGGAAGCGGTGCCTGCAGCGGCACCGGCGGCGCGCGATCGCCCATCAGCAGGCCGTCGGCATCGTCGGCGGCGTCCAGCGCCTGGTGGCCCAGCACCATCTCCGGCAACGGCTGCGTGCTGATCTCTGCGTCAGCGCTGCTGGCTGCGCCGGTAGTCCCGGCCAGTGGTGCGGCTGCGCTACCGGCCTGCGTACTGGCAGTCAGGGCAGGGCCCGGCAGTGCGGGGGCTGCCGCGGGCAGTGCGCCCGCGTCCGCATCCAGCCCGGTGCCAGGCGGCGGCACGAGTGCGGTGGGTTCGGCAGGCACCGGCACGGCCAGTACCAGGCCGGCCAGGCCCAGCGGCGGCCAGGGGGCTTCGTCGCTGTCGCTGGGTTTGTCCTTGTCGGTGGACGCGCTCTGTCCGGTCGGCGGCGTGCTGGTGGCAGCGCCGGCGTCGGTGCTGCCCGTGTCGGCGTCGGCCGGGTGACGGGCGCCCTTGTCGGCGTTGCCGTCCTGCGGTGCGCCGGTACCGGACGGCGTCGGTGCCTTGCTGGTCGCAGACGGTGCCGGCGTGGCCGATGCCGTGGGCGAGCCCTGCAGCATCTGCCCGAAGTCCTTGCCGGCGCCGTTGCTGCTGCTGCGCGATGCGCTGCCCGTGCTGCTGGACGGCGTGGGCGTGCTGGCATTGCTGGAAAGCGGGGACGGCATCACGAGCGGCCTCCCTGCTCAGTGCCTTCCTGGTCTTCGGCCTGCACCAGGCGGGCACGGCGCGCGCCGATATCGTCCATTTCGCGCTGGTCGCGGCGGTCGGTCACCACCTTTTCCTGTGCGCGGTAGCTGGCGGCCAGCTGTTCCAGCACGGCCTTGTCGCGGCTGGCCAGGATCAGGCGAGCGCGTTCGGCTTCCACCTTCTCGCGGTTGCCGTCCACGGTGGCCTGCTGCTGTTCCACCGCGCTGTCCAGGCGGTCGAGGAACGCACGCCGGTTCAACAGCTGGGCCGGGCTGGTGGCCGCCATCTGCGCGTTTGCCATCTGTTGCGAGGCATATTCCTCCGCGTAGCGGCGAAGCTCGTCCAGGCGCGACAGATGGGTGTCGAGCACGCGTTGGCGTTCGGCCAGGTCGCGGGCCACCGCGTCCTCGTGTTCCTGGGCCCGCTTCAGCAGGGGGTCGATGCGCTTGGACTGTGTCATGGCTTAACTCTCTTGTTCCACCAGGCGCTGCAGCGCCGCCTGGCTGTGCGGAAGATCGGCGGCCTTGGCCACGTCCTGGCCGAGGAATTCCATGATTTCCGGCCAGCGTTCCAGGGCTTCGTCGGTGGCGGCGTCGTTGCCGCGCTGGTACGCACCAATGGCGATCAGGTCGCGGTTGGCCGAATAGGCCGACACCAGCCGCTTGAGCTTTCGGATGCGCAGGCGCCACGGTTCATCGGCGATTTCCGTGACCACGCGGCTGACCGAGGATTCAACGTCGATGGCCGGGTACAGGCCACTGTCGGCCACCCGGCGCGAGAGCAGGATGTGGCCGTCGAGGATGGCGCGCGCTGCATCGGCAATCGGATCCTGCGGATCGTCGCCTTCGGTCAGCACGGTGTAGAACGCGGTGATCGAGCCGCGCCCCTTGGCGCCATTGCCTGCACGTTCCACCAGCGCCGGCAGCTTGGCGAACACCGATGGCGGATAGCCGCGGGTGGTCGGCGGCTCGCCCACCGACAGGCCGATTTCACGCTGTGCCTGGGCAAAGCGGGTCAGCGAATCCATCAGCAGCAGTACATTCAGGCCCTGGTCGCGGAACCATTCGGCAATGGCCGTGGCCCGGTAGGCGCCATGCAGGCGCGCCAGCGGCGGGCGGTCGGCCGGGCTGGCCACCACCACGGCGCGGCGCAGGCCTTCTTCGCCCAGCGTGGTTTCGACGAAATCACGGACTTCGCGGCCACGTTCACCAATCAGGCCGACCACGATCACGTCGGCGGCGGTGTAGCGGGTCATCATGCCCAGCAGGGTCGACTTGCCGACACCGGAACCGGCGAACAGGCCTACACGCTGGCCACGGCCGATCGGCAGCAGCGCGTTGATCGCGCGCACGCCCACGTCCAGCGGCTGGGTGATGGGCTCGCGCGCCAGCGGGTTGATCGACACGCCGGCCATGCCGACATGGCCTTCGGCGCGGATCGGGCCCTTGCCGTCCAGCGGCACGCCATCACTGTCGATCACGCGGCCGAGCAGGCCTTCGCCCACTTCCACGCCACCCCGGCGTGCCGACGGCACCACCCGGGCGTTGGGCAGCAGGCCGTGCAGTTCGGCGCTGGGCATCAGGTAGGTGCGTTCGCCGGCAAAGCCGACCACTTCGGCATCGACCCAGCCACCGTCCACCACTTCCACCTTGCAGCTGGCACCCAGCGGGGCCTCGCAGCCCACGGCTTCCAGGGTCAGGCCAACCGCGCGGCGCAGCACGCCCTCGCGGATCAGGCCACGGCCATGGGCGGTATCCACGCGCAGGCCATCCAGGCGGCGGGCAAGGCGGAGATTGCGGGCCATGGCCCAGTCGGCCGGCGGTGGTGGCAGCTGCGGTTCGGTGTTCATGCGTTGGTTCCGGTCTGGCGGATCACCGCGTCCAGCGCGCCGCGCAGGCGCGCTTCCAGGGTGCCATCGATACGTACGGCTTCGGCGTGCACGCGCAGGTCGCCGCGGCTCAGGCTGGTGTCGGGCACCAGCCGCTGGGTGGGCGACAGGGTCAGCAGCGGCGACAGCGCGGCGATGTCGTCCGGGTGCAGGCGCACTTCCACTTCGCGTGTGCTGCCACCCACGGCGTCCACGGCCTCGCCCACCAGCTGCGCCAGCAGCGCCGGGTCAGCTTCATAGGCGCGGCCGACCAGGGCGCCGGCAATGCGCACCGCCAGTTCGCCCAAGGCGCCGACCACTTCGTTTTCCAGCCGCACCAGCGGCCGGCTGAAGTTGTCCAGGATGCCCTCGATCTGGGCGACCAGGCGGCGCACTTCGGCCTGGCCCTGGCCATAGCCATCGGCGTGGCCCTGGTCGAAGCCTTCCTTTTCCGCGCTGTCCTGGATGGCCTGGATTTCTTCCAGGGTGGGCAGCTGCAGCACCGGCTCCGGTTCGTGGTCCGGGTCCGGCTCGGTAAGCTCGAACAGATCCTCCGCCTCCAGCTCCGGTTGTGGCTGGGCCAGCAGATCGGGGGCAAGCCAGCGCACGACATTGCTCACAGCATGGCCTCCGCGCTGCCGCCGATGGTGACGGTGCCTTCATCGGCCATGCGCTTGACGATGGCCAGGATCTCGCGCTGGGCACCTTCCACGTCGGACAGGCGCACCGGGCCGCGGGCTTCCATGTCTTCCAGCAGGATTTCGGCCGCGCGCTGGGACATGTTGCGGGTGATCTTGTCGCGCACCTTGATGTCGGCGCCGCGCAGGGCCAGGCCCAGGCGTTCGCCACTGACCTCGCGCAGCACCAGCTGCATTTCGCGGTCGTCCAGGTCCACCAGGTCGTCGAAGACGAACATCAGGTCCTGGATGCGGCCGCTCAGCGGTGCATCGATGCGCGCGATCTCACCCAGGATGGCCTGGTCCTGGCCGCTGTCCATGAAGTTGAGGATGTTGGCCGCACACTGCACGCCGCCGATGTTGGACGACTTCAGGTTCTGGTTGCCGGCGAACTGGCGCTCCATGATCTCGTTCAGCTCGTTCAGCGCGTTCGGCGGAATGCCGTCCAGGGTGGCGATGCGCAGCAGCACGTCCACCCGCGTGCGCTCGGGCAGCAGCTTCAGCGCATCGGCGGCCTGGTCGGTTTCCAGGTGGGCCATGACGATGGCGATGATCTGCGGGTGCTCGTTGCGCACCAGGTCGGCCACCGCACGCGGGTCCATCCATTTCAGCGCATCCAGGCCGGTGGTGTTGCGGCCCAGCAGGATGCGGTCGATCAGGTTGCCGGCCTTTTCACTGCCCAGCGCCTGCACCAGCATGTTGCGGATGTAGTCGTCCGAGCCCACGCCCAGCGAGGTCTTCGAGCCCAGTTCCTGGCTGAACTGGTCCATCACCCGTTCCACCTGGTCGCGGGTGATGTCGGTCATGGTGGCCATGGCGATGCCGATCTTCTGCACCTCCTTGGGTTCCATGTGGCGCAGCACTTCGGCCGCGTCCAGCTCACCCAGCGACAGCAGCAGCACCGCGGCGCGCTGCACGCCGGTCAATTGCGCGACATCAGTCATTGGCCACCCAGCCCTTGACCACCTGGGCCACGCGCTTGGAGTCGGTCTTCACGGCTTCACGGGCCATCCGCAGTCGTTCCTCATATGAATCCACCGGCAGGGCCAATGCTTCCGGCCCGCCCAGGCTTGCCCGGTCGGCGCCCAGCGCCGGCAGCGGGGTGCCATCGTCATCGACCAGCTGCACGTCCGCGGTGTGCGGTTCCAGTGCAGCGTCCTCGTTCTTCTTGCTCTGCCCGGTGATGCCGCGCAGGGCAGGGCGCAGCACGCCGAACAGCAGGGCCAGCACCACCAGCGCACCCAGCAGCATGCGGCCGGCATCGTGCACCCAGGGCAGTTCCCACCAGGCCGGGCCTTCCACCGGGGTGGTGTCACGCACGAACGGTGCGTTCATCACCGACACGGTGTCGCCACGCTCGGCGTTGAAGCCCACCGCCTGCTTCACCAATGCCTCGACGCGGGTCAGTTCGGCGGCCGACAGCGGCTGCGGGCTGACCTTGCCGTTGGCCCCGGCACGCGGCACGTTGTCCACCAGCACTGCCACCGACACGCGCTTGATGCGGCCCGCCGGCTGGCGGGTGTGCTGCAGGGTGCGGTCCAGCTCGTAGTTGCGGGTGGCGTTCTTGCTGCTTTCGGTCGGGGTCTGTGCCGTGGGCGGTGCGGCCTGCTGGCCCGGCGGGCTGTTGCTGGTCGCGCCCGGCACGCCCTGCGGGCCCGGGGTGCTGGTGGTGTTCTCGCTCATCTGCTCGCTGCGCAGCTTCTGCGGTTCACCGTTGTAGAGTTCGCGCGCTTCCTCGGTCACCGAGAAATCCATGTCCACGCTCACTTCCGGATTGACCCGGCCGGGGCCGGTCATCGGTTCCAGCAGTTCGCGGATGCGCTGGTTGAACGAGGTTTCCTGGCGGCGCACCTGTTCGAACTGGGCGGCGTTGACGGCCGCTTCGCTGTTGGGGTCGCTGACGCTGAGCATGCGGCCGCTCTGGTCGACCACGGTCACCCGTTCCGGGGCCAGGTCGGGAATGCTGGCGGCGACCATGTGCACGATGGCGTCCACCTGGCTGCGTTCCAGCTGCTGGCCGCCGCGCAGCTCCAGGGTGACCGAGGCACTGGCCACGTCACGCTGGCGGGTGAAGGCACTGGGCTTGGGAATGGCCAGATGCACGCGCGAATCGCGCACCGGGCGCAGCGTGTTGATGGTGCGCGACAGTTCGGTTTCCAGTGCGTGCTGGTAGCGCGCGCTTTCCACGAACTGGCTGACGCCGAACCCGGGGTCGCGCTCCATCAGTTCAAAGCCGAGCTTGCCGCTGTCGGTCAGTCCGGAACCGGCCAGCTTCAGGCGGGCATCGTGCAGGTTTTTCTCCGGCACGGTGATGCCACCGGTGGCCGGATCCAGCTCGAACGGAATCTGCGCCGCGCGCAGCAGATCAGTGGCTTCGGCGGTGGCCTTCTGGTCCAGGCCGGTATACAGCGGGACCATGCCCGGCTTCTGCGACCAGAAGAACACGGACAGGCCTGCCGCCACCGCCACCGCGATCATCGCCATCAGGCCCAGCCGGCGGGTGATCTGCAGACTCTGCAGGCGGTCGAACCACTGCCCGGCCTTTTCGGCGTTCAGGGTTTCCTTGGAGAGCGTCAGTGCCATGCGTCAAAGTTCCTTACAGCGGCATGTTCATCACGTCCTGGTAGGCCTGGACGAGACGGTTGCGGACTTCCACGGTGGCGCGGAAGGCGATCTGGGACTGCTGCGAGGCGACCATCACCTTGGCCAGGTCGGCACCGGGTTCGCCCATTTCGAAGGCCTTGGCCAGGGCGCCGGATTTCTGCTGCGCGTCGTTGACGCCGGCGATGGCGCCACGCAGGGTTTCGGTGAAGCTGGCAGGCTGGACCTGCGGCGCATCCAGCACCGTGCCCGGCAGGGCATTGCTACGCGGCGCTTCGGCCAGCGGGTTCGCCGCGGGCTGTCCTACCTGGGTCTGGTAGGAGCGGATCTGGGAGAGGATCGAAGTGACGGAGTGGGACATCTGCAACGGTTCCAGAAACAGGGATGGGGGTGTCTGCTGGAGCTAGTGCAAGTGCCGTGCCGAAATCGCTGATCGGTTCAGTGACGTGAGGGTTGGGGGTGTTGGGCAGGGCTGCGCCCTGCAACTGCCGAATCGACGTCAACGTCAACGTCAACGTCAAAAACCTGCATTCCGTGGGGGGGGGGCGGGGTGGGTCCGGTTGCGGGGGACGCCGTAAACCCATCCATGGGGGCTTGGCCGCGGCATCCATGCCGCGGACACCCCCGCAACCGGACCCACCCCGCCTTCGACAGATTTCCGCGATCTGTCGGAACCTGCTGCTGCTGATGGTGGGTGCCGACCGTTGGCCGCTGCTGTGGTGGGTGCCGACCGTTGGTCGGCACGCTGTTCGCGCCATTTAACCGGCGTCGGTTTTCTGGCCTACGGCTGCAGGGTCCAACGGCCGGAATTCTGGCGCTGGCGTGGTGCGATGGGGCCGTCATGCTGGGTGTAGATGAAGCGGCCCTGGCGGTCGGTCTGGCAGGTCAGCAGCAGGGCGTATTGGGCGGGTCCGGCCGGATGGTTTTCGCTCATCCGGATTTCCGCCACGTGCGGGGCCAGGCGCTGGTAGCGATAGCTACCGCCGATGCGCAGGTCGGTTCCCAGGATGTCCAAGACGTACTGGTTGCCGGCGAAGCTGACCTGCACCATGCGCCCGGCGTTGGGGTTGTCGGGCGCGTACAGCGGATCGCTGAGGTTGGTGAACTGGCGCTGGTCCAGCGTGGCGGGCAGGGTGCAGTCGGCGGCTGTGGCCAGGGCGGGGCAGAGCAGGGCGGTGAGCAGAAGGGGGCGAGGCATGGTGGAGTCTCCTGGAGTGGTCCCTCCCATGCTCCTCAATGCAGCCGCGCTGTCTTTAGGAGAACTTGCAAATGCAGAAGGGCTCGGATCCCTCGCGCGGAGCGGGATCCTACCCCAATTCGGGCCAGCGCCTGGCTGAGCCGGATGCTACCGGGGATAGTTGAGATCGATCCCGAGCGAACGGTGTAGTTCCACCTTCTCTGATGAAAGAGGAAAGAACCCCTCTGATAGCTCGTAAAGGCATGTGGGCCAGAAGTTGCTCTCGTCCACCATTGAGGTGGCATCGCAGTTGCGGAACACGGTCTCAAGTTCCATGAGGGTCGACTCCGCCATGCCGCCATTGGAGTTCAGTGCAGGTCGGATTGCTGCCATGAGCGCGCTATGGAAGGCTGCGAAGTTCCTCAGATCTGAATTGCAGTACTGGGGCGATATTCCGCAATCGATTGGAAGTAGTCCCACTGATCCATCTTTGAGATCCACGAAGAAGAGCCCGCCCAACATATGTCCAAAGATCGCCAGGGTGCGATCGTCAGCCTCACATCGCTGCAAGCGCGAATGGAACATCGTGTTGTTGTAAGGATAAGGCTCAAGATGGTCAGATAGCCGCTGCGCTTCGAGCAGCAGATCAGAGTTATCGATCTCTTCCTGGCTGATTGGCCTGAGATCACGCGTCGACGGTCTGATTGAGTTCTCCATCTGGGCAAGGCTACCGATATCGTTCGCCGGTGCCTTTAGGAGAAGTTGTAAACTCAGTCGTGCGGCTGGATCCCTCATCCACGCATGGCGTGGATCTACTGACGTCATGCAGCGGCCCCACAAACACCAACGCCCGGGCAAGCCCAGGCGTTCGTGCCCCCTTCATGCTGGCAACGCGTGTCAGCTCGCCAGTTCGGCCTGCTCGCGTTCGATGCCGTACTTGCGCAGCTTTTCCACCAGGGTGGTGCGGCGCAGGCCGAGCAGCTGGGCGGCGTGGGCGACCACGCCCTGGGTGCGTTCCAGGGCTTCGTTGATCAGGCCCAGTTCGATGTTGGCCATGTGGTTGCGCAGGTCCAGGCCGTCGTCGGGCAGGGCCGCCGGGGCGTTGGCGCGGCTCACGGCAATGCCGTGCTCCAGCGCCGGCTGGCCGCCGCTGCCGGGGGTGTGGAAGGAGAAGCTGCGCAGGTCCAAACGGTCTTCGCTGGCGACCACGGGCGCCGGGGCGGGGGGCGCCACCGGGGCCAGCGCGGCGTCGCCACGGTAACGGGCCGGCAGATCCTGCACGCGCACCGAACCACCCGGGTGCAGCACGGCCAGGCGCTCGACCAGGTTGGTCAGTTCGCGCACGTTGCCCGGCCATTCGTAACCGGCCAGGGCCTGCAGCGATTCGGCGGTGAAGCGCACTTCGCCGCGGCCGGTGCGGGCCAGCTGGGTGGCGATGGTTTCCACCAGTGCCGGCAGGTCCTCACGGCGTTCGCGCAGGGCCGGCACGTCGATCGGGAACACGTTCAGGCGGTAGAACAGATCCTCGCGGAACTTGCCTTCGGCAATGCGCGTTTCCAGGTCGCGGTGGGTCGCGGCGATCACCCGCACGTTGCAGCGGATGGTCTGGTTGCCGCCCACGCGTTCGAAGCTGCGTTCCTGCAGCACGCGCAGCAGCTTGACCTGCATCGGCAGGCTCATGTCGCCGATTTCATCCAGCAGCAGCGTGCCACCCTCGGCCATTTCGAAACGGCCCTTGCGGGCAGTGAGTGCGCCGGTGAACGCACCCTTCTCGTGGCCGAACAGTTCGCTTTCCAGCAGGTCGGCCGGAATGGCGCCGCAGTTGATCGCCACGAACGGGCCATCGCGGCGCGGCGAGCGCTGGTGGATGGCGCGCGAGACCACTTCCTTGCCGGTGCCCGATTCGCCCAGCACCAGCACGGTGGTGTCGAAGGCGGCCACCTGTTCGATCATGGTGCGCAGCTCGGTCACCGCCGGGCCATTGCCGGTCGGGCCCTGGTCCTGCACGGCACCGGCCTGGTGTTCGGCGTCCAGGCGCTTGAGGCTGGCGCGGCGCAGCAGGGCTTCCATCTGCGCATGGCGCAGCGGGGTTTCCAGCGGCCAGATGTTGGCTTCGTGCAGGCCATGCTGCTGCGCGAAGGCAGCGGCTTCGCCGTCGGCCAGCAGCACCGGCGGCGGCAGGCTGCTGCCGCCCAGCCAGGCGTACAGCGCGGTGCTGGCGGCGTTGTCTTCCAGGTTGCCGACAATCACCGCCATCCAGTCGTTCTGGCGCTGGCGGCCCAGGTCGAAGTCGGCTGCGTCGGACACCCAGCGCGGGTTGAAGTCCATGAATTCCAGCAGGGCAACGGTGCGCTCGGCACGCACGGCGTCGTTGTCCAGCACCAGGATGCGCGATTCACTCATGATCGATCCTCCCTGAGGCCTTCCAGGATCGGCATGACTTCCTGGATGTACGACAACTTGCTGACGAAATTGTCGGCGCCGGCGCGCAGCGCGTGCTCGCGGTGCTCGACGTCGTCGAAGTGGCTGGCAATCACGATGTACGGTGCATCATCCTGCGACTTGATCAGGCGCGTGGCCTGCAGGCCGCCCATTTCGGGCATGGCCAGGTCCATCAGCACCACCTGCGGGCGCAGCGATTCGGAACGCTCGATCGCTTCCAGCCCGTTGCCGGCGCTGCCGACGATCTGCAGCCAGTCGATCTTGCGGAAGTGGCGCATCGCTGCGTTGATGAAGCCCTCGTGGTCATCGACCAGCAGGACTGTGAGCTTGTTCATGTCCAACATCCTTTTCAGCCCACCCGGGCCAGCTGGGGTTGCCTGGCGCTGAGCCGGCGCCGTTCGCGGGCCGGGGCGATATCCAGTTGTTCGCGGTATTTTGCGACGGTTCGACGGGCAATGTTCACTCCCTGGCGCGACAGCAGGCCGGCGATGGCCTCGTCGGCCAGCGGGCGGCCGGCCGGTTCGGCATCGATCAGGCGCCGGACCATGGCCTTCACGGCCTGGCCCGACACACTGGCGCCTTCCAGGCGCACGGCGAAGAAGTGCTTCAGTTCGAAGGTGCCGCGCGGGGTCTGCAGGAACTTGCCGGTGGTGATGCGCGAGACCGTGGACTCGTGCATGCCGATTTCCTCGGCCACTTCCTTCAGGGTCAGCGGGGCCATGGCTTCCTCGCCGCGCACCAGGAAGGCCGCCTGGCGTTCGACGATCACCCGCGCGGTACGCAGCAGGGTGTCATAGCGCATGGACAGGCCGCGGCTGAACCAGCGCGCTTCCTGCAGCATTTCGCGCAGGGCCGGCGCCGCTTCGTTGGTCTCCGACAGCGCCTGTTCGTACTGGCTGTTGATCGACACGCGGCGGCTGGTGGCCGGGTTCAGCGCCACCTTCCACTGTTCGTCGGCGTGCCAGGCCACCACGTCGGGCACAACCACTGCGTTGCGCTCGGGCAGCAGGCTGTCGCCCGGGCGCGGCTGCAGCGACAGGATCAGGCGCACGGCTTCGCGCACGTCGTCGATCTCGGCGTCGTGCTGGCGGGCCAGGGCGGGGTAGTCATGTGCGGCCAATGCGTCCAGCGCACCTTCCAGGATGCGTGCGGCCAGGTGCCGGGCCGGAACCACGCCGTGCAGGCTGTACAGCTGGGCCAGAAGGCCTTCGCGCAGGTCCTGCGCGGCCATGCCGGCCGGCTCGCCGTGCAGCAGCTGCTGGCGGATGGCTTCCACGCCGGTGGCATCGATGTCGAACTGGGCACTGGCCAGCAGCTGCAGTTGGTCCAGCGGCGCCTGCAGGTAGCCGGCCTCGTCGCAGTGTTCCAGCCAGAACGCCGCCACGGCCAGGCCGCGCTCGTCCAGATCCAGCGACAGGCGCTGCAGTACGCGCAGCTGCGGGTCGGTCGATTCGCCGGCGGCGATGCGCGCCATGCGGTCGTCGTCGCCGTCCTGCCAGCTGCTGCCGGCGACGTCCCACATGGACGACTCGGGCAGTTCGTCGAACGCCGCAGTGTCCAGCTGGGTGCTGGCGGCGTCGCTGGCCTCGGCGGCGGGTGCCTCGGCGTCTTCGATTTCCAGCAGCGGATTGGACTCCAGCAGGCGCTGGATTTCCTGTTCCAGGTGCAGACCATCGAGCTGCAGCAGCCGGATCGACTGCAGCAACTGCGGCGTGAGGTGAAGTGTTTGGCCCAGCTGGGTCGAGAGTGCAGCCTTCATCGTGGTTCCCCGGCGCCGCTCCCCGACGCCTTGTGGAACACATCTTGCTTTTGATCCGGGGCGGGCGGAATCGGGGGGTTCCTGAGGGCCTTGGTGCCTTTCCCGACAGGATGTAGGGGAATCCCCTACGCCATCGCGATAGTTTGACGAACCGTGGCGCCAAGTCCTTGATTCTTCGTTGGCAGAGGCGCCGGGTGACGGGGGGAGGGTGTACGGAATTCCGTCAGGGCGTGTCGGGGTGACGGGATTCCGTCGGCCCGGTCATTCCAGCTCGTGCTGGTGGCGCGCGGCCAGCAGCAGCAGATCGTTGGCGCGGCGGCAGCCCAGCGACTCCATCATGCGGGCGCGGTGGGTCTCCACCGTCTTCACGCTGATGCCGAGGTCGGCGGCGATTTCCTTGTTGCTTTCACCCTTGCCGATGCGGCGCAGGATCTCGCGCTGGCGCGGCGACAGTGCGGCAATGCCGGTGGGCTTTTCCCGGCCCAGCATCGGCGCCAGCATCTTGGCCGAGATCTGCGGGCTCAGGAACACCTGGCCGGCATGCGCGGCGCGCAGGGCCAGTTCCAGCTCCTGCGGGGCGGCGTCCTTGACCACGAAACCGACCGCGCCGCGGTCCAAGGCGTCGCGCACGTGCGCGGCGTCATCGTGCATGGTCATCATCACCACGCGGGTGCCGGGGGCACGCAGGCGGATGTCGCTCAGCGCTTCCAGGCCTGTGCGGCCGGGCAGAGAGAGGTCCATCAGCACCACGTCCGGTGCGTGCTGCAGGGCCATCTGCAGCGCCTGTTCGGCGTTGCTTGCTTCGGCCACCAGCTGCACGTCGGCAAACCCCTGCAGCAGACGCGCCAGGCCGGCGCGAACCAGGGTGTGATCGTCGACGATGAGAACTCGCACAGGCACGTGACAGGTCCGTGAGGGGAGTCCACCTTAACTTAGCTGAACGGGCGCGCCAAGGGCCGTCCGTCCTGCGTCGGGGTGGCAGGTTTCAGCGTGCCCGGCGCGCTTCGGCAACCTGGCGACGATGCAAACGGAACAAGTGCCGTTCCATGGCCATTTCCAGGCCATCGCCAAGCCGGTTGAAGCGCAGCCACAGGTAGTGGCCACCACCGCCATCGGCGGCCTCGGCAATCACATCCACCGGCAGGTCGATGTTGTCGGGCAGCCAGTCACTGGGCTGCAGGCGCACCACACCGGCCTGGCCGGGGCTGGCGCCGCTGCGTGGGCCCAGCTGCAGGCGGATGCCGCGGCGCGACCAGCGCACCGGGCGCAGGGTCAGTTCCTGGCCCTGCTGGCGCACCAGCCGGCCCAGCAGCACCATGGTCAGGTCCAGCTTGGCTTCCAGGCGCTGGATCTGCAGGGTGGCCTCACTGCGTTCGTCGTGCTCGTCCACGCGGCTGTCTTCCACCAGCGCCAGGCTGCGCAGCAGGCCTTCGGCACTGCTGGTTCGCCCGGCGGCGCTGCCTGCCTGGAATTCGGCGGGCAGGGCCAGTTCGCAGCTGAGCGTTTCGTCGAACAGCTCGCTTTCGGCCGGGTGATGCAGCGACGTGGTCGGCAGCAGGTTCATGCCAGCGATTCTGCCTGCAGGTAGGCATGCGCGGCGCGAAGAGAGCGCTGGCCGTCCTGCAGCTGCACGGCCACCGCGTCGCGGCGCTGGCGCAGCAGGCCCAGCAGGCTCTGCTGGCGTTCCAGCAGCGCGGACAGCGGTGCGTGGTCGGTGCTGGTCAGCGGCTGGCTCAGCAGGGCGTGCAGGGTGCTGTCGTGGCCGTCGAGCAGACTGTCGGCCTGTTCGAAGGCCTCTTCGCCGAGTGCTTTCTCGAAGGCATCCAGCTGGGCGTGCAGTTCATGCAGGCTCACGGGGCCACCGCGGCCGGGCGGCGCTGTTCGTGCGGAATCGCGTTCCAGGCGCCGTCGATCTCGCTCAGCAGCTGCAGCGATTCATCCAGGGCCACGCGGTCGTTGTGCAGGTTGGCTTCGGTCAGGCGCTGCAGCACGTAGTCGTACAGAGCCGACAGGTTGCCGGCGATCTCGCCGCCGGCTTCGTGGTCGAGCGAGCCGTTGAGGTGGCCGACGATGGCGCAGACCTCGCCGATCGCCTTGCCCTTGCCGGCCTGGTCGCCGCGCTCAAGGCTGGCCTGGGCACGACGTACGCGCTCCAGCGCGCCGGCCAGCAGCATCGCCACCAGCTTGTGCGGATCGGCATCGGCGACCGCACTGCTTACACCCACCTGGCGGTACTGCTCGGCGTATTGACGGCTGGAACCGTACATTCGTGATTCTCCCTTGCGCTGTGTGCCGCCGACGGATCGTCAGGATCCGTGCCGGCGGCACTGCGGTGATTGCTGTTGCGTCTGTTATCGGTGCGTACGCGGCCAAACTTGAGCCTTGTACGCGTGCGATCAGCCGCTCAGCTGTGCAAGCTGCTGCGACAGGGCGCTGCTGCTCTGCTGCAGCTTGCCCATCAGGCTGTCCAGCGCCAGGAACTGCTTCTTGTAGCGTTCGGCCACGCCTTCCATGCGCGTGTCCAGGTCCTTGCGGCGCTTGTCGATGTCGGTCAGCGTCTTGTTCAGGCTGTTGGTGCGCGACACGAAGGCGCCTTCCTTGCCCACGGTGGTGCTGACGTAGCCATCAACCATCGAATACAGCTTGCCGGCACCGCCGGTATCACCGGTGATGGCCTGGCGGATCTTTTCCGGCTGGTTGGCCAGCGCGGCGGCGAACTTGGTGGTGTCCAGCACCAGGCTGCCGTCGGCATTGGGGAAGCCGCGCGTCTGCAGGCCCAGCGTCTTCGGGTCCAGGCCTTCGGCCGACAGGTCCTTCAGGATGCTGCCCATCTGCGCACGCAGCTGGCTCATGGCGCCGCGCATCTGCGCATCGCCGGTCAGCGACGAGGCTTCCTTGGTCTTGGCGTCGTAGGCGGTTTCGGTGTTGATCGCCGCCAGCGCTGCGTTGTAGGCGGTGACGAACTCCTGCATCACCTTGGTCGCAGCCGTGGTATCGGTGCTGATGGTGACGGTGCTCTTGCCCACCATCTTCAGGTTCAGGGTCAGGCCGGGCACGGCGTCAGCCACCGTGTTGCTGGCGCTGACCACTTCCACTCCGTCGATGGTCAGCGTCGCGTCGGCCGCGGCAGTGTTCTGCTTCAGGCTGCCCACCAGCGAGGTCAGGCCCGGATCGCTGCCTGCATATTCCAGCTTGATGGCATTGGCCGCGCCGGTCTTTTCCTGGGCGATGGACAGGTACTGGTTGTCGCCCGAGCTGATCAGCGTGGCCTGCACGCCTTCCTTGCGGCCGGCGGCATCGATCTTGTTGCGGACCGTGGTGAGGGTGTCACCTTCCTCGACCGCCACGTTCATCGTCTTGGCCTTGTCGCCCACGCCGACGGTCAGCGTCAAGGTTCCGGCGGCAAAGGTCTGGGTCTTGGGCACTGAGGTGTCGGCAATCAGCTTGTGCGCGGTCGCCAGGCTCTTCACTTCGATGGCGTGGGTGCCATTGGATGCCGCCGCCTTGGTGGTGCCCACGTCGTACAGCGCCACCGAGGCCGTCAGGATGTCGTCGGTATTGTTGGTGCCGCCCTTGGTGGCGGTCACGGTGCGGGTATCGAAGGCGGTGGAGGCCTTCAGTGCGGTCAGGGCGGTCTTCAGCTTGTCAAACGCCGAGGTGACCGTGCCCACCGACGAGAGCTGCATCTTCGCCTTGGACTGCTGAAGGTTCAGCGCATTGTCGGCCGGCTTGCGGTCGGCTGCGACCAGCTGGCTCACCATGTCGGAGATGTTCAGGCCCGAGCCGATGCCACCGTATCCAAAACTTGCCACGTCGTTTCTCCTGTTTACGGGCCAGGCCGTCATGCGGCGGACCGTCGTCAACGAAAATAGCGGCCTGCGCCGCTGGGTCTTGAGGACTTCGTTGATGCATGTGCCGTGCCACGGGCCAGGGGCCGGTTCTGGCACGCAGGTTGCAGGAGGGTTGGGGCAGGGTGCGGGTGGGTTCACCGCAGGCTGCCAGGGGTCTGCAAAAAACCCTCCCCCAAGGCAGGGGAGGGATCAGGCTACTGACAATCGGGGGGAGACGAAGCCGCCCGGTACGTGCAGTCAAAATACAGCGCTGAAAGAGAGGTCCGCAGGGGCGGGCGATGCCAAGCCGGTTCGGGAATTTCCCGGGCCGGGCATGGCCCGCACCTGTGAGCGCCGTGGTCTTCCGGTGCCGCTACCGTCGGTTCGTTCCGACGGTAGCGGCGCCTTCTTGCCGTGGATCAGCGCAGCAGGCTGAGCACGCCCTGCGGTACCTGGTTGGCCTGGGCCAGCATGGCCGTACCGGCCTGCTGCAGGATCTGGGTACGGGTCAGTTCGGCGGTTTCCTTGGCGAAATCGGTATCCTTGATGCGGCTACGCGATGCCGACAGGTTTTCCGTCGAGGTCTGCAGGTTGGCGACAACCGAGGTGAAGCGGTTCTGGATGGCGCCGAGGTCAGCGCGGGTGCTGTTGATCGAGTTCAGCGAATTGTCGACGATCTCCAGAGCCTTCTGCGCGCCTTCTACGGTGGAAATGTTGACAGAAGACAGGACGCTGGCAGTAACGCCGGTCATGGTGCCGCCGTTGGTGCTGGATTCTTCCAGGCCGATGTTGCCGAAATCGGCATCGACGGCGGTGGCGCCGGCGGTGACCGGGCCGCCAGCGGCCAGTGCGAAGGTCTGTCCATCCTTCACCGACGAGAGGCTGATGACGCCCTTGTCCACGCTTGCCATCACGCCGGTTTCGCCCAGCTTGGAGTTGATGGCAGCTGCAGTCGCCTTGGAAATGGACTCGCCGGCCTTGACTGTGATGTCACCGATGTTGATTGCGGTTGCCGTGCCACCCTTCGGGGTAACCGAGACCTGCAGGCCGGTGAACTTGGTGTCGGCGGTCGCCAGATCTTCGTTCACTCCGGCGGTGGCGGCATCATCCAGCGCCGTGCCCTTGTACGCGACGGCGAAGGTGGAGTTGCCCAGCGAGGCGGTCTTGGCGTCGACCACCTTATCGATGGCGATGGCTTGGCCGGCGTTGGCGCCTACCTGGAACAGCTGGCTGGAGAAGGTGCCGTCCAGCAGCTTGGTGCCGTTGAACTCCGACTGCTTGGCGACGCGGTCGATTTCCGAAACCAGCTGGGTCACTTCGGCCTGCAGCGCCTTGCGGTCGCTGTCGGAGTTGGTGGCGTTGGCAGCCTGCACCGACAGTTCGCGGACGCGCTGCAGGTTGTTGCCGATTTCGGTCAGCGAACCTTCGGCAACCTGGGCCAGCGAGATGCCGTCGTTGGCATTGCGGATGGCGACGTCGGTACCGCGGATCTGGGTGCCGAAGCGCTCCGAGATCGCCAGGCCGGCGGCGTCGTCCTTGGCGCTGTTGATGCGCGAACCGGAGGACAGACGCTGGATGGTGGTAGCCAGCGAGGAGCCGCTGGTGCTCAGGTTGCGCTGAGCATTCAGGGACATGGTGTTGGTGTTGATGACTTGTGCCATGGTGCTGTTCCTTTGGCGGAGGTGGAGCGTGATTCAGGTTCAGAATCCGGGCGCCGGCTCAGCCAGCGCCCGGAGATCGATCAAGGTGCGGATCAGCGCAGCAGGCTGAGCACGCCCTGCGGTACCTGGTTGGCCTGGGCCAGCATGGCCGTACCGGCCTGCTGCAGGATCTGGGTACGGGTCAGTTCGGCGGTTTCCTTGGCGAAATCGGTATCCTTGATGCGGCTACGCGATGCCGACAGGTTCTCCGTCGAGGTCTGCAGGTTCGCAACGACCGAGGTGAAGCGGTTCTGGATCGCACCAAGGTCGGCGCGGGTGCTGTTGATGGAGCCCAGGGCCTTGTCGACGATTTCCAGGGCCTGCTGAGCACCCTTGACCGAGGTGACGTCCAAGCTCTGCACGACGCTGCTGGTTGCCGTCGCAGCGGCGGTGGTGGTGGCTGCGGTCAGGCCGCTGCCGGCCACAGTTCCGCCGACGACCAGATCCTTCTCGGCCTTCACCGAGCTGAGCACGACCTGATCCTTGTTGGCACCGCCGACCGAGGCGTAGACGCCGGTTTCGCCGATCTTGGCGTTGATTGCGGTGGTCAACGACTTTGCGATTTCCACGCCGGTGGCGCCGGTCTTGTACTCGACCTTGTCAATGGCAATGCTGTTGATGGTCAGGCCAGTAACCGAGCCGTCGGCGGCTGCCGCGGTGATCACCGCACCGGTGACGTCAGCAGCGAACTTGGTGGTGCCCAGCGAGCCAGCCTTGGCGTCAACGGTCTTGTCGATGGCGATGGCCTGGCCGGCATTGGCGCCCACCTGGAACAGCTGGCTGGAGAACGAACCGTCCAGCAGCTTGGTGCCGTTGAACTCGGACTGCTTGGCGACGCGGTCGATTTCCGAAACCAGCTGGGTCACTTCGGCCTGCAGCGCCTTGCGGTCGCTGTCGGAGTTGGTGGCGTTGGCAGCCTGCACCGACAGTTCGCGGACGCGCTGCAGGTTGTTGCCGATTTCGGTCAGCGAACCTTCGGCAACCTGGGCCAGCGAGATGCCGTCGTTTGCATTGCGGATGGCCACGTCGGTACCACGGATCTGGGTGCCGAAGCGCTCCGAAATCGCCAGGCCGGCGGCGTCGTCCTTGGCGCTGTTGATGCGCGAACCGGAGGACAGGCGCTGGATGGTGGTAGCCAGCGAGGAGCCGCTGGTGCTCAGGTTACGCTGAGCATTCAACGACATCGTGTTGGTGTTGATGACTTGTGCCATGAGGAGAGGTCCTTGAGCGGTTGCACGTGAGTTGGGTTAGACGCCTCCGACGTGCTTCGGAGGCGGCTCATGTCAGCGCTGCAACAGGCTGAGCACGTTCTGCGGTACCTGGTTGGCCTGGGCCAGCATGGCCGTACCGGCCTGCTGCAGGATCTGGGTGCGGGTCAGTTCGGCGGTTTCCTTGGCGAAGTCGGTATCGCGGATGCGGCTGCGCGATGCGGACAGGTTTTCCGAGGAGGTCTGCAGGTTGGCGACCACCGAGCTGAAGCGGTTCTGGATGGCGCCGAGGTCGGCGCGGACGCTGTTGACCGATTCCAATGCCTTGTCGACGATGGACAGGGCCTTCTGCGCGCCTTCGGCGCTGCTGACGTCCAGATCCTTGACGAAGCTGCTGGTGACGCCGGTCAGGTTGCCGCCGTTGGTGCTGGACTGGGTCAGGCCGACGTTGGCCAGGTCGGTCGGGACCGCACCGGTGACGGTGGAGACCGGGCCGGCGGTGCCCAGGGTGAAGGTCTGGCCATCCTTGACCGAGCTGAGGCTGATCACCCCGGCGTTGACCTTGGCCAGCACGCCGGTTTCGCCGATCTTGTTGTTGATGGCGGCGGCGGTGGCGGCGCTGATCGATTCACCCGACTTGACCGAGATATCACCGATGTTGACGGTGGTGGCGCTGCCGCCCGGCGGGGTGACGATGACCTGCAGCTGCGAGAAGGTGGTGTCTGCGGCGGCCTTGTCGGTGCCCAGTGCGGTGCCGACGAAGGCGTTGGCGAAGTTGGCCGCGCCCAGCGCATCAGCCTTGGCGTTGACCACGCTGCTGATGGCGATGGCCTGGCCGGCGTTGGCGCCCACCTGGAACAGCTGGCTGGTGAAGCTGCCGTCCAGCAGTTTGGTGCCGTTGAAGTCGGACTGCTTGGCGACACGGTCCACTTCCGAGACCAGCTGGGTCACTTCGGCCTGCAGGGCCTTGCGGTCGCTGGAGGAGTTGGTCGCGTTGGAAGCCTGCACGGCCAGTTCGCGGATGCGCTGCAGGTTGTTGCCGACTTCGCTCAGCGAGCCTTCGGCGACCTGGGCCAGCGAGATGCCGTCGTTGGCGTTGCGGATGGCCACGTCCAGGCCGCGGATCTGGGTGCTGAAGCGCTCCGAGATCGCCAGGCCGGCGGCGTCGTCCTTCGCGCTGTTGATGCGCAGACCGGACGACAGGCGCTGGATGGTGGTGGCCAGCGAGTTGCCGCTGGTGCTCAGGTTGCGCTGAGCGTTGAGCGACATCGTATTGGTGTTGATTACCTGTGCCATGGGGTCGTCTCCTCTTATATGGAACCCGTTGGTGAATGAAACGAAGCGCCGCCTGATTTTTTTGTTTGGCTGTGTGCTTCGCCGTTGCCAAATGAATAACGGCGCTTTGTCAACAACCTTTAGGCGGGAATTTCGTTACGACCGTAATTCTTCGCTTGAGGCTGTTTTTCAGGGGTTTTCCGCGTCCGCCGCAGGGCGGGGTGGGACCCCGGAACGGGCGGCCGGGGTGAGCCCGACCAGCGCCATAAGTGATATCGGCGCTTATTGGCGAAGCTGAACGGCGATCTGCTTCGGCCGCGCAGAGCTGCCGGAGGCGCACGAAAAAGGCCGCGATGCAGGGCATCGCGGCCTTCGGGTACGCCAGATTGAGGGGGGCGGGGCCCCGCCCGGGTCAGCCGATCTTGTTGAACAGCGACATCTGCTGCATCTGCGCAAACAGCGTCTGTGCGGCCTGCAGTGCGGTGTTCTCCAGCTGGTACTGGCTCAGCGCGTCGGCATAGTCCAGGTCGCGCATCTGCGACAGGGTGGTCTTCAGGGTCACCCCGTTGGATTCACGCATGTCCGCGGCGTTGTCCAGCGCCTTCAACTGCGCGCCACCCGATGCACGGGCATCGATCATCCGCTCAGCGGCGCGGGCCACGTCGCGCAGGCTGCTCTGCAGGGCATTCTGCTGTACGGCCAGCTTGGCCGGCGTGCCCGTATCGGTTTCCAGTGCACCGATCAGCGAATCCAGCGTGCCGAAGATATCGCGGCTGCTGGATGGGGTGACCGAGAAGCTGTCACCGGCCGCCGGCTTGCCATCGATGTGCATGCGCACGCCGTTGACCACCAGGTCATCGCCACTCTTCATGGTGCCGGTGCTGACCACGGTGCCACCGGCGTCCAGCACTTCGTACTGGTCGGCGGCGGTGAAGCGCACACTGAAGGACTGCCCGTTCCAGTTGTCGGTGCCGTCGCGGGTGATGTTGGTCAGCACGCCGGTGCCGGTGTTGCCGGCCGCCGGGCCACCATCGACGAAGCCATCGCCGGTGGGGATGCGCAGGAAGATCTCGCTGCCGGGCAGGGCATCGCGCACATAGGTATCCGGGCCCACTTCCACCTGGCGCTGGGTCTGGTCGCCGGTGTAGACCACGTTGCCACCCACCTGTGCGAACGGCGGGTCACCATCGTTGGTGCCGCCGAACAGGTAACGGCCGGTGCCGTCGCTGGAATTGGCCAGCGACAGCAGGTTGTCGCGGATCGCCTTGATTTCGGTCACCATCGACTGCTTGTCGGCTGGTGCCAGCGCCGGGTTGTTGGCGTAGATGGTCAGCTCGTTGATGCGGCCCATCATGTCGCCCACCTGCGCCAGGGTGTTTTCCTGCACGCCCAGGCGGTTCTGCACGTTGCCGGCATTGAGCTTCATGCGCTCCAGCGCGGCCAGGCTGCGGTCCAGGCCCACCGCGGCGCCGGCGTTGACCGGGTCGTCCTTGGCGGTGACGATCTTGCTGCCGGTGGCGATCTGCTGTTCCAGGTGGCTCAGCTTGGCCTGCTTGGCCATCATCAGCGCCACGGACTGGCTGAACATCATTCCGGTGGAGATACGGCTGCTCATCGGCGCACGGCCCCCAGGATGGTCTGGAACATGTTGTCGGCAGTGGAAATCAGCTGCGACGCGGCCTGGTAGGCCTGCTGCAGGCGCAGCATGTCGGCCGCTTCCTCATCCAGGTTCACTCCGGACACTTCATCGCGGGCGGTCTGCGCCTGGTCGGTGATGACCTGCTGCGCGCCCAGCGAATATTCGGCCGAACGGGCCGCCGCGCCGACCTGGGTGGTCAAGCCGCCCAGTGCGCCGTTGAGGGTGACGGTGCCACCGTTGAAGGACTTGGCATCTTCCACCTTGGACAGCTTGGTGGCGTTGCTGTTGTCCGACGAGCCGGCCGGGGTGGGGGTGATGTTGAAGGTGTCGCCGGTCTTGGGCGCACCGTCCAGCACGAAGCTCCAGCCGTTGGCACTGATGGTCTGGCCCGGCGTGTAGGTCTGCGGTGCACCGCCATCGATGGTGTAGGTGGTGGCCGAGGTGAAGACGATCGCGGCCGGGTTGCGCAGGTTGGCGTTGTTGGCGTTGGTCACGGTCACTCCGCTCAGCTTGCCGGTACCGGTGTTGGCCAGCGCGGCCGCGCCCTTCACCGCAGCCGCGGCGGCGATGCGCGACGGATCGGTGATCGCCACTTCCAGGCTGCCGGCCACGCCGGCGGTGGGCTGCAGCAGGAAGCGGT
This sequence comes from Stenotrophomonas maltophilia, assembly GCF_047782825.1. Classification (GTDB taxonomy): domain Bacteria; phylum Pseudomonadota; class Gammaproteobacteria; order Xanthomonadales; family Xanthomonadaceae; genus Stenotrophomonas. Next base: position 956,665 of record NZ_CP180589.1, on the reverse strand, counting down.
CGTTGGTGGCCGGGGTACCGCCCACCACCAGCTGCACGCCGTTGATCACCAGCGGGTCGGCGGCGGTGCCGGTGCCGGTCAGAGGCACGCTGGTGCCGGTGTCCGAACGGCTGGCCAGCCAGTTAGTGCCGTCGTACTTCAGCACGATGTTCTGCGCATCCAGCTTGGAGATATCGCCATAGGTGGCGGTGAGGGTGGCGCTGCCGGTGTTGCTGGCATTGCCGGTCACCCGCGGGTCGCCCAGGTTGAAGAAATCACCGCCCATCTGGCCATACAGGTCCACGCCCTGGCGATGGGTGCTGTTGAAGGTTTCGGCCAGGCCCACGGCCAGCTTGCCCAGTTCGGCCTGGGCCGGGGTCAGCACGGTATCGCGGAATTCCAGAAGGCCGCCGATCTGGCCACCCACGGCCTTCGGGTCCAGGGTGATCGTGCCGCCCTGGGTCTGCAGCGCAAGCTGCAGGCGTTCGGGCTGGTACGGGTCGGCCACGGTGGTGACCTTGGACGCGGTGGTGCCCACCACCAGCGCGTTGCCGCCGGCGGTGTAGACATTCATGATGCCGCCGTCCTGGATCACCGCGGTGCCGCCGGTGTAGCCGATCAGCTGCGAAATGAGCTGGTCGCGGCGGTCCAGCAGGTCCGGTGCGGCGTTGGCGATGTTGGTGCCGATGGCACCATTGATCTGCGCGATTTCCGACGCCAGGCGGTTGACCTCGGTGGCACCGGCCATCAGGCCGTTGTTGACCTCGCCATTGAGGTTGTTCAACTGCGTGTTGAGCTGGCTGAAGCGGTTGGCCAGGGCCTTGGCCCCGTCCAGCATGTTCTGCCGGTCGGCGCTGCCGGCGGCATTGGAAGACAGGCCGCTGACGCTGTCGAAGAAGTTCGACCAGACGCCGGCCACGTTGGTGGCGGCATCGGAGAACAGGGCATTGACCCGGTCCGCCATGCCCGACAGCTGCTTCAGGCGCGCCAGTTCGCCGCTGCTGTCGAGCAGGCGGGAGATCGCCAGCTGGTCGGCGGCGCGGCGGATGTCAACGATGCGGGTGCCGTTGCCAACATCGCCATACCCGTGGTTCTGCGGGGTGGCGGTGGCGAAGTCGACCTTCTGCCGGCTGTAGCCGGGCGTGTTGATGTTGGCGACGTTATGGCTGGTGGTCGCCAACGCACGCTGGAAGGCGAGCAGGGCACTGGTACCGGTGGAAAGGACGCTGGACATGGGGTTCCTCAACGACGGGTGATACCCAGCGCCGCGGTTGCGGTGCTGGCGAAGGTCTGGCCAAGGCGCGTGCCGGCGTTGGCCACGGCGGCCACGGCGCGCTCGATGGTCGGGCCGCCGGCGATCGCGGCGATCTTGGCCGCGTAGCCCGGATCGGTGGCATAACCGGCGCGCTGCAGGCCGCGGGCGAAGCCCTGCACATCGGTGCCGGCCTGCAGGGCCTGCTGGTAGCGCGGGCTGGTCTTCAGCAGGCGCACGTAATCGGCGAAGCTTTCGGCCGGGGTGCTGTAGGCACGGAAGCTGGCGGTTTCATTGCGGCGCACGCCATCGACATATTCGTGGGTGCCGGCCACGGCGCTCTGGCCCTTCCAGCCGGTGGCCTTGATGCCGAACAGGTTGTGCGAAACGCTGCCGTCGGCATGCTTGATCTGGCGCTTGCCCCAGCCGGTTTCCAGCGCGGCCTGGGCGACCAGGGCGCGGGCGTCCACGCCCAGTTCCTTCGCCGCGCTCTGCGCGTGTTCCCAGATGCTGGCAACGAAGCCTTCGGGGGTGTGTGCGCCCAGCTGGGCCACGGCGGTGCGGGTGGCCAGGGCATCGGCTGCGGTGCCGGTGCTGCCACGGTTGCTGGCGGTGGGCGCCCACTGGTCGTTGTTGGCAGCCCAGTTGGTCCCGCCGATGCTGCTGGCATACGGATCATCGGTGCCCAGCGAGCGGTGCATGCCGCTGCTTTCGCGGCCGGCGATCAGGTCCAGCGCCTGTTCCATCGGCGCCAGCGCCGGTGAAGCCATCGCCTGAGCACCATCCTGCACGCCCGCGGCCATCTGCTGCAGCATGCGCACGGCCTGGCTGGCGTCGTCCAGGGGAATGGACGGGGCGGCGGCAGGCGCGTTCAGCTGGTAGGCACGGCTGGCCTTGGCCGGGTCGACGCGGGTATCCAGCGCCGGGCCATCGCCCTGCTGGCCGGACAGCTGGCGGGTGATCATCGCCGACAGGCCCAGGCCCTTGCCGCGGGTCATCGCCTCGGCGATCTTCTGGTCGTACATCTCCCGGAACATCTTGTTTTCACCGGGGAACAGCGAATCGCCGAAGCTGGCATCACGCATGCTCTTGACCAGCATCTGCGCAAACTGGCCTTCCAGCTGCCGCGCGACCTTGTCGATCCTGGCCGGGTCGGTCTGCTGAGCAGGATTCAGGTCGAAGGCGGGATTGATGCGCATGTCAGATCACCTCGAGTTCGGCGCTCAGTGCGCCGGCCTGCTTCAGTGCTTCCAGGATCGCGATCAGATCGCCCGGTGCCGCGCCCACGGCGTTCACCGCATGCACGATCTCATCCAGGGTGGTGCCGCCGGCGAACTTGAACATGCGGCTGCCATCGTTGGTGGCGGTTACGGTCGACTGCGGCGTGGCCACGGTCTGCCCGCCGGCGAAGGCGTTGGGCTGGCTGACGTTGGTGTTTTCCTGGATGGTGACGGTCAGCGAGCCATGCGAGATCGCCGCCGGCCCCACGCGCACCTGCTGGCCGATGACCACGGTGCCGGTGCGCGAATTGACTACCACTTTGGCGGGTGCGCTGCCCGGGGTCAGTTCCAGGTTCTCGATGCGTGCCAGCAGGCCGATGCGCGCGCCCGGGTCGGACGGCGCGGCCACGGCCACGGTCACGCCATCAACGGCACGCGCGGCGCCTTCGCCGAAGGCGTTGTTGAGCGCGGCCACCATGCGCGACACGGTGGTGAAATCGTTGTTGTGCAGGTTCAGGGTGATGTCGCCGCCATTGGCCAGCGGGTCGGGCAGGGCGCGTTCAACGGTGGCGCCGTTGGGAATGCGGCCCACGCTGGGCACGTTCACCGATACGCGCGAACCATCCTTGCCCTGTGCACCGAAGCCACCGACGATCAGGTTGCCCTGGGCGATGGCGTAGATCTGGCCGTCGGCGCCGCGCAGCGGGGCCATCAGCAGCGAACCACCGCGCAGCGACACGGCATTGCCGATAGAGGACACGGTGATGTCGATCGGCTGGCCCGGCTTGGCGAACGGCGGCAGCTCGGCGTGGATCGCCACGGCGGCCACGTTCTTCAGCTGCGGGTTGACGTTGGCTGGCACGTTCACGCCCAGCTCGCCCAGCAGGTTCTTCAGGCTCTGCACGGTGAACGGTGCCTGGCTGGTGCGGTCGCCGCTGCCATCCAGGCCCACCACCAGGCCGTAGCCGACCAGCGCGTTGCCGCGCACGCCGCCCACCTGGGCCAGATCCTTGATGCGCTCGGCGCTGGCCGGGAAGGCAGCGGCGAGGACCAGAAACAACGATGCGCCGAGCGACGCCGCGCGCCGCTGCAGGAAATATCGGAATGAAATCTTCATGGCCATACTCAGAACGGCGTCAGGCCGGAGTTGAAGAAGCGGCTCAGCCAGCCCATCGCGTTGGACTGCGCCACTGGGCCGCGGCCGCCGTAGACGATGCGGGCTTCAGCCACGCGGCTGGAAGGAATGCTGTTGTCCGCGGCGATGTCACCGGGGCGCACGATGCCCTGCACCTGCACCAGTTCGTCGCCCTGGTTCAGCCGCAGGTTCTTCTGCCCCTGCACCACCAGGTTGCCGTTGGGGAGGCGCTGCACCACGGTCACCGTCACGCTGCCCTGCAGGCGGTTGCTCTGCGCGCTGTTGCCCTTGCCGGTGAAATCACGCTTGCCTTCCGCCGTGGCGCTGAGGATGTCCTTGCCGCCCAGGGTGACCGGTGCACCGAAGATCGACGGCGTGCCGATGCTCAGGTTCGATTCCTTGTTGGTGGCCGTGTTCGCGCTGGTGGTGGCGGTGGTGTTTTCCAGCAGGGTGATGGTCAGCAGATCACCCACATCGCGTGCGCGGCGGTCCGAATACAGCTGCAGGGTTGGGCCGGCGGCATAGATGGCGCCAGCGGTCGGCGCGGCCTGCGGCGGCATGATCGGCTGGATCGGGGCCATGGCCGGGTAGGGGCGCACGTCGCCGGCGATCACGCAGCCGCCAAGCAGGGCGGCCACGGCGCAGGGCAGGGCGATGCGGGCAAGTTTGGAGAGGGGCGACATGGCGGTATCCCGGTTGCGGCGATCAGACGTTCTGGTTCAGGTAGCCCAGCATCGCGTCGGTGGTGGAAATCGCCTTGGCATTCATTTCGTAGGCGCGCTGGGTTTCGATCATCGACACCAGCTCTTCCACCACGTTCACGTTGCTGCCTTCCAGCGAACCCTGCACCACGTTGCCCAGGCCGTTCAGGCCGGGGTTGCCGTTCTGCGCCGGGCCCGAAGCCGTGGTTTCCAGGAACAGGTTCTCACCGCGGGCCTGCAGGCCGGCCGGATTGACGAAGTCGGTCAGGGTCAGCGCGCCCACTTCCACCGAGGCGGCGTTGTCGGCCATCTTCACGCTGATGGTGCCGTCGCTACCGATGGTGACCGACTGCGCGCCTTCGGGAATCTGGATGCCCGGCTGCACCGGGTAGCCGCTGTTGGTGACCAGCTCGCTGTCCTGGTTGATCTTGAACGAGCCATCACGGGTGTAGGCCGAGCTGCCGTCCGGCATCTGCACTTCAAAGAAGCCGCGGCCGTTGACCATCACGTCCAGGGCGCGGCCGGTCTGCTGCTGGCTGCCCTGTTCGAAGTTCTTGGCGGTGGCGACCACGCGCACGCCGGTACCGATCTGCAGGCCGGTCGGCAGCTGGGTCTGCGCCGACGACGAACCGCCGGGCTGGCGCACCTGCTGGTACAGCAGATCCTCGAAGCTGGCGCGGTCCTGCTTGAAGCCGGTGGTGTTGGTGTTGGCGAGGTTGTTGGAAACCACCGACATGCGCATCTGCTGCGCATCCAGTCCGGTTTTCGCGATCCACAGTGCCTGGTTCATCTTCGAAGTCCTGTCTGGGTGAAGCCGGCCGCGCGGTGCGGCCCTTGGGGGAGGTGGTGCAAGCGGCGTGCCAGCAGCGGTGGCTGCCGGCGCCGGAATTACGTCAGCTGCCCAGGCGCAGCAGGCTGTTGGCGCTGCGTGCGTTGTCGTCGCCGTGCTTGATCACCTGCACCTGCATTTCGTACTGGCGCTGCAGCTGGATCATCTGCACCAGCGCGCCCGCGGCATCGACATTGCTGCCTTCCAGCTGGCCGCTGTGCACCGTCGGCCCCTGTGCCTGGGCAAAGGGCTGCTGCGGGTCGGTATTGCGGAACAGGCCATCCAGGCGGCGCTCCAGGCGCTCGTCGGGGGCCTGCACGATCTTGATCCGGCCGATCATCGCCATGGTCTGCGGGCCTTCGCCCTGCGGGATGATCGAGATCGTGCCGTCGTTGCCCACTTCCATCGCCTGGTAGGGCGGAATGGCGATGGGGTTGTTGTTGTCGTCCAGCACTGGACGGCCGCTGGAGGTCACCAGCTGGCCGTTCGGGGTGACCGACAGCGCGGCGCCACGGGTGTAGGCCTCGCTGCCGTCGGTGGCCTGCACGGCCAGCCAGGTGCCTATCTGCAGGGACAGATCCAGCGGCTTGCCGGTGATGTGCTGCGCGCCGGGCACGCGGTTGAAGCCGGCGTCGACGTGCAGCGCATCCACCCGCGATGCAAAGCCCGGCCCACGGATCGGGAAGGCTTCGGTGTTGGCCAACGCTTCCTTGAAGCCGGGGGTGTCCGAATTGGCGAGGTTGTGGCTGAGCGTGCCCTGCGCCTGCAGGGAGGCGCGGGCACCGGTCATCGCCACGTAAAGGGCTTTATCCATGCGGGTAGTTCCGTGACAGGGTCAGCAGGTCATCAACGGATGTTGATGACGGTCTGGGTGATCTGGTCCTGCGTGGTGATCATCTGTGCGTTGGCCTGGAAGTTGCGCTGGGCCACGATCATGTTCACCAGCTGCTCGGTCAGGTCCACGGTGGACGATTCCAGGGCGCCGGCCTGGATCTTGCCCAGGTTGGAGGTATCCGGCGCGCCGGTGCGCGGGGTGCCCGAATCGAAGGTTTCCACCCACAGGTTGTTGCCCTTCTGTTCCAGGCCCTGGGTGTTGTTGAAGGTGGTCAGTGCCACCTGGCCCAACGGCTTGTCATCGCCGTTGGAGTAACGGGCGAACACCACGCCGCTTTCCGAAACGGTGATCTCGTTGAGCTTGCCCGCGGCGTAGCCATCCTGCTGGGTGTTGCGCAGGGCGAACTTCTCGCCGTACTGGGTGGAACCGGACACGTCCAGGGTCATGTTCAGCGCGCCAGCGCCGGTGGGCGGGGTGAAGGTGCCCAGGCTGATCTGGCCGTTGGCCGGCACCGTCAACTTGCCGGCGTTGTCGAAGGTCAGGTTGGTCGGGGTGCCCGCGGCCACGCCGTCGACATAGTTGTGCACGCGCCACTGGTTCACGCCGGGCAGCTTTTCGAAGTACGACACCTGGGTGTGGCTGACGCCCAGCGAGTCATACACGGTGATGCCGCCGCTGGAGTGGCTGTAGCTGTTGGAATCGGTCGGGTCGAACGGGCTGACCGTCGGCACCTTGGCGTTGGCCGGCAGGGTGAAGCCCACCTTCACTTCGCTGGTCTGCTTGGGCGGGCTGTCGGTGGTCAGCAGCTGCAGGTCGACCAGGCGGCCGGCATCGAAGTTGGTGCCGTCGGCATTGGGTGCGAACACCTGCAGGCGTGCACCCTGCGGGTTCACCACGAAGCCGGCCGGGTCGGTCTGGAAGTTGCCGGCGCGCGAGTACACGCGTGCGCCGTTCATGTTCATGGTGAAGAAGCCTTCACCGGAAATGGCCATGTCCAGGCCGCGACCGGTCTGCTCGTTGTTGCCCTGGATGAACTGCTGGGCCACGTTGGACACGCGCACGCCCGAGCCGATCTGGTTCTTGGCCAGGCCGTAGCTGGTGGCCGAGAACAGATCGGCGAATTCGCTGCGCGATTCCTTGAAGCCGGTGGTGTTGGCGTTGGCGACGTTGTTGGCGGTGACGCTCAGGTCCGAGTTGGCGGCGTTGATGCCGGACAGGGAAATGTTGAAGCCCATGGGAATGCTCCTGGTAAAGGCGGGTGTGCGGCTCAGCTGACGCGGAGCACGTAGTCGATCGGGGCCGTGCCCAGGCCCTTGAGGTTCAGGTACAGACCGTCGGAGCCGACGGTCACGCTTTCCACCGGTGCCTGCACGTAGGTGGACAACTTGGTGCTCTTGCCAGCGGTGTCGACGTGGTTGGCGACGATGGAGTACTTGCCCGGCGCCATGCGGTTTCCGTTGGCATCCTTGCCATCCCACTGGAACGCCACTTCACCGGCGGCCTTGGCTTCGACGCTGATCGAGGTGACCTTGGCGCCGTTGGCATCGGTGACATCGACGGTGACGATGCCGGCAGCGGGCGCGGCGACCGTGCCGCTCACATCGCCTTCCTTTTCCAGCACCAGCTTTTCCGAAGGCACCAGCACTTCGTGGCCGACCAGTGCGGCGCCACGCAGCACCTGGTCGCTGGCCATCGACTCCTGGAAGCCCTTGACCGTGGTGTTGAGGTCGGTGATGCCCTGCACGGTGGACATCTGCGCCATCTGCGCGACCATCTGCGTGTTGTCCATCGGCTTCAGCGGATCCTGGTGCTGCAGCTGTTCGGTCATCAGGCGCAGGAAATCGGCCTGGTCCAGCGTGTTCTTCTTCTTGGTGTTGGCGCTGTTGGGGGCGTTCAGGCCGAGTGCGGCGTAGACGTCCTGGTTGGTCTGGTTGTTGACGGCAGTGGTCATGGCGGTGTCCGGTACAGCGGGCCTCAGCGGCCCATGGTCAGGGTGGCCAGGGCCAGTTCCTTGGCGGTGGTCAACATCTCCACGCCGGCCTGGTAATTGCGCGAGGTGGAAATCAGGTTGACCATCTGCGCCACCGGATCGACGTCGGGCTGGTAGATGTAGCCATCGGCGTCGGCCAGCGGATGGCCGGGCTCGTAGCGCTTGATCGGCGCCGCGTCGCTCTGGGTGATTTCCTTGACCTTCACCGAAGTGATGTTCGGGTCGGTCTTGCTGGTGACCGCCTGGAAGATCGGTTCCAGCGGCTTGTACACCGCGTCGGCAGAGCCGGCGATGCTGTCGGCGTTGGACAGGTTGGAGGCGATGGTGCTCATGCGCACCGACTGCGCCTGCAGCGCGGAGCCGGCGATATCGAAGATCGGCAGGTTGCTCATGGCTTATTGCCCCGTGATCGCGGTCAGCATGGAACGGACCTTGCTCTCGACGAAGCTGAGCGAGGCACGGTATTCCAGCGCGGCGCGGCCATAGGCGGCACGCTCGGCATCGGGGTCGACGGTATTGCCGTCCAGGCTGGGCTGGACGCCCTCGCGGGCCACCTGGAACGGGTTCAGGCCACTACTGATTTCGTAGTGCTGCTCGTTGGTGGTGGTCATCAGGCCGTTGGCATCGAGCCCCTGGGCGTTGCGCAGGGCGGCATCGAAGTCCAGGTCCTGGGCCTTGTAGCCGGGGGTATCGGCATTGCCCAGGTTGCTGGCGATCAGCTTCATCCGCTGTTCGCGCAACGGCATGGCCTGGGCATGGACACCCAGGTAGTCGGTAATCAGGTTGCGCACGGTGCACTCCCACGGGAACGTTGCCCTGGAAGCTGCAAGGGATGTGCCAAACGGAGCAGGGGTCAGATCCCCGCAGGGGCTCTGACTCCTCAGGGGCAGGCAGAGGGCGCGGGGTCAGAGCCCCTGCGGGGATCCGACCCCGGGGCGGCCCTACGCCGCCATCGCCACCTTGCGCAGGCGGTCCAGCACGAAGTCGGCCAGCTCGTGCGGCGAGTACTTGGCCACGAAGGCATTGGCGCCCACGCGTTCGACCATGGCGTTGTTGAAGACGCCCGACAGGGAGGTGTGCAGCAGCACGTACAGCCCGGCCAGGCCTGGGTGGCGCCGGATTTCCGTCGTCAGCGTATAGCCGTCCATGGCCGGCATCTCGATATCGGAAATGACCATGGCGTAGCGTTCGGCCGGGTTTTCACCCGAGGCATGGATCTGCAGCAGGTGGTCCAGCGCCTGCTTGCCATCGGACAGCAGGGTGGCGCCCACCCCCAGCTGGTCCAGCACGCTGCGGATCTGCTGGCGGGCCACGCGCGAATCGTCCACCACCAGGACCTGCAGTTGCGGGGCGTCGGAGGGCATGGCCATGGCCGGGTCCAGCACGGCCTCGCCACGCACCTGGGCGATGTCGGCCAGCACGCTTTCCACGTCGATCACCTGGATCAGCTCGCCCTGGAAGCGGGTCACCGCGGTCAGGTAGCTCGATTCAGCGCCCAGCTCCGGCGGCGGGTGGATGTCTTCCACCGCGATGTTGACGATGCGTTCCACCCCGCTCACCAGGAAGCCCTGGATGGAGCGGTTGAACTCGGTCACCACCAGATAGCCCGGCGCGGTATCTGCATCCGGCTCGCGCTCGGGGTGGCCGATGGCCAGGCCCAGGTCCAGCACCGGCACCGAGCGGCCCCGCACATCGGCCACGCCAGCGAACTGGCTGGGCAGACCGGGTACCTGGAACAGCTCCGGGCGGCGCAGGACTTCCTGCACCTTGAAGACATTGACGCCAAAAAGCTGACGTCCGCCTAGACGGAACAGCAGCAGCGCCAGGCGATTGTGGCCGGCCAGTCGGGTCCGCTGGTCGATCCGGTTGAGCAGGTCATGGGACATGGACGCTGTATCGGCGTGCTGGGCGCCGAACTTGAGCGCTTTGTGGCGCCGGGCCGTGCTGGACCTGCCTTTGTAGAGTCGAGCCATGCTCGACTGCATTGTTCCGAACGGCCAGTCGAGCATGGCTCGACTCTACAAGAGCGGCAGTCGAGCATGGCTCGACTCTACTGGCACACCCCTTGCACGCACCCGGGCCAGGTCTTACCGATAAGGAGGCGCCATGCGCCGGATCACATCCCTGATGGCCATCGCCCTGGCGCTGGCCGCACCCTGGGCCAGCGCCGCTGACTGGCAGCCGGTCGCCAGCATCCGCACTGCGGCGCTGTCCACCCTGGCTGCCGGCACCGAGGGCGAAGCCGTGGTGGCCGACGCCCTGCGCCTGCCGCGCTGCGGTGCCCCCCTGCAGGTGCAGCCCACGGCCAACACCACGGTGGAGGTCAGCTGCCCCGATGCCGGTGGCTGGCGCCTGTTCGTTCCGGTGAAGGTGCGCCGCAACCAGGCCGTGCTGGTGCTGACCCGTGGCATTGCCACTGGAGAAACGCTCGGTGCCGCCGATATCAGCATTGCCCAGCGTGACGCTGCACGTATCGCCGGGGCCGTGCTGTCCGACCCCGCCACGGCGGTGGGCCGCATTGCCCGGCGCCCGTTGCAGGCCGGAACGCTGCTGTCGGCGAACGATCTGGTCACCCAGCGTCTCATCAAGCGAGGAGACAATGTGGCCCTGGTCTCGCGGCGTGGCTCGGTAGAAGTACGCATCGCCGGCCGGGCCATGGGCGATGCCGGTGAAAACGAGCGCGTCTCGGTGGAAAACCTGTCCTCCCGCCGTATCGTGCAGGGGACGGTGGACGCCAGTGGTGACGTAATCGTGGCGCGTTGAAAAAGTAAGAGATTTCCCTAAAGATCACGGCCCTGCGGCCGTTATCCCTTGTGAACGGCAACTCCAGGACACCCCATGAGCCAGAAAATCGACGGCAACCTGCAGGTCCCCCAGGCACTGCGCAGCGTAACGACCCCGGCCAGCAAGCCCGGCGTCAGCGGCGATACGCCGGCGCGCCCGGTCGAGGCAGCAGACAGCCTGCGCCTGACCGGCGAAGCCACCAACCTGCAGGCGCTCGAGCGCGAACTGAGCACCGCCCCGGCCATCGACGCCCAGCGCGTTGCTGCCGTGCGCGAATCGCTGCAGAACGGCACCTACAAGATCAATCCGGACGCGATCGCCTCGCGCATGCTTGAGCTGGATCAGCAGCTGCACGGATGACCGCGGCGATGAGCGAGCCGCTGCAGCGCCTTGCCCAGGCCCTGGACGTTGAACGCCAGGCCCTGGTCGAGCACGACGTGCACGCCCTGATCCGGGCCACCGGTGCCAAGCTGGAAGCGCTGCGTGCGCTGGAAGGCGCACCGCCGGTCGGGCAGGGCGAGCAGCTGCAGGAACTGGCCGAACGCAACCGCGCCAACGGCGTGCTGCTGTCGCGGCGCCGCCGCGAGGTCAACTGGGCGCTGCGCCAGATGGGCCGTACCGAAGAGGCCTCGGCCTACGACGCCAAGGGCCAGTCGCACACGGTCACCGCCCGCAGGCCGCTCGCCGTCGCCTGACGGCCCCCGGCGGGGCCGGGCATTGCCGGCAGGCTCACGCCTGCCGCGCCAACGCGTATATTGGGCGCCTGTTCGCAAGCCCCGAGTCGCCGTGTCCGCCGCCAACGCCCTGGTTACCGCCCCCCTTCCGCCGCAGCCGGTGTTGCAGGCCCTGCTTGAACGCCTGCGCGAAGGCCTGCTGCTGTTCACCGAAGACGGGCAGGTGGCCCTGGCCAATCCCGCCGCGGAAAACCTGCTGGGCAGCACCGAGGGCGCCGCGCTGCCGCCACAGCGCCTGCGCGAACTGCTGCCCCCCGATGCCCTGGAACAGGCCCGCCTGCACGGCCAGTGGAACGGCAGCCTGCCGCTGGGCGAGGGCGTGGTCATCGCCCACCTGTACCACCACGGCCAGCCGGGCAGTGGCCATTACCTGGCCCTGTTCCGGCACATCGAAGGCCAGGAAGACTACGAACGCGAGCTGCAGCAGCGCCATGCGGAACTGCGCCAGGCCTATCTGCGCCTGAACGGCACCCAGGAAAAGCTGCTGCAGTCGGAAAAGATGGCCTCCATCGGCCAGCTCGCCGCCGGCGTCGCGCACGAGATCAACAACCCAATCGGTTACGTGCACTCCAACCTGGGCAGCCTGCAGGAATACCTGCGCAGCCTGTTCACCGTCATCGAAGCCTACGAGCGCGCCCTGCGTGCGCCGGACCCGAAGGCGTTGATCCCGGAAATCGACGATATCCGTGACCGCCTGGACATCGACTTCATCAGCCGCGACCTGCCGCAGCTGATGGCTGAATCGCGCGAGGGCATCGAGCGGGTGACCCGCATCGTGCGTGACCTGAAGGATTTCTCGTATTCCGGCCGCGACGAATCGTGGAAGCTGGTCGACCTGCATTCGGGTCTGGAATCGACCATCAACATCATCTGGAACGAGCTCAAGTACAAGGTGACCCTGCACCGCGAGTTCGGCCAGCTGCCGCTGGTGGAGTGCCTGCCGTCGGAGTTGAACCAGGTCTACATGAACCTGCTGCTCAACGCCGGCCACGCCATTGCCGAACGCGGCACGATCACCGTGCGTACCGGCGTGGATGGCGACACGGTGTGGGTGGAATTCGAGGACACCGGCGGTGGCATTTCGCCGGAACTGCGCCAGCGCATCTTCGATCCGTTCTTCACCACCAAGCCGGTGGGCAGCGGCACCGGTCTGGGCCTGTCGATCTCCTACAGCATCATCAACAAGCACCACGGCCGCATCGACCTGGACAGCACGCCCGGTGTCGGCTCGCGCTTCCGCGTGGTGCTGCCGATCAAGCAGCCGCGCTGACATCGCTTCTGTAGAGTCGAGCCATGCTCGACTGCTTTTTGCTTCTGTAGAGTCGAGCCATGCTCGACTGCTTTTTGCCGCAGTCGAGCATGGCTCGACTCTACAGGTGGGTCACCGCAGCGGCGAACGATCCTCACCCGCATCCCCGGCTTCCACCGCCGCCGGCCCGGCGTTGCTGCGGCGCTGTTCCTCGTACGTACGGAACGCCTGGTGGATGTGCTTGCGCAGCTCGTCGTCGTTCCACGGCTTGGTCAGGAACCGGTAGATCGCGCCGCGGTTGATCGCGTCGGTCACCGTGTTCAGATCGGTGTAGCCGGACAGCACCAGGCGGATCGTGTCCGGGTACAGCATCTTCACCCGGCCCAGGAATTCGGTGCCGCTCATGTCGCTCATGCGCTGGTCGGACAGGATCACCTGCACGTCGTTGATCGCCAGCAGGTCGAACGCATCGCGCACGTTGCCGGCGGCCAGGATGCGGTAGCCATCGCGGCGGAACAGGCGCACCAGCGAACGCAGCACGTTCTCTTCGTCGTCCAGCAGCAGCAGGGTGCGGTCCGGCCGGGTTTCGGCGAAGGCTTCCGGGCGCAGGTAGCGGCGGCGCAGGGTCATGCCGGCGGCATCGGCCGACATCGGTTCGCCGAACAGGTAGCCCTGGAACACATCGCAGTCGTTGCGGCGCAGGAAGCCCAGCTGGGCCTGCGATTCCACGCCATTGGCAATCACCGTCATGCCCAGCTGGTGGCCCATGGCGATGATCGCGCGGGCGATGGCCGCCTCGCGGTTGCCGGCCGGGGCGCTCTTGATGAAGCTGCGGTCGATCTTCAGCTTGTCCACCGGGTAGCGCACCAGCGCGCTCAGGCTGGAATCGCCGGTGCCGAAGTTGTCCAGGCTCAGGCTGATGCCTTCGTTGCGCAGATTGGCCAGGGTTTCGTGCACGAAGTTGACGTTGTTGGTCAACGCGCTTTCGTTGATCTCCAGCGTCAGCATGGGCGCCGGCACGCCGGCCGCCTGCATCAGCGACATCACCTCGGCGAAGAAGTTCGGCCGCAGCAGCTGCAGGGTCGACACGTTCACCGCGATGGTGAAGTCATCAAAGCCCTGGTCGCGCCACAGACGGGCCTGCTTCAGGGCGCCTTCCAGTACCCAGGTGCCGATCTGAACGATGATGCCCAGTCGCTCGGCGGTGCGCATGAAGCGCTCCGGCACCAGCATGCCCAGGGTCGGGGACTGCCAGCGCAGCAGCGCCTCCATGCCCACCACGTGGCCATCGCGGGCGCTCACCAGCGGCTGGTAGCGCAGCTTCAGTTCGCCATTGGGAATGGCATCGACAATCTGCCGGGCGATGATGCTTTCGCTGTGCGCGCTGGGCGGCGTGTCCACAGCGTGGATGCGCACCGCGTTGCCGCCTTCGCGGGCGGCCTGGTACAGCGCATCCTCGGCATGGTCGAGCAGGCGCGAGGCATTGCTGGCGTGTTCCGGGCACAGGCTCACGCCCAGCTTGCCGGTCATGAACAGCGTGTACGGCAGCACCGACAGCGGCAGCTCCATCTGCTGGCGGATCTCTTCGGCGAAGTCTTCCGGCAGCGGCAGATCGGTGGTACGCGGTACGGCAATCAGGAATTCATCGCTGCCGTGGCGCCACAGCTTGCCGCGCCCGCGCAGGTAGGACTGCAGGCGCTGGGCCACCAGTACCAGGGCCTGGTCGCCCACCTCGGCGCTCATGTTCTCGTTCACCGATGCGAAGTGGTCGATATCCACGTGCATCAGCATCAGCGGTGTGCCACCGGAGGCGGCGTCGGTGACCATGGCCTGCAGCTCGGGATTGCCCGCGCCGAGGCGATCGGGGGCGTCATCGATGCTGACCAGGGGCATGTTGGGATTCCACATGGGCTCAGTATTCCGGGGACTCGGCGGCGGCCGCAGTGGCCGCCTGGTAAGGAAGATGGACGTCGACCAGGGTGCCGGCGCCATGCGCCGACTCGATGCGGACATGGCCGCCCACGCTCTGCGCGCGTTCGCGCATCACGATCAGGCCCAGGCCGCGCGGGCCGTCGGGATCGAAGCCCTCGCCATCGTCGCGGATCAGCAGGTGCAGGCCCCGCTGATCGACATCGCGCAGCTGCAGCTGCACCTGGCTGGCGCGGGCATGGCGCAGTGCGTTGGTCAGGCTTTCCTGGGCAATGCGGAAGCAGGCCTGTTCGATGCTGTTGTCCGGCCGGGTGGGCAGGTCATCGATCTCGGCCAGCAGCTCGACCGGCGAAGAACGGAACAGCACGCGGGCCTGCCAGCTCAGCGCGGCTTCCAGGCCCAGCGCATCCAGCTGCGGCGGGCGCAGCAGGGTGGAAATGTCGCGCAGCTTGGCCACCGTGGTGTCGGCCAGGCTGACGATCTGGGCCAGGTCCTCACCTCGGCGCTGGGCATCGTCTTCATCCTGCGCGGCGTAGGCGGACAGCTTGATGGCGGTGATCGCCTGGCCGATGTCATCGTGCAGGTCGCGGGAAATTGCCCGCCGCTCGTCTTCCTGCAGCGAGAACAGGCGGCCGGCCATGGCCTGCAGTTCGCGGTTGCTGGTTTCCAGCGCGCTGCGCGTGCGTTCGGTTTCACTCAGGTCGCGCACGATCAGCAGCTTGCAGTCGCGCCCGCCGTAGCGCACCTCGCCCACGGCCAGTCCGGCATGGAAGCGGCGCCCATCGGCGCGCCGCATCACCGCCACACTGTTGTGGCCGGGGCTGTGCTGCGGCTGCCCGACGCGGAGCTGCGCGCGCACCCGGTCCAGTTCGGTGGCGTCCACCAGCGCGGCCAGCGGCTCGCCCAGCAGGGTGTGGCTGCCATAGCCGAACAGGCCCGCGGCCCAGGCATTGGCGTACAGCACGTGTTCCTCGGACAGGATCACCACGCCGTCGGGCAGCACCCGCACCAGCTCGCGGAACTGCTCTTCACGCTCGCGCAGCAGGCGCCGCGACTGCTCGCGTTCGGTCACGTCCTGCAGGGTGCCCAGCACGCGCTCACGACCGGCCTCGTCCATGCCGCTGGTGGCGCGCAGGTGCACCATCAGCGCTCGCCCATCCATCGACAGCAGGGGCAGCAGTACATCCACCTGCACCGGCTGGCCGGCACAGAGTTCGACCAGCAGCTGTTCGGTCTGGCTGGCCGTGGCCGGGTCGGCCGGTACCAGCAGTTCATCAAACCGGTGCCAGCGGCGGGCCTCGGGCGGGCGCCGGCCCAGCAGGCGGTAGACCTGGTTGGAGTAACGGCCCAGGCCGCTGGACGGGTCCAGTTCCCAGGCGCCGATGCGGGCCAGTTCGTGGGCCTCTTCCACCCGCGCCAGCGCCTGGTCGCGGCGCAGCTGGGCCAGATCCTCGGCGGTGCGGTCGATGGCGATCAGCAGGCGCGCGTTGCGGCCGTCGTAGTCGATGGCATTCGAGCGCAGCTCCATCTGCCGCTGGCTGCCATCGCGCAGCTGCAGCTGGGTGCGCAGGATGCACAGCTGGTCGGGCGCCTCGCGGATCGCCTCCAGCTTGGTCTGCAGCGCCTGGTCCTGGCCCGGCGGCCAGAGGATCTCGATGGTCTGCTCCAGCAGTTCGTCCCGCTCCCAGCCGAAAGCCAGGCAGGCGGCTGGGTTGGCGTCCAGGATGGCCAGACTGTCCAGGTCGTAGACCAGGATCGGCCCCGGGTTGCCCTCGAACATCTGCCGCAGGCGCAGTTCCGAGCCCTGCAGCCGGGCGTGGGTGCGCAGCACATGCTCGGCCAGTGGGCGCAGCAGCAGGTACAGCAGGCCTGCGCTGGCAAAGGCGAAGAAGGCGTCCTTCACGGTCTGCCAGAACGCCAGCTGCTGCGGGTCTGGCACCAGGGCAGCCATCGCGCCATCGGTGGCAATCATCCAGGCCAGCGCCAGCACCAGGTAGCTCAGCACCACCCGGCGGCGGTCACGACCCAGCGCCTTCGCCATCTGCGGGTCGGGGGCGGGGGCAGTGCCGGTCGGTTCTGCAGGCATGGGCAGGGCGGAAAGAGGGCAGGGAGAGAGGGGCGCCGGCCATCTTACCGCGCAGGTGTGCCCTGGCCACTCAATTATCCGCCGGACCCGCCGTTAACCACTGCGTGCCCTGCTGTCGGGCGTGTCATTCCGGAGCTAGATCGCGTGGACCAAGGGATCATCGCCAGCCTGCTGCAGCATCCGCTCGCCTCGGCGCTGGTCATCGTCGACCGCGGCGGGCGTCCGCTCGCGGCCAATCCGGCCGCGCGCGAACATGGCCTGCCAGCGACGGTGGCCGCCTATGCGCCGATGCTGGAGGACCTGCGCCTGCTGGCGGCCGACGGCGGCATCGTCGCCTGCACCCTGCCGGGCGGCCCGCGCGGCCACTACGACGGGTACCTGCGCGCCGTACACGATGGCAGCGGCAACCTGCTGGCCTTCACCCTGAGTGTGCCCGAGCCGGTGCCGGTCGATGCCGGCGGGCGCTGGGAACTGGCGCTGGACAGCGCCGGCCACAGCCTGTGGGACTGGGATATTCCCAGCGACCGGGTGGTGCGCACGCCCTCACTGGTGGATGAGACCGCCACCGCCATCCTGTCGCGGGTACACAGCGACGACATTGGCGACGTGCGGGCGGCGCTGGACGAGCACCTGCGCGGCCACAGCGAGCAGTACAGCGCCCAGTTCCGTTTCCGCCAGGAAGATGGCCAGTGGCGATGGGTGCTGGACCGCGGCCGCGTGGTCGCCCGCACTGCTGACGGCCAGCCGCTGCGCATGGTCGGCACCCATACCGATATCGAACAGCAGAAACAGCTGGAAGCCCTGCTGCAGGAGCAGCAGCTGCACCTGAGCGAAGCCCAGCGCATCGCCAGCATGGGCAGCTGGTCCTTCGACCCGGGCAGCCACCGCTTCTGGTGGTCGCCCGAGCTACGCTCGCTGCTGGCCCTGGAAGCAGGCGAGGTGCCTGGCCAGCGGCGCTGGCTGAAGCAGCTGCACCCGCGCTCGCGTGGCGCGCTGCGCGCGGCCTGGCGCCGGTTGTGGCGCGATGGACGCGCCGCCAACCTGGAACTGGAACTGACCCGTGGCAGCGAGCCGTCGCAGCACCTGCGCCTGTGGATGCAGCCGCTGCTGGACATGGATGGCCATCCCAAGCGCCTGCTCGGCCAGGTGCAGAACATCACCGAACAGCACCAGACCGACGCGCTCATCCGCTGGCGCACCGAACTGCTCAACCGCGTGTCCGCGCTGGGCCGCATCGGCGGCTGCGAGATCGAGGTCCGCACCCGGCACATGCAGTGGACCGAGGAGTGCTATCGCATCCACGGCCTGCGCAAGGAACCGATCACCCTGGACCAGGCGCTGGCCCTGTACACCGAGGATTCGCGCGCCCACTTCGAGGCCGCGCTGGGCCGGATTGCCGGCGGTGGCCTGCCCGAACAGCTGGACCTGTGCTTCTACCGCCAGTCCGGCCTGCGCGTCTGGGTGCAGGTACTGATCGAACTGGACCGCCGCGATGGCCTGCCGGCCCGCTTCGTGGTGCTGTTCCGTGACATCACCCGCGAACGCGAAGCCAACGAGCGCATCGAGCTGCTGGCCCATTACGATCTGCTGACCGGCCTGCCGAACCGCGTGCTGCTGGGCGAGCAGACCGCCGAAGCCATCGAGGAGGCGCGCGACCGCGGCACCTCGCTGGCCATGCTGTTCATCGACCTGGATGGCTTCAAGAACATCAACGACAGCTTCGGGCATGCCACCGGCGACGCGCTGCTGAAGGCTGCCGCCACCCGCCTGCACCAGAACCTGCGCAACAACGACCTGTTCGGCCGTTTCAGCGGCGATGAGTTCATCGTCGTCCTGCGCGATCTGGCCGAGCCGGAAGACGCCGGCCACGTGGCGCGCAAGCTGATCG
The DNA here is from genome assembly GCF_047782825.1 of Stenotrophomonas maltophilia. GTDB lineage: Bacteria > Pseudomonadota > Gammaproteobacteria > Xanthomonadales > Xanthomonadaceae > Stenotrophomonas. Next base: position 938,054 of record NZ_CP180589.1, on the reverse strand, counting down.
GCTCGCTGGCCGAGCCGCTGCGCCGTGGCGACACTACCTTGAAGGTGGGTGCCAGCGTGGGCATCGCCATGTTGGGCGATACCCAGACCGATTTCGATTCGCTGCTGCGCGCCGCCGATGCGGCCATGTACGCGGCCAAGGAAGCGGGTCGCAACACCTATCAGTACTACAGCCAGGACGCACTGGCGCGCATCCAGCGCCGGCTGGAAATCGAGCACGGCCTGCATGGCGCGATCGAGCGCGAGGAATTCAGCCTGGCCTACCAGCCGCTGCTGCACGCCCACCACGGCGAGCCACCGGCCATCGAAGCGCTGCTGCGCTGGCATCGACCCGGCATCGGCTACTGCAGCCCGGCCGAGTTCATTCCCATTGCCGAAAAGTGCGGCGAGATCGTGCGTATTGGCGACTGGGTGCTGGCCGAGGCCTGCCGCCAGGCAGCGGCGTGGGATCGCGCCGGTCTTCAGTTCGACCGCATCGCGGTGAACGTATCGGCGGTACAGCTGCGCGACCGCGGCTTCGCCGAGCGCGTGATCGACATCTGCCACGCCCATGGCTGGCCGCCGCAGCGGCTGGAACTGGAGCTGACCGAATCGGCGCTGATCCGTGACACCGATATCCTGCGCCACTGCTTCGACGTACTGGAGCGGCACGGTGTGCCGCTGGCGGTGGACGACTTCGGTACCGGCTTCTCCAACCTCAACTACCTCAACCGCTTCCCGGTAGGGCGCCTGAAGATCGACCGCAGCTTCGTGCAGGGCATGCTGCACGACGCCGGCACGGCGGAAGTGACCCAGGCCATCGTCCACCTGGGCCACGCCCTGGGCATGAAGGTGGTGGCCGAAGGCGTGGAAACGCAGCAGGAAGAGGCCATGCTGCGCCGCCAGGGCTGCGATGAGATCCAGGGTTACCTGTACTCGCGCCCGCTCAGCCCGCGCGACCTGGCGCAGTGGTTGCGGCAGCAGCACGCCAGCCCCGCTGTCGCCCTGGTACGTTGACGGTAGCGCCGGGCCATGCCCGGCGAGTGGTGGTGGGTGCCGACCGTTGGTTGGCACTGATCCGGGCGCTCGCGCTCATCCACGCATGGCGTGGATCTACCTGTGTCAGGTATCCCGCCGGGACGGCGGGTTCCTCGTTGCGGCCGCGGCAAGGGATTTCAGCTCAGCGAGGCGGTCCCGCTTCACCAGATGCGCCGCCTTCCAACCACCTTCGGACACCGCGGGCGAAAAACTGTAGATCTCATTTGGAGCCAATGGCCCCAGTTGGTCACGTGCATGCGCATGCAGGGGCTGCTCATCGTCGTCGGTGGCATCAAGATAGGGCCCATCAAGGGCCTCCAGCAGGAACGCCAGTTCCTGGTTGCGCTCTGCCGCATCGGCGGGGCCTGGCATATCCCAATGTGTCGACGCGTGTCCGCTATGCGGGTCGATGCTGATCTGCGTGGAGGTGTTCTCCCCACACAACAGAATCTGGCCGAAAGTCGTCACCGCGTAGACATGGAAAATATCGGCGCCTTCCATCGGAGTGCCCTGCAGGAACACGGTAGCGACCTCCGCATACAGATGGGGATCGACCAGGACGAGCTTGTCATCGCGATAGCGAGCCAGCCCGTCGCGTCGCCACAGCGCCAGCAGCAATCCTGGCAGCTTGCCTTCCGACGCTGCAAGGGCCGCTTCGGAAACAGGTTCCCCTTCGCTGCTCGCAGCGAAATCCTGCATGAACCTGTCGAAATCGACCTCTGCCGCCGTCACGCCGGCGCTCGGTTCGGCCAGGGAGTTCGAACCCAGGTTGATGGGCAGGTAGTCCAGGAAGTTCAACATCGCCTCGGCCTGTGCCAGGTCCGGCGTCGCCTCGTCCGTTGTGATGGTGCTCGCCTGGCTTCCGGAGACCAGCAGCATCGTCCCCGCTGAAAGCCCGTTCCATGCGTCGTCCAGAACAAGGTAACGCTGCTCCGTCTCGCCGGAATCATCGTCAAGGATGATGACTGGCGGTCCGTCCTGCAGGCAGGCCAAGGAGACCTCGACCGTTGCATCGATTGTCCCGGCCTCAGGGTCATTCACATCCATCGGCGCGGGATAGGGGTGCTGGAACTCTCCAAATGCCTGGGTCGCCTGCCGAAGTGCCTGCAGCGAATCGAGATCCAGAACGAGAGGTGCCGCGGCAACAGGAAGCTGCAGAGCGATTGAAAGGCAGAGGGCGGCGTTGCTCATCGGGCTACAGGTTGCTCTGGTTGGTATTGGCCGTACACCATGAAGGGCGCCTTGACCAAGGTCCATGCAATTAGTCCGAAACTGCGTGAGGGCCGCGAAGCCCCCCAGCCACAGCGTGAATCTACCGCCGCGGGTCAACGAACCCTCGCGGAAACTCCGAGCGCACCCGCGCCCGCACTACCTCCACTACGTTGGCATAGCGCTTGCGCTGGATGTAGTAGCCCATATAGAAAATCAGCGGGCACACCAGCATCGGCCACGCCATCGGGCGCACCAGGATGATCGGTACCACCAGTACGGTCAGGACCAGTGCGAACCAGCTGCAGCGCCCGATCACGCGCACCTCGCGGCGGCGCTTGTCGACCACCAGCAGGCCGCGCATCAGCGCGAAATAGCGCCCCCCGAAGTTTGGCGCGAAGCTCTCACGGAAGGCTACGCTGCCATCGGGCAGGGCATGGAATACCAGGCGCATCCATTTGTCGATCGGAAGATCGTGTTCCAGCCCGGCCAGTGACAACTGGCTCAACTCGGCCGGCGAGGCGGCAATGCGCTGGTTGAACAGGACGATGCCTGTGCCGAAGAAGAACGGGGCCCACCTGAGCAGCAACAGGACTTCGATCAGCAGCAATGCGATCAGGGCGATGGCCATCGGTCTTCCATGAACGGGACCGGGGGATCATGCCACAGCGGCTGTGGCACTATCACGCCGCGTAACACCAGTAGATCCACGCCATGCGTGGATGGTGTCGGGACTGGGGGATCATGCCATGGGTGGGGCCCATCCACGCATGGCGTGGATCTACTTCAGCGCGTCACCATCCAGCCCAAGGTCCCAGGCCATCCCCAGCAGCTCACCGGCAGGCGCCGGCGGGGCAGGGCGGGCATCGGCCAGCTGCTGCAGTTCCTGGATCTCTTCGCGCGCCACATCTTCCAGCTGTTGCAGCTGCTCGCGCACGCCCGGGTTGCGCGGGCGTTCGTTGGGGTCGATCGGGGGAAGGGCGCGGATCAGGGTCATGGTGCGCGGGGCAGGGGCATCCAACGGCAGGTTACAGGCAAAGGCCCCGGAATGACCGGGGCCTTGCGGGCTGCCGGAAAAGGCAGCGGACATCTGGATCAGAACAGCTCGACCGTACCGGCGCCCATGTTCTGCTGGGCAACCGGCTTGTGCGGCGGGCGTTCCCATTCGCTGCGCAGTTCACGCAGGCGGCTACCGGTGCGCTGCAGGGCGGTGGCGATCTCTTCGTCGAACACGCCGCCATTGCGGTGCAGCAGTTCCTGCAGGGCCACCGCTTCGCGGTTGATGGCGGTCAGGCGGTCCAGGTGGGTGTGCACGCCGCCCAGGGCCTGGGTGGCGATGTCTTCGAACTGCAGGGCGCGCACGGCTTCGGCCACGCTGCCATCGATCGAACGGGCGCAGTCGGAGACTTCGCGCATGCCATCGCCCAGCGAGGCATTGATCTGGGCCACGTTGTCCAGCATCGCCGCCGCTTCCTGGCGCGCTTCGCGTGACCGGTCCATATCGCGCGATGCCATGTGCGAGACCGTCTCGCGCACCTTGGCAATGGCGTCCTTGGAGCTGTGGGCCAGCTTGCGGATCTGTTCGTTGAAGGTGGTCGAGCGCTCGGACAGGTTGCGCACTTCGTCGGCCACCACCGCAAAGCCACGACCGGCTTCACCGGCACGGGCCGCTTCGATGGCTGCGTTCAGCGCCAGCAGGTTGGTCTGGTCGGCAATCGACTTGACGTCTTCCAGCAGGGCGAAGATGCCGTCCAGGTGCTGGGCCATCTGGTCGATGTGCTGCACGGTGGTGCTGCTCTGGCCACTGACCTGTTCCAGCGCTTCCACCAGCTGTTCCATGCGGTTGCTGGCATGCTGGGCGAAGCGGGCGACGTCCAGGCCGGCGCTGCCTTCGTCACCGGCGCGGTCGACGATGCGGGACAGGGCCTGGCTCTGCTGGCGCGACTTGCGGTTCATCGCATCGAAGCTGCCACCCAGGCTGGACACTGCCTGGCGGATCAGGTCGCGGGCACGTTCCACTTCGCTGCGGGAACCGTCGATCTCATTGCCGACGAAGCTGCGCAGCTCTGTCAGCAGCTGGTCCTGCTCACGCAGGACACGGGTATGTTCCGGGGAGCGATGTGCCTGGGCGCGGGTGGTCCACCACGCGAAGCCGAGCCAGCTCAGCGTCATCGTGGTCAGGATCGCCCAACGCAGGGCGGCTGGCCATTCGAAACCGATGGCGAAGGGGAGCAGCAGGGTCAGGGCCAGGGGGGCGGCCAGACGGATGAAAATGCGTGAGTACATGGACGTTCTCGGGAGGTGCACGGAGGATGTATCGGCCGTACCCCCTTTCTCTTTAACGTCGATGTGCTTTCTGAATGCGCCGGATTTCCGACGCTCAGGTGCGTCAGGGGTCAGAGCCCTTTCCAGTACCCGGAAAGGGATCCGACCCCCCGGCGCCAGACCCTCAGGCCAGCTGCCGGTCCACGGCCTCGGTCATGGCCTTGCGGCTGAGCAGGAAGTCCCAGTAGCTGCCGCCCAGCTGGCGCCACAGCACCGCCGAACGCACGGCGGCCAGCAGCAGGGCGCGGATCTCGGCCACCACACCGGGCTGGCCCAGGTAGTGCGGGTTGCCCTGCACCATGACCCGCGGCTTGAGGTGGCTGATGGTGTCCGCGTACAGGCCGCCCAGGTTGGCCAGCACGTCCGGGTGGCCGCTGTCGCCCAGCTCGGCGGCCTGGCGCTGGGCGCGCTCGATGCCCGAGGCGACCTTGTTCACGGTGGCCCCATCCTGCACGAAGCGGCGCTCCAGCTGCAGCACCGACAGGGCCAGCTTGGGCAGGATCGGGTCCTGGCCCTGGTTGCGGAAGTAGTTGTGCAGCAGGCGCAGGCCGGATTTCAGTGCGTGGCGGTCACCGAACACTTCCTGCGGCGAGGCGGCATCGATGCGGAACACGCTGTCCACGGCGGTACGCACCGCGGCGGCGTCGGAATGGCCGGTATCGGCGATACGGCGTACCTGCTGCAGGGCCTGGGCAATGCCGGCCAGAGCCAGGACGCGGTCGTCGACAGTGAAACTCATGCAGCGATTACCTCAAAAGGAGAAGGGGTGGTGCGCAGGCGCTGTTCCAGCGGCGCATCGGTGGCGGCGATCACCGCGCCACCCAGGCACACATCACCGTCATACAGCACCAGCGACTGGCCAGGGGTGACGGCGCGCTGCGGCCGCGCGAAGGTGACCAGCACGCTGCCATCGTCCAGCACCTCGACCGTACACGGCTCGTCCGGCTGGCGGTAGCGGGTCTGGGCGGTGCATTCAAAGCGCCGGGCCGGCGGCGCACCGGCAATCCAGTGCGCGGTTTCCGAACGCAGGCGCTCGGACAGCATCCACTTGCTGTCCCGGTCCTGGTCCACGTACAGCACGTTGCTGCCCACATCCTTGCCCACCACATACCACGGGGCGGCGGGGCGGCCACGCACGCCGCCGATGTTCAGGCCCTCGCGCTGGCCCAGGGTGAAATAGAACACGCCGGGATGTTCGGCGATGACGCTGCCATCGGCCGGGTCCAGGATCTGGCCGGACCGGGCCGGCAGGTAGCGGCCCAGGAACTCGCGGAAATCGCGCTCGCCGATGAAGCAGATGCCGGTGGAATCCTTCTTGGCGTGGGTGGGCAGGCTGACATCACGGGCGATCCGCCGCAGGTCGGTCTTCTCCAGGTCGCCAATCGGGAACAGGGTCGCGGCCAGCTGTTCCTGCCCCAGCTGGTGCAGGAAGTAGCTCTGGTCCTTGGAACGGTCGGCGCCGCGCAGCAGCAGCCACTGGTGGCCGCGCTGGGCCACGCGGGCGTAGTGGCCGGTGGCGATGCGCTCGGCGCCCAGCTCGCGGGCGGCGTCCAGGAAGTGCTTGAACTTCACTTCGCGGTTGCACAGCACGTCCGGGTTGGGGGTGCGGCCAGCGGCGTACTCGGCCAGGAAATGCTCGAACACACCCTGCCAGTACTCGCTGGAAAAATCGCGGAAGTGGAAGGGGATGCCGAGCAGGCCACAGACGGCCACCGCATCGCGGCGGTCATCCTCGGCCCGGCAGTCGCCGCTGCCATCGTCGGCCCAGTTCTGCATGAACAGGCCGGCCACGGCCTCGCCCTGCTGCACCAGGCGCCAGGCGGCCACGGACGAATCCACGCCGCCAGACACGCCAACCATTACCCGTGGGCTGCTCATGCGACCTCCCGGACCAGAGAAAGCGGATGGCGCTGGCCGGCCAGGTAGTCGGCCACCACCTGCCAGACCAGCGGGCTGCGCAGGCGCTCGCCGGCGGCCTGCAGCTCGTCCGGGGACAGCCACAGCGCGCGGTCGATACCGGTATCCAGCGGCTGGTCCGGGTCGTGGGCGATGGGGCGGGCGGCGTAACAGAAGCGCAGGAAGGTGGTGCCGTCACCGGCGGTCCACTGGTAGCAGCCCACGAAGGCGGTCAGTTCCACCGTCCAGCCGGTTTCCTCGCGGGTCTCGCGCAGGGCGGCCGCGGCCAGGCTTTCGCCTGGCTCCAGGTGGCCGGCGGGCTGGTTCAGCACCTGCCGGCCGTCGATGGTTTCTTCCACCAGCAGCACGCGGCCGCCGTCGACCACCACGGTGGCGACGGTGGCATGCGGTGCCCAGCGCGGGTCCTGCACAGCGTTCAACTCAGAGGTCGTCCTTCTTGGTCAGCTCCAGCTCCATCGCATCGGCGGTGCGGATGGCCGCGTCGATGGCGTCACTGAGCTGGTCGGGGCTGGCATCGGCGTCGATCTTGACCACGAACATGGCGGTCATGTCCTGCTTCACCCAGGCGCCCATCTTGGCGTCCTGCGAATCTTCCAGCAGGCGATTGGCCACGGCCACCGGGAACTGCTTGGTCTTGGATACGTAGCCCGGCGACCAGATTTCGCGGATGTTGTGGCTGCCGAAGTCTTCCACCGCCGAACGCACGTAGACGATCTGGGTGCGATCGCCTTCAACGTCGAACACCATCTGGTAATCGCCGTCCTCGTCCACCTCGAAGGTGTAGCCCAGCTTTTCCAGGTGGCGGGCGATGCCGGCGTCGGCCTTGGCGCTGTCGGTGCCGGTCGCAGCGCCGGCGGTACCCGCGGCGGCCAGGGCGATCAGCAGGGCAGGCAGAAGGGTCCTTTTCATGAAAATCCTGTGAAACATTGTGGGAAGAGGGTGCAATTGTGACGGCGGGCGTGCGCGCCGTCCATTCTGCGGCAGGCCGACGCAGGGCCATCGCAGCCTCTATAATGTATGGATGCCCCGCGAGTCCTCCCCCGAATCCCATCACGAGCACGGCATTGCCGTGGAGCCCGCGCGCCCTGAAGTGGCGCCGCCGCCGTTCTACCAGGTGATGATCCTCAACGACGACTACACCCCGATGGATTTCGTGGTGGACGTCCTGCAGCAGTTCTTCAGCATGGACCTGGACAAGGCCACGCAGGTGATGCTGCACGTGCATACCCGCGGCCGCGGTGTCTGTGGCGTGTTCACCCGTGAAGTGGCCGAAACCAAGGTCGCCCAGGTCAACGAGTACTCGCGCATGAACCAGCACCCGCTGCTGTGCACGATGGAAAAGGCCTGAGCAGCCCCCCGGTAGAGCCGAGCCCATGCTCGGCTGCTGTTCGTCCAGGCATCCAGATCTCTGCCAGGAGCAGCCGAGCGCAGGCTCGGCTCTACAGCGGGATCACGCCTCCGCCAATGCGTCCAGCGCCATCCGTGCCACGGCCGTATCCACCTCGGCCGGGTCGCCATCATCCCTGAACCAGACCGCTGACAAGCCGGCGCTGGCTGCCACCCAGCGCAGCAGGCGCGTGCGCTCGATCCCGGCCAGCGCGCCCACCTGCGTCACCCGTGCGGCGAAGATGTCCGGCCGCGTGGCGACATGGATGCCCGGCCCGCACAGGTCCGGGTTGCTGAACAGCGTCGTGTAATCGAAGGCCCGGTCGCCAATCAGCCGCTTCGGGTCGATGGCCAGCCAGCCCCGGGCGCCGAAATCCAGCACGTTGTCATGGTGCAGGTCGCCGTGCAGGGGCCGCATCTCCTGCTGGCTGGCAATCAATGCCTCCGCCAGCAGCCTGCACTGTTCCAGCCATGGCGGCAGCGCGGCCCTTGGCTGCAGCAGATCGGCGAACCATCTACGGAGGGACACCAGTTCCTCTGGCGGCGCGCTCCGTGGCCGGTGCAGCCGCTGCAGGACCTGGCACAGGATCGTCGTGCAGGCTTCGTCCTGGCCCTGGATCGAACGTTGCCGCAGCGATTGGCCCGCGGCGCGCTCGATCAGGATCGCCGGCCCCTCGTGGGCCAGCAGCCGGGCGGCGCCGTCACCGTTCCACCAGCGCAGCAGGCGATGGCCGTTCTGCTCCTCCGTCTCCGTGCTCACCTTCAACATGGCCGCTTCGCCAGAGGCAGTCAGCACCGGCCAGAGCCGGGCATGGGGAGTACGGCTCGCAGGACCATCACGTCGCAATCGCCAGCGGCTCAGGTAGGGTTCGCTCATGGTTCCGTGGGCCTTCCTGGGGTGAACGATGATCAAGCGGTGGGTACTGCTAACGCCATCTGAACGCAGCAATCCGCTAGGGTGATGGAAATCGCGTAGTCAGGCCGCATATTGTCCCCATCTGCCGCCGGAGTAATCCATGTTCAGCAAAGACCTCGAACACACCATCGGCCAGTGCTACAAGCGCGCCCGTGAGGCCCGGCATGAATTCATGACGGTCGAACACCTGCTGCTGGCACTGCTCGACAACCCGTCTGCCCAGGCCGTCCTCAAGGCCTGTGGTGCCGACGCCGAACGCCTGCGCCAGGAGCTGGAGCAGGCCATCGAGGCCTCCGTGTCCCGCCTGGCCGAAGATGACGGCCGCGATACCCAGCCGACGCTGGGCTTCCAGCGCGTGCTGCAGCGGGCCGTGTACCACGTGCAGTCCTCGGGCAAGAAGGAGGTCACCGGCGCCAACGTGCTGGTCGCCATCTTCGGCGAAAAGGACTCCCACGCCGTCTATTACCTCAACCAGCAGGACGTGACCCGGCTGGATGTGGTCAATTACCTGTCCCACGGCATCGCCAAGCTGGGCGAGGAGGGCGAGCAGCCGTCCTCCCCGGAAGGCGAGAGCCGCATGGAAGGGGGCGAGGGCGAGCCCAAGGGCGATGCCCTGACCGAATTCGCCAGCAACCTCAACGAACAGGCCCGGGCCGGGCGCATCGACCCGCTGGTGGGTCGTGCCGACGAGATCGAGCGCACCATCCAGGTCCTGTGCCGCCGCCGCAAGAACAACCCGCTGTACGTGGGTGAGGCCGGCGTGGGCAAGACCGCCATTGCCGAAGGCCTGGCCCGTCGCATCGTCGAAGGCTCGGTCCCCGACGTGCTGGCCGACGCCATCATCTACTCGCTCGACCTGGGCGCGCTGGTGGCCGGCACCAAGTACCGTGGCGATTTCGAGAAGCGCCTGAAGGGCGTGCTGACCGCACTGAAGAAGGTGCCCAATGCGGTGCTGTTCATCGACGAGATCCACACCATCATCGGTGCCGGTTCGGCGTCGGGCGGCACCATGGACGCCTCCAACCTGATCAAGCCGGCCCTGGCCTCCGGCGAGCTGCGCTGCATCGGCTCGACCACCTTCCAGGAATACCGCGGCATCTTCGAGAAGGACCGGGCCCTGGCCCGCCGCTTCCAGAAGATCGACATCGTTGAACCGACCGTGGGCGAAACCTATGAGATCCTGCAGGGCCTGAAGTCCAAGTACGAGGCCCACCACGGGGTGACGTACTCCGATGAGGCGCTGCAGGCTGCCGTGGACCTGTCGGTCAAGCACATTGCCGACCGCCTGCTGCCGGACAAGGCCATCGACGTGATCGATGAGGCTGGCGCCCGCCAGCGCCTGCTGCCCGAAGGCCAGCGCAAGGAGCTGATCGACGTCGAGGAAGTCGAGGCGATCATCGCCAAGATGGCGCGCATTCCGGCCAAGCAGGTCAGCGCCACCGACAAGGATGTGCTGCAGCATCTGGAGCGCAACCTGAAGATGGTGATCTTCGGTCAGGACCCGGCCATCGGCACCCTGGCCTCGGCCATCAAGCTGGCCCGCTCGGGCCTGGGCAACCCGGACAAGCCGATCGGCAACTTCCTGTTCGCCGGCCCCACCGGCGTGGGCAAGACCGAGGTGACCAAGCAGCTGGCGCTGCAGCTGGGCATCGAGCTGGTCCGCTTCGACATGTCCGAGTACATGGAGCCGCATTCGATCAGCCGCCTGATCGGCGCGCCCCCGGGCTACGTCGGCTTCGACCAGGGCGGCCTGCTGACCGAAAAGATCGTCAAGACCCCGCACTGCGTGCTGCTGCTGGACGAAATCGAAAAGGCGCACCCGGACATCTTCAACATCCTGTTGCAGGTGATGGACCGCGGCGTGTTGACCGATACCAACGGCCGCGAAGCCAACTTCAAGAACGTAGTGCTGGTGATGACCACCAATGCCGGCGCGGCCCAGGCCTCGCGGCGCTCGATCGGCTTCACCAAGCAGGACCATGCCACCGACGCGATGGAAACCATCCGCCGCAGCTTCACGCCGGAATTCCGCAACCGCCTCGATGCGGTGGTGCAGTTCCAACCGCTGGGCTTCGAGCACATCCTGCGCGTGGTGGACAAGTTCCTGATCGAGCTGGAAATGCTGTTGCAGGAAAAGCATGTCAGCCTGTCGGCCACCCCGACCGCGCGCGACTGGCTGGCCCACCACGGTTTCGATCCGCTGATGGGTGCCCGCCCGATGGCGCGCATGATCCAGGACAAGGTGAAGCGTCCCCTGGCCGACGAACTGCTGTTCGGCAAGCTGGTCAACGGTGGCCGGGTCAGCATCGACGTGCGCGACGACGAGCTGGTGGTCGAAACCCACGCCGAACCCGAGCGCCTGCTGCCGGCAACGGTGGAATAAGGGTGCTGCCGGGGATTCCCGGTGGTTGCTGGATAGAGACAAGGGCGGCTTCGGCCGCCCTTGTTGTGTGTGCACTCAGCGGCTGCGCTGGCGCACCTTCTGCTTGAAGGTGGCCTCGTCGATGGCCTCGACCCGATCCACGGTGCAGCGGCCATTGTCGGTGCGCAGCTCGGTCTGGCCGGCGCTGCAGATCCGGCCCTGCTGGCCGTCGGTCACGAAGCTGAGCTTGCGCGAATAGGCGGCCTTGGAACAGTCGTCCTGGAAGTGCACTACGTAGTGATCCTGGCCGTTGCGCAGCAGAACATTGCGCGACGCGCCGGCGCGCACCAGCTGCTGGTCGCTGGCCAGCTGCAGGCAGTCACCTGCGGCGGCGGGGGTATCGGCCGCGCGGGCCGGAACGGCCAGCAGGGCGCTGGCAGACAGCATGATGGCGGCGAACAGGGCGTGCAGGGGGAGCGTGTTCATGGCGGGGCAGGGGTTGGCGATCCGGACTGGATCGGCTGCCACGATGCCTTGGCCGCTGCGAATGCGAATCTGCCTCAAGCACGGCTGACCGATGTCACGGTGAGTTCGGTCACGGTGACCTCCGGCAGGGCCGGATTACGGGCATGACAAAAGGCCAGCAACCAGGGCTGGCCTTGTCGGGGTGGCGCAGAGCGCCGACCGCTTACTTCATGCGGTAGGTGATACGACCCTTGGTCAGGTCGTACGGGGTCATTTCAACCTTGACCCGGTCACCGGTGAGGATGCGGATGTAGTTCTTGCGCATGCGGCCGGAGATGTGGGCGATGATTTCGTGCCCATTTTCCAGACGAACGCGGAAAGTGGTGTTCGGCAGCGTCTCGCTGACGGTGCCCTCGAACTCGATGGAATCGTCTTTCGACATGTAGTCCTGTGCGGTTCAGAAAACGGCCACGCTGGGCCTAAGGCGCAGCATTTTACGCGTCCTTCGCCCAGCTTGCAAAGTTTGTGTTAACCCCCGGTCAGATCACGGGCGGGCAGGCGTCCCACCGCCTGGGTCCAAGGGCCTTCACGCCCGTCCTGGCGCACGGACTGACGGACATGCTGCAGGAATTCCTCCCGTGGCAGGTGAACGGCGCCCATCGTGAGCAGGTGCGGGTTTTCGACCTGGGCGTCGATCAGCGCCCAGCCCCAGCCCTTCAGGGTCGCGGCCAGTGCCGCCAAGGCGATCTTGGAGCCGCCGCTGGCGCCGCTGAACATGCTTTCGCCGAAGAACACCGTGCCGATGGCCACCCCGTAGATGCCGCCCACCAGGGTCTGTCGGTCCCAGACCTCAAAGGAGTGGGCAAACCCCAGATCGTGCAGCTGGCTGTAGGCGCCCACCATTTCCGGGCTGATCCAGGTCCCGTCCTGGCCCGGGCGTGGCGCGGCCGCGCAGGCGCGCATCACCGCACTGAAGGCGGTATCGGCGGTGACTTCCCAGCTGCTGCCGCGCAGCTGGCGGCGGAAGCGGCTGGACAGGTGCACTCCATCGGTGCGGAACACCATGCGCGGGTCCGGCGACCACCACAGGATCGGCTCGCCCTCGCTGAACCACGGAAAGATGCCGCCGGCATAGGCGTTGAGCAGGCGCAACGGGTGCAGGTCGCCGCCCACCGCCAGCAGCCCGTCGGGTTTGCGCAGTGCGGTTTCGGCTGGCGGGAAGGGCGAATCCGGCTCGTCGGCCAGGCGCCAGGGCAGCGGGCGTGTCATGGGGGTGATTGTATGCGTCGTGGCCCCGCGCGAATGCCTTGGTTGCCGGGCCATTGGTAGATGCCAACCTTGGTTGGCGCGTCATCCGTCCGCGCGGAACGGGCTGTGCCCCATCAACTCCTGCTGGTACCGCCGCACATCCCGTCGTTCCTGGCGGCACCAGTCCTGCAGCGCCTCGGCAAAATCCGCATCGGCCACCCAATGCCGGCTGCGCACCAGCGTCGGCAGGAATCCCCGCGCCAGCTTGTGCTCACCCTGCGCGCCGGGCTCGAAGCGGGTCAGGCCCTCGCGCAGGCAGTACTCGATGCCCTGGTAGTAACAGGCTTCAAAGTGCAGGCCGGGCAGGGTGGCTCCGCCCCAGTAGCGACCGTACAGCGTGTCGCCCCCGCGCAGGCAGAGTGCCCCTGCAATCGGCTCGCCATCCTGCTCGGCCAGGAACAGTACCAGCCCGCGGCCAAGTGAAATCGCCAGATGGCGCAGGAAGGCGTCAGTCAGTGCGGGTGCGTTGCCGTATTCCAGGAAGGTCTGCAGGTAGAAGCGGTACATCGACTGCAGATCGGCGCGGCTGGCCTCATCGCCGTGCACGACCCGGAAGCTGATGCCCTGGCGGGTCACCTTGGCGCGTTCCTGACGGATGTTCTTGCGGTGCTTGTGGTCCATCGCTGCAAGGAACTGATCGAACGTGGCCCATTCGCCGGGGTTCTGCCACTGGAACTGGATGTCCTCGCGCAACAGCCAGTCATCGCCAAAGGCGGTCTCGTCATCGGCGGTGTGGAAGTTGATGTGGGCCGAGGACACATCCAGTGCCGGCAACTGCTCGCGCAGTGCCGACAGCAGGGTCGGGCGCAGCGAATCGTGACGGGTCAACAGGCGCGGGCCGGTCACCGGCGAGTACGGCACCGCGCCGAGCCACTTGGGGTAGTAGTCGCGGCCATGGCGGGCGTAGGCGTTGGCCCAGGCGTGGTCGAAGACGAACTCTCCATGGGAGTTCGTCTTCAGGTAACCGGGGGTGGCGCCAATCAGAGTGTCGCCCTCCCAGAGAGTGAAGTGCTGCGGCTGCCAACCCCAGTCCTCACGCAGACAGCCGTGCTCTTCCAGTCCAGACAGGAAGGCGTGGCTGAGGAAGGGATTGCGGCCATCGTGCAGGGCATCCCAGTCGGTGGCGGGAATGGCCTGCAGGGAGGTCAGGAAGCGGGTGGAGAACATGGAGGGAAGGATAGGGCAGGTGGGGTGTGAATGGTGTTGGCGCCATCAGGCTGGTTCGTATCGGCCATCCGAGTGAGATTTGCCGAGTGCCGTGAATGCTGTGCGGCGGGAAGTTCGCTCTGCTCTTGAACTTGTTTGGTAATCGCGTTGATGAGGTGGCGTACGGATTGAAACGGTCGAGTCAGAGGGTAAGCAGATGCGCCTCTATCGAGTCATGGAGGCTCAGGGCGGGTCAGGTAATCGCAAATCGCCCCGTTTTTCTACCTGCAGTGTCCGTGCGTGAAGGTGGTCGCTGAATCGAGGATGGAAGCTACGTCATAAGTGATCGCAATTGCCTCATAAGTGCCAGGGGCGTGCTGTTCTTCAACGCTGGTGCGAGACGCCGCCAGCAAATGTTTGTCAATGTCTTTGGGTGCGGATCTCCTGGCGCACCCATACCTGTTTCAAGGAGTTGACATGGACATCAAGCGTGCCTTTCGAAACGGCGGGCTGGCCTCGGTACTTGCCTGCAGCGTGGCTTGCCTATGCGCGTCCGCGAGCAATCCGCCGCCGCTTGGAGAGACCGACCCGGCGCTGGATCTCCTGCTGACGAGGAAGGCGCAGGAAATACTCGATGTCCATCGGTTGCGAGAATCCAAGCCGTTGGGTGCGTCCGTCACTGCCTCCGTCGACATTTCGCAGCGGAAAATGGTTATACGGTTCGGCCCTGGCATCCTGCCGCTGGAGGACGATCATTCTCTTGAAGAAATGGAGCAATACGTCAGGAATACTCTGGAGGGGTATGTTCTGCAGGCGGGCGTGGGCGAGGTTGAGATTGTCGTACTGTACGAGGGGAGGCTCTATTGGGAGCATTTCCCCCGAAGCGTCATCACTCCTCTTCAAGCGCTTCCTCGGCAGGCCGGGGGTTCAGTTCTTGTGTCTGCCAGTCACGGCCTCTTGCGCGTGCACCCTGGTTTGCAGTGGGAATTCCAGCGTCCCGAGCGGCATGGCATTCGCGAGGATCTGATCACACCAGGATACGCGGACGAACTTGCACGGCTTCTTGCGGATCGTGCTGATCTGACAGTGCATCGCGCCCGTCGCGTCGGAAATGACATTCATCCTGAGTCGATGCATCCCTGGCAGGAAATGTCGGCCCGATATCATCTCAAGAGCCTTCTGCCTGATCGGACAGATATCTGGCACCACGCAGGCAACCGTGTTCTTCCAGTTCAGACAGGAAGACGTGGCTGAGAAAGGGGTTGCGGCCATCGTGCAGGGCATCCCAGTCGGTGGCGGGAATGGCCTGCAGGGAGGTCAGGAAGCGGGAGGAGGGCATGGAGGAAAGGATGGGGCAGGTGGGGTGTGAATGGTGTTGGCGCAGCAGCTTGTGGCGATGTGTCGCTATGGGCTTGAGAAAAGTTTGAATTCTTCGGCTCTGTGTAAGGGTTGGCACAACATGCCTAGCCTGCTGGGCAAGGGTGAGGGGCGCGCCGCAATGGCGGTGCGTATCCATCCTCGAGGAGAAATCAGAGATGAAAGGACTGTGTCTGGCTGCCCTGGCGGTTGCTTCCGGCGCGATGTTTCCGCTACAGGTGTCGGCTTCTGGAATCCCGAGTTCTCCTGTGGTGGAAGGATCGGAGATCTATGCGGAGCTGGCGGCAATGCTCGAACGGGAAGTGGAAGTTCGGTTGACGCGTCATTTGCAGGAGCGAGGGAGGCTGCGCCAGGTGACGGTCGGGATAGTGTTTGAGCCCCGGAAGCACAGGATGGTGGTCAACTTTGGGCCTGGCTATCTCCCTGACAAAGACGCCGGATATGGCGAGCTCTTCCTTGAGCCGCTGGCCGCCGACCTACGGCGTTATTCAGAACGGTCAGGGTTGGAAATCCTTGATGTGGAATTCTTCTTTCAGGGTAGGCCCATCGAGGAGCATTTTCCCGAAGATCACACTCGGCGTGGGCTGGCGCAGACCCGATCGGCGCACAGCATGGCATTGGTGTCCTCTAGTCATGGATACATCGCCTTGCACCCGGGCAGAGAATGGGAGTTTCAGCGGCCGGCGCCACTCGGGCTGCAGGAAGACGTATTGAGCCCGGTGTACGGCGATGCGCTTCAGAAGCTACTGGAGCAGCGGAGTG
Organism: Stenotrophomonas maltophilia; assembly: GCF_047782825.1. GTDB lineage: Bacteria > Pseudomonadota > Gammaproteobacteria > Xanthomonadales > Xanthomonadaceae > Stenotrophomonas. The sequence continues at coordinate 921,865 of NZ_CP180589.1, read as the reverse complement.
GTTTGGCAGTTTATCGCGCTCGAAGCCGCTCGGTGGACCCTCATCCCGAGTCCACGCATCCTTGGGAGCACATGTCTGCCCGTTATCACTTGAAGGCGCTTCTGCCGGACCGGGCTGACATCTGGAATGAGCTGCCGAACAGTTCTGAAAGCGACCGTGAGGTGAAAGAGGATATCCGTGCTCGTCCCAACTACGCCAATCACCTGGGCGTCGACGTAATGCTGAGCTTGCATACGAATGGCAACGTTGATACGAGTGTGCGCGGTGCTGAGGTCTATTACCACCGCACCAAGCCGCAGGACAAAGCGCTGGGGGACAGCATTCTCTGTGGTATGCGTGAAATCATTCGCGCCCAAGAGGGCTATGAAAATTTTCCTGTCCGGGCGCAGTCGAATCCAGGCGGCCATGGTGAGAATCGCATCGGAATGATGCCCTCGGTAATCGTTGAGACCGCCTATCATTCCAATCCTGAAGATGTGGCGGCCCTGCAGGATCCCGTCTTTCGCACAGCCTCCATGAAGGGCGTCGAGAAAGGCTATCGACTTTTTCGCGAAGGCAAGGACTGCACTCCTCTCAAGGCTGAGCCAATCGATGGAATCAACCTTTTACAGGGTGACTCCCGGCAGGTTGACGTTGTGTTCGAGGGCTACCCTCAGTATCCGATTGAGCTGATCACCACCAACGTTGGTTGCCCGCCGGGCTGGATCTGCACGGGTGGGCGGGTGCGCATCGAGACCCCGGATACGAAGCCGAGTCAGATCACGCTTCGCTGCGAGAACGCGGGAAGCGCACCCGTATTCTGGAACACCCAGGTGGTCGACGATGATGGCGTCAAGTCACCGCCGGTGCGCCACTGGGTTCAGTGCATCCGCGGGCCGGGTGGTACGGTTGCAAGTCCCGGTGTCCCTGCCGGAGTCGAGCCTGCAACAGCAGGATGAAAAAACGGGCGCTTCCGCGCCCGTTTTCTTCAGTCGAGCATGGCTCGACCCTATCAAGGCCGGTTGAAGCCTTGTACTGAATTTCCCAATGCAAATCTGGAGAAAAATCCATGAAGGTGACTCGGGCACTTTGGCCTGCTCTAGGATCCATTCTTTTCATTGCTGGGGTGCTCGCAGCGCCGAAGTTACTCGCCAATCCTCGCGCTGAGGTGCTTGGGTCGCTGCGTCGCGACGCGCAGCTTGACGCGATACTGACCCTCAGGGCGCAGGAGATCCTGGATCGAATGGAGCGGCTTGAGGGGCAGTCCAACGATATCCGTGTGCAGGTCTCCTTCGACTTCAATGGGGGAGCGCTTCGGATTCACTTTGGTCCTGGGATCCTGCCGAATGACTACGGTGCCAGCTTTGAAGATCAGCATGACGAATTCCGTCATAGCCTGATCCACATTGCGCAAAAGGCTGCGCCAGTAAAGGAGATTACATTCCGCTACGACGGCCGCGAGATCGAAGCGTACTTCCCAGAAGTCAGGCAGGAGGCGGAGGATGCTCAGAGGGCGCACGTAAGGAAGTCGCGGGGCATGGGCACTCCCGATGCGGAGTGCATCCGCAGGCCAGGAGGTTCGGTTGCAAGTCCCGCTGTCCCGGCCGGGGGGGGCGAAGCTGCGACAGCAGGGTAAAAAAACGGGCGCTTTCGCGCCCGTTTTCCCTGGTCGAGCATGGCTCGACTCTACAACTGCAGGATCAAAGCCTCAGCTCGCCTTGCCCTGTGCATCCAGGTAGCGCTCGGCGTCCAGCGCGGCCATGCAGCCGAAGCCGGCTGAGGTGATCGCCTGGCGGTAGTGCTGGTCGGCCACGTCGCCGGCAGCAAACACACCTTCTACCGAGGTCTGGGTGGCGTTGCCGCCCAAGCCCGAGCGGATTTCCAGGTAGCCGTTGTTCATGGCCAGCTGGCCGTCGAACAGCTGGGTGTTCGGGTGGTGGCCGATGGCCACGAAGAAGCCGTGGGCGTCGATGTCACGGGTGCTGCCGTCCAGGGTCGACTTCACGCGCACGCCAGTCACGCCGGCGTCGTTGCCCAGCACTTCTTCCACCTGGTGGTGCCAGACGGTCTCGATCTTGCCGGCGGCCACCTTGGCGAACAGCTTGTCCTGCATGATCTTTTCCGCCTTCAGGGTGTCGCGGCGGTGGACCAGGTAGACCTTGCGGGCGATGTTGGACAGGTACAGGGCTTCTTCGACGGCAGTGTTGCCGCCGCCGACCACGACCACGTCCTGGTCACGGTAGAAGAAGCCGTCACAGGTGGCGCAGGCGGAGACGCCGCGGCCCTTGAAGGTCTCTTCGGTCGGGATGCCCAGGTACTTGGCGGTGGCGCCGGTGGAGATGATCAGGGCGTCACAGGTGTACTCGTGGCTGTCGCCGATCAGCTTGAACGGACGCTGGGACAGGTCGGCCGTATGGATGTGGTCGAAGATGACTTCGGTCTCGAAGCGCTCGGCGTGGGCCTGCATGCGCGCCATCAGGTCCGGGCCCATCAGGCCGTGGGCGTCACCCGGCCAGTTGTCCACCTCGGTGGTGGTCATCAGCTGGCCGCCCTGCTGCAGGCCGGTGATGACGACCGGCTTCAGGTTGGCACGGGCAGCGTAGACGGCGGCGGTCCAACCGGCCGGGCCGGAACCGAGGATGACGAGGCGCTGGTGGCGGGAGGGCAGGCTGGTGCTCATGTAAACTCGCGAAAAGGTAGATGGGACAAGGCGCTGGCGATGTTTGCGCAGCATCCTCGGCAGGTCATAGAGTGGCGGCTGGAACAGGGCGATTCAAGCCGATGAACAGAACGCCGTCACCCACCGGTGGTTTTGGCGCCTGTTGGCACCCTTGATGTCACCCGTGACTGAAAACTGACGCCGTCTCGTTTATTATCAAACACTAACAGCGCATTCCAAAGGTATGGTCTAAGGTGGCGAAGCAGGTCCCCGAACGCTCCAAGTCCGACGACAGCAAGGCCTCGCGTCGCACGGCGGCCGCGGCTACCAACACTGACAACCCCCGCCGTCAGCGCCTGTGGCGTGACCTGGGGCTGATCGCCATCGCCCCGGCGCTGCTGTATCTGGCCGCCAGCCTGTTCACCTATTCAGCCACCGATCCGGGCTGGTCGCACACCGGCAGCGTGGTCGCGCCGGTGCACAACATGGGCGGCCGCGCCGGTGCGTGGATTGCCGATGTGCTGCTGCAGCTGTTCGGCTACATCGCCTTCCTGCTGCCGGTGGTGCTGGGTGCGCTGGCCTGGATCGCTATGTTCGGCCTCAAGCGCGAGAGCAAGGGCGAGAACGACCTGGACCCGGCGCTGCGCCTGGTCGGTCTGGTTGGCTTCCTGATTGCCGGTACCGGCTTCCTGCACGTGCGCCTGTTCAGTGGGGATGTCTCCAGTGCCGGCGGCATCCTCGGCAAGCTGGTCGGCAATTCACTCAGCGTGGGCTTCGGCGCGCTGGGTGCGAACCTGTTCGTGCTGGTGCTGCTGCTGGCCTCGATCACCCTGGCTACGGGCCTGTCCTGGTTCGTGGTGATGGAAAAGATCGGCCGGGGGGTGATGTCCTTGGCCCCGCTGCTGGAGCGCAAGAAGGAACAGGCCACCGAGTGGCAGCAGACCCGCGCCATGCGCGAGGAGCGCCAGGAAGTGCGCAAGGCCGATGCCGAAGTACGCGCCAAGCGCGAGCCGGTGAAGATCGAGCCGCGTCCGGAGCCGGTGATCGAGAAGAGCGATCGGGCCAAGCGCGACACGCAGATTCCGATGTTCCGTGGCGTCAATGGCGACGGCTCGGACCTGCCGCCGCTGGCCCTGCTGGATGATCCCAAGCCGCAGCCGGTGGGCTACGACAAGGACACCCTGGACGCACTGTCGCGGCAGATCGAGTTCAAGCTGAAGGACTTCCGCATCGACGCTCAGGTGGTCGGTGCCAACCCCGGCCCGGTCATCACCCGTTTCGAGATCGAGCCGGCGCCGGGCATCAAGGTCAGCCAGATCAGCTCGCTGGACAAGGACATCGCCCGCGGCCTGTCGGTGAAGTCGGTGCGTGTGGTGGACGTCATTCCGGGCAAGTCGGTGATCGGCCTGGAGATCCCCAACGTCACCCGCGAGATGATCTATCTCTCCGAGCTGCTGCGTTCGAAGGAATACGACAAGTCGGCCAGCGTTCTGACCCTGGCGCTGGGCAAGGACATCGCCGGCCGCTCCACCGTGGCCGACCTGGCGCGCATGCCACACCTGCTGGTGGCCGGTACCACCGGTTCGGGCAAGTCCGTGGCGGTCAACGCCATGGTGCTCAGCCTGCTGTTCAAGGCCTCGCCGAAAGACCTGCGCATGCTGATGATCGACCCGAAGATGCTCGAACTGAGCGTCTACCAGGGTATTCCGCACCTGCTGGCGCCGGTGGTCACCGACATGAAGGAGGCCGCCAACGGCCTGCGCTGGTGCGTGGCCGAGATGGAGCGCCGCTACAAGCTGATGAGCGCGGTGGGCGTGCGCAACCTGGCCGGCTTCAACAAGAAGGTGAAGGACGCCCAGGACGCCGGCCAGCCGCTGATGGACCCGCTGTTCAAGCCGAACCCGGAGCTGGGCGAAGCCCCGCGCCCGCTGGAGACGCTGCCGTTCATCGTCATCTTCATCGACGAATTCGCCGACATGATGATGATCGTCGGCAAGAAGGTGGAAGAGCTGATCGCTCGCTTGGCACAGAAGGCGCGTGCGGCCGGCATCCACCTGATCCTGGCCACCCAGCGCCCGTCGGTGGACGTCATCACCGGCCTGATCAAGGCCAACATCCCGACCCGCATCGCCTTCCAGGTCAGCTCGAAGATCGATTCGCGCACCATCCTGGACCAGTCCGGCGCGGAAACCCTGCTGGGCCACGGCGACATGCTGTACCTGCCGCCCGGCACCGCCATGCCCGAGCGTGTGCACGGCGCGTTCGTCTCCGACGATGAAGTGCATCGCGTGGTCGAGCATCTCAAGGCGATGGGCCCGGCCGACTATGTCGATGGCGTGCTGGACGAAGTGCAGACGATGGGCGATGGCGTGGTGGTAGGTGCCACCGGCCTGCCGGAAACCAGTGCCGGCGGCGATGAGTCCGACCCGCTGTACGACGAGGCGCTGCGCGTGGTCACCGAGACCCGCCGCGCGTCCATTTCCGGTGTGCAGCGCCGCCTGAAGATCGGCTACAACCGTGCAGCACGACTGATCGAGGCCATGGAAGCGGCCGGTGTGGTCAGTGCCCCCGAACACAATGGCGACCGTACGGTGCTGGCACCGCCGCCGCCGAAGTAAGCCCTGCCGCACCCACGACGTCCAAGGAACCGACGCATGCTTCGACCCGCTCCCTGCGCGCTGGCGCTGGCCTGCCTGTTGGCCGCCGGCCCGGCCCTGGCTGGCGCTGCGGCCACCGCTTCGGTGCCGACCCCGGCGCCGCCGTCCACCAGCAGCGATGCCGAAGCCAGCAACAACTTCAGCTTCGTCCGCTACCGCGCCGATTACCAGGTGCGGCCGGATGCGGGCAATGTGCAGTCCGAAACCTACGAAATCCTGCTCAAGACCAAGGCCGCGGTGGAGCAGTTCAGCCAGGTGCGGCTGAGCTACAGCGAAAAGATGGAAACCCTGGAGGTGGTCAGCGCCTACACGCTGACCGCCGACGGCCAGCGCCGTGATGTGCCGGCCGACCGCATCTACACCCAGGAAAGCTATTCCAGCGCGGCCGCGGCCATGTACGCCGACCGCAAGGTGCGGGTGATCGTATTCCCCAACCTGGCCCCGGGCACGCGCCTGGTCTACCAGCTGCGCCGTACCCAGCAGACCCCGTACTTCCCCGGCTACTTCGGCCTGTGGGAGACCTTCAATGTGTTCACCCAGTACGACGATGCCGAGGTGACCCTCAGCGCGCCGGCCAACCTGCCCATGTACGTGGACAGCCGGGGCGTGCAGGGCAGTGACCGCCCCGCCATCAGGAATGGGCAGGCACAGTGGCGCTGGCGTTACCAGCGGCGCGAGCCGATGGCCGCGCAGAACTGGTCGGCGGCGGTGTGGGAATTCGGCCCGAACATCATGGCCAGTACCTATAAGGACTGGGCGCAGATGGGCCGCGCCTACCAGCTCAAGGCCGGCGAAGCCGCGCAGGTCACCCCGCAGATCCAGGCGCTGGCCGATGAAGTGACTGCCGGCATCAGCGACCGCAAGGCGCAGGCCGACGCGCTGTACCGCTGGGTGGCGCAGAACATCCGCTATGTGGCGGTGTACCTGGGCAACGGCGGGCTGGAGCCCAACAGCGCGCAGAGCATCCTCGACAACCACTATGGCGACTGCAAGGACCACGTGGCGATCCTGGAGGCGCTGCTGGCCGCCAAGGGCATCGCCAGCTCGCCGGTGCTGATCGGTGCCGGTGGCGGCCCGACGCTGCCGAGCATTCCGGTGCTGGGCCGCTTCAACCACGCGATCACCTATGTGCCCGAATTCGATCTGTACCTGGATTCGACCAGTGCCTGGGCGCGCTTTGGCCAGTTGCCCGATGGCGACCTGGGCGCGCCGGTGCTGCATACCCGCGATGCCACCCTGGCGCGCACGCCCGCCAATGACCCGCAGCGCAACGCCACGGTGATGGATGTGCGTTTCACCTTCGACGCGCAGGGCAACCTGCGCGGTGAAACCGTGCCGCAGCTGGGCGACAACGCCGAGATCGGCATGCGCGCGCAGTTTGCCCAGCTCAACGCGCAGAACCGTGCGCGGGCCGAAGAATCGATCATGGCCGCCTCCGGTTTCGACGGCCGCGGCCAGCTGCAGCTGCAGGGCGTGCCGGTGGACCTGACCCGTCCGTTCGGGTATCGCATGGCCTTCCAGGCTGAGGACTACGTGGATTTCGGCGTGGCCGGCGGCATGGCCGTGCCCGACCCGCCGGGCGGTGAATCGGTGCGCGGGCTGTACGCCACTGCCTCGGCGCCAGACAACCAGACCCCGTTCTACTGCAACGCCAGCCTGCGCGAAGAGACCTACCGTCTGCAGTTCCCGGACAACGCACCGATCATCGCCATCCCGGCCAGCCAGCGCTTCACCAATGCCGCTGGCGACTACCAGGTGGACTGGAGCCGCAAGGGCCAGGAAGTGACCGTGCACCACCGCCTGCAGCAGAACGCCGTTCGCGGCGCCGACGCGCTGTGCCAGCCGCAGGATTACGCCGCCTTCCGTGCGTTGTACCGCGAGGTGCGCCGCGGCTTCCGTGGGCAGGTGCTGTACGGCAGATTGCCGGCCAGCGGCAACTGAATCGCCGATGCACGCGCGGGGCGGCATAATGTCGCCCTGATCGCCCATTCATCTTTGCACGGGCACACTGGCACTCAACTTTCCTGGCGCCCGCGCCCACAGGATTCCTGCATGAACAACCGCCTCCGCCGTTTCCTCGCCACCACCACCCTGGCCGTGGCCTGCGCCGCTGCCGGCAGTGCCTGGGCCGGCGCCCGCGACGACCTGAAGACCTTCACCAGCGGCCTGAAAGGCCTGGATGGCCAGTTCAGCCAGCAGGTGTTCGACAGCCGCGGCAAGGTGAAGGAATCCACCAGTGGCCGCGTCGCCCTGTCGGCGCCGCGCCTGTTCCGCTGGGAATACGTGCGCCCGCATGAACAGCTGATCGTGGCCGACGGCAAGAAGGTCTGGATGTACGAGCCGGACCTGGAGCAGGCCACCGTGCGCGAGCAGGGCAAGGAAGAGCAGAACAGCCCGCTGACCGCGCTGATCAATCCCGCGCTGCTGGAACAGCAGTACGACCTGAGCGAAGAAGGGGCCAAGCGTGATGGCCTGCAGTGGCTGTCACTGTCGCCCAAGCGCGATACCGAAGCCAGCTTCCAGTACGCCGCGCTGGGCTTCAACGCCCAGGGCCTGGCCAAGATGGAAATCACCGACGCCGTCGGGCAGCGCACTGTGATCACCTTCAGTGGCTGGAAGCGCAACCCCGGCTTCGCCGCAGGCACCTTCAGCTTCACCCCGCCGAAGGGAACCGACGTCATCGGCAATTGAGGTGTGACGCCGGGCATGGCCCGGCGCTACCCATGGCCCGACCCGCCGCTCTGGTAGGTGCGAACTTTGGTTGGCACGCCTAGAGCTGCTTCATCCGTTGTCCGGATGAATGATGATCTCCCAGCGGCTGCCATCAAATCGCGCCAGATCCCACGATGTCAGAACCCACAGCGCGCCATCGGCTGAGCTGATATCGATGATGGTTGCGTTCCTCAGCTCCTGTGGCAGGCCCGTCAACAAGCGCTCAACGCCCCCGGATTCGGGGCAATACGTGAATATCCCGCTGTTTGATCCGATGTAGATCAATGTCTCGTGCTGGGCGGCACAGTAGAAATCAATGTCCTCGCTGATCTCATGGAGCGGGCATGCAAAACCTGTCGAGATATCGCCCACGACGATGGTCGATTGGTGGCCGACTGCGAAGATACCGCTGCCGTCAGTCATCATTGCATGCACCAAGTGCGAGGTGGTTACCGGCTCCGAAATCTGCCAGGTCGAACCATTCCAGTGCGCGATCAGTCCGTGCAGGCCCACCGCATACAGGTCGTCATATCCCGATCCGCACAGATCATTCAACATTCCCGCTGAAAGATTGGCGACCTGCTCGATGATGGAGCCATAGCGTTGATCGCGGAGCTGGGAATTCGTGTATTCAAACCTGCGGCGAAGGACTGCTTCGCGCTCTGCAGGATCCGGTGGTAGCGGATGGGCGTGATCTGCCTCCAGCAGATGGCCGACGCAGTCGAGCCAGCTCTCGAAGTCGTCGAGAACGTCATCGTCCTCAGCGTCAATCTTCTTTCGCGCAGGGAATTCGGCGGGAAGCTGGCGCCACCCAATTGGGGTGCGATGGAAGATCATCCCGCCGACGCCACAGCAGAAGAGATCTTCGCCCACGCGCCGAAGGGCAGTGAGGCCACCCGAAAATTCGGGGCCCTCGGGCGAGATGTACTCTGTCGTTGCGCCGACTCGAGAGTAGTCCTCCAGCTGCCCATAGAAATCCAGTGCGAGCACCCGCCGAGGACGGCCGTTCTTCTCGGGTACAAACTGCACGGACATGACCTGAAAGTCTGGCAGGTCATGGTGGAACCACTCTTCTTTAGGTGAGCGGCCGAAAATGAACATCCGCGAAGGCGGGCCGGGATCCGGGTCGTAGTACTCGTGCCCAGGGCCAATCGCCGCAGCCAGGTAGTAGATATCGGCATCGACCGCGCAGCCGGCAACGAATTCAAGCACATTGGATTCTGGGTCGCGCACGCGTAGGTCCTGGCTGGTTGAACCCGGCATTTTCGGCAACTGGATACGCCGTGGGCTGCTGCGGGCTGGGATGCCTTGTTGAATCAGTGACTTACCATTGGCGCGGCTGTAACGCTGGCAGGTCATTTCCGACACCTGGCCCGCCGGGCATGGCCCGGCGCTACCGATGCAGGGGCCACTGGCTTTGGTAGGTGCCAACCTTGGTTGGTACGCTCTCGCGGTACAATGTCCCGGTGCCAAGACATCGTTCCACTTCCTTCCCCGGCCCCGATCTGCTGAGCGTTGATCGGGATCACCTGCGCCCGCTGGCCGAGCGCATGCGCCCGCGCACCCTCGACGAAATGGTCGGGCAGAAGCGCCTGCTGGCGCCGGAAAGCGCGCTGCGCCGCGCGGTCGAATCCGGCCGCGTGCATTCGATGATCCTGTGGGGGCCGCCGGGCTGCGGCAAGACAACGCTGGCGCTGTTGCTGGCCGAATATTCCGACGCCGAATTCCGCGCCATCTCCGCCGTGCTGTCCGGCCTGCCGGAAGTGCGCCAGGTGCTGGCCGAGGCCGCGCAGCGTTTCGCCGAAGGCCGGCGCACCGTGCTGTTCGTGGACGAAGTGCACCGCTTCAACAAGGCCCAGCAGGATGCCTTCCTGCCGCACATCGAGCGCGGCACCATCCTGTTCGTCGGCGCCACCACCGAAAACCCGTCCTTCGAGCTGAACTCCGCACTGCTGTCGCGCTGCCGCGTGCACGTGCTGGAAGGTGTGTCGCCCACCGACATTGTCGAGGCGCTGGAGCGTGCACTGGGCGATAGCGAGCGTGGCCTGGGCGAAGAGCACATCGAAGTCGCGCCCGAGCTGCTGCTGGAAATCGCCACCGCAGCCGATGGCGACGTGCGCCGTGCCCTGACCCTGCTGGAAATCGCTGCCGAACTGGCGGGCGGGGAGGGCGGTCGCATCACCCCGCAGACCCTGACCCAGGTGCTGGCTGACCGCACCCGCCGCTTCGACAAGGGCGGCGAGCAGTTCTACGACCAGATTTCGGCGCTGCACAAATCCGTTCGCAGTTCCAACCCCGATGCCGCACTTTACTGGCTGACCCGCATGCTTGATGGCGGCTGCGATCCGTCCTATCTGGCGCGCCGCCTGACCCGCATGGCCATCGAAGATATCGGCCTGGCCGACCCGCGCGCGCAGAGCATGGCGCTGGAAGCCTGGGACATCTACGAGCGGCTGGGCAGCCCGGAAGGCGAACTGGCCTTTGCCCAGCTGGTGCTCTATCTGGCCAGCACCGCCAAGTCCAATGCCGGCTACGCCGCCTTCAACCAGGCCAAGGCCGATGTACGCGAGAGCGGCACCGAAGAAGTGCCACTGCACCTGCGCAACGCACCAACCAAGCTGATGAAGGAACTGGGCTACGGCGCCGAGTACCAGTACGACCACGACGCCGAAGGTGGTATCGCTCTGGACCAGACGGGCTTCCCGGATGCGATGGGTGAGCGGGTGTACTACAACCCGGTGCCGCGCGGCCTGGAAATCAAGCTGAAGGAAAAGCTGGACCGGCTGCGCGCCGAACGCGAAGCGGCAAGAGCCGCCAAGGGCCGCTGACCCGCGCTTCTGTAGAGTCGAGCCATGCTCGACTGCTTTCGAGGGCGTCGAATGCGTCTGTAGGGTCGAGCAAGCTCGACTGGAAGCAGCAGTCACATATCTCTCAACGCTGCATTTGTCGCGCACGCGACCATTTGGCACACTGCGCGGCTCATTGATCAAGGACCGATGCCATGGAACAGCTGATTCTGCCGTTGAAGCGCTACGCCCAGTTCGAGGGCCGCGCCAACCGCCGCGAGTACTGGATGTTCCAGTTGTTCCTCCTGTTGGCGACCGCAGCCGTATCCCTGCTGGCCGGCGTGCTGGCCATCATCATGCATTCCAACGAGAGCGCGCTGGCGGCCATCGTGATGGGCCTGATGGCGCTGCTCGGCCTGATGTGGCTGGCCACCATCGTGCCGCTGATTGCCGTGACCGTGCGCCGCCTGCACGACTGCAACCAGTCCGGCTGGCTGTACCTGCTGGCGCTGGTGCCCGGTGGCGGCGTGGTAATCCTGGTGTTTGCGCTGTTGCCAGGCACGCCGCAGGAGAATCGTTACGGCCCGGTGCCGCCGGAGTTCGGCTGAGCCCGTACCACACCGCGTTCGCCGGGCATGGCCCGGCGCTACCGATGTATCTGCCGGGGTAGCGCCGGGCCATGACCGGCGGCGTTGGTTGGCGCGCGCGCGATACACAGTGTGACGTTTGATCGATGTGATAATCATTCGCGTTTAAGGTAGACTGCGGTCCCTTGATGAAGAGGCGGCCGCGCCCGCCGCAACCGTCACCCATGATGTTGTCCGCACGTTCCCTCGGCTGTCTGGCCGCCCTGATGATGGGGGTCTTGATGGCTGCTCCCTACGCCCATGCGCAGCAGCGCAACCCGCAGCAGCTGATGGGCCGCACCGTGCTCGACGAGCCGGCGGCCAGCTACCGGTTCGAGCGTTTCGTGATCAAAAGCCCCGACCAGCAGCGCACCTGGCGGGTGAACGTGGCGATCCCGGCCAAGGCCTCCAAGACTCCGTCGCCGGTGCTGTACGCACTGGATGGCAATGCCGTCGCCATGGTGCTGGACCAGCCGCTGCTGGCCGAGCTGGCCGCCACCCAGGCGCCGCCGGTGCTGGTGCTGATCGGCTACGACAACGAGCTGCGCATCGACTCGCCTGCACGCACCCGGGACTACACCGCCTGGATCGACCGCGCCGATGACGAGGGCGGCACGACCCAGGCCGTCGGTGGGGGTGCCGACGCCTTCCTCGACCTGATCGAGCGCCGCATCAAGCCCGAAGTGGAGCGCCGGGCAAGGATCGATACCCGGCAGCAGGCCCTGTGGGGCCATTCGCTGGGCGGCCTGTTCGTGCTCAATGCGCTGTACACCCGCCCGGCGGCGTTCCAGAGCTACCTGGCCGCCAGCCCATCGCTGTGGTGGAGCCAGGGCGCGGCGCTGGGTGATCCCGAACAGCAGTTCGTGCAGAACGTGCACGGCCAGACGGCCAAGGTCTGGTTGATGCTGGGCGGCGCCGAGCGTGTGGGTGACCGCGGCAAGCGCGACATGAACAACCCGCGCGTGGTCGCGCATCTGCGCCGCATCGGTGGCGCCACCCCGGATGCGGCCATGCAATTGTCCACGCGGCTGGCCAAGGTGCCGGGCATGAGCGTGCAGTACCGCGAGTTCCCCGGCCTGGGCCACGGACCGATGCTGCCGGCGTCCTTCCATGCCGCCCTGCACGAACTGTATGGCGTGACCGATCGCAGCGTGGAGGACGGCAAGGCGCCGCCCGCCGCCAGCACTGCAGAGTGAATCCCCCGCACGGCGTGGCCGTGCGACCCCACTACCCAGGCACGGCTGACGAAGTGCAGCGGCCCAGGCAACCGATGAATCCCGCGCCACGTGGCGCGGCCTACGTGTGCAAGGAGCCTTCCATGTCGTTTCGTCCGTCCCTCCGCCTGACTTCCCTGGCCGCCGGCCTGCTGTTGGCGGTCACCGCCACCGCCCAGCCGGTGTTCGACCAGCCGGCCAACGCCACCTTCAAGGGCGAGGTGATCTCACGCGGTGAGAACGTCGTGCCCGGCAGTACCGCCGATGTGATCGGCCGCGGCTTCGTGCCGGGCCAGCAGGTCAGCCTGCTGCGGGGCGACAGCGTGCTCAACGCGCAGCCGGTGGTGGTCGATGCCGATGGCAACTTCAAGACCCAGCTGGCCATCCCGGCCGACGCCGTGCCGGGTACCCACCCGGTGGTGGTGCGCGCCAGCCAGCCGGCCGCCGCCACCGTGCTGAAGCTGCGCGTTTCGCCGCAGCTGCCGCTGTCGGGCCAGCAGCAGTTCGCCACCCAGTCCAACAAGCTGGTCCAGGGCCTGTACCAGTCCGCCTACAGCGCGGCCAGCAACGCGGTGTTCGTCACCTCGGCCGTGGGCCGCCCGCCGGTCACCCAGTCGCAGCTGCTGAAGCTGGACCCGAAGACGCTGAAGGTGACCAAGGCGATCACCCCGGCGCAGGTGCCGGGCACCCGCAATGGTGCGGTGTACGCGGTCTATGGCGTGGGCGTGGATGACACCAACGGCATTGTGTGGGTCACCAACACCCGGCAGAACTCGATCGCGGTCTACCGCCAGAAGGACCTGTCGCTGGTCCACCAGTTCCCGGTGGACACCGTGCCGCACGCACGCGATGTCGTGGTTGATGGCACGCACGGCAAGGTGTTCGCCTCGGCCACCGGCGAAGACCACCTGTCGGTGTTCGATGCCAAGACCCTGAAGGAACTGCCGTCCATCACCCTGGAATCGGGCGTGGACGAAGGCAAGTTCACCCCGATGAGCCTGGTGCTGGATGAAAAGGCCGGCAAGCTGTTCACCGTCAGCATCGGTACGCCCGAAGCCGCAGTGATCGACGTGGCCAGCGGCCAGGTCGACAAGGTCATCGACCTGGGCAATTCCATCAGTGCCTCCGGCGTGGCCTTCGATGCGCAGAACAACCGCCTGTACGTGGCCTCGCAGGGCACCGACAACCTGCTGATCGTCGATGTGGCCGCCGGCAAGGTGGTGCACGATGTGCCGGTCGGCGCCGGTGCGCTGAACGTCGCCTTCGATGACAAGAGCGGCCTGGCCTATGTCACCAGCCGTGGCGCGGGCACCGTCACCATCGTCGATCGCGACGGCAAGGTGGTCGGCAACCTCGATGGCGGCACCTTCCCCAACCACGTCCGTGCCGATGGCAAGGGCAGCGTGTTTGCGGTGAACAAGTCGCGCGGCGCTGACGATGCCAAGGGCGACCGCATCACCCGCATCACCCCGCGCCAGCCGTAAGCCCACGTGCCGGGCGAGGGCAGTGCCTTCGCCCGGCCAGCAAGGAGAACCTGCATGAACATCGCTTCCCGCCTGCGCCTGTGTGCGCTCCCGCTGGCTGTTTCAATGGCCCTGGCCGCCTGTGGTGGCAACGCGCCTGCGCCGTCTGCCACCGAAGGCAGCGCCCAGGCCGCGCCCGATGCCGCCAGCAAGGACGGGCCTGCTGCACTGCCTGCAGGCTGGCAGCGGGTTGCCGGTGCGGAGGTGCCTTCGCTGCAGGACCAGAAGGCATCGCTGCCGGCCAAGGTGCAGTCCGATGATGGCGCCGATGTGGAAGTCTCCGACGCCAGCCGCATCATTGCCGGTGGCGACGATGTGATCGCCGTGCTTGAAGCACTGGGCGCGGGCAAGCAGGTCTTTGCCGCACCTACCAATACCACCACCCAGGCGGGTCTGGCCGCGCCGCACCAGTTCCTGTTCAACCGCACCACCGGCGTGGAAGGCGTGCTGAGCCTGCATGGCTCGCTGTTCCTGGGCAACAGCCTGCGCCGCCATACCGAGCTGGCCAGGAAGCTGCGCGAAGTGGGCGAGCCGGCCGTGGTCATCGACGATCTGCAGCCGGCGCCGGACAAGGTGCGCAAGATCGCCAGTGCTGTCGGCCTGGCCGATGCCGGGCAGGTGCTGGCCACCCAGGTGCAGCGCCAGCTGGACGAGGCCGCTGCCATCGGCAAGACGCTCAAGCACGCCCCGCGCATCATCCATGTTTCGGCCACCGGTGCAGGTGGCCAGCCGACCGTGGCCGGTGCCGACAGTGCCTCGGCGCAGCTGATGGCGCTGGCCGGCGGGGTCAACATCGGCACCGAAGCCGGGGTGAAGAACTATTCGCAGCTGAGCAACGAAGGCGTGGTGGCTGCGGCGCCCGAGGTGATCCTGGTCACCGAGCATGACCTGCAGCAGTTCGGTGGCGCCGAAGGCCTGTGGAAGGCCTATCCCACCCTGAAGCAGACCCCGGCCGGTGCGGCCAACCGGGTCTGGGTGATGCCGGATGTGCAGTTGAAGTACACCAGCATCGGGTCCGGCGCCGGTGCGCTGGCCCTGGCCAAGGCCCTGGCGGCGCTGCCGCCGGCATGAGTCCGGCTGATCGGCGCCGCCGTCGCGGGCGGGTGATGCTGCTGGTGGCGCTGCTGGCCCTGCTGGGGGCAGTGCTGGCGTCGTTCGCGATGGGGCCGCTGCGCCTGCCGCCATTGGAAGTACTGCAGGCCGTTGGGGTGAAGCTGGGCCTGCTGGATCCGCAGGCGGTCAGCAGCCGTGATCTTGCCGTGGTGTGGCAGCTGCGCATTCCGCGCGCCCTGCTGGGGGCCATGGTGGGAGCGGCACTGGCGATGGCCGGCGCAAGCCTGCAGGGCCTGTTCGGCAACCCACTGGCAGACCCCGGCATCGTTGGCGTCAGCCAGGGTGCGGCGCTGGGCGCCGTGGCGGCCATCGTGCTGGGCGCGGCGGGCGCAGCGGGGTGGCTGGTGCCGGTCGCGGCCTTCGGCGGCGGCGCGCTGGCGATCGGCCTGACCTATGCGTTGGCGCGGCCGGGAAAAGGTAGCGGCAATGCCACGCTGCTGCTGGTGGGCATTGCCATGGCCGCGTTCTGCTCGGCGCTGATCGGCTTTCTGACGTACATCGCCAGCGAAAGCGAACTGCAGTCGCTGGTGTTCTGGCAGATGGGCTCCTTGGCGCGGGCCAACTGGTCGGATGTGGCGGCGGTGCTGCCGCTGTTTGCCATCGGCGTGTTCGCACTGCTGCGCCTGGCCACGCCGCTGGACATGCTGGCGCTGGGTGAGCGCCAGGCCCAGCACCTGGGCCTGGATGTCGCGCGTACGCGGCGCCGGCTGGTGGCCTTCAGTGCGCTGCTGGTCGGGGCGGCCGTTGCCTTTGCCGGCTCGATCAGTTTTGTGGGTTTGGTAGTGCCGCACGTGGCGCGCCTGCTGGTGGGTCCTGGTCATCGCTGGCTGCTGCCGTTGTCGGGCGTGCTGGGCGCGGTGCTGATCGTCATTGCCGATACCGCTGCACGCACGCTGGACCCGCCGGCGGAGATTCCGCTGGGCCTGTTCTCGGCCGCGCTGGGTGCGCCGTTCTTCCTGTGGCTGGTCCTGCAGCAGCGTCGCAAGGCCGCGCCATGACCGCGTTCCTGCAACTGCACGAGGTGGTGGTGCGGCGCCAGCAGCGCGAGATCCTGCACGGCATCACGCTGGCGTTCGAGCCGGGCACGGTCACCGCCCTGGTCGGCCCCAATGGCGCCGGAAAATCCACCCTGTTGGCGGTGGCGGCCGGTGACCTGCGCCCGGATGAGGGCGAGGTGCACCTGCACGATAAGCCGCTGCGCAGCTACAAGGCGGGCCCGCTGGCGCGCGAGCGCGCGGTGATGCCGCAGGAACACGGCGTGCGCTTTGCCTTCAGCGTGGAAGAAGTGGTGGCGATGGGGCGCTTGCCGCACCCGCCAGACCCGCCTCTGGATGACGCGAAGGTGGAAGCGGCCATCGATGCCGCCGAGCTGCAGGCGCTGCGCCTACGCGAAGTGCAGCAGCTTTCCGGTGGCGAGTCTGCCCGCACGACATTCGCGCGTGTGCTGGCGCAGGACACGCCGTTGCTGCTGCTGGATGAGCCCACTGCTGCGCTGGATCTGCGCCACCAGGAACGCACGCTGCGCAGTGTGCGTGCCTGTGCGCAAGCCGGTACCTGCGTGATCGTGGTGTTGCACGATCTGAATCTGGCCGCCGGCTATGCCGATCGCATCGTGCTGCTGGAGCAGGGCAGGGTGGCGGCCGATGGCACGCCCTTGCAGGTACTGACCGAAGCGAACCTGCAGCGTGTGTACCAGCAGGATGTGGTGGTGCTTGAGCATCCGCGCCGTGGTGTGCCGCTGGTGGTGGTCACCTGACCATGTGAGGGCATGCTTGGCCCGGTCGCCGTATGATGGGTTCATCGGACCTCAAAGGAATGAGCATGAACTCCATCGTCCTGCGCGCCACGTTGGCTGTCGCGATGTCGGGTGCCGTGGCAGCTGCTGCGGCAGCGCCTGTGCTGACCGAGGTCTCCTTGTTGGAGGCTGCCAGCACGGCCTCAACGCTGGAAACCCGGCATTTAGAAGGGGGGCGAGAGCGTTGACCGGCTGGGTGCCAGCGAGCGGCGACGCATCAAAAATGCTTGCCGAAGCACGCGCACCTCATGACTGGCAGTGATGCGCCTTGAGGCGCAGCCTGCGGTTGCTGGCCTGATGCGGTAAAGCGTCGTTGTGCATCGCGACGTATTATTGGCGGTTCGTTTTTCTCAACGGACTGACCCCCATGAAGCATCATTTCCCCCGCACCGCACTGCTGGTATCGCTGGTCGCAGTGGCCTGCAGTGCGCACGCCGCGTCCACCCGCACGGTGTCGATCGAAAAGGAGGCCGATCAGGCCACGTCGATCGAAACGCGGAGTGCAAGCCGCGCAGGCGTCGCGCCCAATCTGTTCACCACGCACTACTTCACCGGCGGCGCGATGATGATGGCCTGGGGCGATCAGCGCGTGCTGCTGCTGTGCAAGAAGTCGGCCTACCTGAAACTGCCGGGCATGAAGCCTGCGGCCAGCGAGCTGCCGCTGGAGAAGCGGCAGATGGTGGGCTATGAAGCGATGATGGCCGGCTACGGCGGTATCGCCGCCATTGGCGGTTTGGTTGATGGCTCGATTGCAGTAGCCGACGATGGCAGTGAGGTGCGGCGCCAGGCGGAGCGCAGCTGGGCCTACGGCATCGAGCGCTACGATGTGATCAGCCAGCGCATGCCCGATGGTGCACTGCGCGTACGGGCGCTGAAAACCGCGACGGTGAACAACGCAAAGCCGTCCAAGCCGGGTGACCGCTTCAGCACCGATGAGGACCAGGCCGCGCGTCTGGCTGAGCTGGGTGAAGTGGGTAGCTGGACCGAGATTACGATGTACAACACGCCCAAGCGCGGCGACGTTGATCCGGACTTCTCGCTGAAGGACTGGGTGTCGGTCACCGGTGACCATGCTGCGACGGTGGCCGAGGCGCGCCGGATCAACGGCTGCGAGTGATGCTCGTTGTGGGGGTCGGAGCCCTCGGCTGTGCCAAGGAATCCGACCCCTTGGCCGCCCCGGGGTCGAATCCTTTCATGCTGCGAAAAGCTCTGATCCCAATAAGCCTCATCGTTCCATTCATGCGTGCAATATTCACTTGCGCGCCAGATTGGCAGGTCTAGAATGCGCCCCATGAACCGGATGCCGCTCCTGAAGTTTTTCACCCTGACCCGCGCAAGCGCGGAACGGGCGTGTCTGCCTGGAGTGCCACGGGGCCGTTGATCCGGCCATCGTTGGACCATCCACAGAGCGCCCTCCGGGGCGCTCTTTTCGTTTCCGCCATTTCATTCAAACCGCAATACCAGGGAGAACGTGCCATGCACCAGATCGCCGAGACCGAACGCTAGCCGCGCACCCTGTCGCCAACCGGGGTGTGCGGCCCCCGAAGTTGGCTTTGCAGGAACCCATCTCATGAACACCCACGTCCTTTCCCGCCGTCGCAACCTCGGCATCATTGCCCACATCGACGCAGGCAAAACCACGCTCACCGAACGCCTGCTGTGGAAAAGCGGCGAGATCCATCGCGTCGGCGAAGTCCACAACGGCAACGCAACGACCGATTTCTCGGCCATCGAGCGCGAGCGCGGCATCACCATCGGTGCAGCGGCCGTGCAGGCGCAGTGGGCGCCACGCGATCTGCCGCCGCATCGCCTGACCCTGATCGACACCCCCGGCCACATCGACTTCGCCATTGAAGTCGAGCGTTCGCTGCGCGTGCTCGACGGTGCCGTGGCCGTGTTCTCGGCCGTGGATGGCGTGCAGCCGCAGTCGGAAACCGTGTGGCGCCAGGCGCGCCGCCACCGCGTGCCGCTCATTGCCTTCGTCAACAAGATGGATCGCATCGGCGCTTCCTTCGAGCGCGTGCTGGAGCAGTTGCAGGACAAGCTGCAGGCGCGACCGTGGGCGCTGGGTGTGCCCCTGGGCAGCGAAAGCGACTTCCATGGCTGGGTCGATCTGGTCGACGAGCGCGTGCTGCAGTGGCAGGACGGCGGTGTTGCCACGGTCACGCCGTGGGGCGACGCTGAGCGTGCGCACTGGCAGCCGCAACGGCAGGCACTGATCGAGGCCGTGGCCGACCATGACGACGTGCTGGCCACGGCGTGGCTGGAAGGCGCGGTGATCGATGCGGGCCTGCTGCGCGCGGCGATCCGCCGGGCCACTCTGGCCGGTGTGGGCGTGCCGGTATTGGCGGGTGCGGCGTTCAAGGACAAGGGCATCGAAACGCTGCTGGACGCGGTGGTCGACTACCTGCCTTCGCCACTGGATCGTCCGGCGGTGAACGCTGAGGCCGAACACGGTGAGGTGTCGCTGCCGCCGGACCCGGACGGTCCGCTGGCGGGCCTGCTGTTCAAGATCACCCACCAGCAGCACGGTGCGCTCAGCTTCGTGCGGCTGTATTCGGGCACCTTGAAGGTAGGCGATGCCATTGCCAGTTCGCAGCACCCGCAGGGGCGCCGCGTCAGCCGGCTGGTGCGCGTGCAGGCCGACCAGACCCACGACATCGAACAGGCCGTGGCTGGCGACATCGTGGCCGTGCTGGGCTGGAAGGATGCGGTGAGCGGCGAAACGCTGAGCGGGCGAGGGCAGCCGTTGCGCCTGGAGAACATCCAGGCGCAGCCTCCCGTGCTGGCGTGGCGGTTGGAGCCGGCACGTGCGGCCGACCTGATCCGCATGGCACAGGGCCTGGCCAGCCTGGCCCAGGAAGACCCGTCGTTCAAGGTGGAAACCGAGCGCGACAGTGGTGAAACCCTGGTCTGGGGCATGGGCGAGCTGCACCTGGAAGTGATGGTCGAGCGCCTGCGCAGCGAATGGAAGGTCGACGTCGGTGTTGGTGCGCCGCGCGTGGCCTACCAGGAAACCCCGCTGCGTGCGGTATCCGGTGCGGTTGGCCGGGTGTCCAAGCAGAACGGCGGCCAGGGCCAGTTTGCCCATGTGGTGCTGGACGTGATGCCGCGCGAAGACGACCAGGTCGTGTTCAACGACCGCATCGTCGGTGGCGTGGTGCCGCGCGGCTT
Source organism: Stenotrophomonas maltophilia (assembly GCF_047782825.1). Classification (GTDB taxonomy): domain Bacteria; phylum Pseudomonadota; class Gammaproteobacteria; order Xanthomonadales; family Xanthomonadaceae; genus Stenotrophomonas. The sequence continues at coordinate 901,627 of NZ_CP180589.1, read as the reverse complement.
CATCGCCGCGGTGGAGAAGGGTGTACGTGCGGCGCTGATGTCTGGCCCGCAGGGGCACCCGGTGGTCGGTATCGAGGTGAGCCTGGTCGATGGTGAAACCCACGCCAAGGATTCCTCGGAAATGGCCTTCCATCGCGCCGGCGGCGAAGCCATCAAGGCGGCACTGGCCACAGGCGGCACGCAGCTGCTGGAGCCGGTGATGGCGGTGACGGTGCATTCGCCGTCGGCCTCGGTGGGTGATGTGGTGGGCGACCTCAACCGTCGTCATGGCCGCATCGCACGCATCGACGACCAGGACGGCCGTGCCGAGGTCAGCGGTTTTGCGCCGTTGGCCAGTCTGGTGGGTTACACCACCTCGCTGCGCTCGCTCAGCCAGGGGCGGGCCAGCAGCGAAGCGCACCTGCACGGGTACGAGCCGGTGCGCGCGGCCTGAGCAGGCATTGGAGTGGGGAGCCCGTTCGCGGGCTCCCTTTTTTTGTGGTGTCATGGAATGCGCTGCCACGCCACGCGTTGAAGTGGCGATTTGCGCGCTGCAATGCAACAAAAGTGCAGAAAAAGCTGGATTAAAGTGATGCCTCACGATAAATTGCGCACCCCCTGTTGATTTGCCACCGACCGCAAGCCGCCATGCGTGATGACAACGACCCCGGAACTCTGGAGCTGACCCTGCCGCGCAAGCGCGGTCGGCCGCCCAAGTTCGGGTACGCAATGAGCGATGCACAGCGGGCTGCGCGCTACCGTGCGCGCAGGGCAGGGCAGGCCAACCACGCCGATGTGCGGTCCTGCAGTGACATGGTGCTGCTGGACAAGATCCGCGCAGCGGTCAGCGCTCGCGATACCGAGCTGGCCGGTTTCCTGGTGCACGTGTTGTGGCAGCGCTACCCGCTGCAGCTGAAATAAGTCAGCGCCGGGGTGGCCCTTGTCACCCACCTTGTTGATAATGCGGGGTTCAGGTTGTTCCCGCTGGCGCGCCCGGGATGGCAGGCGTGCATGTTCGACATGGCTTTGACGATGACCACCACCAGCGACACCACCACCGAAGCTGCCCAGGGCAGCGCACCCCTTTTCTACACCCGTCCGGTGCCGCTGCAGGCCGATGTGCATGCCGACCTGCGCATCCTGCCGGGCAAGCTTGAGTTCGCTGCCAAGAGCAACTCCATCCCGCTGGTGCTGGGCGAGTTCTCGCTGGCGCTGCACCACTACCCGATCCTGTTCGCCGGCCCGAGCGCGGTGCCGATGGCGGCTGTCGGCATCACCACCGACAACCTGTTCATCACCGACGGCCTGTGGAACGACGAAAGCTACATCCCGGCCTACCTGCGCCGCCACCCGTTCATCTTCATCGACACCGGCGCAGACAATGATTTCCTGCTGGGCATCGACGAAGACAGCACCCGCATCGTGCGCGGTGGTGACGAAGGCCAGCCGCTGTTCGTCGATGGCAAGGCCACCGACATGGTGCAGCAGGCCCTGGAATTCTGCGGCCAGTTCACCCGCGAACACGAACAGACCCAGGCGTTCTCCAAGGCGCTGGTCGACAACGACCTGCTGGTCGAGCGCAACGCCACCATCCGCCTGCCGGACGGCCGTGAGTTCAACCTCAATGGCTTCTTCGTGGTCGATGTCGAAAAGTTCATCGCCCTGCCCGAAGCCACGGTGATCGAATGGCACCGCAATGGCTGGCTGGCCCTGATCCACCAGCACCTGATGTCGCTGGGTCGCTTCAACGACCTGACCCGCCGCCAGGCCGGCCGCAGCGCCGCCTGATTCAGGCCACGGGCGCGGCGGCAGGTCGACTGTCGCCGCGCCAGACCCGCAATACCCGCAGCAGCCGCTCCGCATCGGCCCAGTCCGGCGCAGCGGCGTTGCCCACCCGCCAGAGATCATTCGCCACTTCCTGCATGGCAGAAACGCCGCGCATCTGCAGTGCCCCCTGCAGCCGGTGGGCGTGGTGCCGCAGTGCCGGAGCGTTCCGGGTATCGATGGCCCTTTGCAGATGCGACAGCCCTGCGCGTATGTCTTCGTCGTACTCGCTGCTCCACTGCGTCTGCAGGTCCACGATCACAACCGGCTCTCCCGGCAGGCCGAGCAGCTCTAAAAGCTGCGCGATCCGGAGCGGCTTGATCAAGACGTGATCGATGCCCGCTTGACCGCATCGGTGCACATGTTTCTCATCGCCATGCGCCGACAGTGCCACCAGCCGTGCAGGTGGATCATTGCTGTGTTCCTGTTGCCGCAGGCGGCGGGCCAGGGTGTAGCCATCATCATCGCCCAGCTCGATATCCAGCAGAACCAGGCCTGCTGGCGAGGCCGACTGCAGCGCCAGCGCCGACGCGGCATCATCCGCTTCACATACTTCGGCACCCAGCCGGCGCAGATGCCCGGCGATGACCTGACGGTTGAGCGCGTGATCTTCCACCAGCAGCACCCTTAGGCCGGCCAGCGCCAGCGCCGGCGAGCGCTTGGCGCGCGCATTGCCGGGCTCCTCCAATGCGCCGGCATCGAGTGCCTGCACCGGCAGGCGCAAGGTGAAGCGGCTGCCGCGGCCATGCACGCTGTGCACGTCCAGCGTGCCGCCCATTGCCTGCGCCAGCTGGCGGCAGATCGATAGCCCCAGGCCGCTCCCGCCGCGCTGCCTGCCGCCATCGGCCTGCTGGAAGGGCCTGAACAAGTCGGCGAGCTGCTGTGGCGTGATGCCGATACCGCTGTCGATCACCTCGATCAACAATGTCGCCGGACGGCAAGCAGTGTCCAGTTGGGTACGCAGTTCCACGCCGCCAGTGTCGGTGAATTTCAGCGCGTTCCCCAACAGGTTGTCCACGATCTGCCGCAGGCAGTGTCCATCAACCAGTACCGGTGGCATGGCCTGCGGGGGCAGGGCCAGGCGCAGCCGCAGGCCTTTCTGGGCGGCCTGCGGCGAAACTGCCGCCAAGGCCTGTTCGAGCAGTCGATCCGGCGCGCACGGCTGGGGGTGGGGGCGAAAGCGTCCGCTGGCCAAGCGCGACAACTCCAGCGTCCGGTTCAGCAGGTTGCGTAGGCTTTGACCGGCGCTGGCCGCCGCACCCACCAGTTCGCGCGCGCCAGCGGGAAGAGATGCACCTTTCAGTAACTCGATCGCCGTCATCATCGTCTGCGCGGAATTGCGCACTTCATGATTGACGATGCCGGCGGTGTGCGCCTGCGACTGCTCCAGGGCGCGTGCACGCTTTCGGCTGCGGCCACGGCGGACCCCTGCAAGTACGGCAATACCGGGCAGCAGGATCACCGGCAACCACGGCAACAGGGAGGCGCCCGGCGTGTCGAGTGCCCGATCCAGCGCCCCTGGCAGCACTTGACGCGCCCAGCGTTGCAGCAGGTTGGCGTGCTCCTCGATGGTGATGGCCGCCAGTGCCTGTTCGATCTGGTCCAGCAGCGCCTGGTTTTCGCCGCGGGCAAGCAGGTGGAAATTCCCGGGGAAGTCAGCTTCGAGCGGGTGCACGGCGAAGTTGCCGTTGAAATCGCGGCGCGAGGCTCTGCGCAGGCCGCCTTCCAGGCCAATGGCAGCATCGGCGGCACCTGATTCAACCGCTGCCAGCGTTGCGTGGCGGCTGGGCATGGGTACTACTTCTACCTTCGGGTATCGCATGGCCAGCCAGTAGGGATAGGGCCCGCCCTGCACAGCGGCCACCCGCAGGCCATCCATGTCGGTTGCATAGCGGGGCAGCACCTGGTCGCGTCGGCCTGCCAGCGCGCTGCGCCCGCCGGGAAACCCGCGCGATGCGACCAGCCCGGCACAAGGCAGGCGCTGGTCGCTCGGGCCGCCCTGCGCCAGAACCAGGTCGGCCTGCTGAGCGCAGACCGCTGCAATGGCTGCGTCGCTGCTGGGCACTACATGTTCGACAAATTCCAGGCCAGAGTGCTGTGCCACCAGTTCTGCATAGCCGTGGGCAATGGTGGGCATCACGCCCGCGTCCTGCGGGTATCCGGCCAGTGGGCGCAGAGCAGGGCCGGTGGCGACCCGCACCTGGCGGCCCTCTTGCCACTGCCCTTCCTGCGTGTCTCCTATCGTGGTGCTGGCCACCAGCACCAGTGCGATCAGTGTTGCCGTGGCGCCCAGTGCTGCCAGGTTGCTCATAGCGCCTCCATCTGCGTGCGCAGTGCGTAGATCTCAGCATCGTTTCGGAGGCCCAGCTTACGCAGCGCCGATACCTTCTGGGTACTGACCGTCTTGATGCTTCGATGGCGACACTGTGCGATTTCCGACACGGTCAAGCCCTCCAGCAGCAGTTGCAGGACTTCCCGCTCGTTGCGGCTGAGTGGCTCGCGCGCAGGCGGAAGGCTGCAGCCCTCCGGCAACCGGCATAGCCCCTGGGCGACGCGGAGGACGGCTTCAGACAGTGCCGGCAGCGGTTCGCTCTTGCCCACGTAGCCACTGATGCCCGCATCGAGAAGAAGGTGGATGCCTGCCTTGGAGGACTGCGCGGCAAATGCAAGGAGCACCACCCGTGGTGCCCGGTCCTGCAGCGCATGAACCAGCTCGGCCCCTCTCAAGTCGCCCGGCGCCAGTGTTATATCGATGATGGCCACGTCCACTGGTTGTGCCTGCAGGTACTGCAGGAAGGGCCGGCTGCGACCGTGGCTGAACGAAATCTGGAATCGCGGGTCGCTACCCAGGTGCAATGCCACGCCGCGACGAACCACGTCATGGTCATCGAGCAAGGCCAGGCGGAGACGGCGCGGTGGAGGGGGTTCGTTCATGCGCGGGAGGTGGTCGGCGCCCATTGGGCGTGGCGATCATTCTCGCGCTGATGTCGCGGCCGGCATCGAATTCGTCCGATTTTTGCGACTATTCCTAAAGCGGATGGGGTCGAATGCGACGCGCGTCGCATTGCCTCCATTCCTCCAGCGTTGAAATCCGCCGCGGGCGTTACGGGGCTACAGGCTGGATTTCACGCATGGGCGCAATCCTGGCGCACCATCACTTCGACCCGTTGCGCGCGCCGGGAGGCGGGCGGGCCAGCCCCTGCTCATGCGCGTAGGCGAACAATTCGACATCGGTGCGGATGCCCAGCTTCTCCATTGCGGCCCGACGCTGCCGGCTGACAGTACTGACCGTGCGGCCCAGTTGCCCCGCAATCTCGGTGATGGATGGGCCAGAGACACACATGCGCAGCACCTCCAGCTCGCGCCGGGACAGAAGGGCCTGATCGGGGTAGCTGCAATCTGCATCGCACAGCACGCGATCAAGTTTCGGGCTCAGGTAGGTCTCGCCACCAAGAACCTCCGCCAGCACGTGGGGGATGTGGTCCGCCGGCGCATTCTTTTCAATGATCGCGCGTACGCCTCGTTGCAGCGCAAGCCGCAGCGACGGGGCGTTGGATGACGTGGTGATCAGCACGATGGGGAGCTGCGGGAAGTGGTGCCGCAACATCGCCAGCATGGCATGCCCATCGGGCAGCGATCCGGTTGGCATGATCAGGTCGGTCAAGAGCAGGTCGGGCAGTTCCTGCTGCAGTGCACGCATCAGGTCCTCTGCATCAACGGCCTCTGCAATGACGCGGTAGCGGCCATCTGCTTCCAGAAGGATGCGGAGGCCGAGCCGCACAACGGGATGGTCATCTGCGATCGTGACGCGGGTTACCACGGCAAGCACTCCTGGAATCGCCAGCGGACGCGGAGTGGCCCTGCGTCAAGCGCGCTCCGCTGCCGCTGCTCTGGATACCAGCATCGGTGGTGAGCTCGCTGGTTGCCAATGCAACATCTACGAATTGCAGTTCAACGCGCTCGGCTTCTGCAAGAAATTGCATATTTCCCTCACTGCAGGGCGTTTGCAATTACTTGCATGGCGCGCAATTCAGCGTGGTGTTTTCATTCCCTCCACGCGGACCGGGTGAACGAATCGACACCGCGGCACGTCCAGAAACGTCGGCCATTGTCGGCCACGATGCATACAAGGAGTTTCATGAAAACCCGCAGCCATTCCATGCCATCGAAAAGCCGCCAAGGCGGTTTTACCCTGATCGAACTGATGATCGTGGTGGCCATCATCGCGATCCTGTCGGCCATCGCACTGCCGCAGTACCAGAACTACACGGCGAAGGCACAGACGTCGGCGGCGCTGGCCGAGCTGGCGCCGGGCAAGATCGGTATCGAAACCATCTATGCGGAATCAGGCCAAATGGCGACCTCGCCTAGCGAACTTGGCCTGCAGGCCCCCACGCCGCGCTGCTCGTCGGTTGATGTGAGCATGGCGAACACGGGCACTGCATCGCTCACTTGTACGCTGGTTGCAAGCTCCAAGGTCAGCGGCAATCTGGTGCTGTCGCGCGACGACAACGGTGCATGGACGTGCTCCGGCTCGATGGCCGCCAAGGATCTGCTGCCCCCCAGCTGCCGCTAATAAGCCGGCTGTCGCCCTGCCTCTCTCCGCCGCGCTTCCGGCGCGGCGCGGAGGGGCAGGGCGGCTGATGCGCTACGCACGGGACTACACGCATGACTGGTTTGGCAACGCTACACGGCCCTGGGCCGAATATCGTCGATCAACTCCGGCAACGGCTGGATATCTGCGCGCCCCCAGCGTTCGTCATTCGCCACCGCGGCGAGGACATGCTGTTCGCCGACCTGCGCGAAAGCACGGCGCTCCTGGCCCAGGCCGCTGGCAAAGGCGGGCAGCGGCTGCAGACGGCCCTGTCCGAGTCGCCCGGTGAGCTGAGCCTGGAATCAATGGAGTCGCACTCGTTTGCCGAAGAAGCCGGCTGCGGCCGCCTGGTGCCGCTCCGCCCGCTGTTGTGGAACCTTGGCCTTCTGGCCTGCAGCGCCAACCGCGCCTTGGCGCCCCTGTCGTCAACCACCTGCATCAAGCTGCGGCGCTGGCCGGATTTCCGCGTGCTGGCGCATCGCCCCGACAGCTTCCGCATGTGCGCCCTGATGGTCAAGGTGCCCATGAGCGTGGCTGCCTGCAGCAAGGCACTGGCATTACCCAGCTCGCAGGTGCAGGCCTTCTTCAATGCGTCCTATCTGAGCGGCTACGCGATGCAGGTGGATGCACCGTCGGCCCGCCCATCCACTGTGTCCAGGGGCGGGGCGGTAGTCGCCCTCTGGCGCAGTGTCCGCACCCACTGGAGTGCCTGACATGCAGGAATACAAGATCGTCGTGCTGGGCCCCATGGGAGCCGGCAAATCCACCCTTGTGCAGACTCTTGCGCAAGGAAAGGCAGTGATGACCGAAGTTCGCAACAGCGACCTGGGGGCGAGCAAGGAACTGACGACCGTGGCGATGGACTACGGCGATATTGATCTTCCGGACGGCCACCGCCTGCGTCTGTACGGCAGCCCGGGGCAGGAGAGATTCGCGTTCCTGTGGCCAATTCTGCTGCAGGGGGCTACTGGCGCGATTGTCCTGGCCGATGCCGCAACCGGCAATCCCGAGGCGCTGCTGGGCGCGCACCTCCAGGCGTTGCTGAAGCACGATCCATCCTTGCCGGTAGTCATCGGCCTGACCCGGTGCGATCGCGCCGATGCCATGCAGTTGAAGGGCTGTCAGGCATGGCAGGACACCTTCTCCCATCCGTGGCCGGTGGTGCCGGTGGACGTGCGCAGCAAAGAGGATGTCATTGGCCTGATGGACATAGTGATGAGCCAGGTCGAATGCCTGGCATTGGTAGAGAGCGATGAACAACATGGCAATACAGCCGGCGGGCAGCGCCGATGACGGCCGCCTCGGCGCACGTCTGAACGTTCTGATGGCGGCGGTTGATGGTGTGATTGGTGTGGTAGTGGCCAGTGTCGACGGGTTTCCGTTGGCCTACGCCGGGCGCGCCGAGGGATCAGAGAAGCGACTGGCGGCCATGAGTAGCTCGATGCTGGGCCTTGCCACCGCGTTGAGTCGCGAACTTGGCTCCGGCCAGCTGGACGCACTCAGCATGGAGGCCGATGACGGCAAGGTGCTGATGCTGATGGTGCCTGGTCAGACACCCCGCGTACTTATGGTGACCTGCAACCGCCTGTGCGTGATGGGCCAGGTGCTCTGGCACGCAAGGCAGTGTGTCGGCGCGATTGCAGCCACCAGCGTACGGGAATGAATTTTCAACACAGGAAGGAATGAGCATGAACAAGTCAATCAACCAGTCGCTCGAAGCGCTGATGCAGATCAATGGCGCGCAGGCCGTGGCACTGGTGGACTACGAATCGGGGATGTTGCTTGGCCAGGCCGGTGCCGGCATCGACATGGAGCTTGCCGCCGCAGGCAACACAGAGGTGCTGCGCGCCAAGATGAAAGTGGCATCGGCACTGAACCTCAATGACCACATCGAGGACGTGCTGATCACCCTGGGACGTGCGTACCACGTACTGCGCCCGGTGGCGGCAAAGCAGGGCCTGTTCTTCTACGTGGTGCTTGATCGCCAGAAGGCGAACCTGGCCTTGGCCCGCCGCATGGTCCTGGAAGTAGAGGGCGCGCTCTCGCTCTGACGCCAGGGTTGCGTCTGTCACAGCATGGGGATGGGGATAGTCGTGCCCGCCGGGGAAGGGCGGGCACGGCGACTTGCGTGACGAACGGCGTGATTATGCGCAATTCGGGCCGTCCGCTAGCCAGGGCGCCACTGCGCCCAGCACGCGAGGACGGGAGCAGCCTGGGCTTGTATCGCCACCGACCGTTCGGGAAAGTGGTTTGGACGGTGAGTTGTGCTTTCGGCAGGCGGACGCGTGGCGTCTGGATTCTGCATGGCTTTGGGTGCCGTAGTGCTTCAGATTTCAGCTGGCCTGTGTGATCTGGCTACTTGGCTACTTGGCGGCTGCACCGGAGGGCTTCCGAATCTGGCGGACGCCGGGTTGCTGGCCATCCAGGTGCGCAGTGGTGCTGCGGGTCATTTGTGTGACGCGTCACGGCGAGTAATGTGCGCCTCTCAGATGATTGAGGCTGGCGCGTTGAATTCTGGTCGTTTGACCGGGCATTACGCCGCAGAACGCGAGGTGGGATGGTGGTGGATGCCTGCGTGCGCCGGTCAGTCTGGATCGGCGGTGTAGTTTCAGGATGGGGAAGGCCCGATGGAGCTCGGGGCTATGGAGCGGCACCCATGGCCAGTTGAATTGAACATAATATACATTATGCGCAATCATGGCTGGGCCGGATCAGGGCGTTCGTCTCTTCCACGCGGCAATGGCTGTCAGTTTTCCTGATTCTTGTCCTTTTGCTTAGGATCGTGCTGACTGCCACAACGGAAACGCCCCAGATCCACATCTGTCCGCCCGTATTTCCCCACAAGGACGCCCGCGATTTCCAGATCTCCCCCAAAGATGCCCTTGATTCCTGGATCCGCACCTAAGACGCCCTCGATTTCTGGTTCCACATCCAGCTCGCCCTTGAGTTCCCAACTGCGCACCTGATCGGTCAGAGCTTGTCGCCTGCACTTCCCAGTTCCGCCAGTCGCGACATTGGTCGCAAGAACAATTAGCCGAGATCTCGGACCTGAACGTGCGAACAGTTCAGCGGGGTGAGCAGGACTACAACACCGCGACTTCCCTAGGTGACGCGCGACGCCCCGCTCCACCTGCTCAAGCGCGTCGCTCGCCCCCTGACCAAGCTTCGACCTTAACTGGGCGTCGGTGACTCCCTCCCGTTCTGGTCGGCATCTGGGGCTTGTAGCGGCTCAAGCGCTGAGCTATAACGCCTTAGCCAGTCGCTATAAAGCGCCGGTTTTGTGCCCGCATAGCCAATAGGCTCCGGGTGCCCGAGGTCCACCCAATGGGGGCACGGGAATCCTTCGATTCCGGAGCCATCCATGACCGCCAAACGCCGCAGATCCCTTCGCACTTCTGCCTTCTACGCCCAATCGGGCCGTTGCTTCTATTGCGGCCTGCCGATGTAGCTCACTGCACCCTCAGAGCTCGGGCTGAAGGCCAGTAAGGCCCGAGCCTTTCAATGCACCGCCGAGCACCTGGTCGCCCAACAGGACGGGGGCAGAGACGTGTCCGGGAACGTGGTGGCCGCGCATAGCCGGTGCAACCAGGGCAGGCACCAGCGGAAGGGACCAGCCCCTTCCGCTGAAGCGTTCCGGGCGCTGGTTCAGAAGCGGCTGGCAATGGGGAGATGGTGGTCCCGACTGCCATCAGGGATTGCGCGTGCTTCCGTATGGCCCATTGAATTGAATCTTTGCAACGAATCGGCAGCTGCTTGCCTGATTCGCTAGTCCACACTAGTGGCGCCCGGTTGCGGTGCTAGAACGGCGAGTCTGCTGCGAAATGGTCGCGCATTGGGCCTAACAAGGTCTGCGACCCTGTCAACACGCCCGAGAATTCCACCTGTCGCCACCTTCTCGTTCCAATATCGTTCCATCCACTCGGCTTTATCCAGGATCTTGCCCGGAGCGCCTAGCAGCCTCTTGGCGATGAAATGCCGGATGAGAGCGGCCTGACTATCGAGAATCACGACGCCCGCCCTTGGATTAGAGTCATAAGCGCTGTACGAGATCAGATAGTGGACATAGTGGCGGTCTGGCTCTTCGTCATCCCACGTCAACAGGTTGCTTAACCCCGCAGCGCGAGCATCCGATCGCACCTCTTCGCTCACGAGCACCATGGGATTGCGTGCTTCCTTACATTCCATGCGATAGGCGTCCAGCATCGCCGGTCCGAAGATCATCTGAGAATCATGATGAATGCTTCCAACTGCGAGCCCTCCACGTATCAATATATCAACCACTAGCAGGTTCTCGGCCAACATTCTGATGCAGCTCAGGATGTCGGCAAGGCCAGCAGGAGAGCGGCTGCTTGATATGACGATGCAGTCGCTGAAGTAAGTGAACAAAAGTCCTGTTGCTGGGTTGCAGCACGCTGTGTTCTTCAGCCTGTCGATGGCCTCTGCTATTTCGTCAAGCTTGCTCATGTCGGCTGCCGACTCTTGGACAAGTGCGGAGAACCCGAGCATGTCGATGAAGGCGACGTACTTATCTTGGTAGAGCATGAAGAACTCCTTAGCTGGTCGTGCCCATGGTGCCGAGGGCGGTTCCATTTGACCAGCGGGTGCGGGGCACGTCATGGGCCATGGAGCAATGTCAGCGACTTGGCTCGCGCACTAGTCTCGCAGAGGCTTGTTACGGCGCATCTTCGCATCGGATAGAAGCGAGCGAACGAGAGAGTTGAAGTCCATCCTGGCCCTAGAAGTTCCCTTCACCCTTCGTTGAACGAATGTCCGCTTTCGGCCAAAAGCGGACATCCACACGCAGGCGCGTGGCCGATCGCAGTGTGATGGAAGCCCTTCAGCCGCGACTGCCTGACCACTTCGCCTTGTCATGCGCAGCCCGACGTGACAACCATAGGCTTGATAAGAGAACGCGAAGACTTGGCAAGAAAACCGGCATACCTCCTTCACTCCATGCTTGTCGGGCCTTCCGCAGCGACGTCCTACCCTGCAGGCTCCTCCACGACAGGATGCCCGACATGGCCATCAAGACAGCGGAAGACCTCTTCATCCATGAACTGTCCGACATCTACAGTGCCGAAAAGCAGTTGACCAAGGCCCTCCCCCGCCTCGCCCGTGCGGCCGAGAACCCCGACTTGGCGGCAGCCTTTGAAACCCACTTGGAGGAAACCCAGGGACAGATCGAGCGTATCGACCAGGTCGTCGAAGTGCTCGGTATCCGCCTGAAGCGGATCAAGTGCGCGGCGATGGAAGGCCTGGTCGAGGAAGGCAAGGAGGTCATTGAGGCCATCGACAAGGGCCCGGTACGGGATGCGGCGCTGATCGGCGGCGCGCAGAAGGTCGAGCATTATGAAATCGCCTCATACGGCACCATCGCCGCACTGGCCAAACAGCTCGGTTACAAGGATGCGCTGCCGTTGCTGCTGGAAACGCTGGAAGAGGAAAAGGCCACCGATGAGAAGCTGACCCTGCTGGCCAAGGGCGGCGGCAATGCCAAGGCAGCCCAAGCTGCCTGAGTCCCGTTCCTCGCGCCCCGGCGCCGTCTGCGATGGCGGCGCCGCCTTTGTCACGCACTGAAGAGGCCCGCATGCATCCGGACATTCTTGGCTGGGCGGCCACCATCGTGCTGATGGCCACGCTGATCCGGCAGATGGTGAAGCAGTGGCAGTCGCCCCATCCAGAAACGGTCTCCAAGTGGCTGTTTCTCGGCCAGATGACCGCCTCAACGCTGTTCACGATCTACAGTGCCCTGCTCGGCGCCACGGTCTTCGTGGTAACCAACGCACTGCTCCTGCTGACCGCGGTGGTTGGCCAAGTGATGGCGTGGCGACGACGACGCGTCAGTGCAGGAACCTAGGGTCGCTGACCATGCGAGTGAAGAGCGCCCTGATCATCATCGACCTGTTCAGTCTGTTTGATTTCCCCGAAGGCCCCACGCTAGGCCCTGCAGCCGTCAAGGCGGCGGGAAAGGCGGTGATCCTCAGGGATGCATTCGACGAACGGGCATTGCCCGTCATCTTCGCCAACGACAACTTTGGAGAATGGAAACGGGATTTCCCGGGCCTCGTTGAAGCCTGCCGCCAGCGCGGCGGGCACGCCGCTGACATTGCCCAGCGCCTGGCGCCGAGGCAAGAGCACTATTTCATCCTCAAGCCGAAGCACTCGGCGTTCTTGGCGACGCCGTTGCCGGTACTGCTGGCCAAGCTGGGCGTGCAGCGCCTTGTCCTCGCTGGCATGGCCCTCGATTCCTGCGTACTGGCCACGGCGCTGGATGCGAACTCGCGGGAGTACGACACCGTGGTGGTCAGGGAAGCGACCGCTGGGATGCCCGACCGACGCCAGCCCGCGTTGCACCTGCTGCAACGCTCTGGCGCCGCGCAAGTGCTGGGCGTGCGTGAGGTCATTGCGCTTCTCGATAGGTGACCGCTACGGTCGCCGCATCGCAGCTCAGGCCAAGTGCGGCTGCACCACCGCCGTGAGGTGATCCATGGCCGCCCATGGGCTGCCCTCCCTGCCCGCGCGTCTCACGAAGCCACGCCAGTCGGCATAGGCCGCCTGGCTCAGTTCGCGGGCGTCTGCAGGCAGCAGCCGCATGGACCAGTACGGGAACATCCGCCGACCTACCCGACCACGGGCCAGCTCGACGATCTCGCGATGGCTGCTGGCACCCAATATCCGTGCATAGGCCACGCCTAGGGCGTCTTCGGGCCCTTCGATGTACTGCAGGAAGCGCTGCCCGTCAAACAGCAGCACGCCGGTGATGCCTGCATCGCCGTTGAACCGGGCCGCATCTTCGACCATGGCGGTCAGGCGTTGCGGGTCAAGGTCAGGGAGAGCCTCACTGGCGTAGGCGATTGCACGGTTTGCCATAGTGATTGCGAATGGGTTTGCCTGCAGCAAAATGTACAAATGTCGCGTCAACGCCAGGTCATCGCATGGACCTGCAGAATGTGAAGAAACTCCGGCATCAGCGCTGCGCAAGCAGCGCCTGCAGCCGCAGCGCATTCGACACCGCGTGGCCGTGTGCGGTGTTGTCCAGGATGATCCAGACGGGCCCCTGCTGCGCCGCTTCCCCAGCCTGCTCCGCCAGATCGCGCAGATGATCCTCGACATAGCTGCTGTAGTACATGCGCGGGCGGCCATGCCAGCGCCAGTAGCTCCAGTGGCGCGCGCCCCCGGGCACAGCGGCCAGCGGGAAACGCGCAGGATCTGCCGCGACGCGGGCGATATCGTGCGTCACCATCATGGCGTCGGCTGCGTCGGTGAACCAGCTCTGATGCCGCGGCTCGCAGGCCACTGGCACCGGGGTACGCCGGCGCAGCGCCCGGAAAAACGCGGATGCCGTGCGTCCGTCGTACGCCAAACTCGGAGGCAGCTGCAGCAACAGCGCACCTAGGCGATCGCCCAGCTGTTCTGCCCCCTGCAGGAAGGGCTCCAGCAGTGGCGCAGCACCCTTCAGTCCGCATTCGTGGCTGATGGCCCGGGGCATCTTCAACGAGAAGCGAAACTCCTCGGGAACACTCTGCGCCCATCGCGCGTAAGTCTCAGGCTTGTGTGGCCGATAGAACGACGAATTGATCTCCGCCAGCCCAAACCGCGTGGCATAACGTTGCAGTGCGCTGGCCCCATCACCGAATCCGGCGGCATCCCGCGACGGCAACGACCAGCCCGCGCAACCGATGCGGAAGGTTGGTACACGGTCAGAACGTACCAGCCGAGTCATATCGCCACGTTCCCGCGCCCTCTCAGGCAGGCGGGGCCGTCAAGGCCGACGTCGAGGATGCCGCAGCAGGCACGGCTGCAGGCATGCCAGGCAACGCCCGCTCGCTGGCCGCCGCCAAGGCCTGGTTGATCCGGTGCGCCATGCCGCGCTGGCCCGGTTCGACGCCGATGATGTAGGCGAAGCGACTATCGCAGCGCAGCTGTGCAGACTCCAAGCCTTCGGTGTCAGCCAGAACCCGCTTCAGCGCCTTGATCCAGCCCCGGCCCGGCGCGCTGGCCAGCTCGACCACCACCACCGATTCGCCGCAATCGAGCGGCAGGGTTTCAAGGCGGATAACCTTGGGCGTTGATGCGTTTTCCAGAGCGGTCATGGCGCGAAGCTCCTGCGGTGTGGCGACGGCCGCAGTATCCACGGGCCCTGCCAAGGCGCCGTCAACGCCGGGCCATTCCCGCGTGTACGCCGCACGTTCGCATCGTGCACACGGCAACCACCCACGGTATTGATGGTGGCCGGCGTAGACTGCGTACACCGCAGGCGGAACGCCGCGCCCTGCCGCGGACCAGCTGCGCCCTGCCGCGGACCAGCTGCGCCCGCCAACACCGAATGAGGTTCACCATGAGCAAGCTGCCATTCAACCCGACCGGCGATGCCAGTGACCAGGACAAGGCCCATACGCCGGACAAGGTGCGCACCGACCAGAGCTGGAAGAAAGGCAACGACATGCCGGAGCAGGAGGAGACCGCACATCCGGACGACTACGAACGTACGCCAGCAGACCCCACCTCGGGCAAAGCCCATCGCTGACGCAGGGTTGGGGGCGGTACCGGGGTCAAAGCGCATCAAACCAGGCAGCGTACGGCGTGTTCCTGACCAGGTACCGGTTGTAGTCCTTGCTGCCGTCCGTCCACCAACCCGGTCCGCGCTCGCCCAGCCCGTGCTTGGCCGCGTCCACCGCGCGCCGCGCCGCGCGTAGCGCATCCGCATCACCGCCCCTCATCGCGGCCTGCACCGCCCGTCGCGCGTCCATCAGGCGGGCCACCCAGGTGGCCCGCTCCTGCGCCGAAAGGTGGGGGTTGGTGGCCCGCCACAGGCGCCCGCGCACGACGATGTAGCGGCGGTCGGGCGTCAGTGGCGGCGACGTGCTCACGGCGTCAGCACGATTTTCCGGCAATCGTCATCCTTGGCGTCGAACATCGCGTAGCCCTGCGCGGCCTCGCCAAGCGTCATCCGGTGCGAAATGATGTTGCCCGGGTCCAGTTTCCCTTCCAGGATGGCCGTCAGTAGTTCCGGCATCAGCCCCTGCACATGGGTCTGGCCCATCTTGAAGGTCAGGCCCTTGTCGAACGCATCACCCAGCAGGAACCCGTGGATGAAACCCGCATACACACCCGGAATGCTGACCACACCGCCGCGTCGTGCAGCCGCGATGCACTGGCGGATCGCCACACCACTGCTGCCCTCCAGCTTCACCGCGGTCAACGCACTTTCCAGCGCGCTGCCTTCGGCCTCGAAACCGACCGCCTCAATGCAGGCGTCGACGCCGCGCCCGCCGGTCTGGCTGACGATGTAGTCGGCCGGATCATCCACCTTGCTGAAATCGATGGGCGTCACCCCGTAGGTGCGCTCCGAGAACGCCAGCCGATACGGCAGGTGGTCGACCATGAAGATGGTCTTGGCACCCAGCAGGCGGCAGCAGGCCGCACTCATCAGGCCGACTGGGCCGGCACCGAAGATCGCCACGGTCGAGCCCGGCTTGACCCCGGCATTCAAAGCAGCTTGGTAGCCGGTCGGCAGGATGTCCGACAGGAACAGCACCTGCTCGTCCGCCACGCCCTCGGGAATGCGCAACGGGCCGACATTGGCCTTGGGCACGCGCACGAACTCTGCTTGGCCACCGGCCACACCGCCATATAGATGGCTGTAGCCGAACAACGCCGCCGGCGGCATCAGGCCCTTCGCATTGAGAGCCGCGCCCTTGCCCGGGTTGGTGGTCTCGCAGGCAGCGTATTCTGCCAACTGGCAGTGGAAGCATTCACCGCAGGCAATGACGAACGGGATGACCACACGATCACCCGGGCGCACTTGGGTGACGCCCTTGCCGACCTCTTCCACAACGCCCATGAATTCGTGGCCGAGCACATCGCCGGTATGCAGATCGGGAATCTTGCCGCGGTACAGATGCAGGTCGGAGCCACAGATCGCCGTGGCGGTGACGCGCAGGATGAGGTCGTCGTCGGCAGCGAGCACCGGGTCCGGGACGGTTTCGACGCGCACATCCTTGCGGCCGTGGTAGGTCAATGCCTGCATCATCGCTCTCCTTCGGGTGGGAGCATGCAGCGTTGCACGCGCGTGCGGCGCGGCAGGTGACCCGCGGGTATGCGCCGCGTGGAGTCCATTGCATGCGCCTGTTAACGAGAGCCCTCAGCGCACCCGCGAATCGATGCTGATTTCCCCGGAGGTTTCCAGCATTGCCAGGGCGATGTCATGGTGGCCATCGCAGCCGGCCTTGCGCATCGCCACGTCCAGATCTTCCGGGGCCACGTTGCAGCGGCGCAGCTGGTCCCAGAACACCTTGCCGTTGCGCACCAGCACCACCGGCGCGCCCTCGACCCAGCGGTGCATGCGGCGGCTGCGGGCGGTAACGAAGCCCACCAACCAGTTGAGGGCCAGCAGGGTGCTGGCCAGGATGAGGCCACCCAGCAGCGAGGTGTCTTCGCCGATCAGCGAGTTCTGCACGGCCGTGCCCAGCAGCACGATCACGAGCATGTCGAAAGGCGCGGACTGACCGATGGAGCGCTTGCCGCTGAGGCGGGTGAGCAGCAACACCACTATGTACACGGCCGTGGCCCGCAGCACGAACTCGAACCAGGGCATGCCAAGATCGAACAGGTCGGTCACGCTTTCTCTCCTTGCAGGGCCTGTGGGCAGGGATACAAAACCTGCCGTCCACGGCACGTGACCTGCGCCGGTGCGGCCGGCTACAGCGGGTGCACGGCCCACTCGCCGTTCGAGAATCCCTTGCGCAGGATGCGATAGGCATCGCGGTCGAACACCGCATCGTCGCGACGCAGCCGCCGTGCGGCCGCCAGCGTCTTTGCACTGCCGTGGTAGAACCAGCCCTCGACCACGTGGAACTGACGCATGGCAGCGCCCGATTCCTCGATGGCGACCGGCCCGGCGTACGGCCACTCGACGATTTCCAGCAGGGCCAGCGCATCGGCCAAGCGCTGCTGGTGCTCGGCTAGGGGCTCCTTTCCGCAGCACGCACCCGCGCACTGGCGCAGCATCGAACGAAAACAGGGCCGCCCCGGTGGCAGGCGCTCCAGGCCCAGCAGCGAATAGCACAGCCGGTTGTCATCGGCCAGGCGGCGCAGGGCTTCGCGCGCGGCGCGTTCGCTGGAATAGACCCCGTACAGCATCGGCGCGGACGTCAGGTCCACCTCCGCCGAGTGCATCACGCTCACTTCGCCCCGGTAGAGGCGCAGGCTGAACTGCCGTGGCAGGCGCCGCAGCAGGCGATTGTACAGCGGCTTCTGCGTTTTCACCATCGACGCTTCCAGTAGCTGTGCACCGAGATCACCGGCCATGGGCAAATGGCTGATGCGCTCGGACTGGCGCAGCATGGCGGCCTCTTCCGCGGTACGCAGATGGTCCATCACGCGGGTGCGCAGGTTGATGCTCTTGCCGATGTACAACGGCAGGCCACCTTCGCGGCCATGGAACGTGTAGACACCAGGATGCGCCGGCAGGGCCTGGGCCTGCTCGCGCAGGTGCTCGGGAAAAACATAGCCGGCGGCGCGGGCGGAACGACGCGCGGCCTGTGCGCTGGAGGGCATGTAGGGCGGCAGGACGATGCGGAAGCAGCAGCGTTCAATGATAGGCAGCGACTGCAGCAGCGCCAGAGGGCAGAGTATCACCACACTGAACGCTTCACGTTGATGCGCCGCGCGCGCACGCTCTCTGCACGTTGCGCCAAGCGCTACGCCGTCACTCTCAGCTGATCCCACTGACGGAGACAACAACATGACCGCTGCCGACATTCCAGCCGTCGGACAGACCCGCTGGGCCATCGCAGAAGGCTATATCCCCGCGTGGAGCAATGGCCCGGAACCCGAACTGCAGAGCCACGAGACATGCTGCATCCTCAATGTGGGCACCACGGCTGCCCGGATCTCCCTCATGCTGTTTTTCGAGGACCGCCCGCCGCAGGGACCCTACCACTTCACGGTGGAAGCGCAGCGCACCTGCCACAAACGCTTCAATGACCTGCAGGACCCGGCGCCGGTACCGCGCGGCGTGGGCTTTTCCTGCGTGATTGATTCAGACGTACCAGTGGTGGTGCAGCACACCCGGCTCGACTCGCGTCAGGCCGAGAACAGCATCATGACAACCATCGCCCACCCGCTGTAGCACCGCCGTGCACGCGGTGGCGACACTGCGGGGTCATCGCGTTTACCGGCGTAACTGCAGAGTGGTGGCTCCCTCGCCCCAGGAGTCGCATCGATGGCTGTCTCCCAGTATCCAAAGCCGCCTTTTGAGGCGCAGCAGCAGTCGTTTCCCGGCAAGACCGAGAAGATGGATCCGCGCCCCGACCACGGCGAACGGAGTTACAAGGGCCACAACCAGCTGGCCGGCAAGAAGGCGCTGATCACCGGCGGCGACAGCGGCATCGGTGCCGCGGTGGCAATCGCCTATGCGCGTGAAGGTGCCGACGTTGCCATCGCGTTCCTTGAGAGCGAGAAGGACGATGCCGAGGCGATCGGCACGCTCATCCGCGAAGCAGGACAGAAGGCCGTCCTCATCGCGTGCGACATCAGCGACGAGGCACAGGCCGAGCAACTGGTGAAGCGCGTGTTGCACGAGCTCGGCGGCCTGGACATCTTGGTCAACAACGCTGCCTACCAGCGCTACTACCAGTCCTTCGAGGAGATCACGATGGATGACTGGCGCAAGACCTTCGACACCAATGTCCATGCGGTATTCAACCTGACCCGGCTGTGCGTGCCGCACCTGCAGGACGGCGGCTCGGTCATAAATACGGCCTCGGTGAACTCGAAGAAGCCGACGCCGAACATCCTGCCTTATTCCACCACCAAGGGCGCGGTCGCCAACCTCACCATCGGCCTGGCCGGTCTGCTGGCCGAGAAGGGCATCCGGGTCAACGCGGTGCTGCCCGGCCCGATCTGGACGCCGTTCATTCCCGCCGGCATGGCCGCTGAAGAAGTCGAGCAGTTCGGCAGCCAGACACCCTTCGGTCGCCCCGGCCAGCCGGCCGAACTGGCGTCGGCATACGTGATGCTGGCCGCCGATAGCGCCAGCTATACCTCCGGCGCGTTGCTGACCATTTCCGGTGGCGCCGTGACCCTCTGAGTCCACGCTCGCCCCGTCATCTCCCTCCTCCCCCAAGGAATCCCGTATGAGCCGCAACCAGTACGACATGCAGAACCCGCTGACCCAGTTCCCGCAGCCCACCTATCCAGGCCAAGTGCAGACGCCCCCCGGGACCGTGCACGAACTCAGCCCCAAAGCCGACCATGGCGAGACGAGCTACGTGGGCTTCGGCCGCATGCGTGGCCGCAAGGCGCTGGTGACCGGCGCGGATTCCGGCATCGGCCGCGCCGTGGCCATTGCGTTCGCGCGTGAAGGCGCAGACGTCGCGCTGAACTACTTGCCCGAGGAAGAGGCCGATGCTGCCGAGGTCGTCGCCCTCATCGAGGCGGAGGGACGCAAAGCAATTGCCCTGCCGGGCGACCTGCAGGACGAGGCATTCTGCCGCGAACTGGTCAGCAAGGCCGTTGCTGGCCTCGGTGGCCTGGACGTGCTGGCCAACATCGCTGGCAAGCAGCTGGCGGTGGAGAAGATCGAGGAACTGCAGACCGAGCAGTTCGAGGCTACCTTCCGCACCAACGTGCACGCATTGTTCTGGGTCTGCAAGGCCGCCCTGCCGCACCTGCCTGCCGGCGCGACGATCATCAACACCGCCTCCATCCAGGCCTACCAGCCCTCGCCTAACTTGCTGGACTATGCACCGACCAAGGCCGCCATTGTGAACTTCACCAAATCGCTGGCACAGCAGGTGGCCGAGCGTGGCATCCGGGTCAATGCGGTTGCACCTGGCCCGATCTGGACCCCGCTACAGCCCGCAGGTGGACAGCCGCCCGAGGTGATTCCCGAGTTCGGTGCGCAGACGCCGCTGAAGCGTGCTGGCCAGCCGGTGGAGATGGCCCCGGCGTATGTGCTGCTGGCCACACAGGAGTCGAGCTACATCACGGGTGAGGTGATCGGTGCCACCGGCGGCATGCTTCTGCCGTGACGCCGGCTCCGGATGGAGGGGTAAACACCGCGCGTGACACGGAGGGCCACGCGCCCATCCACGCCTATGCGGCCATCGGCGATGGTCGCTCCACCGCGCTGATCGCGCCCGATGGCAGCATCGACTGGTGGTGCGCGCCAGGCATGGATTCGCCGCCGCTGTTCGACCGCCTGCTGGACGCAGCGGCAGGCGGCCGGTTTGTCCTGCAGGCGCGCGAGATCGAACACATCGCAAGGCGCTACCGGCCGGACAGCAACGTGCTGGAGACTGATATCCGTACCAGCACCGGCCGCGCCCGCCTGACCGAGTCACTCAACAGCGGCCCGGCCGGACGGTTGCCCTGGTCCGAGCTAGCGCGCCGCATCGAAGGACTGGAAGGTGAAGTGGTATTCGACCTGCACTATCAGCCCGGGACGCGCGCCGGTACCTGCACGCCGTGGATGAGCGACACGCCCAACGGCTGCGTTCACCACGTCGGGCCGGTGATGACAATGCTGCGCTACCCCGAAGACACCATGATTGACCGCTTTGACGATCGCGAAGTGAGGGGGCGCCTGGAGGTCGCCGCGGGGCAGCGAGCCGTGGTCGCGCTGCTGGCCTCACAGGATGAGGTGCTGCCGGTCCCGCCACTGCAGGATATCGATACACGCATCGACCGTTCCGACCGCGAATGGCAGCAGTGGGTGGCTGACCTGTACTGCGACAGCCGCCAGCGCCATGAGGTGATCTGTTCGGCGCTGGCGCTCAAGTTCCTGTGGTTTTCGCCCACGGGCGCCATTGCTGCAGCAGTCACCGCGTCCTTGCCCGAGCGGTTAGGCGGCGACAAGAACTGGGATTACCGCTATGCCTGGGTGCGCGATGCGGCCTACATCATCAAGGCCTTCCTGCGCGTAGGCGCCTTACCTGATGCCAAAGCTGGTTTCAGCTGGCTGATGACCACCATTGGCCGACACCGTCCCGGCGTACCGCCTTGCTACACCCTGCGCGGCGAACGGGTGGAACAGGAGCGTTACATCGATGTTCCCGGCTATCACGGCAGCCAGCCGGTGCGGGTGGGCAATACCGCAACCGACCAGCTGCAGACCTGTGTGTATGGCGATGTGCTGGAAATGGCCAGCCGCATGATCGGAGCCGGGCATATCCTCGACCCGGCCACGGCGCGGCTGCTCTTCGAGCTGGCCGATGAGTGCGCCGACCGCTGGATGCGCAAGGACTGCGGGTTCTGGGAACTGGAGGAGCTACAGCACTACACCATGTCCAAGATGGAATGCTGGATGGCCCTGCGCCGCGCCTGCGAGCTCGCCGAAAAGGGCCATATCACCCAGGCTCGCTTGCCGCGTTGGCAGCGCGAGCGGGACCGGATCCTGCAGTGGATCGACGACCACTGCTGGGATGAGGGCAAGCAGAGCTATGTGATGCACGCCGGCAGTGATCGGCTGGATGCCAGCTTGATGCTGGCGTCGCGATTCGGCTTGGCCGACGTCCGCCGTGAGCGCTTCGTCGCCACCCGCGATGCCATGCGCCGCGAGCTGTGCGATGCCAGTGGCGATCTGCTGTGGCGCTACAGCAGCATGCAGCAGTGCGAAGGCACCTTCATCAGCTGCGCATTCTGGATGGTGGAAGCCTATGGACTGCTGGGCGAGCGGGATGAGGCCGAGCGCCTGTTCCACTCACTGCTTTCGCGGGTGCGCAATGACGTGGGCCTGATGCCTGAAATGTGGGACCCGTTCGGCGAACAGGGACTGGGGAACACCCCGCAGGGACTGAGCCACTTGGCATTGATCCATGCCGCGTTTGCGGTGGACGGTAACTGAGGCTTGCTGCAGCCTCAGATGGCCAGCGCCAGCTGGGGCTGCACCTCGGCCGTTGGCGCTGCGAGCCCGGCCAGATGGTCGGCAAATCCTCCGCTGGCGCGGCCAGCCAAGCGGGCGCTAGTGATCACCATGGGCGCACCCGCCCAGCAGATGGATGCACCTTGTGCATGCAGACGACGCACCAGATCCACGTCTTCGGAACAACGTTGTGCTGCAAAGCCACCTGCGGCGAGGTAGGCCGGTGTCGAAACACCCATATTGGCGCCGTGCACACGACCGTGGCCGTCGCCCCAGCGTTCGCCCCGGTGGAAGCAGCCGCGAAGCCACGCCCGCTGCGGAGCCAGCTCGCCAAGGTCGACTACGCCGCAGAAAACATCACTACCCGCATCGCATTGCGCAACCAACCATTCGGCAGGCACCTGGCTATCCGCATCGGTGCACGCCAGCCAGCGCGCCCCTCTGCCGATCAGCTCATTCGCCGCAGCGGCGCGGGCGGCACCCACGCAACGCGCCTGCACCTCCACCGTGGCCACGCCATGCGCGCGACAGACCGCGGCGCTGGCATCGTCACAGGCATCCAGCGCCACCACGATGCACACCGGCTCGTCGCGCAGCGCCGGGTGGGCGGCCGCCAAGGCCAGCGAGCGCAGACACGCGCCCAAGTGCTCGGCCTCGTTGTGCGCCGGCACCAGTATGCCAATCATCTCAGCCCCTCGTTGCTGGCCAGCGAGATCGGCGTACGCGTCCAACCCTGCAGCACGAAATCGCTGTCGCGGTAGCAGAAGGCTTCCTGCAGCCCATGGCCCAAGCGCTCGTGCACCAAGGCGCTGCGACTGGCACGGCCGGGGAAGGACGGCAGCCAGTGGCAGGCCACCAGCAGGCCATCGTCTTTCAGCGCCGCATGCACACCGTCGCGCAGTTCGACCAGAGCATCCGGGCCCAGGTAGTAGCCCATTTCGCTGCAGACGATCAGGTCGAAGCGGCCTGCCGGCCACTGCTGAGGGTGCTGCGCGCAATGCACCTGCACATGCGGCAGATGGGCCAGCGCGCGGCGCGCCTGGAAGGTGGCACGCGGGCTAATGTCCGTCGCCAGCAGACGCTCACAACGGCTGGCCAGCGCCTCGGTTAGTACCCCGTTTGAGCAGCCCAGTTCCCAGCCGCGCTGGAAACCGGTGCGTGTCAGGCTGGCCATCAGCAACGCGCGCTTGCGCTCCTCGTACCAGCGGCTGCGGTAGCCGAAAGGATCTTCAGTGGCATGCACTTCATCGAAGTACGGCTGGGCGCTCATGCGAAATAGACCTCTTGGGTACGGTAGAAACGGGTGAGTACGTGGGCCGGCAGGATGGGCTCGGCCTGCAGCCGGGCGACATCACCGGTCTGCGTGCGGAACTGGGCGATGGCCTGGCGCTTGCGCCCAGCCACGCCGGAAATATCGAGAAGGCGAGGCGATTCCCACGCCATGTGCGCGCAGTGCGGGTCCAGCCAGTGCCAGCCCCACACCGGATATTCCAGGCGCTTGCAGCCCACCGCGTGCGCCGCCCGCCACGCCGCGCGCCCCGCGGCTTCATGATCCGGGTGGCCGTCGAAGCGCCACGGCGCCAGCACCAGATCGTCGTCGCGCAGGGTCTGACACAGCCAGTCTTCCAAGCCGGCCTCATGGTCGCTGACGCCCCCATCGGCGATGCCCAGATGGACAATGGCGCTGGCCTCAATAGCCAGTTCGGCCAGTGCGTCGCGCAGCTCCTCGCGCCGCGCCTGGCGCAACCGCTGCGGCGTCCACCAGTGTTCACCGGGGTAGCAGGCCTCGCCATCGGTCACCGCCACCACGATCATTTCCAGGCCAAGATTGGCGGCCGCGCACATCAGGCCGCCGCAGGCCAGCACTTCGTCGTCGGGATGCGGCGCCACAACCACGATGCGCCGCACACCCGCACACAGCTCGGCCAGTTCAGAAGCGGGCTGCTGCCACAGCCAGTCGCAGTGGTCCCACGCGCGCTCTTCCGAGCCGTGGCCGTGAATGATGGCTACAGCGCCCATGGCATCACCTGCGTGGCGCTCTGCTCACCCAGCCAGGCCCAATCCTTGTCGCCGTGGCTCTGCCGCATGAACACCGTCAGGTCGGCCCAGCGCCGGGCGTGCGCCTGTTCCATGCACATGGGCGACGGGCCCATCGCACGGCCGGCCAGATCCAGTACCTGCGTTGCGGCGCGCTCGACCACGCTGCGCACGCGCACCACCTGTACCCGGTGGGTCAGCTGCGGCGCCAGATCGATGGAACGGGCCAGCTCGCGCAGCAGGGCGGCGGCCGGTGCCAGCGCCAGGTCGGCCTTGCCCAGCAGACGCGCGCGCAGGCCTTCACTGCAGTCATGCTGCATTCGCTCGGCGATGGCCGTCGCCGCACCAAACCACACGGCCGCAATGCCTGCACCGCCGTGCCAGAAGCCGGGTCGGTCCAGATAGGCATTCATCGGCCCGATGACCTCCGCCTGCGCGTCGTCAAAGCGCACCGTGGTGGAAGGCACCCGGCCCATGCCGGTGGCCGGCCAAGGATCCTCATCCAGGCCATGCCACTGCGAGGTGTCCACGCGGTATAGCTGCACGCCTTCGCTATCGCGCACCGTCACCAGCGCGGCATCGACCAGGTCGCTGCCGGAACACCATGGTTTGTCACCACGCAACCGTCCGGCTGCATCAGCGCGCAGCGTGCAGGAAGGACCTTCCGCCGCCCAAACCGCCAGCAACTGGTCCTCAGGCACCGCAACCCCCAGCTCCTGCAAAATCGCCTTGGCATCGTAGTGAGCCTCCAGCACCTTGGCCAAGCACAGATCTTCGTGGCCCATGGCAGCAAGCAGGCGCCAGCGCTCCAGCGTGTGCCCGTGGCCTGGCAAGGGAAGATCCTGCATCTGCAGCAGACGCTGCCGGACCAGATTGGAGAGCGGAGGGGGCAGCACCGGAGCAAGCATGTCGAGTCAACGGCTGGTATATGGACTGCGAACGTATCCCCGATGCGGTCACACGGCTGTCTTTCCAGTGTCGCGGGCGGATGAATGCAGGCGCGGCGTTCCTCACGCACCGAGCGGGAAACCCGGCCGAACCCCGTCACGCAGCCTGTACCATTCATGATTACCCTGTGAGGACATGTTCGACAGGCCTTCACATGCAGCGCTGCGATCTCCCCGTGTCCTCCCCCAATGGTCAGGCGTATCGTCTGCTGCAGGAAAGTGCCTGGGTGCATGCCGGCTTGGCCGATTCTGCGCCTGCGGAACTCCGCACCGTGCTGACGATGATCCTGGACTGTCCCGAGCCGCTATGGATCGCGTGGGGGCCGGACAACCTGTTCTACTTCAACGACGCATTTTCCCCGTGGCTGGGAAATAAGCTTGATGGCGCCATGGCCAGCCCGGTCAGGGTCGTCTGGCACGATGTCTGGGACGAGCTCGGCAGCGCAATCGCCGATGCCATGGCCGGTACGCATCGCAGCTTCCGCAACCTGCGCGTCTTCATGGATCGGGACGGTACGCGGCGGGAGACCTTCTGGACGTTTTCGTATTCCCCAATCCGGGTAGCGGACGGCAGTGTCGGCGGCATCCTGTGCGTAGTAAGTGACCAAACCGAATTCGTCTCCGAACGCAACGAGCACTCCCGGCAGGTGGAAATCATTAGCGAAGAGGCACGGCACGCGCATGCGGAGCTGGTGCGGGCGCGCGAGCAACTGCGTCAGTCGCAGAAGCTGGAGGCCATCGGCCAGTTGACCGGCGTTGTCGCCCACGATTTCAACAACCTGTTACAGGTCATCAGCGGTTCGGTGGACATGCTGCGTTACGGCAGCACTGGCGACGAACGGCATAAGCGCCACATCGAAGCCATCGGTGCGGCAGCCGACCGCGCGACCAGTCTTGTGTCCCAGCTGCTGTCATTCTCGCGCCGGCAGTCCCTGTCACCCGAGGTTTTCGACCTGTGCGCAGGCATTGAAGGCCTAGCGGACATCATCCGCACGCTTCTGGGCGGCGGCGTCGGCCTGCAGCTCGACCTTGCGGACGCGCCGCTGCACGTATTGCTGGACAAGACACAGCTGGACACTGCACTTATCAACCTGGCCGTGAATGCCCGCGATGCAATTGGCCAGCGCGGTACA
The DNA here is from genome assembly GCF_047782825.1 of Stenotrophomonas maltophilia. Classification (GTDB taxonomy): domain Bacteria; phylum Pseudomonadota; class Gammaproteobacteria; order Xanthomonadales; family Xanthomonadaceae; genus Stenotrophomonas. The sequence continues at coordinate 875,245 of NZ_CP180589.1, read as the reverse complement.
GTGCGCATCTGCGTGCGCCGGGTGGATGAAATGCCATCGGTCAGGTTCGCACCGCCGCTCAAAGGCATGTTCGCGGCGGTTTCGGTGAGCGACGACGGGTGTGGCATCGAAGCTTCGATGATGAGCCAAGTGTTCGACCCTTTCTTCACCACCAAGGGGGTTGGCGAAGGCACCGGCTTAGGTTTGAGCCAGGTCTTCGGCTTCGTCAAGCAATCAGAAGGCGAGGTGGATCTGGAGAGTACGGTGGGCGAAGGCAGCACCTTCGTGCTCTATCTGCCCTTGACGGACCAGGCACCTGCAGCGGTCAGCGCATCCGATACGCTTTCGCTGCATGATGCGAAAGGCCTGAACGTATTGGTGGTAGAAGACAACGTTGACGTGGCGACCTTTGCGGTTTCGGCATTGCGCGAGCTTGGCTGCGGCGTCTTCCTGGCCCGCAACGGCAGCGATGCTCTGGCCGAGCTGGAGCAGAATCACGGGCTCTACCACGCGGTCTTCTCCGATGTGGTCATGCCGGGCATCAGCGGTCTGGAGTTGGCCCAGACGCTGCGCGAGCGGTATCCAGGACTGCACGTGGTGCTGACCAGCGGCTACAGCGAGCTGCTGGCGCGCGAGACCGACCATGGCTTTGCGCTATTGCGCAAGCCGTACACCTTGGGTGACCTAGCGCGGGCGATCAATCCGCCCAAGGCGGCTGCTGCGTGTGGCTCTGCCTGGACTGAGACGGTGTGGCGCACGTTGTCCTGACCGCAGAGGACGGTCCTGCGACGCATCCAAAACGCAGATCCGCGGTGGCAAGCGCACTTGTTGAGCGTCCGCTTCCGGCCAGAAGCGGACACTTGGGTCTAGCCGCCCAAGCGAATCGTCACTGTGCCGAGGTATGGTGGCTCCCACCTTAAGTAGGCCGGCTGCCCCCATGCGTCCTTCCTGAGAGATCAACTGCTTTAGAGAAGTTAATCAGCTTCCTGGCCCGTCTGATATCTGCGCGCATTTGAAGAACAGCAGGCTCGTAACCGTAAACAGCACAGGTGATTCCAGCCGGCGACTGGCCTTCACAGCCAGCGACGCACATCAGATGCAACTATGCAGGACGCGTCCCTCCCCTGGTAGCCCATGCCCCACCTTCGTCGTCTATTTGGCAGCTGGCTGCGCCTGCGCCGTCGCTTGCGTTGGCGATGGCGTGAGCACCAGGCCTCGGCGCCGGCCATCGAGCCCACCGAAGGCCCACTGCGCGCCGCGCTGTACAGCGTTGAACAGATGGAAGTGTACGGCCGGGCGCTTGCACGTCAGCATCGCGTACGGATGCACCCCGGCCCGGAGCGCTTGCTCGGTCGTCTGCAGGCCAATGAGCGCGTGCTGTTAGACGCCAACACGCTACTCAGCAGCGTGGTGCGCGAACAGCGGCCGGTAACCCCGGCGGGGGAATGGCTGCTCGACAACTACTACCTGATCGAGGAACAGATCCAGACCGCGCGCCGGCACCTGCCGCGCGGCTACAGCCGGCAGCTGCCTTCACTTGCCTCAGGCCCCTCGGCTGGATTGCCACGGGTATACGAACTGTCGATGCAGGCCATTGCGCATGGTGATGGGCGCATTGACGCAGACACGCTGGGCCGGTTCATTGCCTCATACCAGTCTCTCGCGCCACTGAGCTTGGGCGAACTGTGGGCAGTTCCCATCATGCTGCGCCTGGCTCTGCTGGAGAATCTGCGGCGCATGGCTGCGCGGGTGATGCGCGATGGAACCGACCGCCGCCTGGCTTCGAAATGGGCTGACAACCTGAATCAAGCCGCCTCCGAGACCCCCACCGAAGTGGTCCTCGTGGTTGCCGACATGGCACGGTCCGCGCCGCCGTTGACCGGCGCATTCATCGCCGAGCTGACGCGCTCGCTGCAGGGGCGCGGCGGTGCGTGGGCCATGCCTGTCGCATGGTTGGAACAGTGGGCTGCAGCGGCCGGGCAGCGCGTGGACGAGCTGGTCGCCGCCGAGGGGCAGCAGCAGGCGGCCGATCAGGTATCCATCGGCAACAGCATCGGCAGCCTGCGCTTTCTGTCCACCATGGATTGGCGCACGTTTGTTGAAGAGATGAGTGTGGTGGAGCAGCGCCTGCGGGAAGACCCGATGGCCGTGTACGCGCAAATGGATTTCGCCACCCGCGACAGCTATCGCCACGTGGTGGAGAAGATCGCCCGCGGTAGCCGAATGGCAGAAGAGCGCGTTGCCAGCATCGCACTGGACCTGGCACGGGCGGCTACGCCGCCGGATGGGCCGCGCACGCACGTGGGCTACTGGCTGGTTGGCGAAGGCCGCAATGCCACCGTTGAAGCGGTAGCGGAGGCAGCACCGCGCCACCGCAGGGCACGGCAACTGGCACATCGCGTGCCGCTTGCGCTGTACCTGCTGCCGATCGCCCTGCTGGCAGTTCTGGCCACCGCTGCCCTGCTGGCAACCGGCGGTGGTTCTGTACACATCTGGCTAGCCGCGCTGCTCGCGCTGCTGGTGTTCAGTGAACTGGGCATCGTGCTGGTGAACTGGGCAGCGACGGTGCTGGTTGCACCCAGGCCGCTGCCCAAGCTGGATTTCAGCGAGGGCATTCCTGCCGCCTGCGCCACCGTGGTCGCGGTCCCCTCGATGCTGTCCAGCATGGACGGAATCGACGTGCTGGTCGAAGCGCTGGAGGTCCGCTTCCTGGCCAACCGGGATCCCCAGCTGCGCTTCCTGCTGCTGACGGACTTTCTCGACGCAGCGGCAGCCACGGTGCCGATGGACGACGCCCTGCTTGCGCACGCCGTGGAGCGGATCGAAGAGCTGAACAGGCGCTACGCGCCAGAGCGCGGTGATCGCTTCTACCTGCTGCACCGCCCCAGGCAATGGAATCCTGGTGAAGGCGTGTGGATGGGACACGAGCGCAAGCGCGGCAAGCTGGCAGCGCTCAATGCCCTGCTCCGCCAGGGCGATGCCGCCGCGTTCATGCGCATCGTCGGCGACGCGGCGGCGTTGATCGGTGTCCGTTACGTCATCACGTTGGATTCGGACACGCAACTTCCGCGGGATGCGGCACGCGCGTTTGTCGCCACCTTGGCGCACCCACTCAACCGCCCGCGCTTCGACCCGACGCTGCAACGCGTGGTGGAGGGGTACGGCATCCTGCAGCCCAGCGTAGGCACCAGCCTGGGCCGGCGCCGAACCTCGCGTTTTGCCCGGATGTTCGGCAGCGAGCCTGGCATCGATCCATACACGCGCATGGTCTCCGACGTCTACCAGGACCTGTTCGACGAAGGCTCGTTCGTGGGTAAGGGCATCTATGACGTCGACGCCTTCGAACTAGCGCTCGAGGGCCGCCTGCCCGAGAACCGCATCCTCAGCCACGACCTGCTGGAAGGCTGCTATGCGCGTGCAGGTCTGGTCAGTGACGTGCGCCTGTACGAGGACTACCCCGAACGTTACGCCGCCGACGCCAAGCGCCGTGCGCGCTGGATCCGCGGTGACTGGCAGCTGTTGCCCTGGTTGATGCCGTGGACACCGCGCCCGGGCCCGGGCTGGGAGCGCAACCGGCTCAGCCTGCTGTCCCGCGGCAAGTTGCTGGACAACCTGCGCCGCAGCCTGGTGCCGATCGCTGCCCTGGCCTTGCTGGTGTTGGGCTGGTTGTATGCCGGAAACCCTGCTGCCTGGACGGCGTGGGTGCTGGCCCTGTGGTTCGCCCCGCCGCTGGTAGGAATGCTGCGCGATGCACTGAGCGTTCCGGACGACACACCGCTGGAGGCGCATTACATCAAGGTCGGGCGCGGTACGCTGCAGTCGTTGCTGCGCGCGTCGACCCAGGTCGCATGTCTGCCCTTCGAAGCGTTGCTGGCCAGTGATGCGGTGCTGCGCACACTCTGGCGCATGGCCGTCACGCGCCGTCACCTGCTGCAGTGGAACCCCTCCAGCGAAGTCGAGCGCCGTCTCGGTAGTGACCGTGGCGCGGAATGGAGGGTGATGGCGCCGGCCTCACTGCTGTCACTGGCTCTGTTGGCTGCAGTGGCCAGCGTGCGCCCGCAGGCATTGCCGGCCGCCCTGCCCTTGCTGCTGGCATGGACCTTTGCGCCGGCGTTGATGGCTTGGTTGGGCCGCCCCCCTGCAGCCATCGTGGCGGAGCTGTCCGTTACGCAGCGGGCGTTTCTGGGCCGGCTGGCGCGGCGCACCTGGTCTTTCTTCCAGGCCTGGGTGCGTGAGCAGGATCATTGGTTGCCACCGGACAACATCCAGGAGCATCCGTCGCTGGTGGTGGCACGCCGCACCTCGCCAACCAACATCGGCCTGTCCCTTCTGGCCAATCTGTCGGCCTGGGATTTCGGCTACCTGCAGATGGGCGCGGTTGCTGAACGTACGGCCCTCACCTTCGATACGCTGGACAAGCTGCCGCGCCATCGCGGTCACTTCCTCAACTGGTACGACACCGGAACCCTGGCGCCGCTGCCGCCGCGCTATGTCTCCACCGTGGACAGCGGCAACCTGGCCGGCCACCTGCTGACGCTGCGCCAGGGCCTGCTCGCGCTGGTGGATGCGCCGGTACTGGCGCCGCACACGTTCGATGGCTTGGCCGACACGCTCGGTGTACTGGAAGAGGAACGGCAGCGTTGTCGCCCCAACGATGCACCACTGGTCGAGGGGCTCAATCACCTTCGCCAGCGTCTGGCGTCAACGTGTATCGACCGCCCTGCCGGAACGGCGGAGACTCTTGCCCGCTTGCAGGAGTTGGCGGGCCTTGCCGACCTATTGCTGGCACAGTGGCCCGCGCCGCCGTCGCCCGGGGAAGGCGAACTGCATTGGCCGGGCCTGTTCGCTGCCGAATGCCACGCCGCCCAGGCGGCACTCGCTGACCTCCCTGCCGATGCCACGATGGACGACGAGGCCCCGGTGCCAAGCCTCCGCCAGCTGGCCGCCCTGTCCGGTACAGCGGGTGCGGACGCGCGCGCGCGCATTGAGGAGCTGCAGGGCCTTGCGCACCGCGCCGGGCAGTTCTCGCTGATGGAATACGGGTTCCTGTTCTACCGCACCCGCAACCTGCTCTCGATCGGCTACAACGTCGACGACCATCGCCTCGACAACAGCTTCTACGACCTGCTGGCCTCCGAAGCGCGGCTGTGCGCCTTCGTCGCCATCGCCCAGGGCCAGCTGGCGCAGGAAAGCTGGTTCGCGCTTGGGCGGATGCTCACCGAGGTCAACGGTACGCCGACGCTGTTGTCATGGAGTGGCTCGATGTTCGAGTACCTCATGCCCCAGCTGGTGATGCCCAGCTATCCGGACACGCTGCTGGACCAGACCACGCGGCACGCGGTCGAGGCGCAGATCGTCTACGGTCGTACCCTGAACCTGCCATGGGGGGTGTCCGAGTCCGGCTACAACGCCGTCGACGCCCGCCTGAACTACCAGTACCGGGCGTTTGGTGTGCCGGGGCTGGGGCTCAAGCGTGGCCTCGGCCAAGATCGGGTCATCGCACCCTATGCGAGCATGATGGCACTGATGGTGGCGCCGGAAGCAGCCTGCCAGAACCTGCAGGAGCTGGAGGAATTGGGCTTTACCGGGCGCTTTGGCATGTACGAGGCCATCGACTACACGCCCGCGCGAGTGCCGCCCGGGCAGGATCACGTACTGTTGCGTTCGTTCATGGCCCACCACCAGGGCATGGGTCTGCTGTCGCTGGACTACCTGCTGCGCGATCAGCCAATGCAGCGCCGGTTCCTTGCCGATGTCGAGTTCCAGGCCACCCTGCTGTTGCTGCAGGAGCGCATTCCGCGCATCGGCGTATTCCACCCGCACGAGGTGGAGGCGCTGGGCGAGCACCCGGCCATGGCCGAGGACGAAACGTCGCTGCGTGTACTGCAGGATCCGGGCGGACCCCGCCCGGAAGTACAGCTGCTGTCCAACGGCCGCTATCACGGCATGCTGACCCACGCCGGCGGTGGCTACAGCCGCCATGGCGACCTGTCGCTCACCCGCTGGCGTGAGGATGGCACCACCGACGCCTGGGGGTCGTTCTGCTATCTGCGTGATGTGGACAGCGGCGAGTTCTGGTCTGCTGCGTACCAACCCACCTGCGTGGCGGTAGACCATTACGAGGCGATCTTCTCGGACGCAAAGGCGGAATTCCGTGGTACCCGCCGCGGCTGCGAGAGCCACCTGCAGGTTGCCATCTCCGCCGAGGACGACATCGAGCTCAGGCGCCTGCGCCTGACAAATCGCAGCCGTCGCCCGCGCACCGTCGAGGTCACCACCTATGCCGAAGTGGTACTGGCACCCGCCGCGGCCGACGATGCGCATCCGGCCTTCAGCAATCTCTTCGTGCAGAGCGAGATCCTGGCGGCCAAGCAGGCCGTGTTGTGCACCCGCCGTCCTCGTTCGCACGACGAGGTGCCGCCATGGATGTTCCATCTGGTCGCGGTGCATGACGCAGCAGTCGTCTCGATTTCCTACGAAACCGACCGTGCGCGCTTCCTGGGCCGTGGCAACACGCCACGGGCGCCGCAGGCGTTGACCACCGATGCCGATCTGTCCGGCACCGACGGCTCAGTGCTCGATCCGATCGTGGCCATCCGCGTCCGCGTGGTGCTTGAGCCAGAGCAGACGGTGCAGCTGGACATCGTGTATGGCGTCGGCGCCGACCGCCCCGGTTGCGAGGTACTGGTAGACAAATACCGTGACCGCCGCCTGGCCGACCGCGTCTTCGACCTGGCATGGACACACAGCCAGGTGGTGCGCCGGCAGATCAACGCCAGCCAGGCCGAGGCGGCGCTGTACGAGCGCTTGGCCGCCCACGTGCTGTATGCCGGGCCACTGCTGCGCGCGGGTGCCGGGGTCCTGCTGCAGAACCAGCGCGGACAATCCGGGCTGTGGAGCCATGCCATCTCGGGTGACCTGCCCATCGTGCTGCTCAAGGTCACCGATGCGGACAACGTGGAACTGGTCAGGCAGCTGGTGCAGGCGCACGCCTATTGGCGCCAGAAGGGGCTCAATACCGATCTGGTCATCTGGAACGACAGCAAGGCCGGCTATCGGCAGGAACTGCAGGACCAGATTCTGGGGATGGTGGCCGCCAGTTCGGAAACGGGACTGCTGGACCGCCCCGGCGGCATCTTCGTACGGCCGGTGCAGAACATGACCCACGAGGACCGAGTCCTGTTGCAGGCGGTGGCACGGGCGGTGATCAGCGACGAGGACGGCACCCTCGCTGCGCAGGTCGGCCGCCAACCGTTGCCTCAGCGACGGATCCCGCCCCTGGTGCCGCAGGCGGTACAGCAGGAACTGGCAGTGTCGCCGGAGGCGGCTCCGGGGCTCCCCATCGTCACCGACGCGGGCCCCGACGCCGGCTTGCCCCCGGGCGCCGAGCACGACGAGGAGATGGATGATCCGTGGCCGTTCCTTCCCTACCGTGGCGCCGGCCAGTTCGACAACGGCACCGGCAGATTCAGCGAGGACGGTCGCGAGTACGTCGTGATGGTGCGCGAAGGCGCGCCCACGCCGGCGCCATGGGCCAACGTGATCGCCAACGCCCGCCTGGGCACGGTCGTCAGCGAAAGTGCGCCGGGCTACACGTGGTTCGAGAATGCGCACGAATTCCGCTTGACGCCCTGGCTCAATGACCCGGTCTCGGACACGGGCGGCGAGGCGTTTTACCTGCGCGATGAGGAAACCGGTCACGTCTGGTCGCCAATGCCGCTGCCGTGCAGGGGCACCGGGGCATACCGTACGCGCCATGGATTCGGCTACACCGTCTACGAGCATGTCGAGGACGGCATCGCCAGTGAGCTGTGGGTGTTTGTCGACGTCGCCGCGCCATTGAAGTTCTCGGTCCTGCGCTTGCACAACCTGTCGGGCAGGACACGGCGGCTGTCGGCCATCGGCTACGTCGAGTGGGTGATGGGTGACCTGCGCGCGAAGTCGCGCATGCACGTGGTCACCGAGTGCGATCCACAGACCGGGGCGCTGCTGGCGCGGAATGCCTACAGCACCGACTTCGGCGGCCGGATGGCCTTCTTCGACACCGATGCCGACGGCTGCGGCTGGACCTGTGATCGCCTGGAGTTCATCGGCCGCAACGGCAGCCTGCATGCACCGGCGGCGATGCGGCGCGAACGGCTGGATGGACGGATGGGTGCAGGCCTGGATCCCTGTGCGGCGATCCAGGTGCCACTGGAGCTGCCGCCAGGCGACCGCAGTGAAACCACGTTCCGCCTTGGCGCCGGCCGCGACCGCGAGGAAGCGCTGGCGCTGGCACGAAGCCGCCAGGGCGCCCAGGAGGCCATCGACGCGCTGGACGCGGTGCGCATCCACTGGCGCAATGTGCTGGCCACGGTGCAGGTGCGTACGCCGGACCCGGCGTTGGACGCGCTGGCCAATGGCTGGCTGGTCTACCAGACCCTGGGCTGCCGCTACCTGGCGCGCAGTGGCTACTATCAGTCAGGCGGAGCGTTCGGCTTCCGCGACCAGCTTCAGGACGCGCTCGCCCTCGTGCACGCTCGCCCGGAGCTGATCCGCGAACACCTGCTGCTCTGCGCTGCACACCAGTTCACCGACGGCGACGTGATGCACTGGTGGCACCCACCGCAAGGTCGAGGGGTGCGCACCCGCTGCTCCGACGATTATCTGTGGCTGCCCCATGGCGCCTGCCGCTACCTGGAGGTCACCGGCGATGCCAGCGTGCTGGACGAGACGGTCGGCTTCATCGAGGGGCGTGCGGTGGCCGCGGAGGAGGAAGGGTACTACGACACGCCTACCCCTTCGACGCAGCGCGACACGCTGTATGCGCACTGCGTCCTGGCGCTTGAACGCGGTTGCCGGCTGCTCGGCGAGCGCGGCCTGCCGTTGATGGGCAGTGGTGATTGGAACGATGGCATGAACCGCGTTGGCGACCAGCAGCGCGGTGAAAGTGTGTGGCTCGGCTTCTTCCTGCATGACACGCTGCACCGCTTCATCGGGGTGGCCAACGCGCGTGGCGATGCCGCCCGTGCGCAGTGGTGCCAACAGCAGGCCGAAAGCCTACGCCAGAACCTGGAACAGCATGCCTGGGACGGGGAATGGTATCGCCGCGCCTGGTTCGACAACGGCACCCCGTTGGGCTCGTCACAGAACCAGGAATGCCGCATCGACTCGATCTCCCAGAGTTGGTCGGTGCTGTCAGGCGTTGCCGCACCTGAGCGTGCCACGCAGGCGCTGGATTCGCTTTACACGCATCTGGTGCGAAAGGACGCCCAGCTGATCCAGCTGCTCGATCCGCCCTTCGACCAGACCACCGAAGACCCCGGCTACATTCGCGGATACGTGCCGGGCGTGCGCGAGAATGGCGGCCAGTACACGCACGCGGCCGTGTGGGCGGCGATGGCATTCGCACAGCAGGGAGACGCGGTGCGTGCCTGGGAACTTGCCGGCATGATCAACCCGCTCAATCATGCACTGAGCCCGGAGGCGGTGCAGACCTACCGTGTCGAACCCTATGTGCTGGCAGCGGATGTATATGCCGTGTCTCCGCACGTCGGACGCGGCGGCTGGACGTGGTACACCGGTTCGGCCGGCTGGATGTATCGCCTGCTGGTCGAATCCCTGCTCGGCATACGTCGCGAGGGCGATCGCCTATCGCTTGCGCCCTGCCTGCCCGATCACTGGCCATCATTCGAACTGAGCTACCGCTTCGGCCGCAGCTTCTACGAGTTCGTGGTGACCCGCACTGCGCAGGGTCAGCCTACGCTGCATGTGGATGGCATGTTGCAGCCGGACCTTACCGTCCTGCTTCGGGATGACGGACATCACTACCGTGTCGCGCTTGATCTGGGGGCGGCCACGGGATGAACGTTCGCCCCGAAATCCATGTGCAGCTTGATGCGCTGGGCGAGATGCTGGTGCACTGGTTGGCGCAGGTGCGGCATCCGGCACAGTTCTGGCCGCAGTTTGAATTGCTGGCTGGGGAGATTCTGGACCAATGCGAGCACGCTGAAAGAGGTCAGGCGCACGCGGCCATCCAGGCCATGCTCAAACGCCACGCGCCGCAGCTGCCCAACTGGCACCAGCGTGACGACAGGTTGCCACCGAGGACGTGAGGAGAGTAGTCACTGTTACTACCCTGGATGATCAGCAAAACTCCGTCATAGACGCTTTGTATCCATCACTGATAGCGAGCCCTGATCTCCTTTCCCCCGATGTCCCCTATCGGCCAGGAGCGGACATCCACCCTACCCCTGATAACGAACCCTTATCGTCAGTACCTGGGCACGGCCTCCGCCGGTGCCCAGATTCCATATAAACTCCCCTCGGGTTCCAGCCGCCACCCAGGACTGAAAGCGGCCGTCAGACCAGGAAAGTCGCCATGCGCTCACCCGCCTCACTGGTGCTCTGCCTCTTCATCGCACTGGCCCCACTGTCGTTCGCCGTCGGCACCGCGCACGCCGGCCCGTCCGAAAGCTCCCCCGAATACGCCGAACGCAACGGCATCCAACTCCAGGTAGAGGCCCTGCTGGGCCAGGAGGATTTCGCGGGGCTGGAAGCTTTGGCCAAAAAGTACCGCCGCTCCGGTGAGACCACCTCCAGCGGCACGCTCAAGCTGACGCATTTCTACGAAGCGCTGTCCAATCTGTACGAAGCCGACCAGATTCCCCTCGGTGAGGATGACCCGAAGCGCGACCGGATCCAGCGCTGGGCGAAGAAGTACCCGCGCTCTGCCACATCGCACCTGGCCGTGGCCGCCACCCTGCTCGGGCGTGGCATGGCGTACCGGGGCTATGACTATTCCAGTTCGGTCAGCGCCCAGGATACCGCCCACTTCCACGCCTACACCGAAGCGGCCATGAACTACCTGGCCGACCACAAGAAAACGTGCGCCAGCGACGCCGGCTGGTACGAGCTGGCATCGTCCGCGGCCGTACGGCTGAACTGGGACGCTACCGACCTGATGGCGCTGGTGGATGAGGGCATGGCCAAGCACCCGGGCAATCTGACGATTCCGTTTGTGGCGGCGCAGTATTTCTCGCCCAAGTGGGGCGGCACGCCCTATGCCGTGGAATCGATGGCACGGCGCGCGCTCGAGACGGTGCCGGAGCGCGACCGTCCTGCCCTGTACGCACGCATCTACTGGTCCACGGCGGGCAGCTATTACAGCAGCCCGTTCGTTGAAAAGCAGGTGGACTGGCCGTTGATGAGCCAGGGAATCGACGATGTCCTGGCCCGGTATCCCTCCGACTGGAACCTGCAGAACTTCGCCCATTTCGCCTGCCAGGCCGGCGACAAAGCCAAGACCCGCAGTCTGATGGACCGCATTACGCTGCCTATGGAACTTTATGCTTGGTGGGACGGAGACGTATACGAGTACTGCCGGCAATGGTCGCGGGAGGCGTCCTGAGTGCCGGCACGCCGACTTCTTGCGCCCCTGCCCGCTGCATCACAGATACAGCCCTAAGGCGAGATCCAGTAGGCGCCTCGAACGACGTTACCTTGTTCGTTGATCTCAAATGACCATGCTTCACCGGTCAACGAAGGTCGGTTGAGGTACCAGAGTCTCTTCGCGCAGGCAGCTTCGCACTTGGATTCCTCATACCCCCGGGGTGCTTCCGTGCCCCGCTCCTGAACGTATGACGGATCACCCATTGTGTGTAGTACGTCATCAACAGAATCGCCCGTCCGGACATTCTTGAAGTTCCTCTGCCCGGCCTCGGAGATGTAGGTGCAGGAGCCGATATACAGCGCAACAAGCGCCGCAACCGAAGCAACGACGATCTTCCCAGGGCTCCACTTCATCGCGCCTCTCCTTTAGTCCATCAGATCTTCCTGATGGACTCCACATAGATCACATCTTCCGAGCAGCCAAACCCCTCGATCTTCCGGTCCTTGATGTCGAACCACATCATTTCGGCCATGCGGGGCCGGAATTGCAGCGACCCAGTGATGGCCACCCGTTTCGTGTCCCAGCGCGGGCTGTTCTTCAGCACGCTGGCCGGAAGTGCCAGGTCGTAGCACCTGCCGTCATCCAGGGTGACATAACCCAGGCCATGGCTGCCAGAGAATATCTCCACCACGCCCGTGACCTCCATCAGCGTTTCCCGGCCATCGCCGGCAGGCTCTGCAGCGGTACCCTGCCCGCTCAGGGTTGTACCAGCGATCATTGCCGCGATCAGCAGCGTCTGCACGACCATGTGGGCCCCCTCGAGGCGATAGCGCCGATTAGCAGCATGCTACATTCAACAGGCCATCCGGCGCATGTGTGACGACAATCACATGCCTTTGGTTGTCTGCCAAGGGTGAACCAGGAATCGCAAGGACAGAAAGCGCCATGAGGCACCCTGCCCTGCGCGCCCATCTGGGTGCCGCATCCGCTGCAGTGATGTCATTCGTACTGGCCGCTTGCAGCAGCCCAAACGACCATGCATCGGTCACCGCGGATCTCCGCACGCAGCTGGAAGGTTCAGACGTATGTGCGTTGCTGATCGCCCCTGAGTGGCCGATCGAGAAAGGCGCCGATCTTCTTTCTGGGGCGGGCGTTGACGCCCTGATCGCGGCCGACCTGGTCCGTCGCGAGCCTGTTGAGAATCGGGCCAAGGAGACCCCGCAGGCGCGCATTTCCATCACTGAAACCGGCAGGCCGTATCTCCAGCTTCATACGTTCGGTGCTGACGCTGCGCCGTCGCCCTATCTCTGTTTTGGCAAGAAACAGATCAAGAGCATCGCGCGCGGCGACGATGGCGTGGTGCGTTACAGCTACCGCATCGTGGGTGCCCCCGCTTGGGCCCAGCGCAGCGACATGCGCGCCGCTTTCCCCTTCCTTGTCCGCCTGCTCGACAGGGAGCAACACGCCGAGGTTGGGGCCGTGGAGAAGGATGGGCGCTGGCAGCTTCCGGGCGGTCCGCTCCGGACCAATCTTGCCGAGCTGGGCAACACCGGCTTTTATCCCTGCCCCTACCCCAACGCGCTGCCTGACGAAGACCCCTGCCGCTGAGTGTCGAAAGGAGTTTTGACATGAAACTTGCCTTCACCAGTGCCCTGTTCGGGCTTGCCTTCAGCTCTGCCGTTGCGGCTCAGGACGCGCCGGACAGCGGCTGGTCCAAGGACCCGGCAAGTGGATGCCGTTTCATTGCGCCCCGTTCCCTGCCGCCGGGACCGACCTATTGGATCGGCGATTGCACGGGTGGCAAAGCCAGCGGCCTGGGGGTATTGCGCCGGCGCGATGGCGCAGTGGCGGGCGAGGCGTTCTACGGCCAGCTGAAGGATGGCGTGCCAGTCGTCGGCGTGATCGACACCAGCCGGGGGAATGAAGGCGGGTACATCGTGGGCCGCTGGAAGGACGGCGATCTGGTGACCAACGAAGAGGGCCCCTGGCAGGACCGCGCGGATGCCTTCACCGCCGCCGCCAGTGCCGCACGCGCGGCAAGTGCAGCGTTCAAGGCCCAGAAGAATGAGGCGTCTGCCCGCTTCTACGCCAAGCAGGCCGAAATACTGGATGAGCAGCTTGACGGCTGAGCGGCGCAGGAAGGGACAGGATGAGCAGTGATTGGATGTTCGATCAGGCCCCGAACGTAGCGTGCATCACCTGTCAGGCGGTGCTGGACGGCAGCCCTGTCCTTGTGGTGACGCACTACGGTGATGATCACTCCTGGGCGTTCCTGAGCGGCTCGGAAACCGATCCGGATCAGGCGCGGGTGGTGTCGATGGGGACCATCGTGCAACGTCATCCTGAGATTGTTGGGATCTCGAACTTGTTGCCGGGAATGACGGCGGTGCGGTCTGCACCGGGTGAGATGTGGCGCATCGACCGGCACGGGTGATAGACGAGTGGCTGCGCAATATCATATGAACGCAGCCACTCCCATGCATCGGAGGTGGCCAGTCGGACACTTGTGAAGGTCAATGAACCAAGCGTGCCATGCGCAGGTCCTGCCGACATATTTTGCCAGTGCACCGTATCGTGCCCAGCTCCTCCGCAGCACCACGCAGCCCTGAGCCTGGGTTCTTCGCTTGCAGGGCTCTCAAGCCATTAATCTCTATTCGGCGTCCAGGATCTGCGGAACATAGATCCTCTGCAGCGGAAGCAATCCCTTGTGCCGGGAATCAAACTGCTCGTAATGCTGAAAAATCAGCTCGACAAGCTCGTAGCCATCGATCAAGCGAAGGTTCGATTTGCTTTGCTCGTACGCTCTGGATGAGGGGCTGAAGGTGCCAAGCGTAACAAACAAGCCATACTCACCGGACGAAAGCTTGCCGTACAGCGCCGATACGTCCTTGTCGGACGCGGTTCCGGAGCTGCTCTTTACCTGAACCTTGATGATCGGAGGCTCGATTCCGAGGTGATCCTTGTGCGCAATGATATCCACACTTGGTTCATTCTTCCTGGTTAGCCGCGCGTGATAGCCCATGCACTGCAGCAAGTGTAATACGAACCCTTCGAGTGGCAGTCCTTTCAGGTCCTGTGTCAGGCGCTTGAGGACGAAGTCGCGGGTGGTACCTTCAATGTCCTCGGTGACCGACGCAACCGTTTCGTCCTGATCGATGTTCACTGCCGCAGCGGGCGTGCCCTCAACTATGGAGCGATATTCGTCAGAGTAGTTCTTGATCTGGAAAAGGCTCAGCGCAGAGCCTATCTCATATAGCGCCCCCTGACTGAAATCGAGGCGAGGCACCTTGTGCAGCCATTCGACCTTACGGCGATGGGGATAGCCGCTCTCTCCAGTGGGATCGTACTGATAGTCCCCCACCACTCTGCAGATATGGATGTGCTTGTCCTGCTTTGATGGATAGGCGACCAGATCACCTTTCTTCATTTCATGCAGAAAACGAAAGGGGACGCCAGACACGGTGGCAATGCCGCCCTTCTTGGCATTGGGATACGCGCCAATGTAGCGGAGCTTGAATGCCTCGCGGTCGGAAGCCAGCTTCTTTAGGTCACCCATCCGTGCCCAGCCGATTGCGATGCAATCCTGCTTCAGGAAAAGAAAATCCGCATCCCCGGTGCGGCCCGCGTGGATGCCCCAGACCGGAACGTCTGAATTTGAGATCTTGGCCATGATTCCAATAGAAATGAGGTGTTGATTCTGTTGATGCTTCCAGGTCATTCCATTCCTGGGGTCCAGTCAAGGCTACCCGACCATACGGGGCGCTTCCATAGGAACAATGGCAGTGGAGTTCATCGCGGCAGGCCGCGGCTCTTTGTCCTTCGCCCGCTTGCGATTCATAGGTCTAAGTGCTTGATTTGAAGCTTGGATGGAGCCTCCATTAGCCTCGCGTCATCAATTTGACGCCAATCCCGTACAATCTCCCGGCGCGGCCTCAGGGGGAGGCCGCCAGCCACAGGCAGCGAGCGCTCGCCAGGTGGTAACGATTCGCTGTGCAGTATGGATACGCCAGCCGCCGCAGGCCTCAACAGGCGCGGCAACACGCAAGGAGACGCGGAACAATGCAGTACACAGACATCCACCCCCAGAGCGCGCCCATCCCACCGGTCGCCGCCCCGGAACCACGGGCCCGCAAGGCCCGCACATTCAACGAACGCACACGCTGATCCCCCGGCATGTGCGGCGCGCCATGCTGCGCGTCATTCCGTAACCCGTTTCAAGGAGACAGACAGATGCAGGAAGTGAAGGCCCCTACCCTTTTCGTTCGCGCCACCGGCGGCAAGGCCCGCTGGTCCGCGCTTGCCCTAGGCGTGTTGCTGGCTGCCTGCCAGGCACCGCAGGCGGAATCGGCCGCTGTGGCCGAACCGGCAGCGGCGACCGCGCCCGCGGCCCCTGTCGAATCCGCCGCCCCGGCCCAGGCGCCCGCTCCGGCAGCGCAGACCGAAGCAGCCGCTGCCGAACAGCCCGCACCTGCGAAGGCCGACGACGGCGCCCCCATCACCGATGAGGACGGCAATCCCTACCGCCCTGATGATTCGTACAACCGCGCCAACCTGCGCCCCGAGTTCAAGAAGTGCGCGGCCGCCAGCGATGCGGTGACCTCGGCCATGGAAGCCTGCGCAGATGCAGAGTTCCTGTGGCAGCAGAACCGCATGCGCGCTGCCCTGCAGGCCATCGACGCCGGCCCGGACAGCGAATTCAAGGACAAGCTGGGCGACGAACAGGACACCTACATGCGCGATACCGATCGCTACTGCCGATACGACCCTGCTACCCAGGGCCAGGGCCAGATGCTGGATGCCCAGTCGTGCCGCATCAACCGTTTCGCCAATCGTGCCGACGCCCTCGAGGCGTTGATCAAGAAGTAATCCCCACCGCAAAGGAGTGCAGACATGGACGTAGTGGATCAAGCAAAGCAGAAGATGGACGCCTGGCACATCGGCCAGACCTCGGCACACCGCGAGTCGGGCGGGCGTGGCCCGGGTACGGTGTCGACCGGTGTAGGTGACCACGGCGGCATTTCGTATGGCACCTACCAGTTCTCCACCAAGATGGGGGGTGCCGCCGAATACATCGCGGCATCTGCCTACCGCGACCAGTTCGCCGGCCTGGAGCCGGGCACGGCGGCGTTTGGTGCCAAGTGGAAGGAAGTGGCCGCCGCTGATCCGGCAGGCTTTGCCCAGGACCAGCACGACTTCATCCAGACCCTGTACTACGACAAGCAGATGGAGCGCCTGCAGGAGGCGGGAGTCGACCTGTCTGGTCGCGGCGCCGCCGTGCAGGATGCCCTGTGGAGCACGTCGGTGCAGTACCGCGATCTGACCCGCTCGGTGTTCCAGACCGGCCTGAAGGAAGCCTACGGCGAAAACTACAACCTGGCCGAGTTGAGCGACGAGCAGATCATCCGCGCGGCGCAGGACTACAAGATCAATCACATCGAAACCAACTTCAAAAGCTCGCCGGACTGGTGGCCGGGGCTGCGCGACCGCGCGGTGTCCGAGAAGGGCGATCTGGTGGCCTTGGCGCGCTACGACCAGGTCAACCGCAATCCGGAGCCCTACCAGGGCAAGGATTACCAGCAGGCCTTCGGTGAGCCCGAGCCGCAGCAGTCGCGCGGCCGCGGGCGCGCCAACGCCAACCCCATGGCCGATGGCGTGCTGGTATCCGGCGAGCGCGGTGCAGAGGTGGAAGCGCTGCAGAACAAGCTGATCCAGGCCGGCTACACCGGCAAGGATGGCCAGCCGCTGACGGCCGACAAGCACTACGGCCCCAATACCGAACATGCGGTGCGCGAATTCCAGAAGGCCAACGGCCTGACCGAAGACGGCAAGGCCGGCAAGAACACCCTGGACGCGCTGGATGGCGCCGTCCGCCAGCAGGGCACTGCCGGTGCGGCGCCTGTTGCCCCCGCAGAGCGCCCTGCCCCCGCGCCTGCGGCCCCGGCTGCGCCGGTCACGCCCGCACAGGACCCGGCGGCCCCCGCCCGTGACCTGAGCTCTGGTGAGCGCATCCGCGTGGTGGAGCCCATGGGCAGCGCCGACAACCGCGCGAACCGCACCATTCCCCACGGCACTACCGGCGAAGACGCGTTCCGTGATCTCCAGATCCATCACCCCAAGACCAACCGCGAAGCCGTGCGCACCGGCAACGCCAACCTGGCCGACCGCCACTCGGAAATGATCGAAGGCGAGCTGGAAACCACCCGCCGCGAGGGCGATCGCAACGGCATTCCGCTGGTCCACAAGGATCTGATCCTGACTGACCAGAACTGGAAGCGCGACGTGATGATTCCCAATCCGGTCGCCGGCTACGTGGAGGTGAACAACAATGCGTGGAACTCCGTCAGCATCTGGAGCCACCCGAAGAATCACCCCGATCGCGAACTGCTGGGCCAGGTGCTGCACGGTGAGCGCGGCAGTTCGCCGTACAAGAGCGGCGACTATGTCGAATACGGTGCGCCGCTGATCAAGCAGTCCGACGCCGGCTCACCGGGCGCGGTGCATGCCCATATCGAGCTGGAGCCGGACCAGTACCGCAAGTACCTGGGCGACATGCTGAACGACCGGCTCACTCTGGGCCAGGACGCCCCGGCCCGCCGGGCGCCTGCGCAGAACGCCATGGCCGACGGCATGCTGACCAAGACAGAGCGCGGCGATGAAGTGAAGGTCATGCAGGAAAGGCTGGCCGGCCTGGGTTACCAGGGCAAGGATGGCAAGCCGCTTTCCAACACCGGCTACTTTGGCGACGACACCCTTGCTGCGGTGCAGGCCTTCCAGCGCGCTAACGGGTTGAAGGACGACGGCAAGGCCGGCGACAAGACGCTGACGGCTCTGGATGCAGCGGTAGCCGAGAAGAAGCAGCCGCAGGCAGAACCGAGCATGCGCGATGCCTCGAACCCGGATAATGCCCGCTTCGAGCAGGCAGTTGGCAAGCTGCAGGACATGGAAAAGCAGCGTGCGCAGGTAGGCATGCGGCCGGTGTTCAGCGACAACGAGCAGATCGAGCGCGCAGCCGGTCAGCTGGTGGTGGCGAGCAAGGGCGCTGGCATGGACCGGATCGACTCTGTGGTGGCCCGCCTGGATGGCTCGGGCGTGTTTGCCGTGCAGGGTGAGATGAACGACCCGGCCGCACGCCGTGCGGTTGTCGAGCACAGCCAGGCGGTGTCGCAGACCGTGGAGGCCAGCACCCGCCAGGCGGAGCAGGCCAATACGCAGACGCAGAACCAGCAGGACCAGAACCAGCAGCGCGAGCAGGAACAGAATCGCGCTCGGGGGATGTAAGGTGGGGTGGGCTGCCGGTGGTGCGTAGCCGGCAGTCTTACTTGGGGGGGGGCGTCTGCATGCCTGCCGGATGGCTTATCGTAGCGGGCGTGACGGTGGGTGCCCACAATGGAATGCGCGAACCTACTCGCTGCAGGAGAGCTGTGGATTAGCCTGGGAGCGGGAGCGCGCACCTTCTGCACATTCTACTTTCGGTTCTGTTGTCTGGCTCATTACCTCCACCGCTGCCTTCTCGAATGCCTGGGCGAGCCATCCGCCAAATTGGGGATATCCGAGTGGAGTCGACGCTGCAACACTCACCAAGAAGTCTTATGCTAAGCATCTAGCAGTCGCACGCTGTCATTCCGCCCGCGGAAAAGCTCTTGCCTTGGGCAAAAATTTCGTGTCCGATCCTCTCGGAAGTCAGAGCACTGTAGAGCATGAGGAGAAAAAATGCATATCCGTTCACTCAGTGTCAATGACCTTCGCTCCATAAGAAGCGCAGAGCTCGATTTCATGTCGACAGACTTTGCAGTGGAGGGCAGTAAGTTCCCAAATGTCAATGTGATTCTGGGAAGCAATGGCTCTGGCAAGTCGACGGTACTCAGGGCAATTGCGATGAGTGTATTGGCCCCCGTGCTTGAGGGAAACTCCGGCTTCGTTTCGGATGGATACGTGCGCAAGCTCCCCAGCGCCAAGGCCAGGTCGAAGCTCAGAGGGAGTGGTAGATCCCGAACTCCAAGGTTCGCGGAAATCAACTCGCGAGTGTGGTTGGATCCGCAGGATCTAGGCATAAAGTCAAAGAGTCGCACCCTTTCAATGGGGGCGGAGATAACCAAAGTGGGTGACGCTGAACGGCTTGAGTGGGTCCGGCCCAAGTCTTATGCCGGAATGGTCTTGGAGGCCCAGCACACCAAAGAGAGTAGTGCATTTTTCCTCGTAGGTTACGGCGCCACACGCCGAGTTGAGCACGGTCGCCGGGTGGATTTTTCATTGCGCCACAAGACCCGGGTAAGTCGTTACGAGCGCGTCGCTGGACTTTTTGAGGAACACTACAGCCTGATTCCGCTTTCATCTTGGCTGCCGGGGTATGCCTCACGCAATCCTGGCCGCTATAAGCAAGTAGCAGGACTTTTCAACAAATTGCTGCCCAGCAGCTGCCGAATGCACTCAAGCGTTCTGGAGCTGTCAGAGGGTGGCGAGATCATGTTTGAGATGTCGGGAATCGACGTCCCATTTCGTGCACTCTCCGACGGGTTTCGCGCCTACATCGGATGGATCGGCGATATGCTGTATCACCTATGCATGGGCGCGCCCAGCGGCCGGAAGCTTGTCGATAACAAGGGTGTGGTGCTGATCGACGAGATTGATCTTCATCTTCATCCCGAATGGCAGAGGCTAGTGTTGCCAGCACTCTCCGAGGCGCTTCCGAATATCCAATTTATCGTTACCAGTCACAGTCCACTCGTCGTTGGCTCTCTTGAGCAGCAGAACATTCAGCGACTCGAGGTAACCGATCAGGGCGCGATATCCCGTAGCTATCCCGAGCGCGTTCATGGCAAGAGCGCTGGGCAGCTGCTGCTGAGTCCATATTTTGGTCTTGAGTCGACTCGCGCTCCAGATGTCTCCAAAAGGTTGGACGAGCTTCGAAAGAGGCGCGAGACTGGATCCGCAACCGCAGCGCTCGAGTATCTTGAACTTCTGTCCAGTGGAGAGCTCTGAGATGATACAGATCACATCTACTCAGAGCTCTCTATATGCTGCGATCAAGGCTAAGAACGGCACTTGGTTTGATCGCGCAAAAAAACGAACGTCTCATTACAGGGCACTCCGATCGTACGGAGGCGGCTCCGAATTTTGGGGGGATATAAAGGAGGTCTATATTGACCTTCAGCATGAAAAATGTGCCTACTGTGAAATGAAGCTTGCCGGAAAGAAACTTGCCAGCAAGGTTCATGAGGTAGAACACTTTCGCCCTAAATCCCGCGTGAGCAAGTGGCCGGTCAAGGCTGCCAAGGGGCTTGTTCAGTTCTCCCCGCCATGCAAGGTGGGAAATGCAAATGCCTCTGGCTATTATCTTCTTTCTTATCACCCTCTCAACTACTTGATTGCGTGCACTCGATGCAACTCGACACTCAAGTCGGATTATTTCCCCATTAGGGGGCGGCGAAATGTTAGGGGTGGCGATCCAACGAAGCTCAGCACAGAGGACGCCTTGCTGCTCTACCCGCTCGGCACCATCGATGTTGACCCGTCGACTCTTATTCGATTTGATGGCGTATTGGCCGTGCCAGCCAGGAAAAAGGGAAAGAACTACGAGCGCGCACTGGTGAATATCGAGTTCTTTAAGCTTAATCACGAGGATCTCACTACCCGGCGCGCTCAGATTGTTGCACTTCTTTGGGATGCCCTGCGCACCATTGAAGTTCCCTCGCTTCCAAAGGATTTGCGCAATGCACATCAGCTTCGCATTGATTTGGCAACGGATAGCCGGAGTGAGTTTTCCGCTTGTGCCAGAGACTTCGTAGAGCTCTATGGGCGCGATAGTGCTCTGGCCGGCCAATACGGTGCTCTTGCGCAGAATCTCATCGGCCGATAGGTAGAGCCTCCGAGCGCCGGAACGAGAGCGTAGTCGGCACCTCTCATTCGGACCTGGTCGACTGATCGCATTGCGAAACGCTTGAGATAGCGGCTTGCCCAACGGGCCATTGATGTCGTTTTTGCCACCCTCCGGAGTTTCAGGAGAGTGATTGGGCGTCTTTTCCTGATTGGGCGTTGAAGTCCTTTCCCCTCAATGCATCGCCAATGATTCGAGCTATGCAACAATGCCAAAAGCGTCTAGGGCTTTGGCGGATTTGACCCCAACCCCTTGGCATATCGCGCAGCCGGGAGTAATCCTTGTCTCGCCACCGAAAAAGGGTGGCCGGGCTTCGAAACCCCGGATCTACGCTGATGTTTACGCTTGCCAGTCGGCACCACCCCGCGTGGTGCCGGCTGGCAATCCGTCTGCCGGCTATGGCGGGCGGTGCGTGGAGGCCTTGTGCCTGCCGGTTCAGCGTAGACCGGGTTTCGAACCACGCATCGTCCGCCACCTTTATTGGTGGCGGCTTCTGCCTGCACGCAAGGAGCCAGCCATGACCAAGCCGCATTCCCCTCCCCCGCGCCCCATCCAGGAAGTCCCCTGCCCTGGCCCGGATGCGGACCCGAATACCCTCATCACCCTGCTCCACCGCATTGGCGGTGGCGTCGCTGCCAATGGCCAACTGTGGCCGGAGCGGCATCAACTGCGTGGGCGGCAGATGGCCCTGGCCGATGCGGATTGCGCCCTGAACGGCCTGCGCATCGTGCAGGAAATCCTGCTGGCGGCTGAGCGCGCCCGGCAGAACGGCGAGCCTGAGCAGTACGTGGGTGACCGCGTGATGGAAGGCCTGATGATGGCCTGCATTGCACTGACTGCGCACGCAAACGAGCGGATGCAACCGCAGGATTGATGGCCGCGCTGGGGGTTTGAATGAAGAAGCACTTTGTTGCGCTGTTGATAATGGGCGGCTTGCTGGCGGGCGCGGTGTGTCTGCGCTTGCCCCTGCCCGCCCGGCAGGAGGCGCCGGTGGAGGGCCTGGATTGCCGGAGCCTGGTTGGGTTTGGCGTGCGGCCCGAGGGCACGGGTGGAAGCGCGCTGGAGGATGGGGAGGAGTTTCGGGTTTGGTTTGCCGCGGCGATTGAAGCTGCTGCAGTCGAGCAGGTTCGACTCTACGGGGCGGAGTCCTTCGCTTCCTGTAGCGAGGCTTCCAGCAGGTTCAGGTAGGTTTCCAGGCGGGTGCGCTGGCTGATCAGCAGCCAGCCGGTTACGTAGAGCAGCACCATGAAGAATATGAGGATGCCGCCCGGCCAGCCCACATCGAATACTCCAACCCAGCCACTCGTCTTCCAGGCGCGGTACTGCACAAAGAGTGCGATCAGCAGCGGGAACGGTCCCAGCCGTTGCAAGCCACCATAAAGTAGGCCCATGCGATCAGTCATTCCGGTCCTGAGGGCGGTGATGTAACGAAGGCGCTCCTCACGCTCGATTCTGGGGAAGCCCCGCAACTCGGAGACGACGACTTGCCATTGCTTGAACTCGCTGTCCATTTCCTTGGCGTGCGACAGCCTTGGCTGGATGTATTGCCGATACTGCCTGCACACCGCCAGGATGGAATTGACAGCAAACCCGCCAATCTCCACCAGCAAGCAGATGGCTGTGATGGGCAGCAGTATCGAAACCGGAACCCAACGATCAAGGAGCAACCCCGACCCCACGCCTACCACGGCGGCAACAACCGCAATGCGAATGGACCAGCGCTCAACCGCACCGGCCTTCGGGTAGATGCTGTGGTCGCTCAAACGTTGCACGCGGGCGTAGAGCCACTGGAAGGTCAGTGCTTCATCGCGCGGCCGCGACACGGCCGGGGTGTCATCCAGATATTGCATGTCCATTGCGTTGCCTTGGGCGATAGCAGTCCGTGCGGGTGCCCGCATGCTAGCGCAGGCGCGTCTGCCCGGGGAGTCCGGGCTCTGCCCCGGCAACCGAGTGGCCGGCCGCACCCTCACGCCCCATCCACCTGCTTGAACTGTTCACACCCTGATTGATTCCGGGTGCATCCACCCTGCCCTTGCCGCACGTAGAGATCTGCACAACGCGCCATTGCATGTGCTCCGGGCGCGTTCACGGCAGGCCTGCCTGCACCCAACCAATGAGGATACGAACATGCGTAGCCAGATTCAGCGTCTTGCCATGGCCGCGGGCATCGCGGTTGCCTGTGCTGCACCCACCGTGTTTGCCGCCGATAACCCCATGGTGGGTGGCGTGCCGATGTATGCGAACAAGACCATCGTGGAAAATGCCTCCACCGCCAAGGACCTCAGCACGCTGGTGGCTGCGGTGAAGGCCGCCGGCCTGGTGGACACGCTTAGCGGCAAGGGCCCGTTCACAGTGTTCGCGCCCACCAACCAGGCGTTCGAAAAGCTGCCGGCCGGCACGGTGGATACGCTGCTGAAGCCCGAAAACAAGGCCAAGCTGACCAAGCTGCTGACCTACCACGTAGTGTCGGGCACCTACACCGCAACGCAGCTGACTGCCGCCGCGCGCAGCCACGGCGGTACCAGCACGCTGAAAACCGTGCAGGGCGAACCGCTCACCGTGAAGCTGCAGGACGGCAAGGTGTGGGTGATCGATGCCAAGGGCGGCAAGGCGTCGGTAACCACGGCAGATGTGATGCAGTCCAACGGCGTGGTGCACGTGGTCGATACGGTGCTGATGCCGAAGTAAGCCGCTTGCCGGGTGCGGCGGGCTTATGTCCCCGCCGCAGCCTTGCGTGGGTTCGTGCCGAGCAACTGCTCGGCCAGGCCGCGGTAGATGGGGGTGCGGCAGACCAGGCCGGATGCCCCGCGGGCGATGAGCACCGTTGCCAGGATAGGCAGGAGAAGATCACCGCTGTCGGTCAGTTCCAGCGAAATGACTGCTGAGGTCAGGGGGGCCTGGGTGACGCCAGTGAGATACGCGCACATGCCAAGAAGAACAAACGCGCGCGGATCGACGCCTGGCATCAAGGCGGCCAGGTTGTGGCCCAGTCCGGCCCCTACCGCCAGCGCGGGTGAAAACAAGCCGCCAGGAATTCCCGCTACGTAAGAGGCCAGGTTGGCCACGAGCTTCATCAAGCCGAACTCATGCCCTACCACGGCCTGCCCTTGCACCAGGCTGCGGGCCTGTTCGTAGCCGGTGCCGTAGGCGCCTTCGCCAAACGCCACGGCCAAGCACACAACCACCACGCCGCAGCCGCCGGCCAGCAGCACCGGATGCCGCTGGCGCAGCGTACCGAGCCAGCGCGGGCGGCCGGCGGCACTGGCCAGCACCGTGCGCGCGAACAGTCCGCCCAGCAGGCCAGCGACCACGCCGCACAGCAGGATGGCCAGCCAGGCCTGGCCCAGCGGCATGCGGGCAGCCACGTGGCCGAAATAGGTGTAGTTGCCCAGCAGGCCCAGGGACACCACCCCGCCCACGATCACGGCGGTCAGCAAGGTGCCGGAAAAGCGGTGCTCGAAGCGCCCGCTCAGTTCCTCAATGGCGAATACGATGCCTGCCAGCGGGGTATTGAAGGCGGCCGCAATGCCCGCGGCACCGCCTGCCAGCAGGAAGTGCGACAACTCGCGGGGGTCCTTGAAGCCGAACCAGCGGCCAATCAGGTACATCAGGCTGGCACCCACGTGCACGGTAGGGCCTTCGCGGCCTACGGACGCACCACCCAGCAGCGAAAGGGAAGTGAGCAGCAGCTTGCCGGCCGATACCGCGGGTGACAGATTGGCTTGCCGTAAGCCTTCGTCGGGCTTGTCCAGCGAGGCGATTACCTGGGGGATGCCGCTGCCGCGGGTGGGCCGAAGCGCGCCGCTGGTCAACCAGGCCAGCAAGGCAAAGATGCCAGGCGTAAGCAGCAGCGCCCACCAAGGCGAATGCCCGATGGCACGCTGGAACAGCCCGAATGCTGCATCGCTGGCTTTGGTGAACACAATCGCCACCAGCGCCACAACAACGGCGCCGATCCACAGCGCCGCACGACGGCGCCATGCTTCGCTGCGCAGTGGGTGAACCAGGCGGAACCAGAATTGAGGGATGGACGGCATGCATGCCAGTATCCCGCGCCCGGCCAACGGCGGAAAGCGGTTGGCCGGGCGGATGACCTTGCCGGACAAGGCCGGAGCATTGCCGCAGTGGCCGGCAGATATCTACCGGCACCGGCCTAGGCAGCGTTCAGATGCGGTGCCACGGCGGCGGCCAGCAGATCGATACCGTAGCCTTCAACCGCCGCATCGGGATCGCTGCGCTTGAACCTGGACCAGTTTGCACGGGCCAGCTTGCCCACGAACAGCTGGTCTACCGGAAGCCGGTGCATGGACCAGTACGGGAACTGCCGTTCGAACACCCGGCCGCGTGCCAGTTCCACCAGTTCGGTGTGGCTGGTGGCCTGCAGAACCCGTTCGTAAACGGTGGCCACGCCGTCTTCGGGGCCTTCGATGTACTGCACGAAGCGGGTGCCGTCGTGCAGGAGGATGCCGGTAACGCCGGCCAGCCGGTTGAATCGTGCCGCGTCGGCAACGAGTGCTTCAAGACGTTCATTGGAAAGATCGCTCGCCACCTGGCTTGCGTATACAACGGCCCTGATGGGCATTGAGTGTGGCCTGTAAACCGATGCCAGATCGGCACCAATTCACACCTTACCACTGGTGGCAATAGCACCCGTTGCGTGCCTCTCTGAATTCTTCAGAATTCTTGCCGGTGCAGGTGGGCGCGTTGAGTGTCACGCGATGCATCATGGGCGCCCCCGCAGTTCAGGAAGTTGTTCATCTCCATGCGCGACATCGGACAGTTCTACATATCAAGCGTCGAAGGAGTGACGCGGGCAGATGGCACGCTTCTGCAGGTCACACGCATCGACTGCTCGTGCATGAGCTGCCAGCGGCAGTTCAGGGCGGTGGCGGGCCATGGGCTGTTGGATCTGGATGGCGCCGCTGCCATCACCTGCCCTGCCTGCGGCAGCCGCCAGGCGATCAGCCGTGCGCGCCTGAAAGACTTCATCAAGCGCGAAGAAGGCTGAGGCCTTCCGTCTCTTCCGCTACACATCGGGCTGACGTTGCCGCTATCGCCGTTGCGGCACTCTTTCGCTAACACGCCTCGACAGACATCGCATGAGCCATACCGGAATCTTCAAGATCGTCGATCTGACCTATCAGGCAAACCCCGAGGGGCAGTTGGCGCGGGCGCTGAACATCAAGGCGACGTGCACCTCGTGCGGTTCTTTCAGCGTGTGGCGCGAAGACGAGATGGAACATGTGCCCGGCGGTACCGTGCTGTCCTGCTCGGCCTGTGGTGTGCGGCAGGCCATCAGCAATGCAAGGCTGTGCGGTTGCCAGGCAGAGATGCGCCGCTCGGCCAGTTGAGCAGAGGCGCGGGCGCTGTTTCGTAACGATCAGGCCTGGGCGGCGGCCAGCGGGCGCCAGTCGCGTAGCAGCGCCGGTTTGAAGGCTTGTTGCCCGCAACCGGCAGGACACCGCACCACGCGTGCAGCAGAGTGGCTGACCAGCCCCTGCCCTTCCTCGGCCTTGAAGACCGTTTCGCAGGACAGGCAGCGCGCCACCAGCGAATACAGGTGCAGCAGCCGCCCATTGGCCGGATCCTGAAGCGCGTCGACATCAAGCAGCTCGAACTGGCAGCTGTCGGGAAGCATGCGGTACGGCGTGGAGGCCAGGGTCTGTAGATTCACGGTGGCGGCGCGTTCGGAAGTTGGAAGCACCTTATGGCACGCGATGTCGACTGTATGTGGACTTCGTATGCGCGCCGTGTGCGCGGCTAGCCACGCGACAGCTCCGTGGCCAGGAACGGGGCCGTGCGGCTTCCCTTTGCCCGCGCCACCTGCTGCGGTGTTCCCGCGGCGACGATGGTGCCGCCCGCGCTTCCTGCACCGGGGCCGACATCGATCATCCAATCGGCCTGGGCGACCGCACGCATGTCGTGCTCGATCATAACCACGGTGTTGCCGGCGTCGACCAGCCGCTGCAGCTGGACCAGGAGCCGGTCAGCGTCGGAGGGGTGAAGGCCGGTGGTGGGCTCATCCAGCACGTACAGGCTGCGCCCGCGCTGGCTGCGCTGCAGCTCGGTGGCCAGCTTGATGCGTTGCGCTTCGCCGCCGGACAGTTCCGTTGCCGGCTGCCCCAGCCGCAGGTAGCCCAGTCCGATTTCCTTCAGCAGCTGCAGTGGGCGGGCCACGGCGTCTTCTTCGATGAAGAACGCATGCGCTTCGTCCACGGTCATCTGCAGTACCTGGGCAATATTGCAGTCGTTCCACAGCACCTTCAGCGTGTCCTCGTTGTAGCGGGCGCCGTGGCAGGTGGGGCACGGTGCGTAGACGCTGGGCATGAACAGCAGCTCCACGCTGACGAAGCCCTCGCCTTCGCAGGTTTCGCAGCGGCCTTTGGCCACGTTGAAGGAGAAACGACCCGCATCGAACCGGCGCCGCCGCGCGGTGGGCGTGGCGGCAAACAGCTTGCGCACGTGGTCGAACAGGCCGGTATAGGTGGCCAGGTTGGATCGCGGCGTGCGGCCGATGGGCTTCTGGTCGACCTGCACCACCCGCTGGATGGCGTCCACATCGCCCGCCAGCTGCCCGTGGGTGGCTTCGATGACCGTGGGCCCTTCGCTGGGCGCGCCATCGGCGGCGTCTTCAGCCGGCTCATGCCCCAGATGCAGCAGCATCAGTTCGGGCAACGCCTGTGCCATCAGGCTGGATTTGCCCGAACCGGAAATACCGGTGACCGCGGTCAGCAGGCCCAGCGGCACCTCCGCATCCACACCCTGCAGGTTGTGCCGGTGGATGCCTTTCAGCTCCAGCCAGCGTGCAGGGCGGCGCTGCCGGCTGGCCGGCGCAGGCACCTTGTCGAACAGATAAAGGGCGGTCCGGGAATCCTTGACCGTACGCAGGCCATCGGGCTCGCCGCTGTAGAGCACGCGACCGCCATGTTCACCCGCCGCCGGGCCGACATCCACCAGCCACTGCGCGCGGCGCATCAATTCCAGATCGTGCTCAACCACGAATACCGAATTTCCCCCATCGCGCAGCCGGTCCAGCGCGTCGTACAGCGATTGGCTGTCGGCTGGATGCAGGCCAGCCGAAGGCTCATCAAGCACGTACAGCACGCCAAACAGCAGGGAACTGAGCTGGGTGGCCAGCCGCAGGCGCTGCAGTTCGCCCGCGGACAGGGTGGGCGTGGCGCGATCGAGCGAAAGGTAGCCCAGGCCCAGCCCCCGCAGTTGCCGGATGCGTGCCATTACCCCGCCTGCGAGCCGCTGTGCGGCCAGGCGCTTTTCTTCCGACAGGGCCGAGGTGAGGCGCACGTCGGGCGCTGCTGCATGGCTGGCGCGGCCGCTCGCAGCCCGCTGGGCGCGATCCTTGCCGGTGGTACTGCTGCGTGTGCCTGCCTCGTGCGCGCCGAAATCGCCCTGCGCGACCCGTTCGAGCAGATCGGCCAGCTGGTCCAGCGGCATGGCCATGAACTGGCCGATGTCGATGCCCGCGAAGGTGACCGAGAGCGCCTCAGGCTTCAGCCGCTTGCCATGGCAGCTGGGGCAGAGCTTGCCTTCCATGTACCGGGAAACGCGCTTCCTCATCAGCGCGCTCTGGGTATTGGCGAAGGTATGCAGCACGTAGCGGCGTGCACCGGTATAGGTGCCCATGTAGCTGGGCTCTTCCTTGCGCTTGAGCGCGGCCCGCGTTTCGGCGGGCGTGAAGCCTGCATACACCGGCACGCTGGGCGATTCTTCAGTGAACAGGATCCACTCGCGGTCCTTCTTCGGCAGCTTCTTCCAGGGCACGTCGATGTCGTAGCCCAGAGTGACCAGGATGTCGCGCAGGTTCTGGCCGTGCCAGGCCGGCGGCCAGGACGCGATGGCGCGCTCGCGGATGGTCAGCGAGGGGTCCGGGACCATCAGCGCTTCGGTCACCTCATACACGTGCCCCAGGCCGTGACAGGTGCTGCAGGCACCCTGTGGCGTGTTGGGCGAGAAGTCCTCGGCGTACAACATGGGCTGGTGCGCCGGGTACGCCCCTGCGCGCGAATACATCATGCGGACCAGGCTGGACAGCGTGGTGACACTGCCCACCGATGAACGTGCGTTGCTGGCACCGCGCTGCTGCTGCAGGGCCACGGCCGGCGGCAGGCCATCGATGGCGTCCACATCGGGCACGCCGGCCTGGTCGATCAGGCGACGTGCGTACGGTGCGACGGATTCAAAGTAGCGCCGTTGCGCTTCGGCGTACACGGTGCCGAAGGCCAGCGATGACTTTCCGGAGCCGGAGACCCCGGAAAACACCACCAGGGCGTTGCGCGGAATGGAGACGTCCACGTTCTTCAGGTTGTGCTCGCGCGCGCCACGCACTTCAACGCAGCCACTGGCGGCCGCAGCGCAGGAGGATTCACCGAAAGGATTGTTGGACATCGTTGCGAACCTGCAGGCAGTGGGCGGTGCGCTTCAGCGCGCACCCGGTGCCGTATTCTCGCCGCTGCAGGGTGAACATGGGGCGCGGGCGGCCCAGCGGCGCGCCCTGCCCCACGGCGTGGGCAACCTCAGCCCGCAGGCTGCATGCCGCTGGGCGTGGCGCGTCGGAAGGCGGCCAGGTACCGGCAGTACTTGCCGATGAAGATGCCCGTGAAGCCACCGGACAGCAGCAGGTAGGCCGCGCTGAAGCCCGCGTTGGCGCTGAGCGTAGGCGCCACGGCCAGGGCCGTTTCAAAGCCGTACTTGATGACGAAGGTGATCAGCAGCAGCGGCAGCAGGCTGTAGTCGGCGCTGCGCCACAGTTTGCCGGTGGAAGCATCCACGGTGAGCGTTGCCCGGCGCAGCAGCAGCCAGCCCAGGGCCGCGCCCGCGCAGATGCCGGCCAGCCATTCGCTCCACACCAGCGGCGAGCCGCCATAGCGGTGGCTGATGGACCAGATTCCCCAGACACTGAACAGCGCCGGCACGATGGCAAGCTTCCGCAGCGAGGTCTGTCCCGGGCGCATGGCCGCAATGCCGCGCGAGATGAGGAAGGCCAGAAGCACCCAGACCCAGATGGGGGTCTGCAAGAGGAGTTGCTGCAGCAGGGTCACGGGAGGTCCTTGGGTGGGTGCCGGCCGGGGCGGCGGCAGTGGCGCCCACTATTGGCGCCGGCGCCGGCCCGGACAAGTGACAGGTGTCAGCAACACGGCGTGCGCTTTGACCCGCCCTACCCCCCGAGCGACGGCCGCGCGGCGATTCAGGGGCGTGCCGCCGCACAGAAGTGTCTTCCGCCCTTCGCGCCGTGCACACGGCAGCCACCCGCCATTTTGATGGCCGCAGGTGGAAAGTGTGTGCAACGCAGCAAAACGGAACAGTGGACTACATGCACGGCAATGAATGCGGGACGGGCAAGGGAAGCGCCCTGTTGTTGGTGGAGGACCAGTTCGACCTGGCCGATCTGGTGGAACAGGCGCTGGTTGACCAGGGCAACGAAGTCACCCATGCCTACAGTGTTTTCGAGGCGATGAGCCTGCTGAAGGACGGGCAGTTCGACGCGGCCATTCTGGATATCGAGTTGCGGGACGGCGTGGTGTTCCCAGTGGCCGACCGCCTGGCGGATCTGGGTGTACCCTACCTGTTCGCATCGGCCGTGTACGCGCAGGTCGTTCCGGCCCGCCACCAGCGGGCGCGCCTTGTGGCCAAGCCCTTTCATATTCCGCAACTGCAGGAGGCGGTGAGTGCGACGCTGCAGCAGGCACGCCTGGGGGGCGGCGCCCGCGGTTGATGGATGGGTCGGGTCAGGGAGTTCCTGCGCCCAGCAAGTGTGCCCTCGCCTACTTCGGCACAGGAAAGGCAGTGTCCTCGCCGTACACGATGCCTACGATCGTGGCGAGGAACTCATCGGTTGGAATGCGCTCGCCATTGGTCGAGTAGGCAATGGCCGTCCCATCCTTCGGGTTGTAGATGACCCGAGAATGCGAGCCCAGCACATCACCGCCATGCCCCAGGAAGCGGCGTTGCCCAAAGGGAAAGGCTGCCAGGCCCTTGCCCCAGCCGTTGCCGGCTGCAGGAAGCATCTGCTGCAGGGATTCCCGACTCAGAAGCCGATGCTGGAAAAGGCCGGTGATGAGCAGATTCAGGTCATGGGGCGTGCCGGCGATATCGCCGACCCCGACCACGTTGGAGTAGTCGATCTCCTTGATGGCAGACCACTTCCCCGCATACGCATAGGAAAGAAAGGTGTTGGGCTGGGCAGCACCGGCTGACACCAAATTCCTGAGCCCCAGCGGGGTGGCAACGTCGTGCGCCACCATGTCTGCGTAGGAACGGCCCGATGCCCTCTCCAGTATCATCCTCAGCAGCAGGTAGGCCGAATTGGAATAGGCCGTGTCCTGGCCCGGCGCGAAGGAGACGCCCTGCTTCCTGATTTCATCAAGAATCGCGGGCTCGCTGACCTTGTCCACCACCCAGACCGCGCCATCCTTGATGGCGAAGTTCCCCAGGCCACTGGTGTGCGCAAGCAGATTGCCAACGGTGATCGCCTCTGCTGACGGCATATCCGGGAAGAAGCCGGACAGCGTGTCATCCAGCTTCAGCCGCCCTTCTTCAATCATTTTGAATGCAAGGATGGCAGTGACCATCTTGGTCACTGACGCGATCTGATACTTGGTATCTGCGTTGTAGCTGACGCCGGCCAGTTGCTTCTGGCCGAAGCTGCGGGCATAGACTTCCTGGCCCCCCAGGAAGATGGACACGCTGCCGATGCCCGCGTTGCCCTCCTCCACCTGGTCGAGAAAGGCATCAAGTCGTTGTGCGTGTACGCTCTGCGACGCGGTGGGTGCAGCGCTGATCGCACCGGAAAGCAGAAGGACTGGGAGGAGCAGCAGGGCAGCCAGTCGTTTCATGGTGTTCGCTTGGGTGGGTGGAAGTCGTGCGGATCGGCTGACTTTACCTGCAAATGGGGTACTGGTTGGGCTGCAGGGTAGTCGAGCAAGCTCGACTCTACCCCGGCGCTTCAGGCGCGGCCCGGCGTGGAACGGGTGGCCAGCCAGTGTTCCAGCGCGGCCCGCGGCATCGGCCGGGCGAACAGATAGCCCTGGAAGTGATCGCACCCCAGGCCCACCAGCAGTTCCCACTGTGCGGTGGTTTCCACGCCTTCGGCCAACGCGCTCATGCCCATAACCTGGGAAATTTCCACGATCTTGCCCAGCAGGCGCTGCGCGCGCTCCTGGCTGGTGGCCGCATCGACGAAGTTGCGGTCGATCTTCAGCTTGCGCACGGGCAGCGTGCGCAGCGTGGACAACCCCGAAAAGCCCGTGCCGAAGTCATCCAGCGCCCAGGTCAGGCCCAGCGACTCAAGCGCTTTCATCTTCTCGATCGTCGCGTCGGTCTCTGCCGACAGTGCGGACTCGGTCAGTTCCAGTTCGATCAGGCGCGGATCTACCTGCGAATCCTGGATGACGGCAGTCACTGCGGCCACGAAGCCAGGGTCCAGCAACTGGATCGGGCTGATGTTCACCGCCACGCGCAGTTCGCGGGTTTCCGGCCTGCTGGACCAATGGGCGAGCAGCTCACACGCCTGCCGCAGCACCTCAAGCCCGATATCGCGGATGGCACCACTCTCCTCTGCCTGTGCGATGAACGCATCCGGTGCCAGCAGCTGGCCGGACGGCCTGCGCCAGCGCGCCAGCGCTTCCACCCCGGTGATTTCGCCACTGCTGCGTACCTGCGGCTGGTAGTGCACTTCGATTTCGCCGCTGCGAACCGCACGCCCCAGTTCGCGCTCCAGCCGCAGCCGGTTGCCGATGTCCACGCGGTAGATGGCGAAGATCGCCGCCAGCAGCATCATTGACAGCGTTGTGTTGGTGCGCGCGCCCCATACCCTTACCTCCAGGGGCGGCGATGTGCCCGGCGCCAGGAAGTCCAGCGCGCCAATGGCAAAGGCCGCAAAGGCGGCCAGGCAGGCCAGCGGGAACGCCAGTGAGCCATAGCGCTCGCGCGCATCGAAGGTGAAGGCCGCGCCGGCGGCCAGCGGCAGCAGGAACAGGTGGGCCGAGCGCGGCACCCAGGCGATGGGGGCATCGATGATGGCGATCGCGCAGACCGACACGAACACGCCATGGGCCACGATCAACAGCGAGGTGCCGTCCGCACGCCGGCTGCTGAGTGCTGCCACGATGCCGATGATCATCACCCCGACGAAGGGGGCGGCCAGCTCGGCGCGGTCGAAGTACAGGTAGCACAGGGTCCATGCCAGGCCCAGGAAGATGCACGACACCCCGGCCAGCGACAGGATGGTGCGGATCTTCCTGCGGCGGGGCGCCTCATGGAACTTCGGCAGGCCCTGCCATCTGCGTGCTGCTCTGTTTGGCATGTGCCGTTGCGTCCCGTGGGATACGAGGCGCATGTGGGCGCCCCGCGTGAAGGGTAGCAAAGGCTTCGCTGCGGCCAAATAGTGTCGAATTTCTGGCGCGGTTGTGGCGTAGTCGACAGGCGCCGACGTTGTGGCTGCCCCCCTTTGCCCTAGGCGGCGACGGGTCGGCCCGGTGTCGTTGCAACCGACTCGTTCGCCAACGCGGGCTCGCTCGTCGGCGCGTCCAGCTTCAAGGTGTCGCGCTGCTTCACAACGCCAACCACCAGCGGCTTGAGCACGGAGTTCAGGTACGCTCGCCCTTCGTAGTCGCCCGACAGGATGCGCTGCTGCGTATGTTTGTTGGACAGGCGCATGAAGTTGCGCAGCGTTACCTGCAGCTCGGTTTCGGTCAGCGCGAAGGTGAGCGCCATGTAGGACAGGTGGGCCCGGAAGCGGTCATTGGCCAGTGCCTGCTCCCGCTCGCGCTGTTCGGCGAAGAACCAGTCCGCGGTGAAGGTGCCCGCCATGCCCCCCAGGATGCCCCCGCCCGCGCGCCCGATGAACAAACCCAGCGGGCCGGCGGGAGCGCCTACGGCACCACCGATGACAGAGCCCACGAAGGCCCCCGCTGTGCCTGCCGTGGCGGTGACGACGGTACGCTTGAGCTGGGCCGGGGTAATTTCCCTGCGCATCATTCGATACATGTCCGGCGCGGAGGCGATGCCGATCGCCACCACGGACGACACTGCAACGCCTCCGAGGGCGCGGTTCAATGCAGACTTCTTCACACCCATGCCCTTGGCCAGCATTTCATGGAGGGTGGGTGGAAAACCGCTCACATCGATGGTCTTCAGCAGCGCCTGCACCGGTGCTGCACGGTGCAGCTGCTGCACGGCCACATAGGACACCGTAGTGGTTGCGCCCACTCTTGCGGCTTGCCAGCCAGCGGCCTGCAGCGCGGCCTTGCCATCGCCATTGCGCAGGTAAATCATCGCCGCGCTCAGGCAGAAGCTCACCGATGCCGCACTGATGCCCACGACGGCACCATCAACGACGTCAAAGGCCAGCCCTTCCAGCCGGCCGAACCGGACGATGTTCCTGGCCTGCTCATAGGTGACCCCGCCTTTGCTCACCAGATCCTTGGCTGCAGCCGGATCATCCACGCCGGGCACCTTGCCATCGCGGATCTTCCGCTCCATCGCCTTCACTGCGGCAGGGTACTGGTCGGCTGGAACCTCCAGCTTCATGGGCGTGCCATCTGCGTTGTAGTAGCGGTAGTTGCCCGAGTTCTTGCTGTCGAATGCCTGGTTGACGCTCTTGCCTGCACTCCGGCAGTACTTGGTCTGCAGCAGCTCGCCATTGACGGAGCGATCGGCACCGTTCTTCGCGTTATCGTGGCCAACCACCCTGGCGATGCGGCCGCGGAGCCTGTCCAGATAGGTGTTGGCAGCCTCCGCCGCATGGCCGTGGCCCTGCCCGCCCGCAGCAAAAAGCTTGTGGTTGGCCACCCATGCGTCAGTGCCGCCCATCAGGGTGAACCCGTTGACGATGGCATCGTTGACGAACGTGGCCGGCTCCTGCCGATGGATGTCCAGACAGGCGCGGTCTGTCTGTTCGCAAATCCGGCTGCAGAACCAGTCCGCTCCGTCATCGTTTGCTGCAGGTCGTTCCAGCCAGCGTGCAGATCCGCAGCTGGTGCAGCGCTGCAGGTGCTCGCTGCTCATGTGGGGAACGAACGCCTTGCCGTCGGCGAACTGATGCAGCTCGCCCAGACGCAGGTGGTGGGATATCAGGTCAAGGCCATCACCATGTTCCAGCCCAAGATGCTGCTTGACGAGGCGCTGCAGCGCAGGCTCCGGGTAGCGCACGCCTTCAATGAACGCCCCCTCCATCGCAAGGCTACGCGCCTGGTACTTGATGGCACAGAACAGCAATCGGCGGCCGTTGAGTTCGACTTCCACCAGGCGACCATGCAGCGTGGCGAATGCCACGTGCTGGCGGACCATGCGGGGCAGCTCGGCCCCGAGCGTCGTGTACTTCCCGCTCATCCGAGCGATCAGGCCCTCCAGCGGGGTCGCGTCCCGGCTGCGGACCTCGCCTTCCAGTTGGTTTGCCAATGCCGACAGCTGGCTGTAACGGGCCATGGTGAACAACTGCGCGAAGATCGTCGCCAGGCAGAAGGCAACCGATGCGCCGTGCAGCCAGAGGTTGGTCGGGTCAAGCGTGTTGGCTGCCAGTGCAAGGCCGATGCTCAACGTGGCGAGCCAGAACGCAACGTGCGAAGCCTGGTCATAGCGAATGCGTTGGCCGCGCAACACGTCCTGCCATGGCAGGCGCCGCGTGCTGCGGCTGGAGCTCTGGCGAACCACCGCAACGCTGATGGCCAGCACTGCGATCACGCCCGCCGCGGCGCACTGGAGGTAGTGCCCGGTCAATGCCAGAGCCACCGCTGACAGCAGTGCGGCAACAGACAATGCGGGGTCTGCGCACCCACTGAGGCCGATGCCGCGTGAGATGGCGTGGCTGCCCTTGCCTGCGAGCGCAGGAATTCCGGCCACTACCATCAGCACGGCCTTGCCCAGGAACCGGATGCCCTTGAAGGCAAGGTAGAGCAGGCCCGCCAGCAGCGATAGGCCGATGATCACCACGATCAGGATCAAGATGACTTGCATGTCGGTGAAGCTCCCTGGACGGATCGTCACGCTGCGTATCGGCAAGGAGCGCCAGAACTTGAGGGTCACGCATTCGAGCGCGCCCCCCTCTACGTGATGCGGGCAAGGAGGTCGTGCAGATCCAGGTCCGGCGGATTGATCAGCACCCTGCCTTCGGCTACATGGAACAATTCAAAGTGCCCGCGCGTATCGTCGATGACGCGGGCGCCGTCGAGGACGGCCAGCAGACCGAATACGGCCGAGTGGGCTGCGTCATGGATGACCGCCTGCACCCGCTGTGCATCTGCGTCTGACAGGCCATTGAACCACTCCGAGCGCGCGGCCAGATCTTCAGGAACCCTGCGCCCAGAGGGTCTGCGCAGTTGCGCGAGCGTCCCTTCGACCGCGCAGTCACGTACGTGCTTTTCGATTGCCGTTACGAAGTCGCTGCTGTCCACGCTTGCTCCTTGTCGATGCTCTCACTCGCCCGACGCATAGCGCCAGGCTCCGGTTGTCTGGCCGTCGTAGCGACTTTCGATTTCCTCCAGCCATTCCTGCAGATCCTGAAGGAAGCGCAGATGGTCGAAGTCCTTGAACCTCCGCTTGTTGAGCTGTTCTGACAGCTGCTCCATCACTTGCTGGGAGACGTAGCGCATCTTCTGCTTCATGGTCAGAGGTACCACGGCAGCCAGATCCAGCAGGATGTCGGTATAGGACTCTGCATCCTTGCGCCGGAACCGGACCCTTCGCTGGAAGTCCGGTGATGGCTCGACACACATGAGCAGCAGGGAGACGCTGCTGACCTCGGCGCCATAGAATCGCGGCGCGAAGGCCGCGGCGTTGGCGGTGTAATGGCCTGAGATCCTGCCGACCCTGGATTCCCAGCTGATAACGCCGGTGAAGGAGATCTTCATCGTCTGGTTCCCGATGCCATGTCAGCGACGCCCGCGATAGGGCTCGCACCCTACCCCATCGTTGTCGCGATCCAGATGCGGTCCATAGCCGGGTTCGCCCCGCCGCACAGGCGCCGCGCCGGCGGCACGTGCCTCGGCGCAGTTGGCAAAGGCGCCCGTCCTGCGCACGGGCGCGGGGCTGAAACTGTTGCGTGGCGCAGGTGCACTGCGCATGGCGGCCGGCGCACCGCGGTGGCAGTGGTAGTCGCCGGTCTTCCGGTTGGTGTGGCAGCCCTGCTTGTCCAGGCCACCGGGATGGGCCGTTGCATGGGCAGGCCACAACACGGCCAGCACGACGAGGGTTGCGGGCATCCATTGCCGTGCCACGTTACTGCTCCCGGCAGCGCTGCCAGCCGCCGGCAGGCGAATGCACCTGCTCCCAGCCGTTGCTCAACCTGCGCATGGCTTGGCCGCCCACACAGGCAAGGCCGGTACGCTTGGCCGCCGCCGAGCCAAGCGATGGCAGGTTGACCACGCTTTCCGAAGGTCCCGGGCGCCCTGCCCTGTGCGCTTCGTCGGACAACGTGCGGGCCTCGACGCCTTCGCAGTAGGCCTTCATGCCGGGGGGTGGGTGGTTCGGCCAGGCCAGCTCCTGGCAGTTGAAGGGCGTGGTGCTTTTGGACATCGAGTTGTGGGCCGCCTTCGGTGCCGGCGGCAACGGGGCTTTCTTCGGGCCGGTGGCCGATTGGATCTGCGCGGTGGCCGGTAACGCGAATGCGAGCAGCGCGGCGAGTGCGCCGGTGCGGATGTCCATACCCTTCCCCTGTCAGGTTGTCCCTTTCCCTGGGGAGGGAGGCTAGCACGGGGGTTGGGGGTGCAGTCGAGCAAGCTCGACTCTACTGGGGATGCGAGGGGGTGCAGTCGAGCAAGCTCGACGCTACGGCCGGCGCGGGAGTCGGTCCCCGCGCCGGCCGGGGTGTGCCCTAGCGCTGGTTGTCCTTGAGGAACAGCCAGGTGATCAGGGTGGCGTCGGGGCCTTTGGGGTCGGTGAACGGCAGGCCGGACTGGCTGCCGCTCCAGGCGTGGCCCATGCCCTGCACTACGTAATGCTGGGCCAGCGTGCGTCCACCGTAGGTATAGGTATCCACGGTGTAGGCACGGCCACCTGGCACCTGGCCGTGGTAGGTGCTGGTGGGCACGTACTTCACCGAATCATTGTCCTGCCCATCGTCTGCCAGGTCGTTGGTCTGCAGGAACTGACGCACGGCCTGCTGGCCGTTGACCGGGTTGACGGTACTGTCGGCCGTTCCATGGAAGACCAGCACCGGGATCGGCCGCGGCGACGGCGAACCCGAGCACTGCCAGGCCAGGCGCCCGTTGCTGTCCGGCGAATAGATGCTGCCCGCCAGCAGGGCATAAGCGCTGCCGGATACCGTGGTCGCGCCCTTGTACATGCCGCCGGAGTGGATGGCACCGGCGGCGAACACATCCGAATAGCAGGCCAGCATGATGGAGGTCATCGCACCGCCTGCGGAAATGCCGGTGACGTAGACCCGGTGCGGATCCACCGCATAGCTGGATTTCACCTGGTCGACGATGCTGGCCAGGATCGACGCTTCGCCGCTGCCACGGGCCTGGTTGATCGGCAGCTGCCAGTTCCAGCAGCGCGCCGGGTTGGCGGTGACGTTCTGGCGTGGGTAGACCACGATGAAGCCTTCGGTATCGGCCACGTCGTTGAAGCCGGACGCCTCGCCCATCAGGTTCGGGCCGGTCACGCAGCCATGCAGCACCAGCAGCACCGGCAGTGGCTGGCTGGCCTGGTAGTTGGCCGGCACCCACACCTGGTATTCGCGAGCGCCGAACACGTTGCCGTACAGGCCCACATCCCAATGGCCAGGAACATCGGCGGCAGCGGAGCTGGCCGCCGTCGCCAGCCAGGTGCAGAGCCCCAGCAGCAATGCCTTGATCGAATCGATTCCAGAGTTCATGCCCAGATCCTCATGCGTGAGTCGTGGATGAAGTGGTACCGGGTAGCGGCGCCTGCTGGCGCGTTCCTGTGGGGATGGGCCCAGTATCCGCATCTGCGCCCCCCTGCCGACTGGACCTAGGTCCACTCGCGAGGGGCGTGCGGTGCCGCTAGCCTTGCCTGCATGGGTGGCATTGGGCCATCTGCAATGGACATGCCTTGGGGGAGGAGCGAATGCAACGGAACTGTTTGAGCCTGATGATCGGCGCGCTGCTGGCGGCCGGACCGGTACTGGCACAGGAAGCGCCGCAGGCCGCATCGCCGGCAGGCAGGAACGCTTCGGCCACCAACCTGGACAGCATCGTGGTGACCGCGCGCAAGCGCGAGGAGACCCTGCAGGAAGTGCCGGTAGCGGTCACCGCGTTCACTTCCGAAGCGCTGGACAAGATGAACGTCCAGGACCTCAGCGCGCTGGGCCCGCAGGTTCCCAACATGACCATCTATGCGGCGCGCGGCGCCAGCAGCACGGTCACCGCCTATATCCGTGGCGTCGGCCAGTCCGATCCCACCTGGGGTTCCGACCCGGGCGTGGGCATCTACCTGGATGATGTCTACATCGCGCGGCCGCAGGGCGCCCTGCTGGATGTGTTCGATGTCTCGCGCATCGAGGTGCTGCGCGGCCCGCAGGGTACGCTGTACGGCAAGAACACCATCGGCGGCGCGATCAAGTACATCTCGCGTGGTCTGCCCACCCAGACCGAAGGCTTCGCCCAGATCACCGTTGGCAACTACAGCCAGCTGGACGCCAAGGCGGCCATCGGCGGCCCCATTGGCGGTGCCGACAGTGGCCTGCGTGCCCGGGTGGCAGTGGCCAGCATGAACAATGATGGCTTCGGCGAAAACACGATCAACGGCCAGCCGGTCAGCGACAAGCAGATCAACGCGGCACGCCTGAACCTGGGCGCGTACGCGGGAGACGACTTCGACGTGCAGTTCGCGCTGGACTGGATCGATGACAGATCCGGCATGCGCGGCTCGAAGATGCTGGCGCCCAATCCGTTCCTGCCCGCCTATCAGCCGATGGACAGCCGCTATGACATCCGCTCGGGCATGCGCAACCTCAACAACGTGGAAAGCAAGGGCGCGTCGGCCACGGTGAACTGGCGGCCCAATGAAGATTTCGCGCTGAAATACGTCGTGGCCAAGCGCGAATCGGACAGCCAGGGCAACGTCGATTTCGATACCACGCCGGTGAAGCTGGCCGATGTGAGCGGCACCTACAACGACAACCAGATCAGCAACGAGCTGCAGCTGAACTACGATGCCGGCGGCCGTGCACGCGGCGTGGTGGGCCTGTACCAGTTCAGCGGCGAGGCCGGCGGGCAGATCCAGAACAATTACTTCAGCGCGCAGTTCGCCGACAACCAGGGCAAGGTGCTGACCGACAGCATCGCCCTGTATGCCGACTGGACCTTCGACCTGACCAGCAAGCTGAAGCTGGACCTGGGCGCGCGCTATACCGACGAAGACAAGCGCGCCATCGTGCTGAACCGGCTGTATGCTGATCCCGGCTTCAGCCGCCCGGTGGCCGTGACCGCAGATTTCGACAAGAAGACCAACTTCAGCAACGTCTCGCCCAAGGTGTCGCTGGATTACCAGATTACCCCGGACATCATGGTCTACGGCCTGGCCACGCGTGGCTTCAAATCCGGTGGTTACAACATCCGCGCCAATGCGGTGGCGGTGCCCCGCTCGGCCGAGCCCTTCGATGATGAAACCGTGGACAGCTTCGAGATCGGCAGCAAGATGGCCTTCTTCGACCAGCGCCTGTTCCTGAACCTGTCGGCGTTCCACAACAAGTACAAGGATATCCAGCTGTCGGTGTTCACCGGCATCGATACCAACGGCGATGGCATCGATGATTCCTTCTTCGGGGATTTCACCAACGCCGGCAAGGGCACGGTGAACGGCCTGGAAGTGGAATACCAGTACCTGCCCAGCCAGCACTGGCTGATCTCCGGCAACCTGGCCTGGCTGGATGCCAAGTACGATGAGTACATGGACCGCGGCGTGAACGTGGCACGGCAGATGAAGTTCACCAACGCACCGGATTTTTCCGGGGCCTTGAACGTGGAATACCGCACCGATCTGGCCAACGGTGGCAACCTGTCGGCGCGGGTGACCTACAGCTACCAGAGCGAAGTGTGGCCGACCACCGACCTGAGCCCGGTGATCCGCCAGGATGGCTATGGGCTGGTCAATGCAGGGGTGATCTGGCGGCTGGATGATGCCTGGACGTTCTCGATGCAGGGCACCAACCTGACCGACAAGGAATACCGCACCACCGGCTACAACATTCCGGCGGTCGGCACGCTGATCGGCTTCTATGGCCCGCCGCGCCAATATAGTCTCAGCGTCCGTTACGATTTCTAGGAAGCTTCTGCATGACGCAGTCTTACGACGATCTGTACTGGAACAGTGATGATGGCCTGCGCCTGCACGCGCGCGACCATGCACCGGCCGTGGGGCAGACACCCCGCGGCACGGTGGTCTGCATTCCCGGCCTGACCCGCAACGCAGCCGACTTCGATGCACTGGCGCAGCCCCTGACCGATGTGGGCTGGCGGGTGATTGCGGTCGATCTGCGCGGGCGGGCCGGTTCCGAACGCGCGCACGACCCGTCCAGCTACAACGCACGCACCTATGCCGATGACATGGTGGCGCTGCTGCGTTCGCAGAACATTGCCAGGGCCGTATTCGTGGGGACATCGCTGGGCGTGCTGGTGACCATCACCCTCGCCGCGCGGACGCCAGGCCTGGTGGCCGCTGCGGTGTTGAACGATGCCGGCCCCAAGGTGCCACGCGAGGCGCTGGCGCGGATCGGCCAGTACGCCGGCAAGCCCGTACCGCCGATGGACCTGGAGGCGGCCGCCGCGTACATGGGCACCATCGGCAAGGCGGCTTTCCCGCGCTACACCTTGGATGACTGGCGGGCGATGGCCCAGCGCACCTTCCGCCAGCGCAGTGATGGGCTGATGGAGCTGGACTACGACCCGGCGGTGATCCGCACCACCCGGCCGTGGGTGCTATGGCTGCTGCGGCCGGTACTGTGGCGGGCGGTGCGCGGGCTGACCGCGCGGGTGCCGGTGCTGGTGGTGCGCGGCGCACTGTCGGACATCTTGCCGGCTGACGTCGCACGGCAGATGGTCGCAACCGCGGATAGCGCACGCCTGGTGGAAGTGCCCGACGTGGGCCATGCGCCCATGCTGTCCGAGCCGGAGGCGCGTGATGCGATCCTGGGCCTGCTGGAGCGGGTGCGTTGAGCGCCACCGACCCGGCCACGCTGCCCGCCGCGCTGCAACCGCTGCACCTGTGGGCTTCGCAGGAGCGGCTGGGCCTGGCCACCCGCATCGAACAGTCACGTATTGATGCCTTTGCCGCTGCAACCGGTGACCACAACTGGATCCACGTCGATCCAACGCGGGCGCAGGCCCAGCTGCCCGGTGGGCAGACCATCGCCCATGGCTTCCTGCTGCTCTCGATGACGGTGGAGGAAGACGTGGCCGCCCTGACCGGCTTTCCCGGCATTGCCCATGTCCTGAACTACGGCTTGAACAAGGTGCGCTTCCTGGCGCCGGTGCCGAGTGGTTCGGACATACGGGTGCGGTCGCAGCTGGTGTCATTGGAGCCGCGCCAGCCCGGGCAATGGCTGCTGACCCAGCGCAAGACCGTGGAGCTGCTGCCCAGCGGTGAGGTGGCGCTGGTGGCCGAGCAGTTGTCGCTGGTGGTGGTCGCCACCTGACCCCCACCCGGCCCCGCTGCATGCAGGCGGTGGTTCTCTCTACACTGGAGCGATGTTGACGCCTTCCATCGTCCTGTTCGCCTGTATTGCGTGGACCGTTCTGCTGTTTGGCGTGGCCTTGTGGGGCGAACGCCAGGGGCACCGGCTCTCGCGCGTGTGGCCGGTGGTCTATGCGCTGTCGCTGGGCGTGCACTGCACGGCATGGACCTACTACGGGGCCGCCTCGCAGGGCGTGCAATGGGGCTTCCCCATTCCCCCCACGCTAGTGGGCATGGCGTTGATCTTTGCCTTCGGCCTGCCCTTCCTGGCCCGGCTGGGGCGGTTGGCCAAGCAGCACAACAGCGCCACCATCGCCGATCTGGTCGTTGCGCGGCTGCGTGCCGACCAAGGCTTGGGCATCACCATCACCCTGGTCGCGCTGTTCGGCATCATTCCGTATATCGCGCTGCAGTTGAAGGCAGTCAGCCAAGGCCTGGGGGCGCTGCTGGGCAATCGCTTCACGCCGGCAGGCTGGCAGCTGGACATGTCGTTCTGGTTCGCACTGACCATGGCGGCGTTCACCCTGCTGTTCGGTGCACGCAAGGCCTCGGCCACCGAGCACAACCGTGGCATCGTAGTGGCGCTGGGGCTGGAATCGGTGTTGAAGCTGGTGGCCCTGCTGGCCATCGGTCTGTATGCCGGGCTGTCGGTGCAGCATGCCGGTGCACCGTTGCTTGAAAAGATGGCCACCCTGCCACCGCCTGCGGTGGTGCCCGACTACCTGACCATGGTCGCACTGGGTGCGATTTCAGCGTTCACCCTGCCCCACCAGTTCCATGTGGGCGTGGTGGAGCTGCGCAGGCCTTCGGACATGAAGACGGCGCGCTGGCTGTTCCCGGTCTACCTGCTGCTGATCGGCCTGCCGTCGGTACCGATGGCGCTGTATGGCGCTTCGCAGCTGCCGGCGTCGGTGTCGCCCGATCTGTACGTGCTGGCATTGCCGCAGGCCGGCGGCCACCACCTGCTGGCCCTGGTCGCCTACCTGGGCAGCCTGAGCGCGGCCACCGGCATGATGATCCTGTCCGGGCTGACGCTGTCGATCATGCTGGGCAACCACGGTGTGGGCTCGCGCCTGCTGGGCGGTATCGATGGGGGACTGGCTGCAGGCGATCTGCGGCCGCGCGTGCTGGCCTTCCGTCGCGCCGGCATCGTGGCCGTGTTCCTGATGGCGTGGCTGTACAGCCGCGCGATGAGTGATACCGAAGCGCTGAGCGATTTCGGGCTGATGTCCTTTACCGCGCTCTCGCAGCTGGCGCCGGCGGTGCTGCTGGCGGTGTATCGGCCGCGCACTCCGTCGCCGGCGATCATTGCGGGCATCGTGGTCGGGTCGCTGGTCTGGCTGTGGCTGGTGCTGCTGCCGATGATCGTGCCCGCCGCACCGCCGTCGGCCGACCCCGATGGCCTGCACTGGCTGGCCCTGCTGTCGATGCGCCTGCAGCCGGGGCACATCGCCATCAGCATGGGGACCAGCCTGGCCGCCAACCTGCTGACCGTGCTGCTGGTGGCGCGTGCAGTGCGGCCATCGCTGCCGCGGCAGCGCGATGCGGTGGCGGCCGCGTCGCTGCGCAAGACCGCTGGCCGGTTCCTGGGCCAGGAACGTGCCCGCCAGCTGATGGATGGCCACGCCGGGCAGATGCTGGACGATGACCGGGTGACCGCCATCGAACGCGAGCTGACCGCGGTGGTCGGTGCAGGCATGGCGCGCCTGCTGGTGGAGGCCGCCCGCGATGGAGGTGCCGCGCCGCTGGATGCGGTCACCCGTGCGGTGGGCGAAGCGACCCAGGCGCTGCGCTTCAACCAGCAGCTGCTGGAAGCCGCGCTGGAAAACATGAGCCAGGGCATCAGCGTGGTCGATGCACAGCTGCAGCTGGTGGCCTGGAACAGCCGCTATGCCGCGCTGTTCAAGTTCCCGCC
This sequence comes from Stenotrophomonas maltophilia, assembly GCF_047782825.1. Taxonomy (GTDB): domain Bacteria; phylum Pseudomonadota; class Gammaproteobacteria; order Xanthomonadales; family Xanthomonadaceae; genus Stenotrophomonas. The sequence goes on along the minus strand of NZ_CP180589.1, from coordinate 830,458 downwards.
GGAGCTGCTGCAGGTGGGGCAGCCGGTCGCCCATCTGACCGCCTGGGCCCTGGGCCAGCTGCGCATCGGCCAGGTTCCCGGTGACAGCCCGGAACGCGCCCTGCAGCGCCGCGTGGTGCATATGCGCCGCGGCACCCCGCACCTGTCCGAGCGCATCTTCCCCGACAACACCATTGTCGAGATCCGCGGCAACCCGATGCCGGGCGGCGGCTACGTGGCCACCTTCACCGATGTGACCGCGTTCCGTCGCGCCGAAGATGCACTCAAGCGCAGCAATGAAACGCTGGAACGCCGCGTGCAGGACCGTACCGCGCGGCTGGAACAGGCCGTGCACGAAGCCGAACGCGCGAACGTGGCCAAGACCCGTTTCCTGACGGCCGTCGGCCATGACCTGATCCAGCCCCTGCATGCGGCCCAGCTGCTGACCGATGCCATGTCGCAGCACATCGAATCGGAATTCCTGGACAGCTTCCTGCGGCAGATACGCGGCGCGCTGGATTCAACCGACGATCTGCTGTCGGGCCTGCTGGACATCTCGCGCCTGGAAGCCGGTGGCCTGGTGGCCGATCCGCGCCCGTTTGCGCTGTCCACCGTGCTCGACCCCCTGGCCCAGGAGTTCGCCGTACTGGCGGCCGCACGTGGCCTGCAGTTCGGCTATGTACGCAGCCGCGCCTGGGTGCACAGCGATCCGCTGCTGCTGCGCCGGGTGCTGCAGAACTTCCTGGCCAATGCCATCCGCTACACCCGCCAGGGTGGCGTGCTGCTGGGCGTGCGCCGCCACGGCGATGGGCTGTCCATCGGCGTGCATGACACCGGCCCGGGTATTACCCTGGAACATCAGGCGGTGGTCTTCGAGGAATTCCACCGCGTGGACCGCAGCAATGGCCAGGGGCTGGGTCTGGGCCTGACCATCGCCCACCGCATTGCCGATCTGCTGCATGCACCGCTGCAGCTGCGCAGCGTGCCGGGCCGTGGCTCGGCCTTCTCGATCCGCGTAGCCCGTGCCACGCCGCCTGCGGCGCCGCGCAATGAGCCGATCGCCAGCGGTGCCAGCACGGTCAAGGGCCTGCGTGTGCTGGTGGTCGACAACGATGCCGAAGCGCTGCACGCCCTGCGCCAGCTGCTGCTGTCCTGGGGCTGCGATGTGACTACGGTCGCTGATGCCCGCGACGTGGGCCCAGATGCTGGCGAGGCTGCGCTGTGGCTGTTCGACTACCACCTGGATGACGGCGATACCGGTGTGGCGCTGTGGCAGCGGCTGGCACATGCGCACGGCCCGCGGCCGACGGTGATCCTCAGCGCCGATACGGGCAGTGACACGCGCGAGGCCGTGCGCAGCGTCGGGCTTTCGCTGTTGAACAAGCCATTCAAGCCGCTGGCACTGCGTTGGGCGATCAACCACCTGCTGGCCGCGCCCAGCACTGCACCCGCCTGAGCGATCAGGCGTCCTGCGGGTCTTCGATCTGCAGATCTTCGATGGGGCTGCCTTCGAGCTGCCGCGAAGGATCGGCCAGGCCCATTTCGTGAAGCACACGAATGGCCTGCGCACGATTGCGCACCCCCAGCCGGCCCATGATGCGGGTCATGTGGGCCTTGACCGTGCGCAGCTGCACGCCCAGCCGGTCGGCAATCTGCTTGTTGAGCAGGCCTTCGGCCACCAGGCTCAATACCTTGTACTGGTGTGCGGACAGGCTGGCCAGGCGCGCCGCCAGGTCGGCATCCTTGCTGAAGGGCGCGATGCGTGCCACCGGTTCGCGCAGCAGCGCCGGAATCCAGCGTTCGCCCTCCAGCACCGATTGCAGCGCAGACTGCAGTTCGCTCAGGCCCGAACTCTTGGGCAGATAGCCGGCGGCGCCCAGGTCGATGGCACGACGGATCACCTGCGGCTCTTCGTTGGCCGACACGATGATGATGGCCAGGCCCGGCTGCAGCGCACGGATGGTGGCCAGGCCGGCCAGCCCATGGTTGCCCGGCATGTGCAGGTCCAGCAGCATCAGATCGATCGACTGGCGTTCGAGGGTTTCCAGCACGCTGTCCAGCGAATCGGCCTCGCTGATCTGCAGATCGGCAACCGCCTCTTCGGCCGCGCGATGCAGTGCGGCGCGGAACAAGGGGTGGTCATCGGCGATGAGCAGGGTCGGCATGTCAGGGCGAGATTAGCAAATCGCCCACGGCGCGGCACAGGTACCTAGGTACGCTGGCGCGGGCGGCAGGGATTGCTAGTGTGGCCGCATCACGCCCGGACGCTGATGCGCCACCCACGAGGATCCCGCATGTCACCCGCCCCCGCCGCACACGCCTATCCGTTGCTGATCAAGCAGCTGCTGCATACGCCGCTGGCAATCAATCCCGCACAGGAGATCGTCTACGGCGATTCGGTACGCTTCGACTACCGCACGCTGCAGGAGCGCATCGGCCGTCTGGCCGGGCTGCTGACCACGCTGGGCGTGAAGCCTGGCGATACCGTGGCGGTGATGGACTGGGACAGCAACCGCTACCTGGAAAGCTACTTCGCGGTGCCGATGATCGGTGCGGTCCTGATGATGGTGAACATCCGGCTGGCACCGGAGCAGATTGCCTATACGCTGAACCACAGCGGCGCACGCGTGATCCTGGCCAACCGCGAGTTCCTGCCGGTGCTGGACGGCATTGCGGAACAGCTGCCCGATCTGCGCACGCGCATCCTGCTGGATGATGCCGGCGGTGCGCTGCCGGCCGGTTTCGTGACCGAATACGAGGCCGGCCTGCGCGGGGCGGAAGCGGTCACCGACTTCCCGGATTTCGATGAAAACACGCGCGCCACGATGTTCTACACGACCGGCACCACCGGCCTGCCCAAGGGCGTCTACTTCAGCCACCGGCAGCTGGTGCTGCACTCGCTGGCGGCGATGGCCGCGCTGGGCAGCCCGGCCAGCCAGGGGCGCATGCACCGCGGCGATGTGTACATGCCGATCACCCCCATGTTCCATGTGCATGCCTGGGGTGTGCCCTACGTGGCCACGTTGATGGGCATCAAGCAGGTCTACCCCGGCCGCTACCTGCCCGGCCACCTGCTGGAGCTGATCGCACGCGAGAAGGTGACGTTCTCGCATTGCGTGCCGACCATCCTGCACATGCTGCTTGAGCACCCCAGCGCGGCGCAGACCGATCTGCACGGCTGGAAGGTGATCATCGGCGGCGCGGCGCTGCCCAAGGTGCTGGCGCAGCGGGCGCTGGCCCTGGGGGTCGACATCTTCGGGGGCTACGGCATGTCCGAGACCTGCCCGCTGCTGACCCTGGCGCAGATCGACATGGCGGCGGTCGCCAGCGCGGAAGAAGAACTGTCGCTGCGTACCAAGGCCGGCATTCCGGTGCCGCTGGTGGACCTGCGCATCGTTGATGCGGACATGCGCGATGTTGCCCACGATGGCATTGCCACCGGTGAGGTGGTGGTGCGCGCACCGTGGCTGACCCAAGGCTATCTGCACGATCCTGAGGCCTCGGCCACGCTCTGGGCTGGCGGCTACCTGCATACCGGCGACATCGGCAACATCGACGCGGGCGGCTACCTGCGGGTGACCGACCGCATCAAGGATGTGATCAAGACCGGCGGCGAGTGGATTTCCTCGCTGGCGCTGGAGGACATCATCGCCATGCACCCCGCAGTGAACGAGGTGGCGGTGATCGGCATTGCCGATACGAAATGGGGGGAGCGTCCCCTGCCCCTGGTGGTCCGCCAGACCGGCAGTGAGGTGAGCGAAGCGGAGATCATCGAACTGGTGGCCGCGCGCAGCCGCTCGGGGGATATCTCACGCTATGCGATTCCCGAACGGGTCCGCTTCGTGGATGCGATCGAGCGCACCAGCGTGGGCAAGATCAACAAGAAGAAACTGCGCAGCCTGCATGGAACGAGTGCGGAAACGGGCGCCGGCTGATCGACGGCGCATCGCAGGCATTCAAACCATCAACGGCAGCTGCGGTTGAGCGTGCTGGCCAACTGGCTGCGTGCCTCATCCACCGCCTCGCTCAGCACGCCTTGGGCGGAGGCTTCCGAGCCGATCCAGTTCATCTCCGCCGCCTGACCGCGCACTACGAACGCGGGCTGGCCGTCAGTCTGTACGCTGAAAGCGGCCACGCCCATGCGCGAAGCGTTCTGGCCGCCCAGGTACAGCTTCTGGATCGTGACGGTGACCGCAGGGGCATCTGCGGCCGTCGACCACCCGAGCACCTGCAGCGCCTCGCGGATGCTGGTGGTGACATCGCTGAAACTGAAGGCGTTGCCACCCAGCATCCCGGCCTCTTTCGAGGAACGCGCATCGACCACCTGCGCCAGGCGAAACGGGCAGGCCAGGCGCTCGGTGGTGGCCGTGGACACGTGCCGGATGTCGGCACGATCCAGCCGCGTTGCGCAGCCGCCCAGCAGCGCGATCACTGCCAGCGCTGCCGGCACGCGCAGGTTCATGGCGTGGTCGATGGCGTGCTGGTGCTTTCCTTCGGGCGGTACTGTTCCCAGAAGGTGCTGCGCGGTGCTGTGGATGCGGGCGCAGGCGCGGGTGCTGCCGGCGCTGCGTGTTGTACGGCCGGCTGTGCCGCGGCGACCTGCACTGGCACTGGCGCGGCCGCTGCTGCCTGCGGCGCGTCCAGCAGCGCGGCATCCAGCTCGGCTGCGGCCACTGCCCCGGCATCGGTCGTCGCAACAGTGGTGGCTGCCACCGGTGTGTGTACGGCCGGCTGGTAGGCGGGCGCCGCACCGGGCCTTATCGTCTGGTAGGCGGTCAGGTTCTGCATCTGCCTGTTGCCGGCGCGCACCCAGATCGCATCGGCATTGCGGCGCTCCACGCGGCCCGGAACATTGCGGCCGGCGATCTCGGTGCGTCCCTTCACCTTCTGCGCCCACTGCTGGCGGCCTTCGGCAGAGAAGTCGTACAGCAGGATCGCCACGGCCTGATCCACCGATTGATCCATCACCTGGCGCAGGCGCTCGGCGCCCAGCCCGGTCCAGGGGCCGGTCTGCATCGGCACCGCATTGGAAAGCGTGGTGCGGAACGTGTACGGACGGGTGAACGCGATCTTGCGCTTGACCCCGCCACGGCGGGCTTCGCGGTCCTCCAGGGTGACCTGCAGGGTCACGTACATCGCGCTCATGGTCTGATCCAGCGCATAGCGCGGCCGGATCACCAGGGCGCGCGGCGGCATGGCCTGCAGATCAGCGCGCCCCTCCCACGGCAGGTTGGAAATGCTCACGACCGGGCGGGTGGCGATGCCCGATTCCGGCAGCCCGGCCTGCAAGGCGGACGCCAGGCGCTGCTGGAAATCGTAGTCGACCATCATGTTGCGCAGGGGCAGCACCGCGTTCTCGCCCTTCTTGCTTTCCGAATTTTCGATCATCGAGCCGAGCAGCGCACCGACCAGACCAAACTGGCCTGCCAGGCCGGCCGAATATTCCGGCACGTCCACCGCAATCTCGTGCTGGGTCAGCAGGATCTCCACCGGCAGCTGGTCGCCCAGCGGCATGGGCAGTTCGGCATCCTTGGCCAACGCAGGCGCACTCAGAACGCTCAGCCCGAGGGCCAAGCACAGTCGCTTCAACATGATCATCCCCTGATTCAGAACCGGCCACGGCCGGCTGCGCGCCCGGATGGGCGGCCCCGGCGCCATGTTTATCCCAAGGCTGTGGGGTTGTAAATATGAGCTGGCAGGGGCATCAGGCCGGCCAGACTACGCCAGGTTCACCCAGCGCACTCATCAACCCGGCCGCCGCCAACGATCATCATTGCCAGGCACCACGCTGGCGATGGCAGGTTCCGGCACCGGCGCGCTGGCGGGCGAGCGGACATCCAGCGCCAGCCGCTCCCGCGCGTACTCGCGCAGCGACGCACTGGCCTGCCTGCGGTTGCCACTACGCAGCATCTGGTAGGCGTTCGCACACAGCGCCACAGGCGTGAACAACAGCCCGAACGGAATCCCCCACCACCCTGCCAGCAGCGTGCCTGCCGCCGCCTTGGCCTGTGCCCTGCGTGCGCAGGACGTGCACGCAATGAAGGTGCGCTGGCTCATGCGGGTGTAGATCACGGCCGACCAGACGAACACGCTCCGGTGGAACTCCACGTTCCCGGGCATGCCGCACCGGCTGCAGGCGCCGTTGCGGATGCGCGCGGTCTCGGCATCGATGCTGGCCACGGGTACCGCTGCCACCAGCTTGATCAATCCTGCTTTCTGCGCGTGGCAGGCCTTGCTGCAGAAACGGAAACCGTGATCCTTCACGCCGCCCATGGCGACGGTCCTCTTGCAGGTATAGCAAGGCCCCATGATCTTCCCCGATGGTGGGTAACGCCTAAGCCCGAGACAGCGCGAGCCAACGATGGACCGCATACGCCAGGCAGGCCGCCATCGGCAGCAGGCTGACCCACATTGGCAGCTTCAACGCGAACAGCATGATGGCGCTGGCAACCATCGCCAGCGCGCCCAGGCCGAGCAGCCAGGCATCCAGCAGCGCGACGTCGGTTGCGTCCTTCGACCAGCGGTTGCGCGGCCGCCCCTTGGCCTCGCGCCGGCGCCGCAGCAGCCAGACGCCGGTAACGAAATCGACGATGCCTTCGACAAGATCCCCGATGAAGCCAGACATGCACGTTCCCTGGTGGCCGGCCTGAATGCGGCGATCTTCATCGGCGCAAGGCGGCGCCGTCAAGCCCGGGGCTTACCCCGCCCGCTGCTGCACCTCGGCCCGGTACAGCAGCACCGCGCCGCAGCCCATCAAGACCGCGGTGGCCACCAGCGCGCCCTGGTAACTGCCGGTGGCCCGCGCCATGTAACCGGCCACGATGGGCCCGATGATCTGCGCAACGCCATAACCCAGGGTGATGCGGGCCATGGCCCTGGACGGGTTGGACGGTACGTGCCGCCCCACCAGCGCCAGGGTGAGGCTGACGATGCCGACGAAGGTTGCACCGAACAGCGCCGCCGACAGCAGATTGACCAGCGCGCTGCCCGACACGGCCGGCAGCAGCATGCCCACGCCTTGCAGCAGGTAGGCGAGCATCAGGGCACGAGTGGCACCCATGCGCCGGGCAATGCGGTCCCATACGAAGGTGGACGGCAAGGCCGCCAGGCCTACGATCACCCAGACCCAGCCGCCCCTGCCCTGCAGCACCGGCAGCCGTTCAAGGATGGCCACGATGAAGGTCGCGCCGATCACGAAACCAAAGCCCGCGCACAGGTAGGCCGCATTCAACAGGCGCATCCAGCGGATGTTGCCGGCCGCCGCAGTGGCCGTGCTGGACGGTGCCGCTACCGCGCCATCGGGCGCCGGCATCCAGCACCAGGCCGGCACGAAGAACAGCAGCCCCAGCAGCCCCAGTGCGATCCATTGCCCGGACCACGGCAGCACTCGCATGGTCAGCACCACCGCCGCGCCGGAAACCACGATGCCGATGCCCATGCCGGTGAAATGCAGCCCCAGATCGGGCCGGCGGCCGTGCCGCAGCAGCCAGTTCAATACCAAACCGGACGCCAGCAGCAGGCCAGCCACACTGGACAGGCCCGACAGGAACCGCAGCACACCCCACACAACCGGGTGGGTGGTCATGCCCATTGCAACGGTACTGGCGACAGCCACCCCCAGGCCGATGCGGTAGAGCACGTACCTGCGGCGAAGATCGCCTGCCGATGCCGCCAGCAGCGTGCCTGCCATGTAACCGGCGTAATTGATCGCCGCCAGCCAGCCGGCAGCCACATACCCCAGCCCGGCCTGCGCCTTCATGATCGGCAGCATGGGCGCGTAGGCGAAGCGCGCCAGGCCAACGGTCAGCACCAGCGCGCAGATGCCCGCAAGAATCACGCGGTAGGGCGTCTCCGGCGCTTCACGTCGGTCGAGGGTCATCGTGTTCCGTTGCGTGGGGTGGCATGGCGCCACACTACCATCCACATTCCGAGGCAGGCCGTCGGCGCGGCGATGTCGCGTTTGCCTCGCTTGAACCAAGAGATGCGGCAGGGCCTCGGCAAAATGCAGCGCGCATGAGGGATGTCTGCAAAGCCTTATGCGCCTTGGGGTCTGTTCGAATCCGAGCCTGTGCAACAATGCAGAAAGCGTCGAGGGGCGTGGCGGATTTGACCCCAGCCCCTAGCCACATCACGCAACCGGGCGTAATCCTAGTTTCGCCACCGAAAAAGGGTGGCCGGGGACTCGAAATTCCCGGTTGTATGACTGTTGTTTACGCTTGCCAGCCGGCACCGCCCTGCGTGGTGCCGGCTGGCAATCCGTCTGCCGGCTATGGCGGGCGGTGCGTGGGGGCCATGTGCCCGCCCGGTTTCAGTCATACGCCGGAATTTCGAGCCACGCATCGTCCGCCACCTTTAACGGTGGCGGCTTCTGCCTGCACGCAAGGAGCCAGCCATGACCGAGTCCTTCTCCCCTCCCCCCACGCCCATCCAGGAAGCTGCCGCTGACGGGCCCGCGCACGACCCCAACAGCCTTACCGCTCTTCTGCACAGCATCGGCGCCGGGGCGGCATCCGATGGCCAGCCCTGGCCCGAACGCCACCAACTGCGCGGCCGGCAGATGGCGCTGGCCGATGCCGATTGCGCCCTGGCCGGCCAGCGCATCATCCACGAAATCCTGCTGGCGGCCGAACGCGCACGCCAGAACGGCGAGCCGGATCACTACGTCGGCGACCGCGTGATGGAGGGCCTCGCCATGGCCTGCCTGGCGCTGGGAATCTTCATCCAGGAACGCGTGCGGCCTGCGGCCTGATGCGGGCGCAGGCGTTCGCTGGAACCGATGTTCAAAGGAGTTGTTTCATGAAACTGCATGACTGTGCCGGCGCCGTGCTGGCTGCGTTCCTGTTGTTGCTGCCGGTATCCGCGTGGGCCGCGCCTTCGCCGCCGCAGGTGCATACGTACGAGGTACTTCAACCGCGGCAGTTTGAGATTATTCGCAGCCATGCCGAGGCGTTTGTCAGTGCCAAGGCGCTGCAACCGTACACGCTGGATACGGGCGAAGCACCAACGGCGTGGTTCCAGATTCGTTACCAGGGGCGCGTGGTGCTGGCCGCGGAATACGCCCGACCACAGTTGGTAATCCGCGTGCCGGCCGGGGTCGACCAGCTCGCGCCCGATGTCCTGCAAGTGCGCGATGGTTTCCGATACTTGCTGGAGTACCGGAGCGGATGCGGGCGGCCGAGGTTTTCCCTGTAGCTGAACCCATGCTCGGCTTCAGGTTCGAGTCGAGCATGGCTCGACTCTACAGTTACAGCACCGGCACCTGCAGCCTCACTAGACGACCGGTCTAATCTAGCGTACTATCCTCCTCATGAACTCCCCCACCGACACCGCACACACCGACGTCCGCCAGAAGATCCTGGCCAGCGGCCGCCGCACCATGGGCGGCAAGGGCTTTTCGGGCGTGGGTCTGAACGAGGTCCTGGCCGCTGCCGGTGTGCCCAAGGGCTCGTTCTATCACTACTTCGCCTCGAAAGAGGCCTTCGGCGAGGCCCTGCTGCAGGACTACTTCGACCAATACCTGGCAGAAATGGACCAGATCTTCCGCGCGCCCGGCCAGACCAAGGCGCAGCAGCTGGAAGCCTATTTCGTGGCATGGATGGACAACCAGTCCTTCGACAACTGCCAGGGCAAATGCCTGGCGGTGAAGCTGGGCGCCGAAGTGGCCGACCTGTCCCCGGCCATGCGCGCGGCGCTGAAGGACGGCACCGACGGCATCATCGCGCGGCTGGCGCGGGCCATCGAGGCCGGTGCTGCGGAAGGCTCGCTGCAGGCGGGCAGCGATGCGGCGGCCCTTGCCCAGAGCCTGTACCAGCTGTGGCTGGGCGCCAGCATCATGGTCAAGATCGTCCGCACCGCCCAGCCGTTCGACAATGCAGTGCGCACCACCCGGCAGGTTCTTCACCTTTTCCTGTAAAGGGAAAGGCTCTACTCGGCACTTCATGCGAAGTGCTTTTTTGCGCCCCCAAACGAGACGACCAGTCTAATACAAACTCCGCAGCATCCTTCACCGACACAGGAAGCCCTCATGAAAGTCCTCATCGTTCTCACTTCGCACGACCAGCTGGGCAATACCGGCCACAAGACCGGCTTCTGGCTGGAAGAGCTGGCCGCCCCCTACTACGCCTTCAAGGACGCCGGTGCGGAGATCGTACTGGCCTCGCCCAAGGGCGGGCAGCCGCCGCTGGATCCGAAAAGCAACGAGCCTGCGTTCCAGACCGATCTGACCCGCCGCTTCGAAGCCGATGCGGCGGCCAACGCACAGCTGGCCAGCACCGTGCGCCTGGACAGCGTGAACCAGGCCGACTTCGACACCGTGTTCTACCCCGGCGGCCACGGCCCGCTGTGGGATCTGGCCGAAGACGCGAACTCCATCGGGCTGATCGAATCGTTCATCGCCGCCGGCAAGCCGGTGGGCCTGGTCTGCCACGCGCCCGGCGTGCTGCGCCACGTCAAGGTTGACGGCAAGCCACTGGTGGCCGGCAAGAAGGTCACCGGCTTCACCAACACCGAAGAAGAGGCCGTGGGCCTGACCCAGGTGGTGCCGTTCCTGGTGGAAGACACGCTGAAGGATCTGGGCGGTGTCTATTCCAAGGGCTCCGACTGGGGCTCGTATGTGGTGCAGGACGGGCTGCTGATCACCGGCCAGAATCCGGCATCGTCGGAAGAAGCAGCGTCGATACTGATGAAGTGGTTCGACAAGGCCTGAGCCGGGCCGCTGCACGGCAGGCGCGTGGCCATGCCGGCCGCGCGCCTGCCCATGCTAGGTTGGGCGCACAGGCCATACCTACTGCGGGCAGACCCCATGAGCAGACCCAAGGCACCCACGGCCACGGCTGACCACGCGCCGCCGCACCTGTTCAACGCCCTGCGCGACCTCCTGCTGCGCCACCGCGATGCGCTGCAGGTGGTGCACGATGATGCCGACCACTTCTACGCCAACAGCCACAAGGCCGACGCCAAGGGCAAGGCGCAGTTTCTGGGGGCGGTGAAGGTGTCCGGCCGCAGGCACGCGTTCCACTTCATGCCTGTCTACGATTTTCCCGACCTGCTGGACGACATCAGTCCCGCATTGAAGAAGCGCATGCACGGTAAATCCTGCTTCCATTTCGAAGCAGGCGAACCTGACGTGCTAGCGGAGCTGCAGGCGCTGGTCGACCGCGGCGTGGCGCGCTACGAAGAATCAGGAAAGATCTGAAGGGCGCTCAGGCGCGCCCTTCGCCCCGCACCAGGCGCATCCACGACTGGAAGCCCTCCAGGAACCGCCCCAGCCGCTTCTGCGTACCCGCATCGAACGCCCCATTGTCTGCGCCGAACAGGGATGAAGCTTCGGCCACATACAGCTGTGGCGCAGCCATGGTCAGCGCGCCCATTGCAGCCAGTGCATGGCGCAACTGCGCCTGCGCCAAGCGGGTGCCCCACTTGCCCGGCGTCGCGCCCATGATTGCCACGGGCTTGCCGGCCAGCACATCGCGATGCCCGGCATCCTCGCGCGACAGCCAGTCCAGCGTGTTCTTCAGAACGCCCGGCAGCGACTGGTTGTATTCCGGCGTGGCGATCAGCACGCCGTCGGCGGCGGCCACCGCAGCGCGCAGGCGCTTCACTCCCTCCGGGCCACCGGCGGTTTCCGTTTCCAGATCTTCATCAAACAGCGGAATATCGGCAATGCCGGGGTATACGGTCACCACAATGCCTGCGGGCGCAGCCTGGGCGGCGGCTTCAATCAGGTGCCGGTTGTAGCTGTTGCGGCGCAGGCTGCCGGCGAAGGCGAGCACCTGCAGCGGTGCGGGGGAATCAGACATTGCGAAGGTTCCTGGGCGAGCCGATGGTAGGGGCGGCGCGCAATACTCTCATGGCGTTGTCTTGTCTTCCTGCGGCAGCGTCGTCCCGCTCCCCGTCTCAACCTCCTTGTTTTCCGCAACGGCAAGCGCGCGTACAAACGGGAACTTCTCCAGCAGCCACGGGTATTCGGCCGCCAGCGTTGCACGGGCCTCGGTTTCCCTGTCCGTGACCTGGATCATGTCGGCCGGTGTCCCGCTGCGCGGATGCCGTTCCAGTTCCAGCTCGGGGTGCATGCCCACCCGGATCTGGCCGATGTAATTCAACGTGCCGGGCTCGATGGTGAAGCTGTAGGCCTCGGCTTCGGGCACGGCCAGCCCCGTCTGGCCCATGGCGATCCAGCCGATGTAGTAGCGACCGGCCTTGACCCGCCGTGTCTTGATACCCGGCTCGCAGGTGGTCACGCTGCTGAAGCGGTACAGCCCCAGGGCGCCGGTGGAGGGCGTGCCCGGGCGGTACAGCTGCACGAACCGGGTCCATCCCGCACACACGGTAGTTGCGACCAGGATGCCCTCGTTGGCACCCAGCTTGGCGGTCGGCTTGATGTTCTCGATGCCGGCACGCGCCGATGCCGAGAACGCAAGCAGAACGAGCATGCAGATCCACTTCATTTGGAGCCTCCTCCTCAGCGGATGAACAGCGGCAAGGCCAGGATGCTGTCGCAGGCCGGCGTGCAGCTGCGGAACTGCTCGGCGAGTGCGTCGGCGCTGGGCGCGCCCGGTGCGGGTGTCGCCAGCCGGGTGTGGAAGGGATGGCGTTCCAGCAGCCAGGGCTGCGTCTGCTGCTGCAGGCGCAACGACTCCGCTTCGCGATCGCGTACCGAAATCCAGGTCGGCCTGGAGTGCTGGCGGTCGAACAGTCCGGACACCACAACCTTACCGATGTAGGTCGTTTCGCCTGCGCCCTTCAGTGTGGTGCACCCACCCAGTACCGTCGCGAGCACTGCCGCGACCATCCACGAAATCCCTTTCATCGTGCCTGCCCCCTGGTTCAGGCGGAGCATACGGGGTCCGCTGCCGCCGCGCCATCGAGCGCGTGGGATGCTGCAGCCGGCCGATTGAGGGATGCGCCGGGCGTGCCCCGCCCAGCCGGGATTCACCCTGCACGAACGCTTCTGTTCCATGATAGACGGGCATCCGAACGATCCAGGAACACCATGACCGAACATGCCATGCCTGCCCTTTCCGAAGCCGAACGCCAGCGCGCACTGGACGCGCTGCACATTGTCGGCAGCCTGCCCGAACCGTCCTACGATGACATCGTGAAGGTGGCCGCTGCGGTCTGTGGCACGCCGATGGCCCTGGTCACCCTGATCGATCGTGACCGCCAGTGGTTCAAGGCGCGCGTGGGCGTGGACGGCAGCGAGACCGACCGCGACGTGGCGGTCTGTGACCATGCCATCCGCCAGCCCGAGCAGCTGCTGGAAGTGGGCGACCTGAAGCAGGACAGCCGCTTCGCCGACAACCCGGTGTTGAACGAAATGGGCGCGCGCTTCTACGCAGGCATGCCGTTGGTGACCCGCGAAGGCGCTGCGGTGGGCAGCGTCTGCGTGGTGGACCTGTCGCCGCGTTCGCTCAGCCAGGCGCAGCGCGAAGCCCTGCAGGCCCTGGCCCGCCTGACCATGACCCTGATGGAGGCGCGCAGCCGCGAGCGCGAGCAGGAAGTCGCCGCGCTGATCGAGCAGAGCCCGGTGGTCAACGCCTCCGGTGCAGCGGGCACCGCCTGCACCATTGTCATCCTGGAACTGCAGGATCTGGCGGGCCTGGCCCAACAGATGGGCGAGCGCAGCCTGGAACGCCAGCTGCTGCAGCTCGATGCCTCACTGGAGCAGTGCCTGGACAGCAGCCGCGGCGACAGCATCAACCGCGTGACCGGCAGTGGCGAGTTCGTGGCGGTACTGGGCAGCGACCAGGCCGATACCACCCTGGCCGCCCTGCAGGCCGTGGCCGACGAGGCGTCCTCGCGCCTGGCCCGTCCTCTGCTGCTGGGTGCCGCTGCGGGCGAGAGTGGCGAAAGCACGAATGCGGTGTTCCTGCGCGCCGACCAGGCGCTGAGTGCGTGCAAGGACGCGCTGCGCTGAGGCAGGCAACCCGGCAGAAACCTGCGCGCCACCGGCGCCTGCTTCAGCCAGGTTTTCCGCTGCGTATCCAGCGACCGATCGAGTCGACTACGGGTTCATCGCCCGTGGTCAGTTCGATGATCTCGCGACTGACGGCGGGCATGTCAATCAACGCCAGCAACGTGGACGCCACATCATCACGCGGCACTTCGCCATAGGGGATGGCCGGCCCGGTGCGCACCCGACCACTACCTGTGCTGTCGACCAGCGTGCCGGGCCGCAGGATCACCCAATCCAGCGGGCTTTCAGTCAGATGCACGTCCGCGCGCTTCTTCACCACCATGTAGTTTTCGAAGGTATCGGACAGGTGCTTGCCGCGCCCGGCTTCGGGGAAGGCAGACACCAGCAGGAAGCGCCGAACCTGGGCTGCGGTGGCTGCGGCGACGGCCAGTTCCAGCCCTTTGCCATCGATGGCGTCGGTCATGGCCGTGCCGCCCTTGCCGCCGGCCCCTGCGGAGAACACCACCACATCGCTGCCCCGCATCAAGGCGGCCAGTTCACCCGCCTGCAGCTGCAGTAGATCACCCTGCACCGGTTCGGCGCCCAGCGCACGCAGTTCCTCGGCCTGGGATGGCGCGCGGTACAACGCCAGCGCTTGATGACCGGCGGCAGCCGCCTGTTCGGCAAGACGCCGCCCGATCTTGCCGGCGCCACCGATGATGAAGATCCGAGCCATGCGTTGCGTCCGTGTGCAGAGAGGGACAGCATGCCTGAAGTGCGCTTCGGGGGATGTCAAACCTGCGTTGGTCAACGCGCCCTCCTGAATCAACGCACGGCCAACCCCGTAGCGTCGAGCTTGCTCGACTGCGCGCGATGCCAGAGCCACGGCAGTCGAGCAAGCTTGACTCTACGCCCGGGCCAGACGCCTGCTGCAGTCGAGCAAGCTCGACTCTACGGGGCCGCGCGCGGCTGCGGTCTATGGGAAAATAGGGGGCAGCTTCCCCCGTTGGTTGTTGCAAGGAGTTCCCGATGTCCCCCTTCCCCTTCGATGCCGTGCTGTTCGACTGCGATGGCGTGCTGGTCGATTCCGAGCCGCTGGTCGCCCGCGTGCTCTCTGAAATGCTGACCGAGCGCGGCTGGCCGCTCACCCAGGCACAGGCCGGTGAGGTCTTTCTCGGCAAATCCGTGGCCGGCCTGGCCAGCGTCATCGAAGAACGTACCGGCAAGCCCTTCACCGATGAATGGCTGGACGAGTTCCGCCACCAGCGCAACATCGCGCTGGAGCGCGACCTGACCGAGATTCCTGGCGCCCCGGCGGCCGTGCGTGCCATCCATGGCGCCACCGGCGGCCAGATCGCCTGCGCCTCCGGCGCAGACCTGTTGAAGGTCAAGCTGCAGCTGGGCAAGGTCGGCATCCTCGATGCTTTCGGCGACCACATCTTCAGTGGCCAGGACCAGCCGCGGACCAAGCCGCACCCGGATGTCTACCTGGCCGCTGCTGCAGCGCTGGGCGTGGACCCCACCCGCTGCGCGGTGATCGAGGACACGGTGACCGGCGCCACCGCCGGTGTGGCCGCCGGTGCCACGGTGTTCGGCTACAGCCCGGGCGGCCAGTTCCACAGCACGCCCGAGGCCCTGCGCGCCGCCGGTGCCCACGTGATCTTCGAATCGATGCAGGATCTGCCGGCGGTGCTGGCGGCGTACTCCGCCAACGCCGCCGCCTGAGCGCTGCGGCCAGCGCCGTGCCCTGCGGGACCGGTGCTGGCAGCGCGCCCTCAACCCCGCTTCACCAGCTGAAGCGGGCCGAGGCGGTCACCGTGCGGCCGGTGCCGTAGTAGCACGAGGACACGCCGGTGCAGGTCGACACGAAACGCTTGTCGGCCAGGTTGCTCACGTTCAACGACAACTGGGTACCGACTGCGCCGTACTGGCCGATGTCGTAGCGGATGGCCGCGTCCCACAGCGTGTACGAAGGGATCTGGTACAGGTTGGCGCTGTCGCCGTAACTCTTGCCGTTGTAGCGCACGCCGGCCGCCAGGCTCAGGCCTTCCAGCGCGCCGCCCTGGAAGGTGTAGTCACCCCACAGCGAGGCGGTCCAGTCCGGCACCATGGCCAGTTCCTTGCCGGCATAGCCGTTGTTGCTGCGGGTCACTTCCGATTCCATCCATGCCGCAGCGCCGATCACGCTGAAGCCTGCCAGCGGGGTGATGCGCCCTTCCAGTTCCACGCCGCGCACACGGCCTTCGCCGTCCTGCACCTGGCACTGGCTGGTGCCGGTGGTGCCGCAGGTCTTGTGGCTGGTGTCCGGATCATCGGTCAGCACGTTCTGCTGGCGCAGGTCATAGGCCGAGAGGGTGATCAGGCCATCGAAACCGGCCGGCTGGTACTTCAGGCCCGCTTCCCACTGCTTGCCGGTGATCGGGTCGAACGGCGTGCGCTCGTACGACTGGGTCGCGGTGCTTCCGGCCGGCTGGAACGATTCGGCATAGCTCAGGTAGGGGGTCAGGCCGTTGTCGGCCACGAACAGGATGCCGGCATTGCCGCTGAACGCTTCGTTCCTGATCCGGCTGGGCGCACGCGCACCGTAGCGCTGGGTGGCCACGGTGTAGGCCTGGGTCCAGGTGTCATCGCGGGTCCAGTCGTAGCGACCGCCAAACGTGACGCGCCATTTGTCCAGCGCGATCTGGTCCTGCAGGTAGGCGCCGGTCTGGCGGTTGATGCCGCCGGAGTAGCCGATCGAGGTCGTGGCGGGGATATAGCCGCTGTACACCGGGTTGAAGATGTCGATGGGCGTAGGCGTATCGGTAGCCGTGCCCATGGCGCCGCGCGCGGCGGTCCAGTCGGCCTTCTGCCAGTCCACGCCCAGCAGCAGGGTGTGTTCGGCTGCGCCGGTGCTGAACTTGCCGGTCAGGCGCGTATCGGCGGTGTCGCCGCGCGAATCACCTTCGCCCCAGGTCGCGCGGCGCTTCTGCGTGCGGCCATCGGCATTCAGCGCGCCATTGGTGACCACGCTGCGGAAGGTCGATTCCACGTTCAGGCGGCGCGCGCCCTGGCTCAGCGTCCAATGCTCGTTGAAGGCGTGCTCGAACAGCCAGCCGGCCGACCAGATGGTGCGGTCGTAGGTGTTCCAGGTCGGCTCACCGATGAAGGTGCTGTTCTTCATGTGGCCATAGGGCGTGGCCACCAAGGTGCCGGCCATGGGCAGGAACTGGTAGGTGGAACCGCCGTCGTCGCGCTGGTACAGGCCGAGCAGGGTCAGGCGCGTGCGCTCGGCCATCTGGAAGGTGTAGCTGGGGGCCAGGAACCAGTGTTCCTGTTCGGTGTGCTTGATCTGCGTATCGCCGTCACGGTACAGGCCCACCAGCCGGCCCAGATGGCGCTTGTCGGCGCTGGCCGCGCCCACATCGAACGCGGCGTTGTACTGGCCATTGCCATCCACACCCAGCTGCACCACCTGCTGCTGGTCCGGCGTGGGCGTCTTGCTGACCTGGTTGACCATGCCACCCGGCGCCACCTGGCCGTACATCACCGCCGAAGGGCCCTTGAGCACCTCCACGCGGTCCAGGTTCCAGCTGTCGACCATCGTGCGGTTCCACTGCCCGCCCTGCGGTGCACGCATGCCATCGACGGTGACGTTGTTGCTCCAGCTGCCGGCATCGAAGCCACGGATACGGAAATCATCCACGCGGTTGTCGATGCCGGTACTTTCCAGTGACACACCGGCCACGTAGCGCATCGCTTCGTTGAGGTTCTGCACGCCGCGTGCGTCCAGTTCCTCGCGCGCGATGACCGACACCGACTTGGCCATCTCGGCCACCGGGGTATCGGTCTTGGTCGCGCCGGAGGTGTGGGTGATGGTGCGGTAGGCGTTGACGTGCACCGCATCCAGATCGGTGGGCGTCGCCCCGTCGGGCATTGCCGATTGCGCCTGGGCGGCCCACGGCAGGGCCAGCAGCGCGGCAACGGACACGGACAACAGCGAGCGCAGCGGCTCGCGGACGGGAGAGGCGATGTTCGGCATTGGGGAACCTGCTGGGAAGAGGCGCACCGGGGGGCGGCGGCAGCGGCGCTGGTCAAGGACGCGCTGCATCATATCAAATGCGAATGGTTCCCACTACCATCGACGCGACAATCGGTCGCAGGGCCAGGCCTGCGGCCATGACCACGGCGCCTTAACCGCCCCACCCTATGCTGGGCGCGCGCGGCATGCGTTGGCGCGCATTCGACATGGACCGCAAAAGGAAACTGCATGACCCGTCTGCACAGTCTGATCGTTACCGCCACCCTGTTGGCCGCCAGCCCCCTGGCCTTTGCCGAAACGGTGAACCTGACCAACAGCGCCGACGGCGCCAACCGCGATGCCGGCATCACGGCGGTGAAGAAGAAGCTCAGCGATGCCTGCACCGATCGGAAGGGCACGCCGGACGCGGCCTCCTTCGAGGTGGTCTTCGAAAAGACCAGTGAAAACCCCAACGTGCCCAAGCCCTATTACGTGGACGGCAAGATGAAGTGCGAACTGCCGGGCTGAAGGCAATGACGCCGGACGGTCTGTCCGGCGTATCTTCAACCGACAGGAAGGGTACTCAATGCCCGCTGCGGTCCTTGGCCGGGCGCTCGATCATTTTCCAGCCATTGCCGGACGGATCACGGAATCCGGCATCCACCGCGCCATAGCGCTCGACCGGTGCCTGGGTGAACTCCACCCCGCGCGCCAGCAACCGTGCGTGGCTGGCGCGGCAGTCATCCACCGCCAGCACCAGCGGTGGCATCGCGCCCTTGGCCACCATCTGCTGCAGGGTCTGCGCGGTGGCCGCATCGTGCACGGGCGGGCCGGGCTTGAACAGACCCAGCTGGACGCTGGCATCGTCGGCGGACTGCACCGTCAACCAGCGGTAATCGCCGTTGCCCACATCGGTGTGGACCTTGAAACCCAACGTATTGACGTAGAAATCGAGTGCTTCGTCCTGGTCGCGCACATACAGGCCAACCACATTCACGGTAACGGTCATAACCCCTCCTCTCAAGTGGGGTCTACGCTAGCAATCCCGGCGCGGCGGCGCTTCTCCAAAACTGCGATCTTCAGGTCCGGCCGCTGCGCGGCGCGGGCGTGGCATTCGGGCATCGGCGTGTGCGCGGGGGCGCCACCACTTTCGGTACGGGCACGCTCGCGCACCGCCCCTGGGCTGTCGCCGGTGATGTCACGGAAGATGCGGCCGAAGGTGCCGATGCTGACCCAGCCGGTCTGCAGGGCGATCTCGGTGACCGCCAGATCGGTCTCGCGCAGCAGCGCCACCGCGCGTTCGATGCGGCGGCTGAGCAGGTAGCGATGGGGCGGCGCGCCAAAGGCCTGCTTGAAGGAGCGCGCGAAATGCGCTGCGGATACCGCACTGACCGCCGCCAGGCGCGCGACCGGCCAGTCTTCATGGCTGGCCCGGTCCATATGGTCCTTGGCGCGCAACAGGCGACGCAGCAGTTCGGGACTCTGGGGCATGGCGCGCGCGTGCCGGCTACAGTGCGGAGCGCACCGCCTTCAGCAGCTCCAGCAGGCTGAAGGGTTTGGGCAGCAGGCTCATGCCGCTGCCCAGGAACGTCTCGCGATCGGCGGCGCGTTCGGTGTAGCCGGTGATGAACAGGACCGGCAGCACCGGATTGATCTCGCGGGCAGCATCGGCAAGCTCGCGGCCATTCATGCCAGGCAGGCCGACGTCTGACAGCAGCAGATGGAAATCCGGATCCTGGCGCAGCAGCCGCAGGGCCTGCCGCGCATTGCTGGCCAGGGTCACCTGGTAACCGGCTTCGGACAGCATTTCGCCAACCATCATGCGCACCGAATCGGTGTCATCCACCAGCAGGATGCGTTCGGCCTGCCCGCGCGGGGGAGCCGCCTGTTCGACCGCGCCCACGGCGGCGGCGGGCTCGCCCGCCGGCAGCAGCAGCTCGACCTCGGTGCCTTCGCCCGGTTCGCTGGCAATACGGGCCACGCCGCCGGACTGGCGCGCGAACCCATAGGTCATCGACAGGCCCAGGCCGGTGCCCTCGCCCTGCGGCTTGGTGGTGAAAAAGGGTTCGAACACCTTGTCCAGCAGTTCCAGCGGAATGCCAGGGCCGGTGTCGATGACCTTCAGGCTGATGTAACGGCCCGGCGCCAGCTCATGCTCGCGCTGCAGCGTGCAGGCCTCGGCACGCAGGCGGATCAGGCCGCGGCCGGCAAGCGCGTCGCGCGCATTGATGACCAGGTTCAGTACGACGTTCTCGAACTGATTGACATCGGCCACTGCAACCAGGGGTTCATCGCCCAGCTCGAACTCCAGTTCGACATTCTCACCAATGGAGCGGCGCAGCAGATCTTCCAGCGAACGCGTGCGCGCCACCAGGTCGAACGGTTGTGAATCCAGTGGCTGCTTGCGGGCAAAGGCGAGCATGCGCTGGGTCAAGGCGGCAGCACGCTGCGCCGACGCGGCGGCAATGCTGCTGTACTGCGGCACCTTGTCCAGCTTGGACGAGGCGACCGCCAGTTCGATCATGTCCAGGCCGGAAATGATGGTGGTCAGCAGGTTGTTGAAGTCGTGCGCGATGCCGCCGGTCAGCTGGCCCAGCGAGTCCATCTTCTGCGCCTGCAGCAGTTCGGCTTCGGTGCGGGCACGTTCGGCGATCTGGTGCGCCAGCTCGGTCGTGGCCGTTTCCAGCTCGGCGCGCTGTTCGCGTGCCCGCTGGTGGTGGCGGGTGATGTCCTCGATGACCAGCAGCCCATGCCCGGTGCGCCGGTCCGGCGACAGCCTCCATTGAGTGGTGCGGTTGCCGGGCAGCACCAGCTCCCCCTGCCAGCGCGACTGCCGGGACAGCGCATCCTGCAGGTCCAGCACGAATTCCTTGTCATCGCCCAGCAGCGGCAGCAGCGATCCTGCGGGCAGCCCACCGCCGAACAACCTGGCGAAGGCCGGATTGCTTTCCCGCACCACCAGCTGGTCATCAAGCACCGCAAGCGGCGCATTGACCTGGCTGAAGATCTCATGGAAGCGCGCATCCGCTTCACGCAGCGCCTCTTCGGCCCGGCGCGCGCGCATCAGGCTGCGCAGGGTGGCCAGCAGCACGTCAGGGTCCACCGGGTGGATCAGGTAGGCGTCGGCGCCGTTGTCCAGGCCGGTGATCATGTCGCCCGTTGCAATCGACGCCGCCGATACGTGGATGACCGGCAACAGCAGCAGATGTGCCTGCTGGCGTAGCTCGCGGACCACATCGAAACCACTCATGTCCGGCAGGTTCACGTCCAGCACCAGCGCGCCGAAGTCATGCTCGCCCAGGCGATCCAGGCCTTCGCGGCCGGTGGCGGCCTCGGTCACGCTGTAACCGTGGTGTTCCAGCACCCGGCGCACCGAATAGCGGGTGGCCGCATTGTCATCGACCACCAGTACCTGGTCAGACTGCGGCATGCTGGGCCTCCACTGCTTCGCTCATGGTCACCGGCAACACCACGTGGAAGGCAGACCCCACCCCGGGCGTGCTGTCCACCGCCACCTGGCCGCCCAGAAGCTGGGCAAAGCGCTTGCAGAGGGAGAGCCCCAGGCCCGTCCCCCGCAACCGCTTCTGCAGTGGCGAATCGACCTGCACGAAATCCTCGAACAGTGCCGGCAGCAGGTCCGGGGCGATACCAATGCCCGTATCGCGCACCGTGAAGCGGATCTCATTGCTGCCGGCCATCGCCGCGGAGACCACCACCTGGCCTTCCGGGGTGAATTTCAGCGCGTTGGAAATGTAGTTCCGCAGGATCTGTGCGAGCTTCTTGTCATCGGTGTAGAGCATCGGCAGCTGCGGCGGCGCCTCGAACACCAGATCGATGCGCTGGTTGCTTTCCACCAGCGGCCGGAACATGCCACGCAGTGCCGAAAACAGGTCCATCAGGTCGAACCAGCCCGGCGAAATGGTGATCCTCCCCGCCTCGATCTTGGCCAGGTCCAGCAGGTCGTCCACCATTTCGCGCAGCTCGGAGGCAGAGGCGCTGACGAAGCGCACCTGCCGCAGCTGCTCATCGTTGAGCGGCCCATCCATGCCGTCCTCGAGCAGGCGCGTCATGCTCAGGATCGACCCGAGCGGGGTGCGGAACTCATGGCTCATGTAGGACAGGAACCGGCTCTTCAGATCCGATACCTGCCGAAGCTGTTCGGCCTGCTGGTCCAGCTCGGCATACAGCGCCAGCACGCCTTGGTTGGTCTCGTCCAGTTCAGCCCGCAGCGCGGCGTTTTCCGCAGCCAGCCGGGCATGGTCTTCCTGCAGTTGTTCGTTGTTGGCCATCACCACGCTCCAATGCGCACGGCAACGATGCTTGCGTCATCGCGGCCCCGGTCGAAATCACGCTGCAGTACGGCGGCCACCAATGCCGGGTGGCGCTGCACCAATCCTGGATAATCCTGCAGCCGCCAACGGGACTGCAGGCCATCGCTGTGCATCAGCAGCAGCGTGCCCTGCCCGGCGTGAACGCCGAATGCCTGTGCCTTGCGGAACTGCACGCCGACGATGCCCGGCAGCGAGGCCAGCCCACGCAACCCGTGCGGATCGGCGATGCCGGCACTGATGTTGCCTACGCCGCAGAAGTGCCCGTCGCCACCGGCCAGCGGCACGGTCGCCACGGCAACGGCGCCGCCGCGGGTGCCGGCCATGCCGCGGTGAATGGCCTGCAGCAGCTCGGCCGGGTCGGCAGTGCTCGCCCCGGCGGCAGCAGCAATACCTGCACGGGCGGCATCGCTGGCAGGCAATCCATGGCCCAGGCCATCGATGAGCGTGACGGTCGCCCGGCCCTCGGCCACGGTCAGGTGCCACGCGTCTCCGCACGCTTCCTCGCCGCGCATCGCTATCCGCAGCGCGCCATACGGCGAATCGACCTGCGGCGGCGCGCGATCGGGATAGATGCGTGCAACCACCACGCTGCCACGTGCGTCGGACCAGTTGTCCAGCAGCGTGGCCTGGCGGCGGATCGCGCCCAGCCCCAGCCCTTGGCTTCCCGCGGTGGAGTAGCCCTCCACCAGGGCCTGCGAAAGGACGAAGCCGGGGCCTGCATCGAGGGTGTGGATTTCGACGCCACGCGCGCCGCGCCCCTGCACGACCGACAGATACACGCGCCCGCCGCCGCCGTGGCGCAGCAGATTGCTGGCCAGCTCGCTGGCGGCCAGCGCAACGCGCCCGCTGTCGGTCTCGTCAAACCCGATGCGGGCTGCCAGGGCAAGCGCCTCACGGCGGACCTGCCCGACCTGCGTGGCCTCTTCCACGGCCACCACCCGGGTCAGGTGCCCGGAGAAATTCAAGTCCATTTGCTGATGGTTACCCGCGTCCCCACGCCCGGGGTGGTGTCCAGCTCGAAGGTGTCCACCAGCCGGCGCGAACCGGACAGGCCCAGGCCCATGCCCTTTCCGGACGACCAGCCATCGGTCAAGGCCTGTTCGACGTTGGCGATGCCAGGGCCCTGGTCGGAAAACACCAGGCGTACGCCACGGCGCAGCCCTTCATCCAGCAGCTCCCATTCCATCTGCCCGCCACCGCCGTAGATGACGGTGTTGCGCGCCAGCTCGCTGGCCGCGGTGACCAGCTTGGTCTGGTCGACCAGGCGCAACCCAGAGGCCACGGCCGCCTGGCGGACGGCCTGGCGCGCCAGCACCACATCCTGCTCGATCCGCACCGCAAGGATTCCCTGCCGAGCGGTCATGGCCGTTCATCGTCCTGCCGGCGCAGCAGGTGCATGCCGCGCTCGACATTCAATGCGGTGCGCACGCCGCGCAGGTCCAGGCCCAGTTCTACCAGGGTAATGGCCACGGCAGGCTGCATGCCCACCACCACGGTCGTGGCATCCATCACCCTGGACAGCGCGGATATGGTCGCGATCATGCGGCCAATGAAGGAATCGACGATGTCCAGCGCGGAGATATCGATCAGCACGCCGCGCGCGGAGGTGCGGCGGATGCGCTCGCTCAGATCGTCCTGCAGGTTCAAGGCCAGCTGGTCGTGCATGTCCACCTGGATGGTGACCAGCAGAAGATCCCCCATCTGCAGGATCGGAATACGGTCCATCAGCGGTTGGCCTGGGTAACGGTCAGACCGGTGCGCTTGAGCGCCAGGGCCAACGCGTCGGCCAGATTGGCCTTGGTCACGATGCCCTGCAGGTCCAGGCCCAGGTGGACGATGGTCTGGGCAATCTGCGGGCGGACACCACTGATGATGGCGTCGGCCCCCATCAGGCGGATCGCGGTCACGGTCTTCAGCAGGTGCTGCGCGACCAGGGTATCGACGGTAGGCACGCCCGTGATGTCGATGATGGCGATTTCCGAACCGGTATCGACAATGCGCTGCAACAGCGATTCCATCACCACCTGGGTGCGTTGCGAATCCAGCGTACCGATCATCGGCAGTGCCAGCACGCCATCCCACAGCTTCACCACCGGCGTGGAAAGCTCCAGCATTTCTTCCTGCTGGCGCTGGATCACATCCTCACGGGTGCGCTGGAAGGCCTTGACCGTATGCAGGCCCAGCACATCGAGCAGCTCGGAAATGGACCACAGCTGGTCGCCCAGCGCCTGCGGATCATTGGCCAGCTGCTGCTGCAGCAACTGGAACAAGGGGCGCTTGAGCGAGAAGATGAAGGTGGCCGTCTC
Organism: Stenotrophomonas maltophilia; assembly: GCF_047782825.1. Lineage (GTDB taxonomy): Bacteria > Pseudomonadota > Gammaproteobacteria > Xanthomonadales > Xanthomonadaceae > Stenotrophomonas. Next base: position 805,948 of record NZ_CP180589.1, on the reverse strand, counting down.
CGACGAGCTGAAGCCCTTCAGGGCGCGATCGCGGGACAGGTCTTCCAGGAAATGGCGGATGCCCTGCCATTCGGCGCCCTGCAGGTTGGCCGCGTCGGCTGCGGACAGGGCCGGCAGCAGCAGCTGCCAGAATTCCTGCACCTGGCTGTCCAGGTCACGCGCGCCGATGCGGCTGTCGTCATTCTGGCCGGCTGCACCCAGGTTGTGCCGCCACTGGGCGATCAGGGGGGTCTGGTGTTCGCGGATAAGGTCGATGGAGCGCTGCTGCAAAGCCGCCATGTGTACGGTCCGGGTAGTAGGAAACGCCGGGGACCGCCAACAGACGAGTCCCCTACTCGTCAGGAAGCGTATTAAGCACTGTGAAGATGTTGGTGGTGCGTGAAATCGGCATGTTCAGCGCGCCATCGCCCGGCTGGCCTGCTCCTGCACCTGCTGCTCCTGCTGCAGGCGCTGCGCATCCGGCGCCTCACGCTCGGGCACCTGCTGCAGCTCGCGCACCTGCTCGTTGACCGGCGTGGCCACCGCGCGTTCGGTATCGGTGCGCGCAATCTGCCGGTCCGCTGCGTGGGCCTGGCCCTGCACCGCAAAGGCGTAGCGCCCATCCTCGCTCAGCACGGCTTCGTCGATCCGCTCCATGCCCTGGTGCCGGGCCGCAACCAGCAGGGCCATGCTCAGCCGCTCGCTGCTTTCATCCGGTGCGCGCCCCATCGCCTGGTCAAGGCTGCCCACCGCGCCCTGGCTCTGGCACCACAGCGCATGGTCGGGGCTGCTGGCATGGCGTGGGTCCTGCTGCGGCAACAGCGGTGACGGCGCAGGCAGGTGCTGCAGGTGGTCGCCGCGCACGCTGGCGTCGATCCGCTGCAGGTCCTGCCCACCGGCGGCCGACACGTGGAAGAGGCGCTCGGCCATGCCCTGCGCCGAATGGCCCTGGTTGCGGGCCAGCCCGATCGCGAAGGCATCCACATCCTGCTGCGGCCTGCCCTGCCCGTCTTCGGCCAGCAGCCGCCAGCCCGGCCCCATCATCGGGTTGTCCTTGACCATGGCCTGGGTGCGCTCCATCAGCCCACGCATCTGGCCTTCATCCAGCACCAGCGTGTTGACCTCACCGGCCTTCATCGGCCCGGCCACATCCTTGTCGGTACGCCCGGTCAAAGCACTGTTGACCAGGCTGGCCACCTGCGCGGCGTTGGGCTCATTGCGCAGGTCGAAGGTGAACTCATAGCGGCGCTGGGCGATATCTTCCTGGCCGTCGGCGCCGAAGGCACTGACCCGTGTCATGGGCAGGTTGCCGCTGTAGTCCAGCGTCATCCGTTCGGTATGGCTGCCATCGTCGCGGCGTACGCGCACCAGATCGCCCGCGTTGTGCTGGCCGCCCAGGTCGACGCCGACCTTGCCGTTGTAGTCCAGCTTCAAACGGGTCTGCGAGTTCATGCCCAGCCGTTCGATGGTCGCAAGATCCTGCACACCGGGGGTGCCGGCGTCCATGCGCCCGGTCTCGATGAACTGCGCGTAGGCGTCGCGCCCTTCCGCCTGGCCCAGATCGAAGGTGGCGCTGCGTACCGACGATTGCCCCAGGGCGTCCTGGCGGCCGGCAATCGCATTGAACTTGCCGGCATTGAAGCCCAGTCCGTTGAAAGCTTCCACGGCCTCGTTCGGTCCGGTGGTGACCCGCACCCGGCCATCGCTGAGCCGATCCACGCGCAGGCTTGCGCCCTCGGCCTCGGTCATCTGGCTCTGCATCGCCATGTTGCGGAAGCGTGCCTGCATCTGCGTGCCGGTGAACTGCTGGCCATCCAGGATCACGCTGCCGCCCGGCGGCAAGGTGGTCGGGTCCAGCGGGTTGACCTGGCGCGGATCGGTGGCGTCATGCTCCGGCAGCGCCACCTTGTAGCGGCCGCGGCTGCCGGCGACCGCTGCACCTTCGGCAATGCCGGCCTTCAACTGCGTGCGGGTGGCGCTGGAGACCTCCAGCTGGTATTCCCTGCGGCCATCCACCACTGCCTCGGTGCCGCCCACGGCGGATTCCACGAACTGTCCTGCGAATGCGGTACCGCTCAGTTTGCGGTCGCTGGATGCCTTCGCACCGGTTTCGGACACCGCTACGCTGCCGTCGCGCGAGCTGCGCCTGGCCTCATGGCCATTGGAGGTATAGGTGGGATCGAAGGCCGCCTTGTCGATGGCATCGTGGGCGGTGTTCGCGGTGCTGCTGTCCTTGCCGGCCTGAGCATTCATGCTGTGGGCTCCTTGTACGTTGACCCCCGATTATAGGCAGCGTGTGCAGGCAGGCATTCACATTCCCACGCACGCGTGTTCGGGATAGTGACGCAGTTCCCATCAGCAGCGAGTCCCGATGCGCGCAATTTCCGTACGTTTCCAGCAGTGGCCACGCCGTTGGCGCGTGCTCGCGTGGATCGTGCTGGGCGTGTACGCGGCGTATCTGCTGGCCGGCAATGTATTCCTGAACACCCCGCTGTTTGACCGGGTCACCAACCGCAAGCCAGAGAAGTTCGTGATGCGCACCGGTCCGGCCATCACCCTGCTGCCCGGCCATGTCATCGCCTGGAACGTACACATGCGCGGGCACGTCAACCACACCGTGTATGTGCTGCACGCCGACCGCGCCAGCGCCCGGCTGGCCCTGCTGCCGTTGTTCAGGCGTGAGGTGCGCGTGCCGCGCCTGCACGCCACTGGCGTGGCGGCTGAAGTCACCCGGGTGGACGAGGTGGTGCCACCGCCACCGCGCGGGCACGAAGGCTGGACCCTGCGCTTCGATGCCATCCACAGCGACTCCATCGAGTACGCCAGGCTGGGCAAGCTGCTGATCAACGGACAGGGCAGCGGTACGGTGGGGTTCCGCAAACAGCTGCGTGGCGGCCCGTCGGAACTCTACGATTCGCAGGTGGCCTTCCGCGATGCGCACGCCAGCTACGATGGCGTGCAGCTGCTGCAGGCGCTGGATCTGCAGGCCCGCTTCAGCTACCCGTGGCACTACCGTGACCAGGCACCGGGCGTGGCCAAGTTCGAGCTGATCCACGGTTCGTTGCAGGCCCACGCACGCAGCCATGGCCTGCGCCTGGATACCGCCTCGCGCCAGGTGAAGATCACCAGCTCCGCCACCACCGGCCAGCTGCAGGCTTCGTTGACGCTGGATCGCGGCCAGCTGCGCCCCGGCAGCCATGCCAGCTGGCGCGTGCCGCTGCAGTTGGGCGACGGCGCACCCGATCGCGGCATGCTGGCGCTGCAACTGGACGCCGCCAAGGACATCCGCGTGCAGGCGCGGCTGCCGGCACGAGAAGGCACGGGCGCCGCGCTGGATGCCGACCTGCGCGTGGCCGGGACCCGCATTCCGTTCCGCGAGCCGGGCCAGCTGGTCGAGCGCACCTCCGGGCGCGTGCAGGGCGAATGGACGTTCACGTCTCTCAACTGGATTCCGCAGCTGTTCCTGCGCAAGCCCTGGCTTCAGCTGGACGGTGGCGGCACGGTCCGCGCCGATCTGCGGCTGCAGCAGGGTGAGCTGGCCGCCGGCAGTACGGTGGACATTCCCGAGGCGGCGGCAACGGCCGAGGTGGCGGGTGTGCGCATGACCGGCACAGCCAGCGCACATGGCACGCTGGAAGCCGGTTCGCCCACGCGCGCGCAGCTGGATGTGCGCGTGCCACGTTTCAACGCCCGCGCCGGCGGCGCGAACGGCGACCCCCTGTTCGATGGGCGCGACCTGTTCCTGCAGCTCAGTGGTGATGGTCGACTGCGCGAATTCCGCAAGGACATGCGCGCACGCCTGCGCTTCAACAATGCCTCGATTCCCGACCTGACCGCCTACAACCGCTATCTGGGCAAGGAACAGGTGCGCCTGCTTGGCGGCACGGGCACCCTTACCGGCGATGTGGAACTGGATACCGATGGCCGGGTTGGCCATGGCACGGCCAAGCTGCTGGGCAACCGCGCGCGCCTGCAGGTTGCCGGTCTGGACATGGTCGGCGACGCCCAGGTGGACGCCGCCCTGCGCCGGGGCGACTTCAAGCAGCGCTACTTCGATCTGTCCGGCACCTCGGTGCAGCTGCGCAACGTGCAGGTGGGGCAGCAGGACCGCAAGGCCCCCTGGCAGGGCCGCGTGCAGTTCAAGCAGGGACGGATCGACGCCCAGGCACCGTTCCGCGTCGATGCCACGGCCGATCTGACCATGAGCGATGCGGGGCCGCTGCTGGGGGTGTTCGCCGAACGCGGCGACTACCCGCGCTGGACGCTTTCCCTGCTTGATGCCGGGCAGGTGAATGCATCGACCCGCCTGCGCTGGCAGGCAGGCCGCCTGGTGCTTGATGACCTGCAGGCGGAGAACGAGCGCCTTTCCGTGCGCGCCCGGCTGGACCTGGTCAACCAGCACAAGCGCGGCGATCTCTACCTCCGCTGGGGGCTGCTCGGCGCGGGCATTGAACTGGATGGCAAGCAGCGCCAGTGGCATCTTGCCGGCGCGCGCGAGTGGTTCGACGGGCGCCCCGCCCTGCTGCCGGCGGAGGGTGCGGCCGCCACGCCGAACTGAGGTCGTGGCATCCGCTGCATCCAACCGGGCCCGACGCACGTATACGCATCACAGCGACAGGCGCTGGAGTTGATCAAGCATGAATCACAGAAAACAGATGGTGGGCCTGGCCGGTTGGCTGCTGCTGACCCTGGCCGCGGCAGCGCTGGGTGCACGCGCGTCGATCACGGCGGCAACATTCTATGGCCAGCTGGCCCAACCCGGCTGGGCACCGCCGGCCAGCGTGTTCGGCCCGGTGTGGACGGTCCTGTATGTGGTGATGGCGATCAGCGTGTGGCTGGTCTGGCGCAAAGGGGGCTGGCGCAGCAATCGGACCGCCCTCGGGCTGTACATCGCGCAGCTGTGCATCAACGTACTCTGGAGCTGGCTGTTCTTCGCGTGGAAACTGGGCGCGGCGGCCTTCCTCGACATCCTGTTGCTGCTGGCGCTGATCGTGGCGACGATGCTGGCCTTTGCCAGGCGCAGCGCACTGGCGGCCTGGCTGCTGCTGCCCTATCTGGCCTGGGTCAGCTTCGCCACCGCACTCAACCATGCGGTCTGGCAGCTCAACCCTGCGGTGCTGTAAGCGCCGCCTGAATTGTTCATCACCTCGGCCCCTGCGTCTTCACATGAAACAGTGGTATGCGGATTCCGGTTTTTGCTTCACCATATAGCGATGGCTTTTCCTTCCGACTCAGACATGCGTCGCGGCGTGCATTCCGGCGCTGTCAACCTGCCCCGAACCGCGAGCGACGCTGCTGATGTCCTCTGTTGACCCCCTGCAGGACGCCGCACTGGATCTGTGCGCGCGGGAACCCATCCACACGCCCGGTGCGATCCAGCCTTATGGCGTGCTGCTGGTGGTGGATCCCGCCTCGCTGCAGGTGGTTGAACGTGCAATCAGCGAGCCCGACCTGTTCGAACGCTTCGGCGATCCATTGGGACAGGACCTGGCCGCCGTGCTGGGTGGAGTGCTTGCGGACTGCATCGAGGCGCTCGGCCAGGTGGCCTTGGACAGCTCGGTGCACCTTGGCTCCATCGAGCTGACAGGGCACGGACGGCACCAGGTGCTGGCCCACCGTTCGGCGCAGGCCCTGCTGCTGGAACTGGAATCACCGGTCGCCGGTCAGCCGACCTCGCTGGAAGCCCTGTATCCGGCCATCCGCCAGTTGATGGCGGCCATCGAAACGGCCAGCTCGGTCGAGTCACTCTGCCAGATCGCTGCCGAGCACATGCGGGCGATGACCGGCTTCGACCGGACTCTGGTCTATCAGTTCGACAGCGGCTGGAACGGCATCGTTATCGCCGAAGACGGCAACGGGGTGCTGCCCTCCTATCTGGACCTGCGCTTCCCCGAATCGGACATCCCGGCCCAGGCACGCGAGCTCTATCGCCGCAACCGCGTGCGCCTGATCGCAGATGCCAACTACAGCGCGGTACCGCTGGTACGCGCAGCACAGTACGCCGATGCCGCGCCGACCGATCTGAGCCTGTCGGTGCTGCGCAGCGTTTCGCCGGTGCACCTGCAGTACATGCGCAACATGGGCACCGGATCATCCATGTCGGTGTCGCTCATCCACGAGGGCCAGCTCTGGGGCCTGGTGTCCTGCCACAGCGCGGATGCCCGTCGCCTACCCTACCCGGTGCGCACCGCCTGTGAGTTCATGGGCCAGATCGTCTCGCTGCAGATTGCCCTGAAGGAGCGGGCCCGCGCCGTGGAGGAACGCATCCAGCGGCGCTCGGTGCTGGTCAGGCTGCTGGGACGCATGGCAGGCGACGAGGAGTTCATGGCAGCGCTGCGGCAGGACCCGGTGAGCCTGATGTCGCTGACCAATGCCGCCGGCGCCGCCATCGTGCACAAGGGCGAGTGCCTGCGGGTCGGGCAGTGCCCGGACCGCAACGACGTGCTGGACATCGCCCACTGGTTGGCGACCGAGCACGCCGGCGACGAGGTCCACGCGACCGACCACCTGGCCAGCGTCTGGGCACCGGGCGCCGCTCTGACCGCCACCGCGAGCGGCTTGCTGGCGGTGTCGATTTCCCAGCTGCACGACAGTTTCCTGATGTGGTTCCGGCCTGAAGTGGTGCGCACCGTGCGCTGGGGCGGTGATCCGCGCAAGACCGCAGCGCCGGGCACAGTGCTTTCGCCGCGCAACTCTTTCGAGGCATGGAAGGAAACCGTGCAGCAGCGCAGTCTGCCCTGGAACGATGCCGACCGCGATGCCGCGCACGAAATGCGCACCGCAATCGTCGACATCGTGCTGCGCAAGGCCGAGGAGATGGCCGAGCTCAACGAACAGCTTCTGCGCAGCAACAAGGAACTGGAGGCGTTTTCCTATTCGGTCAGCCATGATCTGCGCGCGCCGTTCCGGCATATCGTCGGCTATTCCGAACTGCTCGGCAGTTCCGCTTCGGAGCGCTTGAACGCCACCGAACGCCGCTTCCTGGACACCATCGTCGAATCGGCGAAGTCGGCCGGTACGCTGGTCGATGACCTGCTGAGCTTCTCGCAGATGGGCCGTTCGACGCTGGGCCTGATGCGCCTGGACATGGGCGCACTGGTGGGTGATGTCCGCCGCACACTGGCCTTCGACTATGCCGGGCGTGATATCGAGTGGAAGGTCGGCACGCTGCCCAGCATCGAGGCCGACCCCACGATGATGCGCCTGGTCTGGCAGAACCTGCTGTCCAATGCGGTCAAGTTCACCCGCGAACGCGAGCACGCGATCATCGAAATCGGCTGCGAACGCACAGACGATGAGCATGTCTTCTTCGTCCGCGACAATGGCTGCGGCTTCGACATGCGCTACGTCGACAAGCTGTTTGGCGTATTCCAGCGCCTGCACCATGTCGAGGAATTCGAAGGCACCGGCATCGGCCTGGCCAATGTGCGCCGCATCGTTGGCCGCCATGGCGGCCGCACCTGGGCCGAAGGCGCGCTTGGCAAGGGCGCCACCGTTTATTTCACCCTGCCCCATCAAGACGGAGAACACCCATGAGGGATCTGCGGCCCATCCTCCTGGTTGAAGACAGCCCCAAGGATGCCGAGCTGACGATGGCTGCGCTGGCGCGCTGCCAGCTGCTGAACGACGTCGTCCACGTGCGCGATGGCGCCGAAGCGCTGGACTACCTGCGCTGTGAGGGTGCCTATGCCGGGGCCCGGCATGGTGGGCCCGTGGTCGTGCTGCTTGACCTGAAGCTGCCCAAGATCAATGGCCTGGAAGTGCTGGAGCAGGTGCGCGGCGATGCGGTGCTGGGCAGCACCCCCATCGTCATGTTGACCTCGTCCCGCGAAGAACAGGATCTGGTGCGCAGCTACCAGCTGGGCGTGAATGCCTTCGTGGTGAAGCCGGTGGATTTCAAGGAATTCTTCGACGCCATCCAGGGGCTGGGGATGTTCTGGGGCATCACCAACCAGCCGCCACCGCACCCTTTCATCGGCAATGGCACCTCCAATGCGTGATGCTACGCGCCGCGCTTCACACCTGCGCATCCTCATGCTGGAGGACAGCGCGCTGGATGCGGAGCTGATCACGGCGCAGCTGCAGCGGGCCGGCATGGACTTCGAGATCGAACGCCTGTGGACCCGGGACGCCTTCATCGAAGCCATCGAGGGCGACCGTTTCGACATCATCCTGGCCGACCATGTGCTGCCGGGATTTGATGGTGACGCCGCGCTCGACCTGGTGCGTGAGCGCGCGCCGCAGATTCCCTTCATCTTCGTTTCCGGCACCCTGACCGAGGAACTGGCGGTGCAGGCGTTGACCCGCGGCGCGCGCGACTACGTGGTCAAGCAGCGCCTGCAACGGCTGCCCGATGCGATCCGCCGCGCCCGCCAGGAAGCCAGCGAACGCAACCAGCTGGCCCATGCCAGGGCCGCACTGGACGAAAGCCAAGCGCAGCTGCAGCAGATCACCGATGCGGTGCCGGCGCTGATCGCCCATCTGGACACCGAACACCGCTACCGCTTCGCCAACAAGGCCTTCCTGGAGTGGCACGGCTCCGACCTGGAGAGCATTCTGGGCCGCACTGCGGCGGAGATCGGCGGTGCCGAGGCGTTTGCCAACGCCCTGCCCAGCCTGCAGCGGGTGCTGGCCGGCGAACGTGCCAGCTTCCAGGTCACCCTGGTGCACCGCAGTGGCGAGTCACGTTTCGTGCAGATGGACTGCGTGCCCGAGCGTGCTGCCGATGGCAGCATCACCGGCTACACCTGCCTGGGCAGCGACGTGTCCACGCTGAAGCGCGCCGAGCTGGCGCTGCGCGAGGACAACGAATCGCTGGAACGGCAGGTGCAGGCACGCACCGCTGAGCTGCAGGGCAGCAAGCGGCGCCTGCAGGCCATCTTTGAATCCAGCTTCCAGCACCAGGTGCTGCTCGATACCTCCGGCCGCATTGTCGACGCCAATGTCGCTTCCCTGGCCGCCGTGCTTGCCGAAAAGGCCGATGTGATCGGCCTGCCGTTCTGGGAATCGCCGTGGTTTGCCGGCACGCCCGCGCTTGCCGAAGTGGTCGACCAGGCCGTGGCCGACGCCGCGCGCGGGCGCAGCGGACTGCAGGCCATGGACCTTGAACTGCCGACGGGCCACCGCAGCTTCGATTTCTCCTTCCGTCCCCTGCAGGACGCCGAGGGTGCGATCACCGCAGTGGTCTCCGAGGCGGTGGAAACCACCGCCCGCATCCACGCCGAGCACGCGTTGCGGCAGGCGCAGAAGATCGAGGCGGTGGGCCAGCTCACCGGCGGTATTGCCCACGATTTCAACAACATCCTCACCGTGATCGCCGGCAACGTTGAACACGCCATGCTGCTCAACCAGCGTGACGGCCAGCCCGGCAACATGAGTGGGCGGGCACTGGACAACGCCCTGAAGGGGGTCAGCCGCGCCGCCAGCCTCACCCAGCGGCTGCTGGCCTTCGCCCGCAAGCAGCCGTTGCACAGCCAGGCGGTCAACCTCAACGATGCGCTGCTGGGCATGCATGACATGCTGCAGCGTGCGCTGGGTGAACTGGTGCAGCTGGACATCCGCACCGCCGAAGGCATCTGGTGCGTGGAGCTGGACATCAGCCAGCTGGAGGCATCGGTACTGAACCTGGCAGTCAATGCACGCGATGCCATGGCCACGGGCGGCCGGCTGGTGGTGGAGGTCGACAACAGCCACCTCGACCACGACTACGCCGCGTTGTTCCCCGATGCCACGCCCGGCGAGTACGTGATGCTGCGCGTGCGCGACAACGGCCATGGCATGTCGGCCGATACGCTTGCCAAGGTATTCGAACCCTTCTTCACCACCAAGCAGGTCGGTCGCGGCACCGGCCTGGGTTTGTCGATGGTGCACGGCTTCGTCAAGCAGTCCGGCGGCCACGTGCTGATCGATTCAGTGGAAGGCGTCGGCACCAGCATCACCATGATGTTCCCGCGCTCCTCGCTGGATCTTCCCTGCGACACCGTCGCGCCCGCCACCGGGCTGGCCGGCTACGAGCCGCGCGAAGAGACCATCCTGGTGGCCGAGGACAATGACGATGTGCGCGCCTACACCGTGGAGGCCCTGCGCCAGTTGGGCTACCGGGTGCTGGAAGCGCATGACGGGCCGTCCGCGCTGCGCCTGCTGGAACGGCCGGATTCACGAATCGACCTGCTGTTCTCCGACATCGTGATGCCGGGCATGTCCGGCTGGGAACTGGGCCGCGAGGTACGCGAGCGCTGGCCGCAGGTGGCCGTGCTGTTCACCTCGGGCTATCCGCGCGACCACGATGCTGCCGGCAGCAAGGGCCGCACAGCGCCGTTGCTGGCCAAGCCCTTCACCCGCAGCGACCTGGCCGAGTCGATCATCAGCGTGCTGAAGGATCGCGCGCCAACCGATTGATCTGCGCGCATTCGACAACCGCCGGCGGTGCCGGGCTCCGTGCCAGCGCGATCATCGCCTGGCCGATGGCGCGGTTGCTGGTGGTCAGCGCCGGCAACACGCCCTCGGCGATCCGCATCAACGGGCGTGCCAGCACATAGAACGGCTTCAACGGCGCGTGCCGCGTGCCGGTACCAGGCACCGGTCGCACGCCGGCCGGGCGCAGCATCACCGTGCGCAGCGGCAAACGCGCAAGCGCCTGCTCGGTTTCGCCCTTCACCCGCAGCGGCATGATGCGGCTGCGCGGATCGGCATGCGCACCGGATACATAAAGGAAGCAGCCATCGGGATTGGCCGCCGCCCAGGCCTCGGCGACGGCAAGGGTCACCGCCAGCGTCACCTGCCGGTACTCGGCCTCGGCCGTGCCCACCGGTGGCGCGCCCGCGCAGTAGAAGCAGGCATCGAATCCCGAGAGGGCGGTGCCCAGGCCCGCAGCCTGCAGGAAATCCGGCAGCACGATCTGGTCGACCGTACCCGCCACGCTGCCCGGCTGGCGTACCAGCACGGACACGTGGGCGACGTCGCCCGACTGCAGGCAGGCCTGCAGCACGCCCTGCCCGACCAGTCCGGTGGCGCCTACCAGAAGCACCCGCATTGCCTTGCTGCTGCCCATGGGGCATTCCCTCCAGCGCTCTAGAGCTTGACGAACCGCTGGATCTTGCGCGCCAGCCAACCGCTGAACACCAGCGGCGCATCCAGCGCCGAAACGCAGATACAGGGCACGCCCGGCGCGGTAACCGGCTGATGCTCGACCTCTTCGTCCAGATCGGCCACGTCGCCCGGGGCGAACAATCCCAGCGCATCATTGTAGGACCCGCGCAGGATCTGGGTCAGTTCACTGCGGCCGTGGCTGTGCATGGGGAGGCATTTGCCCGGCGCGATCTTCAGCATGATCAGCGACGGCATCTGCGCCGAACGGATGCAGTGCACGCCCGGTGCGATCCAGCGCCAGCGCAGGCGGGACAGCAAAGGGCCGAAGTAAGGATGCAGCGACGCCGGCAGGTGGTCCGGATTGGACTCCGGGCGCTCGAACGGCACCAGCCTGGGTGCCGCCGCGACGGCGACCACGCTGGGCTCCGGCGAGGCCTGCTCCAGGTGTGCCAGCATGGCCGCGCGCAGCTGCCCGTGGCGGGCCCCCATCGCCACCGGTTGGGTCTGCTCCAGCAGTGCGGCACCAATCGCCTCGGCGTCACGCAGGCGCTGGCGGCAGTGCGGGCACTGTTCCAGATGGGTGCCGGCCACCACGCTCAGGGGCGCCGGCAGGCCGCCGGCGGCGTAGCTCAGCAGCGTTGACTCGTGCAGGTGATGGTGCGGGTTCACGGCGCGCCCCCCACCTTCGACTGCAGTTGCAGGAACGCGCGGCGCAGGTGCGATTTCACCGTGCCCAGCGGCATGTTCAGCGCCTGGGCGATCTCGCCGTGGCTCTTGGCCTCGAAATAGGACATGCGCACCAGCCGTGCCTGCACTGCGGGCAGTTCGTTGATGCGCTGGCGCAGGCGGGCCTGGTCGGCGTACTGCTCGGCACTGCTGCGATCGGCCGCATCACCCAGCGCGGCTTCTTCCACGGCAGCCTGCACCTGCAACCAGCTGCGCTCGCGGCGCACACGGTCGATCTGCAGGTTGCGGGCAATGCGGTAGATCCAGGTGCTCAGGGCGCCCTGTGCGGCATCGAATTCTGATGCACGCAGCCAGACCCGCAGCAGGCATTCCTGGGCCAGTTCCTCGGCCACCGCTCCCGGCGCGCCCAGGCCGCGCAGATAGACGCAGAGACGCGGCATGAAGTGGTCGTAGATGCGCATGAAGCAGCCACGGTCACGCAGCCGGGCGACACCGTCCATGTCACCGGTCCAGTTCGTCGGCTCGTTGCTAGGCTGCTGGGAACTGGACACGATGCGCGCGGTGTCGAAATCAAAGGAGGGGCTGGCGGCGTCAGGGTACATCTGCGTAGGCGGCAGGCAGGTGAAGGGTTCGGTGTGCTGTACGCACCGGAGCGCGGTTTGGATGCAGCCAGGTGCTGCATCCAGCCCGGCCCGCCGCGCGTATGACCTGCAGCCCCCTTGCGGAGAACACCATGCGCAGCATCTGGCTGCTGTTGCTTACGCCGGCAATCGCCACGGCGGCGCCGCTGCTGCGCAGCGAGGGCGCCGCCAGCACCCTCGATGGTCGCCCGGCCTACCGCGAGGTGCACTGGCAGCAGGAAGGCCGGGACGGCGCCCAGCGCTGGGTGCAGTACCTGTGCCCGGACGGGCGGCCCTTCGCCCGCAAGGAACTGCCGGCCACCGGCAACGCCCTGGCCCGCGGCTACCGGTTGTCCGACCAGCGCAGCGGCCAGGCCGCCCACGTGCAGGTGGCCGACGGGCAGGTCCGCATCGACTGGAAGGAGAGCCAGCAGGCCGCCAACCGAAGTGCCCGCCTGCCGTTGCCCACCGATGCGGTGATCGACACCGGCTTCGACGCCGCCGTGCGCAGCCACTGGCCGGCGTTGATGGCCGGTGCCGAAATCGAGCTGCCCTTCCTGATGCCCGGCCGGCAGCGCTTCTACCCGGTGAAGGTGCGCCGCACCGCTGCGGTGCGCTGGCAGGGCATGCCCGCGCAGGCCATCGAGGTGCGCCTGGCCACCTGGTATGGCGCGGTGGCGCCACGGCTGGCCCTGGTCTATGCCGATGGCGACCGCCGCCTGCTCGAATTCCGCGGCACCAGCAATCTGCGCGATGCACGCGGTGACTATCCGGTCGTGACCGTCCGCTTCGCCGCTGCACCCAGCCCGCAACCCATCGCGCAGTGGCAGCAGGCCTGGGCGCAACCGCTCGTCTCGAGCTGTTCCGTTACGGCCAGGTGAAACCACACGCCGGTTGAAATCAGCTGCATCCAATCGACGCCCGGCGCCGTAGAGAGAACAAGCACGCCTTCGAGAGCTCGCCCATGTCCGCCGCAGCGCCCCTTCCCCGCCGACGTGAGCGCCTGCTGCGCACCGTGCTGCGATGGTTCGACACCCGCAGTACCTCCGCCCCGGCCACAGCGGACCAGCCCGGGCGCATCGACTGGCTGCGCGCGGTGCCCTTCGCCGTGCTGCACCTGGGCTGCCTGGGGGTGATCTGGGTGGGCACATCGTGGACGGCGGTTGCCATTGCGCTGGCCCTGTATGCGGTGCGCATGTTCGCCATCACTGCCTTCTACCACCGGTATTTCTCCCACCGCACCTTCCAGGCCTCGCGACCGGTGCAGTTCGTGTTCGCGGTGATCGGCGCCGCCAGCGTGCAGCGTGGCCCGCTGTGGTGGGCCGCGCATCACCGCCATCACCACCGCCACGCCGACCAGCCACAGGACCCGCATTCCCCGCGTGAGGTCGGTTTCTGGCGCAGCCATATGGGCTGGTTCCTGACCCGTGAAGCCTTCGCCACCGATCTGCAGCGCGTGCCCGACCTGGCCCGCTTCCCGGAACTGCGCTGGCTGGACCGCTTCGATATTGCCGTGCCGGTGCTGCTGGCGGCAGCGCTGTACGGCCTGGGCGCCCTGCTCGAGCGCGTGGCACCGGGGCTGCACACCAGCGGTGCGCAGCTGCTGGTCTGGGGCTTCTTCATTTCCACGGTGGTGCTGTTCCATGCCACGGTCACCATCAACTCGCTGGCCCACCGCTTCGGCAGCCGCCGTTTCGAAACCCGCGACGACAGCCGCAACAATGTCTGGCTGGCCCTGCTGACTTTCGGCGAAGGGTGGCACAACAACCACCACTTCTTTCCCGGCACCGTGCGCCAGGGCTTCCGCTGGTGGGAAGTGGACCTGACCTGGTACGGGCTGCGTCTGATGGCGGCACTGGGCCTGGTCAGCGGCCTGAAACCGATACCCGACTGGGTACTGACCAAGGCGAGGAACTGACCGTGCGCATTGCCGTGATCGGTTCGGGCATTGCAGGGCTGGCCAGCGCATGGTGGCTGGATGGCGAACACGAAGTCACCCTGTACGAGGCCAACGACTATCTGGGTGGCCATACCCATACCCACCAGGTGCAGGTGGACGGCCGGCAGCTGGCGGTGGATACCGGCTTCATCGTCTTCAACCCGGACCACTACCCGCTGCTGACCGCGTTCTTCGATGCGCTGGGCGTTGCTTCGCAGCCGACCACCATGAGCTTTTCCATGCACAGCGAGCGCAGCGGCGTGGAGTACAACGCCACCTCGCTGGACGGGCTGTTCTGCCAGCGCCGCAACCTGGTGTCACCGCGCTTCTGGGGCATGCTGGGCGACCTGCGCCGCTTCTACCGCGATGCACCGGCGCTGCTGGCGGAGGCCGAGGGCCCGACCCTGGGCCAGTACCTGCGCCAGCAGCGCTACGGCGAGGCCTTCGTGGAAGAGCACCTGCTGCCGATGGCATCGGCGCTGTGGTCCTCGCCCACCGCTACGGTGCTGGAGTTCCCCGCGCGCTACCTGGTGCAGTTCATGGCCAACCACCAGATGCTGCAGATGACCGGCCGCGCGCCCTGGCGGGTGGTCAGCGGCGGCTCGGCCCGCTACGTCGATGCACTGCGCGCCCGCTGGCGCGTGCACGAACGGCTGGAATGCCCGGTGCAGGCCGTGGAACGCATGCCCTGGGGTGCCCGCGTGCACAGCAGCGCCGGCATCGAGGGCTTCGACGAGGTGATCCTGGCCTGCCACAGTGACCAGGCGCTGGCCCTGCTGGCCGATGCCGATCCGGTGGAGCGCGCGGTGCTGGGTGCCATCCGCTACCAGCCCAATGAAGCGGTACTGCATACCGATGCCCGCCTGCTGCCGCGCAACCGCAAAGCCTGGGCTGCATGGAACGCGCACGTGCCGCAGGACCCGGCCGCGCCGTGCACGGTCAGCTACTGCATGAACCTGCTGCAGGGGCTGCCCGGCGATACGCCGCTGGTGGTCACCCTCAACCGCAGCGAGGCCATCGACCCGTCCAAGGTGCTGCGCCGCCTCAACTACAGCCACCCGGTGCATGACCATGCCGCCGTGCGCGCGCAGCAGCGCTGGGGCGAAGTGCAGGGGCACCGCCATACCTGGTTTGCCGGCGCCTACTGGGGCTGGGGCTTCCATGAGGATGGCATCGCCAGTGCCAGGCGCATGGTCGATGCACTGCAGGCCCGCAGCGGGGTCAACCAGCTGCTGCGCCATGCGGAATTCAGCCTATGACCGCCAGCGCGCTCTACTTCGGCCAGGTGTGGCACCGCCGCCACCACCCGCACCCGCATGCGTTCCGCTACCCCATCGCCCAGCTGCTGCTGGACCTGGACGAGCTGGACCAGGTGTTCGGCGGCCGCTGGCTGTGGTCGGTAAACCGCCGCAACCTGGCCGAGTTCCGCCGCAGCGACTACTTCGGTGCGGCCGACGTGCCGCTGGCCGAGGCGGTGCGCGCGCACGCCGCCAGCGTGCTCGGCCGCCGGCCCGCCGGCCCCGTGCGCCTGCTGACCCACCTGCGCTTTGCCGGCCACGTCTTCAATCCGGTCAGCTTCTACTACTGCTACCAGGCCGACGGCACCACCCTGGACTGCATCGTGGCCGAGATCACCAACACCCCGTGGAAGGAACGGCACGCCTACGTGCTCCCGGCCGACCAGGCCACGCAGGACGGCACCAGCCTGCGCTGGCAGTTCGACAAGTGCTTCCACGTTTCGCCGTTCATGCCCATGGACTGCCACTACGACTGGCGCTTCAGTCCGCCCGGCGAGGACCTGCGCGTGCACATGCAGGTCTGGCGCGATGGTCTTCGCCAGTTCGACGCCACCCAGGCGATGCAGCGGCGCCCGCTGGATGGGCCGGGCCTGGCCCGTGTCCTGCTGGGCTATCCGCTGATGACGGTGCAGGTGGTGGCCGCCATCCATTGGCAGGCGCTGCGCCTGTGGCTGAAACGCAATCCCGTGCACGACCACCCTTCCCTTGCCGAGAAACCGCGATGAACCAGATGACTCCTTCGGTGGCCCTGCCCCGTCCCGGTCCGCTCGATGCCTTCCTGCGCCGCCGCCTGCTGGCCCAGCTTGCGCCCCTGCATGACGGCCAGCTGCGCGTGCGCGATGCCTTCGGCGAGGTCCTGCTGGGTGAAGGCAACGCTGAGCTGCAGGCCACGGTGACCATCGAAGACCCCGCGTTCTACCGGAAGGTTGCGGCACAGGGCAGCGTGGGTGCCGGCGAGAGCTACATCCATGGCGATTGGCACTGCGACGACCTGGTCGCGCTGGTGCGCCTGCTGGTGCGCAACCGCGACCTGCTGGACGGCATGGAGCGCGGCCCGGCGCGCGTGGCCGGCTGGCTGCTGCGCGGCTGGAACCGCCTGCGCCGCAACAGCCGCGATGGCAGCCGCCGCAACATCGCCGCCCACTACGACCTGGGCAACGACTTCTTCGCCCTGTTCCTGTCGCCGGACCTGATGTATTCCTCGGCGCTGTACGCGCAGCCCGACGAGCCGCTGGAAGTGGCCTCGCAGCGCAAGCTGGACCGCATCTGCCAGCAGCTGCGCCTGCAGCCGGGCGACCGTGTGGTCGAGATCGGCACTGGCTGGGGCGGTTTCGCCCTGCACGCAGCGCGCCACTACGGCTGCCACGTGACCACCACCACCATTTCCGCCGAACAGCACGCCCTGGCCGTGCAGCGCGTGCAGGACGCCGGCCTGCAGGAGCGCGTGACCGTGCTGATGCAGGACTACCGCGACCTGCAGGGGCAGTTCGACAAGCTGGTGTCCATCGAGATGATCGAGGCCATCGGCGCAGAGTTCCTCGACACCTACATGGGTACCCTGCAGCGCCTGCTCAAACCTGATGGCGTGGCCCTGCTGCAGGCGATCACCATCGAAGATCATCGCTACGAACAGGCTCGGCGCAGCGTGGACTACATCAAGCGCTTCGTGTTTCCCGGCAGCTTCATTCCGTCGATCAACGCGATCATGGCCGCCAAGACCCGCGCCAGCGATCTGCAGCTGATCGCCCAGCAGGATTTCGGCCATTCCTATGCGTGGACGCTGCGCGCCTGGCGCCAGCGCTTCCTGGCGCAGCGCGCCGCAGTAGCGGCACAGGGCTTCGATGACCGCTTCTGCCGGCTGTGGGAGTTCTACCTGGCCTACTGCGAAGGCGGCTTCCTGGAGCGGTCGATTGGCGTGTCGCACCTGCTGCTGGCACGGCCAGGCCATCGCCCCGACGGTAATGCGGGGGCAGAGGCCTGACATGGCACGCACCTGGGCCAACGTGATCGGCAACCAGGTCGTCTGGCTGTGCGCGGTGGCCGGCGCGGGGCGTGGCTGGCAGTGGCCCGCGCTGCTGGCTGCGGCACTGTATGTGGCCAGCCAGCTGATGCTGTCGCCGCAGCCACGCGTGGACCTGCGCCTGCTGGTGCTGGCACTGGCCTGTGCCTGGCTGGTGGACGGTCTTGCCGCCGCCAGCGGCAGCGTGCGCTACGCCGCCGCGCCGCTGGGTGCCGCACCGCCGCCCTGGATCATGGCCCTATGGGCGGCCTTCGCAATGACCCTGACCTCGTCGATGCGCTTCCTGCAGCGGCACCTGCTGCTGCCCGTGCTGTTCGGCCTGCTGCTGGCGCCGCTGGCCTATCTGTCGGCCGCGCGTGGCTTCGACGCGGTGCAGTTCCGCGCACCGGCATGGCACGGCGTCGTGCTGCTGGGCCTGGGCTGGAGCGTAGCCCTGCCGCTGCTGTGCGTTGTCGCCCGCCGCGGGTGCAATGCGCCGCCCCTTGATGGACTGAACGGAGCCCGATCATGAGCCTGCTTGGCTGGGTGCTGCTGTATGCCGTGCTGGTCATGTGCTGGGGCTGGGCATGGCAGCGCCGCCACCAGAACATCGGCGTGGTGGACGTGCTGTGGGCGAAGGGCGTGGCCGCAGGCGCGCTGCTGCTGGCCTGGCTGGGCGATGGCGCGGTGCCGACCCGCATCGCGCTGGCGCTGCTGGGGGGACTGTGGGGCAGCCGCCTTGCCCTGCACCTGTGGCACCGCGTGCGTCACGAAGACGAGGACGGTCGCTACCGCTACCTGCGCGAGCACTGGAATGGCCACCAGGGAAAGATCTTCGGCTTCTTCATGGCCCAGGCGCTGCTGGTGGTGCTGTTCGCGTTACCTTTCCTGGCCGTAGCGCTCAACACGGCTGCCGAAAACGCCGGCTGGATCGCCGCGGCGGTCGCGGTGTGGCTGCTGAGCGTAGGCGGCGAGGCGTTGGCCGACCGCCAGCTGGCACGCTTCCGCGCCGCCCCGGCCAACAAGGGCCGCACCTGCCGGCAGGGCTTGTGGCGGTACTCGCGCCATCCCAACTACTTCTTCGAATGGCTGCACTGGTTCACCTACGTGCTGCTGGCCGTCGGTTCGCCGCTGTGGTGGCTGGCCTGGTCCGGCCCGCTGCTGATGTACGTGTTCCTGCGCTATCTCAGCGGCGTACCGTTCACCGAAAAGCAGGCCCTGCGCAGCCGGGGTGATGACTACCGCGACTACCAGCGCAGCACCCCGATGTTCTTTCCCTGGTTCCCCCGCCCTTCCACACAGGACCGCACGCCATGAACGCGACCACGTCGCTGCACCCCCGCATTGAAACCGAAGCGGGCCTGACCGGTTGGGCCGAACGCGGCTGGATTCCCGACGTCGCACTGCGCGCTGGCATCCGCCGCCTGTGCGCACAGCGCCTGCAGGAAGAACTGGACGGCGGCCTGGCCTCGCAGTCGCTGCGTTACCAGCGGCGCATCACCGAACTGGCCGGCAGCGCGGTGGCCCTTCACGTGGATGCCGCCAACCGCCAGCACTACGAGGTGCCGGCCGCCTTCTTCCAGGCCTGCCTGGGCAAGCGCCTGAAGTACAGCAGCTGCTACTACCGCACCGGTCACGAAACCCTGGACCAGGCCGAGGAGGCCATGCTGGAGCTGTACGGACAACGCGCCGGCCTGCGCGATGGCCAGGACATCCTGGAACTGGGCTGCGGCTGGGGCTCGCTGACGCTGTGGATGGCCGAGAGGTTCCCCAATGCGCGCATCACCGCAGTATCCAACTCCAACAGCCAGCGCGAACACATCATGGCCCAGTGCCAGCAGCGCGGCCTGCGCAATGTGGAGGTGCTGACCCGCGACGTGAACCTGCTGGAGCTGCCGGCTGCGCGTTTCGACCGCTGCGTGTCGGTGGAAATGTTCGAACACGTGCGCAACTACGCACAGCTGATGGCGCGCATTGCCGGCTGGCTGCGCCCCGATGGCGCGCTGTTCGTGCATATCTTCGCCCACCGCACGCTGATGTACCCGTTCGAGACCGAAGGCGATGACAACTGGATGGGCCGCCACTTCTTCACCGGTGGCCTGATGCCGGCCGCCGATACCCTGCTGAACTTCCAGCAGGATCTGCAGCTGGACCAGCGCTGGCTGCTGGACGGCACCCACTACCAGCGCACGGCCGACCATTGGCTGGCCAACCAGGATGCCGCGCGCGAGCGGGTCATGCCGGTGCTGCAGGCCACCTATGGCGAAGCGGCCGCCGCCATCTGGTGGCAGCGCTGGCGCATGTTCTGGATGGCCTGCGCCGAACTGTTCGGCTACGACGACGGCCAGCAATGG
This sequence comes from Stenotrophomonas maltophilia, assembly GCF_047782825.1. Classification (GTDB taxonomy): domain Bacteria; phylum Pseudomonadota; class Gammaproteobacteria; order Xanthomonadales; family Xanthomonadaceae; genus Stenotrophomonas. The sequence goes on along the minus strand of NZ_CP180589.1, from coordinate 785,984 downwards.
CTGGTGGCCCACTACCTGTTCCGCCCCCGCTGAAGGAGCCTGCCCATGCGCACCCTGCCCCTGCTTTCGATGCTGGCCGTGGCCCTGTTCGGCAGTGGCTGCAGCAGCCAGGACACACGCCCGCTGCCGCGTGCGCCGTCGGTGGATGTGCCGCGCTTCATGGGCGACTGGTACGTGATCGCCCATATTCCGTCCTGGCCCGAGCGCGAAGCGTTCGACGCCATCGAGCGCTACGACCTGCGGCCGGACGGGCGCATCCAGACCACCTTCACCTACCGCAAGGGCAGCTTCGAGGCGCCGTTGAAGACCATGCACCCGCTGGGCCGCGTGGAGAAGGAAGGCAACGGCGCCGTCTGGGGCATGCAGTTCGTCTGGCCCATCCAGGCCGAGTACATCATCGCCTGGGTGGACCCCGGTTACAGCCAGACCATCGTGGCGCGCAGCAAACGTGACTATGTCTGGTACATGGCGCGCACACCGCAGGTATCGGCCGAGGACTACCAGGCGGCCGTGCAGCGCATCGCGGCGATGGGCTATGACATTTCGCGTTTGCGACCGGTGCCGCAGTCCGTGCGCTGATCAGCGGCTGATCGGCGTTCCAGAATCGGCGTTCCAAAACGCGCAGGCTTTCTCCATAATCCCGCCTCCATCAAGGAGGAAACGTTTTCATGGAGAATGCAGCACGCGCCAATCCGCCCAAGGATTACCTGTTCTGGGCCATCCTGAGCATCTTCGGTGGCTTCTGGCCGTTCGGCATCGTCGCCACCATCTACGCCAACAAGACCTCGTCGCTGAAGGCCACCGGCCAGATGGCGCCGGCCGCCATCGCCTCGCGCAAGACCCTGCGCTGGATGATCGCCTCGTTCGTCACCCTGCCGGCCCTGGTCGTGCTGCTGATCGGCTACGGCCTGATCAACCGCGCGATGATGTAACGCCCTGGCAGCTGCGGGTCGTGTCCCGCAGCTGCCCTCGCCGGGCCACCGCAGCGCAGCACCTTTTCATGAATGGGCGCGCCGGGTACTGGTGGCGGGCCGTGGCCCCGCTCCTCTATAGTCAGCCGAGCACGACAGGCGCTGTGCCTGTCCGGTCAACCACAGGGAGCAGGTCATGGGTCTGGTACAGGCGGTCAAGGGTGCAGTGGGCGGTGTTCTGGCCGACCAGTGGAAAGACTTCTACACCGTGCCGACGGGCCTGCCGTCCACGGCGGCGCTGTTCGCGGCCGTGCCGCACGGCACCAATGCCGGGCGCGGATCCAACACCCACGGTTCGTCCAACATCATCAGCAACGGCTCGAAGATCGTCGTGCCCGAAGGCTACGGCCTGCTGCTGTTCCAGGACGGCGCCATCACCGCCTTCGTGGCTGAAGCCGGTGGTTACGAATGGCGTTCGGACGATCTCAATTCGCAGTCGATCTTCGCCGGCGACGGCGTGGTCAGCACGTTCATCAAGCAGAGCTGGGAACGCTTCAAGTTCGGCGGCCAGCCGGGCTCGCAGCAGGCGGCCTTCTTCGTATCGCTCAAGGAACTGCCGGACAACCGCTTCGGTACCCAGTCGGAAATCTACTGGGACGACGGTTTCCTCAATACCCAGGTCGGCGCGGTCACCCGTGGCTCGTACACGCTGAAGATCGTCGACCCGATCCTGTTCGTGAAGAACTTCGTGCCGGCCACCTATCTGCAGGCGGGCCAGGTGTTCGACTTCACCGATCTGGACAATGCCGCGGCCACCCAGCTGTTCAATGAAGTGGTGGGTTCGCTGGCGCCGGCCTTCAGCCTGTATACCAACGACCCGTTCAAGGGCAACCGCATCACCAAGCTGCAGCAGGATTCGATCGGCTTCGCGCAGAGCCTGTCCGCGGCGGTGGAACAGGCCTACCAGTGGCAGTCCGATCGCGGCCTGGCCATCGTCAAGACCGCCATCGTTTCCATCGAGTACGACGCCAACACCCGCGAACTGCTGAAGACCGTGCAGCGCGCCGATGCGCTGTCCGGCTCGCGCGGCAATTCCAACCTGCAGGCCAGCGTCGCCCAGGGCATCCAGTCGGCCGGCGAGAATGGCGGAGCGGCGGGCCTGGTGGGCGTGGGCATGGCCTCGGGCATGTTCGGCGCCGGCAACCTGCAGCAGCCGGCCACGCCGGCCGCCGACGATCCGGTGGCCAAGCTGAAGAAGGCCAAGGAAATGCTCGACCTGGGCCTGATCACGCAGGGCGACTACGACGCGCTGAAGGCCAAGGCGCTGGGCCTGTAAGCCGCAGGACGCGCATATTCCATGTCAGACCCCAGAAACGGTCCACCACCGCTGCCCCAGGCCGCTCCCGCTTCGCCGCCGCCCTTGCCGGCGGCCAAGCTGGATGGCCCGGGTTCGCCGCAGGACGTCCCGCCCCTGCCCGGCAGCTTCCCGCTCGACACCGGCCCGCTGCCGCAGGCGATCCGTGACGAGATCGAGGCCCCCGATCCACTCGCCATCGATACTTCGGCCACCGAACTGAAGGACGGCCTGAACCGCTGCCCCAGGTGCGGCGCCACCGATATCCGCCCCAAGCTGGGCACCGACATCCTGGTCTGCCTGTACTGCCGCCACGAATGGCACGGTGCGCGGGTGGAGGAGGAGTTCGGCCTGGGCGAGGCGCTGGACCAGCTTCGCGGCACGGTCATCGCCTCCGGTGCCCGCGACATCGACGCCGGCACCGCCGCGCTGATGACGTTCAAGTGCACCGGCTGCGGCGCCGAAGTGACGGTCAACACCGAAAGCACGATGACCGCACGCTGCCACTGGTGCCGCCACGTGTTCGGCGTGAACGAACAGATCGCCAACGGCGCGGTGCCTGACGCGGTGCTGCCCTTCCACATCAGGAAGGACGACGCGGTGGCCCGTATCCGCCAGTTCGTGGACAAGCGCCGGCTGTTCGCGCTGAAGGCGTTCAAGGACCAGTTCACCCCGGAAAACGTGGTGGGCGTGTACCTGCCCTACATGATCGTGGACAGCAATGTCAGCGCGGCCGTGGCCGGCAAGGGCGAAATCAAGACCCGCGAATACACCCGTGGCACCGAGAAGAACAAGCAGACCTACTACGACGCCGACGTCTACCAGGTGGAACGCCAGGTCGATTTCACCGTGGATGACCTGCCGCTGGAATCCTCGGCCGAACGCGGCAACCTGGACACGCGCGCCAACACCAACAACATCATCAACACCATCCTGCCGTTCGACACCAAGAACGCGGTGAAGTGGAACGCGTCCTACCTGGCCGGCTTCACCTCCGAAAAGCGCAACCTGGATGTGGAGAAGCTGCGCCCGCGCCTGGAGGACCAGCTGCTGTCCATCGCCCGTTCGCAGGTGGAAGGCACCGTGCGCCGCTACGACCGCGGCGTGCGCTGGGAGCAGGAACAACTGGAGGTGCACGGCACCCGCTGGGTATCGATGTACCTGCCGGTGTGGCTGTACTCGTACCACCAGCCGGGCCGCAACGGCGGCATGCTGCACTACATCGCGGTCAACGGCCGCACCGGTGAAACGATGGGCAGCGTGCCCGTGCAGCAGTGGAAGCTGCTGCTGGCCGCGCTGACTACCGGCACCATCATCGAAGCCCTGGCAATTGCCTTCCTGGTGGGAACAACATGAGCGACGACAGTGGTCTCTGGTTGCTGGCGGCCGGCCCGGCCGGCGCTACGGCGTTGTACTGGGCGCTGTACCGCTATTACCGCAACACCGACAAATCGCATTCGTTCGAACACGAAACCGCCATCGAGGCCAAGCCGGTGACCGGTTCGGACCGGCGCGTGGATTCGATCACCGGCACGCAGGAAAAGCGGATCCGCGGTGACAACGTGTACGAGTACCGCAAACGGGTAGCACGGGTAAAGCCCGACGGGGACTGATACGGCACGACGCCGCTGTGACACGGGCTTGATCTAGACTGGCCGCCCTTTGCGTCCCTGCCGCGTTGCCATGGCCGGGGCTCACCTGCCGCCTGAGATCTGCCGTGAACCAGCCTTCGCCTGCCGCCCCCCAATCCGCGCGCGCCACGGAAAGCGTGAACATGGCCCTGGCCGCGGGGGCGATCGTCGGCACCTGGTTCTGGGATGTTCCGCGCGACCAGCTGACCGTCGATGAAGCACTGGCCCGGGCCTTCGGGCTGGACCCGGCAATGGCGCACCGCAAGCTGCAGCTGCACGAGGTGCTGGGTGCCATCCATCCCGATGACCAGCCCGGGCTGGCTGCGGCGATCGAACAGGCCGTGCAGCACGGCGGTCGGTTTTCCCACCAGTACCGGGCCCGTGGCGAGGATGGCAACTACCACTGGCTGGAGAGCATCGGCCGCGTCGATCTGGACGAACATGGCCAGGCCCAGAGCTTCCCTGGCGTCCTGATCGACATCAGCGAGCGACTGCGCGTGCAGGCCGAGCGCGACCAGGCGCAGGCATTGCTGCGCTCCTTCGTCGAAGCGGCGCCCGGGGTGATGTATGCCAAGGATCGGCAGGGCCGGCTGCTGATCGGCAACAGCGGCACCACCGAGCTGATCGGCCGCCCGCCTTCCGAATATGTCGGGCGCACCGATGCCGAACTGCTGGGCGATCCCGCCCAGGCCGCCGCAGTGATGGCCACCGACGAACGGATCATGGCCAGCGGCCAGGGCGAACAGCTGGAGGAGCAGGTCAGTTTTCCCGATGGCCGCCGCGCCTGGTGGCTGTCGACCAAGGCACCGCTGCGCGACGGCGACGGCAAGGTGGTCGGCCTGGTCGGCACGTCGCTGGACATCACCGACCGCAAGTCAGCCGAAGCCGAGCGCCTGCACATCGAGGAGCGCTACCGCCTGGCGGCGCAGGCTACCAACGACGCGGTCTGGGACTGGCGCATGGACGATGGCCACGTGGTGTGGAACGAGGCACTGTCCAGCCTGTTCGGCCACAGGGTGATGGAAACCAGCGCACAGTGGTGGCTGGACCATATCCATCCCGACGACCGGGAACGCATCGACCATGCCATCCACGCGGTGATCGACGGCGACGGCCTCGCCTGGAGCGGCGAATACCGCTTCCGCCGTGCCGACGGCAGCTATGCGGCAGTACTGGACCGCGGCGCGGTGCTTCGTGACGTGGATGGTCGGCCGCTGCGGATGATCGGTGCCATGCTGGACCTGTCCGGGCGCAAGGCGGCCGAGGCTGCGCTGGCCGAGGGTGAGGAACGTCTGCGCCTGGCTGCCGAGGCGGGCGAACTGGGGCTGTGGGATCTTGATCTGGTGCACAACGTGCTGCTGTGGCCGTCGCGGACGAAGGCCATGTTCGGTATCGCCTCCGATGCCGAGGTCACGATCGATGACTTCCACAACGGTCTGCATCCGGATGATCGCCAGGCCACGCTCGCCGCGCTCGACCAGGCCGCCGATCCGGACCGGCGCAGCAACTACGATGTGGAATACCGCACGATCGGCAAGGACGATGGTGTCGTGCGCTGGGTTGCCGCCAAGGGGCGCGGCATCTTCGAAGCGGGCCGCTGCGTACGCATGCTGGGCGTGGCGATCGACATCACCGCGCGCAAGGCCGCCGATGCGCGCCTGCGCGAGCTGAACGAACAGCTGGAAGCGCGTGTCCATGCCGAAGTGGCCGAGCGCATGCGGGTGGAGGACGCCCTGCGGCAGAGCCGGAAGATGGAAGCGGTAGGCCAGCTCAGCGGCGGCATCGCCCATGACTTCAACAACATGCTGGCCACGGTGATCGGGCCCCTGGACCTGCTGGCACTGCGTATCGGCGACAGTGACGCCCGCGCCGTGCGTTACATCGAAATGGCACTGGATGGCGCCCAGCGCGCCGCGCAGCTGACGCAGCGGCTGCTCGCCTTCTCGCGCCAGCAGCCGCTGCAGCCGGTAGCGCTGGATGTGAACCATCTGGTGGCCGGCATGACCGACCTGCTGGTGCATTCGCTGGGCAGCAGCATCATCCTGGAAACCGTGCTGGGCGGCGGCCAGTGGTGGACCCATGCCGACGCCAGCCAGATGGAGAACGTCATCCTCAACCTTGCGGTGAACGCACGCGATGCGATGCCCGGTGGCGGCCGTCTGAGCCTGCAGACCAGCAACTGCCACATCAACCTGGCCAATGCAGCCGAACACGGCGGCATCCCCGGCGGCGACTACGTGCGCATCGCGGTTGCCGACACCGGCAGCGGCATGCCGCCGGAGGTGATGGCGCGCGCCTTCGATCCGTTCTTCACCACCAAACCGGTGGGACAAGGCACCGGCCTGGGCCTGTCACAGGTCTACGGCTTCGTGCAGCAATCCAATGGGCACATCCGGCTTGACTCCGTTCCCGGCCAGGGCACGACGGTCGCCATCTATCTGCCGCGCCTGCTGGCGGACGTGGATGCCGTGCCCGCAGCAGCGGCAGACCCTGCCCCGCTGTCCGGTGGCGGCGCGGAACGGATCCTGGTGGTTGACGATGATGCGGCGGTGCGCGCGTTTTCAGTCGATGCGCTGACCGAACTCGGCTACCGCGTGCTGTCCGCCGACGGCGCAGCCACTGCCCTGCCCCTGCTGCACTCCCATCCCGATATTGCCCTGCTGTTCACCGACGTGGTGATGCCCGGGGTGAACGGCCGCCAGCTGGCCGACCAGGCGCGTGCGCGGCATCCGCAGCTGAAAGTGCTGTTCGCCACCGGCAACAGCCGCAATGCGCTGGTTGACGACGGCGTCCTGGATGCGCAGGTGCAGCTGATCGGCAAGCCCTTCACCATCGGCGAGCTGGCGGCGCGTGTACGCGCCGTGCTCACCGCGGCCGCGTAGGGTCGCACTGCTCGCGGATGAATGCGGTGCGAGGTGCGGCTTCACCGGCTGCCCACCGCGGCAAGGCCATGCTGCCTGACATCCCGTCAGCCAGCTGCCGCCAGCGGAGTTCCGATGAATCCCCCGTCCAACGTCCCTCTCTCGCGCCGGGACATGCTCAAGCTCAGCGCAGGATCGGCCACCACGATGGCCATGCCCGCCGCCATCGCCGCCGCTGCCGAGCCCGACCGCTCCGGTGCACGCGCGCCCGTTACCGCCCGCGTTTCCTTCAGCGTCAACGGCAGCGACCGCACGCTCACGCTTGATACGCGGGTGACACTGCTGGACGCCCTGCGCGAGCATCTGCAGCTGACCGGCACCAAGAAGGGCTGCGATCACGGCCAGTGCGGTGCCTGCACGGTGCTGGTGGATGGCCGCCGCATCAATGCCTGCCTGACCCTGGCGGTCATGCACGAGGGCGCCAGCATCACCACCATCGAGGGCTTGGGCACGCCGGAAAACCTGAGTGCCATGCAGGCGGCCTTCGTCAAACACGATGGCTTCCAGTGTGGTTACTGCACCCCCGGCCAGATCTGCTCGGCCGTGGCAGTACTGGACGAGGTGCGCCGCGGCATCCCCAGCCATGTCACCGCCCGCCTGGACGGCCCCGCTGAACTCAGTGCCGACGAGATCCGCGAACGCATGAGCGGCAACATCTGCCGCTGTGGTGCGTATTCCAACATTGTCGAAGCCATCCAGGATGCCGCCGGAGAGCGCACATGAGGGCTTTCAGCTATGAACGGCCGGCCAGCGAGACCGACGCCGTCGCCGCGGCAATGCGCACGCCAGGATCACGCTTCATTGCCGGCGGCACCAACCTGCTGGACCTGATGAAGCTCGAGGTGGAGACCCCCACCCACCTGATCGACGTCAACGGGCTGGGCATGGACCGCATTGACGCCGCCGCCGACGGCGGACTCCGCATCGGTGCCCTGGTACGCAATACTGACCTGGCAGCCGATGCCCGCGTGCGGCGCGACTACGCACTGCTGACCCGCGCCCTGGTTTCCGGCGCATCGGGACAGCTGCGCAACAAGGCCACCACGGCCGGCAATCTGCTGCAACGCACCCGCTGCCCCTATTTCTACGACACGGCCCAGGCCTGCAACAAACGGTTGCCCGGAAGCGGTTGCGCCGCCAGGGAAGGTGTGAGCCGACAGCTGGCGATCATCGGCAGCAGCCCTGACTGTATCGCCACCCACCCCAGTGACATGGCCGTGGCGATGATGGCCCTCGGCGCCACGGTGGAGACGCTGCGCGCGGATGGGACACGACGTACGCTCCCGCTCGATGCGCTGTACCGTGCCCCCGGCACCACCCCGCACATCGAAACCTCCTTGCAGCGCGGCGAACTCATTTCCGCCGTGGTCCTGCCACGTCCCGCAGGCGGCCTGCACGTTTACCGCAAGGTGCGCGACCGCGCGTCCTATGCCTTTGCCCTGGTTTCGGTTGCGGTGATCGTGCAGGCCGATGGCTCCGGGCGCGTTGCGCTGGGCGGCGTTGCCTACAAGCCTTGGCGCAGTGACGTGGCCGACGCAGCCCTGCCACAGGGTGCCGCCGCCGTGATCTCGGCCCTGTTGCACGATGCCACGCCGACAGCACAGAACGGCTTCAAGGCACTGCTGGCAGAGCGCACGCTGGCATCCATCCTGCACGACGCGAGGGCGCAGGCATGAAGTTCGACACCCCTGCCGGCAGCAATCCCATCGACGCGGAAAAGGTCGTCGGCCAGCCGCATCCACGCATCGATGGCCCGCGCAAGGTATCCGGCCAGGCAACGTATGCCTACGAATGGCACGATGCCGTGCCCGAGACGCCGGCGTATGGCGTCGTGGTGGGCGCAGGCATCGCTACAGGCACGGTGGCCGCCATGGACCTTGAAGCGGCACGGCGCTCGCCCGGCGTGCTGGCCATTGTGACTGCGGACAACGCCGGCCCCTTGCAGCGGGTGAAGCGCAACGCGGCGCCGCTGCTGGGCGGCCCGGCGGTCAGCCACTACCACCAGGCGCTGGCCGTGGTGGTCGCCGAAACGTTTGAACAGGCTCGCGCCGCGGCGGGCAAGGTGCGCGTGCGCTACACCCCGCAGCATGGCCGCTTCGATCTGGAAGCGGCCAGCCGTCAGGAGTCTTCGCTGAAAACCCCGGAGCCTGATGCGCGGGTGGGCGATTTCGAGAAGGCCTTCCACGACGCCGAGGTCACCCTGGATGCCACGTACCACACGCCCGACCAGTCGCACGCGATGATGGAGCCCCATGCCACCCTGGCCGCGTGGAACGGTGACCAGCTGACGGTGTGGACGTCGAACCAGATGATCGACTGGGGCCGCACCGATCTGGCCAGGACACTGGGCATTGCCAAGGAGAACGTGCGGCTGGTCTCGCCCTACATCGGCGGCGGGTTCGGCGGAAAGCTGTTCCTGCGCTCCGATGCCCTGCTGGCCGCGCTGGCCGCACGTGCTGCCAAGCGGCCTGTGAAGGTGGCGCTGCAGCGCCCGCTGGTGGCCAACAACACGACGCATCGGCCCGCCACGCTGCAGCGTATCCGGCTGGGTGCCACGGCGCAGGGAACGCTGACGGCCATCGGCCATGAATCGTGGTCGGGAAACCTGCCCGGCGGCTCGCCCGAAGAGGCCGTACAGCAGACCCGCTTCCTCTACGCCGGCGCCCACCGCTTGGCAGCCATGCGCTTGGCCACGCTGGATCTGCCGGAAGGCAATGCAATGCGCGCACCGGGTGAAACACCGGGGCTGATGGCGCTGGAGATCGCCATGGATGAGCTGGCGGAAAAGCTCAGGATTGACCCGGTCGAGCTGCGCATCCGCAACGACACGCAGGTGGACCCGAGCGACCCGTCACGCCCCTTCTCCCAGCGCCAGCTGGTCCAATGCCTGCAGTCGGGCGCCGATCGTTTCGGCTGGCACAATCGAAGTCCCCAGCCTGCAAGCCGCCGCGACGGGCGTTGGCTGGTCGGCATGGGAATGGCCGCAGGATTCCGCAACAACCTGGTGATGAAATCCGGCGCGCGTGTGCGGCTCGCAGGCGATGGCCGGGTGACCGTCGAGACCGACATGACCGATATCGGCACCGGCAGTTACACCATCATCGGGCAGACAGCGGCGGAGATGTTGGGCGTTCCCCTGCAGCAGGTCACCGTCAGGCTGGGCGATTCCCGCTTCCCGGTGGCCGCCGGTTCCGGAGGCCAGTGGGGCGCCAACAGTTCCACCGCAGGCGTGTATGCGGCCTGCATGGCGCTGCGCGCGAAGGTGGCCATGGCCCTGGAAATGGACCCGGCCACTGCCCGTTTTGAAGACGGACAGGTGATGGACGGCGGCAGGCAACGCAGGCTTGCAGAGGCGGCAGCGCAGGGGGAACTGGTGGCCGAGGACAGCATCGAGTTCGCCCAACTGCAGGAAAAGTACCAACAGTCCACCTTCGCCGCCCACTTCGTTGAAGTCGGTGTCGACGTGGCCACCGGCGAAAGCCGCATCCGCAGGATGCTGGCCGTCTGTGCAGCCGGCCGCATCCTCAACCCCACCACCGCGCGCAGCCAGGTGATCGGCGCGATGACGATGGGGATCGGGGCCGCGCTGTCGGAAGAATTGGTGATCGACCCGCGGCTGGGCTTCTTCGTCAACCACGATCTGGCCGGCTACGAAGTGCCGGTGCACGCGGATGTCCCGCACCAGGAGGTGGTGTTCCTGGATGACGCCGACGCCATTTCCTCGCCGATGAAGGCCAAGGGTGTCGGCGAACTGGGGCTGTGTGGCGTCAGTGCCGCCATCGCCAATGCCGTCTACAACGCGACAGGCGTGCGGGTCAGGGACTACCCACTGACGCTGGACAAGCTGCTGCGCGGGTTGCCGGCCATCGCATGACCACTGCGCTCACGCCCGCGCCGCTGGAACTGGAAACCGGCAACGCGCGCCAAGTGTTGCAGGCGGCCGCCGAGGCCGCCCGCAACCAGCTGCCAGCGGTGCTGGCCCTGGTCCTGCAGACCGAAGGTTCGACCTACAGCCGCGCCGGCACCTGCGTGCTGTTCGCACAGGAGGAACAAGTGGGCTGGCTCAGCGGCGGTTGCCTGGAACCTGCGCTGGCGGAGGCTGCGCAGCAGGTTGCGCGGGATGGCCGCATCCGCTGGATGGCGATCGATACACGCGATGACGCCTCCCTGTTTTCCGGCAACGCGGTGGGCTGCCGCGGCTGCCAGTGGATCGGGCTGCTGCCGTTGCATCACCTGCCAGCGCTTGCAGGCGTTCTGGATACCTGGCTGGAGGGCCGCCATGCGCTCTACCTGGATCTTGCTGCAGACGGGCATGTAGGGTTCCGATGCGCCGCCTCTGCGATGTCGGCCTATCTTGCGGCGGATACGGCAGACAGCGCCGCCCCGTCCCCCGCGTGGCACCTGCAGTGGCACCGCCCGCCGCTGGTCCACATTCATGGGGCCGGACCCGAGACGGAGTTGCTGGTTCCGCTGCTGACCCGCCTAGGCTGGCGCGTGCAAATCGAGGAGCCGCGCGCGGCGTGGCGCGCTCGTCTTCCTGCGCCGGACACGCCCACCGCATCTCCGCCACCGCCCTGGTTGGACGCGGCGTTGATCATGCACCACAACTTCGAGCTGGATCTGCAGGCGCTGATCCAGCTTGGCCGCTCACGCACCCCGTTCATTGGCCTGCTGGGCCCGCGTCGGCGCAAGGACGATCTGTTCCAGTTGATTGACGCGGACACCCGCGCCGCGCTCCAGCCACGCCTGCGCTCGCCCATCGGCCTGGCATTGGGTGGGCGTGGCCCGGAGGCCATCGCACTCAGCATCGCCGCACAACTGCAAGCCTGGCGCCATGGCAGCCCCTTGGGCGACGCATGACCCGGCATTCGGCAGTGGTGCTTGCGGCGGGGCTCAGTACCCGGCTTGGCCAGGCCAAGCAACTGCTGTGTGTAAATGGCGAGTCCCTGCTGCGGCGTGCGGCCAGGCTTGCCGGCGAAACGCAACCGCAGGTGCTGGTGGTCGTGACGCCCAGCGGCGAGGCGTTCGATGCCGAGCTGGTCGGCCTGCCCGCGCGCCACGTGTGCAACCCCTCGCCCGCCGATGGCGTTGGCAGCAGTCTTCGCCTCGCCGCCCCCTGCCTGGGCGATGCAGAGACGGTGCTGGTGATGGTCTGCGACCAGCCCCGCCTGGACCTCGCCCACCTGCAGGCCTTGATCGAGGCCGCCGCCCGCTCACCCGCCCGGTGCGCCGCGACATTGTCCGATGAGGTCCTGGGTTCGCCAGCGGTGGTGCCCGCAGCGTGGTTCGAGGACAGGGCTGGCCTGACGGGCGACCATGGCTTCGGCCAGCGGCTGCGGCAGACGCCGGGCATTGCCGCGTGCCGCAGCCTGGTGCCCCTGCAGGACATCGACCAGCCGCAGGATCTGCAGGCCGCGCGTGCAGCGGGCTGGATCGACGCGTTGCCGCGCTGACCGCCCGCCCGCCTATCGATTGCGCGTACACACGAAGCGGACACGTTGCCGAGCACGATGGCGTGGCCTCCCCTTCCTGCATTCCCCATGGCCGCTCCCACAGGCTCGCGTCTGGTCGTCTACGCCGCGCTGTTTGGCAACCTCGCCATCGCTGTTGCGAAATTCATCGCCGCAGGGATCTCGGGCAGCTCGGCGATGCTGAGCGAGGGCGTCCATTCGCTGGTCGATACGCTCAACGAGATCCTGCTGCTGTACGGCCTGCATCGCGCCGGAAAGGCGCCCGACACACTGCACCCCTTCGGTTATGGGCGCGAGCTGTACTTCTGGAGCTTCATCGTGGCCCTGCTGGTGTTCGCTGCTGGCGCCGGCGTTTCGGCCTATGAAGGGGTCCAGCACATCCGCCACCCGCAGCCGGCCACCCATCACGCCCTGAGCTATGCGGTGCTGGGCGTGTCGATGCTCTTCGAAGGCACCTCCTGGTACATCGCACTGCGGGAGTTCCGTCGCAGCAAAGGCCGCATGGGCTATTTCGAAGCCTTCAGGCGCAGCAAGGACCCCTCGACCTTCACCGTGCTGCTGGAAGACAGTGCTGCGCTGCTGGGCCTGGGTCTGGCCCTTGCCGGACTGCTGGCCGCGCAGCTGCTGGACATGCCCGTGCTCGACGGGGTGGCGTCGCTGGGCATCGCCGCCGTGCTGGGCGTCACCGCGTTCCTGCTGGCGCGGGAGACCAAGGGCCTGCTGGTTGGCGAACCGGCACACCCGGCCGTGGCCGAGCGGATCATGGCCGTGGCGGTGAACGACCCGGATCTGCGCCGCGCCAACGGCGTGACCACCATGCAGATGGGGCCCGAACAGGTGGTGGCCATGCTCAGCGCGGAATTCGAGGACGAGCGCCGCACACCGCAGATCGAAGCCTGCATCACCCGGATCGAAACCGCGGTCAAGGACGAGTTCCCGGAACTGGTCGCGTTGTTCGTCAAGCCGCAGACGCCGGAAGTGTTCGACGCCCGGCGCGCAGCGCTGGCGGGCCGACGGAAATCGCTATGACCCTGGTTGCCTCACAGCCCTGCGAGCAGTGACGCCACCAGCGTTTTGACCTTGCCGCTGCCGCGCATTGCCTCCAGCGCCGCGCGCGTCTGCGCATCCACGCGGTCCCCGCAGGCCAACATCAGCTCCTGCATGATCTCCAGCAGGCCGGCCACATCCTTCTGCGGCGCATCGGGACAGGCCGTGGCCATGGCACTGGCAAGGGCGAAGATTTCCGTGTGCAGCGCCGGTTGCAGGCGCAGCGCTGCACGCAGGCTGCGGCTGTAGCGGGATGCCTTGATCAGCGGTGTTCTGGACAAGGCATTGAGCTCCCTGCACAGCGCGCCCACCTCCAGCCGTCCCTCGCCCAGCGCGGCCACCAGCGCATCCACGGCCAGCGCATGCTCACCCGGTTCCTTTGCGCCCAGTCCAAGCGCCAGCAGCAGCGTGGCGGCGGGCCCGAACGGCGTGCCAGCGTCCAGCAGGCGCTGCAGATAGACCTTGTTGCGCCACTGCGCTTCCCACCAGTCCAGATTGTTGCCGATGGCCGCCGCACCGTCGGCCAGATGTTCTTCCAGGCAGTTGGGCAACAGCGCCGCCGAGCACAGCACCATGCACGGCTCATGTCCGCTGAAGGCAGGGTCATGGGCGTAGTACCAGGGCCGCTCGCCATCGAAGGCGCGGCGCCTGCGCACCAACGGCAGCAGGCCTGCATCAGCGGCCGGCGCACGGGCCGCGCATTCGATGATCAGATGATGGTGGTGGTACACACGGCCGTCGACTTCCGAACTGCGGCTCATCACGCGCCATTCCAGCGGCGCGCCGAGGATGCCCCCTGCTCCCGTCTCCTGCAGCATCGCCTGCAGCAGCGCGTCGGCCTGGCCACCGCGTGCGGCAGCGGCGGCCACGAACAGCGGCAGATGGTCGCGCAACGGCGGTACCTCGTCGCCCAGCGCGTAGCGCAATGCCTGTACGAAGGGGGCATCCGGCAGAAGCCGGGCCGATTCCAATGCCTGGCCTGGCTGACTGCACGACAGCCGCAGCAGCGTGCGCAGCTGCTCATCCAGCGGGCTCTGCAGCCCCGCCTGCAGATGCTGCTTCAGCCGCTCCACCAGCAGCTGCGGTGAGATCCAACCATCGCGATGGGTCGCGGCGGACAACGGTGGCAGGCCTGATCCCTGCAGCCCCCAGCCGATCCACGCGTCGGTCCTGTCTCGCAGCAATGCTGCCGTGTCAGTGCCGGTGCCGGCCGGGCCGGCGTAGTCCAGTGGATCACCCGCGACCAGTGACAGCAGCAGGCGCCCCAGTTCCTGGGCCACCGGGCTGCGCACCTTGCCCGCACGCTTGATCACCGGCCCCAGCCGCTTGCGCTGTTCTGCATCGAAGGGGGCGGCGCAGACCAGGGCCACGCTGGCCATCTCGACGGCATCGGTATCGCAATCGTCTTCAAGCGCCCTTGCCACGATCGCCACCTGCCCATCGATATCCCCCGGCCATCGCAGCCGCCGCGCCGCGTCCAGCGGATCAAGCGCGCCCGCACCGCGGACCGGGTGCGTGGATGCCCCCACCGCTGGCAGCGGCGCCTGCCCAGGCGCCTGCGCTGCAGCGTGCCCGCGCAGGGCGTGCAGCGCCGGCACATGCACGGCGGCCAGCCGGCCCTCGTAAAGCGCCAGTTGCTCCACCAATGCGGCATCCACGCCCCAGGCGGCCAGCCGCTGCAGGACCGCCCCCTGCACGTCCGCAGCATCATGGGCCAAAGCACCCACGATCAGGCCTGATGCCCGGCTGGCAAGCGCCGGGGTGCGCTTGACCCGCGCGTCGACCATCTTCAGTGCGGCCATCACCTGGGCCTTGGCCTGCGCATGCATCACCGGCAGCAGCGCTGCGAACAGATCATCGTCGGCAACGACGCGTTCCGCTTCCAGCTGCTTCAACACCGCCAGCGCAAGGGTGACCGTGGGCGGGATGCGGCTGTGGCAGAGTCCGAGGTAGCGCCCGGCGCGCGCGGCCAGAAGCGCCTTGTCCGGCGCAAGTTCCGCGTGGAAACGCGAATGCCAACCCGCACGGAACTGCGGCCAGTCACATTCCAGCGCGGACAGCGTGTGGTCCAGCAGCACGCCGCGGTCATAGATACCTTCAGCGCACAGGCGGCACAGCTGGGTCGACCAGGCGAACGCCTTGGCGACGTACTTGTCCGTTGCCGCCAGGCTGACCTCGCGATTGCCCTCGAACGCCAGGATGCACAACAGCGCGTCGCGCAACCCAGGGTCGGCGTCCCACAAGGGCTGCAGTCCACCGCGGAACGGGAGCACCATCAACCCCAGCGCATAGCGCTCGCCCTGCGGGCGCTCGATCAGCCCGGCCACGATCAGCGCCTGGACGGTCTCGATGCTGCGCGGCGTGGCGGCAAGCAGCGCATCACCCAGCGTCGCCAGTGAAGGTGGGCGGAATTCGCTGCAGAGTGGCAGCAGCTCATCGCGCTGCCCTACCCAGCCGGCGATGTCATCGGCCGAAGCGCAGGCCACCATCGCGGCGAACAGTGCACGCTCATGGTCCGGCGTGGGTGCCACGCCCCAGCCTTCGTAGGTGTCGTCCTTCGAATGCCAGCGCGCCTTGACCAGCAGGGCCGCCATGCGCCGCACGCTGGCGGCCTGCTGCAGCCGTTCGTCCGCCCCGAGCGCGCGCAGCACGGTCAAGGTCTGCGGCTGATCGCCTGCATGCACGGCCCGCTCAAGAGGGGTTCGGGGGGTGAAGATCACAGCCATCCAGTGCGCCGTATCAGGAATGGGAAGGCCGCAGCGTAGAAGCGGCCAGAACATGCTTGCAGGGCCCACGCAGGCCTTGGAAACGCGAGAACCAGGGGCAGGTGCACTGCAGCTCACCGTCCACTTCGCGGACACGATGGACCACGCCACCGCTGCTCACGTCCACCTGCAACGGCGCGCTGGACACCAATTCCAGCGCGCCTTCGCTCAACAGTGCGCGCGCATCCAGCAGGCGCGGGTGCAGGTCTTCGCTCATGCCCAGATCGAACGGCAGCACGCGGTGGAAGTAATGACCGGCCGCCACATCGAAGCCCACCAGGCCGCTCGCCCCGAGCACGCGCAATGCGTGGCCTACCTGCGGCGTACCGATGCCGATCTGCGCGGCCAGCGCCGCCGGCTCCAGCGCGGCCTGCCAGTTCAACGCCGCCCGCACCCGGGCAAGCGCAGCACCATCGCCCGTCGCCTGGATCAGTGCAGACAAGGCCTGGCCCTCGCCGGAAAAGCCGCGCCAGACCTCACTGCTGAGTACCAGGGTGAGGCGTGCGCTGCCGAAATCGAGCACCCAGGCATTGGCCTGCTGCTGCGGGTCAGCGAACACCTGGACCTGACATGCGCGCGGCAGCAAGGGTTCCAGCACGCGCAGGCGCGCTGCCTCGGTCAAGCGCACCGCCCCTTCGGACGGCCGCGTCGTGCTGGCCAGCCCGGTGCTGGCCGGCGCAACCCACAACGGCGTTCGCCGGGTACCGGCTCTGGGCAGGCTGCGCAGCAGGCGCACCAGGTCCAGCGCAGGCACCTGGAAAGACGGCTGCATTGCTGCCTGGTAGGCCTGTACTTCCACCATGCCACGCAGCCAGCGGACCGGCAGCGGCACCTTGCGTTCGACGATCGCTTCGTCGCTGGCGCGTAGTTCCAGCGCCTCGCGGCCTACCGACAGGTGCAGGTCCGCACCGTCGCGCACGCGTGCCAGCACCGCACGCATCGGCGCATTGAAGTCGACGTTGGTGGTGCCCTTGCCCAGCACCTCGCCTTCGTAGGCGTCCGGTAGCAGATCCGCACGGATGTAGGCACTGCAGCACGCGGAAAAGCCTTCGAAGCGCAGCAGGCCACCACCGCTGGTGACCACCGGGTCGGCCAGTGCCAGCAGGCGTTCCAGCATGCCCGGCGGGGTGAAGAAGCGGCTGCCGACCACCAGGTGAACGGCAGCCAGCAGCTCGGCGATCAACCGCGGCTGCAGCAGCCGGCCTTCGAAGAAATGCGGGTGGGCCTGGCCATCACTGGTCGCCAGGGCAAGGCGCGGCGCGCTGCCGTCATGCAGCGCCGATGGCTGCAGATAGCGGTAGGTGTGCTGGATGCTGCTCAATCGTGCCTCCGTGGCCGCGCCTTCAGTCCGGCGGACGCGGGTCCCCGGCAAGCGCAGTACAGGATAGCAGGGCCGATTATCAGGCGGACCCGGCCGTGGCCACCTGCCGCACCTGTGCCAGCACCACGTCCTTGCCGGCCGCCGCCGGCATGGCCTTCACCAGGTTGTGCAGCAGCCGCAGATCCTGCTGCTCACCCAGCGCGTCGCTGAGCCGGTGCAGTTCCCGCGCGTCCTGCTTGCCGGTCTGCAGAGCGGCGGCATGCAGATGCAGGTGCAGGCCATGCCCCAGTTCAACCTGCATGCGCAGGCGCCTGACCCGTCTTCGCCAGCGATGCAGCGCCTCGGCATTCCCGCCCACCTCGGCACGCCGGGCGGCCTTGCGCACGCGGCGATGGCTGCGTTGCAGATTCGCACGCAGCGTGCTGCGGCGGACCTGCCGCCGCGACTGCGCGGACAGTGCCGCCTGGACCTGCGCCACGCTGCGCAGCCGCCTGCGGAATCCGGGGTCGCGCTGCAGTGCCTGCTGCAGCAGACGATCGCGCCGCCGTGTGAGTCCGTCGATGATCGTCGGCCAGGCCTCGCCGGCATGTCGGTCCTGCAGCAGGGCCGCAGCCTGCAGCACCACATGCGCATCGCGCAGGTCCGACAGGCTGTCGCCCAGTCGTTGCAGCCGCTGGTCGGTCGCGTCCAGCGCCAGCGCCAGCGCCGTACCCTCCAGCAGGCCCAACAGGGCGCGCAACCGGCGGATCGCCTTGCGCGCTGCATGGATGGACGCATGCGGTGCATGGGCAACCGCTGCCGGCAGCGCCGAAGCGATCAGGCTGCACTCTTCCAATGCCCGCTGCTGCAGGGCCGGGCTAGGATCAGCTGCGGACATCGGGGGCAGCCACGCAGGGGGATGGAGCCCGAGTGTAGCGCCGCACCGGGCCCTTCACGCCGCTTGGCGCAGCCTGCCGGCCCTGCACATGGCCATCACGCCGGGCGGCCCCGGCCGGGACTATGCTCCGCCAGCGCGGGAGGCCGTCGGCACCCACGACCTGCGGTTTCCGCTGTCCCCAACGAGGATTCCACGATGGCGAACGTCTTCCCGCATCTGGGCCTGCTGGCGATCTACAGCCTCGCCCTTCCCGCAACCAGCCTGGCCCAGGACGCATCGATCGGCTTCGGGCAGGCCGACATCAGCACCCAGTCCAGCAGCACGTCACAGACCACGCAGACCACCCAGACCACCACCGGATCGACCCAGGACGACACCTCGGGCAAGGACCAGGGCGACTCGAACTTCGGTAATTTCGGCTCGACGAGTACCGAGACCAACAGCAGTGGCAGTTCGCATTCCGAATCGCGCAGCCACAGTTCAGGCGTCGACATCGAGATCGGCCGCCGTGACGACAGCGGCGACGACTGGGGCAATGACGGTCATCACGGCGGCTGGTCGGTGCGCGACAGCGATATGTTCGGCGACTGGACCCTGGGCCAGGAGAGCGGCAACAGCTGCACCATCACCCTGAAGGACAGCCAGTGGTTTGGTGGCTACGGCGCATGGGTGCCGGCCGGCTGCCCGGATGATTTCTTCTCGGTCAACCGCTGGCTGCTGTCGGGCAGCCAACTGCTGCTGACCGATACCAACAACAAGGTGATCGGCCGCTTCCGCCCGTCCGGCGGTGGGCGCTGGTCGGGCCGCCGCGAATCGGATGGCGCACGCCTGTACCTCAACCCCCGCGGCCACTGACCGCTGCAGTGCCGGCGTGACGCCCGCCGCCGCGGACCTCACGCCGGCATCACCGGAAAACGCAGGACGCTAACAATTGCCCCCTTAGCGTGGACCCTGCAACGCCCTTCCTGATCGACGCCTGCGCGCCTGCCATGGATGAAGCTTCCCGTCTTTGCGAAATCGAACGCCTGGGGGTTCTTGATACCCCGCCCGAGCCGGTCTTCGACGCCATCGTCGCTGCCGCGCGCGCGGCCACCGGCATGCCGATGGGGCTCATTTCCATCGTCGCCGAGCACCGGCAGTGGTTCAAGGCCAACATCGGCCTGCCCGATACGCGTGAAACGCCGCGCAACATTTCCTTCTGCACCCACGCCATCGAGCAGGACACGCTGCTGGAAATTCCCGATGCGCACCAGGACCCGCGCTTCGCCAGCAATCCACTGGTCACCGGCGGGCCGCGCATCCGCCACTACGCCGGCATTCCGCTGGGTACTGCGCATGGCGCCCGCATCGGCACGCTGTGCCTGCTGGACACGTTGCCGGGCGTGCTGTCGCCTTCCCAGCGTGAGCTGATGGTGCATCTGGGCCGGGTCACCACCCAGGTGCTGGAACAACGCGCAGCACTGATGCAGAAGGTGGACCAGGCGCAGGCACTGCACCGCGAACTGAAGCGCAGCGAGGATTTCCTGGAACGCACGAACACCGCGGCCAAGGTGGGCGGCTGGGAACTGGACCTGACCAGCAACGAAGTGCGCTGGACGCGCGAAACCAAACAGATCCACGGTGTACGTGCGGCTTACCAACCCACACTGGACAACGCGCTGTCGTTCTACCGCGAGGACAGCCGCGCGATCATCGAGGCATCGGTGCAGCGCTGCGTCGAAGCAGGCACGCCGTGGGAAGTACAGCTGCCGATGACCACCGCCGATGGACGCGCCATCTGGACGCGGGTGGTCGGCAGCCGCCAGCAGGTCGAAGGCCGCCCGCGCCTGGTCGGTGCCATCCAGGACATCACCGATGAGCGCGCCGTGCTGGATGCGCTGGAAGCCAGCGAGGTCCGCTATCGCCGCCTGTTCCATTACAGCCTGGGCCTGATCTGCACGCACACGCTCGATGGCACCCTGACCTCGGTCAATCCGGCGGCAGTGCAGTCGCTGGGCTTCCCGGAAAGCCAGATGGTCGGCCGCAGCCTGTGCGACCTGATGCCGCCCGAGAAACGCGAGGCGTTCAGGGCCTACCTGAAACGGATTGAAGCCAACCACACCGACGCCGGGGTGATCGAACTGATCGCTGCCGATGGCACCCGCCGCTACTGGGCCTACCACAACGTGCTGGACAGCGAAGCGCATCCCCCGTTCGTGCTGGGCCATGCGCAGGACGTGACCGCTCTGCGGCTGCAGGAGGCACGCCTGCGCGAGCTGTCACAGAAGGATCCCCTCACCCTGTGCCACAACCGCCGCTACCTGCACCGCCTCGAGCAACTGGAAGCCGAACCCTGGGCCTGCCTGGTCTTCGATCTGGATCACTTCAAGCAGATCAACGACACCCAGGGCCACCGCCGTGGCGACGCCATCCTGGTCGAGTTCGCCGCCTTCCTGCATTCCGCACTCGGCCCGGCGGAAACCGCAGTCCGCCTGGGCGGCGATGAATTCCTGGTGGTACTGATGAACCCCGAGGAAGGCCGACTGCAGGCATTGGAACGCTGGTATGAAACCCACGCGGGAACCTCGCCCATTGCCTTCTCGATGGGCGCGGCCACGCACACGCCGGGCGAAGCGGTGGCCGATACCATCCATCGCGCGGACAGCGGCCTGTACAGCGCCCGCGCCCGTGTGCGCCGGGACACCCGTGACGAAGAGCCGGGCGCAACGCCCTCACCCTGATCCCCCATCGGCGCCACATCGGGCTCCACATCGGATTGAGTCTTCCATCACACACCGCAGGCACGGCTGCGGGCACCCTGTAAGCCAGGTCCAACGGAGACATCCGCCATGCCCAATACCGGTCGATTTTTTGTACTGGCCCTTGATGCCGACCGGGACGCCGCAGGTGCCATCACCCAGGTCCGTTCCATGGCACTGCGCTGCGAAGCCTGTGGCAAGGTGACGCGCACTGAAGGCGAGCAGATCGCGCGCATGAACGGTGGCACGGTGCTCGCGTGTACTCACTGCGGTGCCACCCAGGCCGTGGCCAATGCGCGGCTGGTGGAATGTGACCACCTGCTGCCTGCAGCGTCAGCGGCAGAGCCCGCATCGCTGCCCGCGCGCAGCCGCAACTGACCTTTCAGCGACTGGGATCGGTCGGCACAGGGCCTGCCAGGAAGCGCGTCATCCGGTCCAGCTCATCGTCCAGCGCGTTGCGGAACAGCACCTCGCGGGGCGCCTTGCCGCTGGCATAGCCGAACTCCGGCATCAGCACCCCCTGCGCGGCACCGATGTTGGCCCAGCCGATCACCTGGTCACGCCACAGCAGCGGCAACGCGTAGTAACCGTATCGGCGCTTCGCCGCCGGGGTATAGGCCTCGAACTTGTATTCCCATCCCCACAGCAGTTCAAAACGGCGTCGATCCCACACGATGGGGTCGAACGGCGCCAGCAGCCGCACCTGTTCATCAGGCTGATGGCGGCGACTGCGCGGGTTCTCGTCAACCGGCCAGTACCACAGCGTCCCGTCGATGCTGACGCTGGCCAGCGACTGCCGGGCCTGGACCAGCGCCTGGCGGATGGGTGCGGCCATATGCGGCGCACCGTAACCCAGCAGCCTGGCCAGATAGGTCAAGCTGGCGGCGGGCAGCGGTGCGTACTTGCGCACGATCAAGTTGATCAGCGCTGCCGCACGTGCGGCCTCGGCCGCAGCACTGGCGTCGGCCGGCGCATGCGCGGCGACGCTGTAGATGCGGGTGCCACGGTCGCGACGCTGCACGCGCAGCATGCCGCGATAGTGCATGCCATCGAGCAGGTGGGTGCTGGCGTTGCTGGTGCCGCCCCAGTAGTTGGTCACCCGGCCATGGGCGAAGGCCTGGTCCACCTCGCGCGGGTGCACGCTGCCACGTGCCTGTACGAACGCCAGCACCTCGGCGGCCTTGCGCCGGGTTGCCGCGTCCCAGGCCCGGGAAGACACCCGTGGGTGCATCAGCGCCAGATGCTCGCGCGGCAGGAACCCGTAGTTGACCAGGCAGTCCTCTTCCACCGGCAGCCGCGGATAGCGCCGCTCCAGATCACCGGCCTGATAGCCCTTCACCCGGTGCCGCAGGGTCAGGTCCTGCGCCCGCGCAGGTGCACGGATCGGATCGGCCTGCACGAACCCCAGCCGGCGGATCGCCGTCAGCAGCGTGGTGGGCGTGAACAGGGTGCGCGCAACCGCATGGCGGCGCAGGTCATCCAGGCTGGGCGTGGCAGGCATGGGCGCATTGTAGGGCCGCAGGGCTTCATCCGGTGGCCGACAAGGCCCCGTCTGCCGTCGGCTCGAGGAAACCCGTGGTTTTCTTTACGTCCACATAATCCACGCCGGGCAGCTGCCTGGCCAGCAGCCGCTGCACCTGTGCCGGGTCCAGCACATGCAGGGTCACGCGTGAGGTGTGGATGTCCAACCCGCAGAGAAACCTGATGTGGTGTTCCGCCATCAAGGCAACGACCCTGTCCTGGGTTGCGCGGAGCTCGCGCAGGCTGCGTGGCGCAGTTTCGGCAACGTAATCGGGATCCTGCGTATAGCGCGCCAGCTGCGCGGCCGCGTCATCGGTGAAGCGGACCACAATACGGAACGCTGGACTGTGCTCGATGTAGAGCCCGGCGAAGGTGGACGCCTGCTCCGCCGCCATGCGCGCGCCCAGCTTGCCGGCGGCCGGGCTCGCGCGAAGACGCCGTGCGGCCTCGGCAGCATCGACGTGGTAGGCGCGCATGTACCACTGCGACATGCCCCCGTCCGCCGGTACCGATACCGGTGCCGGTGCCGGTGGCGAAGCGGCGACCGCCCTTCCCTGCACGGCCATGACCATGGCCATGCCTATGGCCAGCGCTGTGATCCCCCGGAGCCGCATTGAACAGGCAGGTCCGTTTGCCATTGTCCTCTCCCGTTGCGGGCCGGTGATCGGCCCCGGCCTACTGTAGCGCCGATACCCGCGCGGATTCAGCGCAGCAGCTGGGCGTAGGCTGCCAGCAGCGCCAGGTGGCCCACGTAGTACACGTAGAACGCCCAGCGCCAGCGCGGCACGGTCCAACGCACCCGCACCACCGCCAGCAGCACCGGCACCGAGAACAGCGCCCAGCCATTGCCGTTGTGCCAGCACAGCGCCGCCAGGCCCAGCAGCGGCAGCCACCACAGCCGCCGCCGGAAGCCGATCCAGCCCAGCACCACCACGGCCACACCGATCCACTGGTAATCCACGAAGGCCGGCAGCACGCCGCCGGCCAGCAGCAGCGACCAGGCCCGCTGCCGTTCAAGGGCAAGGATGACCAGGGCGGCAACCACGAAGCTGAGCAGGATGTTCACCGGCACCCAGCCGCCGAAGGCCAGCGCATGCACGGGCTGGGCGATCACACCCCAGAACAGCAGGCGGCGGATTGATTTGCCCAGGTCGGCACCGGGCTGGGCCAGGTTGCAGGCCATCACCAGGGCGAACAGCGGAAACGCGACCCGGCCCAGTTCGCTGGCCACCGGCAGGTAGCCACCGAAGACCACCTTGGCGACGTGGTCGCCGGTCATCATGACCAGCGCCAGCCACTTCAGCAGCTCGCGCGCGCCGCTGCCCAGCGTGTAGGGCGTGGCGGCCACGCGCTCTGCTGCATCCTGCTGGTCCATCCCTTTCCCCGCACTGTCCAGCTGCAAAGACTACTTGAACGCGGTGCGCCATGACGATACCGCAGGCTTCCCGCTATCCTGCCCGTCCCGCTTGTGAGACACCGCCATGCGCACCCTCTACCCGCCCACCACGCCCTACCGCGAGCACCGCCTGCCGGTGGATGGCCTGCATACCCTGCACATCGAGGAATGCGGCAACCCGGATGGCATTCCCGCCGTGTTCCTGCACGGCGGCCCTGGCGCGGGCGTGTCACCCACGCATCGGCGCTTCTTCGACCCGGCGCGCTACCGCATCGTGCTGATCGACCAGCGCGGTTCCGGTCGCTCCACCCCGTTCGGCGAGCTGCGCGACAACACCACCGCGCATCTGGTGGCCGATGTGGAACGCGTGCGCGAGCACCTTGGCATCGAACGCTGGCTGGTGTTCGGTGGCTCCTGGGGTTCGACCCTGGCGCTGGCCTATGCGCAGGCCCATCCCGGACGTGCCACCGGCGTGATCGTGCGCGGCGTGTACCTGGGCCGTGCCGAAGAGAATGCCTGGTTCAACCAGGCCGAGGGCGGTGCGCGCTGGATCTTCCCCGAACGCTGGGCGCGCTATGAAGCGCATGTTCCCGAAGATGAGCGTGGCGACCTGATTGCTGCGTACTGGAAGCGCCTGGACAGCCCCGATGAGGCCACCCGCATCGCGGCGGCAATGGCGTGGCTGGGCTGGGAAGACAACGCCGCGACGCTGGCCCACGACGTGGACGCAGTCTCCGATGCGGACCCGCTGGATACGCTGGCCAAGGCGCGGATCGAGGCGCATTACTTCCGCCACAACGCGTTCCTTGAACACGGCCAACTGCTGCGCGGCGTCGATCGCATCCGTCACCTGCCCGCCGTGATCGTACAGGGCCGCTACGACATCATCTGCCCGGCGCGCAGTGCCTGGGACCTGGCCTGTGCCTGGCCGGAAGCACGGCTGGAAATGGTGCTGTCTGGCCACAGCGCCACCGAACCGGCCACCACCGATGCGCTGGTACGCGCAACCGACGCGTTCGCCGACCATTCTGCGCGCACGTAGATCCACGCCATGCGTGGATGCCGGTCGCCGCACAGCGCACCAAACGCAGCCGAGCATGGCTCGGCTCTGCAGAACCTGTGCGGCGCCTATACCAGCGTATATCCGCGCTTACCCACGGGCATCTAGGCCCCGGCCCATTCAGGCGCGGACAATAGCGCCACTGGCCTGCACCGGCCCCTTCCCACGGAGACGCTGATGGACCCCGACCCTGCCGGGCGCGACGCGCCCCGGATCGCAGACCCCTGCCTATTGCTGGCGCCCGCCGCCGGCTCCTGTCCGCACGCGTGATGGGGGCCCCGGGCGTCGCCTGCCCGGAGAATCCCCATGTCCTACAAGATCCTCTACATCACCCTGCGCCGCCTGATTGGCGAGCGCGATGTCGCCGCCCTGCGCAGCCACCTGCTGCTGCACGGCCCGGCGCTGTTCGCCCGTGGCCTGGCACTGGGCTCACCGCGGGTGGTTGCCGACGCCCTGTCGCTGCTGCCGATCAGCGAGCGCATCAACGTGCTGCGCCACCTGCCCAACCCCCTGCGTGATGCGATGAAGCCGCTGTGCGTCGGCGGCAGCCAACGCCTGTATCTGCAGCCCCGATCACCGTCGCTGATGACCCCGCGCCACGCCTGATCCACCCACGACCCCGCCACGGCCGGGTCGGCACTTCGAGGATGACCCCATGAGCCTGCTCAACGCCTGGTTCAATGCCTTCCTGCGCAGCCGTCGCGCGGGCAACCTGTTCCGCCGCCGCGCCTTGCCGGAGGAAGGCTTCGGCCGTGGCGCCGCTGATTCGGCGCCGCTGGCCCTGACCGAAGGCCTGCTGGCCTTCGCCCGCTACGACGAAGCCAGGGTGCTTGCCGCGCTGGCCTCGCACAGCGATGGGCTGGGCATGCACGAAGCGCAGGAACGCCTGGCCCGGCTGGGGCCGAACGAGGTCGATCACGAAAAGCCGCTGCCGTGGTGGCGTCACCTGTGGCAGTGCTACCGCAACCCGTTCAACCTGCTGCTGAGCGTGCTGGCGGCGGTTTCCTGGCTGACCGAAGATGCCAAGGCCACCGTGGTCATCGGCGCGATGGTGCTGCTGTCCACCCTCATCCGCTTCGTCCAGGAGGGCCGCTCCAACCGCGCCGCCGAACGGCTGAAGGCGCTGGTCGGCAATACTGCCCGGGTACTGCGGCGCAGCTCCGGCACCGAGGCGGCGGAGCTGGCCGACCAGTACTTCGGTGCGCATCTGCACAGCCGCCGTCCGGCGCGCCTGCTGGACCTGCCCATCCGCGAACTGGTGCCCGGCGACCACATCGTGCTGTCGGCCGGCGACATGATCCCGGCCGACTGCCGGGTGCTGACCGCCAAGGATCTGTTCGTTGCCCAGGCGGCCATGACCGGTGAGTCGCTGCCGGTGGAAAAGTTCGCACAGCCGGGCCGCGCACAGGCCGGACTGATGGAACAGGCCAACCTGCTGTTCATGGGCACCAACGTGGTCTCCGGCACGGCCACGGCCGTGGTGCTCGCCACCGGCAACCAGACCTACTTCGGCACGCTGGCCCATCGCAGCACCGCCAGCGAGCGTGCGCCCACCGCGTTCCAGGCCGGGGTGAACAGTGTCAGCTGGCTGCTGATCCGCTTCGCCCTGGTGATGGTGCCGTTCGTGCTGCTCATCAATGGCTGGACCAAGGGCGATTGGACAGAAGCGTTCCTGTTCGCGCTGTCGGTGGCGGTGGGCCTGACCCCGGAAATGCTGCCGATGATCGTCACCTCCACCCTGGCCAAGGGCGCGGTGCTGCTGTCGCGGCAGCAGGTGATCGTCAAGCGCCTGGATGCCATCCAGAATTTCGGCGCGATGGAGGTGCTGTGCACCGACAAGACCGGCACCCTCACCCAGGACCGCATCGCGCTGGAGCGGCATACCGATGTGTTCGGCCAGGATTCGGAGGACGTGCTGAAATTCGCCTACCTCAACAGCCACTTCCAGACCGGTCTGATCAACCTGCTGGACCGCGCCGTGCTCGAACACGTGGAACTGCAGAGCTCGCTGCGCCTGTCGCAGGACTACCGCAAGGTGGACGAGATCCCGTTCGACTTCGAGCGCCGCCGCATGTCGGTGGTGGTGGCCGAACGCGATGACCACCACGAGCTGATCTGCAAGGGCGCGGTGGAGGAGATGCTGGCCGTCTGCACCACCGTGCGCGAGGGTGACACCGACCAGCCGCTGGACGAGGCACGCCTGGCGCGGGTCAGGCAGACCACCGAGGAGCTGAACGAACAGGGCCTGCGCGTGGTGGCCGTGGCGATGAAGGAGACCGCGGCCAGCCAGGCGGTCTATTCGCAGGCCGACGAGAGCGGGCTCACCCTGGTCGGCTACGTGGCCTTCCTCGATCCGCCGAAGGAATCGGCCGCGCAGGCGCTGCAGGCCCTGGCCGCGCATGGCGTGGAGGTGAAGGTTTTCACCGGCGACAACGAGCTGGTGACCGCGCGCGTCTGTTCCCAGGTGGGGCTGGACGTGGCTGCGATCATGACCGGGCCACAGATCGAGCGCATGGACGATGCAGCACTGTCGCAGGCACTGCAGCAGCACCGGGTATTCGCCCGCCTGACCCCGCTGCACAAGGAACGCCTGGTGCGCCAGCTGCGTGCGCAGGGCAAGGTGGTGGGTTTCCTGGGCGACGGCATCAACGACGCCCCCGCACTGCGCGCGGCCGACATCGGCATCAGCGTGGACAGCGCCGTGGACATCGCCAAGGAAGCGGCCGACATCATCCTGCTGGAAAAGAGCCTGATGGTGCTGGAGGACGGCGTGGTGCAAGGCCGGCGCACATTCTGCAACATGCTCAAGTACATCCGCATGACCGCCAGTTCCAACTTCGGCAACGTGTTCTCGGTCCTGGTGGCCTCGGCCTTCCTGCCGTTCCTGCCGATGCTGCCGCTGCAGCTGCTGGTGCAGAACCTGCTGTACGACATCTCGCAGATCGCCATCCCGTTCGACAACGTGGACGAGGAACTGGTGCGCCGGCCGCTGAAGTGGAACCCGGCCGACATCGGGCGCTTCATGGTGTTCTTCGGGCCGATCAGCTCCATCTTCGACCTGAGCTGCTTCGCCCTGATGTGGTACGTGTTCGATGCCCGCACGCCCGCCGACCAGGGCCTGTTCCAGTCCGGCTGGTTCGTGGTGGGCCTGCTGACCCAGACCCTGATCGTGCACATGATCCGCACGCCCAAGGTGCCCTTCCTGCAGAGCATCGCCGCGCCGCCGCTGCTGTTGATGACCGGGGCGATCATGGCCATTGGCGTGGTGCTGCCGATGAGCCCGCTGGCCGGCTACTTCAAGCTGCAGGCACTGCCGGCGGGCTACTGGCCGTTCCTGGTGGCGATCCTGTTCGGCTATGCGGCGTTGACCACCGCCCTGAAGCGCATCTACATCCGCCGCTATGGGTGGCAGTGAATGCTGGGCGTGCAGCTGAACCTGCCCCCGTTCGACGCCGGGGCGACGCTGGGGTCGCTGCTGAGCCTGTCGGTGGCGTTCGTGCTGGGTGCGGCCATCGGCCTGGAGCGGCAGCTGCGCCAGCGCACCGCGGGGCTGCGCACCAATACGCTGGTGGCCGTGGGTGCCGCCGTGTTCGTCGACCTGGCCGTGCGCTTCCACGACCTGTACGGCGGCCCGCCGTCGCCGCTGCATGTGGTGGCCTATGTGATTTCCGGCGTGGGCTTCCTTGGCGCCGGCGCGATCATGAAGGACGGCGCACAGGTGTCCGGCCTGAACACCGCTGCCACCTTGTGGGGCTCGGCAGCGGTGGGCGCCTGCGCCGGCATCAAGCTGCTTCCCGAGGCGGTGCTGGCGGCGGTGTTCGTACTGGCCGCCAACACCCTGCTGCGGCCGGTGGTGAACCGCATCCAGCGGCAGCCGCTGCCGGAAGCATTCAGCGAAGCGACCTATGCGATCAACGTGGTCTGTCTTCGCGAGCAGCAGGCCGAGGTGCTGGACCGGTTGCTGCTGTTGCTGGAGCAGGCGCAGTACCCGGTGCGCGCAGTCGACCAGCGGCCGTTCGGCGAACGCGATGTGGAGATTGAAGCGGTGCTGTACGCCACCGCAGTGGATGCGGCGGAACTGGATGCGGTGCTGGCCACGCTGGCCGGTGCCGAGGGCGTGCTGCAGGGCTTCTGGAATGCAAGCCTGGAGGAGTAATGCCGGCCGGCGGCCGGCAACCTCATGCACTGCGCGAACACCCTGCAGATGCCGGCCGGCGGCCGGCCCTACCCTGCCTCCCTCCGGCGCACGCCGACCGGGGCCGGCAGCTACCGGACAACGCTTTGCTATCCTTTCCACCCACGCCAGGGAGCCGTCCCGATGTCGTCGCTGTCGCCCCGCCGCCCGCTGGTTCTGCTCGCCCTGATCGTGGTGATGGTGGCGATCTTCCTGCTCGACACCGTCACCGACTATGCCGTGGCCGCCGCCTGCTTCTACGCGGCGGTCATCCTCGCGGCGTCGCGCGTGCTGCCGCCGCGCGGCCTGATCATCCTGGCCGCCGCCTGCATCGCCCTCACCGGCCTGAGCTTCTTCCTCACCCGCTTCGGCACCTATCGCATCGGCCTGGTCAATTCGGCCATCGGCATGCTGGTCATCGGCATCACCACCTGGCTGGTGCTGAAGATGGAAGCGGCCAAGGCCGCCGTGCAGGAAGCGCAGGCGCGGCTGCTGCGGGTCGCGCGGGCATCCACCGTGGGTGAGCTGACCACCTCGATTGCCCATGAGGTGAACCAGCCCCTGGCCGCCATCGCCAGCAGTGCCGAAGCCAGCCAGCGCTGGTTGGCGCAATCGCCCCCGAACGTGGACAAGGCATTGCAGGGCCTCGGACGCATCCTCGCCGATGCGCATCGCGCCAGTGACGTGATCGCCCGCATCCGCGGCCTGACCCGGGGCGCCGCGCCCGAGCGCCGCGCATTCGATCTGAACGACGCCGTGCAGGACATGCTGGCGCTGTCGCGCAGCGAACTGGACCAGCACGGCGTCGACGTCGCCCTGCTGCTGGGCGCCGAACTGCCCTGCGTCTACGCCGATCCCGTGCAGGTCCAGCAGGTGATCGGCAACCTGCTGCTCAACGCCGTGGATGCCATGGCCGGCATGCCGGCCGGCGAGCGTCGGCTGTCACTGGTGACCGCGCGCGACGGCCAGGGCCAGGTCAGCCTGAGCGTGCGCGACCGTGGCATCGGCCTGCCGGCCGAGCAGCCGGACCGTGTCTTCGATGCGTTCTGGACCACCAAGGCCCAGGGCCTTGGGCTGGGCCTGAGCCTGAGCCGTACCATGATCGAAGCCAATGGCGGCCACATCCGCGCCGAGCGTCCCGCCGGCGGTGGCGCCTGTTTCGTGTTCGACCTGCCCACCACCGGAAGCGAGCCCCATGCGTAAGCCCCTGCCCCCTGCTGCCGAGCCGGTGCCCGTCGTCTACGTGGTGGATGACGATGCCTCCGTGCGCGCGGCACTGGAGGACCTGCTGGCCTCGATGGGCCTGCAGGTGCGGGCGTTCGCCTCCACCCAGGCCTTCCTCGACCACCCGCGCAGCGACGCGCCGGCCTGCCTGGTGCTGGACGTGCGCATGCCCGGCCAGAGCGGACTGGATTTCCACCGCAGCATGGGCGCGCTGGGGCTGCAGCTGCCGGTGGTCTTCATCACCGGCCATGGCGACATCGCCATGGGCGTGAACGCGATGAAGGACGGCGCCATCGAATTCCTGACCAAGCCCTTCCGCGATCAGGAGCTGCTGGATGCCATCCACAAGGGCATCGCCCTGGATCGTGAGCGGCGCCGCGAGGGCGAGGCGCTGGGCGAGCTGCTGGCGCGCTGGAACACGCTCAGCACCGGCGAATGCGAGGTGGTGGACGGCGTGGTGCGCGGGCGTCTGAACAAGCAGATCGCCGCCGACCTGGGGGTCAGCGAGATCACCGTGAAAGTGCGCCGCGCACAGGTGATGCGCAAGATGGGTGCGCGCACCCTGGTCGATCTGGTGCGCATGTACGACCGCCTGCAGGCAGCTGGCGCGTAGCGGCCTGCGGGTCACTCACGGCCCTCGCAGAGCGGCATCGCGACCGCACGCAGGCTGCCGCTTCACCCGGCCATCACTACCGCTACAATGACCCGGTAATCGCCAGGGGGCGATCTGCAGGGAACGCTTCCGCCATGCTTGTACAGGACACCGCACCCGCGCTTGACCGGTCTGCCGCCGCCTGCGGCCCCGCGTGCCACCATCGCACCCCCACTGCCCCTCTTCTCTGCCCTGCCCGCTGCGCGCGGCGGGGTTTCCGCCATATGCCCTGACCGGAGCGTCGACATGTCCGAGACCCTCATTCCCGCCATTGCCTCCAGCGCGGCACCGATCAAGTACCTGGACCGCGCCATGGCTACCCTGCGCAGCCTGGGCCTGGCGGCCCCGCAGGACAACAACGCCCCGGCCGTCGCCCTGGTTTCGCAGCTGTCCACGCTGGACCAGGGCCGGGTGGTGGCCATCGCCCGCGTGCTGCAGCAGTCCGGCCACTTCAATGCCGTGATGCGTGATGAAATCACCTCGGCCAAGGTGTCCGACCGCTACACCGAGATCGTCCGTGCCTTCGACAGCATCCGCGATGATGCCCAGACCATGGTCGAGCAGGTCCGTGATGGAAAGATCGACATGGGCGAGCGCCTGCAGAACCTGTGGATGAAGGTCACCCGTGGCGACATCCCCAGCCGCTTCGAGAAGATCCGCCGTACCTTCCTGGAGGTGAGCCGCGATTCGGCCGACCAGCTGCAGCGCGAAGCGCGCGTGCTGGACATGTACGGCGATTTCCGCCTGTCGATCAAGGATGCCGAGATCCAGGCCCATGAGCTGCTGAAGCTGCAGGAGCAGGTGCTGGCCGATGCCCGCGTGGCGCTGCAGCAGGCCCAGGCCCGGGTCGAGGCCGTAGCAGCGGACGCCGACCCGGCCGATACCGGCCGCCGGGTGATGGCGCGTGACGAAGCACTGCGCGCCAACCAGACCGAGGAGTCCCGCTTCCAGCTGGCCAAGGAACTGGCCGAAAACCTGCAGGTGAACTACGCCACGTCCGAAGCCATCATGCTGCGCGTGCACCAGTCGCACGAGGTCAAGCGCCGGGTCAACGAGCGCTCGGTGGTGTTCTTCTCCACCAATGAAACCAGCTTCACCGCCTTGAACCTGGCCTTCACCACGCAGATGGGCCTGCACGAATCGACGCAGGCACTCAATGCGATGACCGAAGGTACCTCCAAGGGCCTGGAAGCGGTGGCCAGCATCGGCGACGACGTGCTCCACGAGGGCCTGAAGGCCGGCTACGGCGCTACCATCGGTGTCGACTCGGTGCGCAAGCTGGTCGACGCCGTGGTCCGTTTCCAGGAAACCTCGCTGCAGGAAATCGAGCAGCTGCGCACCCAGGCGACCCGCGATTCGGCCGAGATTGCCGCCTACGTTGAACAGGGCAAGCAGCGTTTTGCCGCCCTGCTGGTCGCCCCGCCGGCGCAGGACGCCCGCTGAGGTGAGCGCGACGATGGCCCCGGGCGAGCTGCAGGACGCGCTGCTGACCATGGATGTGGTCGACCAGCTGCGCTACCGCAATGCCGAAATGAAGGCACTGGCCGACAGCGGCCACGACCGGGCCGGGCTGAAACGCCGGCTGCAGGAGCTGTACCGCTCGCAGGGCATCGAGGTGACCGATGAGATCCTCGAGGCCGGCATCGACGCGCAGCGCGAACAGCGCTACCTGTACGTGGCCCCGGCGGGATTCAAGGCCTGGCTGGCGCGGCGCTGGATCGACCGCCGTCGCCTGCTTGCGTGGGCCGCGGCCCTCGCCGCGGCGCTGCTGCTGATCACCTTGCTGGCCCTGGTGGCACGCAGCGTCGGCGCCATGGCGCAGGAAGATGCCCGGCAGAAGAACGTGCGCGCGCTCAACGACAAGGTCGACGCACAGGAACGCGCGGTAGCGGCCGCGCGCGGCCTGCTGGGCAAGCAGGAGCAGCTCCTGCAGGGCGTGCTGCCGCGGGCGGCCGCCAGCGGCGACCGGCTGCAGGCGCAGGTGGACAGTGTGCAGGCCGCATTGGCCGACGCACGCCGCCGCTTCGAGGCGATTCCGGGCCAGGCCACGGGCACGCCCCTGCCTGTGCTCGTGCGCAGGGACGAGGTGACCCGCAGCAGCGGGGGAGATGCGCTGACCGGTGCCCAGGCTGCGGCCAGCGTTGAGCAGCAGCGCCTGGATGCCGAGCAGGCCCTGAACCACGCCCGCGAAGCACTGCCCACCGTGATCGAGCGCATGACCACCCTGCTCGCGGCGGTCGACAGCAGCGAGCAGCTGGAAGCCAGCAACAGCGCCGCCAAGGCGGCGGCCCTGAGCGACGAGGCCGAACGTGCCCGCCAGCGCGCCTATACCGCCGGTGATGCGGCACTGCGCGCCGGCGACAACGCCGCCGCCGGCCAGGCGGTTGCCACGTTGAAGGGGCTGGTCGGCAGCGCGGCCAAACTGGCTGGCCTGCGTGAGCAGCTGGCCCAGCTGAAGGCCGATGGCCTGGCCACCGGCGTGGCCGGCGAGGACCTCCAACGTTTCGAGCGTGCGCTGGGCCGTGCCGCCACCCTCGCCCGCGTCGATACCCTGGACCAGGCCGAACCGGCGCTGCAGGACGTCGCCCGCCTGGTCGCCGTGCTGTCGGACACGCTCAGCTACCGCATCGTCAACCGCGACAACGAACGTACCGGCGTGTGGCGCTACAGCGAAAAGGCCAATGGCGGGCGCAACTACTACCTGGTGGTGGAAGCGCTGGACGAAGCCGGCAGCGCCACCCTGATGCCGGTCCGCAACGAGGAAACCGGCGTGGAAGAACTGACCTCGCTGTTCGCCGTGCGCGTACCGAAAAGCACGTACGACCGCGTCGCTGCCGACAAGCAGGACAACGGCATCATTGAAGACGATCTGATCGGCAGCAAGCCGCGCGGCAGCCTGTCGCCACGCTTCCGCATGCCGACCATCGGCGGCTACATCACCGAATGGTGAGGCGCGAGGAACCGGTATGAGTGGATACATCGCAGCCATCGGCAACGTCCGCGACGAGATCGCCAAGGCGCAGGCGCAACTGGCCGGCCACAGCGACCAGTGCACGGCCCTGCTGAAGGAGCAGGAGATCCTGCGCGGGCAGGTGCGTGGCGACTTCAACCTGCTGGCCCGCCTGCAGGCCGAGGCGACTGCGGGCGCGGCGCCGGACGTGGCCCGAGACCTGCTGGACCTGTCCAGCGCGGACCTGGAACGGCGCACGCGCAGGATCGCCGTGCTGGACGATGAACTGAAGCAGTTGCTGGACACCGAGCAGCAGCTGCAGCAGAGCACCCACGACGCGACCGCGCGCCGCGATGCAGCCGATGACCAGCTGCAGCAGCTGCGCGACCAGGTCGAGGCACGCCTGTGCACCGGGCAGGACTTCCTTGCCCTGCGCGACGCGCTGCAGCTGGCCGAGGCGCGGGCAGACACCGTGGACCGCATGGCGACCTCGGCGCAGGCCGAGCACGACGCCAAGGCCGGCGCCTACCAGGCCGACCCGGTGTTCCGCTACCTGCTGTCGCGCGATTTCGGCGGCAACAGCTATCGCGGCTGGCCACTGGTGCGCACCGTCGATGGCTGGCTGGCCGAGCTGTGCGGCTTCGCCCGGGCGCGCCGCGAATACGCCACGCTGGTCGAGCTGCCGCCCTACCTGCGGCAGCATGCCGGTCAGGCCCGTGACGAGATCGAAGCCGTACGCCAACCGCTGCAGAACATGCGTGAAGCGGCCCTGGCCGAGGCCGGCGGCGATCCGCTGCGGCAGGTCCTGCAAAGTGCACAGGCCATGCTGGCGCAGGCGCTGCTGGCCGAGCAGCTGCAGCGCCAGGCGGTGGATGGCACGCAGTCACAGATCGACGCCATGCGCAGCTGGACCGACAGCGAAGGCGCATCCCTGCTCGCCACCCTGGCGCGCACGCTGTCGTCGCGGAGCCTGGAGGACCTTTATCATCGGGTAGCGGCTACGGCCACCGCCGAGGACGACGCCGTGCTTGAACGCATCCACGGCACGCGCGTGCGCCTGAACGCGATCGAGGCTGAGCTGGGTGAGCGCAGCGGCGACATGGCCGCGCTGAAGCGCAGCCTGGACAACCTGCAGTCGGCACTGCGGAGCTACCAGCTGGCCGCCGACCAGGAGCGGAGCTTCCGCGAAGCCGAAGTGCGCCGGACCACCCACACCATCGCCACGTCGTTCTTCTCCACGACCACCCGCAGCAGCAACCGCAGTCAGCCCACACGTTCGTCCGCTGGCCTGTTCGACTGGGCGGGCGGCTCCAGCCGTTCCAGCCGTCCGGATTCAAGCGCACGCTCCAGCAGCCGGGGCTCCAGTTCGAGTTCCAGCTCAGGCTCCAGCGGCGGCGGTGGCTTCCGCAGCGGTGGCGGCGTCAGCGGCGGTGGCGGGTTCAAGACCGGCGGCGGATTCTAGCCTGCGGCGCGCCGCCGGGCGCGCTTCAGCCGCGTGTCGGCCAGGCCCACCATCAGCAGTATCACGCTGGTCAGCCAACCCGCGGCCAACAGATGCATGTGCGGCAAGGCCACCCCCAGCAGCACCAGCACCGCCACCCCCAGCAGGTGCGAGCGCGGCACCTGCCCGTACACCGCGCGCTTGTACAGCGCGCTGCCCAGCAGGTAGATCAGCGGGCCGGCCACCAGCATGGCGGCCTGCGGCAGGCCCACCGCCGCACCCGGCGCGTCCATCACCAGGTCGTTGCCCACCGCGGTGGCGATGATCCCGGCGATCAGCAGGGCATGCACGTAATGAAAATAGGCGCCAATACGGCCGGGATCATCCGACCGGGTGATGGTATCGGTGGCATCCTCGCTGGAGATGCCGAAGTACAACCACCACATGGCCAGGGTGCCGGCAAAGGTGGCCAGCACCGCAGACACGACCTCGCCGCTCCAGTGTGGCGCTTCGCTCAGCACCCCGCCGGTGGCCAGCAGGGTCTCACCCAGTGCGACGATCACGAACAGCTGGCAGCGTTCGGCCAGGTGCCCACCTTCAATGGTCCATTCGCGCGTGCGTGAGCGGCCCAGCCCGGGGAACGCGAAGCCGAACATGGGCGACAGGTACTCACAGGCCACTGCCACCGCCCACAGACCCAGGCGCAGGTTGCCCTCCGCTGCAGCACCGGCCATCCAGAAGCAGGCCGACACCAGCACCCACGCCAGCATGCGCCGGAAGTTCGGTGCCAGCACATGGCTGCGGCCCACTTCCCGTAGCACGAACGCCGTGCGCCCCACCTGCATCGTCACGTAGGCCCCGGCGAACACCCAGGCGCGCTCGCTGAACGCATCGGGGATGGAGGAAGACATCAGCAGCGCCAGCAGCATGGTGGCGAACAGCAGCGCGCGGATGCGCGGCGCCTGCGGATCGAACCAGTTACTCACCCAGCATGCGTACTGCCAGCCCAGCCATACCGCAAACCACAGCACCAGGGTCTGCAGCACCCCCAGCAGGCCCAGGTGGTGCAGCAGGTGGTGGCTGAGCTGGGTGACCGCGAACACGTAGACCAGATCGAAGAACAGCTCTTCGTAGGTCACCCGGGCGTGGTGGCCATCGCGGCGACGCAGGGCGGGAACACGGATGCCTGAAGCCATGGAAACTCCTGGTGGATGACCGAGCCAGCAGCGGCCCTTATTGGAGCCATGAGGAATACGCGAAACGCGTGAAGAAAAGGCCGTGATAGCGTTCCAGCACCTACCCACACAGCCCGCCCGCATGCCTTCCCGCACCGCTTTCCTCGCCGCCCTCGCTCTCGCCACCACCCTGCCACTGGCCGCCCGCGCCGCCGACCCTGCGCTGCCGCAGCTGCGCGCCTACACGGTCGATGCCTCCTGGCTGCAGCCGATGGCACCGCTGCAGATTGCCGACCACACCTGGCAGATCGGTACCGAGGATCTGACTGCCCTGCTGGTGCAGACCCCGCAGGGGGCCGTGCTGCTGGATGGCGGCATGCCGCAGATGGCCGGCCACCTGCTGCACAACCTGCAGCAGCGCGGCGTCGCCCCCGGCGACCTGCGCCTGATCCTGCTCAGCCATGCCCATGCCGACCACGCCGGGCCGGTGGCCGAGCTCAAGCGCGCCACCGGCGCGCAGGTCCTGGCCAATGCGGAAAGCGCGGTCCTGCTGGCGCGCGGCGGCAGCAACGATCTGCACTTCGCCGATCGCATCACCTTCCCGCCGGCCACCACCGACCGCATCATCATGGACGGTGAAACCGTCGAACTGGGCGGCATGCGTTTCACTGCCCATTTCATGCCCGGCCACACCCCCGGCAGCACCGCCTGGACCTGGACCGATACCCGCAACGGCACGCCGGTCCGCATTGCCTACGCCGACAGCCTGAGTGCGCCGGGCTACAGGCTGCAGGGCAACCCGCGCTACCCGCACCTGGTCGAGGACTACCGCCGCAGTTTCGCCACCGTACGCGCCCTGCCCTGCGACCTGCTGCTGACACCGCACCCCGGGGCCAGCGGCTGGAACTACGCCGCCGGTGCGGCGGCCGCTGCCAAGGCCCTGACCTGCCAGAGCTACGCCGATACCGCCGAACGCAGCTTCGACGCACAGCTGGCCCGGCAGAAGGCCGATGCGCGCTGACCGGCGCCCGGCCTGCGCCACTTGCACCACGGTTGCGACTGTGGCGTGATGGCGGCGGCCGGCACCGATGGTGGTGCCGGCCTCTCCACTACGGAAACCCACCCATGAATGGACTCATGCGCGCCCTGCTGCTCCTCACCCTGTGCCTGGCCCCGGCGTTGGCCCACGCCGACGAACTGAGCGAGCGCCAAAGCGAAACCCGCCAGGCCAGCCAACTGTTCGAGAAGCAGGATTTCGCCACGCTTGAACGGCTGGCCACGCGCTACCGGCAACCGGACCAGCGCTTTGGCAGTGGTGTCTGGAAACTGTCGACCTATTACGCCGGCCTGTCCCGCGCCTTCGATTACGGCCAGCACGATCCGGCCTACTGGCAGGCGCGCGAGAAGAGCGTCAAGGCGTGGCTGCAACGCTATCCGCAATCGCCGGCCGCGCACCTGACCCAAGCGCGGCTGCTGTCCCACCGCGGCTGGAGCATCCGTGGCAGCGGCTATGCCTCCACGGTGCGGCAGGAGGACTGGGCCCCGTTCCATGCCTACCAGCAGCAGGCCATCGACCATCTGCAGCAGCACAAGGACGTCGCATCGGTCGACCCGTACTGGTACGAGCTGATGGAGCACCTGGCCATCGAACGCAGCTGGACGCCGGAGCAGTTCATCGCCCTGCACGACGAAGGCATCGCCCGTTACCCCGATTACTACCCGCTGTACTTCGCTGCGGTGCGTTACTTCGCGCCGAAATGGGGTGGCGACCCGCAGAGCCTGGAACTGTACGCGCGCCGGGTGATGGCCATGGCGCCGCCGCGCGACCAGTACATGCTGTATGCACGCCTGTACTGGGTGGCCGCGCAGAACGATTACCAGCGCGGGCTGTTCAGTAAATCAGCGGTGGACTGGCCGACCATGCGGCGCGGCTTCGAGGACATGATGGCGCGCTATCCGGATGACTGGAACCTGCAGGCCTTCGCCTACTTCGCCTGCCTGGCCAATGACCGCGAGCAGGCGCGCGTGCTGATGGCGAAGATCGAGCAGCCGATCCTGGCGGTGTGGCGCGATACGGCGGACTATTACCGCTGTTCGTTCTCGCTGGATGAAGACACCAACCCGCATCTGGGCTGAATCCAGCACGCGCCGCAGCTCATGCCTGCGGTGTATCGACCGCAGCGCGCACCCGCACGGGAATCGACTTGGCCGCCGGCGTGCCGCTGATCTGGTCGTAGTAGTCCAGCGGCAGCAGCGGGTTCAGTTCCGGGTAGTAGCCGGCCAGCGCGCCGCGTGGCATCGGGTAGTCCAGCACCGTCAGCCCATCGATGCGGCGCACCATGCCATCGGTGCTGATCGTTTCCAGGCTTACCCGCGCTTCCTTGCCCAGGCCACGCGCCAGCCGGTCTTCGATGTTCATGAACACCACCTTGCGGTCGTTGTAGACGCCACGGTAGCGATCGCTGTAACTGTAGATGGTGGTGTTGTACTGGTCGTGCGAGCGCACCGTGGCCAGGCGCAGCATGTCCGGGTCATCCACCACGTCGTTCACGTCCAGGCCCGGCATCACCAGGATGTTGGCCTTGCCGGTATCGGTCGGCCAGACCCGGCGCCGTGGCGCGATATCCAGATGGAAGCCGTGTGGCTGCTGGATGCGCTCGTTGAAGCCGGTATAGATATCGGGGTACACCGCCGCGATCAGATCGCGGATGGGCGCGTAGTCGTGCATGCAGGCCGCCCAGTCCACACGGCTGTGCGGCAGGGTGGCCATGGCCATGCGGCAGACGATCTCCACCTCCGGCAGCAGCGCCTCGCTGACCGGCTCCAGCACACCGCGCGACGCCGTCACGTTCGACATCGCATCCTCGATGGTCACGAACTGCTCGCCGGCCGGGGTGCGGATCCATTCCGAACGTGCCACCACCGGCAGGATCAGTGCGTCGCGCCCATGCACCAGATGGCCGCGGTTGAGCTTGGTGGCGATGCCCACGGTCAGTTCCAGCCGGCGCATCGCCTCATAGGCGCGCGGCGTGTCCGGTACGGCGTGGATGAAGTTGCCGCCCAGGCCGATGAATACCCTGGCGGTGCCATCGAGCATGGCCTGGATCGACTCGACCACGTGGTGGCCGTGCTCACGCGGCGGGTCGAAGCCGAACACCTGCTGCACGCGGTCCAGGTAGGCGGGCTTGGGCTTTTCATCAATGCCCACGGTGCGGTCGCCCTGCACGTTGGAATGGCCGCGAATCGGCCCGATACCGGCGCCCGGCTTGCCGAAGTTGCCGCGCAACAGCAGCAGGTTGGCGACCTGCTGCAGCAGGCGTGAACCGTACTGGTGCTGGGTCAGGCCCATGCCATAGCAGATCACCGTGGCCTGCGAGCGCATGTAGATTTCCGCGCAGCGGCGGATCTGCGCCTGGGCGATGCCGGACACGCGCACGATCTCGTCCCAGTCCTGGGCCATCACGTCCTCGCGCAGCGCCGCCAGGCCCAGCGTGTGTTCGGCAAGGAAGGCGTGGTCAAGCACGGTTTCGCCCTGCGCCTCGCGCTCGAACATCACCTTCATCATGCCCTTGATCAGGGCCAGGTCACCGCCGATGCGGATGTGCACGAACTCGCTGGTGATCTCGGTCGAACCCAGCGTGGCCATCTGCACCACGTCCTGCGGTTCGGTGAAGCGGATCAGCGCGCGCTCGGGCATGGGGTTGACCGCCACGATCGGCACGCCGCGCTTGCGCGCCTCCACCAGGTTGCTCATCATCCGCGGCGAATTGGTGCCGGTGTTCTGGCCCATCACGAAGATCGCCTCGGCGTGCTCGAAATCGTCCAGCACGATGGTGCCCTTGCCTACCCCGATGGCCGGCGGCAGGCCACGGCTGGTGGGTTCATGGCACATGTTCGAGCAGTCGGGAAAATTGTTGGTGCCGAACTCGCGCACGAAGATCGAGTACAGGAACGCCGCCTCGTTGGGCGTACGCCCGGAGGTGTAGAACTCGGCCTGGTTGGGATCGTCCAGGGCCTGCAGGTGGCGTCCTATCAGGTCGAAGGCATCGTCCCAGGTGCAGGGCACGTAGTGATCGGTGGCCGCGTCGTAGCGCATCGGCTCGGTCAGCCGGCCCTGCATTTCCAGCCAGTAATCGGTCTGTGCCATCAACTCGGTGACGGTGTGCGCAGCGAACAGTTCGCGGGTCACCCGGTGTTCGGTGGCTTCCCAGGCCAGCGCCTTGGCGCCGTTCTCGCAGAATTCGAACTTGCGGCGGTGCTCGGCATCGGGGAACGCGCAGCTGGGGCACTTGAAGCCGCCCGGCTGGTTCATCGCCAGCAGCGCCTTGGAACCCTTGCCGACCACGCTCTGCTGCAGCAGCGCCTTGGCGGTCGCGCCGGCCGCACCCCAGCCCCCGGCCGGTTGGTTGTAAGGCTTGTAGCGCGGCGGCTTCTGCTCGGACATGGTCTTGAACCTGTTGGCGCGGAGGACGGGCGGGCACAACGCCCGGCCGGCCCAGTCAAGCACGCCGGCGATGCTGGCGCCATACCCGGTCGAGGGACGCCAGCGTCGCATGGCAGCGGTTACAACCCTGTCTTCGCCCGCCCGCGCGCTATCCTGCGCCGGTAGATGGCCCTTGTGCTCCACCCAGGACGTACTGCATGCCCGCATCGACACCGCATTCCCCTCCCCCGGCCGGTACCGCGCTGCGCAGCCTGCAGCGCTGGCGCGAGACGGGACAGGAGGCGCGGGATGATGTGATTGCCGAAGAAGTGCCGGTGGCGATGCGCTACAACGGCGCCGCGTTCGCGGTGATGATGGCCACGCCCTGCGATCTTGAGGATTTC
Source organism: Stenotrophomonas maltophilia (assembly GCF_047782825.1). Classification (GTDB taxonomy): domain Bacteria; phylum Pseudomonadota; class Gammaproteobacteria; order Xanthomonadales; family Xanthomonadaceae; genus Stenotrophomonas. The sequence goes on along the minus strand of NZ_CP180589.1, from coordinate 744,528 downwards.
GCCCTGGGCTTCTCGCTCAGCGAAGGCCTGATCCTGCGCCCGGACCAGTTGCTCGCCATCGAGGTACAGCCGCAGCTGGAGGGCATCGAACTGAACATGACCGTGGCCGACGATGCACCGGGTGCGGCGTTGGACCCGGCCTATGGGCGCCTGCTGCCCGGCCGTGGCGGCTGCGGCCTGTGCGGTGCCCGGCAGCTGGAGGAAGTGCTGCGCCCGCTGCCGCCGGTGCGCGACCGCCGCGTCCACTCCCCCATCGCCCTGCAGCGCGCGCTTGCCCAGCTTGCCCAGCACCAGCCAATGAATGCGGCCAGTGGATCCACCCATGCGGCGGCCTGGGCCGACAGCCGTGGCCGCATCGGCTGGGTGCGCGAAGACGTCGGCCGACACAACGCGCTGGACAAGCTGATCGGCGCGCTGCACCGCAACGAACACGGCATCGACGGCGGCCTGCTGGTGATCTCCAGCCGGGCCAGCTACGAAATGGTCAGCAAGGCGGTGCGTTCGGGGGCCAGCGTGCTGGCGGCGGTTTCGGCGCCCACCGCGCTGGCCATCGATCTGGCACGCAGTGCCGGCCTGTGCCTGGTGGGATTCGCGCGCGACGGCGGGTTCAATGTGTATACCCACCCGGAGCGCCTGCAGGCGCCGCCGTGAGCGGGTGGCGGGGCCTGCAGCCTCCCGCCCGAGTGGCACCGTGCCACCCGGGCGGGGCAAGCCTCAACGCAGCGCGATCTTCGGGAAGTCCACCGGCACGTCGAAGGCCACGTTGACGTAGTTGGTGAACAGGTTGAGCGCCACGTGGGCGAGAATTTCCACGATCAGCTCATCGTCGTAGCCGGCGTCGCGCAGCGCCTGCACATCGGCATCGGCAATCTGCGCGCGGTGTTCCACCACCTTCAGGGCGAAGGCCAGCGCGGCGGCCGTGGCCGGATCGCTGGACTGGCCCAGCTGCGCAGCCGCCATCTGCTCGCTGCTGGCCCCGGCCTTGCGGCCCAGGGCGGTGTGGGCGGCCAGGCAGTACTCGCAGGCATTGCGGTTGGCGATGGCCACGGCGATCTGCTCCCCCAGCAGCGGCGACAGGCGGCCACCGCCCAGGGCGCCGAACGAACCCCACATGCTGTTCAGGGCCGCTGGCGAATTGGCCACCGCGCGGAACATGGCCGGGGTGGCGCCGAAGGCGGCGTGGACCTGGCCCAGCAGGGCCTGGCGGTCGGGTGTGGTGGCGGCGGAATCGATCAGGGCGACACGGGACATGGCGGTTTCCTTCGGTAACGCGTCCGGGATTGGACGATGGCGCTATCGTAGGTAGACTTTCAGGACGAATCGCCCGCATTTGTCCTTTCGTGTTGTCCATTCATCCATGACCGACGCTCCCGATCGACTGTCGACCCTGCTTGAGCGTTTCCGCGTACAGGCCGCGCTGTTCCACTCCGGTCCCCTGTGCGGGCGGCAGGTGTTCGCCCCGCAGCCAGGCCGCGCGTTCCTGCACATCCTGCGGCGCGGCGAAATGGAGGTGCGGCACGACGATGCCGGCGTCCCGGCACGGCTGCACATCGATCAGCCCAGCCTGCTGCTCTACCCACAGCCGCTGCAGCACGTGTTCCTCAACGCACCGCTGGAGGGACCGGACTTCACCTGTGCGACGCTGGATTTCGATGGCGGCGCACGCAACCCGGTGGTGCAGTCACTGCCGCCGGTGATGGTGGTGCCGCTGGCGGACATCGGCGAACTGGACAACACGCTGCAGTTGCTGTTCACCGAAGCGGACCGGCAGCGCTGCGGTTCGCGGCTGCTGACCAACCGTCTGTTCGAGGTCGCCCTGATCCAGATCCTGCGCTGGGTGGTGGACCATCCCGATGCCGCCGGGGTCAGCCACGGGCTGATGCGGGGGCTGTCCGATGCGCGCCTGGCCCGGACCCTGGTCGCGCTGCACCAGGCACCGCAGGAGGACTGGACCCTGCCGCGCATGGCCGCCACCGCCGGATTGTCCCGCAGTGCGTTCGCCGCGGTGTTCAAGGACGTGATGCAGACCACACCGGCCAGCTACCTGCTGGACTGGCGCCTGAGCCTGGCCTGCGCGCAGCTTCGCGCTGGCGCGGCGGTGAAGCAGGTGGCAGCGGAAGTGGGCTTTGCCGATACCGCCTCGCTGTCGAAAGCGTTCCGCAAGCGGATGGGGGTATCGCCACGGGCGTGGCTGGCACAGGCCGCCGTTTTGTAGAGTCGAGCCATGCTCGACTACGGCCCAGGTAGAGTCGAGCAAAAGCCAGTCGAGCATGGCTCGACTCTACAAAAGCTCAACGCTGCGTGAAGCGCGGTCGCGCCCTACGCCTTCCCCGCCGACAGCAGCCCGGCAATCCGCTCGGTCAACTGCGCGCGCACCGCTGGATCCAGCTGACCTTCGTACATCGCTTCATAGATCCACAGCCCATCGGCCGCCAGCCGCGCCACGAAATCATCCAGCGCGGCGGGGTCGGCCACGGCCTCGGCCGGGGGTGACGGCGCCCAACGCTTCATCGCCGGGGCCCAGGGGCGCTCGCCGGCCTCCGGGGCCATCGATTCGAGCATGAACATCAGTTCGGCACGGGTCGCGCTCTGCGCCGACACCCGTACGAAGGTCTGGTAGCGCTCCAGCGCCGTCGCCTCATCCGCACGCTTGCCCAGCAGCGCTTCCATCGACGCTTCCCATCTCTTCACCAGGTGTTCGTCGATTCCGCGCAGCAGGGCTTCGCGCGAGGGGAAGTGATACAGCAGGCCGCCACGGGTCAGCTGCGCTTCGGCCGCCACGGATTCAAACGTAACCGCACCCACGCCGTCACGATTGATCACGTTGACGGCGGCGTCGAGGATGCGGTCGCGCTTGCTGGTTCTCATTGCGTCTACTTTACGCGATCACCCGCACCCTCGCGGCTGCCCACCCGGCCGCGCAGCAGGCGCGCAAGTACCGCTGCGCCCGCGGCAAGGACCGCGGTGATCACCAGCAGCACGATCTGGTAGCCACGGTCATAGGCGGCGGCCGCCACGGCGAACCACTCGCCCTGCCCGCTCTGGCGGGCCAGATGCAGCGCCTGGGTGAAACCTTCGCGTGCCGCCGCCGGCAGGTCGGCGCGGTCGGGCAGGAACGCGCCGTACATCGCCGCGCCCAGGCTGCCCAGCAGGGCCACCGCCAACAGGCCGCCGAATTCATAGGACACCTCTTCCACCGACGAGGCCATGCCGGCACGGTGCGCGGGCACGTTGTTGAGGATGGCGGTGGACGCAACGGAAATCGCCGCGCCCATGCCGAAGCCGGTTATGGCCATGCCGGCGATGACCCAGCCCAGCCCATGCGGGAAGCCGAACGCAACCACGGCAACGCCGATTGCACCGGCACCCAGGCCGCCGCAGATGAGCGGACGCAGGCCCACCCGATGCAGGATGCTGCCGCCCAGCAAGGCACTGGGCAGGCTGCCAAGCGCCGCCACCGAGACCAGCAGGCCCGCCTGCAGCGGAGTGAAGCCGGCGACCAGCTGGAAGCGCTGGGTGGTGACCAGCTGCAGGCCCGCCAGCGCGAACAAGGTAAACACCGCCGACAGCGTGCCGGCCAGGAAGGCCGGATTGCGGAAGATCGCGAAGTCCAGCAACGGGTACGGCAGCTGGCGCTGGCGGCGCACGAACAGCGTGCCCGCCACTGCCGCCAACAGCAGCGAGGCGGCACCGGTGGCATAGGCCGGCGGTGTGGCGATGAGCGACTTGATGGCCAGTACCAGACCGGACAGCGCGCCCAGCGCCAGCACCGAGGACAGCAGATCCCACGGGCGGGAGGTATCACGCTGACCTTCCGGCGCCAGCAGCAGCGTCGCCACGAAGGCGACCAGCACCACCGGCACGTTGACCAGGAACACCGAGCCCCACCAGAAGTGCTGCAGCAGCCAGCCGCCGATGATCGGGCCCAGGGCAGCACCGACAATGGCGATCGAGCCCCAGATGGCAATGGCGATGTTGCGCTCGCGCGGTTCGTGGAAGCTCAGGCCGATCAGGGCCAGGGTCGCCGGCATCATCGCCGCTGCGCCCACGGCCAGGAAGGCACGGGCAGCGATCAGCTGCGGGGCACTGGCCGAGAACGCCGCCGCCAGCGACGCGATGCCGAACACCACCAGCCCGATCAGGAACATTCGGCGGTGGCCTATGCGGTCACCCAGGGTGCCCGCGCCCAGCAGCAGGCCCGCCATCACCAGCGGATAGGCGTTGATGATCCACAGCGCCTGCCCCGCACTGGCGGCCAGTTCCTCGGTGAGGGTCGGCAGCGCGGTGTAGAGCACGGAGTTGTCCAGGGTCACCAGCAGCAGACCGGCCGCCACGGTGAACAGCAGCGCCCAGCGACGGGCACGGGACAGGGCCGGAGCACCGGCCAGGGGCTGGGAAAGCGCCATGGGACAACTTGGAGTACGCGGAGAAGAGGCCATAACTATACCGGATGTCCTGTATAGTTATGGTAGCTCCCGCAATCCCGGTTCAGCGCGGAGTCGAATGGGCGCGGGGTTACCGGCCCAGAGCCGGCACTACCGGCAGGCCTCCGGCAAGGCGGCAACGGCCGCGACCACCGCGTCCTGCATGCCCTGCCCGACCGCCATGTCCAGTTCGCCGGCGGTCGTGCCGTGCTGCCGCTGCATCTCCGCTTCGCACAGACCGCGCACACGGTCACGCGCGCCCGCCCTCAACGTGCTGCAGCGCCAATCCCCTGCGCCCAGCGGCAGCACCGAATACACCACGCTGTTGCAGGCGTTGTCGGCCCGCTGCAGCAGGCTGCGGCCGGCAAAGTCGCGCGGCAGGCTGCGCCGTTGCGGATCGAAGTAGCTGTCGGGGAAGCCACGCGCGTACTGTTCGACATCCACCTGCAGACCCTCGCCGTTGCCGCCCGGCAGGTGCAGCGGCACGGCACATGCGGCCGTGTCGGCGCGGTGCTGGATGTACTGGTAGATCGGCCGGTCCAGGCGCGCATCCTGCGCGGTCACCGCACTGATCGCGGCCAGCACCGGCAGCCCGGCACGGTTGGCCATGCGCGCCAGCACGCCGGCCTCGGCCGGTACGCAGCGATCACGCAGCGTCGCCACCAGCAGGAACACCACGTCATTGCGGAACGCGCCGTCCTGGACCAGCCGCTGTTCAATCTGCGCCTGCAGCGCCGCACCGGGCCCGGGCGACACCTGCGCGGGCGCCGGCAACGGCTGCGGCGACCGCCACGGCAGCCCGGCCCACAGGGCAACGCCCAGCAGCGCGGCGACGAGCAGCACGACGAAGGACAGCCAGAGCGCCGCGCGCCGCATCAGTTGCTGATCGCTGTCAGGGTGGCCGCGTCGGCGTCATAGGACGCACTGGCGATGTCGGCCTCGAACCGCTTGATCTTCAACCGTCCCGACAGCCGGTAGGCATCCCACAGGTTGCCCAGGGCGATGGGCGTGGCCAGGGTCACGTGGATGATCTGGTTCGGCGGCGGCGGTGGCACGTGGATGCATGCACCGTAGAACGGTACGAACAGCAGTTCGTTCACCGCGCCGGCATCGTCCATGCCCAGCGGAACCACGTAGCCGTCCAGATCCACCACGCGCCCCGCCGCGGTATCGACCACGGCCGCCGAACCGAACTGCTGTGCGCGATCAGGACTGGAATGATCGATTACCGCGCCGGGCGGTGTGCCCGAGCCGCTGTCATCGATCAGGCCGCCCACCCCGGCCATGGCGCCCATGCCACCGCCCCGTGCCTGGCCGATCTGCGGCGGCGGCCGCAGGAAGGCGTCCTCTTCGGGCATCAGCGCGTTCCAGGCAGTGATTGCCTCGTCATCGGGCGCGCGGACGGCCGCGGCGGCGCCCGCTTCAGCCACGGCGGACGCGGGCGCTGCCTCGGGCAGATCCCCACCCGGCCGGCTGCACGCCGCCAGCAGCAGCACCACCAGCGCACAGGCGTTACGGTTCATAGGGTCTCAGCTCGGCGTCGGCCATGGTGTAGGCCGAACCGGCCAGATCGTCGTCCACCCGTTCGGCACGCAGGATGCCGGCCAGGAAAAACGGCGAATACATGTCCGGCATGTCGATCGGGCGTGACAGGCGCACATGCACGATCTGGTTCGGCGGCGGTGGCGGCACGTGGATGCACGCGCCGTAGTACGGAACGAACAGGAATTCGGTCAGGCCACCGTCGGCCGCGTTGGCCAGCGGCACCACGTACCCGGGCAGGCGCACCGCCCGGTCGAGCACCGTGGCCACGGTGCGGAACGTGCCGAACTGCGCCATGCGACGGTTGCCGGTGTGTTTCACCTCCGGCCCATCGCCGCGCTCCAATGCGGCCAGTTCGTCGGCGGGCATCATCTGCAGCCAGTCCAGCTCCTGCTCGGCAGCGTTGGTCACCGCGTCGGCAGTGCCGCCCGGCACCGGGGTGTCCTGCACGGGGCTGGGCGGCAGCGCCTGCGCGCCGGTATCCACCGGGCGCTCGCAGGCGGCCAGCATCAGCATCACCGCAATGACAGCGATCAGGCGCATGCGTCAGCTCCCTGCCGACAGGCCATCGGCCAGGGTCCGCCGGTAGGCCAGCAGGGCCGGTACCAACCCGGCCAAGGCACTGAGCAGCAGCACCCCGCCCACCCACGCCAGCTCGCGCAGGTCCGGCCAGACATGGGTGATCGACAGGCCGAAGCTGGCCAGCGCCCAGTCACGGCCCAGCAGGCTGGCCACCACCAGCACGGCCAGCGCCAGCACGCAGGCTGCAGCACTGGTGGCCACCGCTTCCAGCACCAGCAGGCCGGCGATGTAGCGCGGGCGTGCACCGGTGGCGCGCAGCACCGCCATTTCGCGACGGCGCTCCTGCAGCGTCGACACCAGCAGGGCCACCAGCGATACCAGGCCCAGCAGCACCACCATGGCGCTGATCAGCTGCAGCGCCCGCTCGGCCGTACCCAGCGATTGCCACAGCTGCTGCAGGGTCACCCCGGGCAGGATGGCCAGCAGCGCCTCGTCGGGGTAGTCATTGATCGCGCGCTGTACCGAAAACGTGGCAATTCGCGAGTTCAGGCCCAGCATGAAGGCGGTGATGCCGGTCGGCGTCAGGTCAAGGTGCCGGGCCTGTTCGGCGCTGACCTTGTGCCCGCGCAGCTGCACGCCCGAGCGCCAGTCCACATGGATCGCCTCGATTGCCGGCAACGACACCAGCACTGACGAATCCACCGGCGTGCCGGTGCGCTGCAGCACACCGCTGATGCGGAACGGCTTGTCGGCATGCTTGGCCAGGGTCACCGCGCCCGTGCCATGGGCGAGCACCATCTCATCGCCTACCTGCACGCCCTGCGCGCGGGCCACGTCCGCGCCGACCACCGCGTCGTACAGATCATCGAAGGGCCTGCCCTGGTTGAACGCCAGGGGATGCCCGGCACCGTAGCGGTAGTGCTCGAAGTAGCCGCCGGTGGTACCGATCACCCGGTAACCGAGCCAGGAATCGCCCAGCGACAGCGGCACCGCCCACTTCACCTGCGGCAGCCTGGACAGTTCCTGGTACGACTGCCAGGACACGTTGTTGGTGGGATCGCCAATGTGGAACACCGAATACAGCAGCAGATTGACCGGCCCCGAACGCGCGCCGACGATCAGGTCGGTACCCGACACGGTGCTGGCGAAGCCCTCGTGGGCCTGCACGCGTACCCGCTCCACGCCCAGCAGCAGGGTCACGCTGAGGCTGATGACCAGCAGGGTCAGGCCCACGCCCAGCGCACGGCTGCGCAGGCTGGCCCAGGCAAGTTCAAGCATGGGCGGCTCCGGCGTGGTTGATGTCCTGCAGATGCACGACACGGTCGAACAGCGGCTGCAGGCTCTCGTCATGGCTGACCACCACCGCCGTGGTACCGGCGGCGGCGCACTGCGCGGCCATCAACTGCAGGAAGGCGGTGGCCGCCTGCCGGTCCAGCGCGGAGGTCGGTTCATCGGCCAGCAGCACCGCCGGTCCGCCGATCAGCGCACGTGCCGCCGCGACCCGCTGCTGCTGGCCCACGCTCAGGGTGCCGGCGCGGCGCGGCATCAGCGCCGGATCCAGCTGCAGCGCCTGCAGCAGACGACGGATCTCGTTGTCCACCGGCCGCCCGACCCGGGCGCTGCGCAACGGCGAAAAGCGCAGGCCCAGGGCGACGTTGTCGCGCACGCTGAGGAAGGGCAGCAGGTTGAACTGCTGGAAGATCACGCCCAGCTGATCGGCGCGGAAGCGGTCGCGCGCGGCAGCCTTCACGGTATGCAATGCGGTGCCTGCCACGTCCACGCGGCCCTGTTCCGGGCTCAGCACGCCGGCCAGCAGGCCCAGCAGGGTGCTCTTGCCCGAACCGCTTGCCCCCCGCAGCAGCACGCTGCTGCCCGCTTCGATCCGCAGCTGCGGAATGTCCAGCACACAACGGTCGCCGTAGCCGAAGCGCACCTGGTCCAGGGCGATCACGGGCGCGGCGGTCATGGCGCCAGCACCACGCGCAGGTTGTCGGCGCTGAGCACGGTGCGGCCCTGGCCCGCGGGGGTGGCGGTGTTGACGATGACTTCGTGCAGGTTGGGAAACAGCTTCGGCAAGGACAGCACCACCACGCGCAAGGCTGCCGGGTTGCCGCACTGGAAGCTCAGCCCGGCACTGAAGCCCGCATGCACATGCTGGCCCGGCGTGGCTGCGGGCGTTGCCGCGAAGCCTTCGGCATGCGCGTCGCGCTGCACGGCCCTGCACTGCGCCGCCGTCGGCAGGGTGATCCAGTCGCCGCGCTTCAGCGCGGCCAGCGCATTGTCCAGTGCGGCCTGTTCAGTGGCATTGGCCGGCGGCCGCTCGTAATCCAGGATGCCGATGCCCGGCGCCTGCAGGGCCAGCTCAAGCCGGCCCTGGTCCAGGGCCAGATCGACCGTGGCCTGGCCATGCACATGGGCGCCGAGCTGGCGCACGTCATGTGCGTGCACCACCGGGGCGAAAGACAACAGGAACAGCAAAACAGAACGCTTCATGGGGGATGTCCTCTTTGTTACTATGTAACATTATGGAACATATCCCCACGCTGCCCGCAAGGGCACAGGGCCAGCCGCCAACTTCGGCACGCTGGCACCCCCGTATCGATCTGATGGGCGCCTGGCTGTCACTGGCCTGCGCCGTGCACTGCATCACCCTGCCCCTGTTGCTGGCCTTCGTGCCCGCCGCGATGATGGCGCTGCGCTCCTTCCAGCACCCGGCCCACGGCGCGATGACCGCGTTGCTGGTCATGTCGCGCTGGGAATGGGTGTTCGCCCTGCTGGCCTCGACCTTGGCCGTTGCCAGCACCGTGTCAGGCGCGCGCCGGCATGGACGCTGGGCACCGTTGCGGCTGGCGCTGTGGGGCGCACTGGCGCTGTTGTCGGCGTCGCTGTACGTGCCGCTGAAGGAATCGCTGGTGTGGCACGGCGTGGCGACGGCCTGCGGTGGCGTGCTGCTGGCGACTGCGCATATCCGCAACCGCAGGGCGTTGCACCGCGGGCGGTAACGGCGCTACACGTCCGTTTGGCTGCCGGCCAGCGGCCGGCACTACCGGATCTCCTTCTGCGCACCATGCCCGCGTGGTTTCCGGAGCGCCGGGCCATGCCCGGTACTCCGCACGCTGGGGGCTTCAGGTTGGCATCTACCGGGTCATGAACGGGTTGCGTCGGGGGCCAGGCCCCGCGCGTCGCGCTCGCGCTGCAGGTCGGCGAAGGCCTTCAGCGCTGGCGGCACGTGACGGTGGCCGGGGAAGTACAGGTACAAGCCGGGGAACGGCGGGCACCAGGCATCCAGGACCGGCACCAGCGCACCGCTGTCCAGATCCCCGCGGATATGCCATTCGGACAGGAACGCCAGGCCTACGCCAGCCAGCGCTGCGGCGCGCGCGGCCTGCAGTTCACCCACCACCAGCCGCGGCGGGGGATCGACCTGCAGCACCTGTCCACGATGCTCCAGCTCCCAGCGATACAGCCCGCCGTGCGACAGGCGCATGCGGATCGCGCCATGGTCGGCCAGCGCATCGGGCGTGGCCGGCACCCCGTGCTGGGCCAGATAGCCCGGGGCGGCAACCACCCGCATGCGCTGCTGGCGATACAGGGGCACGGCCACCATGTCCTGCGGCAACTGCTCGTGCAGTCGCACACCGGCATCGAAGCCATCGGCCACGATGTCGACCAGCCGCGCCTCGGCCGCCAGTTCCAGCCGCACGTGCGGAAAGCGCAGCACGAACTCGCCCACCAGCCCCGACAGCATGCGCGTGCTCTCCGGCGGCACGCTGATACGCAGCGTGCCGCTGGGGTGCTGTGCATCCCCCTGCAGATCTTCGGCGGCCGCACGGATCTCGGCCACGGCCGGGCCGACCCGCGCCACGTAGCGCGCGCCGGCTTCGGTCAAGGCCACGCTGCGCGTGGTGCGGTGGAACAGGCGCGCCTGCAGCCGTCCTTCCAGGCTGGCCACCGCATGGCTGAGGGCCGAAGTCGACATGCCCAGCTCGCGCGCGGCCGCACGGAAGCTGCCCCGCCGGGCCACGGCCAGCACCGCATCAAGTTCCACCAGTCCGGAGCGGTGCATGCCACCTCCAATAGTCCTGAAAACAGGGACGCCCCATCCACCATAGACCGGATTCCCCGAACGGTCGAGCGGGCCCACACTCTGCGCCACACCTTCCCACTCCCCGAGGAAACGGCCATGCAGCGGATCGAACAGCACTTCATCAACGGCGCCTTCGTTGCGTCCCACGGCCAGCACAGCGCCGACCTGCACAACCCCGCCACTGAAGCGGTGATCGGCAGCGTACGCCTGGGCGATGCGGTGGATGCCGAGCGCGCCATCGCCGCTGCCAAGGCCGCCCTGCCAGCGCAGGCCGCGCGCAGCGTGGCCGAACGCCTGGCCATGCTCGGCCACTTCCGCGATGCCATGGCCGAGCGCCAGGACGCACTGCATGCTGCCGTCCTGGCCGAGTACGGCGCACCGTCGGCGCGCTCGCGCTGGATGGTCGAGCACCCGGTGCAGGTGATCGAGGATGTCATGCGGGTGCTGGCGGACTTTCCCTTCCAGCGCACGGTCGGCCAGGCCCAGGTGAACCTGCTGCCGGTGGGCGTGGCCGGCCTGGTCACGCCCTGGAACAGCAACGCGTCCTTCATCTGCGGCAAGCTGGCGACCGCGCTGGCGGCCGGCTGCACTGCGGTGGTCAAGCCCAGCGAGATGTCGGCCCTGCAGACCCAGGTGGTGATGGAGGCCCTGCTGGCCGCGCAGCTGCCGCCGGGCGTGGCCAACATCGTCAATGGCCTGGGCCAGGAGGTGGGCGCTGCGCTGAGCGCCTCTCCGGACGTCGCCAAGATTTCCTTCACCGGCTCCACCGCGACCGGCCGCGCGATCCTGCGTGCCGGTGCGGACACTTTCAAGCGCGTGACCCTGGAACTGGGCGGCAAGTCGCCCACGGTCATTCTTGCCGATGCCGATCCGCAGACAGCGGCGGCGCTGGCGGTGCAGGCCGGCTTCATCAACAGCGGCCAGGCCTGCATTGCCGGCACCCGCATCCTGGTGCCCGAGTCGCGCCGCGCCGCGTTCGAAGCGGCGCTGGCCGAGGCGGTCGCGGCGGTACGCAGCGGCGATCCCAGCGACCCCGCCACCACGGTCGGGCCGATGATCAGCGAGCGCCAGTGGCAGCGCGTGCAGGGCTACATCCGTAGCGGCAGCGAAGAAGGTGCGCGCCTGCTGGCCGGTGGCGAGGGTCGCCCGGAGGGCCTGCCGCAGGGCTGGTTCGTGCGCCCTACCCTGTTCACCGATGTACGCAACGACATGGCCATCGCCCGCGAAGAGATCTTCGGGCCGGTGCTGTGCGTGATCGGCTACGGCGATGACACCGATGCGGCGGCCATCGCCAATGACAGCGCCTACGGCCTGAGCGCGCTGGTGATCGGCAGCGATGAGGCGCGGGCCACGGCCGTGGCCCGGCAGATCCAGGCGGGCCGGGTGCTGGTGAACACCCTGCGCCACGAGCCGCTGGCGCCGTTCGGCGGCATCAAGCAATCGGGTATCGGGCGGGAAAGTGGCAACTGGGGCCTGGAAGCGTTCCTGGAACCGCAGACGCTGGTGGTCGGCTGAGCCAGGCCGTCACTCATCGAACGGCCGCTGCCCCAGCGTCTGCGTTACATGGTCCACGAAGCAGGTGATGCGCGCGGCCAGCGCGGTGTTGCGGTAGTACACCGCGTTGATCGGCTGACGCACCTCCTGGGTCTGCCGCGCGAACAGCTGCACCAGCCGTCCGGCGCGGCGGTCCTCACGGGTGAGGAAGTCGGACAGGCAGGCGATGCCCAGCCCGGCCACGGCCATCTGCCGCAGCGTTTCACCACTGGATGAAGCGATTGCCGGCTGGATCACGAACGGACCTCCGTCGGCGTCGCGCAACGGCCATTCGTTGAGCGAACTGGGCTGGGTGAAGCCCAGCAGATCATGGTCGCGCAGCTGCGCGATGCGGCTGGGCGAACCGCGCCGCTGCAGGTAATCCGGGCTGGCCACCACGCGGATGCGGCTGTGGCCGATGGGCCGCGCATGCAGGGTTGAATCGCGCAGCACACCAATGCGGAACGCCACATCGGTGCGCTTCTCGATCAGGTCGGTGATGCCCTCGTTGGAGTTCAGTTCCAGCTCCACCTGCGGGTAGCGTTTGCGGAACCCCTCCAGCAACGGCACGATCACGTGCAGCATGAAGGGAGTAGCCGCATCCACGCGCAGGCGCCCAACCGGCTGCAGGCGGCGCGCGGCCATCTGCTCTTCGGCTTCATCGACCGTGGCCAGGATGGTGCGCGCGTAATCGAGGAAGGCCGCACCTTCTTCGGTCAGCTCCAGGCGCCGGGTGGTCCGCCGCAGCAGCGTGGTCTGCAACTTGTCCTCCAGTCGCGCCAGGGTCCGGCTGGTGGCCGAGATGGTCAGCTCCAGTTCCTCGGCCGCTGCAGTGATGGAACCGCCGTCGACCACCGCGACGAAGGCCTTCATCTCATCCAGGGTGGTTTTCATATTTTACCTTGGCGCAAAAGCGTTTCCCGTATACACGGCTTAATCTGCAAATGTAAAGCCGCCAGACTGGCCCCTGTCGGAGCATGCCGCTCCCTTCCAGCCTGGAGTCATCCCATGAGCATTCCTTCCTTTGGCGTCGGCACCTTCCGCCTGACCGGCCAGACCGTCATCGACTCGGTGCGCAACGCGCTGGATGTCGGCTACCGCGTCATCGACACCGCGCAGATCTACGGCAACGAGGCCGAGGTCGGCCAGGCCATTGCCGAATCCGGCGTGCCGCGCGACCAGTTGTTCCTGACCACCAAGATCTGGGTCGACAACTACGCTGCCGACACGCTGATCCCCAGCCTGCGCGCGAGCCTGGCCAAGCTGCGTACCGACCATGTCGACCTGCTGCTGATCCACTGGCCGGCCCCGGGCAACGGCGTTGAACTGCGCGAGTACATGACCGCGCTGGCCGAAGCCAAGGCGCTGGGCCTGACCCGCCAGATCGGCGTGTCCAACTTCAACATCGAGCTGACCCGGCAGGCCATCGAAGTGGTCGGCGCCGGCCAGATCGCCACCAACCAGATTGAACTCAGCCCCTACCTGCAGAATCCGGCGCTGACCGCGTTCCTGGCGGACCAGGGCATCACCGTCACGTCCTACATGACCCTGGCCTACGGCAAAGTGTTGAAGGACCCAGTGCTGACCCGCATCGCCGACAAGCACCAGGCCACGGTGGCCCAGGTCGCGCTTGCCTGGGCGTTGCAGCTGGGCTACGCCGTCATTCCGTCTTCGACCAAGCGCGAGAACCTGGCCAGCAACCTGCTCGCCCAGGACCTGCACCTGGATGCCGAGGACATGGCCGCGATCGCCGCGCTGGACCGCAATGGTCGCGAGGTTGATCCGCCGGGCCTGGCCCCGGCCTGGGACTAAGGAGCATCGCCATGGGCAGTGCGTTGACGCGGTTGCGTGCCGGGGGCTTCAGCATCGGCATCGAGGCCCCGCTGGACAATGACTGGACGCCGCAGGGCGAACAGGCACGCCGCGCCGCGCGGCGCCTGCCCGGCGAGCCGGACCTGCAGCGGCATGCCGACCTGGCACGGCTGGCCGACCGCCTCGGCTTCCGCGCGCTGTGGGTACGCGACGTGCCGGTATACGACCCGGCCTTCGGCGATGCCGCCCAGGCGTTCGAGGTGTTCACCTACCTGGGCTATCTGGCCGGCATCACCGAGGACATCCTGCTCGGTACGGGCGCGGTGGTCCTGCCGATCCGCGAGCCGCTGCTGACCCTGAAATCGGCGCGCAGCGTGCAGCAGCTCAGCGATGACCGCCTGCTGCTTGGCGTGGCCAGCGGCGACCGGCCGGTGGAGTACCCGCTGTTTGGCCGTGACTTCGAGACCCGCGGCAGCCGTTTCCGTGACCAGGTCGCCCTGCTGCGCGACGGTGCCGCCGCGCATCTGCCGCAGGGTCTGGAGGTGTTGCCTGTACGCGGGCCGACGCTGCCGCTGTTTGTCGCCGGTCTGGCCCAGCAGCAGCCGGCCTGGATCGGCCAGCACATGGACGGTTGCCTGGCCTACCCCGGCACACCTCAGGACCACGCACAACGCGTGGCGGCATGGCGTGCGGTCGCCGGTGACAAGCCATATGCCAGTTTCATCCACCTGGACCTGCTGGCCCAGGCCGACGCGCCGTTGCAGCGCTGGCGCTTCGGCCTGCGCGGCGGCCGCAACGTCCTGCTGGCCGAACTGCAGGCGATGCAGGCCGCAGGGGTCGACCACATCGGCCTGCAGTTCCGCCGCAACGAACGCCCCCTGGCCGAAACCTTCCACGAGATCGCCGAACATGTGCTGCCGCACTTCACGGCGCACACCGCCACGAAGGCCGTCTGAGCCAGACGCTGGCCGGCACTATCCCGCCGGGCTGAATACCCCGGCCACCCAATCGATGAACACCCGCAGACGTGGCGACGGCGTGCGGTTGCGCGGGTAGACCACGCTGAGTGGACTGGGCGTGGGTGGCACCTCCGGCAGCAGCTCGACCAGCTGCCCGCGCGCGATGTACGGGTCCATGCGGTAGCGCGGTGCCTGGATGATGCCCAGACCCGCCAGCGCAGCGCCGAGAAACGCATCCGCGCCGGACACACGTACCCGTGCCGGCAGCGGCAGGTAGCGCACCTGCCCACTCAGCTGGAATTCCAGCGGAATCAGCTGCCCGGTGGCGCTGGATCGGTAGCCGACCATTTCGTGGCCGTGCTGCAGGGCATCGATGCTGCCTGGCATGCCCCTGGCCTGCACATAACCTGGCGAAGCCACCGTGACCTCGCGCAGCAGGGTCAGCCGTCGGGCG
This sequence comes from Stenotrophomonas maltophilia, assembly GCF_047782825.1. GTDB lineage: Bacteria > Pseudomonadota > Gammaproteobacteria > Xanthomonadales > Xanthomonadaceae > Stenotrophomonas. The sequence goes on along the minus strand of NZ_CP180589.1, from coordinate 729,195 downwards.
GCCAGTTCGCTGTCGGCCAGGCAGCCCACCCGCAGCGCTGCGTCTACGCCCTCCCGCAGCAGATCCACGTAGCGGTCGCCTTCGCTGACATCCAGTTCGATATCCGGGTAGCGCTGCAGGAAGTCCGGCAGGTGGGGAAACAACAGATGGCGGCCCAGGGTGCCGTGTACCTCGATACGCAGGGGCCCGCGTGGCGCTACGTCACGGAAGGCCGCCTCGGCATCGTCCATGTCGGCGATCAGGCGCAGGCAGCGCCCGTAGAAGGCCTCGCCTTCCAGGGTCGGCACCACCAGCCGCGTGGTCCGGTGCAGCAGGCGCACGCCCAGGCGTTGTTCCAGCGCCTTGATCGCATCGGTCACCGTCGCCCGTGGCAGGCCCAGGTCTTCGGACGCCCGCGTGAAGCTGCGGCGCTCGACAATGCGGACGAAGGCACGCATGGCGGTGAAGCGATCCATTGTTCGGCCAGCCGGATGATGTTGGCGGATCATGCCAGATTATCCGGGCGCGCGACTGCGGGAAGATGGCCCTGCGCCGATCGGGCGTGCCGTGCTGGAACCGAAGATGACCTCTGCCTCCTCCCCCTCCGTCGCCCTCGTCACCGGTGGCTCGCGCGGCATCGGCGCCGCCATCTCGCGCCGCCTGGCCGCCGATGGCCACGCCGTGGCCATCAATTACGCCGGGCGCCGTGATGACGCCGAGGCGCTGGCGGCCGAACTGACCGCTGCCGGTGGCCAGGCCATCGCGCTGCAGGCCGACGTTGCCGATCCGCAGGCGGTCCGGCAGTTGTTCGACGCCATCGAGGCGCGCTTCGGCGGCATCGACGTGGTGGTCAACAGCGCCGGCGTGCTGCAGTTGGCCGCGTTGGCCGACAGCGACGACGCGCTGTTCGAGCGGGTGATGGGCATCAACCTGAAGGGCGCGTTCAACGTGCTGCGCGCGAGCGCGCGGCGGGTGCGCGACGGCGGCCGCATCGTCACCCTGTCCACCAGCGTGGTGGGCATCAAGCTGGAGAACTACAGCGTGTATGCGGCCAGCAAGGCCGCAGTGGAGACGCTGAGCGCGATCCTGGGCAAGGAACTGCGCGGGCGTGGCATCACGGTGAATGCCGTGGCTCCGGGCCCGACGGCGACCGATCTGTTCCTGGACGGCAAGTCACCGGAACTGATCGACCGTCTTGCGAAGATGAATCCACTGGAGCGGCTGGGCACGCCGGAAGACATCGCCGGTGCGGTGGCCTTCCTGGCGGGTGCGGATGGCGGATGGATCAACGGACAGGTGCTGCGCGCCAATGGCGGGATGGTGTAGCGGGTAGCGCCGGGCCATGCCCGGCGGCGGTACTACCGGACAGAGAACGGGTGGCCGTCCAACCCGACCATGCAGGATCAGGAGCCCAGTAGAGCCGGGCCATGCTCGGCTGCTCTTCGCACAGAAGCCCGAAGCAGCCGAGCCTGGCTCGGCTCTACATTTTCGTCAGTCCGCCCGTGCCGCGCGCCGGCTGTGCACCCAGTAGTACAGCGTGGGCAGCACCAGCAGGGTCAGCAGCATCGCCGACAGCAGGCCGCCGATCACCACCACCGCCAACGGCTTCTGGGTCTCGGCGCCAATGGCATGCGAAGTAGCCATCGGCAACAGGCCGAACATCGCCAGCAACGCGGTCATCAGGACCGTGCGCAGGCGCTGCAGTGAACCCTGCACCACCGACTGCAGCAGGTCCATGCCCTGTTCGCGCAGCTGGGCGAAACGGCTGAGCATCACCACGCCGTTCAATACCGCCTGCCCGAACAACGCAATGAAACCGATCGCCGCCGACACCGACAGCGGAATACCGGTCAGCCACAGGGCCAGGATGCCGCCGATCATCGCCAGCGGCACGTTGGCCAGGATCAGTGCCGCACTGCTGATGTCCTTGAAGGCATCGAACAGCAGCACGAAGATGATCAGCACCGACAGCGGAATCACCCAGCCCAAGCGCTTCATCGCACGCTGCTGGTTCTCGAACTCACCGGACCACTCCAGTCGATAGCCTTCGGGCAGATGCACGCTGGCATCCACGCGCGAACGCATGTCGGCCACCACGCTGCCCATGTCGCGCCCGGCGATGAAGATGCTGACCGCCTTCACCCGCTGTGCGTTCTCGCGGGAGATGTTGATCGCGCCGCTGGCCATGCGGAACTCGGCCACGTCGGCCAGGGTCACCGTGTGGCCGTCGCCGATGCCCACCGGCACCGAACGCAGGCGCTGCAGATCACGGTCGGCATCATCCAGGCGCAGGGTGATCGGGAACCTGCGGTCGCCCTCCCACAGCTCGCCCACTTCGCGGCCGCCCAGGGCGGTTTCGATCACTTCGTCGATATCGCGCACGTTCAAGCCATAGCGCGCGGCACGGTCGCGGTCGATCTCGATGCGCAGCTGCGGCAACGAGCCATCACGGTCGATGAAGGCGCTCTCCACCCCGTCCACCCCGCGCACCTGGCCAAGGATGGCCTGCGCCTGCCGGTTCAGTACGTCCAGGTCGGAACCGCTCACCTTGATGACGACCTGGCCCTTGATCTGCGAAATGCTCTCCAGGATGTTGTCGCGCACCGGCTGCGAGATCGAGAACTCGGGGCCCGGTATGCGCTGTTCCAGCGTGCGCTGCAGGTCGGCAATCAGCTGCCGCTTGTCCACGCCCTTCGGCCACTCTTTCTCCGGCTTCAACGCCACCAGCGCCTCGATCTGGTTCGCGCCCTTGGCATCGGATCCGTCCTCGGGCCGACCCAGCTTGGCCACTACGGTCGACACCTGCGGGAAGGTGTTCACCAGCTCGCGGATGCGGCGCGACTGCTGCTGCGCTTCGGCCAGGCTGGTGCTGGGGTCAAGCGTGGCGGTCAGCCAGATCGAGCCTTCATCCAGCTCCGGCAGGAATTCCGAGCCAAGCCGGGTGCCCAGCGCCAACGTGCCGACCAGCAGCGCCACGGCGGTGAGCACCACCGCCCGCGGCCGCGCCAGTGCGCGCTCCAGCACCGGCTGGTACCAGCCGGTCAGCCGGTCCATCAGCGGGTTGCCGTCGCGCATGCGGTCGCGCCGCAGCCACCAGTAGCAGAACAGCGGCACCACGGTCAGCGCCAGGATCAGCGCACCGATCAGCGCCGAGGTCACCGAATAGGCCATCGGCGCGAACATCCGGCCTTCCTGGCGCTGCAGGGTGAAGATGGGGATGTGCGCGGCGATGATGATCAGCATCGAGAAGAAGGTCGGGCGCCCCACTTCCGATGCCGCCGACAGCACCGTGGCGAAGCGAGTCCTGCGGTCGGCACTGGCGGGCAGCCTGGACAGCCGCGATACGATGTGCTCGGTGACGATCACTGCACCATCGATGATGATGCCGAAGTCCATCGCGCCCAGCGACAGCAGGTTCGCCGGTACACCCCACAGGTGCAGGCCCAGGAAGGTGGACAGCAGCGCCAGCGGCATCATTGCCGCCACGATCAGGGCAGCGCGGGCGTTGTACAGGAACAGCCACAGCACCAGGAACACCAGCACTGCGCCTTCCAGCAGGTTGCGGAACACCGTCTGCAAGGTGGTCGAGACCAGCCACGAGCGGTCGTAGAACGGCTCGATGCTGACCCCGGCCGGCAACTGGCTGGCCTCGATCTCGGCCACCCGTGCATGCAGCGCGTCCAGCACATCGGACGGGTTCTCGCCTTTGCGCATGAGCACCATGCCGAACACCGCATCATCATTGTCGTCCTGCCCGACCAGGCCCTGCCGCGGGAGGCCGGTGTCGGCGATGCTGGCCAGGTCACGCGCCAGCACCGGCGTGCCGCCATTCTGTGCCACCACCACGCTGCCGATATCGGCCGGCGACCGCATCAGGCCCACGCCACGGATCAGGAACTGCTGCTGGCCGCGTTCGACGTAACCACCCCCTGCGTTGGAACTGCCCTTCTGCAGTGCTTCGCCGAAGTCGCCCAGGCTGATGCCACGGTCGCGCAGCTTGTCCAGGTCCGGCTTGACCTGGAAGGTCCGCGCGTAGCCGCCGAAACTGATCACATCGGCCACGCCCGGCACCGTGCGCAGGCCGCGTTCCATCACCCACTCCTGCACGGTGCGCAGCTGGGTGGAACTCATGTGCGGGCCTTTCAGCACATAGCGGTAGATCTCGCCCACCGCCGAACTCATCGCTTCCAGTTCGGGGGTCACGCCTTCGGGCAGGTCCACGCCCTGCAGGCGCTCCAGCACCTGCTGGCGGGCGAAGTAATCGTCGGCCTTGTCATCGAAGGTCAGGATGATCATCGACAGGCCGAACTGGGTGTGCGAGAACACCCGCACCGAGTGCGGAATGCCCGACAAGGCCACTTCCAGCGGCATGGTCACCTCGCGCTCCACCTCTTCGGCAGCGCGGCCAGGGTGCAGCGACACCACCGTCACCTGGGTGTCGGACACATCGGGGAAGGCTTCCACCGGCAGCACGCGGAACGCGGCGATGCCACCACCGATGAACAGCAGCAGGGCCAGCATCACCATCAGTGGCTGGCGCAGGCAGTACGCAATCAGGCGGTCGATCATGGCGCGGCGTGCCCCGAGCCGGTACCGGCTGCAACCGGCGCGGTATCCACCAGCTGCTGCAGCAGCAGCCCACCCTCGACCACCACCTTGTTGCCGGCCGCCAGGCCCTCGCGCACCCAGAGCTGACCATCACCCAGCTCCTCGGCCTGTACGCTCCGGCGTGCATAGCGGCCCTTGCCTTCATCCACGAACACGACCTGCCGGCCGTCGATCAGCAGCACCGCTGCATCCGGCAGCGACACACCGCCCTGCGCGGGCAATGCGACCTGGGCGCGCACGTACTGTCCGGCCTTGAAGGCGCGTGACCGGTTGTCCAGCTCGGCCCGCGCCTGCACGACGCGGCGTTCGCGGTCGACGAAGTCATCCACGTGCTGCACGCTGGCCTGCTGGAGGCTGCCGTCGCCGGCTCGCACACTCAGCACCATGCCGGTCCGCACCCGCCCCGCCAGGCTCTCGGGGATGTCCAGCAGCAGCCAGAGGCGGTCCGGATCGCCCACCACCGCCAGCGGCTGATCGGCGTCCGGGCTGACCGCCATGCCGGGGCTCATCCGCCGTTCCACCAGCACGCCGTCGATGGGGGCGCGCAGCGGCAGGCGCTGGTCCACGCGATCGCCGTTGCCATACGCCCGCGCGAAGGCGCTGGCCCGCGCATGATCAGCCTGGCTGCCGGCGAAGTGCGCTTCGGCTTCGTCCAGTTCGCGACCCGACGCTACACCTGCGGCATGCAGTTCGCGCGTGCGTTCCAGCTCGCGCTTCGCCTGCTGCAGCTCGGCACGGCCGCGCACGCCCTCGGCCTGCGCCTGGCCGAACTCCGGCGAACTGATCCACGCGATGACCTCGCCGGCCTTCAACCGCTGCCCCGGCTGCGCCACGATACGGGCCACCTGCCCCGCCAGCGGCGTGCGCAGCGCGCTCGACCGCGTTTCATCCCAGGCCACGCGGCCGGGCACCTGCAGGCTCGCACTGGCGCCTTCGCGCACCGTCTCACTGCGCAGCACCTCCAGCTGGCGGCTGCCGGCCGGGAACTGGACCTGCCCGGCGCTGACCACCGGCGCAGCCTCGGCATGGGACGCCGGCGCGCGGCCACAGCCGGACAGCAGGCTCAACGCCAGCACCAGCGCCGGCAGCGCGGCAGCACGGCCACGTGCGTGACATTCGTTGGGGGGCGTCATGGGATGTCTCCTTGGGCAACGGACGTGGCGGCGTTCCAGCGCGCCAGCGCAATGGCATGGTCGGCGCGCGCCTGGATCAGCGCCGCTTCGAACTCGCGCCAGCTGCGGCGCGCGTCCAGCAGATCGGTCAGGCTGGCCGCACCACGGCGGTAGGCCAGTTCCATGCCTTCGCTGGCCCGGCGCGCACTGTCGGCATGCAGGCCTTCGTACGCCTGGCGGCGCTGCGCCGCCGACTGGGCGGCGGCCTGCAACTGGTCCAGTTCGGCCCAGGCCTGGCGTTGCAGCGCGTGCAGTTCCAGCGCAGCGGCGTCGCGATCGGCTTCGGCACGCTGGATGCCACCACGTGCGCGCGACGGGCCACCCAACGGAATGGTCACCGACATGCCCCAGGTCACGCCGTTGATATCGGTCGGCTCGCGCTCGGCCTCCACGCCCAGCTGGATGTCGCGGCGCCGCTCGCTGCGGGCAAGCGCGACGGCCGCGTCGGCCGCGGCCAGCCGCGAGTGCGCCGCGCGCAGATCGCTGCGCTGCTGCGGATCGAAGGCGCGTGCATCGGCCGCGTTGCCTGCGTCCGGCCAGGGATCGTCGGCACTGAGCGTGTTGCTGTCGTCACGACCCAGCAGCAGCCCCAGCGCGTGCCTGGCATCGCGCAGTTCCAGCGCCGCCTCGCGCGCGGAGTCGGCCACCGCCAGATCATCCACCGCCAGGCGTGCGCGATCCACCGGTGCCATCGCGCCACTGCTGACCTGGCGTGCGGCCGCGTCCAGCTGTTGGGCCGAACTGCGGCGGTTGGCCTCGGCGATGTCCAGGGTTTCCTGCGCTGCTTTCAACCCGAAGTAGGCCTCATTCAGCGCCACCTGCAGCCGCCGCTGCGCATCGAGCATGTCCAGGCCGGCCGCTTCCACCAGGGCATCGGCCTGGCGCATGCGCAGGCTGCGCTTGCCACCGCGTTCCCAGGTCCAGCCCAGGCCCAGCGTGCTGTCCAGCCGCTTGTCCTGCCAGCGGCCACTGCCGATACCGTGCTTCGGGCTGAACTTGCTGCTGCCGAGCGACAGTTCCGGCGCCGGCCGCAGCGCCGCCGTCATCGCATCGCCCTGCGCACCGCGCAGTTCCAGGGCAGCCGCGCGCAGATCGGGATTGTGCGCCTGCATGGCCTGCTGCGCGTCCTGCAGGCTGATCGCCCAGGCCGCCGGCGCGCACGCCAGAGCGGCCAGCAGCGCCGCGGTTCGAGGGATGAAATTCATGCGCGCCACGGTAAGGTGACGCACTTGCGCCAAACTTTCCCGAACCTTGCGCGAAGCTTGCAATGCGAATCCTGTTGATCGAAGACGATGCGGCCCTGGCCGATGGACTGGTCCGTGCCCTGCAGGGCGCCGGCCATCTGTGCGACCACCTTGCACGCGGCCTGCACGCAGCAACCGCGCTGTCGACCACCGCATATGACGTGATGGTGCTGGACCTGTCGCTGCCCGATGTCGATGGTCTCGACCTGCTCTCGCGCCTGCGCAACCAGGGCATCACGCTGCCGGTGTTGATCCTGACCGCGCGCGATGGCGTGGAGGACCGCATCCTCGGCCTGGACCGCGGCGGCGATGACTATCTGGCCAAGCCCTTCGCGCTGGGCGAACTGGAAGCCCGCCTGCGCGCCCTGGCACGGCGCCGTGCCGACGCCCCCGCGCAGCGGCAACTGGGCCGGTTGTGCCTGGACAGCATCCGCCAGGAAGTGCAGGTGGCCGGCGAACGCATCGAGCTGACCGCCCGCGAACTGGCCCTGGTTGAAGCGCTGATGCAGCAGCCGGGGCGCACGGTAACCAAGCAGCGCCTGTTCGATGCCCTGTACAGCTGGGACCACGACGCCAACCTGTCGGTGATCGAGGTGCATGTCAGCCGCCTGCGCCGCAAGTTCGAACACGCCAATGCGGGTGTGGGCATCCGCATGCTGCGCGGCCTGGGCTACCGCCTGGAAGCGCTCGATGCCTGAGCCCATGCACAGCCTGCGCGGCCTGCTGCTGCGGCGCCTGTGGCTGCCGCTGCTGGTGCTGCTGTTGTGCAGCGCCATCGGCTCGTTCGCGCTGGCGCGCTTCTATGCCGGCCAGGTGTACGACCGCTGGTTGCTGGACTCGGCGATGTCGCTGTCTGAACTGGTGAGGGTGCAGGACGGCCGTGCGGTGATGGACGTGACCCCGGCCATGTCGCGCATGTTCACCTGGGACACGGTGGATGAAGTGCATGGCGAGGTGGTCGACGCGCGCGGCGCGCGTCTGTATGGCGACCTGCCCGAACCGCTGCCGCGCCCGGCAACGGCTGATGACGGCCGCGAGCCGGTCTACTACGATGCGCGCCTGCGCGGCCAGGCTGTGCGCATGGTGGAAGTGACCGTACCGGCTGCGTCCGGCCACGAGGTGCGCCTGCGCGTGGCCGAAACCCTGCGCAAGCGCCACCGCCTGGAACGCAAGCTGCTGATGACCAGCGTGCCTTTCCAGGCCGCGATCCTGGCCTTGGCCGCGTGGCTGGCCTGGTCAGGCACGGGCGCGGCAGCACGCCATGCCAACCAGGTGGCCCGCCGCCTGGCCAGTCCACGCCCGGACCCGCTGGCACCGCTGGACCCGGCACAGGAAGCGCCGCGTGAACTATGGCCGGCGGTGGAGGCCTACAACGCGCTGCTGCAACGGCTGGATGCCATGCAGCAGGCGCAGCGGCGGTTCGTCAGCAATGCCGCGCACCAGCTGCGCACGCCGCTGGCGGCAATGCAGGTGGAGCTGGAAAGCTCCCTGCGGCAGCACGATCCGCAGGCGCAGCAACTGGCGCTGTCCGGCACGCTGGCCGGGCTGGGCCGGCTGCAGCATCTGGTCAACCAGCTGTTGTTGCTCAGCCGTTCGGAAGATGCGCATGGCAGCGCGTTGCCGCTGCAGACGCTGGATCTTGCAGCGCTGGCACGTACGGTGGTGGAACGCTATGCCGACCGGGCACTCGGCGACGGCGTGGACCTGGGCTACGACGGGCCTGACGAGGGCGTACCGGTGCAGGGCGATCCGCCGCTGCTGCGCGAAGCGCTCGGCAACCTGCTGGACAATGCCCTGCGTTATGGCGCCCCGCGGGGTGTGATTACGCTGGCGGTGCAGCGCCTGGGTACTGGCGTACAGGTGTGGGTGGATGATGACGGCGCCGGCATTGCAGAGGGCGAGCGCGCCCGCGTCACGGAACGCTTCTATCGGGCCAGCAGCCATGGCGACGGGTGTGGCCTGGGCCTGGCGATCGTGGCCGAAATCGCGCAGCGGCACGGCGCGACGTTGGTGATCGATGCCGCCCCGCTGGGGGGCGCGCGGGTGGGATTGCGGTTCGGCAGCCGGTAAATGCCAGCCCTGGTTGGCGCTGCCCCTCAGAGGCCTTTGTTCTCCGTAGAGCCGAGCCCATGCTCGGCTGCAGTTGGCGGAACGCCCGAGCCGAGCATGGGCTCGGCGCTACAGGTTCAGCGGCTCATCGAATACGGCGCCTGCACGCCCTGCCCCGGCCACTCCTTGTTCGGCTCGGCCTGCATGGTGAACTGCAGTTCGCCACCGGCCAGGATCTCGTCATGGCGCAGGAAGGTACGCTGCAGCGGCTTGCCGTTGAGGGTTACGCCGCCGACATAGGTGTGCTTGTCGTCCAGCCCATTGGCCACGATGGTGAACGTCTTGCCGTTGGGCAGGCGCATCGCGGTCTTCGGCAGGAACGGGCGGCCCAGGATGTACTCGCCCGAACCCGGGGCAACCGGGTAGAAGCCCAGCGCGGTGAACACATACCACGCCGACATCTGGCCGACGTCATCGTTGCCGGCCAGGCCATCGGGGCGGTCGGCGTACTGGGTGTCCATGATCTGCTTCAGGCGGGCCTGGGTGCGCCACGGCTGGCCGGCATACGAATACAGGTACGCCACATGGTGGCTGGGTTCGTTGCCGTGCGCGTACCAGCCGATCAGGCCGGTGATGTCTTCCATGTGCTCGAAGATGGACGGATCGACCTTGGCGTTGAACACCTCATCCAGGCGCGCCAGCAGCTTGTCACTGCCGCCATGTGCTGCCGCCAGGCCGGCCACGTCCTGCGGCACGTACCACGAATACTGCCAGGCGTTGCCCTCGGTATAGTCCGTACCGTAACCGCTGGCGCTGGGGTCGAACGGGGTGCGGAAGCTGCCGTCACGCTTGCGCGCACGCATGAAACCAGTGTCCTCGTCGAAGGCGTTGCGCCAGTTGCCGGCACGCTTGTCGAAGGTGGTGGCTACATCGGTCCGGCCCATGGCCTGCGCCATGCGTGCAATGGTCCAGTCATCGAAGGCGTATTCCAGCGTCTTGCTGGCCGCCTCGCCTTCTTCGTCGATCGGCACATAGCCCAGCTCGCGGTACTGCGCGATGCCATCGTAGGGACCGTAGTTGGCGGTCTCGACCATCGCCTTCAGCGCCTTGTCGGCATCGAAACCGCGGATGCCCTTCACGTAGGCATCGGCGATGACCGGTACGGCGTGGTAACCGATCATGCACCAGTCTTCCAGGCCGTGGAACGACCACACCGGCAGCATGCCGTAGGGGCTGTGGTCGTGGTGGGCCAGCATGGAATTGATGAAATCGCTGTTGCGCTTCTCCGGCTGCACCAGGGTCAGCAACGGGTGCAGGGCGCGATAGGTGTCCCACAGCGAGAACGTGGAATAGTTCGTGTACCCGTCGGCCTTGTGCACTGCGTTGTCCGAACCGCGGTACTGGCCGTCGGCATCCATGAACAGCGTCGGGCCCAGCAGGGTGTGGTACAGCGCGGTATAGGCGCTGCGGCGTGCATGCTCGGGCGCGTCGATGTCCAGCACCGACAGGGCCTGCGTCCACTCCTGTTTCGCCTGGGCACGTACCCGGTCGAAATCGAAGTCCGGCACTTCGGCATCGAGGTTGGCGATGGCGCCGGCTTCGCTCACCGGCGAAATGGCCACCTTCACGACCAAAGGCGCGTCCAGCTTGCCGAAGTTGAAGGTGCCGACCAGCTGCTTGCCCTCGATCTGGGCGCGCTGCCCGGGATCCTTCTCACCCGGCGGCGGGAAGCCCTTGTAGGCGATGTCCTTCTCGGTGCTGTGCAGCTCGTGCCCGGCCAGTGGCCGCGAGAAACGCATGGCGAAGAACACCTGGCGGCCGGGCGCCCAGCCACGGGTTTCACGGAAACCGGTGATGGTGCCATCGCTTCGCACGCGTACCCGCGACCACAGGATCTTGCCCGGGTAGTCGTACATGCTGGTACGCATATCCAGCAGCAGCTTGGCGTCGGCGCCCTTGGGGAAGGCGTAGCGGTGCACGCCTACACGGGCGCTGGTGGTCAGCTCGGCACGCACCTTGTAATCGTCCAGGGTGACCGCGTAGTAGCCCGGCTCGGCCTTTTCATCATCGTGGCGGAAGCGCGAGGCATAGCCGCTGCGGGGCTTTTCCGGGTCACCGCGCTCCAGCCCGGGGTTGCCGGTGAACGGCATGACCAGGATGTCACCCAGGTCCGAATGGCCGGTGCCCGAGAAGTGCGTGTGCGAGAAGCCGACGATGCTGCTGTCGTCGTAGCGGTAGCCCGCGGCCCAGCCATAGGCCTTCTCACGCGGCTGGATGCGCGTGTCCGGGCTGAGCTGGACCATGCCGAACGGCACCGTGGCACCCGGGTAGGTATGCCCTTCCCCGCCAGTGCCGATGAAGGGATCGACCGAGGCATAGGCCTTGTCGGCGGCGGACTTCGGCGTTGCGGCCGTGCCGACGCCTGAGGCAAGCATGGCAGTGGCGGCGAAGGCGATCAGGAGGCGACGGTCCAGCAGGGGCATCGGCGTTTGGATCGATTCAGATGACAGCCAGAGACTAGCACCGCCCGTCAGTGTCCGCATGCTGCAGTGCGACTGAACGGCCCATGACGCGACAAGGCCATCCGGCATCAGCATTACATCTCAGGGCCTGATGCGTGAAGCCGGAGATGATGTCGATGGCCCGTCATGCCGCGTGGGCCTGTGCCATGCCGGGGTAGCACACCGTACAGGTCGCCCGGCACAAGCGCAGCCCTGTCTGGCGGTCGACTGACTCCACATCCGCAATGAATCGCAGATCTGCATGGACGGTAACGGGGTAAACGCGCGCATTCCGCGCATCCGCGCCCACGCGAACAGCGGTGCGATCCGGCGGGCACCGCTGCAGCGAGGCCGTCTCCAGTTCACTGCGATTGCTCGAGCGCGGGATTTTGCAACTCATTGCATGGTGTCGCCGCTCCCCCCGGACAACACTGGACCCGCGCCAACGAGTCACTAGCGACATCGCCTGGCGTGAATCCCCACCGTTCGAGGAATGCGACACCATGGCAAACCCGTCTGCACCGCGCGCGCGGGCCTTGACGATCGCGCTCCTGGCCGCGCTGGCACCATCTGTGCCGCAGGCCTTGGCCGGGACCGTCTCCGGGCCCGGCGCGACGCATGTCGTTCAACCTGGCGATCCTGCAGAAGACTGGATCGCTCTCAATGGGGCGGTCCTGCAATTGATGCCGCAATCGCGCGTACTCAACGCCTTCGCGACCGATGCGCGCCTGGAGGCAGAGGATGCGCGTCTGAACTTTGTGAATGTATTGCGGGGCCATCTGGATATGCGCGGCGGGACACTAGGGTACGTTGAGCGCAGCGCATATGCCGCGCTGATCAACAACAGCGTCGCCTCTCTGGACCAAGTTGATATCGAGTCCAACGGAACAGGAATACGTGCGCTTCGTGCCGGTACCGATATGAGCCTCTCCCGCTCCACGCTCTCAGCCAGGCTGATTGGTGTGGACGCCGAGGACAGGGCAAGGGTTCGGCTGTGGCAGGTGGATCTCACAGCGACCAACAGCAATGGAATCGGTATAAGGATGGCGGACAGCCGCGCCAGCGTGACCGACAGCCGGATCAGCGCGGGCGAAATTGCTGTGTCCATGACCAACAGCGAAGCGGATGTTGCCGGCAGCATTCTGGCGGGGCGTACCGGCGGCCTGGTCATCAGCACGACCGGCAATGCGGCCGCACCTGCACAGGCGCGTCTGGAGGGCTCCACTGTCACTGCAGCAGCGGGCACGGCGGTCGTACTGTCGGGTGCCAGCACGTTGGCACTGCGCGACAGCCATCTACGGGGCACCGGCGCCAATGGCAGGGGCGTGCTGCTGCAGGGTGGCGGCGCCCTTTCTGCACAGAGGAGCAGTATCGAGGGGAATCGCGCAGGTCTGCGCGTGGAAGGCTCCGGCATCACTACCAGCGTGATGCTGGATGGCACCCGGATCACGTCCACCAATGGCGATGCAGTGCAAGTTGCTGGATCCCTATCCGGCATGAACGCCATCACCCTGCGCAACGGTGCTTCGCTGGGCTCCGGCACTGGCGTCCTGCTGCGAGCGCAGGAAAGCGCCCAGGTGGACCTGCAGGTCCACGCCTCGCATCTGGCCGGTGATCTGGTTGCCCAGGATGACTCGGCCCGGCTGGACGTGACCCTGCGCGACGGCGCTACGCTGGCCGGGCGGATCGACGGTGGGCGGGGCATTGCCCTGCACGATGCGCAGTGGCAGATGACCGGCGACAGCCGCATCGGCAGCCTGCTGCTTGGCCCTGACGCTTTGCTTGCACTAGGCCGGGGCGATGCCTTCCACACGTTGGCAATCAGCGGCGATTTCACTGGTGATGGCGGCACCCTGCTCTTCAACACCGTGCTTGACGGCGATGATGCGGCGACCGACCGGCTGGTCATCGGCGGCGACACGCGCGGCACCGCCCATATCCGGGTGACCAACGTGGGAGGGACCGGAGCGGTGACCCCGGACGGCATCGAACTGATCTCGGTAGGCGGAACATCCCACGGCCACTTCACTCTGGTCGGCCGCGCCGTGGGCGGCCAGTACGAGTACTTCCTGCACAAGGGCACCGGCGCCGATGGCAGCTGGTACCTGCGCTCGGCACTGCCGACGCCGCCGGACCCCTGCGATGTAGATCCTGCCAGCTGCAGTCCGCCAGTTGAACCGGTGGACCCCGTGGATCCCGCTGACCCGGTGCCTCCTCTCGATCCCGGCCAGGGCCACCCGCCCCCTCCCCCGCACCCCGATCCGGTGATCCGTCCCGAAGGCGGCGCTTATCTGGCCAACCTGCGTGCCTCGCAGGACATGTTCCGTATCCGCTACGACGAGCGCAACGCATCCCAGAACAGCGGTCGCGCGTGGGCGCGCGTGGACGGCACTCGCCAACGCTTCAATGCGGCCAACCGGCAGCTGGATATCCATGGCAACAGCCAGGCGCTGGGCGTCGGCGCAGACCTGTGGCGTACCAGCAATGGCAATGCCGTGGGCGTGATGCTATCCAGCGGCAATGCCACAAGCACCTCCACCAACCCATTGAGCGGCTACTACGCCCGTGGCAAGGTGAAGGGCGAAGCGCTGGGCGTGTATGGAACCTGGCGTGCGGGCAGTGGGCCCGATCCTTACCGCGGCTTCTATGTGGATGGCACGCTTCAGCGGGCGCAGTTCCGCAACCGCGTGGAAGGCGTGGGTCTGGAAACCGAGCGCTATGGCAGCCGCGCGTGGCAAGGTGCGCTCGAGACCGGCCGCGCGTTCCGGATAGGCGGCACGGGCAACAGCAGCCTGTTCCTGGAACAGATGCTGCAGGTTGGCTACAACCGCTGGGATGGTACCCGCCACACCGAGGCCAACGGCACGGCGGTTGCCACCAAGGATGCCGATGGGCTCTTTGGCCACGTCGGCCTGCGCCTGTCCGGGCTGACCCACTGGGAAGGCCGCGCCGTACAGGTGCAGCCGTATGTGGCGGTGAACTGGCTGCTCAACCGTAGTGAATCGCAGATCAGCATGGACGCAGAGGTGGTGACTGCGCGCATTCCAAGTCGCCGTGCCGAAGTGAAGGCCGGTGCATCGCTGGCGTTTACCAATGGCATGGCGCTGTGGGCCGGGCTGGCCCGCCAGCAGGCCAGCGGCTTTCATCAGACCAGCGCGCAGCTGGGGGTGAACTACCACTGGTAGGACGTTATTGGCTGGGTTGCGCCGCCTTGCCCAAGCATAGCGACAGCACATACTGCGTACTGCGCTGCGAAGGGTGGGCGCTCTGGGTTTCTGCTTGGCAGAGACTGCACTTTGTCACAGGCCGCACGCGCGTGGAGGCTTCGTATGCCGAGTGTCGCCCAGCCCGATGCAAACGTAGACCGGTCGAGATTACGTAGGCAGCGTTGCCACCAGCGTTGAGAGATCCGGGCTGTTTACCGGCCGCACCACGCGCGCCACTTCCTCGCCGTCACGCATCAGGATCACTGTGGGCCACAGCTTCACCTGGAACGAGCGCCCCAGCGGCCTGCCCTTGCCGTCCTCGATCTTCCAGTGCGCCAGATCCCGCGCATCCACGAAGGCCTGCAGCGCCGGCTGTGCGGCCTGGCAGTGCCCGCACCACGGCGCGCCGAACTCCAGCAGCAGCCAACCGCGCTGCGCGTCGACATCGCTGCGCGGTGGCTCGACCGCCTGGTGGTCGCGCATGAAGGGCATGGCGCTAGGCCGCCAATGCGCGCTGGATGTCTTCCAGCGGTGCGTTGGTGAAGTTCTTGGCAATATCATCCAGCAGCCGTGCCTGGGTTTCCTTGTGCAGCAGCGGGCGGATGCGGCCCAGCGTGATCGGGTCCGCCACCAGGATCAGATGCTCGAACCGGTTCTTCAGCGCATCCTCGTTCAACTGCTCTGCAACCTGTTTGGCAAAGGTGGCTTCATTGAGCTGGGAAATGGACATGTCCTTCGGCACCGCACCGGACGGCCCCTGCCCCGATACGCCCTGCTCGCTGATGTCCTGCAGGCGCAGTTCGCCTTCCTGCTTCAACGTCAGCTGATGATCGCTGCCAACGTTGGTGAACACGCGGGCCGAGCCACCATCGGCGACGACAACGAGGGTACCTTCGGGAATGCGACGGGTCATGCGCTGCTCCTGTTGCGTGGAGTGTTGCGTGGATTGGGCTTCCACCGTAATGCCTGTATCGTGAGCGATACGGCCACAGGATGTTCAGTGCGTGTCATCGTGTGCTGCTCATGGCCTGCTGCAAATGAACAGGCGCGTTGGAACACAGCGTCCGCAGGTCTGCGCTTCGCTGCATGTTCACGCCGTAACCGCTATCATGAACGGATGATCGACACGACCCACTTCGTTGCGGGCAACCCCGTTACGTGGAAAGCACTGCCGACCGGCGCCTCGCTTGCCGCAACTGCATCCGCCCCGAAATTCCACCGCCTGGCGCTGGATCCCGGCGGATGACGGCGCAGGCCTGATAATCCTCTTCTTCGTGTTTCGCGCCTGGTCGCGCAAGCTCGACTCTGGTGGCGTTCGCCATTTGCCTGGCGCCCAGTCGAGCGAGCTCGACGTACCCTTCGCGCGCTTTCCCGGCCGTTTGGCCCCCACCCCGATGCCCCTGCGCCAGTTGCGCCCGCATCGCCGTTTCCGTTTTTCGGGACACACCACACCGTCTATTCCGCACTGCATTCACCAAACAAAGGAGTCCCCATGCAGGACAACTCCGATGCCCATGCCCATTTCGGCTGGTTCAAACGCCGCCGCCACCTGAACGTCGACGAGATCACCGTTGTCGACAAGCCCATGCTCAAGCGCGCCGTCGGCGCCGCTGCACTGGGCAACGCGATGGAATGGTTCGACTTCGGTGTCTACGGCTATCTGGCCGTGACCATCGGCCAGGTCTTCTTCCCCTCCAGCAACCCCACTGCACAGGTCATCGCGGCCTTCGCCACCTTCACCGTCGCCTTCCTGGTGCGGCCGCTGGGCGGCATGGTGTTCGGCCCGCTGGGTGACCGCTACGGGCGGCAGAAAGTGCTGGCCTTCACCATGATCCTGATGGCGCTGGGCACCTTTGCCATCGGCCTGATTCCCTCCTACGAACGCATCGGCATCTGGGCACCCGTGCTGCTGCTGCTCGCGCGCGTGGTGCAGGGTTTCTCCACCGGTGGCGAGTACGGCGGCGCGGCGACGTTCATTGCCGAGTATTCCACCGACCGCAACCGCGGCCTGATGGGCAGCTGGCTGGAATTCGGCACGCTGGGCGGCTACATCGCCGGCGCCGGTACGGTCACGGCGCTGCACATGCTGCTGAGCAGCGAGCAGATGCTGGACTGGGGCTGGCGCATTCCGTTCCTGGTAGCCGGCCCGCTGGGCTTGCTGGGCCTGTACATGCGCATGAAGCTGGAAGAAACCCCGGCCTTCCGTGCCTTCGCCGAAGAAGCCGAGAAGCGCGACCATGAGCGTCCCGGCCTGGGTGATCTGTTCCGCGTGCACGGCCGCCAGCTGCTGGTGTGCATGGGCCTGGTACTGGTCTTCAACGTGACCGACTACATGCTGCTGACCTATATGCCCAGCTACCTGAGCGTGACCATGGGCTATGCAGAGAGCAAGGGCCTGCTGCTGATCATCATCGTGATGCTGGTGATGATGCCGTTGAACGTGGTCGGTGGGCTGTTCAGTGACAAGCTGGGCCGGCGGCCGATGATCATCGGCGCGTGCATTGCCCTGCTGGTGCTGGCCGTGCCCTGCCTGCTGCTGGTGGGCAGCGGCAATGACGGGCTGATCTTCCTGGGCCTGATGCTGCTGGGGCTGGCGCTGGTGTGCTTCACCAGTTCGATGCCGTCCACGCTGCCGGCACTGTTCTACACGCCGGTGCGCTACAGCGCACTGTCGATCGCCTTCAACGTGTCGGTGTCGCTGTTCGGTGGTACCACCCCGCTGGTGACCGCATGGCTGGTGGAACGCACCGGCGATCCACTGGTGCCGGCCTACTACCTGATGGGCGCCGCAGTGATCGGCCTGATCACCATGCTGTTCGTGAAGGAGACCGCCGGTCTGCCGCTGCGCGGCTCACCGCCCGCCGTGGGCAGCGACAAGGAAGCGGCGGCACTGCTGAAAAGCGATGTGCCGGTGACCGTGGACCCGACCCTGCCGCCGTTGCCCGAGGTGGCGGAGCCGGAGCAGGCCCGCCCGGCCTGACGGTTGCGCGCCGGGCATGCAGAGGCTGCCCGGCGCGCGCGTTCCGCAGCGCCGAGCCTGTTCGACGCTACTTCACCACACGCGTCATCTTGCCCGGTGTCCAGCGCAGCACCCACTGGTACCGTCCTTCCGGCGGGCAGACATGGCCGGGGGGATGTGATCTGTACTCACAGACCGACGCCCCGGCCGTCACGGTGAAATCCACGATGATCCGCTTGCCATCAATGCGGATCGCCTGCACCGCGCCCGGAATCTGCATGACGCCATCATCGTCGCCGTAGCCCGATGCGCGGATGGCGGCGAAGTCCTCCTCCTCCACCGGAGACAGGCTCTTCGGGTTCGCCTTGCCACGTGGGTCATCGGCAGTCAGCGCGGTCATCACTGCGATCACATTGCTCTGCGCGAACGTTCCCCCGGTATAGGTGGATGTGTAGAAGTACACCACCTCGGCACGGCCATCGCCATCCAGATCAGCCACACCGGTCCACGCCGGTCGGAAATCCGATTCGATGTCATCGCCGGGAATGCGCCGCAGGGTCGCCTCGGCCGCCTTCATCGCCTGTACAAGGCTGGGCGGCGGCGGGGCCCTGCCCTTGGTTGCTGCGCCTGCAGGCGCAGACCAGGCCGCAACCGCCAGCAGCGTGGCGCAGAGCGGCAGGACGCGAACGGAATCGAATGTGTGCAACGTATCCTCCTTGACCGGTGCTGCCTGCCCGGCGGGCAGGCCGAGTGCTAGAGCCGCGTGAGCGAGCCCGGTGCCCAGCGATAGATCCATTCATGGCGGCCGTCAGGTGGGCAGGACGCTTTGCCACGTGCGCGTTCGCACAGGCGCGAGCCCTTTTCACTGCTGAAGGTCACGCTGATGCGATCGCCGTCCATGCGCACCGACTCGACTTCGCCGGGAACATGCACGCTGCTGTCGTCGGCATAGCCTGCGGCGCGGATCAGCGCATAGGTTTCATCGTCGTAGACACTCTTGCCGGGCGCGGCGGCCTGGCCGCGCGGATCGCCATCGGCCAGCGCCGTCATCACCACCAGTTCGTTGAGCCGGGCGCTGGTCGTGCTGGATTCGTTGGCGGTATAGAGATAGAGGACCTCCACCCGGCCATCGCCGTCAAGATCGGCATTGCCGGCCCACAGCGTGCGGTAGTCGTAGCGTGCGTCGGTGCCCGGATGCAGGCGCAGCGATGCCTCGGCGGCACGGCGCGCCTTGTCATAGCTCATCGGCTCGCCGGTGGCTTCGCCACCGGCGGTGGGCGCATCCTCGGCCAGCAGCGGTGCGGACACCACCAGCGCCAGCCCGGCCAACACCATGCGCAGGCGCAACCGCGGCCCCGGTTTCCGTTCGTCCATCCCTGCTCCCTTGTCTATGCCCCTATGGCACCGGATCATCGCACAGGCGGCACGTGCAGCGGGCTGTTGCGCGGATACAGCGCCAGCGCATGCATCACGATGGGCTTGGCCCAGTCCGGTGTCCGCCGCAGTTCGTCCATGCTCAGCGGGTACTGCAGGCCATCGCGGTCCAGCGCCAGCACCGGCAGCGGTGCCACGCGACCATAGCGGTCGGCCGGCGCGCTGTTGTCATACACATGCAGTTCGGCCAGATGCGGCATCAGCGCCAGCAGGTTCTGCCGCGCCGAATCGAAGCGGGCGCGGATCCTGTCGTGCGGAATGTCATGGCCACCGCGCGACACCCGCTCGGCCACACGCGCCATGTGCAGTTCGACGCTGGCCAGCCCACAGAACCAGACAGCGACCTCATGCTGCGCACAAGCATCGGCCAGCAGCCGCGGAATGGTGTTGCCGCCCAGGGTGGTCTCGAAGGCGAAATCGCTGCCATCGGCCATGGCCTGGCGCAGGCGCCGGGTGCCCTCCTGCCAGGCTTCGGCATTGGCTTCGGCCGAGGGCCAGCCCGACTCGACCAGGCGGCGGGTGAAGCTGTCGGGGTTGTACCAGCCCAGCCCTTCAGCCTGCAGCCAACTGCCCAGCAGCGAACTCTTGCCGGCACCATTGACGCCGGCCAGCACCAGGATACGACCCACCGGTCAGAGCGGTCGGCCGAGGGTGACCTTGTGGCCGCGCCGGATCGGCTTGCCAACCACCTTGCCCAGCCCACCCTGCTGCTGCAGGCCTGCCAGCGCCTGGTCGAACTCGGCCCGCAGGCGGCCCAGCACATCGCTGCGCTCCTCGGCCTCGCCACCGGCCGCCCTGGCCAGCAGTTCCTGGTACGTGCGGATATCCACGATCACCGCTTCGGGATGGTTGTGGTTGGTGATCACCAGCGCCTGCTTCTCGCGCACGGTGCGCATCAGGCTGGGCCAGCCGCGGGTCTTCACCGAGGAAGCCGGGGCCTTTTCAAGGCCGGGCAGGTCGAGCGGCAGGGTCATGGCACGGTTCCACGCAGGGGTGATGGGCCCATTATGCCCATTTTGGCCAAATTGGACATAAACAGGCAGCCGGGTCATTTCCGCCCTACCCTGTCTGCCGTCCTGGGCCGGCACGCAGCGCGCCGCCCACCCCTCTGCCGGAGCACGCCATGGCCTACGCACGCATCACCTCCACCGCCGACAACTACCTGCACCACATCAGCAACGGCACCCATGCCGTGGATGCCGACGAGCCGGCCACGCTGGGCGGCCAGGGCCGTGGCTTTGCCCCGTTCGACCTCTACCTGGCCTCGCTGGCTTCGTGCACGGCCATCACCCTGCGCATGTACGCCCAGCGCAAGGGCTGGGAACTGGGCCAGTTCCATGCCGAGCTGCGTTCGGAGCGCGATGCGGACGGTCGTTTCCATGTACACCGCGTGCTGCATGCCAGCGCCGAACTGAGCGATGCACAGTGGGCGCGGCTGCTGGAGGTGGTGGAAAAGACCCCGGTGACCCTGGTGATGCGGGAAGGTGCGCGCATCACCAGCGAACGTGGGCCGGCTGCCTGAGCCCGTGACCGCCGGGCAGCGCCCGGCACGCCCGATGCGGCAGGTCGATCAGCGCCGCGAATGCAGCACGGTCCGCTGGCGCATCGCATGGAATTCCTGTTCCACCTGCTGGATGTCTTCGGCCTGGAAACCGGCCGCATCCAGCAGCTGGTTGGCGGCCGCAGCAGCCAGGGGATCATCCTCGCGCTCGCGCCAGCAGCGTGACGGCAGGAAGTAGCCCACCTCGCTGCGCCCGCGCATGATCACCACCGGGCGCCCGGCATACAGCAGGAACTCGGCCAGGTGCTGGCGCAGCCCTTCCACCGATACATAGGCCGGCCCCATGCCGATCAGGTGCTGCGATGCATCGGGGCTCTCGAACAGTTTGCGGCGGCTCATCCCTTTTCTCCTGTCTGGCAGTGGCTGTCCTTTTCCCTAGACGGGCGCATCGCTGCGCCCCCGCCATGGCCTGCCGCAAACTGCGACGCATGCCCGCGATCAGAACCCGGTGTTGAATTCCAGCTGGAACACGTCGATCGACAGCGGCGGCCCCGAGACTTCCTTGGCGGCCAGCCACTTGCCGCTGATCCAGCTGCGCGCATCCAGCGCGTAGGCACCGCCCACGTAGTAGCCGCGGGCGTTGGTGCCGCCGAGGTGGAAGTTCGGATCGTTGTAGGCGTCGGGCAGCGCATCGGCCTCGATGTGCTTGTAGCCCAGCAACGCCTGCCACTGGCCCTTCTCCTTCAGCTCGGTGGCGCCAACGATCGCCTGCAGCATCCAGGCGGTATCGCCACTGCGGAAGGTGGCGATGCTGGCACTGCCGCCGGCACCGTAGTTGTTGACGATGCCGTTGTTGGCCCGGGCGAACATCGCGTCACGGTCGTAGGCCAGGTTGCGGATGTAGTCACCCTCCAGGCGCAGGCCGATGCCTTCGGCCAGCCGGGTATCCCAACGCAGGTTGAGCGTGGCAAGGCGGAACGCCGAGGCCAGGCCGACATACTGCGGGGTCGGCGTGTTGGCCGGATCCAGCGGATTGAGCGCGATGTCGCGGATCAGCATCAGGGTGTTGCCCTTCTGCATGAACGCCGGGCGCGACCAGTCGGTGTCGCAGCCCACGGCACCCGCATACAGCGCGCATGGCGAGGACAGGCGGCCGCTGATGTTCTTGAAGTCGTAGTAGCCCAGCGCCGCCCGCAGCGCGTTGTCCTCGTTGAACCGCCAGTTCACGCCCACCTGTGCACCGGACAGCCACTTGTTCTCGTTCGGGGTCTTCACCCGGCTCTGGCTGGGCGAACTGTCGGAGGTGTATTCCAGCGGCACCACCGCCAGATTGCCGAACAGGCGCACATCGCCGTCGGCAAAGCCGTAGTCGAGATTGGCGGCCAGGCCGTCGAAGTTCAGATCGTTCGAGAACAGGGTGTCGCTGGTCCAGAACGGATTGCCGAAGCGGCCGCCACGAACCGTGATCCAGTCCGCCGGCGCATAGGCCAGCCAGGCCTGGTCCAGCCAGACATCTTTCTTGGATAGTCCACCCCCCAGCTGTTCGGTGGTCGACACCGGGCCATTGCTGCTGCCACTGGCCAGGCGGACACCGGCGCTGGTGTGCTCGCCGATGTTCGCCTCAACGCCCAGCCGCGCGCGGATGCGCCACAGATTGCGGCGGTCCTGGCGGGTATTGAGCAGCGGAGGCAGCTGCAGGTTGGTGTTGTTGTTGGTGTCGAAGCCACTGCCGGCGTTGACCGAGGCCCAGTTGGTCTCGATGTCGCTGTTGCGCTCGGAGTAGAAGCGCGACTCGCTGCGCACGCGCATGTCACCGGTGACCTTGATGCGCTTGGTCCACTCGGCCACTTCGTTGGGCGCGGCCCAGCCTTCGGACTTCGCCTGCGCCATCACCTCCTGGCGCACTTCGTCACGGATGCCGTCGCGCACGCTCTGCGGTACATAGGGCACGCGCACGTCACCGGCCTCCAGCGCGATGCCACCACTGCTGGCGGCCGGGGCCGCCGTAGCTGCGCTGCGCGGTGCGTCTGCGGCTGCTGCTTCCGCCTCGGCCTGCACCAGCAGGGCCTGGCCGTCTTCGGGCTTCAGCGCACCACTGGCGATCAGGCCCTTGATCAGCTTGACCATGGTGGTTTCGGCGGCCATCGCACCGGCCGGGGCGGCCAGGCTGAGCAGCACGGCACAGCACAGCAGCGCCCGTCGGGCCGGCCGCGGGCGGCGGGAGTCGGTTCGTGCGCGGACGTGGTCGTTCATCACGGTTCTCATCGAAAGAAGGGAAATCACGGGGGTCGGGAGTCAGGCGCCGGGGCGGCGGCCCTGGATCAGCACGCGGGCGGGGAAGTCGAGTGACGGCGGCGGTGCCTGGTCGACCTTGCCGATGCGATGCAGCGCCTCGAGCACGGCCGCATCGGCCTCCTCGTTGCCACTGCCACGCACCAGTTCGACTTTTTCCAGGCGACCATCACTGGCCAGCCACACATTCACCTGCAGCTGGAACGCCAAGCGCTTGACCCGGTCGTCCCGCGAGATTGCCTGCTGCATCAGGTAGCCCAGGTAGCGCCCATAAGTGGCGTTGCCGGCGCCGCCGCGGCCAACACCGGACGAACCGCCACCGTTGCCGGCCTGGATGCCGAAGCTGTCACCACCGGCCTGCGCGTCGGCGTCCATCGTCACCGGATCGGCGTTGTCCGGGGTCGGCGTCGGCTCCTCGGCCGGCGTCGGCTGATCCAGCGGCTCCGGCTCGGGCATGGTCTCTTCCGGCGGCGTCTCCGGCTCCGGTGGCTTCTCCGGTGGGGGCGGCGGCGGTGGTGGAGGTGGCGGCAACGCCAGCATCGGCGGCTGCACCACCGGCCGACGGGTGCTGGCGGTGTCCTTGAACAGCAGCCACCACAGCGCCACGCCCAGCACCAGCAACGCAGCCAGCACCAGGGCGACGGTCACCAGCAGCTGGCGACCGCGCATGCCAGGCTCCGGCCGAGGGGGTTGATGGGCCGTCATGCCTCAGCCCTGCGCCTTGCCGGTGACCAGGCCGACCTGGGCCAGTTCCAGCCGCCGCAGCAGATCCAGCACCTCGACCACGCGGGCGTACTGCACCTGCGCATCACCGCGCACGATCACCGGGAAATCCGGCGTGGTCGCGCGTTCGGTGCGCAGGCGGTCTTCCAGCTCGGCCATCGACACCGGGTAAGCATCCAGGAACACCTGGCCGCTGGGGTCGATGGTGATCGCCTTGGTCTTGGGCTTCTCCAGCGCGATGCTGTTGCTCGCCTTCGGCAGGTTCACCTCGATGCCGGGAATGGAGGCGTTGCTGGTCAGGATGAAGATCACCAGCACCACCAGCAGCACGTCGACGAAGGGCGTCACGTTGATGCCCTTCTCGCGCTTCTTGATGCCGAACTTCGCCTTCTGGCCCATGGCGCGCCCCTCAGCCCTGCACCGCAGCCGGGCCGCGCCCGTCCTGCTCTTCGGCCAGACGCGCGGCGAACTCGTCGATGAACACCGCCATGTCCGCGCCGATTGCTTCGGCACGCGCGCCCAGGTAGTTGTAGCCGAACAGCGCCGGGATCGCGACGCCCAGGCCAGCGGCGGTACACAGCAGCGCCGCCGCCATGCCCGGCGCCACCGAGTTGATGTCCACCGCGCCGGCCATGGCCGCCACCACGAACACCAGCATGATGCCGATGACGGTACCGAACAGGCCCACGTAGGGCGCGCCTTCGATGGTGGTGGACAGCCAGTTCATGCGCTTGGCCATGCCTTCCTGCTCGCGCACCATCACCGCATCCATCGACGCGCGGATGGCGGCGATGGTGGCCGCGCTCAGGTAGCCGCTGTTGCCATCGCGCTGGTGGCGCTGCTGCATCTCATCAATGGCCACCTGGTAGATGCGCCACAGCGAGCCGTTGTGCATGGCGGTCGGTGCCTTGCCCTGGCGGTCCATGTCGGACAGGGTGCGCAGCGGCACGCCGGCCAGCTTGCCGAAGCTGGCGGTGAACACCGCATTGGCCCTGCTGGTGCGGCCGAAGTGGCGACTCTTGGCAATCATGATCGCCCACGACATCAGCATCATCAGGCCGAGGATGGCCACCACCACCCAGGCATCGAACGGCATCGCCTTGAGGATGAAGCCGAAGTGGCTCTGCCCGGCCGACTGTTCGTCAGCGCCGTAGCTGATCAGGCGCGAGTCGGCGCCCTGCGCGGTCGCATCTGCCAGCAGCAGGGCCGGCAGGCGCGCTACGCGGGAGATGCGCAGTTCGTCCAGGGCACCATCGAAGTTGGCCAGCGGCTGCGTGCCACTCGGTGCGTCGGCACCGACCACCGGTGCGGTCGACAGTGCCGGCAGCGCGCCGGCCAGCTCAGCGACGACGCGGCCGTTGAGGTACAGGTGCAGCGCGCCCTTGTCCGCAGTCACCGCAACATGTGCCCACTGCCCTTCCGGAATCGGCTGGGCCGGCGTGCTGCGCTGGCCGTTGAGCTGCACGAACGGAACACGGTTCTCGATCCCCACGACCAGCTCACCCTCACCATCGCGGCGGGCGTAGATGGCCTGCGCCGTGGCCTGCGCGCCAGGCTTGATCCACGCCGAGAAGGTGAACGTCGCGCCCGCTTCCTGTACCAGCGAGGCACTGGCCGGCAACGGCAGCGCGCCGGTGCCCAGCTGCACGCCACGGCCGATCACCGATGCCTCGGCCACCGGCACCACGGCACCGGCATTGTTGCCATAGGCGGTGGTATCGCGTGCCGGGGCATTGGCCTCGGCGAAGTGGTAGACCAGGGTGTAGTCCGGGTCGAACACCTGCTGGCCATTGCCGCTGGCCGGCGCCTTGTCGTTGCCGTAGTACATCCAGATCGTCTGCGGTGCCGCGGCGCTCACCGCGGGCACGTCCACCCAGACCAGGGCCAGCCCCAGCTTCGGGTCGAACTGCTCGATCTGATGGGACAGCACGGTGCGGCCATCGGACGAAACGAAACGCAGGTCGGCGCCGCCGTCCTGGGTGCCATCGAAGCCGAAATTGCCGGTGTGCAGGCGCAGCAGCAGCGGCGTGCGCCCCGGGTCACCGGCCAGGCCCGCGCCCTGGGGGCCGGCGTCGACAGTGATCGGCTTGCGGTACTTCCATTCGGCCTGCCACCAGTTGGAATCGGCCGCTGCGGCCGGTAACGCGATCAACGCGGCCAGCAGCAACACCACACGCGAAAGCAAACGGTCCATGCGAAGGGTCTCCGGAAATCGCATTCAAGAAGGGTCAGTAGCTGGTGCTGATGTTGAAATGCAGGCGCGGATCCTCCTTGGAGGTGACCGGGCCATCACTGAAGGGCCAGGCATAATCCAGGCGCAGCTGCAGGTGCTCACCCAGGCGCATCTGCGCGCCCAGGCCGGACGAGGCCAGGTTGTACTTGTCGCGCTGTTCGGGCAGCGGCTGGCGCAGGCGCAGGTAGGCAGCATCGGCGAAGGCGTACACGCGCAGGTCGCTGCCTTTCCACAGCGACCATGCCGGGGTGCGCCATTCCAGGCTGGCCAGGCCACCGTAGTCACCAATGGCTTCGGCCGACAGGTAGCCACGCACGGTGTACATGCCACCGGCGGCGAACTGTTCGGCCGACACCAGCGGCGCATCGGTCAGCTGCAGCGAGCCGCGCGCATACCATTGCCAGTCGCTGGCAGAACTGTGCGTGTTGGACACATCGGCCTTGAAGGCGACGAAGCTGGGATCGGCCCAGTAGCGCTTGTTGCCGAAATCGGTGGCACTGCTGCCATAGCCGAACAAGCGGCGCGTACCTGCCACCAGCTGTGCATTGATGCTGGTCTGGTTGCTCTGGCCCTGGCGCACGCCGACGAAGGCCAGGGTGATCGGTGCGTACTTCAGCGGCGTCTTCAGGCTGTCCCCGCCCATCTGCGTGTCTTCTTCGGTGTCCTTGAAGTCCACGCCCAGGCTGAGCTGGCGCCACCACAGGCTGCTGCCCGGCACCCGATAGTTCAGTTTCAGGCCGACCGAATGGCCGTTGCCGATGACATTGGTGCCGCTGCCCACACCACCCTGCCCGCCTGCGTTGAGCACGCGGCTGTCAGAGCGGTAGCCGGATGCTTCCAGGCTCCATGGCGTACCCTCGAAGGGCATCGTGTACGAGGCGGAAAGCACCTTGGCCTGGTCGGTATCCTCCGGTGCGATGAACAGCCCCAGGGTGACGCTGTGGCCGCGTCGCCACAGATCGTCGTAGGCCAGCGATGCGCTCAGGCGCAGCTTCTCGGTATCGGCGCTGTGGTCGTTGTTCAGAGCGGCACTGGCACGCCAGGGAGACTTCTCGTCCACCTGCAGGTCCACGTCCATGGTGCCCGGCGCGGCACCCTCGCGCACCAGCGGCATCACCTGCCGGCGCCCGCCCTCGTTCAATGCGGTCAGTTCCTTCTGCGCCTGGTTGAAGTCCGGCACCTTGCCTTCGGCCAGTGCAGGCACGCGGCGCAGCAGCCGCTCGGGCGATGCAGGCGCATCGCCGGTCACCCGCAGTTGACCGATGGGGGTCTGCTGCACTTTCAGCAGCACCACGCCGCCGCTGACCTGCTGCTCGGGAAGTTCCACGTAGACTGACTGGTAGCCGGCCTGCTGGTACAGCGCGTTGACCGCGTCGCGCGCCTGCTCGACATCGGCCAGTGTCTTTCCAGGGCCCAGGTACGGCTCCACCGCACGTTCGATCTGCCGTGCATCCAGCACGGTGTTGCCACGCACGATGTACTCGTTGATGTTCACCGTGCCGGTGGCCGGCGCCTGCTGCGCCAGCACCGGCAGGGGCAGCGCAGCCATCGCCAGCACCAGCGGGTGCATGCGGTGGAACATACGGATGGCACGGCACGGAACTGGAGTCATCGGAGGCATCGCGTCGTTTCGCAAGTGGAGCCCATGGGGCGGCGCGTGGATCTACCAACTGGACGTGCACGGCGCGTCAAAGCCGCCAACAGTTTTGTGACAGGGCTGTCATGGTTTGACACTGCTTCGATGCGGTGTGGCGGACACTGCCCGCCGCCATCGTCCCTGTTGCAGGGACCGGGTCTGGCAGGAGCACGACCAATGACATCCACGTTGATAGCCACCGCGATCACAGCCCTGGCGTTGTCCCTGGCGTGGGCAGACGATGCGTGTGCACAGGCGCGGCCGGCCGCGAACAACGATGATCCGCCGTGTATCGAAGTGCAGGTCAACGGCGAGCGCATCCCGGCCTGGGAATGCCTGCAGCGCAAGCTGGCGCCGGCAGCGTCGGCAGCGCAGCGGCCCGCCCTGCCCGCCGCCGAGCAGTTGATGCGCACCCCGGGCAATACGCTGCTGCAGTACAACCTGGAAGGCACGCGGCAGCGCATGGGGGATGCCTTCGGGCGATCGGTGGTGCCGCAGCGACCTGCGCGGTGAGCGTGGTTCAGGGCTGCCTGCCGCCTGCGGGCACGATGCCATCGACCGGCAGCGGCGGCAGTGCCGGCACAGGCAGCGAACGCAGCGAACCGGCCTGATCCACCTCCACTGCATCGGCATGCACCGCTGCCAGCACGGTCGACGGGCCCAGGCGCTGGCCCGGCGCATAGGCTTCAGCCGGCCCACCATCCAACGACAGCAGCGCGAGGGGTGCCTGTGTGCCCGCCAGCACGCCCAGCACGACCACCTCGGTGCGGATCGCGCCCGGCGACAACAGACGCACCAGGGGTTCGGCCGCCTTGGCATCGACGGCAGCAACCGGCGTAGCCGTGGCTGCGGGCGCACCGTTCGTCGGCGCAGGCGATGGCGGCAACAGCTGCAGCGACCAGTAGCCGACCACGGCCAGCAGCAGCCCGGCGGCCAACAGCGCTGCCATGCGATCCCGATTCCAGCGCCTGTCGTCCATGCTCCGCACCGTCGCTATCTGCATGAGCAGCCACGCTAGCAGCTGCTGCTGACGTTTTTGTTTCATCGAACCGGCCTACGCTGGGTGGATCGGCGACGATCGGAGGCGATGTCGATGCAGCGCATCCCGCGTGGTTTCACCCTGATGGAACTGATGGTGGTACTGGTCATCATCGGCATCTGCACGGCAGGCATCGGCCTGGGCATTGGCGCGCTGCTCGACCCGGGCCGCCAGCTGAAACAGGATGCCGAGCGGCTGGCACAACGCCTGCAGGTCGCCCGCGACGAAGCGCGCATCGATGGCCGCCCGATCCGCTGGTCGGCCGACGCACAGGGCTATCGGTTCAGCCGCCTTGAGGGCGATGGCTGGGTGGACCTGCAGCGCGATGATCAGTTGCGGCCGCAGCGCTGGCTCGCGGCCGGCACTCGGGCCGTGCCGGCAACCTCGTTGGAACTGAGCCCGGAATGGATCGGCGTGCCGTGGGAGATGTCGCTGTCGCTGGAGGGGCGTCAGGTCCGTCTTCGCGATGACGGCAGCGGACAACTACAGGTCATGCAGTGAAACGGCAGGCCGGGGGATTCACCCTGATCGAAGTGCTGGTCGCCCTGGCGATCGTGGCAATCGCCCTTGCGGCGATGATGCGCGCGGTCGCGGTGGCCACCGATGACCAGTCGCGACTGCGCGACCGCCGCCTGGCTCTGCTGTGCGCGCAGGACCGCTGGCACGAGCTGCGGCTGGCAGGCGCCCCACCCACCGATGCACGGCAGGTCTGCGTGCAGGGGCGCAGCCGTTTCGTGGTATTGCAGCGCATGGGCAGCGCCGGCGATGGCCTGCCGCAGATCGCCATCGACGTGGTGGCCGAGGATGCGCCACAGCAGGCACTGGCGCGCCTGCAACTGCCGTGGACGACGGAGCGATGAGGCGCGCTGCTTCAGGCTTCACCCTGATCGAGGTGATGGTCGCGGTCGCCATCATGGGTGTATTGGCGGTCATCTGCTGGCGTGCGCTGGACAGCGTGGCGGGCAGTTCGCAACGCCTTCGCCAGGCCGACGCGGAGACCACCGCCGCGCTGCAGCTGCTGCAGCAGTTCCAGCGCGACATCGAGATGCGCG
Source organism: Stenotrophomonas maltophilia (assembly GCF_047782825.1). Classification (GTDB taxonomy): domain Bacteria; phylum Pseudomonadota; class Gammaproteobacteria; order Xanthomonadales; family Xanthomonadaceae; genus Stenotrophomonas. The sequence continues at coordinate 699,567 of NZ_CP180589.1, read as the reverse complement.
CCGACGATGCCTTGATGAACGGCGCAGTGCGGCCGGCGGATCAACCGCAGCGCCTGCTTCCGCCTTCGCTGGCAAGCGAGCGCGGCACCGATGGCCGCTTCACCCTGGAGATCACCCGCAGCGTGGGCAGCGATGGCCAGCGCTGGCAGCGCGTGCGCTGGTGGCAACAGGGCAGCACGCTGTGGCGTGCCAGTGGCGCGCCGTCGGACCGCTATCCACTGCCTGCACCTGTGCCGTCAGCGGGCATTGCGGTGGCGCGCGACGTGCAGCGCTTCGATCTGCGTGCCTGGCAACCGGGTGCGGGCTGGATGCCCTTGCCGGGCCAGGCCGGGGTACTGCCGGCCACCGGGCTGGAACTGCGGTTGACCCTGCGCGATGGCCGCGGCCCGCTGAACTACCGACGGGTGCTGGAGCTGTAGCGCAGCCACGCGCCGCAGCAGTGGGCGGCCTGCGCCTGCCCGGCAGCACCGGGCCCTGTGCCCGGCGCTGCCCCTTGCGGCCCCACCTGCGTGCTACTGCTTGCGCTGGCGTCCATCTTCAGCGCTGGCCTGCGGGAACTGGAACGCGCTGTTGGCATCGTAACCACTGGCCGTGGAAGCGCTGCGCGCCGGCGGACTGATGCTGCTGGTCGCGCTGCCGAAGCCCAGGATCTGCACGCTGATCACCGAAGGCTGATTGCGCCGTGCTTCGTCCTGGCTCTTGCGCATCACATCCTGCGCGGCCTGGCTGGCGGTGTTGGCCGCAGCGCTGGCCGAGGCCAGCGCGTTGACGTTCACCGTCGCCAGCACCGGCAGGCCCTTGCTTTCGCCCTGCACCTGGATGTTGGCCGCGTTGAGCACCTGCAATGCAGCCAGGTTGATGTTGCCCGACACGCGGATGCCGGCCTCGCCCGCATCGATGGTGCCCAGCGGCGCGATCAGGTCGACGTCGCCGGGGGCGACCTCGGCAATCGGGTTCAGGGTGGCGATGCCGGCGCCGCTGGCAGGCGCCTGCGGCGACAGACTGACGTTGCCCCAGTTGTCGTACAGCCGGCGCGGCGGGGTGTACAGCAGCGTGGTGCGCGAACCACGGCCGGCATTGATGTCGCCTTGCTCCGACCAGGCCAGGATGTCACCGCCGAAGGTGGTCATCACCCGCGACAACCCCAACAGCACGCTGTCCTGGCTGAACAGACGGATATCACCCTGGCCCTGTGTCACCAGGCCGGATGTGGAGGGCGGCACCACGCCCTGCACGCCCACCACGATCTGTCCACCCGGCGCCATCAGTTCGATGTTGCCGCCGGCTTCGGTGCGGATGCCGCTGCCACCGAACATCACGATATCGCCCGTGCGCTTGATATCCGCACCGCTGGCATCCTTGTCCGGCATCAGCGTGGCGATGGCTTCGCGGCCACGCAGGTACGAACCGAAACGCGACCCCTCGGCATCGTTGTACTCGCGCCCGCCTTCACGCAGTTCGGCGTAGTAGACCTGGCGCAGGAAGATGCGCTGCTGCTCCTTCGGCAGCGCATCGAAGGCCGCCAGCGCCCCCGCACCGTCGGCGTCGACGCCGAAGCGCTGCTGCAGCCACTGCTTCAGCTCCTTGTCGTAGACCTTCACCGCCTTGCCCGGCTGCGCGGCCAGCGACTGCGAAGGATCGGCCAGCCTGGACGGGTCCAGGTAGCGGGCACGCAGCGCGTCGAAATCGATCTGCTGGTTGCCGGCGGTGACCGCCACGCTGGCGCCCGGGCGGGTATCGCCCTGCAGCAGGCCGCCGGTGGTCACCACACTGCCCTTGTCTTCCAGCCGCAGCTGGCGCCCGGCGCTGACTTCGACATTGCCTGGCCCGGCCACGTGGATACGGCTGTGCACGACATCGCGCCCGGCCACCACCGAGGTCACGTCGGTGGCCGAGGTATTCAACGCACCGATGTCGGACACCAGGATGTCGCGGCCCGCGGTGACCCGCACCGGCGCGGCCAGGTCGCTCCACGACAGCAGCGTGCGGACACCTGCGGGGTTTTCCAGGGCCCACTGTTCGCCGGTCCTCAGGCCGACGATGTCGCCCTGCACGGCCTTGAACAGGTTGGGCGTCGCGCCGGCCCGGCGCACGCCGCCCGCTCCGGGCACGTTCGCACCAAAGGCGAACAACGGCAGGCCCGCATCCGCACTGCCCTGCTGCACCGCATCGGCGGACACATTGCCCACCGTGGTCGCTCCGGCCACTGCAGTAAACGCAGGGGCGAACGGCGTGGGCAGCGGGGTGTCGGCGCCGGAGCTGCTGATGCCTGCCGCACCCTGCTGCAGCAGGATCGAATCCATCGCCAGCACTTCCAGTGCGCTGTCGGCCGACGGTGCCGTCAGCAGCACGTCGCGGCCGCCGCTGGTGCCGGCTCGGGCCAGCCGGATGCTGCCGCTGGCGGCCAGCATGCGCAGCTGCGAGGGATACAGCCAGTAGCGCAGCTGGCTGCCATCGGTCAGGCGCGTACCCTCGGCGAAGACATCGCCTGCAGCCGGCTCGGGCAGCAGGCTGCCGCGCACCTGTGCCGGTGCCAGATCACCACCGATGGACACCAGGTCGATGGCCGTGTTCGCCGTCCACAGCGAGAACCAGCTGTTGGCGGACGCCGTGCGTCCATCGCCCAGTGCGACCGCGTTGAAGTTCGCGACCGGTACCCGGCCGGCATCGGCCACGCCGGCCAGCACTACATCACCGCGCGCCTGCAGCGACGCTGCCGCATCACCCAGTACCAGCACAGGCCCACCCATCGGCTGGCCCATCTGCGCGCGGAACGGATCTTCCTGGCGCAGGCCCGCATAGGGCGCCACGTAATGCGCTGCTCCGATCGCCACGCCACCGATGCGCGAAGCGTCCAGTTGCACGTGCCCGCGCAGGTTCACCAGCACGCCGTTGAGGCCCAGGTGCGGCACGTTCGACGTGGGCGAGGTCGAGGTCGCCGCCAGCTGCGGGTTGAACGCGCCGCCCAGACGCACATCCAGATCGCCACCACCGGTCAGGTGCAGCGTTCCGTCAGCGCTCATGCGGCCGGTCGAGCCGACTGCCGCGACCAGGCCGGACGAATGGCGCGCGCGGTCGCTGGCCGTGGCCACACCGCCCATCACGCTCAAGGCACCGGCATTGCGCCCGGCATCCAGGGCCAGGTTGCCACCGCCCAGGGTACCGAAGCCGACGAAGCCCACCATGCGCGGCCCGGTCAACTGCAGGCTGTCGCGTGCGCTGTAGGTACCGAAGTTGATCCACCAGCTGCTCGGCGATGCCGCGGCGCCGCCGACGGCGCCATTGCCCTGCCGCCACAGCCAGTTGCCCACGGCGCTGGCCGCGTAGCCTGCGCCTTCGCGGGTCGTGCCGAGGATGTCTTCAAAGCCGACATCACCATTGGCATCCCACAGGTCACCGCGGATATCCCGACCGGCAGCCACGGTCAGGTTGCCGCCCTGGTCGGGGTACCAGGCCTGCCACGTCGTCAGCGCCGCGTCATAGCGGCCGCTGGCCTGGATCGGGCCCAGCAGCGATGACAGCCCCGGTGCAGGCGCCCGACCGGGGTTGAAGGCCGCGTCCTCCCCATTGCCCAGTGCGGTGGGTGCCCCGGCCGTATACACGCCGTAGCCGGACATCATGCGCACATCGCGTGCCGCCAGAAGCTGCAGATCACCCTTGCCGGTGCGCAGCACGCTCCACAGCGGAATGGCCGGCTTCGACCCATAGGTGGTGATTTCGGTCATCGTGCCACCGCCATAGCAGTAGCCGGTGGTCGCGCAGAAGTCCTCTTCGCTCATGCCGATCAGATCGCCGAACTCGCGGGCGGACTTGCCGACCCACGATTCATCGCCCCACATGTCCAGCGAGCCCTGCTTGTCGACCAGGCGCGGTGCGGCCTCGCAGTAGCCGAACGCGCAGAGATCCTCCTCGCTCATGCCCAGCTGCGCGGCCGCGTCCTTCAGCAGCAGGCCGGCCAGCGAACTGTCGCCCCACAGGTCCAGTGAGCCCTGCTCGGTCAGCACCTTGTCACCCACCCATTCGGTGGTGGTCTTGATGGTGCCGATGGTGCCGTAGTGGCTGTCGGCCAGCACCACATCACCGTCCGCACCGAAGCGGCGCTGGCGCGGGTCGGCGGCCGTGGTATCGGCGCCGGCCACGGCGGTCAGGTCCCACGAGGTGGTGCCGTCAGGCAGCATCGCCGCCAGCGCCCAGTTACGCCCCTGCTTGCCATTGCCGTCGGCAGGCCGCAGGTTCACCGGCTTGCCGCCGGCCAGGCGGACGCCGGTCATCGAGGGAATGAGTGACCCCGGCGCGAGCAAGAGCGCGGTGGACAGGTCCATGGCTTCCGGCAGCGCGGCACCGGCCGGCCACAGCTGCGCGGCCAGGGTCGCCTTGGCCGACAGCCGGAAACCGGCGCCCAGGCGGTCACCGGCCGCCAGCTGCACGGCCTGCTGCAGGACCGTACCGGCGCCGAGCACCTTGCCATCGGCGGTGATAACCGCAGCCGGCAGCACCATGCCCGCCGGCAGCAGCAGTTTGTCGCCCAGGCGCATCTCCGCAGGCAGCACCGTACCGGCGGGCAGCTCGGTGGCGGCGAACGGAATGGCGTAGTTCAGCACAGCGCCCTTGGGGAAGCGCGTACGTGCCTGCAGGGTCACGCCATCGATGGGCACAACGATGTCGCCGCCCAGCGGAGTGATGCGTGTACCGTTGGCATCCAGGGTCTCGCCCAGCAGCCAACCCGATTCGTCCGGGTTGTCCGGCGGCGGTGCGAAGCCGTCGTTGATGCTGCCGTAGATGTTGATGTCACCGGCCGCACGCAGCACCAGTGCCGCCGATTCACCGAAGCCGCGGCGCGTTGCATCGCTGCGGTTGGCCTCCGGGCCATAGCGGTAGCCGGACAGGTCCAGGTCGCCGCGCACGGTCAGGCTGCCGGTGGGATTGTCGGCCGACACCACGCCAACGATTTCCACGCCGGGCCGCAGGCGGGGCGTACCCAGTGCCGCCAGGCGGGCGCCCAGGTCGGCATTGCCCACTGCGGCATTCATCCAGGCCTGGTTGTGCGGATCGACCACGCTGTCCAGCCACTGCTGGGTGATCAGCTGCGGGCGGGTGCCGTTGACATCCGGCGTCGCCGCCAGTGGCGCGTCGGTATAGCGCCGGAACGCATTGACCAGCACGTCGCGCGCACCCGCAACCTGCAGCCCGGATTCGGCGCGCACCGCTGCATCATCGGCGCCAAGGCGCGGTACGTTCAGGGTGAGCGTGCCGCGCGCCACGCCATCGTTCTGGCCCGCCGCCGGGCCCACAGCCACATCGGTGCCGCTGCGCAGGTCGACCCGTGCAGTCGCACCCAGGACCACCTCGCCGTCGCGGCTGGTCAGCTCCACCTGCGCGCGGTTCGAGCTGTTGATGATCTTGCCGTAGCTGTCCACGCGCAGCGCCGTGCCGTGCGCATCCAGCACGCCATCCACCTGCAGGCGATCGCGCGCAGCCAGACGGATGCTGCCCACCTGTGCACCACTGGCATCGATGCGGCCGTTGATGGTCAAGCTGCCGCCGTCAACGCTGATGGCCACATTGCGTGCCTTCAGCGTATCGGCCACCACCAGATCGCCCTGCTTGAGCTGGAAGCTGCGGGTACCGAAGAAGCCAGCGCCATCGAGCCTTGTGTTCAGGCCAGTGAAGTCACCCAGCTGCTGGGCGCGGACGAACAGTTCGCCGCTGTCGTAGGGCACGCGACTGCCGCCCATCTGCTGCGTGCCACTGGCAGAGCCGAGCAGCGTGCCGGACAGATCAACGCGGCCGGCGCCTTCACCCAGCGCCGTGGCACTGATCCTGCCGGCGCGGTTGTTCAGCGCCGACACATCGATGCGCGACCCGTCCAGCGCCAGCACGTCGCCGTGTGCAGCACTCAGTTCGACGTCGCCGCCCCAGCTGTATTTGTCCAGCTCGTCCATGCGGATCCGGCGCCCGGCCAGATCGAGCCGCGCGGCGCTGCCCAAGGTCAGGGTGTTCTCGGCCGCCGCCTGCAGGCGCCCCGAGGCCAGGGCGACGGTGCTGTCCAGCAGGATGTTGCGTGCCTGCAGGGACAGTTCGGCGCCCAGCGCATCACTGCTGGAGCCCGCACCGCCGCCGGTAACGCGCAGGTCACCACCTGTGCGCACCTGCAGCTGGCTGCCGGCGCTGCCGGTCAGCAGCGGCGCCTGGATGTCGAGCGCACCGCCGCTGTACTGCCAGCCGCTGCCGGCCACATAGGCGCCCTGTGCCTGGTAGACATCCAGGCTGCCCTTGCCGGCAAACTGCACCTGTTCACTGGCACGCAGGGTGACCGCATCGAAGCCCAGTACCTGGCGGTTGGCCGGCACTTCCGAACTCGGCCGGGTGTACGGCGCGCGCCCCAGGATCAGGGTGCGCGTGTTGATGTCCAGCTGGCCGTGGCCCAGGCGATCAACCATGGCAGCGCCCGGCTGTTTCGGTGCGCTGCTGATGAAATCCGGCGAGGCCGCCAGGGTGCCGTCCCAGACCAGCGTGTCGGCGAAGATGCGGGCCTGCTCGCCCGCCTTGCCGTAGCCATGGATGGCCGGTGCGCCCAGCACCAGCTCGCGCAGGCTGCTGTGGCCGGTGGCGGGATTGCGCGTATCCAGATCCACGTTGCCGAACACGTTGATCGCATCGCGCGCGCTCAGGCTTAGCGTTTCCAGCGCCGGCGTGCCGGTGGCGGTGTTGCCGCGCAACAGCTGCTGCAGGGTCTGCTGGTTCAGCGCCAGGCCCTGAGGCAGGCCGCCGGTGGCCACCGCGGCCTGCAGTGCCGCAGCCTCGCCCATGTTGATCGCCGACATGCTCAGGCCCAGCCGGCGGGTTCCGTAGCTGACCGTATCGCGCAGCTGGAAGCTGCCTTCGGTGGCCACGTTGATGCTGCCTTCGGACAGCAGACGGGTCTGACCCGCGCACTCCTGGGTCACGCACGCGCCGATATCGATGGCCACCTGCGCCGTTCTTCCGGCCGGCAGCAGATTGGTCTGCCCGTTGGACACCACCAGCAGTCCGGTGCTGGCATCACCCTGGTACAGGTAGCCATCGGTCGCGTCATACGCGGGTCGGCCCAGCCCCAGCGTGCTGACCGTGGCGCCCTGTTCCACCACAACGCCCTCGCCACCGCTGCGCGCGCCCAGCACCACCTCGGCCGCACGCAGGCTGGCGCCGGAACGCACCAGCACGGTCGAATCGCTGGCGCGCAGCAGCAGCGAGCCCGGCTCGATGCTGTCCGGGCGTGCGCTGACGCCCACCAGCAGGCGCGACGGCTGCAGCGCGGTGAGCGCATCGGCAAACACCGCAGCACCGGACGTACGGCTGGCGCTCTGCCCGCCCGCCAGGATTTCCAGGCCGCCCCCGTTGCCCAGCACCGCCACCGTGCCGCCAAAGCCGCTGCTGCCGGCAGCGGCACCGAAGCGCGTGCTGCCCGCCATGCGCAACGCCACATTGCCACCCTGGCCGGCGCCGTTGCCCAACTGAAGCAGCAGGGTGCCCGCATCCACGGTCTGCGCACCGCGAGGAATGCCACGCCGTGCCGCATCGTCGGCAACGAACTGGTTCCAGGACGTTTCGTTGTAGCCCGAATGGCGCCGCACCACGTCGGCCGGTGTCAGGATCACATCGGTCCACAGCCCGGCTGACGATGCGCCCAGGCCTTGGGCCTGTTGCCCGCTGGTGCGCCAGGACCCGGTCCCGGTCGCCGTGGGCGCGGCCATCGACGCGCCCTGCGCGCCCAGCTCCACGCGGAAGGCGCCGAGCTGCAGCGCATACGACGCCGGCAGCAGGGTGTAGGTCCCTGCTGCCAGCCCCGGCACACCGGCCGGCACGGTGATGCGCTGGCCGATGCGCGGATCGGCGGTTCCCTGGGCCAGGTTCGCCGGCGCCACGTCGCTGGCATAGCCCGGCACGATGGCGTACACGGCATTGCCGCTGCTGCTGAAGTTGAAGGCCGGATTGGCATCGGCCAGAGCATGGCTGCGCACATCGACCGAGCCACCGCGGCCGCTGACGAAGCCCGCGCCGGTCAGCTCGCCGCCGCCGGACAGGTCCAGCAGCGCGCCCTCGGCGATGTCGATCCGATTGCCGACCAGGCTGACGCCGATGTCACTGGCGTCGCTTACCCGGCCGATGGCGCCCGGGGTGACGGCCACACCGGCCAGTTGCCAGACCAGGCCATCAACGGTGCCGCCATAGGGAAGCTTCAGGCCCGCCGCACTGCTGGAGGTGGTGCTTCCCGGCAGCAGGGCCAACGAGGACGCGGTACCGGTGGTGCTGGTGCCGCCCAGCTGCAGCTGGCCCAGCGGGGCCCGTACCACGCCGCCCTGATCCACCGTGGCCGCCACCAGGGCCAGGCTGCCGAACACCGAATGCGGCACGCTGGCGCCCGCCCCGGATGCGTGGATGCGCAGCAGGCCATCCGCGTTCGCCCAGATGTTGTTGCCGAGGCTGCTGTCGGCCAGGCCGATACCGATGCGGGCGCGGGTGCCGGCCGTCGGGTAGATCTGTGCCGCCGTGATATCCAGCTGCGACGGGGCCAGCAGCTGGGTTGGATAGTGCGGGTTGTTGCCGCTGATCCCGGCCAGCAGGCGCAGGTCGCCACGGCTGACCAGTTCGCCGCGTTCGAAGCCGGCCAGCGAGACGGTATCGCGCAGGTCGATCAGCTCGCCCTGCGCGGTGAACACGTGGCCGGCTGCGGTATCGCGCGCCGCCTCCGGTGCCACGAAGGGATTGTTGCTGCTGACACGCTGCCAGCGTGCCTGTGCCAGGCGCAGGTACGGCGCCTGCACGTGCAGGCCGCTGCCCTTCGCGCTGCCGGTGGCCATCGCCAGGGCGGCATCGCTGCTGCCATACAGGCGCAGGCTCTGGCCCAGGCGCAGGTCGACATCGCCCTGTGCGCGCAGATCGGCGAACAGTGAAAGATGATCGAAGCCGCCCTCCTGCACCTGCTGTGCCGACAGCACGGCATGTCCGTAGCGCGGTGCCTGGGCATCGCCCTCGCGCACCGTCGCCTGGGTCAGGGTAATCGCACGTGCACCGCCCACCTCGGTGGTGGTGGTGCCGTTGTCGTACAGGCCGCCACCGAACGCCACGCCCAGCGTACCGCCCTGCGCACCTGCGCCACCGGCCGCTGCACGCAGCGTGCCGTCCAGGTACAGCGCATTGGCCGAGCGCAAGGCGATGGTGCCACCATTGCTGGCCAGCAGGGTCTCGCCCTGGCCCTGCACGTCCAGCACCGCCGTCGCGCCCGAGGCGTCCAGCACGGCGCCGCGCTCGATCACCACGAAGGCATCCGGCGGGCGGTTGCCGAGATCATCACGATCTTCCCAGTCCAGCGTGCCGCCGATGCCGATGCTGCCACCGTCGCGCAGGATGCCCTGGCGCCGGCCGGACGCATCGCGTTCCACATGGCTGTCGGCCGAGACGTCCAGCACCGCGTCCTTGCCGATGCGGTACTGCAGGGCACTGCCCTGGGCCTGGTAGGTCTGCAGCGGGTCGCGCACGTCGTCGAGCAGGATGCTGCCGCCGCGTGCGGTCAGCCGGCCTTCCACGGTGATGTTGCCCGCCCCGCGCAGCTCGATGGACTGGCCGGGATCGACCGTGACCGATGCGTCGCGGCCAATGCGTACGTCACCGCCACCGAGATTGCGCTGCGAGCGCAGCAGTACGCTCGCACCGCCGCGTTGCTGGATGGCGCCGCTGCCGGCGTCAGCCGCGTACAGCGGCGGCAGCCAGGTTTCCAGCGCTTCGGCTGCCGATGCGGCGTCACCGGCGCGATCACGCAGGCGCAGGCGCGGGGCATGCACGGTCAGCGCGGTACCGTCGGCCACGTCCAGGCCGGCACGGCCGTTTATGTCATAGCGGTCGAAGCCGCTGCCGAACAGACCGGGGGCCAGCCACAGCCGGCTGTCGTCGGTGGCGCTGTCGGCCAGCACAATGCTGCCACCGCTGGCCAGCTGCAGGCGACCTGCCCCGGCCACTCCCAGGCCACTCAACTGTCCCTGCAGGGTCAGTCGCCCGCTGCCATCACTGGCGACCTGGGTGCTGTCTGCCAGCAGGCTGATGTCGCCGCCCTTGCCGCCGCTGGCACGCCCCTTCAGGTCGACACTGCCCGCGGCATCGACATTGATGCGGCTGCCGCTGGCGACGATCACATCGTGGCTGCTTTCCAGTGCCACCCGGCCACCGTCGCGCCAGGCCTGGCTGCTGCCCGCGGCCGCATCCAGGCGCTGGTTGGCCCAGCGTCCCTGCAGGTCCACCACCGCAGCCGAGCCCAGCGCGACGACGCCGCGCCCGTCGGCCTGCACCACCTGCACCTTGCCGGTGGCGTCGGCCAGCAGATTGCTGGCGGTCAAGCTGCCGCCGGCGATGCGCAGCTGGCCATCGATCTGCACCCGGCGGCCGACCAGGTTCAGCTGGCCACCGTCGGCCATCGACAGCGCGCCGTCCAGGGTGATGTCACCGCGGGTGGCCAGGTCCAGCCGGCCCCACTGCTGTGCGCTGAGCTGGCTGCCATCCAGCCACACCGTGTTGCGCCGGCTCTCGTCCAGCGACTGCTGCAGCGCCCACGCTGCGCCCGACGGCGCAGCATCGCCCACGCGGACCTGCGAATCGAACAGCGAGGTCCGCCCGGTGCCGTCGTAGCGCCCCAGCCACAGCTGCGCACCGCGGGCCACCGCGGTCTGCGACTGCGCGTAGCCATCGGCGGCAGCGGCGGGCGTGCGGGTCTGGCGCACGCCATTGAACACCGCCGTATCCACCTGCCCCTCGAGTACTGCGGTGGGCGCCGACACCAGCAGACGACCGGCGTCGCGGCCGACGGTGTATCCGTTTTCGATACGTGATTCGCTGGCAATGATCGGGTTGCGCCAGGCCTCGGTCACGCCCCAGCGCGCCTGCTCCACCTCGTAGCCGCGGTACAGACCGGCAAACACCACCTCGGCCGGAGCATCATCCATGCGATAGAGCTGGCCATCGGTGCCGCGCAGCCAGCTCTGCCGCATCGTGCCGCCGGCCACGTCCAGGCTGCCGCCGGACAGATTGATGCGGGAGCCGCCGCTGGTGACCACCTCGTTGCCGGACAACTGCACCGTGCCACCCTGGGCCGCCCATTCGCCGATTGAATGGCCCTGGTTGCCCAGGTAGCCGCCTACCTCCAGCAGGCCACCGGCGGTGTACCAGCGCTCACCTTCATAGCCGCCGGTGCCGGCCGGCACATGGATCAGCCCACGGCGATCCACCCAGACCTTCGCGCTGTTCAGCGCGCCGGTATCACGGTTGCCAGGGGCATCGCGCAGCTCATTGCCCTGCACGTTGATTTCCAGCTGGTTGCTGTCCATCGCCACGTTCACACCGGTCGCGCCGGATACGTCCACGCGCGCGCCATCGGCCAGCAGGGTACGCTGCTGCGCGTCCAGCACCACCTGCCCACCGGTCGCCAGCGTCAACGAGCCTGCGTGCGCTTCCACCGTTCCACCCGACACGATCTCCACCCGCGACTGGTCGCGGCGGTCCTGCAGGCGCGAGAGATTGTCGAAGGCACCGGCAGCGGCCAGGGCACGGACCTTGTCCTGCTCGGTCGATTCGGCCAGCAGTGCCTGGCGCTGGCTGTCCAGCGCGGTCGTCTTGCCATCGTCCTCGATCAGGATGGCCGTGGTGGAATCCCGGGCGAGGGTCACGCTGCCCTTCGCATCGCTGGATGCGCTGAGCAGGTGCACCGTACCGCGCTGGTTGAGCGTGCTGGTGGCCACGGCCACGCCGGCCTGCTCCACGGTCCGCCCGGCCAGGGTGATGTCGCCCTCGCGGGCCTGGATCAAGCCGGTGTTGCGCACGCTGCCCGCCGTGCTGCCGGCGATGAAGCGCGGTGCGATTTCGTTGCCGCGCGTGGTCGAGGCGGTGTTCTGCGCGGTACCCACGCCGCGCCGGATCACGAACGCATCGCCGGCGGCCAGCTGGGTCTGTCCCTTGCGGGTCTCGATCTGCCCGGCATTGTCCACGCTGTGGCCGGCCAGCAGCACATAGCCACCGCCCCGGGTCGCCGTGGTCGGCTCATGGGTGGTGATGCGCGCGCCCTGTTCGACACTGACCCTGCCCAGCGCGTCGGTCAGCGCCGTCGTGGTGTTGTCACCGCTGTACAGCCCGTTGTCACGGAACTGCGCATCGCTGATGCGCGCGGCAGCGGCCACCAGGTTGCGCACGTTCACCTGGCCGGTATTGCCGAACAGCACGCCGTTGCGGTTGGCCACGAACACCGTGCCATTGGCCTTCAGCTGGCCCAGGATCTGGCTGGGCCGTGCGTTCGGATCATTCACCCGGTTCAGCACCGCCCAGTCCCGGTTCTGCACGAAGTTCAACGTGGTGTTGCCACCGATGTTGAAGGTTTCCCAGTTCAGGATGGCCTTGTCGGCCGTCTGTTCGATGCTCACCTGCACGCGGCCATCGCTGCCCTGCGACTGGATCGCCTCGCGTGCGTTGATCCAACCGCGCGTCAGCGGATTGTCGTCCACCTTCAGGCCGTCCTTGCCCAGGCCATCGGCCACCACGAAGCCCGCGTCGCGGCGCGCCGCGCGTGCCTGCTCCTGCAGGCGCTGCTGCAGGGCGATGGCCTGCGCGGCCGTGCCCAGGTTGTTGATCGACTGCTGCAGCTTCTGCCGCGCCGCGTCCTGTTGCTGGGCAGGCAGCGCGAACTGGATCGGCACGCCATTGGGCATGCGCCCGCTCTGTGCCGCCGCGCCCTGCGCCGCACCGCGGTCTGCGAACCAGCCCGGGCTGAACGCCTGCTGGGCCTGGCTGGCCGGTGCCACCATCGTTCCCAGGGCCACGGCGATGGCCCAGGCCATCGGGTGGTTCTGGCGGCCCTGGGGCAGGCGGAAAGCAGTGGTAAGCGGGTGCGACATCGGAACCTCGTCAACCTGGTTGGGCGGCATCGGCCGCAGCGCTGTCTGGTCAGAACCGGGCGGTGCACGCCCTGCCCCTGTTAGACGGGGCGAAGGGCGTGAAGCCGACATCAGATCGCTGTGCAGGTGCCTTGGAATGCAGAAGGCGCCGGCATTGCTGCCGGCGCCTGTTCAGGCGGTTGCTGCTGCCTGATGAGCGTTACGGACGGCCGAGGCCGGCGCAGGTGCTCGGGTTGTTCAGGCCGGCGGTGCTGCTGGCGACCACGAAGCGGGTACGGATGGCATCACGCCAGGTGGCGGTCAGCGGGACGAAGCCGTGGGCGCGCGCGGCGGCATCGTTGTTGCCGTTGTAGTGACCCAGCAGGAACGTGCGCAGCGCGGTGGCCACGGCAGCGGTCTTGTAGCACTGGCCCAGGTCGAAGTTGGTGTAGCCCACGATCGGGTAACCCACGGCCGGCGGGTTGGTGAACACCGGCACCCAGTTGCGCGGATCATTGGCGGCGGCGCCGGTCGGCGGGGCAACGGTGTTCAGCGTGGCCTGCACGCTCGGGTCGTTCGGCGAGTAGCCGCGCACCTTGGCGATCTTGGTCGCATCGTCCAGGTCCGGCACGACGTCCGGGCCGATGTAGCCAACGGCGCCAGCGGTGGCGTACACCTTGTCGTACAGCGGCTGGCTGCCCAGCACCGAGGCGGTGGTGAAGTTGGTCGGCAGGGTGGTGAACTGCTTCCAGAATTCCTGCGTGGTGGTGAACTTGCCACCGACCAGCAGGCTGCCGGCGGTGTCATCGGTCGAGCAGGCGTTTTCCAGGAAGCGGGTCAGCAGCTCGGTGGTACCGCTCTTCTCATTGCGGTAGACCACGGTGATCGCGCCGGTGCGGCTGGAGTCGATCTCGTTCCACTGGGTGATCTTGCCCGAGAACACGCCGCACAGCTGGGTGACGCTCAGGTCGAGGTTGCCGTTGCCGTTGTTGTACGGCACGGTGACCGAGGTGCCCACCGACGGGATCTGGATCACCGGGCCGTAGGTCGGGGCGAAGTTCTGGTTGTAGGCCAGCACTTCAGCGTCGGACAGCACCGAGTCGCTGCCGGCGAAATGCACGGTGCCCGTGGTGTTGAACAGGGCCGGCTTGTTTTCCAGGAAGGCCTGCTTGCCGGTGCCCGAACCGGTCACTTCATAGCTGAAGGTGGACGGCAGGATGCTGTCGGACGAGCCCTTGTACAGCTTGGCCGGCAGCGAAGCGCCGCCGCCCTGCACCAGGGACTGGGCGGACGCAGCGCCCGCGGTGGCGAGCAGCGCGGTGGCAACCAGCGCGGCCAGAGTCTTGCACTTGTACATGATCTTCTCCTGAAGGGTTTACTGCGAAGGGAAACACCAAGGGAGGAACGGTCACTACACGCCTGCTGTCGCCAGGGGCCTCCCAGCCCGCTCTGCGACGACGGGTTCATGCTCGTCGCCGCCGATGACAGGCCGCTTAAGAAACCTGTGGAAGACGGGAAAAAGGTGTGGAGAATCCTCTGGAAAATGCAGGCCCGTGGTGTGCGACGTGACGTGCGTCGCGCATCACTGCACCAGCTGGTTCATTTCCATGATCGGCATCAGCACCGCCAGCACGATGGTCAGCACCACCCCGCCCATCACCAGGATCATCACCGGCTCCAGCAACGCGGTCATGGCCATCGCGCGGCGCTCGATCTCGCGCGAGATCGTCTGTGCGGCACGATCCAGCAGGGGTGCCAGCGCACCGGTCTTCTCACCGCTGGATACCAGGTGCACCAGGATGGGCGGGTACACCTTCTGCACCTTCAGTGCGGCACCCAGTCCGGCACCTTCACGTACGCGCGCGGCCACGTCATCGGCGCAGCGCGCCAGCATCGTATTGCCCAGTGTCTGCCGTGCCGCATCCAGTGCGCGCAGCAGCGGCACGCCGGCATCCAGCAGGATCGCCAGCGTCGATGCGAACCGGGCGCTGTTGACGCCCAGCACGAAGCGCCCGACCAGCGGCAGGCGCAGCAGCAGGGCATCCCAGCGCAGGCGAAGATCGGCCCGGCGCAGTGCCAGCCGCCAACCGGCAAATGCCGCTGCAACCGCTACCGCGGTCCATGCGCCCCACTCGCGCACGAAGGCGCTGGCCGCCAGCATGACCCGGGTCAGCAGCGGCAGGGTCTGCCGCGCCTGGACGAAGGCGGTCACCACCTGTGGCACCACATAGCTCAGCAGGAAGATCACGATCGCCACCGAGACCAGGCTGATTGCCGCCGGGTAGATGAAGGCAGTGAGGACCTTGGCCTGCAGTGCGTTGCGTTCCTCGATGTAGTCGGCCAGGCGCTCCATCACCCGCCCCAGGTCGCCGGAGTCTTCACCGGCGCCGACCAGCGCACGGTAGATGGGCGGGAAATCCCGAGGGCGCGCTGCCAGCGCCACGGCCAGGCGCTGGCCGGCACGCACATCGGTGCGTACGGCGGTCAGCGCCTGTGCGATATGCGGGCGCTCGGACTGGTCGATCACGGCGCTCAATGCGGACTCCAGCGGAAGGCTGGCGGCCAGCAGGCTGGCCAGCTGGCGTGTGGCCCAGGCCAGTTCACTGGAAGACAGGCGCCGTGCGCCCCAGCCCGTGCCGCCACGGCGCGCCGCGCTGACCTGCACCGGCGTCAACCCGCGCCCGCGCAGCAGCTGGCGCACGCCGCGCGGGCTGTCGGCATCCAGCCGCCCTTTTTCGATGTGCCCCTGCGCGTTGGCGGCCTGGTAATCGAACAGTGCCATGGTGATCTCAGCCGTCGCCCGTCACGCGCAGGATCTCTTCCTGCGTGGTCACCCCACTGGCCACCCAGCGCTGGCCATCTTCACGCAGGTTGCGCATGCCGGCCTGGCGGGCCGCTTCGCGCAGTGCAGGCTCGCCCTGCCCTTCATGGATCAGGGCCCGCACGCGGTCGTCCACCACGAACAGTTCGTGGATGCCGGTGCGTCCCTTGTAGCCGCCGTGCGCACAGGCCGGGCAGCCGACCGCGTGCCATCGCGTGTGCCCGCACGCATCGACTTCCGCGCGACGGCACTGCGTGCACAGGCGCCGCACCAGCCGCTGCGCCAGCACACCGCGCAGCGATGACGCCAGCAGGAACGGCTCCACCCCCATGTCTGCCAGGCGGGTCACCGCCGAGATCGCATCGTTGGTATGCAGCGACGCCAGTACGCCGTGGCCCGTCAACGAGGACTGCACGGCGATCTGCGCGGTTTCCAGATCGCGGATCTCACCGATCATGATGGTGTCCGGATCCTGGCGCAGGATAGCCCGCAGGGCCGTGCCGAAGCTCATACCGATGCGCGCGTTGACCTGGATCTGGCCGATGCCGGCAAAGTCATACTCCACCGGATCCTCAACGGTGAGGATGTTGCTGGCGCTGCTGTCCAGCTGCCCCAGCGCTGCATACAGCGACGTGGTCTTGCCGCTGCCGGTGGGCCCGGTCACCAGTACGATGCCGTGCGGCTGGCGGATCAAGCCAGTGAAGATGGCCAGAGTGTCGTCGGCCATGCCAAGGCGCTGCAGCTGCAGGCGGCCGGCATCCTTCTCGAGCAGGCGCAGCACCGCGCGCTCGCCATGGCCGGTGGGAACGGTGGACACGCGGATGTCCAACGGCCGACCACCCACGCGGATCGCGATCCGCCCATCCTGTGGCAGGCGTTTTTCGGCGATGTCCAGGTGCGCCATGATCTTGATGCGCGACACCAGTGCCGCGTGCAGCGCACGCCGCGGCTGCACCATGTCGCGCAGGGTGCCATCCACCCGGTAGCGCACCACCGAGTGGGTCTCGAAGGGTTCGATGTGCAGATCGCTGGCGCCGTCGCGGGCGGCCTGCGCCAGCAGCGCATTGATCATCCGGATCACCGGCGCATCGTCCTGCGCGTCCAGCAGATCGGTGACTTCGGGCATGTCCTGCATCAGGCGATCGAGGTCCACCTCGCTTTCTGCCGCACCGACCACGGCGGCGGCATCGCCGCCGTCACGGTACTGTTCGCCCAGACGCTGCTGCCAGGCGGTGGCATCCAGTACCTGGAAGGGCAACGGCCCATGCCGGCGGCGCAGCTCGGCCACCGCCCATGCCGCCGTTTCAGTGGTGCCCAGCAGCACGGGCTCACCGCCCGCATCGGCCAACAGCACGCAATGGCTGCGCACCCAGGCATAGGGCAGCGTGCTGGCCACGGTCATGGCCCGATCACCAGTTCAGGGGTATAGCCCAGGCCGCGCAGCTGCTGCAGCGCCGGGTCCAACCGCGCCGGATCGCGCGGCAGGCGGACACGCAGGCGCTGACCGTTGCCGACGGCACTGGCCTCGGCGTAGGCCTGCAGCCCCAGTGCCCGCACCTGGGCCACGCCCTGGCTGGCACGCACAGGATCCAGCCCCTGTGCGAACTGGACCAGCTGCACGCTGCCCTCATCGGCCGGGTACAGCGCCGGCAGGCTCGCGCCGGCCGCCGCCTGTCCGGTTGCATCAAGGGCGTTGCCCTGCCCCAGCACCGCCAGGTCCTGCGGTGGCAGCTGCGGTGCATTCAGCGCCGGCAGCGCCCAGCTCTGCACCGGCTGTGCGCCGGCCTGGGCATTGCGCATGTAGTCGTAGCGATCGCGGGTCAGGCGTTGGCCGGCGGCCGGGTCACGCACCACGTGCGGGCGCAGGAACACCATCAGGTTGGTCTTGGTGCGCCTGCGCGTGTCACTGCGGAACAGCGCCCCCAACACTGGCAGCCGGCCCAGCCCCGGCACCGCATCACGGCCATGGCTCACGCTATCTTCCAGCAGGCCACCCAGCACCATGATCTGCCCGTCGTCCAGCAGCACGCTGGTATCCAGTGCCCGTTTGTTGGTGATGATGCCGGTGCTGGCGGTGGAACTCTGGCCGTCGATGCTGCTCACTTCCTGGTAGATGTCCAGCTTCACCGTGCCGCCTTCGGAGATCTGCGGGCGCACGCGCAGCTTCAGGCCGATGTCCTCGCGCTCGATGGTCTGGAACGGGTTGTTGCTGCCGCCCCCGCCGTCAGTCACATAACGCCCGCTGACGAAGGGCACGGTCTGCCCGACCATGATGCTGGCCGCCTCGTTGTCCAGGGTCATCAGGTTCGGCGTGGACAGGATGTTGGCGCCGCCCTTGCTCTGCAGCGCGTTGGCCAGGGCCTTCATGTTGAGGATCTGGCCCACCCCCGGCAGGTTGATCGTGCCGTCGATCACGCCGATGTTCAGGCCGTCGCGCGGCAGCACGTCCAGGGTGGTGCGTGCCCCACTGTTCAGGCCGCTGCCGCCGGTGGTGCCGCCAAAATGCGTGCCGCCGAAGGTGCGGCCATTGCCCAGCATCCACTGCACGCCCAGTTCGGCCGCATCGTTCTGGTTGACCTCCACGATCAGGCTTTCCACCAGCACCTGCGCGCGCCGCTGGTCGAGCTGGTCGATCACCCTGCGCAGATTGCGATAGACCGGCTCGGGGGCGGAGATCAGCAGGGTATTGGTGGCGATGTCGGCCTGCACGGAAATGCCGTTGTGGCTGAAGCCATTGCTGGCGGTGTCACCCGCCTCGCGCCGGTTCGGGTCCAGCCGCGGCGACTCCAGCGCATTGCCCTTGGGGGCCGCTGCCTGCGGCTGCGCCGCTGCCGCGCCGGGGCGCTCGGCCGGGGCCGGGGTCACGCCCTCGGTGCTGCCCATTGCCGGCGCATCGCTCTGCCCTGCCACCACCCCGCGCAGCACGCCTGCCAGCTGGTTGGCCTGCGCATTGCGCAGGTAGACCACATGCAGATTGCCCGACTCGTCCTGTGCGCGGTCCAGCTTTTCCACCAGCTGCCGCGCCAAGCGTGTACGGCCGGGGCTGCTGGAGCGCAGCAGGATGCTGTTGCTGCGCGGGTCGGCCATCACCACCACTTTCTGCAGGGCGTCGCCGCCCTGCACGTCCAGCAACGGCGCCACCATCGCCGCCACGTCCACCGCGATGCCCTGCTGCAGCTTCACCACGTCGGTATCCATGCCCGACGGCGTGTCGACGCTGGCGATGACGCGCGCGATGCGTTCCAGGTTGTCGGCGTAATCGGTGATGACCAGGGTGTTGTTGCCCGGGTTGGCGGTGATCGGGTTGTCGGGGGTGATCATCGGCCGCAGCACGGGCACCAGCGCGGCGGCGCTCTCGAAGCGCAGCGCGAAGGTGCGCGTCGCCACCTCGCCGCCCGCACCGCCCGGGCCCACCTGGCCGCCCAACAGCTTGGCATCGGCCTGCGGCACCACACTGCTGACGCCGCCGTTCTCGACCACCGCGAACCCGCGCATGCGCAGCGCACCCAGCAGCAGCTGGTAGGCTTGCGACGGACTGACCGGGCCATCGGACACCACGGTCATCTTGCCGGTCACCCGCGGGTCCACCAGGAACTGGCGCCCGGTGAAGCGCGCCGCCATCCGCAGCACACCTCCGATATCGGTGTCGACCAGGTTCAACTGTACGGGCGAGTCCTTCCCGGCCTGCTCCTTCCCGGCATGCTCTTTGACCTCCTGCGCCCACGCCGCCGACGGCGTATGCGCAAGCGCCAGGGCCAGCGCCAGGGCAGTGGTACCTGCCAGCACGCGTATCGCACTCATCGACCGCCACCACCGTGCGCGGTCACCACGATGGTTCCGGAAATCCGTGCTGCCGGCATGTTCGCATCCCCTGTACGTTGCAGTTTCAGCTGCTGCAGCTGCACGGCCGGGTCGGCCAGCAGTGGCAGCAGCCAGTTCCATAGCGTGTCGGCGGGCACACCCTGTACCTGCAGGTGCCAGCGCCCCTCACGTTCGTCAATGCGCATCGCCTCGCTCAGGCCGGCCGCCCTGATCTTCCCGCGCAGGCCTGCCAGCGTCGGCGGGCGGGCCTGCGCCTGGCGCTGCTGGTCGCGCGCCTGCAGCAGTGGCGCCAGCAGCCGGGACTGTGCCTGCAGGCGCGGCAGTTCCGCCTGCCAGAAGCGGCGCTGCTTCAGCAGGGGCTCCAGCCAGCCGGCCCAGACGGCAGCGGCCACCAGCGCGGTCACCATCAACAACAGCATTGCCCGTTCGCGTGCGGCCAGGGCCTGCCAGCGCCGTTTCAGACCAACGGACGCGCGCGGGGCCGACGCGGATGCAGCGCTCACTGCCCCGCTCCGTTGTGTACCCGCAGCTGGCCATCGGCATCGGCCGCCAGGCTCAGCCCGTTCTGCAGCGCGGCCTGCCGCCAGCGCTCCAGACGCTGCGGATCACTGGCGAGCTGCGCCGCATCGCCCTCCAGCTGCACCTTCAGCTGCCCTGGCTGGTATTCCAGCGCCTGCACCCGGCCGGCCAGCTCGGGCATGGCCTGCAACAACGCCGCCACCTGCTGCTGCACCTCCGGCAGCGGCCGTGCCGGCGGCGGCACCGCCAGCGCTCGCCGCGCCTGCAGTACCGGGTCGACCACATCGGTGATTTCAGGAAACCCACGGTTGAACTGCTGGGCCATGCCGTCGCGCAGCGCTTCCCCTTCGCTGCGCCAGCGCATCACCTGCAGCTGCAGGCCAAGCGCCGCCATCAGCACGGCTGCCATCGCCAGCCCAAAGGCCAGCTTCGGCGCGCTGCCCGTGCCCTGCGGAAGCGGCAGCGACCACGCCGGCGCTTCGCCGCTGTCCTGCAGCCGTTCGGCAATCACACTGCTCGGCAGCGCGGCGGGCCAGCCCTGCGGCACCGCCCCCACCCACTGCACGGCGGACACGCCACTGGCCTGCAACCGCGCCGCCACCGCGTCCAGCACCGTGGCCGTGTCGCGACCGCTGCGCCATTGCACGAAGCCGCGATCACGGCCCGCGCGGACCAGCAGATGCTCACCGCAGGCCTGCAGGGTGGCCTGTCCTTCGCTGAACGGCAGCAGCAACGGCGTGGGATACAGCCCAGCCAGGCGCAGGCCGCAGCCCTGCAGCACGCCCTGCGCGCGTGCGATCGCCTGCACGCCCAGCCAGGTGACCGAAACCCGCCCATCACGCGCCTGCGGGCTGCATGCCAGCGCCACGTCCTGCAGGTCGTCCAGCAGCATGGCTTCGACTTCGCCTTGCAGCGCCGTCTGCAGGCGCCGCCCGGACAACGGCGGCAGCGTAAGTTCCAGCAGGATCAGGTCATGCGCGTCCAGGCTGGCAGACACGTCCGCACGCGCAAAACGCGTGCCGAGCGTTTCCAGGCGCTCACGCCCACCTGCGATCACCTGCCCCTTCGAAATCTGTGCCCAGTCAACCTCCGCCGTGGCCTGCAGCCGGTCCAGTGCCGGCAGGCGGATACGCAGCTGCACGCTCATGCGCCGATCCTCGTCCATACCCGCTGCACGCGTACGCCCTCATCGCGGTACTCGCGCCAGAGCAACGCGCGGAAGTCGACCGCGCGGCCATCGGCTTCCACCCGGCCCACGGCCAGGAACCATTCGCTGTGAATGCCCAGCGGCAACTGCTCCATCTGCGCGGGTGTCACCTGCAGCCGGTTGGCGATATCGCCGCGGTTGAGCAGCCAGTGGCCCCCATCACGTTCGCCAACCAGGGCTGCCAGCCGCGCAGGCGACACGTCCCCGGCCACCGCCTGCAGCGTCGCCAGCTCGGTGGTGTTGGCATTGAGCAGGGTGTGCGCGGGCAGCACCACCGTGCTCTGCTCAAGTGCCTGCAGGGCCGCGGGATCGACGCCGGCCAGCACCTGCTGCAGCAGCGCTTCACGTGGCAGCGGCGCCTGCGCCTGCCATGCGCCGTCGCGCAGCCGAAGCTGGATGCCGTCCGCCGCCTGCGCACAGGCCGCAGCGGCCACGCCCTGCGCCACGCACAGTGCCACGAACGACTGGCGCGCGATCGGGTCGACCCTGCCTTCCCGCATCAGGTTGCGCAGGTTGAAGCGCCCCTGCGCGTCCACCAGCTGCGCCGCCACCGGCAACGGCGCCTGCAGATGCAGGGGGCGTGCCCAGCGGCCTCGCGCGACTGTGGTCAGCTGCTCGTGCGCATCTTCGCGCAGCTGTTGCGCAGCCCGCGCCAGGGTTGCATCCACGGCCATGCGCACCTGCGCACGCAGCTGTTCAGCGCGCAGGGCGCGCAGCTGCGCCGACTGCCGCGCCAGCAAGGCGGTCGCGATCACCGCCACCAGCGCGACCACCAGCATGGCCACGATCACGGCCATGCCACGCTGGCGCGCAGCACTGCAGACAGGAGGGCGACGCAGCATGGCGTGGCCTTACAGCTGCCAGGAGCCGATGTCGGCGTTGCTCGCTTCGCCGCCGGGCTTGCTGTCTGCGCCCAGCGAGAACACATCGATGTCACCCTGCCTGCCGGGATTCTGGTACTGGTAGGGGTGGCCCCACGGATCGTTCGGCAGTCGTTCCAGGTACGGGGTGACCGGTACCGCGCCGCTGCCCTGCGGCGGATCCACCAGCGCCTGCAGGCCCTGCTCCGCGCCGGGGTAGCGGCCATTGTCCAGCCGGTACAGCTTCAACGCCTGCATCAACGCTGCGATGTCCTGGCGGGCCGCCACCACGCGTGCCTGGTCTGGCCGGTCCATCAACCGCGGCACGATCAGCGCGGCAAGAATGCCGATGATCACCACCACCACCATGATCTCGATCAGGCTGAAACCCTGCTGCCGGGAACTGCGACCACGAACCTGCCTACCCATCGTTCCGTCCTCGTCATCCTGGAAGAGACCGCCGCGCCATCGTCAGCGGTGCATGTGTCAGTACGATAAACATCCGCCTGCGATCCGCTGCTGCGCGCTGCGTTCGCGTGCGGCGCGCACCGCAGGCGCGCACGCGGCATCCACGCAGGTCCACGGCAACGCATCCAGCAGACCGTCCACGCAGTCGCGCAGCACCGGGTGCTGGCAGGCATGCAGCACGCGTGCGCACTGCGCAAGCGGCCACGCCGTGCCATGGTCGAAACCGATGAAGTGGCGGCATGCCTGGTGGTAGCGCAGTTCGTCATGCAGGCGTTGTGCGTTGTCGATTCCGCGCAGCAGTACCAGTACGGCTGCGCGCTGCACCACGCGCGTGTCGGCCAGGTCCAGCGGCAGCACCTCCATGGCCGGTGGCGCCCAGGGCCGCAGCTGCGAGTCGAGCACACGCCGCAGCGCCAGCAGCGGATGGCTGCTGCTGTCGACGGCGGCCCAGCGCGCTGCATCCAGCCATGCATCGCTGGACAGCACCCAGACCCAGGGGCGGCCGTAGCGCAGCACGCTCAGCGGCGCGTGCCGCGCCTGCTCCAGCGACTGGCTCAGGTGGCGATCCAGGTCAAGCATGCTGATCCTGCGACTGTCGGTCATCGATGCCGCCCACGTTCCACGACGCAGGTGCGTCGTCCTCTGCAGAAGACGTCAGTGCCGCAGCGGAAGCGACAGCCCGATGCCGATGATGTGCGCGCGTTGGCGCTTTCTCCGGCGCGTCATTCCAGCGTCATGTGCCTGCAGGCTTCCAGGTCCAGCAACGGCGGCTGGCCACCACAACGCCGCGCCAGCACCGCGACATCACTGCGCGAAGCAAAGCCGCACAGCGCATCGGTCGTGCCGGGATCGTCGATCAGTGCCGCCATCGAGCTGCGCAGCGCGGCCAGGTGCCAGCCTTCCATCAGCCCATCACTGCCGGCAACGAACCAGTGCCAGAGTCGATGCTGCCGCACCTGTTCGTGCAGTGCAACCAGGCTGTCCGGTGCATGCATGGCATGCAGCAGCCACGCGCGCGCGGCCATCGCCGGGCTCATCGCCCCGTGTTCGGGCAGCGCCAGCACCTGCCGCTGCAGGCGCAGCAGCATTGCCAGTGGATGGGCATGCGGATCGAAATCCAGCAGCACGGCCTGCTGCTGCCATTGCACATCGGACACCACGCACACCCAGGGGGCGCCATAGCGGTGGACCATAAGCGGCTGCCGCTGGCTGGTTTCCAGCAGCGCCGACAGGTTGCGGCGCAGGTCCAGCACGCCGATCGACTCGTTGCGCATCCTTGGCCTTCCCCCTTGCATGTTGGCCGCGCAGACGGTGCGGCCAGGATTTCACCCCAGTACGGCGATGCCACCCGGGTAGCGACGCAGGCCGAGCGACATTGTCAGCCGCAGCTGCTCCAACGCAGCGTCCGGGTCGTCGATGCGGAAGCGACCGCTCACCGGCGCGCGTGCCAGCGCGTTCGCGCCCAGCATCACCTTGCCGCGGCGGTAGCGGTTGATCTCTTCAACCACGTCGCGCAGTGGCGCGCGGCGGAACACCAGCATTCCCTCGGTCCAGGCGCCGGCTTCGGCCGCCACGGCCTCGACCACCACGCCGCTGAGGCGTTCGTCATAGCGTGTCTGCTGGCCGGCCTGCAGCTGCAGCCGGCCCTGCGGATGTTCGATGCGGGCACTGCCGCGAAGGCAGGTAACGCGTACCTGGCCATCAGTGTGGCGCACGTCCAGGCGCACCGGACCGCTCCCGGCGAGCACGCAGCCCTGCCCCGCGAACAGCGCCAGGCGGGCGCCGGCCAGGGTTTCCAGCGCGGCCTGGCCCTGCATCAGCTCGTAGCCCTCGCCGCGCGTATCGCTGCGGCGTCGCAGGCTGGTCTGGGTATCCAGCTCGATCGCCAGATCCGCACTGGGCGTGATGCGCAGCCGCTCGCCGGTGCCGGTGTGATAGTCCGAGGCCAGCGCGGTGACCGACGGCCACAGGCCCATCGGCGGCCGCAGCGCGGCGACCACCGCCAGACTGGCGGGCGCCGCAACCGCAGCGCCCAGGAAGGCACGGCGGCTCCAGCGCTGCACCGGGGTCGGCGCCTGCGGCTGGCGCGCGGCGGCGGGCAGCTGCCCACCGGCCACGCGAACCTGTTCCCACTGCCGGCGCGCCTGCGCGAAGGCCGATCGATGCGCAGGGTCGGCCTCGCACCAGGCACGGAACGCCTTGCCATCGGCGGCGGTGGCCTCGCCGGAGGTCAGCCGTACCACCCACGCGTGCGCCTGGCGCTCGATGGCGTCCAGGGTGCGGTGCGGGCGGTGGTCAGCGTCCATGGGGGCTCATGCCGTCCCCGCACACTGCGGGGTTCTGCTCGGCGTCAAAGTGTAGACGGATGCCAGGCGTCAGAACCGCACCTGGCGCCCCTGCCCGCTGCGTTCGGCCAGATAATCCTGGGCGGCCTTCAGTTCACGCTGCACCAGGCGCAGCGACACCCCCAGCTGTCCGGCCACGTCACGCTGCTGCAGGCCGTCCACGCGGATCGCCAGCAGGATGCGGCGGCGCCGCTCCGGCATGCGCTGCAGCAGGCCGACCATGTCTTCCAGCGCCATCTCCTGCTCCGCCGCCTGTGCCGGGCCCGGGCCGGGATCGGCCATTTCCATCAGCGTGTCGACTTCTTCCAGGCTCAGCAGGCGGTGGTCGGCACGCTGCCTGTCGATCACGGTGTTCATCGCCATGCGCAGCAGGTAAGCCGCCGGGTTCTGCACCGGATCCAGGCGGTCGCGGCGCGCGCTCAGCCGCATCCAGGTGTCCTGCAGCGCATCGCCCGCCAGCTCTTCCGAACCGAGCTTGCGCACCAACCGGCGCTTGAGTTCATCGTAGGCGCCCAGCAGGTGGTCCATCAGGTCTGCCGCCCCGGCCGTGCCGTTGCTCATGTTCGCGTCCTTGAAATCATGGAAGAGGAGCACGGCCGCCACAGTCGTGGTCACCGGTGGAGGGGTGGATCTGCAGCGTCACCGGCTGCGGCAGCCCGGCCGCCTCGGCCGGCAGCACCAGCGCGTGCATGGCCTGCAGCAGGCGCGCATCGCGGCGCGCGTTGCCGCTGCCGCTGACCAGTTCCGCATCGTGCACCTGGCCATCGGCTGCGATGTTGAAGCGCAGCGTGGCCGCATAGCCGCCCGGGTGCAGGTCCAGGTCACCGCAGAAGGCCGCCCGCAGACGCTGCTGCAGCCCGCCAAAGCGCCGGCGCCGCTCGGCCTCGGCCAGCAGCGGCTCGGCCACTGCGGCGGACTGCCCCGCAGCCAGGCGCAGCACCACGCGCTGGGCACCGATCATGTCGGCCTCCACACCGGTATCGCGCAGCAGCGCACGCAGCGCCTCTGCCGGCGGCAGAGTGGCCTGCAGCGCATGGCTGCGACGGCCCGCGGCGAGATCGCCGGCGTACATCACCGACCACCCGCTGGCGACACTGAAGCGCTCGACCGCCTGTTCCAGCGGCTGTGCAGGAATATCGAAGGGCCGCGCCGCGTCCTGCGCAGCAGCGACGAAAGCGAACAGCAACCATGCGGCGATGGCCACTTTCCAGGTTCTGACCGCGCGGTGTCCATTCAGCCCCCTGACGTAGAACACATGACCCTCGGCAGCGACAGCAGCTGCACGACCCCGCCAGCGCGACCGGAAGATCGCGTGCACGGCGTCGGCAAGCAGACGCAGACCGTAGCGGCGCCAGATGTCATTGCGATGACGCCCCATCACGGAAGCAGTCACGGAAGGGGGCGGAGCCCGTTGCCCAGCAACGGGATCCGACCCCGTACTCCGACAGGTCGCGGCCAACTGTCAAAGGCGGGGTGGGTCCGGTTGAGGGGGTATGAGCGGCATGGGCCCGAGGCATGCCTCGGGCGGATTGGGCAGGATGCCCAACCCAGGTCTTGCCGTGTGCGCAGGACAGCGCACACGAGCAAGCCGCGACCAAGCCCCCATGGGTGAGGGCGCTTTGCTTGCGAAGCACTGCTTCGCAAGCGCCCGAACGCCCAGCCGCCAGCGGCTGGGCCGGACCCCGGAGAGGCGTTCACGGCGTCCCCTGCCGCCGGACCCACCCCGCCATCCCACGGAAAGCCAGCTTCTGCCGTTGACGTTGACGTTGGACGTTGACGTTGATTCGGCGGGTGCAGGGCGCAGCCCTGCCAGCACACCCTAGACCGGCAACTCCGTCGTCTGCTTGATCCGCTGCATCGGGATCTCCGTCTTGGTGTTCTGCACCCCGGCAATCCGGTTCAGGTGCTGGATCTGGAACTGCCGGTACGCATCCAGATCGGCCACCGCCACCCGCAGCAGGAAATCACAGTCCCCCGCCATCAGATGGCACTCGAGCACTTCCGGGAAGGACTTGATGCTGTTGATGAAGTGATTGGTGGTGTCCTCATCCTGCCCGCGCAGCCACACCCGCACGAACACCGTGAAACCCCGGCCCACCTTGGCCGCATTCAACAGCGCCACATAGCGGTCGATGTAGCCCCCATCCTCCAGCAGGCGCACCCGCCTCAGGCAGGCCGAAGGGGACAGCCCCACCTGCCGCGCCAGCTCCAGGTTCTGCAACCGCCCATCGCGCTGCAGCGCGTCCAGGATGCGGCGGTCGAGATTGTCGAGATCGTTCTGCACGCCATTTCACCCTTTCCGCCCACGGCCGCATGGAATTTCAAATCTTCCCGCCTTCACGGCATCAACGCAACCCGATTTCGTGGTTTCGCCGCTAGCATGATCGTCCCCATACAGACGAACGCTCGATGGACGCCCGTACCACCCTGCCCCCGCCCGACCCCGCCTGCGACACCGCGCCCCGGGCCGAATTCCTGCGCGGCCTGCGCGCCGCCCTGCCGGTGATGGTCGGCTTCATCCCCTTCGCCCTGGTGCTGGGCGCGCAGGCCGCACAGAAGGGCCTGACCGCCCTGGAAGTGCCGCTGATGACCGGCCTGAACTTCGCCGGTGGCTCCGAATTCGCCGCAGTCGAACTGTGGACGTCTCCACCGCACATCGCCCTGATCGTGGCCATCACCGCACTGGTCAACAGCCGCCACCTGCTGATGGGTGCCAGCCTGGCCCCGCTGCTGCAGCACCTGCCGCGCCGGCGCGTCCTGCCCGCCCTGTTCTTCATGTGCGACGAAAGCTGGGCGCTGGGCGTGGCCGATGCACGCAGGTGCGGCCTGGGTTTCAGCCTGGCCTATTACCTGGGTGTTTCGGCGGGCCTGTACACGGTGTGGGTGCTGTGCACGGCCATCGGCGCGATCGTCGGCCCATTGCTGGGCGACATCCACGCCTACGGGTTCGACATGGCCTTCCCCGCCGTTTTCCTGGTCCTGCTGCGCGGCATGTGGCAGGGCATGAAGGCCGCACGCCCCTGGCTGGTCAGCCTGCTGGTGGCCGCAGCCACCTATCTGCTGGTGCCCGGGGCCTGGTACGTGGCCAGCGGTGCGCTGGCCGGGCTGGCCGCCGCCTGGCTGCTGGCGGAGGACGCCGCATGATCCTGCACGGCCTGCTCCACTGGACATCGCTGCTGACCATCGTGCTGATGGCCGCCGTGACCTACCTGACCCGCATCATCGGCTTCCTGGCGCTGCGCAACCGCACCTTGAGCAAGCGCGCGGTGACCGTGATGGAAGCTGCACCCGGCTGCGTGCTGATTTCGGTGATCGCCCCGGATTTCGTTGCAGACCAGCCGGCCGACCTGGCCGCACTGGCGATCACCCTGCTGGCCGCGACCCGCTTGTCGATGTTGCCGACGGTGCTGATCGGTGTCGTTTCGGCGGGCGTGCTGCGCTACCTCATGGGTTAACGCTGCAGCCGCCGGGCATGGCCCGGCGCTACCTGTTACCCGCCACCTAGTAGCGTCACGCCGTTACTTGGTGCAACCGACGATGCGAGTGTCGCGATTGGCTAGATCTGCGCATCTTCCCAATGCGTCGAGTGCAGCCCAAAGCCAACTGCTGGAACCATTTGAAACAAATCTGATTGCCAGAGTGCGCTCGAGTCGATATGGATCGAATACCGAATCGGCAGCTTGAACTGATCGGTCAATCGAAGTGCAACCTGGAGAGTACCAATGAGCAATCCACGACTCGTCGTGGCAGCAATCGGTATCACCCTCACCACTGCTGGGTGTGGGCCAACAGAGTGGCAGTTGAGCGCATCGTGCGAAGAGAGCAAGAAGTGCCGAATAGAAGGCAG
This sequence comes from Stenotrophomonas maltophilia, assembly GCF_047782825.1. Taxonomy (GTDB): domain Bacteria; phylum Pseudomonadota; class Gammaproteobacteria; order Xanthomonadales; family Xanthomonadaceae; genus Stenotrophomonas. The sequence continues at coordinate 670,788 of NZ_CP180589.1, read as the reverse complement.
GATCGGCGGCAAAATCGGCGGGGGCGAGCGCGACGGCCTACGTTGGTTTGATCGGATAATGCTGGCGTCGGCAGCCGAAGTACCGGATGCAGCACGGTTCGAAATCGACGTTTCGGGCTCGTCCGTAGCATTCCCAGCCAATGGATCTGTAACTTTGCAGCTATTTGATCCACAGCAAGGCGTCACCATTGCCTCCAGGCAGTTCCAATGGCATCGCACGGGAAACATCCTTCGACTTGTCGACCCAGACGGGGCGAACACGTGGGCCGCAGCCGAGTCGGGCCCGGCGACCGAGCTGAGGTATGACCTCGCAACCTTTGATGTAGGTGCGGCCCCTGGACCAAACACCATCGCGGCAGCCTCTCGATATGGAGGAGCCACCAAGGCAGCCTCCGTCTCGGACTTTCAGGTCTGTACGAAGTATCCATCACCCTATCAATGTGGGCTGACGCCCTGATGCAGTGCCGCCAGTCCACGCCCAGCCAACGGTGCTTCGCCCTCGGGGGCCACGCGTGGCTGGCGGCCATCCTCCTGGCGACAAGTGCATGCCACTCCATCCAGCTGCCTCCCCGCAACCTGGTAGGCCCCGATGGCGGATATGCCACCGTGCTGCGAGGCCCTGCCTCCCATCTGAAGATCAGCACGGTATCCGTGCTTACCGGCCCGGAAAGCGTGGAGCGTCCCAATCGATTCACCGATTGCGGATGGTCCTCCATTGCAACGCGGATTCTATGGGCAGATGACACGCTTTCCGCCGTGCAGGCGTCACAGCTCTGCGAGGCTGCCGCAAGATCTGCTGGACTGCCGCTGCAGGCGGCTGGACTTGAACAGACGCCAGTGCACTACAAGCTCACGATAGTGAGCGACGGAGGTGGAATCTGGCGACAGGTGCCACACGCGGAGCCGCCGGAACAGACCGTCGGCTTCTGGTTTCCTTCCGGACCAGACGCCGACGCGCTACGCCGGCGCGTGATCGCCGCCACCGCGCACGAATTCCAGCATATCGCGACCGCATTGGCAGGTCAGGCACGGCGCGGCAGGCACCGCGAAGCAGATGCCTATCTGGCCGGCGCCTGTGCCCAGCTTTTGATCGAAGGCGCGCTTGAACGTGCGGATCTGCCTGGCGGGCACGATGCACGCGCTGATGCGTTCCTGACAGTCGCAGCCAGACGCTCTGGGCATGCCGGCAACAAGACAGGATTGGCGCTATCGCAGTTCTTTGGCGACACAGAGATGCTGCAGATCGAGGGCGGAGGCCGCAAACTGGCGCAGCATTGCCACGAGACGATCGGCTTCCCCTTGCAGCAGTGAGAGCCTCCGCCGGGGAATGCGGACATACAGCGCCTGCGACAGCAGCACGTAGATCGGCAGACCGTGGCTGCACAGCGCGTCGCGCCACCCTGCGTCACCCGGTCGCAGGGGCCACTGCAGGGGTACTTGACCAATATCAATCCGCCCCGGGCCCAAGGCGCGTATCTCTATGCAGGAACCCCTACGCCGGCGGCGCCGGCATCCAAAGGACCTGCGATGAGCTACAGCCCCGACAACGCCCAGCTGCTCAACGCCCTGCAGAACGTCATGGTGATCTCCACCACCGACCTGCAGGGCAACATCACCTATGCCAACGACCTGTTCTGCACGCTTACCGGTTTTGCGCGGGAAGAGCTGATCGGCCAGCCGCACAGCCTGGTCCGCCACCCCGATGTGCCCAAGGCCGTCTACAAGGACATGTGGGACACCATCAAGGCCGGCAAGACCTGGACCGGCATCGTGCCGAACCTGGGCAAGGGCGGCGTGCTCTACGTGGTCGATACCACCGTGCAGCCGCTGTTCGACGCCGACGGCAACATCACCTCCTACATCAGCATCCGCCGGGTGGTGAACGACCTGATGCAGAACTACGACCTGGTCGAGTTCAGCAAGGAAAAGTTCGACGACTTCTACGAGGCTGCGTGAACGCCATTCCCGCCAGCACACCCATCAGCCGGTTGTTGGTGGGATTCGCTTCCGAATCGGGCAATGCCCGCGCCCTGGCCCAGCGCCTGGGCGCGGAACTGCAGCCGCATGCGCCGCAGGTCCTCCCCTTCAACGATATCGACGTGGCCAGCCTCGGCCACGGCGATGTGCTGCTGGCCATCTCCAGTTCGTTCGGTGATGGCGAGCCGCCGGCCAACGGCGAACAGTTCTTCGAAACACTGCGCCAGACCCCGGCCCTGCCCGGCCTGCGCTATGCGGTGTTCGGCCTGGGCGACACCGGCTATCCGCGCTTCTGTGGCTTCACCAAGGCACTGGATGCCGCACTGAGCGAGCGCAGCGCGCAGCCGCTGCTGCACCGGGTAGACGCCGACCTGGGCTATGAACAGTTCTACCAACAGTGGCGCCCGGTGCTGGGCCAGGTGCTGGGGGGCGACCCGCACGCCGGCCAGGACCTGCGCCTGCAGGTCACCGCCTATGGCGAGGACAATGCGTTCGCCGCACCCATTCTTGAACGCCGGCGCTTGAACAGCAGCGAGCCGGCCGCCTGGCACCTGCAGCTGGACATCACCGGCAGCGGCATGGCCTACCGGGCCGGTGACACCCTGCACGTGGTGCCGGAAAACGATCCTGCCCTGCTGCAGGCGCTGGCCACCTGGTACGGTGACGGCAACGCGGCCAGCACACTGGCCGACCGCGAGCTGCGCCTGCTGGGCAAGAGCGTGCTGCGCGACATCGCCCGCCTGGGCGGCAGCGAGGAACTGAAGGGGCTGTTGAAGATCAGCCGCAAGCGCGAGCTGGACGCCTACCTGCATGGGCTGGACCTGCTGGACGTGCTGCAGGACCATGCCACGCCCGCCAGCGTGCCGCTGGATCGCCTGTGTGAACTGCTGTCACCACGGCTCCCGCGCGCCTACTCCATTGCCTCGCACCCCTGCGACGACCGGCTCAGCCTGTGCGTGCGCGAAGTGCGCTACACCCTGCGCGGGCGCGAGCGTGTCGGCACGGCCACCGGCAGCCTGCTGCACGGCGGCGGCAGTGCCCGCATCTACTGCCGCTCCAATCCCGGCTTCCATCTGCCCGATGGCGGCGATGCTCCCCTGCTGCTGGTCGGCACCGGCACCGGCATTGCACCGCTCATGGGCCTGATGCAGGAACTGCAGGCCACGGGCAGCCAACGCGAGGTGCACCTGGTGTTCGGCGAGAAGCACAGTGCGCATGACTTCCTGTATCGCGAGCAGCTGCTGGACTGGCAGTCGCGCGGCGTACTGGCCGGGCTGCACACCGCGTTCTCGCGCGATGGCGCGGAAAAGGTCTACGTACAGCATGTGCTGCAGCAGCGTGCCCCGCAGGTACAGGACGTGCTGGCACGCGGCGGCCATCTCTACCTGTGCGGCAACAAGGGCCATCTGGAGGGCGCCGTGCGCGGGGCCATCGATACCATCGGCGGCGCCGGGCACTGGGATGCACTGCATGGCCAGGGCCGCACGCACTGCGAGTTGTATTGAACCGTTGATCGATTCCGCCGGGCATGGCCCGGCGGGGCGCCTTACATGGGCACACCCACGATCACGCTGGATGCCTTGAACAGCACCGTTGCGGTGCCGCCTTCGCGCAGCTCCAGCGCCGCGGTACTGGCGCGGGTGATGATCGCCACCACCGTGCAGCCATGGCCGATATCCACCACCACTTCATCGTTCACCGCACCCTCGGTGATCCGCTCCACCCTGCCGCTGAACTGGTTGCGCGCCGAATAGCGGGTGCCATCGCCCTGGGCGACGATCACCGACGACGCCTTCACCAGTGCATAGGCCGCCACGCCCACCGCCAGGCCCAGTGATTCCACGCTGCCATGGGTGATGGTCGCCACCACCGCCACACCCGGCGCCACTTCGATCTGTACTTCATCGTTGACCGCGCCGGTGGCCAGGGCACTCACCCGGCCGTGGAACTGGTTGCGTGCACTGGTGATCATGCCGATTCTCCGGATCAGGGCCAGATCCTCGTCCAGCCCGGGGGTGGCCTGCAGCGATTGCAGGAATGCGCGATGCGCGCGTTCAACCTGTTCGAACCGGGCGATCAGCTGGCGGCCGCGCGCGGTCAGCTGCGCACCGCCACCGCCACGACCGCCCACGCTGCGCGATACCAGGGGTTCGCCGGCTGCGGTGTTCATCGCGTCCACCGCATCCCAGGCGTTCTTGTAGGTCATGCCCATGCGCTTGGCGGCCTGGCTGATCGAGCCGCAGGCATCGATCAGGCCCAGCAGGGCGAAGCGGCCACGCCCGCCCAGGCTCTGCCCGGCAATGCTCAGCCACAGGTTGCCCTGTAGTTCCAGGGTCGGATCGGCGTCGCTCATCGTGCTCGGTTCCATGCCGCCTGCGCGGGGCCACAGTGTAAAGCGTCACCGCCCGGCGCCGACCTTGATATGGATCAAGGTGCCCATTCACCGCGGCGCGGACAATACCGTGGTCGGTCATCAAGTTGACCCTTGCCAACCGTTATATCATCGTGGATATAACGAACTCGAGGAATCGCGAGGATGCGTACCTGTCGTTTCGTTCTACCCCTGTCGGCCCTGCTGCTTCCCCTCTCCGCCGCTGCCGTCGAAGCGGCCGCGCCACCGCCGGTGTTCACCCTGGGCAGCGTGGACGTACATGCCACCCGCGGCACGTCCGATGCCGTGGCCGAACGCCGCCTGGATGCCGAACGCATCCAGCAGCTGGACCGCAACACGGTCGGTGAAGCGGTCAGCGTGCTGCCCGGCGTCAGCCTTGCACGCAACTCGCGCAACGAGGACATGGTCTACCTGCGCGGCTTCGATGCCCGCCAGGTACCGGTGTTGCTCGATGGCATACCGCTCTACGTTCCCTACGACGGCTACGTTGATTTCGGCCGTTTCACCACCTTCGACCTGGCCGAGATCCAGGTCGCCAGTGGCGGCGCATCGCTGCTGTATGGCCCGAACATCCTCGGCGGTGCGATCAACCTGGTCAGCCGCCGCCCGCACCGCCCGTTCGAAGGCGATGTACGGCTGGGCATCGCCGATGGCGGCGAACGCAAGGCCGCCTTCAACCTGGGTGGACGCCATGGCGACTGGTATTACCAGCTGGGTGCGTCGATCCTGAAGGCCGACGAATTCCCGCTGCCCGACGGCTTCGTGGACTACAAGCGCGTGCCCACCGACACCGGCAAGGACCGCCAGAACGCGCAGCGCGAGGACCGCCGGCTGTCCTTCAAGCTGGGCTACACCCCGCGCGAGGGCGATGAGTACGCCATCGGCTATGCACGCCAGGATGGCGAAAAGGGCAACCCGGTCTACACCGGCACCGCGCGCAGCGGCATCCGCTACTGGCGCTGGCCGTGGTGGGACAAGGACAGCCTGTACTTCATCGGCAACACCCGCCTGGGCGACCACACCACCCTGCGCACCCGTGTCTACCGCGATACCTACGGCAACGGGCTGGATGCCTACACCGACGGCACCTACCGGGTGGCGATGGACAACGCCAGCTTCCCCAGCATCTATGACGACCGCACGGTAGGTGGCTCGGTCACGCTGGCCACCACCGTGCTGCCGCGGCAGGAGCTGCAGCTGGCCATCCATTACAAGGAAGACCAGCACAGCGAAAGCAACCCGCATTCGCCCACCAAGGACTTCCGCGATGTCACCACCTCGATCGCCATCGAGGACCGCATCGCCCTGACCGACACCTCGCACCTGCGGGTGGGCATCGGCCATGACCGCCGCGATGCCAAGCGCGTGTACTTCTGGCCCACCGGCAGCACAGACGCCACCAACGGCGTGCTGGAGTACGTGCAGCAGCTCGCCCCGGACCAGCAGTGGTACGCCAGCGCCGCCCGGCGCACGCGCTTCCCCACCATCAAGGACCGTTATTCGGCGCGCATGGGCGCAGCCCTGCCCAATCCGGACCTGGCGCCCGAACACGCCACCCACTTCGAAGTGGGCCTGCGCGGACGCTGGTGGGAAGGAGGCCAGCTGCAGGCAGCAATCTTCCAGAGCCGCATCGATGACCTGATCCAGAACGCGGTGGTGGCCTCGCGCGAATGCGGTGGCAGCACCTGCAACCAGGCGCAGAACATCGGCAAGGCGCGCCACCAGGGCGTGGAACTGGGCCTGCAGCAGCGTCTGGGCGATGACTGGAACCTGCAGGGCAGCTATACCTGGCTGCGCCGCACCAACCTGCAGGACCGCAACGTGGCCCTGCTGGACAGCCCGCGCCAGCACCTGTTCATGGCCGTGGCCTGGCAGCTGCTGCCACAGGTGAAACTGCAGGCCACAGTGGAAGCCGAGCAGGGCCGCAAGGTCAGCTATGCCGATGCAGCACGCCCGGTCCGTGCCCTGCCCGGCTACGGCATCGTCGGCCTGAAGGCCAGCTGGGCCCCGCGCGACGCCTTGGATTTCGATGTGGGTGTGCGCAATATCGGCGACAAGTGGTACGAACTGGCCGATGGCTACCCGATGCCTGGCCGTACCTGGTTCGCCAACGCCAACTGGAGCTTCTGAGCATGAGCGCTGCACAGGCCCCGCGCATTGCCGCGATCGTGCACGACCACAGTGGCGAGCCCGATGGATTGCTGGCTGCGTTCGCCGCGCGCCAGCTGGCCGCCGGCGTGCGTGTGCGCGGGCTGGTGCACCTGCCGCACGAACCCACCGCCAACGGCAAGCGCATGGCGCTGATGGACGTGACCGATCCGGGTTCGCGCTATCCGATCAGCCAGGCGCTGGGCCGGGCCTCATGCGGCTGCAACCTGGATCCGGGCGGCATTGCCGATGCCAGCGTGGTGCTGCGCCGTGCCCTGCAGGAACCGGCCGGGCTGGCCATCGCCAACCGTTTCGGCACGCTGGAATCGGAAGGCGGTGGCATGGCCAGCGAGCTGCTGGCCTTGATGATGGCCGACATCCCGCTGCTGACCGCGGTGAAGCTGCCCTACCTGGATGCGTGGCGTGCGTTCACCGGTGGCATGGCGGTCGAGCTTGCCGCCGACGATGCCGCCCTGCAGGCCTGGTGGGATGCCTGCCGCTGTGCACCGGACGCTGCCGTATGAGGCGGCGCGCCCTGCTGCAGGCCTTCGCGCTGGCGCCCTTGCTGGTGGCCAGTACGGAACTGCTGGCGATGCCTGCCCAGCGCGTGCTGCGGCTGGGCGCACCCAAAGCCACTCCGAAGCGCGTATTCGCCGCCGGCCCACCGGCGGCCGTGCTGCTGGCTGCGGTGGCGCCCGAGTGCCTGCTGGGCTGGCCGATGAAGGTCTCGCCCGAAGCACTGGCGCAGTTGCCAGCCGCGCTGCGCGGCCTGCCGGTGGTCGGCCGCCTGGCCGGCCGTGGCAGCACGGTCAGCCTGGAACGCCTGCTGTCGATGCAGCCAGACCAGGTGGTGGACGCCGGTGATTTCGACGCCAACTACCGCGATGCGGCCGAGCGCGTCTGGCAGCAGACCGCCATCCCCTTCGAACTGATTGCCGGCCGCCTGCCCGACCACCCGGCACAGCTGCGCCATGTGGGCAGGCTGCTGGGCGTGCCCGCGCGCGGCGAGGCCCTGGCCAAGGCCGCCGACGCCCAGTTGGCACTGGTACGCGACGTGCTGGCCACGCGCCCGGCGGCCTCGCGGCCGACCGTGTACTACGGGCGCGGCAGCGACGGCCTGGAAAGTGGCCTGTCCGGCTCGATCAACACCGAAGTCATCGAATTCTGCGGTGGCCGCAATGTCGCCGCCAGCGCAGGCGCCGGTGGCCTTGCACGCGTGTCCTTCGAACAGCTGCTGGCCTGGGACCCGGACGTGATCCTCACCCAGGATGCTGGGTTTGCCGCACGCGCTGCGCAGGACCCGCGCTGGCGTGCCCTGCGCGCCGTCCGCGAGCACCGCCTGCATTGCGCGCCGGTGCTGCCGTTCGGCTGGCTGGATGGCCCGCCCGGGGTGAATCGCCTGCCCGGCCTGCCGTGGCTGCTGTCCCGGCTGCATCCGGCAGCAACCCCAGCGCTGGCGCCGGCCGCGCTGCGCACGCGCATCAGCGCATTGCACCAGCTGTTGTGGGGGCAGCCGCTGCCTGCCGACATCGCACGCAGCCTGGATCCGCGCGGCTGATGGTACGCACGCTTCCGCGCTGGGCCTGGCATGTGGGGGGATGGGCGTTGTTGCTGGCGCTGGTGCTGCTGGCGTTCTCGGTCGGCCAGTTTCCGGTCAAGCCCGGCGCCTTGATGCAGGCCATCGGCTGGCAGTTGTTCGGCATCGGCGAACCCAGTGCGCCGGCCGTGCAGGCCGCGCTATGGCATATCCGCCTGCCGCGCGTGCTGGCCGCCGTGCTGATCGGTGCCGTGCTGTCGGCCGCCGGTGCTGCCTACCAGGCCATGTTCCGCAATCCCCTGGTGTCACCGGATATCCTGGGTGTGTCGGCCGGTGCCGGCCTGGGTGCCTCGCTGGGGCTTTTCCTCGGCCTGCCCATGCTGCTGGTGCAGGGCTTTGCCTTCGCCGGTGGATTGGCTGCGGTGGGCCTGGTCTGCATGGTGGCCGCGCTGGTGCGCCGCCACGACCCGGTACTGGTCCTGGTGCTGGCCGGGGTGGCCGTGTCCGCGCTGCTCGGCGCGGGCATCTCGCTGCTGAAACTGCTGGCCGATCCCTATACCCAGCTGCCGTCCATCACCTTCTGGCTGCTGGGCGGATTGAACGCGGTGGTGACCGACGATCTGTGGGTGACCGCGCCGCTGCTGCTGGTCGGCCTGCTGCCGCTGGTGCTGCTGCGCTGGCGGGTCAACCTGCTCGGCCTGGGAGACGAAGAGGCCAGCGCGCTAGGCGTAGCGGTCATGCCGCTGCGCTGGATCCTGATCGCCGCGGCCACCCTGTGCACTGCGGCTGCCGTTTCGCTGGCGGGCATCATCGGCTGGGTCGGGCTGGTGGTCCCGCATATCGCACGCCTTCTGGTGGGAGCCGACTTCCGCCGCCTGCTGCCGGCCAGCCTGCTGCTCGGCGCCAGCTTCCTGCTCGCCGCCGACACGCTGGCGCGCACGCTGGCACCGATCGAACTGCCGCTGGGCATCCTCACAGCGTTCGTCGGCGTGCCCTGTTTCCTGCTGGTGCTGGCCCGCAGCGAGCGCCGCCCATGACCGCCGCCGCGCCCTTGCTGGAAGCACGCCATCTGGTCATCGGCCATGCCGGGGTCGGCCTGGGTGCGCCGTTCGCGGTGTCCGTGCAGGCCGGCGAAGTGCTGTGCCTGCTGGGCCCCAATGGCTGCGGCAAGACCACGCTGTTCCGCACCCTGCTCGGCCTGTTGCCCGCGGTGGCCGGTGAAGTGCGGCTGCAGGACCGCCCGCTGCGCGAGCACGACCGCGCCACCCGCGCACGCCGCATCGCCTACGTGCCCCAGGCCTCACCCCTGCCCTTCGCCTGGCGCGTGCGCGAGGTGGTGGCCATGGGCCGCGCCGCCCATCTGGGCCTGCTGGCCGCGCCGGGTCGCGCCGACGAAGCCATCGCCGATGACTGCCTGCGCGAACTGGGCCTGCAGGCGCTGGCCGAGCGCACGGTCACCACGCTCAGCGGTGGCGAGCGCCAGCTGGTGCTGATTGCCCGCGCCCTGGCCCAGCAGGCGCAACTGCTGGTGATGGATGAACCCACCGCCAGCCTGGATTTCGGCAACCAGCTGCGCATCCTCGATACCGTGCGCGGCCTGGCCGGGCGCGGCATCGGCGTGCTGCTCTCCACCCACCAGCCACAACACGCGCTGCAGGTGGCCGACCGCATCGCCCTGATGTCCGCCGGCAGCCTGCAGGCCCTGGGCCCGGCGCGCGATGTTGCCACCCCTTCGCGGCTGGCCGCACTGTACGGCGTTGATGCCGCACAGGTGGCCGCTGCACTCCCTGCGTCTGGAGCTTTACCGTGAACACCCCGCTGCCTGCACCGATCGACCACGCCGCCCGTTACCACCAGCACCTGCTGGCCTGCGGCTTCCAGCCCAAGCCGGCAAGTGCGTGGGATGCGCGCGCCGCGCAATCCAGCTGGAAGCGCCGGCATGACGACTACAGCGATGCCTTCCTGGCCCGCCTGGATCTGGGCAGCGTGGCCACCGTGCTGGATGTGGGCTGCGGACCTGGCCTGCTCAGCCTGCCGATCGCCAGGCAGGTGGGCCACGTGCATGCGCTGGACTACAGCAGCGGCATGCTGGAAGGACTGCGCACGGCCATCGAAGAGAACGACCTGGACAACATCACGCCGTGGGCGCTGTCCTGGAGTGACGATTGGCAGGCGGTGCCGCGCTGCGACCTGGCCATCGCCTCGCGTTCGCTGATGGTGCCCGATCTTGAAGCGGCGCTGCGCAAGCTGGATGCGCACGCGCGCCAGCGTGCCTGCATCACCTTTGCCACCGGCCCACGCGCCGGTGTGCCGGAACTGGCCGACCTGCTGGGCCGCGACTGGGTGCCGATGCCGGACCATCGCTACCCCATCAACATGCTGCTGGACATGGGCCGCGACCCGCAGGTGGACTACCTGCCCGAATCAGTGCGCGACGTGGCCCAGGATGCCGACGGCCTGGTGCGGCAGGCGGCGGAACTGTTCGGTGCGCTGGATGCGGACGAGGAAGGACGCGTGCGCGCCTGGCACGCGCGCTCGCCGCAGCATCGCTTCGGCATGGCGCCGACACGGCGCTGGGCGTTCATCCAGTGGGCAACTGGCCGCTGAGATCCATCTGTAGAGCCGAGCCCACGCTCGGCTGCTGTTGTCCTTCTGTAGAGCCGAGCCCACGCTCGGCTGCTGTTGGCGACAGCGCGGAAGGCAGCCGAGCATGGGCTCGGCTCTACAGTTGCAGGTCACTCACCGACGATGCGGCCATCCACCACGCGGGCGACCTGCTGGCCGAACACTTCGACATCGCGCGGGTCGTGGCTGATCAGCAGCAACGGAATGCCGGTCTCATCCAGCACGGCTTCCAGTTCCTGGCGCAGATGCTGGCGCAGGTCATGGTCCAGGGCGGCGAAGGGTTCATCCAGCAGCAGCGCCTGCGGCTGGGTCACCAGCGCCCGCGCCAGCGCGGTGCGCTGGCGTTGGCCACCGGACACCTGCGACGGCAGCAGATCAGCCACATGGTCGATGCGGAAGGCCTGCAGCCAGCGCTCCACTGCTTCGATGCGCGCACCCCGGCGTGGATTGAACCAGCCGCGCTCCAGCCCGAACGCCACGTTCTGGCGCACGCTCAGGTGCGGAAACAGCGCATAGTCCTGGAACACATAGCCCAGCCTGCGCCGCTGCGGTGCCAGGTTCACCCCGGCAACGCTGTCGAACAAGGTCTGCCCCTGCAGGCGCACGTGGCCGCGCCACGGCCGCAGCAGCCCGGCCACCGCTTTCAACGTCAGGCTCTTGCCTGCGCCCGAGGGGCCGAACAGCACCACCTGGCGCTGCGTGCACTGCAGCGACACGTCCAGCACGAACTGCTGGCTGGCCGCGTGCATCGGCCGGTGCACCTGCAGATCAAGCCACATCGCGCAGCTCCTGGCGGCGCCCACCCACCAGCCGCGCGGCCAGCAGCAGGATCACGATGCACACCACCGACGTCAGGATCACCAGCGCGTTGGCCCGGCCATCCTGGCCCGCCTGCACCGCCTCGTAGATGGCGATGGACAGGGTCTGCGTGCGCCCGGGAATGCTGCCGGCCACCATCAGCGTGGCGCCGAACTCGCCCATCGCCCGCGCGAACGCCAGCAGCAGCCCGGCCAGGATGCCGCGCCAGGCCAATGGCAGGGTCACGCGGAAGAACACCGCCGCTTCAGACACACCCAGCGTACGCGCGGCATTCTCGAGCTGGCCATCCACGCCTTCGAACGCTGCCCGCGCCGGCTTGAACACCAGCGGCAGCGATGCGATGGCCGCGGCAATCACCGCTGCCTGCCAGGTAAACACCAGGTTGATGCCGAACCACGCCTGCAGCCATTCACCGATGGGGCCGTTGCGGCCGATCAGCACCAGCAGGTAGTAGCCCAGCACCGTCGGTGGCAGCACCATCGGCAGGGTGAGCAGCGAATCCAGAAGCTCGCGGCCGGGAAAACGCTTGCGCGCCAGCAGCGCGCCCAACGCCACGCCCAGCACCAGATTGATCGCGGTGGCCCAGCCAGCCACCTTCAGCGACAGCCCCAGTGCGCTCCAGTCGAGGTCCATTCCTCAGGGCTTGCCGAATCCGTGCCTGGCCAGGATCGCCTGGCCCTGCGCCGAGCGCACGAAGGCGGTGAAGCGCTTGGCTTCGGCCGGCTGCGGGCTGGCCTGGATCACCGCCAGCGGATAAGCGATGCGACCGGATACAGGCACCTCGAAGGCGCGGCGGACGCGGTCAGGCATGGCCTGCGCATCGGTGGCGTAGACAAAGCCGGCATCCACTTCGCCACGCGCCACGTAATCCAGCGACTGGCGCACGTTCTGCGTGGTGATGGTCTTGCCCTGCACTGCCGTCCACAGCCCGGCCTTTTCCAGCGCGCCCTTGGCATAGCGGCCCACCGGCACGCTGTCCGGGTTGCCCAGCGCGATGCGCTGCACACCCGCACCGGCCAGGTCCTTCAGCGCACGCGGCGCAGCCTTGGCCTGCGGCGGCACCACCACCCACAGCGCGTTCACCGCGAACACTTCACGGGTACCGGCGGCCAGCAGCTTCTGCTGCCCGGCCTGGTCCATGGTGGTTTCGTCGGCCGAGGCGAATACATCCACCGGCGCGCCGCGGCTGATCTGCTGCAGCAGCACGCCAGAGGCGGCGAAGTTGAAATCGACCTTGGTGCCCGGGTGCGCTTTCTCATACGCCGCGCCCAGTTCCCGGAAGCTCTCGGTCAGGCTCGATGCCGCCGACACCGTCAGGTCGGCCGCCCACGCCGGCATCGAAGCCAGCGCTCCCAGCAACAACAGTCCTGCACGCTTCATCATCGGCTCCGGGTTGGATTCAGTTCGGTTCGGATTCATCGGCCACCGCCAGGGCGGCCAGACGCTCGGGTTGCAGCAACAGGATCTCGCGCTGCTTGACCGCGATCACGCCGTCATCGCTCAAGCGCCGCAGCACGCGGCTGGCGGTTTCCGGCGCCATGCGCAGGTAGTTGGCGATCTCGGTGCGGGCCATGGTCAGGTTGAAGCGCGTCGCGGAGAAGCCGCGGCGCGCATACCGCTCGGACATGTCCACCAGGAAGGCGGCCATGCGCTCTTCGGTACGGTGGTTGGCGGCAAGCGTGGCAACCTTGCCGATCTCCGCGCTGAGCAGGCTGAACAGCTTGGCCTGCAGCCCCGGCATGCGGGTGGCCAGCAGGCTCAGCTTGGGAAAGGAGATGCGGCACAGGTGCACGGTGTCCAGCGCCACCGCATTGCAGGGGAAACGCGAACCGTGGATGGCATTGAGGCCGATCACTTCGCCGGGCAGGCTGAAACCGAGCACCTGTTCGTTGCCCTGGCTGTCATCGACGAAGGTCTTGACCATGCCCGCGCGCACCGCGGCGATGGAATCGAAGTGCTCCCCGGCGCGGAAGATGTAGTCACCGGCGTGGAATGGCCCCACGTGGTCGACCAGCACATGCAGATCGCCCAGTGCGGTCTTGTCATACCCCTGCGACATGCAGGCATCGGAAAACGCACAGGTGCTGCAGAAGTGCAGCGCATCGCCGTCATCGGCGGCGGCGGGATTGGGCGTGGCCTGGCCGAGGCGGCCGTGGGTGGGCGGATTCGAAGACATCGAAGCAACACTCAAGCGATGGCGGCCGCCGGCCGGAAGCATGCGGCCATCATACGCCACAGCAGGCGGCCTTCTTCGGCCAGGCGGAGCACCCGCGCATCCCAGTGCGCCCAGCCGCGTGCCAGCAGCGGGTCCAACGCCGGCAGCGTATCGGCAAAGCACGCTTCGAACGGGATCCCGTTGCGCCATTCGAATGCAGCAGCGTCCACCGAATGGTCGCAGGCGATGCTCTGCGCCACCTCCGCCGACAGCGTTTCCTGTTCAGACAGGATCAGGCCAGCGGTCACGCCCAGGTGGCCGGACTGCAGGCGCGCCTGCCAGCGCGGCAGGTCGTCTTCCAGGCGGTAGAACACTTCGCCGATCTGGCTGTAGGCCGACAGCCCCAGGCCGATGAAGTCGCTGCGGTCACGGCGCGGCACACCGGCCAGATCGCAATGGCGCTGGCCATCACCGGGCCCGTTCGGGTCCGGCAGGTCACCGCGCTGGTAGTGGTCACCACCGATGGCCACGTAACCGGCGTCGCGCAGCAGCCGCCATGCCTGCAACCACTGCCCTGCCGCCGGATCGGCCGGCATCGCGCAGGGCGCAGGCAGCAGCACCCGCTCGGGCGCCTCGGCCAGCACCTCGTGCACGCGTTCGATGAAGCCGCCATCGTCCATCGACGGCACCCGCAGCTGGTAGTAGCGCGCAGTGAAGCCCACCTGGCGCGACTGCGCCAGCAGGGTCGGCCCGGGCGCCTCGGCACGGTCGATCACGTTCAACCGCGTGCATCCCACCGCACGCAGCTGGGCGGGCGAAAGCGCACTGCCGGCATCCAGGCGCACTTCCACCTGGGGCCGTGCCACGGTGCGCAGGTGCTGCGGCACCGCGTCCAGCAGCTGGCCCAGATCGCCCGGTGGCAGTACCTCGGCCAATCCCAGCTGCAGCACCATCGCTACCACTTCGCGGTCTTCGGCCAGCACATCGGCCTGTCGCCGCAGCGCGGTCAGCAGCGTATCCAGATAGGGCGCGGCGGCGTCCACCTGCCCCGCCCGGCCGGCCTGGAAACCCAGGGTCAGCCCGCGCGGGATCAGATGTTCATTGCTGGCACGCACGGCCACACGCCAGCCGCTTTCGCCGAAGCCGGCGGTGAACTGGTCGGCCGCCGGAAACAGCACATGGCGCGGCTGCTGCAGCAATGCAGCCTGCAGTGCGGCGCCCTCGCTTGCATCAACAGTGGAGGTCATGGCGGACATGTTCGGGCGCTCCTCTCTGCATGGCCCTGATTGAAATCAAGCGTGGTGCATCTGCGGATTCATGCCGGCCAGCGGCCGGCACTACCCTTCACCGGCCGCGTGCGCGTTCGGCTGCTGCGGCGTCGATGGCTTCGGGCAGGTCGGTTTCCTGGTCGATCTGCGGGAAGCGGCGGCGTTCCATGCGGCGGATCGCGAAGTGCATCCACGCCAGTGCCGTGGCCACCAGCACGAACAGCAGCATGAAGCAGCTGCTCCAGATGCCGACCGCATCGTTCAGTGCGCCGAACACGATGGGCAGGATGAAGCCGCCCAGGCCACCGATCATGCCCACCACGCCGCCCACCGCGCCCACATGCTGCGGGTAGTACACCGGAATGTGCTTGTAGACCGCCGCCTTGCCCAGCGACATGAAGAAGCCCAGCACGAACACCAGCACGGTGAACATCACCACGCCGATGGCCAGGTGGAAGTGGATCGGGCCATGGATGCCCTTCACCACGTATTCGGTATCCGGGTAGGCCAGCAGGAAGGTACAGATGGCCGATACACCGAAGGTCCAGTACATCACCCGCCGTGCGCCCATCCTGTCCGACATCCAGCCGCCCACCACGCGGAACAGGCTGGCCGGAATCGAGTAGCAGGCCGCCAGCATGCCGGCGTGGCCCACGTCCATGCCGTAGGCACCCACCAGGTAGTGCGGCAGCCACAGTGCCAGGGCCACGAAGCCGCCGAACACGAAGAAGTAGTACAGCGAGAACCGCCACACCTGCAGGTTCTTCAGCGGCGCCATCTGTTCGGCGAACGGCACCGGCTTGACGCCCGCGCGGCGCCGCTGCTCCAGCGACGGGTCCTCCTTGCTGAACAGGAAGAACAACACTGCGGTCACCGCCAGCGCCACCGCCCACACCTTGGCCACCATGGTCCAACCTGCGGCCACCATCACCAGCGGCGCCAGCAGCTTGGTCACCGCCGAACCGATGTTGCCCGCACCGAAGATGCCCAGTGCCGTGCCCTGCTTGCTGGCCGGGAAGAACTTGGACACATAGGCCACGCCCACCGAGAAATTGCCGCCGGCGATGCCTACGCACAGCGCAGCGAACAGGAACTGGGTGTAGGTGTGGGCGTAGGTCAGCATCCAGGTGGCTGCTGCACCGCAGAGCATCACCAGCACCATCACCTTGCGGCCGCCGAACTGGTCCGACCAGATGCCAAGGAACACGCGGCTGATCGAGCCGGTCAGCACCGGGGTGGCGATCAGCAGGCCGAACTGTGTGTCGTTCAGGCCCAGCTGCTCGCTGATCTGGATGCCGATGATCGAGAAGATCATCCACACCGCAAAGCACACGGTGAATGCGAAGGTGCTCAGCCACAGCGCACGCTGTTGCTGCCCGGCACTGGCGGGGGCAAGGGCCTGGTTCATGGCATGTCCTTTTTCAGGGTGGGGTCAGCCGTTGCCGGCGTCGGCTTCGGCTTCGATCTGGTCCAGCCCGCGTACCGGGTAGCGTTCCTGCAGCTGCAGCAGGTAGGCCTGCACCTCGCGCTGGCGCACCTGCAGTTCCAGGTAGTCGCGGATCTGCGGCAGCACCACGTCGAAGGGCTGCGGCTGGCCATCCTCGCGGCCGTCGATGCAGACCACGTGGTAGCCCCAGCGCGACTCCACCGGGAAGCCGGCCAGGCCTTCGCGCAGGCGGAACACCTGCCGATCGAACTCGGGCGTGGTCTGCCCACGCTGCAGCCAGCCCAGGTCGCCGCCTTCGCTGCTGGAGGGGCAGCGCGAGTGGCGCAGGGCGAAATCGGCAAACAGGTGCGGGGCCATCTTCAGCTCGGCCACCAGCCGCTCGCCTTCGGTGCGCGCGGCCAGGCGCCCGGCCACGTCATCGGCCGGTGCCGCCAGCAGGATGTGGCGCAGGCGCACGCGGTCGGGCGAACGGAAACGGTCCGGGTTCTGTTCGAAGTAGCGCTGGCAGTCCGCATCGGTCGGCACACGGTCTTCGATGGCATCCTCCAGCAGCTGCTGGATCAGCACTTCCTCATCGCTCACCCGGTTGCCTTCCGGTGCCTGCAGGCCCAGGCGCTGCACCTCCAGCCGCAGCAGTTCGCGCACCACCAGCGCACGCGCCGCTTCGGCACGCGACTGTTCCGGGCGCATTGCCCGGTGGTGCTGCATCTCCCGGGCGATGTCCGCTTCGCTGATGGCGGTGTCGTCCACGAACAGCCGGCATGGCGCCGGCTGCCCCAGCGAGCGCGGGCCCTGCTCGGCCGCGTCGTGGTGGTGCGAATGGGCCTCGGCGGGCACCGGTGCGGCGGAATCGATCACCGTGATCGGCAGGAACTTCGGCAGGCTGCCCATGGCTTACTCCCTCGGCCCGTAGCGCAGCGGCGCCTGGCGGCGGCGCACCACCTGGTACGGTCGCCACAGGTAGCTGATCGGAATGCTCCACACATGCACCAGGCGGGTGAACGGCGCGATCAGGAACAGGGTCAGGCCCAGGAAGATGTGCATCTTGTAGACCCAGCTGACGCCCTCGATGTAATCGGCGGCGCCGGCACGGAAGGTCACGATGTGCTGCGCCCACTCGGCCAGCTGCACCATCACCCCGCCATCCAGGTGGCCGGACGAGATGCGGATGCTGTACAGGCCCAGGCACAGCTGGGCAAACAGCAGCACCAGCACCAGGGTGTCACCGAAACTGCCAGTGGCACGCACGCGGGCATTGAACAGGCGGCGCACCAGCAGGATGCTGATGCCGATGAAGCACAGCGCGCCGAACACGCCGCCCACCACCATCGCCAGCATCTGCTTCTGCGAGGACGTGATGAAGTGCTCATACACCGCATGTGGGGTCAGCAGGCCCACCAGGTGGCCACCCAGGATGGCCAGGATGCCGATGTGGAAACAGTTGCTGCCGATCCGCATGCCCTTGTCCGACAGCATCTGGCTGGAACCGGTGCGCCAGGTGTACATGGCCTTGTCATAGCGGGCCCAGCTGCCGATCAGCAGCACCGCCACGGCGATGTACGGGTAGTACTGGAACGCGAACTGGTGAAGGTAGTAGTTCATGGCTGGACCTCTCGGTGCACGGGACGGCCGGGCGAGCGCGTCGGTGGCTTGCAGTCTTCAGAAGGAGCCTCGGCACCGAAGCGCACCGCCTCCTCTTCCCACAACCGGTCCATCGCTTCGGCCGTATCGTCGCGGGGTTCTTCGCTGGCGCGTTGCCGCAGCGCCTCCAGGTTGACCTTGCCGTCGCCGGCCTCCACCAGGATCTCCAGCAGCGGCACGTGCGGCAGTTCACGTTCGGCCGCACGCGCGGCCAGCATGCCGGCGATATGGCCGATGTGGTGCAGCCATTCGCGGGCCTCTTCCTGTGGCCGGTGGGCCAGGAATTCCAGCAGCAGCGGCAGATAGTCCGGCAGTTCGCGCGCATCCAGCTCGAAGCCGTTGCGGCGGTAGGTCTCCACCAGATCGACCATGGCCTGGCCGCGGTCGCGCGATTCGCCGTGGATGTGTTCAAACAGCAGCAGGCTCATCGAACGGCCACGGTCGAACGTGGCCAGCCAGGCGGCCTGGGCATCCAGCGGGTCGCTGTCCAGCAGCTGCTGCACGAAGCCACGCAGCTGCCTGCGGCGGGTTGCCGTCAACGCGGCCTGGTCACAGGCAGCCAGCAGTTCGTCGCCGTGCTGCCACAGTTCATCGCGGGGGTAGTCAAGCAGCACCCCTACCAGTTTCAGGACGCTCATTCGACCACCTCCTTGCGGCGCTGGTGGTTGGGCCCGTTGTTCACCACGAAGCTGGTGGTCTTGCGCTGGCCGAACAGGTCGGCCGGGCTGTCACCATTGCAGCCGTTGCCGAAGGTGAAGCCGCAACCGCCACGTTCACCGAAGGCGTCATTGGCGTACTCGCGGTGCCCGGTGGGAATCACGAAACGGTCCTCGTAGTTGGCGATGGCCAGGTAGCGGTACATCTCCTCCACCTGGGCAATGCTCAGCCCGGTCTGGTCCAGCACGGCGGTGTCCTCCACGCCGTCCACGTTCTTGGCCCGGCGCCAGGCCCGCATGGCCATCAACCGTTCCAGCGCGCGCACCACCGGCGCTTCGTCACCGGCGGTCAGCATGTTGGCCAGGTAGCGCACTGGAATGCGCAGCGAGGCCACGTCCGGCAGCTCGCCGCTCATGCCCACCCGGCCACGTTCGGCCGCCGACTGGATGGGTGACAGCGGCGGCACGTACCAGACCATCGGCAGCGTGCGGTATTCCGGGTGCAGCGGCAGGGCCAGCTTCCAGTCGATGGCCAGCTTGTACACCGGCGACTGCTTGGCTGCTTCCAGCCAGCTGTCCGGAATGCCTTCCTTGCGCGCGGCGGCAATCACCGTCGGGTCGTTCGGGTCCAGGAAGATGTCCAGGTGGGCCTGGTACAGATCCTTCTCGGCGGCCACCGAAGCAGCCTCGGCAATGCGGTCGGCGTCGTACAGCATCACGCCCAGGTAGCGGATGCGGCCCACGCAGGTTTCCGAACACACCGTCGGCTCGCCCATCTCGATGCGCGGGTAGCAGAAGATGCACTTTTCCGACTTGCCGCTCTTCCAGTTGTAATAGATCTTCTTGTACGGGCAGGCCGACACGCACATGCGCCAGCCGCGGCACTTGTCCTGGTCGATCAGCACGATGCCGTCTTCCTCGCGCTTGTAGATCGCGCCCGACGGGCACGCCGATACGCACGCCGGGTTCAGGCAGTGCTCGCACAGGCGCGGCAGGTACATCATGAAGGTCTTTTCGAAGGCGCCGTAGATCTCCTTCTGCACCTGGTCGAAGTTGTAGTCGCGCGAGCGCTTGCTGAACTCCGAACCCAGGATTTCCTCCCAGTTCGGGCCCCACTCGATCTTCTGCATGCGCTCGCCGCTGATCAGCGAACGCGGCCGCGCGGTGGGCTGGTGCTGGCTGTCCTTGGCGGTGTGCAGGTTCTGGTAGTCGAAATCGAACGGCTCGTAGTAATCGTCAATCTGCGGCAGGTCGGGGTTGGCGAAAATCTTGGCCAGCATGCGCCAGCGCCCGCCGGCGCGCGGCACCAGCTTGCCGGCGCGGGTACGCACCCAGCCGCCATTCCACTTGTCCTGGTTTTCCCATTCCTTGGGGTAGCCGATGCCCGGCTTGGTTTCCACGTTGTTGAACCAGGCGTACTCGACGCCCTCGCGCGAGGTCCAGACGTTCTTGCAGGTGATCGAGCAGGTATGGCAACCGATGCACTTGTCAAGGTTCAGCACCATCGCGATCTGTGCACGGACCTTCATCACACCACCTCCTTGCTGGCCGACACGGAAGCGCCCGCGGGCTGTTCATCGTCCAGCCAATCCACCTTGTCCATCTTGCGTACGATCACGAACTCATCGCGGTTGGTGCCGCAGGTGCCGTAGTAGTTGAAGCCATAGGCCAGCTGCGCGTAGCCACCAATCATGTGGGTGGGCTTGAGCACGATGCGGGTGACCGAGTTGTGGATGCCGCCGCGGGTGCCGGTGATCTGCGAGCCCGGCACGTTGATGATGCGTTCCTGGGCGTGGTACATCATCGCCATGCCCGGCATCACCCGCTGGCTGACCACCGCACGGGCAGCGATCGCGCCGTTGACGTTGAACAGCTCGATCCAGTCGTTGTCGACGATGCCCGCACTGCGCGCGTCATCCTCGCTGATCCATACGATCGGGCCGCCACGCGACAGCGTCTGCATGATCAGGTTGTCGCTGTAGGTGCTGTGGATGCCCCACTTCTGGTGCGGGGTGATCCAGTTCAGCACGATCTCCTTGTTGCCGTTCGGGCGCTGGTTCAACAGCGGCTCCACCGTGCGGGTGTTGACCGGCGGGCGGTAGCTCATGAAGGCCTCGCCGAAGTCGATCATCCACTCATGGTCCTGGTAGAACTGCTGGCGGCCAGTCACCGTGCGCCACGGAATCAGCTCGTGCACGTTGGTATAGCCGGCGTTGTAGCTCACGTTGTCATCTTCCAGGCCCGACCAGATGGGCGAGGAAATGATCTTGCGCGGCTGCGCCTGGATGTCACGGAAGCGGATCGCCTCGTGTTCCTTG
The DNA here is from genome assembly GCF_047782825.1 of Stenotrophomonas maltophilia. GTDB lineage: Bacteria > Pseudomonadota > Gammaproteobacteria > Xanthomonadales > Xanthomonadaceae > Stenotrophomonas. The sequence continues at coordinate 649,805 of NZ_CP180589.1, read as the reverse complement.
CCTACCGCCAGGTGGGTGTGCTCGCGGCCGGTGAAGGTACCCAGCGATGCCCAGGCCTTCACTGCCACATGGCCGTTTGTTTCCGGGGCCAGGTGCAGGATCACTTCGGCCGCATCGATGGCGGTGGAGATGGCCGGGCGGCCCTGGCTGACGCCTTCGTCGTGCACGGTGTGGTTGAGCTTGCCGAGGAATTCGATCTCGTGCTTCGTATCCCAGCTCATGCCCTTGCCGCCGTTGCCCAGCTTGTCCAGCAGCGGGCCCAGCGAGGTGAACTTGCGGTACAGATTCGGGTAATCGCGTTCGACCACCGTCATCGACGGCATGGTCTGGCCGGGGATCGCCTCGCACTCACCCTTCTTCCAGTCGGCCACACCAAACGGCATGCCCAGTTCGTTGGGCGTGTCATGCAGGGTCGGCACCAGCACCAGGTCCTTTTCCACGCCCAGCACGCCCGGCGCCATCTCGCTCACCGTGCGCGCCACGCCCTTGAAGATGTCCCAGTCACTGCGCGATTCCCAGGCCGGGTCCACCGCCTTGGACAGCGGGTGGATGAACGGGTGCATGTCCGAGGTGTTGAGATCGTCCTTCTCGTACCAGGTGGCCGTGGGCAGCACGATGTCCGAATACAGCGCGGTGGTGCACATGCGGAAGTCGAGCGTGACCAGCAGGTCCAGCTTGCCTTCCGGGGCTTCATCGTGCCACTTCACTTCCTGCGGCTTGATCGCGCCCATTTCGCCCAGGTCCTTGCCCTGCAGGCCGTGGCGGGTGCCCAGCAGGTGGCGCAGCATGTACTCGTGGCCCTTGCCCGAAGAGCCCAGCAGGTTCGAGCGCCAGATGAACATCATGCGCGGGTGGTTCTGCTGCGCGTCCGGGTCGGCGAAGGCGAAGTCCAGCGAACCATCCTTGAACTTGCCCAGCGCGTAATCGGCCGGGGCCACGCCGGCCGCTTCGGCCTCGCGCACCAGCTGCAGCGGGTTGCGGTCCAGCTGCGGGGTGCTGGGCAGCCAGCCCATGCGCACCGCACGCAGGTTCAGGTCGGCCAGGCTACCGCTGTACTTGCTGGCGTCGGCCAGCGGTGACAGCAGTTCGTCCACCTGCAACTTCTCGTAGCGCCACTGCCCGGTGTTGAAGTAGAAGAACGAGGTGCCGTTCATGTGCCGCGGCGGGCGGCTCCAGTCCAGGCCGAACGCCAGCGGCTGCCAGCCGGTCTGCGGGCGCAGCTTTTCCTGGCCCACGTAGTGCGCCCAGCCGCCCCCGGTCTGGCCCACGCAGCCACACATGATCAGCATGTTGATCAGGCCGCGGTAGTTCATGTCGTTGTGGAACCAGTGGTTCATGCCCGCGCCGACGATGATCATCGAACGGCCGTGGGTCTTGTCGGCGGTGCGGGCGAACTCGCGCGCGATCTCGATCACTTCGCCGCGCGACACGCCGGTGATGCGCTCCTGCCAGGCCGGCGTGCCCGGCACCATGTCGTCGAAGCTCGATGCCACGTTGTCGCCACCAAAGCCACGGTCCACGCCGTACTGGGCCAGCAGCAGGTCGTAGACCGTGGCCACCATGGTGTCGCCGCCGCCGGCCAGGGCCAGGCGGCGCACCGGAATGTTGCGCTCAAGCACGTCATCGGCCGGCGCGGCGGTCCAGCCGTCGGTCTCGATGCCGCCGAAGTACGGGAAGCTGACCGCTTCGATGCCCTCGTTGCCTTCGGCCAGGCTCAGCCGCAGGCGGGTATCGGCGCCGTTGCTTTCCTTTTCCTCGATGTTCCACTTGCCCTTCTCGCCCCAGCGGAAACCGATCGAGCCGTTGGGCACCACGATCTGGCCGCTGGTCTCGTCATAGGCCAGGGTCTTCCAGTCAGGGTTGTTGGCTTCACCCAGGCCACCCAGTTCGCTGGCGCGCAGGAAGCGCCCCGGCACCAGGCGGCCATCGTCACGGCGCTCCAGGCGCACCAGCATCGGCATGTCCGAATACTGGCGGCAGTAGTCCTGGAAGTACTGCGAGGGCGAATCCACATGGAATTCGCGCAGGATCACGTGGCCGAAGGCAAAGGCCAGTGCCGCGTCGGTACCCTGCTTGGGGTGCAGCCAGTGGTCGGTCAGCTTGGCCAGCTCGGAATAGTCCGGGCAGATCGCCACCGTCTTGGTGCCGTTGTAGCGCGCCTCGGTGAAGAAGTGCGCATCCGGCGTGCGCGTCTGCGGCACGTTCGAGCCCCAGGCGATGATGTAGCGGCTGTTGTACCAGTCGGCCGATTCGGGCACGTCGGTCTGTTCGCCCCAGATCTGCGGCGAGGCCGGCGGCAGATCGCAGTACCAGTCATAGAAGGACAGGCAGGCGCCGCCCAGCAGCGACAGGTAACGCGCACCGGCGGCGTAGGACACCATCGACATGGCCGGAATGGGCGAGAAGCCCACCACGCGGTCCGGGCCGTACTGCTTCACCGTGTACAGGTTGGAGGCGGCGATGATCTCGTTGGCCTCTTCCCACTGCAGGCGCACGAAGCCGCCCATGCCGCGGCGGGTCTTGTACGAGCGCGCCTTCTCCTTGTCCTCCACGATGCTGGCCCAGGCATCCACCGGCGCCATGCGCTTGCGCGCCTCGCGCCACAGCCGCAGCAGGGTGCCGCGGATCAGCGGGTACTTCAGGCGGTTGGCGCTGTACAGGTACCAGGAATAGCTGGCGCCACGCGGGCAGCCACGCGGTTCATGGTTGGGCAGGTCCGGGCGCGTGCGCGGGTAATCGGTCTGCTGGGTTTCCCAGGTGACCAGGCCGTTCTTGACGTAGATCTTCCAGCTGCACGAACCGGTGCAGTTCACCCCGTGGGTGGAGCGGACGATCTTGTCGTACTGCCAGCGCTGGCGGTAACTGTTTTCCCAGTCACGGCCCTCGCTCTTGGCAAAACCATGGCCATCGGCAAAGGTCTGGGGGTCACGCTTGAAGAACTGCAAGCGATCAAGGAAATAACTCATCGTGGATCTCCCTTTGCGGACATCGGCATCGTGGCTGGAGTGTTCATTGGCTTCGGTGCATTGCTCGGGTTGTCAGCGTGACTGCCCCTAGCAGGGGGTTTCAGCACCGCGCCGGTAGTACCACCACCAGGTCACGGCCAGGCAGGTGAAGTAGAAAGCGATGAATCCGTACAGCGCCATGTCGGGGCTGCCGGTCAAGGTGATGGACGAGCCGTAGCTCTTGGGAATGAAGAAGCCGCCGTAGGCACCGATGGCACCGGAGAACCCGACCACCGCCGCCGATTCGATCGCGGCCTGGTGGCCTGCGGCGGCCTTGCCTTCGGCGGTTTCCCCGGCCGACCAGCGCTCATGCAGGGTGCGGAAGATGACCGGGATCATGCGGAAGGTGGTGCCGTTGCCGATGCCACTGAGCACGAACAGCGCCATGAAGCTGAGCAGGAACCCGTAGAAGTTGCCGCCCTGGCCATGGCTGGGCAGGAAGTACAGCACCCCGAACACCGCCGCGATCATCAGCGCGAAGACCCAGAAGGTCAGGCGCGCACCGCCCCAGCGGTCGGCCATGCTGCCGCCTACCGAGCGCATCAGCGCGCCCAGCAGCGGGCCGATGAAGGCGTAGGCCAGCGGGTTCACATCCGGGAACTGGCTCTTGACCAGCATCGGGAAGCCGGCCGAGAAGCCGATGTAGGAACCGAAGGTGCCGATGTACAGCCAGCACATCAGCCAGTTGTGCTTGCGGCGGAAGATCACCGCCTGTTCGGCGAACGAAGAGCGGGCACTGGTCAGGTCGTTCATGCCGAACCAAGCCGCGACGGCGCAGACCACGATGGCCGGTACCCAGATGAAGCCCGCGTTCTGCAGGTACAGCGCTGCCCCGCCCTCCACTGCCAGCTGCGGCGCGCCACCCAGCGCACCGAACACGCCCACGGTGATCACCAGCGGGATGACCGCCTGCGCCACCGACACGCCCACGTTGCCCAGGCCCGCGTTCAGGCCCAGCGCCAGGCCCTGCTTCTGCTTGGGGTAGAAGAAGGAAATGTTGGACATGGACGAGGAGAAGTTCGCCCCGCCGAAACCGCACAGGATCGCGATCACCACGAACACCCAGTACGGGGTGGCCGGGTTCTGCACCGCAAAGCCCAGCCAGATCGTCGGCGCCAGCAACGAAGCGGTGGACAGCGCCGTCCAGCGGCGGCCGCCGAAGATCGGAATCACGAAGGAATAGAAGATGCGCAGCGTCGCGCCGGACAGGCTGGGCAGCGCCACCAGCCAGAACAGCTGGTCGGTGCTGAAGCCGAAGCCGATCTTCGGCAGGCTGATGGTCACCGCCGAGAACAGCACCCAGACAGAGAAGGCCAGCAGCAGCGACGGGATGGAAATGACCAGGTTGCGGGTGGCGACCCGCTTGCCGGTGCGCTCCCAATAGCCGGCGTCTTCCGGCGCCCAGTCGCTGATGACGCGGCCTGGGCTGGCAGTGCTTCGGACAACAGGATCGCTACCAACGGTCATACATGGCTCCAGGGCTGTGGAATGACGTGGGTACTGCTTTCAAGTTGTAACCCGTCGTCATGGGCCTCATTAGGCCCGCACCGTGCAACGACGGGGTTGATCTGGATCAATCAGGGGCGGGTTTCCACCCTGCCCCTGACAAATGTCAAACCGGTGACTCGGTACTGCTGCGGCGGGTCACCCCGCGCTGGCGCACGCTGTCCCGCACGTCCACATCGAACTGCAGCTGCAGCGTGGTGCCGTCATCCAGGTACAGCGCAAAGCCCAGCCCATCACGGCACGGCAGGCGCCCGGCCAGGGCGTCCACCGCTTCGCGCGGCAGCACCAGCCTGCAGTAGGTGCCGCCATCGAGCAGCACGGCCTGATCGCCGCCATGCAGCGATACCGCCGTACCCCAGCCGCCACTGCCGCCGAAACGGGTCAGGTTCTCGACCGATTCGCCGGCCAGCAGCCGGGCCAGCTCGGCCTCGTCCAGGCGCAGGCGCATGGCCTGTTCTTGCAGCTGCACCTTCATGAGGCCACATCCTCCCATTGGGTGGGGGTATTGCAGTTGACCAGGGCGCTTTCGTCGGCATGGGCCAGGCGCACGGCATGGGCGCCCAGGCGGTGTTGCAGGGCCTGCAGGGAGCGCGGGCCAAGAGGATCGTGGATCATGGATTCAAGGACATTACGACTTTCATTGTCCACATTAAACAGCATTGGAAGCGGATGACCGTCATAGATCGTGCACGGGCCGCGATGCGCGTCACGCAGTTGCTGAAGCAGTTGGGGTGTCAGCCGGGGCGTATCCACCGGCACCACCCAGGCCGGCCCGTCCGGCATCTGCAGGGCCACGCTGTACAGCCCCCCCAACGGCCCGCAGCGGGTCACCCGGTCAGGAATGCCATCAAAGGCCGGGTAGCGGCCGCTGACCCAGACCCGCTCGGCCCCGGCCAGCTTGAGCAGGCCACGCATGTGTTCCAGCAGGATGCGCCCCTGCCAGGGCAGCATGGCCTTGTCGCGCCCCATGCGGCTGGACAGTCCGCCGGCCAGCACGATGCCGGACACCGGCGCGTTCATGGTGGCGCCACGCGCGGGGTTGTCGAGGCGGCCAAGGGGACCGGGAAGGCCGCATCCACGCATGGCGTGGATCTACTGATCGTGGGCGTGGGCATGGTCATGCGCCGGCGTGTCGTCGGTGTGGCACAGACTGCAGCCTTCGGTCCATTCGCTGTCGCCGTCCTGGTAGTGCTCCTGCTTCCAGATGGGGCACTGGTGCTTGACCGCCTCGATCAGCTGCCGGCAGGCGCGGAAGGCCTCGTCCCGGTGCGGGCTGCCCGCCGCCACTACCACCGCCACCTCGCCCACCGCCAGCCGGCCCTTGGCGTGGGCCACATACAGTTTCAGCTTCGGCCCGTAGGCGGCCTGCACCTCGGCGGCCAGGCGCTGGATCTCGTTCAGCACCAGCGGTTCGAACAGGTCGTAGCTGATGCCCAGCACCGGCCGGCCCTGGTTGAGGTCGCGCACCTTGCCGATGAACACGTCAATGCCGCCGAAGCCGGGGTCGGATACCGCGGCGATGCCCTCGGACGCATCAATGGCCGCCTGCGCGCGGTCCACCACCTTCGCAATCGTGGGATGGCTCATCTCAACCCCCACTCACCGGCGGCAGGATCGCCACCCGGCCATCGGCCGGCAGCGCCTCGTGGTCGCGCAGCACCCGCTGCTGGTCGGCAAAGGCCGAGTAATCCAGCAGGCCGGCGCGGAAGCCCGGCCAACGCACCGGCAGCAGCTCGCGCAGCGCCTGACGCAGATCGGCAACGGTGCCCCCGGCCACATCCACCGCGATCTCGCGGCTGGCGTCCAGATCGGAAAACGCACCGAACAACTGCAGATTCACCTGTTTCATCATGACTCCTGGCCCACCAGCTGCACCGGTTCGTGGTGACCCCAGCCCTGAACACGCACATAGGTCCCGGCTGCGGCCAGGTTGCCCTCGGCCTCCAGCACCACCCAGGCGTTGGCGTGCAGCATCGACATCAAACGGAAAGACTCCTGGCCGGACAGCACGCGCGCGCTCAGGCGCCCCTGCTCATCGACCTCCACCCGCGCGCGGGCGTGGAAGCGCAGCCCTTCGGGCTTGCGTACATCAGCCTGCAACGGCAGCTGCAGCGCGGCTTCCGGGTCCAGGCCCAGCAGCCGGCGCAACACCGGTTCAACGAAGAAACGCTGGCCCACCGCAGCCGATACCGGGTTGCCCGGCAGGCCGAAATACAGCGCGCCGCCGGGCAGCACCGCAAACAGCAGCGGCTTGCCGGGGCGGATGGCCACCTTGTGGAAGATGATGCGGGCACCGCGGCCGCGCAGGGCATCGGGCACGAAGTCATAGCGCCCGGCGGACACCGCACCGGTGCTGATCAGCAGCTGCGCGCCTGCATCCAGGGCCTGGTCCAGCACGGCATTGAAGGCGTCTACATCGTCGCCCACCGTGCCCTGCCAGACCACCTCGGCACCGGCGGCCTGCAGCCGGCCCACCAGGTAAGGACGGTTGCTGTCACGGATCTGCCCCGATTCCAGCGCCTGCGCCGCCTCGGTCACCAGTTCCTTGCCGGTGGCGATCACCGCCGCCCTGGGCCGCGCCACCACCGCCACCTCGCCCACGCCGATGGCGTGCAGCAGGGTGCGTGCATTGATGTCCAGCACCTGGCCGGCGTGCAGTACGCGTTCACCTTCGCGCACATCCTGGCCGCGCAGGCGCACGTGATGGCCGGGCTTGACCTCCGCACGCAGGGCGATCCGGGTCGGGCGGCCTTCGTGGCTCTGCAGGATGTCCACCTGCTCCACCGGCACCACCGTATCCAGGCCGGCCGGCATGCGCGCGCCGGTCATGATTTCCCAGGCGCCCTCGCCGCCCACGGCGCCGGCATCACCGGCCGCCTGCCAGCCCTGCACCGCCAATTCGGTGCCGCTGGCGAACACCGTGCCGTCGGCGCGCAGCGCGAAACCATCCATCGCCGAATTGTCGAACGGCGGCAGCGACTGCGCGCTGATGATGTCCGTGGCCAGGGTACGGCCTGCGGCCTCGTGCAGGGGCAGGCGCTCGGCCGGCAGTGCCGAAGCCGCGGCCAGCAGGTGCTGCAGCGCTTCACTGTAGGGAATCATGCGGCGCTCCCAGGGCCGTGGTCACCGCCGCCGACCATCGCCAGCGCGTGGCCCAGCACCGGTGCCAGGATGTCCAGGCACTGGGCTGCGGCACGCGGGCTGCCCGGCAGGGCGAACACCAGCAGGTCACCCAGCTGCACTACCTCCGCGCGGCTGAGCCAGGCCATGGGCGTGTGCTGCGCGCTCAGCGCGCGCACCATCTGTGCCAGCCCATGCACCGGGCGGGCATCCAAGGAACGCAGCGCTTCCGGCGTCAGGTCGCGCGGGCCGAGGCCGGTGCCACCCGTGCACAGGCACAGGCGCACACCGCTGTCGGCCAGCGCACGCAGGCGGCTGGCCAGCGGCTCGATGCCGTCCGGCAGCACCTCGGCCGCCACCACGTCGCCGCCCAGTTTCTGCAGCCCGGCCACCAGCGTCGGGCCGGATTCATCGGCATAGGTGCCCTCGCTGGCGCGGTCACTCAGGGTCAGCACGGCGCAGCGCGCGCCTTCCAGACCCTTCGGTGCGCGCGGCTTGAAGCGGGCGCGCTCGGCCTCGTCCATGCCATCGGGGTGCAACCAGACCCCACGCTTGCCGCCTTCCTTGAACAGCAGGCGGATGCCCTCGATGCGCAGGGCCGGCTCCACCGGCTTGCTCAGGTCGTACAGGGTCAGCAGGGCCGCGTTCACCCCGGCCAGGGCCTCCATCTCCACGCCGGTGCGCGCCTCGCTGGCGCACTCACACCACACGCGGATCGCCTGCCGCTCCGGCACCGGCGCGCAGAACACCTGCACCAGTTCAAGCGGCAGCGGGTGGCACAACGGCATCAGCATCGAGGCCATCTTCGCCCCCTGCAGGCCGGCGATCTCGGCCATCACCAGCGCATCGCCCTTGGGCAGGCGGCGCTCGACGATCAACGGGTAGGCCACCGGCCCGGCATGCAGTTCGCCCACCGCCACCGCGCGGCGGCGGGTGATGCGTTTGTCGCGGACATCGGCCATGTGGAAGGCCGCATTCAATTCCCCGGTCATGGTGTTGCTCATCCTCCAATCGAGGCCAGGTGCGGGGTCAGCCCGGTCTGGCCCTGGTGCAATCCGTGCCCGGCCGCTTTCAGGCCAAGCTGGGTGGTGATACGTGCCAGCAGCGCGTCATGGTCATCGTCGCTCTGCAGCAACGGCCGCAGCGGCACGCCGAAATCGCCGAACAGGCACAGCCGCAGATCGCCCTGGGCGGTCACCCGCAGGCGGTTGCAGCCCTTGCAGAAATCACGCGAGTACGGCGCGATGATGCCCACCGTGCCGCGGTGCTGCGGGTGCCCGAACTCACGCGCCGGGCCGGCATCGGCCGCCCGCGGGCGCTCCTGCCAGCCAGCGGCCAGCAGCTGCTCGATCACTACATCGGCACGCAGGTGGTGGCGCTGGAAATAGGCTTCGTTGTCGCCGGTGCGCATCAGCTCGATGAAGCGCACGCTGAAAGGACGGTCACGCAGGTACTCCATCCACTGCGGCAGCTCATCGTCATTCATGCCGCGCAGCAGAACCGCGTTGAGTTTGATGGACGGCAGGCCCAGGGCCTGCGCCAGGGCCAGGCCCTGTTCGATTTCCGGCAGGCGGTCGTGCCCGGTGATGGCGTGGAAGCGCTCACGCTGCAGGCTGTCCATGCTCACGTTCAGCGCGGTCAGGCCGGCCCGGTGCCAGCCCGGCAGGCGCCGCGGCAGCAGCGTGCCATTGGTGGTGATGGCCACCTTGCGGACGCCCGGCACGCTGGCCACGGTGCCGATGATCTGTTCAAGGTCCTTGCGCAGGCTGGGTTCGCCACCGGTCAGGCGGATCTTGCTCATGCCCAGGGCGGCAAACGCTCGCACCAGCCGGGCAATCTCATCCACCTGCAGGAAACGCGGCCGCCCATCGGCCTGGTAACCGTCGGGCAGGCAGTAAGTGCAACGGAAGTTGCACGCTTCGGTCAGCGACAGGCGCAGATACGGAAAGCTGCGCCCGAATCCGTCGGTGAGTTGGCTCATGGCTGGTCCACCTTGTTGCTCCACCGTCTTGCCTATGCCCGGAATGGCCCGGATACCCTCGCCTGCTGGGACGGTTGCCAGACTACGCGGCGTGCCGTGCCTTGGGCATGACTTAAATCAATCGCCACCGGCCCGGTGACGCGGCCGTTATGGCAGCATGCGGCTTTCCGTGCAGCGGGCGTGTGACAACCCTCATGATGATGAACGATTTCCAGCAGCTTCTGCACGCCGCGACTGAACAGGGCGAGCCACAGCGCCTGTTGTTCGTGTTCGTGCGCGCCGATCTGCCCGAATCGCCCACCGGCGACCAGCGCGACCGGCATGACCGCCGCGAAGGCGGCACCCTGTCGCCCGTTCTGTGCGTGGACAAGCTGCCCAGCGAGGTGCCCAGCTTCCAGGCACTGGCCAGCGAATCGACCCATACCGGCATCGAGTGGGACCTGGTGTTCGTGGCCGCGATGGACGGGCGCGCGGGCTTTGCGCCCAACAGCGACGAAGCCGCCCGCCCGCTGCAGCTGATGGTCAATGCCATCCATGACGGCCAGATCGGCCGCTTCGCCGCCTTCGACCGCAGCGGCGAGCCGGTCCAGTTCTACTGAGCGGCGCTACTGCGCCACCAGCTGCAGGGTCAGGAAGAAGATCACCAGCACGGTGTTCAGCCCCCAGGCCACGGTCAGCCCACGCGCGGCCACGCCCAGGTTGGGGGTACGCGCGGTGGGCGCCGCCCGCCACACTGCCGGGATGATCCAGCCGGTATAGAGCAGCAGCACGGCAAACACCGCCAGCAGCAGCGTGGTGCGCTGGTTGGCCAGGGCCCACAGGGCCACTGCCCACAGGATGTTGCTGGGAATGACCCCCTGCAGCCAGAACACGCTCCACAGCCGGCTGCGGCCATGAGCTTCGGGCGCGGGATGGAGGGAAGCAGTTGCTGTCATAAGTCTCCCTACCGTTTAGGAAACATGCCTGGCAAGCCTGCGCCCCGTTGCTGGCGACGTCAACCGCCCGCCCCCGGCGTGCGCTGTTCGCCCACGCGCATCCTCCGGTAGAGTCCAGCAACCGCACCACCTCGCCCACCCACCAGGCCCCCACCATGCCCAGCACCCGCAACGGACTGCGAGCTACCCGCCTTCCTCCCGCACTCATCACCCTGCTTCTGCTCGCCGCCAGCGCGCACGTGCAGTCCCAACCCGCCGACATCGAAGCCCGCATCGCGCGGGTCGAACACGGCCTGTCCAGCCGCATCGTGGTCAAAGGCCAGCCCCGCGCGCACATGGACCTGGCCGAGCGCATGGCCTTCCACGATGTGCCTGCGGTCAGCATCGCCCTCATCAACAACCAGCGCATCGAATGGGCCCGCGCCTACGGCGTGCTCGAGCCCGGCAGCGACCGCGCAGCCACCCCGGACAGCCTGTTCCAGGCCGGTTCGGTCAGCAAGACCGTCGCCGCACTGGGCGCGCTGCGACTGGTCGAACAGGGCCGCCTGTCGCTGGATGCGCCGGCCAATTCACTGCTGAAGCACTGGAAGATCCCCGACAGCACGTTCACCGCACAGCAGCCGGTCACCCTGCGCGCGCTGCTCAACCACAGCGCCGGCATGAGCGTGCACGGCTTTTTCGGCTACGCGCAGGGCGAGCGCCTGCCCACCCTGCTGCAGATCCTCGATGGCGTTGCCCCGGCCAACTCCGACCCGATCCGCGTAGAGGCGACGCCCGGCAGCACCTGGACCTACTCCGGCGGCGGCTACACCGTGGTCCAGCAGATGATGGCCGACGCCGGCGCGGCGCCGTTCCCGCAACTCATGCAGCAACAGGTACTGGGGCCATTGCAGATGCGCGACAGCAGCTACGCCACCGACCTGGCGCCGGCCCTGCGCGCGCGTGCGGCCCACGCCCATCCCAGCGATGGGAGTCCCGTTGCGGGCGGCTGGCGTGTATACCCCGAAGCCGCTGCCGCCGGCCTGTGGACCACCGCCAGCGACCTGGCCAAGGTCGTGCTGGAGGTGCAGCAGGCCGGCCATGGCACAGCCGGCAAGGTGCTGAGCACCGCAATGGCCACGCAGATGCTGGCCCGCGTCAAGGGTGACTACGGCCTCGGGCTGTATGTCGAGCCCATCGGCAGCGGCAGCAGCTTCGCCCACACTGGCGGTACCCACGGCTTCCGCGCCCAGATCCAGGGCTACACCCACACCGGCCAGGGCATCGTGGTGCTGACCAACAGCGACGGAGGCGCCGCCCTGGTCGAGGAGATCCTGGTAAGCGTGGCCGCCGAGTATGGCTGGCCGGAATTCCAGATCGTCGAAAAGCCCGCACTGGCTGCCGATGCCGCGCTGAATGCCGAGGTGGCCGGTGATTACCTGCTGATGGACGCGCCGGCCCGTATCACCCGCGAAGGTGACCGCCTGTACTTCCAGTGCAACCTGTTCGGCGTACGGCCGATGGAGCTGTTCCGACAGTCCGGGCGCGAATACTTCATGACCGCCGAGGACATGACCATCGCCTTCCCTCCCGCAACGGCAGGCCGGGTGGCCGGCTTCGAACTGAAGCGCGGTGCCACCACCTATCCCGCGACCCGCAAGGAGTGACCGCCGATGCACCTGCTGCGTGGCCGTAGAGTCGAGCTTGCTCGACTGCAGCAAAGCAGTCGAGCAAGCTCGACTCTACGGCCACATCCGTCCTAGACCTGTCATCGCGCGGGGCTAGGATGGGCCATGAACATCCGCCTCTTCTGCTGCTCCATCGCTGCACTGTCCCTGATGGCCTGCAGCACGCCGTCGCCACACCGCCATGCCATTGCGCAGCCCTCGGCTGCGGTTCACTCCTCGCCGCGCCTGCTGCTGGTGTCCATCGACGGCCTGCGCGCCGACGCACTTGATCGCGGGCTGACGCCCAACATCCAGCGGATGATCGATGGCGGCGTGCGCGCCCGCTGGATGACACCGTCCTATCCGTCGGTGACCTTCCCCAACCACTACACCCTGGTCACCGGTCTGCGCCCCGGCCACCACGGCATCATCCACAACAGCATGCAGGACCCGCAGCTGGGCGGGTTCGAGATCAGCAGCCCGGCCGCCGTCACCGATGCGCGCTGGTGGGGCGGCGAGCCGATCTGGGTGAGCGCCGAAAAAGCCGGTGTGCGTACCGCGACCTGGTCGTGGCCCGGCAGCGAGGCCGCCATCCAGGGCATTCGTCCCAGCCAGTGGCAGGTCTACGACCGCAACATCGCGCTGGAAGACCGCGTGCAGACCGTGCTGGGCTGGCTGGCGCAGACTGGGCCACAGGCGCCGCGGCTGGCAACGCTGTACATGGAAAACGTGGACAAGGCCGGCCACACCTACGGACCGGCGTCGGCCGAGTACCGGCAGGCGATCCAGCGCGCCGATGCCATCGTCGGCCAGGTGCTGGCGGGCCTGGATGCGCGTGGCCTGGCCGACGATACCAATATCGTGCTGGTGTCCGACCACGGCATGGCCGAGCTGCCGGAGGGCAACGTGCTCGATACCGAACGCATGGTCGACCCGGCCATTGCCGTGGCGGCAAGCGTGGGCCAGCCAGTGGGTTTCCAGGCCAGGCCCGGGCGTGAACGCGAGGCCGAGCAGGCCCTGCTGGGTCGGCACGAGCACTACCAGTGCTGGCGACGCGGTGAGATGCCGGCCCGCTGGCAGTATGGCCAGCACCCACGCACGCCGCCCATCGTCTGCGAGATGGACGAAGGCTGGGACGCACTGACACCGGCCATGCTGGCCCGCCATGCGCATGCCTACCGTGGCACCCACGGCTACGACAACACGCTGCCGTCCATGCGCGCGGTGTTCGTGGCCACCGGGCCTTCGTTCGTAGCCGGCAGGACGCTTGAAGGGTTCGACAACGTGGATGTCTATCCGCTGCTGGCCCGGCTGTTGAAGGTGCCGGCTGCGGCCAACGACGGCAACCCGGCCACGTTCGATGCGGTGCTGCGCCCGGAGTGACCGGCACAGTTGTGCGCGCGGTGGCGCGTGGGTCGATGCCGGACGCGTACGTAGAGTCGAGCTTGCTCGACTGTTGCCGAGCGCAGTCGAGCAAGCTCGACTCTACGGCGGCGGTAAGGCAGTCGAGCAAGCTCGACGCTACAAGAGCGCTTGCAAGCCGGGCGCGGCCCGGCGACGATGCGGTTCGGTTTAGGGGAACCCTGCATGGAACTGCTGACGCTTGATCATTTCGCCCGCCACGTTGACCAGACCTTCTCGGCGGTCATCAACGACGGTGAGATCCCCTTCGTGCTGGTGGAAGCACGTGCGCTTGATCCTGCGCGGGTGCTGCCGGGCGCAGCGCGCACGCCGTTCTCGCTGCTGTTCCGCAACGCGTCGGCCTTCCTGTTTCCGCAGCAGACCTATCTGATGCGCCACGAAGACGTGGGCGAAGTCGGCATCTTCCTGGTACCCATCGCACGCGAACAGGCCGGCTTCCTCTACCAGGCGATCTTCAACTGATTCACGCCGGTGCCCAGCGCAGCAACAGGTGCGAGCGCTGGTCTTCCACCAGCATGAAGCCCAGGCGGTGGTAGAGACGCTGCGCCGCCGTGTTTTCCGCCTGCACATGCAGGGTCATGCCGCGCCCCTGTGCAGCGGCCAGGTCCTGGCTGTGGGCGATCAACGCTGCGGCCACGCCGTGGCCACGCTGCTGCGGGAACAGGCAGATATCGACGATCAGGTGATCCGGCGCATTGCGCTGCAGATAGTAGCGGCCCACGGGTTCACCATGGCGTTCGATCGCCAGGAAATCGGAATCACCGTAGTGCAGCTGATAATGCTGGTGCTGCAGCGCGAACTGGCTGTCCAGGAACGCGCGCTTGGCGGATTCCGGCCAGGGCACCGCCGCGAGCTCTTCGCTGCGGGTGCTGGCATACAGCGCCTGCAGCCATGGCAGGTCGCCATCGTGCAGCGGCCGCAGGCTGTAGCCGCGTTCGTGCAGACACGCGGGAATGCGCAGGCGGTCGTCGCGGCCCGCCGGAAACGAAGCAAGCCGCGACGGCGCCTGCATGTGCTCAGCCGAACGCGGGGAACACGCCCTGCAACGCGATGCAGAAGTTCGTCGCGAGGTAGGGCTGGCGGTTCTCGTGCGGCTGGCCACCGCCGGACGGACTGACCATGCTGGGGCTGAACTGCGTATTGGGCGTGGTGGTGGCCACGAACGGCGTGCCTGTCGTTGGAAGGCCCAGATAGTTGCCCGCTGCGGGCGTGCCCGAGCGCTTGGAAGCATCGTTCTGGTTGTAGATCGTCAGCGGATGGCTGTGCGACGGAAGTTCGGCCTGGCTGAGCGTCACCGTATTGCTGCCAAAGGCTTCGCCAAGGACGCGCGGGGTCAAGCCCGGACCCTGGCCCGGCGCGGTGGCGGCACGGTTGACGAAATTCGGCAGCTGGAACGTGGTCTGGCCGTTGCCGCCGTAGGAAGTGCCCAACAGCGAGTACAGGGCGGTGTTCTGCTGGATCGGCAGGGTCGTGCCGTCGCAGCTCGCCCAGCGATAGGGGGGAAAGTTGAAGCCGAACAGCTGGATTTCGCCGATGAAAGGTTCGGTCATGGTCGTATCCTGGAATCAGTTGGGTGCGGTGGGCGGGTCAGCCCTGCGACGGGAAGACGCCCGCCCACGCGATGCAGAACTGCACCGCCAGCGTGGGCATTTCGTTTTCATGCGGCTGGTTGCCGCCAGCGCTGACGAT
The DNA here is from genome assembly GCF_047782825.1 of Stenotrophomonas maltophilia. GTDB lineage: Bacteria > Pseudomonadota > Gammaproteobacteria > Xanthomonadales > Xanthomonadaceae > Stenotrophomonas. The sequence continues at coordinate 634,501 of NZ_CP180589.1, read as the reverse complement.
GGCACTGGGCGCCATGACCGCAGCGTTGGCACCGGTGATGTCAGTGACGTACATCGTATCGCCCGACAATGCTGCGGGTACGACGCCCGTCCCCACCGCACCGGTGGTCGCCAGCGCCGTGGTCGCCATCAGCGCCGGTGCGTGCTGGGGTAATTGGCTCTGCAACAGCGTGATGCTCTGGTTACCCGCCTTCTGCCCGATCACATAACTGCTCAACCCGGGACCGGTGCCTTGGTGGATCGGCACGCGCCCGCGCAGATCCGGCACGCCGAATGTGGAGACACCATCACCGCCATAGGTGGTGCCGATCAAGGCGTACAGCACTTCGTACTCGGCAATCGCCTTGAGCGTACCGTCACATGCAAACCAGCCGCTGGGCACGCGCGGGAAACCGAGCATCCGGATTTCTCCGACGTAAGGGGTGCTCATGAGAAACTCCTGTAGTGGATGCCAGCGCGTCAGTTGCGCGAGGGGTATATGCCAACCAGGGCGATCACGAAGTTGATCGTCGTGTAGGGCTGCACGTTGGGGTGTGCCTGGCCCCCGCCCCCGGGACCGACGCCGCCCAAGGGCACCAGCGGGCCGCTGGCCGCGCCGAAGATCGCACTGCCACTGGTGCCATACAGCCCGCCGGTGGGGTTGCGTACCGCGCCTGTGGTTGTTGTGCCGTTGACCACCGCGCTGTGGCTGGGAACCTCCGTGCTCAGCAGGGTCACGTTTTCTACCCCGGCGGCCTGGCCAACGGTGTAAGGCGATGGATTCCAGCTTCCATCCGCTGACGGGCCAGCACCCACCGGCGTACGCGAACGCAGATCGGGCAAGGCGAAATTGGTGGTGCCGTTGCCGCCGTACTGCGTACCCAGCAGAGAAAACAACGCCTGGTTCTGGGCGATGGCCAGCAACTGCCCGTTACAGAGCGCAAATCCCTTGGGCGCGAACGGAAACGCCGTGAGCATTATCTGCCCGATAAACACTTCGGTCATACCTTTTCCCCCGAAAGGTTGGTGGCGCGGACGTCATGTCCTGCGCCGACCTACTCTCGCTCACCCGCCACACGCCGTACAAGCAGTTTTTATTGTGCGGTCGCAACAATAAATTATTCCAGAACTGTGAAGCACTTCCCTTTTTGTAGTAAATCCTGCTTGAATGATAGGCAGCAGTTCGCAGAGGTGCGGTCCGGGGTTCAATCCGGCAACCGTGGACAGGGGGAAAGTCTCGCTGCATTGATCCGAAGGCCAGAGGCCTGCGGACGCATGCGGTGGCAACAGGGGCAGAACATGCATCATTCGTCAGCGCACAGCGCGGCGGCGCCGCGTGCGCCTTCGCGCGTTTTCTTGTCGTCCTTCCACGCCTGGCTGGCCATCGCCCTGATGTGCCTGGGAAGCCTCTGGCCACAGCTGGCGGTTGCCGCGCCCTCGACCTTCTGCCCGACGCTCAGCATGTCGGTTGCCCATAGCGGCTCGCAGACCATCAACATCAACCACTGCCACGGCGGCTTCGGCATTTCCGCCGATACGGCTGCAACGACCAATGGCACGCGCACGGTGGGCACACAGTCCGGCGCCAATCTGCCGCTGACCTATACGCACAACGGCAACAGCGCAACCAGCGACAGCTTCGTCATCCAGGACGACGCCGGCGGTGACATCACCGTAAACGTGACCATCGGTACGGCCTCGGCCATCACCCTGACCGCCACGCCCGCAGTCGCCCTCAGCGCGGGAACGCCCTTCAGCACCACCTTCAGCGCCAGCGGTGGCACCGGGCCCTACACCTACACCCTCGATGCCGGCCCCCTGCCGCCCGGGCTGAGCCTCAACGGCGATACCCTCAGCGGCACCCCCACCCAGCGCGGCGCCTACGCCTTCACCATCCGCGCCACCGACAGCGCTGCCGACAGCGGCGTGCGCGCCTTCAGCGGCAATGCAGGCAACCCGACCCTGGCCCTGAACGCGCCGACTGCGGCAGCGCAGGGACTGGCCTACACGTTCACCTTCGTTGCCAGCGGCGGCGTGCCCAACTACACCTACGCCCATGAAACCGCCAACGGCCCGCTGCCACCCGGCCTGAGCCTCAGCGGCGCAACCCTGAGCGGCACACCCTCTGCCCAGGGCAACTACACCTTCACCATCCGCGTGAGCGACAGCAGCAGTGGCACCGGCGTCTATGCCGAGCTGAAGACGGTCACCCTGCAGGTCGTTCCGCCGCCCACCATCGTGGTCGACCCCGCCACCATCGGCGGCGCGACCGTCGGCGCGGCCTACAGTCAGTCCTTCAGCGCAACCGGTGGCACCGCACCCTACGCCTTCAGCCTCAGCGCAGGCGCGCTGCCGGCGGGGTTGACGCTCAGCTCCACCGGCACACTGTCCGGCACGCCCACCGCCGCCGGCACCTTCAATTTCACCGTGCGTGCGGCCGACGCCAACAACTTCCCCGGTACGCGCGCGTACACGCTGGTCGTGGCCCCGCCAGTGATCGCGATCGCGCCGCTCACGCTGCCCAACGGCACGGTCGCAACCGCCTACAGCCAGACGGTAACCGCCAGCGGCGGCATCGCCCCCTACACGTTCGCAGTCACCGCGGGTGCGCTGCCGGCAGGCCTGTCCCTGTCCAGCGGGGGTGTCATCAGTGGCACGCCTACGGCCGGTGGCACGTTCAACTTCACCGTTACGGCAACGGGCAGCAGCACCGGTACCGGTGCGCCGCATACCGGCTCACGCGCCTATGGGTTCACCATCGCCCCGCCGACGATCAACCTGCCCGCCACCACCCTGGCCAACGGAACCCAGGGCGTGGTCTACAGCGCCTCGCTGAATGCGCCCAGTGGCGGCACGTCACCCTATACCTTTGCAATCACGGCCGGGGCCCTGCCAGCGGGCATCACGTTGAACACCGCAACAGGTGCGTTGGCGGGCACCCCCACCGCCGCGGGCACCTTCAACTTTGCCGTCACCGCTACTGACAGCAGTACCGGCAGCGGCCCGTACAACTCGGCGCCCCGCGGTTACACGCTGCAGATCGTCAATACACCGCCAGTGGCCAACCCGGTATCGGCCACGGTTGCCTACAACAGTGGTGCAAACCCGATCACGCTGAACATCACCGGTGGCGTGCCTGCCTCGGTCGCCATCGGCACCGCACCCGCCCACGGATCGGCCATCGCCAGTGGCGTGAACATCACCTATCAGCCCACTCCAGGCTACGCGGGGCCGGACAGCTTTACCTACACGGCCACCAACAGTGCCGGCACCTCCGCGCCGGCCACGGTGGCGGTCACGGTTTCCAATCCCGTCATCACCGTGGCGGCGAGCGGTCCGCTAACCGCCCAGGTCGGCGTTGCCTACACGCAGACCTTCACCTGGAACGGCGGCACTGGGCCCTTCACCGGCTTTGCCGTCACCGGCCTGCCCGCCGGGCTGAGCATCACCGGCAACAGCAACAACAGCGTGACCGTAAGTGGCACGCCCTCGTCTGCAGGCAGCTTCGCGCTCAATGCCAGCGCCACTGACAGCAGCACCGGCAACGGTCCGTTCACTGTCGGCCAAGCATTCACCTTGAGCGTCAGCGCGCCAACGCTGGGCATGACGCCAGCGGCAGGCACGCTGACGAAGACCTACGCCGTCAACAGCACCACCACCTACAGCGCCACCGGCGGAACCGCGCCGTACACCTACGCGGTCAGCGCAGGCGCACTGCCCGCAGGCTTGAGCCTGAGTTCCACCGGCGAACTCTCTGGCGCGCCCACCGTAACCGGCCTGTACACCTTCAGCGTGCGTGTCACCGACAGCAGCACCGGCGCCGGAGCCCCGTTTTCGCGAACGCAGAACTACGTGCTGCAGGTAGGCGCGCCAACGATCAGCATCGATACGACCAGCGTGGCCAACGGCACGGCTGGGGCGGCCTACAACGTCCAGCTGGACAGCAGTGGCGGTATCGCCCCCTATGCCTATGCGGTGGTCGCCGGCGCGCTGCCGGCGGGGATGAGCCTGAGCCCGGGCGGCGCGTTGTCCGGTGTTCCGCGCGTGGCCGGCACCTTCCCCTTCACCGTGCAGGCCACCGACGCCAATGGGCAGATCGGGGCACGCCCCTACTCGCTCACCATCGCAGCAGCCACCGTGGTCATCACGCCCAGCGCCCTGCCCGGCGGCGTAGTGGCTTCGGCCTACAACCAGAGCCTGAGCAGCAGCGGCGGCATCGCGCCGTACGCCTATGCACTCGCCTCCGGTGCCCTGCCCACCGGCGTCGGCCTCAGTTCGGCCGGCGTGATCAGCGGTACGCCCACCACCGCCGGCAGCTACAGCTTCCAGGTGCGCTCCACCGATGATGCCGGCTTCAACACCACCCAGAGCTACACCGTCGCCATCACCGATGCGGCGCCCGTGGCAACCGATGACACCGCGAACACGCTGGCCCAGCAGCCGGTGACCATCGCAGTCACCGGCAACGACAGCGGTGTGATCACCTCGGTTGCAGTGGCCAGCGCACCCGCGCACGGCACCGCCACCGTCAATGGCCTGGGCGTGGTCTACACGCCTGCCGGCAACTACTTCGGCAACGACAGCTTCACCTACACGGTGACCGGCCCGGGCGGCACCTCCGCCCCGGCCACGGTCACGGTGACGGTGGCGGCACTGCCGGTGCCGGTCGGTCAGCCGCGCGCTGCCATCACCACCCTGGCCGGGCAACCGGTCACCATCGACGCCACGGCCGGCGCCAGTGGCGGCCCGTTCACCGGCGTCACCCTGGTGACCGCTGCGGCGTCGGGTACCACCATGGTGAATGGCACCAGCCTCGTCTACACCCCGCTGGCCACCACCTCCGGCGTGCAGACCATCGTCTACACCCTCAACAACGCCTATGGCCCATCGGCGCCGATCACCGCAGCCATCACGGTCAATGCCGTGCCGGTGGCGGTCTCGCGCCGGGTCAGCGCCAATGCCGGCGTCCCGGCCGACGTGGAGCTGACCACCGGCGCCACCGGCGGCCCGTTCACTGCCGCGGTGCTGGTGTCGTTGGCACCGGCCAACGCCGGCACCGCCACCATCACCCCGTCGGGCAGCGGTGCCAGCGCCGGCTATCGCCTGACCTTCACCCCGGCGGCGACGTTTGCCGGCACGGCCACGGCCACCTTCACCCTGGCCAATGCATTCACCACCTCGGCACCGGCCACCATCGACTTCGATGTGATCGGCCGACCCGACCCGACCCAGGACGCCGAAGTGATGGGCCTGCTGGGTGCGCAGACCGCCACCACCCGCCGCTTCGCCACCACCCAGATCGGCAACTTCCAGCGGCGCATGGAAGGCATGCACGGCGGCGGCAACGGCAAGCGCTTCGAGAACGGCCTGAGCTTCAGCGTCGACCGCCGCTGCCAGGACGAGTCGCGGCGGATGCCCGGTGGCGATTGCCGCCAGGTGACGGCCATGGACGAGTCCGCAGCCGGGGATGACCTGTTGGTGGCCGGGGCCGCTGCGGGCGCTGCCCGCCGGGGTGACGGCGATGGCGGCAGCCTGACCCTGTGGACCGGCGGTTCGATCAGCAGCGGCGACCGTGACGGGCGTGCCGGCAGCGCCGGCTTCGACTTCCAGACCAGCGGCATCAGCGCTGGCGCGGATACCCGGCTGAGCCCGGCCTTCGCCATCGGTGCCGGCGTCGGCTACGGCCGCGACACCACCGATGTGGGCCGCAACGACACCCGCAGCCACGGCGAAAGCTACACCCTGGCGATGTACGGCAGTTACCACCCGGGCGAGCACTTCTTCGTTGATGGCCTGCTGGGCTACCAGCTGCTGTCCTTCGACTCTCGCCGCCATGTCACCGCCAATGGCGCGATGGTGCGCGGCGACCGTGATGGCAAGCAGTGGATCGCCTCGCTGTCGATGGGCGGCGACTTCCGCCGCGACCGCCTGGCGATGAGTCCGTACGCGCGCCTGGATCTGGCCCGCGCCAGCCTGGACGGCTACACCGAACGCGGCGATGAAATCCATGCGCTGCGCTACCAGGACCAGGATGTGGATACCACCACCGCCAGCCTGGGCCTGCGCATGGACTACCGCGTGCCGGTCAGCATCGGCACGTTTACCCCGCAGATGCGCCTGGAGTACCAGCACGATTTCCAGGGTGACAGCACGGTGACCATGAACTACGCCGACCTGCCGGGTGGGCCGTTCTACCGCAGCCAGATCGACGGCCTGAAGAACAACCGGTTCGTGTTCGGCCTGGGTGCGGTGCTGCAGACCGAGCGTGATTTCAGCCTGCGCGTGGAATACCGCGGCCTGTTCGGCAGCTCCGCCGACAGCGACCACGGCGTGCAGTTGAACCTGGAAAAGAAGTACTGATCGAACGGGGGCGCGGCAACGCGCCCTGCGTTCCAGCCACGGCGGTGCGGCTCCAATCGGGGCTGCACCGCTGCACTACCGGGCCGGCAGCATTACGCTGCATCAACACCCGCCCACCGATCCCGCACCACCATGACCGAAACGCCGCAGCCCCGCCCCACCCCGATGATGGAACTGCCACTTCGCTGCCCCTGCTGCGGCAGCAGAAGCCTTGATGCACGCGGTGGATACGATATCTGTCCGGTCTGCTTCTGGGAGGATGACGGCCAGGATGACGACGATGCGGACGTTGTGTTGGGCGGCCCCAACGGCGACCTGAGCCTGACCGACGCGCGGGCCAACTACAGGCGCTTCGGGGCCTCGCGGATGCAGGACCTGCGCCACGTGCGCCCCCCCCTGCCGCAGGAGCTGCCCGGCCTGATTGTCGGCAACACGCCTGCAGGCGCAGCGCGGCGTTATCTTTCCGCCTTCGACACGCGAAGCTACCCGGCAGCGGGCCGCACCCTCGAACAGCTGCTGCCGGGGCGGTACGAGGCAGGCCAACAGGTCATCCGCTACCTGTCCATCGAGCGCGACAATGCGAGCGCTTGGACGGTTCGCCTGTGCGAGGTGTTCGACAACGGCGCGCCGGATTTCCTGGATCTGGTTGAGTTTGAAGCGGTCGACCCGGACCTGCCTTTCGGCCAAGAATGGCCGTTCAATACGGTGGACGCCGCCCTGCACTTCGCACAAACCCAGCTGGGCGCGCTTGTGGGGCGCTATATGAACGTGGGCATGGCGCAGGACGCGTATCGGGATCTCTACCACCCGGAGTGGTGACGCCTGCGGCCTGACCGCTGTCGCTTTCGAACTGTCGAGCCCGCGCTGCCCCGCCTGCATCTTCGACCGCTGTCGCATATTCCCCGGTCGATCACGGCCCTTGCGCCGTCTACGTCTTCGAGGGCTTAACCGTGTGGAAAAATGCCGGAAGCGTCTTCGTCCGCAGTGATCTGCAACTTGTCTGATGGGCACCGCACCCCTGCGTGGGTACAGATGGTGTGCCACTGAAAACGAGTGGCCGGGTTTCGAATCCCGAGTTGTTCCTGAGTGATTACGCTTGCCAGCCGGCGTCGCTACCCGCGGCGCCGGCTGGCAATCCGTCTGCCGGCCATGGCGGGCGGTGCGTGGGGGCGTTCGCGCCCACCGGCTTGGGAACGACCCGGATTCGAACCACGTACCGTCCGCCACCTTCCTGCGTGGCGGCTTCCGCTTGTCCCGCACGGAGCCCTGACATGACCACACCGGAAATCCCCACGCTGCACGCCTGCCCCGCCCCGGCCAACGCCGACGAGGCGCCGGACCTGACTACCCCGCCGGCGGCATCTGCCTATATCGATGCACTGAAGCAGATCGGCCGCGGCGCGGCGGCCGACGGACAACCGTGGCCCGAGCGCCACCAGCTTCCCGGGCGGCGGCTGGCCCTGGCCGATGCCGACTGTGCACTGGCCGGCCTGCGGGTCGCTCAGGAAATGCTGCTGGCGGCCGAGCGCATCCGCCAGCACGGGCCGGACGAGGAATACGTAGGCGACCGGGTGATGGAAGGCCTGATGCTGGCCTGTATGGCCTTGACCGCCCAGGTGAGCACGCGGATGCGGCCGGAGGGCTGAGCCGGACTGCCCGTTCGGCTAAGCTCGGCAGCACACACGGCGCATGGAAGCCCCCTGATGGCCACCGCGGAACACACCCGACTGATCACCGCCGCAGCCCGGGCGGCATTGAAACCACTGGGCTGCACGCAGAAGGGGCGTTCGCGCATCTGGCTGGACGACCAGGGCTGGTGGCTCGGGGTGGTCGAGTTCCAGCCCTCGTCCTGGAGCCGCGGCAGCTATCTGAATGTCGGCGCCTGCTGGCTCTGGAACGAGAAGGACTATCTTTCCTTCGATGCCGGCTACCGGGTGGCGCCCTTCCAGCCCTTCACCAACGCCGAAGACTTCGCCCAGGCCGCACAGGCACTGGCCGAACGCGCTGCGGCCGAAGTGCTCGCCCTGCGCGAGCGCTTCCCCACCCCGGTCCACGTCCATGGCTGGATCGCCACGAATTCATCGGCGCCGTTATGGAGCAGCTACCACGCCGCGGTGTCGCTGGGTCTTGCAGGCGATAGCGAACGCAGCCGGCAGATGTTCGCCGAGGTCATTGCCGATACCCACGACACGGAATGGGCCATCGCGTTGCGGCAGCGTTGCGTGGCGCTGGTGCAGCTTTTGCAGACGCCGGGCGAGTTCGCCGCGGAAGTCGCTGCGGGCGTCCAGCGGACGCGGCGGTTGTTGGGCCTGCCGGCGTGGGTGGGCGAGGCGTTTCCGCGCGTGGATCGGCAGAACTGAGGCAACGGCAGCATGGCGCGTATCGCAGCGCAGTGGACTGCGACACGCGCCGCTACGAGGCGGAGTTTGTCTCCGCCAAAGGACGTTCCGTCGCCACCTCGCCGGCGGTGCGCGAGGGCGGCCCGCCGCGCCGCTGGATAGCTGGCGTGGCGTTGACGATCAAACACGCATGGAGACTGTTGATGCACAGAGAGTTCCGACACGGTCCGATTCTGCCAGCGGTTCTGCGCACGTTCCGGCGCGGCATGCGCGGCGGTGCCCTTTGCACCCTCTGCCTTGCGCTGACCGCATGCAGCATGGTCATGGACGCCTCATACGACACCCTGCAGGACGCCATGGCAGACGGCATGGTCGAGAAGGGCTGGATTCCCGAATGGACCCCGCTGGAGGCCACCGACCTGCGCGAAGTTCACGACCTCGATTCCAACGTGAGTGCACTGGCCTTCAATAAACCAGCTGCCACCCGCCTGCAGCTGCCCGACGATTGTGTCCGCACCGAGTACGACCCGTCCGCCCGTGTTGCGATCAGGCGCAGGTGGTGGCCGGATGAACACACTCTTGGGGCCTCGTATACCCATTTCCGTTGTGCGCAGGAACACGGAATGGCCACTTACGCTGCGATTGAGCACCACGGCGCGCGCGTGCTGTTCTGGCGAAATTACCAGTAGCGACACCAGGCTATGAACGGGAGTTCTCCAGCTGCGCGGTGAGAAGCCGGGTCAAGTTCCGGCGCGCAAAATATCCTTGCAGCTGCGCGGCCTTGATGGTCCGCGCCTTCAACCTCGGCGCGCCATCTTCGCCATACTCAATGCGGTAGCAGCGCGATGCACCGCAGAGTTCGGCCTGGCTGGCGGTGACGATGACCACGGTGATTTCCAGGCTGGTGAAGGCGTTGCCGGTCTTGATGTCCGGGTTCTCGGTGCCGGCGCGGTCGATCAGCGTGCGGAAGCGACCCAGATCGCGCTCGCCGCCGCTGCTGAGCGGGCCGACATTGGTGGCGCGGCGGATGTCATCGTCTTCGCTGGGCGCGGCCTTGGTCCAGTGTTCGGTGCGCTCGGGGATGACCGCGCGCACGACTTTGCCGTCTGGCTCGATCAGGTCGATCACCACGTCCAGCAGGTAGACCGGCTCCAACCCGAGGTTGGTCACGAAACAGTGCGCGTCCAGATGCCGGCCGGCGCCGGAGGTGATGAGGATCGACGGGCGCTGCTGGCGGCGGTAGCTGCGCAGGAAGAAGTTGAGGTAGACCACCCAGATCAGGGCGGTCACGCAGGTCATCACCGCGGTCAGCAGCGGCGCGAAATGGAGCAGGTTCTGCAGCATCCTCGGCGGAACTCATGGGCGTGAAACGGCCCATGGTCGCCATTGAAGTGCTTAATGCCCGTGAAGTCCTTGCCGTTGCCTTTGTAGAGTCGAGCCATGCTCGACTGCCACGCAGACAGCAGCCGAGCACGGCACGGCTCTACACCCGCCGTGCCGCCCGGCGCCGCCTCACCTGGCCAGAGCGAAATCCAGCCCGGCGCACACCGCCGCCACCTGGGCGTCGTTGCATTCCTGCGGGTTGGTGCGCGGGCTGTCCGGGTAGACCTCGGTGGTGGTGGCATAGCGCGCGTCGGTGAAGCCGGCGCAGGCGCCAATGGAACGCGACTCGCCCCAGACCACGCCCGGCGACTGCAGCGGCAGGCCAACCAGGTTGCCTTCGGCATCGGCCGGGGCGATATGGGTGATGGGCGCCACGGCGTTGATCAGCGCCTTCTGGAAGTCAGGCTGCGGGTCTTCGCTGTTGCCGATCACATAGAAACCATCGGGAATGGTGTCGCGCACGAACGGCTTGCCATCGCGGGCGCAGCGGGCCGGGTCGAATTCGTGCAGGTCGCTGTCGGTGGTCTCGTGCAGGTCCAGATGCACCAGCAGGCTGGCCTTGCGCTCGGCCACCCAGCGCATCAGCGACGCCGCTTCCTCGATCAGGCCGCCGTCACGGAAGCTGCGGTTCGGGTCGATGGCATCCGGGTTCCAGCGCTGGATGCGTTCATAGCCCCACGGGCTGACGCACGGGGCCACGATCAGGTTCATCCGGCCCAGGTAACGCTCGGCCTGCTGTTCCAGGAACTGCAGGGCGCCGTGCACGCCACTGGTTTCGTAGCCGTGCACGCCACCGGTGACCAGCGCGGCCGGCAGCGCCGGGTTCCAGTCGTGGTTCACCACCGCAAACAGCGGGTAATGGTCCGGGGCATAGTCCAGCTGGCCGTACTGGATCACGTCGAAACGCTCGTCCAGGCGCTCCAGCGCGGCCACCACATCGTCGTGGTAGCTGCGCTGGCGTTGCTGGGCGGCCCGCCACTGTGCGCGTTCAGCATCGCCCCAGGGCTGGCCGGGGGTACCGATGGGATAGAACGGCGCGAGGGTCATGCGGAAGCTCCAGAAGGTCCAGGTGCGGTAGTGCAGCCGAGCATTCTAAGCCGTCTGCCGGCCCGGACCGAAGCCAGGGTCTGCCCCGCCGGGCCGGGGGCCGCCCCGTCCCTTCATCCAGAGGGGGTCATCAGGTTGTAAAATCAACGGTTTTTGGCCCCTCACCCCTTGATGGCACACGCTGCGCAGCCGGTCCTGGGTGGACCGGATTTCCTCCGCCTGCTTGCCCGTCTCAGCGACGGCGCGATGCCGGCCAGCAGTCCGGCCCTGACCGATCGCCTCGGCCAGTGGGTGGACTGGAGCCGCGCCGTGGCCCTGTCCGGGGCGCTGGACGGCCGCCAGCCGGAGCCCGGCGAGGCCGCTGAGGCGGTGGACGACCTGCTGGCGGACTGTGCCCAGGCCGAATCCAGCCTGCTGGCTTCGATCACCGAGGATGCCGAGGCCGAGCGCCTGCTGGATCTGGCCGAGGCCGCCGCCCAACCCAACTTCGCGTCGCTGCGCCAGCGCTATCGCGTGCTGCAGCAGGCCATCCAGACGGCCACCGGGCGCCTGCGTGGGCGCCTGCGCGACCAGCTGCTGCAGGCCTCGCCTGAACTGGCACGGCTGGCCGGGATCGACGCGGTGATGGAACAGACCCTCACGCCGCGCGAGCACAGCCTGCTGGCCACGGCACCGGCCGTGCTGGCCGCCCGTTTTGAACGCGTGCACGGCCGGCCCGGCTGGCGCGCGTCCTTCCGCCATGACATGCGCAGCCTGCTGCTGGCCGAGCTTGAACTGCGTTTCCACCCGATCCATGGGCTGCGTGCAGCCCTGCGCTCCCACTGACCGGAACACCATGCCCAGAACTGCTTTCCATGTCGTTGTTTTCCTTGTCGGCCTGCTGGCCGTGTGCTGGATCGGCATTGGCTATGTCGCGGTGCATCCGCTGGGCGCAGCCGTGGCCGCGGTCATCGCCGCCTGCTATATCGCCGGCGGCGTGGAGCTGTACCGCTACCGCCAGGCCAGCAACGGGCTGCGCGCCGCACTGGGCGACCTGGGCGCTGCCCGCGAGGGCTTGGCGCCGTGGCTGGAGCGCGTTCCGCTGGGCCTGCGCAATGCCGTGCGCCTGCGCGTGGAAGGCGAGCGCACCGCCCTGCCCGGGCCGGTGCTGACCCCCTACCTGGTAGGCCTGCTGGTGCTGCTGGGCATGCTCGGCACCCTGCTGGGCATGATGGACACGCTGCGCGGCACGGGGCTTGCGCTGCAGAGCGCGACCGACATGGCCGCCATCCGCGGTTCGCTGGCTTCGCCGGTACAGGGCCTGGCGGTGGCATTCGGCACCTCGATTGCCGGCGTTGCCAGTTCGGCCATGCTGGGCCTGCTGTCAGCCCTGCTGCGCCGTGACCGCCTGCAGGCGGTGCAGCAGCTGGACCGCGCCATCGCGGGCGAGCTGCACCCGTACTCGCAGGCCTGGCAGCGCGCCGAATCGCTGCGCCTGCTGCAGGCGCAGTCGGCTGCCCTGCCCGCCCTGGTCGACCGCCTGCAGGCGATGACCAGCGCCTTCGAGCAGCACAGCAGTTCGGCCAACGAACGCCTGCTGGCCGGACAGGCCGAGTTCCTCACCCAGAGCCAGGCCCTGCAGGAACGTCTGGCGGTGTCGCTGCAGCAGTCGCTGCGCGAAGGCGCCGAAGCCAGTGCTGCGGCCATCGGCGGCGCACTGCAGCCGATGGCCGAAACCACGCTGGCCGGGCTGGCCAGCCACGGCCAGGCCCTGCACGCGCGGGTTGAACAGGCCGTGCAGCAGCAGCTGGCCGGGCTGAGCGAAGGGTTCGAGCGCAGCCGGGTTGCCACCGAGGCCAGCTGGGCCAAGGTGGTGGCCGAACAGACCGGCGCCCAGCAGGCGCTGGTGGCGGATCTGCGCCAACACCTGCAGGCCTTCAGCGACGGCCAGGGCAGCCAGGGCGAAGCACTGGTGGCACGCATCGGCGAGCGCCTGCAGGCCGATGCGCAGGCCAACGCAGACGCGCTGCGCAGCGCGGCCGAACAGCAGCTGGCCACGAACAACGCACTGGTCGAGCGCCAGCAGCAGGCCTTGCAGGCTGCGGGCCAGCAGCTGGACGATCACGCGCAGGCGCTGCTGCAGGCGCTGGATCAGCGTCATGTTGCCAGCCAGGCGCTGCTGCACGACCACGAACAGCAGCGTTCGCAGGATTGGCAGGCCACGCAGGCAGCGGCAGCCGCAGCGCATGCTGAACTGCAGGCCCGCCTGGACGAACGCGAACAGCAGCGCCAGGCGCGCTGGGATGCGGTCAGCGCTGAATTGCAGCAGGCCCACACTGCACTGCAGGCCCAGTTGCAGGCCGGCGACGAGCAGCGCCTGCAGCGCTGGAGCTCGGCACTGGACGACATTTCGCAGGGACTGAGCGCCCAGCAGCAGAAGGTATGCGACACGCTGGCCGACACCGCGCGGCAGATCGGCGACAACGGCCGTGCACAGGCCAGCGCCACCCTGGCCGACGTGTCCACCCTGCTGCAGACCGCCGCCGACGCCCCCAAGGCGGCCGCGGAGGTCATCAACGAACTGCGCAGCACCCTGTCCGAAAGCCTGGTGCGCGACAACAGGATGCTGGAAGAGCGCGGCCACCTGCTGGCCACCGTACAGACGCTGCTGGACGCCATCAATCACGCCTCGCACGAACAGCGCAGTGCCGTGGATGCCTTGGTGGGCGGCTCGGCCGAGCTGCTGGAACGTATCGGCAGCCGCTTCACCGACCACATCGCCACCGAGACCGGCAAGCTGGATGGCATTGCCGAACACCTCAGCGGCAGCGCGGCGGAGGTGGGCCAGCTGGCCGGCACCTTCGGCGCTGCGGTGGAGCAGTTTGGTACCGCCTCGACCGAACTGTCCGGCCGCCTGGAGCAGATCGGTGGCGCGCTCGATGCCTCGCTGGCACGCAGTGACGAACAGCTGGCCTACTACGTGGCGCAGGCGCGCGAAGTGGTCGACCTCAGCCTGCTGTCGCAGAAGCAGGTGATGGAAGAACTGCAGCAGCTGGCCGCCCGCCGCGGCAAGGCCGGCAGCGCATGAGTGACGAGCTGGAGGTCGACGGCGGCTCACACGCCCCGATCTGGGCCGCCTTCGGCGATCTGATGTCGGTGCTGCTGGGCGCCTTCGTGCTGATCCTGGTGGGCGTGGTGGCCGTGCAGCTGGAACTGTCGCAGCGGCTGGACCAGGAAGTGAAGCAGCGCCAGGCCGAAGCCAAGCGCCTGCAGACCTTGGAACAGGCGCTGGCCGGTCCGCTTGCCGCTGGCCGGGTCACCCTGGTGGATGGCCGCATCGGCATCAGCGGCAGCGTACTGTTCGCGCTGAACTCGGACCAGCTGCAGCCGGAAGGCCAGGAGCTGCTGCGCAGTCTGGCCGCGCCGCTGGCGGCCTACCTGGGGTCGCGCGAAGAGATCCTGATGGTCAGCGGCTTCACCGACGATGCCCCGATCCGCGATGGCAACCGCCGTTTTGCCGATAACTGGGAACTGTCCGCGCAGCGATCGCTGACCGTGACCCGCACGCTGATCGCCGATGGTGTGCCGGCCGACGCCGTGTTTGCCGCGGCCTTCGGCAGTGAACAGCCGGTCAGTTCCAATGCCGATGAAGCCGGCCGCGCGCGCAACCGTCGCGTGGAGATCGCGCCGATTCCCAAGCCCAAGGCCGCTGATGGCAAGTAAGCCGCAACCGCCGCTGGACGGCCTGCGGGCGCTGGTGCGCGACCTGGATGCCGGTTCGCGCAGCCTGCCGCACTACCCGCAGGTGCCGATGCTGCAGCAGGTGCAGCGCGAATGGTCGGAGCTGCGCAGTGAACTGCAGGTGCGCCGCTCGCTGCGCGCCGAAGCCCCGGCCGACGGTGGCCCGCTGAATTCGGCCGTGCTGGTGCAGCGCATGCTGGACACGATGCAGGCCACCAGCCCTGGCTATCTGCGCCACTTCATCGATTACATCGACACCCTGTCCTGGCTGCAGGCGCTGCAGGATGGTGCCGCCAGCGCTGCGGATGCGGCAAAGCCGAAGCGCACGCGCAAGCCGCGCGCCGCGGGCTGAGTTCCCCTGTAGAGCCGAGCCCATGCTCGGCTCCACCCAAATGCAGCCGAGCATGGGCTCGGCTCTACAGCTCATCATTCACCCGCAGATGACAGTGTCACCAGACAGTCATCTATGTGGCGCACCATTTTCACGTTGGCTACGTGGCGCCTGCAGCGCTGCCGGTCGCATCGGTTGTCTCCCCTCCCAAACTCCATGAGCTCCGCGCCGACGCGGTGGCTCGTGCCTGCCTGAGTGTCCGTAACATGACGAAGACTTTGTTGGCCGCTGCGCTGTCCATCGCGCTTGCTCCCGCGGCCTGGGCGCAGGATGCTGCCCCGACCTCCAGCACCCCCAACGCCACCGAACTGGATGCGGTTTCGGTGATCGGCAGCGGCGAAGCGCGCCAGGTGCAGCGCATCACCCGCGAGAACCTGGACATCCTGCCACCGGGTACCAGCCTGCAGAAGACCCTGAACCTGCTGCCCGGTGTGAACGCGCAGTCGGCCGATGCACTCGGCACCAACGAACAGTCGATGACCCTGAGCCTGCGCGGCTTCAACGCCACCCGCCTGGGCTACACGCTGGACGGCGTGCCGCTGGGCGATGGTGCGTACAACAACTACAACGGCCTGACCATCAACCGTGCGCTGATCAGCGAGAACATGGCCGGCGCCGAGCTGGCGGTGGGCATCGGCAGTCTGGGCACGCCGTCCACCAGCAACCTGGGCGGCACGATCTCCTACACCTCCGACCGCCCGGCGCAGGCGCTGGGTGGCCGCGTGGTGCAGACCTTCGGCAGCGATGCCAACCGCCGCACCTTCGTGCGCGTGGACAGCGGCGAGTACAACGGTTTTTCCGGCTACGTGTCGGGCATGAATGCCGTGTCGGACCTGTGGAACGACCAGACCTCCTACAACAGATCGACCACCCGGCAGTTCAACGCCAAGGGCGTGTGGAACTTCGGCCGCGGCCAGATCACCGGCTTCGTCGATACCTCGCGCACCAGCCAGGCCGACTACTTCTACCTGTCCAAGGACCAGATGGCGCGCGGCCTGGACTGGGACTGGGGCGGCTACGCACCGGACTGGAACAAGGCCGTGGCCAAGGCCTACTGCAACACCGCCAGCTTCAATGCCCGCAAATGCGACAGCAGCGGCCCGGACAAGGATGCCGACGGCGCGTTCACTGCCGGCCAGATCCTGCGCGATGACAACCTGTACTACCTGGCGGGCGATTTCTTCGTGGCCGATGGCTTCAGCCTGCGCGCCCTGGCCTACCACCATGATGACCGCGGCGAAGGCCACAACTGGAACAGTGGTGCCTACTCGCACAAGGGCACCGCCCAGGAAATCCCGATCATCTTCCGCAACACCATCTACACCATCGACCGCGATGGCGGCACGCTGTCGTTCGATTGGGACCTGGGTGCGCACCGCATCGAGGGTGGCGTCTGGTACGAGCGCAACACCAGCAGCGCCGAGCGCTACCAGACCGCGGTGGACGGCCCGCGTGACATGAGCGGCATGAACACCACTCAGGCCGATACCGGCGTATTTGCCCAGCGCACCCGCTGGAAGACCCACCAGTTCTTCCTGAAGGACACCTGGCGCCTGCTGGATGACCGCCTGACCCTGGAGTTCGGCGCCAAGAGCCCGCACGCCACGTCTGATGCGCAGGCCCTGCCGGGTGATGCGAAGACCCCGATCTCGCCGACGTCGAACAACCAGTTCGCCACCGGTTCGCTGAAGGCCAGCAAGAATTTCCTGCCCAGCGTCGGCGCCAACTTCCGTCTGGCCGACCATCACGAGGTATTCGCCAGCTACGCCGAGAACATCGCCATGTTCCAGGGCGGCTTCAAGCTGGGCCCGCAGGCGGTCAGCCAGGCCACCTGGAATGCGCAGGGCAACCTGAAGCCGGAAGAATCGCGCTCGCTGGAAGCCGGCTACCGCTTCGTCACCGATACGCTGCAGGCCTCGATCGCCGCCTACGATGTGCGCTTCGACAACCGCCTGCTGCAGTACAACCCCTGCGATTCGCGGCAGCCGGTGGGCCCGACCTGCGGCAACCGCTTCTACAACGTCGGTGGTGTCGACAGCCGCGGTGCGGAACTGACCGTGCTGTGGACCCCGAACGAACACTTCAGCTGGTACACCTCGGCCTCGCTGAACCGTTCGACCTACGCCTCCAACTACGTGCAGGCCGGCGTCGAGCAGCAGATCAAGGGCAAGATCCAGACCGATACGCCCAAGCAGCTGCTGGCCACCGAGATCACCTGGCGCGACAACGGCTGGTTCGCCAGCCTGCGCGGCAAGTACACCGGCGAGCGCTTCTACACCTACACCAACGACCAGGGCTTCGGCGGCTTCACCGTCTTCGACATGGCCGGCGGCTACGATTTCGGCCAGGTCGGCTTCGCCAAGGGCGTGCGCCTGTCGGTGAACGTGACCAACCTGACCGACAAGCGCTACGCCAGCAACCTGGATTCGAGCGTGTTCGCCGCCAGCGACCCGGCCGGCAAGCTGTACGTGTTCCATGCATCGGCCCCGCGCCAGGTGTTTGGCACCATCGACGTGCGCTTCTGATCGAAGCGCGCTGACAGACCACGAGGAGTCCACCGATGTTCGCCACCGCCCTGTTGCTGGCCGCGTTGTCCGCCAGCGGGTACTCCGCTCCGCACGAGGCCAGCGGCGCGCCACCGCGCACCCTGCAGCTGGGTGGCCGCACCTACGTCGACCAAGGCCTGGTCGCGGCCGGGTGGCTGCCGGCGGGCACGGTGGATTTCCTCGGCGATACGCTGGGCTCGTTCTCGTCGTTGGCGGTGCAGCCCGGCACCTGGCGGCGCACCGCCACAGGTTATGAAGGCGTGCTGTGGACCCTGCCCGACCGCGGCCGCAACGATCCGGAGGCCGGCCTGTTCTACGACTACGCCGGCCGCGTGGAGCGCATGCAGATGCGCATCGACATGCCCAACGGCACGCTGGGCACGTTGACGATGGTGCCGGACAAGGGGCTGGTGCTGAAGGACTTCAACGGGCGGCCGTTCACCGGTGCCGACCCCGGCGAGCACACCGTGACCCAGCGTGGCGTGGTGCTGCCCGCACCCGCCAGCGGCGTGGGTGCGGGAAAGGTGGCGCTGGATGCCGAGTCGTTGCAGTTCACGGCCGACGGGCATTTCTACATCGGCGATGAGTACACCGCCAACGTCTACTACTTCGACGCGCAGGGTCGCCTGCAGGGCGTGATCGTACCGCCGCTGGCGATCCAGCCACGGCGCGACGGCAAACCCGCGTTCGGTTCGCTGGCGCCGCCACAGACCGGGCGCCGCAACAACCAGGGCGTGGAAGGCATGGGCCTGTCACCGGACGGCACGCGCCTGTTCGTCGCCCTGCAGAGCGCTACGCTGCAGGATAGTGCGCAGGGCAATCCCGCCGGGCGGGTCAATACGCGCGTGCTGGTCTATGACGTGGCGACCTCGCCCACGCCGCAGCAGCCGATCGGCCATTACGTGATGACCCTGCCGGCCTATGCGCATGACGGCAAGCGCAAGCTGGACCGCACCGCTGCACAGAGCGAGTTGCGGGCGCTGGATGCGAATCGCTTCCTGCTGCTGGCCCGCGATGGCAATGGACTGGGCAAGGACGGGGACGACCCCATCGTCTACAAATCGGTGCTGCTGGTGGATGTGGACGGCGCCAACAATCTGGCCGGCACCGCGTATGAAACCGGAACGGCATCGGTGCTGGCCGACCCGGCCAGCACGATGCTGAAGGAAGGCATCACGCCCGCACGCAGCGATGAACTGCTGAACCTGCTGGACCGCAAGCAGCTGGCACGGGCTGGGCTGGACCTGGACACGCAGCGCGGCCCGCATGACGGGCTGATGTCGGAAAAGTGGGAAGCGATGGATGTGCTGCCCGCCCTGGATCCGCAGCACCCGAAGGATGTCCTGTTGCTGATCGGCAACGACAACGACTTCATCGCCCGCCATTGCCGCATGCAGGGCGAAACCTGCGACAGCCCATACGACAACGACAACCGCGTGCTGGTCTACCGCCTGACCCTGCCGTAAAACATCGCCGGGCATCCATTGTAGAGCCGAGCCCATGCTCGGCAGCAACGGTGGCACGCAAAGGCAGCCGAGCGTAGGCTCGGCTCTACAACATCGCGACCGTTCGAGGCATCGGATCCACAGCAGGTCAGCCGCGAAGGGTGGCGCCGCCGTCGACGTAGAGGTCACTCATCGCCACGTGCCCGGCCTGTTCGGACAGCAGGAACATCACCGAATGGGCGATGTCTTCCGGGGTGGCCAGCTTGCGCAGGGGAATGCCGGCCTTGTAGGTACCCAGGCTGCCGGCGATCACCTTGTCGGCGCCCTGTTCGTCGTCCCACATCCCCGTCTGCATCGGGGTCAGGGTGGAACCCGGGGCCACGATGTTGCAGCGGATGCCGAGCGGGGCCAGCTCCAGCCCCAGGCAGCGGGTGAACATGGTGGCCGCGGCCTTCGATGCCGCGTAGGCAGCCATGCCATGCCGGGGCACACCTGCGGCGTTGGAACTGACGGTGACGATGGCGCCCTGCCGCCGCGGTGACATCACCCGCGCCAAGGCGCGGCCGACGTGGAACACGCCATCGGCATTGACCGCGAACACGCGGCGCCAGTCGTCATCGCCGGTCCCAGCCACGTCGCCTACGTGCAGCACACCGGCCACGCTGGCAGCCAAGGCAATCGGCCCGATGCTGGACTCCACACGCTCCACCAGTGCATCCACGGCAACGCTGTCAGTCACGTCCAGGGCAAACGCCCTTACCCGCGCATCATCAACCGCGGGCGCATCGCGATCAGTCGCCACCACGGTACAGCCCGCCTCGGCCAACAGACGCACCAGCGCAGCGCCTATGCCCCCCGCGCCACCCGTGACCAGTGCCACACGCCCCTCGAATCCACTCAACTGCATGCGGCAATCTCCTGTTGTTCGTCCCATTGTTGCAGCCGTGTCGACAACCACGGCGCCAACTGCGCCACCGCATCACGCCCGGTCAGTTCGGCGTGCAGGAAGGGCAGTTCCAGTGCCTGCACCTTGCGCGCATGGGCCATCCACAGTGCTGACTGCAGCTGCGGACGGGCCTGGTGGTCGCGGCCGGCGCGGACATGCACCAGCGTTCCATCGAACGGCCGATGGTGATGCTCGCGGATCAGCCGGTTGGTGCCGGTCACCGCGCGCACCACGCCGTCCAGCACGGCATCCGGCAGGCTGCCCAGTGCGCTGCCACCACGGCGCAGGAAAGCCAGGATGCGCTCACGGCTGTCCAGCTCCGGATGCGCATCCGGGTCGTGGCCGGCAATCGCCAGCAACGCCCGCAGCGCCGCGATGGGGTCCGGCTCGGGTTCGGCACGCCAGCATTCGCTGGGGTAGGCGTCCAGCAGCACCAGCTCACCCACTTCACGGCCGATTTCATGCAGGCGCACGGCCATCGCCTGCGCCAGGATGCCGCCCACCGACCAGCCCAGCAGATGGACCGCCCCCCGCGGCTGCAGGGACACCAGCCGGCGTACGTAATCGTTGGCCATCACCTCGATGCTGCTGGGCATCGGCTGGGTGACGTCCAGCGCGGTCGACTGCAGGCCGTAGACCGCCCGCGACGGCTGCAGCGCACGCGCCAACAGGCGGTAGTTCCAGGCGATGCCGCCGGCCGGGTGCACCACGAACAACGGCGAAGCGTCGCTGCCTTCGGGCGTGGCCAGTGCAATGACCGGCCCCAATGCATGGTCAGCCGATGCCGGGGGTTCGGCGATACGCTCCGCCAGCGCAGCGACCGTCGGCTGCGCGAACAGCGCACCCAGGCCGAGGTCGCAGCGCCAGCGCCGCTCGATCGCCAGCAGCAGGTGCACCGCCGACAGCGAGTCTCCGCCCAGGCTGAAGAAGTCCGCGTCGACCGCTACTGCGCCGCTGCGGCCCAGGGCCTGGGCAAACAGCTGCGCCAGCTCCTGTTCCAGCGGCGTGCGCGCCGCCCGTCCTACCACAGCGTGCAGCGGCGGCTTCGGCAAGGCAGTGCGGTCCAGCTTGCCGTTGGCGGTCACCGGCCAGTGCTCTACCCCGACGAAGGCCGACGGCACCATGTAATCCGGCACGCGCGTGGCCAGATGGCTGCGCAGCGCGGCGGCATCGGCCAGCGCCGATGGAACGTAGGCCACCAGCCGCGCATCGCCGGGCACGTCGTGGCGCAGCAGCACTTGCACCCGCGTCATGCCGGGCAGCTCAAGCAGGGCAGCTTCGATTTCGCCCAGTTCAATGCGCAGGCCCCGCAGTTTGACCTGATGGTCGCTGCGCCCCAGATAGTCGACAGCACCGTCCGCGCGCCAACGCGCGATATCGCCCGTGCGGTAGATGCGCTCGCCCGGCACGAAGGGATCGGGCAGGAAGCGCTCGGCGGTCAGGTCATCGCGACCCAGATAGCCGCGCGCCAGCTGCACGCCGCCCAGGTAGAGATCGCCGGCCACGCCCACCGGCTGGGGCCGCAGGCGTGCGTCCAGTACGTACAACCGCGTGTTCCATACCGGGAAACCGATCGGCACCGGCCGCGACCGGTCTGCGGCGGTGGCGGGCCACCAGCTGACATCCACGGCCGCTTCGGTCGGGCCGTACAGGTTGTGCAGCTCGGCGTGCACACGGCCATGGAAGCGGTCGCGCAGGGATGCATCCAGTGCTTCGCCACTGGTGAACACCCGGCGCAGCTGCAGGCCTTCCGATCCCGGCGCGGCCAGGAATGCATCGAGCATGGAAGGCACGAAATGCGCGGTGGTAATGCCGTGCGCGCGGATCAGCCGCGCCAGCTCGGCCGGATCGCGATGTGCATCCGGGCCGGCCACCACCAGGGTGGCACCACACAGCAGGGGCAGGAAGAATTCCCAGACCGACACATCGAAGGTGGCCGGGGTCTTCTGCAGTACGCGGTCATCGGCGGCGAAGCCATAGTGCTCGCGCATCCACAGCAGCCGGTTGACGATGGCGCGGTGCTCGATCAGCACGCCCTTGGGTTCACCCGTTGAACCGGAGGTGTAGATGACGTACGCGGCGTCGTCCGGCGCGGGATCGGCCCAGGGCGCAGCGAAGCTCAGCGCGTTCCATTGCGCGGGTGGCAGCACCGCAACGTCCGCCAGCCGCGACTGCATCGCATCCTCGGCCAGCACTCCCTCGGCCAGCACGCACACCGGCTGTGCAGACGCCAGGATGCGCGCAAGGCGCTCATCAGGATGGGCAGCATCCAACGGCAGGTAGGCCGCACCGGCACGCAGCACGGCCACCAGGGCGATGACCAGCTCGATCGAGCGCGGCAGCGCGACCGCAACCACCCGGCCGGGGCCCACGCCCATCGTGCGCAGCTGGGCGGCCAGTGCGAAACTGCGCGCTTCCAGGCTGGCATGGTCCAGCGCCTCCCCGCCGAACACCAGTGCGGTGGCCTGCGGGTTACGATCCATACCCTGCTGCAGCAGCTCGACCAGGGTGGTTTCGGGCAGCCCATGCGCGGTGGCATTGAAGGCATGCAGCACCTGCTGTGCTTCGGATGGCGTCGCCAGCGGTACCTCGTTGATGTCCTCGGCCTGCAGTGCTGCCGATACGAAATGCAGCAGCCGCTGTGCATGCGCCTGCACATCGTCAGCACTGTAGAGCGCGGGATTGGCTTCGATCTCCAGGTCCAGCAGGGCCTGGCCATCGCCGCGGAAGCCCAGGGTCAGATCATCCACCGGCCCGGTACACAGCACCTCGAGGGTGGCCTGCACGCCAGGCAATGCCAGCGGCTTGTAGAACGGCTGCACGTTCACCAACGGCCCGTGCAGGCGCTGCTGCGCCCCCACCAGGCCCAGATCGCGACGCAGCTGCTCGCCCCGGTAGCGGCCATGCTTGCGGCCCTGGCTCAGTTGTCGCCCGATGCCGCGCGCGATCGCCTCTACCGTACCCTCGCCCGCCGCCACCCGCAGCGGCAACACGTTCATCACCATCGCCGGCACCCGCGCGGAGGCGTTGCCGAGGCGGCCCATGAACGGCACGCCCAGCACCACTTCGTCGGCGGCGCTCATCCGCCGAAGGTATTCGGCGGCCAATGCGGCCAGAACATCGGGCCAGGGTTGCAGCCAGCGCATCGAGGTCTGCAACAGCTGCTTGCGGAATGCCGCATCCAGCGGCTGCACCCAGCGCAGCGCGTCATCGCTGGCCGCGGCAACGCCCGCCAGGCCGGTGCCGGCAGGAGCGCCCTGCAACTGCTGGCGCCACCATTGCCCAGCCTGCTCGCGGCGTGGATCGGCACGGTAGGCCGCATCGTCGGCCAGCACCCCGGCCAGGGGCGGCAGGACGTCACCGCCACGGCCGGCGTACAGCGCACAGACGCGATCACTGAACAACGCCATGCCGTAGCCATCGGCGGCCAGGTGGTGCACGCGCAGGTACCAGGCCCAGCGCTGGCCACCCAGATCGAACAGCACCTGCTGGCTGATGCGGTCGCGCGCAGGATCAACGGCACTGAGCCGATCGCCCTGCATCGCCACGCGCGCCGCCGCGGCGGGGTCGGCTTCAGCGGAAACATCACGCAGCGCCAGCAGCGGCACATGGGCCGGGTCGTGCCACTGCAGAGGCTGGCCATCCTCACCTTCGCCGAAGCGCAGCGCAAAGGCTTCTGCTTCGGCCGCCACATGGTTGGCAGCGGCCGTGAACGCGGCCACGTCCAAGGGCCCTTCGATCCACACCGCGTGGGCGGTATTGAAGGAAGGATTGTCCGCCGCCAGGCGCTGGGCAAACCACAGCCCGGCCTGGGCCTCGGTCAGCGCCACCGGCGTGGCCAGCGCCCCGTTGCTCATGCCTGCTGCGCAGCCTGCAGCTTCTGTACCACTGCCCACCACTGGCGCAGCGTGCTGTGCTCGGCCAGCTGCGAGAACTCCAGCGGCAGGCCGGTGTTGCCCCAGGCCAGGACCAGGCCGAGCATGCGCATCGAATCCAGGTCCAGATCGATCAGATTGTCATCATCACCGATGTCGGTGGGCGCGCAGTCGAGCACCCGCGCCACATCGGCACGCATGCGCTCCAGGTCCAAGGCTTCACGACTGTCCATCACAGCACCTCCAGCAGCTGGTCGGTGGTCATCGGCACGCCGCAGGTGCGTGCGATCCATTGCAGGGCCTGGTCGTGGTCGACACGCGAGAAGTCGGCCACCGCATCGGCGGCAATGAAAGCTTCGATGTCGCGCTGGAATGCCTCGACGGCGGTGGCGGTGCAGCCGATGTGCGCGTACACGCCGGTCACCAGCAGCTGGTCACGGCCGCGCACGCGCATCAGGGTTTCCAGGTTGCTGCGCTGGAAGGCGCTGTAGCGGTGCTTGACCAGCACGTGCTCGCCCGGCTGCGGCGCCAGTGCGTCGATGATCGGCTCGTGGTCGGCGCTGCGGCGCATGCCCGGGCCCCACAGATCGGCCTGCAGGCCACGGTCGCGGCGGTCCTGGCCGCCCTGCTGGGCAGTGTAGAACACCGGAATGCCATGGGCGCGGCAATGCGCCAGCAACCGCACGATGTTGTCCACGGCCGGGCGCAGCGGCTCGGCGCCGGCGTCGAAGGCGCCCAGGAAATAGCGCTGCATGTCATGCACCAGCAGGGCGACACGTTCGCGCTGAGGACGCCATGGGCCACGCGGTGCCGGCAGTTCGGCGGCAACCGGCAAGGCATAGGGGGTGATACGGGGCAGCGCCATCAGCGCGTTCCTCCTGTCTGTTGCAGATGACGCGCGCGCAGTTGCGCACGCAGTTCGCGGCGGCTGATCTTGCCGACCGCAGTGGTATCGAAGCTGTCGACGAACACGACCTGGTCGGGCACTTTGAACGCGGCCAGCCCACGCCCGCGCATCCAGGCCTTCAGTGCAGGCGCCTTGATGGCCTCGCCCTGCTGGATGACGAAGGCGCAGCTGCGTTCGCCCAGGTATTCATCGGGAATGGAAACCACGGCGGCGTCGAATACGCCAGGGTGGGCCAGCAGATGATCTTCGATCTCCTCGGCGGAGATCTTCTCGCCGGCCCTGTTGATATGGTCGCCGGCCCGCCCCTGCACCACCAGGTAGCCACCCGGCAGCTGCTGCACACGGTCCCCGGTCCGGTAGAAGCCATCATCGGTGAACGAGCGCGCATTGGCGGCGGCATCATTGTGGTAG
The DNA here is from genome assembly GCF_047782825.1 of Stenotrophomonas maltophilia. GTDB lineage: Bacteria > Pseudomonadota > Gammaproteobacteria > Xanthomonadales > Xanthomonadaceae > Stenotrophomonas. The sequence continues at coordinate 609,153 of NZ_CP180589.1, read as the reverse complement.
GCGCCGATGGTGTACGGGCCACGGGTCAGCAGATGCCCCACCTCGCCCTCGGCCACGGCCTGGTCGTGGTCATCGACCACGCGCACCTCGTCATCCGGGCTGATCGGCCGCCCCTGGCAGGCCACGATCAGGTCTTCCGGGTCGTCCAGGCGCGTGTAGTTGACCAGGCCCTCGGCCATGCCGAACACCTGCTGCAGGGTGCAGCCCAGGCCTTCGATCACCCGGCGTGCAGCCTCCGGCACCAGCTTGGCACCGCCCACCTGCAGCACCTGCAGGCTGGACAGATCGTGCTTGCTGGTTGCTGCGGCCTGCGCCCACAGCAATGCCAGCGGCGGCACCAGGCCGCAGCAGGTCACCTGCTCGCGGGCGATGAGCGGGAACGCGGCATCCGGCCCCGGCCCGGGGCTGAGCACCACGCGGGCACCGGCATACAGCGCGCCGAAGAAGCCCGGCGAGCTCATCGGGAAGTTGTGCGCCGCCGGCAGGGCGACCAGGTACACGCTGTCGCGGTCGATGCCGCAGATCGCGTTGCTGGCGCGGAACGAATAGATGTAATCGTCGTGGGTACGCGGGATCAGCTTGGACAGCCCGGTGCTGCCACCGGAAATCTGCAGGAACGCCACCGACTGCGGGTCCGGATCCGCCGGCAGCTGGCTGCGGTCGCCCTGCAGGCCATCCAGCGCGCTGAATTCGGCCGCGTCGCCATCGATCACCACATGGGCGATGGCCGGCACCGCGTCCTGCAGCTCGCGCGCCAGGCGGCGATGGTCATGGCCCTCGTGCACGTCGGCGGTGATGTACGCACTGGCTTCGGCCTTGCGCGCGAAGTGCGCCAGCTCGGTGATGCGATGTGCGGGAAGTGCATACACCGGCACCAGCCCGGCGCGGAACAGGCCGCAGACCGTGGTGATGAAGCTGGCGGTGTTGCCCAGCTGCACCAGCACGCGATCGCCGGGCTGCAGGCCATGCTGCAGCAGGCCGGCACCGATACGGCCAGCCTCGTGCCACAGCTGCGCGTAGCTCAGGCGCACATCGCCGGCAACCACGGCGATGTCGTCGGCGAACTGCTCGGCGCGTTCGCGCAGGAAGCCCGGGAACGTTTCCCCGCGCCAATGGCCTGCAGCGCGATAGCGCGCGACCCGGTCAGCAGGCCAGGCCTGCTGCAGCGGCAAGCGGGCGGTGTCTGCGGTGTTCATGCTGAAACTCCCTGTGCGGATCCAGTCGCGGTGCTGGGTTCCTGCACGGCCAGCGCATTCAACAGGGCCGCGAACTTCGCGGCGGTTTCGGCCACTTCGGCCTGCGGCTGCGAATCGGCAACGATGCCGGCGCCCGCGAACAGGCGCAGCTGGGTGCCCTGCAGCCGCGCACAGCGGATTGCCACGTACCAGTCACCATCGCCCTGTGCATCCAACCAGCCCACTGCACCGGCATAGAAGCCGCGCGGCACCGGCTCCAGTTCACGGATGCGCTGCAGTGCCGCCTGTCGTGGCGTGCCGCAGACCGCAGGCGTGGGATGCAGCTCGGCCAGCAACGCGGCGGCCGGGGTGGAGGCGTCCTTCAACGTGGCGTGGATGCGCGTGCCCAGGTGCCACATGCTGGCGGTGGCGTGCAGCACCGGCTGCGCCTGCGCTTCAACATGGCTGCACCACGGCGCCAGCCCCGCCACGATGGCGTCGACCACGTGGCGGTGTTCATCATAATCCTTGCGCGACGCCAGCAGCGCCTGCGCGGCACGCTGGTCTTCGCCGGGATCGGCGCTGCGCCGGGCCGAGCCGGCCAGGGGATGCGACAGCACCTGTGCACCGCGCTTGCGCAGCAACAGTTCCGGCGTGGCGCCCACCAGCCAGGCCGGCGCCTGCCCCGGCTCCACCGGCAGCGGCACCGCATAGGTCGCCACCGACGGGTCGGCGCTCAAGCGTGCCAGCAGCACATCCGGTGCGAGGGGGGTTTCGGTGTGCGCAACCAGGCTGCGGGCCAGCACCACCTTCTGCAGCCCTGCATCCGTGCCACGCAGGGCCTGCACGGCCGTGGCCACCGCCGCTGCGTAGACCTCGGCGGTGGGTTCGGTGTGCAGCGCGCCGCGCAGCGCCGGGGGCGCCTGCGGTTGCACGCGCATCGCCGGCAGCACGCGCTCGGGCTGGTACAGCGCATCATCGGCGCGTGGCTCGAACGGCACCGCGCCGACCAGCAGGCCGGGGCCGCCCCGCTGCTGTCCGAAGAAGGCCGCGACGCGCTCGGCCAGGGTCGCCAGCGCGCCGGTCGGCAGGCTGGCGCGGCAGCCACGTGCGTGCACATGCTGGTCGGCCTGCTGCAACAGGAACACGGTGGGCTCGTCACTGCTGCCAGCAGTGCAAAGCGCAGCCTCCGGCCTCGCCCCCTGCATCAGGAAATCGTTCATGGGGTCTCCTTGGTCCGGTGCGCGGTGGCCAGTCCGCACAGCAGCAACAGCAGTGCGCCCACCAGCAGGTACGGCAGGCTGGCGCCACCGCGGTACAACAGCGTGCCCAGCATCGGCCCCACCACCATGCCCAGGCCCTGGGCGGCGGCAACGGTACCGGCAGCGGCGCCCTGTTCGTGCGCTTGCACCGCATCGGCGGCCAGCGCCTGGAACGAGGGGAACACGAAGCCCATGCCGAACGCGGCCAGCGCGTAGGCCGCGGGCAGCTGCCACGGCTGCTGCACAGCCGCGACCGAAGCGAAGCCCAGGCCGGAGATCAACGCACCCAGCATGATCCAGCGGCGCGGATGCACTTCAAGTTTCATCACCAGCACCTGCGCCAGGATCAGGCCGACGCCGACTGCGGTCAGTGCGATACCGGCCATGCGTGCGCCAGCGGCAGCATCGAGCGCGAAGCGGTCAATGGCGAAGAAGCCCACGGTGACCTGGGCGATGGTGACCGACACCATGGCCAGGAACGCCGCCAGCTGCGGCAGCCGCAGCCGCGGGTCCAGCCGCGCCATCGGCACCCGTGCGCGCGGCTGCGTCGCGGCCACCGGCGGCGTGGCCGGCAGGCGCCAGGCGATCAGCGCCAGCGCCAGCAGCGGCAGCAGCGCCGCTACATACAGCGCCAGCGGCAGGTTGCGGTACGCCAGCCAACCGGCGGCCGCAGGCCCCAGCACCATGCCCAGCGCATTGGCACTGCCCAACCGCGCCAGGAACTGTGCGCGCTGGCCGGCGGGCGCCTGGTCGGCAATCAGCGCGGCGGCAGTGGGCGGCACCGCGGCGTAGAACAGGCCGATCAGGCCGCGCGCACCAACCAGCACCAGCACCGACAACAGCACCGGCGGCACCACCTGCAAGGCGACATCGATGAAGACGGCCAGGCCGATGTAGACCAGGGTGTAGGCGCTCATGGCCAACAGCAGCACACGCTTGCGGCCAATGCGGTCGCTGAGCAGGCCCCAGGGCCGCGCCGCCAGCATCCACAACACACCGGCCGCGGTGACCGACAGCCCGGCGTGCCATTCGGACAGGCCCAGCAATCGCACCACCGGGCCGATGACCGCCACGAAGGACATCATCGCCATGGTGCCGATCAGGGCGGCGAGCACCAGCGCCGGCAGGCCGGCGACGACGGGACGAGCATGCATGGAACACCAGCCATATCAGGAAAGGAGCCGGCCCTTGGACAAGGGCGATGGCATTTTCAAATGATAACGGCTCTTATTTGCATTTGATACCCATTCTCTTGAATGGGCAGGTAACGCGATGTCTCAACGCGGGGCGCGCAGTTCCAGCAGGCCGCGGCGGCGGAACCACCACTCCAGCGGCAGGGTGACCAGCGGCGGAATGGCTGCCAGCAAGGCCAGCGCACTGGCCCACCACGGCCAGCGCAGGCGGACGGCGGCAAACAGCGTGACCGCCACGTAGACCATGAAGGCCACGCCGTGCAGCGGCCCGAACACCTTCACCACCGCGACATTGGCCGCCGGACCGTACTTCAGCCACATGCCGATGAGCAGGCCGGCCCAGGTCAGCGCCTCGATGAAGGCGACGACGGCGAACAACCGCCCGGTGGGGTGCATGGGGTTACGTTGGGTCACGCGCGGCTCCGGCGGCAGGATCAAACGCGAATGATACGCAGATGCACGCGCTCTGTAGAGTCGAGCCATGCTCGACTGCTGTTTGCGGATGCCACATCAGGAACCGTGCCCACCCAGCTGGGCACCGACCGATGCAATCTCGCGCAGCACCGCGTCCACCGGCCGGCCGTTGTCGACCAGGTTGAACATCACGTGCGCGACGCCCTGCCCGTGCACGCGCTGCAGATAGGCCAGCAGGCCGTTGCGGCCAACCTTCAGGCCCAGAACAAGCGCTTCGGCTGGTGCGGATGGATCGGCCTGCAGATCCAGCAGCATCGACTGCACGAACGGCTTGGTTGCGCCGCCGCGCTGTGCCAGCGCCTGCTGCCACAGGCCGATGCGACCTTCCTGCGCGGCTTCTTCGCGATGGTAGGTGGCCCACCCTTCCGCTTCGCGGGCGATCCACTGCAGGCTCTGCCGCGCCGTGCCCACCACCAGCATCGGGATGCGCGCGTGGGGTGCCGGCAGCACGTCGAACCCACCGGTGGCATCACGTACGCGCGCCCGCGCGGTCTCATCCGGCGACAGCGCCGCACGCAGCAGCGCCCAGCGCTCGCGGAACGTGGCCGCCCTGCCCTCCAGGTCTTCGCCGAAGGCCGCGAACTCTTCGGGCCGGTCACCCGAGCCCAGTCCCAGCACGAGGCGCCCGCCACTGATCCGGTCCAGGCTGAGCGCGGATTTGGCCACCTGCAGCGGATGTCGCAGCGGCAGCACGATGGCGGCGCTGCCGATGGCGATGTGCTCGGTGGTGGCGGCCAGCATGCCCAGCCACAGGAAGGGATCATCCAGTGCGCTGGCCGTGGCATCCGGACCCTGCGGCACCATCAGCGGCACATCGCGGGTCCACAGCGCAGCGAAACCGAGCTCGTCGGCCAGGCGCGCGATGCGCTGCGCGCTTGCGATATCGGCCAGGCCGTGTGCGGCCAGCGGGGTCATCAGGCCCAGGGTCAGGCCACGGCCGGGAAACACGCGGGCATGGGCGGCATTGAAATCACTCATGCCGTCAGCTTAGCGTGGGGTGGACAGCACAGCCCCACCACAGGAAGAACACTGCATGCACAGGATCCGCCCCGCCCTCGCCCGCGACGCCACCCGCATCAGCGCGATCTGCATGGCCGCGTTCAACGATGCGGTCGCACCCTCGCTCAGCGCACAGGGTGTAGCGACTTTCGGCAGCGTGGCGGCGGCCAGCGCGTTCACCGAGCGCCTGCAGGGCGACAACCACATCCTGGTCGCCGAGCAGGACGGCAACATCGTCGGTGTGATCGAGCTGAAGGAAGGCCGCCACCTGGCCATGCTGTTCGTCGATCCCGCCTGCCAGGGCCAGGGCCTCGGCCATGCCCTGTTCCAGGCGGTGCTGCCATGGCTGCGCGCACCGGCAATGAGCGTGCGCGCCTCGTTGAATGCCGTGGCCACCTACCAGCGCTACGGCTTCGTACTGGATGGCGAGGTGGGTGAGTTCAACGGCCTGGTCTATCAGCCACTCACCTTCACCCCACCAAGGTGACCGCGCAGCGGGCGATCAGACGAACATGCCGCCGGACGCTTCCACCCGCTGGCCATTGACCCAGCCGGTGGACGGCGACAGCAGCGCCACCACCACCGGACCGATGTCGTCAGGCAGGCCAGCGCGGCCCAGCGCAGTGATCGACGACACCATGGCGTTCATCTGCGCATCGTCACGCACACGGCCACCGCCGAAATCGGTCTCGATGGCGCCCGGTGCCAGCGTGTTGGCACTGATGCCGCGCGAACCCAGTTCCTTGGCCAGGTAGCGGGTGAACACCTCGATGCCGCCCTTCATCATGGCGTAGGCCGAACTGCCCGGCAGCGAGAAGCGGGCCAGGCCGCTGGACACGTTGAGGATGCGGCCACCGTCGGCTATCAGCGGCAGAAGGGCCTGGGTAAGGAAGTACGGCCCCTTCAGGTGCACGGCCACGGCATGGTCGAACTGCGCCTCGGTGGTGTCGGCAATCGGCGCGTACAGGCCTTCGCCGGCATTGTTCAGCAGGCCCTGCAGCGACGTTGCACCCCAGGCCTGCAGCGCATCGCGCAGCTGCGCGGCGAAGGCCGGGAATGCGGCACTGTCGGCCACGTCCAGCGGCAACGCCAGCGCCCGGCGGCCCAGCGCCTCGACCTGCTGCACCACCTCGGCGGCGGCCGCGGCCTGCGCACGGTAGGTGATCACGATATCGGCGCCGTCGGCAGCCAGGGCCAGCGCCGCATTGCGGCCGAGGCCGCGGCTGCCACCGGTGATAAGGACGACGCGGGAAGAAGAGGTCATGACAGGTCACCTGGAAAGGAGAAAGTGTGGCCAGACTATTGGGATTGCCTGCGCACATAAATCGCGCGATCCTGATTTGACTGTTCAACGCCAGCAAACAATCCATGGACCGCCTCGACACCCTGCGCGTCTTCCTGCGCGTGACCGAACTGGGCTCTTTCACCCGCGCAGCTGACAGCCTGGGCCTGCCCAAGGCCAGCGTGTCGCAGGCGATCGCGCGGCTCGAGGCCGATCTGGGTACCCAGCTGCTGCACCGGACCACCCGCCGCGTGCACCTGACCGCCGACGGGGCGCAGCTGCAGCAGCGTGCCCACGACCTGCTGGACGACATGGATGAGCTGCAGAACCTGTTCCGGCGCCAGACCAGCGAACTGAGCGGGCGCCTGCGGGTCGACATGCCGGGCGGCATGGCGCGCAATGTGGTGATTCCGCAGTTGCCGGCCTTCCTGGCCCTGCACCCGGGACTGGAAGTGGAGCTGAGCGCCACCGACCGCCGCGTGGACGTGGTGCGCGAAGGCTTCGACTGCGTGCTGCGCGTGGGCACCCTGGACGACAGCAGCCTGATCGCGCGCCCGCTCGGCCACCTGCATATCGTGAACGTGGCCAGCCCCGACTACCTGGCCGCCCATGGCACACCCCGCGTGCTGGCCGACCTGGACCAGCACGCGCTGGTGCATTACGTGGGCACCCTCGGCCAGCGCTCGCCCGGCTTCGAGTACTTCGACGGCCAGCGCTACCGCGCCTGGCCGATGCGCGGCGCGTTGACGGTCAACAGCGCCGATGGCTACAGCGCGGCCGCACTGGCCGGGCTGGGCATCATCCAGGTACCGGAGGTGGGTGCACGCGAAGCGCTGCGCAGCGGCCGCCTGCGGCAGGTGCTTCCCGACTGCGTGGCCGAACCGATGCCGGTGAATCTGGTCTATGCCCAGCGCCGCCACCTGCCACGCCGGGTTGAAGTGTTCATGACCTGGCTGGCCGGGCTGCTGGCGGCGGAGATGCTGCGCGCAGACTGAGGCCCATGGCCCGCATATACCGCGGCGCATCCAGCTCATAAGCAAACTGCATCAATACCCGCCACCGGCGTTCCTACAATGCAGGTTCACCCTGCTTTCCCGAGATGCTGCCCATGCGCGCTGCCTTTTCCCTGTTGCTGCTGGCCACCGCGCTGAGCGCCTGTTCTCCTGCGCAGGCGCCGGTCGCCACGGCCAAGGCGGCCGAGGCCGCGCCCGCCCCGGCCATCGCCTGGCGCCAGGGCGACGTGGATGATGCCTTCACCGAAGCCGCCGAGAGCGGCAAGCCGGTGCTGCTGTACTGGGGCGCGGTGTGGTGCCCGCCGTGCAACCAGCTCAAGGCTGGCCTGTTCAAGGATCCTGCCTTCATCGCCCTCACCGGCAAGTTCGTACCGGTGTACCTGGATGGTGACGAGGAAGGCGCACAGGCGTGGGGCGAACGCTTCGGCGTGCGCGGTTATCCCACCCTGATCGTGCTGGACCCGCAGCGCAACGAGATCACCCGCGTGGCCGGCGGCAACGATGCCGCCGAACTGACCCGCGCCCTGACCGTGGCCGCCAGCCGCCGCAGCGCCGTGGCCGAAACGCTGGCAACCGCACTGGCCACGCCCGCCAGGCTGGGCGCCGAAGACTGGCAGGTGCTGGGCGACTACGGCTGGGAAGTGGATGCCAACCGCCTGGCCGGCCAGCGCCGCACCGACGACGTGCTGCAGCAGTTGTCGAAGGCTGCGCCGGATGCCGCCCTGCAGCGCCGCTTCGGCCTGTTGGCGCTGGCCACGGCCGAAAAACCCAACGCCGCACCCACCCAGGTACGGGAGCTGCTGCAGGCGGTCCTGGCACAGCCCACCGAGGTGCGGCGCAACCGCGAGCTGCTGGGCTATGCCGGTGCCGGCTTTGTCAAACAGGCCAGCGCCGGACCGGCCAGCAGCAGCGCACTGGGCCAGCAGTTGCTGGTCGCACTGGAGCGCGCCGATGCAGAGCGCGGCAACCGCGCCGATGACGCGCTGTCGCGCGCGCTGACCGAAGTCTCGCTGGCCCGCCAGCAGCGCCCTGAAGGCGTACTGCCTGCCGCGTTGGTACAGCGGGTGAAGCAGCGCGTGGCCGCCGCCGATGCGGCGGCTACGGATGCGCATGCACGGCAGGCCACGATCAGCAGCGCGGTCTACGCGCTTCGCGAAGTGGGCGATGATGCCGGCGCCGAGGCACTGCTGCTGGCCGAACTGAAGCGCAGTGAGCAGCCGTACTACTACATGCCCGAGCTGGCCGAACTGGCCGAAAAGCGCGGCGACACCGCCGGTGCGCTGGAATGGCTGAAGCGCGCTTACGACGGCGCACAGGGCCCGGCCACGCGCGTGCAATGGGGCGTGCTGTATGTCGAGGGCCTGCTGCGCCTGGCACCGGACGATGCCCCGCGCATCGAACAGGCCACCGACGCCCTGATTGCCGAACTGCAGGCCCAGCCCTCGGGATACCACCAGCGCACGCGGCAGCGCTTCGAACGGCTGGCGGTGCAGTTGAAGGCCTGGGGTGGCAAGCACCAGGGGGCGGAGACGCTGGCGCGGTTGCAGCAGCGGATGCAGCAGGTCTGTGGAGACCAGGTCGACAGCGCGTGCCGGAACTGGTTGAGCTGATCTCCGGTAGCGCCGGGCCATGCCCGGCGAGCGTAGCCGTTGGTAGTGCCGGCCGCTGGCCGGCAATCCAGGATGGCTGAGTTGCCGGCCAGCGGCCGGCACTACCACGCCACTCTGCTTTTGCTTCTGCCTTTGAATCCGCCTCGGCGCAATCACGGAAACCCAGAAGCGCCGTCAGCGCACGCTTTCCATACAAACACCCTTGACCTCAACCAAAGTTGAGGTGCGATAACAGTGCTCCCTCGGCCACACCGCTGGCCATCCCCACGGAGACTGTCGCAATGCCGTACTCGCTTCCCACCCTCCCCTACGCCTACGACGCCCTGGAACCGCACTTCGATGCGCGCACCATGGAAATCCACCACGGCAAGCATCACCAGACCTACGTCAACAACCTCAACGCCGCGCTCGAACAGGCAGGCATCGGCGACACCCCAGTGGAAACCCTGATCGCCGATCTGGACGCCCTGCCCGAATCCATCCGTGGCGCGGTCCGCAACAACGGTGGTGGCCATGCCAACCACAGCCTGTTCTGGACCGTGCTCAGTGCCGACGGCGGCACGCCTGACACAGCACTGTCCGCCGCCATCGACCGCGATCTCGGCGGCTTCGCCGCCTTCAAGGATGCCTTCAGCAAGGCCGCGCAGTCGCGCTTCGGTAGCGGCTGGGCCTGGCTCACCACCGATCGCGAGGGCAACCTGCAGGTGGAAAGCAGTGCCAACCAGGACAGCCCGCTGATGGGTGCCGCGGCCGGCCTATCCGGCAACACGCCCATCCTGGCGCTGGATGTCTGGGAACACGCGTACTACCTGCACTACCAGAACCGCCGCCCGGACTACATCGGCGCGTTCTTCAACATCATCAACTGGGCCGAGGTCGGCCGTCGCTACCGCGAGGCGCGCGGCGGATGAGCGACGACGGCGCCGCCTACGCCGGGCCGTGGGCAGGGATCTTCCCTGCCCCGCCCCCGGCACCGTCGGTGACCCTGCCGCCGCGTGCGCTGCGCCGGTTGCTGGGTCACTACCCCACCGGAGTGGCCATCGTGTGTGCGCGTGATGCGCAGGGACGGCCACAGGGCTTGACCATCAATTCCTTCGTACCAGTGTCACTGCAACCACCGCTGGTGCTGTGGAACCTGGCCCTGCATGCGCAGAGCCTGCGCACCTTCCAGCGTGCCACCCGCTTCACCATCAGCGTGCTCGGCACTGGACAGGAGGCCCTCGCGCGCCGGTTTGCCGACCCCAGGGTGCGCGAGCGTTTCGAAGGCGTGACATTGCTGGAGACCGACGACGACACGCCGCCCGGCATTGCCGGTGCCGTCGCGCACCTGACCTGCAGCCGCCACGCGCAGTGGCCGGTGGGCGACCACCTGCTGCTGGCCGGGCGCATCATCGCTGTGCGCGAATCCGGCGGCGCCCCGCTGCTGTTCCACCGCGGCCGCTTCCTGCCCGGGCCGGTCGAAACCCTTTACGAGGTACAGCCATGAACATCCAGGCACTGGAGGCGATGCTCGCCGCGGGCAAGGACAGCGCACTGCTGCGCTTCGGCCTGGGCAAAGGCTGGCTGGACGCGGGTCACCCCGTGCATGCGGCCACGCACCTTGCGCGCTGCGTAGCGCTGGATCCGCAGTACTCGGCGGCGTGGAAGCTGCTGGGCAAGGCCTGGCTGGCGGGCGGCCAGCCGCAGGCGGTGCGCGAGGCGTGGCAGCGCGGGCTCAGCGTGGCCGGCAGCAAGGGCGACCAGCAGGCGCGCAGGGAAATGCAGGTGTTCCTGCGCCGGCTGGACCGCGCCCCGAAGGACGGCGATCCGCCGGCAGTGCTGGCCAAGGCCAGCTGAAAGGCTCAGCCCGCGCTGGCGGGGGCCGGTGCCGGCATGATGTCCGGCATCGGCAGGCGGCGCGGCTTGCTCGGGAACGCGTGGCGCAGGATGCGCCAGACCACCTGCGCGAACTGGCGCGGCAGCGAGCCGTTGTTGTAGTGCTGGCCGTAGCGGCGGCAGATGTCCTTCACTTCCTTGGCAATGGCCGCATAGCGGTTGGCCGGCAGGTCCGGGTAGAAGTGGTGTTCGATCTGGTGGCTGAGGTTGCCCGACAGCACGTTGATGATGAAGCCACCGCTGATGTTGGACGAGCCGCGCAGCTGGCGCAGGTACCAGTGGCCGCGCGATTCATTGCGCAGGCATTCCTTGGGGAAGGTTTCCGACTCGGCAGTGAAATGCCCGCAGAAGATGATCACGTAGGTCCAGACGTTGCGCATGCCGTTGGCAACCAGGTTGCCCAGCATCACCGGCAGGAAGAACGGGCCGGCCAGCAGCGGGAAGAACACGTAGTCCTTCAGCACCTGGCGCAGCATCTTGCGTGCCACCGGGCGGGTCTGCAGCCACATCGCACGGCTGCTGATGCGCCCCTTGAACCAGCGGCCCAGGCGCAGATCCTGCGCAGCCACGCCCCACTGGAACAGCAGCGCGAAGATCGGCGCGATGATCGGCTGCATCAGGTAGAACGGCGACCAGCGCTGTTCCGGGAAGATGCGCAGCAGGCCGTAGCCGATGTCATCGTCCATGCCGCGCACGTTGGTGTAGGTGTGGTGGCGGAAATTGTGGGTCTTGCGCCAGTTGTCTCCGGTGGCAACGATGTCCCACTCGTAGGTATTGCCGTTGAGCTTGGGGTCACCGGTCCAGTCGTACTGGCCGTGCATGACGTTGTGGCCAAGCTCCATGTTTTCCAGGATCTTGGCCAGCGCCAGCAACAGGGTGCCGGCGACGCAGGCCGGCCACAGCAGCGGCGCCCAGAACAGCGGCGAGAACGCGCCCAGGAACAGCAGACCGCGGCCCAGCACACCGGACCAGCGCACGGCGGCGGCCACGCGGCGGATGTAGCGGGTATCGGACGCGCCGAGGCTGCCCAGGATACGGTCACGGATCGCGTCGAGCTCGGCACCGAAGGCGTTCATCTCGGCAGGGCTCAGGGCACGGTCGGAAGCGCGGGTCATGGCAGCAGGTCCTCAGAGATCCAAAGTCAGGTCGGTGGTCGGTGCGCTCACGCAGATCCGCACCGGCTGTGCCGTTTCGGACTGCAGTTCACCGGTGCGCAGGTGGCGGGTGCCGCCACTGACGCGATCGCAGGTGCAGCTGTTGCAGATGCCCATGCGGCAGCCGTGCTTGGGCTTGATGCCCTGCGCTTCCAGGCTTTCCAGCAGCGAGCGGCCGCGCGGCACCTTCAGCTGGCGGCCGCTGCGGGCCAGGGTCAGGGCGATCTCACCGGCGCTGTCGGCATCGCTGAGCGGTGCCGGCGGGGTGAAGGCCTCGGCCTGGAAGCCGGCGACCTGGTGCACCAGGCGCTGTCGCGCGGCGGCGACGAAGCCATCCGGGCCACAGGCCAGCACGTGGCGCTGCGCCAGCGGGGTATCGTCGCCAGCCACGGCCAGCGAATGGGTATCGATGCGCGCAGCCGGCACCTCGCCCTCGCGGGTGGTCAGCAGGTGCACGCGCAGGTTCGGGGTGGCCGCCGCCAGCGCCTGCAGTTCATCGCGGAACTGGAAGGCGGCGGCGTTGCGTTCCCAGTAGAACAGGTCCACCGGCGCAGCCAACGGCCGGCGGCAGGCGTCGCGGAGCAGGCTGCGCATGGGCGTGATGCCACTGCCGGCGGCCAGCAGCAGCACCGGCGCGGCAGCCGGCATGTGGAAATCGCCGAAGGCCGCATCCAGGCGGAACAGATCGCCGGGCTTGGCGTGGTGGACCAGATGCTGGCTGATCGCACCGCCCTCCACCGCCTTGACGGTAATGGCCAGTTCGCGGGAACCCAGCGCGGTCGGGCTGTAGCTGCGGCGAAATACGCGCCCCTCAAGCTCCACCCCCAGGGTGATGTGCTGGCCGGCGCGCATGCCGGCCCAGTGCCGGTTGCAGCGCAGGACCAGGGTGGCGGCGCCCTCCCCGGCCGGCTCGCGCCGGACCAGGCGCGCCAACGGCTCGCGCAGGGTCCACAACGGATTCAGCTGGCCCGCCCAGAAATCGAACAGCGACGGCGACAGCCAGCGGTACGGGGAAAACAGGGACGGACGGATCACAGCGCTCATGGGCGCACTATACGGCCGCACATACACCTGTGTATACATGTGTATATTGAACTGGATTGGGTATGATTCAGCCTCGTCCCCTCGGAAGTCCCATGGCCGCCGCCACCGCCTTGTCGCCGCCCGAAGATGCCAACAGCCCGGCCCGCCGTACGGTGAGCCGCGAGGATCTGTTGGCCGCCGCCCTGAAACTGATCGGCCCGCACCGCAGCCTGTCCACGCTGAGCCTGCGCGAAGTCGCGCGCGAAGCGGGCATTGCCCCGAACAGCTTCTACCGGCAGTTCCGCGACATGGACGAACTGGCCGTGGCCCTGATCGACGTCGCCGGCCGCTCGCTGCGTACGATCATCGGCGAAGCCCGCCAGCGCGCCACCTCCACCGCCACCAGCGTGGTACGCGTATCGGTGGAAACGTTCATGGAACAGCTGCGCGCCGACGACAAGCTGCTGCACGTGCTGCTGCGCGAAGGCGCGGTGGGCTCGGACGATTTCAAGCACGCGGTCGAACGCGAACTGCACTACTTCGAAGAAGAGCTGCAGCACGATCTGGTGCGCCTGGCGGCACTGGACGGCGCCAAGCTCTACAAGCCGGAACTGGTGGCCACCGCCATCACCCGCCTGGTGTTCGCCATGGGCGCCACCGCAATGGACCTGCCGCCGGAGAAAGACCCGGAACTGGTCGAGCAGATTTCCACGATGATCCGCATGATCATCGTCGGCGCCCGCACCCCCGCAGCCTTCCGCCGCGGCAGGTAAACGCCGGGGTCGGATCCGTTTCCACCGGAAACGGCTCTGACCCCATGCCGACCGGTCGGCCGGCGGCCAGTAGATCCACGCCATTCGTGGATGAAATCCGTCAGATATCGAATGAATTCATCCACGCATGGCGTGGATCTACTGCGTCGACCAAGGTCGACACCCACCAGAGCGGGACGCCGTTCCGACAGATCGCAGAACACTGTCGAAGGCGGGGTGGGTTTTGCTTGCGAGGAACTGCTTCGGACCCCGGAGGGGGGTACGGCGTCCCCTCAACCGGACCCACCTCGCCATCCCACGGAATGCCAGCTCTTGAAGTTGAAGTGGCTTCGGCGGGTGCAGGGCTGCAAGCCCTGCCACACACCTCAGCCCTCGGCCTTCCGCACAAACGCCTCGAACAGCGCCAGTGTCTGCTCACTTACATGATGCTCGATCCCCTCGGCATCGCGCCGCGCCGTATCCGGATCGACCCCCAGCGCCAGCAGGAAACGCTCCACCGTCTGGTGCCGCTCGCGGCTGGCATGGGCCAGCGCCTCGCCTTCCGGTGTCAGGAACACGCCCCGGTACGGCCGCTGCACCACCCAGCCATCACGCGCCAGGCGCCGCAGCATCTTCGCCACCGTCGGCTGGGCCACGCCCAGGCGCGTGGCGATATCGACCTGGCGCGCCTCGCCGCCGTCGGCCAGCAGGTCTGAAATCAGCTCCACGTAGTCCTCGACCAGCTCCATGCGGTGCGCCTCGCGCACCTGCCGGAAGCTCTCGACCTGGCGCTCGGCCTCGATCAAGGGGGTGCTCTTTGCCGATGTCGAAGCGCCTGTCTTGCCCACGCGTGTGCCTGTCCTGCCGATGTATTCCGGGTTTGAACCTGAATTCTGGACCAGTGACGCTGCAAAGACGATTGTTTCACATTGCTAATGGATATAGCAGTGGCTATATTGCGCCCATGAACACCGTCGCGCCCACCGACTCCCCGGCCGCCCCCGCAGCCAGCCTCGGCGCGCTCAACGCCTCGGTGGCGGTACCGGAAAAAGGCCACTGGTGGTTCCGCCTGTTGGCCTTCCTCGGCCCGGGCTACATGGTGTCGGTCGGCTACATGGACCCGGGCAACTGGGCCACCGATCTGGCCGGCGGATCGCGCTTCGGCTACCTGCTGCTGTCGGTCATCCTGATTTCCAACCTGATGGCGGTGATCCTGCAGGCGCTGTCGGCGCGGCTGGGCATCGCCACCGGCATGGACCTGGCGCAGGCCTGCCGCGCGCGCTATCCCAAACCGGTGAATCTTGCGCTGTGGGCGCTGTGCGAAGCGGCGATCATCGCCTGCGACCTGGCCGAAGTGATCGGCACCGCCATCGCATTGAAGCTGCTGTTCGATCTGCCACTGCTGTGGGGCGCGGTGATCACCGCGCTGGATACCCTGCTGGTGCTGCTGCTGATGAACCGCGGCTTCCGCGCACTGGAAGCCTTCGTCATCGCCCTGCTGATGATCATCTTCGGCTGCTTCCTGGTGCAGATCGCACTGGCCGCGCCACCGGTGATGGAGGTGCTGGGTGGCTTCATCCCCCGCACCCAGGTGGTCACCGATCCGCACGCGCTGTACATCGCCATCGGCATCATCGGTGCCACGGTCATGCCGCATAACCTGTACCTGCATTCGTCCATCGTGCAGACCCGCGCGTATCCGCGCACCGACGAAGGCCGCCGCAGCGCCCTGCGCTGGGCGGTGACCGACAGCACCATCGCATTGACGCTGGCGCTTTTCATCAACGCCAGCATCCTGATCCTGGCTGCAGCGGTGTTCCATGCCAATGGCCGATTTGATGTGGAAGACATCGAGCAGGCGCATCAGCTGCTGGCACCGATGCTGGGCGTGGGCCTGGCCTCGACCCTGTTCGCCGTGGCGCTGCTCGCGTCCGGCCTGAATTCCACGGTGACCGCCACCCTGGCCGGGCAGATCGTGATGGAAGGCTTCCTGCATCTGCGGCTGCCGCCGTGGCTGCGGCGGCTGATCACCCGCGCGCTGGCGATCATTCCCGTGGTGGTGGTCATCCTGCTGTTCGGCGACCAGGGCGCGGTGAAGCTGCTGGTGCTGAGCCAGGTGGTGCTGTCGATGCAGCTGCCGTTCGCGATCATCCCGCTGGTGCGTATCGTGACCGACAAGGCCACGATGGGCGCGCTGGTGGCGCCGCGCTGGCTGGGCAGCATTGCCTGGGTGATCGCCGTGGTGATCGTGGCCCTGAACGTGAAGCTGCTGGTGGATACGTTCGCCGGCGCGTAACGCGAAAGGACAGAACGCCCAGTAGATCCACGCCATGCGTGGATGCCTTGCATCGCGCACCGCGCGAAAGGCAGCCGAGCATGGGCTCGGCTCTACAGGAATCAGGATCACGCGAAGAGCAGTCGAGCATGGCTCGACTCCACAAATGCCGGGATCGCGGACTACAGATGCATCGCGATCGCGGCTTCAATCTGCTGCGGCGACTGGAACCCGGCCAGGCGCTGGCGTTCGTCGCCATCACGGAACAGGGACAAAGTCGGGGTCTGCCGCAGGCCCAGTTCGCGGAAGAACGCCTCGCCCAGCACTTCCAGCTGTACGCGCAGCAGGGTCGTCCCCTGCCCCGCCACGCTGTTGGCCACCCGGTGCAGCGACATCTCCAGCATGCGGCAGCCCGGGCACTGCTCCTTGTGGAAGTCCACGAGCACGCGCGGATGCTCGGCCAGCAGCTGCTGGAACTGCTCAGGCGTGGTGGCGTCGATGATCTGCATCGGTGTTGCTCCGGTAATGGGCCAGGACCGCGTCGGTCCAGGCGTCGATGGCAGCGGCATGGCGTTCGCCATGCGGCATCTGTTCGATCTCCAGCGCTGGATAGTCGCTGCGGAAGTAGCGGACCAGCCGGTGCACCGCGCCGCAGTAGTACTCCTGCCCCCACTGCGTCTCGCCCGTGCCGAACACCGCCACCTGCCGCGGCCGCTCGCCACGTTCGGCAATGCCGGCCACCCAGGCCTTCATTTCCGATGGTGTGCGGCCGGCGTTGTCGGTCCAGCAGCCCAGCAGCACCAGGTCGGCCTCATCGGCCGCCAGCGATGGCGCCTGGCGCAGGTCATCGGCCTCCTGCCAGTACACGACATGGCCGGCGGCCAGGCAGCGCGCCTGCACGTGGCGGCCCAGCTCGCGTGTGTTTCCGCTCAGCGAAGCCACCACCACCAGGATGCGCAGCGCTGCGCCGGGTTCAGAGATCGTCGAAGCCGTTGTCGACGTTGGTCTTCTTGTAACTTGCATTGCGCATCTCGAAGAAGTCGGTCTTGGTCTCCGTGAAGTTGTCGGCGTAGGCCTTGATCCACGGCATCACGTTGTCGGTCGTATCGCTGTATAGGCGTTCGATGCCGAGCATGCCGGCCATCTTGTTGGCGCGGTACTTCACGTAGCGCACCATCTCGTCCACATCGATGCCGTCGATGCCATCCAGCACTTCCGACGACCACTGGGTTTCCAGCTCGATGGCATGCTCGAAGGCGCCGTGCACATACGCGGTCAGTTCATTGGTCTGCAGTTCCGGGTTCTCGCCGACGATGGCGCGGATCACTTCGCTGATGAACTTGGTGTGGGCCAGCTCATCGCGGTTGATGAAGCTGATGATCTTGCCGGTACCGGTCATGCGGTTCTGCCGCACCAGGTTGTAGAAGTACGCAAAGCCCGAATAGAAGTTGATGCCTTCCAGGATCGAGGACTGGATCAGCGAGCGCAGCAGCGTCTCGGCGGTCTTCTCGCGCATGAAATCGTCATACGCGCCCATGATGGGTGCGTTGCGCTTGATGATGGTCGGATGGGTGCGGGCCAGTTCGAACACCCGGTTCTGGTTGGGCAGATCGGTGATCGAGGCCAGCACATAGCTGTAGCTCTCGTTGTGGATCACTTCCTGCTGGCCGATGATCGCGGCGTTGGCATGCGCGGCCGGATCGGTGATGTACTCGGCCACGTTGTAGATGAAACGCGTCTGCGGCGAATCCAGGGTGGCCAGCAGGCCGATGATCGAGTCGTAGGCGTTCTTCTCGCGCCCGGACAGTTCGCCGTACTGGCGCGCGTCCAGCTTCATGTCCACTTCGTCGGGAATCCAGAAGTTGGTCGACAGCTCCTTGTAGGCCCGGTAGAAGGACGGGTACGGAATGTCGTTCCAGTTCAGGATGCCGCTGGTTCGGCCGTTGATGATGCCGGTGCTGCGGTTGGGGTGGCGCGGTTCAAGGATCTTGATGCGGTCGAGAGGGGTTGCCATGGTTTTCTGCCTTCAGATTGCATGCGTTGCATTTGTAGAGCCGAGCCCATGCTCGGCTGCGTTGCGCTTGAGCCGAGCGTGGGCTCGGCTCTACAGGATTCGCAGCGATCAGCTGGAGCACCACTCACATTCGCTGATGTCGATGTCGTTGGAGCGCACGTAGTAGGTGGTCTTCAGGCCTTCGCGCCAGGCGCTCAGGTGCAGCTCCAGCAGGGTGCTGGCACGGATGGTGCTGGGCACGTACAGGTTGAAGCTGATGGCCTGGTCGACGTGGCGCTGGCGGCGGGCGTTCTGCCGCACGCTGGCGAACTGGTCGACCTTGTAGGCACCCTTCTCGTAGTACGGCCACGTTTCCAGCGACAACCCAGGTGCGGCCACCGGACGACGGAAGTCCTTCTTTTCCTCGTAGTAGAACGCGCTGTAGATCGGGTCGATCGACGCGGTGGAGCCGGCAATCTGCGCGGTGCTCATGTTCGGCGCCACCGCCAGCAGCCAGCCATTGCGCAGGCCGTCGCGTGCCACATCACGGGCCAGGCCTTCCCAGGCCGGGCTTTCGTAGCGGCGGTCGCGGAAGTACTTGCCACTGTGCCAGTCGCTGCCGGCGAACATCGGGTAGCTGCCCTTCTCGCGCGCCAGCTGCAGGCTGGCCTGGATGGTCAGGTAGTTGATCCGCTCGAACAGCGTGTCCGACAGGGCTTCGGCCTCCGGCGATTCCCACAGGATGCCGCGCTGCGCCAGCAGGTGGTGCCAGCCGAAGGTGCCCAGGCCGATGGCGCGGTACTTGCGGTTGGTGATGGTGGCCTGCGGCACCGGCAAGGCGTTGAGGTCGATCACGTTGTCCAGCATGCGCACCTGGATGGGAATCAGGCGTTCCAGTACATCGCTGGCCAGCAGATCGTCCGGCGCGGTGATCGCCCGCCCCAGGTTGATCGAGGACAGATTGCAGACCACGAAATCACCAGCGCGGCGGGTGGTGACGATCTGGTCGCCGCTGACGATCTCCTGGATCATCCGCGTCGGGCTCATGTTCTGCAGGATCTCGGTGCACAGGTTGCTGGAATAGACCATGCCCGCATGCTTGTTCGGATTCTTCCGGTTCACCTCGTCGCGGTAGAACAGGAACGGGTTGCCGGTTTCCAGCTGGCTGACCATGATGCGTTTGAACAGGTCGATCGCCTTCACCGTGCGGCGGCTGATGCGTTCATCGGCCACCAGTTCGGCATAGCGGTCGCGGAAACTGCCAGCGCCCCGCGTTTCATCGTAGAAGTCCTGCAGGTACCAGCCCTTGGCCTGCTTCACCTCGTGCGGGTCGAACAGGTACCAGTCGGCACGGCGCTCCACCGCTTCCATGAACAGGTCCGGCACGCAGACGGCGGTGAACACATCATGCGCGCGCAGGCGCTGGTCGCCGTTGTTCAGGCGCAGATCGAGGAAGGCTTCAATATCGCGGTGCCAGATGTCCAGGTACACGGCCACCGCGCCCTTGCGCTGGCCGAGCTGGTCGACCGACACGGCGGTGTTGTTGAGCTGCTTGATCCACGGCACGACACCGCCGGAGGAATTGGGCACGCCGCGGATGGGCGCGCCGCTGCTGCGCACGTAGCCCAGGTAGGCGCCGACGCCACCCCCGTGCTTGGATACGCGGGCGATATCGGTGTTGGAGTCATAGATGCCCTGCAGGCTGTCATCCACCGTGTCGATGAAGCAGCTGGACAGCTGCCCGCCCACCTTGCCGGCGTTGGCCAGCGTGGGCGTGGCCACTGTCATGTACAGGTTGGACAGCGCCCAATAGGCCTCGCCCACCAGCTGCATGCGGCGTACGCGGCCACTCTCACCAGGTCCGCCTTCCTCCTGCATCAGGTACAGGGCGATGGTCAGCCAGCGTTCCTGCGGCAGCTCGTAGACCTCGCGGCTGCGATCACTGGCCAGGTAGCGCGTAGCCAGCAGGTACAGGCCGTTGTAGGCGAACAGCCGATCCCGATCCGGGTCGATCATCTGCCCGGCCTGCTGCAGCTCTTCCTTCGAATAGCAGCGCAGGATGTCGTTGCTGTAGACACCGCGGTCGGCCAGGCTTTCCTGCAGGCCCACGTACGAACCGTATTTCAGGCTGACATCGTAGAAGCGGTTGCGGCTGGCGCGTTTGTACAGGCGGCGCAGGTACAGGCGCGCGGCGAACTGTTCCCACTCCGGCGCCACCAGATCCACCCGCGATTCGGCTTCGCGGATCAGCAGGTCCACCAGGTCATCGGCGCTGATGCTGGGCTTGCGTTCGACCATCGCCTGCACGACACGGCGGTAATCGCCCACGTCCAGCTGCGGGAACTCGGCATGGATGCCGTCGATGCTGTGCTGCAGGCGCGCTGCATCGAACGGCAGGCGACGGTTGCCGGCCTCCTTGGTGATCCAGGTGGGCACGGTCTCGCCACCGGTGCGCAAAGCGTCGCCGGCGCCGGCCAGATCGGCCGCGCGGTAGGGGGTGTCGGTCATGGTGGTGCGTCTCCAGGCTCGCACGCACGGTGGCGTCGATGCCATGGCAGCCTTGCGCGCGATACCGGCACACATGGCGGTCGGGTGGGAAGCCAAAGCGCGGGAACAACAGATCGTCGGCATGACGCCTGCGCCTGCGGCCGGTATCCAGGCCGTGGGGGCGATCCGTGTCCGCACGATGGCGGCCGCGTCGACACGGCAAGCCTTCAGGGGCGGGCCGCGGGACGTTTGCTGCATGTCCGGCGGCGGCGGCTGACCGGGAGTGACGGCCACAACATAATGTGGATAAGGAAGATCGTCAACACAAGATGCGGTGATCGTGACATTCCGCGACGATCCGTCGCAGGATGCCGTGTTGCACGCCCGGCGCCTTGTTGCGCGCGCGTCCGTCCCCAGTTCGGTTCTACCTCTACTTCATGGATGCTTCCATGCGCGCTGCCCTCTACTCCGCCTTCGGCGATCCCGCCGCCGTCCTTGCCGTGGGCGATGCCGCCCTGCCCGAGCCGGGCCCCGGCGAGGTACGCATCCGCACCACGCTGGCCTCGATCCACAACCACGACCTGCTGACCGTGCGCGGGCTGTATGGCTACAAGCCGACCCTGCCGGCGATTGGCGGCAGCGAAGCGCTGGGTGTGGTCGACGCGCTGGGCGAAGGCGTCGACGGCCTGCAGATCGGCCAGCGGGTTGCCGCTGCCTCGGTGCACGGCACCTGGGCCGAGGCCTTCATCGCCCCGGCACGCATGGTGATTCCGATGCCGGAGGCGATCCCCGACGAAATGGCCGCACAGCTGATCGCCATGCCGCTGAGCGCGCTGATGCTGCTTGAGTTCCTGAAGGTGGAGGCAGGCCAGTGGATCGTGCAGAACACCGCCAATGGTGCGGTGGGCAAATCACTGGCGATGCTGGCACGCGCCCGCGGTGTGCACGTGGCCAACCTGGTGCGCAATGCCAAGGCGGTCGCGCAGCTGCAGGCGCTGGGCATCGACCACGTGTTCGATACTTCGCGGGACGGCTGGAAGGACCGCGTCCGCGAAGCCACCGGCGAAGCGCAGGCTGCGGCGGCAGTAGACTCCATTGGCGGCGAAGCCAGCGCCGATCTGGTCGACCTGCTGGGCCTGCACGGCACCCTGGTCTCCTTCGGCGTGATGAGCGGTGAAGCAATGCGCATTCCTGCCGGCGGCCTGATCTACAAGGAAGCCACGGTGAAGGGCTTCTGGGGCAGCAAGGTCAGCCAGGCGATGGCGGTGGAAGACAAGCGCAGGCTTGTTGGCGAGCTGCTGACGCGTGCGGCCGGCGGCGAACTGACCTTGCCGGTGGACGGCATTTTCGCGCTGGAGGATATCGCGTCTGCGGCGGCTGCCAGCGCGCAGTCCGGGCGTGGCGGCAAGGTACTGCTGCGGGCCTGATTGCCAGAGGGTAGAGCCGAGCGTGGGCTCGGCTCTACAGGCAGGTGCGGACCAACGGTCCGCACCCACCGAAACCATCGTGCATCACCGGCTCAGGTGCAGGAACTGCAGGTGCCGTTCGTACTGGCTGATGATGTCGTTGATGATCTGCTTGCGGCTGTAGCCCACCAGATCGTAATCCTGGCTGCCTTCGAACAGATGCACTTCGGCACGGTAGTAGCGCTGGTTGCGCAGCTGCTGGGCGGCGAAGGACGGGGTCAGGTAGCCACTGAGGATCACCCGGTACAGGAAATCCTGTTGCTCGCCGTGGTTGACCGACAGTTCCATGTCACCGGCCTCGAAGCGTGTCTGCACATCCCAGCCCTGCCCGCGCAGCTGTTCGGCCACTGCTTCCATCGCCGGCTTCACCGTGTCATCCATGAAGCGGTAGACCTGGTCGCGCACCGGGAAGTGCATGGCCTGGCTCAGGCGCTGGCGCCAGCCTTGATGATGGCGGTCATCTCCGATCAACGGTGACGGCCGGAACTGCTGCGCGCGTTCGCGATGCGATTCATCGCTGAAGGCGCGGGTCAGCCCCCACATCATCAGCAGCAGCACCGCCGAGAACGGAAGGGAGGCCAGCACCACGGCCGACTTCAAGGCATCGATGCTGCCGGCCAGCAACAGGCCCGCGGTCAACACCGCGATCACCGTGCCCCAGAACACCCGCAGCCAACGCGGACCATCATCCTCGGGCGCGCCGCCATGCGAGGACAGCGTGGACAGCACCACCGCCCCCGAATCCGCCGACGTAACGAAGAAGATGAAGCTGACCATCACGGTCACGGCGATCACGGCCTTGCTCCACGGATAGCCATCCAGCAGCTCGTACAGCACCGTGGGCGGGTCATCCACCGCCAGCTGTGCCAACTGCTGCTGGCCATGGTGCAGCACCTGGTCCAGCGCGCTGTTGCCGAAGATCGACAGCCACGCCAGGGTGAAGCCGAGCGGGATCAGCAGCACGCCGAACACGAATTCGCGGATGGTGCGGCCACGCGAGATGCGCGCGATGAACAGGCCCACGAACGGCGCCCAGCCGATCCACCATGCCCAGTAGAACACCGTCCAGCCCCCCAGCCATTCGGGGCGGCCGCCATAGGCGTACACATCGAAGCTCTTGCCGACCA
This sequence comes from Stenotrophomonas maltophilia, assembly GCF_047782825.1. Lineage (GTDB taxonomy): Bacteria > Pseudomonadota > Gammaproteobacteria > Xanthomonadales > Xanthomonadaceae > Stenotrophomonas. Next base: position 585,993 of record NZ_CP180589.1, on the reverse strand, counting down.
CGCTGCCCAGGTAGTCACCCAGGTTCTGCATGAGGGTACTGAACAGGTACTGGGTGGGCCCGGCGAACAGCATGAACAGCACCAGCGCGATGGCCAGCAGCATGTTGATGTTGGCCATCCAGCGCACGCCCTTCTCCACGCCCGACACGGCCACGGCCACCGCCGCGCCCATCATGCTGGCCACCAGGATGATCTGCACCAGGTTGGAGTGCGGCACGTTGAACAGGTGGGTCAGGCCGGCGTTGAGGTGCAGCACGCCGAAGCCCATGTCCGCACCGATGCCGAACACGGTGGCGACGATGCCCAGCGCATCCACCGTATAGCCGATGGGCCCGTTGATGCGCTTGCCGATGAGCGGGTACAACGCCGAGCGCAGGGCCAGCGGCAGGTTGTGACGGTAGGCGAAGTAGGCCATCGCCATGGCCGCCAGCGCGAACACACCCCAGCCATGCAGGCCCCAGTGCAGGAACAGCAGCTGCATGGCCTGGCGCGCGCCAGCTTCGCCCGCAGCCGCATCGCCCTGCGGCGGCTGCAGGTAGTGGGTAAGCGGTTCGGACACGCAGAAGAAGAACAGGGTGATGCTGATGCCGGCGGCAAACAGCATGCCGGCCCACGACAGATAGCTGAATTCCGGCTCGTCATGGTCGGCCCCCAGCTTGATGCCACCGTACTTGGACAGGGCCACGCCCACCACGAACACCAGGTACAGGGTCATGGCCAGCAGGTAGTACCAGCCCACGTTGAGCGCGGCCCAGTCCTGCGCCTTGACCAGCAGGCGGCCGGCGCCCAGCGGGAACAGGCTGACGAACAGTGCGAAGGCAACGACGATGATCGCCGCGAAGGCGAAGACAGGCCGCAGGGTGCGCACCGGGGGGTGTTGTGGCTCCAGTGCTTCCATGGGCAGCCATCTCCGGGTCGATCAGGGATTAGCCGACCGATTCTGGGTGAATGGCAGTGGACGCAGGATGAAGTGCCGCCGTGCGATGACAGCCCGGGGACAGCCCGGGCGTGCTATCACGCGCGCGCCGCGAACCTCAGCCCATCACGTGCACGGCGCACAGCTTGTTGCCGTCGGGGTCGCGCAGGTAGGCCAGGTACAGCTGGCGCCCCGCCTTGTAGCGCACGCCGGCGGGGTCTTCGATGGCGCTGCCGCCGTGGGCCATGCCAGCCTCCTGCCAGGCATGCACCACCTGCGGGTTTTCCAGGGCAAAGCCAATCGTGCCGCCGTTGGCGTGGCAGGCCGGCTGGCCATCGATGGGCGGGGTGACGATGAACATGCGGCCATCCTTGATGTAGACCAGCTTGCCGTCTTCGTCGGTCATGCCCGGGCGGCCGCCCATGGCCGCGAACAGCGCGTCGTAGAAGCGGCGCGAGGCCGCAAGATCGTTGGAACCGACGGTGACGTGGCTGAACATGGCGGGCACTCCGTTGCGGGAAAACCGCAGTGTCGGCCAGCGCTGCGCGGTCTGCAATCGCCGCCGCTCAGGCGGTGCTGAGCAGCAGCACGGCGCCGGTCACCACGGCGATGCCGACCCAGCCGATGGGTCGCAGGCGGTGGCCGAACAGCAGGCGCCCGCAGAGGGCGGTACCGATCACGCCGATCGCGCCCCACAGGGCGTACGCGGTGGCCAGATCGATGTGGCGCACGGCCTGGCCAAGCAGCGCGAACGCCAGCCACACCAGCACGATCGCGCCGATGCCCCACGCCGGGCGACGGAAGCCATCGGACCTGGCGACCATCATGTTGGCCGCCACGTCGATCAGCGCCGAGAGGATCACGAAACACAGAGCCATGAGGTTCATCAGTGCGCCTCCCCCAGGGTTACGCAGACGATGCCAACCACCGCCAACACCAGGCCAGCCATCTGCTGCAGCGACAGGTGTTCGCCGAACACCCACACACCGACCACGGTCAGCAGGGTCAGGCCCAGCCCTTCCCAGACGGCATAGGCCACGCCCACCGCGATGCGGCGCACCGACAGCGCCAGGAAGTAATAGGACAGCGCCAGCGCGCCGGCCATCACCAGATAGCCCGCCCAACCGCCTTCGCGGGCGGCATGGGCCATGAACGAGGTGCCGACCACTTCGGCGACGATCGCCACGGTCAGGCAGGCCCAGGCGACCAGCGCGCCGCGGGCGGGAACAGTACGGGACATGGGGAACTCCTTGTGGCCGTGCCGGGGCCGGAAGACAGATCCACGCGCTGCGTGGATGGCCGCCGCAGCGGCTGCGGGGGTGTGGGCACGGCTGCAGTATCATCGTCTTTTGCGTTGGCCCAAAGATGGATTCCATCGACAGGAGCGATGGATCAATGCCCTACTCTCCCGAATCCCTGCAGGCCTTTGTCGAGGCGGCCGCACTCGGCTCGTTCTCGGCCGCGGCACGGCGCCTGCGCAAGACCCAGTCGACGGTCAGCACCGCCATTGCCCACCTGGAGGCCGACCTGGGCGTGGCCCTGTTCGACCGCAGCGGGCGCTATCCGCAACTGACCGAGGCCGGGCGCCAGGTGCTGGGCCACGCCCAGGACATCCTGGCCGCCGATACGCGCCTGCAGCAGCTGAGCATGCGCCTGGCCGCACCGGTGGAACCGCGCCTGACGCTGGTGTTTTCCGATGTGTACCAGCTCGATCCGGAGCAACGGCTGCTGCAGCGCTTCGCCGATGCTTTCGCCGACGTGGAACTGGAATGGCTGGATGCCGAAGGCCATGACGTGCTCGAGCTGGTCGGCAACGGACGAGCCGCCCTGGGCCTGCTGCCGCGCCAGGGCAGCTATCCCGATGCCCTCGTCGCACAGCCGCTGGCCCATTACAGCGAACTGTCGGTGTACGTGGCCGCCACCCACCCCCTGGCCCAGGCCGGCGCCCGCGCTGCTGCGCAGCGGGCACGCTACCGGCAGGTGCGGCTGAGCGCACAGGCCGACCACGAACCTGCGCCCGCCGGCCCCGCCTGGACCGCGTCGGACTACCTGATGGTGATGGAGATGGCCGAGGACGGCGTTGGCTGGGCCGAACTGCCCAAGGCGCTGGTGCAGCGCTACGACCGTGGGCGGCTGGTCGAATTGGCCCTGCCTGGATGGCCGCGGCGTATCCACAGCGACCTGGTCTGGCGCCGCGATGCACCGCCGGGACCGGCCGCGTTGTGGTGGGCCGAAGCACTTGGATGAGGTAGTGCCGGCCGCTGGCCGGCACTACCGATCAGTAGATCCACGCCATGCGTGGATGCGCGGATTTCACCCGATCAACGGTTTGCCAGCGCGTAATCCAGCGCCGAACGCACCGCCGCCACCTGCGCATCGTTGCACTGCTCCGGCGTCGCCCGCGGGCTGTCCGGGTAGACCTCGGTGGTGGTGGTGTACTTCGCGCCGGTAATGCCCGCGCACAGCGCCAGCTTCACCAGCGGGTACTCGATCACGCCATGGGCCACCACCGGCGAACCGATGATCTCGCCCTTGTCGTCGGCCGGGGCGATGTGGGTCACCTGCTCCACTGCGGCGATCACCGCCTGCTGGAAGGCCGGCTGCGGGTTCTCGCTGTCATCCACCAGGTAGAAGCCATCGGGAATCAGGCCCGGTTCGAACGGCTTGCCATCGCGCGCGGCCAGCGCCGGGCGGAACTCGCTCTCGTCACTGTCGGTGGTCTCGTGCAGGTCGATGTGCAGCACGAACTGGCCCTTGTACGGGGCGATCAGCTCGATCACGGCCGTCGACTCGCGGGCCGGGCCATCGGCGCGGAAGTTGCGGTTCGGGTCGATGGCATCGAAGTTCCAGCGGTTGATGCGCTCGAAGCCCCAGGGGTTCACGCACGGTGCCACCAGCAGGTTGGCCTTGCCGACGTAGTCGGCCGCGTGCGTTTCCAGGAAATCAAGCGCGCCCATCACGCCGCTGGTCTCATAGCCGTGCACGCCGCCGGTCACCAGCGCGGCCGGCAGGGCCGGATTCCAGTCACGGCTGCGCAGCGCGAACAGGGTGTAGGTCTCGCCGGCATAGTCCAGCTGGCCGTAGGCCACCTTGTCGAAGCGATCGGCCAGCGCCTCGATGCGCGGCAGCACTTCCTGGTCATAGCGGCGCAGGCGCTGCTGGCGGCCGCGCCACTGCTCCCGTTCCGCCGTGCCCCACGGCTGGCCAGGGGTTCCGACGGGGTAGAAGGCAGCAGTGGACATGGCGGATCTCGGCAGTCAGGAAGCAATTGCCCACTCTAGCACCGCCCTCCTGCGCTGTTCATCCGCAACCCTCCAAAGGTGCATTCCATTGGCGAATGGAATCAGCAATAATTCTCATTTACGACCCTTCCGCGCCCGCCTCCATGCCCTTCCGAATCCTGCTCCCGGCCCGCCTGCCCTTGGCCGCCGCCCTCACCCTGTGCCTGTCCGCCACCGCCTTCGCGCAGGACAGCGCCACCACCCTGGACAGCATCCAGGTCTCCGGCAGCTGGCTGGGCACCGGCCTGCACGACAGCGTGAAGAGCTTCGCCGGCGCACGCACCGTGGTGGACCGCCAGCGCATCGACGCCAGCGGCGCGGCCAGCATCGGCGATGCCATGCGCCGCATTCCGGGCGTGCAGGTCACCGACAACTCCGGCACCGCCGGCAGCTCGGTGTCGCTCAACATCGGTGTGCGTGGCCTGACCGGCCGCTATTCGCCGCGTTCCACCGTGCTGCTGGACGGCGTGCCGCTGGCGGTGGCGCCGTATGGCCAGCCGCAGCTTTCGTTCGCCCCCACCAGCCTGTCCAACATCGAATCGATCGACGTGGTGCGCGGCGGTGGCGCGGTGCGTTACGGGCCGCAGAACGTGGGCGGCATCATCAACTTCAGTACCCGCTCCATTCCCACCGAGGCCGGCCTGCACGGCGAGGCCGGCGTGCGCTACACCGCCTACGACCACGGCGGCGGCGACAGCACCCAGTACAACGCCTTCATTGGCGGCACCGCCGACAACGGCCTGGGCATGGCCCTGCTGTATTCCGGCCAGGACGGCCGCGGCTGGCGCCAGGGCAGCGATGACCGCTTCGACGATCTGGCCCTGAAGTTCGCCTATGCCATCGACGACCAGCAGACGCTGCGCGCCAAGCTGTCCTACTACGATGTGCGCTCGCTCACGCCGGGCGGCCTGACCCGCGCCCGGTACGACGCCGACCCGTTCCAGAACACCCGCCCCACCGATTTCTGGAAGGGCCACCGCACCGGCATCGACCTGGGCTACACCAATACCCTGTCGGCCGACAGCGAGTTCGAAGTGCTGGCGTATTACAACGAAAGCAACCGCGCCAGCTCGCTGATCAACGCCGCCAACACCCAGCTGACCGTGCAGCCGCGCGATTACCGCGTGCTGGGCATCGAGCCGCGCTACACCCAGCGCCTGCACTGGGGCAGCACCGTGCATGACATCACCGCAGGCTACCGTTTCCTGCGCGAGCGCGGCAACGACCGCAGCTACACGGTGCTGCGCCGTACCGGCGTGGAAAGTGCCATCACCCGCTTCGACAACGCCACCGATGCCCATTCGTTCTACATCGATGACCGCATTGCCGTGGGCCAGTGGCGCATCACCCCAGGCGTGCGCATGGAATGGATCGACATGGACCGCCGCCAGGCCGGTGGCGCGGCCGCCTTCAGCAGCCGTAACGACAAGGCGCTGCCGTCGATCAACATCGCCTACCTGCTGACCCCGCAGCTGACCGTGTTCGGCAACTACACCACCTCGTTCGGGCCGGTGCAGAACATCCAGCTGAACTCGCAGACCGCCAGCAATCCGCTGAACCCGGAAGTGGCCAAGACCACCGAACTGGGCGCGCGCTGGCAGGATGGCGCGTTGCGTGCGGAAGTGACCGTGTTCAAGATGCGCTTCGACAACCAGATCCTGCAGGTGCCGGGCATCACCCCGCCCACCTTCCAGAACATCGGCGCCACCGACCACAAGGGCGTGGAAAGCGCGCTGGAATACCGCTTCGCCGAGGACAGCGCACTGGCCGGCCTGGAACTGTATGCCAACTACACCTGGACCAAGGCGATCCAGCAGTCCGGCGACAACCGTGGCCTGGACGTGCCGTTCTATTCGCGTGATACCGACAGCATCGGTGCCCGCTATGGCATTGCCGGCTGGACCTTCAACGTATCCAGCACGCACCAGAGCGGCCAGTACGCCGATGCGGCCAACACCTGGGCCGAGAGCGCCGATGCGCGCGTGGGCCGGGTTCCGGGTGTTCGCCTGTGGAACGCGCAGGTGGCCTGGCAGGTGCCGGGGCTGGGTGACAGCGAGATCGCGGTGGGCGTGAACAACCTGGCCGACAAGCGCTGGTACACCCGCAATGTCGATGGCAATGCCGGGCGCATGGTGGCCGCGCCGCGTACCTTCTACGTGCAAGGCCGCTACCGCTTCTGAGGGCCACCCGCCCGATGCGGTGAGGGCAGCGATCACGGTGGCGGCGTATCATGCCGCCACCATGTCCTCCCACGTTTCGCCATCGCGCCTGCATCTGGCCTTCCAGGGCCTGCGGCTGCGCCTGCGTGGCAGTGACCTGTGGTTCATCGCGCTGGCGCTGGTGGTCGGCCTGATCGCCGGTGGCCTGACCCTGCTGCAGGCCGGCATCGCGCGCTGGCTGCAGAGTGCGCTGTATGGGCTGGACGAAGGCATGCGGCTCAGCTCCCTGCCCTCCCTGCCTTGGACCGCCCTGCTGGTGCTGCCGCTGGGCGGCCTGCTGGTCGGTCTGGTCGCGCTGGCTGCCACCCGCCTCAAGCGCCCCCTGCTCGATGCCGTGGAAGCCAATGCCCTGCACGGCGGCCGCATGTCGATGCGCGACAACCTGATCGTGTTGACCCAGACCCTGTTGTCCAACGGCTGCGGCGCATCGGTGGGCCTGGAGGCGTCATACACGCAGATGGGCGCCGGCAGTGGTTCGCAACTGGGCCGGGTGATGCGCCTGCGCCGCAATGACGTGCGCATCCTGGTCGGGGCCGGCTCGGCCGGCGCCATCGCCGCTGCCTTCGGTGCGCCACTGGCAGGGGCGTTCTACGCCTTCGAGATCGTGATCGGCGCCTATACCCCGGCCGCGCTGGCCCCGGTGGCCGTGGCCGCATTGGCCGGCGCCTTCGTGGCCGACCAGGCCGGCATCGAGGCCTACCTGCTGCCGGCCGCGTCCACCATCGATGTGCGCGCCGCCGACTATGCCATCTATGGCCTGCTGGGCTGTTGCTGCGCCATGGTCGGCATCGCGGTGATGCGACTGATCGCCTCCATCGAAGGTACGGTGAAGCGCAGCCCGCTACCGCTGTGGGGGCGCCCGGTGGTGGGCGGCCTGCTGCTGATTCCACTGGCGATGGCCAGCCCGCAGGTGCTGTCCTCCGGCCACGGCGCCCTGCATCTGGACCTGACCACCCACCTGCCGCTGATCTGGATCGGCGGGCTGCTGACCCTGAAGTGCCTGGCCTCGGGTATCTCGCTGGGCTTCGGCTTCCGTGGCGGCCTGTTCTTCGCCTCGCTGTTCATGGGCACCCTGGTGGGCGCGCTGTTCGCCGGCCTGCTGGCGATGGCCACCGGCGTGCCGGTGATCGATGCCACCTCGGCCGCGCTGGCCGGCATGGCAGCGTTGGCCGCGGCCGTGGTCGGTGCGCCGATGACGATGGCCATGCTGGTGCTGGAAGGCACCCACGACTTCCTGCTGACCAGCGTGGTGATGAGCGCGGTGCTGGTCTCCAGCACGCTGGTGCGGCAGTGGTTCGGTTATTCGTTCTCGACCTGGCGCATGCACCTGCGCGGCGAAACCATCAAGAGCGCCCGCGACGTGGGCTGGGTGCAGAACCTCAACGCCGGGCGGATGATGCGCAAGGGCGTGGCCACCGCGCCGGCTGACCTGGACGCCGCCAGCTTCCGCCAGCGCTTCCCGCTGGGCTCGGGCAGCCGGGTGATCCTGGTCGACAGTGAAGGCCATTACGCCGGCATCGTGCAGATCCCGCGCCTGTTCGGCGATGGCGTGAAGCCGGAGGCCCTGGTCGGCGACTTCGCCGAAAACCGTGACGTGGCCCTGGCGGCCAACGCGAACGTGGTGAGCGTGATGCAGCGCTTCGACCAGACCCAGGCCGATGAGCTGGCCGTGGTCGCCAGCGATGGCCAGGTGCTGGGGGTGGTGTCCGAGGCTTTCGTGCGCAAGCGCTACGCCGAGGAACTGGACAAGCGCCAGCGCGAACTGATGGGTGAGCGCGTCGAGGACAGCGATTGAGGGTCATCCACGCATGGCGTGGATCTACTGTCACCCGGGCGGGGTAGACTCCGGCCATGCGCTTCATTGAAACCTTCCAGGCCGGGCCCTTCGCCGACACCGTGGTCAGCCTGCTGGCCGCCTTCGTACTGGGTACGCTGATCGGCGCCGAACGGCAGTACCGGCAGCGTACCGCCGGCCTGCGCACCAATGTGCTGGTGGCCGTGGGCGCGGCCGCCTTCGTCGACCTGGGCATGCGCATCGCCGGCAGCGCCGAGGCGGTGCGGGTGATTTCCTATGTGGTGTCCGGCGTCGGTTTCCTGGGCGCCGGCGTGATCATGAAGGAAGGCATGAACGTGCGCGGCCTGAACACCGCCGCCACCTTGTGGTGTTCGGCGGCAGTGGGCAGCTGCACCGGCGCGGACATGCTGGCCGAGGGCGTGCTGCTGGCCCTGCTGGTGATCGCCGGCAATACCCTGCTGCGCCCCCTGGTGAACGCGATCAACCGGATCCCGATCAACGAATCCGCCACCGAAGCAACCTACGAAGTGCGCCTGAGCGTGGATGCCGAGGCCGTGCCGCGGGTGCGCGAGCGGCTGGTCGATGCGCTGGAGGCGGCGCAGTACCCGGTGGGCGACGTGCAGCTGGTGGAGCATGCCGATGCCCCCACCGATGTGATCGCGGTGCTGGTCAGCACGGCGGTCAGTGCCGAGGAACTGGACGTGGTGCTGGCCCGCATGGAGCAGGTACCGGGCGTGGTGCACGCCACCTGGGAAGTCAGCACCCGCGATTAGCAGATCATGCCCGGGCGCTACAGCGCCTCGCCGGCGTCGGCCAGGCGCGACTCGATCAGGGCGTACCACTGCTGCAGCGTGTCGATCAGCATGTCCATCTCGGCATCGGCACGCTGCGCGCGGCCGCTGCGCAGGCAGGCCTGCGCTTCCTGCAGGTGGGTAAGGAAGCCGGCCACCGTATCGGCCTGCAGGATCAATCCGGGCAGGCGCCGGCCGGGAATGCGCACCACCGAATGGTTGCCAAGCTGGCCGTACACGCTGAGTGTGGTTTCCGTCTTCATGGACAGGGGCAGGAATTGGGCATTCATCGCGTGCACCGTTGAAGAACCTGGTCTGCCGGCAGGCGTGGAGGACGGGGGAGACGTTGCCACGCCTGACCGGCCGACCAGGAGGAACTCGGGGACGCCGGGGCTTCCCGGCAGCGGAAGGTCAGCGTGGGTGGGCCACGCCAGCGATCTGTACGCGGCGGTTCGGCGCCAGGCAGGCGATCAGTTCACGGCGGTTGCGCTGCTCGCACTGCACCAGCGGCTCGGCCGCACCGCGCCCTTCGGCGCTGATGCTGGCCGCCGGTACACCGCCCTGCACCAGCGCCTGGCGCACCGCTTCGGCGCGGCGCTGCGACAGCTGCTGGTTGTAGCCGGCACCGCCGATGCGGTCGGTGTAGCCCACCACCTGGATCGACTGCATCTGGCTGGCCTCGCGCACCTGCGCCAGCACGCCCTGCACGGCCTGCTGCCCTTCGGCGCTGAGCACGGCGCTGTCGAAACCGAACAATGCATCGGCCGACAGCCGCAGCGGCTGCTCCGGCAGCGGTGCCGGCGCGGGCGGCGACGGTGGCCGCGGCGGATCCAGCACGGCGGCGCACGAGGCCGGCTTCCAGTAGCCGCCCTGGGCGATGCCCTTGCTGTCAAAACGTACCTGGAACTGGCAGGTGAAGTATTCCGCGCCCTGTGCCGTGCGGAAGTTGAACAGGTAGTTCCACTCGCGCACGCCCCACATGCCTTCATTGAAGTGCGGCGTGCCCAGCAGCGTGTACAGCTGGCGCTTGCTCATGCCCGGCGCGAAGCGGCGCAGATCGGCGATGTCCGGGTAGATGCCTTCCTTCAGCGATGCCTTGGACGCATCGGGGAAGGCGACAGCGGTGGCGTCGGCCGGGCCATCGGCCACGGGCGCATGGCTGCGGCAGGCCACGAGCAGGCCGCTCCCCAGGATCAGGCCCAGCGCGGCGGCCATGCGGCCGGCGCGGGCGATGCGTTGCAGGTTCATGTCGTTCCCCCTATGGACGTGGCCACCGCTGCGGCCAGGCTGCCGGGCGGCACGGGCCGCCCGGCCGTGCAGATCACCACTGGATACCGGCACCGACGGCCACGCCGGCTTCGCCGCGGCTGTTGGTGGAGCCGCTGAACTTGTAGATCCAGCGGCCGCCTTCGGACACACCGGAAATGCCCAGGGCCACGCCGGATTCGCCGTTGTAGCTGCCTGCAGCGATCGAGGCCATGCTGCGGCCCGCTTCGCTGGGCTGCGGCAGCGCCGCGGTGGCCATGGCCGAGGCGATACCGGCCGAAGCGCGGTTGTCGGTCTTGCGCAGGTCGCGCTCGAAGCCGCCCATGCGTTCGTCGGTGTAGGCCTTGGACCAGTCCAGCGTCTGCGCCATGCCGGACTTCAGCTGGTCGACGTTGACCGCATCGGTGCCGGCGGTACCGGCGGCGACATTGCGCACGGTGGTCGGCCCGCTGGAGGTGCTGCCCAGGGTCACGCTGTTGTAGTTGGTGCCACCGTTGGTGGTGGTGTCGTAGCGGATGTTGCCCTGCTGTGATGCCTGCAGCTGGCGCACGTTCACCGCATCGGTGGCTTCGGAACCGTCGGCCACGTTGACCACCTGGCGTTCGGCACCACTGGCGCCAACGGACACAGTGTTGGCGCGGTTGGCGACCGAGCCGGCGCCCAGCGCCACCGAGTTGTCGGCCTGCGCCTGCGACCCGTTGCCCAGGGCGGTGGAGTTGGCCCCGGCAGCGGTCGAGCCCGCACCACCGGCGGCGGAATTGGCGCCGGTCGCCGCCGGGTCGGCCAGGTTGTTGCTGTTGTTGGCGCGGAAGCTGCCGGCCACGTTGTTGATGTTCTGGATCTTCTGGTCGGTGTAGGCCTTGGACTGGTCGATGGCGTAATTCACGCCGTTGTTCAACTGGCCGACGTTGGTGGCGTCGTGGTCATCGGAGCCATCGGCCACATGGGTGATTTTGCGTTCGGCACCGGTGCTGCCGACCGACACCTCGCCGGCCGAACTGCTCGCGCCGGCCTGGCCGTAGGCGGCGGTGTAGCCGCTCTGCGCCCCCACGCTGGCCACCGAGCCGCTGCCCAGGGCGACGCTGTTGTCGGCACTGGCGCTGGCGCCGTTGCCGACCGCCACGCTGGCCGCACCGGCGGCGCTGGCCTGTGGCCCCACCGCCACCGCTTCGGTGCCACTGGCGGTGGCCGCCCCGGCGGTGGAATTGACCGCCAGGTAGGGGCTGCTGCCGCCACTGGTGATGCGCTGGTTGAGGGTGCGCAGCGAGCCATCCACTGCCGAGAACGCCGCGGTGACGTTGCTGTAGTCGTTGAGGGTGATGCTGCCATCGGTGGCGATGCTGGAGATGCTGAAGGACGGTGCGGTCCACAGCGAGGTGGCGCCGTTGTAGACCGTGCTGCCGCCGAAGTAGCTGGCGATGGTGGCGTGGGTGGCGAACAGCTGGGCGCCGTTGATGGCGTCGCTGCTGCCGGCCAGCACGCTGCCGGCGGCCAGGTTGCTGATCTTCACCGGTGCGCCGCCGGTACCGCTGAGGGTGATCGAATCCATGACGTTGCCACTCCCATCCACGTCGTACTTCACTGCGCGCGCATCCAGGTCATCGGTCTGCTCGGCCACGTTGGCCAGCGAGGTGCTGACCGCATCGAACGCGCTGCCCACATCGTTGTAGCTGCCCTGGCTGACGGTGCCGTTGGCGGCCACGTTGTTGAGGGTGTAGGTGGGCGCACTGACCACACCGGCCGCATCCACCGCCGCACCGCCGCCCAGGTGGGTGGCCAGGGTCTGGTTGGCGGCAAACAGCTGTGCACCGTTGATCGCTTCGCTGCTGGCCGCGTTGACCTGGCCCGGCCCGAGGTTGCGCAGGGTGGTGGCAGTACCGCTCTGGCCCAGCGTTGCGCTGGCGTAGTTGACGCTGCCATCGCCATTGACGTCGTAGCGCAGGGCGCCCTCTTCAGAAGCCTGCAGCTGGCCCAGGTTCACCGCATCGGTGGCGGCGGTACCGGCAGCCAGATGGGTAACCTGGCGCTCGGCACCGGCGGCACCGATCGACACGCTGTTGGCCCGGTCGGCCAGGCTGCCGGCGCCGACGGCGATGCTGTTGGCGGCAGTGGCCTGTGCGTTGGTGCCCACGGCGATCGAGTCCGCCCCGGTGGCCAGCGCCTCGGTGCCGGTGGAATTCACTCGCAGGTACCTGGTGCCGCCATTGCGGATGTCGTTGATCTGCGTGTTGAGGTTGACCAGCGAACCATCGACGGCGTCGAAGGCATCGGTGGCGTTTTCATACAGGCCCTGCGCGATGGCACCGCCGGTGGAGATGGTGCTGATCTCGAACAGCGGCGCGGTGAAAGTGCTGGTGGCCGGATCGAAGGCGGCACGGCCGCCGAAGAAGCGCGCGATGGCGTCGTTGCTGGCGAACAGCTGGCTGCCGTTGACCGCCTCGGTGCTGCCCGCATTGATCGCGCCCGCCGCCAGATTGGCCACAGTGGTGGTGCCGGTGCCACCGCCCAGGGTGACCCGGCGGTAGTCCGGATCGCCTGCAGGATCCAGGTCGTAGGTGACCGCCGCGTCACCGATTGCGGTGATCTGGCTGATCGCTCCCTTCAACTGGCCAACGTTGACCGCATCGGTATTGGCACTGCCGGCGGCCAGATTGGTGATCTGGCGTTCGCCACCGCCGGCGCTGCCCACCGACACTTCACCGGCAGACAGCTGCGCGGTGGTCAGGCCGTAGGCGCTGTAGCTGGCCTGCGCGCCGCGCGTGGCCGAAGAGCGGAAGCCCAGGGCCACCGAGTTGGCCTGGTTGGACGTGGCCTCGGCGCCGAGCAGGGTCTGGCCGTTAGCGGTGCCCACGGCGCTGTCGCCGACGATGACCGAATGGCCCATGCGCGCGGCATAGTCGGCCGTCGGCACGCCGGTGGGATTGGTCGGGTCGTTCGTACCCGCGCCCGGGAAGGCCACGTTCGCATCGACCTGCGGCAGTTCGTGGCGGGCATTGGCGCCGATCACCACTTCCTTGGAACCGTTGGCGTAGGCGCCATCCCCCATCAGCACCTGGTAATCCTGCGCGGCATTGACCGCCCAGCACGAGATGTCGGCCAGGGCGATATCCAGGCACTTGGCCGCCCATTCCGGCGAATTCTTCGGCAGCAGCAGGCCCAGCAGGCCACCGGGGTTGCCGTTGTTGATGTTGTAGATATAGCTGTCGGAGGTGACGCCACCGATCAGGGTCAGGTGCGAATTGCCCCCGGTGACCGCCCCGCCCAGGCCATTGAGCGCGCCCCCGACCGGCGTAGCGTTGACCACCGGCAGACCGAGCACGTTCACCGCCGAATAGGTCTGCATGACGTTGGCGGTGCTGACCCGCAGGTTGCCGTTGGACAGATAGCCATCGCCGCCGAACAGGCCATTGGTGGTCTGCGCGATCAGCGAGCCGACGCCGCCGACCAGGCCACCGGTGCCGATCATCAGGCCAGCATTGGGATCGACCGCCGCCGGCGCCTTCGGGCTGTTGGCCGGAATCGGCGAGGGCTGGGTCAGGCCAAGGCCCCCCAGCGTGTCCCCCAGCAGCCCGCCCACCGCCCCGCCGAGATTGCCCACGGTGCCGTTCAGATCGCCGTTGAGCAGACTGCCCACGGCCCCGCCCACGCCGTTCAGCGCGGTGCCGACGCCATTGAGCAGACCGCCCAGCCCCAGCGACGAGGTCTGCGCACCCACCGCCGCCGTGCCGGCCAGCTTCAGGTTGCGATCGGCCACCACGTCCTGGCCACCGGGCGCCTGCACGCGCACCTTGCCGGCCGCGCTGCTATCGAAGGCGGCGGTGATGGCAGGGTCCTGGGTCTCACCCGGCAGTTCCTCCTTGGCCGGCAGGCTCACCGCCGCCGTCGCCCCTACCTGGCCCTGCCCCTCCACCGCATGCCCGGCCAGCACCAGCTTTGAATCCACCTGGCCATCCACAGCGGCCTTCAGCCCGGACAGCGACGACGCCGGCGTGCTGCTGACCGCAGCACCGACATCCGCTTTGGCGTCCACGTGGGCCACCGGCGTACCGGCGACGCCGACCTTGGCCGTGGCCGCAGCCGTCGTACCCAGCGCGAGCGGTGCCTGCGCCTGCGGCGCCACCTGCGCGGCGAGCGCCGCATCGACTGCGGTGTGGTCGCCCAGCCCCACCGACGCGCGCACATCGGCCGCCAGGCCCGGCGCAGCGACCGGCTGCGGCACGTTGCCCGCGCCCAGGCTGACCTTCACCGTTGCCGGCAGCACGTTGCGCACGATCGGCAGCGCGGTGGTGCTCAGCTGCAGGCCGACGCGCGCATCGGCATTGATGGCCGGATTGGCCTGGCCCTGCCGCGCCGCCGCGGCCAGCGCCACTTCGGCATCGACCTTGACCGGCATCGGCTGCGTGTACTTGGCAGCCAGCGCCTGCAGGTCGCGCAGTGACTGGTTGGATTCAAGGGCCGACGCTGGCCCGCTGGCCAGCACGCACAACAGCGCCACGGCCAGGGCGGTGGGCGTCAACAGGACAGCACGCAGATCGCGCACCGCGCCACCGCCACTATCACCGGTGGCCAGTTCCGAGGCCACGACCAGAGCATTGAGCTGGCGATTCCATACACGCCGGTAGATGCGGTTCATGAGCATTTCCCCCGTAGGCGTACAACTTGAAAGTCAGTGGACGTGCCGTTAGGCAGGTGACTGACATTTCGCGCTTTCCAACGCGGGGCGCGCACTTCATTCCGGCACGGCAATCGCGCATTCCGGCAAATCCACGGCCGGATTCGGCACCCGAATGCGCAAAACCGGCAGAAGGGGGTTTATCGGCCGGGTTGCACCCGGCGCCCGCCGGAGCCAGGGCAGCGTCAACGTCAACGTCAACGACAGAAGCGGGCTTTCCGTGGGATGGCGGGGTGGGTCCGGTTGAGGGGGACGCCGTAAACCCGTCCATGGGCGCTTGGTCGCGGCATCCATGCCGCTCACACCCCCTCAACCGGACCCACCCCGCCTTCGACAGACTGCCGCGATCTGTCAGAACGGCACGGGGTCGGAGCCCGTTGCTGCGCAACGGGCTCCGACCCCTGTTCCAGCAGATTCGATTTAGATCGAATCAAAATTCGAAGCACCAGATAACCAGAAATAATTTAGATCGAAATAATGATTGAAACCAGAAGGTTCGCCATTCCAGAAGAGCAAATCCAATCGTCATCGGAATCTGTCGGGAGTGGGGCGGTGTGGGCTTGCAGGACCGCAGGCGCCATGGATGGCGCCTACGAGCCCCCAAGGTGAAGTGACCCCCTGGAGTTGGACACCTGATCCAACCCAGAGGGTTACATGAACAGATATGAGGTTCGTTTCAAATTGCAGGTGGCTAAAGAGGCCTGCAACACCTCCACATCGGTCAAGGCTGTTGCCCGCCGTCATGGCCTGGAGTTCTCCACGGTGAGGCGGTGGGCAGCGACCTACCGGCTGCATGGCCGACCGGGGTTTGACCGCAAACCGCGGTCCTACGATCTCCAGTTCAAACTTGCGGTCCTGGAGAAGATGAGCCAGGACGGAATGTCCGCGCGTGAGGCCACCACTTACTTCCAGATTGGCGATGCCGGCGCAGTGGGGCTGTGGCGGCGGCTGTATGCTAAGGGGGGTGCCCAAGCGTTGGCACCGCCACCATTACCGCCTCAAAAGCCGATGAAAAAGACCCGCTCGTCCAAGCCTGCCGAGGACATGAGCCGCGATGAGCTCCTCAAGGAAGTGGCCTACCTGCGTGCGGAGACCGCTTACCTAAAAAAACTCGATGCCTTGATCCGGGAAGAGCAGGCGGCGCGAGATGCAAAGCGCAAGCCGTCCAAGGATTGAGGCAGATCTACGCACTGCCGCTGTTGCTCGAGGCGGCCGAGCTCTCTCGCAGCACGTTCTATTACCAGATCAACGCCTTGGCCCATCCCGATGAGGGCGAGGCGGAGCTGCGTGAGCGCATCCGCGCGATCTACGACGAGAACCAAGGGCGCTACGGCTACCGTCGCATAACACTGGAGCTGGCCAATCAGGGCCAGGCCATCAACCACAAGCGGGTACAGCGGCTGATGGCCGAGCTGGGCCTGCAGTCGCGGGTACGCATCAAGCGCTATCGCGCGTTCAAGGGAGCGGCCAATGTCGTGGTTCCCAACGACCTGGGCCGCCAGTTTGAGGCTGAGATGCCCAATCGTAAGTGGGTGACCGATGTAACCGAGTTCAAGGTGCAGGGCATGAAGCTCTATCTTTCGCCGATCATGGACCTCTACAACGGCGAAATCGTGACTTACAAGATGAAGCGTCGACCAGTATTCGACCTGGTGGGTGAGATGCTGGATCAAGCGATCAAGAAGCTTTCGCCCGCAGATCGACCGATGATTCACTCGGACCAAGGCTGGCATTACCAGCACGAAAACTACCGCCACAAGCTCGCAACGCACTCGCTGAAACAGAGTATGTCCCGGCGTGGCAACTGCCTGGACAACGCGGCCATGGAGAGCTTCTTCGGGACGCTGAAGTCGGAATTCTTCTACCTGAACACCTTTGACAGCATCGAAAGTTTGGAAGCCGGGCTGGTGGAATACATCCGGTACTACAACGAAGACCGTATCCGACTGAAACTAAAGGGTCTGAGCCCGGTAAAGTACCGGGAACAGGCCGCGCTGGCCGCCTGATCCCCAACTGTCCAACTTTTGGGGGTCACTTCAAGGATGGGTTTACGGCGTGTCCTGCAAGCCCACACCGCCCCGCCCAGCAAACAGAAAACCAGAGCCGCTTTTGACGTTGATCTTGACGTTGACGTTGCATCGGCGGGTGCAGGGCGCAGCCCTGCCGAAAATACCCTACGCCGGCTGCCCCAACTGCGCCGGCGCGCGCATCAACGTATCCCGCGGCAACTCCCCGAACACCTTCCGGTAGTTGTCCGCGAACCGCGACAGATCCCACAACCCGCAACTCAAGGCAATCGCCTTCACCGACCGCCGGCTGGCGTCGGCCATCGACAGGCTGCGGCAGGCCGCGCACAGGCGCAGCATCGACAGATAACGGTTCGGCGATGTCCCGAACAGGTCCTCGAAGGCATAACGCAGGCCGCGCTCGCTCACGCCGGCGGCATCACAGATCTCATTCATGTAGATGTTGCGCCGCAGGTTGAGGCGCATGAAATTCTCCGCCCGCTGCGCGATCAGGTAATGCGTGCGGCGCGCGCGGCTGCAGGTCGGGCGGTCAGCGGCGCCCGCCGCCAGCAGCGCCTGCACATGCTCGTGCAGCAGATGCTCGGTTTCCTCGGCCTGCAGGCCACTGCCCTGCCCCAGCTGCCAGTCCAGTGCCTGGTAGTGCTGCGCCAAGGGTGCGACATCCTGCCCAAGGGTGAAAAGCGACAACGCCTGACCAGCCGGTGGCGTGCTGCGCAGGCTCAATTCGGTCAACTTGCGCTGCACGCGCGCCACCGGCACCAGCATCAACGTCATGCGCGTGCCGGGGCTGAGGGTGAATTCACTGATGCCTTCCGGCAGCACGGTCAGCGCCATGCCGGGGGTGAGCGGTACGCCATGGCACCAGCTCAATGCGTCGTCGGTCGCGTGGATATAGCCCAGCATCGCCCAGTCGGGCGGCAGCATGAAGCGGCCACGGCAATGGAACCCGCAGGTGATGCTGCAGAACAGGGCCTCTTCGTGTACCCGCGAAGCGAACGCCGCACGCGGACCGTTGCCATCCAGCAGCAACAGTTCCACGTCGCACACCCGGAGTACTCCGCTCAACGTCGCCAGGTCGATTGACCTGAGACCGTCGTCGCCGTTGTCGCCTACCGCACCATCGACCATGACAGTGTCGTCCCCCGTTGGCCCGCCGCGCTTCCGCCCCCACTGCCTGACTGGGCGTCACCGCTTCAAAGAGCATTGTCCCTTGCCGCGATGGCCACCGCCGGACTACGGCGCCATCCATGAATATAAATTGCTCCGTCGTGAGTATGCCCGATAATAGGCGCAGGTGAATGTGAAGCATTTTTCATGATGAACCCGTTGCCGTCGTGAAGAAAATGCGACGGAGTGCGGCACGGTTCTCGCATGCGCGATTAACCCGATCACGCGCTCTCCACGTCGGTGAATCGTTTTGCCGGCGAAAGGATATTGGTCACAGAAACGGCCTGAAACTTTCAGGGTTTTCTCGAATCTGCCGAATTTGCATATAGGTTCCGGTTGCAGCGGACCGCCATTCAGGCAAAGTCGATATCACGGTGATCCGGCCCGCGCATCGGGCCGCGCCCAAGGGGAAACATGAGCGCCTGCCTGCGAAAGATCGGTTCGACCCATGGCCCGGCGCCGTGTAGTTGCCGGCGCGCGGCAGCGACCCACCCCGGGAACGATCACCCCGTTCGAGTGCGGCGGAGCACCCGCCGCGCCTCCCTTGCCAGGATGGCGGGGGCCTACGGACCGTCCCGAGGGAAGCGGGAGCCCGGCCCAAGCAGCAATCCTGCCATGACTGACAGGTAGAGGGAGACAACCGTCATGAACGCATCCATCCGCAAGTTCCTGAAAGAAGAAGACGGCGTGACCGCGCTGGAATACGGCCTGCTGGCCGCAGTGATCGCCGGCATCCTGATCGTGGTCGCACGCGACCAGCTCACCACCTTCTTCACCACGCTGTTCACCCGCCTGCAGACCATCGCCGCCCAGGCCACCACCTGATCGGGGCGGCACCAGCGCTGGCCGCGAGAGCGGCCATGGCGCTGGCTGCCGGCGGAAGGTTGCTGCAACAGGTCCAATGAAGGACGACGGGGGAAGCGTGCGATGACGCTGCTGGGCTTGCTGGCCATCGGAGTGTGCCTGCGAATCGCGATCAGCGATCTGTTCGCGCGTCGGGTGCCCAACACCTGGCTGCTGGCGGCGTGCGCGCTCGCCGTGCCCCTGCTGGTCGCCGGCCAGTTCAGCACGCCACGGCTGCCCTGGGCGGCCCATCTGCTGGGCGCGGTGATCGGCCTGGTCGCCCTGCTGCCGTTCTACATGGTGCGCTGGATGGGCGCCGGCGACGTCAAGTTCTTCGCCGTGCTGGGCCTGCTGCTGGGCTGGCAGGCGCTGCTGCCGGTGTGGATCGTGGCCAGCCTGGCGGCAGGCGCGCATGCGGTGCTGGTGCTGGCCTCGCGGCAATGGGGCACGCACCTGCCGATGCGCCTGCAGATGCAGGTCAGCCGCGCCAGCGCGCACTGGCATGCACACCCGGCGTCGCGCGGTCTGCAGGCCGCGCGCCAGGGGCGCCAGGGCATTCCCTATGCCGCTTATCTGGGTCTGGCGGCCATCGGCTGGATTCTGGTCACCACCTACGGAGGTGGCGCATGAAACGCAACACCGCTCGCCGCCAGCGCGGCGTGATCACCGTCGAATACGCGCTGATGCTGATGCTGGGGCTGCTGCCCCTGCTGCTGTTCACCTTCTCCGGGGTGATGATCATGGCCGCGCAGCAGACGCTGGCAATGGCTTCGGCGGAAGGCGCACGCGCGTCGCTGCGCCATGCGTCCCCCAATGACCGGCGCACCGCCGCTTGCCTGGCCGCGCGCAGATCCATGCAGTGGCTGCTGCAGTTTTCCGGACAGAACCCGGACTGCACTGCCGGTGGCAGTGGCCCGATCGTGGTCGCGCCGGCGGCGCCCTGCGCCGGCATGGCCACGGCGCAGTGCATCACCGTCACGGTCAGCTACGACTACGCCGCCCGCCCCTTCCTGCCTGGCACCGCCACGCTGTATGGCTGGGTGATGCGGGCCCCCATCCGCAGTACCGCGGTCGCCCAGCTCGACCTCGGCAGCAACTGACGACCGGTACAGGAGACGGATCCATGCTCAAGTTGACCCGCGTCGCCGCCATCGCCCTGATCGCCCTGGCCGTGCTGTTGGCCCTGGTTGCGGTGGTGATCGGCCGCAAGCCTGCACTGGACAGCACTGCCAGCGCGCCGACGGTGCAGGCCGACGCGCAGACCCACAGCGTGGTCGAGGCCGTGGCACGGCTGCCCGCGGGCGAACCGATCAGCGCCAACGGCGTGCGCCTGGCACAGCGCACCGGCGCCTCCAGCGGTGCCGCAACCGATCTGACCAGCGTGGTGGGCCGCGTGCCCACCCAGGACATCGCCGAAGGCACCGCCATCAACGATGCCTTGCTGGCGCAGGGCTTCTCGCTGCAGCTGCGCCCCGGCGAACGTGCACTGGCCGTGCCGGTGGACGAACTGGTCGCTGCCGGCAACCGCATCCTGCCGGGCGACTTCGTCGATGTCTTCCTGAACCTGCGCAGCGCACCCGGCACCTACAACGGGCAGCCGGAGGTGGCACAGACCCGCCTGCTGCTGTCGCGCCTGCGTGTCCTCAGCTACGGCCAGCAGGACATCGCGGTTGCCACCACCGCTCCCGCCAACGGAAGCGCTGAGGCGCCGCGCAACGACCCGCGCGCGGCGGACATCACCGGTTCGTCCAACCACGCCAGCAGCAACGGCGGCGATGCCACCCAGCCCGCGCGCAGCGCAGTGCTGGCCGTGCCGGTTGCCGAAGCCAACCGCCTGCTGCTGGGCGCGCAGCAGGGCAAGCTGTTCCTGGCCCTGCGCAACCCGGCCGACACTGGCCTGCCCGATGTCGCGCTGTTCCCGCAGGCACGCGGCGTGCTTGATCCGCTGCGCGGCCTTGATGGCGAGCAGCAACAGGCGCTGCAGCGGCCGGAAAACAACGCCTACGCCGGCATCGATGGCGAAGCGCTCGCAGGCCGCGGCAACGCCTCGCAACGCGCCGGCGCCGATGCACCGGCACGTGCACCCAGCGCACGCCGCAGTGCACCGCGCGCGTCGTCCGGCATCGAGATCATCCGCGGCGACAGCGCCGCGCCCCGCGGCTCCCTTTGACACGAAACGAGAGCGTCCATGACCGAACGTCGCCCGAGCCCACGCCCTACTGTCCGCCAGCATTGGCTGGCCCTGCTGCTGGTGCTGCTGGCACCGGCGACGAGCGTGGCCGCCGACGATCTGGTGCTGCAGACCCGTGAGCAGCGTCCGTGGAGCCTGCCGGCCGACCTGGAACGGGTCGCCATCGCCGACCCCGGCGTAGCCGACATCGTGATGCTGCGCGGGCAGCGCCAGGCACTGCTGGTGGGCAAGGCCCCGGGCACGACCACCCTGCTGCTGTGGCACCGCAAGCAGGGTGAACCGCAGCGCGTGCAGGTGCGCGTGCAGAGCGCGGTGCAGGGGGCCGCCGACGCGGGCGGCAGCGGCCTGGTGTTCACCCAGCAGGACCAGCAGGGCCTGCTGCAGGGAAGCAGCGACAGCGTGCTGGCCCATATGCAGGAACAGAAGACCGCTGCGATGGCGCTGGGCAAGGACGGCCAGCTGGCCGACGCCTCCACCATCAGCAGCGGTGGCGTGGTGCAGGTGGAAGTGAAGGTGGTCGAATTCAACAAGACCGCCCTGAAGCAGATCGGCATCAGCTTCCAGAACCGCAACGGTGGCTTCGCCTACGGTTTCGCCCGCCCCGGCGGCATCCTGCCCGGCAATACCGGCATCCTGCCGGGCATGAAGGAAGGCGAGTCGAGCAACGAAAACGAGTCGCCCATTTCCTCGGCCTTCCGCCTGGTGTTCGGTTCGACCAAGGGCCTGTGGAATGCCGATGTGGACCTGCTGCAGGCCAACGGCATGGCGCGGGTGCTGGCCGAGCCGACCCTGGTCGCGCTGTCGGGCCAGAGCGCCAGTTTCCTGGCCGGTGGCGAACTGCCTATCCTGGAACCGCAGGGCCTGGGCACCACCACGGTGACCTACAAACCGTTCGGCATCGGCCTGACGGTGACACCCACGGTGCTGGCACCCAACCGCATCGCACTGAAGGTTGCCCCCGAAGCCAGCGACCTGGACTACACCAATGCCATCGCCCTGAACGGCGTGCAGATTCCCTCCATCACCACCCGCCGCGCGGATACCACGGTCGAGCTGGGCGACGGCGAGAGCTTCGTCATCGGCGGCCTGGTCAGTTCAACGGTGGCTTCGACGGTGAACAAGATTCCGCTGCTGGGCGACCTGCCGATCATCGGCTCGTTCTTCCGCAACTTCGACTACAAGCGCCAGGACAAGGAGCTGGTGATCATCGTCACCCCACGGCTGGTGCAGCCGCTGGCGCGCAATACCGAGCTTCCCCTGCCCGGCGACCGCGAAGCCAAGCCGCACATGCCCGAGTGGGGTGCGTGGCTGCTGGGCCCGATCAGCCAGGACCCTGTGCCCGGGTTCTCGCGCTGACCCCTGCCTGCGATGCCACGACCATGCCCTACGCAACCGCCCAGCCCCTGCATCCACAAGGACCACCGATGAACCTGGTCCTGTACGGCATGGACCGCGAACTGCTGCCACGGCTGGCGGCCAAACTGCCACCGTCCACGGTCCTGCACTGGCAGGACTGCGGCGAACCGACATCGGCGCAGGACCTGCAGCGTGGCCAGCAGAACCTGGTGCTGCTGGACTTCCGCCCCGAGCATGCGGCCGCGTCCACGGTGCTGGCCCAGCAGCTGCAGCAGACCCAGCCCGAGCTGACCCTGGTTGCCGTGGGCGCCACCGCTGCCGGCCAGGTGGAAGGCGTGGTGATGGCCCTGCGTGCCGGCCTGCGCGATGTGCTGGACCTGGACAGCGACAACACCGGCATCGAAGCCGCCCTGCGCCGAGCGCTGTCACCGCGCCCGGCGGCCAACGTACAGCAGGCGCACAAGGCACGCCTGATCGTGCTGTTGGGCGTCCGTGCCGGCGTCGGCACCAGCACCCTGGCCGCACACCTGTCGGTGCTGGCACAGCAGACCCACCTGCTGGCCCAGGGCGAAAGCAACCCGCAGGACGGCCTGCTGCTGGAAGTGGCCCAACCCGCCGGTGATCTGGCGCTCTACCTCAACCTGGACAGCCGCTTCCACTACGAAGACGCGCTGCGCAATGCCAGCCGCATCGATGCCACCCTGGCACGCACGGCCATGGCGCGGCACGCCAGCGGCCTGGTGCTGCTGGACCGCGCCAGCGGCAGCGATGCCCTGCCGCCGTCCGACCCATCGGCCCTGCTGCAGCGCCTGCGCGGCGTGTTTTCCAGCGTGCTCTGCGATGCCGGTGGCTGCCCGCTGCGGCAGCTGCCGCCGTTGCTGCTGGACCAGGCCGACGAGATCTGGCTGGTGGCCGATGCATCCATTGCCACCCTGGTATCGCTCGACCATGCACTCAAGCATCTGTCCGGCCAGCGCGAACGCGAGAAGCGCCTGCAGCTGGTGATCAACCGCCATGACGACAGCAGCGGCATGAGCCCGGAGCAGATCGCACGCCGTTTCGAACTGCCGCTGCTGGCCACGCTGCCCGAGCGCCCCCGCGTGCGTGCCGCCGCCAGCCACGGCCACCTGCTGCTGCAGGACGCCCCGCGTGACCCGTACCTGCGTGCCCTCGCCCCACTCGTCCAGCGCCTGGATCCGGCTGCCTGTCCGGTCCAGGCCCATGGCCTGCGGGAAAGACTTGCCCTTGCCCTGGGTGGACCGCAATGGAAGACAAAGTGACCCCGTTCCCGCACCTGGTGGCCCGCAGCGTCGTGCCCGACAGCGCGCCGGCCAACCTGCCGTTCGCACAGACCGAGCAGTACCAGAAGGTGCTGTCGGCCGCGCATGAGCACCTGCTCAACAGCATCGAAGACGAGCGCATCGACATCGATTCCTGGGCGCCGGACACCATCGCCCGCTGGGTGCAGGTGCAGACCGTCAGCTTCATCCAGGAATGGCGCATTCCCATCAATGAAGAAGAAATGCAGGTGGTGGCCGAAGGCCTGGTCAAGGAACTGACCGGATTCGGGCCGCTGGACGACCTGCTGCACGACCCGACCATCGAGGACATCCTCATCAACGGGTTCAAGGACGTGCACGTTTCGCAGGGCGGCCAGCTCAAGCGCGCCACCCAGCGCTTCACCGATGACACCCACCTGCTGCGCATCCTGCGCCGCATCCTCGCCCCGCTCGGCCGGCGCCTGGACGATTCCAACCCGATGGTCGATGCGCGCCTGCCCAACGGCGGCCGCCTCAACGCGATCATCTCGCCGCTGGCGGTGGATGGCCCCATGGTCTCCATCCGCAAGTTCCGCAAGGACCCGTTCACCCCGGACGAACTGCTGGCCAAGGGCACCTTCGATGCCCCCATGCAGGCGCTGCTGAAGGCGATGGTGCTGGGCCGCTGCAACATCCTGGTCTCCGGTGGCACCAGCTCGGGCAAGACCTCGCTGCTCAACGCGCTGGCCAGCTACGTGCCGGCCAACGAGCGGGTGATCACCGTGGAAGACACCGCCGAACTGTCCCTCAACCACCCGCATGTGGTGCGCCTGGAAAGCCGCATCGGCGGTGCCGAGGGCCATGGCGCGGTCAGCATCCGCGACCTGGTGCGCAACAGCCTGCGCATGCGCCCGGACCGCATCGTGGTGGGCGAAGTGCGTGGCGCCGAAGTTCTGGAAATGCTGCAGGCGATGAACACCGGCCACGACGGTTCGATGGCCACCATCCATGCCAATTCCCCACGTGACTGCCTGTACCGCATCGAGATGCTGGCCGGCTTCGCCGGCTTCCAAGGCAGTGAGGACAGCCTGCGCCGGCAGATCGCCAGCGCCATCGATTTCATCGTGCAGATCTCGCGCCTGGGCAGTGGCCGCCGTGTGCTTGTGTCCATCACCGAGATCACCGGGGTCAGCGACAACCTGATCACCACCCAGGAAATGTTCCGTCACGAAGTGCAGTCCGATGGCAACGGCAAGGAGATCGATCGCTGGATCGGCCTGGGCTTCCACCCGCATTCGCACAAGCTGGAGCCGTTCCGGCAGCTGCTGCGCGAATCGCTGTACGGGGATCTCTGAGCATGGGCACCGGCCTGCTGCTCGGTGTGCTGAGCCTCATTTCGGTGCTGCTGGCGCTGGCCGTCTGGCTGTGGGGCTCGGCCAGCAGCCGCGAACAGCGGCAGGCGTCGCTGCAGCATGCCGAACAGCAGCTGGCCCGTGGCAGCGCCACGCCGCTGGCCGCCAGCGATGGCAACCGGACGCCTGTCAACGCGGCGGCGCCGCCGTCCACCGCCGGCCGCCGCAGCCTGCCCTGGGATGCGCTGCTGCAACGCGCCGGCCTGCCCGTCGGCTGGAAGGTGCCGCTGCTGGTCGTGGTACCGGGGCTGGCGCTGTCGGCACTGGCGGTCCTGCGTCTGGGCACAGCCTGGATGTTTCCGCTCACCCTGCTGCTGTACCTGCTGGCTGCAGGCCTGTGGCTGGCCCGGCGCACGGCCCGGCTGAAGGCGCGGTTGCTGCACCAGCTGCCGGATTTCCTCGACAACCTGGTGCGCCTCACCGCCCTCGGCAACAGCCTGCAGGCCGCCTTCCAGGTCGCCTCGATGCAGACCTCCGCGCCCCTGCGCGGGCTGCTCGATACCACCATGCGCTATGCCCGCAGCGGCATGGACCTGGACCGCGCCCTGAATCTGGCCGGCCAGCCCTACCGCATGGAGGTGCTGGGCGTACTGGCCGTGGTGATGGGCGTGAGCGTGCGCATCGGTGGCCGCGCCGACCAGATCCTGCAGCGCATGGGTGATTTCATGCGCGACCTGGAACAGGCGCAGCAGGAGTTGGCGGCCACCACGTCCGAAACCCGCATGTCGGCCTGGGTGCTGGGCCTGCTGCCACCGGCCAGCGTGGTGCTGATGGCCATCGCCAGCCCGGATTTCTTCCAGCCGGTGCTGCACGATCCGCTGGGCCACAAGATCCTGCTGATGGCGCTGGGCCTGGAGCTGGTCGGAGGCTTCCTGCTCTATCGCCTGGCGCGCTCGCTATGAACGCACCGGCCTGCCTGGGAGACCGCCGTTGAACGCCAGCGTCTGGTTCGTGGCTGCATTGCTGGTGCTGGCGGCCGGGGTGGCCCTGCTCGGCCTGGGCGGCTGGGTACGCAGCCACCGCGAGGACCGCAGCGCAGCCACCCTGAAGACCGCGCTGCAGCCACGCGAACCGGGTGCCGCCGAAGAGACGGCACGCAGGGATTCACTGGGTTGGCTGGAGCGCTTCGGCCGCGCCCTGGGGGGCGGCCGCCTGGAGGCCGCGCTGCTGGCCAGTGAGGATCGCCTGCTGCTGGACCTGGCCGGCTGGAACACCCGCCGCGGCACCGCCATCTATCTGGGCCTGCGCCTGCTGCTGGCCCTGTTGGTGCTGCTGGCCGCACTCGCCTTCAGCGATGCCAGCGGCGTATCGCGGTTGATGGTGATGATCGGCGCATTGGCCGCAGGCTTGCTGCTGCCCAAGTTCATGCTCTCGGCCTGGGTGAAGCGCCGCCGCCGCGCGGTGAACAACGAGCTGCCGCTGCTGATCGATCTGCTGCGCCTGCTGCAGGGCGTGGGCTTCAGCATGGACCAGAGCCTGCAGACGCTGGGCGACAAGTTGCGCGAAGCGCTGCCGGTGCTGGGCGGCGAGATCCACGAGGCCAACGTGGCCTACACCCACGGCCGCACGCGCGCGCAGTCGCTGCGCCGGCTCAGTGATGTGTACGGCGATGATGACCTGTCCAGCCTGGTGCAGCTGATCCTGCAGGTGCACGCGCATGGCGGTGCGGTGCAGGAGCCGCTGCGCCAGTTCAGCCTGCGCCTGCGCGAGCAGCGGCGGAATTCACTGAAAGAGAAGGTCGGCAAGCTGTCGGTGAAGATGACCGTGGTGATGATGCTGACCCTGCTGCCAGCGCTGATGCTGGTACTGGCTGGACCGGCGCTGGTGGCGCTGGCCAGGACCCTGGCGAACATGGGATGACTGCGATGCCTGGACTGCGTTCCACCTGCCTGTTGCTTGCCTTCGCCGCCGCGGCCACCGGCTGTGCGTCGTCCACGCCGAAGTACCTGCGTGCGCCCAGCCTGGCCGAACCCACGCCGGCCCCGCAGGACAGCCGCAACGCGTATCTGGAACTGATCGAGCGCATGCAGCAGCAGGGCGCGTGGTACGCATCGCTGGCCCACGTCGATGCGTTCCGCCAGCGCTATGGCGATTCCCCTGCCCTGCGCCTGCTGCAGGCCGACGCACTGCGCCAGACCGGGCAGATCGATGCCGCCATCGCGCTGTACCGCGGGCTGGACAGCGGCGCCCAGGCGGCAGCGGCGGCGCATGGCCTGGGCCTTATCGCCGCCGGGCGCGACCAGGACGAGGCCAGCGAACAGGCACTGGCCAGGGCCACCCAGCTGCAGCCGCTGAACACCGACTACCTGGGCGACCTGGGCTATGCGCGCCTGCGTGCGGGCCGCTACGAACAGGCGCGCGAACCGCTGGCCAAGGCACTGGAACTGTCACCGGGCAACGCCAAGGCCACCGCCAACCTCGCGCTGTGGGCCGTCCTTCGCGGCGATGCCGCCACCGCCGAACGGCTGGCGCAGCAGGCCAACCTCGGTGCGGACACGCGCCGCAGCATCGAACAGCAGGCGCAGCAGATCCGCGCGCGCGTGCAGCTACGGCAGGCCAGCGTGCCGGCCGCCTCGCCTGCAGCAACCGCCGAACGCAATGCGCCGCCAACGCCGCGCCCGCAGCTGGCCGCCGAGCCCCGCCGTGAGGCACGCGACGCGCGCGACCCGGCACGACTGCCGCCTTCGATGCTGGAACGCTTCAGCACCTCCGACCACGCCACCGGGAGCACGCCATGACCGCCACGCCGCTGTATCGCCGCTGGATGCCGCTGCTGGCCTGCACCGTGCTGATGGCCAGCACACACGCGCAGACCGCCCAGCAGCCGCTGACCGGGCAGATGCTGGGTGGCATGCCTGCCGCACAGCCTGCCGCACAGCCAGCAGCGCGGCCAGCCGCCAGCCAGAGCGCGTCACTACCCACCGTGGATCTGACCCGCGCTACGGAGGCGGCAGCGCCTGCTGCCACGCCAGCCGAAGCGGCAGCCGAACCTGTCCCCTTCGCCCGCCCTGCGCGTGGCGAGGTCGGTACCACCACCCGCGCACTGTTCCGCCTGCAGGCATCCGGCCAGCAGGCCGGTCCCCGGCTGCCGATCCTGGGTGACCAGGCCAGTGCCAGCTACACCCGCTACATGAAGAGTTTCCAGCACGAGATTCCGGACTTCTTCGAAACCGACGTCGGCAAGACCAACGGATCGTCCCGTTCCAACCGCTGAGGCGTGCCATGAACCGACCTCGCCCCATCCGCTTCGGCCGCGCACGCGGCGGCATGTCGGTGACCATGATGCTGGTCATGATCGGGCTGGTGGCGATGCTCGGCCTGGTGGAGATCGGCTTTCTGTTCTGGGCCCAGCGCGATGCGCAGAAAGTGGCCGACCTGGCGGCGCTGGCCGGTGCGCAGCGCCTGGACATGTGCCGCCCGGACAATGCCGACAATGCAGCCGCACGGCAGAACGCCACCACCCAGAACGCTTTCCCCGGCACGCTGGTGATCAGCTGCGGCAACTGGAACGCGACGCGCGCCACACCCGATCACTTCACCAACGCGGTTGACGCCGGCAACCCGCGCAACGCGGTGCGCGTGGTGGCCGAGCGCGGCGTGCTGCCCTTCTTCAGCCAGAACCGCACGCTGCCCACCATCCGGGTGCAGGCGGTAGCCATGCGCAGCGAACCGACGGCCGTGTTTGCCGTCGGCTCGCAGCTGCTGCGCACCAATGGCAATTCGCCCTTGATGTCGACCCTGCGCCTGGTCGGGCTGGATGTGAACAACGCCACGGTGCTGTCCTACGACGGCCTGGCCCAGGCCACGGTCACGCCTTCGGGCCTGCTCGCGGCTCTGGGCATTCCGGTCACTGCCGACCTCAGCGTGGCTGACTTCAACCGGCTGCTGTCGGTCAACCGCGTGTCGCTGGCACAGCTGGTGAATGCCACCGCCACCGTGGTCGGCCGCAACACCACAGTGGGTGCACAGCTGCAGGCCCTGTCCAATCTGGTCGGTACCCGCCTGGACATCAACCAGCTCAACATCCTGCTGGGCAGCCAGAACGGCGGGGGCGGACTGTTCGCTGAAGTGATCTCGCCCAATGGCACCATCGGCAGCGCGCTGGAAACCCGGATCAACGTATTGGACCTGGTCAACGCTGCGATCTCCATCGCCAATGATGGCAACGGCATACAGGTGCCCGGCCTGAACCTGCTCGGCATCGAGGTGCAGGCGGGGGTGATCGAGCCGCCTTCGATCGCAATCGGCGGCATCGGTGCGCGCGCCTACAACGCCCAGGTGCGATTGATGGTGGACGTGGACAGCAACCGCGTTCCCGCCGTGGGTGCACTGCTGTCGATGCTGGGCACCCGCCTGCGGCTACCACTGCATGTGGACGTGACCAATGCGATGGGCACGCTGACCGCCATCCAGTGCGGCGCGACGCCGCCCACGGCCACCATCCAGGTCGATTCGTCGGTACTGCGCGCCTGCGTCGGCACCGTCAACCCGGCCGACCGCTTTTCCAGAAGCAACGTCTGCGATGCCAGCCTGCAGAACGCGCAGCTGCTGACCCTGCTCGGCCAGCCCTTGATCAACGACAGGATCACGCTGCCGGCGCTGGCCGACCGGCAGAGCCTGACCGTGGCCGCCGGCCAGACCGCCTCGACCCGGATCAATCCGCTGGCGCTGGGAACGGCGGTCTCGGATCTGGTCAACGAACTGCTGCGCGTGCTGTCGGGCATGCTCAGTTCGCCCAAGCAGGGCATGAACGCCGGCGACACCGCCAAGGCCCTGGCCGACCGCTACCTGGCCGCGGCATTCCCCAGCGGCGGGCGCTACAACGTGGACCAGGTCATCCCCCTGCTGCGCGATGGCAACCCGGCACAGAACCTTGCGCCGCTGGGCAACTGGACCGTGCCCAACGGCGTGCCCAAGCCGTGCCTGCTGGGCCTGACCACCTGCTGGGAAAATGGATCGGTCTGGACCGGCTTCCGTACCGCCGTCACCGGCCAGGGGCTGGGCCTGCTGGACGGCGCGCTGGGTGCCGTGCTCGGCGGCCTGCTGATCAACCGCTGCGACAGCCTGCTGGGCAACCTGGCCTACAACGACTGCGTGCGCAACAACCTGGCTTCCTACATCCAGACCGCACCGGCAGGCTTCCTGGATGGCGCGGCCGGCGGTGGCGTGACAACGCCGGGCAATGCGGTTGCGTGCACCGGCCTGTTGTGCACGGTGCTGCAGCCGGTGCTGGCTGCACTCAAGCCAGTGCTCAACAGCGTCGGCACGCTGCTGACCACCACCCTGGCCGACCTGCTCGGCCTGGAACTGGGCCGCACCGATGTCAGCGTGCAATCGATCCAGTGCGATGCCGCGCAGCTGGTGTTCTGAGCCCTTGCGCGGCCCGCTTGGCCTCCGCGTCGCCCATGCTAGACTCGCTGCGGGGAACTACGTTCATCTCAACCACACTACGTTCGTGGATGGTCTAGACATGCGAGAAATTTCAGGGGGCACCGTCTTCGCCCGGTATCCGCGCGGCGCGGCACTGCTGGCCATGGCCATGATCCTGGTGGCACCGCCGGCACTGGCCGCCCGTGGCGATCGCGAAGCCGCGGCCGAACCGGCCCGCAGCGCGCCGGTGGTCCGCAACACGGTGGACGAACTCAAGCAGTTGATGGATGCGCACCAGCTGACCGAACTGCGCACCACGTACAACGGCAATTACGGCGCCAGCCTGCTGTTCAATGCCAGCACCCTGACCTACTACGTCGCGCTGTTCCAGGAGAAGAACTTCTGGCGCGTGATCAAGACCGATGCCGTGGACAACGCCGAGCGTGTCTACCGCACCTTCGCGCAACAGTCCGAGCAGCTGGCGCAGGTCTACATCGACACCACCCGCCTGGAAGCCGGCAAGCGTTATACCGAACGCCTGGTGGCCTACAACGAGGAACGCCTGCGCACCCTGCAGCAGGAAATGGAACAGCAGCAGGCGCAGTCGGCACAGGTCAGCGCGGCACTGCAGCAGGCGCAGCAGCAGGCCGTCAGCCTGAGCAGCGATGTGCAGAGCACCAACAGCCAGCTCGACTCGCTGCAGCGCCGCATCCAGATCCTGCAGGCCGAACAGGGCAACCCGGAACTGAGCCTGCCCAAGCCTGATGCGTCGTCCAGCGCACCGGCCGCCGGCAGCGACGGCCGCTGAGCCACCCGCAACCTGCACGCAGACGGCACCTTCGGGTGCCGTTTCTGTTTCTGCGCTCGTCTTCCGCTACTGGCAGGCCGCGCGCACGGCATCGTCCAGCTGCCGTCGCTGCAGATAGTCCAGCCGCGTCGGCCGGGCCAGTACCTTGGCGTGCTGGCTGCGCGCGCGCTCGCAGCCGGCCGGATCACGCGCCAGGGTGATCAGTGCCGCCTGCGCCGCTGAACCCCTGCCCCGCGCCGGTCGCACGCTCTCCCGCTGCTCAGCCTTGCGGCCGCTTGCGGGCGCGCTGCCGGCGCGCGCATCGGACGCCTCGGCCGGCACATCCCAGCGCCATTCCGCGCGGCCTTGGCAGGGCGTCTGCTGGTAGACCGGATGCGGCCCATCCACGCACTTGTAGACATGGGTCTGGGCCTGGGCCGTTGCGGCCAACGCCCAGCCCAGGATCATCCAGCACATCGGCGTCTTCATGCCCTGGCCTCCCGCACGCTCAGCGCATCCTGAGCAGGTCCGGGCCCGCGCCGCCAGAGCGAAGTGCGTCAGCGCCTGCCATCGATCCGACACAGGCGTGCAAGCCGGGGCGCCGATGCTGCGCTGTACTGCCGCTGCGCCGGCAGTGACAACGCCGGTATTTTTCCCCTACCGCCAAAGGAACCTGCAATGAGCAACTTCGTTACCGCAAAAGACGGTGCCCGCATCTTCTACAAGGACTGGGGCACCGGCCAGCCGATCGTGTTCGCCCATGGCTGGCCGCTGTCGTCGGATGCGTGGGACCCGCAGATGCTGTTCATGGGCCAGAACGGCTACCGCGTGATCGCCCACGACCGCCGCAGCCACGGCCGCTCCAGCCAGACCTGGGACGGCAACAACATGGACACCTACGCCGACGACCTGGCAGCTGTGATCGAAGCACTGGACCTGAAGGACGCGATCCTGGTCGGCCATTCCACCGGTGGCGGCGAAGTGGCCCATTACATCGGCCGCCATGGCAGCAAGCGCGTGGCCAAGGTGGTGCTGGTCGGCGCCGTGCCGCCGCTGATGCTGAAGACCGAAGCCAACCCGGCCGGCACCCCGCTGGAAGTCTTCGACGGCATCCGCAAGGGTACCGGCGGTGACCGCTCGCAGTTCTTCAAGGACCTCACCACCCCGTTCTTCGGCGCCAACCGCGATGGCAACAGCGTCACCCAGGGCATGCGTGATTCGTTCTGGCTGCAGGGCATGCTGGGCGGCGTCAAGGGCCAGTACGACTGCGTGCACGAGTTCTCGGAAGTGGACTACACCGAAGACCTGAAGAAGATCGACGTGCCGGCCCTGGTCGTGCATGGCGATGACGACCAGATCGTACCGTTCGATGCATCGGCCAAGCTGTCTTCGCAAATCATCAAGGATGCCGAGCTGAAGGTGTACGCCGGTGCCCCGCACGGCCTGACCATCACCCATGCAGACCAGTTCAACGCCGACCTGCTGGCGTTCGCACGCAAATGACGTGCGGCGGCGGCGCCGCAAAGCGCCGCCGCTCCTCCGGTAGTGCCGGCCGCTGGCCGGCAGCCCAGCCTACCCGGCACGAACCCGCACAGCCGGCCAGCGGCCGGCTCTAACCGGGATCCGGCTCAGAACGCGAAGCACGAACAGCCCATCGCGCCCCAGAAAGCGGTCAGGTCGTCGGTCGGCGCCGCGTGATGTGCGGCATGCCCATGGGCGCCGTGCGTGCCACAGGCCACGCCATGGTGATGGTGGTGCGCGGCGGCCAGGCCGGTGGCGGTGCCGCCTACGTGGTAGCCACCAAACCTGTTCACCGGCGACCAGTCCGGCATCGCAGGCGGCAGCTGCGGTGCCAGGCCCGCGTAATCACCGTCGGCGTGCACGATGCGGCCACCGACCACGGTCAACAGGCTGGTGATGTCGGCAATCTGCGCATCATCAACGCGGAAGAAATCCGATGAGAGCAGGATGAAGTCGGCCAGCTGGCCTTCCTTCAGCGTGCCCTTGGTGTCTTCATCACCCGAGAACCACGCACTGCCCTGGGTCCACAGGCGCAGCGCCTGCTCGCGTTCCAGCAGGTTCTCATCGCCATACAGCGCCAGGCCACCCACGGTACGCCCGGTCACCAGCCACGACAGCGCCACCCACGGGTTGTAGCTGGCCACGCGCGTGGCATCGGTACCGGCGCCCACCGGCACGCCCTCGGACAGCATGCGCTTGACCGGCGGCGTATGCCGCGCAGCCTGCACGCCGTAGCGCTCGACAAAGGCCTCGCCCTGGTAGGCCATGCGGTGCTGCACGGCAATACCACCGCCCAGTGCCCGGATGCGCTCGATGTTGCGCGGGGTGATGGTCTCGGCGTGGTCGATGAACCAGTGCAGGCCATCGAACGGCACCTCGCGGTTCACCTGCTCGTATACATCCAGGATGCGGGTGATGCTTTCGTCGTAGGTAGCGTGGATGCGGAACGGCCAGCGCTTCTCGACCAGCAGCTTCACCACGTCGTGCAGTTCCGGCTCCAGCTCCGGCGGCAGTTCCGGGCGCGGTTCGTTGAACAATTCGAAATCCGCAGCGGAAAACACCAGCATCTCGCCAGCACCGTTGTGGCGCAGCAGGTCATCGCCCTGGCGCGGCTGCAGGATCTCGCTCCAGCCGCGGAAATCACTGACCTCCTTGCCCTTGTTCTGGGTGAACAGGTTGTAGGCAATGCGCACCGTCAGCTGGTCATCGCGGTGCAGCTGCTCGATGACCTGGTAATCCTCGGGATAGTTCTGGAAACCACCACCGGCATCGATCACCGAGGTGATCCCCAGCCGGTTCAACTCGCGCATGAAGTGGCGGGTGGAATTGGCCTGGTATTCGATCGGCAGGCGCGGGCCCTTGGCCAGCGTGGCGTACAGGATCAGCGCATTGGGCTTGGCCAGCAGCAGGCCGGTGGGGTTGCCCAGCGAATCACGCACGATCTGCCCACCCGGCGGATCCGGCGTGTCCTTGCTGTAGCCGCAGGCACGCAGCGCCGCGCGGTTGAGCAGTGCACGGTCGTACAGATGCAGCAGGAACACCGGCGTGTCCGGCGCGATGTCATTGAGCTCCTGCAGGGTGGGCAGGCGCTTCTCGGTGAACTGGGTTGCGGTGAAGCCACCGACTACGCGCACCCACTGCGGCGCCGGCGTGCGGTCCACCTGCGCCTTCAACATGGCCATCGCATCGGCCAGCGAACGCAGGCCGTCCCAGCGCAGTTCCAGGTTGTAGTTCAAGCCGCCACGGATCAGGTGGGTGTGGCTGTCGTTGAGGCCGGGCACCAGGCGCCGGCCCTGCGCGTCGAGAATGGTGGCTTCATTGCCCCACACGCGCATGATCTGCTCATCGCTGCCGACGGCGGCAATGCGACCGTTCTGTACGGCCAGCGCCTGCGCATGCGGTTGCTGCGGGTCGAGGGTGGTGATGCGCGCGTTTCGGATGACCAGCGTACTCATGCGACGCTCCTTCGGAGTGGAATCGATGGCCGCGGCGTCGCCACCGGCCCTGCGCGACGCCATCACGGCGTCGCTGGCCGGCACGACGTTGCGTCGGCCGTGGTCGAGGGGGGAGGAACTCATGCACCGCCTCCGGCAAGCGCCAGGCCGTCGAGCGCCCATGCACCCGGCCCGGCCAGTGCGACCGCCAGCAGCACCAGCGTCCACATCAGCGGGTATTCGCTGCCGCCGCGCATCCAGAACCAGCCCTTGGGCAGGGCCAGCAGCGCGGTGAAGGCGATGAACGCAGCGGCCACCAGTGCGGCCAGGCGGGTCTGCCAGCCCAGCAGCACGGCCAGCCCGGACAACACCTGCAGCACGGCCAGCAGCAGCGGCAGCGGTGCCACCGCCGGCAGCCCGAAGCCGCGCAGTTCACCGGCGAAGCCGGCCAGCCCGGGGCCGCCAAACCAGCCGAACAGCTTGCCCAGCGCGTGTGGCAACAGGAAACCACCCGCTGCCACGCGCAGGATCAGCAGGGCCAGATCCAGGCCGTGCCCATCGCCCATGCTCAGTGGCCGCCTTCCTGCGCACCGAACATGGTCTTGGCGTACTGGATGCCGATGCCGTAGCCGCCGGCGTGGTCGCGGGCGATACCGGTGGTCAGGCCATAGGTTTCGCCGCGGGCCCAGTCGCGCTGCAGCTCCAGCAGGTACTGCACGCTGGTGATCGGCTTGGCGCCGGCCTGCACCATGCGGGTGATCGCGCGCTCGTGCGCCTCTTCGCTCACATCGCCGCAGGCATCGGTAATCACATACACCTCGAAGCCCTGCTCCAGCGCCGACAGGGCCGGGCCGACGATGCACACGCTGGTCCACAGGCCCGCCAGTACCAGGCGCTGCTTGCCGATGCGGTTGATCTCATCGATCACCGGCTGGTCTTCCCAGGTGTTCATCGAGGTGCGATCGAACACGGCCTGGCCGGGGAAGATCTGCGGCAGTTCCGGGAACATCGGGCCGGAAAAGGACTTCTCAGCCACGGTGGTCAGCACCACCGGCACGTTGAAGCCCTTGGCACCCTTGCTGATGAGCGACACGTTGTTGCGCAGCGCGGAGATATCGATGGTGTGGGTGGCAAACGCCATCTGCGACTGGAAGTCGATCAGCACCAGGGCGTGGTCGGTGGGGGAAAGCAGGCCCTTGGCAGGCGTAGCGGTAGCAGTAGCAGTGGTCATGGCGGGGTTCCGGTAGAGGGATGACGGGGAGGAACGTGCAGGGCGGCGGCGCCGGCCAGGTACTGGCCGGGGCTGCAGCCGGTCTCGGCACGGAAACTGCGGACAAAGTGGCTCTGGTCGAAGAAGCCCAGGTGCTGGGCAAGACGGGACATCGGCTGGTCGCTGGCCGGAAGCAGTTGCCGCGCACGCTCGATGCGGCGGCGACGCAGATAGCGCAGCGGGCTGGCACCGGTGCCGGTGCGGAACAGCCGCACCAGATGGAAACGGCTCACGCAGGCCACTTCGGCCAGTTCGGTCACCCGCAGGGGCTGCGACAGGTGCGCATCGATGTAGCAGAGCGCGCGTTGCAGGGCGGCGGCCTGGTGCGGCGCCAGGCCAACGGCGGTGGCGATGGGCGCTGGAACTTCGGCCATGACAGGGCACCGCGACGAGGTGCCCCATGGTGCGTTGGTGGCCGCACGCGCCCTACCCCCGTCGGTCGAGGCCGCCACTCACCCGTTCGGGGGAGGCCGCCGGCCCAGCAGGCGCCGGCCGAACTGGCGCGCATCCAGCGAATAGGCACCCGGACCCAGCAGGAGCAGCGCCAAGGGCAGCAGCAACAGGGGCAGCGGCGCGCCCTGCAGCCACAATCCCACACAGGCGAGTACGGCCGACAACGGGGTCAACCAGCCCAGCAGCAGCAGGCCCACCGCCAACGCGCAGACCGCCATCACCACACCGGCCCAGGCACCCGGCGTGCACAGCGCGGCGGCCAGGCACAGCCGCAACCACAGCAGCCCCAGGCCGGGCACACGATCGGGAAACATCACGAACAGACGCTGCATCCTCGGCCTCCACCGCTCCATTGCCGGGGTGATAGCGCAGGCATGCCTTCCCCCGCCTACCCCGTTCGGGTCACCCTGGCCTGCCCCGCACCTGCCAGAATGCAGCCCATGCGTGGCCGCCCCTTCCCCTTCCTGCGTCGCCTGCCGGCGCTGCTGTCGTGCCTGCTGCTGCTTGCCCTGCCCGCGTTGGCGGCACAGCACCCGGCCGCAGGCAACGGCCTGCCCGGCTACCAGCACACCGCCTGGCGCGTGGGCCAGGGCGCGCCTGGAGACATCTGGGATATCGCACAGGACGCACAGGGCATGCTGTGGCTGGCTACCGGATCGGGGCTGTACCGCTTCGACGGGCGCCGTTTCGAACGCCAGGCCGCACCGGCCGGCAGCAGCTTCCCCTCCACCAACATGGTCGCGCTGGCGCCGGACGCAGACGGCAGCCTGTGGATCGGTTACTTCCAGGCGGGCATCAGCCACCTGTCACCTACGGCCCTGCGCAGCTTCGGCCGCGATGCGGGTGTCCCGGTGGGTGTGGTGCCGCACTTCAGCCGCGATCAGCACGGCTACCTGTGGGCGGCGATCAACGGCGGCCTGCGCCGGTTCGATGGGCAGCGTTGGCGCCCACCGCCGACCGCGTCCGGCCTGCCCGAGCGCCGCGTGCAGTGGCTGCTGCACGACAGCCACGGCACCTTCTGGGTGCTGGCTGATCTGAAGGTCTGGCGCCAGCCGGCCGGTGCCAGCACTTTCGAAGACACCGGCATCGCCGTTTCGCAGATGGCTTCACTGGCCGAGAGCCCGCGTGGCGAAATCTGGTTGGCAGACCGCGACCGC
Organism: Stenotrophomonas maltophilia; assembly: GCF_047782825.1. Classification (GTDB taxonomy): domain Bacteria; phylum Pseudomonadota; class Gammaproteobacteria; order Xanthomonadales; family Xanthomonadaceae; genus Stenotrophomonas. Next base: position 548,306 of record NZ_CP180589.1, on the reverse strand, counting down.
GGCACCTCGCCGCTGGCCAACGCCCACGGCCTGCTGTCCGCCGCCGAACGCGAAGCCCGCCGGTTGCCGGACCTCGTCGCCGCCCGCCTGCAGTTCACTGCCGATGGCGCGCTGTGGGCCACCATGAGCCCGCACGGTGGCGTCGCGCGGGTCAGCTTCGACGGTGAGCAGGCCACGCGCATGGAGCGCTTCGATACCCCCGATGGACTGACCGCAACCTCGGCGGTGCCCGTCATGGTCGACCGCGAGGGCAATGTCTGGGTCGGCACGAACCTTGGCCTGAACCGCTTCCGCGCACGCAGCGTGCAGACGCTGATTGCCGGCCCCAGCGACCCCTACCGTTCGCTGGTACGTGCCAGCGACGGGCGCGTCTACGGCTACGGCCAGGACATGAAAGCCTACGACCTGCGCCGCCCGCTGCTGGGCGGCAGCGCCGCGCAGCTGAAGGACGCGGCCCGGCACACCCGTACGCCCCTCTGGCAGTTCGACTGGGTGAACCTTGCGCGCACGGTGGCCGGCCAGACCACGTTGATTCCCTTGCCAGCGGCGTTCAGCGGCCAGCCGCTGCAGGCGATGCTGTTCCCCAACGATGATGAAGCGTGGGTCTGCACCGGCGAACGCGGCGTGCTGCATTACCGCCAAGGGCAATGGCGCAGCGAAGCGCGGCTGCCCGAACAGGCCTGTTCAACACTGGCGCAGGCCGCTGATGGCGCGCTGTTGCTGGGCTACCCCGATGGCCGCCTGCGGCGCATGGATGCGCGCAGCGTCCAGACCTTCGATGCACGGCAAGGGTTGGCCGTCGGTCCGGTGACCGCCCTGCTGCAGCACCTGGATCTGCTGCTGGTGGCCGGTGAAGCCGGACTGGCCGCGCGCATCGGCCACGGCCACTTCGTGCCGGTGCGCACCGACATGGCCGGCATACTGGAAGGCATCACCGGCATCGTTGCCGATGCCCATGGGCGGCTCTGGCTCAATGGCAGCCGCGGGCTGGTCCGCATGGATACCGAAACCCTGCGCAGCGCCGTGCGCAGCGGGCAGCCGGTGGTGCCGCGCCTGTTCGATGCGGTGGACGGCATGCCCGGCATCGCCCTGCAGAGCGGGCCGATGCCCACCGCGGTGCTGGCTGCCGATGGCCTGCTATGGCTGGCCACCAACCAGGGCCTGGCATGGCTGGACACCGCCGCCGCGCAGATCAATACCCAGGCCCCGGGCGTGCGCATCGGTGATGTGCTGTACGGCGCCACGCAGACGCCGCTGGTCGATGGCCTGCGCCTGCCGGCCGGCACCACCCAGCTGCAGATCGATTTCGTGGCAATGTCACTGGCAAGGCCGGAACGCAACCGCTACCGCTACCGGCTGTCCGGCGTGGATGACGGCTGGCAGGACGCCGGCAGCAGCACCCGCGCCTATTACACCAACCTGGCCCCCGGTCATTACCGCTTCGACGTGGAAGCGGCCAATGAAGACGGCATCTGGAGCACCGCCGCGGCCAGCCGCAGCTTCCGCATCGCGCCCACCTTCTTGCAGACGGTCTGGTTCAAGCTGCTCTGCGCAGCGCTGGTGCTGGCCGCCCTGGTGATGGCCGTGCGCATCCGCAGCGGACAGCTGGCCGCCCTGTTCCGCGCCCGCCTGCAGGAGCGCCACGGCGAGCGCGAACGCATCGCCCGCGACCTGCACGACACCCTGCTGCAGGGCAGCCAGGGCCTGATCCTGCGCCTGCATGCGATCAGCCAGGCAGCACAGACCCCGGACACGGTACGCACACAGCTTGAATCGGCCATGCAGTTGGCCGAACAGAACCTGGCCGAGGGGCGCGAGCGGGTCAATGCACTGCGTGACGGACCGTTTGCCGGGCGAGACCTGGCCACCGCGCTGGCCGATGTGCACGCCGAATACGCCGGCCAGGGCACCAACCCCCTGCGGCTGACGGTGGAAGGTACGCCGCCCCCCCTGCAGCCCGACGCGGCCGAGGAAGTGTTCCTGATCGGCCGCGAAGCGATCCGCAATGCCCTGCGCCACGCCCATGCCAGCGCGATCGAAGTGGAACTGTCCTACGGCGCCCGCTGCTTCCTGCTGCATGTCCGCGATGACGGCGTAGGCATTGCCGATGACGATGCCGGCCACGGCCATTGGGGCCTGCAGGGCATGCGCGAACGCACGCAGCGGCTGGGTGCCGAACTGCAGCTGTGGACCCGCCCCGGCCTGGGCACCGAAGTCGCGCTGTCGGTGCCCGCACGGCGCCTGTATCACCGCCGGCCGTCACGTTGGCGCTGGCCCTGGAGTACCCCGAACCATGACTGAGTCCCCTACCCCCATCGGCGTTCTGGTGGTTGACGACCACCCTTTGCTGCGCGACGGCCTGGCCGCCCTGCTGGGCGCACAACCGGACCTGCGCCTGCTTGGCGAAGCCGCCGACGGCGAGGAAGCCATCGACCGCTATCAGCAGCTGCAACCGGACGTGGTGCTGATGGATCTGCAGATGCCGCGCCTGGACGGTGTGGAAGCGATCATCCGCATCCGCGCCCTGGACCCACGCGCGCGGATCATCGTGCTGACCACCTACCGCGGCGACGTACGCGCGGTGCGAGCGCTGCAGGCCGGCGCCAGCGCGTATCTGCTGAAGGACATGCTGCGCCACGAGCTGGTGGACACGATCCGCACGGTGGCGGGCGGCCGTCGCGCCGCGATTCCGCCGGCGGTGGCGGCGAGCATTGCGGCGCATGTGGTGGAAGACCGGTTGTCACCACGCGAGACGGAAGTACTGCGGCATGTGGCGGGTGGGTTGTCGAACAAGCGCATTGGCGAGCGGATGCAGATTTCCGAGCAGACGGTGAAGGCACACATGAAGAGTCTGATGGACAAGCTGGGGGTGGGGGATCGCACGCATGCGGTGACGCAGGCATTGCGGCGGGGGATCATCAGCCTGGACGACTCCGGTCACGATTAAGGGTTGGGGGGTGTCTGCAGGGCTTGCAGCCCTGCACCTGCCGAATCAACGTCAACGTCAACGTCAACGTCCAAAGCCAGAGCGGCGCTGGTTTTCTGTGTGTTGGGCGGGGCGGTGTGGGTGGGCAGGACACGCCGTAAACCCGTCCTTGGGGGCTCGTAGGCGCCATCCATGGCGCCTGCGGTCCTGCCCACCCACACCGCCCCACCCCCGACAGATCTCCGCGGCGGTTGGTAACGCCGGCTGTTGCTCTTGGTAGGTGTCGACCTTGGTCGACACGATTTTTCCATCAGATATCGAAATTCAATTGAGGTCGGAGCCCGTTGCGCAGCAACGGGAACCGACCCCGTGCTCCGGCAGATCGCGGCAATCTGTCGAAGGCGGGGTGGGTCCGGTTGAGGGGGTGTGAGCGGCATGGGCCCGAGGCATGCCTCGGGCAGGTTGGGCAGGATGCCCAACCCAGGTCTTGCCGTGTGCGCAGGACAGCGCACACGAGCAAGCCGCGACCAAGCCCCCATGGGTGAGGGCGCTTTGCTTGCGAAGCACCGCTTCGCAAGCGCCCGAACGCACAGCCGCCAGCGGCTGGGCCGGACTGGGGGTTTACGGCGTCCCCGCAAACCCACAGTGCCCCGCCATCCCACGGAATGCCGCTCTTGCATTTGACGTTGATTCGGCTTCTGCAGGTGCAGCGCTGCAAGCCCTGCCGAACCACCCTTACTTCAAACGCAGGAGCAGGCTGCCGCCAGCACACCCCACCGCCAGCCACGCCACGCCATGCCACCCCCACTGCGCCAGCGCCAGGCTGCCCAACGCACCACCCGCCGCCATCCCGATGAACATGCCCGTGAACAGCAACGCATTGAGACGGCTGCGGGCCGGCGGCACCAGGCCGTAGACCAGGGTCTGGTGCGCCACCAGCGCCGACTGGAAACCGAAATCGAACAGCAACGCACTCACCACCAGCAACGGCAGCAGCGCGGCGGTCGGCAACCAGCTGTCGGCCAGCAGCAGGCCAAAGCCCACCAGCGCCACGGCAATCGCCAGGCGAGCGACTGCGTGGCTGCCCAGACGGTCGGCAAAGCGACCCGCGAACGGCGCTGCCAGCGCGCCGGCTGCACCGGCAATGCCGAACGCCCCCGCGGCTGCGCTGCCCAGGCCCAGCCGGGCATGCAGCATCAGCGCCAGCGTCGACCAGAACGCACTGAATCCCACCGCCAGCAGCGACTGGCTGGCCACGGCGCGGCGCAGCTGCGGCTGCTCGCGCCACAGGTGCAGCAGCGAGGCCAGCAGCGCCGGATAGCGCAATGTGCTGGTCGCTGCGAAGCGCGGCAGCGCCTTGGCCATCACCGCGCCCATCGCTGCCACCGATACCGCCGCCAGCACGAACTGCGTGCGCCAGCCCCAGGCTTCGGCCACCACGCCGCTGACCACCCGCGACAGCAGGATGCCCAGCAGCAGGCCGGTCATCACCCGGCCCACGATCTGCCCGCGCTGTGCGTCCGGGGCCAGTACTGCGGCGGCGGGGACGATGTCCTGGGCCAGCGTGGCCATCAGGCCCACCAGCAGGCTGGCCATCAACAGGCCCGGCAACTGGCCTGCCATGGCCGCGGCGGCCAGGGCCAGTGACAGCAGCACCGACTTCAGCAGGATCAGGTGGCGCCGGTCGAAGCGGTCACCCAGCGGGGCCAGCAACAGGATGCCCATCGCGTAACCCAGCTGGGTCAGGGTCGGCACCAGGCCAACGCCACGGTCGCTGGCGCCCAGGTCCTGTGCGATCAGTCCCAGCATCGGCTGGCTGTAGTAGAGGGATGCCACCGAGAAGCCGGCGCCGGCCGCCATCGCCAGCACCAGCGGGGCGGAAGGCGCGGCGGTGGACGGGACGGTCACGGAAACAGAGGGGCTGGACATGGGGAGCTCCGGGGGAGGAATGGCGCATAGACTGCGCTTATTCGCCATGCGCCTGTAGTAGGCTGCAACACATACTTTTCATACGCCAAACGCATGAACGATCTCCCCGCCGGTGCTGATCGCCTGGACCTGCTGCGCACGTTCCTGCGCATTGTCGATGCCGGCAGCCTGTCGGCGGCGGCCACGCAGCTGGGCACCACCCAACCCACGGTCAGCCGCCGCCTGCAGGCCCTGGAGCGCCAGCTCGGCCTGCGCCTGCTGCAGCGATCCACCCACGGCCTGCAGCTGACCGAGGACGGCCAGCGCTGCCAGCGCCACGCGCAGCGGGTGATCGACGAATGGGAAGCGCTGCAGGCCGAACTGCATGGTGAGGCGCAGGTGCTGCGCGGGCGCCTGCGGGTGATGGTGCCGCACGCGTTCGGCCAGGCCCAGCTGCTGCCGCCCATGCTCGACTTCCTGACCCGGCACCCGCAGCTGAGCCTGGAATGGATCCTGGAGGATCATCGACCGGACTTCATCGCCGAAGGCATCGACTGCGCGGTGCGCGTCGGTCCCGTCGACGAGCCGCGCATGGTCGCCCTGCCCTTGGCCGAGGTGCCGCGCATCGTGGTGGCTGCACCCGGGCTGGCCGATCCAGCAGCGGTACGCAGCCCGGAACAGGCGCAGGCACTGCCATGGATCGCGCTGGCCACCTACTACCGCGAACGCCTGCTGCTGCACGACGCGCAGGGGCATGCGCATACGCTGTCGATCAACCCGCGCCTGCTCAGCGACAACCTGTTCGTGGTGCAGCGCGCTGCCGTGGCCGGACTGGGCGCGGCGGTGGTATCGGCCTGGCTGGTGGCCGACGATCTTGCCGCCGGGCGCCTGGTGCAGCTGTTGCCCGAGTGGCAGGCACCGCCGCTGCCGGTGCATCTGGTGTTTCCGGCGGCGCGCCAGCAGCCATTGCGCCTGCGTGCCTTCATCGATGCAATGAAGGCCGCACTGCCGCAACTGCATGGCATGCGGCCAGCGCTGCGTTGAAACCTCTCAAGGGTCAGATCCCTTTCCATCGGAAAGGGCGCTGACCCCACCAGCAATCACTTCGCCTTCGCCGCCTCGGCATTCCACGCGGCCACCTTGGCCTTGGTATCGGCCAGCATCTTGTCCAGCGCCGCGCGGTCATACACGGTGCCGCGCAGGATCACGCTGTCGATCTTCTCCGTTGCCGCGATGTCCTGCAGCGGGTTGGCGGTCAACAGCACCAGGTCTGCCGCCTTGCCCGTGGCCACGCCACCGTAGCGGTCCATCTGGCCGAACCAGGCCGGGCCGGAACGGGTGGCCGCCGACAGCGCCTGCGGCGCGCTCAGGCCTTCCTTCACGAACAGCTGCAGTTCCTGGTGCAGGGCAATGCCGGGGAAGTTGTACGAATTGAGGAAGCCCGCATCGGTGCCGGCGATGATCGTCACCCCGGCTTCCTGCAGCAGCGGCAGCACCGACGCCACCTGGTGGTACTGCGCATGGCGCGCTTCGATCTGCGACGGGGTGGCCTTGGCCGCACGATCCACGCGCCATTGGTAGGTCGCGCGCAGGCCCGGGCCGATATAGGCCAGGTAGGGATCGTTGGCGTGGTTGTCCTGGTCGAGGAAATCGAGGATGCGCCCACCATTGAGCGTCGGCGTCACGAACACACCGCGCTTGGCGAAATCACGGTAGGCATGCATCGCGGTGTCGTGGTCGAAACTGGCATCCAGACGGCGGTTGGCTTCAGCGCGATCAATGCGGCCAGCGCCGAAATCCGCGGCAATCTGTGCTTCGTCCTTGCTGCCGGCCTTGAAGGCATAGTCCAGGTGTTCGATCGAGGCCAGGCCGGCATCGACGGCCTGTTCCACCGTCAGCGCCATCGGAATGTGGCCCGATGCCTTGAAACCGGCCTTGCGCGCGGCACTGGCCGAATACAGGAACAGCTCCGGCGTCAGCGTGCTGTCGGTGATCTTCACGAAGTCGACCTTGTCGTGCTGCAGGCGGGTGATCGCCTTGTCCACGTCCGCCTCGCTGCCAACTTCGATGGTGCCCTTCCACACCGGCTTGATGCCTTCGATCTTCGCACCGGAGCTGAGCAGGCGCGGCCCGAACAGGCTGCCATTGGCGATCTCGCCACGCCACTGCAGGACCTGTTCGGGCAGGTCACCCGAGCAGTCACGCACGGTGGTGATGCCGTGGGCGATGTACAGCGGCAGCAGCGCCTTGTTCTCTTCGATCAGGGCCGGGCCACCACCGAAGTGCACATGCATGTCCCACAGGCCGGGAATGAGGTACTTGCCCTGCGCGTCGATCTGGCGGCTGGCGCTCCACTGGCTGCGCAGCTGCGCGTCCGGCCCCACCGCGACGATGTCATCACCCCGGATCACCACGCTCTGCCCCGGCAGGCTGCGCGCGTGTTCGACATCGACCACGGTGGCATTGCGGATCAGCAGGTCCGCACGTTCGGCCGCGGACGCCGACAGCGGCGCAACGGCAAGGAGGATCGCAAGGGACAACGGACGGGACGGGAACATGGACAGCATCCTGATGGGCACGACCAGCGTGCGATGTGGAAGGGATGGGAATTCAGCGGCGCGCACCGGCGCGGCGCAGCAGGGTTTCGATTTCGATGAAGCCACGCTGGCGGGCATGCGCCAACGGCGTCACGCCATCGCCATCGGCCAGTTCGGGGCTTGCCCCGGCATCCAGCAGCAGCTGCACGATCTGCACGTGGCGCGGGCCACCATCGCCCAGCAGGATCGCCTCCAGCAGCGCGGTCCAGTGCAGGCGGTTGACATGGTCTACCGCCACGCCCGCGCGCAGCAACGTACGCACGGTGGCCACGTGGCCGCGTTCGGCGGCCGGTATCAGTGCGGTGCCGCCGTAACGGTTGGTGCTGCGCAGGTCCGCGCCATGGGACAGCGTCAGCGCCAGGATCTCATCCAGCCCGCGCGCGCCGGCATACAGATAGGCACTGTCCTGCATCGCATCCTTGGCGTTGACGTCGGCACCGGCTTCGATCAGCTCACGCGCCGCATCCACGTTGTTGCCATGGGTCGCCAGCAGCAGCGCCGTGCGCCCGTTGCCATCGCGGCCATCCAGGTCGGCGCCATCGTCCAGCGCCTGCCGCACCGCCGTCGCATCGCCACGGGCAGCGGCATCGCGCAGACGTTCATCGGTGGTGCTGGCCGCGCCGGGCGTGCAGGCCGGCATCACCATCGCCAGCAGGCACAGCAGCAACAGGCGCCCCATCGGGGCGGGCCAGTGACGGCGGCGATGGATTCGCATCTGGGTCTCTCCTGTGCGGCCGGCCTGTGGGCCATGCCGTTGCGACCGGGCGCCGTGCTTGCCGCCCCCTGCCCTGCATGGTAGAAGTCGCCACGTGCATCCAGAAGTGAAATGTTCAAATGCAAGACAGTGCCAAATCGAATAGGACCCTGTTCGAACTGGACCTGCTGCGCGCCCTGGTGATGGTGGCCGACTGCGGCAGCTTCACCACCGCCGCAACGCGCCTGCATTCGACCCAGTCCACCGTCAGCCAGAAGATACGCCGGCTGGAGGAACTGGCCGGGCATCGTCTGCTCGAACGCGGCCACCGCGATGTGCACCCCACCGATGCAGGCCACACCCTGCTGGGCTACGCGCGGCGCATGCTCGACCTGAACGAGGAAATGGCCCAGGCCTTGGCCGGCGCAACCGTGGAAACAGCGGTGCGCATCGGCGTGCCCGAGGATTTCGTCAACGCCCAGACCACGCGCATGCTGGCCGCCTTCAGCCGTCGCCATCCGCAGGTGAAGCTGGAAATCAGCAGCGGCCTCAGCCGCGACCTTGCCCATGGTTTCGACCATGGCGAGCTGGACCTGGTGCTGGTCAAGCAGCGCCGCAACACGCGCCAGGCCGTGCATTGCCGTCGCGAGCCGATGCACTGGATCGACAGCCTGCGCAGCAGCAGCCTGCAGCACGATCCACTGCCGCTGGTGACCTTCCCACCACGCGGGCTGTACCGCGACGAGATGATCCACGCGGTGGAAGCACTGGGCCTGCGCTGGCGGATCGCGTTCACCAGTTCGTCGTTGAGCGGGATCCAGGGCGCGGTGGCCGACGGCATCGGGATCAGCCTGCTGCCGCGCCGCGCGGTGACCCGCGAGCATCGCATCATCGACGGGGAGCGGGATCTGCCGGTGATCGACAACTACGAACTGGGGTTGCTGCACCGGCCGGATGCCGATGATGCCGTACGAGCGCTGGCGGCAGAACTCTGGCGGCAAGTGCAGCGGGAGCGGGAGTAGCCGGCAGGGCTGCGCCCTGCGCCTGCCGAAGCAACGTCAACGTCAACGTCAACGTCAAAGGCGGGCATTCCGTGGGATGGCGGGGTGGGTCCGGTTGAGGGGGACGCCGTAAACCCCCCTCCGGGGTCCGGCCCAGCCGCCGGCGGCTGTGCGTTCGGGCGATTGCGAAGCAGTGCTTCGCAAGCAAAACGCCCTCACCCATGGGGGCTTGGTCGCGGCTTGCTCGTGTGCGCTGTCCTGCGCACACGGCAAGACCTGGGTTGGGCATCCTGCCCAACCCGCCCGAGGCATGCCTCGGGCCCATGCCGCTCACACCCCCTCAACCGGACCCACCCCGCCTTCGACAGGCTGCCGCGATCTGTCACAGCACGGGGTCGGATCCCGTTGCTGCGCAACGGGCTCCGACCTCAATTGAATTTCGATATCTGATGGAAAAATCGTGTCGACCAAGGTCGACACCTACCAATAGCAGCAAAGGGCGTTACCAACCGCCGCGGAGATCTGTCGGGGGTGGGGCGGTGTGGGTGGGCAGGACCGCAGGCGCCATGGGCTCGAGGCATGCCTCGGGCGGGTTGGGCAGGATGCCCAACCCCGGTCTTGCCGTGTGCGCAGGACAGCGCACACGAGCAAGGCGCCTACGAGCCCCCAAGGATGGGTTTACGGCGTGTCCTGCCCACCCACACCGCCCCGCCCAACACAAAGAAAACCAGCGCCGCTTTTGAAGTTGACGTTGATTCGGCAGGTGCAGGGCTGCAAGCCCTGCCGACTAGACCCACCGCCCCTGGACAACCACACGCCGTTCGCCCGGCACACCCGCCACCGCCGCCGCGCCGTGATCCGCCCGCACCGCCACGAACGTCGCCGGCAACCCCTCGCCAATCCCATACTCCGGCAACCCCAGCACCGCCGCCGCATGCGTGGTCACCATCTCCAGCGCCAGCTTCAGGTCCGCATCCGTGTAGAAACCGGACCGGTACCCCAGCAGCATCGCCCGCTGCAGCAGATCACCATTGCCATACGGCCACCAGCAATCGCGGATGTTGTCGTTGCCCGCGAACACCCGCACCCCCGCATCGTGCAGCGCGCGCAGCGGCGGGAACGGGTGGTCGCCCGGGGCATTGCTCATGATCGCCACACCCGCCGTGGCCAGCGCTTCACCCACCTGCAGCGCGCGGGCCAGGGGCACGTCGCCCAGCGAGTACGCATGGCTGACCGCTACCCTGCCCTGCAGGCCTGCGGCACGCGTGCGCGCGGCAATGCGCAGCAGCTGGGCCAGGCCGGTTTCGCCGGGTTCGTGCAGGTGGATGTCCAGGCGCACGCCGTAGCGTTCGGCCAGGCCGAACAACAGGGCCAGCTGGCCTTCGGCATCACCATCCAGAGTGGTCGGGTCGATCCCACCCAACACCTCCACGCCGGCCGCGAGGGCCTCTTCCAGCACCGCCGCGCTGCCCGGGCACGACATCACCCCGGCCTGCGGGAACGCTACCAGCTGGATCTGCATGATGTCGGCACAGCGCTGCGCGGCTTCGCGCACGGCCTGCAGATGGCGCAGGCCGGTGCTGCCGTCAATGTCCACATGGCAGCGCATCGCCACCGTGCCAAAGCCACTGCACTGGCGGATCAGCGCTTCGGCGCGGTCGACCATTGGTGCGGCCGCAGCCACCGCGGCCTTCTCCACCGCCAGGCGCTCGCGCAGGGTGGCCACCGGCTGGTGTGGATGCCAGCGGTCGCCGACGAAGCTCTTGTCCAGATGGATGTGGCCATCGACCAGCCCGGGCAGCACGCTGAAGCCCTGCAGATCGACCGATTGCGCGCCTTCGGCCGGGCCGGTCGCGGCGTTGAGGCCCTCGATGCGGCCATCGCGGATGTGGAAGTGCAGCGGGATACCGTCACGATCGACGCCGCCATGGACGAACTGCAGGGTCATGCAAGACTCCCGGAAAACCAACAGGGCCCCATCCTGCGCCGCAGGATGCCCATCGGCCAACGAAATATCTGGATGCCTCGTATTCACCAGGGCGATGAACGGCCCACCGCCCCGCACGCCCCCGACACGCCTGAACAGGTAACATAGGCACCTGTTTCCGCTGTGATGCCGCATGGGCCCGTCCGACCGCCACGATCGTCTCCGCCGCTGGCAGGCCGCATCCCTGTTGGCCGCCGCCCCGATCGCCAGCCTGTCCGCCACCGATGCGGGTGCCACCACGCCCCTGCAGACGCCGCCGGGCCAGCAGCGCATCGCGCCGTCGGCACTGGTGGAGTTGCTGCACCAGCGCGTGCTGTCGGGACCGAGCGCCACCGGCACCCTGGAAAGCTGGTGCGCCGAACATGGCCTGGCCGCGCAGGCCCGCGTGCGCGCAGTGCGTGTGCATGGCCAGGACAAGCCGGCCCCGGCCGATGTGCTGCAGGCGCTGGGCGTCACTGCGGGTACGCCGCTGCGCTACCGCCGCGTGCAGCTGGCCTGTGGCAGCCGCGTGCTGTCCGAAGCGGACAACTGGTACCTGCCCGACCACCTCAGCCCGGCGATGAACCAGGTGCTGGACAGCACCGACGAGCCGTTCGGCCGTGTGGTGGGCCCGCTGGGCTTCCAGCGCCAGACCCTGGCCGACCAGACCTTCTGGCCGCCGCGCGGTGAAGGCGACCATGGCGTGATCCTGGAAGTGCGCGCCCTGCTGCGCGACCGCCAGCAGCAGCCTTTCAGCTACGTGATCGAGTCGTACAGCGTGCAGGCGCTGCCGTAGGCGTCGCCTGCATCGGCCGCACCTGGCGCTACCGGGTGTTGATGCCGTTGGCCGCCGGGTCGGTGGAAAACACGAAACGGCCGATCGATTGTCCGCCCTTGGCCTGTACGAACTCGCCACTCATGAAGGCGTACTGCGGCGCCGCGCTGTCCTCGCCGAATGCCTTGATCCAGTTGCCGAAACCATCGGCGTTGCGGCTGTGGATCTCCCCCATGCACAGGCTGTAGCCGCACGCGAACGAGTCCAGCACCATGTCCGGCCCCAGCGTGCGCGTGGCCGCAGCGCGGTACAACGCCGTCAGGTCCTGTGCATCGGGATTGCGCGCGGCATCGTGCTCGAACTGCTGCAGCGCCTGTGCATAGGCCTCGCTGGACGCGATGACCTGGCCGGCACTCTCGTCGGACATCGCGCCGTCGTTCATCAGCGCGCGCTCACCGTCCAGGAAGCCGCGGGTGGTGGGCACGGCGCTGTTGGCCGCCAGGGCCGGCGAGGCGGCACCGACGGCGTTGGCCGCCGCCTGCCCCGGCGCCTGTGAACCCGGGCCGGGCGTGTCGCGCAGCGGCGCGGCGGAGGCTGCCGGTGCTGCAACCGCCGGCGTGGTGCCATCCTCCGCGCTGGCGGGCGGCGCGGCGGAATCGGTGCGGCTGCAGCCTGCGGCCACCAGCAACAATCCCACCACACACAGCTGTCCTGCCTTCATGTCGATCGTCCTTCCATGGAATGACTGCAGCATGCCAGCTTGCGCGGCGCGGTACATGTGCGCCGCACAAAGAAAAGCCCGGCAATGCCGGGCCTTTCGTTTGCAGCGGGGTCTTCAGCGGAACCGGTAATCCAGTTCCACCCAGAACTGGCGACCGTAGGGATCGTAGTTGCCTACCGGATAGAACGGCCATCCACCGCCGTTGCGGTCCGCAGGTGGGCGGCTGTTGCGCAGGTTGTTGACGATCACGCCCAACGACAGGTTTTCGCCGAACTGGCGGAACACGCTGGCGTTGTAGGTCATGTACGGTGCAATGCGGCCGCTGCCATCGCTCTTGGGCAGCGAACCGTAGCGGTTGCCGTAGAGGGTGGCGGTCCAGTCCCCCTGGTTCCAGGTGATGCTGCCATTGGCCTTGCTGCGCCACTGCCAGTCATCGAGCGAATTGCGGATGTCACGCACCTCGTCATCGGCGAACTGCTTGTACTCGTGCTCCAGCACCAGGGTGTAGGCCAGGCGCGTGGTGAAGCGACCGAAGCGGCCGGCATCGAAGCGCCAGTTGCCTTTCAGGTCCAGGCCGCGCACCGATTCGGACGCGGCGTTGATCGGATTGATCAGCACGCGGGTGACCTGGTCGGGCTGCACGGCGGCGTTGGACGGGTTGCGGACCACGCGGGCCAGCGCGTCCTGGCACAGCGGCGATGCGATGTCGCGCGCTTCTCCGCCCAGCGTGCTGCCCAGCCGGCAGTCCGCCTCATCGCGCAGGATGCGGCTGGTATCGAGGTTGGTCACTTCGTTGTCGATGCGGATATCGTAGTAGTCGGCACTGAAATCCAGGCTGGCGATCGGCGACCAGACCACGCCGAAGCCGTAGGACTTGGCGGTTTCCGGCTGCAGCTGCGCATTGGCACGGTTGGTGTAGTCGATCGAAAGGCCGCTGAAATCGCAGTCGTCGTAGGCCTGGCCGGCACTGCGGCAACGCCAGTAGTCGGTCATGCCGGGGTTGTAGCCACGGGTTTCAGTGGCGAACACATAATTCATGTCCGGTGCGCGGAAGCTGGTGGCCGCGCTGGCGCGCACCAGCAGGCTGTCGACCGGGCGGAATTCCACGCCGAAGCTCCAGGTGGCCTTGCCGATGTGCTCGCCGCCCGCCCGGTACTGGTCGTAGCGACCGGCCAGGGTGGTGGTCAGCGATTGCAGCAACGGCAGCTGCAGTTCCACGCCCAGCGCGTAGCGGTCACGTTCGCCGCCGGCACCGACGCCGGCACTGGTGTTCCAGAACTCACCGGTGCCCAGACGCGGGTCGGGGCTGTTGCGGTAGCCCTGGCTGCCCGCTTCCACCACCGCCGCCAGTGCGGCATCACCGCCAGGCAATGCGAACAGGCGCCCGTTCACGCTGGCACTGAAGGTCTGCAGCCACGCAGCGTTGCGGCTCTCCTGGTAGCCGGACAGACCGGCGTATTCGTCCGCCGACAGCGGCTGGTACAGACGCGAGGGGTCAGGTGCGTACACCTCAACGCCATCGCGCAGGCCCAGCTGCGGCCCCAGCAGGTATTCGTTGATGCCAGCCAACAGCACCGGTCGCTGCGTGCGGTTTTCGTAGCGCGAGCGGCTGTAGACCGCTTCATAGTCCCAACCGCTGTCGCCGATCTGCCCGCGGGCGCCGACATTGAACGACCACGACTGTTCCAGGAAGCGATTGGCGTTGCGCTGCAGGCCGCCCACTTCCTCCGGTGCGAAGCGCCGGTACCAGCTTTCCAGCGCGCCGGTGTTCTGGTTGTAGAAATAGTTGCGCGACGAGGTCCAGGTCGGTGCGCGGGTGTTGTTGTAGATCTTCGCGCTGCCCACGGCCAGATCGGCGAACAGGTCGGTGTGTTCGTCCAGGTGGAAGGTCAGCAGGCCGTAGCCATCCAGGTTGCGCTTCTCGGTCTGCACGGTCCAGTAGCTGGCCGCCGCTTCGTTGCTGCCGCAGTAGTTGCCCAGCCGCGGGTTGTTGGCGCGGAACACGCTGCCGCCATAGATGCCCGACGCCGCATCGCAGCCGTCCACGCCCGGGTCGATGTAGCGACCGCTGCCGGCATTGCGCCGATAGGCCACGGCGGTGGCCAGCGGGTCGATGCCACGCGGGTCGTCATCCAGCGAATCCATGAAGTCGCGCTGGCGCGCATGGATGGCCTTGCGGATTCCCAGTTCGAAGCCGAACACGCCTTCCCAGCGCTCACCGGCACCGCCGCCAACGATCTGCACGCGCTGGTTGTCACCGCCGCCCTGCTCTGTCCCGCCGGCGCGCACGTTGATGTCCACGCCTTCGTAGCGTTCCTTGAGAATGATGTTGACCACGCCGGCGATGGCATCGGAGCCGTACACCGCCGAGGCCCCGCCGGCCAGCACTTCGATGCGTTCGATCAGCGCGCTGGGGATGTTGGCCAGGTTGACCACGTTCACCGAGCCTTCGTAGGCCAGCGGGTAATCCGACTGGCGGCGGCCGTTGACCAGCACCAGGGTGCGGTTGGGGCCCAGGCCGCGCAGGTTGATGGTGTTGGCGGCTGGCGTGAAGGTATTGCCGAAATCCTCGCCCTGCACGTTGCCGGTGTTCTCGGTCAGCGCGCTGAGGGCATCGAAGGCATTGCGGTAGCCCTGCGCATCGATCTGTTCGCGGCTGATGACGGTGACCGGCGACGGCCCTTCGACACTGGCACGGGGAATACGCGAACCGGTGACCTTCACTTCCTGCAGCGTGGTGGGTGCGCTTTCCTGCGCGAAGGCCGGCAGCGAGGCCAGCATCAGGGACGACAAGGCGAACGCCAGCGGACGCGGGCGCAGCGCCTGGGGGGAGGCGGACATGGGCTTCCTGGGAGATGGGTGGGTGGTGCGGGAGCGCGGCGGCAGCTGCGCGCTTCGCGTCCCGTACGCACAGTGTCCTGAACGGATGGTTTCAGCGGAAATGACCAGCCCTGATGGCCTTATGCCTGAACCGACTCAGACCCTGCGCCCCAGCGCCGACGCAATTACAACTTTTTTCATGGGAAATCGGGCGCGCAGCCCGGATCGTTCCCCGCATGTGCATCGACTCCATTCCCAACCCCTACCCGACCCTGCACCCGGTGCTGCGCCGCCACCTGCTGCATCTGGCCCACGGCTCCATCACTTTGCGCAGCCTGCACCGCAACGACCTGCCGGCCTGGCGCAGGCTGTGCGAACAGCGCCATCGCGGCTGCGCCGTCGACTGCGGCCCCGATGCGGACGTGCAGGTGTTCATCGGCATCCAGCGCTCACGCCTGCAGCAGGACAACGACCAGCTGCTGCTGGGCGTGTTCGACCACAGCAGCCACGAACTGCTCGACCAGATCGGCGTGCGCCTGCAGTCCACCCTGCGCCGCAGCGCTGAACTGCAGCCCTTCTGCCCTGTGCACTGGCACGACCCGGAACGTTTCGGCCACACACTGCAGGCGCTGTGCCCGTTCCTGTTCGAACAGGTCGGCCTGCAGCGGGTGTACATGATGCTGCCACCACGCGACGAGGCAGGCCTGGCTAAGCCCCTGCAGGCGCTCGGCTTCCAGAACGAAGGGCTGCTGCGCGATCATCATCCCGGCATGCACGGCTGGGAGGACCGCCACATGTACGCCCTGACGGCACCGGTCTGGCGCCGCCGGCAGCGCCTGCCGGCCTAGCGCACGCGCTCCAGCGCGGAACCGGCACCGGTCAGCACGCTGCAGGCATGGTCCTGCAGCTCTTCCGAACTGGCGTCATTGCCGGTGGCAGGGTCAAGCCGGGTTGCCAGCAGGATGAAGCCCGGCCCGCCCTGCACGTCACGGTGGCCGGCCACCAGCAGGCTCCAGTTGCCCACGTCGGCCGGCCCGCTGAGGTCGTAGGCCAGCAGGTTCAGCGGATTGGCGGTCAGTTCCGCGCCGGGCAGCAGGCGCGCCTGGTACTGATGCCCGCGCAACGGCACGGGCAGCGGTGCCCAGCGGGTGCCCAGCGCCGCATCGTGGTCGGCCAGTGCCTGCACCACATCGGCGCGCAGGCAATCGACATGGATGTGCAGCTGGTGCTGCGAACGCCCGTGCGGCGAATTCAACGCAAGGCTGGCCACCTCGCGTGGCAGCGGCTGCGCCAGGGCCTGCTGGGTGTGCGTGCGCGCCTGCCACGCCGCAGCGAAGTAATTGGGTACGCCACGGCGGTACAAGGCCTGGCTTTCAATGCCGCTCACCTTGTCCAGCGGCATCAGCAGGAACTGGTAGTCGCCATGCGAATCCTTGACCAGCACATCGCGGCGGTCCGCCTCGGCCTGCACCTGCAGGCAGGCGCCGCGCGGGCCTTGCGCGCCCTGGCAGTCGCGCTCGATCAGGCGCCAGAGTGCATCGGAATGGGCCGGCGGCGGAGGCGGCGCACTGGCGCAGGCAGCCAGGGTGGTCAGGGACAGCAACAGCAGGGGGCGCAAGGACACGGCAGCAACTCACATGGACAGGCGCGACAGACAGCGCCGCCCGCCATTGTAGGGTCGTGCCCGCCCGCCGGGGCGCCGGTCAGTACGTGCCGAACGGCACTTCCACGACCTTCGGCGCGGCATGCGACGGTGCCTGCAGGGTGTAGCGGTCCAGCGCACCATCATCATCGGCATGCGGCAACCGCTGGAACTGCAGCCGGTAGTGCGTGTCGCCCAGGCGCAGGCCAGCGCCCTCGGCTTCCAGCGCTGCGCCTTCGGGCAACAACAGCCCACCCAGATCGCTGTAGGCCCCGGCCACATCGGTGAACCCGTAGTCGGCCAGCTCGTCCACCCGCTGCATGGCATATACATGGGGCACATAGGGCCGGGCCGGGCTGCGGCCATTGCTCAGGTCATCCACCCCGGCCTGCGACAGGTGGTACTGCTCGCGCAGCGCGGCCACGCCCAGCGACGGGCTGGCGACCTGCAGGCAGCACACGGTGCGCCGACCTTCGCGGTCGAGCACGGCGAAGCGGTCACCGCGGGTGGCTGCCTGGGGCAGCAGGCCGAAGGCCAGGTTGCGCTGGGCCGGCACGTAACCGGCTTCGGTCTGCAGGTTGCGCCAGGCACCGAACACGGCATCCTCGCCCGGCACGGGCGTTGCGGCGGGGCCGTCGGCCGTGACCGGGGTCACCGTCGCCGCCGAAGCGGTCGCCACGCCCAGCCATGACAGCAGCAGCGCCGCGATGGCCAGCCTGCCCTGCACCCGTGCAACACCTGCCTTCATACCCTGCCCAGCACCTGCGCCGGAATGGCCCGGCCTGCCCGCCGGCACCACGCCGCACGTCCCTTCACTATGCATCGCCCACGCAGTGCCAGCAATGACCGTACCGCTGCCGGGCATGCAGCGGACAGTGCTATGGTGCCGCCATTGTCCCGACATGGAGCGCCCGCATGACCGCCATCCGACTGTCCCTGTTGCTTCCGGCTGCGGCCCTGCTGCTGTCGGCCTGTGTCAGCACGCCCGGCCCGCAGGTCAAGGGCAGCGGCCACTGCGATGCCAGCCAGCTGGGCTGGGCCGTGGGCCAGCCGGCCAACGAGGCGAACATGCGCCGCCTGTCCAGCGAAAGCGGTGCCGGCCTGGTCAACCCGATCGGCCCGAACACCATCACCACCAAGGACATCCGCCCGGACCGCCTGCGCGTGTTCGTGGACAAGGACAACATCATCACCGCCGCACGCTGCGAGTGACGGCCATGCGGCGCTGGCTGCTGCTGTGCACGGTGGCCGCGCTGGCCGCCTGTTCGCCGGCCCCGCCGGCGCCTGCACCCGCGGTGGCGGACGGGCCGGTCACCGGGCTTCGCCACCTGCCCGCCTTGGCCGACCTGGCCTTTGCCCACCTGCCCGGTGACAGCCTGCAGAAGCAGCTGCACGTGCGTGACATCGACGGCGAATCCTTGCTGCTGCTGACCCGCGAGCAGGGTACGACCGTCGATGACGACGGCGAGGATGTGGATCGCATCACCCTGCAGGCCACGCTGTTCCGGCGCGACAATCCCGATGCCGCGTGGGCGCAGGCATGGCAGCAGTCCGCAGTAACCGACTGCCCCGGCCTTGATCTGGATGCAGGCTACTTCCTCGGCCAGACGACCGCCGACGACCTGCTTGGCGATGGACGTGCTGCCTTCACCATTGCCAGCCACGCCTTCTGCGGTGGTGGCGTCGATCCGCATGGCCTGCAGCTGATCGTGCTGCAGGGCGGCCAGGCCTACCAGGCCGACGGCGAGTCGCTGCTGGATGTTCCGGGCCAGGCGCCGGAAGGCGGGCAACGCCGCGACAGCGCCAACGTGGCTGCGGCCCCGGTGCAGGTGCGCGCCCAGCTGGATACCGTCTGGCAGCACCTGCTGCGCGCACCCACCGAGGGGTGATGCGCGTGGCTCAGGGTTCGGTATAGCCGCTGCAGTCGGGCAACGGCTGGTCCGGCAGATAGCTGCCGGACGCGATGCGGAAGGTGCGCGCAAAGGTGCAGGCCGGGTCCTGCTCGGTGCGCAGGTCCTTCTTCTTCAGCGGGCCCTTGGCCAGTGAATCCTCCTGCCGCGATACGCCGGCGGGGAAACGCGTGGCCACGGTCTGGTAGCGCAGCGCGGGCATGCCCGCTGCCGCCGTATCCAGGCCCAGCTTCGCAGAGAACGCATAGTTGTCATGGCAGGCGCCACTGCGCTGCTTCATGTCCTGTTCGCTGAAACAGGCGCGGATCATCGCGTTGCCTTCCCACGGCACGGTCAGCAGGTTGGTGTCGACCTGGATACCCTCGTCCAGGTGGCGCACACGTGCCAGCTGCAGGACGGACGCACTGGCGCCACCGCCGGAGTAGCTGGTGCGCGTAGCGACGATGCCACCGACCAGCACGCTCTGCCGGGCGCGCTGCTGCGGATCAGCCACTGCCGGGTCGGTGCCCACGCCGGGGGCCAGACGGATGATCCACGGCCACAGCGACAGTTCGCCGTCTTCCGGCACATTCATCACCGCCCGGTAGGAGGAAGGCTCGTCCGGGCCGGGCCGCTTCTCGATCACCTCGAACGCCCGTGCCCAGTCGCCCTCGCCCGGCGATGGCTCGACACTGAGGCACCAGTCGCGATCGGCGGTGCAGTGGAACAGGCGCTGCTGCCCGTTCTCATCTTTGCGCAGCACCTGGCCCAATGGCTCCATGACATTGCCTGCGGCGTCCCGCTGCTGCGGCAGCACCGACGCCTGTGCCAGCGCCCACAAGGGCGTGGCCAGCAGCAGCGCGCCCAGTGTGGCGGGGGTGATCGTATTCTGCATCATGTCGGTGGCGCTCCGTCGCGTCCCTGCGGAACACCGATGATAGCGACCCTCACCCGCAATCGCAGCCACCCCAGCCGGCTACCTTCGAGGTCTGGCCGATGCCGGGGTTGAAGGTGTTGCTCGGGTCCAGCTGCCGGTAGAAACCCGCCAGTGCCGGCTTGGCCGGATACAGATGGCCGACATTGTGCTCGGCCGGGTACTCGGCGCCGCGCTGGTCCAGCAGTGCCCACATCGCATGCTCGATCGCCGTCGGATCTTCACCCTTGCGCGCGATGTAATCCTGATGGAACACATGGCAGAGGAAGTGCCCGTAGTACAGCTTGTGCAGCAGGCGCTGGTCGATGTCGGCCGGCAGCTGCTCGAACCAGTCGGCGTCATCGCGGCGCAGGGCAATGTCCAGCGCCACGATGTCCTGCACCTGGTCACGGTGCACTTCGCGGTAGCGCACCGCGGCACCGGCCACGGCGAAGCGGTGCAGGAAAGCCTTGCGCCCTTCTTCGGGCGTGCAGCGGAAGAAACCGCCTTCGTGATTGGCAAAACACTCGCGCAGCCAGGTTTCGGTGATGGCGGCATCCTGCGCGGAGACCTTCAACAGCAGGTGGTGCTCGTAGCGCTGGCGGAACTCGCCCATGCGTGCGGGCAGGTGCGAGGGCAGCAGGCCGGTCAACGCCTGCATCATCCGGTCGGTCACCCCACGCAGGCCCCACCGCTCGAACCAGCCATCGACCCGGCTCTTCAGCGCGAACGCGGCCGGCACACGGGCGGTGCCAAGGCGGTCGATCAGCAGGAAGGTGTCCTTGCCGTAGCGTTCGCCGATGTCATAGGCATCACGGTGGATGTACTCCCCGGCAATCGGCAGGCGCTCGAACCCGGTCAGCAGCTGGCGGCGGATCGCGGTCAGCGTGGCGGTGCGGTTGCTGCCGACATAGAAGACCTCGGCGGGCTCCTTTTCGAAGGTATCCAGGCGCACCGCGAATACGGCCAGCTTGCCGGCCGAACCGGCGGCCTCGTAATGGCGGCTGGGATCGGCATTGAAGCGTGCCGGCGTATCGGCATCCACCCGCCGCACGTCCTCGGCATACCGCGGATCGGACGCGGCGCGACCGCCGCCATCGCCTACATCGGCTGCGCGGTAGTCGCCGGCCTGCAGGCGCTGCAGGATCTGTTCGGGGGTGTCGCCCAGAGCGATGCCCAGGTGGTTGACCAGCTGCAGTTGGCCCTGCGCATCCACCTGCGCGTACAGAGCCAGTTCGGTATAGGCCGGGCCCCGGCGCACCAGTGCGCCACCGGAGTTGTTGCAGACACCGCCCAGCACCGAGGCGCCGATGCAGGATGAACCGATCACCGAATGCGGCTCGCGGCCCAGCGGTGCCAGGGTCTGCTCCAGACGATCCAGCGTCGCCCCCGGCAGGCACAGCACCTGCCGGCCTTCGTCCAGCAGCTGGATGCCGGTCAGGCGCAGCGTGCTGACCAGCACGATCGGGCGCCCGTAGTCATCGCCATCCGGGGTGGAGCCGCCGGTCAGGCCGGTATTGGCGGCCTGCAGGATGATGGCCGCCCCACCCTGCACTGCCGCCTGCAGCACCCGCCACAGTTCCAGCAGCGTGCCGGGGCGCACCACCGCCAGCACGGGGCCATCGCCGAAGCGGTAACCACGGCGGAAACGGCGGGTGGCCTTGTCGCCAGTCAGCACGTGGCGGTTGCCAACGGCACCACGCAGCTGCGCCAGCACGGTCTGGGGGCCGCTCATGGCAGGCTGGCCAGCGAGTCGCGGCCGATATC
The DNA here is from genome assembly GCF_047782825.1 of Stenotrophomonas maltophilia. GTDB lineage: Bacteria > Pseudomonadota > Gammaproteobacteria > Xanthomonadales > Xanthomonadaceae > Stenotrophomonas. Next base: position 526,687 of record NZ_CP180589.1, on the reverse strand, counting down.
GGCAATGCGGCGCGCGCCGGTCAGGGTCATCGCCACGCGCATCTCCTTGGCGATCAGGTCCAGCAGGTTGGCCACGCCTGCCTCACCCTGTGCGGCCAGGGCATACACGAAGGCACGGCCCAGCAGCACGGTGTCGGCACCGAGGGCCAGCATGCGCACCACGTCCAGGCCGTTGCGGATGCCCGAATCGGCCAGGATCTTCAGGTCGCCCTGCACTGCATCGGCAATGGCCGGCAGTGCGCGCGCGGTGGACAGCACGCCATCGAGCTGTCGGCCGCCGTGGTTGGACACCACGATGCCGTCGGCACCGAACTTCACCGCATCCCGTGCGTCGTCCGGATCGAGGATGCCCTTGATCACCATCGGGCCCTTCCAGAATTCGCGGATCCACTCCAGGTCCTTCCAGGAAATGGACGGATCGAAATTGCTGCCGAGCCAGCCGATGTAGTCCGCCAGCCCGGTCGGGTTGCCCCGGTAAGCGGAAATGTTGCCCAGGTCATGCGGGCGACCGAGCAGGCCCACATCCCACGCCCAGTGCGGGTGGGTGATGGCCTGGCCGATGCGGCGCAGCGCGGCATTCGGGCCGCTCATGCCCGAGTGTGCATCGCGGTAGCGTGCGCCCGGCACCGGCATGTCCACGGTGAACACCAGGGTGGTCACGCCGGCCGCCTGCGCGCGCTCCAGCACGTTGCGCATGAAGCCGCGGTCACGCAGCACGTACAGCTGGAACCACATCGGCCGCTGGATGGCCGGCGCCACTTCCTCGATCGGGCAGACCGACACCGTGGACAGGGTGAACGGAATGCCACGGCTGTCGGCCGCACGCGCCGCCTGCACTTCGCCACGGCGGGCATACATGCCGGTCAGGCCCACCGGAGCCAGCGCCACCGGCATCGCCAGCATCTCGCCGAACAACTCGGTTTCCAGGCTCAGGTCGGACATGTTGCGCAGGATGCGCTGGCGCAGCGCGATGTCGGACAGGTCGGAAACGTTGCGCTTCAGCGTGTGCTCGGCATACGCGCCGCCATCGATGTAGTGGAACAGGAACGGCGGCAGCCGGCGCTCGGCTGCGGCGCGGTAATCGGTGGAGGCGGAAATGATCATGGGGTCAACCGGGAGTAATCAGCCATGCGGGGAAGGTAGACGCGACGCCCGTGCACGCCGGGCTTCGTTGTCATCGAGCGTGCGCAGGGTGGTGTGCACGAACTCAAGGTGGGCATGTGCGGCGCCACGCGCACGTTCGGGATCACCGGCCAGCACTGCATCCATCATTTCGCGGTGCTGGTCGGACAGCGGCGAAAAGGTCTTCGCCGAGGTGTAGAGCTTTTCGCGGCTCTGCGAGATGTTGGTCTGCAGCAGCTCGAACAGGCCGCGCATCACCTGCAGCAGCACCAGGTTGTGCGATGCCTCGGCAATGGAAAGATGGAACGCCGCATCGGCTTCGGCCTCGCCGGCCGGGTCATCCTTGCCGTGTGCATCCATCATGGTCTGGAAGGCCTGGGCGATGCGTGCACGGTCCTCATCGGTGGCACGCAGTGCGGCGTGCCAGGCGGTGGCGCCTTCCAGTGCGTGGCGGATCTCCAGCACGTCGAAGCGATACTCCGGGTCGCCCTGGAACAGCGGCAGGTACGGCGCCAGTGGCTCATCCAGTGCCTGCCGCGCGCGCGCCGCAGGTTCGGCCACATAGGTGCCGCCACCCACGCGGGCGGTCAGCAGGCCCTGGCTTGCCAATTGCGCGATGGCCTCGCGCAGGGCGGTGCGCGAGACCCCCAGCTGCACCGCCAGGGCGCGTTCGGCCGGCAGCCGGTCACCCGGCTGCAGCCGCTGTTCCTGCACCAGGCCGCGCAGCTGCGCGGCCACCTTGTCCGAAATACGTTGCGTGCTCATGGCGCCATTGTGGCCCGAAGCGCGTAACAGAGGGTCAGGCCGCGCGGCATGGCTCAGGGAATCATCCAGGTCAGCCAGTAGGCCTGGGCCAAGGTGATCAGGCCGACCATCGCGGTGAACACCAGGCTGTGCTTGACCGTGAACCGGAACAGGTCCGATTCCTTGCCGGCCAGGCCCACTGCCGCGCAGGCGATGGCGATGGACTGCGGCGAAATCATCTTGCCGGTCACCCCGCCGGTGGTGTTGGCCGCCACCAGCAGCACGTCGGACACGCCGATCTGCTGCGCCGTGGTCGCCTGCAGCGCCGAGAACAGCGCGTTGGAGGAGGTATCCGAGCCGGTCAGGAACACGCCCAGCCAGCCCAGGAACGGCGAGAAGAACGGGAACGCTTTGCCGGTGTGGGCCAGGGCCAGCGCCAGCGTGGCCGACAGCCCCGAGTAGTTGGCAATGAAGGCGAAGGCCAGCACCATGCCGATGGAATAGATCGGCACGCGCAGCTCGCGCACTGTTTCGCCGAAGGTCCGCACGGCGGCCTTGGCCGGCATGCGCAGGGCGATGATGGCGATGACCGCGGCGAGGATGATCGAGGTGCCGGTGGCGGAGAACCAGTCGAACTTGTAGACCGCTTCGTAGCTCAGCGGGGCCGGCACGATCGGCGGCATCTTCTGCACCATCTGGTCCAGACCGGGCACCGGAAGCTTCAGCACCCAGCCTTCCAGCGCACCGCCGGTGGCGAACAGCGCCTTGAACGGCTTGATGCTCCACAGGGTGACCATGGCGGTGAGGATCAGGAACGGCGACCACGCCTTGGCGATCTGGCCCAGGCGGTAGCGCGGGGCTTCCAGTGCCTGCGCGGCGGCCTCGGCGCTGGTTTCGGTATCGAAACGGAAGATGCGCACCGGCTTCCAGCGGCGCAGGAACAGGGTCAGGCACACCAGCGACGCCAGCGACGCGGTGATGTCCGGCAGTTCCGGCCCGATGAAGTTGGAGGTCAGGTACTGGGCAATGGCGAACGAGCCACCGGCCACCAGCACTGCCGGCCAGGTTTCCCGGATGCCGCGCCAGCCATCCATGATCGCCATGATCCAGAACAGCACGATGAGGGTGAGGAACGGCAGCTGGCGGCCGGCCATCTGGCCGATCTCGAATGCATCCAGGCCGGTCACCTGCCCGGCCACGATGATCGGAATGCCCATCGCCCCGAAGGCCACCGGCGCGGTGTTGACGATCAGGCACAGGCCCGCCGCATACAGTGGCTTGAAGCCCAGCCCGACCAGCAGCGCGGCGGTGATCGCCACCGGCGCGCCGAAGCCGGCCGCGCCTTCCAGGAAGGCACCGAAGGCGAAGCCGACCATCAGCATCTGCAGGCGCTGGTCCTCGGTGACCGACAGGATCGAGGCGCGGATGATGTCGAACTGCCCGGTCTTGACCGAGACCTTGTAGAGGAACACCGCGCCGATGATGATCCAGGCGATCGGCCACAGACCGTAGACGAAGCCATAGCCCGCCGCGCCCAGCGCCTGCGCCAGGGGCATGCGGTAGAACAGCAGCGCAACACCCAGCGCGATGGCCACGGTGATCGTGCCGGCCAGCCAGCCCTTCATGCGCAGCACGGCCAGGGCGATGAAAAAGAACGCGATCGGCAGCAGCGCGATCAGGCTGGACAACCACAGGTTGCCGGCGGGGTCGTACAGGTGTTGCCAGGGCTGCATGGAGGCTCTCGACTGGGGGCGGGTTCACCACCGCAGGGGTGGGTGGTCGTGGGCCCCATCATTATTGGTCGTACCACTAATGAGCGCATGGAGCCACTGGACGCAGATTGAACCGCCGATTGTGCGAAGAGCCTATTAGACCATAGGGCTAGAATGAATTATTGGTACGACCATTATTGAGCTGGGCCCGGAGTCGGCCCCCCGAAGGGGCACCGACCCCGCCCACCCACTCCCCTCAGAGTTTCTTCTCCACCCGCCGTATCACCGCCAGCACCAGTACGCACAGCACGCTCACGCCGATGGCGATCACATACTTGCCAATGCCCACGGCAATACCGATGGCGGCAGCCATCACCAGTGAACTGGCCGTGGTCAGCCCACTGACCTGGTCCTCGCGGTTGCCGCGCAGGATGGTGCCGGCGGCAACGAAGCCGACGCAGGCCACCACCGCCTCGATCAGGCGCACGGGATCAACCTGCAGCAGGTCGCGGTAGCGCTCCTGCTGGAAATGTTCGGCCACCGAATCCCCCAGGCCGACGATCAGCGCCGCCGCCCCGGCGATCAACATATGGGTGCGCAGGCCCGCCGCGTGTTTACCCATCTCGCGTTCGACGCCCAGCACGCCACCGAACAGCATCGCTGCGGCCACGCGCAGCAGGATCGATACATCCTGGGTAAGTTCCATCGGCAGGCTCCGGAAGTTTCCCGGAGCGTCGCGCGGGGTGCGTGGGACCACGGTGAAGACGGCCCCACGGCCGGTTCACCCGGCAACACCGGGCACAGGCCCGGTGTCCCTGCCTTCAGCGCATCACTGCGCCAAGTAGCCGCCGTCGATCGCGTAATAGGTGCCGGTCGCGAACGAAGCATCATCGCTGGCCAGCCAGGCCACCAGCGCAGCCACTTCCTCCGGCGTGCCCAGGCGCTTGAGCGCATGGCGCCCTTCCAGCGTCGCGCGCACCTTCGCATCCATCTTGTCCAGCAGCGGCGTGGCGATGAAGCCCGGGCCGACCGCATTGATGCGGATGCCATCGGGTGCATGTTCCCAGGCTGCGGTCTGGGTCAGGCCGACCACACCGTGCTTGGCCGCGACATAGGCGGTGGAACCGGCGTAGCCCACCTGGCCCAGGATCGAGGCCATGTTGATGATGCTGCCGCCCTTGCCCGCCGAACGCATCGCCTGGATCTGCGCACGCTGGCACAGGAACACACTGGTCAGGTTCACATCGACCACCCGCTTCCAGCCATCCACCGGGTAATCGCCGCTGCTCGCGGCCGGGCCACCGATGCCGGCGTTGTTCACCGCTACGTCAATGCCACCCAGCTCCTTCACTGTGCGCTGCACGGCGGCTTCCACCGCGGCCTCATCGGTCACGTCCAGGGCGATGCCGATCGCCTGCACGCCCGTGGCCTTCAGCGCCTGCACGGTGGCATCCACGGCGTCCTGCTTCAGATCCCACACCGAAATGCTGGCGCCGGACGCGGCCAGCAGTTCGGCCACGGCCAAGCCGATACCGGATACACCACCGGTCACGATCGCCGTTTTTCCATTAAGCCGGTAATCAATCATCTTTGGTCTCCATCTGTTGGGTTCGACTCGGACAGATTCGTCCGACACCGCCGACACTACGCCCTTCTTCGTGACGAAAGCGCTGCATGCGTGATACTTGTGCGCATGCCCGCCGCAGAAACCTCCATGCGTACAGCCTGCGTTCCGCTTTCTGCCGATGCCGAACGGCGGTTGGATACCGACTCCTGCCTGCCTGGCGACCTGTATGAGGTAATGCTCAGCGATAGCACGATCGATCTTCTGTTCGACAGCGGCTTCCTCACCACCCTCAATACCCGGTTCGGCCTGCACCTGGACCTCTACGAAGACGAATCGATCACCCATCCCGAGCAGTTACAGTACGCACGCGCATTGCTGCATGGCCTTCAACTTGGCCGTAAATGTCAATCGATTGACCCGCTGGATATCGCATTCGGGCTGGCATTGGAGAAAATGACAGGGATCTATTTCTTCCTCTGAAAGCGCAGGACCGATCCGCGCTGCAGGTGCACGATGGAACGTGCGGGCCACCGGTCGCCGCACCCATCTCCCATGGTTGAGCGCCGAGCGATGTCCCGATATTTCACCTTTGCCGACTACCGCCGTTTTGGCCAGCGCCACGGCTATGACTACCGTGCCGATCCAAGTCAGCTGCGCGACGAACAGTGGGCCGGTCACGGCGACCTGCACGAACAGACCCTGCGCGGGGGCATGAGCCTGCTTGCATCGGATGTGCACAACCGCATCGCCTATACCGCCACCGCGCACGAACGGCCCGGCCTGGTCATCCGCGTGATGCTGCAGGGCCAGGTCGAGGTGCAGGTTCCCAACCGCAGTGACTTCAGCCTGCGCGCAGGCACCGCAGTGACCACCAGCCACCGCGACCATGTGGCAATGGTCGGCGTCCATCCGGGCAATACGCGCCTGCGGGGCATCAGCCTGATGGTGCCAGCCGATCTGGACCCGGACCTGCTGCAGCAACCGCAATTGCAGCGGGCGGTGGGTTCACACATGGAATGCAGGCATTGGGCGATTCCGCACACGATGCTGCCAAGCCTCGCACAGCTGTTCGACAGCCCCTGGCAGAACGACCTGGATGCGCTGTGGCGTGAAGGCATTGCCCTGCAGCTGCTGTCCACCGGCCTGCAGGCCGATGACCTGCACGCCGACAGCACGCGCCTGCTGCGCGCCGGCCAGCTGGCCCGACTGGAACGTGTGCGGGCTTTCCTGCACGACGATCCCAGCCACGCCCACAGCCTGGTGGAACTGGCCCAGCTGGCCTGCATGAGTCCCAGCTCGCTGCGCCGCCACTTCGTGCAGCAATACGGGTGCTCGGTGTTCGACTACCTGCACGAACAACGCATGCACCACGCCGAACGCGGCCTGCGCGAACACGGCTGGAGCGTTGAACAGGCGGCGGACGCCACCGGCTACCGTCATCCCAGCAACTTCGCCGCCGCCTTCCGCAAGCGCTTCGGTCTGGTTCCCAGCCGCTGGCGCACCGGTCCCTCGAAGGTAGGCTGACGTGCTCTGGCAGGTGTCGGCCCTGGTCGACACGTTCTCGCATGGCATGCCGGCCAGCGGCCGGCACTACCGCCGGGCATGGTCCGACGCTACCGACATCGCTCGACCCCCGCCTTGGTGGGTGTCTACCTGGTCGACACGCTCTGGCCTCGCCCGCCGTTGACAGCGATCATAGCCGTCGGGATCTGTCGCGCGTCCCCCTTGCCGCTTGCGACACGCAACGCCACAGTGATACGACTGATTGAAGGGAATCCACATGGACCACCGGGATCGAGCCAACCTACCCGACCTTATTCGTGCCATGCAGAGTCGATGGCTGCAGGAAGTGGGCGCACATGCGGACGACCTGGGCAAGCTCCAGGAGCACTGGCCCAAGGAAACGATTCCCGAAGAATTCCTGCAGTTTCTGCGTTGGTCAGATGGCGGCCGCTGCGTGTTCCCTTTTGCCTACCTCGACTTATGGCCAGTCGCCAGCATCATCACGCTCAACGATCATTACCTGATCCGTCGTTACCTTGGTGACGCATTCATGGGCATCGGGACAGATGGAGGATCGACGCTGATCGCGCTTGATCTTCGTGTACCCCGCCACGGACAGGTGACATCATTCGATCTGGGCAACCTGGATATCAGCCAGGGCAAGCCCGTTGCGGAATCCGTTGGCGACCTGTTCCAGCGACTCGACAACGGGCTGCTGACGAGCGATAGCCTTCAGCCCTGACCTGCACGGTTCCACCCTGGTAGGTGTCGACCTTGGTCGACACGTTCTCGCATGGCATGCCGGCCAGCGGCCGGCACTACCCCATCCGCCGGGCATGGCCCGGCGCTACCGCTCCGCGTTGCCGGCCAGCGGCCAGCACTACCGCGCCATTTCCCGCCTCAGTACACCGGCAGGTCGACGTAGCTCGCCTGCGCGGCGCTGTGCCACACCCGCTGCGTGGCCTTCTGGTAATCGCCCGGCTTGGCCAGGTAGATGTTCGGCACGTAGGTCTGCGGGTTGCGGTCATACAGCGGGAACAGGCTGGACTGCACCTGCACCATCACCCGGTGCCCCTTCTGGAACACATGGTTGGCATTGGGCAGATCAAAGCGGTACGGCAGCACCTGGTTGGCCGCCAGCGGCTTCGGATCGCTGAAACTCTCCCGATAGCGCCCACGGAAGATCGCCAGCGACACCGGCAGCTCATAGCCACCCATTTCCGGCGTCGACGCTTCCTGGTCCGGGTAAACGTCGATCAGCTTCACCACCCAGTCGCTGTCGGTGCCACTGGTGGACGCCTGCAGATGCACCACGGGCGCGCCGCCGATCCGCAGCGGCTCGGCCAGCGGTTCGGTGATGAAGGTCAGCACATCCGGACGACCATCGACAAAACGCTGGTCCTTCACCAGCCACGTGGTCCACATGTCACGGTCGCCGAAGCGCACCGGACGCGGCACGAACGGCACCGGCTTGGCCGGGTCGGACACGTATTCCTCGAAGTCACCCTCGCCCGCTGCCGGCGCCTGGAAGGCCAGCTTGCCACCGGCACGCAGGTACAGCGGCTTGCTCGCTACGGTGCAGTCCTTCTGGCAGCTGCGCGGCCAGCCCTGCAGGCGGTCCCAATGGTTCTCACCGGTGTTGTAGATCAGCACCGGCGGCGTATCGGCCTTGGGCGCGCCGTCCACCAGGTACTGGTCGAAGAACGGCTTGAGCACGTCGCGGCGGAACTGCAGTGCGGTATCGCCGTCGAACTTCAGCGCACCCAGCGTGTCACCGGTGTAGTTCACCTGGCTGTGCCGCCACGGGCCCATCACCAGGTAATTGTGGGTATTGCCGGTGTCGCGGCCTTCCATCGCCTGGTAGGCATGGTTGGCGCCCCACATGTCTTCCTGGTCCCACAGGCCCTGCAGCCACATGGTCGGCACCTTCAGCGGGGTCTTCGCCATCACCGCATCCAGCGCCTGGCCCTGCCAGAAGCCATCGTAGGCCGGGTGCTGCACCAGCTTCTTCCACCAGGTCAGCTGGTCCACGCCGGTGAAGCGTGCGTAGTCACCGGCCGAACCGATGTGCAGGAAGGTGCTGTAGTCGTCGTAGCCCAGGCTGGGCAGCGGCGTGCCCTTGCCGCGCTTCTCGGTCTGCATTGCGAAGTAGTTGAAATTGACCTGGCGGAAGGCCCCGTAGTTGAGCCAGTCGTCGCCCATCCAGCCATCGACCATCGGGCTCTGCGGGGCGGCCACCTTCAGCGCCGGATGCGGGTCGGTCAAGGCCATCACCACGGTGAAGCCTTCGTACGACGAGCCCAGCATGCCGACCTTGCCGTTGCTTTCCGGCACGTGTTTCACCAACCAGTCGATGGTGTCCCATGCATCGGTGGAGTGGTCGACCTTGGTGTTGTTCAACGGCCCGCGCAGCGGCCGGGTCATCACATAATCGCCTTCCGAACCGTACTTGCCCCGGATGTCCTGGAACACGCGGATATAGCCGCCATCGACGAAGACTTCATCCCCCTGCGGCAGCAGGTCGCGCATGCGCGGCGAATCGCTGCGGCTGGCACGGCCGGCAGCATCGTAGGGCGTGCGGGTCAGCAGGATCGGGGCATTGTGCGCGCCCTTGGGCACCACGATCACCGTGTACAGCCTGGTACCGTCGCGCATCGGCACCATCACCACGCGCTTGTCGTAATCGCGGCCGACATCGGGCGCAATGAAAGGCTTGCCGCTGATGTCCGGGGTCATCGGCGGGGTGTCGGCGGCCAGCACGGTGCTGGACAGGCTCAGGGCGATGGCAACTGCTACGGCACGCACATGCATGGACGACCCCTCGGGCAGGAAAGTCCCAAGCGTACTCCTGCCCCGGCGGGTGAAGTGTGTGCAGGCTTTGCGTTCTGCGCTCTTTGGGGGCAGGACTGATGGCACATGTGCCAGCCGTTGTAGAGCCGAGCCCACGCTCGGCTGAGACCACCGCGGGCCGCCCCAGAAGCAGCCGAGCGTGGGCTCGGCTCTACAAAGTCAGGTGCTTGCCACCTCATGCAGCGCCAACCAGCGCCAGCGCCCCTGCTCCTGCCGCAGCACTGCCAGGGATTCCCGCCACGCCACCGCCCCCTCAGCCACCGCATGCCCTTCGCGATAGCGCAGCACCGCCAGCGGTGACGGCGCCTCGATCACCTGAACGGCGTCGATGGCAATGCGCAGCCCTGGACGTGCCCCATGCCCGCCCACGAACAGCGCCTGCACGGCCTGCCGGTCCAAGCGCCGCCCGGCAATGCCAACCATGCTGAAGTCCGTACAGAAGTGCGCCATCAGATCGTCCAGCGCCTCGCTGCCAACCTCGGCGCGGAACCAGGCCTGCAGTTTGTCGTGCAGATGATGGATTTCATGTTCGGCAGTGTGTTGCATCAGGCATTCTCCGGTTGCGGACGGGTGAGTGGCTGCGAGCGGTGCAACAGCACCATCGGCAGCAGGGTAAGGAAAGCGGCCAGGCCCAGCGCCACGCCGGTGGCCCGCGCCGGCAGCCATTGCATGGCCAGCGCCAGCAGCAGCGCGATGGCGGCGGTGCCAAGACAGAAGCTGAGCTGCCGGTTGAGATTCCACAGCGCGCTGGCATCACCCAACGCCTCGCCCTCCACGCCATTGAAGGCCAGCGTCTGCGCCGTGCTGCTGCACAGGCTGCCGCCGGCCCCCATCAGCGCGAACAGCAGCGCCGCCGGCGCGAACGAAGGCTGCGGCAGCAGCGCCATCAGCAGCAGACCACTGGCCTGCAGCAGCATCCCGCCGCGCAGTACTGCCGCAGGACCGAAGCGGGCGAGCAGCCACCGGCTGCCGGTGATCGCCACGGCCGAGGCCAATGCCCATGGCAACATCAGCGCGCCGATGCGCGCGGCACTGTATCCGGCCTGGTGCAGTTGCAGCGTGCTGGCCAACTGGCTGCCGATGAACACGCCAGGCACGGCCAGGTAGACCAGCATCGCCAGCCGCAGCCCCCGATGGGACAGCAGCGACCAGCGCAGCAGCGGCTGTGCCTGCCACCGCGCATGCCGCAGATGGGCGGTCGCCAGCACCAGCGCCAGCAGCAACAGCATCGCACCGGCAATCCGGTGGCCGGGCTCACCCAACCAGGTCAGCGCCAGCAGCAGCACGCCCAGCGCGCTCATCGCCGTGGCCAGCGCATAGGTCTGCAAGCGGGGTGCAGGGCGTTCACCATCGATCGGCATCCAGGCCAGCACCAGAGCCATCGCCGCCAGTGCCAAGGGCAGGCTGGCCCACAGCACACCCCGCCAGGACAGCCACTGCACCAGCAGCCCACCCAACGCTGGCGCCAGCGCCGGTACCAGCAGGGCCACCAGCAGGATGCGGCGGGTCAGCGCGCCGCGCTGCTCCGGGGTGCATTGCCGGTACGCTGCAGCCTGCGCGACCGGTATCAGCAGACCGCCTGCAAGACCCTGCAGCAGCCGCCAGCCCAGCAGCCAACCGATGCCCGGCGCGGCACCCGCCAACGCCGCCGCCACCGCGAACACCAGCAGGGCCCCCAGCAGCAGGCGCCGCTCGCCACAGCGCGCGGCCAGCCACGGTGCCAGCGGGATCACCACGCTCAGGCCCAGCATGTAGGCCGTGCCGACCCAGGCCAGGGTACCGATGTCAGCGTGCAGCTCGGCCGCCAGTGCCGGGTAGGCCACCGTGGCGATGAACATGTTGACCAGGTCCAGGGCGAACACCAGCAGGAAGATCGCCTCATGGCGCAGGCGGGGGGACGGCATCGGCGGTGCTCCAGCGGGGAAGCGGCCAGCATGCCCGTGCGCTCCTGTTGAAAAAACACGACGACAGCAGCAACACTGTCAAATCTTCTTTGACAATGATCCACCATGGTCAGCCTCGATCGCTTCGATATCTTCCGTGCCGTGGTCGAGGCCGGCAGCCTGACCGCCGCCGCCGAGCGCCTTGGCCTGAGCCGTGCGGTGGTCAGCTTCAACCTGAAGCGGCTGGAGCAGGAGCTGGGCGTGACCCTGCTGTTGCGCAGTACCCGCCACCTGGCGCTGACCGAGGCCGGCGAACAGTTCCTGCAGCACTGCGTGCAGGCGCTGGACGCCGCACAGGCGGCGATCGATGCCGCACGCCGCGACCAGCATCAGCTGCAGGGCGTACTGCGCCTGACCACCACTCCGGAATACGCGCAGCTGCGGCTGATTCCAGCACTGGAAGCCTTCCGCACCCAGCATCCGGCGCTGGTACTGCACCTGTCGACGTCGCCGGCACCGGCCGATCTGATTCCCGAACGCTTCGACCTGGCCATCCGCCTCGGCCGCCTGCCCGATTCGCAGCTGCACGCCACTGAACTGGAGCGGCACCCGTTGTGCGCAGTCGCCGCTCCGGCATTGCTGGCGCGTCTGGAGTCAGCGGAGGGTGTAGATGATCCAGTGCAGCTGGGCACCCTGCCCCGCCTCGGCTATCCGCGCCTGGCCGATGTACCGGTGGTCGCACCGGACGGCAGCGATGCCCTGTTCGCCACCAACCCCGGCAATGCGGTGGTGCGCGTGGATGGTGCCAGCAGCCTTCGCGCATTCGCCGTATCCGGCGCCGGCGTCACGGTACTGCCGCGCTGGCTGATCGAGGACGACCTCGCCCACGACCGCCTGCGGCCGGTGCTGCGCCACCATCGCTTCCCGCAGCAGAGCGTGTACGCGGTGTACCCGCACAGCACGCAGCCGTCGCCCAAGGTGCGGCAGCTGATCGATTTCCTTCGCGGGTGGTTTGGCTGAGGAGGCAGATCTGCAAGCCTTCGCATCAGGCTCGCTGGAGCCGTCTCCGGGCTGACGCCGCCACCATCTCATCTGGGTCGACAGAGAGCAGCTCCAGAATCCCTTTGGGCACTTTTGGATTACAGGCGATACGATGCCGGACAGTTGCATCGGAATCCTGTGCCAAGCGAGACATAAGCACACCACTCAGCCGGCGCTTGCACGCGATTGTCCAGCGAACGTCCACGTCATCGCTGGCGGCCAGCTGTTCGATGATGGGTTCGGGAATCGTCTTGTTCCCGGCGACACAGCGCGCCAGATCAGGGTAGGTGGAAAGGATCTCGCGCCACGTCTGATCGTCGGCCCGCTGCCAAGCGAACGAAGTATCCGACTCGACTTCGCACAACTGTTTGAATTTCGATGCGCTGATGGTCATTTCCGGCTCACTCTATGGAAACCAGCCAGTATTGGCTGACAGGAAAGGATCCTCCAGCGCCAGAAACGACAACCTGCTCAAGGACCCTCGCGTGCCTGAATGGCTCCTTCCCGGCGAGCGCAGCGGCACCCCGTAAACAAACACGGCCCCTTGCGGGGCCGTGTCTTCAAGCATCAACAACCCGCCGTATCAGCGCAGCACCTGCTCCACCAACTGCACATCCACGCTCTGCAGCGGCTCGGCCGCATTGCGCGACAGCTGCACCTGATAGGTACCACCGTCGATCTTCCACTGGCGGGCCTGCGCATCGTAGTGGGCCAGGGTCTTCGGCTCGGCTTCGATGCGGATGCGGCGCTGCTCACCCGGCTGCAGCTCGACCTTGTCGTAGCCGATCAGGCGGATCGGCGTGGTGCTGCCGGCCGGCAGCTTCAGGTACAGCTGGGCGACGTCGGCACCGGCACGCTTGCCGGTGTTGCGGATGTCGACGCTGGCAACCAGACGCGAACCTTCCACGCTGACCTTCAGGTTTTCATAGGCGAACGAGGTGTAGGACAGGCCGTGGCCGAAGGCGAAGGTCGGGGTCAGGCCCTTGGCCGCCATCCACTTGTAGCCGACGTTGGCGCCTTCGATATCGAAATCGAACACATCGCCGAACGGCTTGGCCGGCTTGAAGCCGAGGCCGTCGATGTGCGGGCGCGGCAGCTGCGATTCGTCCGACACCCAGGTCACCGGCAGGCGGCCGGACGGGTTGGCCTGGCCGGTCAGCAGCGCGGCGATGCCTTCGCCACCGCGGATGCCCGGGTACCAGGCCTGCAGCATCGCCGGCACCTGCGCCAGCCACGGGGTACGCACCGGGCCGTTGGTTTCCAGCACCAGCACGGTCTTCGGGTTGGCCTTGGCGACCGCCGAAATCAGCGCGTCCTGGTTGTCGGGCAACTGCATGTCCGGCAGATCCACCGATTCGGCCGCCCACTGGGTGGCGAACACGATGGCCACGTCGGCCTGCGCCGCCGCCTTGGCCGCGGCGGCCGCATTGGTGCCGTCCACATACTCGATGGTCGCATCCGGGCGCGCCGCACGCAGCGATTCCAGCGGCGAGGACGGGTGGAAGATCACCGGGCCCGGCCAGGTGGTGGGCATCACGCCCGGCACCGCGTTGGTGCCCTTGGCGGTCACGCCCACCATCGACGAACCGCCGCCACCGATCACGCCCTTGTCGGCGTGGCCGCCGATGATGACGATGCGCTTCACGCTGTCGGCCAACGGCAGCAGGTTGCCTTCATTGCGCAGCAGCACGCTGCCCTCTTCCACCGTGCGCTGGGCAACGGCGAAACCGGCTTCGGCATCGACCTTCTGGTGCTGCGGCGGATTGTCGAAGTTGCCGTGCAGGAACATCGTGCGCAGGATGCGCGCGACCATGTCGTTCAGGCGCGCCTGCGGCACCACGCCGCCGTGCACGGCCAGGCGCAGCGGCTCGTCGAAGAACACCGCCGCATCGAACACTTCACCGGCCGACTGCTGGTCCAGGCCGGCCAGCGCCGCCTTCGAACCACTGTGCACGCCGCCCCAGTCGGACATCACGAAACCGGGGAACTTCCACTCCTGCTTCAGCACCTGGTTCATCAGGTAGCCGTTCTCGCAGCCGTAGGTGCCGTTGATCTTGTTGTACGAGCACATCGCCACGCCCGGGCGGCCGGCTTCCAGCGCGATCTCGAAGGCCAGCAGGTCCGACTCGTGCATGGCCTGTTCGCCGATGCGCACGTCGTGGAAGTTGCGGCGGGTCTCCATGTCGTTCAGCGCGAAGTGCTTCATCGAGGAGATCACGTGCTGGCTCTGCACGCCCTGGATCAACGCGCCAACCATCGAACCGGCCAGCAGGGGGTCTTCACCGGCGTATTCGAAGTTGCGGCCGTTGCGCGGGTCGCGCTGCAGGTTGACGCTGCCCGACAGCAGGATGTTGAAGCGCTGCTGCCACGCCTCGCGGCCCATGGTGGCGCCGCCGGCGAAGGCCACTTCACGGTTCCAGCTGGACGCGGTGGACGGGCCTGACGGCATGGCCGTGGCGAAGTCGCCCGGACGGATGCCACCGGGATTGGTCACGCCCACGCCAGCATCGGCCGACTGCTGCGCCGGAATGCCCAAGCGCGGCACCGCCGGCACGAAACCGGCCGAACCCACCGCGCCTTCCGGCAGCGGTCCACCATCCTTGCCCAGCCCGAAGTAGCTGTGCAGCATCTGGAATTTCTCGTCTTCGGTCATCGCCTTCAGCAGCAGCGCAGCGCGCGCATCGGCGTTGAGGGTGGTGTCCATCCACGGCCGTTCGCCGCCCTTGTCGGCCACATAGGCCAGGGTCAGCAGGGTGGCGCGCAGGGTGCTGCCGTCGATCTTGAACGGCGCGCTGCTGGCCGCCTGGAAGCCATCGCTGAAATAGCTGGCATCGGCTTCCAGCGCCACGCGGGCGGGGTCGAAGCCGGCGGCCTTGGCCGAATCGGCCGCCACTGCACCCAGCAGCACGGCCGGCGCACCCAGGCGCGAACGCGAGACCAGGGCCGGCAACTGCGTGCCACCCGCCCCCGCATCGGTATAGACGGCCACGCTGTGGCGGCCATCATCCAGGCGCAGGTAGTTCAGGCCCGGCTGGTCGGGACCGGATTCGGCGGCGATCGGCAGACGGGTCAGCACGGCCTGGCCCTGCTGGGTCTGGCCATCGTCCTTGCCGGCAGCGATGAAGCGGTATTCGTAGCCCAGGCCATCGGCCAGCAGCTGCAGCGGATCGACCTGGCCGATGCCACGCTGCACCTGGCGCACGCTCACCGCGTCCACCTGCAGGGTCTTCAACTGGGCGGCCAGAGCGGGCATGGCATCCGGCGCCGGCGCCTGTTCCAGGGTCAGCACGGTGAACGCGGCGGGGTCGGCCCAGGCCGGGGTGGCCAGTGCGGCAGACAGGGCCAGGGACAGGGCGAGCGGCTTTGTAAACGTTTTCATCGGCGGGCGTAATTCCGTTGCCAAGGCAATCGGTCCAGGGAAAGTGCCGCCGAAGGGTGCAGCGTTCATGCCGCGCGGGCGTTGCCAGGCAACGCACCGCAGGCCGAAGGACGGACCGGTCTGCGCGCGGGACCCTCCTCCCGGCGTGACAACCTGCCTGCCCGGGCCGCAATGCGACCCATCTTGTTAAGATTGTGCGAGGGCGTTGATGGCTGTCAACAGGACCTAAGTCACAGGCGGCGGCCGCAGCCTGGTTATCAGGCCATCACCGGCGGTCATCAGTGGGCCGCGGGCGCATGCCGATAATGGGAATCCCCGGCGATGGACCGAGCCCATGAACGTACACCGCACCTTCGACCAACTCTGGCGCGACCGCTGTGATACTTCCAGCCAGCGCAGCCCACGCGTGCTGATCCGCGTGTTCGTCGCCCCCGGCGAACTGGAGCGCAGCGTGGCGTTCTACGAACAGCTGCAGGGCGTGGTGGCCGACGCCGGCTTTCCGTTTCCCGATGCCGGCCTGCGCCTGGCCATGGTGGGTGCGTTCCTGCTGATCGAAGGCAGCGACGATGCGCTGGCGCCGTTCACCTCCACCACCGGCACCCTGCTGGTCGATGATGTGCGGCCCTATCACGACCGGTTGGTGGCGGCCGGGGCCGAGATCATCTTCCCGCTGCAGGTCGTGCCCACCGGTGCGGCATTCAATGCGGTGCATCCCGATGGCACGGTGGTGGAGTACGTGCACCATCGCCCGGACCCGCATGGCCGGTGAGGGGACGGCCGGGCTGCCGCCCGGCACCCGCTGACGTCAACATCAACGTCAACGTCCACGTCAAAAGCCTGCATTCCGTGGGATGCCGGGGCACTGTGGGTCTGCGGGGACGGCGCAAGTACGTCCATGTAGCCTTGGTCGCCGCATCCATGCGGCTTACACCCCGCACACCCACAGTGCCCCGCCTTCGACAGCTCGCTGGTGGCCAGTAGGTCCACGCCATGCGTGGATGCTTTTCAAATCAACACGCGATATTCGATTCCGGTGGAGATCCATCCACGCATGGCATGGATCTACAATTGCGCCATGCCCCACCCCGCCCTGCCCTGGACCGGCACGCTGCTGCTGGATGCACACACGGCCCTGCTGCAGGGCCACGCCGGTGACAGCGGCACGCACGCGCACTATGCCCACCAGCTGCTGATCAGCGATGGCGCACCTTGGCAGGTGGAAATCGACGGCGTGGCACGGCACGGCCAGCGCCTGTGGCTGCCCTCCTTCGTACCGCACGCCATCGTTTCGGCGCCACAGGACGGCTGCACGCTGTTCCTGGAACCGACCCACGCTGATCTCGAGCAGATCCAGCAGCAGCTGCCCACGCTGCCCACCGACATCACCGCCCTGCGGGAACGGCTGCCGCAGCTGAGCCGTGCGCAGGCGCTGGACCGCCGCGTGCAGATGGCGCTGGAACGCATCACCCAGCACCTGCCCGGCCCGGTGCCCGCCGCCGATATCGCCGGCGCCGCACATCTGTCCACCAGCCAGCTGCACCGGCGCTTCCAGTCCGACCTGGCAGTGACCCTGCGTGGCTGGGTGCTGTGGCAGCGGTTGCGCATCGCTCTGGCGCATCATCTGCACGGGCACACCCTGACCGCCAGCGCGCACACCGCCGGCTTCGCCGATCTGGCCCATCTGTCGCGCAGCCTGCGCCGCATGTTCGGCATCGGGGCGGCTCAACTGCAGGGGCTGCAGCTGCGCGCACGCTGAAACGCCCCTTCAACGGCGGCGGCGCAGGCCTTCAGGCAACCCGGGCACCGGCCCATGCGGCAGCTCCCGGAACGGCGCCAGCAGCTGCCCGGCATAGCAGCGCGGATAGTCAGGCTGGCTGCCGATGCCCAGGTCGCGTGTGCCCAGCCGGTAGCCCGGTGCAGCAAAGGCCGTGCCCAGCAGGTGGTCCCAGACCGTCAGGAACAATCCGAAGTTGACGTCGCCCGCCGTGCCGTAGCGCATGTGGTGGAAACGGTGCAGTGGCGCCCAGGCCATCACCCGGCCCAGCACGCCGGGACGCATGTCCACGTTGGAGTGCTGCAGCAGCAGCTGGATGGCGATGGCGAAGGCCAGCACCGCCGCCACCGGCAACGGCAGGCCCAGCAGCAGCAACGGCAGCACCCCACCCACCGCTTCGGCAGCCTGGTGCAGCGGGTGCTTCATCAGACCGTTGAAGCCGTACATGCGGGTCACGCTGTGGTGCACCGCATGCAACCGCCACAACCAGCCGATGCGGTGGCTGGCGTAGTGCACCAGGGTGATGCCGAAATCGGCAGCCACGATGGCGACCAGCACCTGCAGCGCGAACGGCCACTGCACCGGCCACGCCTGCCACGGAATGATCGCCGCCAGCAGCGGCACGGCCGCGATCGACAGCAGGTTCAGGCCTTCGTTGACCAGCGCATGCAGGGTGTCACACAGGCGGTCGCCGTGATCGTGGTTGAACGTGCGGTCGTAGGGCCAGATGCGCTCGGCGGCGAAGGAAACCGCAATGGCGACGGCCAGCAAGGCCAGCAGCCACAGCGGGTCTCCCTGGAAGTGGCCGACCCAGGCGATGGCAGCAGCAACGAAGCCAAGCAGGAACAACGGGGCATACAGGCGGAGCAACCAGTGCTTCATGGGAAACCCGGGAAGTGAGGGGCCTGCAGGGTGGCGCGGCTGGTGGGTTGCTGGCTTGAACAAACCGCGCAACCCGCGCGCACCTGGTAGACGCCGACCGTGGTCGGCGCCGCGTGTCCCACATCCACGCACGGCGTGGATCTACTACCTGACGCGTGATGTGGATCTACAATGGCGCCTTCATCGCGCCCGGGGCCGGCATGGATTCCTTCAACCTGATGCGCGCCTTCCGCCGCATCGTCGAACGCGGCGGGCTGGCCCGCGCTGCCGAAGACCTGGGCATGTCGCCTGCCGGCCTGAGCAAGCAGCTGCGCACACTGGAAGCACACCTGGGCGTGGTCCTGCTGCAACGGACCACGCGGCGCATGAGCCTGACCGAGACCGGCCATGCCTACTACCGCGAATGCTGCCGCCTGCTGGACGAGCTGGACGCACTGGAACGCGGCATTGCCGAACAACGTGGCGAGGTGGCCGGGCGACTGCGGGTGAACGCACCGCAGTCGTTCGCGCTGAGCACGCTGTCGCCGTTGCTGCCGCGCTTCCTGCAGCAGCACCCGAAGCTGTCGCTGGACCTGGTGATGGAAGACCGCCTGCTCGACGCCGTCGGCGAAGGTTTCGATGTGTCACTGCGGCTGCGCGCCGAACTGGATGACTCGCGGCTGGTGGCCCGCCGCCTGGCCTCGCTGCAACAGGTGCTGTGCGCAGCCCCATCCTACCTGCAGCAGCACCCTGCACCGCAGACGGTGGATGAGCTGCAGGCACACAGCGTGCTGGCCTACAGCCTGTCCGATCCGCCAGGCAGCTGGCCGTTGCTCGGCCCGGATGGGCAGGTGACGATCACCCTGCCGGCGCGCGTGACCGTCAACAACAGCCTGCTGCTGCGCGACCTGCTGGTGGCCGGCATGGGCATCGGCGCGCTGCCTTCGTTCCTGGCGGCACCGGCGCTGGCCCGTGGCGAACTGCAGCAGGTGTTGCCCGACCATCGCTATCCGCCGCGCTTCGTGCATGCGGTCTATCCCACCTCGCGCCACCTGCAGCCCAAGGTGCGCGCCTTCATCGATTTCCTGCACGCCGAGCTGCCCGGTTGCGCTGGCTTGGATTCGTAACCGCCAGCGAAAACTGAGCTGCCCGCGGCGTGCTGTTTCAGCCCTGCCGCGCTGCCTACTCTGCCGCCTCCCCTCTCACCGATGGCAGGCAGATGTCTTCCGTTCCTTCCCTCGCCACCGCCGCGCCGGTGGTCGATTTCTTCCACGACGTGGTCTGCGGCTGGTGCTTCGTGCTGGCCCCACGCCTGCAGCAGGTCTCCGCCGAACTCGGCATCCAGGTGCGTCACCGCAGCTTCGTGCTGCAGGATTCGCGCACACGGATGATCGAGGTGTTTGGCTCGATGCAGCGCGCCAAGGCGATCATCCTGCGCCACTGGGCCGACTGCGCTGCGCATGAAGATACCGCGCGCATCGATATCGAAGGCATGCGCGCACAGGACTTCGAGTATCCCTCCGGCTGGCTCGGTGCGCTGGCCTGCCAGGCCGCCGGCATGCTCGGCGGCAACGACGCCCATGGTGCGATGTTCGATGCCGTGCAGTGGGCGCACCTGCACCAGCACCGCAACATCGGCGATGCCGAAGTACTGCTGGATATCGCCGAATCGCTGGGCCATCCGCGTGGCGCCTTCGCTGACCACATGCGCAGCGACGTAGTACGCCAGCGCGTGCAGGCCGATCGTGCCGAAGCCGCGGCACTGGACATCCGCTCCATTCCCACCGTGATCGGCGGCAACGGCCTGCGCCTGCAGACCCTGCCGCTGCCACACCTGCGCCAGGCCCTGGCGCCCCTGGTCGCGGCCTGAGCCGCACCCTCCCCCACCCTGCAAGGAGATTCCCCCATGACCCCACGTCCCCTGGCTGCCGCGCTGGCCCTGCTGCTGGCCGGCACCGCCGCTTCCACCCCCGTGTGCGCGCACGAACGCGTTCCCTCCGGCCAGCAGGTCGGCACCAGCCCCTGGGGGCCGAAGGACGAGATCGGCCGCCTCAACCTGATCACCGAGGCCTCGCGCGCGGCGATCCTGTCGCGGGTCAGCGGCGGCAAGGCCTATGACCTGGCCACCGAATACTACGTCGGCATGCCCAGCTGGCAGGATGCCGGCGACCCGCACTACCAGTTCTGGATGACCCACACCCCGCGCGGCACGGTGGTGGACGACCCCATGGGCGTAGGCGAAGCCATGAACCTCACCCGCAGCTACACCGGCACTGCATTCTCGATGTACAGCCACACCGGCACCCACATCGATGCACTGAACCACTTCGGCATCCACGGGAAGATCTGGAACGGCTTCGAGGCCGACAAGTACCTGGGCGACCGCGGCTGGAATGTCACCGGCATCGAGAAGTTCCCGCCGCTGATCGCCCGTGGCGTGCTGATCGACGTGGCCGGCGCCAAGGGCATGGACATGCTGCCGGACAGCTACCGCGTCACCCGCCAGGACCTGAAGGATGCGCTGGCACGCCAGCACGTGACGCTGCAGCAGGGTGACGTGGTACTGATCCGCACCGGCCGCATGCGCCTGTTCGAACAGCCGAAGGCCTACATGGCCAACCCGCCGGGCATGGGCCTGGACGCGGCGCGCTTCCTGGTTGAGGACAGCGGCGCGATGATCGTCGGTGCCGACAATCTCAGCTTCGAGACCTTCCCCTCGGAGGTGTCCGACGACTACGTGCCGCTGCACACCTATCTGCTGGCCCAGCAGGGCGCACCGATCATCGAGCTGGTGGCGCTGGACGAACTGGCCCGCGACCGGGTCTACGAATTTGCCTTCATTGGCGGCCCGCTGAAGATCCGCGGTGGCGATGCCGCACCACTGCGACCGGTTGCACTGCCGGTCCACCCGTAACCGGGGCCTGTGGGCGCCGACCTTGGTCGGCACCGTTCTCCCATCCACGCATGGCGTGGATCTACCGAACTGCGGCATGGATTTGTCGGGGCTCTGTCCAGTAGATCCACGCCATGCGTGGATGCCTTACCCCTTCAGCAACCTGAAATCCGCCCCTCCAATTTCATTAGTAATTCTACTCACAAGACGAGTAGCATGTCCGGTCTCAGCCCTTGATACCGGCCTGTCGATACTCGCTCCATGTCCGCCGTTTCCGTCCACTTCTGTCGCATTCAGCCCGCCCTGTGCCTCCTCTGGAGGACCGGCTGATGGGGGCCGTCGTCGCCCTCGACCGCCTGCTGGATGGCCGCCAGCTATGGCGCGGCCCGGCGCGCCATGGGCCGGCCAGCGACCATCTGGCCAGCGGCCACCCGGCCCTGGATGCCCGTCTGCCCGGCGGCGGCTGGCCCGCCAGCGGCCTGTGCGAGGTACTGCAGGCGGCCCCCGGCGTGGGCGAACTGGCCCTGGTCTGGCCGGCACTGGCCCGGCTGAGCCAGCGCGACCGGCCCATCGTGCTGGTCGCCCCGCCCTACCGGCCGCATGCCCCGGCCTGGGCCGCAGCCGGGCTGGACCTGGCCCAGCTGCAGATCATCCAGGCCGCGCCGAAGCAGGCCCTGTGGGCGGCCGAACAGTGCCTGCGCTCGGCGGCCTGTGCGGCCGTGCTGTGCTGGCCACAGCCGCAGCAGGCCGATGACCGTTCGCTGCGCCGCCTGCAGGTGGCCGCCGACAGCGGGCAGTGCCTGGGCTTCGTGTTCCGCGATGTGCGTGCCGCGCGCAATCCCTCCCCGGCCAGCCTGCGCCTGCAGCTCGACCACGGCCAGGTGCGGGTGCTGAAGTGCCGCGGCGGCCTGCCACCGGCGCAGCCGCTGCCGCTGGCCATCGCCCACTGAGGCCGCGCCATGCACTGGGCCTGCCTGTTGTTGCCGCAGCTGGCGCTGGACAGCGTGCTGCGCGTGCAGCCCGACCCACAGCGGCCGCTGGTGCTGCTGCAGGGGCCGGCGCAGCGCCGCGTGCTGCGCGCGATCAGCCCCGCCGCGCGGGCGGCCGGCCTGCGCCCGGGCATGCTGCTGTCGGCCGCCCAGGTACTGGTGCAGGACCTGCAGCTGCACGACTACGACCCCGCCGCCGAACAGCACACCCGGCAGCTGCTGGCCAGCTGGGCCTATGCCTACAGTTCGCAGGTCAGCCTCGATTTCCCGCATGCGCTGGTCATGGAAATCGGCGCCAGCCGCGCCCTGTTCGGTGATTGGCTGAAGATCGAGCAGCGGTTGCGCAGCGAACTGCACGAACTTGGTTTCCGCCACCGCCTGGTCGCCGCACCCAACCCGCATGCCGCGCGCGTGCTGGCCAACGTGCACGACGGCCTGGGCATCGATGCACAGCAGCTGCCGGCCGTGCTGGCACAGCTGCCCTTGCCGCGCTGCGGCCTGCCCGCCGAGGCGGTCACCGTGCTGGCCCGTTCCGGCCTGCGCACCCTGGGTGCGGTGCTCGACCTGCCGCGCGACAGCCTGGCCCGGCGCTTCGCACCCGACGTGCTGCAGCAGCTGGATGCACTGCGTGGCCTGCCCACCGCACCGCTGCGCTACTACCAGCCACCCGACCGCTTCAATGCACGCATCGAGTTCGAATACGAGATCGAATCCAGCCAGGCCCTGCTGTTCCCGCTGCGGCGCCTGCTGCTGGATCTGGCCGCCTTCCTGTGTTCGCGCGATGGTGGCGTGCAGCGCTTCGATCTGTACTTCGAACACGACCTGCTGCCGGCCAGCGTGCTGACCATCGGCCTGCTGGCACCCGAGCGCGATGCCGCGCTGCTGTTCGAGATCGCCCGCAACCGCATGGAAGCCTTCGCCCTGCCCGCCGGCAGCCGGGCGCTGCGCCTGCAGGCCGAGCACCTGCCACCGTTCGTGCCGGCCGCGCGCGACCTGTTCGATACCCGCCCGGCACAGGCGATGCCATGGACCCAGCTGCGCGAGCGCCTGCGCGCACGGCTGGGCGACGACGCGGTGCAGCCGCTTGCGGTACAGGCCGACCATCGCCCCGAGCGTGCCAGCGGCACCCAGCCGCCCGCCAAGCCACCCGCGTACTGGCCGCTGCGTCCTGGCTGGCTGCTGGACACGCCGCACCCCCTGCGCGACCCGCGCCTGCGCGTCGTCGCCGGGCCGGAGCGGATCGAATCGGGCTGGTGGGACCAGGCCGATGCACGCCGCGACTACTACGTGGTGGAAACCGCGAACGGCCAGCGCGGCTGGGCCTTCCGCCCCCGCAACGACCCGCATGCACCGTGGATGCTGCACGGTTGGTTCGGCTGAAGCCATGCACAGCGAACTGCCCGGTTACGCCGAACTGCACTGCCTGTCGGCCTTCAGTTTCCAGCGTGGCGCATCCACCGCCGACGAACTGTTCGCGCGCGCCGCCGGCCAAGGCTACCGTGCGCTGGCGATCACCGATGAGTGCTCACTGGCCGGCATCGTGCGCGCCTGGCAGGCGGCGAAGACACATGGCATCGCCCTGGTCATCGGTACCGAATTGCAGATCGAGGACGGACCGAAGATCGTCCTGCTGTGCACCGACCAGGATGCCTATGCCAGCCTGTGCCAACTGATCACCACCTGCCGGCGGCGCGCGGGCAAGGGCGAATACCGCTGCCTGCGCGAGGATCTGCACGGTCTGGCCGAGGGCCTGCTGTGCCTGTGGCTGGACCGCCAGCCCGATGCCGGCCACCTGCCGCTGCTGCGCAGTGCCTTCAACGACCAACTGTGGCTGGCGGTGGAACTGCACCACGAACACGATGATGTGCGCCGCCTGCAGCAGCTGCAGGCGTTCGGTGAACGCCACCAGCTGCCCCTGGTGGCCAGCGGCGATGTGCACATGCACGTGCGCCGACGCCGCGCCCTGCAGGACACACTGACCGCCATCCGCCACCGCTGCAGCGTGGCCGAAGCCGGCTGGTGCCTGTTTCCCAACGGCGAACGCCACCTGCGCCCGCGCACCTCCCTGGCCCAGCTGTATCCCCCCGCGCTGCTGGCCGAGAGCGTGCGCATCGCCGAACGTTGTCATTTCACCCTGGGCCAGCTGCAGTACACCTACCCGCGCGAACTGGTACCCGAAGGCCACGACCCGGACAGCTGGCTGCGCGTGCTGGTCGAGCGCGGTATCCCCTGGCGCTGGAAGGACGGCATCCAGCCGGCGCAGCGCAGGCAGATCGAGCACGAACTGGCGTTGATCAAGCAGAAGAATTACGCCTCGTACTTCCTCACCGTGCAGGACATCGTGCGTTTCGCCCGCAGCCAGGACATCCTCTGCCAGGGGCGTGGTTCGGCGGCCAATTCGGCGGTGTGCTTCGTGCTGGGCGTCACCGAGATCGACCCGGCGCGCAGCAACCTGCTGTTCGAACGCTTCATTTCCGAAGAACGCGATGAGCCACCGGACATCGACATCGATTTCGAACACGAACGCCGCGAGGAAGTGCTGCAGTACGTGTTCAACCGCTATGGCCGCGAGCGTGCCGCACTGACCGCCGTGGCGATCAGCTACCGCGGCCGCAGCGCGATCCGCGATGTGGCCCGTGCGCTGGGCCTGCCGATGGACCAGGTGAACGAACTGGGTGCGGCAATGGATCACTGGGGCGGCCACGTCCCGCTGCCGGACACCCTGCGCGAGCGCGGTTTCGATCCGGAAACACCGCTGATGCGCAGGCTGCTGTCACTGACGGCCGAACTGATCGATTTCCCCCGCCACCTGTCGCAGCATCCGGGCGGTTTCGTGATTTCCGAGCACCCGCTGTCGACCCTGGTGCCGGTGGAGAACGCGGCCATGGCCGGGCGCACCGTCATCCAATGGGACAAGGACGACCTGGATGCCACCGGCCTGATGAAGGTCGACTGCCTGGCGCTGGGCATGCTCACCGCCATCCGCAAATGCCTGGCCATGCTGCAGCAGCACGGTCTGCACGAAGGGCGCATGGATGCCATCCCTGACGATGACACCCCCACCTACGACATGATCAGTGCCGCCGACACCATCGGTGTGTTCCAGATCGAATCGCGCGCCCAGATGGCCATGCTGCCGCGCATGCAACCACGCAACTTCTACGATCTGGTGATCGAAGTGGCGATCGTGCGCCCCGGCCCGATCCAGGGCGACATGGTGCACCCCTACCTGGAACGCCGGCGGATCCTGCGCGAGCAGGGCCCCGAGGCCTTGAACGACCCGGCAAACCCGCTCTACCCGCCGCAGCTGGAGCGGGTGTTTGCACGCACCCTGGGCGTGCCCCTGTTCCAGGAACAGGTGATGCAGCTGGCCGTGGATGCCGCCAACTACACCGCCGGCGAGGCCGATGCCCTGCGTCGTTCGATGGCGGCCTGGAAGCGCCGCGGCGGGCTGGAACCGCATCGCGAAAAGCTGCTGGCCGGCATGCTGAGGAACGGCTTCAGCCGCGAATACGGCGAACACCTGTTCGAGCAGATCAAGGGCTTCGGTGACTATGGCTTCCCGGAAAGCCATGCCGCCAGCTTCGCCCTGCTCACCTATGCCAGCTGCTGGCTGAAGTGCCATCACCCGGCCGCGTTCACCGCCAGCCTGATCAACAGCCAGCCGCTGGGCTTCTACACCCCCGACCAGCTGCTGCAGGACGCACGCCGGCATGGCATTACCGTGCTGCCGGTGGACGTGCGCCACAGCGACTGGAACTGCACCCTGGATTTCAGCAAGGGTGCCGCGGCCATCCGGCTTGGCCTGCGCCTGGTTGATGGCTGCAGTGAAACGGCGGCACAGACCATCATGGGCGAGCGTGCACGGCGCCCCTTTGATGATGTCGGCGACCTCTGCCAACGCACCGCGCTGGACCGGCGCCAGCAGGGCCTGCTGGCCGATGCCGGTGCACTGCGTGGGCTCAGTGGCCATCGCCATCGTGCACGCTGGGATATTTCCGGCGTGGAAAACCGCCTGCCCCTGTTCGACCAGGCCCGTGCCACCACCGAAGCACGCGTGCCCCTGCCGCTGCCCAGTGCATGGGAAGACATGCAGGCCGATTACCGCAGCACCGGCACCACCCTCGGCCGCCACCCGATGTCCTTCCTGCGCACGCAGCTGCGCAGCCGTGGCTGCCTGGATGCAGCACAGCTGGCCGGTCACGGCCATGGCCGCCGCGTGCGCATCGCCGGCCTGGTTCGCATGCGCCAGCGCCCGCAGACCGCCAGCGGGGTCACCTTCCTGACCCTGGAAGACGAGACCGGCATGGTCAACGCGGTGGTCTGGCGGCACCTGGCCGACCGCCAGCACCGCGTGCTGGTCGATACCCAGCTGATGCAGATCGATGGCCGCCTGGAACGCGTCGATGGCGTGCAGCATGTCATCGTGCAGCGCATGCACTGCCTGGATGAACTGCTGCAGGGGCTGCGCAGCCACAGCCGCGATTTCCACTGATGCAGTGGACGGCGAGCGCGCCGGTATCCAATCGCGTCCCGCATCCGCTATTGTCACAACCTTCCAAGGAAGGAACACACGATGGCACGTGCGCTGCTGCTGACCACACTGGGGGTATCCACCCTCGCCCTGATCGTTTCCGGCTGGACCGCCTGGAACCTGCATCACAGCCAGTCACCGCAACGAGTGATCGAAGCCCGCGGCCTGGTCATCCACGATGAGAACGGCCAGGCCCGGGTAATCCTCGGCGCGCCGGTACCCGATCCCCTCAGCAAAGGCCAGGTGCAAGGGCCACGCGCAGCGGCACTGTCGGGCATGATCCTGCTGGGGCCGGATGGTTCCGAACGCGGCGGCTACGGCACCACCGACCGCGGCGGCGAAGCGCTGCTGACCCTGGACGATGCCAGCGGCAGGACCGAAGTGTTCAAGGTGGTCGCCAACCCCGACCGCGGTGCCAGCCTGATGGTCAAGCACCAGAACAACACCGGCGCCATGCTCACCTCATGGCAGGGCAAACCGGAACTGATGTTCCTGGACGACACCGGCCAGACCTACTACGTACGCCCAGGCGCCAACGCCGCGCCCTGACCTGCTTCTGTAGAGTCGAGCCATGCTCGACTTCCGCTTCTTCGCTCTCTGTAGAGTCTAGCCATGCTCGACTTCTGTTGGCAGAAGCCAGTCGAGCATGGCTCGACTCTACAACCCATACGAAGCAGTCGAGCAACCTCGACTCTACAACCCACACACCGCGGCCAGATCATCAGCCAGCTGCTGCAGCTGCGCCGGCCCCAGCGCCGCGCAGGTGATCCGCAGGCCATGCCCCGGCGCGGCCACCGCGAATACTTCACCGGCGCGCACATGCCACCCGCGCGATGCCAATGCCAGCACCTGCGCACGGCTGTCCGCCGGCAACGGCAACCAGAGATTCAAGCCCTCCATCGGCAGCGCCGTCTGCACGCCCCGCGCACGCAGCAGCGCCTGCAACGTCTGCAACCGCTGCTGGTAGCGCTCGCCAGCCACCGCGATCTTCGCCCGCTGCGGCGCCGATTCCAGAACACTGCTGGCCGCATCCTGCAGCAGATGGCTGACCCAGCCGGTACCGGCCGCCAGACGCAATCGCAGGCGCGCTGCCGTATCCGCATCGCACCCCAGCCATGCCACGCGCAGATCCGGTCCCAATGCCTTCGACAGCGAACGCAGCAACGCCCAGCGTCGGCCATCCTCCGGTAACACCGAGTGATAGGCCTGCTGCGAAAGCAGCGCGTAGTGGTCATCGATCAACACCGCTACCTGCGGGTAGCCGGCCAGCAGCTGCCGCAGCGCCCGCGCCCGTTTGCCATCCAGGCTGGCGCCCGTGGGGTTGTGCGCGCGCGGGGTCAGCAGCACCGCCCGTGCACCGGCATCCAGCGCCTGCCGCAATGCCTCCACCTGCATGCCATGCGCATCCACCGCTACCGGCAGCACCGCATGCCCACCGGCGGCCAGCACGTTCAGGCTGCCCAGGAAGCACGGATCTTCCACCGCGATCCGGTCGCCCGGAAGCAGCCACGCTGCCAGCAGGCGCTCGATGCCGTCGACCGCGCCATGGGTCAGCTCCAGCGCATAGCCGGCCGGGCAATGCGGGTCCAGCGATGCGCGCGCCAGCCGCTGCATGCGCGCGCCCACCGTGTCGGCCCCGTACAGCCGCGGGGGCGCCGCCTGCAGGCGCAGGGCCGGCAGCAGGCGGGGGTCCGGATTGCCCCCGGCCAGGTCATGCAGGGCCAGGCCCGGCGCACTGCCCTCGCGGGCCATGGCCGGCGCCAGTCCACGCACCACGGTGCCGCGGCGGCCAGCCGTACTGGCCAGGCCAGCCGCGTCCAGCCGCTTGTAGGCCGCCGCCACGGTATTGCGGTTGACCCCCAGCTGTTCAGCCAGATCGCGTACCGGCGGCAGCAGGCTGCCCGCCGCCAGGCGGCCACTGCCGATGCCCTCGCGGATGCTGTCGAAGATCGCTTCGGCACTGCGCCCGGTGATTTTCATTTTGTCCTATGCCAAAATATTGATCGTCCTGTGCCAGTGTATCCCACCCTGGCCACCCCGCACTGGAGGTCCCCCATGCCCCTTGCCGCCGCCGACTGGCCCGTCGCCCAGTCCGTCGAACAGATCGCCGCCAACCTGGCCACGGTGCGCCAGCGCATCGCCGATGCCTGCACCCGCGCTGGCCGCGACCCGGCCAGCGTGCGCCTGCTGCCGGTCAGCAAGACCGTCGACGAGGCACGCATCCGCATGGCTGTGGCTGCCGGTTGCCACGAACTGGGCGAAAACAAGGTGCAGGAGGCCCAGCGCAAGGCCGAAGCGATGGCCGACCTGGGCGTGCACTGGTCGGTCATCGGCCACCTGCAGACCAACAAGGCACGCTACGTGGCCCGCTTCGCCAGTGAATTCCAGGCCCTGGACAGCCTGCGCGTGGCCGAGGCCCTGCAGCAACGGCTGCAGCTGGAAGACCGCGTGCTGGATGTGTTCGTGCAGGTCAATACCTCGGCCGAGCCCAGCAAGTACGGGCTGGAACCCGACGCCGTCGATGCCTTCGTGCAGCAGTTGCCCGGCTTTGACCGCCTGCGCGTCCGTGGGCTGATGACCCTGGCCATCTTCACCCCCGAGGTGGAACGCGTGCGCGCCTGCTTCGTGCGCCTGCGCGACCTGCGCGACCAGTTGCAGCGCACCGCACCGGCGGGTATCGACCTGTCGCAGCTGTCGATGGGCATGTCGGGTGATTTCGAAGTCGCCATCGAAGAAGGCGCCACCGTGGTCCGTGTCGGCCAGGCGATTTTCGGCGCACGGGCCACGCCGGACAGCTTCTACTGGCCCAGCGCCGGGGAACCCGCATGACGAACGCTACCGGCAAGCTCGCGGTCGTCCTGCAGCACGTCGCCTTCGAAGACCTCGGCACGCTGCAGCCGCTGCTGCTGGCGCAGGGCTGGACCCTGCACGTGCTGCAGGCCGGCGTCGATGCGCTGGACCCGGCAGAAGCCGCCGATCTGCTGGTGGTGCTCGGCGGCCCGATCAGCGTCAATGACACTGCGGTCCATCCATTCCTGGCCGACAGCATCGCCCTGCTGCAGCGCCGCCTGCAGCAGCAGCGGCCGACGCTGGGCATCTGCCTGGGCGCGCAGTTGATGGCGCGTGGCCTGGGCGCCACGGTTGCTGCCAGTGGCGGCAAGGAGATCGGCTTCGCGCCGCTGCTGCTGACCGACGATGGCCAGCGTTCACCGCTGCAGGCGCTGCAGGGCATTCCGGTTCTGCACTGGCATGGCGAAGCCTTCGAGCTGCCGGCCGGTGCGCAGCGGCTGGCCAGCACCCCGGCTTGCCGCCACCAGGCCTTCGCCATCGGCCATCACGCGCTGGCGCTGCAATGCCACCCGGAACTGGATGCCCGCCAGTTCGAACGCTGGCTGATCGGCCATACCCTGGAACTGCACCAGGCCGGCATCGATCCCAACGACCTGCGCGCACAGGCCCGCCGCTATGGCGCCCCTCTGGCCGTTGCAGCCACGGCCATGTTCGAGCACTGGCTGAAGCAGCTGCCGGAGAACCCCTGATGCACTACCGTTTGACCATCCATCGCCACGGCCAGTACTGGGGCCAGTTCGACTGCGAAGGCCCCGCTGCCCTGCAGCACCTGGACGCCCTCGCCGCGCGCCTGCCCACCGAAGACGGCTTCCAGCTGCAGCGCCTGCAGGGCGTGGGCGAGGAACGCATCCTGTCCAGTGGCGCCGACGGCCTGCGCGTGCTGGCGGCGCAGATCCAGTACAGGCCGCTCTGAAGCGCCGGCATCAGGTGAGCCGCGGCCGCACACCTGGGCCGGTCGCCGTTTATGCAAATGATTCTCTTTTGCTGTAAGGTGCAGCCGCTGCCCTTGCCGCCGCGGGCCGTTCCCCTTCCAGACCGCCGCCCGCCCTGTGTCCACGCCTGTCGAAACGACGGTTGCCGCGCATCGGTGCGCCGCCCATGACCGGCCGCACTCTTGCCCGCAGCAACGCCCCCAGCCTGATCCACGACTTGATCGCGGTGCCCCGTGATGAGCGAGCGCAGCCGTCACTGGCAGGCCATCGCCATCAGCGTGGGTCTGCATCTGTTGCCGCTGTTGCTGCTGGTGCACTGGGTGTCACCCACGCCGCCACTGCCGCCACCCGAACAGGACATCCGCATCAGCCTGCGCCTGCTGGCGCCGGCCACGCCGCCGCGCCCCGTTGAAGAGCGCCACGCCGATACGCCCCGCCCGGCGCAGCAGGCCAGCGCAGCACGGCCCGCCCCTGCAACACCGCCGCCCACGCCGACCGCAGCGCGCGAAGGCGAACAGGCCGCCAGTGAAGCTGCAGGCAACGGCCGGCAACCCCTGTTGATCGCTCCGCCTGCGGCCGCGATCGACGCCCCACCTGCCTCGGCATCGATCGCGGCCGCGCCGCCCACTCCAGACGCCCCACCTGCGCAGACCCAGGCCGGCGCCGCCAGCGACCAGTGGGAAGCACGGTTGATGGCGCGTCTGCAGCGTTACCGCTATTACCCCGCCGCCGCACGCGCACGGCGCCAGGAAGGCACCGCGTGGGTGCGGGTGAGCGTCGACCGCAGCGGCCGTCTGCTGCTGCTGCGGCTGGAACAGTCCAGCGGCCAACCGCTGCTGGATGAAGCCGCCCTGCAGACCTTCCGCCGCGCCCAGCCGCTACCGGCTCCGCCCGACGAACTGAAGGCCCCGCTGGAACGCGTCGTGCCGGTGGAGTACTTCCTGCATCAAGCGGTGTAGGCCTCGGCCTCGATCTCGAACAACATGCCGTCCAGGGCCAGCCGCGGCACCGGAATCAGCGTGCAGGTCGGACCCGGCCGGTTCGCCCAGCGCTGCCGCACCTGGCGGGCGATGATGCCCAGGCGGTCCTCGTCATGATCGACCACCAGGATGCGCATACGCGCCACGTCGGCCAGGCTGGCCTGCGCTGAACGCAATGCGGTCTGCAGGTTGTCCAGCGCCTGCCCGACCTGCACCTCGAAGCTGGGCGACAGCTGGCCGTCCTCGTTCTCCCCGCCCTGCCCGGCGATATGGATCACGCGCGCGGGAAGCCTCACCACCGCTACGTGCGAATAACCGTTGGGGCTGGGGTCGTACAACCCGGGAACATCGAACACGTCCAACAGGCCATGGCTGGGGCCGGGGGTGGTCAACAGGTTCATCGCGCAAGCCTCGTGGGGAATGCGCCGCAGTCTGCGACCTCAACTCAAGTTGAGGTCAAGCATCATCGCTCCGTGGCGGCCGGACAGGGCCCGGCCGCACAGCCCGGAAGGTCAGGCCTTCAGCACCTCCACCCGGTAGCTGACGCCGTCCTCGCCGTGTTCGATGATCAACCCATGCACATCCGACTCGAAACCGGGGAAGCGCGCGTTCTGTTCGCGGGCGATGCGCAGCGACTGGATGATCGGTTCATCGCTGGCACCGAAGCGTTCGCCCGGCATGATCGTCGGGATGCCCGGCGGGTATGGCACCAGCATGGTCGCGGCAATACGGCCACTGAGCTGTTCGATGTCGACCCGCTCGATCTCGCCCTTCACCAGATGGTTGTAGGCATCGGCCGGGGTCATCACCGGGGTCGGCGGGTCCACGTACATCTCACGCATCACCTTGGCCACCGCGAATTCCTGGTTGAATGCGTGCAGCGCGTCGC
Organism: Stenotrophomonas maltophilia; assembly: GCF_047782825.1. Lineage (GTDB taxonomy): Bacteria > Pseudomonadota > Gammaproteobacteria > Xanthomonadales > Xanthomonadaceae > Stenotrophomonas. Next base: position 494,184 of record NZ_CP180589.1, on the reverse strand, counting down.
ACAGGTCACGCAGGCCCCAGCCGGCATAGGCCACCGGGTAGTCAGCGGCCAGCGTCGGCAGTGCCTGGCTCAGCGGCGCGTTGCGGTCATACAGTTCCTTGAAGGCCATCAGCTCGGTCACCAAGGTGCTCCACTTGCCCTTGGTGATGCCCATCGAGAACAGGAACAGCACCGAGTACAGGTTGGTCTTCTCCACGGTGATGCCGCGGCCCCACAGGAACTTGCTCAGCACCGCCGCCGGGATGCCCAGCCGGCCCATGCTGCCGTCCATCGACAGCCCCGGGGTCAGCAGGGTCACCTTGATCGGGTCGATCAGCACATAGTCGTCCACCAGGTTCTCGAACCCGTGCCAGTGCGCGTCCGGCTGCAGATACCACTCCTCGCGCCGGGCCACCAGCGGCGCCGGCGTATCGCCCTTGTCCAGGCTGCGCTCGACCTGGGTCGGCTGCCACACGCTGAACCACCAGTCGTTCCGGCCCAGATCATCGCGCACATGCAGCATCGCGCGACGGAAGGCGATCGCCTCGTCGTGCATTTCCTGCACCAGCGAACGGCCGGCATCGCCCTCCATCATCTTCGAGGCCACGTCGCAGGCAGCGATCACGCCGTAATGCGGACTGGTGGAGGTGTGCATCATGAACGATTCGTTGAAGCGCTCGGCATCCAGGTTGCGTTGTGCCGAGTTGCGCACGTGGATCATCGACGCCTGCGAGAAGGCAGCCAGCAGCTTGTGGGTCGAATGCGTGGTGAAGATGATCGCATCCTGCTCGCGCGGCTTGCCCTTGGCCATGCCGTAGTGGTTCTCGTAGAACGGATGGAACGCCGCGTAGGCATACCAGGCTTCATCGAAGTGCAGGAAGTCGACCGCACTGCCGATCTCGTCGGCGATTTTCTCGGCGTTGTAGCACAGGCCATCGTAGGTGGAATTGGTGACCACCGCGATGCGCGGCTTGGAGCCGGCGGTGTAGGCCTTGCTGGCCAGGGGATTGGCGGCGATGCGCTGCTGCAGTGATTCGGGGGTGAACTGGTCCAGGCTGATCGGGCCGATGATGCCGTGGGCGTTGCGACTGGGGGTGAAGTACACCGGCACCGCACCGGTCATGATCAGCGAATGCAGCAGCGACTTGTGGCAGTTGCGGTCGACGAACACCACATCGCCGCGGGCTACCGTGCCATGCCAGACGATCTTGTTGGCGGTGGAGGTACCGTTGGTGACGAAGAAGGTGTGGTCGGCACCGAAGTTGCGCGCGGCTTCCTCCTCTGCATCCTTGATCGGGCCGGTATGGTCCAGCAGCGAGCCCAGCTCCGGCACCGAGATCGACAGGTCGCTGCGCAGCGTATTCTCACCATAGAACTGGTGGAAGGCACGCCCCACCGGCGATTTGGTGAACGCCACGCCGCCGGCATGGCCCGGCGTATGCCAGGAATAGTTCGATTCGGCCGCGTGGTGGATGAGCGCCTTGAAGAACGGCGGCAGCAGGTTCTTCATGTAGTCTTCGGCCGCGCGCATGACCTGCCGTGCGATGAAGCTCTTGGTGTCCTCGAACAGGAAGATGAAGCCGTGGATGTGCTTGAGCAGCTTGCTTGGCACCTTCTCGATGGTGCGGCGCTCGCCGTACAGGAACACCGGCAGGTTGGCACGGCGCGCGCTCTGTTCGCGCAGGAAGGCGGTCAGCCGCTGGAACTCGCCATCCACCTCTTCGCTGCCATCGATGGAGATCAGCACCGCGGACGCGGCCACATAGGTGCGCGCACCGGCGCGCGCATCCTCCAGGTTCAGGCCGCACAGCACGCGCTGGTCACTGCCACGCAGTTCTTCCACCAGCGCGCGGATCAGGATGCCACCGATGCGCGGAGACTCGTAGTCGTTGTCGATGACGATGACCGGGTAATCCAGGGACTTGAAGTACACGTTGATTCTCCTTGTCGAACTCAGGAACGCTGGGCGCCGGCGGTGATGGCCGATGCCTCGCGGGCGCGCTGCCGCTGCTGGCGGCGCTCCTCGCTGAAGAAGGGATAGAACACGGTGATGAACAGCACGAACAGGAAGGCGTACTGCACGATGCTTCCCGACGAGCCGTAGATGGCCCACAGGCAGTACACGACCGTCAGGCTGGTCAGGGTCCAGAACGCACCGGTGTGCACCAGCGTGTGCGAGCGCTCAACCACGAAGTAACAGGCCACGCAGGAGTAGATGTAGGGCAGCAGGGTCAGCACCACTGCCGCCGAGGTGATCACATCGAACTGCGCCGAAGCCGTTTCCGACGTGGAGGTGACCAGCACCGCCAGGGTCATCAGCACGGCCACGATCAGCACGCCCTTCACCGGCACATCGTCCTTGTTGGTCTTGCTGAAGATGCTGGGGAACAGGCCGTCGTCCGACGCCGCCTTTGCGCTTTGTGCGGTCAGCAGGATCCAGCCACCCAGCGAACCGGCGGCACCGACGAAGGCACACAGGCTGACCACCGCGCCGCCCCAGCCACCCACGGCCTTGGCCGCCGCCAGTGCGAACGGCGCATCGGACGTCTGCAGCTCGCCGTTGGGCACCATGCCCATGATCACCGACGAACTGGCGATGTAGGCGATGGCGGCCAGGAACACGCCGGCCAGGGTGGCGCGGGCCACGTTCTTTTCCGGGTTCTCCACCACGCCTGCCGTCACCGATGCCGATTCCACGCCGATGAAGGCCCACAGGGTGAGCGCCGCCGCGCTGGAGATCGCACCGAAGTTCGATTCACCCGACACGTTGTAGGCGCCCTTGAAGATATCGGCATCGAAGAAGAACCAGCCGAAGATGGCGATGCCCAGGATCGGCACCAGGGCGAAACTGGTGGTGACCGTCTGTACCCGGCTGACGAAGGCCGGGCCGATCATGTTGGCGAAACTCAGCGCCCACACCAGGATGAGCACCGCGATGCAGCGCACCAGCGGCTCCGACAGGATCGGGAAGAAATAGCTGAAATAGCCCACTGCGGCGATGGGAATGGCAACGTTGCCGATCCAGTTGGCGAACCAGTAGATGGTGTTGGTCTGGAAGCCCATGTATGGGCCGAACCAGTCGCGGGCGTAGGCATAGGGGCCGCCCGCCTTGGGCGCCAGCTTGCCCAGCTTGGCGAACACGAAGGCCAGCAGCAGCGCGCCGGCCGTGGTGATCAGCCAGCCCCAGATCGACGCGGTGCCGATCTTGGCCAGGCTGGATGGCAACAGGAACACACCGGAACCCATCATGTTGCCGGCGACGAGGAAGGTGGCTCCAACCACCCCGATTTTCTTTGCTTCTGCCATGACACTCTCCTGAAGCGGGCATTGACCCGGCGGCGCCGGGCATGGGGACACGCTGCGCTGGCGTAACGCCGCTGGCGCCTACTTGATGAAGTTGTATTGCAGGCTGCCCTGCAGCCGGACCGTGTCGCCGCGTGCGCCGCTCTGCTGTTCCAGGCGCCCGTACAGCAGCTCCATGCCCATCGTCCAGGAGGGCGCCGGGCTCCAGATCAGGTTGAACACGCCGTAGCGGCTTTCGCGGAAGGCATCGGCCGCCAGTGCGCCATTCCGCTCCAGGGTCAACTGGCCGACGATCAGGTTCGAGCGCCACAGCTCGGACCAATAGTGTGTGTAGCCGACAAAACCACCGTGCAGGTCCAGCGCATCCAGCCGCCCATCGGCACCGACCACCGCGTCCAGGCCGGAGCCAGTGAGATCGGCGGTGTAACGGCTCAGCCCACGGCCACCCAGCACGCCGAACAGCAGCAGATCACGTTCGCCCACCGCCGCAGAACCACTCAGCTGCAGGCCGCCGCCCATGCGCCGGTCACGCGCGTCGGCACCGTCATAGGCCAGGCTGCGCGCTACCGCCCCCAGCTGCAGATGCCCCCAGTCGCGCTCCATGCGCGCGGTGATGCTGACATCGGGCAGGCGGTTCACCGCCGCCATCGCATCGCTGGCCCCGGCCAGTTCGGTATCCGGGTCCTCGGCGGCAAGGGTGAGCGCAGTGCCCTTGCCCACCGCGAAGCTGTGGTGGATCCCGGCCACCAGCAGGTAGCCAGCGCCCCCCCGGGCCGGCGAAGTCCAGCGTGTCGGGCAGGCTGTCCGGATCCATGAAGCTGGAATAACCGTAGCCTGCATAGGTGTTGCCCAGCTGGCCGTAGGCATGGCGCAGCCGGAACTGATAGCCGTCGCTGCTGCCGAAGAAGTCGTTTTCCAGGTAGAAGCGCAGGTTGCCGTGCGTGGTCGGCCGCCGCGCCTCGAAACTGAAACGCGTCTGCTTGGCGTGGATGTTGAAGTTGGAGACATCGCGGTGACTGCCACCCACCGGCATCGACGAGGGAATGAACTGGTCCTCGTCACCCGCCGCGCGCGAATCGGCGATGGCGTCGAGTTTGGCGTAACCACCGATGCGGATGACCGTGTCGGTCCCGGGAATGGCGAAGAAGCCCTTCAGGTCGGGATCGGTGGGGCCGGCGGCGCTGTCCGGTCGTGATGCAGCGGTGGACGGATCGGCCACCGAATCGCGCTGCGGCAACACGGGCGGCGCGACCCCGGGCACCTGCGTAGGGTGCAGCACCGAGGCGACCATGGACGTGGGCGATGTGGCCGGCGGCGCCGGAACTCGCGGGGCGGCAGACGCCGCCGGTGCTGTCACGGCAGCCGCATCAGCGCCTGTCTGGTGCTGCTCCAGCCGGTCCAGCCGCTGCTGCAGCCCCTGCAGCGTCTGCTGCATGGCATTGATCTCACGCCGCAGCGCCTGCGCGTCATCCTCGGCCTGCGCGGGCGTTGCCGCCAGCGCAGCCAGACAAGCCAGACTCAGAACCGCCAAGCGCATTGCATCCTCCTTGGGCGAACAATCGCGTAGCACTGCCGGCATGTGCGCGTGCGCCATCCCGACAGCGACCTGCCGTTGCTGGATTGCGGATACTGCGTCGGTGCCTGTCGGCAGCCTGCGCGTTGCAGGCAACAGGACGATGACATCGCCCTGCCCTTGCTGCCGTTGACCCGACTGCGGCTGCGCTGCCAAAGGGGTGGCGACCACAGGGGTCTGGGTAGCAACCGCTGGGTGAGAGTGTCGTGAATGACTCGGGTCGCACCTCTGTTCCAGGTGCGGTCGCGGGGCGGCATCCATCGCACGGTGACGCTGTATTCCATGCGTCAAGGCTAGTTCGGCTGTCGTTTTTGGCCTTGATTGCGATCAAGTCGCAATGCTTGATGTCAGTCACTATTCATACGTGACGGTGTGCGGCCCCGTGCGCAGGCATTTCCGGGCGCCGTGGCCGCAGAACGCAACAGGCCCGCATGTTGCCATGCGGGCCTGCGGCCTTCATCCACGGTAGCGGTTCGCGATCAACGCGGGCCCAGTACCTTCTGCAGGTCTTCGCCCTGCGGCAGGCCTGAAAGGCGCTGCACGATGCCATCGGCATCCTGGAACAGGATGCCCGGCGTGCCCTGGAAGCCCATCTCGATCATCAGCACCTGGTTGGCATCGAGCTTTCCGGCAATTTCGCGGCTGATGTTCGGCAGCGGCTTGATGCCACCGCGATCGAACTGGTGTTCGTTTTCCAGCAGCGCGGCGCTGGGATCACGTGCAGCCAGGATGGCCGCAGCCTTGGCCGGGCTGTCCTCGCGGATCACGCCCACCATGATGTGGCGCAGCTGCACCTTGCCGGCATCGACCCACGGCCGTGCGGCATCCCAGAACTTGTGGCAGTACGGGCAGTTGGCATCGCTGAAGGTATAGACCACGCGCGGCGCGTCGGCCTTGCCGTCACGGACCCAGGCGCTGCCTTCCAGCTTGCTCCACATCTTGGCCGACATCGGCACGGCAGCAAGCTTTTCCACGGCCTGTGCGGACACATCGTTGCCTTCGGCATCGAACAGGCTGCCGACCAGCACATGCTTGCCATCTGCGGTTACATAGGCCGCCGCCGGCTGCTGCCCACCCACCACGCCAGCGAAACCACGCAGGCCACCCGGTGCCTCGAACTCGGCCACCACTTCGAAGCCATGCTTCTCGATGCCCTTCAGGACAGCGGGCCGTTCACCCTTGCTGACCGCGGCCGGCGCGGTTGCGGCGGCATTGGCGGGGGCTTTGCCCGGCGGCGTCTGCGCCTGGCTGCAGGCGGTCAGGGCCAGCATCAACGGCAGTACCAGCAACGCCGGTGCGGTACGCAGGGAAATCGACAGCATGGGAACTCCAGAAATAAATGCCCGCGCAGGCTACCGCAGCCTGCGCAGTTTGTGTTCAAGACCGGCCTGGGTCAGTTCACCCAGATGCAGATCCTGCAGGCGCCCCTGAGCATCGAAGAACAGGGTCGAGGGATAGGCACGCACGCCCAGCGTGGTCGACGCGGCGGAGGGCTCGTCCAGCAGGACATCGCGCAGGCTCAGGCGTTCAGCGGCAAGAAAGGACTGGACCTCGTCCAGGCTTTCGCCCTGGTTGAGAAAGACGAACTGGACATCGGCATGCGCCTGCTGGGCGTGGGCCAGCACCGGCATCTCCCGGCGGCACGGCCCGCACCAGCTGGCCCAGAGGTTCAGCACCAGCGGCTTGCCACGGAACTGCTGCAGGTCCAGCACCCTGCCCTGCAGATCCACCACCTGCACCGCAGGCACCGGCAGGGCGTTGGCCTGCCAGCGGGCCAGCATGAGGGCCCCGCCCGACCACAGCAGTGCACCGGCCAGCGCGCTGCACAACACGGGCACCCGCAGTGATCGATGCTGGCGCAGGCTCCAGAGGCCCCAGGCCAGGGCCGCCGCGAACACCACCACGACGTGGTAACCGCCATCGGCGATCTGCAGCATGCTCCAGGGCGCGTCACGATAGAGCGCGAAATTGGCGACGATGAAGGACAGCCTGCCGCAGAGCAGCCCAATCAACAGCATGTCCAGCACCCGCCCTGCGCCAGAAGGCCGTGGCGGCACGGGCTGGCCGGAGGGCCATACCCGGGCCAGGCCCATCGCCAGCAACAGACTGATCAGTATCAGCACCACCGGCATCGGCACCGGTCCCACACTTGGCATTACGTCACCCGCACCACGTTCCAGAGCCCTGCATGGTCAAAGTGTCGTGCCCACGATGCAAGCACGACCCTCCAGCGAGCGCGATCAGGCTGCATCGCGCCGTGCCTGCGGCTCACTGGGCGTGGGCAGACTGCGCAGGTGCCCCGTCGCTGGCAGCGGGGGCCGCTCGCGGCGTGCGTTGCTGACATGACGCCGGTAGTTGGCGGGGGTCATCCCCACAATGCGCAGGAACAGACGGCGGAACGCGCTCTGGTCCGCATAACCCACACCCCAGGCCACTTCGTCGATGCTGGCGCCCTGCTGCAGCAGCGTCTGCGCCTTGGCCACCCGCAGGCGCTGGCAGTACTCGATGGGGCGCAGGCCCGTCGCCTTCAGGAAACGGCGCTGCAGGGTGCGCGGCTCCAGCCCGGAGATATCGCAGATGGCCGGCAACGTGGCCCCGCGTGCTGCCGTGGTATGCAGCCAGCGCTGGGCCTTGAGCACGTCGCGATCGCCATGGGCGAAGTTGGCGCTGAAGCGTTCCAGGTCCTGCTGGATGGCCACCGGCACGGAAATGCCCAGTTGCTGGGCCACTGCGCTGGCCACGCCCTGCCCGTGCAGGCGGTACAGCAGCCGCAGGCCCAGGTAGCGCCATGCCTGTGGGCCGGCAACGGTCAGCAGGTCGCCATCGTCCACCAGGGCGCGCTCGCTGGGTGCCCAGCTGGCGGACTGCACCTGCAGGCCGGGATGGCGCCGCAGATCGGGGCCGGACACGGTGCGCCCGGCCAGCAGGCCGGCACGCGCCAGCACCCCCACCCCATCGGCGGCCGCAGCCAGCAGGCTGCCGCCATCGTAATGCGCCCGCAACCAGTCCAGCAGCACGTCCTCGGCCCGCACCGCGATGCCCGGGCTGACCTGGACCGGCAGGGCGATCACCGCCGGAATGGCGGCATCCAGCATCTCGGCACCGGCGATACGGTGCACACCGGTATTGCTGGAAGGCACGATCCAGCGGGTGACCACCACCCGGGCGCAGTTGCGCCGCTGCTGTTGTGCAAGGCGGTTGGCCACATGGGCCATCTCTGCCAGTACTGATGCCGCCGAGGGGTCTCCCCCGGGGTATTCGACCACGGCAACTTCAACGAAACCTTCGTTCCTGAGTCCGTCCACAGCCTGTTTCCTCCATTCATCCAGGCCGCCGAACGGCCGGTCAAGGCGAAGGTTAGGAAGTGGTCCCACAGGACGGCTATGAAGAAAGTTGCAAAGTGTCCTGAATGGGGGGCAGGCACAAACCCTTGACTCTTGACCAGACTCCAGGGTTGACAATGGCCATCCACCTTCCAGGAGTGCGCCATGAACATTGGACAGCTGGCCCGCCAGGCCGGGGTGCCGATCGACACCGTCCGCTACTACGAGCGCCAGCAGCTGCTGCCCACCGCGGCGCGTTCGGCCGGGGGCTACCGCATCTTCGGCGAACAGGACCTGCGCCGCCTGCGCTTCATCCGCCGCGCCAAGGCGCTGGGCTTCAGCCTGGAAGAAATTGCCGAACTGCTGGCGCTGAGTGATCGCCACCAGCAGGACATGGGCAGCGTGCGCGGTACCGCGCAGGCACGCCTGGCCGATATCGAACAGCGCATGGCCGAGCTGCAGCGCATGCACGCCGCGCTGTCGCAGCTGGTGGACGCCTGCCCCGGCCATGGCGCACTGGAACAGTGCCCGATCCTGGCCGCGCTGACCGAGGACAACGCATGAACAACGGACATTCCCAGCACGGCACGCCCCCCACCGCCGGTGGCTGCTGCGGCGGCGCGAAGAAGACCGCCACCGTGAAGGACCCGGTCTGCGGCATGCAGGTGGACCCGGCCAGCACAGCGCATCACGCCACACACGCTGGCCGCGAGTGGCACTTCTGCTCGGCACGCTGCCGCGAGCGCTTCCTGGCTGATCCCGCCGCCTTCGACGGCAGCAGGCCCGTTGAAAGCGCGCCGAAGAAGGCCAGCGGCTGCTGCGGGGGGCACACGCCGGCCAGCGCCGGTGCCGCGACAGTGAAGGACCTGGTCTGCGGCATGGACGTGGACCCCGCCACCACGGCGCACCATGCCCATCACCAGGGCCAGGACTACCACTTCTGCAGCGGCGGTTGCCGGCAGAAGTTCATCGCCGATCCACAGCGCTATCTGGATCCGTCGTCCTACGTGGCGCCGGAGGTCCCGGCCGGCACGCTCTACACCTGCCCGATGGATCCGGAAATCGTGCAGGAAGGCCCCGGCACCTGCCCGATCTGCGGCATGGCGCTGGAGCCGATGATGCCCAGCCTGGACGAGGGCGAGAATCCGGAGCTGACCGATTTCCGCCGCCGCTTCTGGGTGTCGCTGCCGCTGAGCATCGCGACCATGGCGCTGGCCATGCTGGCGATGACGCCGCTGCTGCACGCGCTGTCGCCCACGCTGCGGGTCTGGATCGAAGGCGCGCTGGCCACCCCGGTGGTGCTGTGGGCCGGCTGGCCGTTCCTTGAACGCTGGGCACAGTCGATCCGCAACCGCAGCCCGAACATGTGGACGCTGATCGGCACCGGCGTCATCGCCGCCTATGGCTACAGCGTGGTGGCCACGGTGGCACCGGGCCTGTTCCCGCCCTCCTTCCAGCAGCACGGCCACGTGGGCGTCTACTTCGAAGCGGCGGCGGTGATCATTTCGCTCACCCTGCTGGGCCAGCTGATGGAACTGCGCGCACGGGCCAAGACCTCGGCGGCGATCAAGGCGCTGCTGGGCCTGGCACCGAAGACCGCGCGGCGGATCGATGCCGATGGCAGCGAGCATGACGTGGAACTGGCCCTGGTGAAGGCCGGCGATCGCCTGCGCGTCCGCCCCGGCGAAAAAGTACCGGTGGACGGCCGCGTGCTGGAAGGCCGCTCCACGCTGGACGAATCGATGCTGACCGGCGAGCCGGTGCCGGTGACCAAGCAGGCGGGCGACAGCGTGATCGGCGCGACCCTGAACGGTTCCGGCGCGCTGGTGATCGAAGCCGAGCGCGTGGGCGATGACAGCATGCTGGCGCAGATCGTGCAGCTGGTCGCGCAGGCGCAGCGCTCGCGCGCGCCGATGCAGCGCATGGCCGACAAGGTGGCGTACTGGTTCGTGCTGGCGGTGCTGGCGGTGGCCGCACTGGCGCTGTTGGGCTGGGGCCTGTTCGGGCCCGAGCCGTCATGGACGCATGGTGTGCTCAGCGCCGTGGCGGTGCTGATCATCGCCTGCCCATGTGCGCTGGGGCTGGCCACGCCCATGTCGATCATGGTCGCCACCGGCCGCGCCGCGCAGCACGGCGTGCTGTTCCGCGATGCCGAAGCGATCGAAGCACTGGGCAAGGTCGACACGCTGGTGGTCGACAAGACCGGCACGCTCACTGAAGGCCGCCCCGCCTTCGACGCCGTGCACGCGGCCACGGGATTCGACAGCACGCAGGTGCTGCAATGGGCCGCCAGCCTGGACCAGGGCAGCGAACATCCGCTGGCTGAAGCCATCGTGGCCGAAGCCCGCACGCGCGGCCTGCCGCTGCTGGCAGCCGATGATTTCGATTCGATCACCGGCCTGGGCGTACGCGGCCAGGTGGACGGCCGCACGATGTGGTTGGGCAACACTGCATTGATGGCCGAGCAATCGGTGTCGGTCGCCGCGCTGCAGGAACAGGCCGATGCGCTGCGCCGGCGCGGCGCCAGCGTGATGTACCTGGCCGTGGGCGGGCAACTGGCCGGCCTGCTGTCGGTGGCCGACCCGATCAAGTCGACCACCGCTGAAGCGATCGCCGCACTGCATCGCGACGGCCTGCGCATCATCATGGCCACCGGCGATGGGCTGCTGACGGCACAGGCAGTGGCATCCACGCTGGGCCTGGATGAAGTGCATGGCGAAACCCGTCCTGCCGACAAGGCCACGCTGGTGCAGCAGCTGCAGGCACAGGGGCGCATCGTGGCGATGGCGGGCGATGGCATCAACGATGCGCCGGCGCTGGCCAGTGCCAACGTGGGCATCGCCATGGGCACCGGCACCGACGTGGCCATGTCCAGCGCGCAGGTCACCCTGGTGAAGGGCGATCTGCGCGGCATCCTGCGCGCGCGCCAGTTGTCGCGTGCAGCCGTGCGCAACATGCGGCAGAACCTCGGCTTCGCCTTCCTCTACAACGGCCTGGGCATTCCAGTCGCTGCCGGTGTACTGGTGCCGTGGGGCATCACCCTGTCGCCGATGCTGGCGGCAGTGGCGATGAGCCTGAGCTCGGTATCGGTGATCAGCAACGCGTTGCGCCTGCGCGCGCAGCGCCTGCCGGGCAGCTGACATCGGCTTCGCAACGGACGTGAAGAAAAGTGCAACAAACGCTTGCCAACCCCCGGGGGCACAGCTATTATTTCGCTCCTCAGCGACGTGGGGCCATAGCTCAGCTGGGAGAGCGCCTGCATGGCATGCAGGAGGTCAGCGGTTCGATCCCGCTTGGCTCCACCAATCTTTCGGCATTAGGCCGTCGAAAGGTCGCTAAAGAACATTGATGAGATCTGCGTCCCCATCGTCTAGAGGCCTAGGACATCACCCTTTCACGGTGGCGACCGGGGTTCGAATCCCCGTGGGGACGCCACTCATCACGAACAACGAGGACCCGGCCGATAACCGGGTCTTTTTTGTTCACCGCCCACCGGCGTTCAGGTTGTGGCGTTGTGGTTCCCCTGCCCTTGTGGCCCTGGTGAATCACAACGAAGAAAGCGAAAAAAAAGCTTCCACAAAGGTGAATACGTTGGTAAGATAGGCGGCTCGGTAACACGGGGCCATAGCTCAGCTGGGAGAGCGCCTGCATGGCATGCAGGAGGTCAGCGGTTCGATCCCGCTTGGCTCCACCACTTTCGACATTAGGCCGTCGAAGGTTCTACAACTTGAAGTTTTTCGTGCGTCCCCATCGTCTAGAGGCCTAGGACATCACCCTTTCACGGTGGCGACCGGGGTTCGAATCCCCGTGGGGACGCCAGTTTCAAAACGGACCCTGCTCCCGGCAGGACAATCCGGAGTTTCATGGGGCCATAGCTCAGCTGGGAGAGCGCCTGCATGGCATGCAGGAGGTCAGCGGTTCGATCCCGCTTGGCTCCACCACTTTCGACATTAGGCCGTCGAAGGATCTACAACTTGAAGTTTTCGTGCGTCCCCATCGTCTAGAGGCCTAGGACATCACCCTTTCACGGTGGCGACCGGGGTTCGAATCCCCGTGGGGACGCCAATTCTTGAAGACCCCGGCCTCGGCCGGGGTTTTTCTTTGCCTGTCATTCCAGTAGATCCACGCCATGCGTGGATGAATGCCTGATGCCACGGACTCAGAACCGCCGATACATCCCGATCGATGCGGGCGCGGTCGGCGCAAAGCCGAACTGCGCATACAGGCGGTGCGCCTCGCCATCGGCCAGCAGGCTGACATACGCCGACGGCGGCAGGTTCGCCTGCATCCATGCATCCAGCCGACGCATCACTTCCTTGCCCAGCCCCCGCCCCTGCAGCCGGGGCAGTACCGCGATATCGCAGACCTGCAGGTGGCAGCCGCCATCGCCAACGATGCGCCCCATCGCCACCAGTTCGCTGCCCTGGTAAGCACAGACCCCGAACAGGGTGTTCGGCAACGCCCGCTCGGCTGCCTCGCGGGACTTCGCGCTCAGCCCGGCCAGCGCACGCAGCTGGCAGTAATCCTCGACGGTGGGTACGGCATCGCGGAACTGCGGCGTGATCGAATCGTTCATGCGGTATCTCCCTGGACTCGGGCTATCCTGCCGCAACCCCGTCGCAGCCGCTGCGAATACCACCAGCAGATTCCCCATGTGCTATTCCGCCCTGATCCGCGCCGACTACGCCAAGCTCGTCCGTGAGTACGGCGCCGTCCTGTCGCTGGAAGAATTCGCCGAGCTGTACGCACACGACCCCGGCAAGAAGCGGCCGAAGACACCCAAGGCCATGGACGATGGCTTTGCCGGCGCACGCACCGAACAGGGCCGCGACATCGTGGCGAAGATCCAGCAGTGGCATGCCGAAGAACAGCGGGCGCTGGAAGCAGAACTGGTGAAACAGGCCGAGCGCCGCGATATCGCCAATGCAACCCTGGCCACCCGCCCCACGCAGAAAGCGCGCAACGACCTGCGCGTGGCCGGCAACCGCATCGAGCGCGCGCAGGCACGCCTGGAGGATCTGCACCGCGCGCAGCTGCTGCCGCGCGACAACCGCATCTTCCCCGGCACGTATGCGCCGGTAATGGTCAGCGAAAACGGCAAGCGGGTCATCAAGCCGATGCGCTACCAGTGCCGCCTGCCGGACAAGCCTGCACGCAACGACGTGCTGTACCCGGGCACCTACAACGCGCGCCGCGACAGCCTGGAAGGTTATTGGCGCGGCGCCTTCGGCCTGCGCCATGGCGTGGTGGTGGTGCGTGCCTTCTACGAACACGTGCCGCGCCACGCCATCGCCGGGCGCAGCCTGGGGGCCGAAGAAAAGGAACAGGACGTGGTGCTGGAATTCCGACCCGATCCACCCAGGGACCTGCTGCTGGCCTGCCTCTGGGCCGAATGGGAAGGCCCCGAAGGCCGGCTGCTGTCGTTCGCGACGATCACCGATGCACCGCCGGCCGATGTTGCCGCTGCCGGCCACGACCGCGGCGTGGTACCGATCCGCACGGAACACCTGGATGCCTGGCTCAACCCCGATCCGGACCAGCTGGCCACGCAGTACGCGATCCTCGATGACCGCGAGGACCTGCGTTATGTATTCGAAGAGGCGGCCTGAGCCGGCAGCCCGAGATCAGGCCTGCGCGTTGGAGCAGTCGACCGCGCGTACCAGCGCCCTGGACAGATCCACCGACAGGTAGGGCTTGACCAGCAGCACGCCGCCGCGCATCGCCGCCGGCACCTGTTCGGCGGTCATGCCGGTGGCCAGCACGAAAGGCACGCCACGCGCCGCCAGGGCTGCGGCCACCGGTTCGCTGGTCTCGTTGCGGGCCAGCCGGTAATCCAGCAGGGCAACGTCCGGCGAGGTCTCGGCCAGCAGGCACAGGGCTTCGGCAACCGTAGCAGCCAGACCGACCACCCGCGCACCCGCCTGCACCAGCTGCATCTGCAGCAGGGCCGCGCTCATCTCGTCGTTCTCGACCACCAGTACCCGCAGATCCTGCAACGCCGTCATGCGCCCTCGCTCCCGCACCTGTTAAGCCAGCCCAGTATAGCCATCACCCAGCCAATACCGACAAAGCAAGGGGTTTCTGGCCCGTTCTACGGCACCTCTATGAACCTCCGGCGGGCTCGGTTACACTAGCCCGCTGCTGCCGGTGTGGCGGAATGGTATACGCAGCTGACTCAAAATCAGCCGGGGGTAACCCCATGAAGGTTCGAGTCCTTTCACCGGCACCATCGCATCAAAGGCCAGGTCATCGACCTGGCCTTTTGCGTTTCCGCCCGGCGCGCTAGTACACGGCCCGCAGCTGCGGCGCCGCCCTACCCTGCCCGCCATCCACCCGGAACCCGGCCACGGTCTGCAGCAGCTGCGCGGATTGTTCCTCCATGCTGCGTGCGGCCGCCGAGGCCTCCTCCACCAGTGCCGCATTCTGCTGCGTGCCCTGGTCGATCAGGTCCACCGCGTGGTTCATCTGCTGGATGTCGTCGCTCTGCTGCTGGGCCGCAGTGCTGATCTCGGTCATCAGGTCGCTGACCCTGCGCACGTCGCGCACGATCTCGTCCATGGTCCGCCCAGCACTTTCCACCTGCGTGGTGCCGGCACCGACATTGGCCACCGATGCGTCGATCAGCTGCTTGATCTCCTTGGCCGCACTGGCCGAACGCTGCGACAGTTCACGGATCTCCGTGGCGACCACCGCGAAGCCGCGCCCGTGTTCGCCGGCACGTGCCGCTTCCACGGCCGCGTTCAAGGCCAGGATGTTGGTCTGGAAGGCGATGCCGTCGATCACCCCGATGATGTCCACGATGCGCCGCGAGGACGCATTGATGACGGCCATGGTCGACACGACTTCATGCACCACGCTGCCGCCGCGGGCCGCGACATCGGCGGCGCCGCCGGCCAGCTGGCTGGCCTGGCGCGCGTTGGTCGCGGTGCGCTGCACGGTATCGGCCAGGCCCTTCATCGACACCGCGGTTTCCTCCAGCGATGCGGCCTGCTGTTCGGTGCGCTGGGACAGATCGCTGTTGCCTTGGGCGATCTCCGTGGCGCCCACCGCGATGGTGTCGGCGGCGAACTTGATCTGGCCGATGATGCTGGCCATCGCTTCGACCAGCGCGTTCACGCCCTCGCACAGTTCGGCGATGGGGCCGCTCTTGTCGGCCAGGGCGATGCTGTGGGTCAGGTCGCCTAGCTTGGCCGCCGCCACCACTTCGCGGGTCTGCGCCACGGCACGCTGGGTGGCCTGGTTTTCATGCACTTGGGCGGTGATGTCGGTCGCGTACTTGACCACCTTGAAGGGGCGGCCGTTCATGTCCAGGATCGGGTTGTAGGACGCTTGGATCCACACTTCGCGGCCGCCCTTGCCCAGGCGCCGGTACTGCCCGGCGTCGTACTCGCCGCGTCCAAGCTTTTCCCAGAACTGCCGGTACTCGGTGCTGGCGCGGTAGTCGGATTCGACGAACAGCGAGTGGTGCTGGCCACGCACTTCGTCCAGCGTGTAGCCGGTGGTGGCCAGGAAGTTGGCATTGGCCGACAGGATGCGACCATCCAGGCTGAACTCGATCACTGCCTGCGATTTGTCGATGGCGGCCAGCTGCCCGGCCGAATCGGCCGCCTGCTGCTTCTGGGCGGTGATGTCGGTAGCGAACTTGACCACTTTGTAGGGGCGCCCCTGACGGTCCAGTACCGGGTTGTAGGAGGCCTGGATCCAGATTTCACGCCCGCCCTTGCCGAAGCGCTGGTACTGCCCGGCGTCGAACTCGCCACGCGCCAGCCGCGCCCAGAAGTCACGATAGTCCGCGCTGCGCGCGTGATCGGGGTCGACGAACAGCGAATGGTGCTGGCCCTGGATCTCATCCAGCCGGTAGCCCACCGCCTGCAGGAAGTTGTCGTTGGCCTGCAGGATGGTGCCATCCAGGGCGAACTCGATCACCGCCTGCACGCGGTGCAGTGCTGCCACCTGTGCGGCCAGTTCGTCCTGGCGGCGGACCTGTTCGGATGCCGGCGTGTCGGCACTGCGTTGCGATCCCAGCGCGCCCAGCAACAAGCGCCACGGAGACCAACGGGAAATCGGTTCGGCCGGAGTCTGTTCACCCGCCGTGAAGCCTGGCATCAGCATCGTGTGGTCCTCGGAGTCCAATAAGGTGCAATCCGGCGGGCGGGGCGCCCGGCGGGGCCATCAATTGCCTGGACTTGCGGACGCGCGGGGGCAGCGTCCTCGATCGTGTGGCGCGTGGTGCTGGGCACTGCGAACTGCGGAAGCGTTCGGCGATACACACAGCGCGGGCCGCCCATCGGGGGCAGCCTTGGGTCCTGCGCGAGGGGACAGGAGCGGGATCCAGTCAGGATATCGGCGCCCAGGGCCTGGGCTTTAGGGTTGTTTCAACGGCCCGGCAGCCTTCACAGGGCCCGGCGGTACAGCAGCTTGCCTTCCACCTCGCCCAGGCGCTGGTAACTGTTGCGTTCGAGCAGGGCCACCATCTGCGGGAAGGCCTGCGAGGTCTTCACCTCGATGCAGCCATAGCCCTGGGCCGATGCCCAGCGCTGCTGGGTGTCCAGCAGGGCCTGGGCGATGCCCTGCCGGCGATGGGCGGGATGGATACCGCCCACCCAACTGTAGAAGCGCCGCCGGTCCAGCGCGTAGCCCACTTTGAAGCCGACCAGTTCGCCGCCCTGCTCGGCCACCAGCACCAGGTGGCGGCGGCCGGCCAGGCGGGCCGAATAGGTGGCGTGGGTGCGCCCCTGGCCCAGCTCATCCACGCCCTGCAATACCTGCAGCGCCTCATCCAGGCTTCCGATCCTTACCAGCATTGCAGTCTCCCGGTGTTCACTGCCGGCGCTGGATCATCCAGCGCAGCCCGCCCACGGCCAGCACCGCTGGCAGGTAGCCGACGCTGCCCACCCAGAGGAACACCGCTGCCGTCACCCAGTTCCCGCCACCACCGAAGATCCACGGCGTGCTCTGCAGGACATGCAGGGCCACCGGCAGCAGCAGCGCCGGCGATAGCCGCAGCAGCTGCCAGCGCCAGCCCGCAGGGCCGATGAAACCGATGATCGTGCCCAGCAGCGCGGCGATCGTCGCAATGAAAATGGCTGTGTCCATGTGGTGGGTCGATCCTTGTTGCAAGGACCATTGTGGCCCATCCCTCGCTTACCTGCGATGCACCCAGCGGCCAGAAGGTTGCCATGACCAACGGGGGATTACATCGCGCGGCCCTGCATGCAGCATCGCCCTCATCACGGATGCATCCATTGCAGGGAGAAGCCCATGTTCAAACGTCGTACCTGTGTTCTGTTGTTGAGCCTGTTCAGTGCCGCCGCCGGCGCCGCCGATGCGCCGTATCGCCCCGCCTTCCACCCTGGCGAACACAAGGGGCCGCCCGCTGGCCGCATCAATGACGTGCTGGTACTGGGCAGCCCGCATCTTTCCACCCTGCCCGACGCGTTCCAGCCGGCAATGCTGGAACCGCTGCTGGCGCGGCTGCTGGCGTGGCAGCCCACGGCCATCGCGGTGGAGAACGTATCCGGACTGCAGTGCGACTTCATGCGCCGCAACCCGACCCGCTATGCCGATAGCGTGACCACCTACTGCGTCGATACCGCACCGGCACAGGCAGCGACCGGGCTGGATGTGCCCAGTGCCTATGCGGAAATGGACCGGATGCTGGCGACGTGGCCGAAGGACGCCACACCGGCACAGCGACGCCGGCTGGCTGCGGTGTTCCTGGCCGCAGGTGAACGCGGTTCGGCCATCGTGCAGTGGCTTCGCCTGCCCAGCAGCGAACGACGCGCCGCTGACAGCCTGACCCCGGCACTGGTCGAGTACCTGGACGCGCGCGTGCAGCGCAAGGACGAGGTG
Source organism: Stenotrophomonas maltophilia (assembly GCF_047782825.1). GTDB lineage: Bacteria > Pseudomonadota > Gammaproteobacteria > Xanthomonadales > Xanthomonadaceae > Stenotrophomonas. The sequence goes on along the minus strand of NZ_CP180589.1, from coordinate 476,154 downwards.
AACCTGGTGGCCGCCGAACTGGCCGCACGGCTGGGGCTGGAGCGCCTGTGGTCGGTGGATGACCACACGGCCGATTCGGAAACCCCCCAGGACCAGAAGAAGGCTTATGCCAAAGCGATCCGGGGCGCCTGGGACAACCCCGCCAGCAAAGCCCGCCGGGCCGCCTCCGCCCCCTTCGATGCCAAGGTGACCGAACCAGGTGGAGTGCTTGCGCTCTATCGCCACGAGAACTCCCCGCAGACCGCACAGAGCGTCTACGACAGCGATTTCGGCGCCGCCCTCATCGAACCGTCGCCGGAAGGTTTTGGCCGCAACTACGTGGGCTACTGGGAAACGCGCAACCTGCGCATGGTCGCCAACATCCGCGATGTGCTGGGCCAGCACCCGGGCACGCGCATGCTGGCCATCGTCGGCGCATCGCACAAGTGGTACTACGAGGCCTACCTGGACCAGATGCATGACGTCCGCCTGGTGGATGTGGAGCCCGTCCTGCGCTGACCCGGCCTGCAATCTGTAGAGTCGAGCTTGCTCGACTGGGCATTCCGTAGAGTCGAGCCATGCTCGACTGGGCATTCCGTAGAGTCGAGCCATGCTCGACTGAGCAAGCTCGACTCTACGGACCGAAGGCCTTCACCATCAGCGCCGGCGCGACAAACAGGCGCAGCCCATGTGCCAACGGCTGCAGCATGTCGTAACCGCGCACGTGCGGCCACGCACCGGTGCCACCGATCTCCACGAATTCAGCCCCCGCATTGCGCACGACGCGTGCGCCCGGGCTTTCGCCGATCCACGCCTCGAACACCGGCTCACCCTGCCCGTGTGCGAACAGCCGCACCTGCACGTCGCCGGTGAGCACGTTGAACCCCAGGTGCAGTTTCAGGGAACCTTGTGCATGCACGACCTGTACATCGATGCCGCCGGATGCATCCACTTCGGGCATCGTGCCGAAGAGTTCAATGAAGGCGGTTTCGTCCCAGGCAAACATTGATGACCTTTCGGAGCGTCGAGCCTGCTCGACGGCGGTGTTGAGGAGCAGTCGAGCAAGCTCGACGCTACGGGCGGCCGGTGCGCCAGAGCGCGGTACTGGCGGCGACGATGCAGCCCAGGGTAGCCAGCAGTGCAGCGGCCACGCCCCATTGCAGCACGGGGACCAGTGACTGTGCCAGCGGATCGATGCGCAGCTGTTCCAGGCGCAGGCCACCGGCCAGGGCCAGCAGCCAGCCGATGCAGGCCGGGGCATAGGCCCCGGCGACGTTTCTCTTCCAGCGGTTCATGGTGGATCCCCTGCGGAGGTGGCGATGGGGCGATTGTTCCGCCCTGCCCTCTCACAGATTGAGACCGTGGCCGCCGTCAGGGCGCCCAGCCGCCACCCAGGGCCGCCATCAATGCGGCGCTGGCCTGCAGCTGCCGGCTCTGGATGTCCTGCAGGCCCAGCTGCGCCTGGCGTGCATCGGTCTGCGCGCTCACCACGTCCAGGTAGCTCACCGCGCCGCCGGCATAGCGGTCGTGGGCGATCTGCTCGGCGCGCCGCGCCGCCTGCACCGCGTCGTCTTCATGGCCGCGCTGCGCTTCAAGCTGGCGCAGCAGGGTCAGCTGGTCCTCGACCTGGCGGATCGCCGCCAGCACCGCCGCGCGGTACTGCGCCGATGCCGCATCGAATTCGGCATCGGCCTGCGCCTTGGCGGCCTTGCGGCGGCCACCGTCGAACACCGGCAACGCTGCAAGCGGGCCCAGCGCCCAGTAGCGATTGCCGGCGTCCAGCACGGCGGCGCTGCCGGACGTCTGCCCACCGAGCAGGCCGGTCAGGCTGAGCTGCGGGAACCACGCGGCACGGGCCACGCCGATGCCCGCATTGGCGGCGAACACCCGGCGTTCGGCTGCGGCGATATCCGGCCGCCGCTGCAACAGGTTGCTGGGCAGGTCGGCCGGTACCTCTGGCAACGCCGGCAGCGCGCCGGGGTCCAGCGCAAAGCCGCTGGCAGGCGCGCCCACCAGCTCGGCAATGGCATGCCGCAGCAGCGCGTGGCGTCCATCCAGGGCGTCCAGGTCTGCCTGTGCACTGGCCAGCTGGTGGCGGGCACGCGCCACATCCAGTTCCGAGGCGATCTCGCCGCGGAAGCGGTCTTCGGTCAGTGCCAGCGCCTGCCGGTAATCCTCGATGCTGTCCTGCAGGATTGCCTGCTGCGCCTCGGCACCGCGCAGCTGCAGGTACAGCCCCGCCAGCTGCTGCGACAGGCTCAGACGGGCGGCAGCCAGATCATCGCCACTCGCGTCGGCACGTGCACCTGCGGCCGCGGCCGCATTGCGCAGCCGTCCCCACAGGTCCAGATCGAAGGACAGCGAGAACGTCGCGCTGTTGCTGTCATAGACGGCCGGCTGGGTGGCGCTGCGCAGTGGCTTGTCATCGGACTGGCGCTGGCGCATCGGCCCGGCGCTGAGGCCCACCTGCGGCGCACGCGCCGACGCCACTTCACCCGCGGCGGCGCGTGCGGCATCGTAATGGGCCACGGCCAGTGCCAGGGTCGGGCTGGCATCGGCCAACTGCTGCTGCAGGCGGTCCAGCTGCGGGTCCTGGAAGGCCTTCCACCAGGCGGTCGGCAGCGGTGTGGCAGCCGCCGTCGCGGCACTGCCTTCATAGCCGGCCGGCATCGTCACGGCGGGCACCTGGTAGGTCGGTGCCAGCGAACAACCGCCCAGCAGCAGCGCGCCGAGCACCAGTGCCAGGCGGCGCTCAACCGCGCGCACGGGCAGGCTCCTGCTCACCGGCCACCACGCGCACCTTGTCACCTTCGCGCAGCGCATCGGGCGGATTCGGAATGACCCGGTCGCCGGCCTTCAGACCGCGATCGACCCGCAGCGTGCTGCCCAGGTCACTGACGATGTGGATGTCGCGCAGGTGCACGGTGTCCTTGGCGTCGACCACGGCTACCTGGGTGCCTTTGGCGCGGAAGATCAGCACTTCGGCGGGCACGCTCACCCCGTCCCCTACACCCTGCAGGGGCAGGGTCACTTCGGCATAGCTGCCAGGCAGCAGCGCGCCATCGGCGTTGTCGACCACGAACTGGGCCAGCAAGGTGCCCGAACTGCGGTCGATGGCACTCGAATCGCCCTGCAGCGTGGCGGTGAAATGGCGACCGGACTGGCCCGGCACCTGCAGCGTGGCCTGCAGGCCCGCGCGGATGCTGCCGGCACTGTTCTGCGGCACCGGCACCATCAGGCGCAAACGCCGGGTATCGGCGATGTTGAACAGTTCGCGGCCACTGTCATCGGCGCGGATCAGCTGGCCCACGTCGGTCTGCCGTGAGGTGACCGTGCCATCGAAGGGCGCACGCAGCGTGCGGTAGCGACCCAGCTCCTGCAGTCGCGCGTAGTCGGCCTGTGCCGCTTCCACGCTGGCCTGCGCGGCCACCGCATTGGCCTGCTTCTCATCGGCTTCCTGGCGCGATACCGAGTGGCTGCCCAGCATGCCCTGCCAGCGCTCGGCACTGACCTTGGCCAGCGCGGCATCGGCCTGCGCCTGCAGCAGATGGGCATGGGCCTGGGCAATCTGCTGGTCCAGTTCCGGGCTGTCGATCACCGCCAGCACCTGGCCGGCCTTCACCGACTGGCCGATATCCGCGCTCCAGGACTTCAGGTAGCCGCCCACGCGCGCATGGATGGGCGCTTCGGTCCACGCGGTCAGGTGCGCCGGCAGGGTCATCGTGCCCTCCGCGCCCTGCGCACCAGCGGTGACCACCTGTACGGCCGGCACCGCCTGCCGTTCGGTCCATTCGACCACGGCGTGTGCCTGCTGTGCGCGCAGGGCCAGACCGGCGGCAACCAGCGCCACCGCGATGGCGGCACCCAGGATGAGGGGGCGGCGCAGCGAACGCTGCGGCAGCGAAGCATCAGACATGCAGGGGCTCTCCGGCGGGGGCGGTGCGGGGTTTACGCGAGTGGACCAGGGCGAACACCACCGGCACGAACAGCAGGGTGGCGCAGGTTGCCAGCAGCAGGCCACCGATCACCGCGCGCCCCAGCGGCGCGTTCTGTTCGGTGGACAGTGCGGTCGGCAGCATGCCCAGGATCATTGCCAGCGCGGTCATGCAGACCGGGCGGAAGCGGGTGAATCCGGCTTCCAGCGCGGCCTTGGCGGCATCGCCGTGCTCGGCCAGGCGCTCACGGCAGAAGCTGACCACCAGGATGGAGTTGGCCGTGGCCACGCCCATGCACAGGATGGCACCGGTCAGTGCAGGCACCGACAACGAGGTGTGGGTGAGGAACAGCATCCACACCACACCCGCCAGGCCGGCCGGCAGCGCGGTGATGATGACGAACGGATCGGTCCACGACTGGAAGTTGATGACGATCAGCAGGTAGATCAGCACGATCGCCGCCAGCAGGCCGTAGCCCAGGCCGGTGAAGGCCACATGCAGCGCATCGATCTGGCCATGCAGGCCGACCTCGGTGCCGCGCGGGCGCTGGCTGGCCATGCCATCGATGACCTTCTGCACATCGGCCGCCACGGCGCCCAGATCGCGGCCCTGCACACTGGCGTAGACATCCAGGGTGGGCTGCACGTTGTAGTGGGTCACCACGGCCGAACTGGAACCACGCTGGATATCGGCCAGGCCCCCCAGGATCTGCGGCACGCCGCTGCTGCCGGTCACCGGCAAGGCATGCAGGGCAGCCAGGCTGTCCATCCGGTACTGCGGGGTGGCCGCGACCACGCTGTAGGAAATGCCGTTCTTCGGGCTGAGCCAGAACGTCGGGGCCACCTGGCCACTGCCGGCCAGCGAAGCGACCATGCTGTTGGTGACGTCGCGTTCGGTGATGCCCAGGCCATTGGCACGCAGGCGGTCCACATCCACCTTCAGCGTCGGGTAGCCATCGGGCTGCTGCAGGCGCAGGTCGACCAGTCCCGGCACGTGGCGCAGGCGGCGGATCAGTTCCTGCGCGTAGACGCGGTTGCCGGCGGCGTTCGGCCCGGCAATACGCACGTCCATGGGCGCCGGCGAACCGAAGTTGAGAATCTGGCTGCTGGTATCGGCCGGCAGGAAAGCGAAGCTGGTACCTGGGAACGCAGCCGGCAGCACTTCGCGCAGGCGCCGTTCGTACTCGGCCGCATCGCCGTGCCTGGGTTTCAGCGATACCTGGATGTCACCGTCCTGCGGGCCGATGGTGCCGCTGGCGCTGTAGGCCATGTTGATGCCGGTCATCGGCAGGCCCAGGTTGTCGACGATGGCGTCGATCTCGCTGGGTGGGATTTCCTGGCGGATGCGCGCTTCGATGCGGTCGAACGCCGCGGCGGTTTCCTCGATGCGCGTGCCCAGCGGCAGGCGCACGTGCAGCGACAACGCACTGGCTTCGGTGGCCGGGAAGAAGTCCTGGCCCAAGGTCGGCAGCAGGGCGAAGGACACCACGACGCAGGCCATGAAGCCGATCAGGAAGCGGCGGCGGTCGGCCAGGGCCAGGCCCAGCAGTGCGTGGTAGCGGTCACGCACGGCCGAGAACCCGGCTTCAAAACGCTGCTGCCAGCGCACCAGGGTGGCCGCCAGCCGCGCGCGGCGGTGTTGCGGGTGGTCGCCCTCGTGGTGGTTGAGGAAGGCGTCTTCCGGGTGATGGCCCACGCCGTGTTCGACGCGGTGCGGGCGCAGCAGGTACAGCGCCATGGTCGGCACCAGGGTGCGCGACAGCACGAACGAGCTGCCCATGGCGAAGATCACCGCCAGCGCCATCGGCCGGAACAGGTAACCGGCGATGCCATCGAGCAGGAACATCGGCACGAACACGATGCAGATGCACAGCAGCGACACGAACGCCGGGCCGACGATCTGCGCAGCGCCGTCAAGGATGGCCTCGCGCACACCCTTGCCCTGTTCCAGGTGCCAGTTGACGTTCTCGATGGTCACCGTCGCATCGTCCACCAGGATGCCCACCGCAAGCGCCAGACCGCCCAGGGTCATCACGTTGAGCGTCTGCCCGGCCGCCGACAGCAGCGCGATGGCCGACAACACCGCCAGCGGAATGGACGCAGCAATGATCACCGTCGAGCGCCAGCTGCCCAGGAACACCAGGATCATCACACTGGTCAGCAGCGCGGCGATGATGCCCTCGCGGGCGACGCTGCTGATCGATTCACGCACGAAGGTGGAGGCATCACCCAGCAGCGAGATCTTCAGCGACGGCGGCAGGGTCTCGCCGATCTGCGGCAGCATGCTGCGGATGCGGCTGACCAGGGTGAGCGTGGAAGCATCGCCGTTCTTCAACGCGGCCATCAGCACGGAGTGACCACCATTGACGCGCACGATGTTGGTCTGCGGCGGCGAGCCATCGCGCACGTGGGCGACCTGGCCGATGGTGACGATCGCGCCGTTGACGGTGCGGATCGGCAGGTCGTTGAGCGCCTCGATCTCGCTGGGGCTGTTGTTGAGCAGCACGGTGAATTCGTTGCTGCCAAGCTTGGCTGTACCCACCGGGGTGATCTGGTTCTGCGCCGCCAGCGCATTGCCCACATCCTGCGCGGACAGGCCCTTGGCGGCCAGCGCCTGCGGGTCGAGGTCGAGGGTGATCTGCCGCTGCTTGCCGCCGTACGGCGCGGGAATGGCCAGGCCGGGGATGGAGGTGAGCGGCGGGCGCACGGTGTTCTGCGCCAGATCGCGGATCTGGGATTCGCCCAGGGTCGGGCTGGAGAACGCCATCTGCAGCACCGGCACGGTGGAGGCGCTGTAGTTGAGGATGAGCGGCGGGGTCATGCCGGCCGGCATCTGCTTGACGATGGTCTGCGAGATGGCGGTGATCTGCGCGTTGGCGGTACGGATGTCCACGCCGGGCTGGAAGAACACCTTGACCACGCCCATGCCGGCCAGCGACTGCGATTCGATGTGTTCGATGTCGTTGACGGTGGTACTGAGCGCACGCTCGTAGGGTGAGATCACGCGGCCGGACATGGCATCGGGCGAGAGGCCGGTGTACTGCCAGACCACGGCGATGACCGGGATGCCGATGTCGGGGAACACGTCGGTGGGCGTACGCAGGGCGCTGAGCGGGCCGACGATGCAGATGAAAATGGTCATCACCACGAAGGTGTAAGGCTTGTTGAGCGCGGTCCTGACCAAGCCGAGCATGCAGCTCTCCAGCAGTGCGGATGCCCACCGTGGGCAGCGCAGGCCGGCAAGTATCGGCGCTGGCAGTTAAAACAAAGCTGTGCCGCAGATGAAACATATTTCATGAAGGGGTGGTGGATCGGCAGGGCTGCGCCCTGCACCTGCCGAAGCCACGTCAACGTCAACGTCAACGTCAAAGGCGGCTCTGGGTTTCTGCTGGTTGGGCGGGGCGGTGTGGGTGGGCAGGACACGCCGTAAACCCATCCCTGGGGGCTCGTAGGCGCCATCCATGGCGCCTGCGGTCCTGCCCACCCACACCGCCCCACCCCTGACAGATCTCCGCGGCGGTTGGTACCTACGTCCGTTGCTATTGCTCTTGGTAGGTGTCGACCTTGGTCGGCACGATTTTTCTGTCAGAAATCGAATTGAATATTGAATCTGGGGTCGGAGCCCGTTGCGCAGCAACGGGATCCGACCCCGTGCCGTCCTGACAGATCGCGGCAGTCTGTCGAAGGCGGGGTGGGTCCGGTTGAGGGGGTGTGAGCGGCATGGATGGCGCGACCGAGCTTACAGGGACGTACTTGCAGCGTCCCCCGCAACCGGACCCACCCCGCCATCCCACGGAATGCAGGCTCTTGACGTGGACGTTGACGTGGACGTTGATCCTGCGGGTGCAGGGCTGCAAGCCCTGCAAAAAACAACACCTCTACAGCACCTGCGGCCTGCACAGCAGGCTGAAACCTGCGCCGCCCAGCCGCGACTCCCCCGCCGTCACCCGGAAGCCGTGCAGGCCGGCAATCGCCGCCACGATCGACAACCCCAGGCCAAAACCACCGCCCTCGCTCGCCTCGGCACGATGGAAGCGCTGGAACACCAGGCTGCGCTCCGCCTCGGGAATGCCGGGGCCGGAATCCTCCACCGCGATGCACGTCGCGCCGTCCTGCACCCGCGCGGCCAGCAGTACGCGCCCGCCCTCGGGGGCAAAGCGGATCGCGTTGTCCAGCAGGTTGCCGATCGCTTCGAACAACAGCCCGCGATCACCCACCACCACCGGCAGGTCTGCGGCCAGTTCCAGCGCCAGCCACTGGCCCTTCTCCTCGGCCAGCGGTGCGTAGAAGGCATGGATCTCCTGCAGCAGGGCATCCGGCGCCAGCGCCACGAACCCGGACCGGCGCTGGTGGTCCTCCAGCTCGGAAATGCGCAGCAGCGCGCGGAAACGCGCCATCAGGGTATCGGTCTCATCCAGCACCTGCTCCAGCGCCAGTGCCTGCGGCTCGCCATCACCCACCTGCTGGCGCATGCGGTACAGCTGCGCGCGCAGCCGGGTCAGTGGCGTGCGCAGGTCGTGGGCGATGTTGTCGCACACGCCTTTGACTTCGGTCATCAACTGCTCGATGCGGTCCAGCATCGCGTTGACGATGGCCGCCAGCATGTCCAGTTCGTCGCGGCGGTTGGACAGCGGCAGGCGCTGGCCCAGGTTGCCAGCCACGATCTGCGCGGTGGCCTGCTCGATGGCCTGGATGCGGCGCAGGGGCCGCCGCCGCAGCAGGTGCCAGCCCAGCAGGCCAGGCACCAGGGTGAGCGACACGCCCCACAGCAGCGCGTCCAGGATCAGATGATTGACCTCGTTCAATGGCCCGCTGTAGCGCACCAGCACCAGGATGCGACCATCGCGGGTCGGCATCGCCAGACCAAAACCGCGCTTGCCCTGCGCGTTGACGTCGGTGATCGGCAGGCCGGACACGGGGTGCGCGCTGCCGTCGATGGGCAGCTGCTTCGGCAGCGTCTTCAACACCCCGGCCAGCGGCTCGCCGTGCGGGGTGAACAGCCCGTAGGCGTCGATGCCATGCAGGTCGTAACGCCGGTTCTCGCGCAGCGCTTCGGCCAGTGCGTCACCGCTGAAATGCTCGAACAGATGCGCCCGCTGCAGCACCGCCGACTGCGCCAGCTCGTCCAGGTACAGCGACACCCGCCAGTACAGCACGCCCAGCAGCACGCACGACCAGGCCACGAACAGCAGGCTGTACAGGCCCAGCAGGCGGCTGCTGGACGAACGCCAGCCGTCAGACAGTTTCGCTGAGGACATAGCCACTGCCGCGCACGGTGCGGATCAGCGAAGGAGTATCGGGATGGTCCAGCTTGCGCCGCAGGCGGCCGATGTGGACATCGATCAGGTTGGTGCCGGGGTCGAAGTGGTAACCCCACACTTCCTCGAACAGCATCATCCGGGTCAGTACCTGCCCGGCATTGCGCATCAGGTATTCCAGCAGCTTGAACTCGGTGGGCAGCAGGCTCAGGCTGCGGCCGCCGCGATGGGCGGTGCGGGCCAGCAGGTCCAGCTGCAGGTCGCCCACGCGCAGCACAGTGTCATGGCTGGCCGGCTGCTGGCGGCGCCGCAGCAGCACTTCCACCCGTGCGGCCATCTCGTCCGAGGCGAACGGCTTGGTCAGGTAGTCATCACCACCGGCACGCAGGCCGCGCACGCGCTCGTCCACGTCCGACAGCGCGCTGAGCATCAGCACCGGGGTCTGCACGCCGATCCGACGCAGGGTGGTGACGATGGCAAGGCCATCCAGGCCGGGCAGCATGCGGTCCAGAGTGATCGCGTCGTAGTCGCCGCTGGCGGCACGCACCAGGCCCTCGCGGCCGTCGGCCACCCAGTCCACCTGCAGGCCATGGTTGCCCAGCTCCGCCACGATTTCCTGGGCGGTGATGGCATCGTCCTCGATGGTCAGTACGCGCGACATGGGCAGCGGTGAAGTCAAGACTCGCCCATGCTCGCCAAATCGGCCGGTGCGGGCAAATGAAACATCCTTCATGCGGGTCCCCGGTACGGGCCGGTTCAGGCCGGCTCGCCGTCCTCGCTGGGCAGTTCACCCAGTTCGCCCTGCACCTGCACGTTGTTGCGGCCCAGGGCCTTGGCCCGGTAGCACTGGGCGTCGGCGGCGGCTACCGCTTCGTCCACGGTCATGCCGGTGGCCAGCGGCGCGATGCCGATGCTGGCACCGATCCGCAGGCGGTCCTTGTCCCACGGAATGGACAGCGCCGCCAGGGTCTGCAGCAGCTCACGGCCGATGCGCGCCGCGCGGCGCGGCCCACAGCCGGGCAGGATCACCGCGAACTCGTCGCCGCCCAGCCGCGACACCACGTCCGAATCACGCACCCCGTGGCGCAGCACGCTGGCCACGGCCCACAGCACGGCATCGCCGGCCAGATGGCCCCAGGTGTCGTTGACCGGCTTGAAGCGGTCCAGGTCGATGAACATCAGCGAGGCGGCCTGCCCGGTCCGCTCGACGCGGGTGATCGCCTGCTGCAGGTGCACCTCGAAGCCGCGGCGGTTGCCCAGCTCGGTCAGCGGGTCGATCTCGGCAAGATGCCGTGCTTCGCGCTGGCGTGCGCGCTGCTGCGTATCGTCACGCAGCACCCAGACTGCACCGCGCACCTGTCCCTCGTCGTCGCGCAGCCAGGCGCGGGTCAGGTCCACCGGCACCGTGGCCGCCCCCATCCGCATCAGCAGATCGGCATGCAGATCCACGGCATTGCTGTCCGGGTCGAGCAGCACCGATACATCCAGCACCGACCCCGGTGCGTATTCGGTGGTCAGCGCCAGCACGTCCTGCACGTTGTGGCCGGCCAGGGTCAGCGCGCCATCGCCGGCCAGCATGCGCACGGCGGCGGCATTGGCGTATTCGATACGCCCTTCCAGGGTCACGCTCATCACCAGGTCGGCCACCGCGTCCAGGGTGATGCGGCTGCGCTGCTCGCTTTCGAACAGGCGCTGCTCGCTGCTGCGCTGGGCGGTGATGTCCTGGATCTGCGACACGAAATGCAAAGGGTCGCCGCGCTCGTTGCGCACCAGCGATACCGACAGGCGTGCCCAGATGATGTTGCCATCGCGGTCCAGGTAACGCTTTTCCAGATGGTAGTAGCTGCATCGGCCGGCCAGCAGGTCCTGCACCAGGGCCAAGTCGTTCTGCAGGTCCGCCGGATAGGTCAGCCGCTGGAAATCGACCTGCAGCAGTTCTTCGCGCGGGTAGCCCAGGATCCGGCACAGCGCATCGTTCACGTCCAGCCAGCGCCCCTCCAGTGATACCAGGGCCATGCCCAGCGCTGCCGACGTGAAGGCGCCGGCGAACTTCTCCGCGGCCAGCCGCGCCTCGGCACGGGCCTGCTGGATCTCGGTGATGTCGATGGCCATGCCGACGTAGCCGATGCGCTGGCCGTCGGTCCCGTCCATCGGGCTGATCGACAGACGCACCTGCCGGCGCTGCCCGTCCTTGCGCAGGAAGGTCCATTGCCGCGAGAAGGTCTGCCCCTGCGCCTGCGCGGTCAGCGCCTTGAAGCGGGTCGGGCGCACGCCCTCGGCATCGGCCAGCGGTGCCAGATAGGCCGACATCTCGTCCGGGTCGTGGAAGATGCCCGGGTCCGCGCGGCCCACCACGTCTTCGGCGCTGTACCCCAGCAGGCGTTCGGCGCCGGTGTTGAACAGGGTGATCGTGCCCTCCGGATCGGTGGCCATCACCGCCACCTCGTCGGACGCATCGACCAGCGCCTGCAGCCGCTGGCGCATTTCCGCCGCATCCTGGCGGGCCTGCTGCAGTTCGGTCACATCGGCATGGGCGCCGGCCATCCACAGCGGCTTGCCCTGCCCGTCCCATTCGAACACCCGCCCACGGTCATGGATCCAGATCCATTGCCCGTTCTTGTGGCGCATGCGCAGCAGGCACATGTAGTGGTCGGTGCGCCCTTCGAAGTGCGCATCCAGCGCTGCATCGGAACGCGCCAGGTCATCGGGGTGCACCAGGGTGATGAAGGTCTTCTGGCACACCGGCTCCAGCTCGTCCAGGCGGTAACCGACAATTTCCGCCCAGCGCGCGTTGACCCGCATCTGCCCGGTCTGCACGTTCCATTCCCAGGTGCCGGCGGCGGTGCCATCGATGATCATCGCCAGCCGCCGCCGGTCTTCGGCCAGCTCCTGCAGGCGACGCTCCAGCGCAGCGTTTTCGTTGTTGCCCGGCCCGCCCATCAGGCCCCCACGCCAAGCGCGCACACGCGCACGGACCGCAGCACGGGGCTGCGGCCTTCATGGACGATGGCGGGAACGAACGGCGTCATGGCCCTCCCCGGCGACAACGGGGTGGCCCGACGGCCCCCCTTGGGCGCAAGTGTGCGCACTGCCGGGGAAGCTCGACAAGTCCCCCCACCCCGGCCGGGCTCGGGCGGGGGCGGCGCTCAGCTGCGCTTGGCGCGGGCGAAGGCGTCGGCCAAGGCGTTGTTGGCTGGCGGCGACGACTGCGCCGGGCGGCCGCCATGGCCCTGCCCACGGTTCTGCCCACGGTTCTGGCCGCCAGCATCGCGGCGCGGCCCCTGGCCCTGCCCGCGCTCCTCACGCTGGCCCGGCCGGCTGGTCGCCTGCCCGGGGGTATCGTCCAGGCGCCGGGTCAGGGCGATGCGCTTGCGCGGCACGTCCACCTCCAACACCTTCACCTTGACGATGTCACCGGCCTTGACCACATCGCGCGGGTCCTTCACGTAGGTGTCCGACAGCGCCGAGATATGGATCAGCCCGTCCTGGTGCACGCCGATATCGACGAAGGCACCGAAGGCGGCCACGTTGCTGACCACCCCTTCCAGCACCATGCCTTCGCGCAGGTCCTTGATGTCCTCCACGCCTTCGGCGAAGCGCGCGGCCTTGAACTCCGGGCGCGGGTCGCGGCCCGGCTTTTCCAGTTCCTTCAGGATGTCGCGCACGGTCGGCACACCGAAGGTGTCATCGGTGAACTGCTCGGCCTTCAATCCGCGCAGGAAGCTGCCATCGCCGATCAACGCCTTGATCGGGCGCGCGGTGCTGGCAACGATGCGCTCGACCACCGGATAGGCTTCCGGGTGCACGGCCGAGGCATCCAGCGGCTGGTCGCCATCGGCGATGCGCAGGAAGCCGGCGCACTGTTCGAAGGTCTTTTCGCCCAGGCGCGTGACCTTCAGCAGGTCCTTGCGGCGCTTGAACGGGCCGTTGTCATCGCGGTGGCGCACGATGTTCTCGGCCACCGTGGACGACAGGCCGGACACGCGCGACAGCAGCGCGGCCGAAGCGGTGTTCACGTACACGCCCACCGCGTTCACGCAGTCCTCCACGCGCGCGTCCAGCGCCCGCGCCAGGCGGTACTGGTCCACGTCGTGCTGGTACTGGCCGACACCAATTGCCTTGGGTTCGATCTTCACCAGTTCGGCCAGCGGGTCCTGCAGGCGGCGGGCAATCGACACCGCGCCACGCAGCGACACGTCCAAGCCAGGGAATTCCTTGGCCGCGAATTCCGACGCCGAGTACACCGACGCACCGGCTTCGCTCACCACCACCTTCTGCAGCTTCGGGTTGCCGGCGGCCTTGATCGCCTCGCCGGCCAGCTTGTCGGTCTCACGGCTGGCGGTACCGTTGCCGATCGCGATCAGTTCCACGTTGTGCTTGGCGCACAGCTGCTTGATCGTCTGCAGCGACTGATCCCACTGCCGGCGCGGCTCGTGCGGGTAGATGGTGTCGGTGGCGACCAGCTTGCCGGTGGCATCGACCACGGCGATCTTGCAGCCGGTGCGGATGCCCGGGTCCAGGCCGAGCACGGTCTTCGGCCCGGCCGGCGCTGCCAGCAGCAGGTCCTTCAGGTTGTCGCCGAACACCGCGATGGCCTCGGCCTCGGCCTTCTCGCGTGCCTGGTTGAACAGGTCCAGCAGCAGGTGCGTGTGCAGCTTGGCGCGCCAGGTCAGGCGGCAGGCGTCCAGCAGCCAGCGGTCGGCGGCGCGGCCCTGGTCGGCAATGCCGGCCTTGCGTGCCACGCGTCCCTCGGCGTACTGGTGGCCGGCCTCGGCATCGCTGCCCGGGTCCAGCTCCAGGAACAGGATTTCCTCGCGACGCGCACGGAACAGCGCCAGCAGGCGGTGCGAAGGAATCTTTGCCAGCGCTTCGGCGTGCTCGAAATAGTCGCGGTACTTGGCGCCTTCGTTTTCCTTGCCCTCGGCCACGCGGGCACGGATCACGCCGTTGTCGCCCAGCCAGGTGCGCAGCTCGCCCACCAGCGCGGCATCTTCGCCCCAGCGTTCCATCAGGATCGCGCGCGCGCCTTCCAGCGCGGCCTTGGTATCGGCCACGCCCTTGTCGGTGTCGACGAAGGTGGCGGCGAACACCTGCGGGTCCTGGGTGGGGTCGCCCAGCAGGCCATCGGCCAGCGGTTCCAGCCCCGCTTCGCGTGCAATCTGCGCGCGGGTGCGGCGCTTGGGCTTGTAGGGCAGGTACAGATCTTCCAGCCGGCTCTTGGTATCGGCGGCGAGGATGTCGTTGCGCAGTTCGTCGCTCAGCTTGCCCTGCTCGCCGATGCTGGCCAGCACCGCGGCGCGGCGGTCTTCCAGCTCGCGCAGGTAGGTCAGGCGGGTTTCCAGGTTGCGCAGCTGGGTATCGTCCAGGCCACCGGTCACTTCCTTGCGGTAGCGGGCGATGAACGGAACGCTGGCGCCCTCGTCGAGCAGGCCGACGGCGGCGCGCACCTGGGCGGACTGGGCACCGATTTCCTCGGCGATGGTCTGGGCGATCTGCTGGGCGAGCGCGCTCTGGGCATTCTTGGCGTCGTGCATTGCTTCAGGTCTGTGCCGCGTTACGGGAAGACCCCATTCTTGCAACCCACGGCCGAGCCGGACAAGGCGTTGACAGGCGGCGGGGTTCAGCGTGCGGGACCGGTCTGGACGCCGGCATCCTGGCGAGGGGGGCTGGGATGCCGGCGCGGGCGCGCGATGGTGGGCGCGCCCTGCCGCGTGCTACGGGGTCAACGGTAGTGGCGGGCGGCGCGCTGCATGACGATGTCGTCACGCATGCCTTCCAGGGCCATCAACCGGACCTTGCCGACACCCTGCAGTTCCATGAACCGCTCGGTGTAGAACTCCGGCCCCAGCGCGGTGTCGGCGCGGGATTTGCTGAAGCCGTAGGGCACCACGCCCTTCTCGCCATCCTTGCTACCACCGACATAAAGAACAATTGCCATGTGATGTCTTCCTCCAAATTGCTACTGCGTACTGCACACGATGAGCGGTACTTGCGAGCTCATCGGGGTAGAGCTTACCGCGACCAAGCTGACTGGAACGTCACGAAGGCTAATGACGATCGGTTGCATGCAGATGACTGCTGGATCACTGCAGAACGCTTACAGATCTTTAACCTTCGGCTAACAAACGGGG
The DNA here is from genome assembly GCF_047782825.1 of Stenotrophomonas maltophilia. GTDB lineage: Bacteria > Pseudomonadota > Gammaproteobacteria > Xanthomonadales > Xanthomonadaceae > Stenotrophomonas. The sequence goes on along the minus strand of NZ_CP180589.1, from coordinate 460,852 downwards.
GTTTTCAGCCAACCGCGCAGCCCCTCGTGGGTGGCCGCCGAAAGCCGATTCCGTGGGGCTGGCCGGGTAGGTAGGCAGTGCGGGGACGCCGTGAACCCATCCATGGGGGCTTGTCCGCGGCAAGAAAAAGAAGATCAAAAGCAAAGCAGCCTGGCCGGCCGCTCTTTGTAGAGCCGAGCCCATGCTCGGCTGCCTTTCGCGGGGACAACGGCAAGCCGAGCGCGGGCTCGGCTCTACACGGGCAAGCGCGGCGCGCGCCCCGCTTCTGCTGTTCTTTTTCTTTTCCGTGGCTGGACGCACACGGAAACCGTCAGGGGTCGGGCGGGGTGGCGGCGCGGGACCGCAGGCGCCATGGATGGCGCCTACGAGCCCCAAGGATGGGTTCACGGCGTGTCCCGCGAACCCACCCCGCCCGGCCCAACTCGCAATGCCAGTCGACTGGCAGTCGACTCTACCGGTCCCAGCCACGAGGGGCTGCGCCGTTGGCTGGAAACTACGGCCACCAGCCACGCCCGAACCGGGCGTAATGATCCGCCGCCCGCTCGAACGGATTCCGCGCACTCACCCCACCACACAGCAGATACACCGGCAGGTACAGCGGCCCCAGCACCAGATACTGGTACACATGCGCACGCTCATGGTCATCCAGCCGGATCAACGGCTCCACGCCCCAGCCCGCCTGGTGCGCATACGTGCGGCAGGACATGCCCAGATCGTGACCGGTGTGCAGGATCACATTGCCCAGCGTGATCGCACCGCCCGGCCCCCAGGGCCAGTGGTCGAAAACGACAGCACAGTCGCGGCCGCTCCAGCGCAGCTTCGCGCCGCCCAGCAGGCCGACCAGCCCGCCCAGCAGCCCGATCAGGGTATTGGGCAGGGTCCAGGCCGCGCCCAGCACCTGCAGCGCGCGCAGCCAGAGCGGCCAGGGCCGGGAGGCGGTGTTCAATCGGCCTCGTTGGGAATCAGCAGCCACAGGATCAGGTAGACCAGAATGCCGGGGAAGGCCGCCGAGGCCAGTGAAACCAGCACATAGATCACCCGCAGCAGAGTCGGACTCCAGCCGAAGCGATGGGCGATGCCGCCCATCACGCCTGCAATCATGCGGTCGTTCAACGAGCGCGACAGCGTCCTGGGCGTGGTGTTCATGGCGGCGTCTCCTCGGGAACCAGAAAGAGCAGTCGAGCGTGGCTCGACTCTACACCCCGGCCATGTCTACGGCGTGCGTTGGCGCAGGGCCTGCAGGCGGGCGCCGAACCAGGCCGCCGCTGTCTGTTCAGGCTGCCCCGGGCACTGGATGCGGTAGGCCTTGCCGCTCATGCTGCTCTGGCTGGCGGCGCGTTCGATGAACTGCTCGGCGCTGTCGACCTTGTCCTTCTTCAGCAGGTAGTCGTACTTGCGCTGCAGGTGCGCACGCGCCTCGGCGACGTCATGCCAGCTGCCGTTACGCTGGAACCGGCACTGCGAACCGTCCAGGCTGGCAATCAACTGCGCGATTTCGCGCTGCGCCTGGGGGCCGGGGGCGGCGTGGGCAAACGGCGCCGCCAGCAGTGCGGCGAGGATCAACGGAATGCGGTACGTCATTGTTTTCCCAGGGCAGTCGAGCATGGCTCGACTCTACAGGTCGCGTGCCTTCAGCCAGCCGTCGATCGTCGCCGGGACTTCGCGCTGTGCGCGGCCGGACACGTAGATTCCGATGTGCCCGCCACGGAAACTGGACTCGGTGTAGTCCTGCGTACCCAGTCGCCCACGCATCGCGCGCGAGGCATCCGGCGGCACCAGATGGTCCTGCTCGGCGTAGATGTTCAGCACCGGCAGGGTCACTTGCGACAGATCCACCGCCTCCTCGCCGATCCGCACCGTGCCATTGACCAGCCCGTTGCCCTGGTAGAACTGCTTGATGAACTCACGGAACGCCTCGCCCGCCAGGTCCGGCGAATCGAAGATCCACTTTTCCATCCGCAGGAAATCCTCCAGCGCTGCCTTGTCATCGAGAATGTCGAGCAGGCCCACGTACTTCTGCACGTTCAGGCGGAACGGCTTGAGCATCAGGTAGCTGGCATTCATCAGATCGGCCGGGATGTTGCCCAGCGTGTCCACCAGCAGATCCACATCCACCTGCCGCGCCCAGTGCGAGAGCATGTTGTCGGCGGTCTGGAAATCGACCGGGGTGACCATGGTGATCAGCTTGCCCAGCTTCTGCCGGCGCAGCGCCGCATAGCACAGGGCGAACACGCCGCCCTGGCAGATGCCCAGCAGGTCCACCGCGCCACCGCTGCGTGCGCGCAGTGCATCCACTGCGCCGTCGATGTAGCGCAGCAGGTAGTCCTCCAGGGTCTGGAAGCGCTCGGAGCGGTCCGGGTAGCCCCAGTCCAGCACGTACACGTCCTGGCCCAGTGCCAGCAGCTTCTGCACCAGCGAGCGGTCGGCCTGCAGATCGACCATGTACGGGCGGTTGACCAGCGCATACACGATCAGCAGCGGCGTGCGCCGGGTCGGGGCCTGCTCGCCCACGAAGCGGTACAGCACCACCTTGCCGTCGCGCCAGACTTCCTCGCGGGCGGTGGCACCGTAATCAACGTCCTCCACCTGCGGCAGCAGCTTCAGGCCCTCCATCAGCTTGCGCTGCATGGCCAGGGTTTCCTGCATCAGGTCATCGGCGTTGAAGCCCAGCGGTCCTTTCATCGGTCGTTACTTCCGCGCTGCACTGCGGCGCGCGGCGGACTTCGCCGGTGCCTTCTTTTCTGCGGCTTTCTTTGCTGCAGGCTTGGCCGTCGGGACCTTCTTCGCCGATGTCGCCTTCTTCGCGGCCTTGCGCGCGACCGGCTTCACCCGGGCCGGCGCAGGCTGCGCCACCGGGTCAACCGCATCGGTGCCAGCCAGCACCGCCACCTGGGCCTGCAGGCGGCGCAGGCTGCGCTCCAGCTCGGCAATGCGGCGGTGCGCAGCGTCCATCTCGGTGCGCGTCGGCAGGCCGATGCGTTCGCTCATCTGTTCCACCTCGCGTTGCAGGCCCGCGCGCAGGCGCATCTGTGCGTTGCCCAGCGAGGCATAGACCTGCTGGAAGGGTTCGGACATGGCGACCTTGGCGTAGGCCTCCTCGGCCACTTCAATCCACAGGTCGAACATCGCCCGCGCACTGGTCAGCTGGCTGCCCGGTTGCTCGTGCTGGGCCAGGCGCTGCTCGAACAGGTCGAAGGCCTCTTCCAGCGCCTGCTTGATCTGCTCCACATAGGCGCGCGAATGCTGCTGGTACTCCTCCTGCGCGCGCAGCAGCGACTGCCAACGGGCCTGGTGCTCGCGGCCGGGGCCGAAGGCCGGGCTCTGCAGCCACGGACCGGCCTGCAGCTGCCACTGCTGCAGCCAGGCGGCGAATTCGGGTACCGATGCACCGGCCTGGGTACTGCCGCGTGCGCCCTGCAGCATCCACTGCAGCATGCCATCGCCCTGCCCCTTCACGGCTTCGCGCCAGGCCTGGGCCACGTCGGCGCTGCTGGCGTCGCGGCCGGCGAAGCGCGAGGCCACTTCCTGCATGGTGCCGTACCAGCTGCCCGCCTGTTCGCGGAAGCGGCGGACCGCGTCTTCCGGTGCGCCCTGCCCCGCTTCGGGCAGCAGCTGGCCCCACCCGTCGAACAGGCGTTGCCAACTGGCCGGGCCATCACCGGCCGGTGCGCCCGGCGCGGTCGCGTGGCGCAGGGCATCGCCCCAGGCACCGAAGTACTGGCGGGCCAGGGCTTCGAAATCGCTGCTGCCGGCGTCGTGGGCCGAGCTGGTCATCGCGGGCCTCCGCTGCTGTGGATCATGGCTTGGGGATGCGCAGGGTCTTGCTGATCATCAGCGAACCGGACAGGGCGAACAGCAGCACCATCGGGTGCAGCTGCCACGGGCCGATCTGCCACTGGCCGAACCAGATGTCCTGGCCGATCGCATCGGTGCCGGCCGCGATGGCCAGCACGATCACCAGCGCCAGGCTGGTGGGAATGGGGGTGCCTTCGAAGTACTTCACCTTGCCCTCTTCGCCGGACATCGCCTCGGCCGTCACGTTGTAACGGGCCAGGCGGCTGACGCCGCAGCAGACGAAATAGCTCAGCACCAGCCAGTCCCAGCCGCCCTGCATGCCGCAGGCATAGGCCAGCGCCGCCGGGGCGACACCGAAGGAGATCACATCGGACAGCGAATCCAACTCGCGGCCCAGGGTGGAGCTGGACTTGCGCCAGCGGGCGATACGGCCGTCCAGCGCATCGAAGATGAACGCCAACGGGATCAGCGACATGCCGAACAGCAGGTAGCCGCGCTCCCCGTCCTGCAGGAAGCGCATGGCCGCGAACACCGCGCCGGTGCCGCAGAAGGCGTTGGCCAGGGTGAACCAGTCCGCCAGCTGGAACTCGCGCAGCATCGAGAAATGACGTTTCATGGACTCTCACGGGGCATCAAGGCAGACAGGGTACCGCGACCGCCGCCGCTGGCGACAGCGCGGGCAGCGGCCGATCTTCACCCGCCTCTCACCCGTCATCACCAGCGGTGAATTTTTCGCCACCCATCTTGACAGCCTAGGGGGGTGGAGCCTGTCGGCGCTTATCCACAAAGTTGCCCACGCGTAATCCACACCCCCTGTGGACAACCTGGTCTCAAGGACTGCGACGCTGGCCATTTGCTGATCACCCAGGCGCGGGGTTTCCCTACTTCCCAAGACACCCACCCGGCGCTATGGTCACCGGCGGACCCGCCGACGCCACGTCCGATTTTCCTTCCATGGACGTTGCCGATGCTGGATGCACGCACCCTGGCCGCACAGTTGCGGCACCCCCATGGCGAGGCCGCGCTGGCCGTGGGCGAATCGATGAACCGCAGCAACGGCGCCTTGAACCAGGCCGCGATCAGCCTGCTGGCGGTCACTGCGGGCGAGCAGGTGCTGGAGATCGGCCCCGGCAACGCGGCCTTCGCGCCCCTGCTGCTGCAGGCCGCCGGCAGCCATTACCTGGGAATCGAGCTGTCCACTGCCATGGTGGACGCCGGCAACCAGCGGCTGGCCGGTACCGGCCTGGCCGACCGCGCCGCGATGCGCCATGGCGATGCCCATGCACTGCCGGTGGCAGATGCGTCAACGGACGCCGCCCTTGCAGTCAATACCCTGTATTTCTGGCCGAACCTGGCCCCGGTGCTGGACGAGCTGGCGCGGGTGCTGCGCCGGGGCGGCCGCCTGTGCCTGGCCTTCGGCGATGCCACCTTCATGCGCAGCCTGCCGTTCGCCGGGGATTTCCAGCTGCACGAACTGGATGCGGTGGAACTGGCCCTGCGGGTGTCCGGCTTCAGCGTTTCGGCCTGGCGCAGCCACCGGGAAACGGCTATCGGCAATGATGGCCAGGCCCGCGACAAGCACTTCCACCTGCTGCTGGCACACCTGCGCTGACCGCCCCCGCCGGGCCGCACCCGGTAGTGCCGGCCGCTGGCCGGCAACATCGGCAGCAGCGCTCAGGCAGCCGCCTGCAACCGTCGCCGCCAGCGGCTGAAACACGCCACCTGCATCACCAGCATCGCCAGCAATCCCAGCGGCCAGGCCAGCCACAGCCCCGGCAAGCCCTGCGTTGACTGCAGCCACATCGCCAGCGGAAGCTCGAGCAGCAGTACCGCCGCCATTCCCAGCAAGGCGGGCAACAGGACCGTTCCACTGCCGCGCATCACCCCCACCAGCACCGCCATCGGCGCCATTGCCAGCACGCCCCACACCACCGTCCGCAGTTGCAGCGTGGCCAGTGCCTGCACCTCGGCTGCAGCCAGGATCAGGCCGACCAGCCACGGCGCCAGCAGCACGACAAGCAGCACGACCGCAGCCAGCAGCACCAGCGCCAGCCACACACCGACGCGGGCGATGGACGGCAGCCGGGCCGTGCGCCCGGCCCCTGATGCATGAGCCGCCAGGATGGTGGCGGTGATGCCCAGCGACATCGCCGGCAGCTGCACCCAGCTCATCAACTGGTTGACCGCGCCATAGGCCGCAGTGGCCTGGTAACCGTGCGGGTTGATCCATCCCAGCAGCGCGATTTCCGCCACCGCCAGACTGAACATCTGCAGCGACGCCGGCACACCGATCCGCAGGATGCGACGGACAAGCTGCCCGTCGAAACGGATCGCCCCCAGCAGCGCGCGGCCCGGCGCCAGTGGATGCCGCAGGCGTCGCCAGCGCCACAGCAACCAGCCCAGCGCCACGGCGGAGGCAAATACCGCCGACACCGCTGCACTGGCAGCGCCCAGTCGCGGCAGTCCGCCCCAGCCCAGGATCAGCAGCGGCGTGCACAGCAGTCCCAGCACGGTTGCCAGCAGCAGGGCATGCAGCGGCGTCTTTGCATCGCCCACCGCGCGGCTGATCGCCGTGGCCAGCCACAACAGGAAGAACACCGGCGCGCCCATTAGCAGCACGCGCGCATACACAGTAGCCTCGCCGAGGATCGCCACTGGTGTGCCCAAGGCCGCCAGCAGCTGCGGCGCGAACGTGCTGCCCACGCAGAGCACCAGCACCGACAGCAGCAGGACCAGGGCGATGGCGCTGCCAGCCACGGCACGTGCCTGCTGCGGCTGACCCGCCCCCCAGGCGTTACCGACCAGCACCATGGCACCCGTTGCCAGGCCCATCACCAGAGCCAGCAGCAGGAAGAAGACCGGAAAGAAGGCAGCGGCAGCCGCCACTGCCCGCGTTCCCAGCAGGTGCCCCAGGTAGATGTTGTCCAGCGTACCGGCCGCCAGCTGCAGCGCATTGGTCAGCAGCATGGGCACCAGCAGGGCCAGGTAGGTCCTCCACAGTGGCGGGGTGGCTGCGGCGATGGGTTGTGCAGCGATGGTCATGGCATTCCTTGGGCAAGGCGCTGCCCTGCCCGGCGTTTCCGCCAGCAAAGCACGCACAGTCAGAGCGGGCTGCGGCCCGCGGTCAGATGAAGCGGCGGCTCAGCGCCGCGATGGAAGGTCAGCTGTTGGTGCGTTCGGCGCTGTCATCGAAGGCCAGCCACAGCGCGTGCCGGCGCACGTCCTCCGGCCAGGCCTGCAGCGCTGCGAGGAATCGGTCACGGTCATGCGCGAACAGCACACGGATGACCTCCTCGAACCCCGGCAGGTCACCTGCGATGGTCTGCAGGAAGTGGTAGGCACGCTCGCTGTCGCGGCGCCGGCGATCCTTGTCCGCACCCTCGCGGCTGGCCGTTTCGACCAGCCGCCGCAGCACCACCGATGCCCCACCCGGCTGCTCTGCCAGCCACGCCCAATGGCGTGACAACAGGGTCACCTCGCGCGCCACCACGCCCAGCTTGGGCCGACCGCGTCCGCGCGGTGCGGCGGGCAACGCTTCGGCAGGCGGCTCCGGCCCGACAGCGGGCGCGACCGGAAACGCCTTGGCCACGCGCGCCAGCAACTGCGCGTCGCTGCCACGCGTGTCGAAATCATGGGTACGACCGGTGGCGTTGTCGAACACCAGCAGCGGCCCGACAGCGTTGTCGGCGCGCAGCTGCTTGAGCGCCAGCGCGGCCATTGCCGGAGTACCGGAAACAACCAGGCGATGACCATCAAAACAGCTGAAAAGGGCAAGTTCCTGCGCAGGCATGACGGTGGCATCCGGGACGATGCGCGAATATTGCCCGGGTAATATTGAAACGTCAATATCACCCGGGCATTAATATCCCGAAGCACGCGCCGAACCCGCCCAGCCGCAGCCGGTAGTGCCGGCCGCTGGCCGGCAATATCGCAGCATTGGGCAGCCGGCCAGCGGCCGGCGCTACCCGAATGACCTCAGAGCCGACTGAACGCCCAACTCTGCATGCGCCCATCCCGGTACGGCATCACCCCGTGGAACGGCCGCGGGTCCTCATCGAACACCAGCGGCAGGAAGTTGCGGTCGCCTTCCCACATCGGCAGCGTATCCAGCTTGTCCACGTCCACCCATTCCAGCGTGCCCTCGTGGTTGCCGCCATGCGGGCTGCCCTCGAAGCTGTCGATGACGAACACGAAACCGAACCAGTCCTCGCCGTGCTTGCCGAAACCCGGCCAGCTGATGGTGCCGCGCAGGCGCATGGCGGTGCAGTCGATGCCCGCCTCCTCGGCGATCTCGCGGCGCATGCCGGCGGCCACGTCCTCCGTGGGTTCGACCTTGCCGCCCAGGCCGTTGTACTTGCCCAGATGGTGGTCGCCGGGGCGGGTATTGCGGTGGATCATCAGCACCTGGCGACGATCGGGCGACAGCACATAGCCCAGGGTGGCGACGATCGGGGTATATGGCATGGACGGATCCGGCAGCAGGTCAGCCCCGGATTATGGCCGATCAGCGCACCAGCGACAGGCGGCGTTCGGCCGGCAGCGCGGCGCTGCCTTCGGGGTCGCGGCGCAGGGTGGCCACGCCATGGCCGCGCTCGGCCAGGTATTCCAGCCACTTGCCCAGGAAGGTGTTCATCCGCATGCGGTGGCTGATCAGCTCCGCCGGCGGCGGGTACAGGCCCATGGTGTCCTGCCAGCGTCGGCCCACGTAGCAGTGGGTGGTCTCGGCCTGGCGGGCGTCACGGTACAGGCGCACATAGGCCGACGGGTCCGGCTCGCCGGTCACCGGATCGGCCAGGTCGTAGGTCAGGCGCAGTTCCACCGTGTAGCGGTGGCACTCGATCACGTCCAGGCGCACATCCAGGCCGTCACCGACCGAGGACACGTAGCTGCCGGCGGTCAGCTCGGCGGGGGCGAACAGGCGCACCAGGTGCCGGTAGTTTTCCGCATAGAGCCCCATCAGCCAGCTGAGCCGGCTCAGGCGGGGGATGCGTTCGGTGCGGGGCGAGGCTTGGGCCATGGGTCGATCCTACACGTTGGCCATACAACGTGGGGGCTGGATCTGCCCGGCCAAAGGGGGGGCGTTCAACCGCCGCCAACCCGCCGACGGCGCTCATGCCTGTAGAGCCGAGCCCACGCTCGGCTGCTCTCCGGCCAGAGCCCGGTGGCCCAGCCGAGCGTGGGCTCGGCTCTACAGGGGGGGTAGGTCGCCCAGCCGCCTCAATACATTTCGCGCTGCAGCCCCAGCGTGCCCAGCACCTTGCTGGAAATCTCCTCGATCGAGGTGTGGGTGGTGCTCAGGGTCGGAATCCGCTCCATCTGGAACATCACCTCGGCTGCGGCCACCTCGCGCTTGCAGGTATCCAGGTTGGCGTAGCGCGAGTTCGGGCGGCGCTCCTGGCGGATCTGCTGCAGGCGGTCCGGGTCGATGGTCAGGCCGAACAGCTTCCGGCGGTAATTGCGCAGCCGCGGCGGCAGGCGGTCGCTTTCCAGATCTTCATCGGTCAGCGGGTAGTTGGCCGCGCGCACCCCGTAGTGCAGGGCCAGGTAGATGCAGGTAGGCGTCTTGCCGGCCCGCGATACCGCCACCAGGATCACGTCGGCATCGTCGTAGTTCACCGCGATGCCATCGTCGTGGGTCAGGGCGAAGTTCATCGCGTTGATGCGGCGGTGGTAGGTGTCGAAGTCCACCATGCCGTGGGCCTGGCCGACCCGGGCCAGGCGCGGGCTGGACAGCTCGCGCTCCAGCGGCTCGATGAACGGGGCGAACACATCCAGCATCAGCGCCCCGCTCTCCCCCAGGATCAGGCTCAGGCTCTGGTCCACGCAGGAGTTCACCACGATGGGCCGGACCTGGTAGCGCTCGCCCGCCGCCTGGATCCGGGCACACGCTTCCCGGGCTTTTTCGGGGTCGTCGATGAACGACATGCGGTCGGTGATGAAGCTGAACCCGGTGAACTGCGTGAGCAGGCTATGCCCAATGGTTTCAGCGGTGATACCGGTTCCATCGGAAACGTAGAACACCGGACGGATGGTCGACATACGCGGTTTTCACCCCTCTGAAGCTGAAAATGGTTGCAGCACAAGCTTGTGCCGACGGTACTGCGACCGGCATCATATCGGCTTCTTCCTACGGACGCGGCCATTCAGCCCGCCTCGGGCGATGGCCAAACGGAGCATCGCGCTTGAACGAGAACATCCTGTGGTTGCACGAACTGCGTCTGGGCGATCTGGCCCGCGTAGGCGGCAAGAATTCGTCGCTGGGCGAGATGATCGGCAACCTGGCCGGCCTGGGGGTCTCCGTCCCCGGCGGTTACGCCACGACCGCTGAAGCCTTCAAGGACTTCATCGCGCACAACGACCTGTCCAAGCGCATCTTCGACAAGCTGGCCACGCTGGACGTCGAAGACGTCAATGCACTGACCGTTGCCGGCAAGGAAATCCGCACCTGGGTAATCGATGCGCCGCTGCAGCCGCAGCTGGACCAGGACATCCGCAGCGCCTACGCCAAGCTCAGCGCTGAAAACGGCGGCGGCGACGTGGCCGTTGCGGTGCGCTCGTCGGCCACCGCCGAAGACCTGCCCGATGCGTCCTTCGCCGGCCAGCAGGAAACCTTCCTCAACGTCACCGGTGCCGACGATGTCGTGCACAAGGTCAAGGAAGTGTTCGCCTCGCTGTACAACGACCGCGCCATCGCCTACCGCGTGCACCACGGCTTCAAGCACGAAGACGTGTTCCTGTCGGCCGGCGTGCAGCTGATGGTGCGTTCGGGCGTGGGTTCTTCCGGCGTGCTGTTCACCCTGGATACCGAATCGGGCTTCCGTGACGTGGTGTTCGTCACCTCGTCCTTCGGCCTGGGCGAAATGGTCGTGCAGGGCGCTGTCAATCCGGACGAGTACTACGTCTACAAGCCTACCCTGCAGGCCGGCAAGCCGGCGATCCTGCGCCGCTCGCTCGGCAGCAAGGCGATCCGCATGGTGTATTCGGATGTCCCCGGCGAGCGCGTGAAGATCGAGGACACCCCGGCCGAACTGCGCAGCACCTTCTCCATCAGCGACGAGGACGTGCAGGAACTGTCCAAGCAGGCGCTGGTCATCGAAAAGCACTACGGCCGCCCGATGGATATCGAGTGGGCCAAGGACGGTGTCAGCGGCAAGCTGTTCATCGTGCAGGCGCGCCCGGAAACGGTGAAGTCGCGCAGCCACGCCACCCAGATCGAGCGCTTTGCGCTGACTGAAAAGGGCGGCAACGTGCTGGCCGAAGGCCGCGCCGTCGGCGCCAAGATCGGCTCGGGCACCGCCCGCGTGGTGAAGACGCTGGAAGACATGAACCGCGTGCAGCCGGGCGACGTGCTGATCGCCGACATGACCGACCCCGATTGGGAACCGGTGATGAAGCGCGCCTCGGCCATCGTCACCAACCGTGGTGGCCGCACCTGCCACGCCGCGATCATCGCGCGCGAGCTGGGCGTGCCGGCCGTGGTCGGTTCGGGCAACGCCACCAAGGTCATCGAAGATGGCCAGCAGGTCACCGTCAGCTGCGCTGAAGGCGATACCGGCTTCATCTACGAAGGCAAGCTCGGTTTCGAGCGCACCACCACCGATCTGGGCAACATGCCGCCGGCACCGCTGAAGATCATGATGAACGTGGCCAACCCGGAACGTGCCTTCGACTTCGGCCAGCTGCCGAACGCGGGCATCGGCCTGGCCCGCCTGGAAATGATCATCGCCAGCCACATCGGCATCCACCCCAACGCGCTGCTGGAATACGACCGCCAGGATGCGGCGACGAAGAAGAAGATCGACGAGAAGATTGCCGGTTACGGCGATCCGGTCAGCTTCTACGTGGACCGTCTGGCCGAGGGCATCGCCACCCTCACCGCCTCGGTCGCGCCGAACCCGGTGATCGTGCGCCTGTCGGACTTCAAGTCCAACGAATACGCCAACCTGATCGGCGGCAGCAACTACGAGCCGCACGAAGAGAACCCGATGATCGGCTTCCGCGGCGCCAGCCGTTACGTCGATCCGAGCTTCTCGGCCGCCTTCGCTCTGGAATGCAAGGCCGTGCTGCGCGTGCGCAACCAGATGGGCCTGGACAACCTGTGGGTCATGATTCCGTTCGTGCGCACGCTGGAAGAAGGCCGCAAGGTCGTCGAGGTGCTGGAACAGAATGGCCTGAAGCAGGGCGAGAACGGCCTGAAGATCATCATGATGTGCGAGGTGCCGTCCAACGCACTGCTCGCCGATGAGTTCCTGGAAATCTTCGACGGCTTCTCGATCGGCTCCAACGACCTGACCCAGCTCAGCCTGGGCCTGGACCGCGATTCCTCCATCGTCGCGCACCTGTTCGACGAACGTAATCCGGCGGTGAAGAAGCTGCTGTCGATGGCCATCAAGGCCGCACGCGCCAAGGGCAAGTACGTCGGCATCTGTGGCCAGGGCCCGTCCGACCACCCGGATCTGGCCGAGTGGCTGATGCAGGAAGGGATCGAGTCGCTGTCGCTGAACCCCGATACCGTGGTCGACACCTGGCTGCGCCTGGCCAAGCTGAAGACGAACGGCTGATCCAGCCGCATGCTGTAAACAGAAACCCCGCCTCGGCGGGGTTTCTGCGTTTGGGGTCACAGATGGGCCAGTAAGACATTTGCAACTATTCCCGTAGCTGCCTTGAATTGAACTGCGCACACTGGAAGGCTGAAATCACTTCCAACCTGCACTCTCACCATGACCATCCCCTTCGCGCTGGGACTGTTCAATCATTCCGACCCGCCTGCAGGGTCACTGACGTTCAAGCGCTTTCACGACTTTTCAATCTCGACGCTCGAAGCACGTGGAATACAGCCGACCTACTTCGCAGCTTCGGGCAAAGGCCACAGCGGCAAGATGGCGAAGCTGGGCAATGCAGCGCATCGACGACTTCTGGGCAGTGATTTCAACGACTTGACTCTCCTCAGTGTTGACGCTGTACCCCAAGGAAGTGACTCGCCCGCCTTCGATCTGACGGCATCGGTGGACTTCGCCTCTTGTCCTGAGCTTGGAACCGAACTGTGCCTGTTTTCCAAGGACGTTCGCTTTCCTTTTGAATCGCGCCCGCTCCGGCAGCTTCTGGTCGAGCTGACCCACCTGCATGACTGGGATTTCGGCTACCTCACCCACCCACCCTTCGAGCGCAGCCCAGAGGCCTACATCTCTGGCTATTCCGATGGCACGCAGCCGCAGGATGAAGAACACCGAAACCAGGTCTGGTATGACACACCGCCAGAAATACGCCTGCGCAAGGCGCGCAACATCTTCCCGCTCAGCCTGCTGAATCCGGCGCAGCTGGGTGCGTCCGTCGCCCCCGGCAAGACACTGGCCGCACTGCTTCAGGGCACCCCGGGTTGTACGCTGGACGAACTGGTACCTGGCCGCCTCTGGCTCAGCACGGTTGAACCGTATCTGATTCAAGAACTACGCTTTCTGCTCAAGGGAACAGGCGTGCTGATCGAAGGGGGCTGACGTCGCTTTCATTGGCGTCCGCCCATACTGCAGCTGCATGCACGCCCCGCCTCTGCGGGGCGTGTGTGTTTCTGGCGTTCGCACACGCCATGACCATCGCTGCAAAGGAGTCCGCATGATCGCCGTCGCTGCCCCACCCGCCCCTGCCGCCACGCCCTGGTTCCATTCACTCAACTGGGAGCGGCTGCTGGAAACCTATGGCGTGCCGCTGCTGGCCGCCATCGTCGTCCTGCTGGTGGGCATGTGGGTGGCACGGCGCCTGTCCAACGCGCTGCCGCGTGCCACTTCGCGCATGGGCATGGACCCGATGCTGGGCAGCTTCCTGCGCAACGTGGTCTACGCCGCCTCGCTGGTGATCGTGGTGGTGCTGGCCATCGGCACGCTGGGCGTACAGATCACCCCGCTGCTGGCCGTGCTCGGCACCGCCGGCCTGGCCGTCGGCCTGGCGCTGAAGGATTCGCTGTCCAACATTGCCTCGGGCGTGATGCTGGTGACCCTGCGTCCGTTCCGCGTGGGCGATGTGGTCACCGTGGCCGGGCAGACCGGCACCGTGCGCGAAGTGCGCATCTTCCAGACCGTCATCACCGGCGCCGACAACCAGCACACCACCATTCCCAACACGCTGATTACCGCTGCGCCCATCATCAACCTCACCGCCGAACCGACCCGCCGTGTCGAGCTGGTGATCGGCATCGGCTACGAGGATGACATCCAGCTGGCCCGCGAAACCGCCATCGCGCTGATGAAGGCCGACAGCCGCGTGCTGCCCTCGCCCGAACCGGATGTGGTGGTGTACGAACTGGGGGACCACGCCATCAAGCTGGGCATCCGCTGCTTCACGAAGTCGGCCGACCAGTTCGGCACCAAGGTCACCCTGCTGGAACAGATCAAGCTGGGCTACGACAAGGCCGGCATCAACCTGCCCTACCCGCAGCAGGACATGCACCTGTACCTGCATGGCAAGGATGGCGGCGTGGTCGAGGCCGAGGCGCTGGTGCGGGACAAGCCCTGATCCGGCACGGCAATGCCGGCCAGCGGCCGGCACTACCCGACACAGCGTGCCGACCAACGGTCGGCACCCACCACATGCCACGCACTGGTAGTGCCGGCCGCTGGCCGGCATCCACCGATCGGTATCAGGCCTCCACGGCCTCTTCCAACGCCGGGTAATCGATGAACCCGGCGGCACTGCCACCGAAATACGTCGCGCGATCCGGCGCATTCAATTCCGCGCCTACCCGCAGCCGCTCCGGCAGGTCGGGATTGGCGATGAACGGCCTGCCGAAACCGATCAGGTCCGCCCAGCCTTCCGCCAGTGCCTGCTCTGCACGCTCGGCGGTGTACTTGCCGGCATAGATCAGCGTGCCTGGGTAGACCATGCGCAGCGCCTGCTTGAACGCCACCGGCATCAACGGCGCATCCTCCCAGTCGGCTTCAGCGATGTGCAGATAGCCAACGCCCAGCGCGCCCAGCAGGTGCGCCGCGGCCAGGTAGGTCGCCTGCGGCGTATCGTCCACCGCACCCTGCAGGGTGGTCAGCGGCGCCAGGCGCACGCCCACGCGCTCGCCGCCGGCCACGGCCACCACCGCCTGCACCACCTCGCGCAGGAAGCGCAGGCGGTTCTGCAGCGCGCCACCGTAGCCATCGGTGCGCTGGTTGGCCTGCGAATCGATGAACTGGTTGATCAGGTAGCCATTGGCGCCGTGCAGCTCCACGCCATCAAAGCCTGCGGCCAACGCATTGCGGGTGGCCTGCGCGTAGTCGGCGATGATGCCGGGAATCTCGCTCTCGGCCAGCGCGCGCGGCATCGAGTGCTGGATCATCTCGCCCACGCCCGCCTCGGGGCCGGCGCCGGTCGGGTCGACGAACACCTTCACGCCCTCGGCCAGCAGCGCCGAAGACGAGACCGGCGCCGCGCCATCGGGCTGCAGGGCGACATGGGAGACGCGACCGACGTGCCACAGCTGCGCGTAGATGCGGCCACCGGCGGCATGCACCGCATCGGTCACTTGCCGCCAGCCCTGCACCTGTTCCTCGCTGTGGATGCCCGGGGTCCAGGCATAGCCCTGCCCCTGTGGGCTGATCTGCGTGCCTTCGCTGACGATCAGGCCGGCACCGGCGCGCTGGGCGTAGTACGTGGCCATCTGCGCGGTGGCGACGTTGCCGGCGGCCGCACGCGAGCGGGTCATCGGCGGCATCACGATGCGGTTGGGCAGGGACAGCGGGCCCAGGCGGTGGGGGGTGAACAACATGGCGCATTCTCTTGCGGGGGACTGACCGCAAGGATGGGGATGGGCGGTGGCCCGCAACAGGCGCGGATGGGCAAAACAGTTGTGCCGTGCAGGCAAGGGTCAGAGCCCTTTGCTGCGCAAAGGGATCCGACCCTGTGCGCGGTCGGGGTCAGATCCCTTTGCGCAGCAAAGGGCTCTGACCCCGGTTACAGCGTCGGCTCGATCTTCAACGCGCCATGCGCCACGCGGTCGTAGCAGGCGTGCACCACGTCCTCGCCGTACTTCAGTTCCAGCCGGCGCACGATGAAGTGCCCGCGCGCCATGTCCTGGTAGTAATCGGTGAACATCGTGTTGAGCGTGGCACCCGCCGCCGCGCCGACGATCGGCACCGCCTGCGCGGCGAACTTCTCGGTAACCACCACGCCGAAGCGCGCGGCCACCTTTTCCACCAGCTTGGCCAGCAGCTTCCCGGCTTCCTTCGGCGCCACGCCCAGGGTCAGGTCGCGGCCGGTCACCACGCGCCCGGCCAGTTCGGCCGACAGGTGGCGCATCACATCGGTGGTGAAACCGCGGGCCAGGTAGTAGCCGGTCTCGCTGGCGTCATCACGGGGCGAATTGCCGCCCAGCGCGAACACTTCCAGGCAAGCCTGGCGGGTGCTGAACTCGGACAGGTCGAAGCCTTCGCTGCGGGCCACGTCGGCCACCGCGCGCATCATGATGGTGGTCGACACCGGCAGTTCGATGAACAGCGCAGCGAAGCCGAACGCCCCACCCACCGCACCGGACGTCGCTGCCGCCACCTTGTGCCAGCGCGTGGACGCCGATTTGCCCGGCGTGTTGCCCATGCTCCACAGCGCGGCCTGCGCCGATTTGGACAGCGCCGCCTGCACGGCGCCATGGATGCGCCCGGATACCGCCTTGGGCAGCGCCTTCACCGCGAACTCCAGCGGCGTACCGACCAGGTTGGCCATGCGCGCGGTCAGCGTCGGTGCTTCCAGCAGGGCGACCGCGCGCTGCAGGTCGGCCCAGTCACGGGCATCGTGGGCGATATCGCGAGGCAGCAGGATGGGCTCGTTCATGGCGCCGATAGTAGCGCCATGGAGTTGAACGGAGGGTAGTGCCGGCCGCTGGCCGGCAACCGGGTACCGTTTGCGAAAACCCAGCAGTTGCCGGCCAGCGGCCGGCACTACCGATCAGGGGGTCGGCAGGCCCGACAGCGCGCCCATGAACTGGCGGTAGTGGCGCAGTTCGGCAATCGAGTCATGCACATCGCTCAACGCGGTGTGGTTGCTGTTCTTGCCCACCCCGGCGGCCACGGCCGGCGCCCAGCGCTTGGCCAGTTCCTTCACCGTGGACACGTCCAGGTTGCGGTAGTGGAAGTACTTTTCCAGGCGCGGCATCTGGCGATGCAGGAAACGGCGGTCCTGGCAGATCGAATTGCCGCTCATGGGCGACACCCCGGCCGGGATCCACTGCGCCAGGAAGTTCACCGTCTGCGCCTCGGCCTGGGCCAGGGTGGTGGTGCTGTCCACCACGCGCTGCCACAAGCCCGAGCGGCGGTGCTGGTTGCGGTTCCACTCGTCCATCGCTTCCAGCGTCTCCACCGGGTGGTGGATGGCGAATTCCGGACCTTCGGCCAGCACATTGAGCTGGGCATCGGTCACCACGGTGGCGATCTCGATGATCGAATCGTTGTCGGTATCCAACCCGGTCATTTCCAGGTCGATCCAGATCAGTCGCTCGTTGGCCGCGCCGTTCTCCACCATCGTGTCGCCTCGTTGCTGGGCAGGCGCGCGGCCCACCGGGAAAGGAAAGAGGCGGCCATCATACCCTTTCGCTGCTCAGCCCTCGCCGGCGTGGTCTTCCAGCAGCAGCGGCGGCTTGCCGCGCTTGGCCCGGAAGTAGTTGGTCAGGCGCGTGCTGGCTTCCTTCGCCAGCACGCCCCCGTGGATCTCCACCCGGTGGTTGTGGCGGGCATCGCCCAGCAGGTTGAACACACTGCCGCAGGCGCCGGTCTTGGGGTCGCTGGCGCCGTAGACCAGGCGCGCCACCCGCGCGTGCACGATGGCCATGGCGCACATCGCGCACGGCTCCAGGGTCACGTACAGGGTACTGCCGATCAGGCGGTGGTTGGCCAGTGCCCGCCCGCCTTCGCGCATGGCCACGATTTCGGCATGCGCACTGGGGTCATGCGAGGCGATGTTGAGGTTCCAGCCTTCGCCCAGCAGCTGGCCATCGGCACCGACCAGCACCGCGCCCACCGGAATCTCATCGAACTGCTGCTGTGCGCGTTCGGCCAAGGCCAACGCGTGGCGCATCCAGTGTTCGTCGGTGTCGTGTACGGGCACGCCCAGGGCGTCGGTCATGGTCGTTCTCAAGCGTCAGGCAGTTCACGCCCGCGCAGTTTAGCGCAGGCACCGCAAGGCCCGGCGGCGATGGAGGCGGCTGCAACGGCGGCAGACGCTGCGTTGCCGCTTGAAGTTACGTGAAGGTTCCTTCACGCTCCGCCCACGCTCAACGTCGTGTCACACGGCCGGGCGGTGCCGCCAACCGGCGGCGATTCCACCTTTCGATCTCTACAGGGGGTAGTTTTGAACGCAGTTGCAGAAACCACCGTGCAGGCCAGTCCTGCCGGAAAAGCCGCATGGATCACGCTGGCGATCGCTTGGGTGTGCTTCCTGATTCCGTTCCCGGGCCTGGGCCTGTTCCTGGGTTGGCCGCTGAACCTGGTGGCCTTCATCCTGGCCATCGTCGCCATGTCCAAGGGCGGCGCCAAGAAGGGCCTGTTCCAGCTCCTGGGCTCGCTGGTGGTCTCGCCGGTGGTGTATTTCATCGGCCTGGCCATCTTCGCCGGTGCCGTGGGCGGCCTGAGCGAAAAGAACCGTGCGCAGATGGAAGCGGCCATGGCCGAAGCCAACAACGCCGCACAGACCGCACAGGCTGACGTGGAAGCGGCTGCCAACGCCGCCACCGCCGAAGTGACCGCGGCCGCCGAAGCCGCCCCCCCGGCGTCCAACGCGCTGGAAGTCAGCACCTCCACGCTGTTCCAGGATTACCAGGACAACGAAATCGCCGCTGACGCCAAGTACAAGGACAAGGCCCTGGTGGTGTCCGGCACGATCGATTCGATCGCTTCGGACTTCAGCAACAAGCCCATCGTGCAACTTACCGCCGGCGACTTCGGCCAGGTGCACGCCACTGACCTGCCGCTGGACGTGGCTGCTAGCCTGAAGAAGGGCCAGAAGATCACCCTGGCCTGCACCGGTGCCGGCGAAATGCTGAGTTTCCCGATCCTGGCCAAGTGCAGCGTGCAGTAAGCAGCACGACGCGCTGGATCAAGGCCCCGCTCCGGCGGGGCCTTTTTTTTGTCTGCCGCCCGACCGGTACAATGAATATACTCCCGCAGCACCTTGAGCAGACCCATGAACACGCTCCGCCTCTCACGCGCCACCGATGGTGAAGCCGTCGTCGATCTCTGGCGCCGCGCCGTCGATGCCACCCACGATTTCCTCAGCGCAGAGGATCGCCAGGCCATCGATGCCGAAGTCGCCGGCTTCCTGCCCCACGCGCCACTGCTGCTGGCCGTCGACGCGCAGGATCGTCCGCAGGGTTTCATGCTGATCGATGGCACGCACATGGAAGCACTGTTCATCGACCCGGACGTGCGCGGCCAAGGCATTGGCCGGCAGCTGGTCGAACACGCACTGGCGCAGCATCCGCAGTTGACCACCGACGTCAACGCACAGAACGCGCAGGCGGTGGGCTTCTACCTGCGCATGGGCTTCGTGGAAACCGGACGCTCGGCACTGGACGGCCAAGGCCGGCCGTACCCGCTGATCCATCTGCGCCACGACGGCTGATACGCTGCAGCCCGCGGCATGCCTCAGGCCGGCGGGCCCGCCTCGAACGCTGGCGAGTAACGCACCTCGCCCTGCGCCATCGGTGGCTGCAGGCACAGCGCCTGGAAGTATTCTGCTGGCACGCCGGGCAGCACCAGGCCAGGTTCGGCACGGAAGCCGAAACGACCGTAGTAGCCCGGCTCGCCCAGCAGCACGCAACCGCGTGCGCCACGCTCGCGCAGGGCATCCAGTGCGGCCTGCATGAGGGAGCTGCCGATGCCCTGCCCTTGCCGCTGCGGCGCGACCGAGATCGGCCCCAGGCCGAACCAGCCCGAACTGCCATCGCCGATCGCCACCGGCGACAGCGCCACATGGCCAAGCACTTTCCCGTCCTGCTCGGCCACCAGCGAAACCGCCAGTTCACCGCGCTCGCGCAGGGCATCGACGATGAAGTGCTCGGTGTGGCTGCTGTGTTCGGCGTTGCCGAACGCGTCAGCCGTCAGTGCGTGGATGCTCGCCACATCAGCGGCGGTCTCGGGGCGGATGGACAACGTCATGGCGCGTGGATCTTCAATGGAACAGGTGGCCAGCATGCCTGCAACACGCGTTGCAGGCACACAGCGACGGATATCACGAATGTGAATTGATGATCAATTTCACGTTTCCACGGCAAAATCGTCAATATCTCGACGTTATCAGCACGGAATCGGTGGAATAACGTCACGAGCCCGTCCCATAATCAAAGCTCCTGTCGCCAAGGAAGGGAGACCCGTCGAGATGTCCCAGCACAATGGCCACCGCCCGGGAACGCCGGCACCGCCGCTGTGCCGTGCCGCGCTCGACGTGCGGTCTGCCCGCGACAGCGGCGCATGATGCCCCCCACTGCTCTTCACTGCTCAGCCCCCAGGCCTGCAGGGCGCCGCACGTTGCTGCCCTGCCTTGCCTTGCTGGTGCTGACCGCCTGCCACCCGGAGACCGCCATGACCCAGGAACTCGACCCCGCTGCCGCCGACGTCGCCCAGGGTGGGCGCGGCCTGGCCAAGCTCAACCCCGCGCCCAGCAAAGCCTATGAGCTGGTGCTGCGGCTGCAGAACCCGCCGGGCGACTTCGCCATCATCGAAGGCGTGGCCCAGTACGACGTCAGCAACGAAGACCAGTGCGGCTTCATCGAACCGGAAACCGGCGTGGCCGCGCGCATCACCAGCCAGGAGCCGGTGACCCTGCGCAAGGTGGCCGACAACGAGTACCGCGGCACCGTCTACCTGGACCGCATGCTGGATGAGGATTACTACGGGCGCGGCGTCTGCAACTGGGTGTTCAGCGGTGCCGGCGCCATGCTCAAGGCGACCGGTGCCAACGGCGAAACCCGCTTCCTGTCCTTCCTGGGCGCCGACCCGTTCGTGAAAGGCCAGACCGAGACCCGCCATTACCCGCGCGGCGACTACCCGCGCGTGGCCGACCTGCCCGACTACGGCGCCACCGGCCAGAAGGACCCGGCCCGGTTCCGTGCCGAACTGCGTGACCAGCTGTTTTCCGCCTCGCTCACCGCCAGCGAGGTGCGCCCATGACACTCACCAGCCAGGATTACGCCGCGCTGGCCCGCGACGCCTACCGCGACGAACGCGTCGGCCGCCACGCTCCCGGGCAGGAACGCCCGGTGATGATCAACGAGCACCCCTACCAGGTGCTGGAACACGTCAACAACCGCCTCAACGGTTACCAGGGCACCATCTACCAGCGCGTGGACACCGGTGAGATCGTGGTGGCCCACCGCGGCACCGAACAGCTGGTGCGCGACGGCCTGCTTACCGATGCCGGCATGGTGCTGACCCGGCACAACCTGCAGGCCAACGACGCCCTGGAACTGACCCGGCGCGCATTGGAATACGCGAAGAAGGAAGGCCGCGATCTCGGCCATGCACCGGAAGTGACCGTCACCGGCCACTCGCTGGGCGGCACGCTGGCGCAGATTTCCGCGCACCACTTCAACCTCAAGGGCGAAACCTTCAACGCCTATGGCGCGGTCAGCTTGAGCTACCGCATCCCCGAGGGCGGCGACAATCTGATCAACCACGTCATGGCCGCAGACCCGGTCAGTTCGGCGTCGCAGCACTTCGGCCAGGTGCGCATGTATGCCACCCAGAAGGAAATCGACACGCTGGGCAACTGGGGCTTCAGCAACAGCCGCTTCCGCATGTTCATTCCGGACAGCGCCGTGGGCGCCGCAGCGTTCTCGCTGGGCTCGCACGAACTGAGCAACTTCCTCGGCAACGACTCGGTGTTGAACAGGCCGGAGGCGCAGGAGCTTGCCCGCCGCAACGCCAACATGATCAACGAGTACCGCGATGATGTTGAGGGCCTGCGCCGCGGCATCACCGTTGGCGCCCGCGGCATCACCGGCAACCTGCGTGACCTGTACGACCATGCGCGGGGGCCGCTGGAGGCCGGCGAACCCGAGCGCAGCGATGCCGCCAGGGAAGGCCGTGCCAGCCTGGCCAACCCGGACCACGTGGGCCATCCGCTGTACAACGACGCTCTGCGCGGCGTGCACGAGAACGACGCACGCGTGGGCCGCAACCCCGATGAAGGCAGCCAGCGCCTGGCCGGCACCCTGGCGGCGGAAATGCATGCCGCCGGTGGCCAGCGCATCGACCAGGTGGTGATGAGCAGCGATGCCTCGCGCAGCTTCGCCGTGCAGGGCCATGGCGGCGACCCCGGCCACCTGCGCGTTTCGGTGGATACCGCGCTGGCAATGAACACGCCGCTGGAGCAGAGCAGCCAGCGCGTGGAGCAGCTGGCCGCACAGCAACGCCAAGGGCAAGCGCAGGATGCGCAGCTGGAGCAGGCACAGAACACTGCACGCACCCTGCAGGCCTGAGCGCCGCCGTCAGGCAGGATGCAGGGGAGCCGGCCGTGCCGGCTCCCCTCGTTTCAGCCCGGCGTGATCAGGGGCTGGACACGGCGGCTGACGCGGCCGGTGCCGCGCCATCGGCAGTCACGTAGGCATCGGCCCCCGAATCGGGGAAGCCACCGCAGGCGCGGTCGCCCGGTGCCACCGGATCGCACGGCCACTGGCGCCGCGACACCGTCTCGCGCAGCTCGAAGCCTTCCCCGTTCCAGACCACGAAGGCCAGGTGTTCGCGGTTCCAGTCACTGAACGCACGCGGCCCGGTTTTCTGTGCCGATTCGGGGTACTGCACGAACCAGCGCATGGCCGGGCCGTATTGCAGCTTGCTGTGGTCCAGGCTGACCTTGCCCTCATGCGACCGCTGGCGGGCACGGTCGGCGTCGCTGATGGACGGTGCGGCCGGCATGGCCTTGGCGGTGATGTCCTGCGCCACGCCATCGGTCCCCATCTGGTACACGCGCTGGCGGACATAGGCCTGGCCGCAATCGCCGGCCGCCACGCGCACCGGCTCGCCGGCGCTGTCGTTGGGCAGGGCGCGGTCGGCGCACTCGAACGGTGCGGAAACCAGGTAGGTGGTCACCGCCGGGTCTGCACCTTCGAACGAACGCACCCAGATGTCGCCCAGGCGGGCAATGAAATCGGGCCGCTCGCCGAAGCCGGGCACCGCCTTGAACCAGGTGCGCTGGCGCACTTCGCGCTCGCGCCAGCTGCGCGGCAGGTGAATATCCTGTTCCGGCAGGGCCACCAACAGCGCTGCCAGATGCGGCGGCAGCGTGCCCTGGCAGGCGCCGATCATCAGGTCGCCCTGCGGCGCCAGGCGCCCGGCCAGATCCACCGGGCAGCGCGCACCGAGCTGGCGCTCCGCTGCCTGGTCAGCGGCCAGCGGGATGACGGCCAGGGCCGGTTTGATCGGGGCTGTGGGGGCTTCCACCGGAGCCGCCGCGACAGGCGCCGGGGCGACGTCTGCTACCGGGGCGGCGGGTGCAGGTGCGGCTTCAGCATGTGCCGGCGCGGGCTCCACGGCGGCGGGTGCAGCTGCGGGCGCCGGAGCGGCTTCGGCAACGGCGGCTGCGGCGTCCACTGCCTCGCTGGCCGCCTGCGGTGCTGCGGCGGGTGCAGGCGCGTCAGCAGTCGCTTCGGCCACCGGCGTCACCGGCGCTTCGGGCGAAGCCGGCACGTCCTGTGCCTGGGCAGCCGCAGCCGCCAGGCCCAGGGGCAGCAGCCACAGTGCAGCGCGGGCGGCACGCGGGTGCCGGGAAAGCGGGAGGTTCTTTCGCATGTCGTGTCCTTACTGAAGGTGTCCATGTGGGCGCCCACTGGCGCCCTTCGTCGTGCGACGGGGTTACATCGAGCGTGAGCGGTTCTGTTCCTGTTGCTGGTTCATCGCTTGGTCCTGCTGGCGGTCCTGTGCAGCGGCCAGCTGCTGGCTGCTCTGTTCCAGCGGCTGCTGGGCCGCCTGCGCACGGTCCACCGATGCACGCAGCATGGCCGGGTCGCCCATCGTGCCCTGCACCGCGAACAGCATGCGCCCATCGGTGCCGGCCACAACATGGTCGATCTGCTGCAGGCCTGCCTTCTGCGCGCTTACCGCCAAGGCACCGGCCGCATTGTCCACTTCCTGCGCGCTGTTCAGGCCACTGCGTGGCCCCAGCTGCTGCAGTTGCCCGCGCGCATCGGTGAACAGGCGGTTGCCTGCATGGGCTGGATCGGACAGATCGCGCGGCGCCTCGGGCGCGTTCATCGCGCGCTCGCCCACTTCACCGCGTGACAGCCGATCCATCACGTCCGGGGTCAGCTTCTGCTGCCAGGCATCGAAGCGCCGCAGGCGGTCTTCCACGCCGTTCAACGCGCCGTTGATGGCAATGGTCGCCTCGCGCACGCTCTCGCGCGCCTGCTCGGGCACATGGTTCTGCCATTGCCAGACCGCAATACGGGCGGCGTGTTCGGGCCGGGCCGCCAGTTCCGGATGGTTCACCAGGTCCAGGTCCAGCGCCTGCCCTGCGCGTTCATAGTTTTCCTTGCCGGTCAGCGGCAGGTAGCCACGCCCGTGGTACTTCAGCGCGTCGCCGGGCGCATCATTGCCCAGGCGGCCGCCATACATCAGTTCGGCCAGATCATCCGGGCGCCCACGCAGCGCCTCCTGGCGGGCCGATTCCAGCGCATCATTGCCGTTGCGCCACGCCGCTTCCACCGGAATCTGCGACGTGGCCCGGGTGTAGTTGAAGCTCTCGTTGAGGCGGCTGAGGCCACGCGACTCATGCCCCGCCTGCGCCATGAAATTGGCCAGTTCACGGGGGGACGCAATGCCGGCATCGGTCGCCTGCCGCAGCAGTTGCGACTCTCTATCCGTCGACACGGTGCAACTCCTGGATCGTCATCAGCGCGGATTCCTTTCCGCCGGTTGAAGCATGGCTCATGGAAGCGACACCTCGGCGACAGTGGCCGGGTCGAAATCCTCGAACCGCACGCGCCCCAGTTCCGCAGCCGAGAAGTTGCGGATGTTGGTCGCCTCGGTCTCGATGTCCACGACCTTGCGGCGCACGGCATCCACCCAGCACCCGCGATCCGCAGGGGCATGGCGGAACGTGTAGGTGCTGCTCCAGCGCTGGCGGCTGCCGCCATTGGTGATCACGCTGAATGTGTCTTCCTCAACCATTGCATACGCAAAAGGGTCGCCGGCCAGGCCACCGCGGGTGGAACACGGCACCAGCTTGTCGTTGCGGGCGGCCAGCTGCCAGCGGCCGCGGCCGTCACCGCGCAGCAACAGCAGCACCCGGTTCGGCCCGTGCTGGCCGGGCACCAGCCCTTCCGGCAACGGCTGGTCGATCACCAGCAGCTGGTACTCGACCCCATCGCCGTTGAGCTCGCCCCTGACGGCTTCCAGCAGGTTCGCGCCCGACGGAACGAATGCAAGAGCATCGTCCATGTGCGCGCCACTCCCGTTCTCCATCCCCTCCCACTCCTTCAATGTCGTCTTGCCGGTATCCACGCAACAGGCGGACACAGCCGAATGGCCGGGCCACGCCGCACCGACCGCCGTGGCGGATCATAGCGCTGGGCGTGCCGCGGCGGCGACAGTGGCAAGCGTCACCCGTCGAACGGGCGGACAGAGTCCTCATGGACGGAAAAGCTCCTGCAGTCGGTAGCAGCGGCGCGTCATATTTCTGACGCGCAGGGAGCTTACCGCGAGGACGTTTGCCGCGTCGAAGGGGGGACGATATGAAAAGCGCGCTTGATCACAAAAAAAGCGCGGCTATCGTGAACGCAGGCCTACCTGATGAAGGCATCGTCCGTGCATGCGGCCCTGGCGATCCGACACTGGTCCTGCGGCAGCCTCTTCCAGCTCGTCTTGGACGCGCACATTCGCTTCATGGCGATTCCGCTTTCCCACGGGGCACTGTCTTGGGCACGGCTCAGATCAGCGAACGTGCTGGGTGCAGGCAGCACCTTGCGTGGCGTAGTCGCGGATGTGCCCGTCCACGGTGAACACGGTGATATCACAACGATTGTTCACGTCGCTGATCACGTGCCCGTACACGTTCAGACCCTGGATGCGTGCGCCGCGATGCAAGTAAGCCCTAGCTTGCACAACCCCATCGATCCCACGAGTTAACGGAACGGCCTGAACTCAGACATGCTGCACGCAGAGTAGATCACCGTACAACTGCTACCGGAACTCCGCGCCTCACAGCCCTCCAACGCTTTCGATCTTGCCTGCTCAATGGTTGGCGCACTGAAGGTGTAGGTGATGCCACGGCGTGACTGGCTGTAGACCGTCCCCACGAGTGCGGCGCATTGATTGTAGTAGTCCAATAGCACCTTGCACTTCCGCCCCCCAGCCCGCTGACACTGCTCGAGACTGACCGAGACGGCGTGTCGCTTTGACTTTTCTGATTCTGCGACACCGACAGGCATGCTCCCCCCAGGCAAAGGGTCGGCATCCTGCGCAATGGCACCCCAGCGCGTCTCCCATTTCCCCGTGGGCCTGGACGTGGGAATAGCAGGCCCCGACGACGGAATAGGCGCACACCCCTGAACCCCCTGCCCACCGACGGGGTATTGCCCCGGCGGACAGCCGCCTTCAGCGAAGGCAGGAATAGCGCAAGAAAGCAGCAACAGAAGAGTTAAAAACTTCATGACAATCAACTCCGCATTACAAAATACTAACCAACATTCGCATTCCCATACCTACCCGCGCTCTGGCTGGGCGCATCCTGATTTTGCCTTCCCATGACAGTGTAATTCGAAGCGTTGCCACTTGCGCCAAGCGCAGTCAGGACCAAGGTTGTAAAGATCAGACCCATGCCGCCCTGTTGCATCGCCTGGCTGGACAAGTCGTTCTCGAACGCTGGGCCCAGAATCTGCTTGGCGCCAATGGATTCCAGCCAGAATGCCTTTGACACGCGCAGCACCATATCCAATGCGATGCCGGTCATGGCCGCCAGTACCGCCATCGAGAATAGCGTTCCGCTGCCGTAGAACAGCCACCATTGGAACAGGGATTTGGTCTGCTCGACAACAAGCAAAGGATGAACGGTGGCCCTAGGCCAATGAAGAGGGCAATGGCCACCTCGTACAGATGCAGCATCGAGCCGGCGGTAACTGCGGGCCCGGCCGTGCCCAAACCGACATACAGGATGGCCCGCGACTTCACTTCTATCATCGGGGCCGGCGATGACGTCGCTCGCGTCAATACTTGCGAGCGCTACCCTTAGATAGGCCGGGTTCTCGTCGATCTGGCATTCCGGGGACTTGTCACAGCAGTAATGACTCGGACCGCAGCGTTACACCAGCATCCTGCTGGTGACCTAGAAAGTCGCATTGTCTCTCTTCGTCGCATTGTCTCTCTTCAATGTCCGAGCAGGCGCACTCAAAATCAGCATCCAGCCGTCCGAAAAGTGGGAAGACCCCATCAAGACGACGAACAAATCAAAGAGCAACTAGCAACCGAGCAGAAATTAGATGGGAACGATCACCTGAAGGACTTGAGCTCAGCCATGCCGTAGGCGGAGTAAACAACCGTGCAACGCTGACCGCCCGCCGCGCTTTGACAACTGCGCATTGAATTCGCCTTTGCCTCTTCGACTCCCGGTGCGCCGGCTGTGTACGTAATCCCACCTTTTGCGGCCAAGTCACTCACAACAGGACCAGAGAGGGCCGCGCATTGATTGTTGTACGCCAAGAGAACGCGACAATCATTGCCGCCGCCTTCAGCGCACTGGGCAAGCGCGACCGCACTCGCGTCCCTCTTGGTTCACTGTGATTCTGCGACACCGATCGCCAAACGCGCGCCCGGGGTCGGGCTGAAGTCGCGAGCGATCGCCCCCCAACGCGCCTCCCACTTTCCCGTAGGCCGCGAAGCGGGAATTGCAGAGCAACTCTGAGGAATCGTGGCACACCCCTGCACGCCCTGACCGCCTACAGGATACTGTCCCGGAGGGCATCCCCCTTCGGCAAATGCCTCAGTCGATACGAACAAGAAGAGGATCACGCAGAAAATTCTTTTCGCTTCAAAAGTTTCCACTTTCCCGGCGATACCCCCCCCAATGAAGGATCGCCACTAGCCGGCGCAGAACTCAGATCAGGATAAAAATCAGCGAAATGGCTTGAATTCAGACATGCCGCATGCAGAGTAGAGCACAGTACAACTCCTTCCGGAATTGCAGGGCACACAGTTACTGACTGCATTTACTTTAGCCTCAGCTTCGGTTGGAGCCCCATATGCCATCGTGACCGCGTTTTCCACAGGGCCATTTTCAAGAGAAGGCCCAGCCAGCGCCGCACACTGATTGTGACAAGAAAGTCGACTTCTTTGACGAAGACACTCCTATGGCAAGCCTATTCCCACCGACAGGGCAACACGAAACCACCGCCTACACGGCAACGGCCAACCTCGCAAAAATGCAATACGTCATTGACCCACTCTTAATAAGACTGATAAATGGGTTCGCTGCATTCGGAATAAACCACCCGACAGTTGAGCCCACCTTTAGCTTCACACCGTTCCAACACCATCTTCTTCGACTGCTCGATTGTCGGAGAACCTGCGAAGCTCGTCCCACCTTCGCCGGCACCTGGTACAGCCGCTGCCGCGCATTGGTGCTTATAGGTAAAGGAGGCTGCACAAGCTCGGCCGCCACTGTTTGCGCAAACCGCTATAGCGTCCCGTACCGCTTCGGACTTGCTCAACCTCCCTGTGGCTGCACCAGAAGCGCCATCAGGAGAAAGAGAGATGGCCCCCCAAGTTCTTATCCATTTGCCGCTGGGGCGAGCCGGAGCGGCCACCCCACTGCTACTTGGAATTGGCGCGCAGCCCTGAACACCTTGACCGCCTATCGGGTACTGCCCCTGGGGGCAACCGCCTTCTGCCTTTACCATTGCTGGGCACGACAAAGCCACCATCCCCAATACTGCATAAAGAACTGAGCACCGCAGAGAAAGCTTGGACATTCTTTACCTCAAGGTCAACATGGCGGCCAACATGAAAGCTGAGCTTCAACTCGCGGATCCATACTTACCAATGGTCAGACCGTTATTGGAGGGGGGGGCAGAGGGAATGCTAGTCCCTGCTACTCTGGTCGAAGCATCTTGGCTACTGCTCCCTGTCATCGCGGGCGCAGCTGCTGAATGGCTCCCCGGCGGCCGCCCATCACTGCTCGGCGTTGACGCCGCGCCACCGCCTATCTGCGAATATGCCATGAAGGTACCCAGCGTGCCCTGGAAGAACACTGCTGCCATTGGGGGCGCAGTCAGGATCAAAGTCGTCAGGATCAGGCCCATGCCGCCCTGCTGCATCGCCTGGCTGGACAAGCCGTTCTCGAACGCCGGGCCCAGAATCAGCTTGGCGCCGATGGATTCCAGCCAGAATGCCTTTGACACGCGCAGCACCATATCCAATGCGATGCCGGTCATGGCCGCCAGCACTGCCATCGAGAACAGTGTGCCAATGCCATAGAGCAGCCAGCGCTGGAACAGGGACTTGGTCTGGTCGAACAGCAGGCAAAGGATGAACAGAGGACCCAGACCAATGAAGAGCGCGATGGCAACCTCATACAGCAGCAGCATCGAGCCCGCAGTAATGGCCGGGCCGGCCGTGCCAAGACCGACATACCACATGGCCCGCGACTTCTCTTCGATCATCTCGGGATCGGCCATGACGTCGATCGCGTCAATACTGGCCAATGCCACCTGCAGATAGGCCAGGTTCTCGTCAATCTGGTCTTCCGGCGAGTCATGGGAACCGGTCACCACGAACGTGATCTCGTCACGCACGTTCTTGGTCAGGAACGAATGCAGGTTCGTCCCGAACATGCCCATGGTCGACGCCACGCTGACGATCAGTGCGGCACGTGCCATGTTGGTGACCAGAATCATCATCGAGTCGCGGCTTCGGCCGGTCACGATGCGGAAACCCTGGATCAGCACCCACAGCGTCATCAGGATGAGTGAGATGCCAAGCACCCACTCCATCATGTTTCCCATCAACTCCAGGCCGAACTCGCTGATCCGCTTCCGCAGGAAATTGAGGATCAGACGGAAAAACACGAAGTCGCCGAGGGAATCGACGCGGGTGGCGATTCCAAGCAGCTCGTGCAGACCACCGGAAAACTCAAAGTTGGCGACCGATCTCATCATTGTCCACATTCCTTGGGCATACAGCCCGCTCCTACCCGATGACTGCCCCGGCGGAAGCCGGAGCAGCACATTTCCTTACTGGTCCAGTGCACCGGCCAGGATGGCCGTCTTGGCAACGTCGCGAACGAAGCGCGTGGCCGGGTCACCCTTCAAGGCGGTCTTGCCGATCAGCTTCTGGTTGACCTTCAGAACCTCGATATAGGCGTCGTACGAACGCATCTGGCCTTCCCACTTCTGGGTGGCAACCGCCAGGTCGTTGGCGGTGCGCAGCGATTCGCTGTCAGCGCCCTGCACCGTGCCCTGGTCGTTGTTCTTGTTACGTTCCTTGAAGATGTCCGCCAGTGCCTGCTCCATGGTCGGCACGGTCTCGTTCAGGAAATCAATCGACTCGTTGTACTTGCGGTTTTCCATCATGCGGATGTTCACGCAGATCTGCTGCTGGCGCTTCTTCAGATCCTGGTCGCCGCTCAGGCCGATGGTGCTCAGCAGGCCCGACAGCGAGAAATCCATGCCCTGGCCGCCACAGGTTTCAGCCACCATGTACTTTGGATCAACCTTGACCAGCGGCTGCCCCTCAGGCAAACCGATTGCACGCAACTGCGCCTGGATGCGCACCAGTGCCTGCTGATACTGCTTCATCGTGTCATTCCAGCGCTTGGCCTGCTCTGCGTACTCGGCCAGATCCTGACCCGACTGCTTGTCGATCAGGCCCCATTCTTCGACGGCCTGCATCAAACCTGCAAAGTCGAAGACCGGCCAGCCGCTGGCAGAAACCGGATTGGTCGACAGCACTGCTGCACAGCCCAGCACGAGGGCGGCCAAGCGCGAGCGGCGCGGGCCGCGACCAGTCTTGCGTGTATTGATCGCCTTGTTCATGTTGTTCTCCACGGAAATGGAAGTCATCGTCGTCGTCCTTGTTCTATGGCCGTCAGGCCGCATCGGTTTCGGCGGCCGCCCTGGCCTTGCCCGAACCCTTTCGATTCTTGTAGAAATCTTCCAGCCACTGCTCCGGCGTCAGCTCGTCCACGGTGATCCGTGCACGAACCGCCGCGCTCTGGAGCACGCGGTGCATGATGTCGATGTTGTCGGTGGACGCAGAGATCACCGACAGGATGTCGTCCATGCCACGCAGGTTGAGCTGGCAGACGCTGGACGCATGGCCCTGCTTGACCAGGAAGCAACGCGAACGCTCGTCCAGCGCAGTGACCACCTTGAACTCGGCCTCGGTCAGCTTCAGGCCTTCCATGTAGTCGCTCTTGCTGGCGTTCGGGTTCGGCAGCAGGATGAGCGTGGCGGTCTGCTCGATCAGTGCCGCGGAGATATCGCTCTTCAGCGCATCTTCCGGGCTCTGCGTGGCGAAGATGCCCAGGCCGTTCTGCTTACGGATGGTCTTCTGCTTGTTCTTGGCGAATTCCTTCAGGCCACCCTCGCCGTCCAGGATCTTCCAGAATTCGTCCATCACGTAGATCAGCGGACGACCGTCGATCAGCGACTCCAGGCGGTGCAGCAGGTAGTTGATGACCGGCACGCGCACTTCGGGGTTGTCGATGATGTCGGTGTAGTCAAAGCCGATGATGTTGGCCTTGGTCAGGTCGACGGTATCGACCGGGTTGTCGAATACCCAGCCCAGCGAATTGCCTGACGTCCACCGGCGCATGCGCGCGTACAGGCCGTCGTCGCCCATGTTGGGCAGGCTCTTCTGGAAGTTGGTCATGCTGCGCAGGTGCATCGGCGTATCGAGCATGCTTTCCACCGCGCGGTAGATGTCCTCTTCCTCGCGGGCGCTGTACTCGCGCTTGCCGGCCAGCACCTTGACCAGATCGGCCAGGAACTGCACGTTGGATTCGCTGTTGTCGCACTGGAACGGATTGAACCCGGTCGGCGCACCGTTTTCCAGAGCCAGGTAGTTGCCGCCGCAGGCGCGCACGAAGATCTCCGCGCCGCGGTCCTTGTCAAAGAAGAAGATGGTCGGCGACGGCTCGTACTTCTGCACCTGGCTGAGCAGGAAGTTGATCAGCGCGGTCTTACCGGTACCGGACTTACCAATCACCATGGTGTTGGCGATCGCCTTCTCACCCAGCGAATTCTCGGACGGGTGGGTGGCGTGGAAGTTGAAGTAGTACGGCTGGCCGTTGGTGGTCTGCAGGGTGGTGACGCAGTCGCCCCAGGGATTGTTGTGCTGCTTGCCGGTGGCAAAGTTGTGCAGCGGCGACAGGCCCAGGAAGTTCAGCGAGCTGACGTTGGCCAGGCGCGTACGGAAGCGCCAGTTGCCAGGCATCTGCGAGTAGAACGAGGACGTGACGGCAAGATCTTCCTTGGTGGTCACGAAACCGGCGTTGGACAGTTCAGCGCGGGTGGTGGCCACGTTCTGCGAAAGCTTGGCCTGGCTGTCACCGTACACGGCCATGATGAAGTGATACTCACCCAGCACGAAGTTGCCCGAAGACAGCTGGTCCATCGCGTAGTCGAGTTCGGCGATCTGGCTGACGGCCTTGTCGCCGGAGGAGATCATCATGCCCTTGGTGCGGTCCAGCACCTTCAGCGCGTCCTGGCGGCCCATCGGGCTGAAGGAATGGGTGATGACGTATTCGTAGTCCAGGTACTTCAGACCGTTGAGGATGCCCGGGTAGGTGCCCTCGGCATACTCCTTGATGTTCAGGATGGCGCCGAAGTGGTTGGCACCATTGGGGGTATTGATGACGAAATCGCCGGTCTTGGCCGAGAACATGTGCCGGCTGACCGGCAGGTAGTCCTTCACCGGCGCCGACAGCACCGGGACCGGCTCGTCGATGCGGTTGATGAGGTAACCGAACAGCTCCAGCGTTTCGGAGAACACCACCCCGTTCTTGGCTTCGTACATGCCCAGGCGGTACGGCGCGTAGTCGCGGATCACCGCCTCGACGTTGCCGGCCAGCTCGAGCAGCTTTTCCACTGCCTGTTCCTGTTCGGCACGCAGCTTGTCGATGTTGGCCGACTTTTCGACGAAGCGCTTACCCGCCACCACCGG
This sequence comes from Stenotrophomonas maltophilia, assembly GCF_047782825.1. Taxonomy (GTDB): domain Bacteria; phylum Pseudomonadota; class Gammaproteobacteria; order Xanthomonadales; family Xanthomonadaceae; genus Stenotrophomonas. The sequence goes on along the minus strand of NZ_CP180589.1, from coordinate 427,943 downwards.
ACGATAGATCATCGTCAGGTAGAGCTCGTTCTGCATGATGCGCTGCGAGGACAGCATCCCCATGTACTGGTCGGACACGTCCTGGTTGAAGCGCTGCTTGTAGTGGCTCTTGCCCTTCAGCGTGCGTCGACGGCGGATGTCATGCACCCAGAAGGCCACATTGACGAAGTCCGGCGCGCGCAGGGTCTGCAGCAACCGATTGAAGGTGTTGTGCCGATGTTCCAGCTCCCATTCCTCGCGGCCGACGAACGGCAGCCCTTCCAGGTGCCAGGTCAGCAGGAAGTCACCACCGGTGGTCTTCACCACGTTGGGTGCCACATGCGACGACAAAGGGATGAATTCGCTGATGGAGGTGTCAGGGTTGAACATGCGACGGCTTCCAGAGGGGTCCTGCTGACGGATCGTTCGGTACAGCGCCGGCGGGCCATTGGGGCCCGCCAGCGCCAGTCCAGCCCTCAATCCCTGGGGGCTGGCTTGCTGCGGTAGTGGTTCGGGTTGAACACCCACATGCCATCGTGTTCCGGCACGTTGCGGACCCTGAGCTTGAACAGCAGGCGCAGGCCCAACAGCCGGAAGATCATCTCGTCCCGCTTGGCCATCTGTCGCATGATGAAAATCGCGACAGGAATGGTCAGCAGGAACCAGAAGTTCGTGTACACGCTGAGCAGCAGCAACCCACCTGCAACCATGAAGAACGGCAGGTAGGGCACGCCCAGGAACATCGCTGGGCGGGTGCAGCCACGAAACAGTACGTTCTTATGCACTGTAGTACTGGATGGCGTTCTGGATCAGGTAGGTGGTGCCGGTGCCGCTGCTGGAGCAGTTGCCGTCGCTGCCTTCACCCAGCAGCATGCGGGCGATCTGGCCAGCGGCGCCGATCAGCACGCCACCGATCAGGATCGGGGCCACGTCGCTGATGCGCTTGTGGGCGAAGGCGATCTGGTAGCCGGCAAAGACCACGGCGATGGTGACCACGGCAATGGACGCCATGTTCAGCAGGCCGTTGATGTTGTCGAAGAAGCCGCAGATCTTCTTGTCGGTACCGCCGAAATCGGTTGCGAACACCTGCGGGGCGAACACCGCACCCACGAATACAACGGCCATCAGCATGGTCTTCAGCGTGCGCTGGGCCTGGTTGAGGTCAATATTGGAACGCTTCATGGATTGTTTTCCTTGTTGATGGACTAACACAACTGAATCGACCAGCCGGGGGACTGGCCGTACCACGACTTCGTCAGAACACGAAGGCCGCATCCCCTGCGGGAATCTGTTGAACCGGCATCTGTGCCGCCGGTGCGTTGTACATGTTTTCCTGTGCTGCGGCAGGCGCATTGCGTTCGCCCCAAGGGCGCAGCATCACTGGCTGTTCACCACCAGAAGGCGCACCGGGAAGCTGCTGCGGCATGGCCTGCCCCCCCTGCCCCGCCATTGCCTGCGGCATCTGCTGCGGGTAGGCCTGCATGTTCTGCATGGGCGCCTGCTGCTGCGCCGGGGGCTGCATCATGCGGTCCACCGAACCCAGCACCACGCGCGATACGGCCTGGTCAGCCAGGTTGAGCAGGCTGCTGCGGGCCATGGCACCGGTTGACGGATAGACGGTATAGGCGCGGGCGGGATCGTTAGACGGCACGTAAACCGGGGCGTCAGCCTGGGCCACGATGCGCGACTGCGCCGGGGACACGGTCTGCGGATGGTGCTCGACCTTCACCACGCGACGTTCGCCGCGGCTGATGACATCGATCGGTGCCACACCATTGCTGGCAACCTGCTGGCCGCGACGCATCGAATCGTAGATCTTCTGCACGTACCCATGGCGGAAGCCGGTTTCGAAGTTGCCCGAGTAGTAGCAGCTGAACGACTTGCCCCAGTCCTTGCCCGAGCGCTTGTAGCATTCCGCCAGGATGCGCGAACCAGCCTGCAGGTTCGGGCACTGCTGGAACGCCTTTTCATAGGAGTCCAGGCCGTACTTGCCCAGGTTGTAGCGGTTCACCTGCGCCAGCCCGATGGAGAAGTTGTAGCCCTTCTCTTCCAGCATGCGCACGGTGGCCAGCGCTTCATCCAGCGCCTTCGGCTGGCGCACCAGCGCGCCGCCCACCACGCCGATGGCGTAGGGGTTGCGTGAGGATTCGACGTTGATGACGTGCTGCATCACGTCCATGGAGACGGCCATCTCCGGGCACGCCATCATTTCCAGTCCTGGCAGCATGGTTCAGCCCTCCTGCCCCTGGGCGCGCCCAGGGTTGAAGTCGATGCCGGTGATGTAGCGCGCACCGGCATGTGCCTTGATATGCACAACGATGTCGATGGTCATCATCAGCAGACGCTTGATGACGTTGAATTCCAGACCCGAGCCTTCGGCCGATGCTTTCACCATCAGTGCCAGCTGGTCCCAGGTCTGTTCCGGGCTGCCGGCGTGGCAGCTGGTGATCGAACCGGGATGGCCGGAGGCGCAGTTGCGGATGAAGTAGAACGCTTCATCGCCGCGAAGCTCGGCCAGGATGATGCGCTCGGGCTTCATGCGCAGGCAGGCTTCCATGCAGCTCTTGGCGGTGACGTTGCTCGCGCTCTGGCCGCCCTTGGAATACAGCAGGTGAACCACGTTGGGCTGGCTCAGGAACAGCTCGCGGGCATCCTCGATGGTGACCAGGCGCTCGTTGTCCGGAATGTGGTTGACCAGCGCCTTCATGAAGGTGGTCTTACCGCTGCCGGTCGCGCCGGACACGACGATGTTCTTGCGGTACATCACCGCGCGCCGGAAGAACTCGGCGTATTCGCGGGTATGCCGCAGTTCCAGCAGCTCGCGGTCCTGCTCGCTGAGGCTGCCATCCTGCTCGAGGATCTGGTTGAAGAACCCATCCTCGTGGTACTGCGTGAGCGACTTGGTGTGCTTGGACGGCAGGCGGATGGTGATGGACACCTTGCCTGCGTCACATGCTGGCGGAATCACGAACTGGGCACGCTGGCCGGTGGGGAACGTGAGCGACACGACCGGATCGGCATCGGTGATGCGCTGGCCGGTGTTGCTCTCGTTCACCACCGCGGTGCAGAACTGCCGGGCCCGCTCGAAGGTCAGGCTCGGCACATCCACGCGCTGCCACCCTGCCCGCGTCTCCAGGTACAGCTCGCCCGGACGGTTGATGCAGATTTCCGTCACTTCGGGCGAGGACATGTACTCGGCGATGCCCAGCACTTCGTACTGATAGCGCAGGAAATCGCTGGAGACAAGGGCGATGGGTGACACTTCGGCGTCCATGATCGTTCTTCGGTTACCGGCGCGGGTTCAGCACATTGGTGAAGTCGACGTCCTTGGCAACGTAGACGTTCACGATGGTGCCCTGGTTGATGGTCACGGTCGGCGGACGACGGTTGCTGCTGAGCGCATCGTTGGCCAGCCGCTCCATGGTGCGGGCGGTGGAGCTTTCGTACGGCGACTGCACGGTCATGCCGTTGTTGGCAACGGTCGTGGTTTCCGGGCCATGCTCAGCCGCGGCGTACTTGAAGGCGTCCGCGATCAGGCTGATCATCAGCGCCGAAGCGATGCGGCTGCCCCAGTGCGCGCTGTACTGGCCGGGATGACCAGCGCCACCCAGACCATCGACACCCGGGCTGGACATGGCCACGTCGATGCCATTGGGCGTGGTGATGCGGTCCCAGATGACTTCCACGCGCTTGCCCGCCGGGCCGCCGCCGTACGCACCGTAGATCTTCGAGCCCTTCGGCAGCAGCAGGCTGCGGCCGTTGATCGAGTAGACCGGCTCGGTGAGCAGGCAGGAGGTGTAGCCGGCCAGATCGGTGATGATCCGGGTTTCCAGCACGCAGCGCAGGTAGGTACCGCGGACCAGCAATGCGTCCGGGCTGTGGATGTACGTCGCGCTGGAGATGTCATCGACATCCGGACCGCGGCGGACACGCGCCGGCGTGGTCTGGCCGTTCTGGGCCTGCAGGCTGGAGATCATCGCCCGCTGGTACTCGCTCATGCCACCTGCGGGTGCACCCTGGCCCTGCATGTCACCTGCACTGGTGCCACCGGACGAACCGATGCGGCGGTCCAGCAAGGTGGGACCGCGCGGAGCTTCACGCTCCTCACGTTCCGGCATGAAGCTCGCCGTACGCTGACCGGAAGCCGGCGGCGGCGGCAGTGCAGGCAGCATGTCGATCGGCTGGGCCTGCTGTGCCACGTCGGGCGTCGGTGTCGGCGGCGCCACGGCATTGGGCAGCTGCGGCGTGGTGGCGCGGGCGATCTCGCGCTGCTTGGGCGCGTCATCCTTGCTTTCGCTGCCCTTGCGCAGCAGCAGCATGCCCATGCAGACCAGCAGCACCACGATGCCGCCCAGGAACAGCAGGGCCTTGCGGTTCAGGCGCTGCTCTTCGGCCGAACGCAGCTGCGGCGCGGCGGCATCCAGGTCGGGGGCAGCTTCGCCCGGGCCAGCACCAAAATAGGGATTGGACGAAGTGTCCGGCGCGGCACCGGGGGCGCCGCCGTACGGGCTGGGGTTGCCCTGCCCGCTGTTCGGATCGTTTCCAGGGGTGTTCTGCTGGCTCATTTCTTCACGTTCCTTCGCAGACCGACGACGTAATCGCCGTGGCGGATGACCAGGTACGGGTAGGTCCCGTGCACGATCAGCGTATTGCCTTCGACCGTGGTGTTCACCACGAAGTCCTCACCGTACTCCTTGTCCCGGCCGAACACGGCGGGGAAGATGCCGGTCTTGTACTCGGGCGAGTTCGGCAGCTTCAGGTAGGTGAAACGACCATCGTCGTAGGCATTGACCGGAATCAACCAACCCATCTTCTTCGCGCGGCTGGTCGAATAGGAGTAGTTGAAGTTGTACTGGCGATCCTTGGCCAGCTCGGCGCTCAGCAGCGGCTGCGCCTCTTCTTCCACCGCAGCCTGGGCCACGCCGAATTCGGTGTCGCTCGGGTAGGTGAAGGCGATCTTGTACTGCACGCCTGCACGACGGGCCTGTTCAAGCTGGCGCCAATCGGTGGCCACCACCTTCAGTTCGAAGATGTACGAATGGGTCTCGGTGCGCACCATCATGTTGGTGTCAACGTCGACGTTCTTCGGCTTGATGTAGAACACGTTTTCGCGACGGGTCAGCTCCCAGCCATTGCTGAAACCGGTGCTGTAGTCGAGGATCTTTTCGTTCGGGCTCAGTTCGATCTGGGTGGTAAGGCCCAGGCCGGTGCGAACCGGATAGATGCGATCCTTTTCATACTCGTAATGGTCCACTGCCTGCGCCATCGCCGCGGTGGAAAACACCAGCGACAGCAACGACAGCAGCGCCAATGCGCTCCCCCTGACTTTTCGACTACTCATCGGTTGCTTGCTCCATCAGCATTTCCGGTGGATTGGTTCTGTGCTCGGTTCATCGCCCACCCTGCATCGGCTGGGCCTGCGGCTGGGTCTGTGGCTGCATGGCCTGCGGCTGCGCCTGCATCGGCTGGCCCTGCATAGGCTGGCCTTGCATCGGCTGGCCTTGCATCGGCTGGCCCTGCATCGGCTGCGGCTGGCCCTGCATCGGCTGGCCATTTGCCGGCGCTGCCATCGGCTGGCCGGTTGCCGGGTCGATCATCGTCGCCGCCGCAGGATTGTTCGGGCCGTAGATACCCTGCGCCTGCTGCGCCGCCTGCTGTGCCTGCTGCTGCATCGCGCTGTCATCCGGAACCGGCACGCCGCGGGAATAATCATTGTCCACGCGGTATTCGGTGACCTGGAAGGCCAGCGGGTTCAGCACGCGATCCTGCTCGGTCAGCGCCAGGTTCTTGTTGTAATCGAAGCGAAGCGTGACCAGCTGGTTGTCGAGGTAGTTCGACACACCCGAACGCTTGTCCAGAAGCGAGCGCTGGATACGCACCGAGGCGCCGCGGAAGCTTCCGTTGGCTTCCTGGCCCAGCGGGGTGATGCTGAGGATCTTCACGCGGATGGCCTTGTCACGGCCGTACATCACGAAGGGGTTCTGCGGGTTGTTGCCCGCATAACGCTGCTTCATCGTCAGGCCGACCGGATCGCTGGACATCACGAACACCAGTTCCCAGTCGCGCAGGCCCATTACCGCCGAATCGTAGGACTCACGCGCCATGACGTACTGGGCGACGTTGCTGCGGTTGATCGCCTCGTTGGCCGTGATGTTCTCGCCGCGGAAGTTGTTGCTCACCCGGGCGACCGTCGCGTTGCCGGTATAGGCATCGGCCATCACCAGGAACGGCACCTTCTCCTTCAGCGGCAGCATGTAGTAGTAGCCACCGGCCAGCGCCAGCGACATCAGCAACGAACCGGTGGCGACCCACCAGGCGCGGCGCTCGCTGCGGCGTGCCATGTCGGCCACGGTGATCTCGTAGCTGACCGCCTTGGCGACCGACTGCTCGACCTTCGGGCTGTTGCCTGCATCCTTCTTGCGGAACATGGATTCTTCCGTACTGCTGAAACATCAATGGGCGTGGCGCCCCTGCGTCAGGCGCGGGGTGCGGCACGTTCGATGATTTCGGTGTTGGCTCAGCTGCCGCTGTTGGCTTCAGGGCCCTGGGCCGACGCGGTCGGCGTCGATCCTGCGCTCTGCACGACGATCTGATTGCCGACGATGGAAACGGAAACACCTTGTGCCGCATAGGCCGCCGTGACATCGATCACGGCCTGCTGTGCGTTGGTGGTATCGATGTCCGACACCGCGCCATACAGGGTGAAATCCGAGCTGAGGCGATAATCCAGCGTGCGGCCGGAATCCTTGGCCCAGCGCTCGAGCATGGCCTTCAGCGTGTGATCCATCGGCGACGCCTGGTACACGTAGCTGGAATAGAGCGGAATCTCGGTCGGGGCCGTATCGAAACGGTTGACCGGCTTCCAGCGCCCTCCAAAGTCGGGAGCGGGCTTGGTGGCACAACCGGCCACCATCAACGCCGCCACTGCGGCGATGGACATTTTTGCGATAAACGCCTGATTCATACGGGCTTCACTTTGACGTACGAAAAAGCAGTCCCGAAGTTGGTCCCCTGGCCGTCCGGCGCTGCATGACGCACGCCGGAATCGTTGTTAAGCACACTTAGCAGTGCGCCCACGACGGTTCCCCTGCAGCCCGAAAGCTGCCAACCAGGTTGCGGAAAACGGCATGACGCCACCGCCCTCACACACCCTCACCAACGTTCGGAACCATCCCTGTTCCAATGGCTGAAACTCCTGGCCACTCTGAAAGCAAGCTGAATCACGAGGATTCCCAAGCCGTGCATAGAGTCGCACAACCACACGTCAATTCGATGTCAGACAAGTCTGAATTGCATCAACGTATGGCGTTTTTTTGACGAAGCGCACTGTTTCACATTAATGAATCAGGACTTTCATCACACTTTCTGCTTTGAAACTTAGACGTCCAGCATCGGCGCGTCAACTTTTGGCAGTAGACGCGACGTGAAATACTTGTCTTTGTAGTAGCGAATCTTGTCGCACTTCACCGGATGCGGAATGCCTTCGTACAGGAAAACCTCCTTGTCCGGACCCATCGCCTTCAGCTCCTGCGGCAGCATCAGCGCGCGGCGTTCCTCGGTGAAGCTGTGGGTCTTCTCGCGGGCGTGGGTGACGTTCTTCTTGCGGATGGTGGTGTAACCCAGCATGTCCGAATAGTCGTTCGCGTCCTGCTGCTCACGCGGCGCGTAGAGGATCTGCAGCGCGTGGTTGGTGATGATGGTGCGCGAGATCTCGCGGCCATAGGTGGCATCCAGCTGGGACATGCTCTGGATGATCGGCAGCAGGCGCACGTTGTAGCCGGCCATGTAGGACACGGCCGAGGCGATGATGTCGACCTTGCCGATGGAGGTGAACTCGTCCATCAGCAGCAGGCACTGGTACTTCAGGTCCGGGTTGGACTTGGGCAGTTCCTTGGTGTTGAGGTTGATCAGCTGGCTGAAGAACAGGTTGATGATCAACCGGCTCTCGGCCAGCTTGTTGGGCTGGATGCCGATATAGATCGTCATCTTCTTCTTGCGCACGTCGGTGAGCAGGAAGTCGTTGGTGCTGGTGGCCTTGTCCAGCACCGGGTTGATCCAGGGGTTCAGCGGTTCCTTGAACGTGCCCAGGATCGACGCAAAGGTCTCGTCGGCCTGGGACAGCATGTTGGCGAAGGCCGAGCGCGCATTGCTGCTCAGGAACGGCCGTTCGGACAGGCTCTTGAGGAACTTCTTCAGGTCGCTGCCATCGCCCGAGGACAGGCGGTACACCGCACCCAGCGTGGGCGTGCCCAGGCCACCGGGGAAGCCGCTGGCGCGCTCGTCATCCCAGTTCTCGAACAGGTACAGGGTGAAGGCGATGAAGGCGTTGCGTGCCTGGCTGACCCAGAACTTCTGGTCCTCGGCGCCATCGGGGTACAGCATGGCGGCGATGCTCATCAGGTCCGAGACACGGAAGGCCGGGTCGTCGGACACGTAGCTGAGCGGGTTCCAGCGGTGGGTGCGGCGGTCTTCGGCGAAGGGATTGAACAGGTAGATCTCCTGGCCCTGGCTGGCACGCCAGCCGCTGGTCAGGTCGAAGTTTTCCTGCTTGATGTCCAGCACCACCAGTGATTCGCCGTACTCCAGCAGGTTCGGGATGACCACGCCCACGCCCTTGCCCGAACGGGTCGGCGCGGCCAGGATCACGAACTGCTGGCCGTCCAGGCGCACCAGCTTGCCGCCATGGCTGCCGACCACGATGCTCTGGCCGGTCTTCTTGTACATGCCGTGCTTGGCCAGGTCCGCGCTGGTGGCAAAGCGTGCGTCGCCGTGCAGCGACTGCTTGTCCTTCTTCAGCAGCACGACCAGGCCCACCACCAGCAGCGCCAGCAACGGCAGGCCGAAGCCCAGGTAGCCGGCCCACTTGATCTTGCCCACGAACGGGGCGACCTGTGGCTGGCCCAGGGCGTTGTAGTACTGGTAATAGGTGTTCCAGGTGAACAGCTTGGTATCCAGGCCAAGCAGCATCAACGTGAAATAACCGGAAAGCACGAACCCGAGCAGCAGGGCCGCCACGGTCAGGATGGCGATGAGCAGGTACTTCTTACTGGGCAACACCCGAATCCTCCATGATGCGCCCGCGGGCGCGACTGCCTAGCGGCGGCGCCGTTGCGACGCCCTCTTCCGCAGGTTGGTTTCATTCTCCAGCCCGGGCTCGATGCCCTCTTCCCGCTCCAGCACCTCCAGGTACCGTCGCGCTTCGGCCAGCGACATCAGGTCGGTCAGGCGTTCCCCGTCATCGGCGATGACCGCATGACCGACCACATCGCCGGGAGCGTACACCGGCTCGTGGGTCACCGCTACCAGTCGATAGCGACCGCGCAGCTCCAGTTGATGCATGTACTCCTGCATGACTCATTCTCCGTGATGGTGTTCACATGTCATTCCCGCGACAGGTGAGGATGCCTGCCCTGCCGTGGTGGCGGCATGCACGCGACCCATAGGACAATACACGCTGACGCCACGGAGACGGCAATGGACTGGATCGCACGCGCACGCGCCCTGGCAACTGACGCCCACACCGGGCAGTTCGACAAGGCTGGGCATCCCTACATTGGCCATGTTGGTCGCGTGGCCGCGCGCGTCAGCGGCGATGCCGATGCCGAAGTGGTGGCCTGGCTGCATGACGTGGTGGAGGACTGCGCCGGGTTCGCCGCCCGGGTGGAGGACTTCCCCGCGCCGCTACGCGAGGCCGTGCTGCTGCTGAGCCGCAACACCGCGCCCGATGCAGACACCTATTACGCGCGCATCGCGGCCAACCCGCTGGCACTGAAGGTGAAGCTGGCCGATATTGCCGACAACGCCAATGAGGCCCGTCTGGCGGCGCTGGACGCGGCAACCGCAGCGCGGCTGCGGTCCAAATACCAGCACGCACTGGCCCTGCTGGGCCAGGCGCCGGCCGCAGCGGTCCCATCCATCGAACACTGATTTACCCTGGCGACGGCTGCGGCCTGCTGCGCTGCAGCAGTACAATGGGCGGCTTCCCCGCCCCTGCCCGCCCCCCGCATGAGCCCCAATTCCTCCCTGGCCGCGCGGCTGACGCCCCGCCAGCGCACGTTGATCATCCTTGCCCTGTCGCTGGGTGGCTTCGCCATCGGCACCAGTGAATTCGCCAGCATGGGCCTGATGCTGGAGATCAGCCGCGGCCTGTCGATCAGCGAAACCCAGGTCGGCCACCTGATCAGCGCCTACGCCATCGGCGTGGTGGTCGGCGCCCCGATCCTGGCCTTCGTCGGCGCATCGTTCCCGCGCCGCAAGCTGCTGCTGGCCCTGATGGGCTTCTATGCCGTGGGCAACCTGGCCAGCGCCCTGGCGCCCAACTACGGCACCATGCTGATCGCCCGCTTCGTGGCCGGCCTGCCGCATGGCGCCTACTTCGGTGTCGCCATGCTGGTGGCCGCGGCAATCAGCCCGGCCGGCCAGCGCGGCCAGGCGATGTCGCGCGTGCTGCTGGGCCTGTCCATTGCGATCCTGATCGGCAACCCGCTCACCACCTGGCTGGGCCAGCAGCTGAGCTGGCGTACCGCCTTCGCCCTGGTCAGCGTGCTGGCCATCGCCACGGTGGCGATGATCGCCCGCTTCCTGCTGCCCGACCCGGACGAGGTGCGCACCTCGCCCATGCGCGAACTGCGCGCCTTCAACACCACCCAGGTGTGGCTGGCGCTGGCCATCGGCGCGGTCGGCTTCGCCGGCATGTTCTGTGTGTTCACCTACCTGGCACCCACCCTGGTGCAGGTGACCGGCGTGGCCGAATCGTGGATGCCGCTGGCGGTGGGCGTGTTCGGCATCGGCGCCATCATCGGCAACATTGCCGGTGGCTGGCTGGTGGACAAGTTCCACTTCAAGGCCGCTGCCGTGGTGCTGGTGTGGTCCATCGTGATGTTGCTGCTGTACCCGCTTGCCGCGCAGTCGGTGTGGACCATCGGCCCGATGATCATCACCGTGGGCACCATGGGTGCCCTGGCGGCCGTGCTGCAGACCCGCCTGATGGACGTGGCCGGCGAAGCGCAGACCCTGGCGGCCGCATCCAACCACGCCGCCTTCAATACCGCCAACGCACTGGGCCCGTGGCTGGGCGGCATGGCCATCAGCGCCGGCTTCAGCCCGGCCACTACCGGCTATGTCGGTGCGGCCACCGCCATCGGCGGCCTGCTGCTGTGGGGCGTGTCAGTGTGGGTGGACCGCCGGCGCAAGACTGCCTGAGCCCCGGGGTTGGCCCCCTTGCCGCTGGCAAGGGGTCTGGCCCGCTGATGGATTTGACCTGGCCGCCGCATCGGGCTGACGGTGCCGTCACAGGGGAAAGTGTGACGATGAATGCACCTTCTTCCTGGCAGCCCCTTTCCCATGTCGGACACCGGTCACTTCGCCATCCGTGCTTTCGAGGCCATCTTCAACATGGCCGGCGGCGTCGAACGCATTACCTCGCTGACGGTGACCTGCAAGCACTGCGATGCCACGACATCGTCCACCGAGGGCAACCTGCTGCATCTTCCCGGTGGCACCCTGTTCCGCTGCGATGACTGCGGCTGCCACCAGGCGGTAAGCAATGCGCGCGTGGCCGAGTGGCAGCTGCCTGGCGTGCTGGGCGTATGAGCACGTACGCGCCCCTCAGCGACGGGCAGCTCCGGATCCTGCGCGCCATTGCCGATGCACAGCCGGTGAAGGCCGACGACGCGACCTGGGCCGTCAACGCCGGCTTGGCCGTGCAGGCCGAGGATGCCGACATCGACCTGACCCCGCGCGGGCGCGAGGTACTGCAGGCGCACGCGCCGCGCTGACGCAGCAGGAACGCAGGCATGCGTCGTTTCGTCCAGGCCTTCGCCAGCACCGACAGCTTTCCTGACGCACTGCCGGCCGAGGTATCGGCAGCGCTGCTTGGTGGCGAGGCCCGCTACAACATCGGCAAGGACGGCCCTGCATGGGTCTGGGCGTCCGGGGCGGACGAGACGCCGAACGGCTCGGTGGTGGCGGAAATGCAATGGGGCCTGCTGCCACGCTGGTCCAAGCAGCCCACCACGCCCTACACCACGGTCACCGCCCGGCTGGAGCGCGCCGCAGGCAGCCGCATCTTCGCCGATGCGTGGAAGAAGCGCCGCTGCGTGGTGCCGATGACCGGTTACTTTAAATGGGACCGCCAGCGCCGCCCGCCGTGGCCCATGTTCGTGCAACGCCAGGACGGCCTGGCCCTGCTGGCGGCCGGTCTGTGGGAACACTGGCAGCATGAGGACGGGCAGCAGCGGGACACGTTCTCGGTGCTGACCGATGCCAACCCGTCCATTCCCGCACCGCTGTCGCCCGATGGCCCGGTGTTCCTCGAGCCTGCGGCCGCCGCGGCGTGGCTCAGTGGCGCCCTGGCTACGCCGGCGCAGCTGAAACGGCGTGCCAGCACCCCGCCACTGGAAGCGTATTACGTGGGGTTGGGAATCCGCGATGCCCGACGCGATGACTACACCCTGCTCGAACCGGCCGACCCCGATGTGCTGCACGTTGACGACGCGCCGCCTGATTGGGATGGGGATGCGCTGGACGACGATGCATGAGCGACGGGTGTGGGGTCGGATCCTTTGCCAAAGGCAAGGGCTCTGCCCCCTTCGTCGCCCTCCCGCTGAACCGTAAAAAACACATGGCGTGGATGTGGCTTGCTGCACAGTGCAGCCCATGCATCACCGCCCTGCCCCTGCCCGCCATGATGCCGTTGCCCTGCAGGCCGGAATGCTGGGCAGCGTGCTGGGCGTGGGCCTGTTCAAGGCACTGGCGCTGTCCGGCCTGGTATCCGGCTCGCTGATGGGCATGGGGCTGTGGTTGCTGGCCTGTGTCCTGCTGGGCGCCTGGGCGTTGGCCGCGGGCCTTGCCTGCCTGGCCCTCAGCCGGCGGGTGTTCGTGCTGATGCTCGCACTGTCAGCCGTGTTCCTGCTCTGCATCGCCTGACCTGCAGGCGCCCTCGATAAAAAAATCCTGTCGCCGGCGCTAAAGCTTCAGCCTGCGCCGCCGCTATCGTTTTACTGCTTGCCGGGACTCTCTCCTGTGCAGACACGCCCGGCAGTCGGGCCTACAACGACTACCGGATTTCACAAAATGAACACGCTGCGCCGTTTCAAGGTGGGCACCCGCCTCACTGCGGGGTTTTCCATCCTGCTCCTGTTGATCGCCACCATTCTTGCGATCGCCCTGCACAGCAACTACCAGCAGCGCCAACAGTTCGACAACGCGGTGAATGTGCGCGTGACCCGCATGGGCGAGCTGTACGACATGCTGATCATCAACAAGGAACTGCTGCTTCTGCGCCGTGACATGCTGATCAAGCGTGGCCAAGGCCTGGCCGAAGACATGGCCAAAGTGGATGCGATGTCGTCCCGCTACGACCAGATCTGGACGCATTTCACCGAACGCCCTGCAACCAGTCCTTTGGCCGAAACCATGCGGCGCAAGGTTGCGGAAAAGCAGCAGGCGACCGTTGCCCTGAACCGCGTTCTGGATGCTGCCATGCTGGCCGGCGATTTCGATGGCGCCAGCACCCAGCTGCTGACCCGCGCCGGCCCCGCCGCTGCGGAGTGGAATGCGGCACTGGCCGAGTTCGCCGACCTGCAGCAGAAACTGGTGGATGAGGCGGCGCGGGACATGCAGGCGTTGGCGGCGAGGACTACCGCACTGCTCAGCCTGTTCGGCGTCATCAGCCTTGGCCTGGGAATCGTGGCGGCATGGATGATCTCGCGCAGCCTGACCCGGCCGTTGGCCCAGGTGCAGGCATCGATCAATGCGGTCACCCGTGGCGACCTCAGCATCCGCCACCAGGACGACAGTCCTGACGAAGTGGGCCAGATGCTGCGCGCCACCGACGGCATGGTCGGCCTGCTGCAGCGCTTCTCCCAGCAGACCCAGTTGATGATCGGAAAGCATGCCGCCGAGGACATCAGCCACCGCATGCCGGTGGATTTCCCCGGTGTCTACGGCGAACTGGCGCAGGGCATGAACACCATGGTGTTTGAACACCTGGACGCCATTGTCGACGCCATCGAAGTATTGAACCAGTATGCGCAGGGCGACCTGAGCCGCGACGCACGGCGTCTGCCGGGCAGCCGCGCGATCCTGCATGAATCGATGGACGCCGCCAAGGCGAGCCTGCACGCCATCAACCAGGACATCCAGCGCCTGGCATCGGCCGCCGCGGCCGGTGATTTCAGCGCGCGGGGTGATGCCGCAGCCTATCGCCACGATTTCCGCTGCATGATTGAAGACCTAAACCGCCTGATGGCCACGGCTGACGGCAGCCTCAGCGCGTTGTCCAAGGTGCTGGGTGCGATGGCCGAGGGCGACCTGACCCGCCGCATCGACGGCGACTTCCAGGGCGTGTTTGCATCCATGCAGCGCGACACCAACCGCACGGCAGACAACCTCGCAGGCATCATCCGCCGCATCCAGCAGGCTTCCGGTTCGATCGCCAGCGCGTCCGATGAGATTGCCGCAGGCAATGCCGACCTCTCGCGGCGCACCGAAAGCCAGGCCGCCAACCTGGAAGAAACCGCTGCGTCGATGGAAGAACTGACCTCCACCGTCCGCCAGAATGCCGAGTTTGCGCAGCACGCCGATACGGCCTCGCGCAGCGCCGGCCAGGCCCTGCAGCAGACCGCCCACGCGGTGCAGGACGTGGTGCGCGTGATGGGACAGATCAACGCCTCTTCGCTGCGCATTGGCGAGATGGTCAGCCTGATCGACGGCATCGCATTCCAGACCAACATCCTGGCCCTCAATGCAGCGGTCGAGGCGGCCCGCGCGGGCGAACAGGGCCGCGGCTTCGCCGTGGTCGCCAGCGAGGTGCGCACCCTTGCCCAGCGTGCGGCGGCATCGGCCAAGGAGATCAAGACATTGATCGACGAATCCACCGGCCGGGTCGAGGCAGGCATCAGCATTGCCCGCCAGACCGAGGCCGCGCTTGGGCAGCTGACCGAAGCCGCCGGGCAGACCGGGCACCTGGTGCAGCAGATCGCCCAGGCCAGCGTCGAGCAGGCGGCAGGCATCGAGCAGGTGAACCAGACCATCGCGCAGATGGACGAGGCCACCCAGCAGAACGCCGCGCTGGTGGAAGAAGCCAGCGCCGCTGCACGTGCAATGGCCGACCAGGCCAAGGATCTGGACCAGGCAACGGCCGTGTTCCGGGTCATCGGGCAGACGGCGGGCCGCGCGCTCAAGCGTGCTGCCTGACACGCGTGACGTGCCGGGGCGATCACGTAGCGCGCATCCGGCCCGCCCTACCATGATGCTTGGGCCCTGAAGCGTTCAGCCGACCACTGAAGCTGCCCTTCCCTTCGACACCTGCAGCGCGACATTGTAGTCGCGCTGCAGAGGTCACTCTGCCTTGCCGCTCCCCACGCGTTGATTTGGTACCGATGCCTTCCCCAGAACAAGAACGGATGTCCGCCCTGGCCGGGCTCAATGCCTTGGGCGAGGTCTCCGGTGCGGCCCTGGACAGCCTCACCGAACTGGCCACGCACGCCTTCAACGTGCCAGTGGCCTTCATTTCCCTGCTTGAGGTGGATCGCCAGCGACTGGTTGCGCGAAGGGGCCTGCAGACCACACAGACGCCAATGCGCGATTCCATCTGCGCATCCGCGATCGGTTCTGCCGAAACGATGGTCATCGACGACCTGCGTGCCCATCCGCGCCACGCCAGCAACCCCTTGGTAACGGGGGAGGCCCAGCTGCGCTTCTATGCAGGCACTCCTCTGGTAACCCGCAACGGCGTGGCCATCGGTGCGTTCTGCATCATGGATGACGTGCCCAGGCAGTTTTCCGAAGCGCAGCGCCGCCAGCTGCAGACACTGGCCAATGCTGCAATGAATGAACTGGAGCTGCGTTGCCTCACCGGGCGCCGCGATCCCGTCAGTGGAATGCCGGACCGCCACCAGTTCGCCCTCGATATTGCTGCCCAGGCCGAGCATGCGCCCGACACTTTTCTGCATGCAATGCTGATTGACGTCTTCGACGCGACCACGTCCACCGAGGCCGGCCAGGTATTGGGCATGGCGCCGCTGGAAACCCTGATCCGCCGTATCGGTGTGCGCCTGCGGGTGGCGCTGGACGGCATGGCCCAGGTCTATCACGTAGGGGTGGCACGGTTTGCCTTCCTGGTTGAGCTGTCCTCGTCCAAGGCCGTGGAAGATCTGGCTGGCGAACTGCAGGCAAGACTGACCCGCCCCATGATGGCCGCGCAGGTGCCGATGGCGCCCTCCTTCCATGCCGGCATCTGCGGTGTCACCCTGGGCCAGCACAATGCCGACGAGATCATCCGTCGCATGCTGGTGGGACTGAATGCGGCCATCAACAGCCGGTCGCCATTCCGCTGGTACTCGGAAACGCGGGATGCGCGCACGCAGCGCGGTTACCGGTTGGCTGCCGATGCAAACAAGGCGCTGCAGGAGCAGCAGTTCCATCTGGTGTACCAGCCGCGGTTCCGGGCCACGGATCTGCAACCGGTCGCCGCCGAGGTCCTCATCCGCTGGAACCATCCGCAACTGGGAATGGTGAGCCCGGCGGAGTTCATTCCGGTATTCGAGCGCACGGCGGTGATGCCCGGCATTACCCGCTGGGTGGTCGAAAACGCATTGGACCAGCTGGTCGCCTGGCGCCATGCAGGAATCGACCTGTTGCTGTCGATCAACTACTCAGCCCCGGACATGGCACAGGAAGATGCAGCGCTCCGCCTGGTACGCGCCATCGAGCGCAGGGGACTGTCCTGTGCGGATGTCGAGGTGGAGATCACCGAAAGCCAGTGGCTGCGCGTGGACTCACCTGCCGGGGAGCAGGTGCGACAGATGGCCGCCGCTGGCCTGCGTATCGCCGTGGATGATTTCGGCAGTGGCTACAGCAACTTCGGCTACTTGACCGAATTGCCCATCAGCACCCTCAAGCTGGACAAGACCGTGATCGACCGGCTGTGCCAGGACCCGCGCGCGGCGTTGAAGGTGGAATCCATCATCGCCTTGGCCCAGCGCCTGGGGTACAGCGCAGTGGCCGAAGGGGCCGAGACCACAGAGCAGATCGCCCTTCTGCAGGCGCTGGGCTGTGATGAAATCCAAGGGTTCGCACTGGCCCGGCCACTGACGGCTGAAGCATTCAGTGAACGCTACGGGCCTGATCGGCTGCGGCGACAGCCAAGCTGACCCGTCTGCCGCCCTGCCCCGGCGGCGTAGCGCCGGCGGCACTGGCGCTACGCGGCGCGGGCGGCCAGCAGTTCGGCCACGCCGACGCCTTCGAGGGATCCGCAACGCTCCAGCACGCCGCCGGTGTATTCCGGGCGCAGCAGCGGCAGGACCTGTTCCAGCAACGCGGGATCGGCAAATACAAAGCACAACGCGGTGCCGAAGGGCACCCGCTGCAGTTCCTGGTGGAAACGTATCGGGCATTCGAGTGCAGTGCCCAGCACCACCACTTTCACCTGCTCGGCGCGTTCGAGCAGCGCATCCAGCATCTGTTCACCCGCGCTGTCGAATACAGGGCGCCCCTGCTCGACACCCGCCGCGCAGCAGCCCACGAAAATCTCCTTGGCACCGAACCGGGTCCGCAGCAGGCGTGCGTCCGCGTGGCAGGATGCGAAGAAGGTCTGGAGAAGCGTACTGCGGATCACGGCAAGCCTTGCGGGTCAGGAAGGGCGTGCATTGTCGGCACGCGGCCGCGAAGGGTGGATGAAACAGCGATTGTGGCCGCTATACTCCTGTCGCCCACCGCGCTGCCTGGAACAGCTGCCATGCCCACACGAATCGATTTCCGGCCATCGCTGGACCTGGCATGTGCACTGACCGGCATGCGCGTGGCGCTGGTGGGCGAGGTGACCGACACCTCGTGGCGCTCGATCCAGAGTATCGACAGTGCAGGCCTTGGGATTTCCAGCGGCATGATCCTGGATATCAACCGTACTTTCTGCAAGGACGTCCGCGCATCGCGTGCCCCGGTATGGTTTGGCGATGCGCGTATCCACCCGCTGTTCCGGCACAGCCCGGTGCCGGACATGTATGGCTTCCGCAGCTATGTTTCGGTTCCGCTGGTGCTCAACGACGGCTCCATCTTCGGCACCCTGTGCACGCTGGATCCCGAGCCAAAGGCCGTGGACGAACAGCAGGTGAAGTCCATGAACGCCCTCTCGGCACTGGTCGCAGCACAGATCGACGGCATTCTCAGCCACGACGCCGACAGCCGCACCATCGATGGGTTGAAGCAGCAGGGCGATTCGGTCGGCCGGCGCTTGGCCGAGTACGAACACTCCAATACCGAGTTGCTGCAGGTCGCCAAGCAGCGCGAGGAATTCATCGGGGTGCTGGCGCACGACCTGCGCAACCCCGTGCAGGCAATACGCGCCGGTGTTGATCTGCTGTCGATGGGTGAACTTACCGCGTCGCAGCAGAGGGTACTGGGCCATATCAACGACAGCTCCGACCGCATCGCCGAACTGATTGATGTCACCCTGGATTTCGCACGTGGGCGGCTCGGCACCGGTATTGCCCTGAAGCTGGAATCCTGGTCGGACCTGTCTGGGATTCTGGCCATGGCCTGCCGCGAAGCGATGCGCCCCTATCCGCAGCGCAGCTGCGAGGTGGACCTGCAACTGCCGCGGACGTTCCGATGCGACGCCGCACGGTTGTGCCAGCTGCTGGCCAATCTGGTGATCAACGCCGCCATCCATGGCGCCCCGGGTCAACCGATCCAGGTGCAAGGCCGCAGCCAGGGAGATGGCATCCAGATCAGCGTCGCCAACCAGGGGGTCATCCCTGCAGCCCAGCTGGATCGGCTTTTCGAGCCATTCTCGCGCCCTCAGGAGCGCCGGCTCGATTCTGGCCTCGGCCTGGGTCTCTACATCGCCTCGCAGATCGCCAAGGCGCACGGCGGAACGCTGGCGGTCACCAGTTCCGATCGCCAGGGGACGGTGCTCACCCTGCGGATCTGAACCGCGCTGGCGTGCAGAACCACTACACGCCCGATCAGCTACCCTGCTGCACTTTCCAGCCCTGAGTGGCCATGCACGCCTTTCCCCTTCCGGTTTCCTCGCCAGAGCAGCTGGCCTACCGCCTTCTGCAGGACTGTGACTGGGCGCGCTCGACCGCCGCCGCCAGCGCGCCTGTCGAATTGCGCACCGTTCTGTCGATGATCCTCGATTCGCCGGAGCCACTGTGGATCGCGTGGGGCGTGGAGGAGATGACGTTCTTCTTCAACGATGCCTATCTGCCCATGCTGGGGGCCAAGCTGCACGGGGCAATGGGCAGCCGGCTGGATACGGTCTGGTCGGATGTCTGGGAAGACGTGCGGCATGCCATTGCCGATGCCTTTGCCGGCAGCAGCCGAAGCTTCAAGAACCTGCCGCTGATGATGGATCGCGACGGCGCCATGAAGGAGACGTTCTGGACATTTTCGTATTCCCCCCTGCGAATGGCCAATGGCACAGTGGCCGGCCTGCTCTGCGTTGTCAGCGAGCAGACCGAGCGGGTGATCGAACGCAACCTGCACAGCCGCCAGGTCGCGGCCATCACCCAGGAGGCACGGGAAGCCCACCTGGAGCTGGTGCGGGCCCGCGAACAGCTGCGCCAGGCACAGAAGCTGGAAGCCATCGGCCAGTTGACCGGAGGCGTCGCGCACGATTTCAACAACCTGCTGCAGGTCATTACCGGCTCGGCAGACATGCTGCTGCATACTTCTCCCGCCGACGATCCCGGCCGCAAGTACGTGCAGTCCATTGGTGCAGCCGCCGAACGGGCCACGCGGCTGACGGCGCAGCTGCTTGCCTTCTCGCGCCGGCAGAGCCTGTCGCCGGAAGTTTTCGATCTGTGCGAAAGCATGCGTGCGCTGTCGGACATCATCACCACGGTGCTCGGTGCCCGCATCCTGGTATCGGTCACGCTGCCCGACACACCTCTGCAGGTGCTGCTTGACCGCAGCCAGCTCGACACCGCGCTCATCAACATCGTGGTGAACGCACGCGATGCCATCGCAGGCCACGGCACGGTAGCCATCGCGGTACAGCGGGTGACATCGGTTCCCTCCGTGCGCTTTGCCGCACCGCTGAAAGGCGACTTCGCCGCCATCAGCGTTACCGACAATGGCGCCGGCATTGACGCAGCGGTGCTGGATCGCATCTTTGAACCCTTTTTCACCACCAAGGCCGTGGGCGCGGGAACCGGATTGGGGCTCAGCCAGGTTTTCGGCTTCGTCAAGCAATCCGAAGGTGAGGTGGACGTGGACAGCCGCCCAGGTGCAGGCACCTGCTTTACTCTGTACCTGCCACTGAGCCAGTCGCGAGAATGCGCAACGCGTCCGCCCCAGCACGAAGGGCTGGTGAAGGGGCGCGGCCTGTGTGTGCTTGTGGTCGAGGACAACATCGATGTCGCCCAGTTCGCAGTGGGCGCGCTGCGCGAGCTGGACTACGGCGTGGTGCTGGCGCGCGATGCCAACGAGGCGCTGGCGGAGCTTGAGCAGGACGCGCGACGATTCCAGGTGGTGTTTACCGACGTCGTGATGCCCGGTATCAACGGGCTGGAACTGGCACAGACCGTACGGCAACGCTTCCCTTGGCTTCCGATCATCCTGACCAGTGGCTACAGCGATCTGCTGGCCCGCGATCCGGGCCACGGCTTTACCCTGCTCCGCAAACCCTATTCGCTCAAGCAGCTTGCACAGGTGATCAACGAAGCAGGCCAGGGTGACTGGAGTGCGTCCGCACACGCCTGAGCACAGTCCATTTCGCCTGGTTACCCCGCCGGCCCGAACCAGCGCGTGGCGGCAGCCGCCAACCCGTCCGTATCGTCCGCACGATCACTCGCCCACGCCACCACCCCGTCGGGGCGTACCAGCACGGCCGCCAGGCCCAGCGCGTCCACCACCGGTTGCTGGATGCAGCGGATGCGCGGCCGCCAGGCCTGCAGCGCGTCTGCCAGGCCCGGGGCTGCCGTGAATACCTGGAATACGCCGCGCCCTTCGCGCAGGTGTTCGCCCATGCGCTCGCCCTGCGCCGACACGAAATCGGGCACGCTGCGGCCAACCAGCGGGTGGGTCCCGCCCAGGTCCAGCTGCTGCCACAGTCCCCAGACCCGTTCGGCCAGATAGGTGGCCCCATCGGGGGTGTCGGCCAGATCGGCCATCACCGCCGCCAAGGCGCGCGCGCCTGTGCCGGGGCGCATCAAGGCCACCTGCGCGCGCGACCACTCCAGTACCTTCGCGCCGATCGGGTGGCGTTCGGCGTGGTAGCTGTCCAGCAGCGCGTCGCCTGCTTCGCCGCGCAGCACCGCCGCCAGCTTCCAGCCCAGGTTCATCGCATCGCCCAGCCCCAGGTTCAGCCCCTGCCCGCCCAGCGGCGAGTGCACATGTGCGGCATCACCGGCCAGCAGCACACGGCCGTTGCGGTAAGCGGTGGCCTGGCGCGCGGCATCGGTCCAGGTGGTGGCCAGATGCAGTTCGTTGATGACCGCATCGCGGCCGGACACGCGTTGCAACAGCGCCTGCGCGCCCTCGCGGTCGAGCGCGTGGCGATGGCCGGCACCGCCATCGAAATCCGCCAGGGCCACCGTGCCCGGCGGGTTGAAGTTGCACATGCCCTGCCCGGTGTACTGCCGCCCAGGCGTGAGCACGTTGGGGTCCTGCAGGCTGACCAGCAGCGAATGCCCGGTGAATTCCGCATCGGTGCCGGCAAAGGTGAAGCCACCACGCTTGCGCACCACGCTGCGGCCGCCATCGCAGCCCACCAGCCAACGGCCGGCGAACGGCTGGCCTGCGGCCACCACGGTCACCTTGTCCGGCGCGGGATCGATGGCTTCCACCGCCACGCCGCGCAGGATCTGTACCCCCAGCGCCTGCGCGCGGTCGGCCAGCACGGTTTCCAGCGCCTGCATGTCCACGGCCATCTGCATGCCTGCCGGTGTCGGCAGCCGGTACGGCCAGCGATCGCTGTCCACACGGTCCAGCGCGAAGGGAATGCCCGCGAAATGGCCCCCCAGGGCCCGTGGCTGCGCCAGCCAGTGGGCGGTACCCGGCGGCGGTGGCTCGCCCTTTCCGGGCTTGCGCACCTGCCTGGCCTCAAACGCCTGCAGCAGGCCGCGACGGTCCAGCGCCGCCAGCGAGGGCGCGTTCAAACCGCGCAGGCCGAACGGCAGGCACTTGAAGGGCGAATCGGGGTTGGCGGCCTGCTCAAGCACCAGCACCTGCGCCTCGCCTTGGGCCAGTTCGGCGGCCAGGAACAGGCCCACCGGGCCGGCCCCGGCAATGACGACGTCGTACAGCATTGGATTTCCCGGTGAGCACCGGGCCGGCGCTCTGAAGTGCACAATGTTACACTCGGTGTACGTTTCCAGATGTGAACCGCCGATGAGCCCCTCCCCAGGCCGCCGCGAGCAGCGCAAGGCCGAGACCCGCCAGGCCATTTCCGATGTCGCGACCGGGTTGATCATCCAGCGCGGTTTCGAGGCTGTGTCCATGTCCGAGATCGCCGAAGCGGCCGGCGTGTCGCGCAAGACGGTCTTCAACTACTTCGCCAGCAAGGAAGACCTGGTCTTCGACCGCGACGAGGAAGCCCGCCAGCTGCTGCGTGAAGGCATGGCTGCCCGCCCCGGCCTGACCCCGCTGGCCGCCTTCCACGCCCTGGTGCACGAACTGCTGGCGGCCGGCCACCCGCTGCTGCGCATCCATGCCGGTGCCGCCGCGTTCTGGTCCACGGTGGGCGACAGCCCGGTGCTGGTCGCCCATGCACGGCGCCTGCAGGCCCAGCTGACCGGCGATCTGGCCGAACTCATGGCCGCCGCTGCAGGGCGCCCCGCAGACGATGCCGACGCCCAGCTGGGGGCCGCGCTGCTGATGGCGATGATGGTGTCCGCCTACCAGCAGGGCCTGCGCAGCCACCACCAGGGCAGCGACCCGCGCGAGGCGATGGTGCAGACCCTGGTGCGCGGCTGCACGGCCGTGCTGGTGGCGCTGGCCGGTACGCCCTACACCGACCCGGCCGCGCTGCCGCGCCAGGGCTGCGGGCCACGCCATGTTCACGCAATGTTCCTGTAATACGGTGCGGCACCGCCTTTGCCATCCGCCCCGCGCCCTGCAGCAACCCGATGCATATCCTGCTGATCGAAGACGAAGCCGAACTGGCTGCCACCCTGAAGGGGGCGCTGCAGCGCGAACTGCATGTGGTGGACCTGGCCGGCACCGTGGCCATGGCGCGCGAGGCCGCGCTGTGCGGGCTGCACGACCTGGTGCTGCTGGACCGCACCCTGCCCGACGGTGACGGCCTGACCCTGATCGCCCTGCTGCGCCAACACAACCCCGGCGTGCCGGTGATCGTGCTGAGCGCGCTGGGCCAGCTGCCCGACCGCGTTGCCGGCCTGGATGAAGGCGCCGACGATTACCTGGCCAAGCCCTTTGCCCTGGAAGAACTGTTCGCGCGCATCCGCGCAGTCGGCCGACGCCCCAGCGGCCTGAACGCCGAAACGGTGACCATCGGCCGCCTGAGCTTCGACCCGGTATCGGGTGAAACCCGCGTGGGCGGTGCGCGCCTGGACCTGCCGCGTCGCGAGATCCGCGTACTGGCCGCGCTGGCCCGCCGGGCCGGCCGCACGGTGCTGCGTGAATCCATCGAAATGGCGGTGTACGGCTTCGACGACGGCGTTCATTCCAACACCCTCGATTCGCATGTTTCGCGCCTGCGCCGCAAGCTGGCCGAGGCCGATGCCGGCGTGGAAATCCATGCCATCCGCGGCGTGGGCTACCTGATGCGGGAGACCCGATAGTGGCGCGGCGTACATCGTTGAAATGGCCGCTGATCGTCAAGCCGCTCATCTTCCATCTGCTGGCCTTGCTGGTGGCCTTTTTCACCCTGCTGATGGTGCTGGTGCGCGCCGACAGCGGCGGCTATTACACCATCCAGACCTTTGCCGAAGTGGCTGCCGATGCGGTGCACCGCGATGCCGACGGCAACCTGTTCGTGCAGCAGACGCCGGACCTGACCGAAGCGCTGCAGACCTCGCCGGGTGCCTGGTTCATCGCCGAGGACGACCACGGCCGCCATGTGACCTTCGGCCATGTTCCGCCGGCCTACGCATCGCTGGTGGGGCTGCTGGACGGCATTCCCTATGGCGACCTGCGCGGCCGCGAGCGTGGCGACGGCCTGGCCGTGGTGGTGCGCCAGCACACCGGGCCGGCAGGCAAGCTGACCGTAATGGCCCACGGCGAAGTGGATACGCTCACCTGGCAGATGGCCTTGGCCGCACACATCATCACCGTGCCGATCTTCCTGCTGCTGGCACTGGTGACCATCGTGCTCACGCCGATCATCGTGCGCCGGGCCTTGGCCGGCGTGGAGCGCATTGCCGCCGAGGCAAAGAACATTTCCGCCAGCCGCCGCGGCATCCGCCTGACCGCCACCGCCGTGCCGGTGGAGATCGCGCCGCTGGTCAATGCCGTGAACGATGCGCTGGAACGGCTGGACGAAGGGCACGAGCGCCAGCGTCGCTTCATCGCCGCCGCCGCGCACGAACTGCGCACGCCCATCGCCATCCTGCGGGTGAAGCTGGATGCCGCCGACGATGCCACCTCGCACAGCCTGGGGCTGGAAGTGGCGCGCCTGGCCACCCTGGCCGAGCAGCTGCTGGACCTGCACCGCATGGATGATGACGGCCCCAGGGAAACCCTGCACCTGGCACGCGTGGCCAAGCGCGTGGTGGCCGACCTGGCGCCGCTGATGATCCAGTCCCAGCGCACGGTATCGGTGGCGGTGGAAACGCATTACCCGGTGTTGGGCGAAGCCGGCGCGATTGAACGGGTGATTTCCAACCTGGTGTTGAATGCCGCCGAACATGGGGGCCGCAACGTGGTGGTGCGCGTGCAGGGCAGCTGCCTGGAAGTGGAGGACGACGGCCCGGGCATTCCCGTGGAAGAGCGCGAACGCGTGTTCGAGCCCTTCCAGCGGCTGCGCCCACGGCAGACCGGTGCCGGCCTGGGCCTGAACCTGGTGCGCCAGGTGATGGACCGCCACGGCGGCCGCGTCACCATTCTGGATGCGGCCGGCGGCGGCGCATTGATCCGCGTTGAATTCCCGATGCACCCCGGCGCCAACGTGCCGGCAGAGTGACTCCCACCTGTCTGCACCTGCACCGCCGCGTGCGGTGACAAGGTTGCGGCAATGTTGGTCCGCCAGTGTCGGGCGCAGGGCGCGTGCGCGCGCCGTTGTTCCGTACTGACAGGACCCCCATGCACCAGGCAGCCCCGCCGCCGCGGCCCAGCGCCACCCCGCATTCCGACGCCGCCCCCGCAGCATCCACGCTCACCGCTGCGGCCTGGAACCGACGCCCCGCATCGCGCGGTCTGCGTGGCCTGGCGCACTGGCCGCATTGGCTGCGCACGCTGCCCGAGCCCGCGCGCCCCGCGGTGCTGACGCGCCTGTTCGGCGCGCTGTTCATGGCCCTGCCCGGCCTGGCGCTGGTGCTGTTCGCCGCCAGCCACGATGGCATCGCCGTGGCCTCTGCTGCGCTGCTGCTGGCAAGCGTGCACGGCCTGCTGCACGCGCAGTCGGCGTGGTTGCTGGCACGCCCGGACACAGCGCCTGGCTGGCGGCACACGCTGGATGATCACGCCCCCGGCCTGCTGGCCTGCAGCGCGCTGTTGCCGCTGGCCCTGCGCGCCAGTGTGCTGGCCAACACCCTGCTGTGCGCCGCAGCCGTGGCGGTGCTGGCGGCCATCATCACCACCCTGCGGCCGACCCAGCGCCGCTGGCGCCGGCCGCTGCAGGTGGCAGCGGCTGCTCTGCTGTTGATGGTGCTGGTCCTGCACGCACTGCCGCTGCCATGGCCGGTACTGGCCAGCGTGCTGCTTGCCGCGCTGTGCCTGGCGGGCAGCACGGCAGTGCAGATGCGTGGCGGCACGGACGACGGCAACATTCTGCGCCATACCCTGCTGGTGGTTGCCAGCCTGTGCGCCACCGTGGCCGTGGCGGCGCTGGCCAGCGCGGGTCGCTGACCGCCGCCACGCAAGGTTGGCGCAATCCAGCGCATCGAGACTCGACGGAGCCTGCCGGTCTGCGTACGCAGGCGCCCCCGTCTTTCCCGCAAGGAATTCCCGATGTTCCGTACCGCACGGACGCCGCGCCCGTGAGCGCCGCCCCCCGCAACCGCCGCCGTCTTTGGCTCGCCGCCGCCGCGCTGTGTGCCCTGGCCCTGGCCGCCCTCTGGCTGATGCCCGCCGCACCGCCCGAACTGGATCTGGCGCCCGTGCAGCGCGGCGACATTGAACAGGTGGTGGAAGCCACCGGCACCTTGAAACCCTCGCAGCTGGTAAGCGTGGGCGCGCAGGTATCGGGCCGCATCGAAACCCTGCACGTGAAGCTGGGCGACAAGGTGAAGGCCGGCGACCTGATTGCCGAGATCGATTCGCGCACCCAGCGCAATGCACTGCAGAGCGCGCAGGCCGCCCAGCGCAGTGCCCGCGCAAACCGCGATGCCCTGGCCACCGACCTGCGCCAGTACCGCCTGACCCTGCAGCGCCAGCAGGCGCTGGTGGCCCGCCAGCTGGTCGCCCGCGCCGACTACGATGCCGCCAAGGCCAAGGTGGATGCCACCACCGAACAGATCGCCGCGCTGGATGGCGAAGTGGTGCAGCGGCAGACCGATGTGGACGTGGCGCAGACCAACCTGGGCTACACCCGCATCACCGCGCCCACCAACGGCACCGTGCTGGCCGTGGTCGCCCGCCAGGGCCAGACCGTCAACGCCGTGCAGAGCGCCCCTACCATCGTGATGCTGGGCAACCAGGACGTGATGACCGTCTATGCCGAAATTTCCGAGGCCGACGTGGTCCACACCGCGCTGGGCCAGGAAGCCTTCTTCACCATCCTGGGCGACAGCGGCCGCCGCTATAGCAGCACCCTGCGTGACATCGCGCCGGCGCCGGAATCCATCACCAATGAAGACACCTCCGCCTTCCCCGCCCCGCGCGCATCGGCAGGCGGCAGCCGCACGGCCATGTACTACAACGGCCAGTTCGACGTGGACAACGCCGATGGCCGCCTGCGCAGCTACATGACCGCACAGGTGCGCATCGTGCTGGGCCGGGCCAAGGGCGTGCTGACCATTCCCTCGGCCGCACTGGGCGCACGCAGCGCCGATGGCAGCTACAGCGTGCAGGTGCGCGGTGCCCAGGGCCTGCCGGTCGCACGGCGCATCACCACCGGGCTGGACGACCAGATCAACGTGGAAGTGCGCAGCGGCCTGAAGGAAGGCGAACAGGTGGTACTGGCGCAGACCGGGGACGCGACCGCCAGCGGCGCCGCCGCGCAGCCATGACCGCTGCCGCAATGGACGAACCGCTGCTGCGCGTACGTGGCATCCGCCGCGAATTCGCCGCTGGCGAGCAGACCCTGGTGGTGCTCGATGGCATCGACCTGGATATCCATGCCGGCGAACTGGTGGCCATCGTCGGCCAGTCCGGTTCGGGCAAATCCACCCTGATGAACATCCTCGGTTGCCTGGACCGGCCTTCGGCCGGCACCTACCAGATCGCCGGGCGCGAAACCGCACGCATGTCACCGGACGAACTGGCCGAGCTGCGCCGGGAGCACTTCGGCTTCATCTTCCAGCGCTACCACCTGCTGACCGACCTGAGCGCACTGGGCAACGTGGAAGTGCCGGCCATCTATGCCGGGCAACCGGCGGCCGAGCGGCATGCGCGTGCCCAGGCCCTGCTGCAGCGCCTGGGCCTGGGCGAACGCATGGAGCACCTGCCCGGTGAGCTGTCCGGCGGCCAGCAGCAGCGCGTATCGATTGCCCGCGCCCTGATGAACGGCGGCGCGGTGATCTTCGCCGACGAACCCACGGGCGCGCTGGATACCCATTCCGGCAAGGAAGTAATGAAGATCCTGGGCGAGCTGCATGCCGAGGGCCACACCGTGGTGCTGGTTACCCATGACATGGCCGTGGCCGAGCACGCACAGCGCATCATCGAAATCCGCGATGGCCGCATTGTCGATGACCGCCCCACGGCCGCCGCGGCTGCACAGACAGCAGCCACCGCAGCGGCCGGGCTGCGGGCCCACAGCGAAGGCAGCGGTTGGCAGGCACTGCGTGACCGTTTCACCGAAGCGTTCCGCATGGCCCTGCGCGCGATGAACGCGCACCGCATGCGCACCTTCCTGACCATGCTCGGCATCATCATCGGCATCGCCTCGGTGGTTTCCGTGGTGGCGCTGGGCACTGGTGCGCGCCAGGCCATCCTGTCCAACATCGCCTCGCTGGGCACCAACACCATCGAGATCTACCCGGGTTCCGGCTTTGGCGATGTGCATGCCGCGCAGGTGGAAACCCTGACCCCCGGTGACAGCGTGGCCCTGGCGGGCCAGCCCTTCGTGGACAGCGCCACGCCCAGCGTGGCCAGCAGCGGCACCGCACAGCGCGGCAACCGCTCGGCCAACGTACAGATCCAGGGCGTAAGCGAGCAGTACTTCCGGGTGCACGGCTTGAAGCTGGGGCAAGGTCACTTCTTCGCCCAGCCCGCCGTGACCGGCCACCAGCAGGTGGCGGTAATCGACGCCAACACGCAGGCACGTTTCTTCGCCCCGCACGAAGACCCCATCGGGCAGACCCTGCTGCTGGGCAATGTGCCGGTGCGCGTGGTGGGCGTAGTGAAGAAGGATGCCGGCGCAGCGGGCGACGCGTCACTGCTGCGCGTGTGGACGCCCTACACCACGGCCATGGCACGCATGCTGGGGCAGAGTCATGTCTCGAGCATCACCGTGCGCGTGTCCGATTCGGTGGGCATGCAGGCGGCCGAGGCATCCATCCGCCGCCTGCTGGAACGCCGCCACGGGCGGCAGGACTTCTACATGAGCAACAACGCGCAGATCCGGCAGTCCATCGAGCAGACCACCCGCATCCTGACCATGATGATCAGCTCCATCGCCGCCATCGCGTTGGTGGTGGGTGGCATCGGCGTGATGAACATCATGCTGGTGTCGGTAACCGAGCGTACCCGCGAAATCGGCGTGCGCATGGCGGTGGGCGCGCGGCGCAGCGACATCCTGCAGCAGTTCCTGATTGAATCGGTACTGGTCTGCCTGCTGGGGGGCATCCTGGGCATTGCCGTGGCGTTGGCGCTGGGCGCGGTGCTGGCCCTGGCCGATGTGGGGTTCAGCCTGGTGTTCTCGGCCGCCTCGATCCTGGCCGCGTTCGCCTGCAGCAGCCTGATCGGCATTGGCTTTGGCTTCCTGCCTGCGCGGCGTGCAGCGCAGCTGGATCCGGTGGAGGCGCTGGTTCGCTGAACGCAACCCAGCCTGCGCGCACCACTGCAGGTTCGCGCAATGTCCGCACGCTGTACTGCCGCTACCGACACAGCCGCACAGGAGCGGAACGATGTTTCAGAAGACAGGACGCACAGCATTGCTGCTGGCGGCAGCCGTACAACTGCTGGTGCTGATGCCCTACGCCGGCAACGCGCAGGCACAGCACCGTGATGGCTACCGTTCCGGCTGGGACCAGGGCTACCAGGACCGCCAGCGCGATGACTGGGAACGGCGCGAACGCGAACGGCAGCGCGAACGTGAGCGCGACCGCCGTGACGACGCCAAGGCCAAGGGCGTAGTGGTGGGCGTGGTGGGCGCGGCCGTCGTGGCCGGCGTGATTGCCGCCGCGGCCAAGCGCGAACGTGAGAACCGCGAACGCGCCGACTACTGCATGAACCGCTACGGCAACTACGACCGCCGCAACGACACCTACCGCGGCTCGGACGGCTACACCTACCCCTGCCGCTGACCTGCCCGCCTCTTCAAGGAAACCACCGCATGAAAAAGACCGCCCTACTGATTGCCCTCTGCGCCGCCCCGCTGCTGGCCAATGCCGCCGGCAGCGACCCCAAGCAGACGTATATCGATTCCACCTTCGCCGCCATGGACAGCAATGGTGACGGCCGCATCGACAAAGCCGAATATGCCAAGTACCAGCAGGGGCGCTTCAGCAAGCAGGCCGATTCGATCGACGTTGCATTCAAGGAAATGGATGCGAACAAGGACGGCAGGATCAGCAAGGAAGAAGCGGCCGTGGTGCCGGAGATTGCGAAGTACTTCGCGGGCCTGGACACCGATGGCGATGGCTATCTGTCGCTGAAGGAAATGCAGCAGGCCATGGTGGCGGCGCAGACGGCAGACGCCCCCGCGAAGTAATGCCCGGCAGGTGCCCACCTTGGTGGGCACCGCTCCATCATCACGCAGACGAACAAAACGCCCGCCAAGGCGGGCATCTACCAACGAGGCGCGACGCTCAGCGCACCTTGTACAACACCGCCGCACCCGGCCGCGGTTCAAACGCCGGTACGGTCTGCTGGCTCAACGCCGCGCCCTTGGCATCCCACACCAGCGTTTCCACCGGATACTCATCCTTACGGGTCATCTGGTCGATCTTCGCCACCACCACCGTCGCAGCGGCCGGCACTTCCGGGTTCCACCCGAACACGCCCACGCGCCCATAGAACACCGCCGGCGCAGACGCATCCAACCGGCGGTCCGGGCACATCACCAGACCGCGGTCCAGCATCACGCGCAGCGCACCTACCGGCACCTTCTTCACCGTAGGCGATGTGCGTTCGGTACTGTGGCCCGGGCAGACATTGGCCGCGCGGGTGACCATGTCCTCTGCCACCTGGCGGTCGGATTGGGCGAAGGCCAGCGTTGGGGAAAGGCAGAGGCCAAGCAGAGCAATTCTGGACATCCGGGTCATTGCAGGTTTCCTGTCGTGGATACCCAGCGAACTTAGCAATGACCGCACGCGGATTTGCAAAGGCGGCGTGAGGCTGTGGTTACGGAATGGATGGCGCGCTTGCAAGAGCGCTGCTGACAGCGTGTTCCATGCGCTTCCAGTCCTTCAGAAACACCCGTTTGTAGTCCAATCTGACTGACAGCTTGTTGTCCAGATCGACAAAGTAATGCACGCAGTTCGCAGATCGTACGCCCGGCTCATGGATCACACTATCGCCCACCACGCGAACGCCGTCATCGAAGTGCGCCGTTGCATCACACTTGATGAACGTGGCGATTCGACCATCTGCCTGCCGCGCGACATACCATTCGCCTTCGAACGCCGGATTGCGAACAAGTTCGCTTCCACTGCGTGCCTGGTAGAGCGTGCTGTACTCAACCATTCTCGACTCGTCGATGGCATAGGGCGTCAGCCCCAGCACCTCGGGCAGCGCCTTCCGCAGTTCGAGCCGTTCCCGCGGGTCCTGCCGTTCCACTGAACCGGCCTCGGTTATCGATTCGTTGGACGCATAGCGCTCCAGCAAGCTCTCGATAGGGGCCTTGTCAACGTAGTTGACCCTGACCGAGATCTCCTTGCGGAAATCATTGGTTCTGGGGTTGGCGCGCGCCCCGGGTGCGGTCGGTTTCATATCCGGCCATTCGATCACCAGCGTTACGCCTTCACCCGGCCATGGTGCTATCTGGCTGTCCAGATAGTTGGCCGGAAAACGGAAGGTGGTCGGGCCCAGCTTCACATCCACCGGCGCGTCGGTGTAGGTGTGCCCATTGAGGGTACGGCCGGTCCGGGCTGCGCCCGTCATGGCGGGATTGCTTTCCTGTCCGGCAGACGATGGCTGCGCACATGCACTGGCACTCAGTGCGACAGAAAGTGCCAGCGCCAGGCAGCGGCCGGGAGACATCACGTGCATGGCCATTCCATTGCAGGGTTTTCCCCGACACTTTAGGCAAACGCGTGGCGACGCGACAGGCGCAGCGCCGCCGCCTACCACCATTGCACATCCACGCCACATTGCGGGCAGCGGCGATAGCCACAAGCGGGCGGCTCGGCGACGACGCGTGCGACGGCCATCGGGACTATCAGCGCCAGTGCACCCAACACCCCCCAGAGCGCGTAGCCGGTGCCCGCTACGACCAGAACAAGAAGCAGGAACGCGCACCAGGTCATGTACCAGGGCACCGGCCGTTTGGTTTCGGCCATGGGGCCGCGGTATTCGCACCCTGGGCAGGACAACTGCGGCGCCCTGCCAGGAAGAATGGCTCGCTTGCGTTGCAAAGGCTGCTTCACGAATCCGCCTCGCGATAGAGTGATACATATAATGTAGCAGACGCTTTCTGGACTGAGCGCCATCCTGTAGCCCATTGCAGGTCGCGCACGATCAGGAATGTCGTCCACTCCTCTCCGCCAGCAGTTCACCCAGCGCCTTCGCGAGGCGAGAGAGGCCGTGGGCATTTCGCAGCGCGAACTGGGCCGACGCATCGGCCTTTCCGAAGAAGTGGTGTCCAGCCGGGTGGCCCGTTACGAACTGGGCACGTCCGAACCTGACTTCACTACGGCCGGTAAGCTCGCTTCCGAACTTGGGGTTCCGCTGGCGTATTTGTTGGCCGATAGCGACACGCTTGCCACCGTGATCCTGGCCGCGTCACGTCTTTCCGGCGCCGAACAACGACGCCTTGCGGCCGAGCTGAAGGAACGCGCCACGCCGGATACCCGTAGCGCTCGGGATGATCGCGACAGCGAGTAGCGGAAGCAGGCTGCCGCCAGCGGTTCACGGAACAAGGCAGCGTTCCAGTTGCAGTGACAAGGCCTGGCAGGCGTTGAACAGCCCATCGACCAGGGCCGCAGACGGGTAGCCATCGGGATCGTCGTTTTCGCGAGCGATGTGCGCGGCGTGCAGGACGGTGGTCAGCGCGATGATGCCCGATGCGCTGCGGGTGGCCAGCGCCAGGTCATGGGTGCGGCCGGCGGTCAGCCAGGTTTCGTTCCAAGGCGCGCCATCGGCACGCACGCACTTGCCGTAGCCCTGCAGGTGGGCAAAAAACGAGGACGGCGGGTCGCACTCGGTGCACTCAGACAGGGCGCGCTCCAGCGTGTCGGCCAGGGCGCCGGGAAGATCGTGCAGCGTGTCGCCCAGCAGTGCGTGCAGGCGGGGGTGGTCGGGAAGCAGGTCGGGCATGACGGCAACCTCACGGCATAGCCACCTGCAGATGCGAGGTGGCGGGCGATGCGGGTTGGCGTACCGGGTAAACCTTGCAGAAAGCCGGCGGATCAGGGATCCCCACGCACCGCCCACCATGAACTGGCAGCTGATGCATTGTCGCGGTTGCAACTCTCGTTGCAACCGCGACTCCGAGCAAGGCTTACATTCGGGACGCCAATCCCGGCCAAGACGGGTGCCTTGGCAGGGCCATCATTGGCGCACTCTTCCGGCGTCGAAAAGTAGGGAAAACCCGCGTTGCGCCGCTTTCGTGGCAGATGCGACACGGCATGGCGAATTACCCACCCAATGGCGCAATTCGCCCGTTCACCTTCTCTTGGAAAACGTTCCCCGTAGCACCCGCCAGCAGGCCAAACGCGACAGACCTGCGCCGTCAGGCGTCTTCGCAAGCCGTCTTGACGCCGCGATAGGTTTCACCCCACTCGCGCATGGCCAGCAACACCGGCACCAGCGTGCGCCCGAACTCGGAAAGCTCGTATTCCACCTTGGGCGGCACTTCCGGGTACACGTGGCGAATCAGCACCCCGTCCGCCTCCAGTTCACGCAACTGGCTGGTCAGCATGGATTGGGTGGCGTTGGGCACCAGCCGGGTCAGCTCCATGAAGCGCCGCTTGCGCTTCACCAGGTGAAACAGAATGACCGGCTTCCACACGCCACCGATCACCGACAGCGTGACTTCCACGGCGCAACCGCTCTTTCCATCCCAACGCTTGCTACGCATACATACTCCGGAAAACCATAGTACCTACGAAAAACCATCGTTCTTGTTGCAATAACGGTGCGAGCCTAGCATGGCGCCATCCACTGAACGTGAGGCCCCGCATGAAGTTCAAGGCACTGCTTTCCAGCAAGACGAACAACCGCGTTTCCACCGAACTGGTGGATTTTGACCAGGCCGACCTGATGGACGGTGATGTCCTGGTGCAGGTTGAATATTCAACGCTCAATTACAAGGATGCGCTGGCGCTGACCAACGAGCGGCCGGTCATCCAGAAGTTTCCGCTCATTCCCGGCATCGACCTTTCCGGCGTGGTGCTTGAATCCAGCAATGCCGGTTTCAAGGCCGGTGATCGCGTGGTGCTCAATGGCTGGGATCTGAGCATGGGCCACCACGGCGGCCTGGCCCAGCGCGCCCGCGTGCGCAGCGAATGGCTGAACAAGATTCCCGGCAACCTGACCACCCGCGATGCCATGGCGATCGGCACCGCCGGCTATACCGCCATGCTGTGCGTGCTGGCGCTGGAAGATGCGGGCGTGACCCCTGAAAAGGGCGATGTGCTGGTGACCGGCGCCAATGGCGGCGTGGGCTCGATTGCCGTGGCCATTCTGTCCAAGCTGGGCTACCGCGTGGTGGCCGCTACCGGCCGCCCCGAACACGCCGAATACCTGCACAGCCTGGGCGCGGCGGAGATCATCGACCGCGCGGAGCTTTCCGAGCCGCGCAAGAAGCCGATCAGCGCCGAGCGCTGGGCCGGCGTGGTGGACGTGGCCGGCGGCCCGACCCTGGTCAACGCACTTGCCGAAACCAAGTACCGCGGCGCCGTGGCGGCCTGCGGCCTGGCTCAGAGCGATGCGCTGCACGGTTCGGTGCTGCCCTTCATCCTGCGCAACGTGACCCTGGCCGGCGTCGATTCGGTGAATGCACCGCAGGACGTGCGCCAGCGTGCATGGGATCGTCTCGCCACCGACCTGGACCCGCAGAAGCTGGAAAGCACGGTGCAGATGATCGGGCTGGCCGACGTGCTGGATGTGTATGAGCAGATCATCCCGGGCAAGGTGCGCGGGCGGATCGTGGTGGATGTGAACGCGTAAGGCAGCTGCGACCGGCGGTGACCAAGTGCTGCCGCCGGTCTGAGTGGGCGCCTACAGGAACTGCCACATGCAGCGTCAAGGCCCTTTATCATTGGGCTCTAAGGGCTCTTTACGCCCAGTGACGCGCGCAAGGCAGTATCTGGATGTCTATGGAATGGTGCCCCTCGAACTGGGGCCGGCTGGTTACCCGCTCGCCCCATTGGTGGCTGCGGCTTGATGGCGAATACATCGCGCTGAAGGTCGGGGGCAGACAGTACCGGCAGCACGTGGATGACGATGGCCGTGTGCAGGTCCTACCGGGCTTTTTCTGGTCACGGATCGAACTGAAGACCGAGGATGGCACCGCGCTGTCGGTAGGCGGCCTGCCCAACCGGAAGGCCGCCCAGCTTGCCGCTGCCGTGCAGGAGGCGCTCTTTGCGCGCACCACGCGTGGGCGCAAGGCGCTCTTCGCATCGATTCTGGAGCAGATCCAGGCATGGCTGAGCGCCGCGGATTCGCTGACTGACCGAAGCCACGACGCCCGCCGATGGATCACCCACGAGCAACAGCAGGCGTTGCTGGCCGAGCGCCCCGCCCTGCCCCTGCAGCCCCGCGAACTGGAACGCCTGTTCCGGGATGAGGATGTGCATGACGACCTGCACTCCGACAGCCACCGGGCCGCGCTGGATGCCCTGCACGACTGGCAGCTGGATTGGCCGGCCGTCTGGGCCGAGGCGAATGCCGCCATGGCCACGCGTGAGCTGGTGCTGGCCAAGGATTTCCTGGACCGGGTGGAAAGCAAGCCACTGACCGAAGAACAGGCCCGTGCGGTCATCTGTTTTGACAACCGCGTGCAGGTCGTCGCCTCGGCCGGTTCCGGCAAGACCTCCACCATGGTCGCCAAGGCCGCTTATGCCATTGACCGTGGCTTCGTTGAACCCGAGCGGATTGTCATGCTCGCGTTCAACAAAGACGCCGCCAAGGAACTGGAAGAACGCGCGCAGCGCTCCTTCGACCGGCTCGGCATGGGCGACACCGTGGTCGAGGCCCGCACCTTCCACGCGCTGGGCCTGGCCATTGTCGCCAAGGCCACCGGCCGCAAGCCCGACATTCCGGAATGGGCCGTCGATTCCTCGCTGGGCTTCCACAAGCTGGCCGAGCTGGTGGATGACCTGAAGGACCTCTCGATCCACTTCCGCACCCAGTGGGACATGTTCCGCCTGGTGTTCGGCCGCGACCTTCCGCCATTCGGCGCGGAAATGCTGGCCGACGGCTTCGACCGCGACGGCACGCCCTATATCCGCACCCTGCAGGGCGAACGGGTGAAGAGCCTGGAAGAGTGCGTTATTGCCGATTGGCTGTTCTACAACGGCGTGGCGTACGACTACGAGCGCCGTTACGAATTTGATACCGCCACTGACACCCACCGCCAATATCGCCCGGACTTCTATTACCCGGACGCCGAGCTCTATCACGAGCACTTTGCGCTGGATGCCGATGGCCAGCCGCCGAAGCACTTCGCCAACTACGCTGAGGGCATGCAGTGGAAGCGCCAGCAGCATGTTGCACGCGGCACTGCACTGGTGGAGACGACCTCGTTCGGCCTGCGCAGCGGGCACGCCCTGGAACATCTTGCCGGGAAGCTGGGCGATTCCGATGTCCAGCTCGACCCGAATCCCGACCGTGAGCTGCCCAACGAGGGCGCCAAGCCCATGCCGGATGCAGATCTGATCGGCTTGATGCGCACCTTCATTGCCCACGCCAAGAGCAACTGCCTGACGCTGGACGATATGGCCGCGCGCCTGCGGCAGATGCCCGAGGATCAGTTCAAGGAGCGCCACCGGCGTTTCCTGGAG
Organism: Stenotrophomonas maltophilia; assembly: GCF_047782825.1. Taxonomy (GTDB): domain Bacteria; phylum Pseudomonadota; class Gammaproteobacteria; order Xanthomonadales; family Xanthomonadaceae; genus Stenotrophomonas. The sequence goes on along the minus strand of NZ_CP180589.1, from coordinate 391,347 downwards.
ATTGCCGGGCCTGTCTTCCAGGCCTGGGACAACGCGCTGGCGGACGAGGACGGCATCGACTTCGAAGACATGTTGAACATGGCCGCCGGCATCCTGGAACAGGGGCGCTATGAATCACCCTACGACCTGGTGATGGCCGACGAGTTCCAGGATGCCTCGCGCGCCCGCGCACGGCTCTGCCGTGCCTTGGTCAATCGCCCAGGGCGGCATCTGTTTGCGGTGGGCGATGACTGGCAGTCGATCAACCGATTTGCCGGCGCCGATGTTTCGGTGATGACCGGTTTCCGCGAATGGATGGGGCATGGGCAGGTACTGAAACTGGAGCAGACATTCCGCTGCCCGCAGGAACTGTGCGATATCTCCAGCCGCTTCATCAGCCGCAATCCCGCGCAGATTGCCAAGGCGGTCCGCTCGGCCACGCCGGCAATTGGGCCGGTGCTGCAGGCTTTCCAGATGACCCGGCGCGAGGAAGTGCAGGACGGTGTGCGCCAGTACCTGGCCAAGCTGCATCAGCAGTTGCTTTCCAGGGTGGTGCCGCAGGGGCGTGATGGTCGTGTTCGCGTGTTTGTGCTGGGCCGCTATCGGGCGGATCGCAATGCGGTACCCGCAGATTGGAAGACGGCGTTTGGCAGCACGATGGAGGTGGAGTTCCTGACCGCCCATCGATCGAAGGGGCGCGAGGCGGACTACGTGATCCTGCCGGGGATGGTGAATCGTGGCTTCCCCAGCCTGCGGTCGGATGATCCGGTACTTTCCCTGGCGATGCCGGATGGGGACACCTACCCGCTGAGCGAAGAACGGCGGTTGTTCTATGTGGCGCTGACGCGCGCACGGCGCAGCGTGGCGATGTTCACGCTGCAGGGCAAGCGCTCACCCTTCCTGGATGAGCTGGTGGCGGAAGGGGTTGTGGAGGTGACCGGGATTTCAGGCGCGGCCATCAATGAGGAGCGCTGCCCGGTGTGCCAGGTGGGCGTGTTTGTGGAGCGGAATGGGCCGCATGGGGCGTTTCGGTCGTGTTCCAGTTATCCGTTGTGCCATAACAAGCCGAAGGGTGGGCGTCGCGGGTAGGTGAAAGCACTCGGGCCCAGCGAGCCATTGCGGGGGCATGCCGGGCCCAGGCCGTGGGGCCTGGCCAGAGCGGATCATATCGTCAGCGCACGCCTTGCAATGGCGCGCCGATGAGCGTGAAGCTGAGAGAGCGCGAATTGTCGCATCTGCCCAAGACGCCAGTCCGGGCTTCATCTTTCAGGGAAACGCGCTTTGCCCAGCTGAACTACGATCTGCGCAGTCCTGCCTACTGCGTCACGCCCTTAGAGCCATGCTTTGTAGTAAGCCTGTATTGGCGCCACCCAACAGCACCTCAATCAGCGACATGGACCGATCATGCTGACTTCCCTCCAGCCTCTTCCTCGTGTAGTTCTCATCGCCTTGATCACCGTCGTCGCGCCTGGCTGCAGCGAGGACCGTTCGTACCCGGCCTACCGCGAGAATCCTGCTCCCACGGATGCGCTTGCTATCGTGATTCGGGTACACGATGCGCCCGTGGACGTCCCTGCTCCCAAGATCTTCGTCTCCTATGAAATAGACCCGCTCTGTCTCCCACCGATCGACAACTACGAGGGCGTGCAGTACGCGCCGCAGCGCCAGTCAGTGGAGTTTCCAGTGCAACGCGTCAGCAAGACCGAATTCACGGCCACAGTGTTCAAAGATGGGATGGAGGTCGCCGACTACTATGGCCGCGGACCATGTAACTGGACGCCACGCTTTGTGCAGGCATCGTTCACGCTGGACGTCGAAGGCCGCCCGATCAGAGTAGCTGTTCCCGCCTTCTTTCCAGAGATCGAAGATAAAGCGCGCTCTACTACATACGTGGAGAAGGCGCTTAGACCACTGATTCCAGGACAGACACCCGAGCGAGCGAGCATCTGGCCCGACAGCCAATTCCAGAAGATCCCCCAAGGTGAGCACTCAAAGTACTTCCCTATCGAGATTTCCAGAAGGGCTGAAGGGGAGATTCGATGAATCCTGTTACCGCCGCCGCGCTCTCCAACAGCACGTATGAATCCCCTCCCTTAGACGATGCGTTCATCACCGTTGCGGGTGGCAAGTACGAGATACTGGCCAGAAGCGACTCCAGTACCGGATATCAAGGCACCGTCTATCGCAGCCTAGCAACGAACGAAGTCATTGTTGCCCACCGCGGCACCGAGTTTGATCGCGAGCCACTGCTCGATGGCGGGATCGACGCCGCCATGGTTGCCGCCAGAATCAACCCACAGCTCGACGATGCCCTCGCGCTGACCAAACAAGCCATCAGAATAGCGAATGAGATGGGGTACGGCCCTGTACACGTCACCGGCCACTCCCTGGGTGGCGCGCTTGCACAGATCACCGCACATCACTACAACCTCCCCGGCGACGCGTTCAATCCCTACGGCGCTGCCGGATTGGCGTACCGCATTCCCGAAGGCCAGCCCGCCAATGCGGCCCCCTTCACCAACCATGTCATGGCAGGCGACCTGGTGAGCGCAGGCGGCCCGCACTACGGCAAAGTTGAGATGTATGCGCTCCCCAAGGAACTGGAGGTTCTGCGCAACGCTGAACAGGGCCAACGCGTCGGGTCCCTTCTGGCACCTGGATTGAGGAGCGGGCACGCCATCTCCGCTGCCGTGGCTGTGCACTTGGGCGACTCCCACCGGGTAGTTCATTTCCTTGATCGCATGACCGACAAAGGGCCGGTGCAGTCCGTCCTAGACGACCCCAGCGCACGGATCACCGAACCCGACGACCTGCGCCGGATCGCTGAGTACCGCAGTGACATCCATCAACTGCGCGTGGGTGCCACCGTTGTTGTGAGTGGCGGCCCAGGGCTACTACGTGACGGGATCAATCATCTGCGGGGCACCGAGGAAGCCGGCGAGTACGCTCGCCGCGAGGCCGTAGCGGAACAACGGGCACAAAGTGCGCTCAAACCTGGCGAGCGACTGACGCAAGAATCAACCCACAAGGGCTCGCCTTCGCTGAGCAACCCGGGCTTCACTCCCAAGAGTCCGCTGCAGGAGAGCATCGAATCGACCCTGGACACGATGAATCCTGGTCCCAGGGAGAAAGGACATCCTGATCACCCGCTCTATCAACAGATCCGCAATGGTGTATCGGTCGTAGACTCCACGCATGGGCGCAGCTTCGATGAAACCAGCGAACGAATCAGCGCCAGCCTGCTGGCATCGGCCAAGAGTGGCGGCCTGGATCAGGTCGATCACGTGGTCCTGGGCAACCCATCTTCCGACGGCTCTGGCCCGCGCATGTTCGTTGTGCAAGGTGAGCTCGACAACCCGGCACATCTGCGGGCATCGGTAGCCATCAGCGACGCGATCAACACACCAGTGGAGCAGTCACTTGCCAAGGCAGAGCAGATCTCACAGGCGCAGCAGCAGGTTGCCCAGAAAGAGCAAGCCCACGAGCAGGCGCGAGATGCAATGCGCATGGGGTAATTGCTGCGCAACCGAACCCCATCTGTTCGTTGCTCTCACGTGATTGCGCAGCCAGATGACGCATGAAGATGCCCCACCAGGGGCCTTTCAGACGCCGGCACGGCAAAAAAGAAAGCCCCTGCAAGCAGGGGCTTCAGGAATTCTGGCGGAGAGGGTGGGATCGGATCACCTTCGATCCAACCCCTTCAAACCGTTGCAGAAGGCCTGCTGGGCAGGTTTCCTTTCGAAGTTTCCTTGATCAAAGCTGGTCAAGTATCCCTACATCCAGTGCCTGAACAGGACACCTTCTGGCAGGGCTGTCAGGCATCCTTGCGCACAGGCCAATCGAGAGGGATCAGCGCCTCCTTTGACTTCCTGGTCCAACGCTCCCGAGTAGCCTCCCTATACCTCGCGTCATCAGCAAAATAGGCATGCTCGATCATCGACCTCATTGACACGAGGAACTCGATCGGTGAGAAATGGCGCGCAGTAGCAGAGGGTGCGTCATGCTCCAAGTGGTGGACCCAGGTCCAGAACAATATGTGTGGAGTACAGTGATGCACATGAGATCGATCTTGTTTACGGCCATTCTGGCAGTCACTGCCACTGCTTGCTCGGAGCAACCGGGCTCAAGCCAGAGCACAGGATCATCGGCGTCAGAAAATCCCGCGTCGTCGCCCGCTCAATCGGGCCAATCCCCGGCCGCCAACACGCCGCAACGCTCAATTGGCGGCAGCCCATCCGGGTTCAACGCGTCTGCAGTTGCACAGCGCATATGCACCGGAGACTGCAATGAAGCCGGCCCCCTGCAAGCAAAATCTCAAGAAGAAGCTGAGTGGCTGATCCGCCACAAGTACCCTTCACAAGCTGAGCTCGAGCACCTGCGGTCAGAGTCGCTCGATGTACTGCAACAGAAGGCGTCTGTGGGTGACACTACTGCAGCCGCGATACTGGGAAAACGGATCGCCCTGGAGAAGAACTTCATGGACGGCCAGGTCATGCTCAGAAATCAGGTGCTTTCGGGCAACCTCTACGCGCTATACGCGATCTCCGAATCCTATCGTGAATCGAGAATGCCCAACGCCGTGGATGGGGCCGCCTACCTCCGTTTGGCCTACATCATGGGTGATCACAAAGCAGCGATAGAGATCGCGAAGATGGGCCTCAGCTCGGCTGAGCTGGCCGCCGCCGACAGCAGGGCATCCCTGCTTTACAAGGGATTCGCAGGCGACCAGGTACCTGATCCGCGCCCTCAAGGTTAGCCCTGTTGCAGGCCATGGGTGTCCATTCAAGGGCACCCATCTGCCGGCATTGAATGACACGGGCAGATGCGAAAGTGCCATCGAGATCGTGATTTTGCCTGGGCCCTGCCCGCGGTATGCCCGCCATAAGAAAGGCCCCTGCAAAGACAGGGGCCTTTCATGATTCTGGCGGAGAGAGTGGGATTCGAACCCACGGAAGGTTTAACCCTTCGCCGGTTTTCAAGACCGGTGCCTTAAACCGCTCGGCCATCTCTCCGTATCGGCCCAGCCTGCTGGCCGGGCACGCATTCTCGCACGGCCGGGCGATTTGCCCAAGACCCCCTACGCCACGCCCATCTGCAACTAATCCGATAGCCTCCCCATGCCCGGGCTGGCTACAGTGACCATTCCCCCCTGGTCCCAACCCATATGGACAACTCCAGCCTCCTGGACATACGCCCGGGCATGCCCTCAAGCGCCTTCGCCGAGCTTCTGGGCACCCGATGGAAGGAGCCGGATGAACAAGGTCATCTGAGCTGCCTGAGCAAGGACGTTTTCGTTCGACTGGACAGCGATCGAGCGGTTGGATACGTCATTTTCGCCTGTTCAATGCCCAAGACGGTGCTGGTCGAGGGCATGCGTACGGGAATGGCCATTGGCGACGCTCTCGCCAACAACCCTCGTCTCGCTGTACTGCCGGAAGAGCCCGAGGACGCATGCGAGGGATGGGCGACCTACGGCTTCGTCACGAATGACGGTATGCAGGTGGCCGCTAACGTGAACACGCGGGACAACACTGTAAAGAGCATTCGCCTGGAGAACCCGAACGCCACCTACTGTGAGCCTGCATCGCCCATCTTCGATCCGACGTTGACCAAGGCCTTTGACATCGCGCTTGGCCCTCAGCGCGTACTCCCTAAAGCACGACGGGGCACCGAATGGGACGGAGGCTGGACGCTGGGCCTTCCGCCAGGCATCACCGCTGAACAATGGCCTTTGAGTTCCAGCAACGGGCATCCGCTGCGGCACGCCTTTACCTTGCACCTGCCGTCGGAGTACCGAACCAAGGGAAATGAGCTGGTTGCGCTCTCCCTGTTCGTCGACGATCAGCAGGAGGAGCTCTCTTCCGTGGAAAAGATCGCGGACTACTTCTCCAGCCCTCTTTCCATGACGCCGCCAGAGGACAGCAACCTGCTTCCCTTCTGGCAGCATCGCCAGGCCAGGCATGCGCACAGCCACAGCATGGAAGACATCCTCGGCACGCAGTTCTGCGCAATCTGGCTTACACAGCAGGAGTTTGATGGCGAGCTGACCTTGCCGCCCAAGCCGAATTCATCCCTGCTGGATGACCCGCCAACCTGGATCGAGAAAGACTACGCGAGCTACTTTTACGACCGCTGGCTTTACACCCGGAACGGAGACCCCGACATCCCTGTCGCGGGGATTGGAAGTGCCTCCGGCGAAACCGTGGCGCTGCCGATCAGTACCAGCATCCGCGCTGACGACCCCAACGTTGGCAGATCGCCGCGGGAATGGGACAGCGAGTGCGCCATCAGTGGCTACATCGAGGCATTCAGCGAGCGTGGAGAGGCACTGAATCTCAGTCGCTGGGATTCCATCGCCCACCTCGGCGGAACGATGCAGCCCCAGCAGGGCTACCCTGAGTTCGGCCCCTACTACCTCGAATTCGAGGAGGGTTTTGGCGGCTTCAATTTCGGTGGCGGCAACGCGCAGTTGGATCTGCAGCAGATGAAGATCGACTGGGCGTGCGGATGAGCCTTTCGCGCTAAAGCAAAAAGCCCCGGAGCATCGCCGGGGCTTTTCGTCATGTCAGCGGTGAGGCAACCCTCAGCCCGCATCCACCGCCAGCGCGCCCAGCGCACTGGCCTTGATCTTCTCCTTGGCCTTCTCGCACGCGCCACCGCAATCCAGGCGCGAGGCCTCCAGCTGCGGCGGCAGGTGTTCAGCCAAGAAATCGATGAACACGCGCACCGCCGGCAGCAGGCCGCGGCGCGAGGCGAACACGGCGTGGCACACGCCCTGCGGCAGCGACCAGTCCGGCAGCACCACTTCCAGTTCGCCATTGCGCACGGCTTCGGCGCAGACGGTTTCCGGCAGCATGGTGATGCCGAAACCGTCCTTCACCATGCTCTGCAGCAGCGGGAAGTCGAAACCGGCCACGCGCGGCTGCAGGTCCACCCGGCGCACTTCGCCTTCGGGGCCATGCAGTTCCCAGCGCTGGCGCGCCTCGTCTTCACTGATGCTGAGGGTGACGTGCTGGGTCAGCTCTTCCGGGTCCTTGGGGCGACCGGCGCGGTCCAGGTACTTCGGGCTGGCGACCAGCAGTTCCTGCACCTGGCCGAAGCTGCGCATCACCAGGCTGCCGTCGTCATCCAGGCGCGAACGCACGCGCAGGGCCACGTCGTAGCCTTCATTGATGATGTCCACGCGGCGGTTGCTGATGTTCAGCTGCAGGCGGACCTTGGGGTACTGCTCGAGGAACTTGGGCAGCAGCTTGGGCAGCTGCATCTGCGCCAGCGAGACGGGCACGCTGGCACGCACGACGCCACGCGGCTCGGCGCTGAGGCGGTCCACCACCTCGCGCGCGGCCTGGGCCTCGGCCAGCATGGTCTGCGCATGGCGGTGCACGCTGGTGCCGACGTCGGTCACGGCAAAGCGGCGCGTGGAACGCTGCAGCAGGCGCACGCCCAGGTCGGTTTCCAGCTGGCTGATACGGCGGCTCAGGCGCGATTTGGGGATACCCAGGGCGCGCTCGGCGGCGGCGAATCCGCCGTGGTCGACCACCATGGCGAAGTAGTACAGGTCATTCAGGTCATGCATACCCGAGTTCCATATCTAGAACAATTCGTGGCATTGAACCACCTTTATCCTGCCCATGCAACAACCTATCGTTCTCTCCGTCGGCGGCAAACACCGCCCCCTCCTTCCAGAACATAGGTGACTGCCATGAAGCTTCTGCATCTCGACGCCAGCGTGCTTGGCGACAATTCCGTGTCCCGCCAGCTGACCGCTGCCGTGGTCGCCCAGTTCAAGAACCAGATCGACGGCCTGCAGGTCGATTATCGCGATCTTGACGCCAATCCGGTACCTCATCTGCGCAGCAGCTCGCTGGCCGGTGTCGATGCCGCCGAGGCGACCGATGCTGAACAGGTGATGCAGCAGTTCCTGGCAGCGGACATCCTGGTCATCGGCGCGCCGATGTACAACTTCAGCATTCCGTCCACGCTGAAGGCTTGGATCGACCGCGTGGCCGTGGCCGGCCGCACCTTCAAGTACACCGAGAACGGCCCGGTGGGCTTGGCCGGTGGCAAGCGCGTGATCGTGGTGAGTGCCCGCGGCGGCATCTACACCGATTCGCCGGCCGACTTCCAGGAGCCCTTCCTGCGCCAGGTGTTCGCCTTCATGGGCATCGACAACGTGGAATTCGTGCGTGCCGAGGGCATCGCGTATTCGCCGAAGCACCGTGAAGACGCCATTGCCGGCGCGCTGTCGGCCCTGCCGTCGCACGCTGCCGAAGAAGTGGCTGCGTAAGTACTGCGTTCCAGCGATCGGCGCCCTCCCCCCTCCTCGTCGGGGGCGCTGATTGCGGGCCGGGAGCCCCTCCCCCATCCCGGCCCACCCTGACGGCCCCGCTTTGCGGGGCCGTTCTTCTGTGTCTGGCCTGAGCGGTGCGCCATCCACGCATGGCGTGGATCTACCGAAGCAAGCGGATTTCCGCACCCGATCACCCTGCGCCGTGGGCAGGCGCACATGCAGTAGATCCACGCCATGCGTGGATGCAGCGCCATGCATGACACTCCTCAGAACGCTAGGCTGAGTCATGAACTACATCGTGACCACTGCGCACCGCAGCGAATTTCCGCACCCGATCACCCTGCGCCAAGGCCAGGCGCTGGTGGTGGGCGAACGTTATGAAGGGCCCGAGGGCTGGGAAGACTGGTTTCTGTGCCAGGCCGAAGGGCAGCAGCCCGGATTCGTGCCGGCGCCGGTGATCGGGCGCGATGCGCAGGGTGACGCGTTCGCCACGGAGGATTACTGCGCGCGGGAGCTGGATGTGGACCCGGGGCAGGTGTTGCGCGGGGTGCGCACGCTCAATGGATGGGCGTGGTGCGTGCCGGAAAAGGGTGAACCCGGGTGGGTGCCATTGGAGAAGGTGCGGGTTTTGGGGTGATCGCGGGGTTCATCCACGCATGGCGTGGATGGGGGGCCACGCCATGCGTGGCCCCCCCCCAATACGCCGGGCATGGCCCGGCGCTACCGGGTTCAGCCGATGGTTTCGATGCCGCCCATGTACGGGCGCAGGACGTCCGGCACGGTGATGGTGCCATCGGCGTTCTGGTAGTTCTCCATCACCGCGATCATGGCGCGGCCCACGGCCACGCCCGAGCCGTTCAGGGTGTGCACCAGTTCCGGCTTGCCGGTGGCGGGGTTGCGCCAGCGGGCCTGCATGCGGCGGGCCTGGAAATCACCGGTGTTGGAGCACGAGCTGATCTCGCGGTAGGTGTTCTGCGAGGGCAGCCAGACTTCCAGGTCGTAGGTCTTGATGGCCGAGAAGCCCATGTCGCCGGTGCACAGCAGCACCTTGCGGTACGGCAGGCCCAGCTTTTCCAGCACCACTTCGGCGCAGCGGGTCATGCGGGTGTGCTCGGCGTCGCTGTCTTCCGGGCGGCAGATCGACACCAGCTCCACCTTCTCGAACTGGTGCTGGCGGATCATGCCGCGCACGTCGCGGCCGCCGCTGCCGGCTTCGGCACGGAAGCACATCGAGTGGGCGGTCACGCGCAGCGGCAGGCGCTCGGCATCGACAATCTCATCGCGCACCAGGTTGGTCAGCGGCACTTCCGAAGTCGGGATCAGGTAGCGTGTGGACTCGCCCACGGCGGTCTTGAACAGGTCGTCCTCGAACTTCGGCAACTGGCCGGTGCCGCGCAGCGAATCGGCGTTGACCAGCAACGGCACGTTGGTTTCTTCGTAGCCGTGTTCACCGGCGTGCAGGTCCAGCATGAACTGGGCCAGGGCGCGGTGCAGGCGGGCGATCTGGCCGCGCAGCACGGTGAAGCGCGAGCCCGACAGCTTGGCAGCGGTCTCGGCATCCAGGCCGGCGTTGCGGGCGCCCAGCTCGACGTGGTCCAGCACCGGGAAATCGAAGGTGCGCGGGGTGCCCCAGCGTGCCTGTTCGACGTTGTCGTTCTCGTCGGCACCGGCCGGCACATCGTCGGCGGGCAGGTTCGGAATACCGGCGGCGATGGTCTCGATCTTCTCGCGCAGCTCGTCCAAGGCCACTTCCGAGGCCTTCAGTTCGTCGGCGAAGGCGGCCACTTCGGCCATGATGGCCGACACGTCCTCGCCTTTGGCCTTGGCCTGGCCGATGGCCTTGGAACGGCTGTTGCGCAGGCTCTGCAGTTCCTGGGTCCGTACCTGGATGCGCTTGCGATCAGCCTCCAGGGACTCCAGGGCAGACACGTCGAGCTCGAAGCCGCGGCTGGTGCGCAGGCGTTCGGCGAGGTCGGCGGGCTGGTGGCGGAGCAGGGCTGGATCAAGCATGGCAGGCGTCGTGGTGGGTATCAGGAACAGGATTATCGCCTGTTATACGGAATTCTGCCGCCCGGTTCATTCCCGCCATGGCAGAATCGGGGCATTCCGTACTGGTTCGGTCCATGTCTGCACCCCGCTCGTCGTCTGCCAAGTCGTTCACTGTGCATATCCCGCGCAACGCGCTGAAGATCGCCGGCATCGCCTTCGGCGTGGGCCTGCTGCTGTTCGTGGTGGTCTGGTTGGCCGGCCGCGACAAGGAATTCTTCCGCGCCGACGATCCGGCCACCCAGACCCCGCAGGAAACGGCCCAGGTGGAGCCGCTGCCCGAGCCGCTGCCGGCCGCTGCCGGGTCCAGCGACATGCCCGACGCCAAGCCGGTCCCGGCCGAGGAGGAAGCGCCGAAGCTGGTGGAAACCGCCCCACCGCCGCCGCCGGCCAGCACCGAGGCGCCCCCCGCCGCGCCGGGCGCTGCCACCCCGGGCACCGGCAACAGCCAGCCGATGCCGGTGGCTGGGCAGTCGCCGCCGCCGTCCTACCCCGCCGCCGCCCTGCGCCGTGGTGAATCGGGCAGCGTGGTGGTGCGCGTGGATGTGGACGCCACCGGCTACGCCAACAACATCACCGTGATCCAGCGCAGTGGCTCGCGCGACCTGGACCGTGCCGCCACCGACGCCGTGCGCCGCTGGCGCTTCACCCCGGCGCACAGCAATGGCCAGCCGGTGCCGGGCAGCATTGAAGTGCCGTTCGACTTCAAGCCGCAGTAACTGAACGCTTCCCGGCAGGCAACCTGAACCCTGTCGGTTGCGTTGACGCAGTACTGACACATCGCTACACCGGCACGGGCAAGACTTGGGGCGTCGTTACTGACGCGAGGAGTCTGCGATGAGTGCTACCACCCATGAACATCTTCATTCCCCGCAGCTGCAGCAGGATGCGAGCGAACGCCCGCAGCGCACGTCGCCCTGGCTGTGGCTTGCGCTGATCGTGGCGATGTTCGCTGCGGCGCTGATGTGGCTGCGGTTCTCCAACCAGGAAGACGTGGCGCCGGCCCCGGTGGGCGAGCGCATGCTGCCGGCCAGCGAGACCCCGGTGGCGGCCACGCCCGCCCCGGCGGCACGTAATGCCACCCCGGTCGGCGACACGCGCAAGGCGGCTCCGGTACGCAACCGCGAGGCGCGCCCGCTGGCCAGCAATGGCAAGCCGGCCTACCCGCCTGCTGCGCTGCGCAGCGGCGTGCAGGGCAGCGTGATTGCCAGCTTGAATGTCGATACCCGCGGCAACGTGACCGATGCCAGCATCGTGTCGCGCAGCGGCGAGCGCAGCCGTGACCTGGACCGCGCCGTGCTGAACACCGTGCAGGGCTGGAAGTTCGAGCCGGCGGTGCATGACGGCCGCGCGGTGGCCAGTGTGGTGCGCGTGCCGGTGGATTTCCGTACCGAGCGTTGATCGCGAGCGAGGGGTTCGTGATCGGGACGGAGGCTTCGGCCTCCGTCTTTTTTTGTGCCGGGGTTGTGGATTGCCGGCCAGCGGCCGGCACTACCGGGTTACGGGCGCGGCTGCATTTTCGCCGGGCATGGGCCCGGCGCTACCGGGGTCGACGCCGAATGGTAGCGCCGGGCCATGCCCGGCGAGCGCAGCGGCGCCGTGCCGACCTCAAGCCAGGTTGAAACCCGCGCTGCGGGCCAGGCCGTCGAAATCGGGGAAGGAGGTGGCGACGTTGGCGATATCGTTGATGCGCACTTCGCCTTCGCTGATCTGGCCGGCGATGGCGAAGGCCATGGCGATGCGGTGGTCACCGTGGCTTTCGATGGTGCCGCTGCCCAGGCGCACGCCGCCGTGCAGGGTGGCACCGTCTTCGGTTTCATCCACCTGCATGCCCAGCGCGCGCAGGCCGGTGGCCATGGCGGCCAGACGGTCCGATTCCTTCACCCGCAGTTCGGCGGCGCCGGTCACCACGGTCTGGCCTTCCGCGGCAGCGGCCGCCACGAACAGGGCCGGGAATTCGTCGATCATGTCCGGCACCAGTGCTTCCGGAATGCGCGCGCCCTTCAGCGGGGCGTAGCGCACCACCAGATCGGCCACCGGTTCACCGCCCTGCTCGGCCGGGTTCTCTTCGGTGATGTCCGCGCCCATCAGGCGCAGTGCATGCAGCAGGCCGGTGCGACGCGGATTCAGGCCGACCTGCTTCAGGCGCAGCTCGGAACCGGGAATGATGCTGGCCGCGACCAGGTAGAACGCGGCCGAGGAGAAATCGGCCGGAACCACGATGTCGGTGGCGCGCAGGCGCTGGCCGCCACGCAGGCGGGCCTTGCCCGGCGAGAATTCGATTTCCACGCCGAAGGCCGACAGCATGCGTTCGGTGTAGTCGCGGGTGGGGTGCGGTTCGACCACGCTGGTTTCGCCCTGCGCGTACAGGCCGGCCAGCAGCACGGCCGACTTCACCTGTGCACTGGCCACCGGCGAGGCGAAATCAATGCCCTGCAGCGACTGGCCGCCATGCACGTGCAGCGGCGGAGTGCCATCGTCCTGGGTGTCGATCTTCGCGCCCATCTGCGAAAGCGGGCCGGTAACACGGCGCATGGGGCGGCCGGACAGCGATTCATCGCCCACCAGGGTGCAGTCGAACGCCTGGCCGGCCAGCAGACCAGCCAGCAGGCGCATGCCGGTGCCGGCGTTGCCGCAGTCCAGCGGCGCGCTGGGCGCCTGCAGGCCGTCGATGCCGACGCCATGCACGATGCGCTGCGAGGCACTGGGGGTTTCGATGCGCACGCCCAGCTGGCTGAAGATGCGCGCGGTGGCGCGGGTGTCTTCGCCTTCCAGGAAGCCGTCGATATGGGAGGTGCCATCAGCCAGCGCGGCGAACATCACCGAGCGGTGCGAGACCGACTTGTCGCCGGGAATGGTCAGGCTGCCCTGCAGCGGCTGGCCCTTGCGGGCAATCCAGTGTTGCGCGTTGCTCATCGTTCGATCGTTCCGTAAACGCCGGCGCGCCGGCGGTGCATCAAAGGGCGCGGCACGCGGCCGCAACGGCAATCAGGGCACGGCCACCGGGTAGGAACCCAGCACCTTGATCTGCGCCGAGTGCGCTTCCAGTTCGGCCAGTGCGGCCTGCATGGGCGCATCGTCGATATGGCCGGCCAGATCGATGAAGAAGCCGTATTCCCACTTGCCGTGGTGCGAGGGGCGCGACTCGATGCGGTTCATGCTGATGCCGTGGCGAGCGAACGGGCTGAGCACATCGAACAGCGCGCCGGGCTTGTCATGGATGAACACCAGCACCGAGGTGCGGTCGTGGCCGGAGGTGGGGAAGATGTTGCGGCCCACCACCAGGAAACGGGTGGTGTTATCGGCATCGTTCTGGATGGGCTTGGTGACGACCTTCTTCAGGCCGTACACGTGGCCGGCGCTCTCGCCGCCGATGGCTGCTGCATCGTCGGCATTGCGCGCACGGCGCGCGCCTTCGGCGTTGCTGGCCACCGGAATCTTCTCGGCCTTGGGCAGGTTGGCGCGCATCCACGCCGAGGTCTGCATGAAGGACTGCGGGTGGCCGTAGACGCGCTCGATATCTTCCAGGCGGCCACTGCGCGACATCAGGTACTGCTGCACGCGCAGTTCCACTTCACCGCAGATCTTCAGGTTGGAGGTGAGGAACATGTCCAGGGTGATCTGGATGGTGCCCTGCCCCGAGTTTTCCACCGGCACCACGCCGAAATCGGCGTTGCCCGCTTCCACTTCCTGGAACACTTCTTCGATGCTGGCCATGGGCAGGCCCATGGCCGAGCGGCCGAAGTGCTTGAGCACAGCCTGCTGGCTGAAGGTGCCTTCCGGGCCGAGGTAACCGATCTTCAGCGGCTCCTGCTGGGCCAGGCAGGCCGACATGATTTCGCGGTAGACGTGCACCAGCACTTCATCGCTGAGCGGGCCTTCGTTGCGGTCCACCACCATGCGCAGCACCTGCGCTTCGCGCTCGGGGCGGTAGTAATCGACGGCGGCGGCGAGCTTGCCCTTGGCCTTGCCGACCTGGTGGGCGAACTGCGCACGCTCGGCGATCAGGCTCTGGATGTCGCGGTCGATCTGGTCGATCTTGGAGCGCACATCGGCCAGTGCCAGCGGCGCCTGGGTCGGCACCGGGGTGGTCTTGGAGGCGGCCTTGCGCTTGGGCGCGGCAGCGGCCTTGGCCGGCTCGGCCTTGGCGGATGCGCCCTGCTTCGGCGACTTCTTGCTGGGTTTGCTTGCCATCGGAATTCCTTGTTGCGGGGCACGCACCCGACGGTGCGCGCCGTTCATTGCTCAGCCGTTGCGCTGCTGGAAATCGGCCATGAAGGCGACCAGCGCCTCGGCCCCGGCCAGTGGCATGGCGTTGTACAGCGAGGCGCGGATGCCACCGACCACTTTGTGGCCCTTCAGCGCCAGCAGGCCGGCGGCCTTGGCTTCGGCCACGAAGCGGGCATCGAGATCGGCGTTGGGCAGGAAGAACGGGATGTTCATCCGCGAGCGCGCCGAGTGCGCGACTTCATTGCGGTAGAAGCCGCCGGAGGCATCGATAGCGCCGTACACCAGCGCGGCCTTGGCGGCATTGCGCTTGGCGAATTCGACCACGCCGCCTTCGGCCAGCATCCACTTGAACACCAGCCCGGCCAGGTACCAGTTCCAGGTGGGCGGGGTGTTGAGCATGGAATCGCGGGCGACGTGCGAGCGGTAATCGAAGATGTCCGCGCGGGCCTGGCCGCTGCGCTCGAGCAGGTCGCGGCGGATGATCATCACCGCGATGCCGACCGGGCCCAGATTCTTCTGCGCGCCGGCATAGATGACGCCATAGCGGCGCACATCCAGCGGTTCGCTGGCGATGGACGAGCTGAAGTCGGCCACCAGCGGGATGCTGCCGGTATCGGGCACATCACGGAATTCGACGCCGTGGATGGTCTCGTTGGCGGTGATGTGCACGTAGGCGGCATCGGGCGAGAGCTGCCAGCTGCTGCGCTCGGGCAGCGCGCGGTAGCCGTTGGCTTCGCTGCTGGCGGCGATGTTGACGTCCACGTAGGGACCGGCCTGCTTGACCGCGGTCTTTCCCCAGTGGCCGCTGACCACGTAGTCGGCCCGCTGGCCGGCATGGGCGAAGTTGAGCGGAATGAGGGCCTGCTGGGTGGTGGCACCGCCGGGCAGGAACAGCACGGCGTAGTCATCGGGAATATCGAGCAGGCGGCGCAGATCGGCCTCGGCCTCGGCGGCCACGGACATGAATTCCGCGCCGCGATGGCTCATTTCCACGATCGAGGCGCCGGCACCGTGCCAGTCCAGCATTTCCGCCTGCGCCTGGCGCAGGACCGATTCCGGCAAGGTTGCAGGGCCGGCACTGAAGTTGAACGCGCGCGTCATGTCACACCTGTGGGGCAAGACCCCTAGTATGCCGCAGTGCACCAGCCTTGCGGCCTAGTGCGGCAAGGGAATTTTGGTTTCATTGGAATCCATTTGCCCGCCACGAAGGTCGTGCCGGCCGCTGGCCGGCAGCGCCTTCAGCGGGCGCCGAACCAGAGCAGGAGGCTGAGGATGCCTGCCAGCGCCACGGCACTGACCAGCAGCCACGGCCAGCGACGGACGCGGCGCGGCGCGACGGGGGCTTCGGCCACCTGTTCGGCGTCCTGGCTGGATTCGTCTTCGGCCGGCAGCGGGCGACGGCGCGGGTCGTGCGGCACTTCCAGCACGAAGCGGTGCTGGCCATCGAACACCACCTGGTCGCCGGGCTGCAGCCAGCAATGGCGCACGGCCACGCCGTTCACCCGGGTGCCGTCGGCACTGCCCAGGTCGCGCAGCAGCACGCGGTCGCCCTGCACTTCCACCCGCGCATGCTGTTCGGCAAAGGCGGGATCGTCGATTTCGATATCGGCATCGCCGCCGCGGCCGACCAGACGGGCACGCGACAGGGTGAAGCTGCGGCCATGGTGCAGGCCACCCACGCCACGCAGCAGGCGCTGCTCGTCGGGGTTGCTCTCGTTGCCGGGGGTCGGTGCCTGCAACAGGCTGTCGACCTCGCCCTGCAGGACCATTTCCACGCCATCCACGTACACCGCATCGCCCGCGCGCAGCAGGGCCATGCGCCGCACCGGGCGGCCGTTCACGTGAATGCTGCGGATGCCGTTGCCGACCTGCAGCCAGAGGCCGCGGTCGTCCATGCAGAACTGCGCCAGCAGCAGTGCGCCGTTGCCGGGGTCACCCAGCCGCACGCTGCCGTTGGCCTGGCGCACGATGCGCTGCACCCCGGGCCGCAGGGGCTGGTCGGGCTGTTGTTGTTGGCTGAAGTGAACAAGCAGGTTCTGCACGCGGCGCAGACTAGCAGGTTGCTCGCCAACGAAGAAGAACCGGCGATGAGCGCTTGGCGTGGCGCCCGCCGATGCGCACAATGGCCGCCCTCTTTACATATCCCCGCCCAGCGCCAGGAGCCTGCATGTCCACCATCGATGTCCGCCACGCCCACGCCCTGCCCGATGCACAGGCACGCGAAGCGATCGAACAGGTTGCCGCCAAGCTGGGCGAGCGCTTCGGCCTGAAATCCAACTGGGCCGCCGACGTGCTGAACTTCAGCGGCAGCGGCGTGGACGGCGCCATCGAGCTGCAGCCGGGCGCGGTGCGGGTCACGGCCAAGCTGGGCTTCCTGCTGTCGGCCATGAAGGGCATGGTGGAAAGCGAAATCCAGCGCGTGCTGAAGGAAAAGCTGGGCTGAACCCCGGCGGCGGCCATCACGGCCCAGCAACGTTGCTGCGCGCTACCCTCGGGGGCAGGTCCAACTCCCCCGGGAAGCGCGATGAACCAGTACGAGAATGACGACCGCCGCGACGACGACGCTTCGTTCGGCGAACAGGCCGAGCGCTTTTCGCGCAAGTTCAGCGATTCGGCACAGCAGGTCTGGCTGGCCGGCCTTGGCGCCCTGGGGCGCGCGCAGGCCGAAGGCAGCCGCTTCTTCGATGGCCTGGTGAAGGAAGGCGAAGCCTGGGAAGCCCGCCGCCGCGAACGCAGTGGCGAGCAGGGTCCGGGCTGGCGCGACAACGTGGAAACCTCGCTGGACGAGGCCCGCGAAAAGGCCTCGGGCACCTGGAACAAGGTCGAAAAGGCCTTCGATGACCAGGTGCAGGGTGTGCTCAAGCGCCTGCACGTGCCCACCGCCGATGAACTGACTGCGCTGGAAGCACGGCTGGACGCGTTGCATGCGCGGCTGGCCAAGCTGGAAAACCGCGCGGCGTCGGGCACCGATGCGCCGCCACCGGGCAGCCACCAGGCGCCCTGACCGGCCATTGTTGCAATGCAATAAAATTTGGCTGACAATCGCGAGGAACCCGCCAATCGCTTCGGCTGCCGTTTGTTCCCTCCCCTCACGGCTTCAGGATTGGCGGGTTTTTTCGTGCCTGCGCCGCGCTGATCTGCGGGCTGCATCACGCTTCATGTGGGGAACGTCCTGACGCAATCGGCCGGCGTGGCCTTTACACTGTCGTCTTCCGTTTTCGCCCCTTCCGCTCCCGTCCTGCATGCTCCCTTGGATTCTGGCCCTGTTGTCGGCCCTGCTTACCTGCACCCTGGCAATTGTCTACCTGTGGTGGATCAAGCGGCGGCGAACGGAAATGCAACTGGGGCTGCAAGCCCTGGCGGGCATGCACTGGCGCGAGTTTTCCACGCTGATCAAGCGCATGCTGCGCGAGCAGCGTGGCCTGCGCGAAATCGACCACCCCAGCGAAGACGCCCGTGAGCCCAGCAGCGATTTCCTGCTGAGCGATGGCCCCAACAGCTGGCTGGTGTCGTGCAAGCACGGCCTGGCCTACCGCATCGGTACCGCCGCGGTGAACGAACTGGGTGCGACCGCGCGCCTGGGCGGCGCCAAGGGCGGCCTGCTGATCACCGAGGGGCGGGTTGAACGCGATGGCCTGGCGGCTGCGGAAAAGCAGGCCGTGGAAGTACTGGACGGCCCGCGCCTGTGGCCGTTGCTGGAGCCGTATCTGCCGACCGAGATCGACCAGCGCGTGCGGGCCATCGCCCGCAACGAGGCGCTGCGCCGCATCGCGATTTCCGCCCTGGGCGCCGTGACCCTGGGCCTGCTGGTGGGCCTGAGCTTGCAGGGCCTGCATGTGGAAACCAGCGAGCCGGCCGCTGACAGCGCGCCGGCCGTGGCGACTGCGGCCCCTGCCCCTGCCCCTGCCGCTGTGCCGACGACGGCCCCGGCGCCGGAACCGACTGCCACGCCGGCTGCTGCACCCGCCGATGCGCCGGCAGCTGCCGTGCCGACGCCCGCCCCGGCCACGCCCGGCGCGGACGACGGCCACAGCGACCTGAATCCAGACACGGCCACTCTGGACCGCTACCAGGCCGAACTGGCACGGGCCCTCGCCCGCCAGCCCGGCATTGCCAGCGGCGTCTGGCTGACCCGCCAGACCCTGGCCATCAACCGCTCCGGCGAACTGGAAGAGGTGTGGCCGCGGGTGTGCCAGGAAGTGCTGCGCTTCCCGGCCCTGCGCAATGTACGCGTGCAGCTCAACGCCCGCCCGGGTGTGAATGAGCCGGTGCGCTGGCGGCAGTGCGCCACGTATTGATGGGGCACATCCACGCATGGCGTGGATCTACTGATGGTCGGGTGACATCCACGCATGGCGTGGAAGCCTACCGCGCGCCCGGCGCGAAACGCGCCACCAGATCCCAGGCATCGCCCAGGAACATCTGCCGCACGCGGGTGATGGGCTGTTCGCCGCGCCAGGTAAGGCGTTCGATCACCAGGCAGGCAGTGCCGGGCTTCACGTCCAGCAGCTTGGCCGAAGCGGCATCGGCGCCCCAGGCGCTGATGCGGTGCTGGGCACGGGTCCAGGACACGTTCTGCAGCAGCCAGCTGCCGGGTGCGGTGGTGGTGAAATCCACGTCCAGCACTTCGGGCACGCCCACCGGGCTGATCAGGCGGTGTTCCAGCGCCAGCGGGCGACCATCGGCCAGGTGCAGGCAGCGCATCGCCAGCAGCGCTTCGCTGCCGGCCAGCTCCACTTCACCCGCATTGCCGGGCTCGGCCAGGCGCAGGTCGCGCTGCAGCAGCCGGTAGGCGTACTTGTGCCCGCGCGACCCCACCTCCATGGCGATGTCCGGAATCTCCAGCGCCACCTGTTCCAGGTGCGGGGGCTGCCGCGCCACGAACGAACCGGCACGGCGGCGGCGCTCGATCATGCCGCTCTCGGCCAGCGCGGTCAGCACCTTGTTCACCGTCATGCGCGAGCAGCCGTACTGCTCCATCAGCTCGTGCTCATAGGGGATGCGGAAACCCGGCGCCCACTCTCCGCTGAGGATGCGGCTTTCCAGATCGCTGCGGATACGCTGGTTGAGCGTGGCGGACTTGCTGGCCTTCACGGGTGCGGGGGTCTCGATGAGGATCTCGATAAGCAGGGAGGCGGTCAGCCCAGCACGCCACGCAGGGCAGCGGCGAAGGCGCGGTTGATCGCCTCGCGCTGCAGGTGGCGGCCATCGGCCACGACCTGGCGGCCATGGCGCCAGACCGAACGCAGCGCGCCATTACGTGCAGCGAACACCCAGCTGTCAAGCCATGCGTCATCCTGCCGCGCCTGCAGCGCCGGGTGGCTGGCGTCCAGTTCGAGCAGATCGGCACTGGCGCCCACCTGCAGGCCGGCGGCCACGCCCAGTGCCTGCGCACCGCCGTGCAGCGCGCCTTCGAACAGGAAACGGCCGCTGCTGCGGGTGGCATCGGGGGCCAGCACGTTGCGCCCGCGCAGGGTCAGACGCTGGCCGTATTCGAGCAGGCGCAGTTCTTCGGCGGCATCGATCAGCACGTTGGAATCGGAACCGACACCGAAGCGCCCACCTTCGCGCGCGAAGGCCTGCATCGGGAACAGGCCATCGCCCAGATTGGCTTCGGTAATCGGGCACAGCCCGGCCACGGCCCGGCTGGCCACCATCTGCGCGCGCTCGGCATCGGTGATGTGGGTGGCGTGCACCAGGCACCAGCGCTCGTCCACCGGCGCGTTGTCGTACAGCCACTGCACGGGGCGCTGGCCGCTCCAGGCCAGGCAGGCCTCGACTTCACGCACCTGCTCGGCGATATGGATGTGCACCGGGCCGCCGGTCAGCGGCAGCAGGGCGGCCAGTTCCTCGCCGGTCACCGCGCGCAGGCTGTGCGGGGCGATGCCGAGCACCGCATCCGGCAGCGCGGCCAGTGCCGGCTTCGCGGCGTCCAGCAGCTGTGCGAACCCGTCCACGTCGTGGATCAGCCGGCGCTGCGCGGGATTCGGCGGCGCCCCGCCGAAATCGGCATGGGCGTAGAACACCGGCAGCAGGGTCAGGCCGATGCCGGTCTGCTCGGCGGCGGCGGCAATGCGCGCGCTCATCTCGGCGCGGTCCGCATAGGGCTGGCCGTCGGCATCGTGATGCAGGTAGTGGAATTCGCCGACCCGAGTGAAGCCGCTTTCCAGCATTTCCATATAGGCCTGGGCGGCGATGGCCTGCACCGCATCGGGGCGCAGGTGGGCCAGGAAGCGGTACATCAGCTCGCGCCAGCTCCAGAAGCTGTCGCCGTCGCCGCCGCCGATCTCGGTCAGGCCGGCCATGCCGCGCTGGAAGGCGTGGCTGTGCAGGTTGGGCAGGCCCGGCAGCAGGATGCCGACGCGGGTATCCCCATCCTGCGCACCCTGCCCCGTTTCAATGCGGGTGATGCGGCCACCCTGCACCTGCAGGCGGACATCACGGGCCCAGCCTTGCGCCAGCAGGGCGTGGGCGGCGTGGAAAGCGTGCGGGGAACGCGAATCGGACATGGCTGGACAACCCGAAATGGACACCTATATTGTATAGACATATAAGCACAGCCGCGTTGTGGATGCCATGCACGTCGATACCCTCTGGTCCAACGTCCACCTGATGACCCTCGACGGCGAGGGCCTGGGGGTCATCGCCGATGGCGTCCTGGCCTGCGCCGGTGGCCGCATCGTCCACGTCGGCGCCGCCGGCAGTGATGCCCACCTGCGGCCGACCACCCGCATCGATGGCGAAGGGCGCTGGATTTCACCAGGCCTGGTCGACTGCCACACCCACCTGGTCTACGCCGGCAACCGCGCCAACGAATTCGAGCAGCGCCTGCAGGGCGTGAGCTATGCGGACATCGCGCGGGCCGGCGGCGGCATCGTGTCCACCGTGCGCGCCACCCGCGCCGCCACGCCGGAACAGCTGGCCCACGAAAGCCGCCCGCGCCTGCTGGCCATGCGCGCCGAGGGCGTGACCACGGTCGAGATCAAATCCGGTTACGGCCTGACCCTGACCGACGAGCGCAAGCAGTTGCAGGTGGCGCGCGCGCTGGGCGAGGAATGCCGGGTGAACGTGGTGCCGACCTTCCTGGGCGCGCATGCAGTGCCGCCGGGGCGCGAGGCACAGGAATACACCGACGAGGTGTGCAACGAGATGATTCCGGCCATCGCCGCCGAAGGCCTGGCCGAAGCGGTGGACGTGTTCTGCGAAAACATCGCCTTCTCGCCTGCGCAGGCACGGCAGGTCTTCGAGGCGGCGCGTGCGGCCGGGCTGGCGCTGAAGATCCATGCCGAACAGCTGAGCAACCAGCATGGCGCCGAAGTGGCGGCCAGCTTCGGTGCGCTGTCGGCCGATCATATCGAACACCTTGATGACGCCGGCATTGCCGCGATGGCAGCTGCCGGCACCGTGGCCGTGCTGCTGCCCGGCGCCTTCTACTTTACCCGCGATACCACCCTGCCGCCGATCGCCGCGCTGCGTGCGGCCGGTGTGCCGCTGGCCCTGGCCACCGACAGCAACCCCGGCACTTCGCCGCTGACCAGCCCGCTGCTGGCGATGAACATGGGCGCGACCCTGTTCCGCCTGACCGTGGACGAATGCATTGCCGGCTTCACCCGTGAAGCCGCGCGCGCGCTCGGCCGCGGCGATCGCATCGGTCGCCTGGCGGTAGGCCTGGACTGCGACCTGGCGATCTGGGACATCGACGCCCCGGCCGATCTGGTCTACCGCATGGGATTCAACCCGCTGCACGCGCGCGTGGTGCGCGGGCAGCCCGACCTGCCTGCCTCCTGGAGCAACACATGAGCAACACCCTGGTTCTTCGCCCCGGCCATGTCACCCTTGCCCAGTGGCGGCAGGTCTATCGCGGTGCGCCGCTTGCACTGGACCCGGCTGCGCTGCCAGTGGTGCGTGCCAGTGCCGCGACCGTCGCCGCCATCGTCGCCAAGGGCGCGCCGGTGTATGGCATCAATACCGGCTTCGGCAAGCTGGCCAGCGTGCGCATCGAGCGCGAAGACCTGGCCACCCTGCAGCGGAACATCGTGCTCTCGCATGCCGCCGGCGTAGGTGAGCCGATGCCGGCCAACGTGGTGCGGCTGATGATGGCGCTGAAGCTGGTCAGCCTGGCGCAGGGCGCTTCGGGCGTGCGCGAGGAAACCCTGCTGCTGCTGGAAGCGATGCTGGTGAAGGGCGTGCTGCCGGTGGTGCCGGCACAGGGCTCGGTGGGTGCCTCGGGTGACCTGGCACCGCTTTCGCACCTGGCCAGCGTGATGCTGGGCGTGGGCGAGGCCTTCATCGGCGACCAACGCCTGCCGGCGGTCGACGCGCTGGCACGTGCCGGCCTGCAGCCGATCGAACTGGGCGCGAAGGAAGGCTTGGCCCTGCTCAACGGCACCCAGTTCTCCACCGCCTATGCGCTGGCCGGCCTGTTCGAGATCGAGACCGTGTTCCAGGCCGCGCTGGTGACCGGCGCGCTGTCGGTGGAAGCGGCCAAGGGTTCGGACACGCCGTTTGATCCGCGCATCCATGCCATCCGTGGCCAGCGCGGGCAGATCGCCACCGCCGCCACCCTGCGTTCGCTGATGCAGGGTTCGGACATCCGCGAATCGCACCGCGACAACGATGTGCGCGTGCAGGATCCGTACTGCCTGCGCTGCCAGCCGCAGGTGATGGGCGCGGCGCTGGACATCCTGCGCCAGGCCGCGACCACGCTGGAGATCGAAGCCAACGGCGTGTCCGACAATCCGCTGGTGTTCACCGATACCGGCGAGGCGTTGTCCGGCGGCAACTTCCACGCCGAACCGGTGGCCTTCGCGGCCGACATGCTGGCCATGGCGGTGTGCGAGATCGGCTCGATCAGCGAGCGCCGCCTGGCGATGCTGGTGGATCCGGCGCTGTCCGGCCTGCCCGCGTTCCTGACCCCGCGCCCCGGCCTGAATTCCGGCTTCATGATTCCGCAGGTAACTGCTGCCGCGCTGGTCTCTGAAAACAAGCAGCGCGCCTACCCGGCCAGCGTCGATTCCATTCCCACCTCGGCCAACCAGGAAGACCATGTGTCGATGGCCGCGCACGGTGCCCGCCGCCTGATACAGATGGCCGAAAACGCGGCCAACGTGATCGGCATCGAACTGCTGGCTGCCGCGCAGGGCTGCGACTTCCACGCACCGCTGCGCTCCAGCGCCGCACTGGAAACCGTGCGCGCCACCCTGCGCGCGCAGGTACCGACGCTGGAAGAGGACCGCTACTTCCACCCGGACATGGTGACCGCCACGAACCTGGTGCGCAGTGGTGCGCTGGCGCAGGGGCTGGAAGCGCTGTTGCCGACCGTGGAGCCGCAGGCATGAATGCCCGCCCCGACTGGCTGACGGTGCACGAGGGCGATGCCCCGTTGATCGTCAGCTTCCCGCATACCGGCAGCGAGCTGCCGCACGAACTGATGGGCGACTATCACTCGCCGTGGCTGGCGCGCCGCGATGCCGACTGGTGGGTACATGACCTGTACGACTTCGTGCGCGGCATGGGCGCGACCACGGTGCGTTCGGCCATTTCGCGTTCGGTGATCGACCTCAACCGCGACCCCAGCGGGGTATCGCTGTATCCGGGCCAGAACACCACCGGGCTGTGCCCGCTGACCACCTTCGACAACCAGGCGCTGTACCACGCCGGCCGCGAGCCGGACGAGGCGGAGATCGCGCGCCGCCGTGACACGTATTTCGCGCCTTACCACGATGCACTGGCGGCACAGATCGCGCGCCTGCGTGCACGCCACGGTACGGTGGTGGTGTACGACGCGCACTCGATCCGTTCGCATATCCCGCACCTGTTCGATGGCGAGTTGCCGCAGTTCAACCTGGGCACCGCCGGCCCGTCCGGTGCGCCGGACACTTCCTGCGACAACGCGTTGAGCGATGTGGTGGAAAACCTGCTGAAAATCAGCGGCATGAGCCAGGTGCGCAACGGCCGCTTCAAGGGCGGCTGGATTACCCGGCACTACAGCGACATCCCCGGTGGCGTGCACTCGCTGCAGATGGAACTGGCCTGCCGCGGCTACATGCACGAGCCCCTGCCCGACCAGGTGGACGAGCACAGCTGGCCCACCCCGCTTCACCCCGACCACGCCGCACCGCTGCGCCACACCCTGGCGCAGGTGCTCAACGCCTGCCTTGAATTCGCTACGAACCGGAGCGCCGCATGACCCGCAACGACCCGTCCCGCACCATCGCCGCGCCTACCGGCACCACGCTGAACGCCAAGAGCTGGCTGACCGAAGCGCCGCTGCGCATGCTGATGAACAACCTGCACCCGGACGTGGCCGAGCGCCCGCAGGAACTGGTGGTGTACGGTGGCATCGGCCGCGCCGCGCGCGACTGGGAAAGCTTCGATGCCATCGTCGAAACCCTCAAGCGCCTGGACGATGACCAGACCCTGCTGGTGCAGTCGGGCAAGCCGGTAGGCGTGTTCCGCACCCACGCCGATGCGCCGCGCGTGCTGATCGCCAATTCCAACCTGGTGCCGCGCTGGGCCAACTGGGACCACTTCAACGAACTGGATAAGAAGGGCTTGGCCATGTATGGCCAGATGACCGCCGGCAGCTGGATCTACATCGGCGCGCAGGGCATCGTGCAGGGCACCTACGAAACCTTCGTGGAAATGGGCCGCCAGCACTTCGGTGGCGACCTGACCGGCAAGTGGCTGTTCACCGGCGGCCTGGGCGGCATGGGTGGCGCGCAGCCGCTGGCCGCGGTGATGGCCGGTGCCTCGTGCCTGGCCGTGGAGTGCCGCAAGAGCAGCATCGACATGCGCCTGCGCACCGGCTACCTGGACACCTGGACCGACAACCTGGACGAAGCGCTGCGGCTGATCGACGAAGCCTGCAGGGCCGGTACGCCGAAGTCGGTGGGCCTGCTGGGCAACGTGGCCGACGTGCTGGCCGAACTGCTGGCGCGCGGTATCAAGCCCGATCTGCTGACCGACCAGACCTCGGCGCATGACCCGGTGAACGGCTACCTGCCGCAGGGCTGGACGGTCGAGCAGTGGGACGAGAAGCGTGTGAGCGCGCCGAAGGAAGTGGAAAAGGCCGCGCGGGCATCGATGGCCAACCATATCCGCGCCATGCTGGGCTTCCACGCGCTGGGCGTGCCCACCGTGGATTACGGCAACAACCTGCGGCAGATGGCGCTGGAAGAAGGCGTGGCCAATGCCTTCGATTTCCCCGGCTTCGTGCCGGCCTATATCCGCCCGCTGTTCTGCCGTGGCATCGGCCCGTTCCGCTGGGCGGCGCTGAGTGGCGACCCGGAAGACATCGCCAAGACCGATGCCAAGGTGAAGGAACTGATTCCGGACAACCCGCACCTGCACCGCTGGCTGGACATGGCCGCCGAGAAGATCAAGTTCCAGGGCCTGCCGGCACGCATCTGCTGGGTGGGGCTGGGCGACCGTGATCGCTTGGGCCTGGCCTTCAACGAAATGGTTGCCAACGGCGAACTGAAGGCGCCGGTGGTGATTGGTCGCGACCATCTGGACAGCGGCAGCGTGGCGTCGCCGAACCGCGAAACCGAAGCGATGGCCGATGGTTCCGATGCGGTGTCTGACTGGCCGCTGCTGAACGCCCTGCTCAACACCGCCAGCGGCGCGACCTGGGTGTCGCTGCACCACGGTGGTGGCGTGGGCATGGGCTTCTCGCAGCATGCCGGCATGGTGATCGTCTGCGATGGTACTGAAGCGGCGGCGAAGCGGATTGGCCGGGTGCTGTGGAATGACCCGGCCACCGGCGTGATGCGCCATGCCGACGCCGGGTATGACATCGCGCTGGCGTGCGCGAAGGAGAAGGGGTTGGATCTGCCTGGAATTACCGGTTGATTGTGGATTGCCGGCCAGCGGCCGGCACTACCCTGGTTTCGGGGTAACAGGTAGCAAAGTGCTTTCCCTAGAATGCGTTGCACAACCGGGCGCCGCTGCGCTCTGCTTCTGGGGGAAGCATGAACCGTTCAACCGATCGCGCCGGCCATCACCTGCCCGGCCGGAAAGCCCGCATTCCAACCATGGCTGCGCTGCAGTTGCTGCTGCTCTGGCTGGGCATCATCGGCCCAGCTGCGGCCCAGACCGTACCTGGGCCCCCAACTATTGGCCCGGCCATCACCACCCCTTCGTCCCCCGGCATGCAGACCGGCAGCGCGACCGTGTCCTTCAGCCCGCCTTCCAGTGATGGCGGCGCGGCGATCAGTGACTACACCATTATCAGTTCGCCCGGCGGACAGAGTGTCAGCGCCAGCAGCTCGCCAGCGGTCGTCACTGGATTGACCCTGGGCACGTCGTACACGTTCGGCGTCATTGCCACTAATTCCGCAGGGTCCAGCCCTCCTTCGGCGCAGAGCAATGCCGTCACGCCAATGGGTCAGCAGACCATCAGCTTCGTCAACCCCGGCGGGCTGAACTTCGGCACCACCACGCCCCTGTCGGCCACCAGCAGTTCCGGACTAGCGGTCCAGCTGGTTGCCCAGACCACCAACATCTGCGACATCATCAACACCAACCAGGTGCGGGCGAAGGCACCGGGAACCTGCACGGTCACGGCCAGCCAGCCCGGCAGCAGCGCCTATCTGCCTGCAACCAGCGTCAGCCAGTCCTTCCAGATACTGATACCTGGCGCTGCGGTGAACATCCTTACGACCTCCCTTCCCCCGCCCATTCGAGGCACGCCGTACTCACAGACCGTTGTGGCCAGCAGTGGTGCACCACCGTACACATTCAGCATCGTCAGCGGCCCGCTGCCAAACGGGCTGGTACTGAACCCCGCGTCGGGAACGATCACTGGCGTAGCAACAGGTAGCGGTCCCTACGTCTTCACGGTGGAGGTCACCGACCAGGCACTGCAGACGGCCCGGCAGACGTACGCAGGCGTGGTCGTCTCGCCGGCCTTCACCATCAGCCCGCCAACGCTGCCCGCCGGCACGGTGGGTATGCCATTCATAGCCACCACCTTTTCCACCAGCGGTGGCATCGCGCCCTATACGTACGCGATCACCTCAGGCAGTCTGCCGGCGGGGCTGGGTCTTTCGGCGTCCGGCACGATTTCAGGCATCCCTACGGCTGCGGGAACCTACGCAGTGACGATCACTGCCACTGACAATTTCGGATCCAGCACAAGCCAGCCCCGGGTAGTGACCATTACCGACGCGCAACCCGTCGCGGTGGATGATGTTGCCGCTGTCGCCGCCAATGGCCACGTCCGCGCAGCAGTCACGGCCAACGACAGTGGCATGATCACCAGCATATCGGTGGTGGGCGGCCCGGCACATGGCACTGCCGTCGTGGAAGGGCTGCACATCATCTACACTCCCGCCGCGAACTACTTCGGCAGTGACAGCCTGCAGTACACCGCAGCCGGCCCGGGCGGCGTCTCGGCACCAGCAACGCTGGCAATCAGCATCACTGCCGGGCCGGTACCGGTTGCAACGCCTCGCGAGGTTACTCTGCTGGCCGGGGCGTCGCTCCGCCTGGATGCAACCGAAGGCGCCAGCAATGGGCCTTTCACCGCAGTGGCGATCAGCATGCCTCCCGCATCAGGCCAGGCGGTGGTGCAAGGTAACGAACTTGTCTACACCGCCGCACAGCAGACCCGTGGCCAGGTCAGCTTCGACTACACGCTCAGCAACGCGTTTGGTTTATCGCAGCCGGCACGCGTCACCCTGACCGTGAACCCTGCACCGACCGTTGTGCCAATCACCGCCGAGGCCGTCGCTGGTCATTCGGTGCAGATCAACCTGAGCCGGACCGCACACGGCGGCCCCTTCACTGCGGCCACCCTGGTCGCGGTGATGCCGGCTGCCGCCGGCACGGCCACGATCAATCCCGGCGCCGACGGCTACGTGCTGGACTTCACGCCCGCATCGAGCTTCAGCGGCACCGCGCAGATTGCCTACACCCTGAGCAACACCTACGCGACATCGGCGCAGGGCGTGGTGACCATCACCGTGGCGCCACGCAGCGATCCCTCCGCTGATGCCGAAGTGCGTGGACTGCTGTCAGCGCACGCCGATGCCGCGCGACGCATGGCGATGGGCCAGATCAACAACTTCCAGCGCCGCCTGGAACAGCTGCACAGCGGCAATGTCACCGGCTTCAGCAACGGCATCACCCTGGCTTCGGCAGGGGCCACGCGCCAGCGCGACGGCCGTGACACCGGACCCGACCCGCAGCAGATGAGCCGCCGCTACCTGCTGCAGGCCGACGCCGCTTCGGCGGACACCGCGCAGGCCGCCGGACTGCAGCCGGGCGGCCTGGCTGGTGACTGGTCGCTGTGGACCGGTGGCGCACTGAACTTCGGTTCCGCACGCGGTGGTGGACGTGACAGCGGCACCGACTTCACCACCTCCGGCATCAGCCTGGGTGCGGACCGGGCCATCAACGGGAAGCTGGCCGTGGGCGGCGGCATCGGCTACGGCCGGGACCGCTCGGACATCGGCGACAACGGCAGCCGCAGCAGCGTGGACAGCTACAGCATGGCGGTGTACGCCAGCTACCGGCCAAGCGAGCGGCTGTATGTCGATGCCCTGCTCGGCCACCAGCGACTGGACCTGGATGCACGCCGCCACGCCACCGACAGCGGCAATACCCTGCATGGCCAGCGTGATGGCAGGCAATGGTTTGCGTCGCTGTCCAGCGGCTACCGCTTCGTCGGCCGCACGCTGGAGTTCACCCCGTATGGCCGCCTGGACATGGCGCGTGCGCGGTTGGATGGATTCACCGAACAGGGCGACGTGCTGGATGCACTGGCGTACCAGTCGCAGACGGTGAACCTTTCCACCGCCACGGTAGGTGCGCTGGCACGTTGGGCATTCAAGCGCGATGGTGCGCTGTGGTCACCGCAGCTGCGCGCCGAATTCGGGCGCGACCTGCAGGGCAGCAGCGAGGCGCGCCTGGGCTATGCGGATCTGCCGGGGGCGCCGCTCTACCGCACGACGCTGTATGGCCAGTCGCGCAGCCATGGGCTGCTGGGTGCAGGTATCAGCCTGCAGACCGACAGCGCCTGGCTGCTGCGGGCCGAGTACCAGACCCGGCTGGACAGCAGCAGCGGCAATGACCAGTCGGTGATGCTGGGCGTGGAGAAGGTGTTCGGGCGCTGATCGGCGCGGTTGGCGCGACAGCCCTTGCAGCGCCGAGCCATGCTCGACTGGCGCACCTGTAGAGCCGAGCCGATGCTCGGCTCCGTAAGAACAAAGCAGCCGAGCATGGGCTCGGCTCTACAAAGGCATGCCCCATACGCTGGCGGTGGGTGACGTGGCGCGCGCGAACTGTTAACTTTCGCGCCACTTTCGTGGTTTACAGCATTCCCGCATGTCGCTTCCGTCTTACCGCCCCACCCCGTCGCTGTTGTTCCTGGCCGTATCCCTCGGCCTTGCCTCCAGCGCCCAGGCCGCACCGCAGGCCACAACGCTGGACGCCGTGCAGGTCACCGCAGCCGATGCCAGCGCGCAGGCCCGCCAGGCGCTCAAGCGCGTGCCCGGCGCCGGCAATGTGATCGATGTGGCCAAGGCGGACAGCCGCCTGTCCAGCAGCGCCGATGTGCTGGCCTTGCAGCCGGGCATCAGCGCGCAATCGCCGGGCAACGAAGGCACCAAGGTGTCGATTCGTGGTTCGGGCATCAATCGCGGGCCAGGTGCGCATGCGTCGGGCATTGCCGTTTCCCTGGATGGCCTGCCGCTGACCGGCCCGGGCGGCACGCCGTATGAGCTGCTGGAACCGCTGTGGCTGTCGCGGGTAGAGGTGCTGCGCGGTGCCAACGGCTTCGAGCGCGGCGCACCGGCGCTGGGCGGTGCCATCGACTACGTCAGCCGTAGCGGGCGTGATTCGGCCGGCGTGCAGCTGCACTACGAAGCCGGCAGCCGTGGTTACCAGAAGCGCGGGATCAGCTGGGGCGAGGTCAGTGGTGATGTCGATTACTTCCTGGCCTACACCGACAGCGAGTACGACGGCTACCAGCGCCATGCACGCGGGGATGGCACGGGTGCGATGGCCAATATCGGCTGGCAGATCAGCCCGGACCTGCAGACGCGGTTCTACGTGCGCTACCGCGAAACCAACCACGAAACGCCCGGGCGCCTGACCCGCGACCAGATCCGCAACGATCCGCGCGCGGCCAACCCGGCCAACCTGGCCATCGACGCGCGCCGCCCGCAGCCGGGCAGCACCTGGATCGGCAACATGACCACGCTGCAGATCGATGAGGATTCTTCGCTGCAGGCCGGACTGGTCTACCACAAGTACCCGATGGACCTGGGCGAGAGCCTGTACCGGCAGCAGCTGGACTACGCCGATCTGAATGCCACGCTGGACTACCGCCGGCGCCATCCGCTGTTCGGCCTGGACAGCGAAACCACCCTCGGCCTGCGCGTGGCCCACGACCTGGACGCGAACGTGCGCGAGTCGCTGCGCTATGCCAGCAACGGCTATGCCGCCGGCACGCGCACGCGTGATTTCCGCCATCTTGGCACCCACAGCACGCTGCACATCGGCAACACCGTGGCCATGAACGATCGCCTGCGCGTGCAGACCGGCCTGGCCGTGATCAACACCCGCAGCGACGTGCAGGTGACCTGGCCCAGCAGTGGTGGCCGCCTGCGCGATAGCGGCTGGGACTACGCGCCGCGCCTGGGCTTCATCTGGCAGCACAGCGCACAGACGCAGTGGTTCGGCAACCTGAGCCGTTCGGTGGAGGCGCCGCACCCGTGGTCGATGATCTGGGGTTCAAACCAGTTCTTCGGTGCGGGCAACGGCCCGTCCACCGGCCGCCAGAGCACACCGGTAGCGATGCAGAACCAGACCGCCACCACGCTGGAACTGGGCGCGCGCGGTGAAGCGGCGTTGGGCCGATGGGATCTGACCGGCTACTACGCGCATGTGAACCACGAACTGTTGAGCGTGGAGCTGCAGCCGGTGCCGAACCTGTTCGTGGCCGAGAACAACGCCAGCCCCACCGTGCACCGCGGCATCGAAGCCGGTCTGGACAGCACGCTGTGGCAGGCAGCGCCGGGCCGCCTGTCGCTGCGCCAGGCCTATACGTTCAGCGATTTCCGTTATCGCCACGATGCCCGCTTCGGCAGCAACCGCCTGCCCGGCCTGCCGCAGCACAGCTACCAGGCCGAACTGCGCTTCGACCATGCTTCAGGCCTGTATGCGGCCGTGAATACCGAATACGCCTCGCGCATTGCCGTGGACTACGCCAACAGCTACTGGGCCGGCAGCCATGTGATCTTCGGCAGCCGTATCGGCTACGAAGCACCGGGCGGCCGCTGGCAGGCATGGGCGGAAATGCGCAACATCGGCGACCGCCACTATGCGGCCACGGTCACGCCGGGCTACAACGACGCCGGCAAGGACGTTGCGCGCTCGACACCGGGCGAAGGCCGCGGCGCCTACGCCGGGGTGCGCTGGCGCTTTGACTGAGCGCCAGCGGGGAACCGCCGGGGGTGGCCCGGCGTTCCCTCAGGCGATGCGCCAGCGCGGCAGGCGTTCGCTGCGCTTCCAGATGCTGGGCGCAAAGCCGATCATCAGCAGGCCGGCCAGCCATTTCGGCGAGGTGCCCAGCACGTTGCTGGCCAGTGAACCATCGGCGGGTGCGGCGGCTTCCTGCCAGGGGTTGTAGCCCAGGTAGAGGATGCTGCCTGCCCACCACAGCAGAGCCACGCCGATGGCGACCAGCAGCAGCGCCGTGGTGCGGAAGGTCCAGCGCTGCGAGGTGGTGCCCCATTCGCGCGACACCGCCACCAGCAGGCCGACCACCAGCAGCGACACCA
Organism: Stenotrophomonas maltophilia; assembly: GCF_047782825.1. GTDB lineage: Bacteria > Pseudomonadota > Gammaproteobacteria > Xanthomonadales > Xanthomonadaceae > Stenotrophomonas. The sequence goes on along the minus strand of NZ_CP180589.1, from coordinate 359,013 downwards.
GTGCCACCAGGCCGATGTTGACCTTGGGCCCGAAGCGCTCATACGTGCAGGCGCGGCACGTTGCGTCCTCGGCCGTGGCGGCCGCCGCGTCAACGATGGGTTCGGCCGGGCCCGAAGCCGGCTGGGCCCAGACCGTAAACGGCATCAGGAGCACGAACATCGCGCCCATCAACCAACGAAACAACATCCTGTTTCTGCGTGCAGCGACATCCATTCGCTTGTCCTTGTCAGTGGTGATTACTGCGTGGCTACACACCGCAGCCACGGCCGGATCATAGCCCAGCGCCTGTCAGAGCGCCCGCACCACCTGCATCAGGTTGACCGCCCCGGGTGCCAGTTCCTGTGCAAGCCAGCCCAGCGCGGCGAAGAACACCAGCAGGCCCAGCAACGGCCAGATCGTGTGGGACAGACACAGCCGCCACCAGCCCTGCGCACCCATGCCCTGCATGCGCCGGTACAGGCCACCGACAATGGCGGCATCCACCAGCAGTTCGGCCATCAGCACCGGTGCCGACCACACCACCCAGGCACTGGCGAGCAGCACGCTGGCGGCAATCGCCACGATGCCCAGCACAACCAGCAACGGCAGGCCGGCCTCGGAATCGGCAACCTCCAGCAGCGCGGGCGCATCACTGTCCATCACCGACGCGGCCGGCGCCTCGGCCCAGGAGGCAGATGCACCACCGCCACCGGAATGGCCGCCACTGCCACCCCAGCCGGGGCCGCTGCGTGGCGGGCTTCCACCGCCGCCACTGCTGGCGACGTCGGCGACGCCATCGACCACGGCATCCCAGCGCCAGCGGATCCAGATCCACATCAGCAGCAGGAACACGCCATAGGCCAGCAGCACTGCCAGCGGGTAGCGCAGCAGCATGCTGTCCAGGCCCGCCAGCCGCAGCAGATACGAAGCAAGAAAACCGGCGCCACCGGTCAGCAGCACGATCAAGGACATCTGCAGGCGCGGCCACCCGTGGTGCTGCAGTTGCCGGCGCGCGCGGGCGACTTCACTGCCGCGCGTCATCGGCCGTTTCAGCGGGCGCGGCATGAAGCGCTTGCGCGGCTTCATGGGGCACGCTGCTTGGTAACCGCTTCGATGCGATGGCCATCCGGGTCGACCACGAAGCTGGCGTAATAGGTATCGCCGTAATCGGGGCGCAGGCCGGCCGGGCCATTGTCACGGCCGCCAGTGGCCATCGCCGCGGCGTGGAAGGCATCGACCTGCGCGGGCGATTGCGCAGCGAATGCCAGGTGGAAGCCGGGGCCCGGCGCGGTGGCGTCATCGCGCAGCTTCAGGCACAGCACGTCTTGGTCATCCACCAGGCCGTAACCGATGGCGGTGTCATCCTCGAATACGCGCCGATACCCCAGCGCGGCCAGAACGGCATCGTAGAAACGGCCGGCCGCGTGCAGATCGCGGACGCCAAGAGAAAGGTGGTGCAGCATGCGGACATCCTTGCCGGGCACGCGGTTGCGCGGTCGATCCGATTCTAGCCTGCCCCCCGGCGCCGTCTACCCGGCGTGGCCGCGGCCTTCGCGCATCGGCGGGCCCGTGCGTGGTATGGGCCTGCCCGATCGCTTATGGTTGGCCACCGAAGAATGGACGCTTCACCGATGAAGGCCTATCAGTTCACCCGCCCCGTCGCCGTCCTCATGTTCATCCCGATGTTCGGGTTGGGCAGCTGGGGAACGTGGTTCGGCAGTTACTGCCTGAGCGACGGCTGCCTCGCGGCTGCTCTGGCATGGATTGCTGCTGTTGCCGTCTTCATCCTGCAGGCGCTGCTGGTGCTTCCGCTGCATGCGTGGGCCCTGAAACGGCACGTCACCAAGGTCTCCCACAGCTACGTGCAATGGTTGGGTGCATCGGCCGTTGCCGCGCTGCTGCCGATCCTGGCGGGCTGGGCCTACTTCATGATCTTCAAGTAATCCGCACGCTGCCACCGCCGATGTCAGGCCGGCGGCGCGGCCGCCTTCAGCAGCTGCGCTGCCACCTGGTCGAACGGTGCGATGCCCTGCAGTGCGCGGCTCATCGCCACCGCACCTTCCACACTGGCGATGACCAGGCTGGCCAGACTGGCGGCCTGCGCCGGCGCATGGCCATCGACAACAAACGCCGCAGACAGGTGGCCCTGCCAACGCACGAAAACGTCGGCAGCGGCGGCACGGGGTTGGCTGGGCAAGGCGTCCACCGGCTCTTCAACCGCAGCGGCCAGCACCGGGCAACCGGCACGGAACTGGGTGCGCAGCAGCCGCTCGCGCCACATGGCCAGGAACTGCTGCAGGCCCTGCACCGCGCCTCCCTTCAGCAGCTCCACCAGCAGCGCTTCCACCTTGTCGCCGGCCATCTGGGTCGCCTTGGCCAGCAGTTCCTGCTTGCCGCCCGGGAAATGATGGTAGGTGGAGCCTAGCGGCGCTTCGGCCAGCCGGGTCACTTCACGGATGCTGGTGGCATTGAGCCCTACCCGCGCCAGCATCTGCGCGGCGGCATCGATCACGCGCTGCGGGGCATCGGAGGCTCGAGGACACATGCCACTCTCCTTGCTAAGACAGTCGTCATAGATTAGCGTACCGGCGGTTCTATAACAGTCGTCATAGCCATGAATCTCTGGTTCCGCCTGCTCCACCTGCTGCTGTGCAGCCTGTTCCGGCCGAAGCTGCAGGCTCCGTTCGGGGTCTCGCGCCTGCCGTTCCGGGTGCTGCCCAACGATCTGGACAGCAACCTGCACATGACCAACGGCCGCTACTGGAACATCTTCGATCTGGGCCGGCTGGACCTGATCCTGCGCATGGGCCTGGGCAAGGTGGCGCTGCGCGAGAAGTGGGCGCCCATCGTCGGTGCCGGCACCATCCAGTTCCGCCGTGAACTGAAGCCGTTCCAGCGCTTTACCCTGGAAACGCGGCTGGCGGGCTGGGTCGGCACGCGGGTGATCATGGAACAGCGCGTGCTGGTGGGCGCGGAACAGAAGGTGGCCACGCGCGCGCTGCTGGTCACCGGCATCTACGACCGCCGCGCGCGCAGTTTCGTGGGCATGGAACGGATGATGGCCGCCATCGGCTGCGATACGCCACCGTCGCCGCCGCTCAGTGCGGCCGCCGAAGCACTGCTGGCCGCCGATGCGGCGTTGAAGCGCGACAACGACTGAGCGCTGCCTGCCCGTGCGTTGGGCAGGCTCAGACGCGCGGCATGTTCTTGGTCACGCAATGGATGCCACCACCGCCGCCGGCGATGGCATCGATGTCCACCTGTTCGATCACCCGCCCCGGGTACAGCGTCTGCAGCAGTTCGCGGCAGTAGCCATCAGCGTTCGCATCGCCGAACTGCGGGGCGATGACCGCTCCGTTGATCGGCAGGAAATTGATGTAGCCGCGGGCCAGATCATCATTGTTGCGGGTGTGCACGTTGCTGCGCCCGCCCAGCGGTGGCGGCAGCGTATGCACCTGCAGGCGGCGTCCATCGGCATCGGTGGCCGCGCGCAGGATGCGCAGGTGTTCGCGGGTCAGATCGTGGTCGTAGGAGTCGGGGTCGTTGTCCAGGTTGGCGATGACCACGCCCGGCTGCACGAAACGTGCATAGAAATCCACGTGCGCATCGGTGATGTCTTCGCCGGCGATGCCCGGCAGCCAGATCACCTTGCGCAGGCCGAGGTGGTGTTTCAGTTCGGCTTCGATTTCGGCGCGTGACCACCCCGGATTGCGGTTGCGGTTCACCCAGCAGCTCTCGGTGAGGATGGCCGTGCCGTGCCCATCCACTTCGATGCCGCCGCCCTCGCCCACCAGGTCGCTTTCCAGCAGCGTGGCACCGGTGGCCTGCGCCAGCCAGGGCGCCACCGCGCCATCGTTGCGCGCGGTCTGCTTGCCACCCCAGCCGTTGAAGTTGAAATCGACCAGGCCCAGCCCGCCGCGCGCGTCGGTGACGAAGCAGCCGCCGTAATCGCGCACCCAGATGTCATCCAGCGGCACATCGAGGAATTCGATGTTGTCGTGGCCGCAGCGGTCCTGCGCCTGGCGGCGCTGCCCGGGGCGGCACAGCACGCTGACCGGCTGGTAGCGGGCGATGGTGCGGGCCAGGCGGGCCACGGTGTCATTCACCGCTGCGGCCTGCGCGCCCCACACCCGGGGCTGCGCGGCGAAGGCCAGGAACACACGTTCCTGCGGGCCGTGTTCGTCGGGCATGTACCAGCCGGCAGGCAAGGCGGCCCGCGCGGCCGGGGTGGCGGCCAGGCCCAGTGCCGCCAGGCCGCCCAGGCCTGCGGCGCCGGCGAGTTGGGAAAGGAAGAAACGTCGGGTCGACATGACGGTGAAGTCCAGCTGATGAATGGGAATCCAGCGCGTGCAGCGCGATGGGCCCATGCTGCGCTTGCCGGCGCCGGCCGACAAACGATAGATTCAGCGCATATCTGATCAGATTTACTTATCGATCATGCTCAAGCATTGGCCCCCGCTGACCGCACTGCGTGGCTTTGAAGCCGCCGCCCGGCTGGGCAGTTTCCACCGTGCCGCCGAGGAACTGCACCTGAGCCAGTCGGCCATCAGCCAGCAGATCCGTGGGCTGGAAGACTATCTGGAACAGCCGCTGTTCTTCCGCCAGGGGCGCAGCGTCAGCCTGACCGATGCCGGTATCGATCTGCTGGCCACGACCCAGGCGATGCTGCGCCAGTTGGCCGGCGGCATCCGCCGCCTGGACCAGTACCGCAAGCCGCACCAGTTGATTGTCAGCGCCAGCCCGGCGTTCGCCCGCCACTGGCTGGTGCCGCGCCTGGGCGACTTCCGCAGGCGGCACCCGGAAGCCGACCTGTGGCTGCTGACCAGTGAAACGCCGCCGGACATGGCCAGCCAGACGGTGGATATCGCAGTGGGGGATGACCTGCAGCCGCAGGCGCAGTGCCAGCAGCGGGTACTGCTGCAGGACCGTCTGTATCCGGCCTGCCACCCCAGCGTGCTGGCGCAGCCGGTGGCCGAACGCACCACCCTGCATGGCGAACGCGAAATGGACTGGAGCCAATGGCAGGTGCAGGGCGGCGCGGACGTGGGCCAGCAGCGCGCGGGCCTGAATTTTTCCGAGCCGGGGCAACTGCTGGATGCGGCCTGCCAGGGCCTGGGCATCGCCCTGGTGAGTGAACTGCTGGCTGCCGGTGCCCGCGCGCAGGGCCTGCTGCAGCCATTGGACGAACACCGGGTGCAGGGACCACGCTGGAGCTGGCTGCTGCACGATGACAGCGCCCGCGATCCGCTGGTGGTCAGCTTCTGCAACTGGTTGCTGGCCACGCTGGAGCGCGACGACGGCTGAGCCGGATGGTCAGAGCGCCTTCCTCAGCACGTCCTTCAACCGGCGCTTGTGCGATTCCACGGCCCTCCAGTTCCAATCACACACCGGCGGAACATCCAATGCGCCGCGCTCGCGGTCGAGGGCGGCGCGTTCGGTGAGCGCATGCACCTTTGCCACGCAGTTTGCATCGGCGGCCATCGGCAGCAGGATGCTGATCAGGCCCCAACCGGCCACGCTGAAGCGGCCGGATTCACCACGGCCAGGTTCGAAGGGACGCACCCGCACGCCACCGCCCATGTCCGGGTACTGCACGCCCACCAGCAGCATGCCGCCGGAAAGGGTCTGCAACGCGCGCGCATGCCCGCAGAACACTTCGGCTGAATCGAAGCGGCGCGGCGGCATGCCCGCACTGGAATAGAGTTCGGTGACCAGCACCGGGCCACGCTTGAACACGGCGTGTGCCATGGTTTCCACCACTCTGTTGGACACAGCCGCCATCGTTACACCGGGTTGCCAGGCCGCCGTTGTGCAGCGAACGCGGAGCGCCCGATGCCTGCACGATCAACGCGCATCAGACGGCCTGCCCTTCAGCGCCCGCGCAATCGCCGCTTCGGCCAGCGGCGACATCAGCGCATAGCCCTTCGCGGTGGGGTGCACGCCATCGGCCGCCAAGGCGGGATCCAACCCGCCGGCCGCATTGGCCATGGGCGTGTAGTAATCCAGGTACACCAGTTCCTGTACACCGGCGTAGTCCTTCAGTGCGGCGTTCAGTGCGCGTACCTTGGGCGCTGGCTGGGTGCCAGGCATCCACGGGTAGTCACTGACCGGCAGCACCGAGGCCAGCACCACGGCGATGCCGTGCACCTTGGCCAGATCCACCATTGCATGCAGGTTGTCTTCGATCATCGCCTGCGTACTGGGCCCGGTATTGCCGGCAAGATCGTTGGTGCCCGCCAGGATCACCACGACATCCGGCTTCAAGGCGATCACATCCTGGCTGAAGCGCAGCAGCAGCTGCGCGGTGGTCTGCCCGCCGATGCCACGATTGAGGTAGCCCTTGCCGGGGAAGAACGCAGCCGCATCTTCTTCGCCCCAGCCCTGGGTGATCGAATCACCATAGAACAGCACGCGCGGCACACCGGCCTGCCTGGCGGGAAGCTGTGCGTTCGCTGCACGGTAGCGCCCCAGTTCGGCCCAGTCGGACAGGCGCTGCTGCATGAACTGCACTTCGTCGGCAGTGACCTGCCCGACCGGCTTCACCAGCAGCGGGTTGATGGCCGGTGCCGGCTGCGCCTGTGCGGCGGCCGCGCCAAGCAAGAGCGCGGCCGTGCAGGCCATGCGTACCCGCGATGGTGCGCGTTTCATGAATTCTCCAGCAGGAACTGGCTGATCTCGCGCCGCAGGTCCAGGTCATCGGTCTGCCGCGCGGCCTCGTCGGCGCGCAGCGCGAATTCGTAACCGCGCTCGGGCTCGCCCTGGTCGATGTGGCGGCGCGCCAGTTCCAGACAGATGGACGCTTCGCCTTCGATCACGCCCAGCTGGCGCGCCTGGGCCAGCGCGCGCTGGTAGTAGCCAATCGCCACGCCGCTGTCGCTGGTGAAGTCGCCCAGTGTTTCCCACATGAAGGGATGGTCGCGGCCTTCGGTCGCCATCGCATCGCAGTACTGGCGAAGTTCATCGTGCAGCCGCCATTGGCTGCGGGTGTCGCCGTGGGTGCTGGCGTTGGCCATTTCGACCGCTACGCCCAGTACGTGGTCGTACACGTCCTGTGGAATTTCCATGGGAACCTCCTGCCGCTTGTGTGTTGCACGGTCAGGCTAGCACGGCCGGGTGGCAGTTCATCCACGCGTGGCGTGGTACCGCATCCACGCATGGCGTGGCACTGCATCCACGCATGGCGTGGATCTACTGGGGCGGGTGGCGATTCGTCCACGTGTGGTGCGGAGTTACCGGGGCCGGGTGGTGCCCGGCCGTGCGTTGGTTCATCCACGCATGGTGCGGAGTTACCGGGGGCCGTGCGAAGGCGGTACGTCCTGTGCGCCCCACTGTTCGTTCTTCGTGGTGCCCAGTTCGAAATCCAGGGTGCCGCCACGCTGCACGAAGTCGGCCGGCAACCAGCTGGCGCCGCTGTCCTTGCCGTCCACGCGCAGCGACTGCACATAGGGCGCATCCATCGCCGCGCCGCGTGCACGCACCACGATCTTCGCGCCCGGGCGGGCGATCACCACTTCGGGGAACAGCGGGCTGCCGATCACCAGGTCCGCACGGCCCGGATACACCGGGTACAGGCCCAGCGCGGACCACACGTACCAGGAGGACATCTGGCCCAGGTCATCGTTGCCGGGCATGCCTTCGGGGGTATTGGTCCAGATCTGGCGCATGGCCTGGCGCACCGTTTCCTGGGTCTTCCATGGCTGGCCCAGGAAGTTGTAGAGCCAGGGCGCGGCGATGGACGGTTCATTGTCCAGTTCCGCGTGCAGCGGCCCGGACTTGGTCACCGCCCACCCACCATCGGGCTTGCGGAAGAACGCGTCCAGCCGCGCGATGCTGGCCTCGCGGCCGCCCAGCACCTGGAACAGGCCCGCCGGGTCGAACGGCACCATCCACAGGTACTGCGCGCCACTGCCTTCAACGAAACCCTCATCGGCGGCAGGATCGAAGGCCGGCCAGCTGCCATCGGCGTTGCGCGGCTGGATATAGCCCTGCTGCGCGGTGGCCTTGGGGTTGTAGAGGTTGCGCCACCAGCCGGAACGCTCGCGGAACTGCCGTGCGCCCTGCGCATCGCCGGCGGCCAGGGCCAGCTCGGACAGACCGAAATCGGCAGCGACCATTTCCAGCGTATCGGCCGCACTGCCCCAGCCTGGTGCGCCTTCCGGCATGTACTTCAGGGCAAGCCACTGGTCCAGGCCCGGCCGCTGGCCCACGCACAGCACCGGGCAACCGCGCTTGTCGAGGTCGCGCGCGGTGGGCACCGTGGCGGCCTGCTTCAGCGATGCGTAGGCACGCTGCAGATCGAAGCTGCGCCCACCGAAGGCATGGATGGCGGCCACCGAGGGCGGCGACGGATCGCCGTTCATCACCCCGGTCGCGCCGGTGATATGGGTCCAGCGGTCCCACACGCCGCCATTCTGGTCGGCCTGGTTGAGCAGCGACTGCGCGACGTCCGAACCCACCTGCGGCTGCAGCAGGGTGACCAGCTGCAGCTGCGAACGGTACACATCCCAGCCCGAATAGTTGGCGTACTGCGCCTTCTGCCGCTTGGACAGGCCATGCACCTTGCCATCCATGCCGCGGTAACGGCCGTCGCCATCGCTGTGCAGGTTGGGCGCCAGCATGGCGTGGTACAGCGCGGTGTAGAACACCGTGCGTTCGTCCGGCGTGCCGCCCTGCACCCGCACCTGGCCCAGCAGCGCGTTCCACTGCGCGCGGGTGGCCGCCTGGGTGGCCGCTACCGTGGCGCCCTTGGGGCTTTCGCGGCGCAGGTTGGCACGCGCGCCGGCTTCGTCCACGTAGGACACGCCGATACGTGCGGTCACCACCGGCGTGCGCTTGGCATCGAAACTGATCCAGCCGCCCGCGCCCTTGCCGGCCGGCGGGTGGCCCTTGCTGCCATAGGTGGTGCCGCCACCGCCTTCGCGCGCACCGGCCTGCACGGCGTCATCGCGCCAGGTGCCACCCACCCCGAACGGCTGGTCGAACTCGGCAACGAAATGCAGGGTGTAGTAGCTCTCGCGACGGTCTTCGGCCAGGTAGCCGCAGAAGTTGCCGCTGGTGACCGAACCGCGCACGGTGCGCGTGGCCGGGTCGATGATGATGGTCGAATCGCTGCTGCCCACCTCGCTGTCGGAGGTGCGGAACAGCAGGTTGGCCGGTTTGTCGGCCGGGAACTGGAACTGCCCCACCGCCGTGCGCGCGGTCGCCGCCAGGCTCACCGCCACGCCATTGTCCAGCGTGAGCGTGTAGGCGCCGGGGCTGGCCGTTTCCTTGCGATGGTCCAGCAGGCTGGTATAGCGCATGCCCGCATCGGCCGAAGACGGCGACAGTTCCACCGGCAGGGTGACCGGCATCAACGGGATATCGCCGCTGGCACCGGTGCAGCCGGTACCGTTGACGTGGGTCAGGCTGAAACCGCGCACGCCGTTGCTGCGCCACTCATAGCCACCGGGTGCGGCAATCGGGAAGCGCTTGCCCGGCAGCGCGGTCATTTCCGGGCTGAAGGCCACCATGCCGAAGGGCACGGTGGGGCCGGGATAGACGTTGCCGGCGTTGGTGGTGCCGATGAAAGGATTGACCTCGGCGGCCAGATCCTGCGCGGGAGCCTTGGCCGCCAGCAGTGGCACCGGGGCCAGCGACAACACGCCTGCGGAAAGCGCGGCAGACACCACGACCAGCAACGAACGGGACATCGACAACTCCAGTGGAAGGAGGCACCCACGCGCCTTGAGCCACTGAGAGTAGTACGTGCTTGACCCCCGGGCGACAGGCCGTAGGTCATGGTTGCCGGTACCCGATCACGAACCGCAGCGCCCGGCGGGCGCCTCTATCAGAACAGCGTGCCCAGCTTGAACAGCGGCAGGTATGCGGCGAACATGGCCAGCGGGGTCGCCAGCATCAGCGTCACGCTGCCGATCAGCGCGGACAGGCGCGCCCGCCCTGCCAGCCACGCGGCAATCACCAGCAACGGTGCAAGCCAGACCAGCCCATAGCTGCTGGCAAATACCTGGGTGATCATTGGCAGCGGCTGGCCGGCTTCGGCAAAGCTTTCAGCGAAGCGCGGTATGGCAAACCTGCCCAGCGCGGTACAGCCCACCGCGGCCACGCCGCTGCACAGCAGGCCGATCAGCAACCATCCGAATCCAGCGCGCCCCACGGCAGCCTTTTTCATCGCGACATGCCTGCCCGGTCAGTACGTGCCCTGCACGAAGGGCTGGCCCGCCTGGGTGGTGCCGATGATCATCGCCACCGATTGACCCTCCTTGCGGAAACCCGCCGAACACACCGCATCGCGCCCCTGGCCACACTCGATTTCCGGGAAATCCGGCAATGCGGCCTGGCGTGATTCCGGCAGCGTGGCCTGCCACCCCGCCGCATCGAGCAGGCGCTTGGCCTTGGCATAGGGCATGCCGGCGGTGATGCCCAACGCGGCCAGCTCACCGGTCACGTCCTGCGCCGACGCGATGACCGGGGCGATGGCCAACGACAGGGACACTGCAAGGGCGATGGCTTTCATTGAACGCATCCGTGGCAAGCATCAGAGCTGCAGCGTACCGCAGCTTTGCGGCACTGCCATGCACACATCACAGATGGTTACGCAAAGGCGCTGCACCGGCACAGCCGCGTTACCGTGCGTACGCGGAATCCTGCAGGTCATCGACAGCGGCTACAGCCAGGCGATCATCCGCCTGCGGTTCCAGGGTAAGGAACAGTGTGCGGCCTGCCTTGCCGTAGACCACCGTGCAGACCGAGCGCAGGCCATTGCCGCAGTCCAGCTCCGGATGCGCGTCCATCGGGGCGCGCCCTTCGTAGTCGTGCGGTTGGGCGACCCAGCCAGCGGCCAACAGCATCCGGCGCGCCTGTGCGTAGTCCATGTCCAGGTGCAGGCCGAGCTGATCGGCGGCGACGGGAAGCTCCACGCGCGGCGCCGGCGGGTGCGTGGTGGAACACGCAGCCAGCGGGGCCAGGGCCATCACGCCTGCAACGGCCAGCAACCAGGTTTTCATCGTGCACTCCTTTGCGTCAGGTCCGGTGCATGCGAACAGGGCCGCCCAAAGGCGGCCCTGCGTGGAGCAGTCGAGCAAGCTCGACTCTACTTCGCGTTTTTCACGTAGGTGTCAAACCAGTTCAGCATTTCCGACACCAGCTGTTCGTTCGATTCCAGCGCCGTGTACCAGTGCGGTTCGTTGGGCAGCATCACCAGGCGGGTGGTGCCGCCGTTGCCACGGATGGCCTGGTACAGCTTGCGCGACTGGAACGGCTCGGTACCCGGGTTGGCATCGTCTTCGCCGTGGACCAGCAGCAGCGGCAGCTTGATCTTGTCGGCGTAGAAGAACGGCGAGGCCTTCAGGTACACATCCTGCGCCTGCCACACCGAACGACGCTCGTTCTGGAAGCCAAACGGGGTGAACGTCTTGTTGTACGAACCGCTGGTGGCCACGCCAGCCTTGAACAGGTTGGTGTGGGCGATCAGGTTGGCGGTCATCAGGCCGCCATGGCTGTGCCCGGTCACGCCGATGCGGTTGCGGTCGACCACGCCCATGTCCACGGCCTTGTCCACCGCCGCCTTGGCGTCGGCTTCCAGCTGTTCCAGGTAGGTGTCGTAGGCGGTCTTCGGGTCGCCCACGATCGGGAACGAGGCGTTGTCGATGATCGCGTAGCCGGCCAGCAGCATCAGGCGGTACGGCTGCAGGCGGGTGAAGGTCTGCTGCGAACCGGACACCTGCCCGGCCTGGGCGGCGTTGGCGAAGTCGGCCGGATACGCGTACAGGATGGCCGGCACGCGCTGGCCTTCCTTGTAGCCCGGCGGCGTGTACAGAGTGAAGGACAGGTCCACACCATCGGCACGCTTGTAGGTGACCAGCTGCTTCTTGATCTGGCGCACTTCCGGGGTCGGGTCGACCAGCTTGGTCAACGCGGTGGCAGTGGACGCAAACTGGGCCTCACCCTGCTTGGCTGCGGCAACCGGCTCGCCCTGCTGGCGCACGAACGCATTGGGCGGGTCCATCACCGACTGGTGCCAGGTGAGGTAACGGCCCGGCGTGTTGCTGAAGCCCAGGAACTGCTCGTAGGCATCGGCGTCGCTGCGGAACAGGCGCTCGGTCTTCAGCGAGCCCAGGTCCAGGCGATCCAGGAACGGACGGTCGCCCTGCGGCGAAGCGCCCTGCCCGCGCAGGAACACGAAATTGCCTTCCTGGCGCACCACGGCCGCACCGTTGGGCAGGCGCTTGAACACCAGGTTGCCCGGGTCGCCGTACAGCTCATCGCTGGACATGTCCCACAGCAGGCGGCCTTCCTTCTTCGGCTGGTCGACATCGACGATGCGGGTCTGCACCCAGTGGCGGTTCTCGTCGTTCTCGAACATGAAGGACACCGCCGGGTCAGCCGACCAGGCCAGGCCTTCAAAACGCTGCGTGGTGCGGGCGATTTCCACCGGCTTGCCGTTGAACGGCGCCTTCAGCATCAGCACGCGGTCGCGCTGCGGCACGCTCACCTTCCAGTCCCCCTTGTCCAGCGCTTCGGCATAGACCAGGGTGGCCGGATCGGTGGAACGCCAATCGAAACCACGCGGGCCTTCCGGTACGCCGTGCACCGGCACGCGGTCGGCCAGCGGCAGGCTGGCGATGGCCGTGGTCTTGCCACTGGTGATGTCCAGCACCGCCACATCGTTGGCGAAACGCTGGTAGGTGACTGCGTGCGAGAACGGCGCCTTGATCGATTCGGTCAGCACGTGCACGCCATCCGGCGCGGCACTGACGTCGTTGAAGATGGCGGCGGTGCCCACCGGGCGCACCTTGCCGCTGGCGGTGTCGACCACGGCCAGCTGCGAAGCACCGTAGTAGGCGAACAGCTTTTCGTCATGCACGCTGGTGAGCGTGTCGCGCGCTTCATAGGTGCTGCTTTCGCCGCTGCTGCCCAGCGATTCCTGCGCATCCGGGCCGGTGGGTACGCCGCCGTTGGACGGGGCTGCACCCTGGTTGGCCGGCACCAGCTTCACCAGCAGGTTCTGGCTGCCGCCCAGCCACTGCACGGTGCTGCCGAAGATCGGGTTGAGCTGCACGCCCGGCACCTGCTTGACCTGGCCGGTGGCCGCATCGCCCACCCACAGCTGCACGCTGGTATCAACCGCGTTCTGGAAGGCGAAGTGGCTGCCATCGGCCGACCACTGCGCCGCACCGGCGCAGCCCTGCGGCAGGTCGACCTTGGTGGTCTTGCCACTCGCGATTTCCACCACGCTGAAATCGGCGACGCAGGCCGGAATGCCGTAGCCACCAGGGGTGTCATGGCGGCTGCGGTTCTTCGGCTCCAGGCGCACGCCGGCCAGCTTCAGGTAGGGCTGGGCCACACGCGCGATGGACGGATAGGTCTGCGCGGTGGTCAGCAGCAGGCGCTGGCCACTGGGGTCGATGTTGGGCATCGGCGGCGGCGGCGCCTTGAGAACCTTGAGCAGCTGTTCCGGCGGCTTTGCGTAGTCGGCAAGGGCCGGGCCGGCGGCCAGCAGGCCGGCAGTGGCAACGGCAATGGCCGCCGCCAGCGAGGTGCGATGGATGAGCATCCGTGATCCCCTGGGGTGTGATTGGGTACCCGCACAGCGGGCATCGGCCGAATCTAGCACCCCAGGAGCTGTCGTGAATGGGCCGGAAGGGCTAGTGGCCGGATGGGGCCAAGTCCGCCGGGCATAGCCCGGCGCTACCAGGCACAGGGCTGTCTCCGGTAGCGCCGGGCCATGCCCGGCGACCACCTGCCCTTGCGTTACTGCTGCGCGTGCAGATCCCAGGTGGTCAGATAGTCAGGGTCGACCACGATCTCGCCGCCCGAACGCAGGCGGTACTCACCCGGCTCCGCCGGCAGGTACTGGTCCAGCATCGGAGGCAGGTAACGTTCATGGCCATCGGCCTCGTCGGCCAGCACCACGCCTTCCTCCGCACTGATGCGCAGCACCGTGCCCGAATACTGCTGCTGGTCCTGCATCTGGCCATCACCGCCATAACGGGTAATGCCCACCAGCACCACCTTGCCGATCATCTGCTCGACCTTGGCGTCGTCCAGGGTCGGCAGCAGGGGAATGGATTCGTTGCTCATGGGTGCACCTCCAAAGCCTGCAGGGACATCTTCGAAACGCTTGAAGGATGGCAGCTTGCGGACACCACGACCATCCTGGCCGGTTCAGTCTCCCCAACGCTGTATGCTGCCACCGGCTGCGGCAGGGGGAAGTGAAGATCGCGCGCCGGCTGCGGTCGGCCGCAGGGTCCTGGCGATCCATTGGAGTAACCTCTGCTTCACCCTGCTGCCCCTAAGGTCAGCCTTCATCACGCAAGGAACGCGCATGCCCAGGCACGCATTCATACCAACGTGGCTCCTTCTTGTTTCGGCCACGCTCAGCGCGTGTTCCCACACCGCCGCCCGCACGCAGACAACTCAAGGACTCGACACCATGGCCCCGACCGCTTCACAGACCACCCCCGCTGCACCGCTGGACGCAGAGCAGTTGCTGTTGCGTCTGCTGGATCTGGTCCAGGCCACGTCCTCGGCAAGCGAACTGACCGTCGAGCGCGTCTCTGCCGCGATGGGTGAACCCGCCCGCCTGTTTGCACCCGGTCACTTCGGATACGGTGGCGCGCTCACCCCAGAGTGGAGCTATGGGCTGGAAGTGAAACACGCGGGTACCGCGGACGCACGGCTGGATCTGAACTTCATCGACACCAGTACGCAGCAGAAGGCACCGGCCACGGCCATCTGCCAGATCGATTTCAACCGGTTCGCCTCAGCGCTGGATGCTGCGGGCTTCACCCGGCAAACCGTGCGGGGCGAGCATGGCCGGACCATCTACGACCGCTTTGACCGTTCGCAGCTGAGCATCAAAGTGGACACCACCCCCGAGCGTCCTGCGGCGACTGGCGAGGCACTGCATGCGTGCATCCGCCTTGTGACCGTGCAGTAAGGGCTGCGATCGATGGCGACCCTTTCAGAAGCGACCGAGCGCCTGCTGGGCGAGTTTGCAGGCAAGACCGGCGTTACCGCCGATCAGGTAAACAACCTGCGCGCGGTCATCAGCCATTCCCCCGTACTGGCTGCCCAGGTCGATGCGGCCATCAGCGCGGGGCACCTGCAGCACTTCGAGCTGCAGCCTGCCGGGGAACATGCCGGCGGCACCTACCATGGCGATACCAAGACCATCGAACTTCCTTCAGCGGGCCTGTCCACGCCAGCGGGCAATGGCCGCCTGGATACCGCGGAACTGACGTTCGTGCTCGGGCACGAAATCCAGCACGGCTTCAACCACCAGGCGACCAGCGATGCGTATGAAGCATTCGAAGATGACCTCGAGAGAGTTGTCGCAGGACGCACGGGCCACGATTACACCCCGGCCATCGCAACCGTGCTGGCTGCCAACCGCCGCGATGAGGCCACGGCGAACATCGAGGGCTGGAACGCGCTGGTCAGCCAGATCCGCACAGCAGACCCGAACGCGACCCTGAAGGAGTTGTACGACGCCAGCCCACGCGCGAAGGACTTCGTACGGATGGTTCCAGGCCCGCCCGCCAGCTACGCCGCCCATACCGACCTGACGCTCAATGCCGACCTGAGCATGACCGCCACCCCAGCCAACATCGAGGGCATGGCAAGGCATTATTTTGACCAGGGCGTAAGCGCGAAGCTTGGGCACCATGGGAACTCGGACTACCAGAATCTGTATGGCGCCTATGCCGTTGCCCGCGCCTGCCAGTACGAAGCGGCCAACCCGCCGCCCGACGGCATCAGCAGGATGGAGATCAACATGCAACGGCTGGGCCTGCAGGAGGGCCTGCTTGAACAGAATGGCCTCTATCTGGGCGAGGGAACGCCCCCACGCCAGCCCTACTTCGACACCAGCAGCGCGCCCTCGACACTGCATTATTTCGACCACACCGAAGGAAGCCACGTGCACGTGCCCATCGCCGCGCGCTCGTCTGCCGATGCGGTGATTCCCGCGGTACCGCGCGATCAGGACGCCTCCCCGCTCGCCCCGGATGCCGACCGTGACCTCCACGAACAGATCCGGAACAAGGTGGCTGGGCTTGATGCAGCCAACGGGCGCAGTTTCGACCAGCACAGCGAGCGACTCAGCGCCAGCCTGCTGGTGCTGGCCCGCGAGAATGGCCTGGACCGCGTAGACCATGTCGTACTGAGCCGGCAGACCGCCGATGCCGCAGGCGCACAGAACGTCTTCGTGGTGAAGGGAGCGCTTGATGACCCGGCTTCAGTGCGCGCTTCCATGGCCACGACCGAGGCAGCACAGCGGCCGGTGCGGGACAGTCTGGACAGCCTGGCCCTGGTGAACCAGCGGCAGGTCGAGGCCGCATCGCAGGAGCACGCACGCGCGCAGGTGCAGGACCAGCAGCGCAGCCCGCTCTCCCACTGAGGCAGCTTGGCGATGGGGCGCCGGACGATCATCCGGCGCTCCCATCGCACGCCACGCTAGAATGCGCGCATGCGCACCGTCCACGCCCTCCGTTACATTACCCCGCTCCGCGAAGGGGGTTCCCTGCCCGCCGTGGTCGAGACCGACGACGACGGCATGGCCGTACTCAAGTTCCGTGGCGCCGGTCAGGGCCCCAAGGCCCTGATCGCCGAGCTGATCGCCGGCGAAATGGCCCGCGCGGTCGGCCTGCCGATCCCGGAAATCCTGTTCGTGGAGCTGGACAGCGAATTCGCCCGCACCGAACCGGACCCGGAGATCCAGGACCTGATCCGCGCCAGCGAGGGCCTGAACCTGGGCCTGGATTACCTGCCCGGCTCGATCAACTACGATCCGGCGGCGATGCCGGTGGACGCCGATCTGGCTTCGCGCATCGTCTGGTTCGACGCGTTCACCAGCAATGTCGACCGCACCACGCGCAACCCCAACCTGATGGTCTGGCACCGCAAGCTGTACCTGATCGACCATGGTGCGGCGATGTACTTCCACCACGACTGGGCCAATGCCGGCGATGCCTGCGAAAAGCCCTTCGTGCTGATCCGCGACCACGTGCTGCTGCCATTTGCCAACCGCATTGCCGAGGTGGATGCCGAGCTGGCCGCGCGCCTGCCCGATGCGGAAATCGAGCGCATCGTTGGCCTGGTGCCGGACAGCTGGCTGGTGGACGAGCCGGCCTTCGACAGCCCGCAGGCGTACCGCCAGGGCTATATCAACTACCTCAAGCACCGCCTGAAGGTGCGTGCGGTGTTCGTGCAGGAGGCCATCCGTGCCCACGCTGCACACGTATGACTATGCCGTCATCCGCGTGGTACCGCGGGTGGAACGCGAGGAATTCATCAACGTCGGGGTGATCGTGTCCTGCCCCGGCGCACGCCATCTGGAAGCGGCCATCGAGATCGATACGGCGCGCCTGCAGGCGTTCGCGCCCGCGCTGGACCTGGACGCGCTGCAGCCCTGGCTGGATGCCATCGTGGCGATCTGCCGCGGCGACGCCGATGCCGGCCCCATCGCGCAGCTGCCGGCACGGGCGCGCTTCCACTTCCTCACCGCCAAGCGCAGTTCCATCGTGCAGATGTCCAGCACGCACGTGGGCCGCACGGCCGATCCGGCCGGCGTGGTGGACCATCTGATGACGAGGATGGTGCGGGTGCCGCGCTGAGGCGGCACCTGGTCAGCCGGGCAGGATGTCGCGGCGGACGCGTGGATCATCCCGCCGCAGCGACAACACCCGCCAACCGGCCTTGCGCTTGCGCTCCACCAGCGTCGCCAGCGCGCTGGCATCAGGCCGACCCTTCTTCGTGTACTTCACTGGCGCCAGCACCAGCAGCAGGACGCGCTGGTGCGCCGGAATCGATTCGCGCTCGTCCACCGGATTCCAGGGCTTGTCCACCGCCAGCAGCGCGTCGACATCCTCTGGCCACGGCAGATCGGTGAACGCGGGATCGCTGCGCTCCAGCAGGTCCCCCTCGCTGATCGGTCCCTTCGCGAACACCTGCTCCACCACGCGTGACAGCAGCCGTTCGGGGAAGCGCCACACACTCTCATCGGCCAGCCCTGTGCGTGGCAGTGGCCAGTTGCCCTGCAGGCACAGGAACAGCTCGGTCATCGGCGGGCCGGCGCCATGCAGGCCCGTGCTGAACAGCAGCTTGAAGTCGGACTTTCCGTCAATCAGGCTCACGTGCAGGGATGCCCTGGGATCAGTCGACACCGGCGAGAGCTCAGGTCGCAGCACCGGCCCGGCGGTGTTGTGCACGAACACGACGATCGATTCCCCCGCGCCCTGCACATACGGGCCTTGGTAGTCACGCACGCTCCTGCCTCCGTGGCGCTCCAACGTGTCAGCCACTGCCGGGTGATTCCAGATGCGCGCCACGTCCAACGGCGACTGGTTCATCTGCCGGTGCAGGCGGTTGACGTCGGCACCGGCCTGCAGCAGCAGATCGACGATATCGCTCTGCCCCCTTACGGCGGCAGCGTACAGCGGTGGGCACCAGGCCAGGGCCCCACCGTCGGGGTCGGCACCGGCCTGCAACAGCTGTTTGCAGACGGCCACATGACCGTTGTTCACGGCGGCCATCAAGGGCCTCTCACCGTCGTTGCCGTTGAAGCTCAGATCCACCGGCAGGCCCCACGCCAGCAACCAGTGGCAGACCGCTTCCTGGCCGCGCGCCGCCGCCATGTGCAGCACGCTTTTGCCGCCTGCGTTGCCAAAGTAGGCCAGCCGCAGCAGGGCAGGCTGCGCGGCGGCAATGGCGCGCACCCGATCCAGATCCCCCGCTTCCACGGCGTTGTAGAGGCGAACGAGTTCGCTCTCGTGTTCGATACCCAATGCGTGGCGATCGCTCATGCTTCGTCCATGAAACCGGTGTTGATCGTCCAGCGTACCGCACACCACGCGTTTCCTGCATCGCGCATGTTGGCCAGCGGAGTTACAGCGGCAACCGCAGCGCGATGCAGTTGACCACGTTGCCGATCCCATCCGGATCGACGTTGGCCGATGACCACGCAGCCCTGTCCGGGCAGCACCACGATGGCACGGTTCGAACCCGGCGCGGCGCCTTCACGCCCGTACTGGCGTTGGCTGCCTGCTCCTGCATCGGCGCTACGGGCTCTGCCGCATCACCGCAACGGTCACGTTGAACGCTTCGATGCGCTGCCACTCATTCCGCGCATGCGGCAGCGACTCCACTCCCATGTCGATCTGGTATCTCACCGCCTGCGGACCTTCGCGCCAGTAGTAAGGCGCGCCGTTGCTCCAGCCACAGCAGACGTATCGCAGCAGCGGCATGCCGAACGTGGCGTGCAGATAGGCTTCGACCTCTGCAGCCCGCGCACCCGCCACGCGGTAGCGAGCTTCCATCGGCTTGATGTAGGACGCGTCGTCCTGGCTGCATCCCAGGTATTCCAGACTGTCAGGCCTCCTGTTTATCGCCTGCAGAAAGTCCTGGCACGGGGTATCCGGTCGCGCCAGGCCATCCGCCCGCCCCTGTGCATTCCACTCCGCCAGCGCCTGGGCAGGGGTCTGCTGCGCAAGCGCGTTCGCGCGGGGCAACAGCACGATCCACGCCAGCAGCAGGAAACAGGCGGCATGCTTTGGCGTGGTAACGGACATCAAGAACGATCCTTCGCTGATTGTGGTGAAGATGCCGACCGACGATCTGCTACCGGCATGCCATCGTCTACTCGCTGAAACGTGCGGCGCCAGATCGACGATGACGCGTGGCGGCAACCTGCTGGAGTATGGCGCACTGGGCAGCGAACGGATGCCAGTCCCGCTGTTCAACGGGCGGGGCAATTCGCCAATGCGTGGCGATCGCTCATGCTTCGTCCATGAAACCGGTGTGGGGCGACCCACCTATCGCACTGTGCGCTGTTCCTGCAGCGCGCGGTTGTGCGCGAACGCTACAGCGGCAAACGCCGCGCGATGTAGTTGACCACGTTGCCGATCGCATCCGGGTCGACGTTGGCCAGGCCGATGACCACGTAGCCCTGTTCGGGCAGCACCACGATGGCGCTGTTCGAACCCGGCGCGCCGCCCTCGTGCCCATACTGGTGCTGGCGGCCCTGCCCCTGCACGACGAAGCCGTAGCCATACCAGCCCTTGTGGTTCTGCGCGGTGGTGGCCTGTTGCAGCATCGCCGGCGCTACCAGCTTGCCGCTGCGCAGCGCCTCGCAGAATTTCAACATGTCAGCGGCGGTGCTGTAGCCGCCACCGGCCGACATGCCGCGCCAGGGCAGTGTCTTCGTTTCGCGCACCCAGTTCCCGTCCTTCCTGGTGTAGGCGACAGCACGCTGCGCAACGTCCACCGTTTCCGGCTCGAAGCCCGTGGCCATCATTCCTGCCGGGCGCAGGATGTGATCGTCTACATATGCGTAGTACGACTGCCCTGATACGGCTTCGATGATGCGCCCGAGGACGATGAAGCCATAGTTCGAATAGCTGTCCTGGCTGCCGGGCGCGAACTGCGGCGCATCCTTGGCGAAGCGCTGCACATAGTCATCCAGCGTCTTCAACGAAGCCGAGTACTGGTCGAAATCATCGCCGAAGAAATCACCCAGCCCGCTGGTGTGGGTCAACAGCTGGCGCACCGTCACGGTATCGGCAACCACCTTGTTCGGATAGTCCGGCAGGTGCTTGCCGATCGTATCGTCCAGGCTCACTTTGCCGGCCTGCACAAGCTGCAGGAGGGCCACCGAGGTGAACATCTTGTTGGACGAGGCCAGGCGGAATCGGGTCTGCGCCTCGACCGCCCTGTTCGCGCTGCGGTCGGCCAGGCCACCGTGCCAATCCAGCAGCACGCGCCCGTTCTGCGCTACCAGCACGCTACCCGACAGCGCGTCTTCGGCGGCCAACGCGTCCAGCTTGGTGCGGGCATCAGCCATCAGCTGCGGCAAGGCCATGCGTGCGGGCTGGTACTTTTCCGGCGTGGGCGTGCCTTCGAGCTGGAACAGCTTCAGATGTTGCGGATGGGCCGGATCTATCTCCGCCGTCACCAGCATCGCACGCTCGGTCTGCTGCGCCAGCACGAGCAGCTTCGCCTGCAGCGGCGTGCTCTCATGCACTTCCAGCAGCTGCAGTGGGCCGGTGGACTCGCGGAACTCCAGGTAATCCTGCGGGGTGCTGCCATCCTTCTTGGCGTACCGTTCGGCGAACGCCTGCAATTTCTCAAGACTGCCAGCATTGAAGGCAGCCAGCCAGTCATCGGCGACACGCCGTGCCTCAGGAGCGGGCGGCGCAGCGTGCGCGGCACCCATGCACAGCAGCATCACCAAAGCCCAGAGCAATGGGCGGGCGGAAAGACAGCGCACGAACATGGCGATTCCTTCGCAGACGAGGCGTGCGGCCATCCTAGCCCAAAGCTGGCGCCTGGCGACGGGGTAGAGTCAACCGTTGGTCGACTACCGCGCGCAGCGCAGGTTTTCAGCTGATCGCAGAGGGCCGTCGACCAATGGTCGACGCTACTCCAGCAGGTCCGATTCGGTCGGTCGCTCGCCTCTGCAGGTATCGTAACGGCGTTCCAGCAGTGTCCGTGGCTGGGTTCCAAGCAGCTGGATCACCTTGTCCTCGCGCTCGCACGGGCTGACCTTTGCGTGCAGGACAAACCGGCCGTTGTCGATGTGGTCGATATCGCGCCCGCCGATGGCCGCTTCCAGCGCCGTGGCCCGCACATAGCGGTTGCGCTTGGCATCGAACAGGTAGAACGCATGGACGGGAACGTTGTAGATACCGTTGTTGTCCAGCCACACCTGCAGGTCCGGCACGCCATCGCCGTTGAAGTCCTCGACGGTCAGCAGCACGGAGGCGGCACCCTGCGGACCGGCCCCCGCCCGGGTCAGGCGCGGCTGCACGCCGGTGACCGCCACCTTGCGACCACCGCGGGTCACATCCATGGCCTGTACCTGGCAGGTGCTCACGTTGTCGGCGCCACTGCAGTCGGCGACCTTGAACACGACCTGCAGCGCAGGCGAGATTTCGCCCTGGCCGGGCTGCAGGGTGATCCTGCCCTGGCCGTCCGGCGCGCCATCAGCGGTATGGCTCGCGGCCTGCGCCGGGGGCCGTGCCGCTTTGGCTTCGGCAACCAGTGCCGCCGCTCCGCCGCCCTGCAACTGGCGCGCACGCAGCAGGGTCATGTGGGTGCGGCACTGCTGTGCATCCAGCTGGGCAGCGGCGTCCCCGCCCTGCGGGCAACGGCTGTCCCGCTGGCCAATCCATTGCCGCTGCAGAACGCGCAGCACGCCCTGGTCAACAGCGGGCAGCGTCGAAAACGCCGCAGCATAGGCTGCGTTGAGGGCGTCGTCATGAATCTTCAGTTCAGTGTCGACACAGCGCCGGCGGGCATCGACCGTATGGGCGGCGGCCATGCACGGCGCGTACGCCGGCCCCAAGTAGCGCGCATCGCCGGCCAGCAGCTCGGCACCGCTGGGCACCTTGCGCGCCGCCGCCTGGGGCGCTGCCTGCGCAGACGTACCAAGGCATGTCGCCAGAAGCAGCAGAGCGGCCGGCAACCAGGTGCGCTGCCCGCGCACGCGATCAGACATCAACATGCATTTCCTTCCCTGGGGGCACTGGGCTGGCCCCGTCCTTGTCCGATGATGGATGCTGCACGAATATGCGCTCAACTTCGGCTACGCCGGTCACAGCTGCCATTCAGCCCGCCAGCTCGGCGCCGTCCCTGGTACCCGGCGGCCCCCAGCAGCGGCTACCTGGGCAACGCGTAGGCCATCACGTAATCGCCCTTCGGCGTTTCCATGAAATGGTGGCCAGCGGCCACGATCACCACATACTGCCGCCCACCCTGTTCGTACACCATCGGGTTGGCCTGGCCACCGGCGGGCAACTTGGCATGCCACAGCTCCTTGCCGGTCTTCAGATCGATGGCGCGCAACAGGTCGTCTGTTGCCGCCGCAATGAAGATCAGGCCGCTGGCGGTGACCACTGAACCGCCGTTGTTGGGCGTGCCGATTTCGATCGGCAGCCCGGAACGGATGCCAAACGGACCATTGCCACGGGCACTGCCGAACGGGCGGTCCCACAGCAGTTTGCCGGTGCGCAGGTCGATGGCGCGGATGCCGCCATAGGGGGGCTGCTTGCACAGCAGGCCGGTGAACGGCAGCCGCCAGCCAGCGTTGACGTCGATGGCGTAAGGCGTTCCCACCTGCGGGTCCCCTGCCCCTTCAGCGCCGCCCTTGTCGGCGCGGATCTGCTCGCGCGGCAGCCAGCCCTTGCGATCGGCTTCGGCACGCGGCACCAGAAGGTTGTAGTTGGGCATGTCGTTGTAGTTGGCCACGATCACCCCGCGGCGCGTGTCCACCGCCACGCTGCCCCAATCCGAACCGCCGTTGTAGCCGGGGTATTCGATGGAATGGCGGTCGCTGGTCGGCGGCGTGTAGAAGCCTTCGTAATAGGCCTTGCGGAACTGGATGCGGCAGACCAGCTGATCGATGGGAGTGATGCCCCACATGTCGCGCTCGGTCAGGTCGTGGTCGCGGCGCAGGGTGTGGTACAGGGAGAACAGCTGGGTGGGCGAGCGCTGCTCCGGCTCCACCCCGCCCACGGGCACCTTGCGCTCTTCGGCTGCGGTCAGCAGTTCACCGGTACGGCGGTCCAGGATGTACAGATCGCCCTGCTTGGTGGGCAGCAGGATCGCTGGCACCTTGCCAGCGGCCGTGGGGTAATCAACCAGGCTGGCCTGCGAACCCAGATCGTAATCCCAGACATCCTTGCGCACGGCCTGGAAGTGCCAGGCCGGCTTGCCGGTGGCCACGTCCAGGGCGACCAGCGAGGTGGCATAGCGGTTCTGGTTTTCAGTGCGCGATCCACTCCAGTAATCGCCTGCGGAATTACCCATTGGCAGGTAGACCAGACCCAGCTGTTCATCGCCGGTGGCGGCGGTCCACATGTTGGGCGTACCACGGGTGTAGGTCTGCTCGCGCGGGGGCAGGCCGCTGCGATCCGGCTGATCCATGTCCCACGCCCAGCGCAGCTTGCCGGTGATCGCATCGTAGGCCTGGATGACGCCCGACGGCGCATCGCGGCGCTGGCCATCCAGCACCTGGTGGCCGGTGATGATCACCCCGCGCACGATCGCCGGCGGCGAGTTGATGGACACATAGCCCGGCGGCACGTCGCCCATGCCCAGGGTGATGTCGACCTGGCCGTTGTTGCCGAAGTTGGCGCAGGGCCGGCCGCTGTCGGCGTCGACGGCGATCAGGCGACCATCCAGCGTGCCTTCGATGATGCGGGCACTGCATGCTGGCCGCGCGCCGGGCGCAGCGCTGCGGCCCACCGGTGTGGGCGGCGGTGCCGGCAGGGCCAGATCGGCAGCGGCGTCGGCCAGTGCAGCATCGAAGAGGGCCGGCGCGCTGGGCTGTTCGTAATAGGACACGCCGCGGCAGGCGGCGGTATAGGGAATGGACGCGTCCCGCACCTTCGGGTCGAAGCGCCACAGTTCCTTGCCGCTGGCCGCATCCAGGGCGATCAGCTGGTTGCGTGCCGAGCACAGGTACAGGCGATCGCCGATCTTCAGCGGCGTGGTTTCGGCCCCCCAGCGCTTCTTCGGCACGTCGCCGGTGCGGAACTGCCAGGCCAGCTGCAGGGTGCCGACATTTTCCGGGGTGATCTGCTGCAGCGGCGAGTAGCGGGTGGCGGCATTGCTGCGCCCCCACGCGGGCCAGTCACCATCGGCAGGCTGGTCGGCTGGCTGCAGGCCGGTGGTATCGCGGGTGGGGTCCAGGCCGGCGCTGGCAATTCCTTCCGGGAACGGCTGGTGGCCGTCCACCACCCCGTGCGGGGTGAAGGCCAGAGCGAAGGCGGCCACGAACACCAGCATCAGCACGCCGGCAATGCTGCGCGACAGGCGCTTGGGCACCGGTGCCCGCAGTGTCGGCGCCAGCAGGGCCAGCACGATGCCCAGCGCGGTGATCAGGCCCAGCCGTGGCACCCAGCGCCAGTAGTCGCTGCCCGATTCCCACCAGGTCCACAGCAGGGTGCCGACGAAGACCAGCGCGTACAGCAGCGCGGCGCTGCGGCGGTTGCCCCACAGCAGGAACCCGCAGACCAGCAGGCCCAGGCCGGCGATGGCGTAGTACCAGGAACCGCCCAGGCTGAGCAGCCACGCCCCCAGGCCGCCGATGACGAGGCCGAGCGCGACCAGCAGCAGCGACAGCACGGTAACGAGGGGGTGGCGGGGTGTCGGGGACGGAGCAGACTGCGGCGTGGCGGACATCGTCGATCTCCGGGGGCAGCATGCGCCCTTATCCCACCGCCACCGTGAAGCGCGTGCGTTCTTTCATGCCCCCGGATACGACGACGCCGGCACACGGCCGGCGTCGTCGGTACTGCGGTCATCGCGGCAGGATCACTCCTGCGCGGCGTCCTCGCTGCTGGCTGCAGCCGGGGCGCCGTCGGTCGCGGCCGGGGCGGCGGTAGCCACCTCGTCCTCATCCTCTTCGATGGAAGCATCCATGCGTTCCACCGCCTGCAGCTTCTCGTCCTTGGACAGGCGGATGAGGGTGACGCCCTGGGTGTTGCGGCCGACGCGGCTGATTTCCGAGCCACGGGTACGCACCAGGGTGCCGCCGTCGGAGATCAGCAGCACTTCGTCATCCGAGCCCATCAGCACCGCGGCAACCAGCTTGCCGTTGCGCTCGGTGGTCTGGATGCCGATCACGCCCTGCGTGCCACGCCCCTTGCGCGGGTAGTCCGGCAGCGGGGTGCGCTTGCCGTAGCCGTTCTCGGTGGCGGTCAGGATGTACTGCACGCCGGCGTCGTCGGCACCGTCGATCACCGCATCGCCATTGGCTGCGGCTTCCTCGACACCGTTGTCGTCCTCGTTCTCGTCCTCGCTGCCGCCGGCACTTTCGGCCACGATCAGGCTGACCACTTCCTCGCCGGCCGGCATCTTGATGCCGCGCACGCCGGTGGCGGTACGGCCCATCGAACGGACCTTGTCCTCGCCGAAGCGCACGGTCTTGCCGTTGGAGGCGAACAGCAGGATGTCACGCTCGCCATCGGTCAGGCCGACGCCGACCAGGGCATCGCCTTCGTCCAGGTTGATCGCGATCTTGCCGCGGGCCAGACGGAAGGCGAATTCGCCCAGCGGGGTCTTCTTGACCGTACCGTTCTTCGTGGCGAAGAACACGAACTGGCCATCGGCGTATTCGCGCACCGGCAGCACGGCCTGCACGCGTTCGCCCGGTTCCAGCGGAATCCAGTTGATGATCGGACGGCCGCGGGCGTTGGAACCGGCTTCGGGCAGCTGGTACACCGGCAGCCAGAACACCTTGCCCGAACTGGTGAAGGTCAGCAGCGTATCGTGCGTGTTGACCAGCCACAGCTGTTCGATGAAATCCTCTTCCTTGGTCGACGCCGCGCTGCGGCCACGGCCACCGCGGCGCTGCGCGCGGTACACGCTCACCGGCTGGCGCTTCACGTAACCGGCGTGCGACACGGTAACCACCACGTCCTCCGGCGCGATCAGGTCGAGGATGTCCAGGTCTTCTTCGCTGTGGCGGATTTCGGTGCGACGCTCGTCGCCGAACTCGGCCTTGACGTTGACCAGTTCCTCGCGGATGACCTGGCGCAGGCGGTCGGGATCTTCCAGGATGTGGATCAGCCCGGCGATCACTTCCAGCAGCTGCTTGTACTCGTCGGTCAGGCGGTCCTGCTCCAGCCCGGTCAGGCGGTGCAGGCGCATTTCCAGGATCTGGGTGGCCTGGATCTCGGTCAGCTGGTAGCCGCCTTCGATCAGGCCCACGCCCTTGGGCAGGTCTTCCGGGCGCGAGGCTTCGGCGCCGGCGGCGCCCAGCATCGAACCGACCAGACCCGGCTCCCACAGGCGGGCGAGCATGCGTTCGCGCGCCTCGTTGGGGTTCGGCGAGGTCTTGATCAGTTCGATCATCTCGTCGATGTTGGCCAGCGCGACGGTCAGGCCTTCCAGCACGTGGGCACGGGCGCGCGCCTTGCGCAGCTCGAACACGGTGCGGCGGGTGACCACTTCGCGACGGTGGCGGACGAAGGCCTCCAGCATCTGCTTGAGGTTCATCAACTGCGGGCGGCCATCGACCAGCGCCACCATGTTGATGCCGAACACCGATTCCATCTGCGTCTGCTGATACAGGTTGTTCAGCACAACCTCGGCAGATTCACCGCGCTTGATCTCGATGTAGATGCGCATGCCGTCCTTGTCGGACTCATCGCGCAGCTCGCTGATGCCTTCGATCTTCTTTTCCTTGACCAGCTCGGCGATCTTTTCGATCAGACGCGCCTTGTTCACCTGGTAAGGAATTTCAGTGACGATGATCGATTCGCGGCCGTTGTCGGCCACTTCGATATCGGCCTTGGCACGGATGCGCACACGGCCACGGCCGGTGCGGTAACCGGCGACGATGCCGGCCGTGCCGTTGATGATGCCGGCGGTCGGGAAATCGGGGCCCGGGATGTACTCCATCAGGCCGTCGACATCGATTTCCGGGTTGTCGATCAGCGCGATGCAGGCGTTGATCGACTCGCTCAGGTTGTGCGGCGGGATGTTGGTGGCCATGCCCACCGCGATACCGGCCGAACCGTTGACCAGCAGGTTCGGGAACCGGGTCGGCATGACCGTCGGCTCCAGTTCCTTTTCGTCGTAGTTGGGCTGGAAATCGACGGTTTCCTTGTCGATGTCGGCCATCAGCTCGTGCGCGAGGCGCGACATGCGCGCTTCGGTGTATCGCATGGCCGCGGCGGAGTCGCCATCGATCGAGCCGAAGTTACCCTGGCCATCGACCAGCATGTAACGCAGCGAGAATGGCTGTGCCAGACGCACCAGCGTGTCGTACACCGACTGATCGCCATGCGGGTGGTACTTACCGATGACGTCACCGACGATACGCGCCGACTTGAAGTAGGGCTTGTTGCTGTGCGCGTTCAACTCGTTCATCGCGAACAGCACGCGGCGATGCACCGGCTTGAGGCCGTCGCGCGCATCCGGGAGCGCGCGGCCCACGATCACGCTCATGGCGTAATCGAGGTAGCTCTTGCGCATCTCGTCTTCCAGGTTGACCTGGATGATTTCCTTGGCGGTTTCTGCCATTCGGGTTCCGTTGTCTGGTAGCGGTCCAGTCCGGCGCAGCCCTCTGCGGGAGGGGGTCGTGCCGGAACCTCGATTCAACCTGTGGATACTACCACAACAGGCCGTTTTCCGCCTCCCATTACGGGGATTTTACCGGCACAAATCAGGAACTTAGGGGGTTCAGCAGCCCCTGTAGAGCCGAGCCTGCGCTCGGCTGCGGTGGAATGGCCGGCTGAGCCGAGCATGGGCTCGGCTCTACAGACCTCCCTCCCCCACCTGCATCAACCGCCGAAGGCGGCGCGCATGTTGTCGGCTGTCGGGTTCAGGATGACCCCGCGCTCGGTCACGATGGCGTCGATCAGCTCGCCCGGGGTCACGTCGAACACCGGGTTCCAGGCGGCGATGCCTTCGGCCACGGTGCGGGTACCGCCCACGCCGTACAGCTCGCCGGGGTCGCGCTGTTCGATCTCGATCTGGCTGCCATCCACGGTGTCCATGTCCACGGTGGACGACGGCGCGACCACCATGAACTTCACCCCGTGGTGGCGGGCGGCGATGGCCAGCTGGTAGGTGCCGATCTTGTTGGCGGTATCACCGTTGGCGCAGATGCGGTCGGCACCGACGATCACCCACTGCACGGCACCGGTCTTCATCAGGTGCGAGGCGGCCGAATCGGCGATGAGGGTGGCGTCGATGCCGTCCTGCTGCAGTTCCCACACGGTCAGGCGCGCGCCCTGCAGCCACGGCCGGGTCTCGCCGGCGAACACGCGGGCGATGCGGTGCTGGGCCATGCCGGCACGGATCACGCCCAGGGCGGTACCGAAGCCGGCAGTGGCCAGCGAGCCGGTGTTGCAGTGGGTCAGCACGCCGCTGCCGGCGTCGATCAGGCCCGCGCCCAGCGCGCCCATGTGGCGGTTGGCGGCCAGGTCTTCCTCGGCGATGGCCTGGGCTTCGGCTTCCAGCAGCGCCTTCCAGTCGGCGCCGGCGGCGTTCAGGCAGCGGCGCATGCGTGCCAGCGCCCAGGCCAGGTTCACGGCGGTCGGGCGCGAGGCGTTCAGGCGCTGCAGGGCCGGTTCCAGCTGCTGCAGGGCATGGACGCCGTCGGCGGCCTGCACGTCGCGCGCGGCCAGCACCACGCCCCAAGCGGCGGCGATGCCGATGGCCGGCGCGCCACGCACGGTCAGCGCGTGGATGGCGGCGGCGACTTCATCGCTGCCATGACAGACCACGTGCTCGACCACGAACGGCAGTTTGCGCTGGTCCAGCAGTTGCAGGGCATCGCCGGTCCACAGGATCGGGCGGATGTGGTCGTAACGGGCGTAGTCGATGTCGGAGGCAGTGTTCATGGGCCCATTGTAGAGCCACGCCCCGCGTGGTTGGAGCCTGCCCGGGCCTCAATTCACCGAGAATTCGGCGCGGCAGCCGCCATCCACCCAGATGCCGTTGCGGCTCCAGCCCCAGGTACTGCCTTCCTCGCAGGGGGTACCGGACAGCTGCTTGATCACCCGGGCTTCGGTGGAAATGGTCGCACCGCAGAAGCGGCGCCGTTTCGACTTGGATTCGCAGGTCAGCTTGCGCGCCACGTCGACGAAACGGCCGTCCTCGTCGGCCACTTCGAAATCGCCCTGGCAGCCGCGACTGGTCCAGACTTCGTTGCGCTTGTAGCCCCAGCCCTGCCCCTCGCGGCACGGCAGCACCGACAGCTGGCGCAGCAGGCGTACCGGCGCACCGTCCAGGCGGACGGGACAGCTCTGCGGGCGGCCATTGGATTCACAACGCACCACGCGGCGCACCAGGCGCTTGGCCTTTGCATCGGGGGTGGTGGCGGCCACCGCGCCTTCGGCGGGACGGGCGCGGAATTCGGCGCGGCACCCCAGGGTGACCCACACGCCACTGCGGTCGGTGCCCCACTCGCTGCCACGGATGCAGCTGTTGCTGGACAGCTGGCGGATCAGGTCCACGCCGTTGCTGACGTCGATATCGCAGTGCACCCAGCCCATGTCGCGCGATTCGCAGGTGATCACTTCGCCGTCATAGCCGGCCTGCTGGGCCGACGCCGACGACGGCAGCACGCCGCCCCATATCGCCATGGAGTACACCGGTGCCGCCACAACCGCGAACCACTTGAACAAAGCCTTCCCCATCGGAGTGGATGAACCACGATGCCAGTGTCGGGCATCAGGCGTGATAAGAGCATCATCGTGCTGGCTGAATCAAGCGCGAAAACGGCCGTTTCCGTTCAGCCTTGCGCTGCGCGCGCGGTGTTCAGGCATGTGCGAAATCGAAAGCCAGCACATCGGCAATGCGCGGCGTGCGTGCCATCGCCATCAGCAGGCGATCAATGCCTACCGCCACACCTGCGCAGGCAGGCATCGCGGGCAGGGCCGACAGCAGCGCTTCGTCCAGTGCCGGCTGTACCTGGCCGCGTTCATGGCGGCGCTGTTGATCGCGCTCGAAACGCGCGCGCTGTTCGCGTGCATCGTTCAGTTCGTGATAGCCGTTGGCCAGTTCCACTGCGCCCAGGTACAGCTCGAAACGTTCAGCCAGCGGCGGCGTGCCGGCACGGATGCGCGCCAGCGCAGCCTGGCTGGCCGGCCAGTCGTGCACCACGGTCATGACCGCGTCATCGAAGTGCGGTTGGATGCGATGGGTCATCAGCAGGTCCAGCCAGTCATCGCGGGTGAGGCCGACCGGATCGATGTGCACATCCCCCAGCGCCGCACGCAATGCCGCGTCATCCGCGCCGAAGGGATCCACGCCCGCGTGCTGCTGGAACAGTTCGCGGTAGCTCAGCACCCGCAGCGTGGCGCTGCGGCCGACCAGCGCCAGCGCCTGGCCGACCAGCTCGGCCGTTTCCTGCACCAGCCGATGGTGATCCCAGCCTACGCGGTACCACTCCAGCATGGTGAATTCGGGGTTGTGGCGGCCACCGGCCTCGCCGTTGCGGAACACGCGGCCCAGCTCGTAGCAATCGCCCACTCCGGCAGCCAGCAGGCGCTTGAGCGGATATTCCGGCGACGTGCGCAGCCAACGGCGGCGGCCGCCGGCATCCACATGGCCACTGAAGTCGGTATGGAAACTGTCGATGTTCGGTTCGGTGTTGCCGGCCACCGACAGGATCGGCGTCTCCACTTCCAGCACATCGCGTTCGGCGAAGAAGCGGCGCACCAGCGCGTTCAGCGCGGCGCGCTGCTGCAGCGTGCGCAGCAGGGCCTCGCTCACAGGATGCCCTCCGGGCGCGGGTGGTCCAGCGGCAGGGTCAGCAGGTCACGGGTATCGTCGATGTAACCGCTGGCCAGGTACAGGCGACGGGCCAGTTCGTTGTGGTGGTTCACTTCCAGGCGCAGGCGGCTGACACCGCGGCCACGTGCACGTTGTTCGCAGGTGGCCAGGGCCTGTTTGCCGCGGCCACGGCCGCGCGCACGGTGCGCCAGATAGAGTTCATCCAGCAGCATGAAATGACCGCCCTGCTCCAGGCTGAAGCCCATCGCGATCACCGCATAGCCGCACACCTCGCCTGCCTCATCCAGCCACAGCAGTACTTCGCCATTGCGCGGGTCGGCCAGCAGTGCATCAACGCCACGGCGCACGCGCGCATCGTCGAATTCGATCTTGTCTTCGGCATAGAACTCGCGCATCAACGAGATCAGCAGCTCCTCGTCTGCGCGGGTGGCCAGGCGGAAATCCAGCGGGGCGGTCTGCATCGGTTGTCCTCTCGTACTTCAAGCCGGGCGCATGCCGCACCCGGCGGGGTCATCACTCGTGTTCGGCCAGGTAGGCCAGCAGGCGGTCTTCATCCCATACCGGCACGCCCAGCGATTGCGCCTTGTCCAGCTTGGAGCCGGCCTCGGTACCGGCCACCAGGAAGCTGGTCTTCTTCGACACGCTGCCGGACACCTTCGCGCCCAGCGCTTCCAGGCGCTCCTTGGCGGCATCGCGGGTGAGCTGGGCCAGGGTGCCGGTCAGCACCACGGTCTGCCCATCCAGCGGTCCGGCCACCACTTCGGCCAGTGCCGGTGCGTTGGCCAGAATGTGCTGCATCTCGGTTTCCGCGGCCAGCAGCAGCGCGCCGTGGCCATCGCTGTCCAGCCACTCGGCCACGCCACGCGCGGTGTCATCGGGCAGGCCGGCGTTGACGAACTGGCCGTGCTCGGCATCCAGCACCGCCTGCGCACTGGGCAGCACCGCCACCAGCTTTTCCGCACGCAGGCGGGTGATGCCGGGGATCTCCGCCTCTACCAGCAGCTGCGCCAGATCCAGACCCTCGCGCAGCTTGGCGCTGGGCGGATGGGCATCGCGGATGCGCACCTGGCCGACCTGCAGCAATGCGTCGATGGCCTGCTGGTTACCCTGCTGTTCGAAGAAATGACCCAGCGATCGCGCCACCTCACCGCCGATATCCGGCACGCGCTTGAACAGCGGCCACGGCAGGCGGCGGATCAGCGCCAGATCGCCAAACCACGCCGCCAGGGCCTTGGCGGTGCTTTCGCCCACGTGCTCGATGCCCAGCGCGAACAGCAGCCGTTCCAGGCTGGCATCACGGCTGGCATCAATGGCGGCAATCAGGTTGTCGGCCCACTTGGTCGCGATCTTCTTCGTGTTCCACTCGAACGGAACCGGCTGCACCAGCGCCTGCGCGCGCCACGCCGGATCGCTGCCATCCAGCTTGAGTACGGCGTTGAGCACCGCGCCACTGCCTTCGGCCGGCAGATGCGGCTTCAGGCTGTTGGCCAGTGCCGACGGATCTTCCGCGTCCAGGACCAGCTTCAGGTGCAGCAGCTGGTCGCGGGTCAACTGGTAGAGATCCGCCACGCGGGTGACGATGCCGGCGTCGACCAGGGTTTCGATGTACTTGTCCCCCAGCCCGTCGATATCCATGGCACGGCGCGAAGCGAAGTGGGCAATGGCCTCCTTGCGCTGCGCGGGGCAGGACAGCTCGCCCGAACACCGCCAGGCGGCCGCACCTTCTTCGCGCACGATTTCCGAACCGCACACCGGGCAGCGGGTGGGCATCTGCCAGGGCGTGGTGCCCTGCGGGCGGCGATCGAGGATGACACTCACCACTTCCGGAATGACATCGCCGGCACGGCGCACGATCACGCTGTCGCCCACGCGCACATCCAGGCGCTCGATCTGGTCGGCGTTGTGCAGGGTCGCGTTGGACACGATCACCCCGGCCACGGCCACCGGGGCCAGGCGCGCCACCGGGGTAGCGGCGCCGGTACGGCCGATCTGGATCTCGATGGCCTCCACCGTGGTGCTCTGTTCCTGCGCGGGGAACTTGTGCGCGATGGCCCAGCGCGGTGCGCGCGAGACGAAGCCCATGGCCTGCTGCCCGGCGCGGTCGTCCAGCTTGTAGACCACGCCGTCGATATCGAACGGCAGACCATCGCGGCGTTCGCCGATGTCACGGTAATAGCCCAGCAGCCCGTCGGTGCCTTCCACGACCTTGCACAGCGTGCTGACCGGGAAGCCCCACTGGCCGAGCTGGGCCAGCGTGCCCGAATGAGTGTCGGGCAGTTCACCGCCCTGCACTTCGCCAGTGCCGTAGGCGAAGAAGCTGAGCCTGCGCTGTGCACTGATTTTTGCATCCAGCTGGCGCAGCGAACCGGCCGCGGCGTTACGCGGGTTGGCCAGCACCTTGCCGCCATGCAGGCGCGCGCGCTCGTTGTAGGCCTCGAAATCGGCGCGGGCCATGTAGACCTCACCACGCACTTCCAGCACATCCGGCCAATCCTGGCCGTGCAGGCGCTTGGGAATATCGCCGATCTCGCGCAGGTTGGCGGTCACATCCTCGCCGGTGCTGCCATCGCCCCGGGTGGCGCCCAGCACGAACTGCCCGTCTTCATAGCGCAGGCTGATGGCCAGGCCATCCATCTTCGGTTCGGCCGAGAACTGCAGGCTGCGGCGGCCCAGGCGCTCGTCGATGCGGCGCACGAAATCGGCCACTTCCTCATCGCTGAAGGCATTGGACAACGACAGCATCGGCATCGCGTGGCGCACTTCGGCGAAACGGCCGGAGGGACGCGCGCCCACCTGCTGGGTCGGGCTGTCGGCGCGGGCCAGTTCGGGATGCTCGCGTTCCAGCGCTTCCAGTTCGCGCACCATCCGGTCGTAGTCGACGTCGGGGATCTCCGGCGCATCCAGCTCGTGGTAGGCGCGGTTGGCCTGGGCGATCTGCCGGCGGAGGTCTTCGGCGCGTTCGGCGGGGCTGGGGCTCATCGGGATCCGCGGGTTCTGGGATGGCCGTGAATTCTACCGCGCCCCGGCGTCAGGCCCGGTAATGCCCACGCCCTTGTAGAGTCGAGCCATGCTCGACTGCCGCCCTTGTAGAGTCGAGCCATGCTCGACTGCCGCCCTTGTAGAGTCGAGCCATGCTCGACTGCCGCCCTTGTAGAGTCGAGCCATGCTCGACTGCCGCCTTTGTAGAGTCGAGCCATGCTCGACTGGGCCGGTAGAGCAGTCGAGCATGGCTCGACTCTACAGAATCCCCGCTTGCCGCCCGCCCCCGCCAGCGCTAGCGTGCGGCGGTTGCCCTTCGGAATCCCGCCCGTGACCCTGCCCACCTCCCGTCGCCACTTCCTGCAACTGGCCGGTGCCGGCCTGGCCGTGGCCAGCACGGGCGTGCCCCTCCCCGGCCACGCCCAGCCCGCCGCGACCATCGCGCCCGGCGCGGTGCTGCTCAACTTCAACGAATGCCCGTATGGCCCCTCCCCCGTAGCCCAGCAGGCTGCCCGGGACAGCATCGCTGGCAGTGGCCGTTACCAGTTCGCGCTGGCCGGGCAGGTGCGCGACGCCGTTGCCGCGCAGGCCGCCGTTGCGGCGGACCACATCCGCCTGTACCCGGGCTCCAGCGAGCCGCTGAACCGCGCCGCGACGCTGTGGACCGGCCCGCAGGCAGCGCTGGTGGTGGCCGACCCGACCTTCGAAACCCTGGGCGATATGGCCAAGGCCTGCGGTGCACACGTGCAGAAGGTGTCGCTGCGTGCGGACGGCGCGCACGATCTGCGCGCGATGGCGGCGGCCGCGCATTCGCAACCGACGGGGCTGATCTACGTGTGCAATCCCAACAATCCCACCGGGTCCATCAGCCCACCGGAAGAGCTGGCCTGGCTGCTGGCCAACAAGCCATCCGCCACACGCGTGCTGGTCGACGAGGCCTATCTGCAGTACAGCGACCAGCCCAGCCTGATCGCACAGGTAGCCCAGCGCGATGATCTGATCGTGCTGCGCACGTTCTCCAAGCTGTACGGCATGGCCGGCCTGCGCCTGGGCTTGGCCGCAGCCCACCCGGACCGCCTGCGTGAACTGGCCCGCCTGGGCGACAACCCCCTGCCGGTACCCGCCCTGGCCGCGGCACTGGCCAGCCTGCGTGACCCAGAGTTGATTCCGCAGCGTCGTCTGCAGAACGCCAGGGTGCGCCAGGCCACGATCGCGTGGCTGGGCAAGCGCGGTTTCAGCTGCGTACCGTCGGAAGCCAACTGCTTCGTGGTGGACGTGCAACGTGACGGCACCGCCTTCGCCAAGGCCATGGCGGACAACGGTGTGGTGATCGGCCGCAGCTGGCCGATCTGGCCGCAACGCGTGCGGGTGACCGTCGGTACCGAAGAAGAAATGGCGGCGTTCCGCCAGGCGTTCGCGAAGGTCGCCGGCGTACCGGCGTAACCCATCCACGCATGGCGTGGATCTACCCGGGTGGGTGCCGACCGTTGGTCGGCACACCGGAAAAAACGGTTTTACCAGCGCGGGGTCTTGGTCAGCGGCGGGGCCTGGTGCTGGCGGTCGTAGGCGCGCAGCTCATCGCGGATATGGGCGATGCGCTGGCGACCCAGGGCGTTGCGGCTGTCATCCAGCACCACGCCGTCCAGCAGTTCGGCCATGCGCTGCACGGTGGGCAGCATCTTTTCCCAGGCGTCCAGCGCGGTCAGCGGCGCCGGCAGGGTCAGGAAGAAGGCAATGGCCGGGGTTTCCATGGCGCGGATGTTGGCCATGTCGAAGCTGCCCGGCTTCATGATGCTGGCCATCGAGAAGATCGGGCCGCGTTCCGGGTGGCCTTCCACCAGGCGGTGGAACACGTTCATGTGGCCAAACACCAGGCCGGTCTTTTCGGCTGCCACCACGATGTCTTCGCCGCGCAGCTGTTCGCCGGCACGGGCGGCCACGAACAGCGACACGATCTTGTCGAAGTCCTGGGTGGCGCGCTTGCCCAGATCGCTGGCGGCGCCCGGGTCGGTGTCGGCCAGGCCCAGTTCGGCCTGCTGGCCTTCATCGCCCAGCCCCGGTTCGCTGCGGGTCTCGGCCAGGGCCGCCCCGTCTTCGCCCAGCACCGGCTCGCGGCGCTCGCCGCTGGTCGGTTCGGCGCTTTCCACGCGGCGCCCCTGGGGCTTCTTCTTCGGACGGCCAAACAGGAAGATCGCAGCGACCAGCAGCAGGCCGGCGGCCAGGATGCCGATGCGCAACAGTGCCGTGTCGGACATTCGATAGGTTCTCCGGCTAGTTCATTCAGGTAACTAGAATGGCACGTCAGGCCGCGCCCGCCAATCGCGCGGCTTCTTCCAGGTCCACGCTGACCAGGCGGCTGACGCCCGGCTCGCGCATGGTCACGCCCGACAGCTGGTGCGCGGCCTCCATCGTCGCCTTGTTATGGCTGACAAACAGGAACTGCACCTTCTCGCTCATTTCCTTGACCATGTTGGCCAGGCGACCAACGTTGGCCTCGTCCAGCGGCGCGTCCACCTCGTCCAGCAGGCAGAACGGCGCGGGGTTGAGCTGGAAGATGGCGAACACCAGGGCCACTGCGGTCATCGCCTTCTCGCCGCCGGACAGCAGCGAAATGCTGGACACGCGCTTGCCCGGCGGGCGCGCCATGATGGTCACGCCGGTGTCGAGCAGGTCTTCGCCGGTCAGTTCCAGATAGGCGTGGCCACCGCCGAACAGGCGCGGGTACAGCGCCTGCACGCCGGCATTGACGCGGTCGAAGGTGTCCTTGAAGCGGCCGCGGGTCTCGCGGTCGATCTTGCGGATGGCATCTTCCAGGGTTTCCAGCGCGGTGGTCAGGTCGGTGTGCTGCGAATCCAGGTAGTCCGAGCGCTGCGACGCCTCGCCGTACTCGTGGATGGCCGCCAGGTTGACCGGCTCCAGCCGGCGCATGCGGCCATCGATCTGGTGGACGGCCTGCTCCCAGTCGCCCAGTCGGGCATCTTCGGGTAGCGCATTGAGCACGTCCTGCAGCACGAAACCGGCTTTCTCCACCGCACCCTGCAGGGTCTCCGCGCTGAGCACCAGCGCCTGCTGGTCCAGCTTGCGCTGCGAGATGCGCTCACGCTGGGCCAATGCCTGTTCGTCGCGCTGGTGGCGGGTCTGTTCGTAGTTGCGCAGCTCGGCGTCGATGCCATCCAGCAGGGTGCGGGCCTCGGTCAGCACGCGATCGGCGCGCACGCGCTCTTCCAGTGCGTTCTGGTGTTCGGCCTGCAGCGATTCGACCGGCGAATCGCCCTCATCCAGCTGCGAATGCAGTTCGCCCAGGCGCGAGTCGAGCTGGCCGCGCTGGGTGCCCATGCGCTCCAGCGCCTGGCTGAGCGAGGCCAACTGGGCCCGCTGCGATTCCAGGGTCAGTGCCAGCGAGTGCGATCGCTCACGCACCGTACGCGCGGCTTCGCGGGCCATGTCGCGGGCATCGGTCAGCTGGCGGCGCTCGCCTTCCAGACCCTGCCGGTTCGACTCCAGGTCGCCCATGCTGCTGACGGCGTTTTCCAACCGCGAACGCGCTTCGCGCGCCTGTTCGTTGTTGGCGTCCAGCGTTTCCAGCAGCTGCTTCAGTTCGCCTTCGATGCGGTCGATGCGCGTGCGCGCGGCCTCCACCTTGCCCTGCTGCCCCTGCAACTGGCCCGCCAGTTCGGACACCGCACGATGGGCCTGGTACAGCGCACGCTGCGCGTCCTCGCGCTGCTGCTCGGCCGCCAGCAGCTGCTCACGGAAGCCGGAAAGCTGCTCTTCCAGCTCGGCTTCGCGGTCCTGCAGCGCTTCGATCTGCTCGCGCAGTTCGTTGATCTCGCGTTCGCGCAGCAGCGCACCCTGCTGGGCCGCACCGGAGCGCGACACGCGCAGCCAGCCCTGGCCCAGGCGTTCGCCACCTTGGGTGATGATGGAATCGCCTTCGGGCAAGCTGGCCTGCAGCGCCTTGGCCTCGGCCAGATCCTTCGCACCGTGCAGGTGCGCCAGCAGCCGGCGGATCGCGGCCGGGCCGCGCACGCGCGCCGCCAGCGAGGTCGGCGCGACCTTCAGCTCGGCGCCGTCGTCCGCCACCAGCGCGATGCGGCCTTCGCCCAGTTCGCCCAGCGCATCCACCAGGCGGGCCGGATCATCCACCAGCACGCCTTCGATCAGCTGGCCGAGTGCGCTTTCCACGGCGTTTTCCCAGCCCGCGTCCACGTCCAGGCGCTCGCCCACACGGGCGGCCGAGTCCAGGCCGCGCGCCTTCAGCCAGGCCACGGCAGCGCCCTGCTCCTGGCCCAGTGCGGCCTGCTGCAGGGTTTCCAGCGATGCCAGGCGGCCACGCAGACCGTTGACCTGCTTGCGCAGTTCGGCCAGTTCGTTCTGGCCGTTACGCTGCTGTTCCTGCACACCGGTCACGCCCTGCTTGCGCAGCTCGACCTGTTCGGACAGTTCGTCCAGCGCGGTCTTCTGGGTTTCGTGCTGCAGGTGAAGCTGCTCGAAGGCTTCTTCCAGCGCATCCACGTCCAGCCCGGCGCGCTCGGCAGCCAGTGCTTCGCGGCGGCGGTCGGCATCGAGGATCTGCTTGTCCAGGTAGTCCACGCGGGTGCGTTCGACATCGCCGGCACGCGAGGCTTCCGAGCTCTGCGAGGTGTGCTGCTCCCAGCGCTGCTGCCAATGGGCCAGGCGATCTTCTGCTTCGCGCAGGCTTTCCTGCTTGATCTCGTTTTCTTCCTGCAGTTCTTCCAGCTGCGGGGTCGCGGCATCCACCGCTTCGCGCAGCACGATCAGCTTGGCTTCGTCGCCGCTGATGTGCCGGCCCAGTTCGGCAAGCGCCTGGCGGGTTTCATCGCGCGCCTTGTGCAGGCGCTGCGAGAGTTCGCGCTGGTGCTGGATCTGCTGCTCCAGGCGGGCCAGCGTGCTGCCCACCTGGTAGACCGCGGCCTGCGCGGTGTTGAGCGCGTCGGCAGCTTCCTCGCGGCGCACGCGCGAGGTTTCAATGCGGGCTTCGGCATCACGCTGGTCGGCGATCAGCTGCTGCAGCTTGGTCTCTTCCTGCGACAGCCCTTCGCGCAGCTTGGACAGGCGGCCGTCCAGGCCCCGGAACTCCAGCGCCTTCCACTCGGCATCCTTCACCCGGCGCTCTTCCTGCAGGGCCTGGTACTGCTCGGCCTGCTTGGCCTGGCGCTTGAGGTGTTCGAGCTGCTTGCTGATCTCGTCGCGCAGGTCGCCCAGCCGGTCCAGGTTTTCGCGGGTATGGCGGATGCGCGTTTCGGTTTCCTTGCGGCGTTCCTTGTACTTGGAAATGCCGGCAGCCTCTTCCAGATACACGCGCAGGTCTTCCGGGCGCGCCTCGATGATCTGGCTGATCATGCCCTGTTCGATGATCGAATAGCTGCGCGGCCCCAGGCCGGTGCCGAGGAACAGGTCGGTGATGTCACGACGGCGGCACTTGGTGCCGTTGAGGTAATAGTTGCTGCTGCCGTCACGGCTGACGGTGCGCTTGACCGAGATCTCGTTGAACGAGGCGTACTCGCCGGAAATCGTGTGGTCGGAATTGTCGAAGATCAGCTCGACGGTCGCCTGCGAAACCGGCTTGCGGGCATTGGAGCCGGAGAAGATCACGTCGGTCAGCGAGTCGCCGCGCAGGCGGCTGGCCGAGCTCTCACCCATGACCCAGCGCACGGCGTCGATGATGTTCGACTTGCCGCAGCCATTGGGCCCCACCACGCCGGTCATGTTGGTCGGCAGGTGCAGGGTGGTCGGATCGACGAAGGACTTGAAGCCGGACAGCTTGATCGTGGAAAGACGCATAGAGGTTCCGGACTGGGGCCGGCGAGCGGCCTGCTTACCCTCCAAGTCATTGATCCTGCTGGGATCGCCGGCCGTGGAACGGGTGTGACGCCCTGAGTATACCGATGTGGCCCGTTTCTACGAGACAAGTTCCACCAGGGGCGTGGAACATTCCCCGGCCGCAGCAGCGGCCAGGCGTGGCGCGGCGCCGCGGATCAGGGCCTGCCACAAAACAAAACGGGCACCCTTGCGGGCGCCCGTTCTGGTGACACCAGGCCTTGCGGCTTGGGATCAGGCCTTTTCGGCTTCAACCACAACCTTGACGGTGGTTTCGACGTCGGCGTGCAGGTGCACCAGGACGTCGTACTCACCGATGTTGCGGAAGGCGCCTTCGCCCAGGATGACTTCGCTCTTGTTCAGCTCGAAGCCGGCAGCGGTGAAGGCTTCAGCGATTTCGCGGGCGCCGACCGAGCCGTACAGCTTGCCTTCGGTCGAAGCGTTGGCGGCGATGGTCACGCTCGCGCCTTCCAGCTTGGCCTTGCGGGCGTCAGCGTCGGCGTGGATGGCCTGGGCCTTGGCTTCGTATTCGGCGCGCTTGGCTTCGAACTCGGCCTTGTTGCTCTCGGTGGCCGGAACGGCCTTGCCCTGCGGCACGAGGAAGTTACGGCCGTAGCCCGGCTTCACGTCGACCAGGTCGCCCAGGTTGCCGAGGTTGGTGACTTTCTGCAGAAGGATCAGCTGCATGGTATTGCTCCAGATAAGTTATTCGTTAGCGAGGCGATGCCCCGCAACAAAGGCTGTCCGAATAGCTGGCACAGCGGGGGCGGCACCGGGCCGCCCCGCCGGGCATCAGACGTCGTGGTTGTCGGTGTACGGGATCAGGGCCAGGAAGCGAGCGCGCTTGACGGCGGTCGCCAGCTGACGCTGGTACTTCGACTTGGTACCGGTGACGCGGCTCGGCACGATCTTGCCGTTCTCGGTCAGGTACTGGCGCAGGGTGTTGAGATCCTTGTAATCGATCTCCTTGACACCTTCGGCGGTGAACTTGCAGAACTTGCGGCGACGGAAGAACTTGGACATGTCAGTGCTCCTTAGGCGGCCGAAGCGGCGTCGTCGCCGGCATCGTTGTCAGCGGCGGGGGTGGTTTCGCCTTCTTCGTCATCACGACGACGACGCTCACCACGCTCGGGCTTGTCGCCCTTCTCGTCCTTGCTCTTCATGATCAGCGACTGCTCGGTGTCAGCCTCGTCACGCTTGATGACCAGGTTGCGCAGCACGGCGTCGTTGAAGCGGAAGCTTTCGGTCAGCTCGTTCAGCACGGCCTGGTCGGCTTCGATGTTCAGCAGCACGTAGTGCGCCTTCACCAGGTTCTGGATCGGGTAAGCCAGCTGGCGGCGGCCCCAGTCTTCCAGACGGTGGATGGTGCCGTTGCCGTTCTCGACCAGCGACTTGTAGCGCTCGATCATGGCCGGGACCTGCTCGCTCTGGTCCGGGTGGACCATGAACACGATTTCGTAATGACGACTCATGTTTTTTCTACCTTTCGGATGTGGCCTTGCGGCCGGACAGCCCCCCGCCGTAAATACCGCGGTGGGGCAAGGGTTCCCGCCAGGAAGGCAGGAAGCCGCGCATTATGGCGCAGATGGGGGTGCCGGGCAACCGGCCGGGGCCGGGCGAAGCTGAACCCGGCAGCGCCGGGCCATGCGCGGCGGCCTCAGGACCAGGCTCAGGCCTTGTCGGCGTCGGTGGTGAAGCTTTCGCCGCAGCCGCACTCGGCGGTGGCGTTCGGGTTGCTGAACGTGAAGGTCTCGCTCAGGCCGTGCTTGCCGAAGTCGATGACGGTGCCGTCCACCAGGGCCAGGCTCTTGGCATCGACGTAGATCTTCACGCCCTCCTGTTCGAACACGGTATCGCCCTCGCGCTCGTCACGGGCCAGGTCGGTCACGTGGCCCCAGCCGGAGCAACCGGTCTTGGTCACGCCGAAGCGCAGGCCCAGGGCGCCGGGGGTCTGGGCGACAAAGCGCTGCACGCGCTCGAAGGCGATGGGGGTCAGGCTGACGGCCATGAGGCTCACTCCAAGGGTACGGGGACATTATAAGGAGCCAAGGCCGCGAAAAATGCCTCGCAAGCAGAACGCTGCAACCGGTAAACTCCCGTGTTCACAGATCGAGTCGATCAGCAGAGGATTCAAGTCATGACGGTGGTCAGCGTTGAACATGCGCTTGCCGGGAAGATCCCGGAAGGCGGCGAAGTCACGGTACGCGGATGGGTGCGCACGGTGCGCGGTTCAGCGAATCTGGCTTTCGTGAATGTGAGCGACGGCTCCTGCTTCGCGCCGATCCAGGTGGTGGCCAACGATACCCTGGCCAATTTCGAAGAGATCAAGCGCCTGACCAGCGGCTGCTCGGTCATCGCCACCGGCACTCTGGTGAAGTCGCAGGGCAAGGGCCAGTCGTTCGAGATCCAGGCCAGCGCGCTGGAAGTGGTCGGCTGGGTCGAAGACCCGCTGACCTACCCGATCCAGCCCAAGCCGATGTCGCCGGAGTTCCTGCGTGAAGTGGCGCACCTGCGCCCGCGCACCAACCTGTTCGGCGCGGTCACCCGCATCCGCAACTGCCTGGCCCAGGCCGTGCACCGTTTCTTCCACGAGAACGGCTTCAACTGGATCAGCACCCCGATCATCACCACCTCCGACGCCGAAGGCGCCGGCCAGATGTTCCGCGTGTCCACCCTGGACATGGTGAACCTGCCGCGCGACGAGAAGGGCGCGATCGACTTCAGCCGCGACTTCTTCGGCAAGGAAACCTTCCTGACCGTGTCCGGCCAGCTGAACGTGGAGGCCTACTGCCTGGCGCTGAGCAAGGTCTACACCTTCGGCCCGACCTTCCGCGCCGAAAACAGCCACACCACCCGCCACCTGGCGGAGTTCTGGATGATCGAGCCGGAAATCGCCTTCGCCGACCTGGCCGAAGACGCGCGCTTGGCCGAAGAGTTCCTGAAGTACCTGTTCCGTGCGGTGCTGAACGAGCGCGGTGACGACCTGGCCTTCATCGCCGAGCGCGTGGACAAGAACGCGATCACCAAGCTGGAAGACTTCATCAACGCACCGTTCGAGCGCATCGACTACACCGATGCGGTCAGCCTGCTGCAGAAGTCGGGCAGGAAGTTCGACTTCCCGGTCGAATGGGGCTTGGACCTGCAGACCGAGCACGAGCGCTGGCTGACCGAGGAACACGTCGGCCGCCCGGTGGTGGTGACCAACTATCCCGAGCACATCAAGGCCTTCTACATGCGCCTGAACGACGACGGCAAGACCGTTGCCGCGATGGACGTGCTGGCCCCGGGCATCGGCGAGATCATCGGCGGCAGCCAGCGTGAAGAGCGCCTGGACGTGCTGGACGCGCGCATGGCCCAGTTCGGCCTGGACCGCGAACACTACAGCTGGTACCGCGATTTCCGCCGCTACGGTTCGGTGCCGCACGCTGGCTTCGGCCTCGGCTTCGAGCGCCTGGTGGTCTACGTCTGCGGCCTGTCCAACATCCGCGATGCGATCCCCTACCCGCGTGCCCCGGGCAGCGCGGACTTCTAAGCCACACCCCACGACCACGGAGGTACCGCCCCCATGACCCTGTTCTTCGCCCTCTGTTTCGTCGGCGTGGCAGTGGCCGGGTTCAGTGCCTTCGTGATCTTCTGGCCATTGACCCTGGTACACGTGCGCGACCGCCACCCGGCGCTCGCCGCGCGCTTCGGCAATGGCGCCTTCCTCAAGCCCGACGCCCTGGCCTGGCTGCTGCGCCGCGATTACCGCCAGCAGCCCGACCGTTCGCTGTCCGGGCTGGCGACGCCGGCCTGGGTATCGCTGCTGACCCTGCTGGCCGGACTGGGCATGGCCGCCCTGCTCTGGCTGGTCTCGCTCTGGTAACACACTCATGAACGACAACAACGACGCACGCGACAGCTGGTGGCTGGCCAGCCTGGGCAACACCCTGATCTGGGCGCGCCTGCGGGTACGCCCGGCCGGCACCGCCGAAGTACTGGACAGCGATGGCAACACGCTGAGCTATGACAGCGAAGACACCGCGCGTTCGCAGCTGTTCGATGCCGAATTCGTCGAGTACGACGGCCTGGACGAAGAGGACGCACTGGTGCGTGGCTTCAGCCTGCACGAAGTGCAGCCGCCGCAGGCTGGCAGCGATGAAGGCCTGCGCGGGCGCATGGTGCAGTCGCTGGGCGCACGCGCGTAAGGCGCACCCCATGTTCACCCCACGCGACTTCGCCGCGACCGACCTGCTCTGGCTGGATCGCCTGCTGGCGCGTGATCCGTTCGTTACCGTGCTGACCACCGGCGCCGACGGCCTGCCCGAACTGACCCGGGTGCCGGTGCTGTACCGGCGCGACGGCAGCCAGGTTGAACTGCGCGGCCACTGGGCGCGCGCCGACCCGCAGGCGCGCCGCGATGGCGTGGCCAAGGTGCTGGTCGATGGCCCGCACGGCTATGTGTCGGCCAGCTGGTACCCGGACAAGGAAGCCGCCGCGCGCGTGCCGACCTGGAACTACGCCGCCGCCGAACTGCGCGGCCAGTTGCAGCGCTTCGACGACACCGACGAACTGGCCCAGCTGGTGGCCGACATCGGCGACCATTTCGAAGTCAGCGTGGGCCAGGCCTGGCAGTTCGAACCGAAGCGCGACGACCACCGCCGCCAGCTGCGCGGCATCATCGGCTTCCGCTTCCAGGTTGAACAGGTGCAGCTGAAGCTGAAACTGAGCCAGAACCACCCCGAGGCCAACCAGCAGGCGGTGATCGCCGAACTGGAGGCGCTCGACAGCCCGCATTTCACCGAGCTGGCGCAGTGGATGCGCTGGCATCGCACACAGGCCGCCGCCAGCGGCTGAACGCATTGTTTCCCGCGACGACGCAGCCGGATGGCCGCGCCTCTCGCCCACCCGACGCCAGGGACCCGAACATG
Organism: Stenotrophomonas maltophilia; assembly: GCF_047782825.1. Classification (GTDB taxonomy): domain Bacteria; phylum Pseudomonadota; class Gammaproteobacteria; order Xanthomonadales; family Xanthomonadaceae; genus Stenotrophomonas. Next base: position 314,052 of record NZ_CP180589.1, on the reverse strand, counting down.
AAAGACATCCACAAGCTGCTGCAGAACAACCGCGACTGGGCCGACCGCATCGAGAAGGAAGACCCCGACTTCTTCCACCAGCTGGCCAAGCAGCAGCACCCGGAATACCTGTGGATCGGCTGTTCCGATTCGCGCGTACCGGCCAACCAGATCATCGGCATGGCGCCGGGCGAAGTGTTCGTGCACCGCAACGTGGCGAACGTCGTGGCCCACACCGACCTGAACTGCCTGAGCGTGGTGCAGTACGCGGTGGACCAGCTGAAGGTGAAGCACATCCTGATCGTCGGCCACTACGGCTGCGGCGGCGTGCATGCCTGCCTGCACAACACCCGCGTCGGCCTGGCCGACAACTGGCTGCGCCACGTGAGCGATGTGATGCAGAAGCACACCTCGATCATCGATGCCATCGAGACCGACGAACTCAAGCACGCCCGCCTGTGCGAACTGAACGTGATCGAGCAGGTGGCCAACCTGTGCCGCTCGACCATCGTGCAGGATGCCTGGGCCCGCGGCCAGAAGCTGATGGTGCACGGCTGGGTGTACAGCCTGAAGGATGGCCGCGTGCGCGAAATGGGCATCGACGTCGGCGCGCCGGAAGAGCTGCAGCCGGCCTACGAAAAGGCCCTGTCCTACGTGCCGCGCAAGGGCAAGCGCGACTGACCCCACAGGGAACCCGACCATGCTCGCCTCGCCGATCAACCTGCACGCCTGGATCGAAGAACACCGCCACCTGCTGAAGCCGCCGGTGGGCAACAAGATGATCGAGAACGGTGATTTCATCGTGATGGTGGTGGGCGGGCCGAACTCGCGCACCGACTACCACTACGACGAAGGCCCGGAGTGGTTCTACCAGCTGGAAGGCGATATGGTGCTGAAGGTGCAGGAGGATGGCGCGGTACGCGACATCCCGATCCGCGCCGGCGAGATCTTCCTGCTGCCGGCGAAGGTGCCGCACTCGCCGCGGCGGCCGCCCGGCGGGGTTGGCCTGGTGGTCGAGCGCAAGCGCCTGCCGCACGAGAAGGACGGCGTGATCTGGCATTGCGAACGCTGCAACCACAAGCTGCACGAAGAGTATTTCCCGCTGCAGAACATCGAAACCGACCTGCCCAAGGTGTTCGCGCGTTACCAGGCCAGCCTGGAGCTGCGCACCTGCAGCGAATGCGGGCACGTGGACCCGTTGCCGGTGCCCGCAGCGGGCTGAACCGCCGCCGGGCATGGCCGTTGTAGAGCCGAGCCCACGCTCGGCTGCCGGGCCGCAGAGCCGAGCATGGGCTCGGCTCTACAACAACAGCGGCACGCCAGCCCCAGGCGCTACACTGGCAGCCCCGTTGCAGCCTGTTGCCCGACCATGTCCGACCTGCTCAGCCGCACCCACGCCATCGCCCTGGACGCCGCCGATCCGCTGCGCCCGCTGCGTAACGAATTCCTGATTCCGCGCCATGGCGGCGGCGAACAGACCTACTTCGTGGGCAACTCGCTGGGCCTGCAGCCGCGCGGCGCGCAGGCCGCCGTGCAGGAAGTGATGAAGCAGTGGGGCGAACTTGCCGTGGAAGGCCATTTCACCGGCCCCACCCAGTGGCTGTCCTACCACCGCTTGGTCAGCGCACAGCTGGCCCGCGTGGTCGGCGCACTGCCCAGCGAAGTGGTGGCGATGAACACGCTGAGCGTGAACCTGCACCTGATGATGGTCAGCTTCTACCGCCCCACGGCCGAGCGCCCGGTCATCCTGATGGAAGCCGGCGCGTTCCCCACCGATCGCCATGCGGTGGAAGCGCAGATCCGCTTCCACGGCTTCGACCCGGCCGACTGCCTGGTGGAAGTACAGCCGGACGAAGCCAACGGCACGATCTCGATGGCCGCCATCGAACGCGCCATTGGCGAACACGGCCCGCGCCTGGCGCTGGTGCTGTGGCCCGGCGTGCAGTACCGCACCGGCCAGGCCTTCGACCTGGATGCCATCACCCGCGCCACGCGCCTGCAGGGTGCACGCATCGGCTTCGACCTGGCGCACTCGGTGGGCAACCTGCCGCTGCACCTGCATGATGTCGCGCCGGACTTCGCCGTGTGGTGCCACTACAAGTACCTCAACAGCGGCCCGGGCGCCGTGGCCGGTGCCTTCGTGCACGAACGCCACCATCGTGATACCACGCTGCCCCGCTTCGCCGGCTGGTGGGGCCATGATGAAGCCACCCGTTTCCAGATGGCGCCGCAGTTCACCCCGGCCATCGGTGCCGAAGGCTGGCAGCTGAGCAACCCGCCCATCCTTGGCCTGGCGCCGCTGCGTGCCTCGCTGGACCTGTTCGAGCGCGCTGGCATGGAAGCGCTGCGCCACAAGTCGCAGGCGCTGACCGGCCTGCTCGACGCGCTGGTGCGTGCGCGCCTGCCGCAGGTGCTGGACATCGTCACCCCGGCCGAACCGGAGCGCCGCGGCTGCCAGTTGTCGCTGCGGGTGATCGACGGCCGCGAGCGTGGCCGCGCCCTGTTCGAACACCTGCGCGGCATCGGCGTGCTGGGCGACTGGCGCGAGCCGGACGTGATCCGCATCTCGCCCACCCCGCTCTACAACCGCTACCTGGACGTGCACCACTTCGTCGAGGAAGTGGAAGCCTGGGCCGGCCTGTAAGCCGCCCCCTCCCTTACTGCTGGACAGTTCGTTGATCGCACATGCATCCCGCTCGTTGAGCATCATCGGTGCCGGCCTGGCCGGTTCCCTGCTGGCCATCCTGCTGTCGCGGCAGGGCCGGCGCATCACCCTGTACGAACGCCGCGGCGACCCGCGTGTGGCCGACTACGAAAGCGGCCGTTCGATCAACCTGGCACTGGCCGAGCGCGGGCGCAACGCGCTGCGCCAGGCCGGCGTGGAAGACGAGGTGATGGCCCGCGCGGTGATGATGCGCGGGCGCATGGTGCACCCGCGCGAGGGCGAACCGCAGCTGCAGCGCTATGGCCGTGATGACAGCGAAGTGATCTGGTCGATCCACCGCAGCGACCTGAACACCACGCTGCTGGAACTGGCCGAACAGGCCGGTGCCACCGTGCACTTCCACCGCCGCCTGCACACGGTCGATTTCGACGCCGGCTACGCGCGCTTCATCGACGACCGCGACGACAGCCCGCACGACATCCGCTTCGATACCCTCATCGGTGCCGATGGCGCCGGCTCGGCGCTGCGTGCCGCGATGAACCGGCGCGCGCCGCTGGGCGAGGACATCGCCTTCCTCGACCATTCCTACAAGGAACTGGAGATCCCGCCGGCCGCCGATGGCAGCTTCCGCATCGAGCGCAATGCGCTGCACATCTGGCCGCGCGGCCACTACATGTGCATCGCCCTGCCCAACCACGAAGGCACCTTCACCGTCACGTTGTTCCTGCCGAACAAGGGCGATCCCAGCTTTGCCACGGTCAACACCGGTGCGCAGGCCGAGACGTTGTTCGCGCGCGAGTTCGCCGACACCCTGCCGCTGATCCCGAACCTGCGTGCCGACTGGGAACAGCACCCGCCGGGCCTGCTCGGCACGCTCACCCTGGAGCGCTGGCACCAGGGCGGCCGCGCGGTACTGATCGGCGATGCCGCCCATGCGATGGTGCCGTTCCACGGCCAGGGCATGAACTGCGCCTTCGAGGACTGCGTGGCGCTGGCCCGGCACCTGATGGACGCAGACGATCTGGAGGGCGCCTTCGCCGCCTTCGAGGCCGAGCGCAAGCCCAATGCCCAGGCCATCCAGCAGATGGCGCTGGACAACTACCTGGAAATGCGTGACCGCGTGGCCGACCCGGCCTTCCTGCTGCAGCGCGAGCTCGAACAGGAACTGCAGCGCCGCTGGCCGACGCGCTTCGTACCGCACTACACCATGGTCACGTTCCTGCACACGCCGTACGCCGAGGCCCTGCGCCGCACCGACATCCAGCGCGACATGCTGGTGGCAGCCACGGCCGGCCACGACTCACTGGACAACATCGACTGGGGCACGCTGGAAGCGCAGATCCACGTGCAGCTGCCGGTGCTGGAGGGCGCACACTGATGGCCGACAGCTTCCTGTTCTACGACCTGGAAACCTTCGGCCAGGACCCGCGGCGCACGCGCATCTCGCAGTACGCCGCGATCCGTACCGACGCCGACCTCAACGAGATCGACACCCCGGTCAGTTTCTTCGTGCGCCCTGCCGACGACCTGCTGCCCTCGCCGATGGCCACGATGGTCACCGGCATCACCCCGCAGCAGGCGATGGCCGAGGGCATCAGCGAAGCGGAGGCCTTCGACCGCATCAACGAGCAACTGTCACGGCCCGGCACCTGCGCGCTGGGCTACAACACGCTCCGCTTCGACGATGAGTTCATCCGCTACGGCCTGTTCCGCAATTTCCACGATCCCTACGAACGCGAGTGGCGCAACGGCAATTCACGCTGGGACCTGCTGGACATGCTGCGTTTGATGCGCGCCCTGCGCCCGGACGGCATCCAGTGGCCGCTGCGCGAGGATGGTGCAACGTCCTTCAAGCTTGAGCACCTGGCCGAGGCCAACAACGTGCGCGAAGGCGATGCGCACGAGGCGCTGTCGGACGTGCGCGCCACCATCGGCATGGCGCGGCTGTTCAAGCAGTCGCAGCCGCGGCTGTGGGACTACGCACTGAAGCTGCGCGACAAGCGCTTCGTCGGCAGCCTGCTGGATGTGGCCGCGATGAACCCGGTGCTGCACATTTCCATGCGCTACCCGGCCAGCCGCCTGTGCGCCGCGCCGGTGCTGCCGCTGGCGGTGCACCCGACCATCAACAACCGGGTGATCGTGTTCGACCTGGAAGGCGAGATCGACGATCTGCTGGAACTGCCGGCCGAGCTGATCGCCCAGCGCCTGTACATGCGCGCCAGCGAACTGCCCGAAGGCGTGGCCCGCGTGCCGCTGAAGGAAGTGCATCTGAACAAGGTGCCGGCCCTGGTGGCCTGGAACCACCTGCGTGCCGACGACCACGCCCGCCTGGGCCTGGACGTGGCCGCGATCGAAGCCAAGGCCGAGCGCCTGCGCGCGGTCGCGCCGCAGCTGGCCGAGAAGGCCCGCCAGGTGTTCAACCAGCCGCGCCCAGCCACCGTCTCGGACGTGGATGCCTCGCTGTACGACGGCTTCCTCGGCGCCGGCGACAAGCCCCTGCTTGCCCTGGCCCGCACCAGCGCGCCGCAGCTGCTGGCCGCGCTGGAAGGCCGCTTCCGCGACCCACGCCTGCCCGAGCTGCTGTTCCGCTACCGCGCACGCAACCATCCCGACAGCCTCGCACCGGCTGAACGCGAGCGCTGGCTGGATTACCGCCGCCAGCGCCTGCTCGGCGAGAGCGGCCTGGGCGAACTGAACCTGCCCCAATACGAGCAGCAGATCGACGCGCTGGCCGCCGAAGCGCCCGATGACGCGCGCCGGGCCGCCCTGCTGCAATCGCTGCGCGACTGGGGCCACCACCTGCAGGAGACGCTGTGAGCACCTATTTCTCCGATGCCAGTTTCAAGTTCCTGCGCAGCCTCGCGCGGCACAACGACAAGACCTGGTTCAACGACCACCGCCAGCAGTACGAAGACCACGTGCGGCAGCCGTTCCTGCGCCTGCTGGGCGATCTGCAGCCGGCCCTGACCGAAGTCAGCGACCATTTCCGTTCGGACACGCGCGGTGTCGGCGGCTCGCTGTTCCGCATCCACCGCGACGCGCGCTTTTCGCACGACAAGTCGCCGTACAAGACCTGGCAGGGTGCCCGCCTGTTCCATGAGCGCCGCCGCGAAGTGGCCGCGCCGTCGTTCTACATCCACCTGCAGCCGGGCGAGAGCTTCGTCGGCGCCGGCCTGTGGCACCCGGAACCGGATACCCAGCGCCGCGTGCGCCACTTCATCCTGGACAACCCCGGCAGCTGGAAGGCCGCCGCGCACGGCAGTGCCCTGCGCAAGCGCTTCGATTTCGAGCAGACCGAAAAGCTGGTGCGGCCGCCGCGCGGTTTCCCCGCCGATTTCGAGTTCATCGATGACCTCAAGCACCGCAACTGGGTGATGTGGCGCTCGCTGGACGACGACACCATGACCGGCCCGCGCCTGCTGTCCACCCTGGGCAAGGACCTGGCCACGCTGGGCCCGTTCGTTGATTACCTGTGCGCCGCCCTGGACCTGGAGTTCTGATGGCGAACGATCTGCCGCTGGGCCGGCAACGCCGTACGCTGGGACGTACCGGTCTGTCGGTCTCCCCGATCGGGCTGGGTTGTTCAGGCTTCTGGGGCCATCGTCGCTTCGATGAGGGCGCTGCTGCCGCCGTGGTCGAACACGCGCTGGCGCAGGGCGTGAACCTGCTCGACACCGGCCACAACTATTCCGCTTTCCATGCTGAACCGCGCCTGGGCCGCATCCTGCGCCCGTTGCTGTCGCGCTACCCGCGTGAATCCCTGGTGGTCTCCAGCAAGGGCGGCACGCTGACCGGCCAGGCCGGCATCAGCGGTGCCGAGCAGCGCGACTTCTCCGCCGCCGCGATCACTGCCAGCTGCGAAGCCTCGCTGCGCAACCTGGGCCTGGACCATCTGGATATCTACCAGCTGCACGGCGCCAGCGAGCACGACATCAACGACGACCTGCTGCAGGCCCTGCAGCGCCTGCGCGAGCGCGGCCTGATCCGCCACACCGGCATCAACACCCATTCGGCGTCGACCCTGCGCTGGATGATCGCCCACCCGGATGTATTCGATGTGGTGCTGCTGGACTACAACGCCCTGCAGCAGGACCGCGAACCGCTGATCGACCAGCTGCAGGCCGCGGGCATCGGCGTGCTGGCCGGCACCGTACTCGCGCAGGGCCACCTGCTGCCGGCACGGCCACGCCTGCCGCGCCTGGCCGATGCCTGGTACCTGGCCCGGGCCTGGCTGAAACCCAGCAGCCGCGCACTGATGCGCAGCGCCCGCGACATGCGCCGCGCGGTGGCGTCCGTGCGCAGCCAGCGCCCCGCGCAGACCGCCTTCGCCTATGTGCTGCAGCACCCTGGCGTGGCCAGCGGCATCCTTGGCACCACCCGTGTCGGCAGCCTGGACCAGGTGCTGCAGACCCGTGTGCAGGCGCTGGAGGGTGCCGAGCGGCAGCGGCTGGTGGCCGCCTTCGGCGATGGCCGCGGCTCACCCAGTCACTGACGCTTAACCCGCTGCGGCCGCGGTTGCGGCAGTCTGGGCGCCATGAAGAAACTCATCGGCATCCTGGTCGCCCTGGTCCTGGCTATCGTCGCGTGGTGGTTCAGCGGCCCCTATCTGACCGTGCATGGCCTGTCCAAGGCCATCGAGCAGCGGGATACCGCGAAACTCGAACGCTACGTGGACTTCCCGCGCGTGCGCAGCAGCCTGCGCGCCCAGCTCAACGATTACATGGTGCGCCAGGCCGGGCCGGACGTGGCCACCAGCCCGTTTGGCGCACTGCTGTACGGCCTGGGCGACAGGATCGGTGGCGCCGCCGTGGACACCCTGGTGACCCCCACCGGCATCGGCGCGATGCTGCAGGGCCATGTGCTGTGGAAGCGCGGCCGCAATGAACTGCAGGGCGGCGATGCCTTCGGCCCGACCGAACCGGCACGGCCGTTGAAGAATGCCGAGCATCATTTCGAGGCGCTGGACCGCTTCGTGATCGATGTCGACCGCGGCCCCGGCGAGCCCCCGCTGAAGGTGGTGCTGGAACCGCAGGGCCTGCGCTGGAAGGTGGTGGACCTGCAGCTGGGAATGTCGGGCAGCCCGTAACGCGCGCCCGCTGCGCTCGCCGGGCATGGCCCGGCGGCCGGTTCCGCCTTATCCCTCGTTGGCGACGCCGTGCGGAACGTGGCCGGCGGCAACGTGTTCGCGGGCGCTGTCGATGTTGTGCTGCGAATCATCGAAGAAGATGTCCGCGCCGAAGGCCTGCAGGAACGGCCCCTTGTGGCGGCCGCCCAGGAACAGCGCCTCGTCCAGGCGCACCCCCCATTCGCGCAGGGTGCGGATCACCCGCTCGTGCGCGGGCGCCGAACGCGCGGTCACCAGCGCGGTACGGATCGGTGCGCTGTCGCCGGCCGGGAATACTTCCTGCAGCGTGTGCAGGGCCGACAGGAAGCCACGGAACGGGCCGCCACTGAGCGGCTCACGGGCACGCTCGCGCTCGTGGCGGCCGAAGGCTTCCACGCCCTGCTCGCGCGAAATGCGCTCGCTCTCGTCACCGAAGATCACCGCGTCACCATCGAAGGCGATGCGCAGCTGGCCGGCCGGACGCGTGATATCGATCTGGTCAGCCGCCGCTGCGGCGGTTTCACCCGGCGGCTTGGGCAGGATGGTCGCCGCGGCGATGCCGTGGCGCAGTGCACTGCGCACCGATTCGGGGTTGGCCGACAGGAACAGGTCGGTGCCGAACGGCTTCACATACGGCCAGGTCGGCTCACCGGCGGTGAAGGTCGCACGGATGATGCCCAGGCCGTAATGCTGGATGGAATTGAAGATGCGCAGGCCGGTGTCGGCCGAATTGCGCGACAGCAGGATCACCTCGACCCGCGGGTTCTCCGGGCTGGCCCCCTGGTTCAGGGCCAGCAGCTTGCGCACCACCGGGAAGGCCACGCCGGGGCCGAGGATGTCGTCCTCATGCTGGCGCTGGTATTCGGCATAGGCCGCCACGCCATCGCTCTCGAACAGCGAGTGGCTTTCTTCCAGGTCAAACAAGGCGCGCGACGTCACCGCGACGGTCAGCAAACGGGGGGTGTTGTCGCCCATCGGTGGGGGTCCTTCAAGCGATCGGCGGGGCCGGCGGCCTATTGTCGTCAAAAAACGAACTGTTCGCTCAGGATCCGGTCTTCCAGGTTGTGCTCCGGGTCAAACAGCAGGGTCACCCGGCGGTCTTTGGACTCGCGGATGGTCACTTCCACCACATCGCGGGTCTCGTGCGAATCGGCGGTGACGCTGACCGGGCGCTTGTACGGGTCCAGCACACGGAAGCGCACTTCGGTGTCGGCCTTGAGGATGGCCCCGCGCCAGCGCCGGGGCCGGTAAGGGGCCAGCGGCGTCAGTGCGATGGTGTGCGAGCCCAGTGGCAGCACCGGGCCGTGCGCCGAGTAGTTGTAGGCGGTGCTGCCGGCCGGGGTGGCCACCAGCACCCCATCGCCGATCAGTTCGGCCACGCGTTCCTGGCCGTTCAGATCGATGCCGATATGCGCGGCCTGGCGGGTCTGCCGCAGCAGGGACACATCGTTGTAGGCCAGCGAGCCGGTGGTGGTGCCCGATTCGGTCAGGGCCAGCATTTCCAGCGGCCGCAGGTTGGCCGGCTCGGCGCGCGCGATGCGGGCGACCACGTCGCCGTCGGCGTGGTACTGGTTCATCAGGAAGCCGACCGTGCCCAGCTTCATGCCGAACACCGGCTTGCCCAGGTGGCCATGGCGATGCAGGGTCTGCAGCATGAAGCCATCGCCGCCCAGCGGGCACAGGACGTCGGCCTGGTCCGGTGCGTGGTCGCCGTAGCGCGACACCATCGCCGCGCGGGCCATCTGCGCAGGTTCGGTGGTGCTGGCCAGGAAAGCGATGCGGGGGGTGTCGCTCATCGGTGGATCCGGGTGGGTGTGCCAGCAAGAGCATACCCGGTAGTGCCGGCCGCTGGCCGGCCGCTGCACCCGGCTGCGGTTCATGCGGTTGCCGGCCAGCGGCCGGCACTACCCGACAATGCAGAACGGCCCCGCTTTCGCGGGGCCGTTCCTCCAACTGCAGCAGATCAGGAGCCCCCCTGAGTCAGGGGGGCGCGCCAACGGCGCGGGGATCTGGGAGCATGGTTGGCATGGGGCCCACGGTTTGCAGAGCAAACCGTGGGGCGTCAGCGCGAATGCGCTTACGCACCATGCGCGGCCAGTTGGCCCAGGCGCTGCACCGCGACCGAGACGGTCGGGTAGTCCAGGGTCTTCTGCTCGGCCAGTTCGGCCAGCATCGCCAGGGTGAAGCGCAGGCTGCTGTCGTCACGGCCGATCCAGCTGGCGACCTTGGCTTCCGCACTGCTGCCCTTGGTGCCCAGCACCTGGCCCGCCAGGTTGCGGTGGTGTGCGGCCAGTTCGTCACGCAGCACGCCACGTGCCACGGCGTGCCAGCGGCCATTGACCTCCAGCGCGTCGATCTGCTCGAACAGCCACGGCAGCTGCAGGGCGTCGCCCAGGCGGAAGTGGACCTTGGACACGTCCACCGGCTTCAGCTTGCGGGTACGGGCCAGTTCGATGATGTCGAACGCCGGCTCCAGGAAGTGCAGTTCGGCCAGCTGCTGGGCCAGCGCGGACGGCAGGCCCTTTTCCTTCCACTCGGCCACCAGGGCTTCGTAGGTCGGACGCTGCGAATCCGGCAGCACACCCGAAGCAACGCGGATGTCGTTGAACGGGCCCTGGTAGCGGTTGACCGCCTCGGTGATGCCCGGCATCGGGCCCGGGCGCGACAGCAGCCAGCGCACGAACGAACGCTGCAGCTTCCAGATCACTTCCAGTGCGTCGATCTGCACCGACTCCGGCAGGGTGCCGTCGAGGGCGTCGATCTGCGCCCACAGCGCGCGGGCATCCAGCGTTTCACGGCTGATGGTGTAGGCCTTGGCGACCTCGGCGATGGTGCGGCCGGTGTCTTCCTGCATGCGCATCAGGAAGGTGGCGCCCATGCGGTTGATGGTCTGGTTGGTCACGGCCGTGGCGATGATTTCGCGCTTCAGGCGGTGACGCTCCATTGCGTCGGCGTACTTCTTCTGCAGCGGGGTCGGGAAGTAGCGCTGCAGTTCCTTGGACAGGTACGGATCTTCCGGGATGTCCGAATCCAGCAGCTGGGCGAACGCCACCAGCTTGGAGTAGGACAGCAGCACCGACAGTTCCGGACGGGTCAGGCCCTGGCCGCGTGCCTTGCGCTGGGACAGCTCGGCATCGGACGGCAGGAACTCGATCTGGCGATCGAGCAGGCCCTGCTGTTCCAGGGTGCGGATGAAGTGCTGCTTGGAACCCAGGCGCTTGACCGCCATCCGCTCCATCAGGCTCAGGGCCTGGTTCTGGCGGTAGTTGTCGTTCAGCACCAGGTCGGCGACCTCGTCGGTCATCGACGCCAGCAGCTTGTTGCGCTGCTCGACGGTCAGCTTCTTGGCGCGCACCACATCGTTGAGCAAGATCTTGATGTTGACTTCATGGTCGGAGGTGTCCACACCGGCCGAGTTGTCGATGAAGTCGGTGTTGAGCAGCACGCCGGCCTGGGCAGCTTCGATGCGGCCCAGCTGGGTCATGCCCAGGTTGCCGCCCTCGCCCACCACCTTGCAGCGCAGCTCGCCACCGTTCACGCGCAGGGCGTTGTTGGCGCGGTCGCCGACATCGCTGTGCTGCTCGCTGGCGGCCTTGACGTAGGTACCGATACCGCCGTTCCACAGCAGGTCGACCGGCGACTTCAGGATCGCGCTCATCAGATCGTTCGGCGACAGTGCCTTGACGTTCTCGTCCAGGCCCAGCGCTTCACGCACCTGCGGGGTGATCTCGATCGACTTCAGGGTACGCGGGAAGATGCCGCCGCCCTTGCTGATCAGCTTGGCATCGTAGTCCGCCCAGCTCGAACGCGGCACGGTGAACATGCGCTCACGCTCGACGAACGAAGCGGCTGCATCCGGGTTCGGGTCCAGGAAGATGTGGCGGTGATCGAACGCGGCAACCAGGCGGATGTGGCGCGACAGCAGCATGCCGTTGCCGAACACGTCGCCGGACATGTCACCCACGCCGACGGCGGTGAAGTCCTGGCTCTGGCTGTCACGGCCGAGCGCACGGAAGTGGCGCTTGACCGATTCCCATGCACCGCGGGCGGTGATGCCCATGCCCTTGTGGTCGTAACCGACCGAACCACCGGAGGCGAACGCATCGCCCATCCAGAAGCCGTGCGCGATGGCCAGGCCGTTGGCGATGTCGGAGAAGGTCGCGGTGCCCTTGTCGGCAGCCACCACCAGGTACGGATCGTCCATGTCATGACGCACGACATCCACCGGCGGCACGATCTTGTTGTTGACGATGTTGTCGGTGATGTCCAGCAGGCCCTGGATGAACAGCTTGTAGCAGGCCACGCCGTTGGCGAAGATCGCATCGCGGTCACCGTTCACCGGCGGCATCTTGGCAAAGAAGCCACCCTTCGCGCCGACCGGCACGATGACGGTGTTCTTGACCATCTGCGCCTTGACCAGGCCCAGCACTTCGGTACGGAAGTCTTCACGACGGTCCGACCAGCGCAGGCCACCACGGGCCACGGCGCCGAAGCGCAGGTGGGTACCTTCCACGCGCGGGCCGTAGACGAAGATCTCGCGGTACGGGCGCGGCTTCGGCAGGTCCGGCACCAGGGCCGAATCGAACTTGAAGCTGATGACATGGCCGTGCTGGCCGTTGGCATCGGTCTGGTAGTAGCTGGTACGCAGGGTCGCGTCGATCACGCCCATGAACGAGCGCAGGATGCGGTCCTCGTCCAGGCTGGACACGCGGTCCATCAGCTTCAGCAGCGCTTCGCGCGCGGCCTGCATCTGCGTATCGCGGTCACCCTTGCGGGCGTCGACCACGGTCTTGAGCACCTTCAGGGTGGCTTCGTCACCGGCGGCCAGCACCTCCAGGTGGGCCTTCAGCTGGGCCTGCCCGGCAGCGATGTCTTCCTTGCTTTCATGGCCGGTGGCCGGATCGAAGCGGGCTTCGAACAGTTCGACCAGCAGGCGGGCCAGCAGCGGGTAGCGGGCGAAGGTGCCTTCCACATAGGCCTGCGAGAACGGCACGCCGGTCTGCAGCAGGTACTTGCAGTAGCCACGCAGCATGGCGACCTGGCGCCAGTGCAGGCCGGCGGCCAGCACCAGGCGGTTGAAGGCATCGTTTTCGGCATCGCCGTGCCAGACGCGGGCGAAGGTCTCGCCGAAGGCCTCATCGACGCGGGCGGCATCGATGGCACCCGCGGTCGATTCGACCTCGAAGTCCTGCACGTACACCGGGGCGTTGTCGACCGACAGGCGGTACGGACGCTCGGCGATCACGCGCAGGCCCATGTTTTCCATCATCGGCAGCGCGTCCGACAGCGGAATGTCGTCCAGCTGGCGGTACAGCTTCAGGCGCAGGCCATCGCCGTTTTCGCGCGGCACGGCCTGCAGGCTCAGGCGCAGGTCGTCCGGGCCGGTAAGGGCGTCGAGCTGGCTGACATCGTTGGCGGCAACGGCGGTGCTGTTGTCCTCGATGTAGCCGGCCGGCAGCGCCTTGCCGATGCGGGCGGCGATGCGCAGGCCTTCGGTTTCGCCATGGCGGGTCACCAGCGCTTCGCGCAGGTCGTCCTGCCAGTTGCGCAGCACCTGGGCCAGCTTCTGTTCCAGTTCGGCGGTATCGACGTCGAGCATTTCGCCCGGCTTCGGGCGCACGATCAGGTGCACCTGGGCCAGCGGCGATTCGCCCAGCACCACCGAGCTGTCGACGTATTCACCGTGCAGCGCTTCCTTCAGCATCGCTTCGATGCGCAGGCGCACGTCGGTGTTGAAGCGCTCGCGCGGCAGGTAGACCAGTGCGGAAATGAAACGGCTGTACTTGTCACGGCGCAGGAACAGGCGGCTGCGCACGCGTTCCTGCAGGCCCAGCACGCCCATGGCGGTGCGGAACAGTTCGTCCTCGCTGGACTGGAACAGTTCTTCGCGCGGCAGGGTTTCCAGGATGTGGCGCAGGGCCTTGCCGCTGTGGCTGGCCGGGGCCAGGCCGGACTGCTTCATCACATATTCGTGGCGCTGGCGCACCAGCGGGATTTCCCACGGGCGGCGGTTATAGGCACTGGAGGTGAACAGGCCCAGGAAGCGCTGTTCGCCGATGATCTTGCCCTTGGCGTCGAATTCCAGCACGCCGATGTAGTCCATGTAACCGGCGCGGTGCACGCGCGAACGGGCATTGGTCTTGGTCAGGATCAGCGCGTCCTTCAGCCCGGACGTGGCGTTCAGGCCCTGCGCGGCCAGGGTCTTGACCGGACGGGCGGCGGACTTGTCCTTGCCACGCATCAGGCCCAGGCCGGTATCGTTCAGCGGCGCCAGCACGTCTTCCTTGCCCTGCTTCTCCACGCGGTATTCGCGGTAGCCGAAGAAGGTGAAGTGGTTGTCGGCGGCCCAGCGCAGGAACTGCTGTGCTTCAGCGCGCGAGGCATCGTCCACCGGCAGCGTGCGGCTGCCCAGGTCGTCGGCCAGGGCCAGCGCCTTGTCCTTCATCGGCTGCCAGTCACGCACGATCGCGCGCACTTCATCCAGCGCCTTGTTGATGGCCTGCTCGATGGCGGCCATGGCTTCGGCCGGCTGGCGGTCGATTTCCAGCAGCATCACCGATTCGGCTTCGCCCTGCCCGACCTTGGACAGCTTGCCGGCCTTGTCGCGGGTGAAGCGCAGCACCGGGTGGCCCAGCACATGCACGCCCACGCCCTGTTCGGCCAGCGACATGGTCACGGTGTCGACCAGGAACGGCATGTCATCGTTGATGATCTGCAGCACGGTGTGCGGCGATTCCCAACCGTTGGCCTTGGCCGTGGGGTTGAACACGCGCACGTTGGCCTTGCCGGCCTTGCGTGCACGCGCGAACTCCAGGGTGTCTGCCGCCAGGGCCGCCCACTCTTCAGCGGTGTGGTGCGGGAACTCGTCCGACTCCATGCGCTTGTAGAAATCGGCGGCGAATGCCACTGCCTCGGCCTGTGCGGCCGCGGGGTAACGCTTGCGCAAGGCCGTGTACACCGGCTCCAGGGAGAAACCAGCGGTCACTGCGACCTCCGACTCAGCTGGCTTGGTTTTGTTTTTCACGGTCTTGGCTGCGGTTTTTTGCGGTTTCATGGCAGAGCGGGGCGCTTGCTCAGTTGGGAAAATGAAATTGTAGCCCTACCGCAGGAAAAGGCCTTGCTGCAGGACGGAATAAAAAAAATCGGGTTTGCTGCGGTTTAGACGCCTATTCAGTTCGCACCGGTATGGCGTCGGGCACCGGCAGCACGCTACCGACAGGATCGGCAAAACGTGTTACCGGAAGACACACGCAGGAACATCGGCACGATTCCACAATCCTGAACTGGACGGTATAGTCCACCGCGTGAATCCGGCCTACCTCCCCGTTGCCCTCGACGCGCGCGACCAGCGCGTGTTCGATGCCGTGCGCGAACTGCTGGCCCAGCAGGGCATGCAGATCAGCATGGATGCGGTAGCCCAGCACGCCGGCTGCTCCAAGCAGACCCTGTATTCGCGCTACGGCAACAAGCAGGACCTGCTGCGGCGGGTCATGCAGCGCCACGTCGGCCACGCCACCGGGGCCATGGTCCGTGCACTCCGCACTGACGACCTGCGTGCCAGCCTGCTGCAATTCGCCACCGACTTCCTGGAGCATTTCAACCAGCCGCATGTGGGACAGGCCTGCCGGGTGATCGCCGCCGACGCGGCGCAGTTCCCCGAAGAGGCGCGTACGCTGTACCGGCATGGGGCCGGCGCATTGACGCTTCATCTTGCTGAATGGATTGAAACCGTTTGCATGCGAGGCCAGCTCCGGCATGACGACCCGCACTTCATGGCCGAACTGCTGCTGAGCATGATCGCCGGACAGGATTTCGACAAACAGCGCTTCCATACCCCCCACCGCGATGACGCGCAGCTGCGTCGGCGCTGGGCAGAATTCTCCGTCGACAGCTTCCTGCGCGCCTTTGCGCCAACGCCGTCGGTGGCCCCCACTACAAACCAACCCCGGAGTTCCTCCTGATGACCGCCCCACTCCGCACCCTTGCCTTGACGTGCGCCGTTGCTGTCGCTCTGGCTGCCTGCAAGAAGCCGGAACAGCAGACGCCCCCGCCGCCGGAGGTGGGCGTGATCGACGCCAAGCCGCAGACCCTGCCGCTGCAGCGTGAACTGGTCGGCCGCCTGTCGCCGTTCCGCAGCGCCGACGTGCGTGCGCGTGTCCCCGGCGTGCTGCTCAAGCGTGTCTATCAGGAAGGCAGCGAGGTCAAGCAGGGCCAGACCCTGTTCCTGATCGACCCGGCGCCGCTGCGTGCCAGCCTCAATGCGTCCGAAGCACAGCTGGCCTCGGCCCGCGCGACCTATGCCAATGCCAAGGTTGCCGCCGACCGCGCCCGTTCGCTGGCTCCGCAGCAGTACGTGTCCAAGTCCGACCTGGACAGCGCCGAAGCCGCCGAACGCACCGCCCTGGCGGCGGTCAAGCAGGCCGAAGCCTCGGTCACCTCCTCGCGCATCAGCTTGGGCTATGCCGAAGTGACCGCGCCGATCAGCGGCGTGGCCAACAAGCAGCAGGTCACTGAAGGCGCGCTGGTCGGCCAGGGCGATGTCACCCTGCTGACCACCGTGGACCAGCTGGACCCGCTGTACGTCAACTTCTCGCTGAGCGTGGACGAACTGAGCCAGCTGCGCGCGCAGCAGGCCAAGGGCGCACTGGCGCTGTCCGGCGACGGCAAGGCCACGGTGAACGTGAAGCTGTCCGACGGCACCGCCTACGGTGAAGCCGGCACCCTGGACTTCTCCTCCACCACGGTCGACCCGACCACCGGCGCAGTCTCGCTGCGTGCGGTGCTGCCCAACCCGCAGCGCATCCTGCTGCCGGGTGCCTTCGTCAGCTTCCAGGCCAACCTGGGCGAGCGCAACAACGCCTACCTTGTGCCGCAGCAGGCCCTGCTGCGTGACAGTGCCGGCGGCTACGTGATGGTGGTCGGTGCGGACGGCAAGGTGGTCCGCAAGAACGTGAAGACCGAAGGCGCGCAGGGCGGCAACTGGCTGGTCAGTGACGGCCTGGCCGCCGGTGACAAGGTGGTCGTGGCCGGTGTGCAGAAGGTCAAGGAAGGGGCGCCGGCCACGGCCAAGCCCTGGACCCCGGGCCAGGACGCCAACGGCAAGCCCGCCGCCGGCGGTGCCGCCCCGGCAGCCCCGGCTGCAGGCGCCGAGCAGGCGCCGGCCAAGCCCGAGGCGGCCGACAAGGCCGAGCCGGCCGCCACCGAATCGACCAAGCAGTAACGGGAACCTTCCGTCATGCCTAAATTTTTCATCGAACATCCAGTCTTCGCCTGGGTGGTGGCGATCCTGATCTCGCTCAGCGGCGTGATCGCGATCCTCAACCTGGGCGTCGAGTCCTATCCCAACATCGCCCCGCCGCAGGTGACCGTCTCGGCCACCTACCCCGGCGCCAGCGCGGACACCACTGAAAAATCGGTCACCCAGGTGATCGAGCAGCAGCTGACCGGTATCGATCACCTGCTGTACTTCAGTTCGTCCTCGTCCTCCAACGGCCGTGCGCAGATCACCCTCACCTTCGAGACCGGTACCGATCCGGACATCGCCCAGGTGCAGGTGCAGAACAAGGTGTCGCTGGCCACGCCGCGACTGCCTTCGGAAGTGACCCAGCAGGGTGTGGTGGTGGCCAAGGCCAATGCCGGCTTCCTGATGGTGGTCGGCCTGCGTTCGGATACCGGCACGATCAGTCGTGACGCGCTGAACGACATCGTCGGCTCGCGCGTGCTCGACCAGGTCTCGCGCATCCCCGGCGTGGGCAGCACCCAGCAGTTCGGTTCCGAGTACGCCATGAACATCTGGCTGAACCCGGAAAAGATGCAGGGCTACGGCCTGTCGGCCAGCCAGGTGCTGGCGGCGGTACGTGCGCAGAACGTGCAGTTCGCTGCCGGTTCGCTGGGCTCGGATCCGTCCCCGGACGGCCACTTCACCGCCACCGTGTCGGCCGAAGGCCGCTTCAGTTCGCCGGAGGAATTCGAGAACATCATCCTGCGCGCCAATGCTGACGGCTCGCGCGTGCTGCTGAAGGACATCGCCCGCGTCGCCTTCGGTGCCAACAACTACGGCTTCGATACCCAGTACAACGGCCAGGCCGCCGGCGCCTTCGCCATCCAGCTGCTGCCGGGCGCCAACGCCCTGAACGTGGCCGATGCCGTGCGCGCCAAGATGGACGAGCTGCAGCCCAGCTTCCCGGCCGGCGTCAGCTGGTTCTCGCCGTACGACAGCACCACCTTCGTCAAGATCTCCATCGAGGAAGTGGTCAAGACCCTGTTCGAAGCGGTGTTGCTGGTGTTCCTGGTGATGCTGATCTTCCTGCAGAACTTCCGCGCGACGATCATCCCCACCCTGGTCATCCCGGTGGCCCTGCTGGGTACCTTCCTGGGCATGTGGCTGATCGGCTTCACCATCAACCAGCTGACCCTGTTTGCGATGGTGCTGGCCATCGGCATCGTGGTCGATGACGCGATCGTGGTGATCGAGAACGTCGAACGCATCATGACCGAGGAAGGCCTGACGCCGAAGCCGGCCACGCAGAAGGCGATGACCCAGATCACCGGCGCGGTGGTGGCCATCACCGTCGTGCTGGCCGCAGTGTTCATCCCCTCGGCCCTGCAGGGTGGTGCGGCCGGTGAGATCTACAAGCAGTTCGCACTGACCATCGCCATCTCGATGGCGTTCTCCGCGTTCCTGGCGCTGGGCTTCACCCCGGCCCTGTGCGCGACCTTCCTCAAGCCGACCCACAACGACAACCCGAACATCGTCTACCGTACCTTCAACAAGTACTACGACAAGATCAGCGGGACCTACGTCGGCCACATCACCTCGGCGGTGAAGCATGCGCCGCGCTGGATGATCCTGGCGGTGGTGCTGACCGCGCTGTGCGGCTTCCTGTTCACCCGCATGCCGGGCAGCTTCCTGCCCGAAGAAGACCAGGGCTACGCACTGGCCATCGTGCAGCTGCCGCCGGGTTCGACCAAGGGCCAGACCAACGAAGTCTTCGCGCAGATGCGCGGCATCCTGAAGGACCAGGAAGGCTACGAAGGCCTGATGCAGATCGCCGGCTTCAGCTTCGTCGGTTCCGGTGAGAACGTGGGCATGGGCTTCATCCGCCTCAAGCCGTGGGCCGACCGCAAGGTCACCGTGCCCGAGTTCATCCAGAACATGAACGGCGCGTTCTACGGCATCAAGGAAGCGCAGATCTTCGTGGTCAACCTGCCGACCGTGCAGGGCCTGGGCCAGTTCGGCGGCTTCGACATGTGGCTGCAGGACCGTGGTGGCCAGGGCTACGAACAGCTGACCCAGGCGCGCAACATGCTGCTGGGCAAGGCCGCGCAGGAAAGCGACAAGCTGACCGGCGTGCGTCCGAACGGCCTGGAAAACGCCCCGCAGCTGGCGCTGCATGTCGACCGCGTGCAGGCGCAGTCGATGGGCATGTCGGTGTCGGACGTGTACAGCACCATCCAGCTGATGCTGGCCCCGGTGTACGTCAACGACTTCTTCTACCAGGGCCGCATCAAGCGCGTGACCATGCAGGCCGACGCGCCGTTCCGTACCGGACAGGAATCGCTGAAGAGCTTCTACAGCCCCTCCAGCCTGACCACCAATGCGGACGGCACCAACGCCATGATCCCGTTGAACACGGTGGTCAAGTCCGAATGGGTGTCGGCACCGCCGTCGCTGAGCCGCTACAACGGCTACTCGGCCATCAACATCGTCGGTTCGCAGGCACCGGGCAAGAGCTCGGGTGAAGCGATGACCGCGATGGAAGACATCGTCACCAACGACCTGCCGGCCGGCTACGGCTACGACTGGTCGGGCATGTCCTACCAGGAAATCCTGGCGGGCAACGCAGCAACGCTGCTGCTGGTGCTGTCGGTGGTGGTGGTGTTCCTGTGCCTTGCCGCACTGTATGAAAGCTGGTCGATCCCGGTGGCGGTGCTGCTGGTGGTGCCGCTGGGCGTGCTGGGTGCCATCGGCCTGTCGATGCTGCGCGGCCTGCCCAACGACATCTTCTTCAAGATCGGCATGATCACGGTGATCGGCCTGGCGGCGAAGAACGCGATCCTGATCGTGGAGTTCGCGGTGGAGCAGCGTGCAGCGGGCAAGACCCTGCGCGATGCCACCATCGAAGCGGCCCGCCTGCGTTTCCGCCCGATCCTGATGACGTCCTTCGCGTTCATCATGGGCGTGATCCCGATGGCGATCTCCACCGGCGCCGGCGCCAACTCCCGCCACGCCATCGGTACCGGCGTGATCGGCGGCATGCTGTTCGCCACCCTGCTGGGCCTGCTGATGATCCCGGTGTTCTTCGTGGTCGTGCGCCGCATGCTGGGCGACAAGCTGGATGAACCCTCCAAGGAGTTCATGGAGCGCCAGCGCGACGCGGAAGCCGCACACCGCCCGGATCGTTGATCCGGCGGTAGGCTGAAATGAAAAGGCCCCGGAGCGATCCGGGGCCTTTTTTTGTTGTTGCCGCGTCGCGAGGCCACGGTAGTCGCCAACCTTGGTTGGCGCCCTTGGATTCGTGCCAACCAAGGTTGGCACCTACCAGAGCAACGACCGTCCCTCAGCGCAGCAGCGCGATCACCGCACACACGGCCACGATCACCAGCGCCACCCACTGCATCGGCACGAAGAAGAAATGATGCGGCGCCGCCTCGCCCTTCTGCCGCGGCGCCCGGTTCAGCCACAGGCCCAGCAGCACGTTCACGCCAGCGCCGATGCCACCGCCCAGCAGCACCTGCTGCAGCGGGATGTTGCCCTTCGGGCCGTCATGCGGGAAGAAGTACGCCAGCAGCAGGATCACCGCGATCGGTGTCACCAGCGTCATGAATCCCCAACCGCGATAGATCATCGTGCAACTACCTGCAGAAAAACGGCCCGCATTGAAACAGATCAGACGGTCGGCGGCCAGTGGCGATGACGCCATCCACGCATGGCGTGGATCTACTGGCCGCGCCGCCGTTGCGGCGGCGCGGCCGCTCGAACTCAGCGCAGGCCCGTCTCGTTGCGGGCGATCACCAGGCGCTGGATTTCCGAAGTGCCTTCATAGATCTCGGTGATCTTGGCATCACGGAAGTAACGCTCCAGCGGCATTTCCTTGGAATATCCCATGCCGCCGTGGATCTGCACGGCCTGGTGGGTGATCCACATCGCCGCTTCCGAAGCGGTCAGCTTGGCGATGGCCGCTTCGTTGCTGAAGCGCTTGCCCTCGCCCTTCACCCATGCAGCGCGCAGGGTCAGCAGCAGGGCTGCGTCCAGCTTGCACTTCATGTCGGCGATCTTGGCCTGGGTCATCTGGAAGGTACCGATGGCGGCACCGAAGGCCTTGCGGTCCTTCACGTATTCCAGGGTCGCTTCATAGGCGGCACGGGCAATGCCGATGGCCTGCGAGGCGATGCCGATGCGGCCGGCGTCGAGCACGCCCATGGCGATCTTGAAGCCCTCGCCCTCCTGGCCCAGCACGTCTTCAGGCTGCGCCACGTAATCGTTGAACTCGATTTCGCAGGTGGCCGAGGCACGGATGCCCAGCTTGGGTTCGGTCTTGCCGCGGCCGAAACCGGCCTTGTCGGTGTCGATCAGGAAGGCGGTGATGCCGCGCGCGCCCTTGTCCGGCTCGCTCATCGCAAACAGCACGATGTACTTGGCCACCGGGCCGGAGGTGATCCAGCTCTTCTTGCCATTGATGACGTAGGTGCCGTCGGCCTGCTTGATCGCGCGGCAGCGCATGGCGGTGGCATCGGAACCAGACTGCGGCTCGGTGAGCGCGAACGCGCCGATGGCCTCGCCTTCGGCGATGGCACGCACGTACTTCTGCTTCTGTGCTTCGCTGCCGTGGGTCAGGATGCCGTTGCAGAACAGCGAATTGTTGACCGACATGATGGTCGAATGCGCAGCATCACCGGCGGCGACCTCCACCATCGCCAGCACGTACGCAATCGGGTCCATGCCCGCGCCGCCGTATTCGGTCGGCACTTCGATGCCCATCAGGCCGTTCTCGCCCAGCAGGCGGATGTTGTCCAGAGGGAATTCGCCGGTGCGGTCATGGTGCTCCGCGCTGGGGGCGATCTTTTCCTGCGCGATGCGCCGCGCCACGTCCTGCAGCATCAACTGCTCTTCGGTAAAGCTGAAATCCACAACACCCTCCCGGGTACATGATGTTATGGGCCGCTCAGCGCGCGCCCAGGTGCCCCGATTGTACCGGGGCCGGGCATCGCCAGCTGACTGGCCGGCAGCGGCGGCTTGACCGGGGCACACGCCGTCAGCGAATATATCTCTATATCGCGATAGGTAGATATTTATGGATCTTGAAGACTGGTCGATCCGCCTGAAGGTGTTCGCCGACGCCACCCGTGTGCGCCTGCTGGCGCTGCTGGAACAGGAAGAGCTGACCGTGGCCGAACTGTCGGCGATCACCCGGCTGGCCCAGCCGCGGGTGTCGACCCACCTGGCGCGCCTGAAGGAAGCCGGCCTGGTGCGCGACCGCCGTGCCGGCGTGTCGGCCTATTACCGCTTCGACGATGCCCAGCTGGACCCGGCGCAGCGCGCATTGTGGCATGCCTTGAGCAACGGAAGCGACGACCCGCTGCTGCGCCAGGATGCTGAACGTGTGGCTGCGGTGATGGCCAGCCGCGCTGCCGACCAGAACTGGGCCGACAGCGTGGCCGGCGACATGGAGCGCCACTACTCCCCCGGCCGTACCTGGGAAGCCCTGGCCCGTACCGCCCTGCCGCTGCTGGAAACCGGCGACGTGCTGGACATCGCCTCCGGCGATGGCGTGCTGGCCGAACTGGTGGCGCCGCACGCCAGCCGTTACGTCTGCATCGATACCAGTGCCCGCGTGGTGGCCGCCGCCAGCGAGCGCCTGCGCCGCCTGCCCAACGTGGAAGTGCGCGAGGGCGACATGCACGCCCTGCCCTTCAAGGACCGCAGCTTCGACCTGGTCGTGCTGATGCACGCCCTCACCTACGCCAGCAAGCCGGCGCAGGCGGTGTCCGAATCCGCGCGCGTGCTGCGTCCGGGCGGGCGCCTGCTGCTGTGCAGCCTGGCCCGCCACGAGCACAAGGCGGCGGTAGAGGCCTACGGCCACGTCAACCTCGGCTTCAGCGACAAGGAACTGCGCAAGTTCGTCGACAAGGCCGGCCTGCAGGTGTCCAGCCTGGAGACCGTCACCCGCGAAAAGCGCCCGCCGCATTTCGAAGTCATCTCGCTGATCGCCAACAAGCCCTGAGGTCGCCGTGTCCGCCCTGCCCTGGCTGCATCCCGAACGTGCCAACGCCCTGCTCGCCGCACTGCGCGAGCGGATCCTGATCATCGACGGCGCGATGGGCACCATGATCCAGCGCCATGGCCTGCAGGAAGACGACTACCGCGGCGAGCGTTTCGCCGGCGGTTACGACCACGCCCATGGCCCCGGCTGCGACCACGCGGCGCCGGAAGGCCATGACCTGAAGGGCAACAACGATCTGCTGCTGTTGACCCGGCCGCAGATCATCGCCGGCATCCACACCGCCTACCTGCAGGCCGGTGCTGATCTGGTGGAAACCAATACGTTCAATGCCACCTCGGTCAGCCAGGCCGATTACCACCTGGAACACCTGGTGTACGAACTGAACAAGGCCGGTGCCGCCGTTGCCCGTGCCTGCTGTGATGCGGTGGCCGCCACCACCCCGGACAAGCCGCGCTTCGTCATCGGGGTGATCGGGCCGACCAGCCGCACCGCCTCGATCAGCCCGGACGTGAACGATCCCGGCTTCCGCAACACCAGCTTCGACGAACTGCGCGATACCTACCGCGAAGCCATCGAAGGCCTGATCGACGGTGGCGCCGACACCCTGATGGTCGAGACCATCTTCGACACGCTCAACGCCAAGGCGGCGCTCTACGCACTGGAAGAAGCCTTCGATGCGCGCGGCGCGCGCCTGCCGGTGATGATCTCCGGGACCATCACCGATGCCTCCGGCCGCACCCTGTCCGGGCAGACCGCCGATGCCTTCCATGCCTCGCTCGCCCATTCGCGGCCGCTGTCGATCGGCCTGAACTGCGCGCTGGGCGCCGATGCCATGCGCCCGCATGTGGAGACGCTGTCGCAGGTGGCTGACTGCCATGTCAGCGCGCACCCCAACGCCGGCCTGCCCAATGCGTTCGGCGAGTACGACGAAACGCCCGAGGAAATGGCTGCCACCCTGCGCGGCTTCGCCGAGGACGGCCTGCTGAACCTGGTCGGCGGCTGCTGCGGCTCCACGCCCGACCACATCCGCGCCATCGCCCAGGCGGTGGCCGGTCTGCCGCCGCGCGTCCTGCCCGGCGCACAGGAGCAGCAGGCCGCATGAGCACTTCGCCCTACACCCGCCTGTCCGGCCTGGAACCGCTGGTCATCACCCCGGACCTGCTGTTCATCAACGTTGGCGAACGTACCAACGTCACCGGCAGCGCGCAGTTCCGCAAGCTGGTCAAGGAAGGCCGCTACGAAGAAGCGGTGGACGTGGCCCGCCAGCAGGTCGCCAGCGGCGCGCAGATCCTCGACGTCAACATGGACGAGGGCCTGATCGATTCGGAAGCGGCGATGACCCGCTACCTCAACCTGATCATGTCCGAGCCGGATATCGCGCGCATTCCGGTGATGGTCGATTCGTCCAAGTGGAGCGTGATCGAGGCTGGCCTGAAATGCCTGCAGGGCAAGAGCGTGGTCAATTCGATCTCGCTGAAGGAAGGCGAGGCGCTGTTCCGCGAGCACGCACGCAAGGTCCTGCGCTACGGCGCGGCCGCCGTGGTGATGGCCTTCGACGAAGCCGGCCAGGCCGATACCTGCGCGCGCAAGGTCGAGATCTGTACCCGCGCCTACCGCATCCTGGTCGATGAAATCGGCTTCCCGCCGCAGGACATCATCTTCGACCCGAACATCTTCGCCGTCGCCACCGGCATCGAAGAGCATGACAACTACGCGGTCGACTTCATCGAAGCGACCCGCATCATCAAGCAGACGCTGCCGCACTGCCACGTGTCCGGCGGCGTCTCCAACGTCTCGTTCTCGTTCCGCGGCAACGAAACAGTGCGCCAGGCGATCCATTCGGTGTTCCTGTACCACGCCATCGCCGCCGGCATGGACATGGGTATCGTCAACGCCGGCGCCATGCCGATCTACGACGAGCTGGAGCCGGAGCTGCGCGAGCGCGTGGAGGACGTGATCCTCAACCGCCGCAGCGATGCCACCGAGCGTCTGCTGGAAATCGCCGAGCGCTACAAGGGCAAGAAGGGCGCGGCGAAGACCGAAGACCTGGCCTGGCGCGAGAAGCCGGTGGCGCAGCGCCTGGCACATGCACTGGTGCACGGCCTGGATGCCTTCGTGGAAGAAGACACCGAGCTGGCACGACAGGCCTCCAGCCGCCCGCTGGACGTGATCGAAGGCCCGTTGATGGACGGCATGAACGTGGTAGGTGACCTGTTCGGTGCCGGCAAGATGTTCCTGCCGCAGGTGGTGAAATCCGCCCGCGTGATGAAGAAGGCCGTGGCCTACCTGCTGCCCTACATCGAAGCGGAGAAGGCACGCAGCGGCGATACCGCCCGCAGCAATGGCAAGATCATCATGGCCACGGTGAAGGGCGATGTGCACGACATCGGCAAGAACATCGTTGGCGTGGTCCTGGCCTGCAACAACTTCGAAGTCGTGGACCTGGGGGTGATGGTACCGGCGCAGAAGATCCTCGATGCCGCGCGCGAACACAACGCCGACCTGATCGGCCTGTCCGGCCTGATCACGCCGTCGCTGGAGGAAATGAGCCACGTGGCGCGTGAGATGGAGCGCCAGGGCTTCGACCTGCCGCTGCTGATCGGCGGGGCCACCACCTCGCGCGCGCATACCGCGCTGAAGATCGACCCGCATTACAAGGCGCCCACGGTCTGGGTGAAGGACGCCTCGCGCGCCGTCGGCGTGGCCCAGTCGTTGATCTCGCGCGACCTGCGCGAGGCCTTCGTCGCGGCCAATGAAGCCGACTATGCCGAAATCCGCGCCCGCCACCGCAACCGAGGCGATGCCAAGCGCCTGGTGTCGCTGGAACATGCACGCGGGCAGAAGTTCCAGGGCGACTGGGCGAACTACACTCCGCCCGCACCGAAGCAGCCCGGCCTGCACGTGTTCGATGACTACCCGCTGACCGAACTGGTCGATTACATCGACTGGACGCCGTTCTTCCAGGCCTGGGAACTGGCGGGCAAGTACCCGGCCATCCTCACCGATGAGATTGTCGGCAGCCAGGCCAGCGAGCTGTACCGCGATGCACGCGCGATGCTCACCCGCATCGTCGATGAGAAGTGGCTGCAGGCCAAGGCCGTGTTCGGCCTGTGGCCGGCCAACAGCGTCGGCGACGACGTGCGCGTGCAGCACCCGCAGGGCGAGACCACCCTGCACTTCCTGCGCCAGCAGGTGGACAAGCCGGCCGAGCGCCCGGATTTCTGCCTGGCCGATTTCATCGCCCCGGCCGACAGTGGCAGGCAGGACTGGATCGGCGCGTTCGCGGTCACCGCCGGCATCGGCATCGATGCCCACGTTGCCCGCTTCGAAGCCGAACACGACGACTACAACGCGATCCTGCTGAAGGCCCTGGCCGATCGCTTCGCCGAAGCCCTGGCCGAGCGCCTGCATCAGCGCGTACGCACGGAATTCTGGGGCTACGACCACGCCGAGACGCTGGACAACGAGGCGCTGATCGACGAGCAGTACCGCGGCGTGCGCCCGGCACCGGGTTACCCGGCCTGCCCCGAGCACAGCGAGAAGCGGCGCCTGTTCGACCTGCTGCAGGCCGAAGCCAACGCCGGCATGGAGCTGACCGAGAGCTTTGCCATGCTGCCCACGGCGGCAGTGTCGGGCTACTACTTCAGCCATCCGCAGAGCCAGTACTTCGTGGTCGGCCGCCTCAGCCGCGAACAGGTGAGCGACTACGCCCGCCGCAAGGGCGTGGACCGCGCGCAGGCCGAACGCTGGCTGGCCTCCAACCTCGACTACGATCCCGAATGAGGCGGCAGCGCCGGGCATGCCCGACGTCATCCCCACCTCCGCCGGGCATGGCCCGGCGCTACCGTGCACTATTCCCGCGATGACCGTTCCCGCTGCCCGCCTGTCCAGCTTCTACCTGTTCTACTACGCGGCGCTGGGCGCGTTCACTCCGTACTGGAGCCTGTTCCTGACCGCGCGCGGCATGAGCGTGACCGCCATCAGCGTGATGATGGGCCTGTGGTACGCCACCCGGGTAATCGCGCCCAGCACCTGGACCTCGCTGGCGGCGGCCTCGCCGCGGCCGATCCGCCTGCTGCGCATCGGCTGCGTGCTGACCCTGCTCAGCTTCGCCGCATTCCTGCTGCCGCTGCCGCTGCCGTGGATGTACCCGGCGATGATCGTGTTCTGCTTCTTCTACAACGCAGTGATGCCGCAGTTCGAATCGATCACCCTCACCCATCTGGGCAATGACAGCCATCGCTATGGGTTGATCCGGGTCTGGGGTTCGCTGGGCTTCATCGCCATCGTGACCCTGTTCGGCTGGTTGATCGAAGGCGACGGCACCACCGGCCGTGCCGGGCTGCTGCCATGGATGATGCTGCCGCTGTTCGCCCTGCTGGTCGCCTCGGCCTTCAGCAACCACTATGCGCGTGACATCGGCAAGGCCGGCGGCGATGCCAGCGGCTTCTGGCAGATCGTGCGGCGGCCACCGGTGCTGGCCTTCTTCCTGGCCGCCTTCATGGAACAGTTGTCGTTCGGGCCGTACTACACCTTCTTCTCGGTCTACATGGACCACCACGGCTACCGCACCTCCACTTTGGGCCTGCTGTGGACCATCGGCGTGGTGTTCGAGGTGGGCGTGTTCTTCACCATCGGCCGCTTCTTCCGCCGCTATGACGCCAGCTGGATGCTGCTGATCGCACTGACCAGTTCCTGCCTGCGCTGGGCGGTCACGGCGCTGTTCCCGGAAAACCTGCCGGTGATGCTGCTGGCGCAGACCGCGCATGCGCTGGGTTTCGCCGCCTTCTTCGCCGCAGCGATGCAGATGCTGGCGACCTACTTCCCCGGGCGCCTCAACGGCCACGGCCAGGGCCTGCTGTATGGCTTCTCGTCCGGGGTCGGCGGCGTGCTGGGCGCGCTCATCGCCGGCCAGCTGTGGATGATCGACAACGGCCGCACCGCCTTCCTGGCGGGCAGCGGCTTCGCCCTGGTCGGCGCGCTGCTGTGCTTCTTCGCGCTGAGCCTGCCTTTGATCCGCGCGCGCCGCGCCGCCGCCCGCGCGCACTGAAAAAAAACGCCGGGCAATGCCCGGCGTCTTCGTCTTCCTGCAGGTCCGCTTACCAGACCAGGTCGTCCGGCACCTGGTACTGCGGATCGGCGTAGGGATCTTCCTCGGCCGGCGCATTCGGATCGACCTTCAGCGCCACCGATGCGGCGAACACCGCTTCGGACTGGGCCAGCACCTCGGCGGTCACCAGCAGGTAGCGGCCGTTGAGCTGGACCACGCCCAGCTCGCCCGCGTTCAGTGCGGTCAGCTGCGCGGCGGTCACGTAGATGCGCTTGATCTTGCCGCCGTAGGGGAAATGACGGGCGATATCGGCCGCTTCGTCATTCAGGCCCTTGTCCTTCAGCAGTTCTTCCAGCTTGCCCTTGGCCTCGCGGCGCAGGCGCGCTTCTTCCTGCTTCAGGCGCTCGTTCTCGATGCGCTCTTCCTTTTCCTTCTGCGCACGGATGGCATAAGCCTTGGCCAGGTCCATTTCTTCGGCGCTGCGCGGCTTGCGCGGGCCCTGCGGGCCGTGGCCACGCGAGGGGCCACCGGGCTTGCCGGGCTTGCCAAGGCCGCCATGACCCTGGCCCTGCCCACGGCGCTCGCCCGGCTTGTGCTCGCCCCTGCCAGCGCCCTGCGGCTTTCCATTGCCATTGCCATTGCCACCCTTGCCCTGCGGGCGGCCATCACGGCGGGGGCCATCGTTCTTGCGCTCGGGCTTGGGCGCGGGCTTGAAGCCCAGGCCCATCAGCTGGTCGCGGAGGGTATCGCTCATAGGATTCGGATCAGTAGTGCGGCGGCGGCGGTTCGCTTGCCGGATCGGAAGAATTCAGTGCATTGCGGACCTTGCCCAGGTCCTCCAGCAGCACACGCAGCACATCGGCGTTGCGGGTGCCCTGCATGCGCGCGTCGGCCAGCGCATCGCTCAGCTCGGCCAGCGCGTGTTCCTGGAAGGAAACACGCATTTCCAGCTCGACCAGGCGCGCTTCCAGCGCCTGCTCGCGTTCGGTCGGCAACAGGTCAGACATGCAGCGAACGCCCCCGGCCGATGCCGTAGTACGCCAGGCCTGCCGCTTCAACCTCGACCGGTTCGTACAGGTTGCGGCCGTCGAACACCGCCGCGTCCTTCAACTGCTCGCGCAGCTTCTGGAAGTCGGGGCTGCGGAACTGCTTCCACTCGGTCACCACGACCAGCGCGTCGGCGCCCTGCAGTGCCTCGTCGGCACTGGCGCAGAACACCAGGTCGTCGCGTTCGCCAAAAATGCGCTGCGATTCGTGCATCGCTTCGGGGTCGTAGGCCCGCACCGTCGCGCCGCCTTCCCACAGCTGGGCCAGCAGGCGGCGGCTGGAGGCCTCGCGCATGTCATCGGTGTTGGGCTTGAAGGCCAGGCCCCACACGGCGAAGGTCTTGCCGCGCACACCCTCATCCTCGCCCTTGTCGTAATGGCGCTGGATCAGGGCGAACAGATGGCCCTTCTGTGCTTCGTTGACCGCCTCGACCGCATTGAGCAGCTTCGGCTCCAGGCCGGACTGCTGCGCGGTACGGGCCAGCGCCTGCACGTCCTTGGGGAAGCAGGAACCGCCGTAGCCGGCGCCGGGATAGATGAAGTGCCAGCCGATGCGCGGATCCGAGCCGATGCCCTGGCGGACCTGCTCGACGTCGGCACCGACGCGCTCGGCGATGTTGGCGATTTCGTTCATGAACGAAATCTTGGTCGCCAGCATCGCATTGGCCGCGTATTTGGTCAGCTCGGCCGAACGCACGTCCATTTCCACCACGCGGTCGTGGTTGCGGTTGAACGGCGCGTACAGGCGGCGCATCACCGCCACCGACTCGGCGCTGGTGGCACCGATGATGATGCGGTCCGGGCGCATGCAGTCGGCGACCGCGTCGCCTTCCTTCAGGAATTCCGGGTTGGACACCACATCGAAGGCGATGTCCGCACCGCGTGCGGCCAGTTCGGCGGCAATGGCCGCGCGCACCTTGTCGGCGGTGCCGACCGGCACTGTCGACTTGTTGACCACCACGGTCGGCACCGTCATGTGCCGGCCGATGGTGCGGGCCACGGCCAGCACGTACTGCAGATCGGCGCTGCCATCCTCATCGGGCGGCGTGCCGACGGCGATGAACACCACCTGGCCATGGCCGATGGCGGCCGCGGCATCGGTGGTGAACGCCAGCCGCGATGCGGCATGGTTGGCCTTCACCATCGGCTCCAGGCCCGGCTCGTAGATCGGGATGATGCCCTGGTTGAGGCCATCGACCTTGGCCTGGTCGATGTCCACGCAGACCACCTGGTGGCCGACGTCGGCCAGGCAGGTGCCCGTCACCAGGCCGACGTAACCGGTACCGAAAATCGCAACGCGCATATCCGTGCTGACTCCGTGGGGGCTTACGGCAGGACGCCCAGCAGTTCGACGTCGAAGGTCAGGGTCGCGTTCGGGCCGATCGGGCCACCCGGCGTACCGTTCTCGCCATAGGCCAGTTCGCCCGGAATCCAGAAGCGGTACTTGGAACCGACCGGCATCAGCGCGACGCCTTCGGTCCAGCCCTTGATGACCTGGTCCAGGCCGAATTCGGCCGGGCCACGACCGGCGGAGCTGTCGAACACGGTGCCGTCCAGCAGCTTGCCTTCGTAGTTCACGCGCACCTTGCTGCTCGGCAGCGGGCGCTCGCCGCTACCCGGGCGGATCACCTGGTACTGCAGGCCCGAGGCGGTGGTCACCACGCCCGGCTGGGTCTTGTTCTTGGACAGGAACGCATTGCCTTCCTGGCGGTTGGTCTGCGCGGCCTGGGCGGCCTTGGCCTGCATTTCAGCCTGCTTGGTGCCCATGAACGCCTGGATGGTGGCCGTGGCATCGGCCTCGGTCATCTTCGGCTGGCCCTTGGTCAGGCCGGTGTTGATCGCGTCAAACAGCGAGGCGGTGTCGATGTCGTCCTTCAGCTGCGCCAGCGACGGGCCCACCGAGTACGAACCGATCATCTGCGCGACCTTGACGCGGTCGACCTTGGCCGGCTGCGAGCCCGGCGCCATGCCCGGCACCTGCTGGCCGCTGCGGGCCATCACGACCTGGCGCAGGGCCGCATCGGTGGCCTTGGCCTGTTCCTGGGTGATCTGCGGCTGCAGGCCTTCGAACGAACGCTCGACGGCGGTGCGCAGGGCAGCCACGTCGATTTCATCGGCGATCGGCGCGAACGACTTGGCCACGTCCAGACCGATGGCGTAGCCGAGCTTCTGCTTGGGGGAATTCAAGGTTGCGGTCTCCTTGGCGGCCGCCGGTGCGGCCGGTTGTTGCGACAGGGCGACACCGGAGGTGCCCATCGCCAGAATCAGAACCGACGCCGCTGCGCCGCGCATTCCCATCTTCATTTGCTGCGTTCCTGGAAGTGTCTGGGCGCCGACGTCGGCGCGAAAAGAAACATTGTCGCACGCATGCCGGAGATGTCGAGGCATGCGTGCCGTCATTCAACGGGGTGCCGGCACCGCGAGTGCCTTGTCGATGGCCGCTTTCAGCTGCGGATCATCCGGGGTCACCTTGCTGGGGAACTGGGCGATGACCTTGCCATCGCGCCCCACCAGATACTTGTGGAAGTTCCAGCCGGGGGCGACACCGGTGGCTGCGGTCAGGCGCTGGTACAGCGGCGTGGCCTGCGCGCCGGTCACGTGCACCTTCTCGAACATCGGGAACTTCACCCCATAGGTCAGCGTGCAGAAGTCCTGGATCTGCTTCTCGTCGCCAGGCTCCTGGCCCTTGAAATCGTTGGACGGGAAGCCGAGCACGGCAAAGCCCTTGCCGGCGTACTGCTTGTGCAGCGCCTCCAGGCCTTCGTACTGCGGGGTATAGCCACACTTGCTGGCGGTATTGACCACCAGCAGCACCTGGCCGTGGTAGCGCTGCTGCAGGTTCACCTGCTGCTTGCCGGCCAGCGGCCGGTAGCTGACGTCGAGCAGGTCAGCGGCCAGGGCACTGGCCGAACCCGCCAGGCCGACGGCCAGCAGGGTCAACAGGGACAGGCCGCGGAGGCGGCGCGGGAAGGCAGTCGACAGGGGCATGGGGAACGTTCCGCAATAGCCGTTTCAGGGGTCCGGCCAGCACCGGCCGGGAATCGGCCGAACTATAGCACCGGGCCCTGTGGCGCCTGTTGGCACCGCCCTGGCAAGGCTTTGCCGGGCTTGGCGACAGCCGGTGGGAAACGGGCACCGCGCACTTTCATTGACATACGATTGATGTGACTGAATGGAAGGCGGGCCGGGGAACGCGGCTGTGCGAAACGCCTTTTCCATGAAGATCAACAACTTGGATGAAGATGACACGTATCTGACCACCCCTGCCATCAGTTGGGTGGTGTCGGGGCTTGCACCCCGGCGTGCCGGTGTTATAGTTGCATACAACACCAGTCACCTGAGACAGGGGGAAACCATGAACACCCGGATGCGCCGCAGTCACACCGCCCCCGCGGTCACCGTCGTCTCGACCCTGTTCGCCGTGCTCTGGCTGGCGCTGCCGGCACCGCCGGCGGCCTCCTCTTCCTCCCCCGATACCCCCCAGGACGCGACACCCTTCACGGCCGGGAATGCCGAACCCTCCCCCCCTCCCCCGCGTCGGCTGCACAGCTCCCTGTCCATGCCGTACTTCTCGTTCGCACAGCCGCTGACCCCACGGAGCTGAATATGAGCGACATCCAGTGGAGCGACGGCGCTCCCATCTACCGCCAGCTGAAGGAGCGCGTGATCGCCATGATGCTCGACGGAATCCTCAAGCCGGGCGATGCCCTGCCTTCGGTGCGCCAGGTGGCCGCCGACTACCAGCTCAACCCCATCACCGTTTCGCGCGCCTACCAGGAACTGGCCGATGAAGGCCTGGTCGAGAAGCGCCGCGGCCTGGGCATGTTCATGACCGAGCAGGCGGCCACGCAGCTGCGCAGCAGCGAGCGCGACCGCTTCCTCAACGAAGAATGGCCGGCGGTCCTGGAACGCATCCAGCGCCTGGGCCTGAGCCTCGACGAATTGCTGCCCAAGGGGAAGATCTGATGAGTACCGTAGCAAGCGAAGCCGTCATCATCGCCAAAGGCCTGCGCAAGGCCTACAAGAACACCGTCGCTCTCGACAACGCCAGCTTCTCGATCCCGGCCGGGCGCATCGTCGGCCTGATCGGGCCCAACGGCGCCGGCAAGACCACCGCCCTGAAGGCCATCCTCGGCCTGACCTCGGTGGACGGCGAACTGAGCGTGCTGGGCCGCGACCCGCGCGTGCACCGCGATGACCTGATGAAGGACATCTGCTTCATCGCCGACGTGGCCGTGCTGCCGCGCTGGATGAAGGTGCGTGAGGCCATCGACTTCGTCGCCGGGGTGCACCCACGCTTCGACCGCGCCCGCTGCGAGCGTTTCCTGGCCAATACCAAGCTGCAGCCCAAGCAGCGCGTGCGCGAGCTGTCCAAGGGCATGATCGTGCAGCTGCACCTGGCCCTGGTGATGGCCATCGACGCCCGCGTGCTGGTGCTGGACGAGCCGACCCTGGGCCTGGACATCCTGTACCGCAAGGAGTTCTACCAGCGCCTGCTGGAAGATTACTTCGACGAACAGAAGACGATCATCGTCACCACCCACCAGGTGGAGGAGATCGAGCACATCCTCAGCGACGTGATGTTCATCCGCGATGGCCGCATCGTGCTGAGCGCGGAAATGGAAGACGTCGGCGAACGCTACACCGAACTGCTGGTGGGTGCCGAACAGCTGGAAACCGCCCGCGCGCTCAAGCCGATCGACGAGCGCAGCCAGGCCTTCGGCAAGACCGTGCTGCTGTATGACGGCGTGCCGCGCAGCCAGCTTTCCACCCTGGGCGAAACCCGCAACGCGGGCCTGGCCGATCTGTTCGTCGCTGTCATGAAGGGGACCTACGCATGAATGCCGTCAACCATCCGGTCAGCCCCGCAGGCACCCTGCGCTGGCTGCTCAAGCGCGAATACTGGGAAAACCGCGGCGGCTTCTTCTACGCACCGCTCATCGCCGGCGTCGTTTCGCTGTTCATGAGCGCAGTGGGCATCGGCCTGGGCCTGTTCGCCCTGCACCGCGCCGCCCGTGACGGCGGTCTGCATGTGGACGGCCAGGACGTGAACATCAACGGCCTGGACCTGGCCCTGCTGACCCAGAAGATCAGCCCCAAGGACATGGCCGACCTGGGCAACGGGCTGGACCTGACCCTGCTGCTCAGCTCCACCTGGCCCTTCCTGGTGCTGGCCTTCGTCGTGTTCTTCTACTGCCTGGGCGCCCTGTACGACGACCGTCGCGACCGCAGCATCCTGTTCTGGAAGTCGCTGCCGCTGTCGGACACCCAGACCGTGCTGTCCAAGGTGATCAGCGCGCTGATCGTGGCCCCGCTGGTGGCCACCCTGGCCGGCATCGCCACCATGATCGGCTTCATGATCATCATCAGCATCGTCGCGCTGACCCACGGCGGCAGCCCGACCACCCTGATCTGGGGCCCGGCCAGCCCGCTCACCATCGGCGCGGGCCTGCTCGCCGCCATCCCGGTGTACGCCCTGTGGGCGCTGCCCACCGCCGGCTGGCTGCTGCTGTGCTCGGCCTGGGCCAAGAGCAAGCCGTTCCTGTGGGCGGTGCTGCTGCCGCTGTTCACCGGCATCGTGGTCAGCACCACCAAGCTGATGCACCTGTTCGACATGAGCACCGGCTGGTTCTGGCAGCACATCGTCGGCCGCCTGCTGCTGGGCACCGTGCCCGGCGTGGACCTGGTCTACCGCCTGGCCGGCAGCAACGAGCGCAAGAGCCTGGATTCCATCGTTTCGCTGATGAACCCGGCCGAGCAGCTGAAGTCGCTGGCCATGCCCGACCTATGGATCGGCGCAGCCGTCGGCGTGGTCTTCATCTTCCTGGCCATCCGCCTGCGCCGGCGCGCCGGCGAAATCTGATTCCCTTACGGAGAAACCACCATGCGTTCCCTGCTCGCCTGTAGTGCCCTGTTGCTGCTGTTGCCGCTGTCGGTGCAGGCCGCCGATGCGCCGAACTGCAAGTTCTCCGCCCCGCGCACGCTGAAGCTGGACGCCGCTGGCGCCAAGGCCGTGGTGTTCGAGGTCAACCAGCATGACCTGAAGGTGATCGCCAATGCCGGTGGCGGCCAGCTGGACGGCCGCGCCTGCGCCTCGGACAAGGACTGGCTGGCGCAGCTGGTGCTGGACCAGCGCCGGGTCGGCGACAAGCTGGTGGTCAGCCTGCGCCGTGAAGGCAACACCGGCCTGAGCATGGGCAACAGCTATGCCTGGCTGGACATCCGCGGCAGCGTGCCGGACAACGTGCCACTGCAGTTCCGCATCGGCTCCGGCGATGCCAGCGTGGACAACGCGCAGTCGCTGAGCATGGATGTCGGCTCCGGTGATGGCATCGCCCGCGGCACCCGTGGCAGCGTGCATGCCGCCGTCGGTTCCGGTGACCTGGACATCGACGGCGCTGCATCGCTGAACCTGCTGTCGCTGGGCTCGGGCGACGTGAAGGCCCGCAACATCGGCGGCGACGCCGTGGTCGGCACCGTCGGTTCGGGTGATCTGAAGATCAGCGATGTCCGCGGCAACGCACGGCTGGATACGGTCGGCTCGGGCGACATCGGCTTCCGCCAGGTGAAAGGCAACGTGGAGGTGGGCGTGATCGGCTCCGGCGATGTGGACATCGATCAGACCGGCGGCAACGTGCACGTGCGCAGCCACGGTTCGGGCGACATCAGCGTCAACGGCGCCGGTGGCAGCCTGACGGTCGACCACAGCGGCAGCGGCGAAGTCCGCCACCGCGACATCGGCGGCCAGGTCACCCTGCCGCGCGGCAAGTAAACCTCTCATCCACTGCCTTCAAGGGGAACGCCATGAACCTGCTGCGCCTGATGCCCGCCCTGCTGCTGTGCCTGCCGCTGATCGCCTGTGGTGACAACGCTTCATCCTCATCGGACACCTCGCCGGGCAAGGCCGTGGCCGAAGCCACCGGCAATGTCGGCAAGACCGTCAAGGACGCCACCGACAAGGCCCGCCAGGAGATCGCCAAGGGCAACATCAAGATCTCCGCCGACAACCAGCCGCAGGCGGAAATCACCCCCGACGGCCGCCTGCTGATCGGCGGCAAGGAAGTGGAGACCACCGCAGCCCAGCGCGGCCAGCTGCTGGATTACCGCGGCCATGTCGCCGGCATTGCCCAGGACGGCATGGATATCGGGGTGGCCGGCGCCAAGCTGGGCGCCAGCGCGGCCGGTGAAGCGCTGAAGGGCGTGTTCAGCGGCGATACCGACGGCATTGAAAAGCGCATCAATGCCGAAGCGGCGAAGATCGAGGCGCAGGCCAAGCAGCTGTGCAACCGGCTGCCGGCGATGCTGGCCAGCCAGCAGGCCCTGGCCCGCGACCTGCCGGCGTTCAAGCCCTACGCCACGATGGACCAGAGTGATGTCGACGACTGCGGCAAGGACACCGTCGTCAACCGCTGACCCTGTGACACTTCGCCGCACCCGGCCGGCAACCTGACCCGTTGCCGGCCGCACCGGGCCGCCCGGGCTTACAATGGCGGCCCCCGATGCACCCGATCGAACCGCCATGAAGAAGCTGTTTCTGCTGCTGGCCGCCCTGCTCTGCCTGGGCCTGGCCGGCTGCGACCAGGACTACCGCAACCACCGCGCCGAGCGCGGCAAGCCGAAGATCTCCGTGAGCGACAGCATGGTGACCGTGCGCCGCCAGCCGGCGCCGAACATCATCATCCTGCCCGACGGCACGATGAAGATCGACGAGATCCAGATCCCGCTCAACGATGGCCAGCGGCAGATGCTGCAGACCATGTTCGGCAAGCTGCAGGTGCTGCGCCAGAACACGCTGGTGGCCGCCCCGGCCGACCCGAACATGCAGCCGGTGAAGATCCAGCCACCGGAGGGCATGGTGGTGATCCCACCGGACCTGGTGCAGACCATTCCGGAGTTCAAGGATTACACCGAGACCTTCGACAACATCGTTGCCGACCGTCGCTGATACGAAAACGCCGCCCCTCGGGGCGGCGTTTTTCATTTATCCGGCAACCCGCCGCGCATGGCCCGGCGCTACCCGATCACGCGATCAGCCGCCGGCGCCACCACCACCGGCCTGGATGCCACCGGCGGTCAGCGCGGTCGGGTCCAGTAGGCGGCGCAGCTCGGCCTCGTCCAGCCCGCTGTCCTCCAGCGCCACGTCCAGCACCGGGCGCTGTTCCTTGTAGGCACGCTTGGCGATCGCCGCCGCCTTCTCATAGCCGATGATCGGGTTCAGCGCCGTCACCAGGATCGGATTGCGCGCCAGCGCCTCGGCCACGCGGTCCTCGCGCACCTTCAGGCCGGCGATGGCGCTGTCGGCCAGCAGGGTGGACACGTTGGCCAGCAGGCCGATGCCATCGAGCAGGTTCACCGCGATCAGCGGCAGGGTGACGTTGAGCTGGAAGTTGCCGGTCTGCCCGGCCACGGTGATCGCGGTGTGGTGGCCGATCACCTGCGCGCAGGCCATCACGGTGGCTTCGGGAATGACCGGATTGACCTTGCCCGGCATGATCGAGCTGCCCGGCTGCAGCGCCGGCAGTTCGATCTCGCCCAGCCCGGCCAGCGGACCGGCATTCATCCAGCGCAGGTCATTGGCGATCTTGATCAGGGCCACCGCCAGCGCATTGAGCTGGCCGGACAGCTCCACCGCGTCGTCCTGCGCGGCCAGGCCTTCGAACTTGTTCTCGGCGCTGTCGAACTTGAAACCGGTCTGCTGCTTCAGCGCCTTGGCCACCTGTGCACCGAAGCGTGGGTCGGCATTGATGCCGGTGCCGATGGCGGTGCCGCCCAGCGGCAGGCGGCGCACGCGCTTGAGGCTGTCCTCGATGCGCTCCTGTGCCGAGGCCAGCTGCGCCGACCACGCACCGAATTCCTGCTCGAAGGTCAGCGGCATCGCATCCATCAGATGGGTGCGGCCGGTCTTGACCACCTTGCGCAGGCTGCGGCCCTTCTTGTCCAGGGTCTTGCGCAGGTGCACCAGCGCCGGCAGCAGCTGCTCGTGCGCGGCCAGCACCGCCGACACGCGCAGTGCGGTCGGGATCACGTCATTGGAGCTCTGCCCCTGGTTGACGTGGTCGTTGGGGTGCACCGCCGTCTTGCCCGCCTTGCCCGCGCGGTTGGCCAGGGTGGCGATGACCTCGTTGGCATTCATGTTCGAGGACGTGCCCGAACCGGTCTGGTACACGTCGATCGGGAAATGCGCGTCCCAGTCACCGGCGGCCACTTCAGCAGCGGCCACCTGGATGGCCTTGGCCACGACCTTCGGCAGGTGGCCCAGCTCGGCGTTGACGCCGGCGGCGGCGCCCTTCACCAGGCCCAGGGCGCGGATGAAACCGCGCGGCATGCGCTGGCCCGAGACCGGGAAATTCTGTACGGCGCGCTGGGTCTGCGCGCCCCACAGGGCGTCGGCAGGCACCTGCAGTTCGCCCATGCTGTCATGTTCGATCCGGAAACCGGCGGTCTTGCCCTTGCTTGCAGCTTTGCTCATTGCATCGACTCCGCACTACTTCTGTTGGGGAAAGGGAAGCGGCGGCTGGCAGCGGGTCGCTTCCCGGGGCTGGCGGCTGTGCCAACGATACTCCCTTGTCCGCAGCATGGGATGCCGCGGACGGGCCAGACCGTTCCGTCCGCTGGGCCGTCCTGTAGAGCCGAGCCTACGCTCGGCTGCCCGTGGGCGGCCGATTGCCCAAAGCAGCCGAGCGTGGGCCCGGCTCTACAGAACACGCCAGCCCGGAGCGTCGTAGAATATGGCCCCCGCCGCTCGCCCCAGCCCTGCCGACATGTCCGATTACGCCCTGCTCGCCCTGTCCCCGCTCGATGGCCGCTATGCCGGCAAGGTCGACGCCCTGCGCCCGATCTTCTCCGAGTACGGTCTGATCAAGGCCCGCATCACGGTCGAGGTCGAGTGGCTGCTGGCCCTGGGCGCCGAGCCGGGCATCGTCGAACTGGCCGCCTTTTCCGACGCCACCACCGCCCGCCTGCGCGCCCTGGCCGCCAACCTCACCCCGGCCCAGGCCGCGCGCGTGAAGGAGATCGAGCGCACCACCAACCATGACGTCAAGGCGGTGGAGTACTTCATCAAGGAACAGCTGAAGGACGACGCCGAGCTGGCCCCGGCCCTGGAATTCGTGCATTTCGCCTGCACCAGCGAAGACATCAACAACCTCAGCTACGGCCTGATGCTGGAACAGGCCCGCCGCGAGGTGCTGCTGCCGACCCTGGACGGCATTGCCACCACCCTGCGCACCCTGGCCCATGCCCAGGCCGGCCAGCCGATGCTGTCGCGCACCCACGGCCAGACCGCTTCGCCCACCACCCTGGGCAAGGAACTGGCCAACGTGGTCGCCCGCCTGGAGCGCCAGCGCCGGCAGATCGCCGCGGTCGAGCTGACCGGCAAGATCAACGGCGCGGTGGGCAACTACAACGCCCACGTGGCCAGCTACCCGGCGGTGGACTGGCCGGCCTTCGCCGAGCGCTTCGTGACCGGCCTGGGCCTGGTGTTCAACCCGTACACCACGCAGATCGAGCCGCACGACAACATCGCCGAGATCGGCGACGCGGCCCGCCGCGCCAACATCATCCTGATCGACCTGGCCCGCGACATCTGGGGCTACATCTCGCTGGGCTACTTCAAGCAGCGCCTGAAGGAAGGCGAAGTCGGTTCGTCGACCATGCCGCACAAGGTCAACCCGATCGATTTCGAGAATGCGGAAGGCAACTTCGGCATCGCCAATGCGCTGTTCGAGCACTTCAGCGCGAAGCTGCCGATCAGCCGCTGGCAGCGTGACCTGACCGATTCCACGGTGCTGCGCGCACTGGGCACCGCCTTCGGCCACGGCCAGGTAGCACTGGATTCGCTGGCCAAGGGCCTGGGCAAGCTGGAAGTGAACCCGCAGCGCCTGGATGCCGATCTGGACGCGGCCTGGGAAGTGCTGGCCGAGGCCGTGCAGACGGTGATGCGCCGCCACGGCCTGCCGAACCCGTACGAGCAGCTGAAGGCGCTGACCCGTGGCCAGGGCATCACGGCCGAATCGATGCGCGCCTTCGTGCAGGGTCTGGAGCTGCCGGCCGATGCCAAGCAGCGCCTGCTGGACATGACCCCGGGCAGCTACACCGGCCTGGCCGAGTCGCTGGCGAAGAAGATCTAAGGGTTTCCTTTGCGGCGGCGGCCGCGGCGCTGCCTGCGGCAGGCTTTACTGCCAGGGCAACAGCAACTGCAACGTCAAAGGCGGCTCTGGATTGTTGTCGTGCTTGGCGGGGCGGGCTGGGTTCGCGGGGGACGCCGTGAATCCGTCCGTGGAGGCTTGGCAGCCGCATCCATGCGGCTGACACCCCCGCGAACCCAACCCGCCCCACCCCTGACAGATTTCCGGTGACGGATGAGTAGATCCACGCCATGCGTGGATGACGTTGTCGGGACGGAATTGAGAGGGACGCGGCTTCGCCGCGTCCCTCTTTGTTTTGGGCTCTTTGTAGAGTCGAGCCATGTTCGACTGCTTCCGCTCAGTCGAGCAAGCTCGACGCTACGCGAGCAAGCGCAGCGCGCGACCCGCTGTTGCCTTTGCTTTTCTTCTTCCCTTCCGTGGCGGGCCGCGCAGGAAACTGTCAGGGGCCGGGCGGGTGGGCTGCGCGGGGGTGTCCGCCGCATGGATGCGGCGGCCAAGCCCCCATGGAAGGGTTGACGGCGTCCCCCGCGCAGCCCACCCGCCCGGCCAAGCGCGATTCTGCTGTTGGGAGCCCCACCCGCCACGAGGGGCTCCGCCGTTGGCCGGAACCCCGCGACAAACCATCGCACGTGCGCAATCCCAGCGAACGGCGGACAATGGAGACCTTGGCGGCCCGCCACGCCGCCCCTCCCGCTTTCCGCTGCAAGGAATCCCCCATGGCCGCCCGCAAGTCCTCCGCCCCCCTCATCGAAGTCACCGCCCGCCCCGGCAAGCCGCTGGGCATGGCCCCGGCCACCTTCCTGCGCGACTTCTGGCAGAAACGCCCGCTGCTGATCCGCAACGCCTTCCCCGATTTCCAGACCC
Organism: Stenotrophomonas maltophilia; assembly: GCF_047782825.1. Lineage (GTDB taxonomy): Bacteria > Pseudomonadota > Gammaproteobacteria > Xanthomonadales > Xanthomonadaceae > Stenotrophomonas. The sequence continues at coordinate 272,973 of NZ_CP180589.1, read as the reverse complement.
CTGTGCAGCCGGAAGACCTGGCCGGGCTGGCCTGCGAGGAAGGCGTGCTGGCGCGCCTGATCCAGCACGACAAGGCCCAGGACGGCTGGCGCGTGCGCAGCGGCCCGTTCCAGGAAGACGTGTTCCCCGCCCTGCCCGACCACGACTGGACCCTGCTGGTGCAGGACGTCGACAAGTGGGACCCGGACGTGCGCGCCCTGATCGAGCACTTCAGCTTCCTGCCGCGCTGGCGCATGGATGACGTGATGATCAGCTTCGCCGCCACCGGTGGCTCGGTCGGTGCCCATGTCGACCAGTACGACGTGTTCCTGCTGCAGGCCCACGGCCACCGCCGCTGGCAGATCGATGCCAGCGAGTCGATCAAGGGCAAGCGCCCGCCGCTGGGCTTCCGCCCGGACGTGGAACTGAAGCTGCTGCAGGTGTTCAAGCCCACCCACGACTGGGTGCTGGCGCCGGGCGACATGCTGTACCTGCCGCCGAACGTGCCGCACCACGGCGTGGCCGAAGATCCCTGCCTGACCTTCTCCTTCGGCATGCGCGCGCCGGCCTCGGCCGAGCTGATCAGCGACTACCTGGACACCCTCATCGCCGATGCCGACGAGAACATCCGCTACCAGGACCCGGACCTGAAGGTGCCGGCCGACCCGAACGAAATCGATACGGTGGCCATGGCACGGGTGATCACCGCGCTCAACGCCATCCGCATGAACGATCCGGACAAGCTGGGTGACTGGTTCGGCCGCTTCATCACCACCTACCGCGCGGCGGGCGAAGTGATGGCCCACCAGGCCGCGCCGTCGCCGGAGGAAGTGGTGCAGGCGCTGGCCTCGGGCCTGCTGCTGCAGCGCCACCCGTGGGCGCGCTTGGCCTGGCGCCGGGCCAAGCGTGGCGCCAGCCTGTATGTCAGCGGCCAGGATTTTGCCCTGCCGGTGAAGGACGCCCAGCGTCTGGCCGGTGCCGAACAGCTCGACGCGGCCGCCTACCGTGGCCTGTCCGACAAGGGCCGCGCCGTGCTGCAGCAGTTGTTGGTGGGCGGTGTGTTCCAGCTGATCGACCCGAACGAGGTGTTCGACGATGAGGACGAGGCCGATGGCGAGGACGGCGTGCTGGGCGAAGTGGTCGAGGGCCACGACCAGGTGGCCGAACTCCAGGACGAGGTCGTGTCCGACGATGTCCACACCGTGACCGTGCATGACGACGGGATCGAGGTCATCGTCAACTTCGAAGACCACGACGAAGACGACAGCGACGCCGGTCGCGCCTGAGCCATGGCCACGATCCGGGTCCAGCAGGTCAGCCACGCCGACGCCCATGTCGCCATCCACGATGTGCGGCAGCGGGTGTTCGTGCAGGAACAGGGCATCGCTGCCGAACTGGAACGTGATGCGCTGGACCCGGTCTGCGCCCATGTGCTGGCCCTGGACGCCGACGGCCAGCCCGTCGGCACCGGCCGCCTGGCCCCGGACGGCCGCATCGGCCGCATGGCGGTGCTGGCCAGCCACCGCAACCAGGGCGTTGGCGAGGCCCTGCTGGAGGCGCTGGTGCAGGCCGGGCGCCAGCTCGGCCTGGCCGAGGTGCACCTGCACGCGCAGCTGCCGGCGCGTGATTTCTACGCCCGCCAGGGCTTCCTGCCCGAAGGCGAGGTGTTCGAGGAGGCCGGCATCGGCCACCAGCAGATGCGCCGCCGGCTGGGCGTGGCCAGTGCCATCGACAGCCGTGCCGAGGCGGTGGCCATCACCACGGCCATCATCCACCGCGCCCGCCGCCAGCTGTGGCTGCACAGCCGCCAGCTGGACCCGGGCCTGCTCGATGCGCCGCCGGTGCAGGCGGCCCTGCGCCGCTTCGTCACCGCCCGCCACGACAAGCAGCTGCGGGTGATCGTGCACGACGCGGCCGCGATTGCGGCTGCCGGGTCCCCGCTGCTGGCGCTGGCCCAGCGCCTGCCCAGTGTGATCCAGTTCCGCGAGGTGAGTGATCCGATCGACCGTGCCCTGGCCTCGGCCTGCCTGGTCAATGACGCGGGCGACTTCTACTTTCGTCTTATCGGCCATCGCCTCGATGGCGAGGCCGGCATCGCGCTAGCGGCACGTTCGCAGCCGTTCGAGCAGCAATTGCAGCGCGTCTGGGACCGTTCGCGCGATTGCAGCGAACTGCGCGCGCTCGGCATCTGAGCGCGCGGCACCGGACAAACCTGTCTGGGAGCGACACCGGGGGACGCGCGATGCCGCTGGCGGTGCCCCTTCGTGTCCGGATGGGGGTACAATTTGGCCGTTTGAACGCGCCCGTGCAGGGCTATTCATTTTCCTGCAGGGTCCTTCTGAAGCCATACCCCACAAAGCGAATCAGCACCCTCCATCGTGGACAATCAACTGAAGCAGTTTGCGCAATCTTCGCAACTCGCCGGCGGCAACGCCTCCTATGTCGAGGACCTGTACGAGCAGTACCTGGTCTCCCCGGATAGTGTCGATCCCAAATGGAAAACCTACTTCGACGGCTTCAAGGGCCGTGAAGCAGGCGACATTCCGCACTCGGCCGTCATCTCCCACATCGCGGACGCGGCCAAGGATGCGCTGAAAGCCGGCACCGGTACGGGTGCAGGCGACGAGCGTGAGCGCAATGTCGGTCGTCTGATCACCGCCTACCGTTCGCGCGGCCACCTCGATGCGCGCCTGGACCCGCTGGGCCTGACCACGCCGGTCAACACCCCGGACCTGGGCCTGCCGTTCCACAGCCTGTCCGACGGCGATCTCAACAGCGAGTTCAGCACCGGCGGCGTCGGCGGCCAGCCGCGCATGAAGCTGCGTGACCTGCTGGCACGCCTGAAGGCGACCTACACCGGCTCGATCGGTGCAGAGTTCATGCACATCGCCGAAGTCGAGCAGCGCCAGTGGATCTACAAGAAGCTGGAACTGGCCGGTGGCAACTACCAGCTGGACGCGGACACCCAGCGCCGCACGCTGGAGCGCCTGACCGCCGCTGAAGGCCTCGAGCGTTACCTGCACACCAAGTACGTCGGCCAGAAGCGCTTCTCGCTGGAAGGCGGCGACTCGCTGATCCCGATGATGGACACCATCATCCGCAGCGCCGGCAAGGATGGCGTCAAGGACGTGGTGATCGGCATGGCCCATCGCGGCCGCCTGAACGTGCTGGTCAACACCCTGGGCAAGAACCCGCGCAAGCTGTTCGACGAGTTCGAAGGCAAGTTCGAGCACGACGAGCACGCCTCGGCCGGCGACGTGAAGTACCACATGGGCTTCTCGGCCGACGTGGCCACCGAAGGCGGCCCGGTGCACCTGGCGCTGGCGTTCAACCCGTCGCACCTGGAAATCGCCGACCCGGTGGTTGCCGGTTCCGTGCGTTCGCGCCAGGAGCGCCGCAAGGACACCGCCCGCAAGCAGGTCATGCCCATCCTGATCCACGGCGACGCGGCCTTCTCCGGCCAGGGCGTGGTCATGGAACTGTTCCAGATGTCGCAGGCCCGCGGTTTCGCCGTCGGTGGCACCGTGCACATCGTGGTCAACAACCAGGTCGGCTTCACCACCTCCAACCCGCTGGATACGCGCTCCACGCGCTATGCCACCGACGTGGCGAAGATGATCGCCGCCCCGGTGCTGCACGTGAACGGCGATGATCCGGAAGCGGTCGTGTTTGCCGCGCAGCTGGCCTTCGAGTTCCGCCAGAAGTTCGCCAAGGACGTGGTCATCGACCTGATGTGCTACCGCCGTTGGGGCCACAACGAGGCCGACGAACCGGCGATCACCCAGCCGCTGATGTACCAGGTGATCCGCAAGCACCCGACCACCCGCGAGATGTATGCCGAGCAGCTGGAAAAGGCAGGCGTGATCGCCGCCGGCGCCGGCAAGGCGATGGTCGATGCGTACCGCGACAAGCTGGACGGTGGCGAAGTGACCACCGAACTGGCCAAGGTCGAGAAGACCCCGCCGACCAGCCCGCTGTTCGTCGATTGGCCGAAGCTGCTGGAAGGCAAGCTGTCCGACGAGATCTCCACCAAGGTGGACAAGGACAAGCTGGTCGAACTGGCCAAGCTGATCAACAACGTGCCGGAAGAAGTGCAGCTGCACTCGCGCGTTGCCAAGGTGTACGACGACCGTCGCAAGATGGCCGCCGGCGAGATCCCGGGCGACTGGGGCTTTGCCGAGAACCTGGCTTACGCCACCCTGCTGGACGAGGGCAATGCCCTGCGCCTGGTCGGCCAGGACGTGGGCCGCGGCACCTTCACCCACCGCCACGCGATCCTGCACGACCAGAAGACCGACAACTACTACCTGCCGCTGCGGCAGCTGGTGGATTCGCCAGAGAAGGCCACCATCATCGATTCGCTGCTGAGCGAAGAAGCGGTGATGGCCTACGAGTACGGTTTCTCGACCACCGATCCCAACACCCTGTGCATCTGGGAAGGCCAGTTCGGCGACTTCGCCAACGGCGCCCAGGTGGTGATCGACCAGTTCATCGCCGCCGGCGAAGCCAAGTGGGGCCGTATTTCCGGCCTGACCCTGCTGCTGCCGCACGGTTATGAAGGGCAAGGCCCGGAACACAGCTCGGCGCGCCTGGAGCGCTTCCTGCAGCTGTGCGCGCTGGAAAACATGCTGGTCGTGGTTCCGTCCACCCCGGCACAGGCCTTCCACATGCTGCGCCGCCAGCAGCACCTCACCACCCGCAAGCCGCTGGTGGTGATGTCGCCCAAGTCGCTGCTGCGCCACAAGCTGGCCGTGTCGACCCTGGACGAGCTGGCCAACGGCGAGTTCCAGCACCTGATCGGCGATGCCAACGCGGACGCCAAGAACGTCAAGCGCGTGGTGCTGTGCTCGGGCAAGGTCTACTACGACCTGCTGGAAGACCAGACCAAGCGTGGCCAGGACGACGTGGCGATCATCCGCGTGGAACAGCTGTACCCGTTCCCGCGTGCGCTGCTGGCTGCCGAACTGAAGAAGTACGGCAAGGCCACCGATGTGGTGTGGACGCAGGAAGAACCGCAGAACCAGGGTGCGTGGTACCAGATCCGCCACCACCTGCAGTTCTGCCTGGCCGATGGCCAGAACCTGCACTACGCCGGTCGCGCACGTTCGGCTTCGCCGGCTGCCGGTCACATGGCTGACCACGTGCGTGAACAGCAGCAGCTGGTCGCCGATGCACTGGTCAACCCGTTCAACGACACGTTCGCTGAATAATCCTCCCCCTATTTAGAAGACAAACCAGGAAGCTCCCGCAATGGCCACCGAAGTCAAAGCCCCGGTACTGCCCGAATCCGTCGCCGACGGCACCATCGCCACCTGGCACAAGAAGGTGGGCGACGCCGTCAAGCGCGACGAAAACCTGCTTGACCTGGAAACCGACAAGGTCGTCCTGGAAGTGCCGTCGCCGGTCGACGGCGTGATCAAGGAAATCAAGTTCAAGGAAGGCGACACCGTCACCTCCAGCCAGGTCGTGGCGATCATCGAAGAAGGCGCCGTGGCTGCTGCCCCGGCTCCGGCCGCTGAAGCCGCTCCGGCTGCCGCCGCTGCCCCGGCTGCTGCCGCTCCGGCCGCCGCTGCTGCTCCGGCCCCGGCTGCCAAGTCGGCTGCCGACAGCCTGCCCCCGGGCGCCCGCTTCACCGCCATCACTGAAGGCGTGAACCCGGCCGACGTGGACGGCACCGGCCGTCGCGGCGCGGTCACCAAGGAAGACATCGTCAACTTCGCCCGCAACGGCGGCGCCGGCAAGGCCGGTGGCGCACGTCCGGAAGAACGCGTGCCGATGACCCGCATCCGCAAGCGCATTGCCGAACGCCTGATGGAGTCGAAGAACTCCACCGCCATGCTGACCACCTTCAACGAAGTCGACCTGTCCAAGGTGTCGGCGGCGCGCAAGGAACTGCAGGACGAGTTCGTCAAGGCACACGGCATCAAGCTGGGCTTCATGAGCTTCTTCGTGAAGGCCGCCGCCAACGCGCTGCAGCGCTTCCCGCTGGTCAACGCCTCGATCGATGGCGACGACATCATCTACCACGGCTACTCGGACATCTCGATCGCCGTGTCGACCGAGAAGGGCCTGGTCACGCCGGTCCTGCGCAACGTCGAGCGCATGTCGTTCGCCGACATCGAAAAGACCATCGCCGACTACGCCAAGAAGGCGCGTGACGGCAAGCTGGGCCTGGACGAACTGCAGGGCGGCACCTTCACCGTGACCAACGGCGGCACCTTCGGTTCGCTGCTGTCGACCCCGATCATCAACCCGCCGCAGAGCGCCATCCTGGGCATGCACGCCATCAAGGAGCGTCCGATCGCCCAGAACGGCCAGGTCGTGATCGCGCCGATGATGTACCTGGCCCTGTCCTACGACCATCGCATCATCGATGGCAAGGACTCGGTGCAGTTCCTGGTGGACATCAAGAACCAGCTGGAAAACCCGGGCCGCATGCTGTTCGGCCTGTAAGAGACCTCCCGCCCCTCCGCGCCTGCGCGGAGGGGTTCTGGTAATGCATCAAGGAATAATTCAATGGCTGAACAATTCGACGTCGTCGTCATCGGTGCCGGCCCGGCCGGTTACCACGCTGCCATCCGCGCGGCACAGCTGGGCCTGAAGACCGCCTGCATCGACGCAGCGCTGGGCAAGGACGGCAAGCCGGCCCTGGGCGGCACCTGCCTGCGCGTGGGCTGCATTCCGTCCAAGGCGCTGCTGGATTCCTCGCGCCAGTTCTGGAACATGGGCCACATCTTTGGCGACCACGGCATCAGCTTCAAGGATGCCAAGATCGACGTCGAAGCGATGGTTGGCCGCAAGGACAAGATCGTCAAGCAGTTCACCGGCGGCATCGGCATGCTGTTCAAGGCCAACAAGGTCGCCACCTACTACGGTTTCGGTGAACTGCAGCCGGGCAACGTGGTCAAGGTGAAGCAGCACGACGGTTCGGAAGTCGAGCTGAAGGGCACCAACGTCATCATCGCCGCCGGTTCGGATTCGATCGAACTGCCGTTCGCCAAGTTCGACGGCGACGTCATCGTCGACAACGTCGGCGGCCTGGACTTCACCGAAGTGCCGAACCGCCTGGCCGTGATCGGCGCCGGCGTGATCGGCCTGGAACTGGGCAGCGTGTGGAAGCGCCTGGGCGCTGAAGTCACCATCCTGGAAGCACTGCCGGAGTTCCTGGCCGTGGCCGACGCCGAAGTGGCCAAGACCGCTGCCAAGGAATTCAAGAAGCAGGGCCTGGACATCCGCCTCGGTGCCAAGGTCTCCAAGACCGAGATCACCGGCAAGGGCAAGAAGAAGGAAGTCGTTGTCACCTACACCGACAGCGAAGGCGAAAAGACCCTGACCGTGGACAAGCTGCTGGTGGCCGTCGGCCGTCGCGCCGCCACCAAGGGCCTGCTGGCCGAAGGCACCGGCGTGAAGGTCAACGAGCGTGGCCAGATCGAAGTCGACGCGCACTGCCACACCGGCGTCAACGGCGTCTGGGCAGTGGGTGACTGCGTGCGCGGCCCGATGCTGGCGCACAAGGGCTTCGAGGAAGGCATCGCGGTTGCCGAACTGATCGCCGGCCTGCCGGGCCACGTCAACTTCGACACCATCCCGTGGGTCATCTACACCGAGCCGGAACTGGCCTGGGTCGGCAAGACCGAAGCACAGCTGAAGGCCGAAGGCATTCCGTACAAGGCCGGCAGCTTCCCGTTCGCCGCCAACGGTCGCGCCGTGGCGATGATCGAGCCGGCAGGTTTCGTGAAGATCCTCGCCCATGCCGAAACCGATCGCATCCTCGGCATGCACCTGGTCGGCGCCAATGTCTCCGAGCTGGTGCACGAAGGTGTGCTGACCATGGAGTTCAGTGGCTCGGCCGATGACCTGGCCCGCATCTGCCACGCCCACCCGTCGCTGTCGGAAGTGATCCACGACGCGGCGATGGCGGTCAGCAAGCGCGCCATCCACAAGGCGAACTGATGGTTCGCGGGTAGTGCCGGCCGCTGGCCGGCATGACTGGATGCAGAAAGCCCCGCCTCGGCGGGGTTTTTTGTTGCCTGCAACGGCGCCGCCTGACTTGACGCCGCAATGTTGCGGTTCAATGATCGCGGCACCTACCCAAGGATGGAGATTGCATGCGCTCGATTCCCTTTGCCCGCGCATCGCGCACAGCTGCGGCGATGTTGATGGCCGCACTGGTTCCACTGCTGGCCTGCGCAGCCGAACCGCTGGAAGGCGATTTCCGCAGAGCCCCGGTACAGCCGGTCGAAGTGAGCGTGCTCGGCGCCAACCAGATCAGGATCCGCTACAGCATGCCGGGCGAAACCCTGTTCCATTCCCCCGGGGTCGATTACCGCTCCGCCGATGGCACCCTGCAGGTTGCCATCCGCCGCTGCGGCATCAAGGACAGCGGCTGCAAGCCGATGGCCAAGGCCACCTCGCCCAAGGACAATCCGTGGCGGCCCGAAGTCGTGCTGCCCTACCGCGGCGAGAAGATCATGATGATGTACAGCGATGGCCAGCAGCAGGTCATCCCTGCACCGCCGGCTGCGGGCTCACGCTGATCAGGACGCGCGGCCTGCAGCGGCGGTAGCCAGCGCCTTCACGAAGACCGGCGTGGCGCGCGATGCACGCCCCACCTCCGAGCAGACCAGGCCGAACACGCGGCGGATGCCGGGGGCGAGGGGCAACACCCGCAGCCCGTGACGGTCCAACGGCAGTGTCGATTCGGGCACCAGCGAAACGCCCAGGCCCTCGCGCACCAGCACGCAGGCGCTGGCCCAGTCGCGCACCGTGATCCGCACGTCGGCCAAGTGCAGGCCCGCGTCTTCCATCAGCCGCTGGCCGTTCACCGTGCAGCCGCCGGTGGCGAGGATGAAGGGCTCGGCGGCCAGTTCATCCAGCGCGATCCCGCGCTCGGTTGCGCGACGCCCCAGCGGATGGGTCTGTGCAAGCACCGCCACCCACGCGTCACTGCCCAGGGCCACGGGTGAGCGCGCTGGCGCGGGGTTCATCACCACGCCCACGTCGACAGCGCCCGAGTCGAGCCACTGCTCGACCTCCTCGTCCGTGCCCTCCACCACGACCACTTCGATGCCAGGGTGGCGGCGCTGGAAGTCGCGCAGCAGCGCAGGCAGCACGGTTGAAACGATCGAGGGGAACGTCGCCAGCCGGATGCGCGCCCCGCTCAGCCCCTGGCTGTCGTCGGCCAGCGCGCGGATGGCCTGCAGGCCGCCCAGCATGGTGCGCGCGTGTTCGATCACCTGCTGGCCCAGCGCGGTGACATCCACCTGGCGACGTTCGCGCACGAACACGGCAAACCCCAGTGAGGATTCCAGTTGGCCGATGGCCTGGCTGGCACCGGACTGGCTGATGCCGACGCGCTCGGCAGCGCGCGAGATCGTGCCCTCGTCAGCCACGGCCACCAGCAGCCGCCAATGCGCGAGATTCATCATGTGCGGCAGTAGCTCAGCTTATGCATACCCAATCAAACATTGATTTTACCCCCCCTCCCCGGCTGGGCAGACTGCCCTGCATCGGCAGGCCCCACGCCTGCTTCCCTGCCAACGGAGATCCCCCATGAAGCTGTACTTCGCCCCCTACACCTGCTCGCTGTCACCGCATATCGTGCTGCGCGAACTGGGCCTCCCCTTCGAACTGATCAAGGTCGACAACGCGAGCAAGCGCACCAGCGATGGTCGCGATTTCCTCACCATCAGCCGCAAGGGCTACGTGGCCGCGCTGGAACTGGATGATGGACAGGTGCTGACCGAAGGCCCGGCCATCGTCCAGTACCTGGCCGATCTGCGGCCGGACAGCGGTCTGGCCCCGGCAGCGGGCAGTTGGCAACGCGTGCGCCTGCAGGAATGGCTGAACTTCGTGACCAGCGAGATCCACGGCGGCTCGGCGCCGCTGTTCAATGCCGATCTGCCGGAAGCGGCCAAGGCATTCTTCCAGCAGAAGTTGTTCAAGCGCTTCGACCTGCTGCAGGACACCCTGGCGACGCAGCCATTCCTGATGGGGCCCGACTTCAGCGTGGTCGACGCCTATCTGTTCACGGTGCTGGGCTGGTGCCGGTTCTTTGCGATCGACCTTGCAGCGTGGCCGGCGCTGGAGGCGTATGTCCGCCAGATCAACGCGCGTCCGGCGGTGCAGGCCGCACTGCGCGCAGAGGCGGCCTGATGCGCGAACCGTTGTAGAGCCGAGCCCATGCTCGGCTGGCCCTTGCGAAAAGCAGCCGAGCGCAGGCTCGGCTCTTGTGTCTCGGAATGGTGCCCTGATCAGGCACAATTCCCCCGGTGACCCCGGGAGGCTCCGATGACGCTGCCTCGGCTCTTAAGCCTTCGAGCTTGCAAAGTAGATTCAGCGCGTCGGCGGCCTGACACCGCCTTGGAACTTGAACGGTATCTTAGGCCCACCTTCGGGTGAGAGCCTGCACTCACAAGGGCAAGTCTGGCGGCTTCCGATCACGATCGTAAGTTCAAGCTGGAGCAAGATCATGCAAGTAATCGGCAATGACATGGCCAAGGCGACCTTTGATGTCGCCTTGCCACTGTCCGAGGGCAAGTACCGCACCAAAGCCAAATTTCCCAATACGACCAAGGGTTATGCGGAATTTCTGGCGTGGCGAGCCAAGCATGCGCCTGACGCAGCGGTAGGCATGGAGGCCACCGGTATCTACCACGAGGCTTTGGCGCGCGCCCTGGTGGAGGCTGGGGTAGTGGTTTATGTCGCCAATCCCGCACGGGTGAAAGCATTTGGGCAGGCCGAGGGAGTCCGGACCAAGACCGACCGCAGCGATGCCAAGCTGATTGCCCGGTTCTTCGAGGCTCAACGCCCGGAAAAGCTGCACCCCTACGTCCCGCCGACGCCCTCGGAGGTGAAGCTGCGAGCCCTTGTCCGGCGACGTGATGACCTCCAGGAAATGCTGCAGATGGAGCAAAACCGCCTGGAAGTTGCCGATATCTCCGTCCAGCAAGGGATCAACGACGTGATCCGGACGTTGGAGGAACAGATCAGACAGGTGCGAAAGGCGATCCAGGACCACATCGACAACGATCCGGACCTGCGCGGGCGCCATCAACTGCTCACCAGCATTCCCGGCGTGGGCGATACCAGCAGTGCCCAACTGCTGGCGTTTCTAGGCGATCTCAACAGATACAGCGACGTGCGTCAGGTGGTTGCCCACGCAGGCCTGAATCCGGCGCAGCGTCAATCAGGAAATTACGAAGGTAAAGCCAGGATATCGCGAGTTGGCGACGCCAATTTCCGCAAGAAGTTGTACATGCCGGCGCTGACCGGCAAGGCCTACAACCCGACGCTGAAGGCCTTTGCAGAACGCCTCAGCAAGAAAGGAAAGCCATTCAAGGTCATCATGTGTGCACTGATGCGCAAGCTCATACATCTGGTCTGGGGAGTGCTGAAGAGCGGCCGACCGTTTGAGCCTGAAGTCGTCCTTGCCTAGGCAAGGACGACACGGTATCTACCCTTGCTTGGCCGGCGGCGCCGGCTTGGGCGGGTCGTCACAGATGCGGTGCTTGACCACGGTGTCATCCACCTTCCATTGCTTCACGACCCGACAGCTCTCTTTGGCAACGGGCGCTTTCGAGGATCGTGCCGCGGCCGCATCCGCCTCGTCGGCGCCAGCCGCCCGCTGTCGTTCCAGCCACGCCGAGGACGGTGTCGGTGCCGGCGGTTCGGCCAGTGCCGGGCTGGCCAGCAGGGCCAACCCGACCAGCAGCAGCACCCTCATGCCGCCACCGGCCGGCCACCCAGCAGCCGCGCCGGCAGCATGAACAGCGCGCGCAGGAAGGCGAACAGGGCCGAGAAGGTGATGCCCACCAGGCGGAACGGCAGGCTCAGCAGCCACACGAACGGCCAGGCGATCAGCGCCAGCAGCGCCAACGGCCAGCACAGCACGAACAGCAGGCACCACACGCCCAGCGCGAACAGGGTCTTCATCACGGTCTCCTTGGGCGGCACCCTGCCGCCTGAGGACACCTTGCCGCCCTGCCCGCCCGGCCGCAAAGGGTTTGCGACGAAACCGGCCTGGAGCCGACGAAACCGGGGCAATCCGCCGGGCATGGCCCGGCGCTGCCGTAACGCCGCGGGCGTTACTCGAACGAACCGACCGAATCGTGGGCCAGGTTGTCGAAGCGGGTGTATTCGCCGAAGAACTTCAGCTTGCACGAACCGGTGGGGCCACCACGGTGCTTGCCGATGATGATCTCGGCCAGGCCCTTGTCCGGCGAATTTTCCTTGTTGTAGTAATCGTCGCGGTAGATGAACACGATCATGTCCGCGTCCTGCTCGATTGCGCCCGATTCGCGAAGATCGGCCATCACCGGGCGCTTGTCGGTACGCGTTTCCAGCGATCGGTTGAGCTGGGACAGCGCGATCACCGGCACGTTCAGTTCCTTGGCCAGGCCCTTCAGCGATCGCGAGATTTCCGAGATTTCGGTCGCACGGTTTTCGCTGTTGCCCGGCACGCTCATCAGCTGCAGGTAGTCGATCACGATCAGGCCCAGGTCGTGCTCGCGCTTCAGGCGGCGGCACTTGGAACGCAGGATCTCCGGCGACACGCCCGGCGTATCGTCGATGAAGATCTTGGTTTCCTTCAGCATCTTGATCGCGCTGGTGACCCGGCTCCAGTCCTCGTCTTCCAGCTGGCCGGTACGCAGGCGCGAAGCGTTGATGCGGCCATTGGAGGAAATCAGGCGCATCGCCAGCTGCGATGCGGACATTTCCATCGAGAACACGGCCACGCCCTTCTTCGACTTGATCGCCGCGTACTCGGCGATGTTCAGCGCGAAGGTGGTCTTGCCCATGGCCGGACGCGCGGCCAGGATGATCAGGTCGGTTGGCTGCAGGCCGGCCGTCATCGCATCGAAGTCGGTGTAGCCGGTCGGCAGGCCGGTGATGTTGCCGCCGTTCTCGAAGCGGTTGCGCAGCTCCTCGAAGGCATCCTTCAGCGCGCCGGGCATGGCCACGAAATCGGTGCGGCCGCGCGCGCCCTGTTCGGCGATGGCGAACACGCTCTTTTCCGCCGAGGCCAGCAGTTCGCTGCTGTCGCGACCTTCGGGCTGGAAGCCGTCGTTGACGATGTCGGTGCCGACCTGGATCAGCTGCCGCAGCACCGCCTTGTCACGCACGATCTCGGCGTAGGCCACGATGTTGGCCGCCGACGGCGTGGTGCTGGCCAGCTCGATCAGGTAGGCGCCATCGCCCACCAGCTCCATCTTGCCCTGCGATTCGAACCACTCGCCCAGGGTCACCGCATCGAACGGGCGCTCGCGCTCGGACAGCTCGCGGATCGCCCGGTAGATCATCTGGTGATCGCGGCGATAGAAGTCGGTCTCGGTCAGCTGGTCGTTGACCCGGTCGTAGGCTTCCGGGGCCAGCATCAGGCCACCCAGCACCGCCTGTTCGGCTTCCACCGAGTGCGGCGGCACGCGCAGCTGGTCGATGCGCGATTCGTCGCGATCGCGGTCGAAGCCATCGCCGCGCTCTTTGCGGTTGGAACGGAAGCCGGAACGGGCGGACATGCTGCGGTGTTTCCTGCGAAAGTGGGCCAGACGAGTGTAGGCATGCGCCGACCCCGGCGCATGGACAAGCCTGTGGATAAGCCGTGGACGAACAGGGGATATCCGTCGCGGTGCGACGTGCCTGTCCGGGCTATGGGATCCCATTATCGCATGGGGTCAGAGCCCGTCGCTGCGCGACGGGATCCGACCCCGTGGCGATGGGGTCGGCCCCCTCTGCGCAGCAGAGGGCACCGACCCCGACAGCACGTCAATCGCCCTTGGCATGCACCGCGATCAGTGTCAGGAAGCGGTCCACATAGCCCCGCAGGAATTTCTGCGTGCCCTCGTTGTGGATCGTGCCGTCGGCGCCGATCAGCTCATCCTTGAAGTGGATGAACGCCTCCGGCTGGCCGAGCACGTGCATGTCCAGGAAGGCCAGGCTGTTGCGCAGGTGCTGCTGGGCCACCGCCGTGCCGATCTGGCCGATGGAGGCACCGATCACCGCCGCCGGCTTGCCACCGAAGGCGCTGTCACCATAGGGCCGCGAGCCGATGTCGATGGCGTTCTTCAGCACGCCGGGCACCGAACGGTTGTATTCCGGGGTCACGAACAGCACCGCATCGGCGCTGCGTACCTCGTCCTTCAGGCGCGTGCCCTGGGCCGGGTAGCTGCCGTCGAAATCCTGGTTGTACAGCGGCAGATCGTCGATGCGCACGTACTGGAAGCGCGCACGATCACCGGCCAGTTTTTCCAGGGCCAGCGCAAGCCTGCGGTTGCAGGACTCCTTGCGCAGGCTGCCAACGAAGACCGCGATGGTGGGAACAGGCATGGCGACACACTCCTGACGGGGGAAAGGGCCAGCCTAGCGGCCGGCCCGATGCGCCCCGGTGAAGATCAGCCGCGCGCCACGCCGGCCCGTACCTGACGCCAGTGGTCCTGCCAGGCCTGGAACATCAGCACGTTCCAGAGGTGGGTATGCCATTTGCGCTGGCCGCCCAGGAACTGCTGCCACAGCGGCTGCACGGCGGCCGCCGACAGCACGCCTTCGCGCTCCAGCCGTGCCGGCTGCAGCAGGTCATCGGCCCACGGCCGCAGGTCACCCTTCAACCATTCACTCACCGGCGCGCCGAAGCCGCGCTTGGGCCGGTGCACCATCGACTGCGGCACGTAGCGGCCGAGCACGCGCTTGAGCAGCACCTTGCTGGTGTCCTCGTTGCGCTTGAAATCCAGCGGCAGCGACCAGGCGAATTCAGCCACGCGCCAGTCCAGCAGCGGCGCCCGTGCCTCCAGGCTGACCGCCATCGAGGTGCGGTCGACCTTGCACAGCAGGTCGTCGGGCAGGTAGCTGACGAAGTCGGCCAGCATCATCGCGTCAGCCGGGGTGCCGGCGCCGTGCAGCGGGTCGGCCAGGTCATAGAAGCTGCCAGCCTCGCGTGCGCCGATCACCGCCGCCGCCGGGTCGCGCCAGCGCGAGATGCGGTTGCGGTAGACATCGCCGATGCCACGCGCGCCGGTCTCGGCCAGCAGCGCAGCCAGCCCGCCGGTACGCGAGGCCTCGCCCTGCTGGTGCGCGCGTGCGCCCATCCAGCGCCGCAGCGGAGCCGGCACCCGGCCCAGCATCTGCCAGTTGCGCAGCGCGCGTACATAGCGGGTGTAGCCGAAGAACAGCTCGTCGCCACCATCGCCGGACAGGGCCACGGTCACGCCCTGCCGCGCCAGCCGCGCGACCAGCGCGGTCGGCACCTGCGAGGCATCGGCAAAGGGCTCGTCGAACATGGCCGGCAGCTGCGGCACCACTGCCAGCGCATCGGCGCCGCTGACATACAGCTCGGTGTGGTCACAGCCCAGGTGGCCGGCCAGTTCCTTGGCCAGCGGCGCCTCGTCATGGTGCGAGCCGCTGAAGCCGATGCTGAAACTGTGTACCGGCTGGGTGCTCTGCGCCTGCATCAGCGCCGCCACCAGCGATGAGTCGGTGCCACCGGACAGGAACACACCCACCGGCACGTCGGCCACCATGCGCAGGGCCACGGCATCGCGCAGCAGGCCGTCCAGCTGTTCCTCGGCCTCCTCGATGCGGCCCTGGAACGGTGCGGCCAGCGCCGCCTGCATGCGCGCGCGCGCATCCCAGTAAGGGCGCTGGGCCTGCTCGGGGCGGTGCGCGGACGCACCGGCGGCCACCATCGCCGCATCCAGCCGCAGCACGCGGCCCGGCATCAGCTTGTAGCAGCGCTGGTGGATGCTGTGCGGGGCCGGGATGTAATCCAGCCGCAGCAGCAGGGTCAGCGCATCACGGTCGATATCGTTGTCAAAGGCCGGGTGCTGCCACAGCGCCTTCAGTTCGGAACCGAACACCAAGGTGTCGCCGGCCCAGCCGTAATACAGCGGCTTCTTGCCGACCCGGTCGCGGGCCAGCCACAGGCATTGCTCCTGGCGGTCCCACAAGGCGATGGCGAACATGCCGTTGGCGCGCTGCAGGGTGTCCTCGACGCCCCACTGCAGGATGGCCGCCAGCAGCACTTCGGTATCGGAATGGCCGCGGAAGGCATGGCCCAGCGGTTCAAGCTCGGCCCGCAGGGCGGCGAAGTTGTAGACCTCGCCGTTGTAGGCCATCACATAGCGGCCGTCGGCGGAAGCCATCGGCTGGTGGCCCAGCGGTGACAGGTCCAGGATGCTCAGGCGGCGGTGGGCCAGGGCGATGCCCGCGCTGGCATCAACCCAGGTGCCGCCGTCATCGGGCCCGCGGTGGTGCAGCGCCTGGCCCATCGCCAGGGCCTGCGCCTGCAACACCTCGGCCGACGACTGCGGCGCCGGCAACAACATTCCCGCCAATCCACACATGCATCAGGGTTCCTGCGCCAGGTCGAGGGCGGCGCCTATCACCGCATTGTCGCTTGGAAGCCCGAACATTGCTGCCCCCGCCAGCGGCGTATAGGTATCGGCCCCGCAGACCCGCCGCAGCGGCAGGTGGCCGTGGCCGGCCTCGACCAGTGCGGTGACCACGCCCTCGCCCACCCCGCCACTGTGGCGGCCCTCATCCAGCACCAGCACCCGCCGTGCGGTGGCGGCCTGGCCGGCAATGAAACCGGCATCCAGCGGCACCAGCCAGCGCAGGTCGACCACCCGCACCTGCCAGCCGGTCTGCGCCTGGATGGCCGGCACCGCCCGCAGCGCCATCGGCACGCCGTTGCCGTAGGTGAACACCACCAGATCGTCGGCGTCGGCGGCATAGACCCGTCCTTCGCCCAGCACCAGCGCCTGCCCCGGTGCCGGGTAATCGAACAGCCACTGGCCATCGCCGGCCGCGTGCAGGTCCTTGGTCATGTACAGCGCGATGGGCTCCAGGAACACCGCCACCCGCCCATCCACCCGGGCCAATGCCGACAACGTCCGCAGCATCATCACCGCATCATCGCCACGCGACGGGCACCCCACCACCAGCCCGGGAATATCACGCAACGTGGTGATCGAGTTGTCGTTGTGGAAGTGGCCGCCGAAGCCCTTCTGGTAGCCCAGCCCGGCCACCCGCACCAGCATGGGGTTGCGGAACTGGTCGTTGGAGAAGAACTGCAGCGAACACGCCTCGCCGCGCAGCTGGTCGATGGCGTTGTGCAGGTAGGCCAGGTACTGGATTTCCGGTATCGGCAGCAGGCCCACGTTGGCCAGGCCCTGGGCCATGCCCAGGATCATGGTTTCGTCCAGCAGGGTGTTGAACACCCGGCGCGGGCCGAAGCGCCGCAGCAGATCCCGGGTGACCGTGTAGACGCCGCCCTTCTGCGCCACGTCCTCGCCGAACAGCAGGGCCTGCGGGTACTTGCACAGCAGTTCCTGCAGGCCATGGTTGATCTGCACGGCCAGGTGCCGCGGCGGCTGCCGCTCGGGCAATGCGTCGGCGCCGCCATACAGGGCCTCGCGCGCTTCGGCCGGCACCTCCCGCGTCGCTTCGGCCATCACCGCCGCCGGCGTGTACGGCGCCAGTGGCGCGACCACTTCATCCAGCGACTGCAGCTTGGGCCGGCCTTCGGCATCGGTGGCGGCCGCCATGCAGCGCACGCGCATTGTCTCGTAAGCGGCTTCGATGGCCGCTGCATCCATCCAGCCCGATTCCAGCGCGATCTGTGCCGAGCGCAGCAGCGGGTCCTGCGCCTCGGCCGCGCACAGGTCGGCCAGCGCGCGCCATTCCACTTCGAAGTCGGTGCCGGCATGGCCCATCAGGCGCGTGGTGCGCAGGTGCAGGAAGGTCGGCCGGCGCGTGCGCCGGCAATGCTCGACCGCTGCCTGTACCTGGGCGTGGCCGGCCGCCAGGTCCAGGCCATCGGCGAAGTAGTAGTCCAGCCCCGGCTGGCGGCTGAAGCGCTCGGCAATCCAGCCTTCCGGGGTCTTCACCGAAATACCCAGGCCGTTGTCTTCGCACACGAACAGGATCGGTGCCGGCAGCTTCTGGTACGCCGACCACATGGCGGTGTTGAAGGCGGTCTGCGCCGTGGCATGGTTGGCCGAAGCATCGCCGAAGGAGCACAACACGATGCTGTCGGCGGGAATCGGCAGCGGCTGGCCCAGGCGCTTGCCGCTTTCGATGGCCAGCGCGGTACCCAGCGCCTTGGGCAGGTGCGAGGCGATGGTCGAGGTCTGCGGCAGCACCCACAGCGGCCGGCTGCCCCAGACCTTGTGGCGGCCACCGCTGGCCGGGTCGTCGGCGCTGGCGGCGAAGGACAGTGCGGCATCGCGCAGCGGGTCCATGCCCGGCACCTGCCGCGCGCGCTCGGCCATGAACGCGCCGGAACGGTAATGCAGGAAGGCCGGATCGGTATGGCGGCAGGCGCGCGCCAGCAGCGCGTTGCCTTCATGCCCGGACGAACCGATGGTGTAGAAGACCCGGTTCTGTACACGCAGCACGCGCGCCATCAGGTCCAGCTGGCGGCTGGCCAGCTGCGAATCGAACAGGTCATCGAAGGCCGCTGCGGTCAACGTGCTGCCGGGCAGGATGGGCGCATCCGGTGCCGGTCGCGGCCGCGGCAGGCCGCGCCAGCCACGCACCGCCTCGAGGAAATTGACATCGCACACTTCGGCGCGGTTGAGCGCACGCATGCGCGCGGGAATCGGATCGGGAACCACAGCGAACATCGAACACCCTCCGTGTCGTTGTTGCATTCCGCCGGGCGTGGCCCGGCGCTATCGTGCCGGGCGCCGCGTTACCCGCGTGCATCCATGCGTGCGCGCACCTCAGCGGTCACCGCCGGCATGGCCACGAAGCGCGGCTGTTCACGCACCCGCTGCAGCCATGCGCGCACTTCAGGGAACGGCCGCAGGTCGATACCCCCGTCGGCCGCCACATCGGTGTAGGCAAACAAGGCGATATCGGCGATGCCGTACTGGTGGCCGGTGAACCACTGCGCCTGCCGCAGGTGCTGTTCCATCACTGCCAGCGCGGTGGCTGCCCGTTCGTGCAGGCGCGGCAGCTCCGCCCGGCGCGGGGAATCGAGCTCGGTCCAGCCGCGGATGAAACGTGCCACCGCCACGCAGGGTTCGTGGCTGTACTGTTCGAAGAACATCCAGCTCAGCGCCTGCGCGCGTTCCCAGCCATCGCTGGGCAGGTAGGGCGTGCCTTCGGCCAGCCAGAACAGGATCGCGTTGGATTCGGTCAGCACGCGCCCATCGTCGCGCACGATCAGCGGCACTTTGGCATTCGGATTGAGCGCGAGGAACTCAGGCGAATGGGTCTGCCCATGCGCACTGTCCACTTCCACCCAGCGGTAGCGGCTGCCGAGCTGCTCCAGCAGCAACCGCACCTTGTGGCAGTTGCCGGATACCGACATGCCATGCACCGTCAACGGAACGCGCTCATCCACCATTGCCTGCTCCAGGACATCCCGGCCGACGGCCGGCTGCGTGCAGTCTGGCAAGCGCGTCGGCCGCTGCCAAGCGCGGGTGCAGCATCAGCGCGTGCGCTGCTGCCACTGCGCGCGCGACTGCCCCCAGATCTGCAGCGGCGGGCCCTCGTAGGGGGGCGGCAACTGGCCCATGCGCAGCAGGCTGCTGCCCAGCTTGCGCGCGACGGCCTTCGATTTTTCATTGTCCTCGGCAATGGTGTGGATCACCTCGTCCCAGCCCTGGGTGTCGAAAGCCCAGTCGATGGCGGCCACCGCCGCTTCCGGCGCATAGCCCCTGCCCCAGCTCTGCCGGCGGATGCTCCAGCCGACCTCCGGGCCGGGCCAGCCCAGCGGCTGCCACGGCCCCATGCGGCCTACCCACTCGCCACTGGACTTCTCGATAACGCTGAACATGGAAAACCCGAACAGCTGCCAGGCACCGGCCAGACTGCAGAAGCTGCGCCAGGCCACCGAAGGCAACTGCACGCCGCCCAGGCTGCGCATCACTTCTTCATCGGCGCAGAAGGCCAGGTAGGGCTGTAGATCCTGCGTCTGCGGCGGGCGCAGGATCAGCCGCTCGGTTTCGATGCGCAGATCGAAGATGCTCATGCCGATTCCCTTGGATGCACGTGGCCCACCATCATCGCCGATCCAGGCGCGCCTGCCCTGCCCTGCGCGTATCGGCGTGTGCCGGAAACCGGAAACGAAACAGGCCGGCAAGTGCCGGCCTGTTCGATGCAACGTGCAGGGGATGCCTTACTGGCGACTGGCCGAAGCACCGCCGGCCGCGGCGGTCTGGGTGACCAGCTGGCCATCGACCACCGGCAGGCGATCGCTGGCCGGCTTGTTGTCCAGGCGCACGGTCTTCTCGGCACCGTCGTAGCGGTAGGTCACGTTGTAGCCCTTCACCACGTCGCTGGTGCCCATGGCAATGCGGTTACCCGGCTTGCTGGCCATGCGCATGGTGCCGGTGGTGCCGTCTTCATTGCGGTAGGTCACGTTGTAACCGGTCACGCGGCTCGACTCGGACGTGGCGGTTTCCGTGTGGCACTGGCGCTCGGTGCGGTTGACCACGCGGCCACCCACGTGGCGCTTGTCCACCTGGTTGCCGATGAAGCCACCGGCCACGGCGCCGGCAGCGGTGGCGGCCTTGCGGCCGTTGCCCTTGCCCACCTGGTTGCCGAGCAGGCCACCGACCACGGCGCCGACCACGGTACCGCCGACGTTGCCGTCGCGCTCGGGCAGGCGCTCCTGCACCACCACGTCCTCGCAGACTTCATGCGGGGTCTGGGTGGTGGACGTCTCACGCACCGGATCGGTGCCGATCACGGTGGCGTAGGCCTTCTGCTTTTCGGTGATCGGGTCGACCTTCAGCACATCGGCATATTCCAGACCACGCGGTGCACTGGCATCAACCGCATCGCCGCGCGCGCCGTCATCGGTGGCGCTGCCATCCACCAGGCGCGATTCCGAAGGGTTTGCCGCGCCCAGCGAAGCCGGGGCCTTGTCACCACTCTTCATGAAGGCGGCGGTGGCGATGCCACCGACCAGCAGCGCGCCCGCTGCGACCAGGACCGTTGTAGTTGTGCTTTTCATGACCTGCTCCTTGCGGACCGCCCGCAACGTTCTCGGGGGAGATTGCAGCATGGCCTGCCTGAACGGAATCTCCACATTTCCTGCTCATGGCCGTAACCCATTCAGCATCGGGAAATGCTGCGCCCGTGGTAGCGTTTGCATCTCCCCCGAGAGGATTCCCGCCATGGCCAACCCGATGCTGCTGCCGGTTCTGCAATGGGCGCGCCGGCTGCGCTACCCCACCCTGTTCAAGCTGACCGCCGGCCTGTTCGCGCTGACCCTGTTCATTCCCGATCCCATCCCGTTCGTGGACGAGCTGGTGCTGGGCCTGGGCACCCTGCTGCTGGCCAACTGGAAGAACCGCAGCGCGGTGGTACCGCCACCGCTGGAACAGCGTTGAGCGTGCTGGTCGACAGCCACTGCCACCTGGATGCCAGCGAGTTCGATGCTGACCGCGACGCGGTGATCGCGCGTGCCCGCGCCGCCGGCGTGCAGGCGCAGGTGGTGCCGGCGGTGACGGCCGCCAGCTGGCCAAAGCTGCGCCAGGTCTGCCAGCAGGTGCCGGGCCTGTACCCCGCCTATGGCCTGCACCCGATGTTCCTGGCCGAACACCAGCCCGGGCACCTGGCCGATCTGCGCGGCTGGATCGAACGCGAACGCCCGTGCGCCATTGGCGAATGCGGTCTGGATTTCTTCGTCGAGGGGCTGGATGCCGAGGCGCAGCAGCGCTATTTCATCGGCCAGCTGGAACTGGCCCGCGAGTTCGACCTGCCGGTGATCGTGCACGCGCGGCGCGCGGTGGATGCGGTGATCGCCGCGATCAAGCGCGTGGGCGGCCTGCGCGGCGTGGTGCACAGTTTTTCCGGCAGTCCCGAACAGGCCGCGCAGCTGCACAAGCTGGGCTTTCTGCTGGGCCTGGGCGGGCCGCTGACCTACGAGCGTGCACAGCGCCTGCAGCGTCTGGTGCGCGAGATGCCGCTGGAGCAGCTGCTGCTGGAAACCGACGCGCCGGACCAGCCCGATGCAGGCATCCGCGGCCAGCGCAACGAACCGGCACGGCTGGCAGTGATCGCGCGCCACGTGGCCGCGCTGCGCGGCAGTGACGCGGAAACCGTGGCACGGGTGACGAGCGGGAACGCACGGCGGCTGTTCGCGCTGCCCGCCGCCTGATCGCCGCTTCGCCGGGCACGGCCCGGCGCTACCGGTCAAACCTCGGCGGCTTCGGCCTTGGCCTTCTTTGGCTCCAGCAGCATTTCCAGCGCCTTGCCCACCGCGGCAAAGGCAAACGCGCCGGTGATGTGGGTCGCCGCGCCCAGCCCGGCGCCACAGTCCAGCTTCAGCGCCGCATCGGCACCCAGGTTCGGGCGCAGGCCACAGACGCTGCCATCGGCCTGCGGGTACTTCACGTTCTCCAGCGAGTACACCGCCGGTACACCGAAATAGCGCTTGGCGTTCTTCGGGAAATTGAACTCGCTGCGCAGCTTCTTGCGGATCAGCGCCAGCATCGCGTCATGCTCGGTACGCGAGACATCGCGGATGCGCACCAGGGTCGGATCAGTGCGGCCGCCAGCGGCGCCCACGGTCAGCAGCGGCAGCTTGCGGCGGCGGCACCAGGCGATGGCTTCCACCTTCACCCGGAAGCTGTCGCAGGCATCGATGACCAGATCGAAGTTGCGGTCCAGCAGTTCGGCCATGTTGCCGGTGGTCAGGAACGCCTGCACCGCGTCCACGTCGATCTGCGGATTGATGGCGCGGCAACGCTCGGCCATGGCCTCGGACTTGTTGCGCCCGTAGTTGCCTTCCATCGCCGGCAGCTGGCGGTTGGTGTTGGACACGCAGATATCGTCGGCGTCGATCAGGGTCAGGTGGCCCACGGCCGACCGCGCCAGTGCCTCCACCACCCACGAGCCGACGCCGCCCATGCCCACCACCGCCACGCGGCTGCCCTGCAGGCGCTCGAGCGCACCCACGCCATACAGCCGTTCGATGCCGGCAAAGCGTTGTTTGACCTGTTCGTTCATCGGGCTATTTTAACGTGCAGGCAGCGGCGGCCACAGCAAGCTGCCATCGAACCCACCGTTGCACGCCCGCGCATCACCCATGGAGGAGCCCGCATGAACGCCAGCCCGTCCCCTCGTCCTTCCACCGCCCAGCGCTATCTGTTAGTGCTCGTGCTCGGCCTGCTGATCGGCCTGGTCGCCACGGTGATGGTCGGCCGTGCCCTGCAGGCCGGCGGCGATCCCTTCCCGCACAGCCTGATGCACGTGATGCAGCGCCAGGCCGAACTGCTGCAGCAGGCCCAGCAGCAGAACCGCTGCAGCCTGGCCGACAGCCAGCCGCGCCTGCAGTCGCTGCGCCTGCTGTCCAACGACCTGGATCTGGCCTTCCCGCGCCTGAAGGACGATGCGCGCTTCCAGCAGCACGCCAGTCAGTACCGGGCCAGCCTCAATGCCGCCCTGGCCGCCCCGCCCAGCGACTGCGCCGCGCTGGCCAAGGTGGTGCAGGCGGTGCAGGAGGACTGCCGGGCCTGCCACCAGGACTTCCGCTGATTCATCCTGCAGCCGGGGAAGGCGGGACTGATTGGCGCCTCGTTCACGTTGAAAAGCGGACGATTCGACCACCCTGCTGCACGACGCAGTACCACCCCATGCACCCGCCTTCACGGCCAGGAGACGCCCCATGAAGATCCAGCTCATCGCCGCCAGCGCCATCGCTACCCTTGCCCTGGCAGGCTGTGCCACCTCGCCCGGCTACGGCGGCGGTGGTTACAACAATGGCTACAACAACGGCGGCTACGGCAACAACGGCGGTTACAACCAGGGGCGCTGCGCCGACTGCGGCATCGTGACCCAGATCAACACCGTGGCCTCCGGCCGCACCGCGCCCAGCGCCACCGGCGCGATCCTGGGCGGCATCGTCGGCGCCGTGGCCGGCCATGAAATCTCCGACCACACCGGTGGCAGCCGTGGCAACAAGAACATCGCCGCCGCCGCTGGCGCGGTCGGTGGCGCCCTTGCCGGCAACCAGATCCAGAAGAACGTGACCAGCGATACCTACGACATCACCGTGCGCATGGATGATGGCCGTACCGTGGTGGTCAACCAGCGCGACCTGGCCGGCATCCGCGAAAACACCTATGTGCGCGTGGTCAACGGCAGGGTCATCCTGCGCTGATCGGGGACGGGCCGATGGCAAAGAAAAAGGCCCGCTTGCGCGGGCCTTTTTCATGCGATGCGATGCGGACCGGTCAGACCGGCTGCACTGCGTCGGCCTGCAGGCCCTTCTGGCCCTGCACGACGGTGAAGGTGACCTTCTGCCCTTCCTTCAGGCTCTTGAAGCCCTGGGTCTGGATGGCGCGGAAATGCACGAACACGTCTTCGCCGTTTTCACGGCTGATGAAGCCGAAGCCCTTTGCATCGTTGAACCACTTGACGGTACCGCTCTCGCGATCAGACATCTCACTACTCCCTGGTGACTCTCTCTTGTTGTTGGAAACGCCTGTTGGGCGGCTGACAAGCAAGGGGGAAGCGAGGTGCATCGATGCAGCGGATCGGAACGATCTTGCTTCATCAGGCCACGATCCACGGTGACCTTGCCAAGCTCAGCGACTGCAACTTAACCCGGCCAAAACGAAAAAGCAACTGGCAAAATCCTTCACTGTCAACCCCAAAAAGACAACCATACGGGGCAGCATGGACCTCTCATTCATCTTGTATCTGCTAGCGGTCATTTTTGTCCTGGTCGGCATCGCCGGCATCATCCTTCCGGCCTTGCCGGGCGTGCCCCTGGTCTTCGTCGGCCTGCTGCTGGCGGCATGGGCCGACGGCTTCGCCCATGTCGGCTGGCCCACCCTGCTCGCCCTCGGTGTCCTGACCGCGCTGTCCCTGCTGGTCGATGTCCTGTCCACCGTGGTCGGCGCGCAGCGGGTCGGTGCCAGCCGCAAAGCGCTATGGGGCACCTTCATCGGCAGCATCGTCGGCCTGTTCTTCATGCCCATCGGCCTGTTCGCCGGCCCGCTGCTGGGGGCCCTGCTGGGCGAGTACTGGCATACCCGCGAACTGGGCCGCTCGACCAAGGTCGGGCTGGCCACCTGGCTGGGCATCCTGTTGGGGCTGGCGCTGAAACTGGCCGTGGTGATCGCCATGCTGGGTCTGTTCGCCTTCGCCTGGTTCCTGTGAGGCGCGGACCTTCACGTCACGCGCACGCCCCGCACGGGCATAAACCGCTGGGGCTGGCCGTTGCCGCGGGCAGCCGCCACACTGTGTGTCTTCCCGTATTCACCCTGAAGGGCCTGCTGCAATGACCCTGCCGAACTTGCTTCCCCGCCTTGCGCCGCTGGCGCTGGCGCTGGCCCTGGCCAGTGCACCGCTGGCCGCGCAGGAAATCGCGCCCACTGCCAACACCACGCCGGCCGGCTGCGCGGCCATCGATACCGACGCTGCGCGCCTGGCCTGCTACGACCGCCTGTTCGGCCGCAGCCCGCAGGCCACCGCCGAGGCCGATGCCGCCGCCCAGCAGGCCGCCCAGGCCCTGCGCGAAGAACGCCGTGCCGCACGCCTGAGCCAGGGCGAGGAGAACCTGCGCGCCCGCGTGGGCGACATCTTCCGCCCCGCCCCCGATGACAGCGCGCTGGCCAATGCCGGCCGCGGTTCGCTGCTGGACAGCCGCTGGGAACTGGCCGAGGACTCCAAGCTGGGCCCGTTCCAGCTGCGCGCCTACAAGCCGGTCTACCTGCTGCCCGCGTTCTGGACCAGCGACAAGAACCAGATGCCGCAGTCGCCGAACCCGGCCAACAGCGTAACCACGCCGCAGGTGCTGGACAGCACCGAGCTGAAGTTCCAGATCAGCTTCAAGACCAAGATTGCCGAGAACCTGTTCGGCGACAACGGCGACATCTGGGCCGGCTATACCCAGAGCTCGCGCTGGCAGGCCTACAACGCCGAGAACTCGCGCCCGTTCCGCGAAACCAATTACGAACCGGAAGTGATGATGGTGTTCCGCAACGGCTACTCGATCGGTGGCTGGCGTGGGCGCATGACCGGCATCAGCCTCAACCACCAGTCCAACGGCCGCCCCGACCCGCTGTCGCGCAGCTGGAACCGGGTGATGCTCAACATCGGCCTGGACCGCGAGAACTGGGCGCTGGTGCTGCGGCCCTGGTACCGCATTCCGGAAAGCCGCAGCGATGACAACAATCCGGACATCGAGGATTACATGGGCCGCGGCGACGCAACCCTGATCTGGAACCGCAATGGCCATGAAGTCGCCTTGATGGCGCGCCATTCGCTGCGCACCGGCGACCGTTCGCACGGCGCGCTGCAGCTCGATTACGGCTTCCCGATCAGCAACCTGCTGCGTGGCCACATCCAGGTGTTCGATGGCTATGGCGAAAGCATGATCGACTACAACCACAAAGCCACCTACGTGGGCGTGGGCGTGTCGCTGCTGGAGTGGTTCTGATGGCGGTGACGATCTGGCACAACCCGGCATGCAGCAACTCGCGCGGCGCACTGAAGCTGATACGTGATGCGGGCTTCGAGCCGGTGGTGATCGACTACCTGGACAGCCCGCCGGACGTCGCCGCGCTGCGCCAGGTGCTGGCCGAATCCGGGCTGGACGCGCAGGCGCTGGTGCGCAGCAAGGAAGCGCAGTTCACCGAACTGGGCCTGGAAGATGCGGACGAGGCCGCGCTGCTGGCGGCGATGGCCGAACACCCGCGGCTGATCAACCGCCCCGTGGTGCGCACCGACAAGGGCACGCGCCTGTGCCGGCCACCGGAAACGGTGCTGGAAATCCTGTAACCCGCCGCGCTCTGGTAGAGCCGAGCCATGCTCGGCTGCGGCCTGCGTGCAAACCGTGAATGCAGCCGAGCATGGCTCGGCTCTACAGGACGGGCCTACAGCCAGTCGGTGATGCCTTCGCGGCGGTACACCTCGGCGAACGCCGGGCGCGCCTTCATCGACGTGGCATGCGCCTTCAGCACCGGCCAGGTGTCGCTGGGCTTGGGCATGTTGCGCGACCAGCGCATCAGCATCACCAGCATGTAGTCGACCACGCAGGGCGTGGCACCCAGCAGGTATGGACCATGTGACTCCAGGTGCGCGGCGACATGCTGCCAGGCCGCTTCAAGGCGCTGACGTGCCATTTCGCGGCTGGCCTCGGCGTTTACCTCGCCCGCCACCTCGTTCGGATAGAACCAGGCACGGTAGGCCGGCTGCAGCGTATTGGCGCACCAGAACATCCAGCGATAGGCGTCGGCGCGCTGCGGTGTGCCCACCGCGGGCAGCAGGCCGGCATCCGGATGGCGATCGGCCAGGTACAGCGCGATGGCCGCCGCTTCAGTCAGTACCAGGCCATCGATCAGCAGTGTCGGCACCACACCGGCCGGATTGAGCGCCAGGTACTGAGCCGACTTGTGCTCGCGCACGTCGAAATCCAGCAGCACCAGTTCGTGCTCGATGCCCAGCTCGATCAACAGCCAATGCACCACCAGGGCGGCGGTGCTGGTCGAACCATACAGCGTGGTGCTCATGTGGTGGATCCTGTGCGGGAGGATCAGACGATTATGCGCCCGGTCGCAGCGCTGCGTTCAGCCGCAGGTGCTCATGCACGAATCCCGGCGTTCACCACAGGACATCATCGGCGCGCGCATCGTGCAGTCATGCGCCTTCAGTTCGCAGGCACGACGCAGTTCGGGGTTGGCGACGTCCTTGCAGCGCTTGTCCGGCGCCGGCACCACCTGCTGCTCGCAATTGCTCTGGCGGCCACCGATGGAATCATTCTGCCCCATGCAGCTGCGGTAGCCGGCCTGGCACTGCATGCGGCATTGCGCGGACGCGGAGAAATCCTCGCCTTCGTAGGATGACGTTGTGCTGCAACCGGCCAGGACCAGCAGGAACACAGCCGCGACGGATCGATGCAGGCGCATGGGCACATCCAGTACAGGAATGTGCGGACCCTAGCAGACTGCGGTTGCTCGTGCAGGCATCCACACACGCCCTCGATCAGTACACGGGAACACCGGTGTCGGTGCGGACTTCATTCACCGTGCCGCCGCAGGAGAGCAGGCACTGGGCGTACGGAGCATTGCATGAAGGAAGCGCCGGAGGACCACAGTAGTTTCCGGCACCGTTGCCCCCTTCGCAGTTGTGCCGCTGCTTGTCGTCGGCAATACCACTGCAACGGCTGATGATCCGGCTCTTCTCGCTTTCGCAGCTCCCCTGGTCCGACTCGGCACGGGCGCGGTTGTGGAAGTCGCACGTCGCCTTTTGGCTCTGGCAGACCGACGCACAGATCTTCCCCGCCTCGTGGGTTGGTGGCTCGACGAAATAGCGCGGCCCGCAGGCAACACATGCCAAGGCAGCGAACAGAAGCACCACAATACGCAACCACGATGGCACGATGGACTCCCTTCCATTACGTCTGTCCGTACGTTACCAGAGCGCCACCCCGGCTGTCGGCCACAGGCAACAACGGCGCCACGCGGGCGCCGCTGCCTGAAACGGAAGCGGAAGACTTACTCCACCACCACCGGAATCTTGCCGATGCGGGCCTGCCATTCGCGCGGCCCGGTCTTGTGCACCGACTCGCCAGTGGAATCGACCGCCACGGTCACCGGCATGTCCTGCACGGTGAACTCGTAGATCGCTTCCATGCCCAGGTCGGCAAAAGCGACCACCTCGGTCGCCTTGATCGCCTTGGACACCAGGTAGCCCGAACCACCGACCGCCATCAGGTAGGCCGACTTGTGCTTAATGAATGCTGAGAGCATGGCAGACTTCAAGCTTGCGATTTCTCGGACGACCAGATGAGGCGTGTAATGAACAATGATCGGGAAGTGCTGGAGCAGGTTCTGGGTGCGACGATCGAGCAGTCTGATTCGCGGACTGTGCCGGGCGCTACGCGAGTGGCGGGCCAGCAGGTTGTGTACTTTTCGGATAATGGCAAGAATACATTTCGAAAGCAGTTTGATGACATAACGTTCTTTACTGAACCATCCAACGCACTTAGCGGCGGAGTCAATGAAAGAGGTTGCAGAATAACTCCTCCGTCCGGGCCTCTTTTCCATGCCATCTCCTATCACGGCGATCTTGATGGATGGAGAAAAGATATCGAAGCCGGTGCAAGAGGCCTTGGCTTGTTGTTGGCCCGAATCGAAGGTGATCAGTTCGTTGTTACCGACGGCCGTTCGATCCCTCTGTCGGACTGCAAAATAGAGTTTTCCTGAACCCTGCTCACGCTCAACTCCGGGCTCGTCTGCTCTTCGGGGGTCAGGCTCAGCGCGACAACAGTCTCGTTCACACACTGCGCCTGCGTGCGCTTGGCTGTCCTGCCTGGGTGGATGCCAACCGAAGCAGCACGATCGCTGCAGATTCATTAACCCCCGCTCCAGATACAACAACGGCGCCACGCGGGCGCCGTTGCCTGAAACGGAAGCGGAAGACTTACTCCACCACCACCGGAATCTTGCCGATGCGGGCCTGCCATTCGCGCGGGCCGGTCTTGTGCACCGATTCGCCGGTGGAGTCGACCGCCACGGTCACCGGCATGTCCTGCACGGTGAATTCGTAGATCGCTTCCATGCCCAGGTCGGCAAAGCCAACCACCTTGGCCGCCTTGATCGCCTTGGACACCAGATAGGCCGAACCGCCGACGGCCATCAGATAGGCCGACTTGTTGTCACGGATCGCTTCGATCGCCGCCGGGCCGCGCTCGGCCTTGCCGACCATGCCCAGCAGGCCGGTCTGCTCCAGCACCTGGCGGGTGAACTTGTCCATGCGCGTCGCGGTGGTCGGACCAGCCGGGCCCACCACTTCGTCGCGCACCGGATCGACCGGGCCGACGTAGTAGATGAAGCGGCCCTTCAGGTCGACCGGCAGTTGCTCGCCCTTGTTGAGCATGTCGACCATGCGCTTGTGCGCGGCGTCGCGGCCGGTCAGCAGCTTGCCGTTGAGCAGCAGGGTCTGGCCCGGCTTCCAGTTGGCCACGTCTTCAGGGGTGATCGTGTCCAGGTCCACACGGGTGCCCTTGGACGCGTCGTAGGTCAGCTTCGGCCAGTCTTCCAGCGACGGCGGGTCCAGCATCACCGGGCCGCTGCCATCCAGGGTGAAGTGCGCATGGCGGGTGGCAGCGCAGTTCGGGATCATCGCCACCGGCAGGTTGGCCGCGTGGGTGGGGTAATCGTTGATCTTGATGTCCAGCACGGTGGTCAGGCCACCCAGTCCCTGCGCACCGATGCCCAGCGCGTTGACCTTCTCGTACAGCTCCAGGCGCAGCTCTTCGATGCGGTTGGACGCACCACGGGCCTGCAGCTCGGTGATGTCGATCGGCTCCATCAGCGCTTCCTTGGCCAGCAGCATCGCCTTTTCAGCGGTGCCACCAATGCCGATGCCGAGCATGCCCGGCGGGCACCAGCCAGCGCCCATGGTCGGCACGGTCTTCAGCACCCAGTCGACGATCGAGTCGGACGGGTTGAGCATGGCGAACTTGGTCTTGGCTTCCGAACCACCGCCCTTGGCGGCGACGATCACGTCGACCGTATTGCCCGGCACCACCTTGACGTTGACCACGCCCGGGGTGTTGTCCTTGGTGTTGATGCGCTTGCCGGCCGGATCGGCCAGCACCGAGGCGCGCAGCTTGTTGTCCGGGTGCAGGTAGGCGCGGCGCACGCCTTCGTTGGCCATGTCTTCCACGCCCATGGTCGCGTCGTCCCAGCGCACGTCCATGCCGATTTCCAGGAACACGGTGACGATGCCGGTGTCCTGGCAGATCGGACGGTGGCCTTCGGCGCACATGCGCGAATTGATCAGGATCTGGGCCATCGCTTCCTTCGCGGCCGGCGACTCCTCGCGCTCGTAGGCGGCGGCGAGGTTCTTGATGTAGTCGACCGGGTGGTAGTACGAGATGTACTGCAGCGCGTCGGCGATGGACTGGATGAGGTCTTCCTGCTTGATCGATGTCACGGCTTGCTCGCTTGCTGAAGGCTGGCGGGGGTAATCCGCCCATTTTACCCCCTCCCCCGGCTGCAGGATCACAATCATGGGACCGGATCCCCTGCAGGGGACTCTGACCCCACCCTCCCTGTCACGCTTGCCCCCTCTTCGGCGTCCTGGTCGACATGAACACAGAAACCGCCTTCCAGACCCACCGCCCGCGCCTGATGGCCCTGGCCTACCGCCTGCTGGGCAGCCGCAGCGATGCCGAGGACGTGGTCCAGGATGCGTGGCTGCGCTGGTCCGGCGCCGATCCGGCCAGCGTGCGCGACCCGGAAGCCTGGCTGGTCACCACCACCACCCGGCTGGGCCTGGACCGGCTGCGCGCGGCCAAGCGCGAGCGCCTGGACTACGTAGGGCCCTGGCTGGCTGAACCGCTGGCCATCAGCCTGGAGGCAGAGCCGCTCAGCGACCCCGCGCTGGCCCACGCCCGTGCCGATGAGGTGTCCGTGGCCTTCCTCACCCTGCTCGAGCAGCTGGGCCCGGAGGAACGCGCCGCCTTCCTGCTGAAGGAGGCCTTCGACCACGATTACCGCGAAATCGCCGCCCTGATCGGCCACAGCGAAGCCAACTGCCGGCAGCTGGTGCACCGCGCGAAGCAGCGCCTGCAGGCCGGGCGGCCGCGCTTCAACGCCGATGCCGGCCAGCACCGGCAATTGCTGGCGCGCTTCATGGACGCCACACAGCGGGGCGACAGCGAGGCCATCCAGGCCCTGCTGCACACCAATGCGCGGCTGGTATCCGACGGCGGCGGCGTGGTCACCGCGGCGGTACGCCCGCTGCTGGGCGCCGAACGCATCGGCCGCCTGTTCTGGGCGATTGCCCGCCGCGGCCTGGGGCATACCGCTCAGCTGGGCCATGTGAACGGCGAACCGGCCATCCTGCGCTTCCACGGCGACCAGCTGCACTCGGTCACCACCGTGGAGGTGGTCGATGGGCGCATCGCCAACGTGTACAGCGTGCTGAATCCGGAAAAGCTGCAGGGGGTTGTCACGAACGGAAGCGGTACGGCGTCCTTGTAGTGTAAGACGGCCACCGTGGCCGCCGTGGAGCTGAAAATGTCCGACCATGCCTCTCCCCGCGTCCCCTACACCCGCCTGGCCGCCGATGCGTTCAAGGGCCTGCTGGCCACCAGCAAGGCGGTGCATGACAGTTCGATCGACCCGACGCTGATGGAACTGCTGTTCCTGCGCGTATCCCAGCTCAATGGTTGCGGCTACTGCATGGACATGCACGGCACCGCGCTGCGCAAGGGCGGCATCGAGCCACGCAAGCTGGACACCCTGCCGGCCTGGCACGAAAGCCGTTTCTTCGATGCACGCGAACGTGCCGCGCTGGGCTGGGCCGAGGCCCTGACCCGGCTGACCGAAGGAGCGCCGTCGCAGGCGGCGTTCAATGCGCTGGCACCGCATTTCGATGAGAAGGGCATCAGTGACCTGAGCATGGGGATTGCGGTGATCAATGCCTGGAACCGGCTGGGTGCCGGGCTGCTGCCGCCGCTGCCGTAAGGGGGTTCTTCGGGCCGGGCTGCGCCCGGCACCGGCAGAGGCGACAGCCAGAGCCAGAGCAAGGGCAACGTCAACGGCTGGCTCTCCTTGGGATGGCGGGGTGAGTCAGGTCGCAGGGGACGCTGCAAGTACGTCCCTGTAAGCCCGGTCGCCGCATCCATGCGGCTCACGCCCCTGCGGCCTGACCCACCCCGCCTTCGACAGATTTCCTGCTGCTGTTGGTAGGTGTCGACCTCGGTCGACACGATGGATTCATGCCATGGATGGAGGACGGGGTGAGATCCCTTTGCGCTGCAAAGGGATCTGACCCCCTCTGCACGCCTTGCGCGCGCACAATGGCGGCATGCCTGCTGCCACCGAAAAGAAACCCAGCCTGCGCCAGCGCTTCAAGGCGATGCGCAACCTGCCGCCGTTCCTGCGCCAGGTGTGGCAGACCAGCCCCGCGCTCACGCTGACCAGCCTGGGCCTGCGCCTGATCCGCGCCCTGCTGCCGGTGGCGATGCTGTACGTGGGCAAGCTGATCATCGATACGGCGCTGCACCTGAGCCAGCACGGTGCGGGTTTTCCGCCGCTGGGCGAGGCGCTGTCCAGCGGTCTGTTGAATCCCCTGCTGGGCCTGCTGGCGCTTGAATTTGGCCTGGCCATCGCCTCCGACCTGCTCGGCCGGCTGGTCAGCTACGCCGATGCGCTGCTGTCGGAACTGTTCGCCAACGCCACCAGCGTGCGGCTGATGGAACACGCCGCCACGCTGGACCTGGAAGACTTCGAAGACCCGGATCTGCAGGACAAGCTGGACCGCGCGCGCCGGCAGACCATGGGCCGCATGAACCTGATGAGCCAGCTGTTCGGCCAGGTGCAGGATGCGATCACCGTGGCCAGCCTGGCCGTGGGCCTGCTGGTCTACGCGCCGTGGCTGATCCTGCTGCTGGCCGTGGCGCTGGTGCCGGCCTTCATCGGCGAATCGCACTTCAACGCGGCCGGCTACAGCCTCAACTTCCTGTGGACGCCCGAGCGGCGCCAGTTGGACTACCTGCGCCAGCTGGGTGCCAGCGTGGAAACGGCCAAGGAAGTAAAGATCTTCAACCTGCACCGGTTCCTGGTGGAGCGTTACCGGCGGCTGTCGGCGGCGCTGTTCCTGGCCAACCGGGCGCTGGCACGGCGGCGCGCGTTCTGGGGCACGGTGCTGGCGGCGCTGGGAACGCTGGGCTACTACACGGCCTACGCGTACATCGCCTGGCGGACGGTGCGCGGCGACTTTTCGATCGGCGACCTGACCTTCCTCGCCGGCAGCTTCCTGCGCCTGCGCCAGCTGCTGGAAGGCCTGCTGATCGGTTTCTCGCAGGTGGCCAGCCAGGCGCTGTATCTTGACGATCTGTATTCATTCTTCCAGATCGAACCGGAAATCCATTCGCGCGAGGGCGCCGTGGCCGTACCGCGCCCGATCCAGCAGGGCTTCGTATTCGAGAACGTGGGCTTCCGCTACCCCGATGCCGAGCAGTGGGCGGTGCGCCACCTGGATTTCCAGCTGCACGCCGGCGAAGTGCTGGCCCTGGTGGGCGAGAACGGGGCCGGCAAGACCACCCTGGTGAAGCTGCTGGCACGCCTGTACGAACCAGACGAGGGGCGCATCCTGCTCGATGGCCGCGACCTGCGCGACTACGACCTGGACGACCTGCGCGCCAACCTGGGCGTGATCTTCCAGGACTTCGTGCGCTACAACCTGAGCGCAGGCGAAAACATCGGCGTGGGCCAGGTCGAGGCCATGACGGACCAGGCACGCATTGCCGATGCCGCGCGCCGTGGCATGGCCGAAGAGGTGATCGATGCCCTGCCCGGCGGCTATGACCAGCTGATCGGCCGCCGCTTCAAGCAGGGCGTGGACCTGTCCGGGGGGCAATGGCAGAAGATCGCCATCGCCCGCGCGTGGATGCGCGATGCGCAGGTGATGATCCTGGACGAGCCGACGGCCGCGCTGGATGCACGCGCCGAATTCGAGGTATTCCAGCGCTTCCGCGAGCTGGCCGAGCAGCGCACGGCGGTGCTGATTTCGCACCGCTTTTCCTCGGTACGCATGGCCGACCGCATCCTGGTGCTGGCCGAGGGCCGGCTGGAGGCCAGCGGCACCCACGCCGAACTGATGGCCCAGGGCGGACGCTACGCCGAGCTGTTCGAGCTGCAGGCAGCCGGCTACCGCTGAACGGACGTGAGAACGCCTCTCGTTCCGGATAATGAGAACCCCTCTCATTTGAGGTAGAATGGCGGGGACGAATCCATTGCCTGAATGCCCCCATGTCTTCCGCTTTCGGCGCCGAAACGGTGCTTGAGGTCCGCCACTGGACCGATGCCTACTTCAGCTTCACCCTCACCCGCGACAGCGGTTTCCGTTTCGAGAACGGCCAGTTCGTGATGATCGGCCTGGAGACCGAGGCGCGGCCGCTGCTGCGCGCGTACTCCATCGCCAGCGCCAACTGGGAAGAGCATCTGGAGTTCTTCAGCATCAAGGTGCAGGACGGCCCGCTGACCTCGCGCCTGCAGCACATCAAACCGGGCGACAAGGTGCTGGTCGGCAAGAAGCCCACCGGCACCCTGTTGATCAGCGACCTGCACCCGGGCAAGAACCTGTACCTGCTGGGTACCGGCACCGGCATGGCACCGTGGCTGTCGGTCATCAAGGACCCGGAAACCTACGAGCGCTTCGAGAAGGTGATCCTCTGCCACGGCGTGCGCTACGAAAAGGACCTGGCCTACCGCGATTATTTCGAAAAGGAACTGCGCGAGCATGAGTTCCTGGGCGAGATGATCGGCGACAAGCTGCTGTACTACCCGGCCGTGACCCGTGAGCCGTTCGCCAACCAGGGCCGCCTGACCCAGCTGATGGAAAGCGGCGAGATGCAGCGCACCCTGGGCCTGCCGGAACTGAGCCCGGAGAACGACCGCGCAATGATCTGCGGCAGCCCGCAGATGCTGGCCGACCTGCGCGCCGTGCTCGATGCGCGTGGCTTCCAGGTGTCGCCGCGTATCGGCCAGCCGGGCCATTACGTGTTCGAACGCGCCTTCGTCGAAAAGTAAGCCCTGCACGCCCCTCTTGCGCGGCCGCTGCTGTGGCGGCATCGTCTGCACTGCACGGGCCGCCGGCCCGACCAGGGGAACAGGGATGAAGATCAGGCGGCTCCCGCCGTGGATGCGGGCTGGGGTGATTGCGGGCGTGCTTGCGGCGATGGCGATTCCGGCCTGGGCCGCGTCACCCGCGCCCGGCGACGTGCCGCCGCAGGCACTGGGCAATGACCGCCAGGGCAAGCCGGTCAACCTGGCCGACCAGCGCGGCAAGGTGGTCATCGTGACCTTCTGGGCGTCCTGGTGCGGCCCCTGCCGCAAGGAACTGCCGATCCTGGCGCACCTGCAGAAGGTGGTCGGCGAGGACGCGATGAAGGTCTACGCCATCAACTGGGGCGAGCCGCGCAACGACGTCAACCGGCTGGTGCGCCACCGCGACTGGCCGAAGCTGGAGTACCTGCACGATCCGCGTGGCGCGCTGGCCGAACAGTACGGCATCGCTGCCGTGCCGCACATGTTCATCATCGGCCGCGATGGACAGGTGGCCCACGCCCATCGCGGCTACAGCGAAGCCAGCCTGCCGGGCATCCTCGAGGAAATCATCGAAGCGCTGCCCGAGGAAGTCCGCAACCGCCAGTCGCAGGCCACCGCCGCGGAAAGCTGAGAGCGGCCTGCGCGTGCCGCCGCTTACAGCAGCGCGTCGATCGCTCCGCGCAGCTGTTCGGGCTTGGTGGTCGGGGCATAGCGCGCCACCACCTGGCCCTGGCGGTCGACCAGGAACTTGCTGAAATTCCACTTGATGCGGGCGATGCCCAGCAGCCCGCGCTTCTCGTGCGACAACCAGGCCCACAGCGGGTCGGCGCCTTCGCCGTTCACCTCGATCTTCTGCGACAACGGGAAGCTGACCGGGTAATCCAGTGAACAGAACTGGCGGATCTGCGCCGCATCCCCCGGCTCCTGCGCGCCGAACTGGTTGCAGGGGAAGCCGATCACCACCAGGCCGCGATCGCGGTAATCCTGCCAGAGCGCTTCCAGCCCGGTGTACTGCGGGGTGAAGCCACAGCGGCTGGCGACATTGACCAGCAGCAGCGGCCGGCCCTTGTACTGGGCAAGCGCCTGCGGCTGGCCGTCCAGGTCCACGAAGCCGAAGTCGAACGCGTTGGGCATGGCAGCGATCCGGGTGGGGAGGCCCATGGTAATCGCAGCCCACGCCGCGCGGCGCGCCGGGCATGCCTTTTGACACAAGTGGCGCCGGCGGCCGGCGGGTTACCCTCGGGCACTTGTTTGCCTTACCGGAGTACCGCCTTGACCACCCGCCTTGCCCTTGCCGTGGCCATGACCCTCGGCCTTGCCCTGCCCGCCTATTTGGCCAGCGCCGCCCCGGCTGCTGCCGCCAACGCCCAGCAGGCCAACCCGTTCTTCGCCGACAGCCCGCTGCCGCTGCACTTCCCGCAGTTCGACAAGATCAAGGACAGCGACTTCGCCCCGGCCTTCGACGCCGGCATGGCGCAGCAGCTGAAGGAAGTGGACGCGATCGCCAACAACAAGGCCAAGCCGACCTTCGACAACACCATCATCGCCCTGGAAAAGAGCGGTGACGTGCTGGACCGTGCGACCACCGTGTTCTTCAGCCTGGTCGGCGCCGACACCAACGATGCGCGCAAGAAGCTGCAGGCCGACTACTCGGCGAAGTTCGCCGCGCACAGCGATGCGATCGCACTGAACGGCAAGCTGTTCGCCCGCATCCAGGCACTGTATGACACCCGCACCCAGCTGGGCCTGGACGCCGAAGGCGTGCGCCTGGTCGAGAAGTACTACGACAACTACGTGCGCGCCGGCGCCAAGCTGTCCGAGGCCGACAAGGCCACGCTGAAGAAGATGAACGCCGAGCTGGCCAACCTGGGCACCAAGTTCAGCCAGAACGTGCAGTCGGAAGTGAACGCTTCGGCGATCACCGTCGACGACGTCAAGCAGCTGGACGGCCTGTCCAAGGAGCAGATCGCCGCCGCCGCCGAAGCCGCCAAGGCCCGTGGCCTGGACGGCAAGTACGTGATCACCCTGCTCAACACCACCGGCCAGCCGCCGCTGACCAACCTGGCCAACCGTGCGCTGCGCCAGAAGATCTACGAAGCCTCGGTCAGCCGTGGCAGCCGCGGCGGTGAGTTCGACAACACCGCGCTGGTCTCGCGCATCATGCAGCTGCGCGCCGACAAGGCCAAGCTCATGGGCTTTGCCAACTTCGCCGCCTACAACCTGACCAACCAGACCGCCAAGACCCCCGAAGCGGTCAACGCGATGCTGGGCAAGCTGGCCCCGGCCGCCGTGGCCAACGCCAAGCGCGAAGCCGCCGACCTGCAGGCGATGATCGACAAGGAACAGAAGGCCGCCGGCAAGGCCACCTTCGCCCTTGAGCCGTGGGACTGGGCCTTCTACAGCGAGAAGGTGCGCCAGGCCAAGTACAACTTCGACGAGTCGCAGCTGAAGCCGTACTTCGAGATGAAGAACGTGCTGGAGAACGGCGTGTTCTACGCCGCCAACCAGGAATTCGGCCTGACCTTCAAGCAGCGCACCGACCTGCCGGTGTACCACGACGACGTCACCGTCTATGACGTGTTCGATGCAGACGGCAGCCAGCTGGCGATCTTCATCTTCGACCCGTACGCGCGTGCATCCAAGCGCGGTGGCGCCTGGATGAACTCCTACGTTTCGCAGTCCAAGCTGACCGGCTTCAAGCCGGTGGTGGCCAACCACCTGAACATCCCCAAGCCGCCGGCCGGCCAGCCGACCCTGCTGACCTGGGATGAGGTGAGCACCACCTTCCACGAATTCGGCCACGCCCTGCACGGCATGTTCTCCAACGTGAAGTACCCGTACTTCTCGGGCACCGCCGTGCCGCGCGACTTCGTCGAGTTCCCCTCGCAGGTCAACGAGATGTGGGCCGACAACCCGGCCATCCTGAAGAACTACGCCAAGCACTACCAGAACGGTTCGGCCATGCCGCAGGCGCTGCTGGACAAGGTGCTGGCCGCGGCCAAGTTCAACCAGGGCTTCGCCACCACCGAATACCTGGGTGCGGCGATGCTGGACCAGAACTGGCACCAGCTGGCGGCCGACAAGGTGCCGGCGGCCAAGGACGTGATGGCCTTCGAGCGCGCCGCGCTGGAGAAGGACGGCATCTACTACGCGCCGGTTCCGCCGCGCTACAAGACCCCGTACTTCAGCCACATCATGGGCGGCTACTCGGCCGGCTACTACGCCTACATCTGGTCGGAAGTGCTGGACGCCAACACCCAGAAGTGGTTCCGCGAGAACGGCGGCCTGAGCCGCAAGAACGGCGACCACTTCCGCCAGACCCTGCTGTCCAAGGGCGGCAGCGTCGA
Organism: Stenotrophomonas maltophilia; assembly: GCF_047782825.1. Taxonomy (GTDB): domain Bacteria; phylum Pseudomonadota; class Gammaproteobacteria; order Xanthomonadales; family Xanthomonadaceae; genus Stenotrophomonas. Next base: position 234,122 of record NZ_CP180589.1, on the reverse strand, counting down.
CGCGATGGAACTGTTCCGCAATTTCGCCGGGCATGAGCCGCAGATCGAGCCCCTGCTCGAGAAGCGCGGCCTGACCTCGGGTGACAGCAAGAAGTAAGCGTCCGTTCCAACGACGCGCTGTACGGAAAACGCCCGGCACTGCCGGGCGTTTTTCATTGCGTCTCGAGCAGGGCCCGTACCATCATCGCCTGCACAGCTTCGGATACAACGACGCCGCCGCAATGAACACCCAAGTCATCTCAGTCCTTCACAAGCCGCAACGCCCGAGCGGTGATCTCGATCAGTCCATCGGCCAAGTAAAGCCGAACTATGTTCCGTTGAACTTCGACATGGCATGTCTGGACGGTGTGCAATTTTCTGCTCTGCCGGCTTGGTCTGCGGACCTTCTCCTGGGTGACTGTGCCCACCGACGCAAGCCGTTGACCGCGGGTCTTAAGCGTTGAATCGAAGGAAATCCTCGACTGTTCCGCGCCCACCTTTGGCGGCCAGCTAACTCGACCGCGCAGCGTCAATCGCCCACCATGGATACCGATTCGGCGACGACCTCAATCAGCCCATCCTTCAGATAGATACTCACGGATCGTCGACTGACGTCTACCCTGCAGTTCTGGACGTTCCCGTACCTCTCATCTCGGGCCAGATTCAGCATATCCAGCGTTGCGAAGGACGATGCAACACCCGCCAGATGAAGGACGACGGCTACCCGCTCAAGTGAATCTTGACTTCTGCAGATCAACAACTTCAGCGAACAAGTACGCTCAGGTACGCAAAACTCAACCTCAACCAGCACCGAGCTATCCAAGTCCAATTCAACAAGCTCCTTGAATGAACTGATCAACTCCACGCCCTTCACATCACCGCACTCAAACATCATCAACCCCTGGTCAATCGCGTGGAGCGGGCAGAAATCTCGATCAGCCCATCGACCAAATAAAGCCGTACCACTCCCCTGCCCACATCGACCCTGCAGTTCTGGACATTGCCCGCTGAAGAATTATCAAAAAGAGCAGGGAAATCCAATCTTGTCAGGCAGCTTGCGACCCCCTCAAACGACAGCGTTACGGCCACTCGATCCTGAGACTCTTTAGTGTCGTACATCTCCAACTTGACCACACAAGTCTCGTCCCTAACAGAGAAAAAGATGTCAATGAGGACAGCGTCATGAAATTCAACACCCCTCAAATCACTAAATGAAACAACACTCATTTCTTCACCCTCCGATCAGCCAGCCAAAGAACGCACCAATAACTATGAATGTACTTCCCATGGTGGCCGCCTTTGCACCAGGAGTCATCTCAGGAACAACCATCCGCTGCGACGGGCTTGGCGTCGGTGCGGGAGCACCCGCAAACCCATTCCGCAACGCACATTGCTGAATGTGCCAAGGCGGGTCCTCCCAAACACCGCCATGCGACTCTTCACCGTTCTCGCCACATACCCCCTCGTCTCCGCTACGGCACTTCCAGTGAAGGTGACGAACTCGCTGGCCAGTCCGCATGTCCAGCCTATAGTCAATACGAATGCTGCAACCCTTGCCGCATTCTATCCACTGCTTACCGCTCTTGTGATCGCCCAACTCTCGATCTGATAGGCCGAATGGATCGGCATGAACCAAGGGTGAAGAAGAGGCGTATCCGTACGTGCTCGGCCCGGCTGCCAGTCCAATGGGATCGCTCTGCGCATATCGCCCTGTAGATGGCTCTAAATCCCGAAAGTAGTTGTAGTTCATCCCTGTTGCGGGATCGTACCGTTGGCCTGGAAATCGAAGGTCGAATGATTGCCTAACCCCATCTTGATCAGGATCCTCCGACGGCACTCCACTGCCAAATGACTCTCCCAGCAAACTCCAAACCCAGACGGGCACGTCACGCTGCGGGTCAATCACGGTGCGCGGCGAGCCCAGATGGTCGGGCTCGATATAAAGGAGCTTTCCCGATTGGATCAGGCCAACCGGCTTCGTGCCCAGCCATACAACCTGCTGAATGGGTTTGCCACCGTCATCGTAGCTACCGAGCCACTCACCGCCTTTTCCATACAAGTGTAGTGCTGTACTGGAGTCAGTCTGCTGATACACCCGCTGACCGGCCGCATTATGAAGGTAGCGACTCACACCACCATCGGCATTGGTCGCATCAGCTAGACGACCGGCAAGATCATACCGGTACGCCCAGCCATCTCCGATGCGCAACGTACTACCAGCCTCATCGTAAGATCGTGCTACACCATCTACCCCAATCAGCCTATGGCTATCTGCAGCGTAAGCATAATGCTGCACGCCAGCCGCATTGCCAAAGCTCAATCTATTGCCCGTCGAGTCATAGCTGTACTGCTCGATGACCGCGCCGGACTCTGCGTCTTCGAAAGAGGTCACACGACCCAGTGCGTCGTAAGTGAGGACTACGCTTTGATCCTCGTGGCGACGATCTACCAAGGTTGAGATGTTACCGGCCGCATCCAGTCCCATATTGACGTCCATACCGTTCCGATCATCACTGATCGCCACGGGCCGGTAGTCCATATCATGCTCATACTTGAAGCGCCGGCCATTGCCATATGTCCAGGACTGCAATGGCCCAAAGGGCAGTGCCACAACACTGTGCAGAAGCACTTCACGCACACCCCCCGACGGGGTTACACCTATAGTGGTGATCTGACCGAGTCCGTCATACGCATAGTCGACCACACTGCCATCCGGATAGGTCATGGAACGGATACGACCTGACGATTCATAACTGTAACGCAGGACTAGCTCTTGTCCGCCAGTGCGCTGCACGCGACGCAACAGGTCGCCCGTCTGGTCATAGCAATAATCAGTGCGACCACTACCATCAATCACGCTTCCCAGCCGCCCCATGCCTGACCGCTCGCCTGGCGGGCATTTGAGGGATGGCTGGTCATAGACGTATTGGACGTCGGACTCCGGATCATCGAAGCGCGTGGCAGTCTGGCGCCCCACCGGATCGTACTCGAAGCTCACCACGACCCCGCGAGCATCAGTGCGCGTCAACTCCCTTCCGAGACGGTCATGCGTGAAACGAGTAACGCCTGTGTCGGGGCTGGATTGCACTTCAAGCTCACCGAAGCCATTGTAGGCATAGGTCGTGGTCAGCCCCTTCGGATCCAACACCTTCTCCAGCAGCCCCTCCGGACCATATCCGTAGCGAACCTGAGCCCCGATGCCATCGACGTCGTGCACGTGTTCGATGGGGCGCCCAGCGCCGTCATAGTGCGCGCGCGCCACCACACCAAGCGGATTCTGCTCCTCCAAGGGCGAACCATTGGCATCGTAGCGAACGTGAGTCGCGTGACCCGACGCTCCGGCAATACGTATCATTCTGCCAGACGCATCAAACCTCCGTTCAAGCGTCTTCTTCAGACTCCCGTCGCTGTCCCGAACGTCTTCTTGAATCTGGTTTCCAGCGCTATCCAATGCATAATTGATGCGGTTCCCAGCGGCATCCTCAACCGCAATGAGACGGCTTGCACTGTCGTAATGCCTGGCAGCCCAGGTTCCGTCAGGCTCCACGATGCGAGCTATCTGGCCCATGCTGTTGTACTCATACAGACGAATGCGATCACGAGAGGGCGCGTCACCCTTGATCGTCTCACTCAGCACTCGGCCGCTGGCATCGTACAACTGCTCGACTACCAGCCCATCAATGCCACGCACCTGCAGCGAACGCCCCGCGGCGTCGTACTCCAGGTACTCGGTGCGGCGGCCCAGCGCGTCGATTTCCGCCGCCAGATCGCCCTTCCGATAGCGGCAATCGCCATTGCCATCGCAACCAGCATCATTGACAGCGTAGTACTCGAAACGGGTCAGCGCCCCGGCAGAATCGCGCCCTGAAAGCTTCAGCCCGGCCAGCGGGCATAGCCCTGGACTGGCGGCCGCGTCTGCATCTGTGCAATAGGTGTTCTGGATCTGGCGCACGTTGGCCGGTGCTGTGGCCAGTGAGCCGCAGAGATAGTCGACGGTCTGCTTGACGTCGTACTGGCAGGCGAACAGCAGACGCCCCTGGGCATCATGTACCTGACGGGACAGCATCGACAGCTGCTCCCCCTCCGGAGTCTTTTGGCTCGTGCTCTGCTCGACTACGCGGTTGTCTGCGTCACGCGTTACGCGGCTGATCCTCCCGATGGATTCCTCAGTGCGAGTGACAATCTGGGAGATCGGGCCACTGCTCCGGTCGACATACGAGATAGAAGTGACGTTGCCAAGTGCATCAGCCTTGGAGGTCAGTCGCCCCATGGTATCGAAGGTTAGATTTCTCGCGCCGAGCGAATCTACCGTCTTGGTGATCGCACGGTACTGGCCGCCACTGATAGTGTGCTGACGGACCTCACCAAGACTGTTGATCGAGGTCGCGGTGCCATCGCCGTTGTACGTAATTCGTACTCCATCAACGCTTGCGCCATCCGCATGCAGTTCGCTGCCCGTTACTTTGCCGTTGGCATCATACGTAAAGGTGGCATAACGCGTATCGCCTTCGATGATCCCCGTCAGAAGGTGCCGACCTTCAGCGGGTGCATGCCCATCCTCTGCATAGAGGTAACTGCGCGATGAGCCGTCGGGCCGCACCACATTCGTCAGATTACCCTCGGCATCGTAGCTGTAGATCGCGCGAGAGCCATCTGGCAGCGTAATCGAGATGAGCTTGTGGTGGTCGTAGCCGAATGTAAGAAAACGGCCGGTTCCATCTACGACCCGCTCAACTCGACCTTTCGAATCGTACGAGAGCGCAACGCTACTCATCGGCACTCCCGTTTCGACTGCCGTTAACTTTCCGTATGGATCGTAAACACGCGACATGCCTTGTGCGTCGACGAGTATGTGCGAATAGTCTGGCTGCCGCCGCAACGTCTCGCCAGCCGCCTGGCTTCCCCGGCCTCGATAATACGTTTGCAGATGACCCCGCTCCGTTATTCTGACGTCCCCTTGCGCTGTAACATAATCGGAGTAGCTGTGCGACCAGCCTGCGCCGAGCTCTGACCCTGCCTGCAACTGCCCCAGGGAATGATAGTGCCGGGAAAACCCCCTGCCTGCGAAGATGAAGTCCTCCTCATCACGCACTTTGTCTCCGGTAGCCGGGAAACATGGATTGCTGTTTATCGGACAGGATTCAGTCTGGGATGGATAGTGGACGTATATGGTTTCCGTTTTTCCCGGGTAGGGAGTACAGACATATGGCCAAAGGTAGTTCCTATCACCCGGATGATACGCGGGATCAAATTGAGTAAACGTCTTGAAATTCGCAGGGCAATTGAAGAAGACATTCTTCGTCACCGACCCTGAGGATTTCGTCTGACTACCACTTCCGCAGTCCTGCGTATACTGGTATTTTTTTCCATAGAGAAAGTCGGGACTCGAGTACGACTCCATCCCCGAACTCACCCAATGGCCAGAGATAATTGGAGGGCGCTCCGGGTAACTACCCGTAATGCTATCGAGAGAATGCTTACACCAACCATTTACAGCATTCAGATATGCGAGAAAACCATTGACTGCTTCCTCGGCACTTTTGCAGTAGTGGTCCGCGTATTTGCCCGGCACCGCCGCCGCCTCGCACACTCCGAACCGCGGCCCAGGCCAACCGACAGAGTATCCCGTTTGAAAGAACTTCTCCGGCAATTGATTTTCGACGTAATAGTGAATTTGAAGACTGGGCACGGGACCCACCAGCCGGGAGGACATGGTCGTCTGCTTTCGCTTCAAGAAGCGGCCATAGGGCGACACTTTGCGCATTTGCGCTTCGGCCTGGACAAGGGTCGGAAAGCAGCCTCCTTCGTGCCCAGTGAGGCAAAACCTTGGCTCCACTCCCTCTTGGGCACTTAAGCGCTGAGAGAAAAATAGAGCTCCCAGCAAGTAGAGCGAGTACACCACCATCGTTTTCGTGTTCAATTTCCATCCTTGTGCCGCCCCAGCGACGCCATAGGCTTGTGAGGCATTGACTTGACCCCGACGCAGGAACGGCACTTTCATTAAGCTCGCGGCCAGCAAACAAGATTGAAGGCGACGGAGTCGCAGGGCCATCCGCATCACTCGCAGTCCGGCGCATACGCAACGGGCTGAGGGCGAAACTGTCGTGCCCTAGGGATCGTCTGAGCAGATCGCGCTCAGTGCTGAATTCATGAGGCACGCGCGTTCTACGCGTGCTCGACGCAGAAAATTTCATTGAAAAATGGGTTTTGAAGGTGCCGTTGGGCTCCTTCAGGCGGATTTATCCCTGGGCCGGCAAGAACTGCCGGCGCGTCATCCATAGATTGGATAGGGCGAATAGTGTCAGCACCTGAGCGTTGTTCTTGGCCAAGCCCCGGTAGCGCACCTTGGTGTAGCCGAACTGCCGCTTGATGACCCGGAATGGGTGCTCAACCTTCGCGGGTATGCTGGCTTTGCAGCTCTCCCAGCGCTCTTCCTGGTGACGAGTCCGGGCGCTCTTGATCGCCTTCACTTTGCCGCGCTTTTTCGCAATGAAAAAGGCCGCCTTGCAGCCCTCCAGCTCTGGCCGGGTGTCTGCCCCGGTATAGCCGCTGTCACCGAAGACACAGTCTTCCTTGCCATGAAAGAGCTTGTGGGTGACCGTTACGCCCCCGACGTTGGCTGCCGTGCATTTGGCATGGTGTACGAGGCCGGAGAACTCATCCACGCCGATGTGCGCCTTCATGCCGAAGTACCATTGATTGCCCTTCTTGGCCTGTTGTATTTCCGGGTCCCGCGCCTTTTCAGCATTCTTGGTTGAGCTCGGCGCATGAATGATCGTGGCATCCATGATCGTGCCGGTGCGTAGGCTCAAGCCCTTACGCCGCAGATATGCATTGACGGTCTCCAACATGTCCGCCGCAATCCCATGGGTCTCCAGCAACCGGCGGAAGTTGAGGAACGTAGTCTCGCCAGGAATTCACTCCACGCCGTTGATGCTGGCGAGACGCCGCATCGCAGGCGTGTCGTACAGCACCTCCTCCATTGAAGGGTCACTCAGGGCGTACCACTGCTGAAGAAGGTGGATGCGCAGCATCGTCGCCAATGGATAAGGCTGACGACCGCGCCGTCCGGTCAGCGGATAGTGCGGCTCGATCAGCGCCAGCAGCTTCTTCCAGGGAACCACCTGATCCATCTCATTGAGGAACAGCTCGCGGCGCGTCTTCTTGTGCTGGCTCAGGCCTTCGGCATCCCCGAATGTCAGCTGCATGGCGGGTCTCTCAACGTCGATCTGATGGACCTACAGCTTGCCGGCCAGCGGCCGGCACTACCATCAGATTTCTTGCATATTTGTTCAGACCTTCCCTAGGATCAAACATACCCATCTGCATCCGCCGCAAGGCTGCATGCGTCAGCGCATTTCGCTTGCAGCACATTAGCTGCAGCGCAACCCAGGCGCTCTCAGTCGGCGAGAACTCTCGGCCGACTGCTATGCCTACGTTGAGAATTCAGGCGGTCGCTCCAACGACGCGCAGTACGAAGGGCGCCCGTCGTCGCTGGGCGTTTTGTTGACGCCGAAGGAGCGCCGAGCCATCCCCGGCAGCGGCAAACACACCAGACTCAACGCGGCGCCACATACCCCCCAGGCACGCCGTTCGGCGACAGCACCAGCTGCCACAGCTGCGCGTGCCGGCAGCGGAAGGACGCCATCGACCCGGCCAGGTAGAACCGCCACATGCGGCGGAAATGCTCGTCATAGCGCGCGTCCAGCCGTGGCCACGCCGCCTCCACGTTGCGCCGCCAGGCCTGCAACGTCAGGTCGTAGTCGGTGCCGAAGTTGTGCCAGTCCTCCAGCACGAAGCGCCCTTCGAAGGCGCGGGTGATCTGTACCGCGGAAGGCAGCATCGAATTGGGGAAGATGTAGCGGGCGATCCACGGGTCGGTGCGGTGCCGCGACACGTTGCTGCCGATGCTGTGCAGCAGCAGCAGGCCACGCGGTGACAGGCAGCGCTGGGCCACTTCGAAAAAACGGGCGTAGTTCTTCTCACCCACGTGTTCGAACATGCCGATGGAAAACACCGCATCGAACGGTTCGTCCAGTTCGCGGTAATCCTGCAGGCGGATCTCGATCGGCAGACCGGCGCACAGCTCGCGCGCGAACTCGGCCTGTTCCTGCGAAATGGTCACGCCCACGCCACTCACGCCGTAGCGCTCGGCGGCAAACTTCAGCGCTTCACCCCAGCCGCAGCCGATGTCCAGCACGCGCTGCCCCGGGCGCAGGCCCAGCTTGCGGCAGACCAGGTCCAGCTTGGCCTCCTGTGCGGCATCCAGATCGACCGCGTTGCGCCAGTAACCGCAGCTGTAGACCAGGCGCTGGCCCAGCATGGCCTGGTACAGGTCGTTGCCCAGATCGTAATGGCGGCGGCCGACTTCGTAGGCGCCCTGCCCGGCCTGCAGGTTGAACAGTCGCGCCTTCAGCGCATCGGCCACTTCGCGCCAGCCATGCACGCGTTCGTCCAGATGCGCCTGCATCAGGTGGACCAGGAATTCGTCCAGGACGTTGGCATCCCACGCGCCATCCATGTAGCTCTCACCCAGGCCGAGCGAGCCGTGCGCCATGACCCGCGCGAAGAAGCGCGGGTCATGCACCTGGATGTCCTGCGGCTGGGTTCCGCCGATGCGGATCCCGGCTTCCTGGAGCAGGCCGGCAACCCGCTCCTGCAACCCTGTGTCCACATGCCCTCCGTCTGCGGTCACCCGCGTGCGAACAGCTCCACGTAGTCCTTGGCCACGTACGGCAGCAGCACGGCGGCAGGCACGTCGGCGGTCTGGGTGCCGTCCGAATACGGCCCCACCTGATAGGGCGGGAACACGAAACGCAGGGCGGTGATCTGGCCCTTGTCGTCGGCCAGCGGCTGGAACTGACTGAAATTATCGGCCTGCGGACCGGTGCCATCGGCAATCATCCGCGATGCATTGCGCAGCGTCTCCTGCAGCTGCGCCGGGTCCATGTCCTCGCCGCTGAGGCGGGTGGCCACGCGCTCGCGCAGCTGGTCGGCCACGAAATCGCTGATCGCCTTCCAGCCCTTGCCGTCGGTCACCAGCTTGTCGGCGCTGAGCATCTGTTGCTGCTGCGGCAGCCACACGAAGCGCGCCACCAGCGGTTCGCCATGGGCGCCACCGGTGTAGCGGCTGCCATCGGCACTGACCACCACCAGCTGCGGGGTTTCCAGCACCTTTTCGAAGCTGAGCGACAGCTCGTAGGGCATGGTCGGCTTGTCGTTGCCCAGCCCGTCCAGTGCCTGCTGCAGGTCGCTGCGGGCGGCGGTGGCGTAGTTCTGCAGCGCGCGCGCCAGGCCCGGGTAACGGTCGATACCGGCCGGGTAGCTGATGCCCACCGCTTCGCGTTCGTTGTTCTCGACCACATCGCGCAGATCCAGCGGCGCTTCCGCAGCGGGTGCGGGGTCGGTGGTGGCAGCGCTGGCGTCGGCGGCCGGCGCCGCATCGGTGGCCGGAGCCGCCTCATCGTTGCGCTGGCAACCGGCCAGCAGCAGCACGCCCATTGCACCGGCCAGCACGCTGGCGTGCAGCGGCCGGTTGTTTCCAATCTTCATCGGGATCCCCTGTTCATGTTCGTACATCATCGCCTGCGATGGCTGAAGCGTGGCCCGCTGCATTCAGCCTACCAGCAGGTCGTGAAACTCCTCGTGGCGCTCCAGGAAGGCCTCGGCGTAGGCACAGGCCGGCACCACCTTGTACTTGTGCTCGCGGGCGAAGCGCAGCGCGACGCGGGTCAGTTCCCCCGCGATGCCCCGGCCGGCGATCGGCTCGGGCACTTCGGTGTGGGTGATGACCATGCGCCGTCGCTTGACCTGGTAATCCAGCACCGCCCGCTGCCCGCGCACGTGGGCGGTGAAGCGATGGTTGGCCTGGTCGTGCTCGACCTCGTAGGCCAGACCGGGGGGCGTGACCGAAGCCATGGGGCTGTCTCCTGCGGCGACTGCGTGGATGGTGCGCACGCGGGCGCCATGATCGCGTGAAGCCTGAACAGGGGCAAGTCTGGTCCGTTTACGTCACTTCCCGCCCTCAAGCTGCAGCCACTGCGGCCGCTATCCCCTCTGGAGGGATACGACCTGACTGGCACGCCCCTTGCGAGACAAGACCCTGCGTTATGCCTTGGAGGCCTGCAATGCACCCCAGCGATTCCCATACCGACACCGACCACGCCCTGCTGGAGGGCCTGCTGCAGCTGGCAGTGGAAGGACAGACCGAGGACCAGGCGTTCCAGCGCATCGGCGAGGAAGTGTTCTCGCGGCTGCTGGATACCTACGGCCAGGAAAGCCGCGCGGCCTGAGCCGCCTGGCGGGTCGGATCCGGCAGGACCCGACCCGCGGCCGCCTTCAGCCGCCCAGGCTGAAGGTCGGGTTGGACAGCTGGCCAAGGAAGTGGCCGAAGATGGCCGGCTTCATTGCCAGCATGAAGATCACGCCGAACGCCGCACCGGCCAGATGGGCGCTGTGGTTGATGCGGTCACCGCCGCGCTTGTCCATCCAGATGCTGTAGCCGACGTAGAACACGGCATAGATGATGGCCGGCGCCGGAATGAAGAACACCAGGATGATCGTCCACGGGCTGAGCAGGATGAAGGCGAACAGCACCGCCGACACCGCACCCGACGCCCCCAGGCTCAGATAGTTCGGGTTCTTCTGGTTCTTCAGGTAGCTGGGCAGGATCGAGACCAGCAGCGCCCCCAGGTAGAACGCCGGATAGGTCAGCCAGCTGCCGGTCAGCCCCACCATCACCTTCTCGATCTGTCCGCCGAAGAAGAACAGCGTGATCATGTTGAAGATCAGGTGCGACCAGTCGGCATGGATGAAGCCGTAGGTGATCAGGCGGTCGTACTGGCGATGGCGGTCCACCGCCGGCGGCCACAGGATCATGCGGTCGGCCAGCTTGCGGTTGTTGAACGCCATCCACGACAGGAGGGCGGTGATGGCGATCAACAGCAGATTGACGGGGGTCATGTCAGTTCAGGCTCAGGCGGTACGGTAGTTGTCGACCATACGATAGCGTTTCGCGTACCAACCGAAGGCCAACGCCGCGACGAATGCGAAACCGGCGAAGAAGAACATCAGGAACGCCGCCTCGCTCAGGCCTGTACTGGCGATCTGGTGGGTGACCGCATCGTTGCGCACGGCTGCATTGGACAGCAGCACCCACAGGTTGCCGATGGTGGTGGTCAGGTTCCAGAAGCTCATCACCACGCCCTTCATGGCCTGCGGGGCCTGGCTGTAGGCGAACTCCAGACCGGTGGCCGACACCAGCACCTCACCGAAGGTCAGCAGCGCGTAGGGCAGCATCTGCCAGAAGATCGACATGGCGTTGCCACCGTCCATCACCACCTGGATGCCACCGACCACGACCCAGGCCAGGCCACTGAAGGCGATACCGGCGGTCATGCGGCGCAGCGCGGTCGGCTCGAAGCCGAAGCGGCGCAGCGCCGGGTACAGCACCAGGTTGTTGAACGGAATCAGGATCATCACCAGCAGCGGGTTCAGTGCCTGCATCTGCGAGGCGGTGAACCAGCTCGGCATCTGCATCTGCTGGCCCTGCAGGACCCAGGTCGATGCTTTCTGGTCAAACAGCGAGAAGAACGGCGTGGTCAGGGCGAAGATGACCAGCACGCGCAAGACCGAACGCACGCCTTCCACAGCCTCGGCCGGGTGCTGGGCGCGGGCACGGTCCAGCTGCAGCCAGGTGCCGCCGCCGATGCCGGCCAGGATGGCCACCAGCGCCAGGCACAGGCAGATCACGATGCCCAGCGAACCGACCAGGCCGAACGAGGCGGCGGCCAGCACCAGGCCGGCAATGGCCATCACCAGGCCCGGACGGCCCTGGCCGGCCACGCGCGCGGTCAGCGCGGTGCGCACCACGTTGGCGAACGAATGCGGATCCTTCGGCGGCAGCGGCACCAGCACATAGCGCTTGCGGCCCAGCCAGAACACGAAGGTGGCGACGAACATCAGGATGCCGGGAATACCGAAGGCCCACTGCGGGCCCCAGTTCTTCAGCACCAGCGGGATCAGCAGCGAGGCGAACAGCGAGCCGAAGTTGATGATCCAGTAGAAGGCGTCGAAGACGATCTTGGCCAGGTGCTTGTTGCTCTGGTCGAACTGGTCGCCCATGAACGAGGCCACCAGCGGCTTGATGCCACCAGCACCCAGCGCGATCAGGCCCAGGCCCAGGAAGAAGCCCTCGCGGCTGTTCTCGAACAGCGCCAGGCAGAGGTGGCCGGCGCAGTAGACCAGGCTGAACCAGAGAATGGTGTGGTACTTGCCGAAGAACCTGTCGGCCAGCCAGCCACCGAGCAGCGGGAAGAAATACACGCCGATCATGAAGCTGTGCATGATGTCCTTGGCTTCACCGGCGCGGCCTTCTGCAGTGATTTCCTGCAGCAGCAGCGAGGTGATCAGGAACTGCACCAGGATGTTGCGCATCCCGTAGAAACTGAACCGCTCGCAGGCCTCATTGCCGATGATGTACGGAATCTGGCGCGGCATCTTTCCCTGGCCGGCGATGGGGGCGACTGCGTCGTGGCTCATCCTGTAAGGCATTCCTGCAAAGCGAAAGGCGCAAGGTTACCGGAACCCGGGCTTCCGAAGCACGCTGCAGGGCTGCATGACAGCGCCGCAAATCCATGGCAGGACGCGACAACCCTGCCGGAAGTCACGGCACCTGCACGGCAAAAGCGTAAACTTATCGTTATGCGCCGCTTCCCCCCTGCCCCCCTCCTGCTTGGTTGCCTTGTGCTTCTGCTGGCCGTTCCCGCGTGGGCGCGTCCGCAGGCGGCGCCGGTGCCGGGAACGGCGGACACGGATGCCCGGCAGCTGACAGTGGCCGCACTGGAGCTGCCCAGCCGCGACGACGCGCAGTGGAAGCAGCGCCGCGAACAGGTGCTGCAACTGCTGACCGAACTGCAGCCGGACGTCATCTCGGTGCAGCAGGTGCTGCAGCAGCAGGGCCGCAACCCGGCCTGCTGGCTGGCCAGCCGGCTGCGCTATAGCTGCGATTTCGTCACCGCCGATCCACCCAGCCAGACCCTGCGCCATGGCAACGCCATGCTGACCCGGCTGCCGGTGAGCGAGGATGGCGTGACCCTGCTGCATCCGCCCGGCACCTTCAGTGCCGCCGGCATGATGCGACTGAAGCTGGGCGAGGCCCTGGTGAACGTGTACGTGGCGCGCCTGCGCCCGGAGCCGGACGATGCCACTGCGCGCCAGCACCAGACCAGCGACCTGATGACCTGGATCGGCGCCACCGCCGAAGGCATGCCCAGCCTGATCGCTGGCGACTTCGCCGCCAGCACGCCCGAACTGGTGCGCAGCACGCCAGGCTTCCAGCCGGCCCGGCGCAATCCTGGTGGCAGGCCGGAGGCCCCGGCAGCCAGCGGTGGCGGCGCGACCGGCCATGGCCTGGACGTGCTGTTCCAGGTCAAGCACTTCGGCGGCATCCGCCAGCAGGCGATCCTGCTGCCCGCCGACGGCGACCTGCCCGGCCTGCGCCTGGGCGTGATGGCCACGCTGCGGCTGCAGGGTGTGCCGGCTACAACCGAATAGGTGGTGCCGGCCGCTGGCGGGCAGATGCGGTCACAGGAAAACAAAAAGACCGGGGTTTCCCCCGGCCTCTTCATTTCATCCCATTACCGCAATCAGGCGATTGCTTCCTGGTAACGACGCTCGACTTCGTTCCAGTCGATCACGTTGAAGAATGCGCCGATGTATTCCGGGCGACGGTTCTGGTACTTCAGGTAGTACGCGTGTTCCCACACGTCCAGGCCCAGGATGGGGGTGTTGCCTTCCATCAGCGGGCTGTCCTGGTTGCCGGTGCTTTCCACCACGACCTTCTTGTCCGGGGTCACGCTCAGCCAGGCCCAGCCGCTGCCGAAACGGGTAAGCGCAGCCTTGGTGAAGGCGTCCTTGAACTTGTCGAAACCACCCAGGTCCTTGTCGATGGCCTTGGCCACGTCACCCACCGGGTTGCCGCCCGCGTTCGGCGCCATCACGGTCCAGAACAGCGAGTGGTTGGCATGGCCACCACCGTTGTTGCGCACCGGGCCCTGCAGGTTTTCCGGCAGCGACTTCAGCTTCTTCACCAGCTCCTCAACCGGCAGGTCGGCGTACTCGGTGCCTTCCAGCGCAGCGTTGACGTTGTTGATGTAGGTCTGGTGATGCTTGGTGTGATGGATTTCCATCGTCGCCGCATCGATGTTCGGTTCCAGCGCGTCGTAGGCGTAGGACAGCTTGGGCAGGGTGTAGGCCATGATGCATCTCCTGATAGCGAGGGCACCCGACGGCGTCGTCGGGCGGTGCGCGTTGAATGATGGGGACAGACCGCAAGATTACCAAGGGGGATGTAAAGGAAATTGCGTCCTGCGGGTGATCACACCGGCAATTGTTACGCAGCGGTGACGCGGCCGCGCATCCTCATGCACCATGCAGCGCCCAGGCGCTACAGTGCACGCACCACTCTTGCCTGCCCTGGCCCATGCGCAACCCCCGGCTGCTGATCACCGCCATCGCCCTGCTCCTGCTGGGCCTGGTCGCCAACCATTTCCTGCAACGCCCACCGGCCCCGCAGTTCGCACCCGACCTGCAGGGCAGCGCGGCCACCGCGCCAGCCGCAGCCAGCAGCCGCCAGGCCCGCAATGATGGCCTGCCCGGCTTCCTGCCGGCCGAAGCGCGGCAGACCATCGCCCTGATCCAGCGTGGCGGCCCCTATCCGCACCGCCAGGACGGCAGCACCTTCGGCAACCGCGAAGCGCAGCTGCCGCAGCGCCCGCGCGGCTACTACCGCGAATACACCGTGGACACCCCCGGCGCACGCACGCGTGGCACGCGCCGCATCGTCACCGGCGGCGACCCGCCGGAAGCGTGGTACTACACCGACGATCACTACGCATCGTTCCGCAGCTTCACCGTACCGGCCCCGGGAGAACACCGATGAGCCATGATGATTTCGGCCTCGGCCTGCACGACATCAACAACGCTGGCGTCTACGCCATCGACACCGGTGACATCGGTGCACTGGCCGCGGCCATGCGCGATGCGTCGCTGAAGGTGATCCGCATTGATCTGCAGGGGGTGACCGACAAGCGCACCCTGCTGGCGCGGCTGGCCGCACAGATGGATTTCCCGGCCGGCTTTGGCGGCAACTGGGATGCACTGGCGGACAACCTGCGGGATCTGCAGTGGCTGCCCGCACCGGGTTATGCGTTGTTCCTGGCGGATGTGGACGCACTGCGTGCCAGCACCGGCAAGGACTTCGACACGCTGCTGGATGTGCTGGACGAAGCCAGCCGCGACTGGGTGGGGCGTGACGTGCCGTTCTGGGTGTTTCTCTCACAGAGCGAGTAAACGGTAGCGCCGGGCCACGCCCGGCGAGCGCGCAGCGCGGCATGCGGCGGACAGTCCGCCGTTACCGGCTGCCGTTATCTTCCTGCAGTTCTTTTTTGAACGGGATGTCCGGCGGTGGTCGTGCCACGGCCGGCTGGTCCTGCATGTTCGGATCGGTCAGGCCACAGCCACCACCGGCCTGCAGGATGGAGATCACGCAGGAAATCTTCGTGCTGGTGCCCGGCAAGGGAATCTCCATGGCCTTGACGCCCTTGCGCACCCATTCGGCCAGCAGCGATTCCTGCGGCACCCAGTATTTGTCGAACGAGGTGGGCGTGTAGTCGTACGGCGGGCGCTTGAGCCATCGACCCGACTCGGCGATGCGCTCCTTGGTCCAGCCGTCGTTGGCCCCGCCCGGTGCACCACGCTCGGCGGCCCCTTCGCCTTCCTGGCCCGGCACGCGCACGCTGCCATCGGCATTGAACAGGCCCTGCCCGGCACCGCGGGTGCTGGCCTGGGCGGCGCCCTGCTGCGCGCCATCGCGGTTGCGGCTGGACGCGCCCCAGTCATCGCCCTTGGCAGGCGTGGCCCAGTTGCCCGGATTCGGCGCCGGCCGCGCACCGGCCTGCGCGGGCGCGCTGGCGGTGGCCGCAGGGCGTGTGTTCGTCGCGCTGGACGCGCTGGCACTGCCGGCCGGCGATGGCGTCGCCGTGGCGCTGCTGCCACTTGACGGCGAAGGTGCCGCCACGGGGGCATTGGCCACAGCGCGTTCGCGCACCTGCACCTCGCGCCCCGCCGGCGCACGTACGCTGGGCTCGCGCCCGGGCACGGCGGCCATGCGCACCTGCGGATCGACCACGGCCTGGACATCGCGCTCGCGCACCTGCAGTTCGCGCTGCGGCAGCTGCACCTGCACGTCGGCCGTGCGCAGCGCCTGCTGCACGACGGGCGCTTCAACGGTGGTGATCTCGCGTTCGCGCACCTGCAGATCGCGCTGCTGCGGTGCCGGTAGCGCAAGCGCCGGTGTGCGCACGGCCGGCAGCGACGGCGCCTGCACGGTCTGCACGCTGCGCTCGCGCACCGCCGGCGTGCTGTCTCGCGGCACGATGTTCACTTCGGTGCGCGGCACGCTGACCGGCGGCACCACGAAATCGGTGGTGGCCTGGGCCACTTCGGTCGCCTGCACCGGAACCGGCGGTGGCGCAGCCTGCGGTGCAGGTTCGGCTTGCGCAGGTGGCGCGGCACTGGCAGCCGGCGGCGCTGCGGCCGCCGGGACCGGCGCAGCCGCTGCAGCCGGTTGCGGACGCGGCGCGCTGGCTTCGCCGGCGTCCTGGCCGCTTGCCACCGCACCGGCAGCCGCCGCCGCGGCAGCCTCCGCGCCGGCCCGGTCGCCGCCACCTTCCTGCGCGCCACGGCCAACGAATTCGATCTGCACGCGCTCGCCCTCGGCACCTGCATCCTCCGGCGCCGTGGTGCGGATCACCGCCACCCACAGCAGCAGCACGAAGAACAGCAGGTGCAGCAGCGCGCTGGCCAGCGCCGATGTCCAGCGCATCCAGCGCTGGTCGCGCGGGGCCGGATCCCAGTCCTGCCAGAACAGCCGCCGCGCTGCAGCCCACGGGCCCAGCGCCGGCACGCGGCCGGGGCGGCCCGGCAATGGCCGCGGCAGCAACACCGCGATCACGTCGCTGGCATGGAACGGCCGCGGCAGCGGCTTCAACGAGCGCAGCCAGATCGCCCAGCCGTACGGCAGGCGGGTGCGCTTTTCGAGGATGAGGGGGTGCTGCTGGCGGGCCAGCAGCAGGTCGATCAGTTGCTCGGCTCTGGGCAGAGGCACGCGTTGGCGATCAGGCGGCGTTGCCGCGGGGAATGTACGGCGCGTGCCCACTGTCGTGGTCGGTCGCGTCGCGCACGGCGGTCACGCCCGGCACGCGGCCCATCAGGGTCTTCTCGATGCCCTGCTTGAGGGTGACATCGGCCATGCCGCAGCCCTGGCAGCCACCACCGAAGCGCAGCAGCACCACGCCGTCGGCGGAAACTTCCTGCACCGCCACCTTGCCGCCGTGGGAGGCCAGCTGCGGGTTGACCTCGTTTTCCACCACCCAGTGCACGCGCTCCACCAGCGAGGCCGCTTCGCCGGGCGCTTCGCCCTTGATGCGCGGTGCCTTGATGGTCAGCTGCTGGGTGCCGGCCGCGCCGGGCACGATGTCGATCTCGGCACCGTCCAGCCAGGCCACGCTGCGCGCGTCCACATACAGGGTGAAACCATCGCAGTCCACGGCCCACTCGTCACCGGACAGGTCGCTGGGTTCGGCGAACTCCAGACGGGCGTCGGCGCGCGGGGTACCGGGATCGACCGCGCTCAGGCGCACGCCCATGCCGGGCACGCCCTCGCGTTCGATCAGCTTGCGGAAATGGGTCTGGGCAGTGTCGGAGATCTGGATCATCAGGCTATTCTAGCCAAGTCAGCGTCGGCCGCTCATTCGGTTTATACACCGGCCGGCGCATTGTTCAGTCAACACGAGGTGGAGGAACCCATGTCCGACCTGATTCCGCTGGCACAAGCCCGTTGCGTGCCGCGAAAGGGCAGCGACCACAAGCTGGGCGAAGCCCGCCTGGCCGAACTGCTGCCGCAGGTGCCGGGCTGGGAGCTGGCTGAAGCCAGCCAGGCGCTGGTGCGCACGTTCCGCTTCAAGGATTACTACGCCACCATGGCCTTCGTGAACGCGCTGGCCTGGATCGCCCACCACGAGGACCACCACCCGGACCTGGGCGTGCATTACGACCGCGCCGTCGTGCGCTATTCCACCCACGACGTGGGTGGGCTGAGCGAGAACGACTTCATCTGCGCGGCCAAGACTTCGGCCCTGACGGAGCACGTGAAATGAACGTTCGACTGCTGAGCCTGTCCCTGCTGGCCGCCACCGGCCTGGCCGGCTGCGGTTCCTCCGAACCACCGGCACCGCCGGCCGCACCGCCCACCGAGGTGGCCGCGGTGAAGACCCCGCCGCCGCAGTACCCGCTGGAACTGGCCTGCATGGGCGTGGGTGGCACCAGCACCTTCAAGGTCACCATCGGTACCGATGGCAAGCCCAGCGAGGTGGCCCTGCTGACCGGCGCGGGCAACCCGCAGCTGGACGAACTGGCGCGCACCGCGGTGCAGGGCTGGCAGTTCAAGGCCGCCACCCGCAATGGCGCGGCCGTGCCGGCCACCATCCAGGTGCCGGTCAGCTTCAACCCGCCGCAGCCGAAGCCGGACCAGTGCTTCGCCATTGAAGAACGGATGCGCCGCGGCGGCTGACCGCCGCCCCGTGACCCGGCCAGCCGACGCCCGCCTCCTCGCCCTTGCCGCCCCGGCCACTGCCGGGGCGTTCGCTGAACGACCAGGAACGCGTCGGTAAATGCTGCAGATCTCCCCGGAAAACTTCTGGATCGCCCTGGCGGTCACTCTCGCGGCCGGCCTGGCCACCGCCCTTGGCAGCCTGCTGGTGCTGTTCTCGCGGCGCCCCAGCCCACGCCTGCTGGCGTTCGGCCTGGCCTTTGCCGGCGGCGCGATGGTGTATGTGTCGCTGTCGGAAATCCTGAACAAGTCGATCGCCTCGTTTGCCCTGGCCTACGGCGAGCGCAGCGGGTTCACCTACGGCACCATCGCCTTCCTGCTGGGCGTGCTGGCGATCGTGGCCATCGACCACCTGATCCCGAACCCGCACGAGACGCTGGATTCGAAGGAACCGGCATTCCGCGACAACAACAAGGCCTACATCAAGCGGGTCGGCCTGCTGACCGCCGTGGCGATCACCGCGCACAACTTCCCGGAAGGCCTGGCCACCTTCTTCGCCACCGTGGAAAGCCCGTCAGTGGGCATGCCGCTGGCCTTCGCCATCGCCATCCACAACATTCCCGAAGGCATCGCGATTGCGGTGCCGGTGTATTTCGCCACGCAGAGCAAGCTGCACGCCTTCGCCGCCAGCCTGCTGTCGGGCCTGGCCGAGCCGGTGGGCGCAGTGCTCGGCTACTTCCTGCTGAAGGGTTCGCTGTCGCACGCCACGTTCGGCTGGGTGTTCGGACTGATTGCCGGCGTGATGGTGTTCCTGGCGCTGGACGAGCTGCTGCCGGCGGCCAAGCGTTACGCCAAGGGCCACGAGACCGTGTATGGCCTTGTGGCGGGCATGGGCACGCTGGCGATCAGCCTGGTGCTGTTCAAGTGGTGAGGGGTTTCGCAACGCGCATCCACGCGTGGCGTGGATCTACCGCCCCCAGGTAGCGCCAGGCCATGCCTGGCGGCAGTGACCGGCGTCCGGGGCAACCTTCAGCGGAGACGATCCAGCGCCTCCACCAGCTCGTCAGCCAGCGGTGCGTTCAGCACGTACGGGGTCTTGCCTGCGTCCAGCGCGAACTCCAGCGAGGCCGCGTGCAGGAACAGGCGCTTCAGCCCGATCTGCTCACGAAGCCGCTTGTTGACTGCCGGATCGCCGTATTTGTCGTCACCGGCCACCGGATGACCCAGATGCTGGGCATGCACGCGGATCTGGTGGGTACGCCCGGTTTCGATGCGCACTTCGCAGTAGGAATGGCCGCCCTTGCGTTCCAGCACCCGGAAGTGGCTGATCGATTCCTTGCCGATCGCGTTGACCTGCACGTGGCGCTCGCCCCCTTGGCGCAGGCCGACGTGCAGCGGTGCGTCCACGGTCATCACCCCGTCGGGCATGCGTCCAGCCAGCAGGGTCAGGTAGCGCTTGCGGATGCCGGCGCCATGGTCTTCACGCAGCAGCGCCTGCAGTTCGCTCAGGGCCGAGCGCTTCTTGGCCACGATCAGCAGGCCTGAGGTGTCGCGATCCAACCGGTGGACCAGCTCCAGGGTCTGCCCCGGGCGCAGGGCGCGCAGGGTCTCGATGGCGCCGAAGCTGATGCCGCTGCCGCCGTGGCTGGCCACGCCGGTGGGCTTGTTCAGGGCCAGCAGGCGCGCATCCTCGAACACGATGGCCTGTTCCAGCCGGCGCATGAACGACTCGGGCGGGCCAGCCTTGTCTCCTTCTTCAGTGAGACGAACCGGCGGCACACGCACCTCGTCGCCCGCCTCCAGCTTGCGCTCGGCTTTGGCCCGGCCGCCATTCACGCGGACCTGTCCGCTGCGTACCAGCTTGTAGACCAGGCTGCGCGGGGCGCCCTTCAACTGGCCCAGCAGGAAATTGTCCAGGCGCTGGCCGGCACGGTCCTCGGGAACGGTGATCATGCGCACGGAAGGCTTGTCGCCGGCGGGCTTGGTGGGGTCTGGGGCAGTCATCTGGCTGTTTATTCTGTTACACTCGGGGGGCGAGATAAGGGATTGATTTTGTTGGAAGTTACTCAGGGCCAGAAGCCCAGCTTCCGACGAATCCGGCACAGTGCGCGACCACCGCCCGCGGGGCGGCCATGTTAGCGGCTCACCGGCCTTCCCGGCCATCGCCGGATGCCTGACACGCAACCGTGCTGAACATGTCCCGTGTGGCGCTCCAGCCTGGCTGACAGCTGCCGCCGGCCCTGCAACACCCCAAAACCAGAAAAGTGAAGCGCTCCCGCGGCCTGCCGTGGTGTCGTAGCGCTGGAAACCCAAGCCGCCCTCCCCGCGCATGCGCGAATGGGCGGTGAACCGTGTCCAGAGGCGAAACCCCATGGCGTTCCGCGCGGTAGCCGCTTGCGAGGAACGCAACAATGAAGCGAATGCTGATCAACGCCACGCAGGCCGAAGAGCTGCGTGTTGCCATCGTCGATGGCCAGTCGTTGTATGACATCGATATCGAGCAGCCGGCGAAGGAACAGAAGAAGTCCAACATCTACAAGGGCCGGATCTTCCGCATCGAGCCCTCGCTGGAAGCGGCCTTCGTCGAATACGGTGGTGGCCGCCATGGCTTCCTGCCGCTGAAGGAAATCTCCCGCGACTACTTCCAGGCCGGTGTCGACCACAACAAGGCCGGCATCCGCGAACTGCTGAAGGAAGGCCAGGAGATCGTCGTCCAGGTCGACAAGGAAGAGCGTGGCAACAAGGGCGCCGCCCTGACCACGTTCATCTCGCTGGCCGGCCGCTACATGGTGCTGATGCCGAACTCGCCCAGCGCCGGCGGTGTCTCCCGTCGCATCGAGGGCGAAGACCGGGCCGCCCTGAAGGACGCCCTGGACAAGCTGAACATCCCCGACGACATGGGCGTGATCATCCGTACCGCCGGCGTCGGCCGCGATGCGGAAGAGCTGCAGTGGGATCTGGATTACCTGCTCAACGTCTGGCGCGCCATTGCCGAGGCCGCGCTGAGCAAGCCGGCCCCGTTCCTGATCTACCAGGAATCGCGCCTGATCGTGCGCGCCCTGCGTGACTACCTGCGCGCCGACATCGGCGAGATCCTGGTGGACACCGAGGAGATGTACGAGCACGCCCGCGAGTTCATGCAGCAGGTGATGCCGCAGACCCTGCGCAGGCTCAAGCATTACAAGGACGACATCCCGCTGTTCAACCGCTTCCAGATCGAATCGCAGATCGAAGGCGCCTACGAGCGCAACGTGCGCCTGCCGTCGGGCGGCTCGATCGTGGTCGACCAGACCGAAGCGCTGACCGCCGTGGACGTGAACTCCTCGCGCGCCACCAAGGGCAGCGACATCGAGGACACCGCCTTCCAGACCAATCTGGAAGCGGCCGAGGAAGTGGCCCGCCAGCTGCGCCTGCGCGACCTGGGTGGCCTGGTGGTGATCGACTTCATCGACATGGCCTCCAACAAGCACCAGCGTGAGGTCGAGAACCGCCTGGCCAACGCGCTGAAGTACGACCGCGCGCGCGTCCAGGTCGGCCGCATCTCGCGCTTCGGCCTGCTGGAAATGAGCCGCCAGCGCCTGCGCCCGAGCCTGGGTGAATCCAGCCAGATCGTCTGCCCGCGCTGTGACGGCCACGGCCGCATGCGCAGCGTCGAGTCGCTGTCGCTGTCGATCATCCGCGTCGCCGAAGAGCATGCGATGAAGGAGAACACCGGGCAGGTGCTGGTCCAGGCCCCGGTGGAAATCGCCAATTACCTGCTGAACGAGAAGCGCAGCGCCCTGCGTGAGATCGAGCAGCGCCATGAAGCGCCGATCGTGATCGTCGCCGACGAGCAGCTGCACACCCCGCACTACACCGTGACCCGCCTGCGCGAGAACGAGCTGGGTGAAGAGAGCAGCAAGCCCAGCTACCAGCGCGGCACCCCGCGCAAGCTGCCGGTGCACGCCCTGACCAAGGGCCAGCTGAACATCCCGCCGCCGGCCGTGACCCAGGTCAAGCACACCGCACCGGCCCCGGTGCGTGCCGAAGCCGAACCGGTGGCCGCCCCGGCCCCGGCACCGGTCGCCGCTGCCCCGGCACCTGCCGCCAGTGGCGGCGTGGTCGGCTGGCTGAAGCGCATCTTCGGTGGCGAGCCGGCTCCGGCCGCCGCTCCGGCCCCGGCAGCCCGCCAGCCGCAGCAGGATGGCGGCCGCAAGGACCGCAACAAGGATCGCAACAAGGACCGCAAGGACCGTCGCGACGACAGCCGTGGCAACGGCGGCAACGGCAATGCGCAGCAGAAGGACGGCGGCAACCGCAAGGACCGCGGTGAGCAGCGCAAGGACGGCCGCCAGGGTGGCAACAACAACGGCAATGCCCAGCAGCAGCCGCAGCAGGGCAAGCAGAAGGACGCCCAGCAGAAGGACGGCCAGCAGCAGAAGCAGCCGCGCAACGAGCAGCAGGGCCAGGGTCAGAACCCGCAGCAGCAGCCGAAGCTGAAGCAGCCCAAGCAGCCGCGTCCGCAGCAGGATGGCGACAAGCCGGCCGAGAAGCCGCAGCGCACCGCCGCTGAAGCTCCGGCCGATGCCACCACCGCTGCCGCTGCCGTGGCCGCCACTGCGGTTGCCGCCAACGTGGTGACTGCACAGGAAGCGACGGCCCCGGTGGCTGTCGCTGCCCCGGCCGAGCCTGCCCACGTGGAGCGCGCTCAGACGGAGACCACTGCGGTGATCGACACCGCTGCCAGCGGGGACACCGCAGCCGAGGCGGCGGTCGCTGCCGCGGCCGGTGAAGACGCGGCGACCGATGCAAACGGCGAACAGGCCGGCGAAGGCGCAACCCGCCGTCGTCGCGGGCGTCGCGGTGGCCGTCGCCGTCGTCGCGGTGGCGCCGAGAATGCCGCCGGTACCGACGCCCTGGGCGATGACCAGGACGACGGTGACGAAGGTGATGACGGCGACAGCATGGACACTGCCGAACAGGGTGCCGATGCCGTTGCCCCGGCCGCCGCCGCACGGCAGCCGGCCCGCTCGCAGCCCGAATTCGACTTCGATGACGAAGTCGAGCCGGTCGCCGTGGGAACCGATAAGCCGGCGCGCGCGCCGGTGGCGGTTGCCGCTGCCGCCCCGGTGCTTGCCGTGAGCAGCGCCGTGGTCGAGGCGGTCGCCCCGGTCGTGACCGACGTGCAGGCACCGGCAGACGCCGCTGCAAGGACCGAAGCCAAGCCGCAGCCGGTGCAGACCAGCATGCTGGACGCGATCGACGCCGCTACCCCGGTCCAGCCGGTGGTTGCTGCAGCCCCGGTGGCTGAAGTGACCCCGGCCGCGGTCGAGGTCGCCCCGGCAGCCGAACCGGCACCGGTCGTGGCAGAAGCCGCCCCGGTGGTCGAGTCGAAGCCGGTGGTCGCTGAGGCGGCTCCGGTGGTCGAATCGAAGCCGGTCGCTGTGGAGGCCGCTCCGGTGGTCGAGGCCGCACCGGCAGTGGAAGCACAGCCGGTTGTCGAGACCGCGCCGGTGACCGAACAGCCGGTCGCTCCGGTCGTGGTGGAAGCCGCGCCGGTTGAAGCCGCCGCCCCGGTGGCCGAAGCCGTGGTGACCCCGTCGGTCGACCCGGTGGCCGATGGCCACGCCGATGCGGCCAGCCAGGCGGCCGAAGCCCAGGCGTCGGACGAAGACGAAGAAGCCGCCAAGCGCACGCCGCCGGCGAACTGATCGTTCATTGATCGTCTGAAAACGAAACGGCGGGGATCGATGATCCCCGCCGTTTTTGTTTGTGCCTCTGGTAGCTGCCAATCTTGGTCGGAGCCATTGATTCAATGCGCGCGGATACGCCCGTGCCAATCAGGGCTGGCACCTGCCAGAGCATGAAGCGCGGCGATTTCAGCGTGCCGGGGCGAACTGCAGCCGGGTCCAGACGCCGTAGTGATCCGAGGCCCAGCGGCCGCCGTCGTCGGGCTGGTCGAACAGGATCTTCGCTTCGCGCGCGACCAGCTCATCCTGCTGGAAGAAGATGTGGTCGATGCGCGACGGCGCCTGGTAATAGTGGCGGTTGAGCGTGCTGACCCCGGCCAGGTCGGTGTTCACGTGCACGCTGCCGTAGCTGTCGCCGTAGTGGCTGCGCAGCTCACTCAGGTCGTTGGCGTCGACCAGGGCGTTGAAGTCGCCCGCGATCACCACCGGCGCACCGGCGGAGGTTCTGGCGATGTAGCGCAGCAGATCCTCCACCTGGGTCCGGCGGATGCCCTGCCCGCGCTCGTCGCTGCGTTCGTTCAGATGGGTAGCGTAGATGTTCACCGGGCGACCCTCCACGTCGATGCGCAGATGGGCCACGGTGCGGTAGTCATCCAACGGCAGCAGCAGGTGCTCGCCACGGGCCAGGATCGGGCGCCGGGTCAGCAGCGCGTTGCCGTAGCGCTTGGGCGCGCCCACCGGATCGGTGGACACGAACACATACTGGTAGCCCAGCTGGCTGGCCAGCCACTGCGCCTGGTTGCGCACGTTGCGGCGCTGGATCACTTCCTGCAGCGCGATGGCATCGGGCTGCAGGCGCTTGAGTTCGGCCACGATGGTGCGGCGCCGGGTCGGCCAGTCCTCGCGGTCATGGTGCAGGTTGAAGGTCACCATGCCCATGCCCATGCCCGGCGCGGTGGCGCTTTCGCTGGTAGCCGCAACCGGCGGCGATGCGGCCACCGCCAGCCCCGGCAATGCCAGGGCGATCGCCAGGCCCAGGGCGCGCAGGCCGCTGCCCGCCCTTCCCCACCGCTGCTCCATGCTTACTGTCCCTTGCGTTCGGCGCGGCGCACCGCGCTGGGCACCTCGATCTCGACCCGCGCCGGCAATTGGTGCACGTGCAGTTCGCGGTCGATCCATTCGGCCGGTTCACCGTTGATGGTGGCCTGGCCCGGTTCGCCACTGTAGGGCCACGGCAGCACCACGCCACCGGCCGGCGGCACCAGGCCCGGCTGCACGTCCAGCACCAGCTGCTTGTCGCTGCGCTGCAGGCGGTAGTTCAACTGGCCCTGCGGCGTGCGCAGGCCCTGTACGGCGATCCCCTCGCCCTGCAGCCACGCGGTGGGAATGCCGGCGGCCAGCACCAGCGCATCATCCACATCGCGGTTGTAGGCGAACATGTCCAGCGCCGAGCGCACGAAGTCCGAAGCCACCCAGGCATGCGGCAGGTCACCGACGAAGAACGGTTTGCGCGGGGTGCGCGACACCACCTCGGCCCACTGGTTCCAGGCCTGCGGCGCGCGGTCCTTGAAGAAGAACTCGGTCGCCTGCCAGGCGCGGTCACGCCAGCCCAGGCGCACGAAGGCAGCGACATTGCGCCATTCGTACGGGGTGTAGTCCTTCCATTCGCGCTTGCCATCGCGGCGTGCCACGAACTCGTTCCAGTAGCGCTGGAAGGTCGCGTCCAGGGCTTCCTGCGGCAGCCGGCCCTGTTCGCCACCGGGGGCCAGCGCGATGGTGGTGGAGGTCGCGTCGAAGTCGCCCAGCTCGGCCGAACCCGGCAGGTAGTCGATGCGGTGCTGCTGCATGGCCGACAGCAGCGAGGCCTGCAGGTCATCGCGGAACTGGTCACGCGATTCGCTCATCTGCATCGCTTCGACCTTGCCCAGCTGGGCCGCCAGCTGTGCGGCGTCCTTGTAGCCGCGCAGCGCCCAGAAGTTGTCCCAGTACGAGTGCATCGGCTTGGCCGAATAGCCTTCGTGGCTGATCGAGGCGGGCATCATCCCGTAGAAGGCAGGATTGCGCGCGCGGTTTTCCTCGGTGCGCTCGCTGGCGCGCAGCTGCTCCATGTAGTTGAAGGCGCCCTGCACGTGCGGCCACATCTGCTCGAGGAAGGCAGTATCGCCGGTGTAACGGCCGTACTCGGCGATGTTGTAGATCAGCTCGCCATGGCTGTCGTTCTCCGGCACCGGGTCGCTGCCACGGGCGTCAACGCAGCACGGCACCTTGCCGTTCTCGAACTGGAAGGGCGCATACCAGGTCACGTAATCACGCACCGCATCGCTGCGGCCCATGCGCAGCAGGCCTTCGGAAATCATCGCGCCATCGCGGATCCAGCTGCGCGCATACGAACGCGTGCCCGGCTGCAGGCGCGGGCCGACGCGCGAAATCAGCATGTGCGCCACCGCAGTGCGCAGGGTTTCCACCAGCGGCTTGCCAGCATCGGGCACCTGCAGGTTGACCACGCCCAGCTTGTCACGCCACATCGCCGCAACCTGCTGCTGCGCCTTGGCCACGTCCAGCGCCTGCGGTTTCCAGCCGCCGGTCTGCGGCAGCACGATGGCCACCTCGCGGCTCTGCCCGGGTTCGAGCTTGAGGGTGTAAAGCAGCGCACCGGACGCCATGCCGGTGCTGTCCTTCACCGCCGTGCTGGCCGGGTACCTGCCCGATGCCAGGTGCATCGCATCCAGCTTGCCGTCGAAGGTCGAGGCAAAGCGCGCATCCGGCACCTGCAGCGGGTACACGCGCGGCTCGCCATTGATGCGCACCAGCTGCTCGCCCACGTCCAGCGCGTCGATGCGGCTGAAGCCACCGGTGGTGTTGAGGAACTGGGTGGGCGGGTTGACCTGCCACGGGCGGATCGCCAGCGCCAGGGTGTATTCGTGGGCGACCTTGTCCGGGTTGCTCAGGCGGTAACGGCCGATCAGCTGCGCGCGATCAGGCGTACCCTGCACGAAACTGGTGACCGACAGCCCGGCCTTCTCATGCACCCAGTCCACGGTGGCGATCGGCAGGTAGCGATCCTGCAGCGACTGGCTGATGGCCACCTTCGACCAGTCCAGCAGCTTGCCGTCCAGGCGGATGAAGGGTTCGATGCTGAAGCTGCCCTTGGCCGGCTCCAGAGCACCATCCTCGCTGATCAACGCCTGTTCCTGGCCGCCATCCAGGCCCAGCAGGGTCCAGTAGGGCTGCTCGCCCACGTAGGCACGTGGCAGCGCGCCACGCGGCAGATCGCCGGCCACCGAAGACAGGAACGCATTGGGCGTGGCTGCGAACGCCAGCGGCTTCAGCGCGATGTCACGGATGCCATAGCGCCAGTTCGGTCCATCCTGCAGGTCGAACCGCACGTAGCGCGCATCGGTATCGGGCAGCGCCAGCCAGTCCCGGCCGCCACCACCGCCGGTCACTTCGCGCACGGTGCGCCAGTCGCGGCCATCTTCCGACGTGCGCACCGTATAGCGGGTGGCCTCCAGGCTGGGCAGCCAGTCGATCACCGCACCACCGATCTCGCGGCTCTTGTGCAGGTCCAGGCTGATGGTCTGCTGCTTGACCCCGCCACTGACCCAGAAGGTATCGCTCCTGCCGTCGATCATCCGTTCCTGCAGCGCGGTGGCCGTATCGGCAATCACGCCCGGGCGCAGCGGTGAATCATCCTGCGGCGGCAGGCCCTGCAGGGTCAGCTTGTCAAAGCACACCGTGCCGCGGCCACCGACCTTGCTGTAGACGGTGAACTCGACCGCAGCACTGCGTGCCATCTCCTTTTCAGGCGACGGCCCCCAGGCCTTGTCGATCTGCCGGCGGCGGTACTCCACCGGCGCCCAGGTCTTGCTGAAGCTGTAGCCGGGCCGGTTGACCCACCACACGTTGTCGCCGCTGGCGTCGATCAGCTTGAACTGCAGGTCGTTGCGCGGCGAATCCCCCCGCAGCTGGAAGCCGAACCGGTAGTTGGCCGGGTACTCGATATTCAGCGCGCGGCGGATGCCGACGTAGCCGGACACCTTGTGGAAGTCGTAATCCAGGCACAGCGCGCGGCCACCGCCGGCACCGTTGACCGGCCGCAGCGAACCGCTGACCTGGTCGGACAACACCAGCTTCCACGCGCCGATGTCGTCGAAATCATCCAGCACCTTCGGTGCCGGCAGCGCCGGTGGGGCGGCGATCGCCAGGGACGTCCACAACAGACCCAATCCAACGGCGACCGCACGCTTCATCCCTTGACGCTCCCCAGCAACAGACCTTGGATGTAGTACCGCTGCAGCACCAGGAACAGCGCCAGCACCGGAACCACGGTGACCACCGCGCCGGCCATCATCATTTCCACGTCCATGATGTGTTCGCGCGAGAGGGTGGCCAGGGCCACCGGCAGAGTGTAGTGCTCCTGGTCGGTCAACACGATCAACGGCCACATGAAATCGTTCCATGCGCCCATGAAGGTGAAGATGGCCAGGGTCACCAGCACCGGCTTGAGCATGGGCAGCACGATCTGGAAGAAGATGCGCAGCTCCCCTGCCCCGTCGATGCGGGCCGCCTCCAGCAGCTCGTCCGGAATGGAACGGGCGTACTGGCGCACCAGGAAGATGCCGAACACGCTGGCCAGCGCCGGCACGATCACGCCGCCGAAGCTGTTGACCAGGCCCAGCTGCTTCATCAGCAGGAACAGCGGCAGCATCGCCACCTGCGCCGGGATCACCAGCGCGGCCATCAGCACCTGGAACAGGCGTTCACGGCCGACGAAGTTGAGCTTGGCGAAGGCATAGCCGGCCATGGTGTTCAGCAGCAGCGAACCCAGGGTGATGCCGACCGACACCAGCAGGCTGTTGGCGAAGTTGCCCCCCATGCCGGTGCGTGCGAACAGCTCAAGGTAGTTGCGGGTGGTCACGTGCGAAGGCAGCAGCGGCGGCGGGAAATGGGTCGCCTCGCCCTGCGGCATGAACGACACCGAGAGCATCCACAACAGCGGCGCCAGGCTGACCAGGGCCAGCACCAGCAACGCGCCATTGATCATCCACGGGTGCCAGCGCGACTGGCCGATTTCACGACTCATACCAACTGCCTCTTGCGGCCGAAACGCAGCATCACGGTGGTCACCGCCAGGATGATCAGGAACAGCAGGAACGCCACAGCCGAGGCGCGTCCCAGGTTCCACCACTTGAAGCCTTCCTCGAACATGAAATACAGCACGCTGACGGTGCTCTGCAGTGGGTCGCCGCGGGTCATCACGTAGGGTTCGGCGAACAGCTGGAAGTAGCCGGACACGGTGATGACACCGACCACCAGCAGCACCGGGCCCAGCATCGGCAGGGTGATGTGCAGGAACTGCTTCCAGCGCGAGGCGCCATCGATGCGCGCGGCCTCGTACAGGTCATGCGGGATGGCCTGCAGGCCGGCCAGGAAGATGACCATGTTGTAGCCGAAGTTCTTCCACACCGCGAACAGCATGATGGTGGGCATGGCCCAGTTCGGGTCGCCCAGCCAGTCGATCGGGCTGATGCCGATATGGCCCAGCCCGTAGTTCACCAGGCCGTAGCTGGTATGGAACAGATAGCGCCAGATCACCGCCACCGCCACCAGGGTGGTCACCACCGGGGCGAACAGCGCGGTGCGGAACAGGGCCTTGAAGCGCGCCGCCGGTGCGTTGAGCAGCATCGCCGCGCCCAGCGACACGCCGATGGACAGCGGAACGCCGATCAGCACGAAGTAGGTGGTGTTCCACAGCGACTTCCAGAACATCGGGGTCTGCAGCAGATCGATGTAGTTGCCCAGGCCGACAAAGCGCAGGTTGCTGCCGTCGGCCAGCGCATACAGATCGAAGTCGGTCACGCTCAGCGCAAGCGCCGAGGCCACCGGCAGGCCGAAGAACAGGCCCAGCACGATCAGCGAGGGACCGGCGAAGATCCAGCCGGCAAGCGAGGTACGTTTCATTGCGGGCTCCCGACCGCTACGGCACTGGTCGAACCCGAGGGGGCTTCGCTGCGCTGCAGGCGTTGTTGTTCATGCATCCAGCGGCGCTTGGCCAGCACCTTGTCCACGCGCTGGTCCAGCTCCTCCACCGCCTTGTCCTGCGGCAGGCCACCACGCACCACCTTTTCGGTGACGATGCGCATTTCCTGCACGATGCGCTCCCATTCGAGCACCTTCGGCGTGGGCTTGACCCGCTCCAGCTGGTCGCGGAAGGCGGCCGCCAGCGGATCATTGGCCAGCGACGGGGCGTTCCAGGTGCTGCGGCGCGGCGGCAGGTCGCCGATGATGGAATGGAAGCGGGCCTGGATTTCCGGCCGCGACAGGAACTCGATCAGCTTCCACGACGCTTCCTTCTGCTGCGACTTGCGGAAGATCACCAGGCTGGTGCCACCGGCGATGCCGGCACCTGGACCGTCCGGGCCCGGCAGGGCGGCGGTGCCCCACTGCCCTTCCAGTTCCTTCGGCTGCAGCTTCTTGAACTCGCGGATGTTCCACGGGCCGGAGATGTAGAACACGTTGAAGCCGCGGAAGAATTCATCCCAGACGTTGGAGATCTGTGTCTCGGACATCTTCGGTGCCCAGCCCTGTTCGAACATGTTCGAATAGAACGCCAGGGTGCGGCGGAAACCGGGGCTGGCGAAGTTGCCGCGGGTGTCATCGTCGCGCAGCAGCGGGTCAGGCTGCTGCAGGGCCAGCGACAGCTGCTGCTCGAATTCGTTGATCGGCATCAGCACCGCGTAGCGGTTCGGGCCCTGCATCTTCTTGATCGCGGCCATCTGCTGGTCCCACTCGGCCCAGGTGCGCGGCGGGTGGTCGAACCCGGCCTTGGCCAGCAGGTCCTTGCGGTAGTAGATCAGGCGGGTATCGACGTACCACGGCACGCCCACCAGCTCGCCATGGATCACATTGGTATCCCAGATGCCCTGGAAGTAGTCCTTCGGATCGACCACGGCCGAACGCTGCACGAACGGCTGCAGCGGGGTGAGTGCATCCAGTTCGGCGAACTCGGGCACCCAGGTGTTGCCCAGCTGGCAGACATCGGGCAGGCCGTCGGCGGCAAAGGCGGTCAGCAGCTTCTCGTGCGCGGCCGTCCAGGGGATGTTCTGCACATCCACCTTGATGCCGGGGTTTTCAGCTTCGAACTCGTGGATCAGCTCGCTGACCACTTCCGCTTCGCGGCCCATTGCCCAGAAGCGCACCGTGGTGGTGCCCTGCTCGGTGCGCGCGCAGCCGGCGATGGCCAGGGCGGCCATGGCAGGCAGGGCCCAGCGTCGCAGGCGGTCAATCCAATCGTGCACCTTGTTACTTCCCCTGGCCCGTATTGCGGTTGGCATTGTTCTTCTGTTCCTGCGCGGCAGCCGCGCGCGATTCTGCGATACCGACCGCGCGTGCCGCCGCGGCCTTTTCATCCTTCTGCAGCACCAGCGGCTGGAATTCGCCTTCCGGTGCCAGCCAGCCGCCACTGAAGCCTGCCCGTTCCAGACCCTTGCGGATGTACGGGTTCTTCTTCATCACATCCCAGACGAAGTCGTCGCGGTAGTTGGCGATCATGGTCAGGATCGGGCCCTGGTCGATGGCGATGTAATCGCTGGCGACCCAGCCACGGTCCGGCACCATGCGGCCGGTCTTGATCGGGATGTCGTAGTTGAAGCTGGGGTTGAACGAATCCAGGAAGCCGTAACTGGAATAGATGTAGTCGCCGTAGCGCTTGTGCATTTCCACAGTGGCCGGAATGACCTGCTCGGGCGCGAACACGATGGAGGACACCGCCGCGGTGGGCGCGATGGTGCCGTCATCGAAGTTCTCGCGCAGGCCAGCGCCGCGCGAAGAGTAATGGCGGAACTGGCGCTGCTCGCCGCGGTAGTCCTGGGTGGTGTTCTGCGGGCCATCGCTGGCGGTCAGGCCCCACACGTTCTCGCCGTAGTCCTTCCACTGCATCGGGTTGGCGATGGCGTATTCACGCTGGGCCAGCGCAGCCGAGCGGCTGTTGAGGAAGTAAGTGCTGCCGCGTTCGCGCATGTACGCGTCCTGGATATCGCGGAAGTCGATCCAGACGTGGCTGTACTGGTGGCCGAACAGCGGGCCGAAGGACAGGTATTCCTGGCCCTGGTACACCCCCCAGTCGTTGTCGTAGGTGCGGGTCCACACGGTCCACGCATCCGGGCTGACCGGGTGGCTGGGCGAACCCAGGGCGAGGATGTAGACCATCATCGCCTCGTTGTAGCCCATCCAGTCGTGGTCGATGAAGCCGCTTTCGGGGAACCAGCCCATCGAGATCAACGGCGCCCGCTGCTGCAGCCACGGCCAGTCGACCTGCTTGTAGAGCGTATCGGCGATCTGCCGGATTTCCTTCTCGCGCGGGTCGTCACCGTCGTAGTACGACTGCGCGAACAGCACGCCCATCATCAGCAGCGCGGTGTCCACCGAGGACAGCTCGACCCAGCTGTCGTAGCGGCGGCCCTGCTGCATGTCCAGGAAGTGGTAGTAGAAGCCCTTGTAACCAGCCTTGCCGGTGCGCTGCGGGCCCATCGGCACGTCACGGAAGAACTTCAGGGTGGTCAGGGTGCGGTCGATGGCCTGGTTGCGGCTGACCCACCCGTTCTCGATGCCGATCGGGTATGCGGTCAGCGCGAAGCCCACCGAGGCGATGCTGGCGAACGGCCGCGACGGATAGCGGTCCGGGGTCAGGCCGTTGATTTCGTTGGTGGTGTCCCAGAAGAACTGGAAGGTGCGGCGTTCGATGTCGTCGAACAGCGGCGGCAGCTCCGGCTTCATCGGCCGCGGCGGCGCATCGGCTTCGATCAGGATCACCGGCGGCTTCGGCTTGGCCGGCTCCGGCGGTGCGGGCTTGCAGGCAACTGCAGCCACGGTGATGGCTGCGGCGGTCAACAGATGGCGTGCCTGCATGGCGCGGGTCCTCCAGGAAGCTGATCGAAGGGAAAGCATAACGTCCAATGACCTGAAATCGTTTACAAGCCGCGCTCTGAAAAAACCACGAAAACGTGGTCGCCTTACACCGGGTACTTCATGGGATTCATCGCCCAGGCCCGTGTGCCGTCGGCGCGCCGGAACACGCGCGACGGCACAGGGGCCTGGGCAATGGACCGGCCCGCAGGCCGGCCATTGCCAGGTCCCGCTGCCACCGGCGGACCGGTGGCAACAGGGTGTTGCAGTACATCGTGGCTTAGAAGCGGAAGCCCACTTCGGCCTTGACCTGGCGCGGAGTACCGATGATGTCGCCGGTCTCGTTGTAGCTGGCCTGCAGCTTGCCGTTGGTCTTGATGTAGTTGTAGCTGGAGAAGTTATCGAAGTTGAACACGTTGATGATGTCGATACGCGCGTACAGCTCGGTGTCGCCCGCCATCTTGAACGTCTTGGTGGCCTGCAGATCGACCGAACGGTAGCCGAAGATCTTGCCACCCACCAGGAACTTGCCATTGGCGTTGGGCACGGCCGCCTGCGGGGTCGGCAGGTTGTAACCGCTGGCCTGCGGCACCGGGTACCAGTCGTTGACTGCGGTCGGGGTGGCCAGGGTGATCTTGCCACCGAAGGTGATTCCCCAGAAGCCAGCGTACGAACCGGTGACCACCAGGCGGTGGCGCGGCGCGCCGTTGGAACGGATGGTCGGGTAATCGCCGATCAGGCCGCGGTCAAAGGCGTACTTCTCGTTGATGTCGCGGTTGTGGCGCGCGGTCGTCCAGGTGTAGGCGATCGAGGTACCCCAGCCGCTTTCCTGGGTGAACGGCTTCTGCGCCGACAGCAGGACCTGGGTCGCACGGGTCTTGATGCCCTGCTGGCCGATGATCAGGCTGCCGAAGCCCGGCACGTTGCAGCTCCAGGCCTGGCTCAGGCCCGGCTCGGTGCCACCGCACAGGCGCGGGTCATCGAAGAACTGGCCGGTCGGGTAACGGTTGCCCAGGGTGAAGGCGAAGCCGTCGTAGCTGAGCGTACGGGCGATGGTGGCGTCGGTCAGCCAGTCACCGATCTGGTTGCTCATGCCCAGGCTGAACTGATCCGAATACGGAGCCTTCAGCTTGTTGTTCAGCAGATCGACTTCCAGGCCGGCGTTGCTGGTGGCACCCACCAGGGCCTGCAGGTTGCCGATGCCGTTGAGCAGGTTCGGGTTCCAGTCATAGCAGGCGGCCTGGCCGTTGATGCAGGCGCCGGTGGCCGGGTTGCGGAAGTAGATGGTCGGCTGCGGCAGGGCCAGCTTGGTGGTTTCCAGCTGCAGGTTGTCGAACAGATCGCGGTCGTACGAACGGCCGGCACCACCGTGGATCACGTGCTGCTCGTCGGCGTTGATGTCATACGAGAAGCCCAGGCGCGGCTGCCAGGCATCCTTGAACGCCTTGCGGTTGTGGCCGTTGCTGATGTAGTCGCTGATGTCCAGGCCGCCCAGCGCCAGCGAATCGGCGTAGGTCTGGCCGGCGGCAGCGCGCGGATCCTGCGAGTAGATCGCATCGACCACGGCCTGCGGGGTCACGAAATCCAGG
Source organism: Stenotrophomonas maltophilia (assembly GCF_047782825.1). Lineage (GTDB taxonomy): Bacteria > Pseudomonadota > Gammaproteobacteria > Xanthomonadales > Xanthomonadaceae > Stenotrophomonas. The sequence goes on along the minus strand of NZ_CP180589.1, from coordinate 199,371 downwards.
TAGGACGGAGTCTTTTCGTAGTCCCAGCGCAGGCCCAGGTTGATCTGCAGGTGGTCATTGACCTGCCAGTCGTCCTGGATGAACACGCCGTACTGCTTGGACTTCGAACGCACTTCACCGGACACGCCGTCCACGCCGGTCACCGGCTTGACGAACTGCGCCTTGTACGGGATGCCATCCGGGAAGTCCGGATCGCCCAGGCTGTAGGTGAAGGTCGGGTTGATCTGTGCCGCGTCGGAGGCGTACAGGTCGATGGCCTTGTACTTCACGCCCATCTTGATGGTGTGGTCGCCGGCCCACTGGATGCCGTCCAGGGTCAGGTTGTCTTCGATCGACCAGCCCTTCTGGCCCTTCACCTGCGAATCCAGCGCCGAGGCGCCACCGATCTTCACCACGGTGCGGTCTTCGGTGCCGTCCGGTGCGGTGTAGGTGATGCCGTTGGCCAGGGTCAGCGGGGTCGGGTTGTTGAACGAATCTTCATGGGTGACCATCATTTCGTTGTAGTAACGCTCGCCGCTATGGTTCCAGCGCAGCGCATAACGACGGTCGGTGTTGACCACTTCACGGCCGGCTTCCGGCGAGGTCTGGCCACTGAACTGCGACTGGGTTTCGTCGCGATCCTGGAAGGTCAGCTCGATGCGGTCGTTGTCGGTCGGCTCGAAGTCGATCTTGCCGAAGATCAGGTCCTGCTGGAACGGCTGGCTGGCCGGGCCCAGGCCAGCGGCACCGGCCGGCGGCAGCAGGCCGGCAGCGCCGGTGACCGCGCCGTCCGGCGCGATGGTGACCGGCAGGTCGAAGCGCTTGGCTTCGTAGGTCACGAAGAAGTGCGCCTTGTCCTTGATGATCGGGCCACCCAGGGCGAAGCCGTATTCCTTCTCGGCCGATTCTTCCTTGCCCTTGTTCGGCTGGCGCTCGGCCGGCGTCATCGCACGCATGCTGTCGTTGGTGTAGCGGTAGAACGCCTCACCCTTGAATTCGTTGGTACCGGACTTGGTGGCCGCGGTCACTGCGGCGCTCGACACCTGGCCGTACTCGGCCTTGTAGTTGCCGCTGATGACCTTGTATTCGCCGATGGCCAACTGCGGGAACGGGTTGCCGGCGCTGCCGGACTGGCCGGCCACGCCGCCGCCCTTGACGTAGCTCTTCTGGCCCACGCCGTCGATATAGACGTTGGTGCCGTCGGAGTTGGTGGCACCACCGCGCAGCGAGGTGTTGCCCTTCGCATCACGGGTAAAGATCATGCCCGGCACCGCGTCGGCGAATTCCAGGAAGTTGCGCGACACCTGCGGGGTGGTCTGGATCTGCTGCAGGCTGACGGTCTTGCCGACTTCGGAGGTGCGCACTTCCTGCAGCAGGGTCGGTGCGACGACGTTGACGGTGTCCAGGTTGGTGGCTGCGGTGCTGCCACCGCCGCTGGCGGCGGCTTCGCTGAAGTTCAGCGTGGAGGTCGAGGCGACGGTGACGGTGACCTTCTGGGTCTGGCCGTTGGCGACCACGTCATAGGTGCCCGGGTCCAGGCCCATCAGCGAGTAGCTGCCATCGGCGCGCACGGTGCCGCGGCGGACGGTACCGGTGGCCACGTTGGTGGCGGTGACTTCCGAGCCCGCCTGGGCGCCGGACACCTGGCCACGCAGGCTGGCGTTGGCCGACTGGGCCATGACGTTCGGGGCGGCAGCCAGCATCAGGCAGCTGACCAGTGCGGTGCTCAGCAGCCGGCGCGCCGGCATGCGGATCGTGGAATGCATCATCAACTCAATCTCCGGGTGGCGGTAACCGCGAATGCGGTACCTGCGATCAATCAAAAAAGAAGGAACGCCTCTGGCTTCAATGGCCCGATGGCGGAGTGGTGGAATCGCGAACGACGAGACTGGGAACGAGCGTCTGCTTGTCACCAGCCCCATCGGGGGTGTTGCCGTCCATCAACTGCATCAGACGCGTCATCGCCCTATCGCCCAACTCGGCGATACTGACCTGCATGGTGGTCAACGAGGGGTGTACAAACCGCGCCAGTGGAATGTCATCGAAACCCGCCAGGGCGACATCGGTGGGCACATGGACACCTGCCTGCGCGAACGCATACAGGCAACCCAGGGCCATCATGTCGTTGGCGGCGAACACGGCATCGGGCAGCGCACCGGCTGCCAACAACTCCTGACCGGCGCGATGGCCGGAAGCTTCGTCGAAATCACCGGGCAGCTCGATGCCTTCGGCGCCGTTGCCAAAAGCCGCCAGCGCGTCACGGAAGCCACGCAGGCGCTCGCGCGCGTCGAAGTTGAGGTCCGGGCCAGAAATGAAAGCGATGCGGCGGTGGCCGGCATCGAGCAGATGGCGGGTCATCGCCATCGCGCCGGCATGGTCATCGATGCTCAGCACCGGATGATCCTGCCCCGGCAGGTAGGTGTTGATCAGCACCGTGGGCAGCGACTGCGGCAGGTTGTCGGTCAGGAAGCCAGGGCTCTCGGCATAGGGCGAGAGCACCAGCAACCCGTCCACGCGGCCGCGCATGGCACGCAGGGCCGCGCCCTGCTGCTCCTGGTCGCCGTGGTAGCTGGACACCAGCAGGTGCTGCCGGCGGTTGCGGGCAACGTTGTCGATGCCGCGCATCAGCTCGGAGAAGAATTCGCCGTACAGGTCGGGCAGGACCACGCCCACCGTATTGGTGCGGCGGCTGCTCAGGCTGCGGGCGGCGGCGTGCGGGGTGTAACGCAGCCGTGCGGCGACCTCCAGCACAAGCTGGCGGACCGGTTCGGCGACATTCTCATGCCCGTTGAGCGCGCGGGAAACCGTGGCCACGGAGACCCGGGCTTCGCGTGCGACGTCTTTGATTGTTATGGCTGCCTTGTTCACGAAGCCGCCCTCCACGGCTTGGACCTACCAGCTTGGCGCGGAATGTAAGCGTTTCCATCTGCGCTTGTAAACACTCCGTTAGACGAATGTCCCACGACGGACATCAAAATCTGACCATGAGCGGTCGGTTCCTGGACCGGCCAGGACTTGTCAGGACAGGCCATCAGCCCTGCTCTGACGGGGTGTGTGCGCGAATGGACAGCGCGTGGATATCGGTGTCCATCAGCGTGCCCAGCGCGGCGTACACCGCGCGGTGGCGCGCCAGCGGCAGCATGCCGGCGAAGCGTTCGCTGACCACATGCACGTTGAAATGGCCCCGCCCGTCACGCGCGCCGGCATGGCCAGCATGGCGATGGCTGTCGTCTTCGATCTCCAGCACGCTGGGGGCCAGCGTTTGCTGCAGTGCATCACGAATCAATTCAATGCGTCGCGCGTTCACGGCAGCACCTTGCGGAACGGCCGCACCTGCACTCGGGTGTAGACGCCTGCCGCCACATAGGGGTCGGCATCGGCCCAGGCCTGGGCCTGCACCAGCGAGTCGAACGCGGCAATCACCACCGAACCGCTGAAGCCGGCCGGACCCGGGTCCTCGCTGTCGACCGCCGGGCAGGGCCCGGCCAGCAGCAGGCGGCCCTCGTCACGCAGCGCGTGCAGCCGCGCCAGGTGTTCCGGCCGCGCCTGCAGCCGCTGCGCCAGCACGTCCTGGCCGTCATATCCTTCAATCACATAGAACACGGGCATTCCTCGTTCATGTTGCGGTGCGGTGATTCTAGCCAATGGGCGCCCTGCCCCGGCCCGGCTGGACACTGGGCCAGCAAAGCCTTACCCTTAGGTCCATTGCACGTGGCTGGATGCAGCAGCCCGTCGGTTTTTGCGGCCACCGCAGCCCCCGACGACCGTCCCGCTGCCTCAACCGGACCATCTGGCCGGGCCACGTAGACGACCTCCCCGTAGTTCCGTCGCCGCCGTTTCCAGCGGCGCGTCCTGCTGTTTGATATGTGTGGAATCGCGCCGATCCCGGCGTGTCTGGTGCCCTGGGGCTCCGTGGCGTTGGCCCGGCGAACCCGGTGCCGCGACTGGTCCGTTGCAATCCTGATGTCCATTAGATGACTTCCGAACTCGCGCTCGACGCGAACCCGCCAACCCGGCCGCCCGCCCCCCAGCAGCAGGAAATGCCGCTGGCCGTGGTGCATGGGCAACCGGTCCTGCAGATTCCGCAGGACCTGTACATCCCGCCGGATGCGCTGGAAGTCATCCTGGATGCCTTCGAAGGCCCGCTGGACCTGTTGCTGTACCTGATCCGCCGGCAGAACCTGGACGTGCTGGACATTCCCGTGGCCGAGATCACCCGGCAGTACGTGGAATACATCACCGTGATGCGCGAGCTGCGTTTCGAGCTGGCCGCCGAGTACCTGGTGATGGCCGCGATCCTGGCCGAGGTGAAGTCGCGCATGCTGCTGCCGCGCCCGGTCAGCGAGGAAGGCGACGAAGCCGACCCGCGCGCCGAGCTGGTGCGCCGGCTGCAGGAGTACGAACGCTTCAAGCAGGCCGCCGAGGATATCGACGCCCTGCCCCGGCAGGACCGCGACACCTCGGTGGCGCATGCCTTCATGCCCGAACGCGCTGCGGTGAAGCTGCCGCCGCCGGTGGATCTGAAGGAGATGCTGCTGGCCCTGCACGACGTGCTCAAGCGCGCCGAGCTGTTCAGCGGCCACGCCATCAAGCGCGAGGCGCTGAGCGTGCGGCAGCGCATGGGTGAAGTGCTGGGCCGGCTGGAAGATGGCAAGTTCTACCGTTTTGAAGGGCTGTTCACCGCCGAAGAAGGCAAGCTGGGCGTGCTGGTCACGTTCCTGGCGGTGCTGGAACTGGCCAAGGAACAGCTGCTGGACCTGGTCCAGGAAGAACCGCTGGCGCCGATCTACGTGAAGTCGCTGGCGGCCGGCAACACCAATGCCCCGCTGCAGTTCAGCAGCGAATTCGACGACAACGACGCCGCCAATGAAAACGAGTGAGCGCTGACTGCCGATGGATCAATCGCTGATCAACCGCATTGTCGAAGGTGCCCTGCTGGCGTCCAGCCAGCCGCTCACCCTGGCCCAGCTGAAAGACCTGTTCCCGGAAGAGGAACCGGCACCGGCGGGCAGCATTGAACGCGCGCTGGAACGGCTGCGCGAAGGCTGCGAAGGCCGCGGCGTGGAACTGGTGGAGGTCGCTTCCGGCTTCCGCTACCAGGTGACCGGCGAAGTGCATGGCTGGATCAGCCGGCTGTGGACCGAACGCAAGACCCGCTACACCCGTGCCACCCTGGAAACCCTGGCGCTGATTGCCTACCGGCAGCCGATCACCCGCGGCGAGATCGAACAGGTCCGTGGCGTGGCGGTCAGCAGCAATATCATCCAGGCGCTGGAAGAACGCGAATGGATCCGCGTGGTCGGCCACCGCGACGTGCCCGGCAAGCCGGCGCTGTTCGGCACCACCAAGGGCTTCCTGGACTATTTCGGCCTGAAGCGCCTGGACGAACTGCCGCCACTGTCGGAACTGAAAGACCTGGGCGAGCTGGAACCGCAGCTGGCGCTGGACCGCGATGGTCCCGCCGTTGCCGGTGCCGCCGGCCCGGATATCAGCGCCGACCCCGATGCGGCCGTCAACGATGATGCCGGCCTGCAGGGCGGCGATGGCAACCCCCCCGATTCCGCCGGAGCAGCTGCTGCACCGGCCACCGATGAGCAAGCACCTTCGCCCCTCGAAGATGGGCACCCCGATTCCGCGCCGGGCGAGCGCGCGGTGCCCCTGAACGAACGCGAAGACAACGCCGTCGCGACGACGACCGTGGCTGTTGACCAAGCCGATTCCGAACCAGAGGCCGACCTCGAAACCGTCGGCCGGAGCAAAACTGATGAGTGACACCCCCCGTAACAAGCTCTCGCTCAAGCGCGAAGCCACCTCCGAACAGTTCAAGCTGGAAGAGCGCCTGCACAAGGTGCTGGCCCAGGCCGGCCTCGGCTCGCGCCGCGCGCTGGAGCAGCGCATCGCCGAAGGCCTGGTCAAGGTCAACGGCGAAGTCGCGCAGACCGGCATGTCGGTCAAGAGCGGCGACAAGATCGAGCTGGATGGCCGTGGCTTCGTCGCCACCGCGCTGGCCGAGCCGTCGCGCGTGCTGGTCTACAACAAGCCGGAAGGCGAAGTGACCACCCGCGATGATCCGGAAGGCCGCCCGACCGTGTTCGAATCCCTGCCGGCGCTGAAGGGCGCGCGCTGGATCGCCGTCGGCCGCCTGGACATCAACACCACCGGCCTGCTGCTGGCCACCACCGACGGCGAACTGGCCAACGCCATGATGCACCCGTCGTTCGAGGTCGAGCGCGAATACGTGGTGCGCGTGCGTGCCCCGGAAGGCGAAGAGAAGGTGTCCGACGCCATCGTCGACCGCCTCGCCCGTGGCGTCGCGCTGGAAGACGGCCCGGCCAAGTTCGACGAGATCGAACGCATCGGCGGCACCGATTCGCACGACTGGTTCCGCGTCGTGGTGAAGGAAGGCCGCAACCGCGAAGTGCGCCGCCTGTGGGAATCGCAGGGCTGCCAGGTCAGCCGCCTCAAGCGCACCCGCTATGGCAAGGTCGGCCTGCCGCGCGAACTGGCCCGTGGCCACTCGGTGGAACTGCCGACGGCCCAGGTGGAAGCGCTGCGCGCGCAGCTGAAGCTGGAAGAAGGTGCGCCGTCGGCGCTGACCCTGCAGCCGGTGATCGGCCAGCGTCGTGCCGCCAAGACCACCGTGCGCGTGCGCGAAGGCGGTCGTGGCAATGCCTACGTCAACGGCCACAGCACCGCCGACGAAGGTCGCGAGCTGCGTCGTTTCGACAACGTGCGCGAAGACCGTGGCCGTGGCCGCGGCGGCAAGGGTGGTGGTGGCTTCAAGGGCGGCCTGACCGTCAGCGGTGAAGCGGCCGCCAAGCAGTCGCAGAAGCCGTTCAAGCAGCGCGCGCCGAAGAACGACCGTTCGCTGCCGGAAGGCAACCCGGCCGCATTCCGCACCTGGTACGTGCCCGATGGCGTCAGCACCGGCCCGAGCGGCCACCGCAACGCCGGTCCGGGTGCCCGTGGCCCGGGTGCCCGTGGTCCGGGCGCAGGCGGCCAGGGCCGTCCGTACGGCAAGCCGAAGGGTCCGGGCGCAGGCGCCGGTGGTGGCCAGGGTCGTGGCGGCTTCGGCGGCGAAGGCCGCGGCGGCGCCGGTGGCGGCCAGGGTCGTCCGGCCGCTGCGGGCAACCGCTCGCAGGGCCAGGGCAACAAGCACCCGTACGGCCATCCGGGCAACGCCCCCAGCTTCCCGTCCGACCATGCCAATCCGGGCTTCAACCCGTATGGCAGCCCCAAGCCCGCCCAGGGTGCCCGTCCGGGCAGCCGTGGCCCGGGTGGCGGCAATCGCGGCCCGGGTGGCAACCGTGGTCCCGGCGGCCCCGGTGGCAACCGCGGCCCGGGTGGCCCCGGCGGCAACCGTGGTCCGGGCGGCCCGCGCCGCAACGGCCCGCGCGGCGGCTGATTCCCTGCAACCACGAAGGAACGATCGATGACACGGATGTTGTCCCTGGGCGCCCGCATCGGCGCCCTGCTGGCCCTGCTGCTGGTGGTGGGCGGATGCGAACGCGCCGCCGACCGCCTGAAGCAGGAACTGGTGGCCCGGCAGAATCCCTGGCCGAAGTCCTCGCCACTGCACGCGCCGGCCGATCGCATGCTGCGCAGGCTGATCATCGAGCCACGCTACGTGTCCCGCATCAAGCAGGCCGGCAGCAAGCAGAAGGCCGCCGTGGCCGGTGCACAGCTGGCACTGGATGGGATCGCCCGCCTGCCGCTGCCGATGCTGGAACAGCGCGCCAAGGTGATGGGCAGCATGCTGCACGCCATGCCGGAGCAGGACTGCGCCCGCGTCGCGCGCACCAGCACCGCCGCCGAGGTTGCCCAGCTGGGCGACCTGTTCTTCGCCCACCTGGAAAAGCGCCCGGCCGAGGACATCGAGTTCTGGTTCGAAATGAGCTACCAGGCCACCCTGGCCGAACTGGAGCAGCACCCGCCGACCAAGCTCAAGGATGCACAGATCCAGGCCGCGTCCGAAGCCTTCATCCTGTCCCTGCCCACCGAGGCCGTGCGTTCGCGCGCCATTGCGGTAATGCCTGCGCTTGAAGCGGCGTCACCGGCCGATGCCTGCTGGGCCACGCGCACCATGTTCGATGCCGTCACCACCCTGCCCGAGCCGCACCGCGGCACGCTGGCGTGGCTGCTGGCGCAGCAGTAGGCACCGCCTCGCGCCACCTGCCGATCCCTGGAGCCCCGTTTCGACGGGGCTTCGTTTTCAGTGCGCCCAGGCAGTGTTGCTAGGAATAGTTTGAAACGGTGCCGTTTGTGCCGTGCATCGCCGCATTGAACCCGGTCCATGCCTATCGTGATCGCTCCCGCACATCCAAGGAGTTCACATGGCCTGGTACACCGCTAGTTCGAAGGTCCAGATCGTGGTCGGCGACGGACCACACTGGGCGAAGATCCACCATCCGGGCGACATCGTGCCCATGTCGGGCATCTACCGCTGCCTGGGCTGCGACTGCGAGGTCACCAGCAACGAAGGTGACCCCTTCCCGCCGCAGACCGGGCATACGCATACGCCGGCACAGGGCAGCATCCGCTGGCGGCTGAACGTGCGCACCAACACGAAGGGGGAATGAGCCATGTCGACGCCATCACCGGTCGCCTCCATCACCCCCGACCAGGCCCGTGCCAACGCCGCCGCCGCCACGCGCAGCCCGGATGAATTCATTGCCGAATTCGACCTGCTGATCGGCGTCACCTCGCGCCGTGGCGAACGCCGCATCATCGTCACCCTGCCCCGCACGCTGGCCAACGAAGGGCACACCGAAACGGTGATCCGCACCTACCAGGCGCGCGGTTTCGTGGTCGAACAGCTCAGCGTCACCGGCCACGGCTGGAACGTGCAGATCGGCTGGTAAGGCGGCGTCAGCGGCGGCTGATGGTGAAGGCCGTGCCGTCCACGCCCAGGTCCCAGCCCTTGCCGGTGCCGGACAGGGCCAGCGAGATATCGCCCTTGGTCATCACCTGGGCGTTGCTGGACTTCACCGCACCGGCATGTGCGCCCACCGATGCATACGTGCCCAGCAGTTCGCCCACGCTGCTGGCGCCGGTGAAGCTGCCACGACCGTTGGTGATCTTCGACTTGCCCACGGTCAGGCCGCCGCCCTTGAGCTGGATGCGCACCGGCATGCTGGCGCCGTTGCTGCAGTGGACGGTGCCGGTGCCCGACGCGGTCTTGTAGATCAGCGACCAGCCGGACAGGTTGTAGCGCAGCTGGCAATCGAGGTTGCCGCCGGCATGCGCGGCCGGGGCCAGGGAGGCGGCGGCCAGCGCCAGCAGCAGGGCAAGGGGCTTGTTCATCACAGGACTTCCACTTCAGGTCGGACTGCGGGCGAATCTAGCAGCGCGCGCGTGCAGGCCGGATGCAGGCGCGCGCTGCGGTGGGGGCGGCGTTCAGCCGCCCGCCACGAGGCTCAGGCCTGCTCGTCCAGGTGGAACGCATCGGCGTCGAGCATGGCCGGGAAGCGCGCGCGGTGCGCGGCCAGCGCCTCAGCCGAAATGGTGGTGGTGACCACCTGTTCGCGCTCGCGGATCTCCACCTGTGGCTGGCCCAGGAAATCGATCACCGCGCTGTCGCCGGCGTAGTGCAGCTGGTTGCCATCCACGCCGATGCGGTTGACCGCCGCCACGAAGCACAGGTTCTCGATGGCCCGCGCGCGCAGCAGGGTCTTCCACGCATAGGCACGCGCCGACGGCCAGTTGGCCACGAAGATCTGCAGGTCGAAATCCATCTGCCCGGCCCGCTCCACGTTGTAGCGGTTACGGCAGAACACCGGGAAACGCAGGTCGTAGCAGACCTGCGGATTGATCCGCCAGCCCTTCCATTCCACGCTCAGGCGGTCGCGGCCGGCGGCGTAGCGCTCGTGCTCGCCACCGTAGCGGAACAGGTGGCGCTTGTCGTAGTACTGCAGCGCGCCATCGGGCGTGGCGAACAGCAGGCGGTTGTAGACGCCGTCGCCATCACGCAGCTGCACGCTGCCCATCACCGCCGCGTCCAGCGCCTTGGCCTGTTCGCGCACCCAGGCCACGGTCGGTCCCTCCATGCCTTCGGCCTGGGCGATGGCATCGTTGGAAAAGCCGCTGGTGAAGGTCTCCGGCAGAATCACCAGGTCGGTGCTGCCGGCCAGCGGCGCCAGCAACGCGCCGTAGTACTCACGGTTGCCCGCCGGGTCGTGCCAGCGGGTGTCACCCTGGACGAGGGAAATGCGCAGGTCCTGCATGGTCGTCACGTCCTCAGAGCAGGCGCAGGCGTTCGATCGCCGCGTCCAGGGTCGCTTCGTTCTTGGCGAAGCACAGGCGCACCAGGCGCTGGCCGACCGGCGCGGTCTCGTAGAACGGCGACAGCGGGATGGCGGTGACGCCCTTCTCGATGGTCAGCCACTTCACGAATTCGTGGTCGGGCAGATCGCTGATGGCCGAATAGTCGACCAGCTGGAAGTAACCGCCCGGCACCGGCAGCGGCTTCAGGCGCGTACCGGCCAGCTGCTCGCGGAAGCGGTCACGCTTGGCCTGGTAGAACGCGCCCAGCTCCAGGTGGTGCTCGGGCTCTTCGCGGATCATCGCGGCGAAACCATACTGGGCCGGGCCGAAGCTGGTGAAGGTGTTGTACTGGTGCACCTTGCGGAATTCGGCGGTCAGCAGCGGCGGCGCCACCGCATAACCGATCTTCCAGCCGGTGCAGTGGTAGGTCTTGCCGAAGCTGGAGATGACGAAGGTACGTTCGCGCAGTTCCGGGTAGCGCAGCGCCGATTCATGGCGGCGGCCATCGTAGATGATGTGCTCGTACACCTCATCGGAAATCAGGTAGATCTGCGTGCCGCGCAGCACGTCGGCCAGCGCCTGCATGTCGGCCTCGTCCAGCATCGCGCCGGACGGGTTGTGCGGGGTGTTGACCATCAGCATGCGGGTGCGTGGGGTGATCGCCGCACGCACGCGGTCCCAGTCCACGGCGAAGGTCTGCGGGTCCAGCGGCACGTGCACGGCGGTGGCACCGGCCAGTTCGATGGCCGGTTCATAGCAGTCGTAGGCCGGGTCCAGCACGATCACTTCCTCGCCGGCACGCACCACGGCGTGGATGGCGTTGAAGATCGCCTCGGTGGCACCGCTGGTGACGGTGATCTCGGTATCCGGGTCGATCGTCGCCCCGTACAGGTCCAGCGACTTCTGCGCGATGGCCTGGCGCAGCGGTGCCACGCCGGTCATCGGCGGGTACTGGTTCAGGCCGGCGGCCATCGCCCGGGTGGTTTCGTCGATCAGGCGCTGCGGCGCGGAAAAATCCGGGAAACCCTGGCCCAGGTTGACCGCGCCGTGTTCGGCGGCGAGCTGGGACATCACGGTGAAGATCGTGGTACCGACCTTGGGCAGCTTGGTGGTGGGTTGCATCGGCCTGGGGATATGGGGAGACAAGGGCTGAAAGTGTACGAAATCCAAGCCTTGCCCGTGGGCTCAGCCGGTAGCGCCGGGTCATACCCGGCGGCTCTTTGCATATTCCCTGCCGCCGCCGGGCATTGCCCGGCGCTACCTGGGAAGGTTTCATCGCTACAATTGCCGCCGCACTCCGGCACGAAGACCCCTGCCCCTTGAACACCCCAGCATTGCTGGCCGCCAGCGGCCTGAGTTTTTCCCGCAATGACGAACCCGTGTTCGGCCCGCTGGACTTCCAGGTGGACGCCGGTGAAGCCCTGCTGGTGCAGGGCGGCAATGGTGCCGGCAAGACCACCCTGCTGCGCGTGCTGGCGGGCTTGGCCCGCCCCGGCGCCGGCCAGGTCCGCATCGACGGCAAGCCGGCCAGCAATGCCGAACGTGCCCGTTATGTCGCCTACCTCAGCCACCTGCCGGCACTGAAGCCGGACCTGGATACGCTGGAAAACCTGCATTTCCTCTGCGGCCTGCATGGCCGCCGCGCCCGGCAGATGCCGGGCAACGCACTGGCCATCGTCGGCCTGGCCGGTTACGAGGACACCCTGGTGCGGCACCTGTCGGCCGGGCAGAAACGGCGGCTGGCGCTGGCCCGCATCTGGCTGTCACCGGCTCCGCTGTGGCTGCTGGACGAACCCTATGCCAACCTCGATCTGGATGGCATCAACCTGGTCAACCGGATGATTTCCGCACATCTGCGCAGCGGTGGTGCCGCCCTGGTCACCACCCACGGCGCCTATGCCGCACCGCCGGTGCGCACGCGCCTGCTGGAACTGGCCGCCGCCGGGCAGGCAGCCGCGCACATGGACGGGGGTGACTCGTGATCGCACCAGGCACCGAACCGGGTCTTTGGCAGACCGCGCGTGCCCTGATCGGGCGTGACCTGCGCCTGTTGTGGCGCCGCCGCGGCGATGCGCTGCAGCCGGTGCTGTTCGCCGTGCTGGTGGTGGTGCTGTTCGCACTGGCGCAGGGCCGCGACCCGCAGCCGCTGGCGGCCACCGCCGGGGCGGTGCTGTGGCTGGCAGTGCTGCTGGCCGGGCAGCTGGCGCTGGATTCGCTGTTCCGCTCCGATGCCGAGGATGGATCGCTGGAACAATGGCTGCTGGCGCCGGTGCCGCTGGCCTGGCTGGTGCTGGTGCGCGTACTGCTGCACTGGGCCACCACCGCGCTGCCGCTGATCGCGGTCAGCCCGCTGCTGGCGGAAATGCTGCATCTGCCACATGACCAGCTGCCGATGTTGCTGGCATCGTTGCTGCTGGGAACACCGGTGCTGAGCCTGATCGGTGGCGTGGTTGCCGCGCTGACCGTGGGCATCCGGCGCTCTGGTATTCTCGTGGCGTTGCTGTCGTTGCCGTTGTACGTACCGGTGCTGGTGTTCGGTGCAGGCAGCCTGGCGGCAGCCAGCCGCGGGCAGGACCCGGTCGGTGCGCTGCTGATGCTGGGGGCTGGACTGGTGATCGCCCTGGTACTGGCACCGCTGGCCACCGCTGCTGCAATCCGTATTTCCCTGAGTTGACCCGGCTGAAAGCCAATCCACCCCTGCTGGATAGCCACCACGCATGAATCCGATTGTCCGCTGGTTCCACCAACTCGGCTCACCGCCCACCTTCGACCGTTTCTCCGCGCGCTGGTCGCGCGTGTTCTACATCGCCGCGCTGCCAGTGCTGCTGATCGGCCTGTGGCAGGGCCTGTTCGTGGCGCCGCCGGAACAGAACCAGAACGATGCCTTCCGCATCATCTACATCCACGTCCCCAGCGCATGGATGAGCCTGTTTGTGTTCGCGCTGATGGCGCTGTATTCGATCATTGCCCTGGTCTGGCGGATCAAGATCTGCGAGATCCTGGCCATGGCCTGTGCCCCGATGGGTGCCGGCTTCACCCTCATCACCCTGTTGACCGGCAGCATCTGGGGCAAGGGCACCTGGGGCACCTGGTGGGACTGGGACCCGCGCATGACCAGCGAGCTGATCCTGCTGTTCCTGTACCTGGGCGTGATCGGGCTGTACCACGCCATCGAGGATCGCCGCAGCGCCGCGCGCGCGGCCGGCCTGCTGGCCATCGTCGGTGTCGGCCTGCTGCCGGTCATCCGTTATTCGGTGGACTGGTGGGGCGCGCTGCACCAGCGCCAGTCGATCAACGTATTCGGCGAGAACGCGGTGCGCCCTGAACTGATCGCGCCGCTGTGGTGGATGGTGGTGGCCACCAAGCTCTGGTTCGTAGGTTCGCTGCTGGCCAAGGCACGTGCGGACAACCTGGCGCGCGAATCCGGCAAGGCCTGGGTGGGCGAACGCTTCGGTACCGCGGCCCCGCACACTGCGCCGGAGACGCTGCGATGACCCACCTGCCCTTCATCATTGCCGCCTTCGCGGTGTTCCTGCTGGTGCTGGCCTGCGATGCGCTGGGTTCGTGGTTGCGGCTGCGGCACGCGCGGCAACAGGCATTGCGCCGGCAGCAGCGCCTGCAGGCACGCAGCAACGCCACGGCCCCAGCACCGCTGGCCGGCGAGCTCAGCCGATGACGCCGGTACAGCGACGCCGCATGATCTGGGTGCTGCTGCTGTTGCTGGCCTCGGCGCTGGCAACCACGCTGGTGGCCTTCGCCCTGCAGCGCAACATCGCCTATCTGTACACGCCCGCTGAAGTCCTGCGTGGCGATGTCGATGCACAGTCACGCTTCCGCCTGGGGGGCATGGTGGTGAAGGGCTCCTTCAACCGCCCCAGTGGTTCGCTGGACGCCCACTTCGTGGTGACCGATGGCGACGCCACCTTGCCGGTCACCACCTCGCGCATCCTGCCGGACATGTTCCGCGAAGGCACCGCCGTGGTCGCCAGCGGGCGCCTGCAGGAGGGTGTCTTCGTGGCCGATGAAGTGCTGGCCAAGCACGACGAGAACTACGTGCCCAAGGAAGTGGCTGACAAGATGGGCGATGCCCATCGCAAGCACGACGTGCCGGTAACGGCGCCCGAGGTGCACTGAGTGCTGCCCGGCGTGCTGCCCGAGCTGGGCCAGATCCTGCTGCTGTGCGCGTTGCTGGCCTCGCTGCTGCAGGCTGGCCTGCCGCTGGTCGGCGCGCAGCGGGGCCACCGCGCGTGGATGGCGGTGGCGCGCCCGGCCGCCTTCGCCCAGCTGCTGCTGGTGGCCGGCGCCTTTGCCGTCCTCACCGCCGCGTTCGTGCAGCAGGACTTCTCGGTGCGCTACGTGGCCGAGAACTCCAATTCGCTGCTGCCGATGATCTACCGCTATTCGGCGGTGTGGGGCGCGCACGAAGGCTCACTGCTGATGTGGGCGCTGGTGCTGGCGCTGTGGACCGGCGCGGTGGCGCTGTTCTCGCGGCACCTGCCGGCACCTGTGCAGGCACGCGTGCTGGCGGTGATGGGCGTGGTCAGCGTCGGCTTCCTTGCCTTCCTCATCTTCACCTCCAACCCGTTCCTGCGCCTGAACCCGGCACCACTGGAAGGCCGCGACCTCAACCCGCTGCTGCAGGACCCGGGGCTGATCATCCATCCGCCCATGCTGTACCTGGGCTATGTGGGCTTCGCCGTGCCGTTCGCCTTCGCCGTGGCCGCGCTGCTGGAAGGCCGCCTGGATGCACGCTGGCTGCGCTGGACGCGGCCATGGACGAATGTGGCCTGGGCTTTCCTGACCCTGGGCATCGCGCTGGGCAGCTGGTGGGCGTACTACGAACTGGGCTGGGGCGGCTGGTGGTTCTGGGATCCGGTGGAAAATGCCAGCTTCATGCCGTGGCTGGTCGGTGCCGCGCTGATCCACTCGCAGGCCGTCACTGAAAAGCGCGGCACCTTCGGCAGCTGGACCCTGCTGCTGGCCATCGCCGCCTTCGCGCTGTCCCTGCTGGGCACCTTCCTGGTGCGCTCGGGCGTGCTGACCAGCGTGCACTCGTTCGCCGCCGATCCCTCGCGCGGCCTGTTCATCCTGGTGTTCCTGTCGCTGCTGGTCGGCGGCAGCCTGCTGCTGTACGTGCTGCGTGCCAGTGGCCTGAGCGTGGATGCCGATGATCCGCGCCGCGGCTTCACCGCCACCTCGCGCGAAACCCTGCTGCTGGCCAACAACCTGCTGCTGGCCACCGCCTGCGCGATGGTGCTGCTGGGCACGCTGTATCCGCTGCTGGCCGATGCCTTGTCGCTGGGCAAGATTTCGGTCGGCCCACCCTACTTCGGCAGTCTGTTCCTGCTGCTGATGGCACCGCTGGTGCTGCTGCTGCCGTTCGGCCCGCTGGTGAAGTGGCAGCGTGACCAGCCCTCGCGCGCCTTCGCGCTGCTGGCGCCGTGGCTGGGCCTGGCCGTGGCGCTGGGCGCGCTGGCCTGGTGGCAGGCACCGCAGAACGGCTGGAAGGCCGGCATCGGCGTGGCTGCAGCGGCCTGGGTGGCCCTGGGCACCGCACGCTTCGTCTGGCAGCGCCTGCGTGGCAATGGCCGCTTCACCGCCGAAATGCTCGGCATGATCGTTGCCCACGCCGGCATTGCCGTGTTCCTGGCCGGCGCCCTGCTGGTGGAAGCGCTGAACGTGCAGCGCGAAGTCGCCCTGGCACCGGGCCAGCAGCTGGTGGTGGGCCGCCATGAAGTGCGCTTCGAAGGCGTGGACCACCGCGAGGGCCCCAATTTCACCGCCGATCGTGGCCATCTGCGGGTGTTCCGCAATGGCCGCGAGCTGGCCCTGCTGCATCCGGAAAAGCGCCAGTACGCCAGCGGCGGCCAGGTGATGACCGAAGCCGGCATCGATGCACGCCTGAGCGGTGATGTCTACGTGGCATTGGGCGAGCCGCTGGGCAACAATGCATGGGCGGTACGGGTGCACATCAAGCCCTTCGTGCGCTGGATCTGGCTGGGCGCGCTGCTGATGGCCCTGGGCGGATTCATCACCGCCGCTGATCGTCGTTTCCGTCGTCCGTAGGAGTTTCCATGTCCGAGTCCCCCGCCCCGCGCCCGTCCCGCCCGCTGCCGCCGGTAGCCATCGTGATCGGTGTGCTGTTCTTCTTCGGCCTGCTCGGGCTGATGATCTACGGGGTGATGAAGTCGGGCGACCCGCAGCGCGACGTGCTGCCCTCGGCGCTGATCGACAAGCCGGCACCGGCCTTCGCCCTGCCGGTGCTGCACGACCCCAGCATGACCGTGCGCAGCGAAGAACTGCGTGGCGCACCGTACCTGTTGAACGTCTGGGGCAGCTGGTGCGCGGCCTGCCGCGAGGAACACCCGGTGCTGACCCGCTTCGCCGAAAGCAAGCGCGTGCGCGTGATCGGCTACAACTGGAAGGACGAACCCACCGACGCGCTGCACTGGCTGGAAACGCTGGGCAACCCGTTCATGGTGGTGCTGAGCGATGTTGAAGGCCGCACCGCCATCGACTGGGGCGTGACCGCCGCGCCGGAAACCTTCCTGGTCGACGGCAGCGGCATCGTGCGCTGGAAGTACAGCGGCGCGATGACCCAGAAGGTGGTGGACGAGAAGCTGATTCCGGCGCTGCAGAAGATCGAGAAGGCCCAGGGCAATGCCGATACCGGCCTGCACGGCAATCCGTAACGCCCTGCACGGGCTGCTGCTGGCGCTGCTGGTGGCCACGGCGCTGCCGGCGCTTGCCCAGCAACCGCTGCATGACCCGCGCCCGCTGGTGTTTCGCGATGCCGCCGAAGAAGCGCGCTTCCACGACCTGGCCGCGCAGCTGCGCTGCGTGCAGTGCCAGAACCAGTCGCTGGCCGATTCCAACGCGCAGATCGCCCAGGACCTGCGCCGTGAAGTGCTGCAGCTGATGCAGCAGGGCCACGACGATGCCGCGATCAAGGATTTCCTGGTCGCCCGCTATGGTGAATTCGTGCTCTACCAGCCACCGCTGCAGCCGGGTACCTGGCTGCTGTGGGGGGGTCCGCTGCTGGTGCTGGGCGCAGGCGGGCTGGTGGTGCTGGGCATCGTCCGCCGCCGCGGCCGCCAGGTCGCCCCCGCAGCGGCCGGCAAGGCCGACGAAGGAGATGGCTGGTGAGCTACGCATTGCCCGTGCTGGCCGGCCTGGTTGCCGCCGTGATGGCCGCCCTGGTGCTGTGGCCGCTGCGCCAGCACGGCCGCCGCGGCTTCGTGCTGGGCGTGGTGGCGCTGGGCGTGGTGGGTGCCTGCCTGTACCTGCTGGTGGGTGACCCGCGCGCGGCGCAGGTGCAGCCCGCGCCGTCGGTGGCCACCCTGCGTGAGGGTGTGCAGGCCTTGCAGCAGGCGCTGCAGCGCGACCCGCAGCGCGCCGATGGCTGGGCCCTGCTGGGCCGTTCGCAGGCCGAACTGGGTAACAGCCAGGCCGCCGCCGATGCCTTCGCCCGTGCCGCTGCACTGGCCCCCGACGATGCTGGCGTGCTGGTGGAAGCGGCGCAGGCACGCGCGCAGGCCGATCCGGGCAAGCAGTTCGATGACACCGCGATGGACTGGCTGCAGCAGGCCCGTCGCCTGGCCCCCGAGGCCGAGCGCGCCAGCTGGCTGCTGGGCATCGCCCTGCGCCAGCGCGGCAGGAATGCCGAAGCAGCCGATGTCTGGAGCAGCCTGCTGCCCCGCCTGGACGCAGGTGCCGCGCAGGCACTGCAGGCACAGATCGCCATTGCCCGCGACGCCGCGGGCCAGGCAGCGGATGCACCGGCGGCCGCGTCCCCGGCGCTGCTGAAGGTGCGCGTGCACCTGCCCGATACGGCCGCGTCGCGTGATTGGCCGGCCAGCACCCAGGTGTTCGTGCTGGCCCGCGCCGTAGGCGGGCCGCCGATGCCAGTGGCCGCGCGCAGGCTGCCGCTGGCCGGCTTCCCGGCCATGGTCGGCCTGGGCGACGGTGACAGTCCCATGCCCACCGCGCCGCTGTCGGCGCATGGCGAAGTGGAGGTGCTGGCGCGCATCTCGCGCAGCGGCAGCGCCAACCGCAGCGAAGGCGATCTGCAGAGTGACGTGGTGCGGGTGAAGCTGCCGCAGGACGGCGTGGTGGAGTTGCGGTTCCCGTAGATCCGAGCAGCCGAGCATGGGCTCGGCTCTACAGTAGATCCACGCCATGCGTGGATACCGGCCCCAATGGAAACCAGCGTGTCGCCAGCTGCACAGGCGGCCCCGCTAGAATGCCCGCATGACCGAATTCATTCCGCCCGGCACCCGCTTCCATGCCCTGCCCTCGCCGTTCCCGTTCAAGCGCGGTGGCGCCCTGCACGGCGCGCGCGTGGCCTACGAAACCTGGGGCACGCTGGCCGCCGATGGCAGCAACGCGATCCTGATCGTCACCGGCCTGTCGCCGGATGCGCACGCTGCCGCCAACGATGCCAACCCGGCCCCCGGCTGGTGGGAAGCCATGGTCGGCCCCGGCAAGGCCATCGATACCGACCGCTGGTTCGTGGTCTGCGTCAATTCACTGGGCAGCTGCAAGGGTTCGACCGGCCCGGCATCGTTGAACCCGGCCACCGGTGAGCCCTACCGCCTCGACTTCCCGGAACTGTCGGTGGAAGACGGCGCCCGCGCCGCCATCGACGTGGTGCGCGCCCTGGGCATCGAACACCTGGCCTGCGTGATCGGCAATTCGATGGGCGGCATGACCGCGCTGGCGGTGCTGATGCTGCACCCGGGCATCGCCCGCAGCCATATCAACATTTCCGGCAGCGCGCAGGCCTTGCCGTTCTCCATCGCCATCCGCTCGCTGCAGCGTGAAGCGATCCGTCTGGACCCGCGCTGGAACGGCGGGCGCTATTCCGAAACCGAGTATCCGGAATCGGGCATGCGCATGGCGCGCAAGCTGGGCGTGATCACCTACCGTTCGGCGCTGGAATGGGATGGCCGCTTCGGCCGCGTGCGCCTGGATTCTGACCAGACCGACGATGATCCGTTCGGCCTGGAATTCCAGGTGGAAAGCTATCTGGAAGGCCATGCGCGGCGCTTCGTGCGTTTCTTCGACCCGAACTGCTACCTGTACCTGAGCCGTTCGATGGACTGGTTCGACCTGGCCGAATATGCCGACGGTGATGTGCTGGCCGGCCTGGCGAAGATCCGCGTCGAAAAGGCGCTGGCCATCGGCGCCAACACCGACATCCTGTTCCCGGTGCAGCAGCAGCAACAGGTCGCCGACGGCCTGCGTGCGGGCGGTGCCGATGCGCAGTTCATCGGCCTGGATTCGCCGCAGGGCCACGACGCGTTCCTGGTCGATTTCGACCGCTTTGGCCCGGCCGTGCGCGGCTTCCTCGACGCGCTGTAGTGGCCTGGCGGCGCAACCTCGCGCTGGCCGCGCTCGGCGCCCTGGTCGCGCTGATGGTCAGCGGCGTGCTGCCGCTGTGGGCCGGTGGCTGGTGCCTGCTGGCCAGCGCGGTGTCGTTCGCGCTGTACGGCCATGACAAGCGGGCGGCACAGCGAAAGCAGTGGCGCATTCCCGAGCGCACCCTGCAGCTGCTGGCCTTCGCCGGCGGCTGGCCGGGCGCGCTGCTGGGCCAGGCGCTGTTCCGCCACAAGCATCGCAAAGCGGAATTCCAGTGGGTGTTCTGGCTGTGCGTCGTGGCCAATGTGGCCTCGATCGCGGTGATGCTGCGCGAATTTCCGCAGTAACCGTTCGAACGACGCGGATGCGTGCCTGTAGAGCCGAGCCCATGCTCGGCTGCTTTCTGCGCGGAGCCGAGCGTGGGCTCGGCTCTACAGTAGATCCACGCCATGCGTGGATGTGCCGCCCGGCACGCCATCACGCAAACGGCCGCCGGGCATCGCCCGGCGCTACCTCGGGCGGACGGCACACGTAAATCCACCGCGGTTACGTTTCCCGCGCCAGCACGCCGTCACGCAGGCGGTACTGCACATCCACCACGCCGTCGGGCAGGTCATCGTGGGTGATCATCAGCAGGCTGCGGCCGTCCAGCAGGCCGGCCAGATCCTGCAGCAGCGCACGGGCGGTATCCACGTCCAGGCCCTCAGTCGGTTCGTCCAGCAGCAGGATCGGCGCGTTGCGCAGCAGCGCGCGCGCCAGCGCCAGGCGCCGTGCCTGTCCGGCCGACATGGTCGCGCCGTTCTCGCCCACCCACGCCTGCAGGCCGCCATTGCGCTCGGCCCACTCGCCCAGGCGCACGCGGCGCAGCACGGCCCACAACGCCGCGTCGCTGGCATCGGGATCGCCCAGCCGCAGGTTTTCGGACACGCTGCCGGCAAACACCGGGGCGTTCTGCGGCAGCCATGCCAGTTGCCGGTGCCAGTCGGCCTGGGCGAAATCACGCAGGTCACGGCCACCGTAGGTCACCCGCCCCTGCTGTGGGTCCCACAGGCGCAGCAGCAGGCTGGACAGCGTGGTCTTACCACTGCCGCTGTCGCCGCGGATGGCAATGCGCTCGCCTGCCGCCAAGGTCAACTGCAGGCCCGACAGCACCGGCCGCGCTGCACCCGGCCACTGGAAATGCACATCGTCCCAGTGCACGCGCGCAGCCTGCGGCACCGGCTGCGGTACGCTCGGCTCGTCCACGGCCGGCGCCTGTTCAACGATGGCCTGCAGGCGATCGGCGGCGATGCGCCCGGATTGCAGCGATTGCCAGGCCAGGCCCATGCCGGCCCACAGTTCGATCATCGCCACGGTGAGGAATACCAGCCCTGCGGCCATTTCTGCAGCGATGCGCTGCTGTTCGGCTGCGTGCAGGGCCAGCGCCAGCATCGCCACCAGGCCCAGGCCAGCCACCAGGCCATGCAGGGTCGACGCCGCGATCAAGCGCCAGCGCCGACGGCGATCGCGCGAGGCCAGCTGCTTGGCCGCCACGCGCACCTTCAACTGCCATGCGGCATCGGCATGCAGCGCGGCCAGATCGCCCGCGCCTTCCAGGCCTTCGAATGCAGCGGTACGCAGCGCGGCACGGTGCGCGGCACGGTCGGCCTCTTCATCGTCATGCCCGCGCACGCCCAGCCACGGCACGCCGAAACCGATCAGCAGCGCCAGCACCGCCAGCAGCAAGGCGGCCGACGGCAGGATCAGCGCGGCCGAGCCCACCGCCACCAGCGACAGTGCCCCCAGCGCCACCAGCGGCCCGATCGCGCGCACCAGCAGGCCATCCACTTCGCCGATATCACCCAGCAGGCGCGCCAGCAGTTCGCCGGTGCGCGTGGCGCCCAACCGCGCCGGGGCCAGCGGCAGTGCGCGGCGGAAGAACCACACGCGCAGGTCGCGGGCGATGCGCAGGGTGGCATCGTGGCCCACCAGCTTTTCGAAATAGCGCGACACGATGCGCGCCATGGTCAGGCCGCGGATGCCGGCCGACGGCGAGAAGAAGTTGAAGCCCTGCGCCAACCCGGCCGCCCCGGCCAGTGCTGCGGCGGTGAGGAAGCCACCGGACAGGCCCAGCAGCGCGGTGCCGGCCAGCATGGTGATCCACAGCAGCAGCACGGTCAGCAGCAGGCGTGGCCGATGGCGCAGGAACACCGCGCGCAGCGAATCGGGCGAACGGCTCATGCGTGCACCGCCTGTGCCGGGTCGACCAGGCGTCCTTCGGGCAGCAGCAGGCAACGGTCGGCCCAGGCGATCACCGCCGGGCTGTGGGTGGCAACCACCACGCTGCGGCCACGCGCATAGGCCGCCAGGCTGCCCAGCAGCGCTGCTTCGGTGTCGGCATCGAGGAAGGCGGTGGGCTCATCCAGCAGCAGCACCTGCGGGTCGCGCAGCAGCAGGCGGGCCAGGCCGATGCGCCGCGCCTCACCGCCGGACAGGCCGAAGCCACGCTCACCAATCACCGTGTCCAGCCCATCAGGCAGGCGCTGGGCGAACTGCAGCACCTGCGCGGCCTCGGCCACCGCACGCAGGCGTGCATCGGTGGCACCGGGGTCAGCCAGGCGCAGGTTGTCGGCGATGCTGCCGTGGAACAGATAGGGACGCTGGCTGGCGTAGGCCACCTGCACGCCGGGGCGCAGCTGCAGCCGCCCGGCCTGCGGCGGCAGCCAACCGGCCAGCGCTTCCAGCAGGGTGCTCTTGCCCGAGCCGCTGGGGCCCACCAGGGCCAGCCTCTGGCCCGGCTCCAGCAGAAGATCCACACCCTGCAGCACATCGTGCGGGGCGCCCAGCGGGCGCAGCACCAGGCCCTGTGCCTGCAGCGGCGGCAAGGCGGCCTCGGCCGGTTCCACCGCCAGCGGCGCGGCAGGGGCCTCGAGCAGGGCCGGTTCGTCAGGCAGCGCGTGCAGCAGGCGCTCCACTTCGGCCGCAGCGGCCAGTGCATTGGCGCGATCGTGGTAATGCGCGGCCAGCCGTCGCAGCGGTGCGTAGAACTCCGGCGCCAGCAGCAGGCAGAACAGGCCGGCGCCCAGGGTAGGCACTGCGGCATGCAGCGACATCAGCCCCAGATAGCTCAGGCCCAAGTACAGCGCGACCATGGCCACGCTGACCGAAGCAAAGAATTCCAGCACGGTGGACGACAGGAAGGCGATGCGCAGCACCTTCATGGTACGCACGCGCACGCCCTCGGCGGCCGCTTCGATGCCGGCCAGTTCGGCCTCGCCACGGCCATACAGGCGCAGCAGGCCCAGACCCTTGATGCGGTCGGCGAAGTGGCCGCTCATGCGCGCCAGCTCGCCCAGCTGGGCACGGCCGGCCGCTTCGGCGCCCCAACCCACCAGCATCATGAAGAACGGCACCAGCGGGGCGGTGAACAGCAGGATCAGCGCCACCACCCAGTCGACCCAGGCCACTGCGGCCAGGATCAGCAGCGGCACCACCACCACTTCGGTGCGCACCGGCAGGAAGCCGCTGTAATAGCTTTCGATGGCATCGCCATGGTGCAGCATCAGTTCGCCCAGCTCGCCGGTGCGGCGCTGCCGCAGCCACAGCGGGCCATGGCCCAGCAGGCGCGCGAACACGCGCTCGCGCAGGGCCAGGCGGGCCGCATCGGCTACGTCGCCGGCGGCGGCCTGGGTGGCACTGCCCAACAGCGTGCGCAGCACCAGGATCACTGCCAGCGCGGCCAGCACCGGCCATCCCCCGGCCAGCGGCGCGCGCTCCACCAGCACTGTCTGCACCAGCCAGGCAATGGCCGCAGCCTGGCCGATCAGCAGCGCGCCGGACAGGCTGATGCACAGTGCCGCCAACCGCTGGCGGCCGCGGGCGGCATGGGCCAGCCCGGCCAGCCAGACCGTACGGGCGCGCCGCTGCCGGGTCGATTCTTCTTCGGCGGCAAGGGGCTCAGCAGTCGTTTCGGCAGCGCTCAAGGTCTTCACAGGCAACGGGAGATGCTCGGCATTGTAGGCGCAGGCAACAGCCGCCCCCTGCGGCCGGCGGTCGCAGTGGTCACCAGAAAGGCATACGATCCTCCTGGGTACCCATTCATACATTGATCTGGATCAAGGCTGTTTGAAGTAGTCGGTCACATCATTCACCCGTAGACCACCCTTCCCGCCACCTGCAACGGCACTATCCAACGAGGTAGCCAGGCCATGATTGATCAGACAGTCGTAGAACTGTCGCGGCTGCAATTCGCTCTGACCGCGATGTACCACTTCCTATTCGTACCGCTCACGCTCGGCCTGTCCTTCATGGTGGCCATCATGGAGAGCGTGTACGTCATGACCCGCAAACAGGTCTGGCGGCAGATGACCCTGTTCTGGGGCACGCTGTTCGGCATCAACTTCGCCATCGGCGTGGCCACCGGCCTGGTGATGGAATTCCAGTTCGGCATGAACTGGTCGTACTACAGCCACTACGTGGGTGACATCTTCGGTGCCCCGCTGGCCATCGAAGGCCTGATGGCCTTCTTCCTGGAAGCGACCTTCATCGGTCTGTTCTTCTTCGGCTGGAAGCGCCTGAGCCCGGTCAAGCACCTTACCGTCACCTGGCTGATGGCGCTGGGTACCAACCTGTCGGCGGTGTGGATCCTGATCGCCAACGGCTGGATGCAGAACCCGACCGGTGCGGTGTTCAACCCGGAAACGATGCGCATGGAAGTGGTGGACTTCGCCGCCGTGCTGCTGAACCCGGTGGCGCAGGCCAAGTTCGTGCACACCGTCAGTGCCGGTTACGTGACCGGCGCCATCTTCGTGATGTCCATCAGCGCCCTGTACCTGCTGCGCAACAAGCACAAGGACATGGCCCGCCGTTCGTTCACGGTGGCCGCAGCCTTCGGCCTGCTGTCGTCGCTGTCGGTGGTGGTGCTGGGTGACGAGAGCGGTTACGCCGCCAGCGAACACCAGAAGATGAAGCTGGCGGCGATCGAAGCGATGTGGGAAACCGAGCGTGCGCCGGCCGACTTCACCGCCTTCGGCATTCCCAACCAGACCACCCACCAGAACGATTACTCGATCAAGATCCCGTACCTGATGGGCCTGATCGCCACCCGTTCGCTGGACCAGCCGATTCCGGGCATCCTGGAACTGGTGGAACGTGCCGAGCACCGCATCCGCGGTGGCCAGATCGCCTATGGCGCACTGGAGCGCATCAAGAAGGACCGCAACGATCTTGAAGCGCGCGAGATGTTCGACCGCCACTGGCAGGACCTGGGCCACGGCCTGCTGCTGAAGCGCTACCGCGAGGACATCCTCAACGCCACCCCGGAAGAGATTTCCAAGGCGGCCATGGATACCGTGCCGCGCGTGGCACCGCTGTTCTGGACCTTCCGCATCATGGCGGGCCTGGGCTTCTACCTGATCGCCTTCTTCGCACTGGCCTTCTACTACTCGTGCCGCAACAGCTTCCAGGACAAGCGCTGGTTCCTGAAGCTGGCCGTGTGGTCGCTGCCGGCACCGTGGATTGCCATCGAATGCGGCTGGTTCGTGGCCGAATACGGCCGCCAGCCTTGGGCGGTGGATGGCGTGCTGCCCACCTTCTACGCGGCATCGGGCCTGGCCCTGCATGAAATCCTGACCACGCTGGCGGTGTTCACCGCGCTGTACACGGTGCTGCTGGTGATCGAGGTCAAGCTGATGCTGAAGGCGATCCGTACCGGCCCGGACGACATCCTGCCGACGCTGCAGGCTGATATCCGGCCTGTTTCCCCCACTGCAGCCGCTGCCGGCCAGGCTTGAGGCAGGAGAATCCAGATGGAATTCATTGCACTTGATTACACCACGCTCCGCGTGATCTGGTGGCTGCTGCTCGGCATCCTGCTGATCGGCTGGGCGGTGATGGACGGTTTCGACCTGGGCGTCGGCACCCTGCTGCCGTTCGTTGCAAAGACCGATGAGGAACGCCGGCTGGTGATCAACACCGTCGGCCCGGTCTGGGAAGGCAACCAGGTCTGGCTGGTGCTGGGTGGCGGCGCGATCTTCGCCGCGTGGCCGCCGCTGTATGCGGTCAGCTTCTCCGGCTTCTACCTGGCGGTGTTTGCGATGCTGTTCGGCCTGATCCTGCGGCCGGTCGGCTTCAAGTACCGCAGCAAGATGCCGTCCAAGCGCTGGCGCGACAACTGGGACCGCGTGCTGTTCGTGGGCGGCCTGCTGCCAGGCCTGATTGCCGGCGTGGCGGTGGGCAACGTGCTGCTGGGCGTGCCGTTCCACTTCGATGACACTCTGCGCGTGACCTACACCGGTTCGTTCTTCGGCCTGCTTTCGCCGTTCGCACTGATTGCCGGCCTGGTCAGCGTGGCCATGCTGGTGTCGCACGGTGCGGCCATGCTGGTGATCAAGACCGACGGCCCGGTGGCCGAACGTGCTGCGCGCTTTGGCAGCATCGCCGCGATCATCAGCTTCGTGCTGTTCGCCGTTGCCGGCGCGTGGGTGGCCTTCGGCCTGCCGGGTTACCAGATCACCTCGCAGGTGGTGACCGATGGCCCGACCAACCCGCTGCTGAAGACGGCCGAACTGGGCACCGCTGCCGGCGGCTGGCTGCGCAACTACAGCAGCATGCCGGCCACGGTGGTGTTCCCGCTGCTGGGCCTGCTGGGCGCACTGGCCAGTGCGGTGCTGCTGCGTGCACGCCGTGGCGGCCTGGCCTTCATCGCCTCGGGCGCCTCCATCGCCGGCATCATCCTGACCGTCGGCTTTGCGATCTTCCCGTTCCTGCTGCCGTCCTCCAGCCAGCCCACCTCCAGCCTGACCGTCTGGGACAGCTCGTCCAGCCATCTGACGCTGTGGATCATGCTGCTGGCCACCGCCATCTTCTTGCCGATCATCCTGGCCTACACCACGTGGGTGTATCGCGTGCTGAAGGGCAAGACCACGGTCGAGGAAATGGGCGACAACCCGAACGCGTATTGATTGAACGATCCCAAGGAGAAACGAACATGTGGTACTTCGCCTGGATTCTTGGCGCCGGTCTGGCTTCAACGGTGGCCATCCTCAACGGCATGTGGTTCGAAGCCCGCGAGCAGAACCGCATCGAGAAAGAAAATCGTCGCTGAGCTGTAAAAAAACCTTGCCGCCTTGGCCTTCACACGGTATCTTAGGCGGCTCCTTCGGGGTGTAGCTCAGTCTGGTAGAGCGCTACGTTCGGGACGTAGAGGTCGCAGGTTCGAATCCTGTCTCCCCGACCACTTCGGTGGTCGCATTGAAGCCTGGTGAAGTCTTCCAGGCTTTTTTGTTCCCTGAAGAAGTCCACTGCTTCGGCAGTGTGAAGGAAACAGCATTTACCCCTTGCCGCCACCGGGGTGAATGGATAGAATAGGCGGCTCCCTTCGGGGTGTAGCTCAGTCTGGTAGAGCGCTACGTTCGGGACGTAGAGGTCGCAGGTTCGAATCCTGTCTCCCCGACCACTTCGGTGGTCACCAAGAAGCCTGGAAGACGACAGTCCTCCGGGTTTTTTTGTGCCTGCGCTCCGGGGGCGGCGCTGTGGTCGCCCCACCCCGGCCATCTTCACACCGGCCGCAGCCGCAGGCTGGCCTGTGCGGTCAACTGCCGGCAGGCCTGGATCAGGCCTTCGACCACCGCATCCCCACGTCCTGGTCGGGGCGGCTCCGTTCGCTGCCGAGCACGACAGATCTGCGCCGACAGGACCTGGCCCAGCCACCCACGTACAATGGCCGCCTTCCCCCACCTGCCCCACCGGCCTGGCCCAGTGCGGCGCTGCACGCCACCGACAGTGCGTGCGCCACCTGCAAGGACCACCCCCATGACGTCCCCGACTTCCCCCTCGCCATCGCTGCTGCACGGGCGCCTGCTGGCGTTCGCCGCCATCCTGCTGGCGGCGGTGAACCTGCGCACGGCAGTCACCTCCATCACCCCGTTGCTGGACGTGCTGGGCCAGCACTTCGGCTTCGGCACCACCATGACCGGCGTGCTGGGCATGCTGCCCACGGCCTCCTTCGCGCTGTTCGGCGTGGCCACCCCCGCCGTGGCCCGGCGCCTGGGCCTGGAGCGCACCACCCTGCTGGCGATGACCCTGGCCATGGCCGGCCTGCTGCTCCGCTCCAGCGCCGGCAACGTCGGCACCCTGCTGCTGGGTTCGGTGATCGCACTGGCGGGCATGGGCATCGGCAACGTGGTGGTGCCGCCGCTGGTGAAGCGCTACTTCGCCAACAAGGTGGGCACGATGAGCACGCTGTACATCAGCGTGCTGCAGTTGGGCACGATGATGCCGGCGCTGCTGGCGGTGCCGGTGGCCAACGCCGCAGGCTGGCGCGTGTCCCTGGGCATGTGGGCGCTGCTGGCCCTGGCCGCCGCCCTGCCCTGGCTGCTGCTGGCCCGCCGCGCACCGAAGCCGGTGCAGGACAGCAGCGACCCCACGGCGCAGCCGCACGGCAGGGTCTGGCGCACGTCGCTGGGCTGGAGCATGACGCTGATGTTCGGCATGACCTCGCTGATGACCTATTCGATGTTCACCTGGCTGCCGCGCATCGTGGTGGAAGCCGGTGCCACGCCGGCATTTGGCGGGGTGATGGTGGCGGTGTTCTCGGCGCTGGGCCTGCTGCCGTCGCTGATCATTCCCTCGCTGGCGGTACGCCTGCCGAACCCGTTCCCGCTGGTGCTGATTGGTTTTTCCGCGTTCGTGATCGCCTTCACCGGCCTGCTGCTGGCGCCGTTGAAGGCACCGCTGCTGTGGGCGGCGCTGCTGGGCGTGGGTCCGTCCACGTTCCCGCTGGCGCTGACCTTGATCAACCTGCGCACGCGCACGCCGACCGGTTCGGCGGCGTTGTCGGGGTTCATGCAGGGCGTGGGTTACAGCTTCAGCTGCCTGGGGCCGTTCCTGGTGGGTTGGCTGCACACGGTGAGTGGAGGCTGGGGGCTGCCGTTCGGGTTCCTGTTTGGCTGCGCGACGCTGATGCTGTGTGCGTCGTGGGTGGCGTGCAAGCCGCGCAAGCTCGAAGATCTCTGGTAGGTTTTTTCTCGGCAGGGCTTGCAGCCCTGCACCTGCTCAATGCAACGGCGAAAGCCAAAGCCAAGGCGGAATTTCCGTGGGATGGCGGGGCGGCGTGGGCTTGCAGGACACGCCGTAAACCCGTCCCTGGGGGCTTGTAGGCGCCATCCATGGCGCCTGCGGTCCTGCAAGCCCACACCGCCCCACCTCTGACAGTTGGCCGGCGGCCAGTAGATCCACGCCATGCGTGGATGAATCTCAATCGGAATCGAATATTTCGAATTGAAATCGAAATGCATCCACGCATGGCGTGGCTCTACTGTGTCGACCAAGGCAGAATGCCGTTCCGACAGATCGCGGAAACTCGTAGGCGCCATCCATGGCGCCGGCGGCCAGTAGATCCACGCCATGCGTGGATGATTCTCAATCGGAATCGAATATTTCGAATTGAGATCGAAATGCATCCACGCATGGCGTGGCTCTACTGTGTCGACCAAGGCAGAATGCCGTTCCGACAGATCGCGGAAACTCGTAGGCGCCATCCATGGCGCCTGCGGTCC
Organism: Stenotrophomonas maltophilia; assembly: GCF_047782825.1. Classification (GTDB taxonomy): domain Bacteria; phylum Pseudomonadota; class Gammaproteobacteria; order Xanthomonadales; family Xanthomonadaceae; genus Stenotrophomonas. The sequence continues at coordinate 170,233 of NZ_CP180589.1, read as the reverse complement.
TGCAAGCCCACACCGCCCCACCTCTGACAGTTGGCCGGTGGCCAGTAGATCCACGCCATGCGTGGATGAAATCCATCAGATATCGAATTCCAGATTGGGGTCAGAGCCCGTTGCACAGCAACGGGATCCGCCCCCGTGTTCCGACAGATCGCGGCCAACTGTCGAAGACGGGGTGGGTCCGGTTGAGGGGGTGTGAGCGGCATGGAGGCCGCGACCAAGCCCCCATGGTGAAGTGACCCCCTGGAGTTGGACACCTGATCCAACCCAGAGGGTTACATGAACAGATATGAGGTTCGTTTCAAATTGCAGGTGGCTAAAGAGGCCTGCAACACCTCCACATCGGTCAAGGCTGTTGCCCGCCGCCATGGCCTGGAGTTCTCCACGGTGAGGCGGTGGGCAGCGACCTACCGGCTGCATGGCCGACCGGGGTTTGACCGCAAACCGCGGTCCTACGATCTCCAGTTCAAACTTGCGGTCCTGGAGAAGATGAGCCAGGACGGAATGTCCGCGCGTGAGGCCACCACTTACTTCCAGATTGGCGATGCCGGCGCAGTGGGGCTGTGGCGGCGGCTGTATGCTAAGGGGGGTGCCCAAGCGTTGGCACCGCCACCATTACCGCCTCAAAAGCCGATGAAAAAGACCCGCTCGTCCAAGCCCGCCGAGGACATGAGCCGCGATGAGCTCCTCAAGGAAGTGGCCTACCTGCGTGCGGAGACCGCTTACCTAAAAAAACTCGATGCCTTGATCCGGGAAGAGCAGGCGGCGCGAGATGCAAAGCGCAAGCCGTCCAAGGATTGAGGCAGATCTACGCACTGCCGCTGTTGCTCGAGGCGGCCGAGCTCTCTCGCAGCACGTTCTATTACCAGATCAACGCCTTGGCCCATCCCGATGAGGGCGAGGCGGAGCTGCGTGAGCGCATCCGCGCGATCTACGACGAGAACCAAGGGCGCTACGGCTACCGTCGCATAACACTGGAGCTGGCCAATCAGGGCCAGGCCATCAACCACAAGCGGGTACAGCGGCTGATGGCCGAGCTGGGCCTGCAGTCGCGGGTACGCATCAAGCGCTATCGCGCGTTCAAGGGAGCGGCCAATGTCGTGGTTCCCAACGACCTGGGCCGCCAGTTTGAGGCTGAGATGCCCAATCGTAAGTGGGTGACCGATGTAACCGAGTTCAAGGTGCAGGGCATGAAGCTCTATCTTTCGCCGATCATGGACCTCTACAACGGCGAAATCGTGACTTACAAGATGAAGCGTCGACCAGTATTCGACCTGGTGGGTGAGATGCTGGATCAAGCGATCAAGAAGCTTTCGCCCGCAGATCGACCGATGATTCACTCGGACCAAGGCTGGCATTACCAGCACGAAAACTACCGCCACAAGCTCGCAACGCACTCGCTGAAACAGAGCATGTCCCGGCGTGGCAACTGCCTGGACAACGCGGCCATGGAGAGCTTCTTCGGGACGCTGAAGTCGGAATTCTTCTACCTGAACACCTTTGACAGCATCGAAAGTTTGGAAGCCGGGCTGGTGGAATACATCCGGTACTACAACGAAGACCGTATCCGACTGAAACTAAAGGGTCTGAGCCCGGTAAAGTACCGGGAACAGGCCGCGCTGGCCGCCTGATCCCCAACTGTCCAACTTTTGGGGGTCACTTCATGGATGGGTTTACGGCGTCCCCCTCAACCGGACCCACCCCGCCCCCCCACGGATAGCCAGCTTTTGACGTTGACGTTGACGTTGATTCGGCGGGTGCAGGGCGCAGCCCTGCCGAACAACCCCCTACCGCGTTTGGCCTTCGCCGCGGACGACAAACCGTTCGACCGTCAGCGCTTCCAGACCCATCGGCCCATAGGCATGCAGCCGCGTGGTGGAAATACCAATCTCGCTGCCCAGCCCGAGCTGACCACCATCGGAAAAACGCGACGATGCGTTGACCATCACCACCGCCGAGCGCAGTGCGTTGACGAAGCGCTCGGCACTGACGCTGTCTTCGGTGGCGATCACTTCGGTGTGGTCGGAGGTGTAGGTGCGGATGTGCGCGATCGCGGCGTCCAGGTCGTCCACCACGCGCACGGCCAGCACCAGATCGAGGAACTCGGCGGCATAGTCTTCGTCGGTGGCGGCGGTGCTGCCCGGCAGCAGCGGCTGGGCGCGTTCGTCGGCACGCAACTGCACGTTGCGTTCGCCCAGGGCCTGTGCGGCGCGCGGCAGGAAGGCGTCGGCCACGTCCTGGTGCACCAGCAGGGTTTCCAGTGAGTTGCACGCCGCGGGGCGGCTGCACTTGCCGTCCACCAGCAGGCCGATGGCCTTGTCCAGGTCGGCGCTGGCATCCACGTACAGGTGGCACACGCCCTTGTAGTGCTTGATGACCGGCACGCGGGCGTGTTCGGCCACGAAACGGATCAGCCCTTCGCCACCACGCGGGATCGCCAGGTCGATCAGTTCGTGCAGCTGCAGCAGTTCCAGCATCGCTTCGCGGCGCAGGTCGGTCAGCACCGTCACGGCAGCCGGCGGTACGCCGTTGGCCTTCAGTGCGGACGACAGCGCCTGGGCGATGGCGCTGTTGGAATGGATGGCCTCCGAACCGCCACGCAGGATCACGCCATTGCCGGCCTTCAGGCACAGCGCGGCGGCTTCGGCGGTCACGTTCGGGCGGGCTTCGTAGATCATCGCGATCACGCCCAGCGGTACGCGCACCTTCTGCACGCGGATGCCGTTGGGGCGCACGTCGTCGCGGGTCACCTGGCCCACCGGGTCCGGCAACGCCGCCACTTCGCGCACGGCCTCGGCCATGGCGAACAGGCGGGCCGGGTCCAGCGCCAGGCGGTCGAGCATGGCGCTGCCCACGCCCTTTTCGCGCGCGGCGGCGAGGTCACGCGCATTGCCGGCCAGGATCAGCCCGGCGTTCATTTCCAATGCCTGGGCCATGGCCTGCAGCAGCGTGCCGCGTGCGGTGCTGTCCAGGCCAGCGACCACCTGGGCCGCGTCACGGCAGGCACGGGCCTGTGCTTCGATGTCACTCATGGGGGTGTCCTGCAGTCCGGTCATGGCAGCACCAGGTCGTCGCGATGGACGACGGTACCGCCGTAGTTGTAGCCGAGCACGGCCTGGATGTCGCGCGTATGGCGGCCGGCAATGCGGCGCACATCGTCGGCGGCGTACTGGCTGACGCCACGGGCCACGCAGACGCGGCCCTGCGGCGTGTTCCAGCACACCTGCACCATGTCGCCACGGCGGAAGTCGCCGTCGGCGCCGGTGATGCCGCCGGGCAGCAGCGATGCGCCCTTTTCACGCATGGCCTGCGCCGCGCCGGCATCGACGATGATCGCGCCTTCGGCCAGCGGTGCATGCCGCAGCCAGTGCTTGCGTGCGGCCTCGCGGCTGCGCGCGGCATGGATGCGGGTGCCGAACAGGCGGTCGTGGCCCAGCGCACGCACGACGTCGCCGCTGCGGCCGTTGAACAGGTAGGTTTCGATGCCCAACCGGCCCGCCTTGGCGGCGGCCTCGAGCTTGGTGCGCATGCCGCCGGTGCCCGCGCGCGAGCCGGCGCCGCCGGCCATGGCCAGCACGGCATCGTCCAGTTCGGGCACGTCGTGCAGCGGGCGGGCATCGGCCACGGTGCGCGGGTCGGCGCTGTACAGGCCGTCGATATCGGTGGCGATGAACAGTGCATCAGCATCGACCAGCGCGGCCACGGTGGCGGCCAGGTTGTCGTTGTCGCCAAGCTTGAGCTCGTCCACCGACACGGTGTCGTTCTCGTTGACCACCGGCAATGCACCCAGGCGCAGCAGCTCGGTCAGCGTGGCGCGCGCATTGAGGTAGCGGCGGCGGTTGCGCAGGTCGTCGTGGGTCAACAGTACCTGGGCAACCGGGCGCTCGAAGAAGCGCTGCCAGAGGCCGATCAACTGTGCCTGGCCCAGCGCGGCCAGTGCCTGCCGTGCGGCCATGGCCGCACCGGGTTCATCGGCACGCGGCAGGATGGCGCGGCCGGCGGCGACCGCGCCGGAGGAGACGATGACCACTTCGCGCCCGGCCAGCACGTTGGCCGACACGAACTGCGCCAGGCCCAGCGCATGCCGCGGCGACAGGCCACCGCCATCGGCGGCCAGCAGGCTGCTGCCCACCTTGAGCACCGCACGCCGCCACGGCGGCAGCGCTTGTTCGGGGAACGGCGAGGCGACGTGGGGGGCGTGCAGGGTCATCAGGTGCGCCTCAGCGGGTGTTCCATTCGTGCACGGTCAGGTGCGAGGCCTGCATCGTCACCAGCGGATCGGTGGCGACGATGGCCTGCGCCTGCGCCAGGCTGTCGACGTTGCACAGCACGTAGGCGCCACCGCTGCCATCGGCGAACCCGCCGGTCAGCTGCAACCGGCCCTGCTCGCGCAGTGCATCGAGGAAGTCGCGATGCGGCTGCACGGCGGCATCATTGAAGTCCGGCCGGCGCATGGCCATGACCAGGTAGACGGTGCCCGCCATCAGGCCAGCGCCTGCCAGCGCGTGCGCAGTTCGTCCAGGCGCAGGTCGGCGGCCGAACCGGGCGACACGCGCGCGGCCAGGCTGCCTTCGGGCGTGCGCCCCTGCCCTGCACTGTCGGCACCGGCGGCAGCGGCCTTGTAGGCCTCGCGGAACGGCACGCCGGCCACGGCGGCTTCCACGGCCACGTCGGTGGCATACATGCCCGAGTCGATGGCCGCGCGCAGCTTGTCGTCGCGCCATTCCAGGTTGGCCAGCAGCGCCGGCAGCAGCTCCAGCGCGGCCAGGCCGCGGCCGAAGCCGTGGAAGATGGCGCCCTTGGACGACTGCAGGTCGCGATGGTAGCCGGACGGCAGCGACAGCAGCTGTTCGATTTCAGTGCGCGCTGCGGCCACGCTGGCGTGGGTGGCGCGCATGAGCTCGATCACGTCCGGATTGCGCTTGTTGGGCATGATCGAGCTGCCGGTGGTGTACTGCGCCGGCAGTGCAACGAAACCAAACTCGGCGCTGGTGAACAGCGACAGATCCCAGGCGATGCGGCGCAGGTCGAGGGTAGCGCCACCCAGCGCTTCCAGTGCGGCCAGCTCGAACTTGCCGCGCGACAGCTGCGCGTAGATCGGCGAGATCTGCATGCGGGCAAAGCCCAGCGCAGCGGTGGTGTGTTCGCGGTCCAGCGGCAGGTTCACGCCGTAACCGGCGGCAGTGCCCAGCGGATTGGCGTCGACCAGCGCATGGGTGTCGCGGGCACGCACGGCGTTGTCGATGAAGGCTTCGGCCCAGCCGGCCCACCACATGCCCGCCGAGGACACCACGGCGCGCTGGATGTGGGTGTAGCCGGGAATCGGCAGGTCCTTCTCGGCCTGCGCGCGGTCCAGCGCGACCTTGGCCACTTCAGCGCTCAGCTGGGCCACACGCTGCAGCTTTTCCTTCAGCCACAGGCGGGTGGCCACCAGGATCTGGTCGTTGCGGCTGCGGCCGGTGTGGATCTTGCGGCCGGCATCGCCCAGGCGCTCGGTCAGGCGCGCTTCGATGGCCGAGTGACCATCCTCGTACTGCGTATCAAGCACGAAACGGCCTGCGCGGAAGTCCTGCGCCAGCACCTCCAGTTCGCGCAGCAGGCCTTCCAGCTCGTCGGCGCTGAGGATGCCGATGTGTTGCAGGCCTTGCGCGTGCGCGGCGCTGGCGGCGATATCGTGCAGGAAGAACTCACGGTCGAGGATCACGTCATCGCCGGCGAGGAAGGTCTGGATCTGTGCGTCGACCGCGACGCCCGGCTTCTGCCAAAGAAGGTCTGCCATGGGGGGCTCCGTAATACGTGTTCAGTGCGGGATCGACGTCAGTTCGTCGATGCCCAGCGCAAGGTTGAGGTTCTGCATGGCCTGGGTGGCCGCACCCTTCAGCAGGTTGTCCAGGGTGGCCACCACCACCACCCGCTTGCCACCGGGTGCCAGGGTGAAACCACCGACCTGGGCGCCGTGGCGGCCGGCAATGCGGCTGACCCACGGTGCTTCGTCCACCACCTCCACCAGCGGCTCGCCGGCATAGGCCTGCTGGAAGCGCTCGACGATCTGCTCGCGGGTCTGCGCGCGGTTCAGCCACAGGTTGGCGGTGAGTGTGATGCCACGGAAATGCGGGGCCACGTGCGGCATGAACTCGACCGGCACGCCGAGCTGCGCGGATACTTCGCGCTCGTGCATGTGGTTGGTCAGCGAATACGGCATCAGGTTGTCGGCCAGCAGCTCGGGGTTGTTCTTGTCCGACGGCGAGGTGCCGGCACCGGAGTAACCGGAGACGCCGAAGCATTGCGGCGGGCCGGCCAGCAGGTCCAGCAGCGGGTGGATGGCCAGCTGCATGGCGGTGGCGTAGCAACCCGGGTTGCTGATGTGCTTCTGGCCCTGGTAGCGGCCACGGGTCAGCTCCGGCAGGCCGTAGTACCACTGGCTGTCGAAGCGGTAGTCGGCCGACAGATCGACGATGATGGTGTCCGGCTTGACCGCCTGCAGCGCAGCCACGAACGGTGCGGCCAGGCCATTGGGCAGGGCCAGGATCACCGCGTCCACGCCCTTGGCGGCCACGGCATCGGCATCCAGGTTTTCGTAGTGCAGCTCACCGGTGTATTCCGGGTGATGGTCGGCCAAGGGCCTGCCGGCCAGTTCGCGCGAGGACACGAAGGCCAGCTGCAGGCGCGGGTGCGCGGCCACCAGCTTGATCAGTTCGGCGCCGGTATGGCCGCGGGCACCGACGATGCCCAGGGTGAAAGTCGAATCGTTCATGCGTGACTGTCCAGGCGGTGCTGCAGGTGGCGCTTAACGCCCTGCCATTCCGCGTCGATGATGGAGAAGATGACGGTATCGCGCGGCGTGCCATCGGCATGCCGGGTGTAGTTGCGCAGCACGCCATCCTGCTTGGCACCCAGGCGGGCGATGGCGGTGCGCGAGGTGTGGTTGAACCAGCTGGTTTCCAGCACCACGCTGATGCAGCCCAGGGTTTCGAAGGCGTGCTGCAGCAGGAGCAGCTTGGCCTCGGTGTTGACGCCGCTGCGCTGCACGCGCGGCGCGTACCACGTGTATCCGAGGCTGAGCCGCGGCACGCTCGGTTCCAGCGCATAGAAGCGCGTGCTGCCGACGATGTCACCGGCCGCATCGCGGATCACGAACGGCAGCACCTTGCCTTCGGCCTGCACATCCAGCGCGGCCTGCACGTAGTGCCCGACCTGCTGCGGCGACGGCACCTGGGTGTACCACAGCCGGTCCAGGCCACTGCCCTCCACCGCCGCGGCCAGGCCGGGCACATGCTCACGCTGCAGCGGCTCCAGCAGCACGTGCTGGCCGCGCAGGGTGGGAACGGTGGTCCAGGCGTCGGCGTCACTCATCGCACTCAGTCCTGCAGGCTCGGCGGACGCGCCGCGCAGTGGTCGACGTAGGTCTTGATGCGGTCGATGCCATCGGCGCCGTACCAGAACACCTTCCAGGTGTTCTGCTTGTAGCAGCCATCGGATTCGGCGTAGTAGAAATGGTTGATCGGGTTGCCATTGCGCGAGCGCCAGAACAGCTGCGGGGTTTCTTCCAGCATCACGTTCCAGACGGCACGGCCCAGGCCCTCGCCCTGCGCATCGTCCAGCACCGCGAACTTGTCCAGGTACACGCCTTCGGCTTCGTCGGTGAGGATGACCGCGGTGCGGTAGTTCTCGCTGACGTAGGCGCGCAGCAGCCTGGTCTTCTGGAAATAATCCGGCACCAGGGTGCGGCCGAAGCTGGATTCGATCAGGCCCTTCAGGCGTGGCAGGTCCAGTTCATTCCAGGTCGTGGCACGCAGCACCTTTTCACCCTTGCGCACCAGCGTGCCCGAGCCCTTGTGGGTGAACAGTTCCTTGGCCAGATCGGCCGGGCGGGTGATCGACACCGACGATTCCAGCGGCAGGCGGTCCAGCAGATCCTTGATCTGCTCGATCTTCACCTTCATGCCGCCGTGGATCCACGGCTGCGCGATGAGGTGGTCGTATTCGGTGGACAGGTTGATCGAATCGATCACGCTGCCCGACTCGTCCAGCAGGCCGCCGGTACCGGTCAGGAAGATGATCTTGTACGGCTGCAGTTCCTGGACCAGTTCGTTGGCGGCGAAGTCGGCGTTGACGTTGAGGATCTGGCCGCCGGCGGTTTCACCCAGGCTGGTGATGACCGGAATCGACCCGGCGCGCAGGCTGGCTTCGATCGGCGCCAGATTGACCTTCTTCACCTCGCCCACCAGGCCGTAGGTGTCCTGGTCCAGGTACTCGGCTTCGAACACGCCACCGGTGATGGAGGTGGCGCGTGCGCCGTTCTGCTGCAGGGCTTCGACCAGGCGCAGGTTGGACTGCTGGAACACCCGGCGCACGATCGCCAATGCTTCCGGCGAGGTCACGCGCAGGCCGTTGACGGTCTGTTTCTCGATGCCGGCAGCGGACAGTTCAGCGTCCAGCTGCGGGCCGGCGCCGTGCAGCACGATCGGGGTCAGGCCCACTTCCTGCAGGAACGACAGCGAGGAGGTCAGCGCTTCAAGATCGTCGCGCAGCACCGCGCCGCCGACCTTGACCACGGCGAAGCGCTTGGCGTCCAGCTGCGAGAAGCGCTTGAGGTACTGGCTGATCTCCTTCGCGCTGGCCATGCTGGAAAGCAGGCGCACGATGGTCTGGCGGGTCTGGCGGTGGGGCTGGAGGGCAGGAGACATTTCGGTTTCGTCACAGGCGGCGGTCGCCGCGTTGCAGTTCCGCCATGCCGGGGCATGGCGGCGTTGTGGGGGTCGATCAGGCGCCGGCGGCGATGATGCGGTGCACGGCGTCGGTGTAGCGCTGCAGCTGGTCCAGCGTCACGAACTCATCGGCGGTGTGGGCCTGGGCGATGTCACCCGGGCCGAACACCAGCGTGGTGTAACCACCGGCCGAGAACAGTGAGGCTTCGGTCCAGAAGTCCACGGCATTGCCGATCGGCAGGTCCAGTGCATCGGCCACGTCGCGCGCCAGCAGGCGGCGGTTTTCGGCTTCGGCAATGTCACCGGCCGGCAGGCTGGGGCCACGGAAGGTTTCGGTGAACAGTGCCGCTTCCGGTTCGGCGAAACCGGCGAAAGTTGCCAGCAGGGCGTCGATGTCCATCGACGGCAGCGGGCGGAAACCGAAACGCACTTCAGCCGCAGGCGCGATCATGTTGGCCTTGATGCCACCTTCCACGCGACCGATGTTGAAACGCAGGCCGGTGAGGCCGCCGAAACGCGCCGACGCCAGCGATTCCACATGGTCCAGCGCGCGGTTGCCCCAGCGCATGGCCTGGTGCAGCGCGCTGGCGGCCGCATCCTGCTTGCCCGAGGCATGGCCGGCACGGCCGGCGAACTGCATCAGCACCGAGCTGATGCCACGGTGGGCCAGCACGGCCTCGCTCATGGTCGGCTCGGCCACCAGCACCGCCTCGTAAGGCAGGCCACGGGCCAGGAACGCGGCGATGCAGCGCGGGTCGTTGGCTTCTTCATCGCTGGAGAACAGGAACGCGGCATCGCCATCGCTGGCATTGGCCGCGGCCACCAGCGCAGCAGCTGCGCCCTTGATGTCACACACGCCCAAGCCGACCACGCGGTCGTCCAGGCGGCGCATCACGTGCGGGTCGGCACTCCAGTGCGGGGAGTCCGGCACGGTATCCAGGTGCACGTTGAACAGGTACTTCGGCGTACCGCGCACGGCATACAGGCTGACCGCACCGACGCCGTGGTCGATCACCTCGACGTTGAACCCAGGCAGGTTCGCGCGCAGGTAATCGAAGATGCCACCGGTGGTGATCGCACGCGGCGGGTTGCGGGTGTCGAAGGACACCAGCGCCTGCAGGTGATCGAGCGTCTGTTCAAGCATGAATCAACAATCCTGTGGAATTCCGCCGGGCATGGCCCGGCGCTACCGTGATGCGTCTGGTGGAGAGCCCCCTTCTTGTTGAAGGGGGCGCGCCAACGGCGCAGGGTTAAGGTGGAATGCGCGGGAGACGCGCGCGCAATTCAATCGCTCAGCGATTGACTTGCGCGTAAAGCGTCGAGCTCATGCCGAACAGCTTGATGAAGCCCTCGGCCTCTTCCACGCCCCAGTCGGCCGACTGCGCGTAGGTGGCGCCCTTGGTGTTGAGCAGGTGCGGCGACTTCACGGCCACTGCGTCGACGCGGCCACCACGGGTTTCCAGCACCACTTCACCGTTCACCTTGGCCTGCGAGGACTTCAGGAAGGCCTCGATGTCGGTCTTCAGCGGGTCGTGGTAGAAGCCTTCGTACACCAGCTCCACCCACTTGCGTGCCACGTCCGGCTTGAAGCGGTTCTGCTGCTTGGTCAGCACGGCATCTTCCAGCGCGCGGTGCGCGGCCAGCAGCGAAACCAGGCCCGGGGCCTCGAACACGATGCGGCCCTTCAGGCCGATGACGGTGTCGCCGGTGTAGACGCCACGGCCGACGCCGTAAGGGGCGAACAGCTTGTTGAGCTGGGCCAGGATCTGGTCGCCCGGCAGCGCCTTGCCGTCCAGTTCAACGGCTTCGCCTTCGACGAATTTCAGGGTGACGGTCAGCGCCTGTTCCGGCCACTCGCTGCGCGGCGCGCACCAGCCACGGGCGCCCTCGCCCGGGGCTTCCCAACGGTCGATCTCGCCGCCGGACATGGTCAGGCCCAGCAGGTTCTCGTTGATGGTGTAGGCCTGCTGCTTGGCACGCACGCCGAAGCCACGCTCTTCCAGGTACTTCTGCTCGTAGGCGCGGGTCTGGGTGTGTTCCTTCTGGATTTCGCGGATCGGCGCGATGATCTGGTAGTCACCCAGGGCCTTCACGGCCAGGTCGAAGCGGACCTGGTCGTTGCCCATGCCGGTGCAGCCGTGGGCAATGATGTTGGTGCCCAGTTCGGCGGCACGCTTCAGCGCGGCATCGACGATGAGGTAACGGTCGGACACCAGCAGCGGGTACTGGCCCTGGTAGCCTTCGCCAGCCCACACGAACGGCTTGACGAAGCCTTCCCAGATGGCTGGGCCACCGTTGACGGTCTGGTGGCTGGCCACGCCCAGTTCGGCGGCGCGCTTTTCGATGAAATCGCGCTCTTCATCATCCACGCCGCCGGTATCGGCGAACACGGTGTGCACGTTGTAGCCACGTTCCTGCAGGTAGGGCACGCAGAAGCTGGTATCCAGGCCGCCGGAGAAGGCGAGAACGACGTCTTTGTTGCTCATGGGGAGGGTATGTCCTGGTAGCGCCGGGCCGTGCCCGGCGGAAATGATTGAATCGGAAAAAAAATCAGCGCCCGGCAACGGCGGCCATGATCGCCTTCTGCACGTGCAGGCGGTTCTCGGCTTCGTTGATGGCGATGCACTGCGGCGAATCCATCACCGCATCGGTGGCCTTGACGTTGCGGCGCAGCGGCAGGCAATGACTGAACACACCGTTGTTGGTGAGCGCCATCTTGCGTTCGTCCACGATGAAGTGCTTGAACTGGTCGCGGATCGGCTTTTCCGGCTCCCAGTTGCCGAAGAACGGCAGCGCGCCCCAGCTCTTGGCGTAGACCACGTCGGCGCCGGCGTAGGCGCTGTCGATGTCATGGCTGATCTTCAGCGAACCACCGCTCTCGGCGACGTTCTGCTCGGCCCAGCCCATGTAGCGCTCGTCCAGGATGTAGTCGGCGGTCGGGCACAGCAGGGTCACATCCATGCCCATGCGGGTGGCGATGGTCAGCGCCGAATTGGCCACGGCGGTGTTCAGCGGCTTGGGGTGGTAGGTCCAGGTCAGCACGTACTTCTTGCCGCGCAGGTCCTGGGTGCCGAAGTGCTCCTGCAGGGCCATCGCGTGCGCCAGTTCCTGGCACGGGTGGGTGATGGTCTCCATGTTGATGACCGGCACCGGCGAGTACTTGGCGAAGCTGTTGAGGACGATGTCCTGGCGGTCGTAGGCCCAGTCCACGAACTTGGGGAACGCCCGCACGGCGATGATGTCGCAGTAACGGCCCAGCACTTTGGCCACTTCGGCGATGTGTTCTTCGGTGTCCCCATCCATCACCGTGCCGAGGTTGAACTCGATCGGCCACGCATCCTTGCCCGGCTGCAGCACCACCGCATGGGCACCAAGCTGGAACGCACCCAGTTCGAAGCTGGTGCGGGTGCGCATGGACGGGTTGAAGAACACCAGCGCGATCGACTTGCCCTTGAGCTGGTCGCCGAGCTTGTTGCGCTTGAACAGCGCGGCCTGGGTCAGCAGCGCATCAAGATCGCTGCGGCTCCAGTCCTGGGTGTTCAGGAAGTGCTTGGGGGACATCATCTTTCCTTGCGTGGCGGCGCCGGGTTTCGACGCGGTGGAAGGGAAAACCGGAAAACAGGGTGGAACGAAAAGGTTGCAGATGAAGCTTTCGGACAGTGGAAACGAAAAAACCCAGCCGGTGGGCTGGGTTTTTTTCGGACGAACAGCAGAAAGCTCCGGTTACCCAGCGAGGATGTGGGGTTCCGGTCGACGGGCACGCGACGTCATGCCAGTGGCCTGACGGGCGGCGCTGCTGTCGTGCTGGAAGTCGGTGAGCTTCATGGTCGATTATCTTTGCATGGGGCCGGGGCTGGCGCAAGGGCCAGCGGCCGCATGGCTCAGGGCGTACCGGCCCCGGCCTGCTCCGGACCCACCCAGGGGGTGATCGAGACCCGGATCTTCAGGCGGTTGCCGGGGTCTTCCGGCAGGCGCGAGCGGTACTTGGTGCCCTTGTAGACGTAGTCCACGTCATAGGCGATGGGCCGGCGGAATTCACGCCCGACCGGCACGATCTTGCAATCGCGGGTCAGCATCGGCCCGTTGTTGGCCGGGGCCGGGGTCGGGTTCTCGGCGGCCACCTCCTCGGCGACCTCCTCGTCGGAGCGCTTGAACATCGAGCGCACCGAATCCCAGAAGCGGCTGATCCGGCCCTTGTCTTCGGTCGGTTCCTCGCCCGTCACGTTCACCGGGGCCAGGGTGCGGGTCGAGACCGGCTCGCAGTGCTCCTCGGTACGGGTCGCGCGCAGGGTCTGGAACACCGGTTCGACGTTCAGCACCTGGGCGTAGTCGAACTTCACGTTCTCCACGATCACCACCCGGTTGCGCGGCTCGGCGTCCTGGGCCTGGGCCACGACCGGCGCCGCCGACAGGCAGGCCAGGGTCAGCAACGCGGTGGATTTCATTGGCGATGAAAGGAAGGGCACGGCGATAGTGTAGGCAGTGACGACCGCGAGGGGCTGAACATTACCCGTCCGCGCTGCTCCTGCCCAGCCCACCGCCCACCCCCTGCCCCGCCCGGCGGCCGCAGGCCGTCCCCCATTGGGGGCCGACACGTTCTAAAATCACAGGCTTGTCCCCCAGCCACAGCCCCATGACCCTGCGCCTGCACAACAACCTGACTCGCCAGCTCGAACCGTTCACCCCGCTCGACCCGGCCTGTCCGACCCTGTATGTGTGCGGCCCCACGGTCTACAACTACGTGCACATCGGCAACGCCCGTGGGCCGGTGGTGTTCGGGGTGCTGGCCGACCTGCTGCGGCGCCGCTTCGGCGCCCTGCGCTACGCCCGCAACATCACCGACGTGGATGACAAGATCAACAACGCCGCGCGTGAGCAGGGCGTGCCGATCAGCACCATCACCGACCGCTTCGCCGCGGCCTACCGTGAAGACATGGCCGCGCTGGGCGTGGTGCCGCCGGACATCGAACCGGAGGTGACCGCGCACATGCCGCAGATCATCACCATGATCGAGCAGCTGATCGCCAACGGCCACGCCTATGCCGCTGAGGGCCACGTACTGTTCGCGGTGGCCAGCTTCGACGGCTACGGCAAGCTGTCGCGCCGCGACCCGGAGGAAATGCTGGCCGGTGCCCGCGTGGAAGTGGCCCCGTACAAGCGCGACGCCGGCGATTTCGTGCTGTGGAAGCCGTCCAGCGACGACCTGCCCGGCTGGGATTCGCCCTGGGGCCGTGGCCGCCCGGGCTGGCACATCGAGTGCTCGGCCATGGCCGCCGCCCACCTGGGCGAGACCATCGACATCCATGCCGGTGGCGTTGACCTGCAGTTCCCGCACCATGAAAACGAGATCGCGCAGAGCGAGTGCGCGCATGGCGGCAGGATCTTCGCCCGCTTCTGGCTGCACAACGGCATGCTCAACTTCGGCGGCGCCAAGATGAGCAAGTCGCTGGGCAACATCGAGCGCGTGCACGACCTGGTCCGCCAGCACCCGCCGGAGGCGCTGCGCCTGGCCCTGCTGTCGGCCCACTACCGGCAGCCGCTGGACTGGACCGACGGGCTGATCGAGCAGTCCGCGCGCACCCTCGACCGCCTGTACGGCACCCTGCGCGACCTGGCCGAGGTGGACGCCGTGGCGGCGATTCCGGCCACCGTCGAGGCCACCTTGGACGATGACCTGAACACCCCGCAGGCGCTGGCCGAAGTGGCCCGCATCGCCGGTGAGGCACGCCGCGCCACCGATCCGGCCGAACGCGCGCGCCTGAAGGGCGAACTGCTGGGCGCCGGCCTGGCACTGGGCCTGCTGCAGGCCGACCCGGCGCAGTGGTTCGGCACCGCCGCCAGCGAAGGTGACGACGATGCGCGCATCCAGGCACTGATCGACGAACGTGCCGCGGCCAAGCAGGCGCGTGATTTCGCCCGTTCCGACGCCATCCGCGACCAGCTGGCCGCCGAAGGCATCGTGCTGGAAGACACCCCGCAGGGGGTGCGTTGGGTGCGCAAGCGCGCCTGACCCGCCCTGCCCCGTGGCCGGCCGCACCGGCCACGCCCCCACTGTAGAGACCGTTGTGACCGACTCCCCGTTCCCGCTTGAACCCACCGCCGCCGAGGCCCAGGCCGCCATCGCCGAGGAATTCGCCTTCTTCGGTGACTGGTCCGAGCGCTACCAGTACCTGATCGATCTGGGCCGCAAGCTGCCGGCCTTCCCCGACGAGTGGAAGACCGAAGAGCACCGCCTGCTGGGCTGCCAGTCAATGGTGTGGATCGTGCCCGAGGGCAATGCGCAGTCGCTGCGCTTCCACGCCATCAGTGATTCGGCCATTGTCTCCGGCCTGATCTTCCTGGCCCTGCGCGTGTATTCCGGGCGCTCGGCGCAGGAGATCCTGGAGACCGAACCCAGCTACATCCAGGACATCGGCCTGGCCCGCCATCTTTCGCCCACCCGCAGCAACGGCGTGGCGGCGATGCTGGCCTTCATCCGCGAAACCGCCCAGGCCCAGCAGCAGCGCGAACAGCCGTGACCGCTGCCGACACCGATGATGCCGGCGCGCTGGCCCTGCTGGGCCGGCCCGGCTTTGCCAAGCTGCTGGCCTACCGCATCTTCGCGATGCTGTCCTACCAGGTGGTGGCCGTCACCGTCGGTTGGCATATCTACGAAGTCACCCGCAATCCGTTCTCGCTGGGCCTGGTGGGCCTGGCCGAGGTGCTGCCGTTCTTCTGCGTGGCCCCGTTCGCCGGTTACCTGGTGGACCACCTGCCGCGGCGCCGGCTGGGCATGGTGGCCTGCGCCGGCCTGATCGCCACGGCCATCGTGCTGACCAGCGTGGCCCAGGGCTGGCTGCCGTTCCACGGCGTGTGGCCGATCTATGCGGCCATCGCCCTGACCGGCATGGTCCGCGCCTTCCTGTCACCCATCTACAACGCGCTGTTTGCCCGCGTGCTGGCGCGCGAGCAGTACGCGCGGGGCGCGGGCCTGGGCGCGGTGGTGTTCCAGGCCGGCATGGTGGCCGGCCCGGCGCTGGGCGGCGTGCTGGTGGGCATGGGTGGCAAGGGCCTGTCCTATGGCGTGGCCACGACGTTCGCCCTGGTGGCGATGGGCTGCCTGGCCACGCTGAAGGTGGAAGAGCCGGTGCACACCGGCCCGGCCGCACCGATCTTCAAGAGCATCGCCGAAGGCGCCCGCTTCGTGGTTGGCAACCGCATCATGGTCGGGGCGATGGCCCTGGATATGTTCTCGGTGCTGCTGGGCGGCGTGGTGGCGATGCTGCCGGCGTTCCTGCACGAAATCCTGCACCACGGCCCGGAAGGGCTGGGCATCCTGCGCGCGGCACCGGCGCTGGGCTCGGTCTGCGTGGGCCTGTGGCTGGCCCGGCACCCGCTGCAGAAGAACGCCGGCCGCGTGCTGCTGTTCGCGGTGGCCGGTTTCGGCCTGTGCGTGGTCAGCTTCGGCCTGTCGCAGCACTTCTGGCTGTCGGCGCTGATCCTGCTGTTCTACGGCGCGTTCGATGGCGTGTCGGTGGTGGTGCGCTCGACCATCCTGCAGCTGGCCACGCCGGAGGAAATGCGCGGACGGGTGTCGTCCATCAACGGCATCTTCATCAGCTCGTCGAACGAGCTGGGCGCGTTCTATGCGGGCACCATGGCCAAGTTGCTGGGCCTGGTGCCGGCGGTGGTGCTGGGGGGGTTCGCGGTGTTGAGCGTGGCCGGAATCACGGCGTGGAAGAACCCGACGCTGCGGAAGTTGAATCTGCGCGACCTGCAGTAGAGTCGAGCTTGCTCGACTGCTTTTCAGAAGCCAGTCGAGCATGGCTCGACTCTACAAAGGAACGGCCAGCCGAGCATGGCTCGACTACAAGAGCCCGCACTACCCAACAAAAAACCCGGCCGTGGCCGGGTTTTCTGCATGACCAGACAACGATCCGGAATCAGTCGCCCTGCTGCTTCTGCAGGTGCTCCCAACGTTCCTGGGCGTCGATGGTGCGCTCGGCGGTCAGACGCGCTTCGAGGCGGTCCAGGCCGATTTCTTCGCCGGTGTCCACGCAGTAACCGTAGTCGCCGGCTTCCAGGCGCTTGAGGGTGCTGTCGATCTTGCCGATCAGCTTGCGGTAGCGGTCGCGGGTACGCAGTTCCAGCGAGTTCTCGGTTTCGCGGGTCGCACGCTCGGCTTCGTCGCCGATGTCACGCACTTCCTCACGCAGGTTCTCGATGGTCTGCTTGGATTCTTCCACCAGATCGGCGCGCCAGTTCTGCAGGCGCTGACGGAAGTACTCCTGCTGCAGCGGGCTCATGTACTCCTCGTCCGAGGCGGGCTTGTAGCCTGCCGGCAGGATCGGGCGGCCGGTGGCCTCGTCGGTCTTGTATTCGACGACCTTGTACTTGCTGCGCGGGGCCGGCGCCGCCGAACGGGCGGTCACAGCCACGGCAACCTTGCCCACAGGGCGCGACACGGTCTTCGGAGCGGGATCTGATTTCACAGCAGATTTCACGGCAGTCTTGGCAGGCGATTTCGAAACGGGCACGGGATTCTTGGATTGCGGGGCGGTCGATGCTGCAGGGGGGGCGGCCGGGGCCGGCTTGGGGGCCGGTTGGGCTGCTGCCACTGCCGCGGTCTTGGCCGGGACAGGCTTGGCCGGAGCTGCCTTGGCGGCGGGCTTCGGTGCGGACTTCACTACGGGGGCCGGGGCCGGCTTGGCAGCCGGCTTGGCGACATTCTTGGTGGCTTTCTTTACAGCGGCAGGCTTGGCGGCCGGCTTGGCCGCTACGGCCTTCCCGGCAGCAGGCTTCGACACCGGCTTGGTTGCGGCCTTCTTCACCACCGCCTTCGGCGCCGGCTTGGCGGCTGCCTTCTTCGCCACCGGCTTGGCGGCGGCCTTCTTCACCGGCGCGGCCTTGCTGGCAGCCTTCTTCACCACCGGCGCCTTCTTGCCGGCAGCGGCAGGCTTGGCCTTGGCGGGTGCGGCGGCCTTCTTTGCCACCGGCTTGGTCGCCTTGACCGGTGCTTTCTTCGCGGTGGCCTTCCTGGCCGCCGGTTGCGAGGACGCTGCCTTGGTCACCGCCTTGCTGGCCGGCTTTTTGGCAACGGGCTTTGCCGCCAACTTCTTCACAACAGGCTTGGCGGTTTTCTTGGCGGCCGTTGCGGCCTTCTTTGCAGTTTTTTTAGCAGCCACGAAACGCTCTTCCTTGGATTCCCCGGGGCCCGGGAAAGCGGGCCTTTATAGCCTACCCGACCCGCAGCAGCAACCTCGGCGCCCTGCTCCATTCAGTCCTGGAGCCAAGGCACCCAAAGCGCGGTCCGACGAACACGGACCGCCTTGCGCGGTACGGAACCTGGCCGGCACCCAGCGGTGCCGACAGCGGTCGCAGGCCATCGGCGACATGCGACCAACGGCCCATCCTGCACAAATGCGGCCTTCATGCCAACTGGCATAAGATGACTGGGTGATCTCGCGCCTGCTCATTGCCCTGCTGCGCTTCTACAAGCGCTTCATCAGCCCCCTGCTGGGGCCGCGCTGCCGCTTCGTGCCCAGCTGTTCTGAATACGCCATGGATGCCATTGCCCGCCACGGTCCGCTGCGCGGCAGCTGGCTGGCCGCGCGCCGGCTGGGACGCTGCCACCCGTTCCACCCCGGCGGCTTCGATCCAGTGCCCGAGTCTCCCCACGCCCCCTCTTGCCGTTGCACAGGAAAACACTGACATGTCCTCCACGCTCATCACCAATGCCCGCATGGTCAACGAAGGCCGCACCTTCGACGGCGACCTGCGCATCGAGAACGGCCGCATCGCGCAGATCGGCAGCGGGCTGACGCCGCGCGACGGCGAACAGGTGGTGGACGCAGCCGGGCGCTGGCTGCTGCCGGGCATGATCGACGACCAGGTGCACTTCCGCGAACCCGGTCTGACCCACAAGGGCGACATCGCCAGCGAATCGGCCGCTGCCGTGGCCGGCGGGCTGACCAGCTTCATGGATATGCCCAACACCAACCCGCCGACGCTGGATTCGACCATCCTGGAAGCCAAGTACGAGCTGGCCCGCGGTCGCGCCTGGGCCAACTACGGCTTCTACCACGGCGCCAGCAATGACAACCTCGACGCGATCCGCGCCCTGGACCCGAAGAAGGCGCCGGGCGTGAAGGTGTTCATGGGCGCGTCCACCGGCAACATGCTGGTGGACAACCCGGAAACGCTGGACGCGATCTTCCGCGAGTGCCCGACCCCGATCATCACGCACTGCGAAGACACGCCGATGATCGATGCCAACCTGAAGGCGTTCCAGGAGAAGTACGGCGACGCGCTGACCCCGGACATGCACCCGGACATCCGTTCGCGCGAGGCCTGCATCAAGTCGACCCGTCTGGCCATGTCGCTGGCCCGCAAGCACGGCACCCGCCTGCATGTGCTGCACATCTCCACCGCCGACGAGCTGGCACTGTTCGAGAAGGGCCCGCTGATCCGCGCCGACGGCAGCCGCAAGCAGATCACCGCTGAAACCTGCGTGCACTTCCTGCACTTCGCGCGCCCGGACTACGCGACCAAGGGCAACCTGATCAAGTGCAACCCGGCGATCAAGGAAGTGTCCGACCGCGAAGCGATCACCGCCGCGCTGGCCGACGACGTGCTGGACGTGCTGGCCACCGACCACGCCCCGCACACCTGGGAAGAGAAGCAGAAGCCCTACGCGCAGGCGCCGTCGGGCCTGCCGCTGGTGCAGTACGCGCTGGTGGCCGCGCTGGAGCGCGTGCACGAAGGCAAGCTGACCCGCGAGCAGGTGGTGCAGAAGTTCGCGCATGCGCCGGCCCAGCTGTTCGACGTGGAAGAGCGCGGCTTCCTGCGCGAAGGCTACTTCGCCGACCTGGTGCTGGTCGAAGACGTGCCGTTCACCGTCAAGCGCGAGGACGTGCTGTCCAAGTGCGGCTGGTCGCCGTTTGAAGGCACCACCTTCCGTTCGCGCATCGCCTCCACCTGGGTCAACGGCCAGCGGGTGTGGGACGGCAGCACGCTGGTCGGCGAACCGGCCGGCCAGCGCATGACCTACGACCGCTGATGCGCAGCGTATTTCTGTCCGGGGCGCTGCTGCTGGCCGCGCCCCTGCTCAACGCACCATCGGCACAAGCGCAGGATGGCATCGGCAGCCTGATCGACAGCCGCGTGGTATTCCCGCCCAGCGCCTCGCAGGGCGCCATGGTGATCGGCAAGGTGCCGGCCGGCAGCCGCGTGCGCTACGCCGGCCGCGACCTGCGCGTAAGCAACTACGGCAGCGTGGTGTTCGGCATCGGCCGCGACGAGAAAGGCCCGCTGCAGGTGCAGGTGCAGCGCCCGGATGGCGGCAGCGAGACGGCCACGATTTCGGTGACCCCGCGCGACTGGCCGACCGAGCGCGTGAACGGCGTGCCGCCGAAGACGGTGAATCCACCGCCGGCGATTGCCGAGCGCATCAAGCGCGAACAGGCGCAGGTGACCGCGGCGCGCGCCCGCGATGACAACCGCACCGACTTCACCCAGACCTTCATCTGGCCGGTGCAGGGCCGCATCAGCGGCCGCTTCGGCAATGCACGCGTGTACAACGGCCAGCCTGGCGCAGGCCATTCCGGCATGGATATCGCGGTGCCCACCGGCACCCCGGTGAAGGCGCCGGCCGCCGGCGTGGTCACCTTCGCCGGCCCGGATCTGTACCTGACCGGCGGCACGCTGCTGATCGACCATGGCTACGGCATCAGCTCGAACTTCCTGCACCTGTCACGCATCGACGTGAAGGTGGGCGATCGTGTCGAGCAGGGCCAGGTGATTGCCGCCGTCGGCGCTACCGGCCGCGCCACCGGCCCGCACCTGCACTGGGGCATGAACTGGTTCGATACCCGCATCGACCCGCTGCTGGTGCTGGAACGCAAGTAACGCACGCGCATCGTCGCCGGGCATGCCCCGGCGCCGGCCGATCAACGCGCCCGGTAGCGCCGGGCCATGCCCGGCGAGCGCAGCGGCATCAACCGCGCGCGGCCCACCACACGCGCAGCAGCGTGCGCAGCGGGGTCGCTTCCACCGGCTTGCCTGCGGCCCGCGCGGCCACGCGGGCGCGTGCCAGGCTGGACCACACGCGGCGTGGCCGCGGGCCCGGTACGCGGGCGCCCCAGCCCTTCAGCAGGTACTGTGCCCAGCGTTGTGCGGCCGTGCTGGCATCACCGTCCAGCAGGCTGCGCGGGACGCCGGCCACACCGGCATCCTGCAGGCGCTGGGCCAGGGTCTGCAGCTGCACCGCACGCCCGGCACCCTTGCGCGGCGTGTCGTTGAACAGCGCTGCTTCCACCGCAGCGACCGCTTCGGCGTAGTTGGCCAGGGCGCGTTCGGCGCCGGCAGCGTCCAGCGCGACCGTGCGTGCTTCGACCAGGTCCGGCAGGGCTTCGGCCAGCTGCGCCCACGGCGCACGTACCGGCTCCAGCAGGCGCCCCAGCGGATGGCGCGAACGCTGCGCGGCCCAGCTGCGCAGCTCCTCCCCCCACCAGGCCAGCTTGGCGTCGGCCGGCAGCGGGTCGCCGCTGGTGTTGAGCATGTCGTCGAATTCCTGCAGCAGCGCGAACCACGCCACCGCGCGCTCGCGTTGCGGTTCGGCCACGAACGGGGCGGCCACCGACCATTCCGGCCAACGGCTGCGCCACTTGTCGAGGAAACTGTCCAGCGCAGTACTGCTCACTACGATGTTCCTTACGGCTGGGCCGGGGTTGCCGGCCGGGTCGGCCAGAGGCTGGCCAGTTGCAGAAGTTCGGCGTTTTCCACCAGCACATCGGCCTGCCAGGCCAGCGGATCGTCGCTGTGCAGGCGGTAGCCCCACAGCGCCGCCACCGACGGCATGGCCGCCGCGCGTGCGGCGATGATGTCGCGCTCATCGTCGCCGACATAGACACAGTCTTCGGCGGCAACGGCAATCGCCTGCGCCGCATGCAGCAGCGGCAGGGGGTGCGGCTTGCGCTCGGCCAGGCTGTCACCGCCCACCAGCACCGCGCAGCGCTGCTGCCAGCCGTGCTGCGGCAGGATCAGGCGCGCCAGGTATTCCGGCTTGTTGGTGACGATGCCCCACACCGTACCTGCGGCATCCAGCGCGGCCAGCATGCCGGCCACGCCCGGGAACAGCACCGCGTGCTGGCCGATCAGCGCTTGGTAACGCTGCAGGAATTCGGGAATGAGCGCATCACGCTCAGCCGCTTCCAGGTCCGGGAAGGCCGCGGCGACCATCGCACGCGAGCCCTTGGACACCACCGGGCGCAGCTGCGCCGGGTCGATCGGTGCGCGGCCGCGCTCGGCCAGCATGGCATTGCAGGTGGCGACGAAATCCGGCGCACTGTCCAGCAGCGTGCCATCCAGATCGAACAGCACCGCACGCGGGAAAGGCGCGGCACTCATTCCGGCTTGACCGCGTAGGCCAGGTAGTTGATGTCGGTGCGGCCGCTCAGGCGGGCGTGGTTGCGCCACGGCTCGTAGGCCATGCCGCTCACGTCCACCAGCTGCACGTCGGCCTCGCGCAGCCAGCGTGCCAGCTCGGCCGGCTTGATGAATTCCTGGTAGTGGTGTGTGCCCTTTGGCAGCAACCGGGCCACGTACTCGGCGCCGACGATCGCCACCGCGAACGCCGCGGCGGTGCGGTTGATGGTCGACAGGAACAGGTGGCCGCCCGGCTTCAGCAGGCGCTTGCAGGCCTCGATGATGGCGCCCGGGTCGGGCACGTGCTCGAGCATTTCCATGCAGGTGACCACATCGAAGCTACCCGGCTGCTCGGCAGCCAGATCCTCGGCCGCCTGCACCCGGTAGTCGACCTTGGCACCGCTTTCCAGCGCGTGCAGGCGTGCGACCTTGACCAGTTCAGGGGCGAGATCAATCGCGGTGACATCGGCGCCTGCCTGGGCCAGTGCTTCGCTCAGCAGGCCGCCACCGCAGCCGATGTCCAGCACGCGCGCACCACGCAGCGTTACGCGGTCGGCCACGTACTTCAGGCGTACCGGATTGAGCGCATGCAGCGGCTTCTGCGGGCCGTCAGCGTCCCACCAGCGGTTGGCCAGTGCGGCGAACTTGTCCAGCTCGGCTTGATCGAAATTGGAGGAAGCGTGGGGGGCAGTCATGGGAAGTCCTTGCAGCGCCGGGGTTCAGGCGCGGATATGACGGATGCGCTCGCGCCACTGGCGCGCGTTGGCGATGATGCCCGGCAGGTCCATGCCGACCAGCTCGCGCTGGACCAGCTTCGGCTTGCCGGCAATCCAGACATCGCTGACCTGCTGGCGGCCGGTGGCGTACACCAGCTGCGACAGCACGTTGTGCAGCGGCTGGGTTTCCAGCGCCGACAGGTCAACGCAGACCAGGTCGGCCTGCTTGCCCACTTCGATCGAGCCGATGCGCTCGCCGAAGCCCAGCGCGCGTGCGCCGCCCAGGGTCGAGGCGCGCAGCGTGGTGGCCGCGTCCAGCGCGGTGGCATCGTCGGCCACGGCCTTGGCCAGGATGGCTGCGGTGCGGTTTTCGCTGAACATGTCCAGGTCGTTGTTGCTGGCGCAGCCATCGGTGCCGATGGCCAGGTTCACCCCGGCGCGCTGCAGGGCGCAGGCCGGGCAGAAACCGGAAGCCAGCTTCAGGTTCGATTCCGGGCAGTGCACCACGCTGACACCACGTTCGGCGCACAGGTGGATTTCAGCATCGGTCAGCTGGGTCATGTGCACCGCGATCAGGCGGTCGTTGACCAGGCCCAGGCGATCCAGCCGCGCCAGCGGACGCTGGCCGTGCAGCTTGATCGAATCGGTGATTTCCTGCGCGGTTTCATGGGTGTGCAGGTGTACCTGCATGTCCAACTGGTCGGACAGCATGCGCACGCGCTCGAAATTGGCGTCGTTCACCGTGTACGGCGCATGCGGCGCGAACGCGGTGCCGATCAGCGGGTCGCTGCGCCACTGGTCATGCAGTTCACCGGCCTTGGCGAAGTACTCGTCATCGGTCTTGGCCCAGGCGGTGGGGAAATCGATGATGACCGCACCGACCAGCGCGCGGAAACCGTGCTTCTTGTAGATCGCGGCCTGCACATCGCCGAAGAAATAGTTCTCGTTGGCGCAGGTGGTGCCGCCGCGCAGCATCTCGGCGATGGCCAGGGTGGTGCCGTCGGCCACGAATTCCGGGCCGATCACCGCCGCTTCCACCGGCCAGATGTGCTGCTGCAGCCAGGTCATCAGCGGCAGGTCGTCGGCGACGCCGCGCAGCAGGGTCATCGGGTTGTGCGTGTGCGCGTTGACCAGGCCGGGCATCAGCGCCGCTTCCGGGCGGCTGACCACCTGCGCGGCGCGGAAACGCGCACGGGCCTCGGCACGCGGCAGGATCGCGATGATCTCGCTGCCACGCACGGCCACGGCATGGTCTTCCAGCACCACCGCATGCGGCTCGATCGGGACGACGTAACCGGCTTCGATGAGCAGGTCGCAGGCTTCGGGGAGGTGCGGGCTATCGCTCATGCGGGCTCACTGGCTGGGGGAGGAAGGACCATTCGCGGCCTTGGGCCTGACCGGGCGGCTGATCGCCGGCCGAACGGCTACCGCTGAGCTTCTGGAGGACGAGCCCCTGAGTCAGGGGCGGCCGCGAAGCGGCGGGGTGTGGGTGCTGGTAAGTGGGGGCCCACGATCCGCACCGCGGATCGTGGGAGCGCCAGCGCGAATGCGCCAGCGCGTACCCGGATTACTTCACGCGCGAGGAGTACTCACCCGAACGGGTATCAACCTTGATGATTTCATCCTGGTTGACGAACAGCGGCACGCGGACCACGGCACCGGTTTCCAGGGTGGCCGGCTTGCCGCCACCGCCCGAGGTGTCGCCACGGACGCCCGGATCGGTTTCGGTGATCTTCAGTTCGACGAAGTTCGGCGGCTGCACGAAGATCGGCGCGCCATTGAACAGGGTGACGATGCAGGCTTCTTCGCCCTTCAGCCACTTCTCGGCGCCGCCCATGCCGGCCTTGTCGGCCTGGACCTGCTCGAAGGATTCCGGATCCATGAAGTGCCAGTACTCGCCATCGCTGTACATGTAGTTCATGTCGGTGTCGACGACGTCGGCCACTTCCAGGTCGTCGGTCGCCTTCATGGTCAGTTCGACCACGCGACCCGAACGGATGAAGCGGTACTTCACGCGGGTGAAGGCCTGGCCCTTGCCCGGCTTGACGTACTCGGTGTCGGTGATGACTGCCGGTTCGTTGTTGACCAGGATCTTCATCCCGTTCTTGACGTCATTCATGCCCACAGTGGCCATGCTCAAGCTCCTCAAATGGCAAAACCGCCGCGGGTGCGGCGAGCCGGATAGAATGGAAAGCCCACCGGAAGCCGGTGGGCAACAGTTTTTCTGCCCCCATGATAACCGCAGGCCCCCTCTCCATGCAGCTTTCCGCCTTCCCCCGGCCCCAGTCGCCAGGCGCGCCCGCGCGCTGGCAGCAGCTCTGGCGCCAGGCACTGCGCGACCCACACGCCCTGCTGGCGCGGCTGCAGCTGGACCCGGCGGCACTGGGGGTCTCGGACGCGGCCATGGCCCAGTTCGCCCTGCGCGTGCCGGAGGGATTCGTGGCCCGCATGCGGCCAGGCGATGCCGCCGACCCGCTGCTGCGCCAGGTGCTGCCCATCGACGAGGAAATGCGCCCGGCGCCCGGGTTCAGCTTCGACGCGGTGGGCGATGGCGCGGCCAAGAAGGCCACCGGGGTCATCCAGAAGTACCGCGGTCGTGCCCTGCTGGTGGCCACCGGCAGCTGCGCGATCAACTGCCGCTACTGCTTCCGCCGCCATTTCGACTACGGTGCGGAAAACGCCGCCAAGGGCGGCTGGCAGGAGGCCGTGGCGGCCATCGCGGCCGACCCGGACATCGACGAGGTGATCCTGTCCGGCGGCGACCCGCTGTCGCTGGCCACGCACAAGCTGGCCGAGCTGACCGACGCCCTGCGCCAGATTCCGCACATCCGCCGCCTGCGCATCCATACCCGCCTGCCGATCGTGCTGCCCGAGCGGGTGGACGAGGAACTGCTGGCCTGGCTGGGCAATCTGCCGTGGCCGCTGGCCATCGTGGTGCACGCCAACCACGCCAATGAATTCGATGCCAGCGTGGACACCGCCATGGCCCGCCTGCGCGGCACCGGCGCGCAGCTGCTGAACCAGGCAGTGCTGCTGCGCGGGGTCAACGACAGCGTGCAGGCCCTGCAGGACCTGAGCGAGCGCAGCTTCGCCGCCGGCGTGCTGCCCTACTACCTGCACCAGCTGGACAAGGTGGAAGGGGTGGCCCACTTCGAAGTGGACGACACCCAGGCCAAGGCGCTGATTGCCGGTCTGACCGCACGGTTGTCCGGCTACCTGATTCCGAAGCTGGTGCGCGAACTGCCCGGCGACCCCAGCAAGCGCCCGGTGTAACCAGTAGATCCACGCCATGCGTGGATGGGCGTCCAGGCAGAAGCATCCACGCATGGCGTGGATCTACTGTCACGCGCCCGAATCGATCATCCGTACCACCTCCGTGGCGGTCACCGGGTGGCTCAGCCAGTAGCCCTGGCCCAGATCGCAGCCGCGCTGGGCCAGCAGCTCGAACTGCGCTTCCTGTTCGATGCCTTCGGCCACCACAGTGATCCCCAGCGCATGAGCCATGGCGATGATGGCCGTGGTCAGCGCCAGGTCGTCCGGGTCGCGCTGCATGTCGGCCACGAAGCTCTTGTCGATCTTCACGCCATCCACCGGCACCTGGCGCAGGTGGCTCAGGCCGGAGAAGCCGGTACCGAAGTCATCCAGCCAGACCTTCACGCCGGTGCGGTGCAGCTTGTCCAACAGCTGCGCGGCCAGCATTTCATCGCCGATCACCGCCGTTTCAGTCAGTTCCAGATGCAGGCGCGACGCCGGCAGGCCGGACTCGTGCAGGCATTGCGCCACCAGCGCCGGCAGTTCGCCGCCGCGCAGCTGGCGCGGGGACACGTTCACCGACACGAACAGCTCATCGCCGGCCGCACCGCGCGGCCACTGCGAGGCTTCCATGCAGGCCGCACGCAGCACCTTCGGGCCGATCACCTCGATCAGGCCGCTCTGCTCGGCCACTTCGATGAACACCGAAGGCGGGATGGTGCCCAGAGTCGGGTGCTGCCAGCGCAGCAGCACTTCCACGCCCACCAGGCGGCGGTCGCGCATGCGGAAGATCGGCTGGTAGGCCAACCGCAGCTCGCCGCGCTCCCAGGCGCCGCGCAGTTCCTGTTCCATGTGCACACGGCGCTCGACCGCGTGGTCCATCGCCCGGCTGTAGTAGCGATAGCAGTTCTTGCCGGCCATCTTCGCCTGGTACATGGCGATGTCGCCATTCTTCAGCAGCGTGGTGGCGTCGGCGGCATCGTCGGGGAACAGGGTCACGCCGATCGAGGTGCCCAGGAACAGCTCCCTGCCCTGCACCACCAGCGGCTTGCCCAGCTCGCGCACCAGCACTTCGGCCAGCAGGCGGGCATTGGCGGCCACGTCACCATCGCCCACCAGGATCACGAATTCGTCGCCACCGAAGCGGGCCAGCAGGGCGTCATCGCCGCCGGCCTCGGCCACGGCCTGGCCGATGCGCTGGGCGAACTGCAGCAGTGCTTCGTCGCCCGCCTCATGGCCCAAGGTGTCGTTGACCCGCTTGAAATCGTCGATGTCGGCGAACAGCAGGCCCAGCCGGTGCTTGGATGCCCGTGCGGCCATCAGCCGGTGGTCCAGCGCCTCGCGGAAGGCCAGGCGGTTGGTCAGCCCGGTCAGCGCATCGGTGTAGGCCATGTGCCGCACTTCGCGGTCGTGGCGGGCGATGGCATCGCGCATGCGGGCGAAGCCACGCACCAGCTCGCCCACTTCGTCGTCGCGGGTGTTTTCCAGCAGCGGCGCCTGGTAATCACCGGATTCGATGCGGCGCGCGGCCGCGGCCAGATCGCGGATCGGCGCCACCAGGGTGCGCTGCACGTACAGGATGACCGTCACCCCGATGACCACCAGCAGGCCCAGCATCAGCAGCAGCCAGCCCAGGTGGCGGCTGCCGACCTGCTGCAGGCGCTCGCCCATCGTGGCACTGGCGGCCAGCTCGCGCGCCTTCACCTCGTCCAGGGCCATGCCCACGCGGACGCCGCCGATACGCTGCTTGCCGAACAGGATGGGCATGGCGTTGTCGAGCACGGTGGGCGACTGCTGCACCACCAGGCCCTGTGCGGCCACGGCCGCGGCCGCCATCGGGTCGTCCATCGGCTTGCCGAAGCCGGCCACGTTGGCCGAGCCGTCATGCACCAGCCGGCCCTTGGCATCGAACACCTTTACATAGCGCACGACCTGCTGCCGCGAGGTCGTCCGCACCAGTGCGCCGACCTGGCCCAGATCGTTGTAGTACAGCGGGTTGGCCAGCGAATCGGACAGCTCGCGCGCCAGCGCTTCGCCACGGCTGCGCACGCTGCGGTCGAACAGTTCATGGATGACGCCGCCACTGAGGCTCTTGACCTCGTTCTGCATCGTCGCCTGGCGCCCCAGCAGCACCGCCAGGATCGCCACCACCACCAGCATTGCCCCGCCCATCGCGAGCAGGAAACGGGCCTGCATTCCGGAGCCGAGCCACTTCATTCCACTACCTTCTGCACGCGTCTCGATTCCAGTGTCATTCCATTCCACCACTGCCGCACGCAGCCTGCGGCCGGGCGCTGCAGCAGCGCCCCTGCCTTTTTCGTTTCCGTGAACCCGTCGACCCGATGCCGCGCCCGCCGATCCCGCTGTGCGCCCGGCGCAGCCTTGGCCGCGCGGGCACGCCGACAGGGAACCAGGCTCAGCAATCCCCACTGCGTTGCCTTACATGAAGCCGACACAAGTTCATCCCCCCAGGGTATCCAGACAGACTACCCGAAAAAATGAGACCGTCGTCAGCTCTTTCCGCTGTCGCGAGCCAATCGCGCCATGCGCTGGGCATCGGCCAGGATGCCGCGCAGCAGGCGCACCTCCTGCTCGCTGGGTTCGCTGCGCAGGAACAGGCGGCGCAGCTTGCGCATCGCCGATTCCGGTGCGCGGCCTTTGTGGAAATCGATCTCGTCCAGGGTGTCACCCAGCTGGGCGAAGAAGCTCTCCATCTGTTCGTGGCTGGCGACCGGTTCGCGGGCGCCGGCTTCGACCTCGGCCACCGGCTGCGCGCCCAGCAGCTGCATGCGCGTTTCATAGGCCAGCACCTGCACGGCGGCGGCCAGGTTGAGCGAGCTGAACGCCGGGTCGGACGGGATATGCACCGCCGCGTGGCACAGCTGCAGCTCTTCGTTGGTCAGGCCGGTGCGTTCACGGCCGAACACCAGGGCCACCTCGGCGCCCTCGCCGGCCTTGGCCACCGCGCGGGCGGCCGCGTCGGACGGCAGGAACTCCTCCAGCTGGACCCGGCGCGCACGGGCGGTGCAGCCCAGCACCAGGGTGCAGTCGGCCACCGCCTCGGCCAGGGAGGCCACCACCGGGGCGTCGCCGAGCACGTCTTCGGCACCGGCCGAGCGGCGGAAGGCCTCCTCGTCCAGCGGCTTTTCGGGGGCGACCAGGACCATGCGGGCCAGGCCCATGGTCTTCAGGGCGCGGGCGGCAGCGCCCATGTTGCCGGGGTGCTGGGTACCGACCAGGACGAATCGGAGGCGGGTGGCGGCGGAAAACTGGGACATGAACAGGGAAATGTCGAGCTGGACGATGAGCAATGGTAAACTGTGCGGCCGGCCACTGCGCCGGACCCGCTCTTTTCCCCCGCCAGCCCTACCCTATCTGCCTTTCCGGGAGCCCACGCCATGCAGAAACCCGCCGTCACCGTCATGGTCAAGGCCGCCCGCCTCGCCGGCAACGTCCTGTTGCGCAACATCAACAAGCTCGAGGCGCTCAATGTGGTGCAGAAGGGCCGCATGGACTACGCCAGCGAAGTGGATGCGGACGCGGAGAAGGTCATCGTCAAGGAACTCAAGCGCGCCTACCCCGAATACGGCGTATTCGGCGAGGAAGGCGGCGTGCAGGGTGGCCACCGCAACATGTGGGTCATCGACCCGCTGGACGGCACCAGCAACTACCTGCGCGGCGTGCCGCACTACTGCGTGTCGATTGCCCTGGTGGAAAACGGCGAGCCGACCGATGCGGTCATCTTCGACCCGCTGCGCAATGAACTGTTCACCGCCAGCCGTGGCGCCGGTGCCGTGCTGAACGACCGCCGCATCCGCGTGGCCGACCGCAAGGACCTGGGCGGCACCATGATCCACACCGGTTTCGCCCCGCGCGAACGTGCCCGTGCCAGCGCCCAGCTGAAGGCGGTCGACGCCCTGCTGGTGCAGGCCGAGGACATCCGCCGCAGTGGTTCGGCCGCGCTGGACCTGGCCTACGTGGCCTGTGGCCGCGCCGACGCCTACTTCGAAGCCGGCGTGAAGGCCTGGGACATCGCCGCCGGCGTGCTGCTGGTGCGCGAGGCCGGTGGCAAGGTCTGCGACTTCAAGGGCGGCACCCTGGCCCGCATGGATAACCGTGGCCCGGATACCCAGCAGGTCGTGGCCGGCAACCTGAAAGTGGCCGAGTCGCTGCAGAAGGTGCTGGTGAACACCGGCTACGCCGCCGAGTTCGACGCGAAGTTCTAAGCGTCCAGGCAGCGCGGTTCACTGAAACGGCATCCGCAAGGGTGCCGTTTCTGTTTGTGCCGCTCGCCCGGCATGGCCCGCCCCTTGTAGAGTCGAGCCATGCTCGACTGGCGCGCGCAGCGCGAAAGGCAGCCGAGCGTGGGCTCGGCTCTACAAACCTATGCGATAACCGCTGCCGCGTTGGAGAAACAAAACGCCCGGCACATGGCCGGGCGTGGGCGTCTGTAGAGTCAAGCCATGCTCGACCTACGCGCGCAGCGCGAAAGACAGCCGAGCGTGGGCTCGGCTCTACAAACCAACGTGACAACCGCTGCCGCGCTGGAAAAACAAAACGCCCGGCACAAGGCCGGGCGTTCGTGTTTCCGGTTTGAAGCGCGACGCTTACGCCGCGGTCGAAGCCCTCAGCGCGGCGATGCGCTCTTCCAGCGGCGGGTGGCTCATGAACAGCTTCTTCGCGGTCGAACCGGCAATGCCGAAGGCGGCGATCTGGGTCGGCAGCGTGCTCTGGCCATGGTTGAGCTGCAGGCGCTCCAGCGCGGCGATCATCTTCTGGCGGCCGGCCAGCGAGGCACCACCGGCATCGGCGCGGAATTCGCGGTGGCGCGAGAACCACATCGAGATCATCGTAGCGAACAGGCCGAACACCATTTCCAGCACGAACACGATGATGAAGTAGGCAAAGCCACGGCCGCCGCCTTCGCGGTTGCCCGACAGCGCGCTGTCGATGACGCCGCCGACCACGCGGGCCAGCACGATCACGAAGGTGTTCAGCACGCCCTGCAGCAGGGCCATGGTGATCATGTCACCGTTGGCGACGTGGGCGATTTCGTGGCCCAGCACCGCTTCGGCCTCGTCTTCGCTCATGTTGTGCAGCAGGCCGGTGGACACCGCCACCAGTGCGTTGTTGCGGTTGGCACCGGTGGCGAAGGCGTTGATTTCCGGGCCGTCATACACGGCCACTTCCGGCATGCCGATGCCGGCCGCCTTGGCCTGGCGTTCGACGGTGGCCAACAGCCAGCGCTCGGTCGGGTTGCGCGGTTCGGTGATGACCACCGCGCCGGTGGAACGCTTGGCCATCCACTTGGACAGCAGCAGCGAGATGAAGGAACCACCAAAGCCGAAGATGCCGGCCATGACCAGCAGGCCGCTCATCGAACGGGAGTCCACGCCCAGGATGGACATCACGATGCCGGCAAGAATCAGCACCGCAAGGTTGGTGGCCAGGAAAAGGGCTATGCGGGTAAACATGGGAAAATCCGGCTCGGAAGGGGTCGATATCTGCCAATTTGCGGTGCAGTCAGCTTGAATTCAAGCGCCAACCTGACCGACGATTCAGCCAGCATGACCTTGCCTATTCCCTGCGGCCGCTTTGCGCCCTCGCCCACCGGCCTGCTGCACCCCGGTTCCCTGCTCGCCGCCTTCGGCAGCTGGCTGCTTGCGCGCCACCACGGCGGGCTGTGGCGGCTGCGCATCGAGGATGTCGACCCACCACGCACGGTCGCCGGCGCGGCGCAATCGCAACTGCAGGCGCTGGCCGCATTCGGCCTGGCCCATGATGGCGAGGTGCTGTGGCAGAGCGCGCGCGGCGACGCCTACCAGGCCGCGCTGGACGTACTGCTGGCCAGCGGCCAGGCCTTCGTCTGCCATTGCAGCCGCAGTGAAGTGGCCGCCAGCGGCGGCATCCACCACCGCTGCGTCGCACGGCAACCGCGACCGGACCCCGCCGTCCGCTTCCGCGTCCCTGCCGGCAGCGTGGTCCAGTTCGAAGATGGCCTGCGCGGCCTGCAGACCCAGGACGTGCATGCCGAGGTGGGCGATTTCGTGCTGCGCCGCGCCGATGGCTGCTGGGCCTACCAGCTGGCCGTGGTGGTGGACGATGCCGCACAGGGCGTGACCGAAGTGGTGCGCGGCGCCGACCTGCTCGATTCCACCGCCCGGCAGATCCTGCTGCAGCAGGCACTGGGGCTGGCCGTTCCGCGCTACTGGCACCTGCCACTGCTGCTGGATGCGCCGGGCCACAAGCTGTCCAAATCGCTGGCTGCCCTGCCGGTGGACAGCGCCCAGCCGGTTCCAGTGCTGCGCCAGCTGTGGCGCCTGCTGGGTCAAGTACCGGCCACGCTGGAGGGCGTGGACGATCTGCACGCCCTGCTGGCCGCCGCGTTGCGGGGCTTCGATCCGGCGCGGCTGCCACGCCAGGACATTCTGCTGCCGCCGGGCGCACTTTCCGCGCCGATGTTGCAGAATCCCCCTTCCCCCACCTGAAACCCGGACAGCATTCCATGACATCTCGCGTCGCACTGGTCACCGGCGGAACCGGCGGCATCGGTACCGCCATCTGCCAACGCCTGGCCGACCAGGGCCACCGGGTCGCCACCAATTACCGCGACGAGGGCAAGGCCCGCGCCTGGCAGCAGGCGATGGCCGAGCGCGGTTACAGCGTCGCGATCTTCCCCGGTGATGTGTCCGAACCGGACAGCGCCGAAGCGATGGTGCGCGCGGTCGAAGCCGAACTGGGCCCGGTCGAGATCCTGGTCAACAACGCTGGCATCACCCGCGACACCACCTTCCACCGCATGCGCGCGGACCAGTGGCACGATGTGATCAACACCAACCTCAATTCGGTGTTCAACGTCACCCGCCCGGTCATCGAAGGCATGCGCCGCCGCGGCTGGGGCCGGGTGATCCAGATCAGTTCGATCAACGGCCTGAAGGGCCAGTATGGCCAGGCCAACTACGCGGCCGCCAAGGCCGGCATGCACGGCTTCACCATCTCGCTGGCACGCGAGAACGCCGGCTTCGGCATTACCGTCAACACCATCTCGCCCGGCTACGTGGCCACCGACATGGTCATGGCGGTGCCGGAGGAAGTGCGCGCCAAGATCATCGCCGACATCCCCACCGGCCGCCTCGGCAAGCCGGAGGAAATCGCCTATGGCGTGTCCTTCCTGGTGGCCGATGAGGCCGCCTGGATCACCGGCAGCAACCTGGACATCAACGGCGGCCACCACATGGGCTGGTAAGCGGCGCGGGCCACCGCGGTGGCCCCTGCCGTTGGTCATGCTGCGCAGCACGCAAACCCTTGCTGCGCAACATGATCGGCCGTGAAACCCAAGCCTGGCGGGGGCTGGGGCGGTTGCCAAGGCTTGTGCACTGCGCCATGCTGCACATCTACTGTGACGAGTGACCGCTTCATGGCTGCGACCCGCATCATCAAGAAGTATCCGAACCGCCGTCTCTACGACACCGAAATTTCCAGCTACATCACCATCGAGGACGTGCGCCAGCTGATCCTGGATGGCGAAGACTTCGAGGTCCGCGACGCCAAGAGCGGCGACGACCTGACCCGTTCGGTGCTGCTGCAGATCATCGCCGACCAGGAACAGGACGGCGAACCGATGCTGTCCACCCAGCTGCTGAGCCAGCTGATCCGCTTCTACGGCGATTCGCTGCAGGGCTTCATGGGCAACTACCTGGAGCGCAGCATGCAGGTCTTCCTGGACCAGCAGCAGCAGTTCCGCCAGCAGATGGGCAACCTGCTGGGCCAGACCCCGTGGGCGATGATGAACCAGCTGACCGAGCGCAACCTGGAGCTGTGGCAGGAATTCCAGCGCAACATGGGCACCGGTTTCGGTGGCCCGCGCCCGGGCGGCACGGGAACCGGTACTGGCAGCAAGCCGAACGAACCGGGCACCGGCACCGGCACGGGTACCGGCGGCAAGACCCGGCGCTGAGCCGGGCCCCCTGCCCGACACGAAAACGGCGCGCCCCTGGCGCGCCGTTTTTTGTTGCCAGTCCCCACCCATCGACACTCATCGACGCGTGGCGTGGTTCTACCGCTTGCAACCCTTGCTGCAGACACGTTCGACCTTGTAGCCCTTGGCCTTCAGCTTCTCCACCACGCCATCGCTGCCCAGCAGGTGCAGGCTGCCGACCACCACCAGGGTGGTGCCCTGCCCGTCCTGCAGGTAGGGCTGCAGCTTGGGCACCCAGGCATCGTTGCGCGCGATGTTGATGCGCTGGTACAGCTGCGGGTACTGCTGGCGCATCTCCACGGCCATCTTGGTCCACAGCAGGCGGTCATCGCCACGGCGCCAGGCTTCGTGCAGCATCATCGACTGCTCGTCGCCCTTTCCCGCCTGATCCAGCGCCTCGGCCATCATCTGCCGCTGCTCTGGCAGGCTCATGCCATCGAGCAGGCCGATCTGGCCCTGCATGTCTTCCAGCCCGATGGTCTGCTTGCCGGCCTGCTTCGCCCGGGTCATGAAATGGCGATCCAGGCCCAGGTTCGCATCCAGGCCCATCTTCTGCATCTGCCCGATGGTGATGTTCAGCGCGACGAACCAGGTCTTCATGCCCTGCAGCTGCGCCAGCGGCAGGCCGTTCCGGGTGGAATAGGCCTGCAGCTGCTTCCAGGTGGCCTCGTCCAGGTCGCGCTTGAGCTCACTGCCGTCGCGGCGCGTGGCTGCCTGCACCATCTGGCTGGCGGCCTGGGCCGACTCCATTTCCTCCGGCGGCACTTCGAACACCACACGCCTGGACGCTTCGAAGGCCTGCTCGACATCGGCCGACAACGGGTAATCGCCAGGCTTCAGCAGATGGAACGAGCCGAGCAGGTAGACGCGCGCATCGCCGGGGCCGGTGACCTTCCACAGCAGCGGCACCGGCGGCTTGGCCGCAGGTGCCTCGGCCGGGGCGCCGCGTGCGCCGGCCAGGGCCGGGATCGTGCAGGCCAGCAGCAGCACGGCGCCGCGCAACAGGGATGTGATCGACATGATCAGCCTTCTCCTTCAGGCAGGTGGTACGCCTTCTCGCCGGCTTCCACGCGCAGGTCCATCCGGTTTTCCGGCGGTGCCAGCGGGCAGGTCGCATAGGCGGTGAAGGCACAGGGCGGGTCGTAGGCGTGGTTGAAATCCAGCGTCACGCTGCCGTCGGCAGCCGGCGCATCGGTGTCCAGGTAGCGGCCAGCAGGGTAGCTGCCATGGCCGCTGGTACGGTCGGCGAAGATCAGGAACAGGGGCTGCCCCGCTGCGCCGATGGCTTCCAGGCGCCAGGTCCGTCCGTCGCGCTCGAATTCGACCGCACCGGCATTGGGCATCTCCGTGGTCAACCCGGTGATGTCCACGATCGGCAGGGTCTTGCCGGCCGGATGGGCGATGAAACGGGCCTTGATCTGCCAGTCCGCGCCGCCGGGCCAGTACTGCAGGCCGGCGAAGTTCATCCGCGCGGGCGCGTCGGCATGCTTCACCCGCAGCGCATCGCGCGGGCCACGGCGGATCAGGCTCAACTGCCCCTTGCCGCCATCGAAGGCCAGCAGGGTCGGTTGCGGATCCTTGTCGGTGTCCATGCGCACGCGGCCGCGCACTGGCTGGCCGTCCAGAGTGACGTCGGCACCGGCTTCGGGGGTGAACCACCACTGGTCACCCTCGCGCCGCAACAGGCCGAGCTTGTCCGGCCCCACCGCCAGGCGCACGCCGCTGCCGGCGCCGCTGCCGATGAAGTGCGACTTGTGCTGCAGCCAGTGCAGGCCGACCAGCGCCGTCCAGCCATCGGGCCGGGTCAGCTCTTCGTAGCGCTGTACGCGCCATTGCTGCTGTTGCGCGGCAAACGCCGGATCTTCCTTGGCCGCCACCGCCGGCGCTGGCGCTTGGCTGCAGGCCGCCAGGCACAGCGCGGCCAGCAGGCCGATCATTCCCCGATACCGCATCGATGCTCCCCTCAACGTTGCGCGGCTCAACGGCCGCGCAGGAACCAGCGGTCGATTTCCGCCAGCGAAAAACGAGCCCAGGTCGGCCGGCCGTGATTGCACTGGCCGGAGCGCTCGGTGATTTCCATGTCGCGCAGCAGCGCGTTCATTTCCGGCACGGTCAGGCGCCGGTTGGCGCGTACCGCGCCATGGCAGGCCATGGTCGACAGCAGTTCGTCGCGGGCAGTGGCAATGCGGCGGCTCTGCCCGTGTTCGCGCAGGTCGGTCAGCACATCGCGCAGCAGGCCTTCGGGCTCGGCATTGGCCAGCAGCGCGGGAATGCTGCGCACATGCAGCGCACCCGGGCCGGCGCGGGTCACCTCGAAACCGAGCGCCGCCAGCGTGTCCGCCTCGGTCTCGGCGGTGTCGGCCTCGCGCTCGCCCACGGCCAGGGTGATCGGCACCAGCAGCGGCTGCGACTGCAGGCCGATGCCATCGTGGGCATTCTTCAGGCGTTCGTAGCCGATGCGCTCGTGGGCGGCATGCATGTCGACCACAATCAGGCCTTCGGCGTTCTCGGCCAGGATGTAGATGCCATGCAGCTGGGCAATGGCGTAGCCCAGCGGCGGCACGCCGGCGTCGGCGCTGGTAACCGGCAGACCGTTCTCGCTGGGCATGGGCGGCAGCGCACTGCTGCGCTCGCCGGCAGCGGGCGCGGCATACAGCGCGGCGTAGGCGGCCGGTGCGTCGGCCACCTGCAGGCCCAGCGGCTGCTGCGGCCGCCAGCCGGAGAATCCGCCGCCACCGCCCCCTGCACCGGCTCCCGGCGCGGCACCGCGGACCAGGCCGAATGCGGACGCGCCAGCACTGGCAGGCAGGGCTGCGGCAGCGGCATCGGCCGGCGCCATCGGCCCGGCACCGATATCGTGCGCGGACATGCCGGCGCGGGTGTCGGCCAGTGCATCCTTCAGGGTGCGGTAGACGAAATCGTGGACCAGGCGCGAATCGCGGAAGCGCACTTCGTGCTTGGCCGGGTGCACGTTCACGTCCACCCGGGTCGGATCCAGTTCCAGGAACAGCACATACGCCGGCTGCCGGCCGTGGTACAGCACATCGCCGTAGGCCATCTTCACTGCATGGGCAACGCTGCGGTCGCGCACCGAACGGCCGTTGACGTACAGGTACTGCTGGTCGGCGCTGGCGCGCGAATAATGCGGCTGCGCGATCCAGCCGTGCAGGCGCAGGCCGGCACCGGTGTGGTCCACGCGCACGGCCTGGTTGGCGAAGTCCTCGCCCAGGGTCTCTGCCAGGCGCGCATCGGAATACAGGTCACCGGGCTTGTAGCGGCGCGAGGCCTTGCCGTTGTGTGAAACGCGCAGTTCGACATCGGGGCGGGCCAGCGCCAGCGAACGCAGCCACTCTTCGATATGGCCCATTTCGGTGCGCTCGGCGCGCAGGAACTTGCGGCGTGCCGGCACGTTGTAGAACAACTCGCGCACTTCCACCGTGGTGCCCGGCGCATGCGCGCGCGGGGTGACTTCACCGATCTTGCCGCCTTCGATCTGCAGCGCCGAACCGTGTTCGTCATGCGCACGGCGCGATGCCAGGGTGAAGCGGCTGACCGAAGCAATGGACGGCAGGGCTTCGCCACGGAAACCGAGGGTGGCCACCGATTCGAGATCGTCCAGATCGGCAATCTTGCTGGTGGCGTGGCGCGATACCGCCAGCGGCAACTGTTCGGGGGCGATGCCGCTGCCGTTGTCGCGGATGCGGATGAGCCGCACGCCGCCCTCTTCCAGATCGATGTCGACGCGGCTGGCGCCGGCGTCGATCGCGTTCTCGACCAGTTCCTTGACCACCGACGCGGGGCGTTCGACCACTTCGCCGGCGGCGATCTGGTTGATCAGGATTTCCGGCAGCGGCCGGATCGGGCGCGGATGGGGAGCAGACGTCATGCAGCGATGATAACGGAGGCACACGTCCGCCGGGCGCGGCCCGGCGCTACCGACCGCCTGATCGGCGGGTTATTTGCTGCCGCCGGCCATGGTGGCCGCGGCGTCGATCTCGGCCTGGGCGCGGGCCGCATACAGCGTGCCCGGCGGCGGCTGCCGGCTGAAGAAGGTATGTACGCCGTCCAGCACCGCGCCCGCGACCTTGCGCTGGTAGGACGGGTCGATCAGGCGGCGCTCTTCGTCCGGGTTGGAGATGAAGGCGGTTTCCACCAGCATGGCCGGCATGTCCGAGGTGCGCAGCACCGCGAAGTTGGCGCGCTCGATGTTCGGCTTGTGGTTGTTGCCGATCCGCTTCAGCCCGCCCAGCACGTGGCCGGCTGCATCTTCGGAGGCCTTCATGTAGCCGCTCTGCGCCAGGTCCAGCAGCACGTTGGCCAGGGTGCCTTCGGTCTGCTGCAGGCGCACGCCACCGACCAGGTCGGCCGCGTTTTCCTTGTCCGCCAGCCAGCGCGCGCGCTGCGAGGATGCGCCCTTGGTCGACAGCACGTACACCGACGAACCGGTGGCCGAGCGGTTCTCGGCGGCGTCGGCGTGGATCGAAATGAAGATGTCGGCCTTGTTCGCGCGCGCCTTCTGCGCGCGCATCGGCAGCGGGATGAAGACATCGCTGTCGCGGGTCAGGTAGGCCTTCAGGCCCGGCGTGGCATTGACCTGGCGGGCAAGCTCGCGGGCCACCGCCAGGGTGACATCCTTCTCGCGCTTGCCGGTCGGGCCGATTGCGCCAGGGTCCTGGCCGCCGTGGCCGGGATCGATCGCCACCACCAGGTGGCGCATTCCAGGCTGCATGCGGATGCGCGAGGCATCGCTGGGCATGGCCGGGCGCGGGGCCTCGGTGGGTGCAGCGGGCGTGGGCGCCGGGGCCGGCGGCGTGGACACCACGGCGCGGGTCGGCTGGCCCGCCAGGATGGCGGCCGGCGACGAGGCCGGCGGCGTGCTGCCGGCACTGGTGCCCGCAGCGGCCACCTGGGCCGGGGTAGTGGTCGGCGCCGGCGCCGGTACGACCGGTGCAGCGGCGCTGGCACTGGCCTGCTGCTGCACCTGGGCGGTCAACAGGGCGGTGGCACGGGCGGCATCGCCGCGCGACTGCGCGCTCTCTGCCGCCGTGACCGGTGCCGGCGGGTTCTGGGCCGGCGCCGCACTGGCAACCGGCTGCGCGGCAGGCGCGCGGGTTGCAGCGGGTGCGGCATGGCTGGCAGCCGTGGCCGGGCCATCACCCGGCCATTCGATCACCAGCTTGGATTCGTTGCCTTCGCGCTGCATCTGCGGGCGGAAGGGCG
The DNA here is from genome assembly GCF_047782825.1 of Stenotrophomonas maltophilia. Taxonomy (GTDB): domain Bacteria; phylum Pseudomonadota; class Gammaproteobacteria; order Xanthomonadales; family Xanthomonadaceae; genus Stenotrophomonas. The sequence continues at coordinate 130,958 of NZ_CP180589.1, read as the reverse complement.
CCACCGACTCGGCCAGGTCAAACACGACACGGAAGGTGCCGGGAACCGGCTGGCCGGTACGCACCGCCGTCACCACGCCCTGCGCGGCCGGCATCTTCAGGTTGCGTATGGCACTGGAGTCCGGGAAGTCGACCACCAGGCGGTTCGGCGAGGACAGCGACAAGGTCTTGTAGCCGCCACTGCCGACCAGGGCAATTTCGGCACGGGTGCCTGTGGAGCCCGTATTCAGCAGCACCTGGCGGACTTCGCCCGCCCACGCGCTGACGCTCGTCAGACCCAGTCCGACGGCGGCACAGATGGCGATGAGACGGTTCCCCAGGCGCATGGCTCAGGATTCAATCACCGCGCTGAACGGAATGCAACACCTTTTTCCTTAATAATCCGTAACCTGCCGGTGTTTGTTCTCGTCAGCCGACAGAAATGGCCTGCAAGTCGCCCCCATCGGGGAGTCGCCGCAGCCATTCACGGCCCACGTCGCTGGCCCCACTGAGACGGACGCGGCGGCCCTGCCCTTCGATTTCCAGCGCCACCACCAGGTCCGTGGGCGGCAATGCGCCCGCCCCCCGCTCGGGCCACTCGACCAGCCACAGCACGGCACTGCCCTCGTCAAGCCCCAGGAAATCCAGTTCGCCCGCCTGGCCGATGCGGTACAGGTCCAGGTGCCACGCTTCGCCACCGCTGGACAGCGGATAGCGTTCGACCAGGGTGTAGGTAGGGCTGCGGATGGCGCCCTGCACGCCCAGCGCGCGCAGCAATGCACGTGCGGTGGTGGATTTGCCGGCGCCCAGGTCACCGCGCAGTTCCACCAGCGCCTGCGCGGGGCGGGTGGCGGCCAGCCATTGGCCCAGCAGTTCGGTGGCTTCGCTGTCGGCCAGGAAGAATTCAGTCATCGGGAAGGTTCCGGGTTGGCCAGCCGCCGCAGGGGCACCAGCAGATCAGTAGGAAGCAGGCCGCGCGCGCCATCGGCGGCGGCGCTGTCGCCGGCCAGCGCATGCAGCAGCGCACCGGCGGCAGCGGCATCGAAGGCCGCCAGGCCCTGCGCGCGCAGGCTGGCGATGATGCCGGTCAGCAGATCGCCCATGCCCCCCACGGCCATGCCGGGGTTGCCCGCGGCAATCAGGCGCGGGACGCGGCCGGGGGCGGCGACGATGCTGCCGGCGCCCTTCAGCACCACCACGGCGTGGTAGCGCTCGGCCAGCGCCTGCGCGCCGCGATAGCGGTCGGCCTGGATCTCGGCCGTGGTGCACTCCAGCAGGCGTGCGGCCTCACCCGGGTGCGGCGTGAGGATGGCATCGGGCAGCGCGCGTGGGTCCTGCGCCAGCAGATTCAGCGCATCGGCATCGACCACCAGCGGTTTGCCGCAGGCCAGCACCCGTGCGAACAGCGCGCGCGCCCAGTCGTCCTGGCCCAGGCCTGGACCGATTGCCATCACCTTGGCCCGCTCCAGCAGGCCGGGCAGCACGTCACCGTCTTCCAGCCCATGCACCATGGCTTCGGGCAGGCGCGACAGCAGCGGCCCGACGTGGTCGCCACGGGTGCCGATGCTGAGCAGGCCGGCACCGGCGCGCAGACTGGCTTCACCGGCCAGCGCAATCGCGCCGCCGCTGCCGTGGTTGCCGCCCACGCACAGCACGTGGCCGGATTCGCCCTTGTGGGTATTGGCGCGCCGCGGTGGCAGCAGGGCCGGCAGCCGCGCACCGGTCCAGTGCTCGGCAGCCACCGAAACCCCCTGCCATGCGGCCTGGGGCAGCTGCAGCGCGGCCAGCGCAGGTTCGCCCACATGTTCCAGCGCGTTGCCGGTGTACAGGCCGCGGTGCGGCACAATGAACTGCAGGGTGAGCGCCGCGCGCACCGCCACGCCAGGCACTGCGCCACGGTCGGCATCGACGCCGCTGGGCACGTCCAGCGCCAGCACCGGTGCGGTCTGTGCGTTCAGCGCTTCGATCAGGGCCTGTGCCGCGCCCTCGGGAGCGCGGGCAAAACCCAGCCCGAACAGGGCATCCACCCAGAGGTCGACCTCAGGCAGCGTCCCATCAAATTCCGCCAGGATTCCCCCCACGGACTTGAAATCCGAGGTTGCGCGCTGCGCCAGGCGCGTGGAGGGCGGTTTTTCCGGCAGGGCCAGCGCCGTCAGCCGGCGCCCGGCCAGCAGCGCATGCCGCGCCAGCACCAGGCCGTCACCGCCGTTGTTGCCGCTACCCACCACCACACCCACATGCAGTGCCTGCGGCCAGTGCCGCAGCAGGCGCTGCCAGGCGGCCAGGCCGGCCTGGGCAATCAGCTCCCAGCCACCATCACCGGCCAGCGCGGACGCCTGCGCATCAAGCGCACGCGCGGCAGCGGAATCGAACAGATCGGCAAGATTGGCCATGCGGAGATTTTATACTGGTGCGCATGTTCCCCGCCCCTGCCCCCCTCGACCCGGCCCAGGCCGTGCAGCGCATCCGCGAACTGGCGCGTGCGCACGGTTTCCAGCGCTGCGGCATCGCCGGCATCGAGCTGGGCGAGGATGAGGCGCACCTGGCCGACTGGCTGGGCAAGGGCCTGTACGGCACGATGGACTGGATGGCCCGGCACGGCACGCTGCGCGCGCGCCCGGCCGAACTGCTGCCCGGCACCGTGCGGGTGATCTCGGTGGGCATGGACTACAGCCACAAGGACGACGCCGAAGCCTGGGCCACCCTGGCCGATCCCGGCCGCGCCTACGTGGCGCGCTACGCGCTGGGCCGCGATTACCACAAGCTGATGCGCAACCGGCTGCAGAAGCTGGCCACGCAGATCAACGATGAAGTGGCGCCGCTGGGCTACCGCGTCTTCGTCGATTCGGCGCCCGTGCTGGAACGAGCCCTGGCCCGCAACGCCGGGCTGGGCTGGATCGGCAAGCACACCTGCCTGATCGACCGCCAGGGCGGCTCCTGGTTCTTCATCGGCGAGATCTACATCGACATTCCGCTGCCGATCGACGCGCCGGCCACCGCCCACTGCGGCACCTGCACGCGCTGCATCGATGTCTGCCCGACCCAGGCCATCATCGGCCCGCAACGGCTGGATGCACGGCGCTGCATTTCCTACCTGACCATCGAACACGATGGCGCCATCCCCGAAGACATGCGTCCGCTGATCGGCAACCGCATCTATGGTTGTGATGACTGCCAGCTGGTCTGCCCCTGGAACAAGTTCGCCAAGCGCACCGACGAAGCCGATTTCCGTGCACGCAACAACCTCGATACCGCGCGCCTGGACCAGCTGTTCGCCTGGGACGAAGCCGAGTTCCTGCGCCGCACTGAAGGCAGCCCGATCCGCCGCAGCGGCCATGAACGCTGGCTGCGCAACATCGCCGTGGCGCTGGGCAATGCACCGGCCTCGGCCGAAGCACTGGCCGCCCTGCACACGCGCATCGACGATGCCTCGCCCGTGGTACGCGAACACGTGCAGTGGGCACTGGCCCAGCACGGCGCCCGCTGACGTGCGATCCTGAGCGCCCGTTCCACCCGCCGCACGCCGTACCCATGCAGCCACGCAGCAACGACATCCTTACCCCCAGCCAGCTCAACACCCTGGCCCGCGACCTGCTGGAAGGCAGCTTCCCGGCCATCTGGGTCGAAGCCGAACTGGGCAGCGTGGCCCGCCCCGCCTCCGGGCACCTGTATTTCACCCTGAAGGACGCGCGCGCCCAGCTGCGTGCGGCGATGTTCCGGATGAAGGCGCAGTACCTGAAGTTCGTGCCGCGCGAAGGCATGCGCGTGCTGGTGCGCGGCAAGGTGACGCTGTACGACGCCCGTGGCGAGTACCAGATGGTGCTGGACCACATGGAGGAAGCCGGCGAAGGCGCGCTGCGCCGCGCGTTCGAGGAACTGAAGGCGCGGCTGGAGGCCGAGGGCCTGTTCGACCCGGCGCGCAAGCGGCCGATGCCCGCGCACGTGCAGCGCCTGGCGGTGATCACCTCGCCCACCGGCGCCGCCGTGCGCGACGTGCTGAGCGTGCTGGCCCGCCGCTTCCCGTTGCTGGAAGTGGACCTGCTGCCGACCCTGGTCCAGGGCAGCACCGCCGCCGCGCAGATCACCCGCCTGCTGCAGGCCGCCGATGCCAGCGGGCGCTACGACGTGATCCTGCTGACCCGCGGCGGTGGTTCGCTGGAAGACCTGTGGGCGTTCAACGATGAAGCCCTGGCCCGCGCGATTGCCGCCAGCGGCACGCCGGTGGTATCGGCGGTGGGTCACGAAACCGACTTCAGCCTGAGTGATTTCGCTGCCGACCTGCGCGCGCCGACGCCGTCGGTGGCGGCCGAACTGCTGGTGCCCGACCAGCGCGAACTGACCCTGCGCCTGCGTCGCACCGCCGCGCGCATGGTGCAGCTGCAGCGGCACACGATGCAGCAGGCCATGCAGCGCACGGATCGTGCCCTGCTGCGCCTGAACGCACAGAGCCCGCAGGCGCGACTGGACCTGTTGCGCCGCCGCCAACTGGATCTGGGCCGGCGTCTGCATGCGGTGTTCAACCAGCAGCAGGAACGCCGAGCCGCGCGCCTGCGCCACGCGGCCGCCGTGCTGCGTGGCCACCATCCGCAGCGCCAGCTGGACGAGATGCGGCGCCGCCTGGCCGCGCTGGGGGGCCGCCCGCAGGCGGCGCTGCAGCGCTTGCTGCAGCGTGATGCCCTGCGTCTGCGTGGGCTGGCGCGTTCGCTGGAAGCGGTGAGCCCGCTGGCGACGGTGGCACGTGGTTACAGCATCCTGACCCGCACGGATGACGGCACGCTGGTACGGCAGGTCGGGCAGGTGCAGGCGGGGGATGCGTTGCAGGCGCGCGTCGGTGACGGCGTGATCGACGTGCTGGTCAAGTAGGGGGTTGTTCGGCAGGGCTTGCAGCCCTGCACCTGCTGCAGATCTACGTCAACGTCAAAGGCAAGAGCGGCATTCCGTGGGATGGCGGGGCGGTGTGGGCTTGCAGGACACGCCGTAAACCCATCCCTGGGGGCTCGTAGGCGCCATCCATGGCGCCGGCAGCCAGTAGATCCACGCCATGCGTGGATGATTCTCAATCGGAATCGAGTATTTCGAATTGAAATCGAAATGCATCCACGCATGGCGTGGCTCTACTGTGTCGACCAAGGCAGGACGCCGTTCCGACAGATCGCGGGAAATTGTCGAAGGCGGGGCACTGTTACAGCATCCTGTGACAGTTGGCCGGCAGCCAGTAGATCCACGCCATGCGTGGATGATTCTCAATCGGAATCGAGTATTTCGAATTGAAATCGAAATGCATCCACGCATGGCGTGGCTCTACTGAGTCGACCAAGGCAGGACGCCGTTCCGACAGATCGCGGGAAATTGTCGAAGGCGGGGTGGGTCCGGTTGAGGGGGTGTGAGCGGCATGGATGCCGCGACCAAGCCCCCATGGACGGGTTTACGGCGTCCCCCTCAACCGGACCCACCCCGCCATCCCACGGAATGCCCGCCTTTGACGTTGACGTAGATCTGCAGCAGGTGCAGGGCTGCAAGCCCTGCCGAACAACCCCCTACTTTGCCTGCTCGCAGAACCTCTGCCGGTACTCCAGGGCCTTCGGCATCAATGCCTGCAGATTCTGGATACGGGTGCCAGGATTGGGGTGGGTGGAGGAAAACTCCGGCGGCGACTGGCCACCACTGGCCTGCCCCATGCGCTGCCACAACGGCACCGCCTCGCGGGGGTCGAAACACGCTGCGGCCGCCAGCATCAACCCCACTTCGTCAGCCTGGGTCTCGTGGCTGCGCGCGTACGGCAGCAGGTAGCCGTAGCCCATCGCCGACATCATCATCTGCTGCTGCTGCGCATCCATGCCGCTGGCCGCGCCGGCGACCTGGCCGATCTGCGTCAGCTTCTGCTGCGCCATGCGCTGTGCACCATGCCGCAGCAGGGCGTGGGCGATCTCATGGCCCATCACCACCGCCATCGCATCAGTGGTGCGCGCCACCGGCACCAGGCCGGTGTATACCGCCATCTTGCCGCCCGGCAGGCAGAATGCGTTGGCCTGGTCGGACTGGATGACGTTGACCTCCCATTCGAAATCGCGGGAAAAATGCCCCGGCTTCAGACCGTGCTCTTCCGCCAGCGCGGTTTCCACCACATCCACCTTGGCGATCAGGCGCTGGGCAATGGCACGGACGTCACGCGATATCTGCGCGTTCGGGTCCAACGGCCGTTCCTGCGACAGGATCTGCTGGTACGCCTGCAGGCCCAGCGCTTTCTCCTGCCGGGCGTCCAGGCTGCTGTCGATCAGCACCTTTTCGCCGGTGTAGGGATCGACCGTCCGGTTGGAAAACCAGTAGAACGCCGCGTAGCCCGCCGCCAGCACCAGCACCCACCAGCGGATATTGCCGAACAGCCCACGCCGCTGCGAGCCTTGCTGCGGCGAGCGGGAAAAGGGATCGTTGCGCATCGACAGGCCTTCCAGCAGACCCCGCCGGCCGGCGGGCACGGCGCAATCTTAGTGCGCCGCTGCCTGCGCCGGGTGAAACCGCTGCGGCGTCAGATGCCGCGCACCAGGCGGAAGCCGATGCGTGCGCTGGTGGTGTCCGAATCCTGCGATTGGCGCCAGGCGGCGCGGGTCTGTTCTGGGGCATTGGCCCAGTTGCCGCCGCGGATCACCCGCGAACGGCAGCCGGGGTTGAACCAGGCCACGCCGTCGGACGGGGCACGCCGGTAGCTGGCGTGCCAGCAGTCGGCCACCCATTCGCTCAGGTTGCCGCCCATGTCGTGCAGGCCGAAGGGGTTGGCCTGGAAACTGGCCACCGGTGCCGGGCCCCACCAGCCATCGCCGTAGCCGACGAAGGCGTTGTGCCAGTGGCGGCCGGACGGCGACACATCCTTGCTGCCGGTGAAGTTGCCGCTGCCCTCCGGCGGCAGGCCCGCATCGCCCCAAGGGTAGCGGCCACTGTTGCCGGCGCGCATGGCGTACTCGAACTCGGCTTCGCTGGGCAGCCGATAGGAGCGGCCGGTCTGCTCGGACAACCACGCCGCGTAGTTTTCCGCGTCGCGCACGCTCACGTGCATCACCGGCGAGTTGCCCATGGCCCGGCTGCCGTCGTAATCCGAACGCCAGTCCACGCCGCTGCGGCGGATGAAGTTGCCACTACGCTCGTCGTAGACCACCGAATGGCCACGCCGGGTCGCGCGCGGGCGCGCATTGGCGGCCTTCACGTAGCGCTCGAAATCGCTGACGGTCACTTCGGTGATCGCCATGGCGAAGCCGCGCTCGAAGCGCACGTAGTGCGAGGGCCGCTCTGCATCCGTCGCCCCCGGCTCGGTATCGCCGGCGCCCATCTGGAAGCCGCCATGCGGCACCACGATCATCTGCGGGCCGCGGCCGCCGTCACGCAGCGCATCACTGAACACCTGCCCCGGGCGGAAGCTGCCGTAGTGGGTGGCCAGATCGATGCGCTCGCGCAGCTGCGCCACCACCGCATCCCCTGGCAGGGCGATGCGCAGGGCTTCGGCGAGCTTTTCACGGGCCGGCTTCAGGCCCTGCGGCGTGGTCAGGTCCTGCAGGCCGCCATCGCGCAGCTGGACCAGGGTGGCGGCACGGATCTGCTCGATGCGTTCGAAGGCATCGGCGATGGTCGGGGAAGAATCACGCACCTTGCTGGCCTCGGCCAGCCAGGCACCGGCGCTGGCGAAATCGCGCGCCCGCGCGGCATCCTCGGCGCGGCGGATCAGGCCGCTTTCGGCGGCGGCCAGCCCCTGCCGGGCGCGCCGGTTGTCCTTGTCCAGCGCCAGCGCTTCACGGAAATTGGGAATGGCACCGTCACCATCCTCGCCGATGCGGTCTGCGCGCAGGTCGTCCTCACCGGCACGATTGTAGGCCACCACGCGCTGGGCAGTCTCCACCCGCGCCTGCAGGGCCCGCACCTTGTCGTCCTTCGGCGCCAAGGTCAGCAGCACCAGGGCCTGACGGCTGGCCTCGGCCAGCGCTTCGCGCTGCTGCAGGGGGCGCGCCAGCAGGGCATCGGCCTGCTGCAGCAGGCGCTGCCGGGCGCGCTGCAGGCCGGCACGGGCCTGGCGGTCGTCCGGGTCTTCTTCCTGCACGGCCAGCCACAGCGGAATGGCGGCGTCGGCATCCTCGTACAGATGGTCGCGCGTGAAGGCCTGCTCGGCGGCGCGGCGCAACTGGGCCTGGCTGCGTTGCTGGCGGTCCACCCGCGGCGGCGTCCACTGCTGGATGTCCTCGGCCGCATCGTCACCGGCAATGGTGACCGTGCCCTGCCCCGTATCCTGCGCCGGCGCCTTGTCCGGCTCGGCCACGCGCCCCGGGGCGGCCCCGTTGGCGGGCGCCGACGGCGGCGGCGTGCAGCCGGCCGCGGCCAGGGCCACGGCGATGCACAGCACGGACGACAGCGGAAAACGCAAGCAAGGCCTCCTTCGGCACGGACGCGGACCGACGTTAGGCTATTCTCCCCTGCCTGAGCAAACCCGAGTAGTAGGCCCTGACCCGTGGCAACCTGGATCACCACCCCCGCCGAGCTGGACACATACCGCCAGCAGCGCCCGAGCCGCATCGGCCTGGACACCGAATTCATCCGTGAACGCACGTTCTGGCCGCAGCTGGCGCTGGTGCAGATGGCCGTTGGCGATGACATCCTGCTGATCGACCCGCTGATTCCCGGCATGCCCGAGGCACTGGCGCCGTGGCTGGCCGATGAATCCATCACCAAGGTGATGCACAGCGCCAGCGAAGACCTGGTGGCCTTCAAGTGGACCTGTGGCGTGATGCCGCGCCCGCTGTTCGACACCCAGATCGGCGCGGCGCTGGCCGGCATCGGTGGCGGCATGGGCTACCAGAAGCTGGTGCAGGAAATCACCGGCGTGACCCTGGCCAAGGGTGAAACCCGTTCGGACTGGATGCGCAGGCCGCTGTCCGAGTCGCAGCTGCAGTACGCCGCCGACGATGTCGAGCACCTGTTCGCGCTGCATGATGCGATTGACGGCAAGCTGCAGGCGCTGGGCCGCCAGCAGTGGCTGCACGACGATGGCGAGCGCCTGTTGGCCAGCGTGGCCAACGACGAGGAGCGCTGGCCGCATCTGGCCATGCGGTCCGCGCAGTTCCTTGATGCACCGGCCCAGCACCGCCTGCTGCGCCTGCTGCGCTGGCGCGATGTGCAGGCCCGCAGCAGCGACCGCCCGCGCAGCTGGATCCTGGACAACGAGTTGGCCGCCACCCTGGCGCGCACGCCCCCGGCCGATGCGGCCGCGCTGGGCAAGCTGTTCGAACAGTTCCCGAAGGCGCCGCGCAAGCTGACCGGCGCGGTCTGGCAGGCGCTGACCACGCCGCTGGATGACGAAGCCGAAGCGCCGCTGGCCCTGCAGGCAAGCGATACCAACAAGCAGCTGGTGAAGAAGCTGCAGGACGCGGTGGCCGAGCGCAGCCGTGAACTGGGCCTGGCCGATGGCGTGCTGGCGTCGCGCAAGCACCTGGAAAGCTACCTGGAGCGCCGCCAGTGGCCGGCCGCCCTGGCCGGCTGGCGCCAGCAGGAACTGGAAGCACGCCTGCAGGCACTGCTGCCGGCGCGCTGACCCCGGCTGACAGGCAGGCCCCGGCACTCACTGCCCGCTGCAACGGAAAGGGCGACCCGGATCACCGGGTCGCCCTTTCTGTCTTCACGTTGCGGTGGCAGGACAACCCGCCACCGCCGCAGTGCCTTTACCAGTTCATGTTCAGCGAGACGCCCACGGTGCGCGGTTCGTTGTAGACCGCGGCCATGTAGTTCTCGATCACACCCTTCAGGTTCTTCTCGTTGGTGATGTTGCGCGCGAACAGCGCCACTTCGTAGGCACCGTAGTTGCCGGAATAACCCAGCTTCAGGCCGCCTTCGAAGTCACCCTTGGAATTGAATTCCTTGCTGTCGTACAGCACGAAGCTGGTGTAACCCTGCTTGTTCCAGTCGGTGGACACGAACATGGTGCCGGCATCGCTGACCGGGAAGTCGTAACGGGCAGCGAAGTTCACGTTGTACTTCGGCGCGTTCGGCAGCGGGTTGCCGTCGATCTGGGCGAAGGTGTTCGCGCCGACCTTGATGGTCGGGTCGTTCACGGTGCACACCACCGCGCCGTTCAGCGCGCAGACCTGCGCGTACACGCGCTTGTCCTGGATTTCGCTGTGCAGCAGGCTGACACCGGCGCTCAGGGTCAGGTTCGGGATCGGACGCAGTTCCATGTCGGCTTCAAAGCCGTAGGCCTTGGCCTTGTCGGCGTTGAACAGCACGCCATTGCCGTCCGAATCGTTGCCGTTGAGCTGGATGTCGTTGACCGTGTAGGTGAAGGCGGTGGCGTTCAGGCGCAGGCGGTTGTCCCACAGGCTGCTCTTCACGCCCGCTTCCCACGACAGGATCGTTTCCGAATCGGCGGTTGTGAAGTCGGCATTGAACACGGCCGAACGGCCCTGGATGGTCGGGCCGCGGAAGCCACGTGCCACCTTGGCGTAGACGCTCACGTTCGGGGTGAACTGATACATCGCGCTCAGGTCCCAGCTCGGGGTGGTATCGGACATCTTCACGTCCGTACGGCCCTTGTAGGTCACCGCACCGGCAGCGGTGTCGGCGGTCTTCAGCAGGCGGGTGTGCTTCTCGTCCTTGGTCTGGCGCAGGCCCGCGGTGACGGTGAACTTGTCGGTGAAGGCGTAGCTCAGCTGGCCGAAACCGGCCCAGGAGGTGTTCTTGTTGCGCAGGCGCACCCAGTTGTTCGGGTTGCGGGCGGTGCCCTGCAGGAACCAGGCGCGCTGGTAGAAATCGGTGGTGTCGCTGCCATTGAAGTAGAACGCGCCGGCCTGCCACTGCAGGGCGCTGTCGTCATGGCTGGCCAGGCGGAATTCCTGGGTCCACTGGTCCAGGTCGCGGATCTGGCCCATCGACTGGCCGTAGCCGTTCGGCACGCCATTGACCGGGTAGTTCACCGCCGCGCCGCCATCGGTATCGCCACGGCTGTAGCCGGAGGTGGTTTCGTAGGCGGTGATGGAGGTGAAATCGACCGCACCGAAGTCATAGCGCGCCTTCACCGAACCGCCGTAGGTCTTGTACGCCTGCGGGTTGTTGTCGGCTTCGTCGTAGGCGACCTTGTCGCGCGGCACGTCGGTCTGGTTGGAACCCTTGGTCAGCGCATTGCGCAGGAACAGGGTCGAGGTGCCTTCGTAGTCGCGGGCGTGGGCCGAGGCCAGGATAGAGAACTGGTCGCTCGGGGTCAGCAGCAGCTGCGCGCGCACGTTGCGGTCGTCGAAGCCGCCCATGGCGTTCTTCTTCGGGCTGACCGTGCCATCGGCGCTGGGGCCGGTGTAGGTGTTGTCGACGTAGTCGTCGCGGTGCTGGTACAGGGCCGACACGCGGAACGCCGCAACGTCGTTGATCGGGCCGCCGAAGCCGCCGTCGATCGACACGCTGTTGTAGGTGGCGTAGCTGGCGCTGACGCGGCCGCCGAATTCCTGGCTGGGCTTGATGGTGTCGAACTTGACGATGCCGGCGGTGGTGTTGCGGCCGAACAGCGAACCCTGCGGGCCGCGCAGCACTTCCACCTGGTCCACGTCATAGACCGGGTTGGACTTCAGCACCACATGTTCCAGCACCACGTCGTCCTGGATGATCGACACCGGCTGCGAGGCACCCAGGTAGAAGTCGATGTTGCCCAGGCCGCGGATGTAGAAGCGCGGGAAGATGCGGCCGGTGGTGGTTTCCGCATACAGGCTGGGCACGCGGCCGGACAGGGCCAGCAGGGTGTCATCGCCGCCGGCGGTGAAGTCGCGCATGCGCTCGCCCTGCACCACGCCCACCGACACCGGCACTTCCTGCAGGTTCTGTTCGCGGTGTTCGGCGGTCACGGTGATCGTGTCCAGCGCGGTCGCGGTCGGCGCGTGGTCCTGCGCGGCGGCGCCGAAGCTGGCCGCCAGGGCCAGGCTGGCACAGGCCAGGGCCAGCGGGTGGCGACGGAAGGAAACGGAGGACGACATGCCCGACGAACGGCGGGAATCGGTATGGGAAGGCATCGAGAGCTCTGAGGAGGCATCCGTGCGGCCTGCGCGAGCCGGGCGGTAGAAGAGGAGAACACTGCGCAAGCGTTCATTATCGCCCGAATTGTTACGATTTCGTTGCGCACCCCGTCGCAATCAGCGTCCCGCCCGCTGCGGCAAAGTGCGCAAGCGGGAGGCGGCAACCTGTGCCACCGCCTCCCGGGCCCTGCTCCCCTTACACCATGGCCATTGCCGGGCGCCGCTCCAGCACGAAGCGGCCGGCCGCGTCCTGCAGCGCGCGCGCCTGCGCGCTCATCGACCGGGCCGAAGCCGACGCCTCTTCCACCAGCGCGGCGTTCTGCTGGGTCACCCCATCCATCTGCACGATGCTCTGGTTGACCAGTTCGATGCCGGCGGCCTGCTCCTGGCAGGCATGGGCGATCTCACCCACCAGCCCGCCCAGCTCGGTCACCGAGGCCACCACGTCCTGGATGGTGCGCCCGGCATCGCCGGCCAGCACATTGCCTTCGGCCACCCGCGCCACCGATTCCTCGATCAGCCCCTTGATCTCCGCCGCCGCCAGCGTCGAGCGCTGTGCCAGCGCGCGCACCTCGCTGGCCACCACCGCGAAGCCGCGGCCTTCCTCGCCAGCCCGTGCGGCTTCCACGGCGGCATTCAGCGCCAGGATGTTGGTCTGGAAGGCGATGCCATCGATCACCGCGATGATCTCGGCGATGCGCTGCGAGGCGGCGTCGATCTGCCCCATCGTCGCTTCCATCTCGGCCATGGCCGCGCCACCGCGCCCGGCCACCTGCGCCGCCTCCGTCGCCAGACGGTCCGCGCGGCGCGCGTGATCGGCGTTCTGGCGCACGGCCGAGGTCATTTCCTCGATCGAGGCGGCCGACTCTTCCAGGTTGGCGGCCTGCTGTTCGGTACGGCGCGACAGATCATCATTGCCGGCGGCGATTTCCGCTGCGGCCATGCTGACCGCACCGGCGGCCTGCTGGATGCGGCCGACGATGCCGGCCAGCGACCCCACCGTGGCATTGGCATCCTCGCGCATGCGCGCAAACACGCCCTGCGACTGCCCTTCGATGCGGTGGCGCAGGTCACCTTCGGCCAGGTTGCGCAGCAGGCCCGACAGCGCCAGCAGGTTGTCATCGGCCGTGGCCATCACACTGTTCAGGCCCTGCACCATCTGCTGGAAATCATTGGCGAAGGCCTGCGCATCGCCGCGCACGCTGAAGTCACCTGCGGCCGCCGCAGCAACCAGCCGCTTGATCTCGCCATTGATGCCCTGCAGTTTGCCGCGCACGCCGTTCAACGCCTGCGTGATCGCCAGTTGTTCGCCCGGCAGCACGTCCATGGTCTGCTGCAGATCGCCCTCGGCGTAGCGCTGGACCAGGGCCACCATGCGCTGCTGGGTCTGCAGGTGCGCCGCCACCAGCGCGTTGGTGCCGGCCACCATGGTGCGGAATTCACCCTCGAAGGCCTGCTCGTCGATGCGATGGCTGACCGCGCCTGCCGCATGGCGTTCGCTCATGGTGGCCTGCGCCTGCAGGATCTCGCGCAGCTTGGCGCGCATCTGCTGCAGCGAACCAAGCAGACGGCCGACCTCATCATCACGGCCGGTATCGATTTCGCGGTCCAGGCGCCCGCTGGCGACATCGCGCGCGACCTGCGCCGCCGCTGCCAGCGGACGACCCAGCAGGCGCCGCACCACCAGCACGATCAGCACGACCACGGTGGCCAGCGCCAGCGCCGAGATCAGCGCGATGCGCAGCATCAGGCCGTTGAGTACATCGCCAAGCACCGATTGCGGCTCGAGGCCGAGCACCATCCACTGCCAGGGGCCGTAGCGCTGCGCCGAGGCGAACCACGCCTGCTCGGGGCCACCATCGGCCGGGCGCAGGTGCAGGCGGGCCTGCGTGCTGCTGCCCTCCAGCAGGGCCTGCAGTGCCGGCAGATCCGCGGCAGCCACGCGTTCCTGCAGCAGGTCACCTTCGCCATCGGCGGCAGCCAGCACGCGGCCGCGCGCCTTGCCCTCGCGCGTGTCGACCACGATGAAGCGACCCTCGCGGCCCAGCGTCGCATCGCGCAGGCGCGTCTTCAGCGCGGCCAGGCCCTGCGAGTAATCCTGCCCCACGAACGCGATGCCGGCCACGCTGCCATCGGCCGCGGGAATCGGCATGTAATGGGTCATGTAGTCGGTGCCGAACAGGTGCGCCGGACCGGTGTAGCCCTGCCCTGCGCGCACCCGCGCATAGGCCGGGTTGGCGTGGTCAAGGACGGTGCCCAGCACCCGTTCGCCCTGTGCGTTGCGCAGCGAGGTCGCCACGCGCACGAAGTCCTCGCCGTCACGCACGAACACGGTGGCAACGCCGCCGGTCGCCTCGGCGAAGCGATCCACCTCGGTCGATGTTGGCCCGATTGCCTGCGTGCCCAGGCGCAGAGTCGGCGCGCTGCGGTCCGCCACCTCGATGGGTGTGGCAGCATCGGCCAGCGCCTCGCCCTGCGGCAGCATCGCGCGGAAGGTACCGGCAATACGCTCGGTGCTCTCGCTCAGGCTGCGGTCGTACAACTGCACCGAATCGCGCATCAGCACGGTGGCGGTGTCCAGGCCGGCGCTCACACGCTGCTGGTAGCTGTCGGCGGTGTCGCGGTAGATCAGGATCGCCAGTGCGGCGAAGGCCACCGTGGTGATCGCCACCATCAGCAGCGCCAGGCGGGTTGCGATGGTCAGGGTCCGCTTCGGCGGCGAGGCGGAAAATCGGGATGCAGCCGGGGCCATCATCAGAAGGAATATCCGTGGAAGGGAGCGCGCGAGGCGTCCCCTCTTAACGGCACCGTTCTGGTCCTCTTTACGCCACCCGGCCTAGTCGCTTCGGGTTATTGACAGCGCCAAGCCCTTGATTCACAAACCGTGTTCAGTTTCACCGGGGCGCGGCGTGGCCAGCACGGTACGCGTTCCGGGCATGCCGTCGGCACCCAGCGTGGCCACCGCCAGCAGGTGATCCAGGCGGATGCGGTGCTCACCATCATCCGCGTCCAGCAGCAGGAACTCCTCTTTGCCCTGCGTGCTCAGCGTGGTGCGCGCGCGGGCCACGATGGTGCGGCCATCGGTCAGTTCCACCTGCAGCCGTGCGCGATGCAGGCAGGCGATTTCCAGTACATCGTGCAGATCGCAGTCCAGCGGGCGGTAGTCGGTCATGTGGGGTTCCTCATGGCGAAGCGGATCAATGCGGGTGCGGCAGGGCTTCAGTCGTGGGCGTGCGCGCCGGGCAGCAGCGCAAGCGCGACCTGGACCGAAGCGAGCAGGCGTTCTCGGCTGACCCCATCGCGCGCCTGTACCGAAATGCCGTGCAGGAGCGTGGCGAACAGATCACCCAGCGCCTGCACTGCCGTACCGTCAGACAGCTCGCCGGCGGCCTGGGCCTGCTCCAGGCGAGCGATGATCGCCGCCGTGCGCTGGCGACGATGACTGGCCAGCCAGTCCCGCACGCCTTCGCCATCGGGCGACACGCTGCTGGCCGAGGACACCACCAGGCAACCATGCGGGCGCCCGCGACGGGTGTAAGTCAGCACCGCCTCGCGCAGCATCGAACCGATCGCCTCACGCAGCGTCGCCTGCTCCAGCGCGCGCGGCGCGAAACCACCCTCGCCTTCTTCGTACAGCGCCACGGCTTCGCGGAACAACTGCTCCTTGCTGCCGAACGCGGCGTAGATGCGTGCAGAGGCAATGCCCAGTGCTTCGACCAGTGCCGACATCGACGTGCCTTCATAGCCGTGCTGCCAGAACAGCAGCATCGCCTTGCGCAACGCCTGGTCCCTGTCGAATTCGCGCGGTCGCCCTGCCATCTGCCTGCCTGCTCCAGTGAGGCGCGCAGTGTAACGCGGGTGTTGACCATCGCGAGGGCCGCGCCTATTCTTTGTCGATCGACAAACAACTGGAGCAACACATGCAGACCCTCAAGGGCCCCAGCCTGCACCTAGCGCAGTTCGCCGGCGACCAGGCCCCATTCAACTCACTTGCCGGCATCGCCGAATGGGCCGCCGGCCACGGCTTCAAGGCCCTGCAGATCCCGGCCTGGGACGCACGCCTGTTTGATCTGGCCACCGCCGCCGACAGCCAGGACTACTGCGACGACATCCGCGGCACCCTGGCCGAGCACGGCCTGCAGGTCAGCGAGCTCACCACCCACATCCTCGGCCAGCTGGTAGCGGTGCATCCGGCCTACGATGAACTCTGTGATGGCTTCGCACCGGAAGCACTGCGCGGCAATCCGCGGGCCCGCACGGAATGGGCACAGCAGCAGCTGCACCTGGCTGCCCGCGCCTCGCGCCGTCTTGGGTTGCAGGACATGGGCACCTTCTCCGGCTCGTTCGCCTGGCCCTACCTGTTCCCGTTCCCGCAGCGCCCGCCGGGTCTGATCGATGCGGCATTCGACGAACTGGCACGACGCTGGCGACCGATCCTCGATACCTGCGAGGACAACGGCATCAACCTCTGCTACGAGATCCACCCCAGCGAAGACCTGCATGACGGCACCAGCTTCGAACGTTTCTTCGAGCGCGTCGGCCAGCACGAGCGCTGCCGCATCCTGTTCGATCCCAGCCACTTCGTGCTGCAGCAGCTCGACTACCTGCAGTACCTGGACATCTACCACCCGCTGATCCGCATGTTCCACGTCAAGGATGCCGAGTTCCGCCCCAGTGGCCGACAGGGCATCTACGGCGGGTATGCCGACTGGACCGAACGTGCGGGCCGCTTCCGCTCGCTGGGCGACGGCCAGGTCGACTTCAAGTCGATCTTCTCCAAGCTGGCCCAGTGCGACTACCAGGGCTGGGCGACGCTGGAGTGGGAGTGCTGCCTGAAGGACCAGGAAGCCGGCGCGCGCGAAGGCGCCGCGTTCATCCGCGACCACATCATTCCGGTCACCGACAAGATCTTCGACGACTTCGCCGGTGCACCGATCAGCACCGCACAGATGCAGCAGATGCTCGGCATCGCCTGAGCCCCAACGGAGCACTTCCCCATGACCACGTCCCTTCCCGCTGGCGCCGCCGGCGACGACACCCTGCGCCACCACTACCTGCGCATCGATGGCCAGCGCGTGCATTGCGTATCCGCCGGCCACGGCGAACCTGTGCTGCTGATTCCCGGCTGGCCACAGACCTGGTACGCCTGGCGCCACGTACTCCACGCCCTGGCCGAGGCCGGTTTCGAAGCGATTGCCGTGGATCCGCCGGGCATCGGCGAATCCGACCGCCCTGCCCACGGCTACGACACCGGCAGCGCCGCCGCCGTCCTGCACCAGACCATGCTGGCGCTGGGCCACGGCCGTTACCAGGTGGTCGGCCATGACATCGGCATGTGGATCGCCTATGCACTGGCCAGCGACCAGCCGCAGGCGGTGCGCCAGCTGGCCGTCACCGAAGCGGTGATTCCCGGCCTGGCGCCGGAACCGGGCATCTTCGCTGCACCGGCCGACAACATCTTCCTCTGGCATTTCATGTTCAACCAGGTGGCCGACCTGCCCGAGGCACTGATCAGTGGTCGCGAGCGCGCCTACCTGGAATTCATGTTCGACCGCTGGTCGTATCGCCGCGATGCAGTGGCCGCCGACACCTACATCGCCGCCTACAGCCGCCCCGGCGCGCTGCGCGCGGGCTTCGCCTGGTATCGCGCGATTCCGGAAACGATCCGCCAGAACAGGCTGCGCGCGCAGCGCCGGCTGCCGATGCCCGTGCTGGCCATCGGCGCCGAACACGCCACCGCCGATGCGCCGATGCTGACCCTGCAGCCGCATGCCGACGATATCCGCGGCAGCATCGTTCCGGGCTGCGGCCACTTCATCATGGAAGAAGCGCCGCAGGCGTTCCTCGCGCAGCTGCTGCCATTCCTGCAGGAGGCGCGCCATGCGGCTTGAACCGGAACTGCAGCAGTTCGTCGACGCTGTGGCATCACAGCCATTGCCCGACGATCTGCGGGAACTGCGTGCGATCAGCGAGGGGACGTTGCCGACGCTGCAGGGTGCGCCGCAGCCGGTTGCACGCGTGATCGAGCACACGGTGATCGCACGCGACGGGCATGCATTGGAGGTCCGCCTCTATACACCGCAAGGGCTGCGCGATGGCCCGTCGCCGGCCCTGTTGTTCGCGCATGGCGGCGGCTGGTTCCAGTGTTCGTTGGCGGTCTATGACGGCCCTTGTCGTGCATTGGCCAACGCCAGCGGCTGCGTGATCGCGGCAGTCGGCTACCGGCTCGCGCCGGAACATCCGTTCCCGGTGCCGCTGCACGACGTCACGGACGCCTGGCAGTGGCTGCAGGCCAACGCCGAACGCCTTGGCTTGGACCCGCAAAGGTTGGCGATCGGCGGCGACAGCGCCGGTGGCAATCTGGCCGCCGCCTGCTGCCTGCTGCTGCGCGAGGCCGGCCTGCCGCAGCCGCGCCACCAGCTGCTGCTGTACCCCGCGCTGGATGCCGGCATGGGCAGCGACTCCTATCGCGACTACGCCAGCGGCTACTACCTGAGCGCCGAACTTATGCAGCGGTGCTGGCAGGCCTATCTGGGTGATCGGGCTCCCGCACCGGCGCTGGCCTCGCCGGCCCACGCAGCGGACCTGCAAGGACTGGCGCCGGCCTCCGTGCTCAGCTGTGAGCACGACCCGCTGCGTGATGAGGCCGAGCAGTACGCGCGGCGGCTGCAGGGCGCCGGCATCGACTGCACGTTGCAACGGCTGCCCGGAATGATCCATGCCTGCATCCACCTGCAGACCGTGGCCGCCTCCACCGGCATGGCGGTAGAACGCGCAGGCGCCCTGCTGCGCCAAGCCCTGTGCTGAACCGGCGGGGAGGGCTGTCGGTCCCGCCGGCAGCCAACCCGGCCGGCCGCTTGGCAAGCTCGGGGGGCAGCGCTACACTGGACCCCGCTGTGGGGCCATAGCTCAGCTGGGAGAGCGCGTCGTTCGCAATGACGAGGTCAGGAGTTCGATCCTCCTTGGCTCCACCACTATTCAGAGAAGCCCGTAGATCCCCGTGATCTGCGGGCTTTTTCTTTGGGCCGCAACGCCCCTCGCGCGCCCTCGTGCCGCGGCGATATGATCGGCACGTCGACACCCCTTGAGGATGCACGGATGCATGCAGTCATTCCCCTGCTGGCGCTGGCCGCGCTGGCCGTTTCCGCTGTACCTGCCCACGCGGCCGATTCCGCCGCGACCGACGAGGCGCAGTGGGGCCTGCGCAAGGAAAATCCCGTCGAGGTGTGCCAGCCCATCGGCCAGCACGCTTACCTGGCACGGCTGGTCTGCAGCGACCAGAGCCACCCGCGCTTCGAGCGTGGTGGCAGCGTCGGCAATCGCAATCCCCCCTCCAGCGATCGTGCCGTCCGCGAACGCGAGTTTGAGGCGATGATGACCTTCGCGCCGCTGGCCGAAGGCGCAACGGATTACCACGTCATCGACCGTTACGACGTGCACTGCGGTGAAACCACTACCGCCGTGTACATGGACATGTACCACTGCCCCGCCGCACCGGTGCAGCGCGCGCCTGCCGGATTCACCCTGCAGGACTGAACGGCCAGCCAGCGGCAGCCGAGCACAGGCTCAGTCGGGATCCTGGCTGCCGTCCTTGCGCTGCGGCCGCCGCGAATGGGCATCATGCACCTGCTGGTCATGCTGCCCCGGCCGCTGCTTTGCGACCTCATCCTGCCGACGATCCTGGCGGCTTTCCTCGGCCCCCTCGCGGGCCTGCTGCTGGTTGGGGTTCTGCTTGTCGTTCACGGCGGGGCTCCCACCGGCAACACGCCGGCCTTGCCACGGGACGCTAGCCGCGCGGCAGTGATGCGGCAGTCAGGCCGCCGCGAGCGCCACGTGCAGGGGCAGCGCGTGGCTCAGGCCTGCACGCACTCGCGCACGGCGAACGGATGCCCGCAGGCGCTGCAGGTGGAATGACCGAACGCCAGACCCAGCAGCTGCTCGGCGCGAGCGTCGCCATCGCCGCGCACCTGCTGCATCAGCCATTGCTCGGCCACGCCAACCGGTTCACCCGGCAGCAACGCGGTGACCGCCGTCGGCACGCCGAACACCGGGTCCTCGTGGCAGACATACGGCGCGTCGGCGTCCAGCGTGCAGTACAGATCGGCCGAACAGGCCGCACATTCGCCGGCAATTTCGCCTTCGGCAAGCCGGTCCAGGTGCAGCGACCACGCTTTTTCGCCGCTCAGCCCGAGCCACGCCTGGCGCAGCCCGCCGCGCTCACCATGGCCATCCCCGGACAACGGCACGGCGTCCTTGCCACTGCCCTGCAGGCGCTGCTGCACTTTGCTCCGCAACGCCTGGATGACATCGCCATGCGGCACCAGGCCGGGATCGCCCACCTCCGAACCGGCCACGATGGCGCCGGCCAGCAGCAATGCATCATCGCGGTCGCTGCGTCCGCTCTGCCGCGCGATCGCCAGCAGCACGGGCAGCGCGGCGTGGCTGGCGGTGTACACCGTGCCCTGGTGGCACAGATGCGACCAGGCATCGTTCCAGTCCTGCTGGTGCTGGGGGTCCATCAGCGCCGCCAGCAGGGCGCCCGCTTCGGCGCCGTCGCCATACGCCCCCTGCAATGCCTGCCAGTCGATGGCATGGACGTCGGTGGTCTTTGGCATGTCCTTCCCTGGTCGATGCAACAGAGGCGCAGCATGAACCATCGGCGGCCCGATTGGACAGCGTGCCGGTGGCTGCCCTGCGCGCGCGGCCACACTCGGCACACACCGATGCACGCAGACGCGCTCACGCAGGCGCGCTCAGGTGCGGGTGATCGACACCCCGCCTTCCACGCGCAGTGCGCTGCCGGTGATGAAACTGCTTTCATCGCTGGCCAGGAACAGGGCGGCATTGGCGATCTCCTCTGGTTCGGCCATGCGCTTGAGCGCGTGCAGCGAGCGGACGAAATCGCGCGCCTCTTCCGTGGCCGCCGCCTGGCGCCCCATCTCGGTGTCGGTGCCGCCGGGCAGCAGCACGTTGCTGCGGATCCGCTGCGCGCCGTACTCGGCGGCGATCACCTGGCTCAGGTCGATCAGGCCGGCCTTGCTTGCCGCATAGGCGGCCATGCCGGGGAAACCGACCGTGTGGCCAACGAAGGTGCCGATGAAGACCAGCGAACCGCCGCCGCGCGCCTGCAGGGCCGGCAGCTGCGCGCGGGCGGCATGGAGGCCGGCGTCGAGGTTGGTGGCCATCACCTGCCGCCAGTCGGCGGGGGCCAGCTCGGCCGTGGGCCGGCTGGGGCCAAGCATGCCGGCATTGTTGATGGCGATGTCCAGGCCACCATAGGCCTGGCATGCGGCATCCACCAGTGCCTGCGCGGTGTCGGCCTGGGCCACATCGCCGGCATGCACCACCACCTCGCCACCGCCGGCGCGTATGTGTTCCGCCAGTTCCTGCAGCGGCTGCAGGCGGCGCGCGTTGAGCACCAACCGCGCACCTTCGGCGGCGAAGCGCAGCGCGCAGGCGCGGCCGATTCCCGCGCTGGCACCGGTGATGAGGGCAATCCTGTCGTGAAGGCGCATCGTGCCGTCCTGTGGTTGGGTGGTGCGGCCACGATGGCGCCGCCGCGCACGCCCCACACTCCGTTTCCTGCGCCCCCTACCCCGTGCAGGAACCGGAGTTTCCGATCACCGGCTGCGTGCCAGAATCCGCCCATGGACACGCCCTCCGCACCTCCCGACGCCCGTATCGAGTGGGTCTGCCGCCACCTGCAGGCCTGTGATGAAGCGCCTTCGCTGCAAGCGCCGGCCGAACTGGCCGGCTGCAGCCCCACCGTGCTGCACCGGCTGTTCAAGCAGGCCACCGGCCTGACCCCGAAGCAGTATGCCGCCGCCCTGCGCGCCGATCGCCTGCGCGAGGGCCTGCAGCAGCAGGAACGCATCACCGATGCGTTCTACCAGGCCGGATTCGGCTCCAGCGGCCGCTTCTACGAGAACGCGCCGCGCCTGCTGGGCATGACACCGCGCCGCTGGCGTGCCGGTGGCAAGGGCGAAACCCTGCGCTTCGCCATCGCCGAAAGCACGCTGGGCAGCGTGCTGGTGGCCAGCAGCACGACCGGCGTGGTCGCCATCCTGCTCGGCGATGACCCCGATGCCCTGCTGCAGTCACTGCAGCAACGCTTCAGCCGCGCCGAACTGATCGGTGCCGATGCCGGCTACGAACATCTGGTCGCGCAGGTGGTGGGGCTGGTGGAAGATCCCGCAGGTGGCAGCACGTTGCCGCTGGACATCCGCGGCACCGCATTCCAGCAGCGTGTCTGGCAGGCGCTGCAGCAGATCCCGCAGGGCCAGACCGCGTCCTATGCCGATATCGCCGCGCGCATCGGCGCGCCGCGCTCCAGCCGCGCGGTCGCGCGCGCCTGCGCCAGCAATCCACTGGCGATCGCTGTGCCCTGCCATCGGGTGGTCCGCCGCAATGGCGACCTGTCCGGCTATGCCTGGGGCGTGGAGCGCAAGCGCGAACTGCTGCGCAGGGAAAAGGCCACGGGCAGCTGATCGATCACATCGGCGCGGCCTGCCCTGCCCCCGCAACGCAGGATCAATCACTTGCAGGCGCGCAGACGGCAATGTGAAGGTTTTTTGCCAAAACGCTTGCCGAAGGCGCGCGACCTCCGTAATATGCGCGTCCTCGGCAGCGACCACGCTGCAACGAAACAAGTGGCCGAGTAGCTCAGTTGGTAGAGCAGGGGATTGAAAATCCCCGTGTCGGCGGTTCGATTCCGTCCTCGGCCACCACTTTCGAAGGCCTGCAGAAATGCAGGTCTTTTTTTTCCAGCCATCGCGCCCTGCGCGGTTGGCCAGCCAAACTGGCCGAGTAGCTCAGTTGGTAGAGCAGGGGATTGAAAATCCCCGTGTCGGCGGTTCGATTCCGTCCTCGGCCACCAGTTTGAAGACCTGCAGAAATGCGGGTCTTTTTTTTGTGTCGCTTCCGCCCTCGTTTCCCGTCGCCACATCTGTAGTACGGTCGCTCGCTGAATGCTTGGAGCGACGACGACATGGACGACACCCTTACCCTGCCCCAGTTGCAGCGTTCGCTGCGACGCATGCACTGGATGATCGTTGGCCTCTTCGTGCTCGTGGCTGCCTTGGCTGCCGCCACCACCTGGCTGGCCCTGCAGCGCCACGCTCCGCTGCATGTCGATGCACTGACCACACGCAGGCTGCAGGTGCTGGATGACCGCGGCGTGGTGCGCGTGGAAATCACGCAGGATGGCTCCGAAGACGGCCGGCGCAGCCGCGCGGCCGGACTGCTCATCTTTGACCGCACGGGTGCCGAACGCGGCGGTATATCCACGTTCGACGACGGCAGCGCCAGCCTTGCCCTGGACGCACCCGTAGGTCGGGGCGAGGCGCGCGTGCGTGACCGGGCCGGGCTCCGTGTCGACGCGGACGGCTCATCGCAGCTTCTTCTGACCGACAACCTGACCCGCGGCGTGGTGCGTCTGCGCGCCCAAGGCGAAGGCGGAGGTGGCGTGGACCTGTTCAAATGGGACATGGAAAGGCACATCCTGCAGACCCGCACCCTCAGCCACGATGGCGAGGAACTTAGCCAGGCCCCGTTCGGCCAATGACCACGGTCCGCCCCGTCCCGGCAATGTTCACACCCGGCCACAGCCTCTGGCCTACGCTCGACTGTCACGTCCGGAGCCTGCCCATGCCGATGCGTCTGCGCCCTGCCCTGCTGACCTGCCTGCTGCTGACCGCCGCGCCCGCCCTGGCCGCCGAACCCGTGCGCGCGGTTGAAACCCTGGACATTGATCGCTACGCCGGCCAGTGGCATGAGATCGCGCACCTGCCGGTGTCGTTCCAGAAGCAGTGCGTGGGCGATATTACCGCCAACTACGGGCTGCGCCGCGATGGCCGCATCAGCGTCACCAATGGCTGCCGCAACCGCGACGGTGTGCGGGTGGTGGCCGAGGGCGTGGCACGCCCGGTGGAAGGCCAGCCCGGCCAGCTGCAGGTGCGCTTCGCACCGGACTGGCTGAGCTGGGTGCCGCTGGTCTGGGCCGATTACTGGGTCATCGCGCTGGACCCGGATTACCAGTGGGCCGTGGTCGGCGAACCGGACCGCAGATACCTGTGGATCCTCTCGCGCCTGCCGGACATGGACCGCGGCCTGTTCGAGCAGCTCAAGGCCAAGGCCGAGGCCATGGGCTATGACCTGGCACCGCTGCGGCTGATGGCCCCGCTGCACGACCCCCCCACTCCGCCGGCCGACTGACCACGCACGGACATCTGCATCGCACACGCGGCGGACGGCGGTGCCCGCGCCTGCGGATCGCGCTCCCGCGGTCATGCTCACGCGCTACCCTCTGCGGCGGGTCGCCACAGGCGATCCATTCGACCATACGCCGTAGTATGCTTACTCCACGCACCCCCTACAAAGGACCTGCGCCCATGTTCCACCGCTTCCGTTTCACCTTGATCGTCCTGTGCACCCTGGCCCTGGCTGCTTGCAGCGATGGCATCGTCAAGCGTGTTTCGGAACCGGCGGCCAGCCTGCAGCAGCTGACCGTGCGTGCCGACGGCAACTGGACCGTGGCACTGCGCCTGCAGAACTACAGTTCCATGCCCATGACCTTCGATGATGTGTCGCTGACGCTGACCGTTGGCGATACCGAAGCCGGCACCCTGCAGGCCAAGCCGGCCATTTCCATCGGCGGCGCCTCCGCCGACGTGGTCAACCTGGACCTGGCGCCCAGCTCCGCCGCCCGCCTGGTGGTGGCCGACGCGCTGGCTGGCAACCGCACCCTGGCCTACAGCCTGAAGGGCACGGTGGCGGCCACGCCGCAGGAAAAGAAGCAGCGCAGCTTCGACATCAGCGGCCGCAGCACCCTCAACCAGGCCCCGGGCCTGCCCGGCGTGCTGCGCTGAGTTCCCCCTTTCGCCGCGGCATCGCCTGCCGCGCCCCTTTGTCCTGATCGAGACGTCACCGATGAGCAGCTACACCGCCCCGCTTTCCGACCTCCGTTTCGCCCTGCACGACGTGCTCAAGGTCGAACCGCTGTTCGCCCGCCTGGGCTTCACCGACGCCACCGCCGATGTAGTCGATGCCGTGCTGGAAGAAGCCGGCCGTTTCAGCGCCAGCGTGCTGGCACCGCTCAACAGCGTGGGCGACGAAATCGGCTGCGTGCTCGACCAGGCCACCGGTGAAGTGACCACCCCGCCGGGCTTCAAGCAGGCTTACGATCAGTTCGTCGATGGTGGCTGGACCGGCCTGACCGCCTCGCCGGACCTGGGCGGCCAGGGCCTGCCGCATACCCTGGGCGTGCCGCTGAACGAAATGATCAACGCCGCCAACCTGGCCTGGGGCAACTTCCCGTTGCTGTCGCACGGCGCCATCGAAGCGCTGAAGCAGCACGGCGAGGCCTGGCAGCACGACGCCTTCCTCAAGCCCCTGATCGAAGGCCGCTGGACCGGCACCATGTGCCTGACCGAGCCGCATTGCGGCACCGACCTGGGCCTGCTGAAGACCAAGGCCGAGCCGAACGCCGACGGCAGCTATGCCATCACCGGCACCAAGATCTTCATCACCGCCGGCGAGCACGATCTGACGGAAAACATCGTGCACCTGGTGCTGGCCAAGCTGCCCGATGCCCCCCCGGGCGCCAAGGGCATCTCGCTGTTCGTCACCCCCAAGTTCAAGGTCGACCGCGACGGCAACGTCGGCGAGCGCAACGCGCTGCGCTGCGGCTCGATCGAGCACAAGATGGGCATCAAGGGTTCGGTCACCTGCGTGATGAACTTCGACGGTGCGCAGGGCTACCTGGTCGGCCAGCCGCACAAGGGCCTGCAGGCGATGTTCACCATGATGAACACCGCGCGTCTGGGCGTCGGCCTGCAGGGCATCGGCCTGTCCGAACGCGCCTACCAGAACGCGCTGAAGTACAGCCGTGAGCGCCTGCAGTCGCGCGCCCTGAGCGGCGCCAAGTTCCCGGACAAGCCGGCCGACCCGATCCTGGTGCACCCGGATGTGCGGCGCATGCTGCTGACCATCAAGTCGCTGGTGGAAGGCAGCCGCCTGCTGGCCCTGCACGCGGCCACCCTGATCGACGTGGCACACAGCGCCCAGGACCCCGCCGAGCGCGAGCGCGCCGACACCCTGGTGAGCTTCCTGACCCCCATTTCCAAGGCCTGCCAGACCGAATGGGGCATTGAAAACACCTACAACGCCCTGCAGTGCTTCGGTGGCCACGGCTACATCCGCGAACACGGCATGGAGCAGCTGGCCCGCGATGCGCGCATCACCACCCTGTATGAAGGCACCACCGGCATCCAGGCACTGGACCTGATCGGCCGCAAGACCGCGTCCAGCCAGGGCGCCGGCCTGAAGCTGATGCTGGCCGAGATCGAAGCCTTCGCCCAGGAACACGAAGGCAACGAGGCGCTGGCCGAGTTCATCGCCCCGCTGCGTGCCAAGGCCGCCGAATGGGGCAAGCTGACCATGGACGTGCTGCAGCGCGCGGCCGGCAATCCGGACGAACTGGGCGCGGCCAGCTACGACTACCTGTTCTACTCGGGTTACGTGGTGCTGGCCTACTGGTGGGCCCGCAGCGTGGCCGCCGCCGACGCCAGCGCGCACGGCGCCACCTTCGCCCAGGGCAAGCGCGAAACGGCGCGGTTCTACTTCGCCCGCGTGCTGCCGCGCACCCTGGCCCACGCCGCGGCCATGCAGGCCGGCGCCGCCCCGCTGATGGCCATGGACGACGAGCGCTTCGGCGCCTGAGCGCACGGGGTCAGAGCCCTTTCCTGCGGAAAGGGATCCGACCCCAGCCCCGACACCCCGGTAGATCCACGCCATGCGTGGAGTCCCAGTAGATCCACGCCATGCGTGGAGAGGGGGTCAGAGCCCTTTCCTGCGGAAAGGGATCCGACCCCAGCCCGGCAGCCCCCGGCCCCTGTCTGGAGGAGAGCCCCCCTTTGTTAAGGGGGGGCGCGCCAACGGCGCGGGGGATAGGAGGAATGCGTGGGCACCCCAGCACGCCAGCGGCGGGATGGGGTGCAGAATGTGTGGACCCGAATGTTGACGATTTGCGTATCGCCGACAGGCGATACACAAATCGTCAACATTCGGGTATAAGCTGTTTTCCCGATGGAGACAGACACTACACGCTTGGGTCTGATCGAAGCCGGAGCCTCGATGTCTGCTCCGGGCGCCGCGTCATCGCCCACTGCCAGCCCGCTGCATCGCCCCGGCACCGTCCGCCTGCTCTCGCTTGATGCCCACGGACGCGTCCTGGATTGGATCACCTGGCAGGACGCCGCCTGCCTCTACGCCCGCAATGCGGTGTCCTGGACACTGGGCGACCCGTGCCTGCACATCCACGGCGGCACCAACCGGCTCAGCGGCCTGCAGAGCGGGATGGACCTGCACCCGATCATCGCCGCCCGCGGCCACGCCCGCTCGCGCGCGCCGGACCCCACGCCGAACCTGACCAACCCGGCCCTGTTCGCCCGCGACGCCCACCTGTGCCTGTATTGCGGCCAGCAGTTCAACCGCCCCACCCTGACCCGCGACCACGTCATGCCGCTTTCAAAGGGCGGCCTGGACTGCTGGGAAAACGTGGTGACCGCCTGCTTCCAGTGCAATTCGCGCAAGAGCGACCGCACCCCGCAGCAGGCCAACATGCCCCTGCTCGCCATTCCCTACCGGCCCAGCTGGATCGAGCACCTGATCCTGTCCAACCGCAACATCCTGGCCGACCAGATGGCCTTCCTGAAGGCACAGTTGCCCAAGCGTTCCAAGCTCAGCACCTGAACACCGCCACCGGCAACCCTCACCGTCCTGTCACGGGCGGCGGCGTTTGCTTGCCCCACCCCCGATTGAGGGCGAAAATGGGCGTTCAGAAAAAGTGCGAACACGATGATCGACTCTGCCCGCTATCCCCGCCTCGCGCGTATCCAGACGCCGGATGACCTGCGTACGTTCGACGAATCCGAAATGCGCGCGGTCGCCGATGAACTGCGCGCCTACCTGATCGAATCGGTGGGCAAGAGCGGTGGCCATTTCGCTGCCGGCCTGGGCGTGATCGAACTCACCGTGGCCCTGCACTACCTGTACCAGACCCCGCACGACCAGCTGGTCTGGGATGTCGGCCACCAGACCTACCCGCACAAGATCCTGACCGGCCGCCGCGACGAGATCCACACCGTCAAGCAGAAGGACGGCGTGGCGCCGTTCCCCAAGCGCGAGGAAAGCGAGTACGACACCTTCGGCGTCGGTCACTCCTCCACCTCCATCTCCGCCGCGCTGGGCATGGCCATCGCGCGCCAGTCGCAGGGCGATGAGCGCAAGGTCGTGGCTGTGATCGGCGATGGCGCAATGACCGCCGGCATGGCCTTCGAAGCGCTGATGCACGCCGGCGGCATGGACCCCGAACCGAACCTGCTGGTGATCCTCAACGACAACAACATGTCGATCTCCGAGGCGGTCGGCGGGCTGACCAAGATGCTGGGCCGCGCCACCGGCAGCCGCACCCTCAATGCTCTGCGCGAGGGCGGCAAGAAGATCCTGGGCGACAAGAAGAACAACCCCGCGCGCTTCGTGAAGCGGTGGGAAGAGCACTGGAAGGGCATGTTCGTGCCGTCCACGATGTTCGAGGAAATGGGCTTCCATTACACCGGTCCCATCGATGGCCACGACATGCCCGCCCTGCTGTCCACGCTGAAGACGCTGCGCGCCTCCAAGGGCCCCAAGCTGCTGCACGTGATGACCACCAAGGGCAAAGGCTACGAGCCGGCCGAGGGTGACCAGATCGGCTACCACGCCGTGGGCCCGTTCGATCCGGACAAGGGCCTGGTGGCCAAGGCCGGCGCGAAGAAGCCGACCTACACCGATGTGTTCAGCGACTGGCTGTGCGATGCCGCCGCCGCCGAGCCGCGCCTGTACGGCATCACCCCGGCCATGCGCGAAGGCTCGGGCCTGGTGCGCTTCAGCAAGGAATACCCGCAGCGCTATTTCGATGTGGCCATTGCCGAACAGCATGCGGTCACCCTGGCCGCCGGCATGGCCACCCAGGGCGGCAAGCCGGTGGTGGCGATCTACTCGACCTTCCTGCAGCGCGCCTATGACCAGCTGGTGCACGACGTGGCCATCCAGGATCTGGACGTGCTGTTCGCGATCGACCGTGCCGGCGTGGTCGGCCCGGACGGTGCAACCCATGCCGGCAACCTGGACCTGAGCTTCCTGCGCTGCGTGCCGAACATGGTGGTGATGGCGCCGTCCAACGAAGCCGAGTGCCGGCAGATGCTCAGCACCGGCCTGCAGCACCCCGGCCCGGCGGCGGTGCGCTACCCGCGCGGCAGCGGCACCGGCGTCGATGCCGGCAGCGATCTGTCGACCCTGCCGATCGGCAAGGGCGAACTGCGCGTACAGGGCAGCCGCATCGCCCTGCTGGCGTTCGGCAGCTGCGTGGCCGCCGCCGAACAGGTCGGCCGCGAACTGGGGCTGAGCGTGGTCAACATGCGCTTCATCAAGCCGCTGGACCGCGAACTGGTGCTGGCCATGGCCAAGGGCCACGACGGCCTGGTGACGATCGAGGACAACGTTGTGGCCGGCGGCGCCGGTTCGGCGGTGGCCGAACTGCTCAACGCCGAAGAGGTGCTGCGCCCGATCCTGCACCTGGGCCTGCCCGATGCCTTCCAGCACCACGCCAGCCGCGAAGACCTGCTGGGCGAAGCCGGTATCGATGCCGCCGGCATCCGCGCGGCGGTGCTCAAGCGCTGGCCGCAGCTGGCCAACGGCACTCCGCCCCTGAGCGCAGCGAGTTGAGTAGATCCACGCCATGCGTGGATGAAGCGCCCCGGTAGATCCACGCATGGCGTGGCTCTACTGCATGCCGATCGATCCACGCCGTGCGTGGATGAAGCACCCCGGTAGATCCACGCATGGCGTGGCTCTACTGCATGCCGGCAAATCCACGCCACGCGTGGATGATGCTCTCAACCGTAACTGACTGCTTCCACGAACGCGCCGCTGGCTTCCACGCGCACGGCGGCGCGCTGCCCGGTATCGGTGAAATGCAGGCGGGCAAGGGTCTCGGCGAAGTCGTAGGCGCGGACACCGTCGCGGAACTCGATCGGTTCCGGCTTGTCCGGGTGCAGCACGCGCCACTGGCGCTGCTCGCATTGCAGTCGGATCAACATGCGTTGCTCACTCCTTGAACAGCGTATCGATGGCGGTGGGATGACCGGGAGGCTTTCCAGCCCCCCGGGTGCCGACAATACGAGGAATGAACTGTGATCGCTATCGGATTTTTCTGATCTTCTGCGATCGCTGCAGCGGACTCAGTTGACCTGGAACTGGGCCCGGCAACCATTGCTGACCCAGATACCGCGGCGGTCCCAGCCCCAGGTGTTGCCTTCCACGCAGGCGCTGCGCGAATCCTGGCGGATCAGGCGCACGCCACGACGGATATTGGCCTCGCAGTACTGCTGGCGACGGTCGTTCGAATGGCACGCGATCACCTGGCCACCGCCACCGCCCCACCCGTTGCCATTGCCATGGCCCCAGCCACCGCCGCGGCGCGATTCACCGACGAATTCGGCGCGGCACCCCTGGGTGACCCACACCCCGGAACGCGACTGGCCCCAGGTCTCACCTTCCACGCAGGGCGAACCGGACAACTGGCGGATCAGCCGCGCACGGCCGTCCAGTCGGCACTCGTTGCTGCGGTTCTTCACCGATTCGCAGCGCACGATGCCACTGCCACGGTCATCGTAGCGATCGTCGTATCCATAATTCTGCGCCTGTGCAGCACCTACGGCCGCCAGCATCGGCAGCACGGTGCACGCCACGGTACGCCAGCCGAATCCCTTGCCCATCCCACGTCTCCACATGAATACGATGGAGGCAAGCATCGGGGATTCCCCGCGCGCCGCACAGAGGGGCGGCGACGGCGGTTTTTTCTTCGTTCAAACAACCCAACCGGACCTGACTGTGTCCGGCCGCGCTTACTGGCCGAAGTGCAGCGCGTCCACGGTGTTGCCGAGTGCTTCCACCCGCACGGTGCTGTGCTTGCCAGTGCGGCGATGGTGGTCGCTGGCAAGAACGACCGCAGCATCGAAGGCGGCGGCGCCACTGTTGAAGCTCTCATTGGAATCGCGCTGCGAGTCGAGCACGGACCAGTGCTGGGAATGACATTTGACGGTGATGACCATGACGTACTCCTGCAGGGTTGATGGGTGCCGGGACACAGCGGTCCTTCGATGGAGTCAGCCTAGCCAGCCCCTCGGGGCAGGCCTATCGGACAAGTACGAAAATTCCCTGCCGGAGGCTGGGAAATTTCCCTCCATCACAACCCTGAGTCCGTTTAGTGAATTTTTTTCGTGACCCTTGTCACGAAGTCAGGCCGGCTTCACACTACCGTCATCAACAGGGGCTCCTTCCACATGCGCACCTCCCTTCCCGTCCAGCGTTCCACGCTGCTGAAGTTCTATTTCGTGGCCAGCTACATGGTCCTTCTGGAAGAACTGGTCCGCGCCAGTCTCAGCTGATCGCTTGTTGCCCGGGTCGAAGCGGCCGACACTAAGGCCCCCAGACCCGGAGCCACTCCGATGAAGATCGTGATCCCGATGGTGCTGCTGGTCGTGGCACTGGCCGGTTGTGCGCGCCCGGCGTCGACGCCGGCCCGCACCGACATGACGCCGGCTGCGCCGGTGGTGGGCGGCGATCGGGATGCCCACGGCTGCATCGGCTCGGCCGGTTACCAGTGGTGCCAGCGCAGCCAGCGCTGCGAACGCCCTTGGGAGCTGGCCCAGGCCCAGGGTCTGGCCAATACCGCCGAGGCGATCGACGCCTGGTGTGCCACCCCCGCCACTCCTGCCCGCAAGTAAGGCCCCCATGTCCGACCTGAGTCCCCTGCCCCGCCTCGCGCCGGGCCGTTACCGCCATTTCAAGGGCGGCCTGTACGAAGTGATCGATATCGTCCGCAGCAGCGAAACCCTGCAACCGCAGGTGCTTTACCGCGCCCTGTATGGCGAAGGTGGCCTGTGGGTCCGCCCGTACGCGATGTTCGTCGAGCAGGTCCCAGGCGAGAACGGCCCGCGGCCGCGCTTCGCCCGCATCGAAGACTGACCCCCGCCCGCCGCCAACCGTGCCTTCGCGGAAGGTGGCATGCGCTACAATCAAACCGTCCAGTCGGTTTCATTCCCCATGCAAACATCCCCCACCGCCGGCCGCCGCAAGGCGCCCGATCTCGTGCGCCAAGCCCTGCTGGACGCCACCGCCCGCGTGATCGGCCAGAACGGACTGGCCGCAATGACCGTGCAGGACGTCGCAGACGCCGCCGGGGTCAGCAAGGGCGCCCTGTTCCACCATTTCAGCAGCAAGCAGGCGCTGCTGGACGCAACACTCACCGCGATGCTCGATGATTTCGAGCAGGACCTGCGCGCGCACATGCAGCACGCGCCTGCCAGCCACGGCTGTTTCACCCGCGCCTATGTCGAGGTCACCTTCGATCATCTGCTGCAGCAGACGCGCGACAACGACATCGGCCTGACCATGGCCAACCTGCTGGAACCGGCGATGCTGGCGCGCTGGCGCGAGTGGATGCGCGCGATGCTGACGCAGTTCCCCGGCGAAGCGAACGACCCGCGCCTGTATACGGCGCGCTGCGCCGCCGACGGCTATTGGGCCACGGCCTATGGCCGACCGCTGGACGAGGAAGAACGGCGCAATGCACTGGCCATGGCCGCCGAAGCCATGAAGCTGTGCTTGCCCGCCTGACCTGGAGCCGCTGATGAACCCCTATGTATACCTGGCAGGCGCGATCATCCTGGAAGTGATCGCCACCTCCCTGCTGAAAGCCTCCGACGGCATGTCCCGGCTCGGCCCCACCCTGGGTGCGCTGGCCGGCTACGGTGTGTGCTTCTACCTGCTGGCGATGACCATGAAGTCGATCCCCACCGGCATCGCCTATGCGATCTGGTCCGGGGTTGGCATCGTGCTGATCTCGCTGATCGGCCTGCTGGTGTTCAAGCAGCGCCTGGATACCCCGGCCCTGATCGGCATCGGCCTGATCTGCGCGGGCGTACTGGTGATCAATCTGTTTTCCAGCAGCAGCGCGCACTGAGCGCGCTGCTGCCTGGCTGCCACAGGCGCGCTGTCACGCAACCTTCTTGGCCACGCTCATCCCGATCAGGAACAGGATCACCGCGATGATGATGCCGGCCCAGAACAGGAACTTGGCGATGCCGACCGCGGCACCGGCAATGCCGCCGAAGCCGAGCACGCCGGCGATCAGGCCGATGACTGCAAAAATGATGGCCCACTTGATCATGTCGATCCTTTCCCCGCAGGGACTGCAAACGGTGTGATCAGGTTAGGTCGGCACCGATGCCAGCACCGTGAGCGCGCCGCGCGTACGACGTGAAGCCGCGCCACTCAGCGCGGGCGGAAACGCAGCAGCGCCACCGCAAACGCCAGGAACACACTGCCGACCAGGCGTTCGAACCAGCGCCGTGCGAAGGGCCTTGCCAGCCAGCGGCGCAGGCCATGGCCACCGGCGGCATACATCACGTACCAGAACAGTTCGCAGCTGGCGAAGGTTGCCACCAGCACGGTGTACTGCAGGCCCTGCCCGCGTGCCGGGTCGACGAACTGCGGCAGGAACGCAGCGGAGAACAGCAGCAGCTTGGGATTGCTCAGGCCCACCAGCAGCCCGCCGCGGAATACCGCCCACGCGCCCTGCACCGGAATCAGCTCCGGCTCGTTGGCCGCCACCACCGGGGCAAGCCGGTAGCTGTCGCGCCATGCTTTGATGCCCAGCCACGCCAGATAGGCCACACCCAGGTAGCGCAGGATGTCGAACAGCATCGGCGAAGAACGCAGCAGGGCACTCAGGCCGGCGGCCGATGCGGCCAGCACCAGCAGCATCGCCAGCAGGCAACCGGCCATGGCCGGAACACTGCGACGGAAGCCCAGGCCGACGCTGCGACCCAGGATATGCAGCATGTTCGGCCCTGGCGTGCCACACAGCACGAAGACCGTGGCCAGGAACCACCACCAGGTTTGCAGGGCCATTGCTGTTCTCGACGCGGGGGAGCAGACCAGCTTACGGCCTGCACCACAGCGGCGGTACGTACAGCGCGTGGCGGGATTGACGGGTACAGATGCAGGGCTGCGCCGTGCCCTGGGCTGTGCTGCAATGGAGCCTCCAGCATGGAGACACGCATGAAGACCCTGGGCCTGATCGGTGGCATGAGCTGGGAAAGCTCGGCGCAGTACTACCGCCTCATCAATGAAGAGGTGCGGCAGCGGCTGGGCGGTGCGCATTCGGCGCAGCTGCTGCTGTGGTCGATGGACTTCGCCGGCATCAAGCAGCTCCAGCACGAAGGCGACTGGGATGCCCTGGGCGCGGAGATGATCGCCGCGGCGCAGCGCCTGCAGGCCGGCGGTGCCGAACTGCTGGTGGTCTGCACCAACACCATGCACAAGCTGGCCCCGCAGATGGAAGCGGCCTGCCCGCTACCGCTGCTGCACATTGCCGACCCCACCGCGACGGCCATCGTGCAGGCCGGGCTGGGCACGGTCGGCCTGCTCGGCACCGCCTTCACGATGGAGGAGGATTTCTACCGCGGCCGGCTGAGCGAGCGCTTCGGCCTGCAGGTGCTGGTGCCCGACGCCGACGACCGCCGTGATGTGCATGACATCATCTACCGCGAACTGATTGCCGGCGTGGTCAGCGAGGCTTCGCGCCAGGTGTATGTGGAGGTGATCCGGCGTCTGGTCGAGCGCGGCGCCCAAGCCATCATTCTCGGTTGCACCGAGATCATGCTGCTGGTGCGCGACGAAGACAGCCCGGTGCCGTTGTTCGACACCACCACCCTGCACGCACGTGCCGCAGTGGATGCCGCGCTGGAAGACCTTCTGTAGAGTCGAGCCATGCTCGACTGTTGTTGGCAGAAGCAGGCGAGCATGGCTCGACTCTACAAAGGGAACGGCCCCTGCACTTCCAACGCGGTCACCAGCCAATCCACCACCGGCGGCGAATCACACAGGAAGAACACCGCGTCTCCGCTGCGTGCTTCGGTCAGCATGCGGTACACACTGATGGCCACACCCGACTGGCTGGCGATGAACACCTCGCCGCTGCGCGGCCCATCGACCTGGCGCGACTCGCGCTGCAAGGCCTGCCGTGCGGCGGCCGTGTCAGCCGGTTCGGCTTCGCGACTCAGTTCCGGCCCACGCAGGCCCCAGGCCACGAAAATACGCTTGCCCTTGAACGTGGTGTCCAGGACCTGCACCTCGGCCGCGCCTTCGCCGGCCGAGCGATGAATGACGATACTGCTGATCAACGCAACCCCCTGTGGTCGTCGTGGTCCGCGCATCGTCCAGCACGCCCGCCGCAACGACCGGTGGCCGGAGCCAAAGCTCCGCCCGCTGGCGCGGCGGTGGGTGCGGAAAGAAAACCGATGCGATCGGATGTGCGCCGATGATAAGGGAAGTACCCGGCCGTATGGGCCGCCGGCCTGAACGGCCGGTGTAGGGCCAGCGCTCGATGCCACGCGACCATCCTGGCGGTCATCAGCGTGAGCGCCAGCGCAGCCCGTGCGTCCCGCAACGCCCTCAACGCGGAATCCATGCAACGCCTGTTGTGCGCAGCAACGCCAACAACAAAAAAGCCCACGCATCGCTGCGCGGGCTTTCTGTTTCATCACAGTGGTCGGGACGGCCGGATTCGAACCGACGACCCTCTGCCCCCCAGGCAGATGCGCTACCAGGCTGCGCTACGCCCCGACTGATTCTGCGACGTACCCGCCAGTGCGGCGGGCCGTGAAGTATAGCGGATTACGCGGGGTTTGGATCACCGGCGAAGCAATTGCAGCACTTCTTCCAGTTCCATGCGGACCTGCTTGATGATCTGGTTGCTCAGCGCGGATTCCTCGCGTGCATCCGGACCATCCAGGCGCAGGCGCGCGCCGCCGATGGTGTAACCCTGTTCGTACAGCAGGCTGCGGATCTGCCGCACCATCAGCACGTCGTGGCGCTGGTAGTAGCGGCGGTTGCCACGGCGCTTGGCCGGCTCAAGGCTGGGAAATTCGGTTTCCCAGTAGCGCAGCACGTGCGGCTTGACGTCGCACAGCTCGCTTACCTCACCGATGGTGAAGTAGCGCTTGGCCGGGATCGGCGGTAGTTCGCGGTTACTGCCCGGATCCAGCATAAGCTTCCACCCTCTCCTTGAGCTTCTGGCCCGGACGGAAGGTGACCACCGTACGGGCGGAAATCGGAATTTCCTCGCCGGTCTTGGGGTTGCGACCCGGGCGCTGGTTCTTGCGCCGCAGGTCGAAATTACCGAAACCGGACAGCTTCACCTGACGTCCCTGTTCCAACGCTTCACGCAGCACATCGAAGAACGCGTCGACGAATTCCTTGGCTTCCCGCTTGTTCAGACCGACTTCGTCGAACAGCTTTTCCGCCATCTCCGCCTTGGTCAATGCCATTGCCTGCTACCCCTGAGTGCTTCCCGCTCAGCCGCGGATCCGGGCGTGGTGCTCACGCTCGATCGCAGTGACCGCCTCGGCCACCACCGCTTCCACGTCGCGGTCCGTCAGAGTGCGCGACTTGTCCTGCAAAATCAAGCCCATAGCGAGACTCTTGAACCCCGGCTCGACCCCCTGGCCGACGTAGCGATCGAACAGGTTCAGTTCGCGCAACAGCGGGCCAGCGGCCTGGCGGATGGTCGCGGCCAGGTCGCTCCAGGCCACCTGCTCGGGCACCAGGAACGCCAGGTCGCGGCGCACGGCCGGGAAGCGCGACAGCTCGCCTGCGCGCGGCAATGCACGGGCGGACAGCGCCTCCAGATCCAGCTCGAAGGCATAGACGTCGGCGTCGATGTCCATGGCCTTGGCCAGGCGCGGGTGGATCTGGCCGATCCAGCCGATCACCCCGCCATCGCGGTACACCTCGGCCGAACGGGCCGGATGGCCGAAGGCGCGGGTGGAAGGGCGGAACTCGAGCACGGCGCCACTGGCGGCGGCCAGCGATTCCAGGTCGCCCTTCAGGTCGTGGAAATCGACTTTGCGGGTGGGCAGGCCCCACTGCACGGCCTGCGCATCACCACAGACGGCGGCGGCCACGCGCGGGGTTTCCAGCGGTGCCGGCTGGCTTTCGCCGGGCGACGTCTCGCCGGCCTGCTGGGCGAACACCCGGCCGACCTCGAACAGGCGCACACGGCCCAGCTGGCGGGCGGCATTGCGGCCCAGGGTGGCGACCAGGCCCGGCAGCAGCGCCGGGCGCATCACCGCCAGCTCGGCCGACAGCGGGTTGGCCAGCGGCACCAGGTTGTCGCGCAGCTGCCACTGGGTCAGCAGGGCATCGTCGACAAAGGCGAAATTCAGGGTTTCCTGCAGATCACGGGCAACCAGCTGGCGGCGCACGCTCAGAACGTCCAGCTGGGTTTCGGTCGGCATCGCCACGCGCGCCGCGCCACCCGGCAGGGTGGTCGGGATCTGCTCGTAACCGTGGATGCGCGCCAGTTCCTCGATCAGGTCTTCTTCGATGGCGATATCGAAGCGACGGCTCGGCGCGGTCACCTGCCAGCCTTCGCCGGCAGCGGCCACGCCCATGCCCAGCGCGCGCAGGATGCGCTCGACTTCGGCATCGTCGATGGTGATGCCCAGCACGCGGGTGATGCGGGCGCGGCGCAGGGTGATCGTCGCAGGCGCAGGCAGATCGGCCTGATTGACCGCCTCGGTGACCGGTGCCGGGGTACCGCCGGCAAGGTCCAGCACCAGGCGGGTGGCGTATTCAATGGCGGTGCGCGGCAGCGCCGGGTCGACGCCACGCTCGAAGCGATGGCCGGCATCGGTGTGCAGGCCCAGCTTGCGGCCGCGGCCCATGATGGCGGCCGGCGCGAAGTGCGCGGCTTCCAGGAACACGGCCGTGGTGTCGTCGGTGACGCGGGTGTCGAAGCCGCCCATCAGGCCAGCCAGGCCGACCGCACGGTCGGCGTCGGTCACCACCAGGAAGCTCTCGTCCAGCACGGCGTCGCGGCCATCCAGCAGCTTGATGGCTTCGCCGGCGCGCGAACGGCGCACGCCGATGCTGCCCTGCAGGGTGCCCAGGTCGTAGGCGTGCATCGGCTGACCCAGTTCCAGCATCACGTACTGGGTGATGTCGACCAGCAGCGACACCGGGCGCACGCCGCTGCGGCGCAGGCGCTCGGCCATCCACAGCGGGGTCTTGGCGGCGGCGTTGACGCCTTCGATGACGCGACCCAGGTAACGCGGCGCTTCAGCACCGGCGTCGAGCTGGATGGACAGCTCACGGCTGCCGACCGGCGCAATGGCGTCGGCGGCGAAATCCAGCACTTCGCTGCGGGTGGCGGCGGCCACGTCGTAGGCGATGCCACGCACGCTGAAGCAGTCGGCGCGGTTGGGGGTCAGCTTGATCTCGATACTGGCGTCCGGCAGGCCCAGGTACTCGACCAGGGTCTGGCCGACCGGCGCATCATCAGGCAGTTCCAGCAGGCCCGAGGCATCGGTGTCCAGGCCCAGTTCCTTGGCCGAGCACAGCATGCCGTTGGATTCGACGCCGCGCAGCTTGGCCGGCTTGATCGCCAGATCACCGATCTGCGCGCCGACCATGGCCAGCGGTGCGACCAGCCCCGGGCGCGCGTTCGGCGCACCACAGACGATCTGCAGCAGCTCGCCCTGCCCTGCGTCGACCCTGCACACCTGCAGGCGGTCGGCTTCGGGATGGCGCACGGCTTCGACGATGCGTGCCACAACCACGTGCTGCAGGCCGTTGCCGAGCGCGGTCACTTCTTCCACTTCCAGGCCGATGGCGGTGAGCACCGCGCTCAGTTCATCGCGCGAGGCGGAGGTCGGGACGTGGCTGCGCAGCCAGTTTTCGGAGAATTTCATGGTGTCACCCTGGTGGGCCCGGCGCATGCGCCTGGGCCTGCGAATTTAGGAGCAGCCGATTCAGGAACAGTCGAGCAAGCTCGACTCTACGGGTCGGCGCTTAGGCAAACTGTTTCAGGAACCGCACGTCGTTCTCGAAGAACGCGCGCAGGTCGTTGACGCCGTAGCGCAGCATGGCGAAGCGTTCCACGCCCA
Source organism: Stenotrophomonas maltophilia (assembly GCF_047782825.1). Lineage (GTDB taxonomy): Bacteria > Pseudomonadota > Gammaproteobacteria > Xanthomonadales > Xanthomonadaceae > Stenotrophomonas. The sequence goes on along the minus strand of NZ_CP180589.1, from coordinate 91,901 downwards.
GGCCGAAGGCGAAGCCGGTGTAGCGCTCCGGATCGATGCCGACGTTGCGCAGCACGTTCGGGTGGACCATGCCGCAGCCCAGCACTTCCAGCCAGCGGGTGCTGCCGTCGGGCTGCTGCCAGGCGATGTCCACTTCCGCACCCGGTTCAACGAACGGGAAGTAGCTGGGGCGGAAGCGCATTTCGAAATCGCGCTCGAAGAAGGCGCGCACGAATTCGGCCAGCGTGCCCTTCAGGTCGGCGAAGGTGGAATGCTCGTCCACCAGCAGGCCTTCCACCTGGTGGAACATCGGCGAATGGGTCTGGTCGCTGTCGCTGCGGTACACCTTGCCGGCGGCGATCATGCGCAGCGGCGGCTGGTGTTCGCCCATGTAGCGCACCTGCACACCGGAGGTATGCGTGCGCAGCAGGCGGCCATCGCCGAAATAGAAGGTGTCGTGCATGGCGCGCGCCGGGTGGTGCGGCGGGAAGTTCAACGCCTCGAAGTTGTGCCAGTCGTCTTCGATCTCCGGCCCTTCGGACAGCTCGTAACCCAACCGGCCGAAGATGCCGGTGATGCGTTCGAGGGTGCGGGTGATCGGGTGCAGGCCGGCGCGGTCGCCATTGCGGCCCGGCAGGGTGATGTCGATCGCTTCGGCGGCCAGACGCGCATCCAGTGCGGCGTTTTCCAGCAGCGCCTTGCGCTCGCCCAGCGCGCTGGACAGCGCGTCACGGGCCTGGTTGATGGCTTCACCGGCGGCCTTGCGCTCGTCGGCCGGCAGGGTGCCGAGCTGCTTGAGCTGGGCGGTGATGCTGCCGCTCTTGCCGAGCAGGGCCACGCGCAGCTGTTCCAGCACGTCGGGGCTCTGTGCGGCGGCCACATCGGCCAGCGCCTGGGTGGTGAGGGATTGGATGTCGCTCATGGGGGGCCGGAACTCCAGTCGGTCTGCCATCGCGATGCGCGAAGGGCCGACCCCTGTCGCCACCGCCGGTCCCCGCAGCGCGCGCCTGCGGCGTTGCCGGGACCCAAAAAAGAATGGGGAAGGACTTGCGCCCTTCCCCATGCATTGCCTCTACCTGACACCGTTCCCGTTGAACGGCAACGGCATCGGGAAGGACTTATGCCGCCAGTGCGCCCTTGGCCTTTTCGGCCAGCGCAGCAAAACCAGCTGCGTCATGCACGGCGATATCAGCCAGGACCTTGCGGTCCAGGGTGATGCCGGCCTTCAGCAGGCCGTTCATGAAGCGGCTGTAGCTCAGGCCGTTGATGCGGGCAGCCGCATTGATACGGGTGATCCACAGCGAACGGAAGTTGCGCTTCTTCTGCTTACGGCCGATGTAGGCGTACTGCTGTGCCTTGATGACGGCCTGCTTGGCAACGCGGAAGACCTTGCGACGGGCGTTGTAATAGCCCTTGGCGAGATCCAGAATCTTCTTGTGGCGGCGACGCGCCTGTACGCCACGCTTAACTCGTGCCATTTTTCAGTTCCTCAGAGGTAAGGGAGCATGCGGTCCAGACGGCCTGCGTCTTCTGCACGGACATGGCCCGTCTGACGCAGATTACGCTTACGCTTGGTCGCTTTCTTCGTGAGGATGTGGCTACGGTTGGCGTGGCCGCACTTGTACTTGCCCGAGGCGGTCTTGCGGAAACGCTTGGCCGCTGCCCGGTTGGTCTTGATCTTGGGCATTGCAATGTCCTTGATGGGATATGACCCTGGTTTCTGACTGATCTGGCGGCGGCCTGGGCCGCTCTTTCCGTCCTGCCATGATCGGCGTACGACCCGTCCTGGGTGGGTCGAGCCGGGCATGATACAGGCAAAACTGCCCTGCCACCAGCCCCTGCAACCCTTTTTACCGCTCTGCTGCAAAAGCAAAGGGACGCCCATGGCGCCCCTTTACCCTGAACCATTCAGCCAGGCGCCCCGGAAGGCGGCCCGTCAGGCCTCAGGTCTTCTTCTTCGGCGCGATCATCATGACCATCTGACGCCCTTCCAGGCGCGGACGGGATTCGATGACGATGTCCTCGCCCAGATCGGTCTCGATCCGGTTGGCCATCTCGCGACCCAGTTCCTGGTGGCTCATTTCACGGCCACGGAAGCGGATGTTGACCTTGATCTTGTCGCCTTCCTCAAGGAAACCACGCATCTTGCGCAGCTTGATCTGGTAGTCGCCCTCGTCCGTGACCGGACGGAACTTCACTTCCTTGATCTCGACCTGCTTGGTCTTCTTCTTGGCCTCGCTGGCCTTCTTCTGCGCTTCGAACTTGAACTTGCCGAAGTCCATGATCTTGCAGACCGGCGGATCGGCCTGCGGCTGGATTTCGACCAGGTCCAGGCCTTCATCTTCGGCCATGGACAGCGCTTCGTCGCGCGACAACACGCCGATCATTTCACCGTCACTGCCGATCACGCGGACGCGCGGCACACGGATTTCCTGATTCTTGCGGTTCTGTTTGTTGTCAGGGGTGCTGATATTACGTTCTCCCAAGGGTATCGAACCGGTCCGGGTGCCTGTGCGCCCGGACCGGACCTTTGCTTACGCGCCCTCGGCGTGGAGCCGCTCGATGAAGGCCTGCAGGCTCATGCTGCCCAGGTCTTCGCCAGAACGCGTACGCACCGCCACAGCTCCATTTTCCTTCTCGCGGTCACCGATGACCAGCAGGTAAGGCACGCGCTGCAACGTATGCTCGCGGATTTTATAGCCGATCTTCTCGTTACGCAAATCCGAGCTGACGCGGAAGCCTTGCTCCGCAAGGGTTTTGGTCACGCCCGAGACGTATTCAGCTTGAGCATCGGTGATATTGGCCACCACCACCTGCGTCGGCGCCAGCCAGGCCGGGAACTGGCCGGCGTGGTGCTCGATCAGGATGCCCAGGAAACGCTCCATCGAGCCGACGATGGCCCGGTGCAGCATGACCGGGTGCTTCTTCTGGCTGTTTTCGTCCACGTACTCGGCGCCCAGGCGGCCCGGCATCATGAAGTCGACCTGCATGGTGCCCAGCTGCCAGGTACGGCCGATGGCGTCCTTCAGGTGGTACTCGATCTTCGGGCCGTAGAAGGCGCCCTCGCCCGGCAGCTCCTGCCATTCCACGCCACAGGCGGTCAGCGCCGAGCGCAGCGCGCCTTCGGCCTTGTCCCAGGTGGCGTCGTCACCCAGGCGCGATTCCGGGCGCAGGGCGATCTTGATCTGGATCTCGTCGAAACCGAAGTGCTGGTAGACCGCCAGCGCCTGCTGGTGGAATGCGGTCACTTCCGATTCGATCTGGTTTTCGGTGCAGAACACGTGGCCATCGTCCTGGGTGAAACCACGCACGCGCAGGATGCCGTGCAGCGCGCCGGACGGCTCGTTGCGGTGGCAGGAACCGAACTCACCGTAGCGGATGGGCAGGTCGCGGTAGCTGTGCAGGCCCTGGTTGAACACCTGGACGTGGCCCGGGCAGTTCATCGGCTTGACCGCGTAGGTGCGCTTCTCCGACTCGGTGAAGAACATGTTGTCCTGGTAGTTGTCCCAGTGGCCGGACTTCTTCCACAGGCTCACGTCCAGGATCTGCGGGCAGCGCACTTCGCCATAGCCGCTGCTGCGGTAGACCTTGCGCATGTACTGCTCGACCACCTGCCACAGCGCCCAGCCCTTGGGGTGCCAGAACACCAGGCCCGGGGCTTCTTCCTGCAGGTGGAACAGGTCCTGCTGCTTGCCGATGCGGCGGTGGTCGCGCATTTCGGCTTCTTCGATGCGCTTGATGTACGCCTCGAGCTGCTTCTTGTCGGCCCAGGCGGTGCCGTAGATGCGCTGCAGCTGTTCGTTCTGCGCATCACCACGCCAGTAGGCGCCGGAAATGCGGGTCAGCTTGAAAGCCTTCAGGAAGCGAGTATTCGGCACGTGCGGGCCGCGGCACATGTCCACGTATTCCTGGTGGTAGTACATGCCCATGGCCTGGATGTCGTCGGACATGTCCTCGATCAGGCGCAGCTTGTAGTCCTCGCCACGGGCCTTGAAGATCTCGACCACTTCAGCGCGCGGGGTCACCTTCTTGATGACGTCGTAGTCCTGGGCGATCAGCTCACCCATGCGCTTTTCGATGGCGGCCATGTCTTCCGGCGTGAACGGGCGCTCGGAATAGATGTCGTAGTAGAAGCCTTCGGCGATGACCGGGCCGATGACCATCTTCACGTCCGGGTACAGCTGCTTGACGGCGTGGCCGACCAGATGGGCGCAGGAGTGGCGGATGATTTCCACGCCCTCCTCGTCCTTGGCAGTGATGATGCGCAGGCTGGCATCGTGGTCGATGACGTCGCTGGCATCGACCAGCACGCCGTCCACGGCACCGGCGATGGTGGCCTTGGCCAGGCCGGCGCCGATCGACTGGGCGACGTCCATGACGCTGACGGGGTTTTCGAATTCGCGGCGGCTGCCGTCGGGAAGGGTGATATTGATCATCGCAATGGCTTCGTGCGGGGCCCGCTCGGGCGGGCTGGATGCGTTTCCGGGGCAACGCCCGGGCAATAAAAAAGCGCCGCGAGGGCGCCTGCAACACAGGGCCTTCGGGGGCAGGTCAACGATGGGCGGTGGTAGTGCTCATGTCGCACGCTCGGCCGGCGCTGGGCGCGGGCCACCTTGTTCCAGTCAGGGGTCTGCGATGATCTTAAACCAGCGCGCGGGAAAGCCCAAGCCAGCCCGCCGGCCGCGGCGTCGACACGGCTGAATGGCGGCCGCTGGAAGGGCCAGATGTCAATGATTACCATACGCAGGCGTTTCTCACTCGCGTGTGGCGCGCCCCCTTCCCGGCCTGGATCCGCCCATGTCCCCGCAGTCGCTGCCGGCCCGTGCCGGCCTGTTCCGTGTTCCGCTGTCCGCCCTGGCGCTTGCCGTGCTGGGCGCCCTGCCCGCGCTGGCCCTGGCCGACGAGGCACGCACGCTCGATACCGTGCAGGTGACCGCGCCGATCGCCACCGAGAGCGGCAGCGCGACCAAGACCGACACCCCGCTGCGCGAGATTCCGCAGTCGATCTCGGTCATCACCGACCGGCAGATGCGCGACCGCGGCATCCATGGCGTGGAGGAAGCGGTGTGGTACACCGCCGGTGCCCAGGGCGGCCAGTACGGCGAGGACAGCCGCAGTGACTGGCTGCTGGTGCGCGGCTTCAGGCCGGCCCGCTACCTGGATGGCCTGGCCACGGTGGAAGGCACCTGGACCGGCGAATCGCGCATGGAGCCCTACGGCCTGGAGCGCATCGACGTGCTGAAGGGCCCGGCCTCGGTCAACTACGGCGCGATGCCGCCCGGCGGCCTGGTCAACTTCGTCAGCAAGCGCCCGCACGCCAACCCGCTGCAGGAAGTGGAACTGCAGGTGGGCAACTACGGCCTGAAACAGGCCGCCTTCGACATCGGCGGCGCGCTCAACGACAGCGGCAGCGTGCTGTACCGCCTGGTCGGCCTAGCCCGCAACAGCGACAACGTGATCGACCAGGTCCATGACGACCGTTACTACATCGCCCCGTCGCTGACCTGGACGCCGGACGATGCGAATTCGCTGACCGTGCTGGCGCGCTACCAGAAGAACGATACGGTCGAGACCGGCGGCTTCCTGCCCTACCAGGGCACCGTGGTGCCCGGCGCCAATGGCCGCTACATCTCCCGCCACTTCTTCAGCGGCGAGCCGGGCGTGAACGACTACACCAAGGAAGCCGCTTCGCTGGGCTACGAGTTCCGCCACGATTTCGGCGATGGCACCGTGTTCAACCAGAACGTGCGCTACAGCTGGGCCGAAGTGGATGCCAGCCACGGCAGCCTGGGCCTGTTCGGCCTGGCCGCGCCGGACAGCACCGAGCTGGTGCGCTACTACTACCCGCGCATGGACACGTCCGAAAGCGTGGCGATCGACAACAACCTGACCTTCCGCTTCCGCAGCGGCCGCGCCGAGCACACGGTGCTGGCCGGGCTGGACTACCGCCGCGCACGCGACGACTACGCGTCCGCGTTCCTGTTCGGCGCACCCGGTATCGATGCCTACAACCCGGTGTACGGCGCGCCGGTGCAGGTGCCCGGCTACACCTCGCGGCAGGTGCAGACGCAGAGCACGCTGGGCCTGTACCTGCAGGACCAGATCCGCATCGACCGTTGGCTGGTCACCCTGGCCGGGCGCCAGGACTGGGTCGGCACCGATACCGAGCAGCGCATCGGCGGCAGCGGCACCGCGCACCAGAGCGATGACCAGTTCTCCGGCCGGGTGGGCGTGAACTACCTGTTCGACAACGGCGTGAGCCCATATGTGAGCTGGTCGCAGTCGTTCCAGACCACCATCGGCACCGATTTCGAAGGCCGCGCGTTCGTGCCCACCACGGGCGAGCAGTTCGAGGCCGGCGTGAAGTACCAGCCCGAAGGCGGCCGCCTGCTGCTGACCGCCGCCGCCTACCAGATCGAGCAGGACAACACGCTTACCGTTGACCCGCAGCACACCCTGTTCTCGATCCAGCAGGGCCAGACCCGCGTGCGCGGCGCCGAGCTGGAAGGCCGCTGGAACATCGGCCAGGGCCTGAGCGTGTACGGCAGCTACACCCGCCTGGATGCCAAGGTGCGGCGCAGCACCGATGCCGCCTCGCTGGGCAAGCGCGTGGCGCTGGTGCCGAAGGAAAGCGCCTCGCTGGGCGCCGACTACACCTTCACCGCCGGCGCGTTGAGTGGCCTCGGTTTCGGCGCCGGCGTGCGTTACAACGGCGGCATCTATGGTGACATCTACAACGACTGGTACACGCCGTCGTTCACCCTGTTCGATGCCAGCGTGCATTACGACCGCGGGCCGTGGCGCCTGCAGGTCAACGCCGCCAATGCCACCGACAAGAAGTACGTGTCGGCCTGCAACAGCGCGACGTGGTGCTATTACGGCTACCCGCGCACCGTCACCGCCAGCCTGCGCTACCAGTGGTAAGCCGACGATGATCACCGTGGGCCTGTCCACCCTGGGCTTCTGCAGCCTGGGCATGCTGTCGGCGATGTTCTCGGCGCTGGCCTTCTATGCGGCCTCGCCGCATTGCCGCTGGCCACGCCTGCGCCGTGCCGGCCGCCTGGGCCGGCAGATCGGTCTGGTCGCCGCCGTGGCCTCGCTGTGGCTGTGGATGGCCGAACTGGGCGTGGCCGCCGGGCTGGTGGCAATGCTGTGCACCTGGATGCTGGCGGCGATGCTGCTGCCGGCACTGGCCGCCTGGCACCGCCCGGCAGCGGACAACGCACGGGAGCTGCGCTGATGTGGATGCGCGCCCTGTCCGGCATCTTTGCTGGCTTCTTCCTGGCCGCAGCCGTTACCGGCCTGGTGACGTGGCTGCCGCCGGGCCCGTGGCAGAGCGCGCTGGTGCCGGCGCTGATCGCCTTTGTTCCGCTGTGGATGCTGGCCGCGCTGTGGGCCTTCAGCTTCCGCAGCGTAGCGCGTGCCTGGCTGGTGCCTGCGGCCTGCGCCGCCGGCGGCTTCGCCGCGCTGTGGTTGCTGCGTCTGACCGGTGCAGTGCAATGAGAATGAGCGCATGAAATTCAGTTCGCAGACCCTGCGTACCTTCACCACTCTGCATACCTGGGTCGGCCTGGTGGCCGGCTTTGGCCTGTTCGTGGCCTTCTATGCGGGCGCCCTGACCCTGTTCCACCACGACCTGCCGGTGTGGCAGACCCCGGGCGCTGCGACCGCACTGCCTGCCGGGCTGGATGATGCGCAGTACCTGCTGGAAGACGTGCTGGCCGCGCACCCCGAAGCGCGCCGCCACGTCGGCATGACCTTCCCCGGTGCAGAGCACCCGCAACCGCTGGCCTACTGGCAGGCCGCCGATGGCGGCTGGCGCTATGCCTGGCCGGGGCAGACCGCGGGCAGCCCGACGCCACCGCAGTCGGGCCTGGCCGAACTGGTCAACGAACTGCATTACAGCCTGGGCCTGCCGGTGGCCGGCATCTATGTGATGGGCATCGTCAGCCTGTTGTATGGCATGGCGCTGCTCAGCGGCCTGGTCATCCACCTGCCCAAGCTGCTGGGCGACCTGTTCGCGCTGCGCCCGGGCCGCAACCTCAAGCAGATGTGGCAGGACGCGCACAACGTGATCGGCGTGCTCAGCCTGCCATTCCACCTGATGTTCGCGGTGACCGGTGCCCTGCTCTGCCTGGTGTTCCTGCAGATCGCGGTACTCAACCCGCTCATCTTCGATGGCAAGGCGATGCAGGCGGTACCTGCGGCGATGGATACGGCCCCCGTGCGCGAGGCCAGCGGCGTGCCCGCCGCACCGGGCAGCCTGCGCATCCTGCATGCACGGGCGCTGGAAGTGGCGCGCGCACAGGGCGTGGCCGATTTCGAACCGGCCTACCTGAAGCTGGCCAACGGCGGCGATGCCAACGCCACCATCGAGATCACCGGCGAATCCAGCGGCACCCTCGGCCCGCTGGGCTCGGTGGCCCTGGACGTGGCCAGTGGCCGCGTACTGGCCAGCCAGCTGCCCGGCCACCGCGATGCCAACCACGCCACGCTCAGTGCAGCCTATGCCCTGCACTTCGGCGAGTTCGGCAACGGCGTGGTGGTGTGGCTGTACTTCCTGCTGGGGCTGGGCGGCGCCTTCCTGTTCTATTCGGGCAACCTGCTGTGGATCGAGTCGCGGCGCAAGCGCCGGCAGCCGCAGCAGCCGCGTTCCGGGGTGAACATGGCGCGGGCCACGGTGGGCGTGTGCATCGGCTTGTGCGTGGCGATCTCGGTGGCCTTCGTCACCGCGCTGGTACTGGAGCGCGTCGCCCCGGCGGCGGTGGACCATGGCATCCGCTGGGCCTGTTTCGGTACCTGGGCGGCGTGTGCGCTGTGGGCCGCCGTGCGCCGGCCCGCGCAGGCTGCGCGTGAGCTGCTGTGGGCCGCGGCCATCAGCACCGCACTGGTGCCGATCATGCACGGCGCGCTCAGCGGCGACTGGCTGTGGCTGGCGGCATCGCGTGGGCACTGGCCGCTGTTCTGGATCGACGTGGTGGCGCTGGCGATGGCCTTCGGCTTCGGCCGGCTGGCGGTGGCCAGCCAGCGCCGCGCCCGCGATGGGGATCCCAACAGCGTGTGGGCCAACTGAGGAAGCCGCCGGGCATGGCCCGGCGCTACCGATTCGCACCGACCCGGTAGAGTCGAGCCATGCTCGACTGCTGTTGATTTCGCGCCAAAGGCAGTCGAGCAAGCTCGACTCTACAAAAGCGCGCTCAATCGCCGACGCGGGCCTTGTGCCACGGCGCGAGCATGGCGTTGAGCAGGCTGGCCTGTTCGTCATCGCCGGTCAGTTCCCACATGAACACGCCGGCCAGGCCCTGCTCGCGGGCGAACTGCGCGCGCAGGCCGATCGAACGCGGGTCTTCATAGCTGATGAAGATCTTCTGCTCGGCGTTGTACAGCCACGGGCTCTGCGCCTGCGGCTGCCAGTGCTTCGTCCAGCCCGGCTGGTCCAGGTAGCGCGCCTTGATGACCCGCCAGTCGCCGGCATCGGCCGGTGCGCTGTAGGCCTGGAACAGGCCATCGGGCGCGTCGCCGGTCACCTTGAAGCCGCGGCCGTAGAACGGCACGCCCAGCACCAGCTTGTCGGCCGGCACCCCGTGGTCGCGGTAGTACTGCACGGCGCCGGCCACGTTGTTCCAGCGGCGCAGTTCCGGCGCCAGCGGATCGGCCGACACTTCATGCAGCGGCGCGTTGAAGGTGGACACCGCCGAGAAGCCGGTGCCCATGTCGTAGCTCATCAGGTTGATGAAGTCGAACACCTTGGCCAGCGCCGGCAGGTCATAACTGGCGGCCGGGTCGTAGGGGCCATCGGTCTGCAGGCGCCCGGCCGCGAGCGCGGCGGTCAGCAGCATCGGTTGGCCGCGCTTGCGGCCACGCGCATCCAGCGCCACGCGGAAGGCCTGCGCGAGCCGGGTCAGATTCGCACGGTCCTGGGGGCGATGGGCCAGCTCCTTCGGCCCGCCACTGACCGGGAATTCCCAGTCGATGTCCACGCCGTCGAAGCTGCCTGCGTACTGGTCGAAGAACAGCGCCATGCAGGAATCCACCAGGCGCTTGCGGCTGGCCTCGGTCAGCGCGGCATCGGAAAAGCCCCCCGCTCCCCAGCCACCGATGGAAATCAGCGTGCGCAGGTGCGGGTGCGCCTTCTTCAGCTCGGCCAGCGCGGCGAAGTTCTTCGGCGCTTCGGCACCGACCGTGCAGCGCCCCTGTTCGATGGTGGAAAACGCGTAGAACAGATGGGTGAGCCGATCGGCCGGAATGCTCGACACCGGGTAGCGCTCGGCAGAGCCGCCGGGGTAGTAAGCGCCGTAGATCGGTGGTTGCGCAGCCTGGCTGGTGGCGGGAACGGCGGCGGCAAGCAGCAGGGCAAGCCCGGCCAGGGTCTGGCGCAACATGGAAACTCCCGGTTCGAAGACCCGGCCACGTTAGCAAACCAATGTGCCTGTCGTACCGATGTCGCGGCATGTCGTCCTCTGGACAGCCGGTCGCCCTTGAAAGCTGCCAGGTGCCGGTCGCGGACACGTCGAAAGTGCGTCGCTGCAGGACAACACGCGACCGACCTGGGCTATGGTGGCGCTGGATTTTCATAGGCGCAGGAACATGACCGCAGACCCCGACATGGACGACGAACTGCTAGACGACGAAACCCTGCAGAAGCTGCAGTCACTGGAAGCGCAGGCCTATGCGGCATTCGACGAAGGCGACCTGGTCGATGCGGCAGCGCTGTTCGGCCAGCTGGTCGAACTGACCCCCTGCATTCCCCACCTGCACTACATGCGGGGGCTGGCGCTCAAGTACCTGCGGGACTGGCCGGCGTCGCTGCAGGCCAACCTGCAGTCCGAGCAGCTGCGTGATGCGTTCGACCAGGCCACTGCATGGAACGCCGGTATTGCCGCCACCGGCGCCGGTGACTGGGTGGAGGCACGCCGGCAGTGGAACCGATGCGGGATTGCCGTCCCCGAAGGTGAGGGACCGATCGACGGCAACTTCGGCGTCGCCTGCGTGCGCCTGAATCCGTGGTCAAGCGGCGAAACCGTGTACATGCGCCGGCTGGACCCGGTGCGTGCGCGGGTGGAAAACGTACCACTGCCCGAGAGCGGATTCCGCTTCGGCGACATCGTGCTGCACGACGGCGCGGCCACCGGGCAACGCATCTACGCTGAGCACATGGTGCCGGTGTTCAATGCCATGCAACGCCTGCAGCAATCGGACATGGCCACCTATGCGGTGTTCGTGCAATGCGATGCCGCCGAGGACATCGCCGCGCTGCGTGAGTTGAGCCTGCCGGGAATCGGCCTGGTCGAGGACTGGACCCACTCGGTGAGCCACCTGTGCCTGCGCTGCAGCTATGGCACGCCGCACCAGCATGGGCAGGGCGACGCGGAGGAGGACGACGGCTGGGCGCGCGAGCGCAACCTGGGCATCGCCGCCCAGGGCCGGGCTGCCGTGGAGAAGCTGATGGCTGTGTGGACGGAGGGTGGAGCCGGACGCACGTTGGATGCCATCGAACAGCGGGATCATGCGCTGCAGGATCCGGAACCAGGCCAGGTGTGGTGGCTGGGAGAGGAGGAAGAAGAAGAGGAAGCCCCGTAGCGTCGAGCTTGCTCGACTTCGGTGATAGCGTGTCAACCAAGGTTGACACCTACCGGGCGCGGGCCTTGTGGCACAGGGCCTTCAGAATTCTTCAGGCCGGTTTCCAGCACTTCAGACGCAGCGCAGGCTCAATCGGGCTCCCTTTCGATGGAGCCTGACAATGCGTTCGATCCTGCCTGGCCTGACCCTGCTCTGCACCCTGTGCACCCTTCCCTTCGCCGCGCACGCCGCACCACCCGACCCCGAGCGGCTGCAGGCATTGCAACAGGCCATCGCCAGCGATGAGCTCAAGCAGATCCGCAGCGTGCTGCTGCAGGTCGATGGGAAGATCGTCTACGAGGGTTACTTCAACGGCGCCGATGCGCAGACCCTGCATGACGTGCGCTCGGCCAGCAAGAGCGTGACCGCGCTGCTGGTCGGTGCCGCCATTGGCGAGGGCACCCTGCCCGGCGTGCAGGCCCGGGTGTACGACTCCTTCCCTGCGTTCACCGCGCGCCACGCGGTCGACCCGCGCCTGCGCGCCACCACCGTGCAGGACCTGCTGACCATGAGCAGCCTCTGGGAATGCGATGACGAGAACCCGTTCTCGTCCGGGCATGAGGAGCGCATGTATGTGTCCGAAAAATGGCTGGACTTCACCCTGGCCCTGCCGGTGAAGGGCTTTGCGCCATGGATGCAGCGGCCGGAGGACAGCCCGCATGGCCGCGCGTTCGCCTACTGCACTGCCGATTCCTTCGTGCTCGGTGCCGTGCTTGAACAGGCCAGCGGCCAGCCACTGGCCGACTACGCCGCACGCCTGCTGGAGCGACCGCTGGGCATCACCCACAGCCAGTGGAACCGTTCACCGGAAGGCATCGGCATGGGCGGCGGCGGCACCCGCTACCGCACGCAGGACCTCGCCCGCTTCGGCCAGCTGGTACTCGATGGCGGCCGCTGGCAGGGCCGGCAGCTCGTACCCAAGGACTACATCGGGGCGATGCTGCGGCCCCAGGCTACCACCTCCGACGGCAGCGACTACGGCTACCAGTGGTGGGGCCTGAAACTGGAGGTGCAGGGTTCACCGCGCACGGTATGGGCGATGTCCGGCAATGGCGGCAACTACGTGTTCGTCCTGCCGGAGCAGCGCGTGGTGGCGGTGGTCACCAGCCAGGCCTTCAACCGCAGCTTCGCCCATCCCCAGTCGCGGCGCATCCTCACCGAGTTCCTGCTGCCGGCGCTGCGCTGAGGGCCAGCAGATCGTCTGGCCGCCACGCCGCGGCCAGCACCTGCGCACGCTGGCGGGCGATGTCCGTGTCGAGGCGATCCAGCAGCGCAGGCCAGTCCGCCGCGCTGCGCAGGGGCGCGAACAGGGGCGTGACGCGCAGCCACGCCACGTCGCGGAACCCCTCATCGACCGCCTGCTGCAGCGCCGCCACGGCGTCCGCATGGCGCCCGTCGGCCTGCAGCAGCAGCGCCCGTTCCAGCGCCGCGTCGGACCAACCGTCATCGCCGCTGGCGCGGAGTTGCTGCAGGCGCTCGCTTAGCCACATGGGCCGTGAGGGCGGCACGCCATGCAGGTCGGCCAGGGTCTGGCCGAGCGACTGCTGGGGTCGAAGCTGGCGAGCACGCTCGAACGCTGCCGCGGCGGCTGTGCGGTCGCCGGCCAGCAGCGCCAGCTCGCCCTGCAGGCGCAGCAGTTGCGGGTGCGGCGTCCGCCGTGTCAGCGCCTCGTCCAGCGCCTGCCTGGCCTGTTCGGGCGCGCCGGCCAGATACAGGCTGCGCGGCCATGCGATGTTGGAAAACACGTTGTCGGGGTAAAGCTGGAAATTGCGCGCGTGGCGCTGCGCGGCGGCCTGGGTGAAGCCGAGCAGCTCCAGTTCGCGCGCGACCTGCACATCACGGAAGCGGACGCGCCCCGGCGACTTCAGTGACAGGTTCCCGCGCAGCGCAGTGACCAGCTCGCCACGCTCCTGCTGCAGGTAGGCCAGCGAGGCGCGGCTGCGTTCGTCGGCGGGGTCCAGTTCAATGGCGCGCGTGTAGCCGGCGATGGCCTGCCGCATGTCGCCCAGGCAATCCTGCGCATACCCCCAAAGGGCATGCGCGGCGGCATCATCCGGTGCGCGCTGGCGTTCGCGGTCGGCCAACAGCAGCGCCTCCTTCATCTGCGCCGGCGTGCCGTTGAACAGGCAACCCTGTGCGGCAAGGGCCCGTGACAGGCCACGGCGGCCCGCCACGGATTCCGGATCGGCCTGCAACGCCTGCCGGTACAGGCTGATCGCACGTTCGTTGTTGCTGGCTTGGCCGATGCCGGCGTAGTAGTCGGCGCGTTGCAGCAGCGGCTCTGCCGTGCCTTGCGGTGCCTGCCGTGGCCACAGCAGGAACACGATGGCGGCCACGCCCAGTGCCGCGCCCGCTGTGGCGGTCCAACCGGCCTTTCGGTGCCAGCGAGCGCGCGCGGGAGGCGCTGCGACGGCGACCGGTTGCGCGCACAGCTGGTAACCGCGGCCACGCACGGAACGGATGTAGCGCGGGTGCCGGCTGTCATCGCCCAGGGCCTGCCGCAGGAGCTTGATGCGTTGGCTGACGGCATCTTCGCCAACCACCGCCGGTGCCCAGACCTCGGCGGCCAGGGTGTCGAAATCCACGACATCGGTGCCGTGGGCCAACAGTACGTCCAGCAGGATCCAGGTCATGCCGCTTACCGGCAGCAGCTCACCGGCGCGGCAGACGCGGCGTGCCGGGCGATCAATGTCCAGGTCCAGCAGGCGAAGGGTGTCCACCGGCGAAGCATAGCGGTACCGCTGCGCGGGATGGCAGGCAAAGAAAAAGCGGGCCGAAGCCCGCCTTTTCATTTCAGCGATTCCAGGAGCGTGTCAACCAAGGTTGACACCTACCGGGGACCGGCGATTACTCGGCGCTGGCGCCTTCGCCTTCTTCCACGGCCTTCATCGACAGGCGGATACGGCCCTGCTTGTCGACTTCCAGGACCTTGACCTTGACCACATCGCCTTCCTTCAGCACGTCGCCGACCTTCTCGACGCGGTCGCTGGAGATCTGCGACACGTGGACCAGACCGTCCTTGCCCGGCAGGATCGTGACGAACGCACCGAAGTCCATGATCTTGGCGACCTTGCCTTCGTAGATGCGGCCCGGCTCGACGTCCGAGGTGATCTGCTCGATGCGGGCCTTGGCGGCCTGGGCAGCGATGGCGTTGACCGAAGCGATGACAATGGTGCCGTCATCCTGGATGTCGATCTGGGTGCCGGTTTCCTTGGTGATGGCCTGGATGGTCGAGCCACCCTTGCCGATCACTTCGCGGATCTTGTCCGGGTGGATCTTGATGGTCAGCAGGCGCGGCGCGTAGTCCGACAGCTCTTCACGCGGAGCGGTCAGGCCATGGGCCATTTCGCCCAGGATGTGCAGACGGCCAGCCTTGGCCTGCTGCAGAGCCTGCTTCATGATCTCTTCGGTGATGCCTTCGATCTTGATGTCCATCTGCAGGGCGGAGATGCCCTCAGCGGTACCGGCCACCTTGAAGTCCATGTCGCCCAGGTGATCTTCGTCACCCAGGATGTCGGACAGGACGACGAAGCGATCGCCTTCCTTGACCAGGCCCATGGCGATACCGGCAACCGGCGCCTTCACCGGCACGCCGGCGTCCATCAGGGCCAGCGACGAGCCGCAGACCGAAGCCATCGACGAGGAACCGTTCGACTCGGTGATTTCCGAGACGACACGGATGGTGTACGGGAAGGATTCCAGCGACGGCATGACAGCCAGCACGCCGCGCTTGGCCAGGCGACCGTGGCCGATTTCGCGGCGCTTCGGGCCCATCATGCGGCCGCACTCACCCACCGAGAACGGAGGGAAGTTGTAGTGGAACAGGAAGTTTTCCTTGTACTCACCGGCAACGGCGTCGATGACCTGGCCATCACGGGCGGTGCCCAGGGTGATGGTCACGATGGCCTGGGTTTCGCCGCGGGTGAACAGCGAGGAACCGTGGGTACGCGGCAGCACGCCGGTCTTCACGGCGATCGGGCGGACGGTGTCCAGGGCACGGCCGTCGATGCGGACCTTGGTGTCCAGCACCGAGTTGCGCATGGTGCTGTATTCCAGCTCGCCGAATTCCTTCGACAGCTCGGCCGGGTTCCAGCCTTCAGCGGCCACGCGCCCAGCCAGGCTTTCGACCACGTCCTTCTTGATCGCCGAGATGGCGTCACGGCGCTGCAGCTTGTCGCGCACCTGGAAGGCTTCGCCCAGGCGCGGGCCGATGGCTTCCTTCAGCGCGCCGATCAGCACGTCGTTCTTGGCCGGGGCGACCCAGGTCGACGGCTTGGTGCCGGCTTCCACGGTCAGCTCGTTGATCGCGTTGATGACCTTCTGCATTTCGCGGTGACCGAAGGTCACGGCGCCCAGCATCACTTCTTCGGACAGCAGCGCGGCTTCGGATTCAACCATCAGCACGGCGTTGGAGGTACCGGCGACGACCAGTTCCAGCTGCGAGTCAGCCAGTTCGCTGACGGTCGGGTTCAGGATGTACTCGCCGTTCTTGTAACCGACCTTGGCAGCGCCGATCGGGCCCATGAACGGGGTGCCGGCCAGCGACAGGGCAGCCGAGGCACCGATCAGGGCAGCGATGTCGCCGTCCACCTCCGGGTTCAGCGACATGACCGTGGCGATGATCTGCACTTCGTTCTTGTAGTCTTCCGGGAACAGCGGACGGATCGGACGGTCGATCAGACGCGAGATCAGGGTTTCCTTCTCGGTCGCACGGCCTTCACGCTTGAAGAAACCACCCGGGATACGGCCGCCGGCGTAGAACTTTTCCTGATAATCGACGGTCAGCGGGAAGAAGTCCTGGCCTTCGCGCGCGGTCTTGGCGGCGACGGCGGTGACCAGCAGTACGGTGTCGTCCATCTTGACGATGACGGCACCGCTGGCCTGGCGGGCGACTTCGCCGGTCTCAAGCGTGACGGTGTGCTTGCCGTACTGGAAGGTTTTGGTGATTTTTGCCACGGAGGGTGTCCTTGGGGATGCTGTCTGCGAATTGGACCGTCGGCGACCCTTGCCGCCTGCGGGTGACCGGATCGTTCCGGTCTGAATCGGGGATTGCGGTGCTACAAAACAAAACCGCGGCGCATCGCTGCGCCGCGGGGGATTCGTTGCTTAGCGACGCAGGCCAAGCTTCTCGATCAGGGCCTTGTAACGCTCGACGTCCTTCTTCTTCAGGTAGTCGAGCAGGCTGCGACGGCGGTTGACCATCTGCAGCAGGCCGCGGCGGCTGTGGTGGTCCTTCTTGTGGGTCTTGAAGTGGCCGGTCAGCAGTTCGATGCGGGCGGTCAGCAGGGCAACCTGGACTTCCGGGGAGCCGGTGTCAGCCGAGCTGCGCTTGTTGTCTTCAATGACCTTCTGGGTGTCGATCGACATTTTCTTTTTTCTCTGTGATGCGTGGCCGGCAGGAACGCGCTTCGCGCACCGCCAGGCTCGCCGTGGACTACAAGGATGAAACCTGCGCGAAGCAGGCTGCCGGAAAACGGCCGCGAAATTGTAACGGCCGGGGGCTTCCGGGACAAGGACCGGGGCTGAACCGGCAGGCCCCGGTCAGAGGTTGAAACGCCGCTGCGGGGACAGCAGGCCACTGTCGTCCACCTGGCCCAGGCCCTGGACAGCATCGTCCGGGCCGTACACGGCCACCAGGCCCCGCGGCCAGGACGGGTCGCGCTGGCGCTGGCCGACACAGAAGCGATGGGCCTGGTCGGCATCCAGGTCCAGCCGTGGATACTCGGCCAGGCCGGCCGCCAAGGGCAGCAGCAAGGCGTCCATGCCGGCCTCATCGCCGGCCTCGACCATGGCCCGCAGCTGGTCCAGGGTGACCATGGCCGGCGCACGGAACGGCTCGACCCACAGCCGGCGCAGGGCGCTGATGTGGGCACCGCAACCCAGGTTTTCGCCCAGATCGCGGGCCAGACTGCGGATATAGGTGCCCGACCCGCAGGTCACGCGCAGGCGCAGGCGGTCGGCCTGCTGCTCCAGCACCTCGATGGCATGCACCTGGACCTCGCGCTCGGGCGCCTCGATGGCGTCGCCCCGGCGGGCCTTCACATACAACGGCTCCCCGCCCTGCTTCAGCGCCGAATAGATCGGTGCGCGCTGCAGGATCGTGCCGGTCAGGGGCGCCAGCGCAGCCCGCAGGGCCTCACCGCTGATGGCCGGGACCGGGCGCTGCAGCAGCACCTGGCCTTCGGAATCATCGGTATCGGTGGTCTGGCCGAGCTGGATGTCGGCGTCATAGGCCTTGGCCGAGCCCAGCAGCAGGCCGGCGATCTTGGTCGCCTCACCGAAGCACAGCGGCAGCAGGCCGGTGGCCAGCGGGTCGAGGCTGCCGGTATGGCCGCCCTTTTCGGCACGGAACAGGCGGCGGGCCACCTGCAGAGCGGCGTTGGAGCTCATGCCGGTCGACTTGTCGAGCAGCAGGATGCCATCCAGGCGGCGGAACTGAATTCGGGTCATGACAGGATTTCGTAGAGTCGAGCCATGCTCGACTGCCGCAGCGCGGTCTGCATCAGACATCGCGCAGCCGGAATGCAACAACGCCGGGCATGCCCGGCGTCGCGCGGTTATTCTTCGTCGCTCTCGCGACGCTTCTCCGCGGCCAGCGTATCGGGCAGGTCGCGCAGGAGGTTGTCGATGTGCTCACCACGGTCGACCGAGTCGTCGTAGTGGAAATGCAGCTCCGGCACGTGGCGCAGCTTCATCGCGCGGGCCAGGTCCATGCGCAGGCGGTAGCCCAGTTCCTTCAGGCCGGCCACGGCTTCGGCCGAACGTTCCGGCATCAGCGCGGTGACGAACACCTTGGCATGGGCCATGTCGCGGGTGATTTCCACGTCGGACACGCTCACCGAGGGCAACCCGTGCTCGCGCACGGCGTTGTGCACCAGGGTGCCGAGTTCACGGCGCAGCTGGGCGGAGACACGGTCGGTTCGATGGAAAGTCTTGGGCACGCGTCAGGCTCGTATGGGTTGCGTTTTTGCAGTTTACGGGATGAAACAGGACCGGCCCGTGAGGGCCGGTCCGTTGCAGCATTACAGGGTGCGCGGCACTTCGATACGCTCGAAGCACTCGATCTGGTCACCCGGCTTGACGTCGTTGTAGGCCTTCACCGCGATACCGCATTCGGTACCGTTGCGGACTTCCTCGACGTTTTCCTTGAAGCGACGCAGCGATTCCAGTTCGCCCTCGAAGATCACCACGCTGTCGCGCAGGACGCGGATCGGCTTGTTGCGCTTGACCACGCCCTCGATGACCATCGAACCGGCGACGGCACCCAGCTTGGAGCTGCGAAAGACGTCGCGGACCTCTGCGATACCGATGATCTCTTCGCGGATCTCCACGCCCAGCAGACCGGAAGCCACCTGCTTCACCTGGTCGATCACGTCATAGATGATCGAGAAGTAACGCAGGTCGACGCCGTTGGATTCAATGATGCGACGGGCCGAAGCGTCCGCACGCACGTTGAAGCCGATGACGGTGGCCTTCGAAGCGGCCGCCGAATTGGCGTCCGACTCGGTGATGCCGCCCACGCCGGAGTGGATCACGTTGATGCGGATGTCTTCGTTGGACAGCGCGACCAGTGCCTGGCTCAGGGCCTGCACCGAACCCTGCACGTCGGCCTTGATGACCAGGTTGAGGACCTGCTGGCCCTCGCCCTTGCCCAGGGTCGCCATGATGTCTTCCATGCGGCTGCCAGCGGTGGCGACCAGGCGCGATTCGCGGCGCTTGGTCTCACGCTGCTGGGCAACGTCCTTGGCCAGGCGCTCGTCCTCGACGACCACGAAGTCGTCACCGGCTTCCGGCACGCCGGAAAGGCCCAGGACCTGCACCGGGATGGACGGGCCGGCGAATTCCGGCTGCTTGCCGGTTTCGTCGAACAGCGCACGCACGCGGCCGTACTGGATGCCGCACACCAGGTAGTCGCCCTTCTTCAGGCGGCCCTGCTGCACCAGCACGGTAGCGACCGGGCCGCGGCCCTTGTCCAGCGACGATTCGATCACCACGCCCGAGGCGCGGCCTTCGTCGACGGCCTTCAGTTCCAGCAGTTCGGCCTGCACCGAAACGGCGTCCAGCAGGTCGTCGATGCCCAGGCCGGTCTTGGCCGAGATCTCCACCATCTGGATGTCACCGCCGAAGTCTTCGGCCACGACCTGCTCGGAGAGCAGTTCGTTCTTGACCCGCATCGGGTCGGCGCCGGACTTGTCGATTTTGTTGATGGCCACGATCAGCGGCACACCCGCCGAACGGGCGTGCTGGATCGCTTCCTTGGTCTGCGGCATGACGCCGTCGTCGGCAGCCACCACCAGCACCACGATGTCGGTCAGCTTGGCACCGCGGGCACGCATCGAGGTGAACGCGGCGTGGCCCGGGGTATCCAGGAAGCTGATGACGCCCTTCGGCGTATCAACGTGGTACGCACCGATGTGCTGGGTGATGCCACCGGCTTCGCCGTGGGCGACCTTGGTGCGGCGGATGTAATCCAGCAGCGAGGTCTTGCCGTGGTCGACGTGGCCCATGATGGTGACCACCGGCGGACGCTGCACGGCTTCGCCCTGGTTTTCACCGGTCGATGCCAGCAGTGCGTCTTCGGCGTCGTTGTCATTGGCGCGGATCGCCTTGTGGCCGAGTTCTTCGGTCACCAGCGCAGCGGTGTCGTGGTCGATGGACTGGGTGATGGTGGCCATCACGCCCATCTTGAACAGCGCCTTCACCACCTCGCCGCCCTTCAGCGCGAGCTTCTGCGCCAGGTCGGCCACGGTGATGGTCTCGCCGATCGCCACTTCACGCACGACCGGTGCGGTCGGACGCTCGAAGGCGTGCGGACCGGCGTTGTTGCCACCACGCGACATGTCGCGACGGCCGCCACTCTGGTTGCGGCCACCCGGGCGGCCACGGTTGTTGCTGTTGTTGCTGTTGCCACGACGCGCACGGTCGGCGGCCGACAGGTGCATCTGGCCGGCAAAGCGATCGCCCGGGCCACGCTCGCTGCGCGGCGCGCTGCGGTTGTTGCGGTCGTCGCTGCGCGGCGGCGGCGGTGCACTGCGCGGCGCAGCCGGGGCGGCGGCCGGAGCGCGCGGCGGGCGCGGCGCGGTTTCGTCGATCGGGGCGCGCTTGGGCTTGGTCGCAGCCAGGGCCTCGGCGGCCTTGGCAGCCACTGCGGCTTCCTCGGCGGCCTTCTTCTCGGCCTCGGCGCGCTCCTTGGCGGCAACTTCTTCCTCACGGGCACGGACGATGGCTTCGTCGCGCAGACGATCCTTCTCGGCCAGGGCCTGCTGTTCGGCGAGGTTGCGGGCGCGCGACTCTTCCAGCTTGCGCAGGATGTCGGCGCGCTCTTCGTCCGGCGTCATCGCACGGGCACCATCCTTGACGTAGGTACGCTTCTGGCGCACCTCGACATTCACGGTCGTCTTGCTGCGACCGGAATTGACCGTCACTTCCTGCTGTTTCCGGCGATTGAGCGTGATCTTCTTTGCAGACTGATCCGTCTCTTCCGGGGCCTGCTCGGGCTTGCCGTGCGAACGACGAAGGAAGCCCAGGAGCTTCACCTTCTCGGTGCTGGTCACGACCTGGTCGGGACCGCTGAACTTCATGCCGGCACCGGCCAGCTGTTCCAGCAGTTTCTCGACCGGCGTGTTGACCAGTTCGGCAAGCTTGCGGATGGTGGTTTGCTGCGACATTCGGATCCTATGATCTTGTGGGCGCCCCCCCGCAGATGGAGGTGGCGCGGATTCTACGCCCTGATCGGCTCAGGGCCCTGTTCATTGCCGGCTCATTCGCCGCGTTCCAGTCGGGCGATCTCTTCGGCGCGCGCGGCCAGGATCAGCGCCGCGGCGCGCTCCTGGTCCAGCCCTTCGATGCCGAAGTCCATGACCTCGTCGGCGGCCAGGTCGGAAAGCTCCTCGCTGGTGCGCACGCCGTGGCCGGCCAGCGCATACGCGGTGGCTTCGTCCATGCCCTCAAGGGACAGCAGGTCCTGCGCCGGCTGGCCGTCTTCAAGGCCTTCTTCGACTGCCAGGGCCTCATTGAGCAGCGCATCGCGGGCACGAGCGCGCAGCTCTTCGACGATGTCCTCGTCGAAACCTTCCACGGCCAGCAGTTCGCCGACCGGGACATAAGCGATTTCCTCGACGGTGCCGAAGCCTTCGCTGACCAGGATGCCGGCGATTTCCTCGTCGACTTCCAGCTTGTCCATGAACAGCTGGCGGGCCGAGGCCTGCTCTGCTTCGGACTTGGCGGTGACCTGGTCCTGGGTCATCACGTTCAGCTGCCAACCGGTCAGGCGGCTGGCCAGACGCACGTTCTGGCCGCCCTTGCCGATGGCCTGGGCCAGGCGGTCTTCTGCCACGGCCAGATCCATCGAATGCTTGTCTTCATCGACGATGATCGACTGCACTTCGGCCGGGGCCATCGCATTGATGACGAAGTTGGCCGGGCTGTCGTTCCACAGCACGATGTCCACGCGCTCGCCATTGAGCTCGTTGGACACGGCCTGCACGCGCGAACCGCGCATACCGATGCAGGCGCCGATCGGATCGGTGCGGGTATCGTGGGCCAGCACGGCGATCTTGGCGCGGTCGCCCGGATCGCGGGCACAGGCCTTGATTTCCACCAGGCCCTGGCCGACTTCCGGCACTTCCAGCTTGAACAGCTCGATCATGAATTCCGGGGCGGCGCGGCTGATGAACAGCTGCGGGCCACGCGGTTCCGAGCGCACTTCGGCCAGGTAGCCGCGCACGCGGTCACCGGCACGCAGCACGTCGCGCGGAATGCCCTTGTCCTTCGGAATGAAGCCCTCGGCGTTGCCGCCCAGGTCCACATAGATGTTGCCGCGCTCGGCGCGCTTGACCACGCCGGTGATCAGCTCACCCACGCGATCCTTCCACGCATCGACAACCTGCTGGCGCTCGGCTTCGCGCACGCGCTGGACGATGACCTGCTTGGCAGCCTGGGCCGCGATGCGGCCGAAGTCCGGGTTTTCGATCTGTTCTTCGATGTAGTCGCCAACGTCCACGCCTTCGGCTTCGTCGACGGCGTCCATCAGGCGGATCTGCCGGTCCGGCGATTCCATCACCACGTCATCGGCCACCACTTCCCAGCGGCGGTAGGTTTCGTAGCTGCCATCCTTGTGGTCGATGACCACGCGGGTCAGCACTTCCTCGTCGGGATAGCGCTTCTTCGCTGCGGAGGCCAGGGCGGCCTCGATCGCATCGAAGATCACTTCACGCGGCACGCCCTTCTCGTTGGCGACCGCGTCCACTACCAGCAACAGTTCCTTGCTCATTGGCTCACTCCGCGCGCGGCTTCTTTGCCGCCGGCTCGTTGGAAGAAGAATTCTTGTCCGGCTTCGGACGCTTCGGCGCCGGGCCGGTCGGCTTGGCCGGGGCCAGGCCCAGGGCAACCCAGTCCGGCATGATCCGGGCCTTGTCGATGTTGTCGGCCGACACGACCACTTCGGTCTTGTCGACGATGAAGGTGATGGTGTCTGCAGCCTCGTCGGTCGCTTCGATGCGGCCCTGCAGGCGACGACGGTTGTCCTGCGGCAGCTTCAGCGTGACCTTGGCCATTTCGCCGAGGTGACGACCGAACTGCTCCAGGTTGAACAGCGGGCGATCAACGCCCGGCGAAGACACTTCCAGCGTGTAGTTGCCGCTGATCGGGTCTTCAACGTCCATCTGCGCGGACACTTCGCGGCTGACGCGCTCGCAGTCGTCCACGTTGATGATGCGCTCGGGCTGTTCAGCCAGCGGCACGTCGATGTAAAGGCGCAGGGTTGCACCGCCGGGGGCCGGCAGATACTCAACGCCCAGCAGCTCCAGGCCCAGCGACACAACGGTCGGGGCGAGCAGATTCGCGATGTCGGTTGCCTTGTCGCTCACAGCCTGCCTTGATCTCTTGGTTGGGTGCCGGCCACGGCCGGCGTGAAAACATGACGCCCCGGAAACGACAAAGGGCCCGCTGGGCCCCTTTTTCCGGAAAGACTCCGGTGACTGGATTCCGGTTGCAACGCGCTGTGCAAGCGTGTTGCGAGCCCTCCTTCCGGACCGGGTCTCCCGTGGGGAGGCCGCCTTCAGGGGTACTGCCTAGGCCGCTGATGATAGCGGCTGCACCGCGCTGGTGCAAGGTGCGGACCCGGGGTCAGATCCCTTTTCCAGCAGGTAGTCGAGCATGGCTCGACTCTACAGAAACGGAGGGACCCCAAAGAAAAACGCCTTCGAAGCAGGACTTCGAAGGCGACTTCTTTACTTGGTAGCGGGGGCAGGATTTGAACCTGCGACCTTCGGGTTATGAGCCCGACGAGCTGCCAGACTGCTCCACCCCGCATCAGAGGCGGAATTATGAGTGATGGCTTCAAAACATGCAAGCTTTCCCTCATTCATCAAACCGGTTGGCGCCGATCTGAAGTTGGTAGCGGGGGCAGGATTTGAACCTGCGACCTTCGGGTTATGAGCCCGACGAGCTGCCAGACTGCTCCACCCCGCACCGGAAGTGCTTGAACTGCTGCCCTGCTCTTTCGAGGAGGACTCCCGCAACGATGTTCTGGCTGAACCGCTGCAGTGACAACTCAGGCTGCGCATATTACACGAATCGCGCAGCTTTGTGTCAACTTTTATGCAAGATGCGCAAATGCCTGCTGGCACCAGACCATGATCGGGTTCCAGGCCAGGCCCAGAGCCAGCAGCGCCAGGGCGTTCACGCCCAGCACCAGGCCCAGCACGCGGTCGTTGCTGCGCGGCATGGCCTCACCCACCGGCTCATCGAAGTACATGACCTTGATGACACGCAGGTAGTAGAAGCAGCCGACCACCGCGCACAGCACGCCCAGGATCGCCAGCCACAGCAGGCCACCGTTCACGGCAGCGCCGAGCACGGCCAGCTTGGTCCAGAAGCCCAGGAACGGCGGGATGCCGGCCAGCGACGCCATGATGCACAGCACGAGGCCGGCCATCCACGGGTTGCGGGCATTGAGGCCCTTGAAGTCCTCGATGTTCTCGGCTTCAAAGCCGGCGCGCGACAGGGCGATGATCGCACCGAAGGCGGCGGTGGACATGATGGCGTAGGCCAGTGCGTAGAACAGCGCTGCGGCATAGCCCTGGGCGCCACCACCGGCGATGCCCATCAGCAGGAAGCCGATGTGCGACACGGTGGAGAAGGCCAGCATGCGCTTGAGGTTGCTCTGCGCGATGGCCATCAGGTTGCCGATGACCAGCGACACGGCGGCCAGGCCGGCAATCAGCATCTGCAGTTCGGTCGACAGCGGGCCCACGCCCATTTCCAGCAGGCGGTAGGCCATGCCGAAGGCGGCCAGCTTCGGCGCCGAGCTGATGAACAGCGCGATCGGCGCCGGGGCACCCTGGTACACGTCGGGCAGCCACATGTGGAACGGCGCGGCACCCAGCTTGAAGGCGACGCCGGCAATCATGAACACCGCACCGGTGATCAGCAGCACGCGCTCGTCCGAATGCGGGATGGCGGCCTGGATGGCATCCAGGTGCAGGCTGCCGGTGGCGCCGTAGATCAGCGACATGCCGTACAGCAGCAGGCCCGAGGCCAGCGAACCCAGCACGATGTACTTCATCGCCGCTTCCGACGCCAGGCCGTTTTCACGGTTGCTGGCGACCAGGGCGTAGGAGCACAGGGCCAGCAGTTCCAGGCCCAGGTAGACCATCAGCAGGCTGCCGGCGGACACCAGGATCATCATGCCGGCGGTGCCGAACAGGATCAGGACCGGGATTTCACCCTGGAACAGGTCACGGTCACGCAGGTAGCGCCAGCCGTAGATCAGGGTCAGGCCGCTGAGCAGCACGATCCCGGTCTTCATCACGTCCGCGGCGGTGTCGCGCACGAACATGCCATGGAAGACTTCCCCCTGCCCGCCCACGCCGGTGGCCAGCATGAACAGCACCACGGCCAGCGCGGCGACTGCGAACAGTTGGGTGACGATCTTGTTCCGGTTGCTGACGAACAGGTCGAGGATCATCAGGGCGAAGGCGCTGCCGATCAGCACCAGCTCGGGAGCGAGCGGTGGCAGGTCGGCGGCGGTCAATGGCAGCAGCGGCGAGGTGGTCATCATCAAATCCTGGAATTACAGCAGCTTGCTGGATGCGATCTGCATCGCCAGCTTCGCGATCGAGGGCTCCATCAGGTCGGTCAGCGGCTTGGGGTAGATGCCCAGGGCCAGCACGCCAATGGCGAACACGCCCAGCACCAGCCATTCGCGGCCGTTGATGTCCTTCAGTTCGGCCACGTGGCTGTTGGCCACTTCGCCGAAGAAGATGCGCTTGTACAGCCACAGGGTGTAGGCGGCGCCGATGATCAGGGTGGTGGCCGCGCCCAGGGCGATCCACGGGTTCCGCTGGAACGCCGACAGGATGACCATGAACTCACCGACGAAACCGCTGGTGCCCGGCAGGCCGGCGTTGGCCATGAAGAACAGCATGGCGAAGGTGGCGAACCACGGCATCACGTTCACCACGCCGCCGTAATCGGCGATGCGGCGGCTGTGCATGCGGTCGTACAGCACGCCGACGCAGGAGAACATGGCGCCGGACACGAAGCCGTGCGAGATCATCTGCACCATAGCGCCCTGCAGGCCCAGGCGGGCTGCATCGACGTTGCCGGCTTCACGCACCAGCCACAGGGCGATGAAGGTGCCCAGGGTGACAAAGCCCATGTGCGCGATGGACGAATAGGCGATCAGCTTCTTCATGTCGTCCTGCACCAGGGCGACCAGGCCGACGTAGATCACCGCGATCAGCGACAGCGCAATGACCAGCCAGGCCCATTCCTGCGACGCGTCCGGGACGATCGGCAGGTTGAAGCGCAGGAAGCCGTAGCCACCGATCTTCAGCGCGATGGCGGCCAGGATGACCGAACCGGCGGTCGGCGCTTCCACGTGGGCGTCCGGCAGCCAGGTGTGCACCGGGAACATCGGCACCTTCACCGCGAAGGCGATCAGGAAGGCGAAGAAGATCCAGGTCTGTTCCTTGCCCGACAGCTGCAGGGCATACAGGTCGGCCAGCTGGAAGCTGCCGCCCTTCATGTACAGGTAGATCAGCGCCACCAGCATCAGCACCGAGCCGAGGAAGGTGTACAGGAAGAACTTCAGCGCGGCGTAGATGCGGCGCGGGCCACCCCAGACACCGATGATCAGGAACATCGGGATCAGCATCGCCTCGAAGAACACGTAGAACAGCATCGCGTCGGTGGCCGAGAAGATGCCGACGGTGACGCCTTCCAGGATCAGGAAGGCAGCCACGTACTGGTTCACGCGCTTGTCAATGGCGCTCCAGGCGCCGATCAGGGCAAGCACGCTGACCAGGGTGGTCAGCAGGATCAGCGCCACGGCAATGCCGTCCACGCCCAGGTTGTAGCCGATCTTGTACGTCGGGATCCAGGCATGGGTCTCGACGAACTGCAGCGCGTCGATGCCCGGATCGTAACCGCTCAGCAGCGAGAGGCTCGCCACGAAGGTCAGGACGGCGACGCCCAGGGACGCCCAGCGGGCGGTCTGCGCATCACGGATCGCAAGGATCAGGGCACCGCCGAGGATCGGCAGCCAGATGAGGACACTGAGTAGGGGCCAGTTCGACACGTCTTCTTATTCCGTACAGGTCATCAACGCAGGTAATGCATCAGCACGCCCAGCAGGGCAATCAGGCCGATGATCATCGCGAAGGCGTAGTGATAGAGGAAACCGGATTGGGTACGACGCAGCACGCCGGCTGCAACGTCCACAACACGTGCCGAGAGATTGACCACGCCATCGACGATGTTGCTGTCGATCCAGCGCGACACCTTGCCAAGCTTGAGGCTGCCACCGGCAAAGCCATCGATCCACAGCTTGTCGAAGCCGTACTTGTTTTCCAGCACCGATACCAGCGGGGCGAAGGTCTTGCGCGCCTTGCCCGACAGGTCCGGCTTCCACAGGTAGAACAGCGCGGCCAGCACGAAGCCCGCCAGGGTCAGCCAGAACGGCGGCAGCATCATGCCGTGCAGCGCGAACGCCACCGGACCATGGAACTCTTCGCCGAGGAAGCCGACGGTGTTCTTGGCCGGATCGTAGAAGTCGACTATGCCGGTGAAGAACGTGGTCGCCTGGCCCTTGATGGCGTCGTGGGCGTGGTGGCCGAGCCAGTCGGTGCCATGCAGCATCGGACCGATGCTGAAGAAGCCGATGGCGATCGAGGGGATGGCCAGCAGGATCAGCGGCAGGGTCACCACCCACGGGGTTTCGTGCGGCTCGTGCGGACCATGGCCATGGCCGTGGTCGTCGTGGTGCGCATCGCCGTGGTGGGCATCGGCGGCATGGTGATCGTCATGGCCGTGGCCATGGTCCTCATGGTGCGCGTCGCGGAAGCGTTCCTTGCCATGGAAGGTCAGGAACAGCAGGCGGAAGCTGTAGAAGCTGGTCACCAGCACGCCACCCAGCACTGCCCAGTAGCCATAGGTGGCCACCCAGCTGTTCTGCATGTGGGCGTGGATCTCGGCGGCCTCGATGATGGTGTCCTTCGAGTAGAAGCCGGAGAAGAACGGCGTACCGACCAGGGCCAGGGTACCGATCCACATGGTGATGAAGGTGATCGGCATGTACTTGCGCAGGCCGCCCATCTTGCGCATGTCCTGCTCGTGGTGCATGGCGATGATGACCGAACCGGCACCCAGGAACAGCAGCGCCTTGAAGAAGGCGTGGGTCATCAGGTGGAACACGGCCGCCGAGTAGGCCGACACGCCCAAGGCCACGGTCATGTAACCGAGCTGGGACAGGGTCGAGTACGCGACCACGCGCTTGATGTCGTTCTGCACGATGCCGATCAGGCCGGTGAAGAACGCGGTGGTGGCACCGATGAACAGGATGAAGTTCAGCGCGGTCTGCGACAGCTCGAACAGCGGCGACATGCGGGTGACCATGAAGATACCGGCGGTCACCATGGTCGCGGCGTGGATCAGTGCCGAGATCGGGGTCGGGCCTTCCATCGAGTCAGGCAGCCACACGTGCAGCGGAACCTGGGCCGACTTGCCCATGGCGCCGATGAACAGGCAGATGCAGATGACCGTGGCGATCGACCAGACCACCGGCTCGCTCAGCAGCTGCATGCCCAGCAGGGTGCCGTCCCAGACCTGCATCTGCGCCTGCGGGCTGGACAGCACGCTGGCCTGCGAGAACACCTGCGAGTAATCCAGGGTGCCGAACACCCACAGCACGCCGGCGATACCCAGCAGGAAGCCGAAGTCGCCCACGCGGTTGACCAGGAACGCCTTCATGTTGGCGAAGATGGCGGTCGGGCGCTTGAACCAGAAGCCGATCAGCAGGTACGACACCAGGCCCACCGCTTCCCAGCCGAAGAACAGCTGCAGGAAGTTGTTGCTCATCACCAGGGTGAGCATCGAGAAGGTGAACAGCGAGATGTAGCTGAAGAAGCGCTGGTAGCCCGGGTCTTCTTCCATGTAGCCGATGGTGTAGATGTGCACCAGCAGCGACACGAAGGTCACCACCACCATCATCATCGCGGTCAGCTTGTCGACCATGAAGCCGACGTGGGCCGAGTACTGGCCGACTTCGAAGAAGGTGTAGATGTTCTGGTTGAACGGCTGGGCGCCGCCCCACAGCAACTGGTACAGCGTGTACATCGACAGGGCGCAGCTGATGGCCACGCCGAGGATGGTGACGGTCTGCGCGCCGAAGCGCTTGACCTGGCGACCGAACAGGCCGGCGATGATGCTGCCGAACAGTGGTGCAAGCACCACTGCGATCAACAGACTCTTGGAGAGAGTGATTTCCATCTGTGGATCAGCCCTTCAACGAATCGACTTCGCCGACATTGATCGTGCGGCGGGTACGGAACAGGGTCACCAGGATCGCAAGGCCGATGGCGGCCTCGGCTGCGGCGACGGTCAGGATGAAGAACACGAACAGCTGGCCGGACGGATCACCCAACTGACGCGAGAAGGCGACGAAATTGACGTTCACCGACAGCAGCATCAGTTCGATCGACATCAGCAGCACGATGACGTTCTTCCGGTTGAGGAAGATGCCGGCCAGGCTGATGGCGAACAGCACCGCGCCAAGCGCAAGCATGTGGCCAAGGGTAATCACGGCTGGGTCTCCTCGCCGGCGACCGGCTTGCTGTTGCTGTGCACGACCGGCGCTTCGGCGCCCATCTTGACCATGCGCAGGCGATCGCCCGCCTTGACCATGGTCTGCTCGCCCGGGTTCTGGCTCTTCACGCCGGTACGGCGGCGCAGGGTCAGCATCACCGCTGCCACCACGGCCACGGTCAGGATGACGGCGGCGAACTCGAACGGCAGCAGGTATTCGGTGAACAGGCTGCGGGCCAGCCAGGTGATGTTGGAGGTGTCCGCTGCCAGGGCGGCGGCGTTGTCGGCCGGGAAGGCGTTGACCGCCCTGCCCTTCACGCCGATCAGCATCAGCATCTGCACCAGCATGGCGACGGCCACGATCAGGCCCACCGGCAGGTAGCGCACCCAGCCTTCACGCATCTTGGTGGGGTCGATGTCCAGCATCATCACCACGAACAGGAACAGCACCATCACCGCGCCGACGTAGACCAGCACCAGCGCCACGCCGAGGAACTCGGCGCCCACCAGCAGCCACACGCAGGCAATGGAGAAGAAGGTCAGCACCAGGCACAGCACGGCGTGTACCGGGTTGCGCACGCTGATCACCGCACCGGCCGAAACCGTTGCCGCGATGGCGAACACCCAGAAAGCGATATTTACCCAATCCATCTCTCGACCTCAGCGGTAAGCGGCATCGGCGGCACGACGCTCGGCGATCTCGTTTTCGAGACGATCGCCAAGGGCAAGCAGCTGCGGCTTGGTAACGATGTTTTCGCCACGGTTCTCGAAGTGGTACTCGAGGATGTGGGTTTCGACGATCGAGTCCACCGGGCAGCTTTCTTCGCAGAAGCCGCAGAAGATGCACTTGAACAGGTCGATGTCGTAGCGGGTGGTACGGCGGGTGCCGTCCTCGCGCTTGG
The DNA here is from genome assembly GCF_047782825.1 of Stenotrophomonas maltophilia. Classification (GTDB taxonomy): domain Bacteria; phylum Pseudomonadota; class Gammaproteobacteria; order Xanthomonadales; family Xanthomonadaceae; genus Stenotrophomonas. Next base: position 61,314 of record NZ_CP180589.1, on the reverse strand, counting down.
CCGAGTCGATGGTGATGGCCAGGGCTGGGCACACCGCTTCGCACAGCTTGCAGGCAATGCAGCGCTCTTCGCCGTTGGGGTAACGGCGCAGTGCGTGCAGGCCACGGAAGCGCGGCGACTGCGGGAACTTCTCCATCGGGTACATCATCGTGTACTTCGGCTTGAAGCTGTACTTCAGCGTCAGCCAAAGGCCGGCCAGCAGTTCGAGCAGCAGCAGGCTCTTGAAGTAATGGGTAATCCTGTTCATCACTTAGACGCCCTTTTGAATCACGCCGAAGAACACCATGACGGCGGTAACCGCGATCCACAGAATGGCCAGCGGGATGAATACCTTCCAGCCCAGGCGCATGATCTGGTCATAGCGGAAGCGCGGGAAGCTGGCACGGAACCAGATGTAGGCACTGGCGAAGAAGAACACCTTGACGAACAGCCACGGTGCACCGCCCTTCCAGATCCAGTCGACCAGCGGCGAGACATCGCCGAAGTTGACCCAGCCCTGGACCGGGCTCAGCCAGCCGCCGAGGAAGAAGATCGAGATCAGGAAGCTGATCAGGATCATGTTCGCGTATTCGGCCAGGAAGAACAGGGCGAAGGCACCGCCGGAGTATTCGACCATGTGGCCGGCAACGATTTCCGATTCACCTTCCACCACGTCGAACGGCGCGCGGTTGGTTTCCGCCACGCCCGACACCCAGTAGATGACGAACAGCGGGAACAGCGGCAGCAGGAACCAGTCGAAGAAGCCGGAGCTGCCGGCCTGCGCCATCACGATGTTGCTCAGGTTCAGGCTGCCAGCGGCGATCATCACGCCGACCAGGGCAAAGCCCATGGCGATTTCGTAGCTGATCATCTGCGCCGAGGCGCGCATCGCACCCAGGAACGCGTACTTCGAGTTCGACGCCCAACCGGCCAGGATGATGCCGTAGATGCCCAGCGAGGTCATCGCCAGCAGGTACAGCAGGCCAGCGTTGGCGTTGGACAGCACGATCTGCGAATCGAAGGGCACCACCGACCAGGCCGCGAAGGCCGGGGCCAGGGTGATCAGCGGCGCCAGCAGGTAGATCGCCTTGTTGGCGCTGCTCGGCTGGACCACTTCCTTGAACAGCAGCTTGAAGACGTCGGCGAAGGCCTGGAAGATGCCCATGCCCACGTACATCGGGCCATGGCGGACGTGCATCCAGCCGATCAGCTTGCGTTCCCAGACCACGTAGAAGGCCACCGAGACGATCACCGGTACGGTGATCACCAGGATCTTCAGGATGATCCAGATCAGCGCGCCGATGTCACCGAGGCCAAGCAGCCACTGGTGCAGCGGGTCGACCGCGTTCAACAGCAATTCGTTCATGCAGCCACCACCGATACGCGAGCGGCACCCAGCGGCGCGGTCGCGCCGTGGCCCGATTCAATCCAGACCGAACCCGCAGCGACGCGGGCGTCGACCACCACCGGCAGGGTGGCCTTGCCGGCATCGGTGCCGACCTTGGCCATCTGCCCTTCCTGCAGCTGCAGGCGCGCGGCATCGTCAGCGTTGAGCACGATGCGCGGGGCGTTGTTCAGCGGATGCGACTGCAGCGCCGGGGCGCGACGGACCACCGCATCGGTGCGGTAGATCGCGGCGGTCGAAGCCACTTCCAGCCCTTCACCGGCAACCACCGGCTGTGCCGAAGCGGCGACGGTGACCGACACCGGGGCCAGGCTGGCGCGCAGGCCGGCGAGGTCGGTGAAGTCGAAACCGGCCAGCGCCATTTCGCCGCCCAGTGCGCGCAGCACGCGCCAGCCTTCACGGGCCTCGCCCGGCAGCTTGCCGCCGGCACGGGCCGACTGCTCGCGACCATCGAGGTTGGTCAGGGTGGCGTCGATTTCCGGCAGCGCGCCGATCGGCAGGATCACGTCGGCAACGTCGCGGGTCGAGGCACAGGCGAACTGGCTGAAAGCCACCACCTGGGCGCCGACCAGCGCCTTGCGCGCGGCAGGCGCATCGGCGAAGTCCAGGCCCGGCTCCAGGCCGTACACCACGTAGGCCTGGCGCGGCTGCGCCAGCATCGCGGCGACGTCCTTGCCGGCCGGCAGCACGCCGGCACGGCTCAGCCCAACGGCGTTGGCGCCCTGCGGGATGCGGCACAGCTTGGCACCGGTGGCGGCGGCGAAGTCACGCGCGGCGGCACGGATCGCGGCAGCCTGCGGGTGGTTCTCGGCGATGCCACCGACGATCAGCACGGTGTTGTTGCCGCCCTGCACCGCCGAACGCAGCTCGGCGTTGGCCAGCGCGTCGACGAACTTCGACGGCGCGACGATCTGCTTGCCGGCAATGCTGAAGGCGAAGTCGAAATCCACCGGGTTGACGACGTGGATCTTGGCGCCGTTGGTGGTCTGCGCCTTGCGCAGGCGGGCGTGCAGCAGCGGCAGTTCGTGGCGGATGTTGCTGCCCAGAACGACGATGCGGTCGGCGCCTTCGATTTCGGCCAGCGGCAGGCCGAACACTTCGGCGGTTGCGGCATCGGAGAAATCGCGGTTGTTGATGCGGTGGTCGATGTTGCTCGAGCCCAGGCCCTTGGCCAGGCGGGCCAGCAGCGCGCCTTCCTCGTTCGAGGTCGACGGATGCACCAGCACGCCCAGGTTGTCGCCCTGGTTCGCCTTCAGGATCTCGGCGGCCGCGGCCAGGCCTTCAGCCCAGCTCACTTCCTTCCACTCGCCATTGACCTTGCGCAGCGGCTTGACCGCACGGTCTTCGCTGTACAGGCCCTGGTGCGAGTAGCGGTCACGGTCGGACAGCCAGCACTCGTTCACGGCTTCGTTGTCGCGCGGCACGGTGCGCAGCACTTCGCCGCGACGCACGTGCAGGAACAGGTTCGAACCCATGGCGTCGTGGTAGCCCAGCGATTCACGCGCGGTCAGTTCCCACGGGCGGGCGCGGAACTGGAACACCTTGTTGGTCAGCGCGCCGACCGGGCAGACGTCGACGACGTTGCCGGACAGCTCGGTGGTCAGCGGCTTGCCGTCGTAGGTACCGATCTGCAGGTTCTCGCCGCGGTACATGCCACCCAGTTCATAGGTGCCCGCCACGTCGGCGGTGAAGCGCACGCAGCGGGTGCACTGGATGCAGCGGGTCATCTCGGTGGCGACCAGCGGACCCATGTCCTCGTCCGGCACCACGCGCTTGCGCTCGTTGAAGCGGCTGACCGAACGGCCATAGCCCAGCGAAACGTCCTGCAGCTCGCACTCGCCGCCCTGGTCGCAGATCGGGCAGTCCAGCGGGTGGTTGATGAGCAGGAACTCCATCACCGAACGCTGGAACTTGAGCGCCTTCTCACTGCGGGTGGCGACCTTCATGCCGTCCATCACCGGGGTGGCGCAGGCCGGCGCCGGCTTCGGCGACTTCTCCACGTCCACCAGGCACATGCGGCAGTTGGCGGCGATCGGCAGCTTCTCGTGGTAGCAGAAGCGCGGAATGGAGATGCCGGCCTTGTCGGCGGCCTGGATGATCATCGAGCCCTTGGGCACGACCAGCGACTTGCCATCGATCTCGATGGTGACGTGATCGGGTGGGACGCTCGGATTCCCACCCGGATTATTGGGTTGCGCGCTCATGCAGCGGCTGCCTCCACCTTCTTGCCGTCAACCATCGAATGACCGTTGACGATGTAGTACTCGAACTCGTCCCAGAACTGGCGCAGGAAACCCTGGATGGGCCATGCAGCCGCTTCGCCGAACGCACAGATGGTGTGGCCTTCGATCTGGCCGGCCACCGCCTTCAGCTGGTGCAGGTCTTCCATCGTGGCCTTGCCGGCGACGATGCGCTCCAGCACGCGGTGCATCCAGCCGGTACCTTCACGGCACGGGGTGCACTGGCCGCACGATTCCTTGTGGAAGAACTGGCTGATGCGGCAGGCGAACTTGACGCAGCAGACGCTGTCATCCAGCACCACGACGGCGCCCGAACCCAGGCCGGAGCCCAGTGCGCGGATGGTGTCGTAGTCCATCGGCAGGCCCTTCAGCTCGGCCGCGGTCAGCACCGGCATGGACACGCCACCCGGAATCGCGCCCTTCAGGGTGCGGCCCGGACGCAGGCCACCGGCCATTTCCAGCAGGTCGTCGAAGGTGGTACCCAGCGGCACTTCGAAGTTGCCGCCGTTCTGCACGCAGCCGGACACCGAGAAGCACTTCGGGCCGCCGTTGGCGGTCAGGCTCAGGCCCTTGAACCACTCCGGACCGTTGCGGATGATCGCCGGCACCGAACCGTAGGTTTCGGTGTTGTTGATGGTCGACGGCTTGCCGTACAGGCCGAAGTTCGCCGGGAACGGCGGCTTGTAGCGCGGCTGGCCCTTCTTGCCTTCCAGCGATTCCATCAGCGCGGTTTCTTCGCCGCAGATGTAGGCGCCGGCGCCCAGGGCACCGTAGATGTCGATGTCCACGCCCGAGCCCATCACGTTCTTGCCCAGCCAGCCGTTTGCATAGGCATCGGCCAGGGCCTGCTCGAAGTGCTCGAACGGCTCGTGGTGGAACTCACCGCGCAGGTAGTTGTAACCCACGGTCGAGCCGGTGGCGTAGCAGGCGATCGCCATGCCTTCCACGACCGAATGCGGGTTGTAGCGCAGGATGTCGCGGTCCTTGCAGGTGCCCGGCTCGGATTCATCCGAGTTGCAGAGGATGTACTTCTGCATGTTGCCCTTGGGCATGAAGGACCACTTCAGGCCGGTCGGGAAGCCCGCGCCACCGCGGCCGCGCAGGCCCGAGGCCTTGACCATCTCGATGACCTGCTCCGGCGGGATCTTCTCTTCGAGGATCCTGCGCAGGGCGGCGTAGCCACCGGTCTTGAGGTAGCTTTCGTACGACCACGGGGTGTCGTAATGCAGGGTGGTGTAGACCACCTGGTGCGGCAGCGGCGCGGGGCCGACCGGACCCTTGGATTCGTGGTGATGTGCCATGCCCTTACTCCAGCCCGTCCAGCAGCTCGTCGACCTTTTCCAGGGTCAGACGCTCATGGTAATGACCGTTGATGACCATCATCGGTGCACCGCCGCAGCCTGCCAGACACTCTTCCTCGCGCTTGAGGTAGACGCGGCCGTCCGGGGTGGACTGGCCGTGCTTGATGCCCAGCTTCTTTTCGCAATGGCGCACGATGTCCTCGGCGCCATTGAGCCAGCAGCTGATGTTGGTGCAGATGGCCACATTGTTGCGGCCCACCTTCTCGGTCTCGAACATCGAGTAGAAGCTGGCGACCTCGTAGGCCCACACCGGCGGCAGGTCCAGGTACTTGGCCACGCCGGCGATCAGCTCGTCGGTCAGCCAGCCCTCGTTCTGCTCCTGGGCCGCGTGCAGGCCCTGCAGCACGGCAGAGCGCTTGCGGTCCGGCGGGAACTTGGACAGCCAGTGATCGATGTGAGCGCGGGTCTTGTCGCTCAACACCACCATCGGGTCGACGTCGCGCGCCGTCTCGAAATTACCTGTCGCCTTCATCGGCCGACCTCAGCGAAATGCATAACGTGAAATTGCAGAAACTGCGGCGCCGGCTTGCGCCGGCTGCCTGCAGCGGGCGTTGGCTTGGCAGACGTCATTACCGGTCAACCTCGCCGAACACCAGATCGTAGGTGCCGATCATTGCCACCACGTCAGCCAGCATGTGGCCGCGCACGATCGAATCGATCGAGGACAGGTGGGCGAAGCCCGGCGCGCGCAGGTGCACGCGGAAGGGCTTGTTGGCGCCGTCGGAGACCAGGTAGCAGCCGAACTCGCCCTTCGGGGCTTCCACCGCCGAGTAGGTTTCGCCGGCCGGGACGCAATAGCCTTCGCTGAACAGCTTGAAGTGGTGGATCAGCGCTTCCATGTCGTCCTTCATGTCCTCGCGCCGGGGCGGAGCGACCTTGAAGTTCTTCACCATCACCGGGCCCGGGTTGGCCTTCAGCCACGCCACGCACTGCTTGATGATGCGGTTGGATTCGCGCATTTCGGCAACGCGGACCAGGTAACGGTCGTAGCAGTCGCCTTCCTTGCCCAGCGGGATGTCGAAATCGACGGCATCGTACTTGGCGTACGGACGCTTCTTGCGCAGGTCCCAGGCAATGCCCGAGCCGCGCAGCATCACGCCGGTCATGCCCCACTGGTGGGCCAGTTCCGGGCTGACCACGCCGATGCCGACCGTACGCTGCTTCCAGATACGGTTGTCGGTCAGCAGGGTTTCGTATTCGTCGACACGACCCGGGAATTCGTTGGTGAAGTTTTCCAGAAAGTCCAGCAGCGAGCCTTCACGCGAAGCATTGAGCTGCTTCAGCGCCTTGCCCTTGTGCCAGCGCGATTCCTTGTACTTCGGCATGTGGTCCGGCAGGTCGCGGTAGACGCCGCCCGGACGGTAGTACGCCGCGTGCATGCGCGCGCCGGAGACCGCTTCGTAGCAGTCCATCAGCTCTTCGCGCTCGCGGAAGGCGTACAGCATGACCGCCATCGCGCCCAGATCGAGCGCGTTGGAACCCAGCCACATCAGGTGATTCAGGATGCGGGTGATTTCGTCGTACATGGTGCGGATGTACTGCGCACGCTCCGGCGCCTCGATGCCCATCAGGGTCTCGATCGCGCGCACGTAGGCGTGCTCGTTGCACATCATCGACACGTAATCCAGGCGATCCATGTAGCCGATCGACTGGTTGAACGGCTTGGACTCGGCCAGCTTCTCGGTACCACGGTGCAGCAGGCCGACGTGCGGGTCGGCGCGCATGATGGTTTCGCCATCCATTTCCAGGATCAGGCGCAGCACACCATGGGCGGCCGGATGCTGCGGGCCGAAGTTCATGGTGTAGTTGCGGATTTCCTGCCGGCTTTCGGCGGCGTTGCTGGCGAAGGCTTCGCCGGCCTGGTGTACGTGGCTCACTTCACTGCCTCCTGCGCGCGCTCACCTTCTGCGGTCTGCAGACGGGCGTCGTCGCGGATCACGCGCGGCACGCCGACACGCGGCTCCACCGAGGTGACCGGTTCGTAGATCACGCGCTTCTTTTCTTCGTCGTAGCGGACTTCGACATTGCCGATCAGCGGGAAGTCCTTGCGGAACGGATGGCCGACGAAACCGTAGTCGGTCAGGATCCGGCGCAGGTCCGGGTGACCTTCGAAGATCACGCCGTACAGGTCGAACGCTTCGCGCTCGAACCAGTTCAGGCCCGGCCAGATGCCGGTCAGCGAGGACACCACCGGCAGCGCTTCGTCAGGGGCGAAGCAGCGCAGGTGCAACATCAGGTTGTGCTGGTAGGAGCGCAGCTGGGCGACCACGGCGAAACGCTGGGTCGGCATGTGCTGCGGGCTCGCGCCGTCGGCACCGTTTTCCTCGGTGGGGAACTCGCCCCACGCGAAACGGCCCTGGGCCTTGCCTTCGACGCCACGGCTGAAGCCCTGCGAAGACACGTCAGCGGTGTCCCATTCGTCGGAGCCATAACCGAGGTAGTCGACGCCGCAGAGATCCACGGCCTGCTCGAAACCAAACTCGTCACGCAGCGCCAGCGCGGTGGCATGCCACACGGCGGCAGGCACCTCCAGCGTCACTTCGCCGCGGGGTTCGACCACGATGACCTTCGCACCAGCGAAACGTGCGGACAGTCGGTCGATGAAGGATGCTTGCTCTGCCATGGGGGCTTGGCGCGCTCTTGTAGTGTGGAAGGGTCAGCGGGCGATGGTCTGTGTACGCCAGATCTTCTTCTGCAGCTGCAGGATCCCGTACACCAGCGCCTCGGCGGTCGGCGGGCAGCCCGGGACGTAGACGTCCACCGGCACCACGCGATCACAGCCGCGCACCACAGAATAGGAGTAATGGTAGTAGCCGCCGCCGTTGGCGCAGCTGCCCATCGAGATGACCCACTTCGGGTCCGGCATCTGGTCGTAGACCTTGCGCAGCGCCGGGGCCATCTTGTTGACCAGGGTACCGGCCACGATCATCACGTCGGACTGACGCGGCGACGGGCGGAACACCACGCCGTAGCGGTCAAGGTCCAGGCGCGCGGCGCCGGCGTGCATCATCTCGACCGCGCAGCAGGCCAGACCGAAGGTCATCGGCCACATCGAGCCGGTACGCGCCCAGTTCAGCAGTGCGTCGACGCTGGTGGTGACAAAGCCCTTTTCCAGCAGCGGGTTGTCGCCTTCCGGCCGCAGGATGTCATCAACCCGCCCTTCCGGGACCGGATTGTTCATGAGGCCATCGAGAGTCTGAATCACTCCCATTCCAGCGCTCCCTTCTTCCAGACGTAAATGAAACCGAGGAACAGCATGCCGACGAACAGGCCCATGGTGACGAGCGAACGGGCGCCCAGTTCCATGAAGACCTGGGTCCACGGCACGATGAAGATGATTTCCAGGTCGAAGACGATGAACTGGATCGCGATCAGGTAGTAGCGCACGTCGAACTTCATGCGCGCGTCTTCGAAGGCCTCGAAGCCGCACTCGTACGGCGACAGCTTTTCCAGATCGGGGCGGCGGGGACCGAGGAATCGACCGATCAGCATCAGCGTGATGCCGATACCGGTCGCGACGATCAGAAACAGCAGAGACGGCAAATATTCGGCCAGCACAGCGATTCTCTCTTGCCTCTGCCGCCGCGCCTGCAGGCGCTTTGGCATGGGGGAGTGGACGGGAAACGGCTGGCGCATTGCGCGCCAGGAGAACCCGCTTTACTTACAAATGGTGCCCAAGAGGGGACTCGAACCCCTACGACCTAAGTCGCTACCACCTCAAGGTAGTGCGTCTACCAATTCCGCCACCTGGGCAAACGATCACATCAGACTATCTTCCCGATGCGCCGCGTATTGTAACCGGCTTCAGTCTTTCTGGGAGCCTTCCGACGGCTTTTCTTCACCAGAAACCGAAGATTCCGCCTTAGGCGGCACAGTCGCGGCCGGAACCGGGGCTGCCGGGACGGCATCGGCCTTCGGAACGGCCGGCAGTTCACCCGCCGGAACGGCCGGGGCGCTGGCCACCGGGGCGGACATCAGGCCCAGATCCTGGGTCGAGGCCGGGCGGCTGCCATGGCCGGCATACCAGGCCATGAAGAGGCTGATGCCGAAGAACACCACAGCCAGCCACTTGGTCGACTTGGACAGGAAGTTGGACGCGCCGCGCGCGCCGAACACGGTCCCCGAGGCGCCGGCACCGAAGCCCGAGCCCGCCGCCGCACCCGAACCACGCTGCATCAGGATGAGCGCGATCATGGCCACGGCCACAAGCACGTAGACGACATTGAGGATCAACATCAGCATTGGGAATCCGCCCTCGGACAAAACTTCTAGGATTGGTTCGCGGCCGCCGCCTGCGCGATGGCCAGGAAGTCCGCGGCCACCAGGGAGGCGCCGCCGACCAGCCCACCATCGACATCCGGCTGCGCGAACAGTTCCCCGGCATTGTCGGGCTTCACGCTGCCGCCGTAAAGAATGGGCAGTGAATCAGCGATTCTAGCATCGATGCGCGCGACTTCGCCACGGATGAAGGCGTGTACCTGCTGGGCCTGTTCCTTGCTGGCGGTCTTGCCGGTACCGATGGCCCAGACCGGCTCGTAGGCGACCACGGCAGTGGCAAAGCCCTCGGCGCCGACCAGGTCCAGCACCGGGGCCAGCTGGCTGGCGATGACCGCTTCGGTCTGCCCTGCCTCACGCTGCTCCAGGGTTTCGCCCACGCACAGCACCGGTACCAGGCCGGCGTGCAGGGCTGCGGCGAACTTGCGGGCGACCAGCTCACTGCTTTCATTGTGGTACTGGCGGCGCTCGGAGTGGCCCACCAGGCCGTAGCGGGCACCGACCTCGTGCAGCATGGCCGCGCAGACCTCGCCGGTGTAGGCCCCCTTTTCATTGCTGCTGACGTCCTGGGCCCCGAACACCAGGCCGGAGTCGCCGAAATCCTCGACCAGCTCGCCCAGGTAGGGCAGCGGCGGCAGGATGACGACCTCCACCCCGCTCTGGGGCAGCCCCGCGGCCACCTGACCCAGCAGGTCGGTGGCGAATTGACGGCTGCCGTGCAGCTTCCAGTTTCCGGCGACGATCTTGCGGCGCATGAGCGGGTGGCTCCTGTATGAAGTCAGCCGCCCATGATACCCGTTACGGCAAAAACCCGTTTCCTTGTAAGCGGTTACATGGGTTTTCAGCGAACGGCGCAGCCCCTCGTGGCGGGTCGGTTGGGTTGTCGCGGACGGCCCGGTTGGGTTGGTGGGGCTGGGCGGGCGGGTGGGCTGCGCACCTCGGACCCATGGCGCCTGCGCCCCTTCGCAGCCCACCCGCCCGGCCTCTGACACATCCCGGCGGTTCCGGCCGCCACGGAAAGAAAAAAGAAGAGCAGAAGCAAAAGCGGCATCCCGAGCGGTTCCGGGGTCAGATCCCTCCCCGCAGGAAAAGGGATCTGACCCCTACCCCACGTCAATCTGACAGATTCCATCCACGCATGGCGTGGATCTACTGGCCACCGGCCAACTGTCGAAGGTGGGGCGGTGTGGGTGGGCAGGACCGCAGGCGCCATGGATGGCGCCTACGAGCCCCCATGGAAGGGTTTACGGCGTGTCCTGCTCACCCATACCGCCCCGCCATCCCACGGGATGCCCGCTCTGGCTCTTGGCGTTGCCGTTGCATTGAGCGGGTGCAGGGCGCAGCCCTGCAAAGAAAAAGCCGCCTTTCGGCGGCTTCTTCATTACTTCAGCTTGATCTCGCGCAGGCGTTCCTCGAGGAAGCCGTGGGCGGTGATCGGCTCCGGGTACCGGCTCGGGTTTTCCGGGGTGATGCACGAGGGCAGCACGTCGATCAGGAAATCCGGGTTCGGGTGCAGGAAGAACGGCACCGAGTAACGCGGCTGGCGGGCCAGCTCGCCCGGGGGGTTGACCACACGGTGGATGGTGGACGGATACACGTGGTTGGTCAGGCGCTGCAGCATGTCGCCGATGTTGACCACGATAGTGTCCGCGTCCGAAGTGAACGGCACCCACTCGCCCTCATGCGACTGCACTTCCAGGCCCGCGGCGCTGGCGCCGACCAGCAGGGTGATGAAGTTGATGTCGCCATGGGCGCCGGCACGCACGTTCGGGATGTCGTCGGTGGTGATCGGCGGGTAATGGATCGGACGCAGGATCGAATTGCCGAAGTTGGTCTTGTCGGCGAAGAAGGCCTCCGGCAGGCCGATGTGCAGGGCCAGGGCCGACAGCACGCGCGAACCCAGGTTGTCCAGCGCCTGGTACAGGCCGTAACCCCGCTCACGGAAACCCTCGACCTCGGTCGGCCACAGGTTCGGCGCCATCACCTCACGGTACTTGGAGTCATCGGCGATCTCGCGGCCGATGTGCCAGAACTCCTTCAGGTCGAAGTGCTTGGAGCCCTTGGCGGTCTCCACGCCGAACGGGGTGTAGCCACGGGCGCCACCACTGCCGGCGACGTGGTACTTGCGCTTGACCTCGTCCGGCAGGGCGAAGAAGGCCTTGAAGGCATCGTAGGCCGCGTCGATGTCGGCCTGCGGGATGCCGTGGTTGCGGATGCCCGCGAATCCCCATTGGCGGTAGGCCGCGCCCAGCTCGGCCACGAAGGCGTCGCGGTCGCTGTCGAAACGGGTGATGTCGAGGGTGGGGATCTGGCTCACAGCGGTTCCTGGCTTGTCGTTGGGTCGAAGGGCCGGCAGCTGTCTGCCGGCCAGCCTGAACATTGTGACAGATCGCCCCCGGTCCGCCACCGATACATTGAAACAAACCGATACAATGCGCGACCCGCGCGCGCAGGTGCCTCTTCCAGGCCCCGTCGGTGCTGGCCCTTCCCGCACCGTCCACCTGCCCCGCACCGTCCACCTGCCCCGCACCATGCCCGCCGCCCTGCCCGAAACCGCCCCTGCCGTGCTCTCCGGACCTGCCCGCCGCTGGCGGCGCCTGGCCTGGTGGTCGCTGTTCATTGCCGCCAATGCCGGGCTGGGCCTGCTGATCACGCTGGGCAACGTGCCGCTGCGCGACAACCCCGGCGGCGGGCTGGGGCTGGCCTACCTGGCTGTCGCCCTGCCCGGCCACCTGCTGGCGCTCGGGGCGATGGCCGGCCTGCTGCCGCTGGCCATCGGCCTGTGGCCGCGCAGCGCGCGCGCACTCAGCGTGTCGGCGGTGCTGCTGCAGGGCCTGTGGCTGTGCCTGCTGCTGGTCGACGCCAAGGTGTTCGCCCTGTACCGCTTCCACCTCAACGCCATGGTTGCCAACATGGTGTTCGGCGGCGCCCTGCACGACCAGGTCAGCCTGTCGTGGAAAACCTGGCTGCAGGCCGCGGGGCTGGTCGCGGCCATCTTCGCCGCGCAGGCGCTGCTGGCCTGGGCCTGCTGGAAGCTGCTGCCGGCACGGCCCCGCCGCCGCCGCGTGCTGCAGGCCTGGGCGGTGGTCGCCCTGCTGATGGGCGGGGGCCAGGTCGCCACCGCCTACTACGACGCGCTGGGTGAACGCGCGGTCATCAGCCAGTGGAACTACCTGCCCTGGGCGCAGCCGATCACCGCCAAGAGCTTCATGCGCCGGCTGGGTGTCACCAGCCAGCAGCAGGCCGGCCTGCCCGATCCGCGCCATGCGCAGCTGCAGTACCCGCTGCATCCGCTGCGCTGCCAGAGCCACCAGCGACCGAACGTGCTGATGGTGGTGCTGGAATCACTGCGCCAGGACGCGCTGACGCCGCAGTACATGCCCAACACCTCGGCACTGGCCGGATCGGCGCGCGTGTTCGACCACCACTTCAGCACCGGCAATGCCACCCGCTACGGCCTGTTCGGGTTGCTGTACGGCCTGCCCGGGGGCTACTGGTCCAGCATGCTGGACGAGCAGCGCGGATCGCAGTTGTTCCGGGTGCTGCAGCAACAGGGATACGACCTGCACCTGTACGGCAGTGCGCCGCTGTACAGCCCGGAATTCGACCGCACCGCCTTCGCCGACGTGCGCGGGCTGCTGCACCAGGGGCCGGCGGAACTGGATTCGGCCGGACGTGACCGCGCCATCGTCGCATCGCTGCAGAAGGACATCGAACAGAGCCAGGCCGGGCAGCGCCCGTGGTTCGGCTTCGTGTTCCTGGATTCGACGCACGCGCCGTACCACATGCCGGCCGACTACCCGCCGGTGGCCACGCCCATGGCCGCCGACATCGACTTCCTGAAGTTCGGCCCGGACCACGACCCGACGCCGGAATTGAACCGCTACCACACCGCCGTGCACTACGCCGACAGCCTGGTCGGCCAGCTGCTCGACCAGCTGCGTGCGCAGGGGCTGGACGAGAACACCATCGTGCTGGTCACCGGTGACCACGCGGAGGAATTCAACGACCTCAAGCTGAACTACTGGGGCCACAACGGCAACTTCTCCAATTACCAGCTGCAGGTTCCGTTCGTGCTGCGCTGGCCGGGCCAGGCGGCCGGCCACGACGCACGTACCAGTTCGCACGAGGACTGGGTACCGACGCTGATGCGCCACGGCCTGGGCTGCGAGAACGCGCTGGCCGATTTCAGCACCGGCCAGGATCTGTTGGCGGTGCCGCAGGGCCTGCGCTCGCTGGTGGTGGAAAGCTGGTCGCAGCGCGCGGTGCGGCACGGCGATGCCATCTACGTGTTCGACAAGTTCGGCAATGCCACCGCGCTGGACCAGAACTACCTGCCACTGCCGCAACAGGCGCCGGACCCGGCCAGCCTGCGCACCGCATGGGATGCGCTCACGCGCTTCCGCAACCGTTGATATCGAGGACCGATTCACGATGAACCGCCCGCTGCGCATCCTCCACACCGAAGCCGCCAAGGGAATGGGTGGCCAGGAGATCTACATCTTCCGCCACATGCAGGTGATGCGTGCCCGCGGCCACGAGGTCGCGCTGCTGTGCCAGCCCGACGCGCGGCTGGCCACGCTGGCCCGCGATGATGGTTTCACCGTGCATACCCTGCGCATGGGCGGCATGGCCCGCCTGCTGCGCGGCATCTGGTCGGTGTCGCGGCTGGTGCGCCGCGAACGCTACGACGTGGTCAATACCACCAGCCGGCGCGATGCGCTGATCGCAGCTGCGGGCGCCCGCCTGGGCGGAACGCCGCTGGTGGTGCGCTCGCGCCACCTGATGAGCCCGATCAACTCGCTGCTGACCTATACCGGGCTGCCGCACCGCGTGCTGACCGTCAGCCGCTTCGTCAAGCAGCTGCTGGCCGAACGTGGCGTCCCCATCAACAACATCGGCATTGTGCCCCCCATCGCGGTGCCGCCGCGCTGGACCGACGTGCGCAAGGACGATCCGTGGCAGTGCCTGCAGGATGTGCGCGCCGAGGTTCGCGCGGATCTGGGCTTCGGCGAAGAGGACATCGTGGTCGGTTGCGTGGCAGTGCTGCGCGAACCGAAGGGCCATGCCGACCTGCTGCGCGCCATCGCACCGCTGTGCAAGGCCAACCCGCGCCTGCATCTGGTCGTAGTGGGTGACGGCCACGCAGTCATGCAGCGCCTGCAGGCCATGCGCGATGAACTGGGCCTGCAGCAGCAGGTGCATCTGCTGGGTTACCGCGACGGCGCCTGCAGGTTGATGACCGGCTTCGACATCTTCGCCTTGGCCTCGCACAAGGAAGCGGCCGGGACTGTGTTCCTGGAAGCAGCGTATGTCGCGGTGCCGATCGTGGCCACGCGGGTCGGCGGGGTTCCGGAAATGGTGGTGGAAGGCAGCAATGCGATCCTCACCCGGCTGGGCGACAATGCAGCCCTGACCGGCGCACTGCGCCTGCTCGTGGAGGACCCGCAACGCCGGCAGCTGATGGGCCGCGCGGGCTGGGACTGGATGCGCAGCGCACACGCCTTCAGTCCGGCCGGGCATGGCGAAACCACCGAAAACTATTACCACCAGTGGCTGAAGGAGCTGGGACATGGCTGACGCGAGAACCGTACCGGTGCTGATGCACCACCATGTGAGCCCTTCGCCGGGCATGATCACCGTGTCCCCGGAGAACTTCGAAAGCCAGATCGCCTGGCTGGCCCGCGATGGCTGGACCTCGCTGACCCTGGACCAGTACGCCGGCTTTCTGGCCGGCAAGCCGGTGCCGCGCAAGTCGATCGTGATCACCTTCGACGATGGCTACCTGGACAACTGGGTGTACGCACACCCGATCCTGCAGAAGTACGGCATGCATGCGGTGGTGTTCGTGGTGACCGGCTGGATGGGTGAAGGCGATGTCCGCCCGCACGCCGGCATCGCAGGTGCAACGCTGCCGCCGACCCCGGACCACCGTGGCTGCGAAGCGGCGATCTTCGAACAGGACCACAGCGACGCGGTGATGATGCGCTGGAGCGAAGCACGCGCGGCGATAGACGCCGGTACTTTCGAGGTGCATTGCCACACCCATACCCATACGCGCTGGCTGCGACGCGACGATCTGGACCGCGCACAGCGGCGCGCGGGCATCAGCCAGGACCTGGCGGTGTCGCGGCAGGTACTGCAGGACAAGCTGGGCGAAGTGTCCGACACCCTGTGCTGGCCCTATGGCGATTTCGATCAGGATCACGTGGAGGTGGCACGCGAGCACGGCTTCCGCTACCTGCACACGACCCATCCGTTCGGCCGCAACGTGATTGGCGGCGACCCGGAACGGATCTACCGGTTCGCGATCCGCAACCGCCCGGCCAGCTGGCTGCGCAAGCGTATCGCGCAGAGCTACAACCCGCTGATCGCACCGTTCTTCAATAGCTTCAAGGCGCGACAGAAAAAAATGGTGCCGGGCCCCTGATCGGCCGCGTGCCACTGCAGATGAAAAGAAAACGCCCCGGTTTTCCGGGGCGTTTTCTTTTTCGTACGGGCTGCAAGCCTCAGCCCGCAGCCGATGCCTTCACCGCAGCCGACAGGCGATCCAGGGTGTCCTGCATCAGCGTGGCATCGTCGGCCTCGACCGTGACCCGCACCACCGGCTCGGTGCCGGACGGACGCAGGAACGCGCGGCCGCGGCCGACCACCGCCTGCTGGGCTTCAGCCAGCGCAGACTGCACGCTGTCGGCCTGCACCGTGGTCCTGGCCGAGACATTGCCCAAGCGCACGTTGACGGTTTTCTGCGGCACCTTGGCCAGCGGCTGCAGCGCCTGGCGCAGGGTCTGGCCACTGCGGCGCAGCGCCACCAGCACCTGCAGGGCGCTGACGATGCCATCGCCGGTGGTGGCACGGTCCAGGCACAGCAGGTGGCCGGACGCTTCGCCACCGAGCACACCACCACCTTCGATCAGGGCCTGGTGCACATAACGGTCGCCCACGTTGCTGCGCACGAACGGAATCTGCAGTTCGCCCAGGGCTTTTTCCAGGCCGAAGTTGCTCATCAGCGTACCGACCACCGGGCCGCGCAGGCGACCCTCGGCCTGCCATGCACGGGCCAGGATGTAGACCAGATCGTCACCGTCGACCGGGTTGCCCTGGTCATCGGCCATCAGCACGCGGTCACCATCACCGTCGAAGGCAATGCCGAGGTCGGCACGGGTCTCGCGCACCTTCGCGGCCAGATTGTCGATATGGGTCGAGCCGACGCCGTCGTTGATGTTGACGCCATTGGGTTCGGCACCGATGCCGATCACTTCGGCGCCCAGTTCGCGGAACAGCAGCGGCGCGATCTGGTAGGTCGCACCATGTGCGCAGTCCAGCACCAGGCGTACGCCGCGCAGGTCGAACGCACGCGGCACGCTGGCCTTGCAGAACTCGATGTAGCGGCCCACGGCCTCGCGCGCACGCGCGGCCTTGCCCAGCTTTTCCGACTCGGCCGTGGTGAACGGCACGTCCAGCGCGGCTTCCAGCGCCAGTTCGGTGGCATCGTCGAGCTTCTCGCCCTGGGCGGAGAAGAACTTGATGCCGTTGTCGTAGTGCGGGTTGTGCGAGGCACTGATGACGATGCCGGCATCCACGCCCAGGGTGCGGGTGAGGAAGGCCACTGCCGGGGTCGGCATCGGCCCCAGCAGCTGCACGTCGGCACCGGCGGCGACCAGGCCGGCTTCCAGTGCGGCTTCGAACATGTAGCCGGAAATGCGCGTGTCCTTGCCGATCACCACGATCGGGCGGCGCCCGTCGTGGCCGCGCTGGGCCACCAGCACGCGGCCGAGCGCATTGCCCAGGCGCAGCACGAAATCGGCCGAGATCGGGCCCTGGCCGACGCGGCCACGGATGCCGTCAGTACCGAAGTACTTGCGGCCTCCCATCAAGCCACCTCCGGCGCCGGCTGGCGACCGAGCATGGCCAGCAGGTCGGACAGGCGGTCACGCATTTCGCGGCGGTCGCAGATCTGGTCGATGGCACCGTGCTCGAGCAGGAATTCCGAACGCTGGAAGCCTTCGGGCAGCTTCTCGCGCACGGTCTGTTCGATCACGCGCGGGCCGGCGAAGCCGATCAGCGCCTGCGGTTCGGCGATGTTGATGTCGCCCAGCATCGCGAACGAGGCCGACACGCCACCGGTGGTCGGGTGGGTCAGCACCGAGATGTAGGGCAGGCCCGCTTCGCGCAGCTTGCCCAGCGCGGCCGAGGTCTTGGCCATCTGCATCAGCGAGAACAGGCCTTCCTGCATGCGCGCGCCGCCGCTGGCGGAGAAGCACACGTAGGGGGCGCCGATTTCGACGGCAGTTTCAGCGGCCAGGGCAAAGCGCTCACCCACCACCGAGCCCATCGAACCGCCCATGAAGGCGAAGTCGAAGGACGAAGCCACCAGCGGACGGCCCTTGAGCAGGCCGCGCATGGCGATCAGCGCGTCGTACTCGCCGGTGTTCTTCTGCGCGATCTTGATGCGCTCGCTGTACTTCTTCTGGTCCTTGAACTTGAGCAGATCGGTCGGCCCCAGGCGGGCGGCGATCTCGGTGGTGCTGTCGGCGTCGAACAGCGCCGCCAGGCGCGCACGGGCGCGGATCGCCATATGGTGACCGCACTTCGGGCAGACCTCCAGGTTCTCTTCCAGCTCGGGGCGGTACAGCGCGCTGCCGCAGCTGCTGCACTTTTCCCACAGGCCCTCGGGGACGCTGCGCTTCTTGCTGGGGGTGTTGTCGGTGCGGATGCCGGACGGCATCAACTTGCTGAGCCAACTCATGCGGGAGGACACTTCCGTTCAGGGCGGCCCGGGGGCCGCAAAGGCGGACAGTCTAGCTCCGCTGCCCCCGCCCGTGCACCCCTTGCGGGGCACGGGCCGGCAGGAAAAAACCATGCTGGGACGTACGTTTAGCGCCGGTAGCGCCGGGCCATGCCCGGCGGATGCGGCTCCAGCCCTGCGTCGCCGGGCATGGCCCGGCGCTACCGTTGGGCGTCCAGCGCATCACCGGTCGTGCCGGCCGCTGGCCGGCAACCCCTTGCGCGCACGCGGGCCAGGCGTATGCCGGCCAGCGGCCGGCACTACCGTTACGCGTCCAGCGCCTGCCGCAGCGGTGCCAGGAAAGCTCCGGCGCGCTGGACGGCCTGTTCGGTCGAGTCCGCTTCGGCCAGCACCGCCACCAGGGCACTGCCGACCACAACGCCGTCGGCCTGGCGGGCCATCGCCGCCGCGCTGGCGGCATCCTTGATGCCGAAGCCAGCCACCACCGGCACGTTGGCACGGGCGCGCAGCGCCTGCAGGCGCGCACTGGCCGCATCGCTGTCCAGGCGATCGGACGCACCGGTCACGCCGGCAAAGCTGACGTAATAGAGATAGCCACGGGCCAGCGCCAACAGCTTGTCGGCACGGGCTTCGCTGGTGGTGGGCGAAGCCAGCAACACCAGCGCCAGCCCGGCCGCATCGAAGGCCTGCAAGGCTTCACCGGCCTCTTCCGGCGGCAGATCCACCAGCAGCACGCCGTCCACGCCGGCCTCGACCGCCGCCTTGGCGAAGGCCACATAACCGTGGATCTCCACCGGGTTGAGATACCCCATCAGCACCACCGGGGTCTGCGTGTCAGACGCGCGGAACTGCGCCACGGCCTGCAGCACATAGCGGGTACCGGCGCCGCGGGCCAGCGCGCGTTCGGAACTGCGCTGGATGGTCGGGCCGTCGGCCATCGGGTCGGAGAACGGCACGCCCAGTTCGATCACATCGGCGCCGGCCTCGACCAGTGCATGCATGACCGGCACGGTGGCCTCCAGCGACGGATCGCCGGCAGTGATGAAGGGGATCAGCGCCTTGCGCTGCTGCTCGCGCAGGCGCTGGAAACAGGCATCGAGTCGGGATACGGACATGTCAGGTACATCCTTCGATAAGGTCAACGGCGCCGCTGGCGCCCCAATACATTCTGGATACCGTGCCATCGACGATCTCCACGCGGATCGCCAGGTCGGAACCGGGGTCCTGCCAGAGCAGGGTCTCGCCCGATTCGGCGTCGCTGCCATAGGGGCGTGCGATGACACCCCGGGGCAGCTTCGCGATGGCCTGTGCGCGCGGCATGTCCAGGCGCAGGCCGAACGGCCCGGGCTGGACCACCACCTGGCCCGAGTCGTCGATGGGGGCCAGGTCGAAGCGCACCACATCGCCGTCCTGCACCATCATCGCCACGCCTTCGGGCAGCGTGCCGCGCTCGTAGTAGTCACAGCGTCCGCCGGTGGCCTCGGCCAGGCCGGCCGAATGCCACTGCGCCTCGGCCTGCAGTTCGCTGAAAGGCTGGCCGATCAGCACCTCACCGGCATGGTCCAGTGCCACCGACACCACCGCCGGGGCGGTCTCATCGTCGCTGCCCTCATCGGCCGCGGATGGCGCATCCTGAATCGGCCGATGGGCCGCGTCGTCGTCGTTGCTGGCCGTCTGGCGTGCCGGGGCGATAGCCTCCGGCGAGGCCGGTGCGGGAGCAAGCACGGGCGGGTCCGGCGGCGTGCACGCCCCCAGGCCGACCGCCAGCACCAGTGCGCCCCCCTGGCGCAACACGGGATTCACAGCACCAGGCCTTCGCGCGCTGCGATGGTATGCACGTCCTTGTCACCGCGGCCGGACAGGTTGCACAGCACGATCTGGTCGCGCGGGCGCTCGCGCGCCAGCTTGATCGCCTGCGCCAGCGCGTGGCTGGATTCCAGCGCCGGCAGGATGCCTTCGGTATGCGCCAGCAGGTGGAAGGCCTGCAGTGCCTCCTCGTCGGTGATGCCCAGATAGGTGGCGCGGCCGCTGTCGGACAGGAAAGCGTGCTCAGGGCCGACACCGGGATAGTCCAGGCCGGCCGACACCGAATGGGTCTCGATGATCTGGCCATCGTCGTCGCACAGCACGTAGGTGCGGTTGCCGTGCAGCACGCCGGGGCGGCCGGCGGCGATGGACGCTGCGTGGCGGCCTGTGTGGATGCCGTCACCGGCCGCTTCGGCGCCGAAGATCTCGACCTGGCGGTCGTTGAGGAAGGCATGGAACAGGCCGATGGCATTGCTGCCGCCGCCGACGCAGGCGGTGATCGCATCGGGCAGGCGGCCGTACTCGGCCAGCATCTGCTCGCGCGCTTCGCGGCCGACGATGGCGTTGAAGTCACGCACCATGCGCGGGTACGGGTCCGGGCCGGCCACGGTGCCGATGATGTAGAAGGTGTCCTGCACGTTGGTCACCCAGTCGCGCATCGCTTCGTTGAGCGCGTCCTTCAGGGTGGCCGAGCCGGAGGTGACCGGCACCACCGTCGCGCCCAGCAGCTTCATGCGGTAGACGTTGATCTTCTGCCGCTCGATATCGGTGGCGCCCATGTACACCACGCATTCCAGGCCCAGGCGCGCGGCGACGGTGGCACTGGCCACGCCGTGCTGGCCGGCGCCGGTCTCGGCGATGATGCGCTTCTTGCCCATCCGCGCGGCCAGCAGGGCCTGGCCGATGGTGTTGTTGATCTTGTGCGCGCCGGTGTGGTTCAGGTCTTCGCGCTTGAGCAGGATCTGCGCACCGCCGACATGGTCGCTCAGGCGCTGGGCGTGATAGATCGGGCTCGGCCGGCCCACGTAATGGGCCAGGTCGCGGTCGTAGGCCTGCTGGAACGCGGGGTCCTGGCGGGCCTGGTCATAGGCCTGGGCCAGCTCCTGCAGCGGACCGACCAGGGTTTCGGCGACAAAGCTGCCGCCGTAGCGGCCGAAGTGGCCCTGGGCATCCGGGAAGGCGTGGTAGTCGGCAATGGGGGAGGCAGACATGGAAGCGACCGCTGGTTCGAGACAGGTGGATACTCTAGCGCACGGATCCTGACCGGAATATCGATATTATCTGGCGGGTATCGTCAGGAAATCTCACATGAATACCTCCCTGCTGCCGCCGCTGAACGCCCTGCGCGCCTTCGAGGCCACCGCCCGCCTGGGCGGCGTGGGCCGCGCCGCGCAGGCCCTGCACGTGACCCACGGTGCAGTGAGCCGACAGCTGAAGCTGCTGGAGGACCACCTGGGTCTGCCGCTGTTCCAGCGTGCCGGGCGCGGGCTGCGCCTGACCGCTGCCGGTGAGCGGCTGCAGGCCGCCTGCAGCGAGGCCTTTGCTGGCATCGAAGCCTGCGTGCGCGAACTACGCCAGCCTGCCCGCGCGCCCGCGCTGGTGCTGGGCTGCAGCGGCAGCGTGCTGGCGCGCTGGATGATTCCCCGCCTGCCCGCGCTGCAGGCGGCCCTGCCCGGGGTGAACCTGCAATGGTCGGCGCTGGATGGCGCCTTCACCGAGGCGCAGGCGTCGCTGGATGCGGTGTTGTTGCTCGCCCAGGGCCCGTGGCCGCGGGGCTGGCAGGTGCGCGAGCTGGCACCGGAACGGGTGGGCGTGGTGGTGGCACCCTCGCACCCGGCCGCGCAGCGGCTGCGCCATGTGCCGCCTTCGGCGCTGCTGCAGGAGACGTTGCTGCACACCAGCTCGCGCCCACAGGCGTGGCCGGCCTGGGCGCAGGCGCACGGGCTGGACCCGGCGCGGTTGCAGCTGGGCACCGGCTTCGAGCACCTGTACTACCTGCTGGAAGCGGCCGTTGCCGGACTGGGGCCGGCGATCGCGCCGGAGCCGCTGGTGGCCGAGGACCTGGCCGCCGGGCGGCTGATGGCGCCGTGGGGGTTCTCAGCGACGGGTGGATTCTGGGTGCTGGCGCGACCGGACGGTCCGGTGGACCCGCGCGTGGACGCGCTGGCCGACTGGGCCAGCCAGCAGTTGTAGCGTCGAGCTTGCTCGACGGCCATTGATCTCCTCAGTCGAGCAAGCTCGACTCTACCTCCTCGCGCTGGGCCCGATCAGTCAGGGTGCCGTCGGTGCGGCCAGACGCTGCTGCAGGTCTTCGCGCAGGCGCGACAGTTCCACTTCGGCCTGCTGGCGCTGCTGCATGCCTTCGCGATGGATGCTGCGCACCTCTTCCACCGTGGCGATCAACTGGTCGTGCACGTGGCGCAGCGTGGCCACGTCGATCACGCCACGCTGGTTGGTGCGCGCGGTGTCCACCGACGCCTGGCGCAGCAGATCGGCATTGCGGCGCATCAGTTCGTTGGTGGCATCGTCGATGGAGGTCGCCAGCTCCGCTGCGTTCTTCTGCTCGCCCAGCGACAGCTGGATGGCGAACTGGCGCTTCCACGACGGAATGGTGATCTCGCGCACCGTGTTGAACTTCTCGATCAGCTGCAGCGCGTTGGCCTGGATCAGGCGGATCATCGGCAGCGACTGGTCGGCGGCGTGCTGCATCAGCTGCAGGTCGGACACGCGCTTTTCGATCAGGCGGATGGCGTTGTCGATCTCGCTCTGGCGGATGCGCTGCTGCAGGTCATCGCTGCCCTGCCCGGCCAGCTGCTCGGCCTGCAGTTCGGCCAGGCGCTGCTTGCCGGCTGCTGCGTACAGGCCCAGCGCGTGGCGCTCCTCGCGCACGATCTCGTGCATGCGGTCGAACTCGCCCACGCGCTTGCCCATCAGCGTCTGCTGCACGCCCACATCGCCCAGCAGCTGCTCGATCTGCGCATTGGTGTCGCTGAACTTCTGCACCAGTTCGCCCTTGGAAACGCGCAGGCGATCGATCAGGCCGCCGATCACCGGCACCTTCGAACGCTGGGCGAAGCCGTCCAGCTTCAGGCTGCGCGCGATGCGCACCACTTCGCCCAGCTTCTCGCCGCTGGCATCCAGGTCGCGGTTGCGCACCTGGTCCAGCAACTGGCTGGAAAACGCGGCCGTGCGCGTGGCCGCTTCGCGACCGAAGACCTGCAGGTTGCCCGGGCGCAGATCGTCCAGTTCCAGGCGGATTTCGGCGATGCGCGGCAGATCCTCGCGGACCAGGCCCAGGGCCTGCAGCGCGCCATCATCGAGCGGAACGGGGGTGGTCGTGCCGGGCACGAGCGCACCGGGGGTCTGGCTGTCCTGGGTCATCGGGCAGTCTCCTTGCGGTTGGGTAAGCGGCAGCGGCGGCCGGCTCAAGGCAGTCTAGCCTGAGCCGCCGCAACCTCGTCATCGATCTGTGCGTGCAGGGTGGCGGCCTTCCCGGCCAGTGCCGCGCCGCTGGCGGCCTGCCCGGCCAGTGCGGCCTGTCGCCACGCCGGCAGCAGGACATCATGGATGCGCGCGAAGCGCTGCAGCAGCACGTTGTCCTGGTCCTGCAGCAGTTGCCATTGGCCGGCTTCCAGACGCCGCAGCGCGGCCAGGCGGTGCAGATGGTCCAGCCGTGGCGCCAGTGCGGCCTGCCCGGCGGCATCCAGCTGTGCCAGGCGGGCCGCGGCCAGCGCGGCCCAGGCATCCAGTGCCACGGCCGCCTCCTCGCTTTCGGCAAGCGCTGCGGCACGCAGGTGCATGTGCTGCTGCAGCTGCTGCGCCTGCTCACGCGCCTGCAGGGCCAGCACCCCCAGCTGCGACTGCAGCGCCCGCGCCTCCGCTTCGCGGTCGACATCGCGCCCCAGCAGGCGGCCCCACCAGCTTTCCTGCCGGCGCAGCCGTGCCGGATCGCCGGCCTGCAGGGCCAGTGCGATGCGCGCCAGCGCCGCCACCAGGCCTTCGCCCGCAAGCGCTGGCAGTGAGTTTCCGCGCTCGGCCAACGCCTGCAGCAACGGCGCGCCGTAGTCGGCCAGCACGGCGACATCGGCCGTGGCTGGCAGCTGCGGGGCTGGCAATGGCGCCGGCGTGGTCACGGCAACGGCGGCGGCTTCGGTGTCGGCGCCGGGCTGCCTTCGCTGTTCTCCGGCGGCAGTGATTCACCGTAGAAATGACGCATCAGCGCTTCGTCCAGGGCCCGTTCTTCCGGCGTCGTGGCACGGCGCACGCGGGCGCGCGGGGCCACCGCCGCGGTCGGGCCGCCGCGTTCAACCTGCTGCCGTGCCCACCCGGCGAACGCGGCCAGGGTCTGCACCACCTGGGCCTGCTGTTCCTGCGAAGCCGCAAGCAGTTCCACCAGCGGGGCCAGGCCTGCCTGCAGATCCTCGGCCAAGACCGTGGCCGGCAGGCTGGGGGCGGCGGCAGCCGCAACCGGCGCCGGCGCGGCCGGCGCGGGGCGGGTTTCGGACAGGCGCTGCAGGGCCTGCAGCAATGCCGGCCAGGGCGCGGGGTCGGCAACGGGCGCCACCGGCGGTGCCGGCGGCGGCAGCTGCAGCGCACTGGCGATATCGGCCAGCTGCGCAACCACGCGCCCGCCGACATCCCCGTCGCCGGCGCCCATGGCCTTGTTGCGCAGGAAATCGCGCTTGATCTGCGCCCAGCGCTGCACCTGCGCCTCGTCCAGCACGCCACGCAGCTCGGCCAGTTTCAGCAGGTTTTCCTCGGCACCGGTGGTCAGCAGCTGCGCCTCGCCCAGGTAGTGGTCGGAAATCAGCTGCTGCAGCTCCTCTTCGTTCATCACCGGCGAGATCTTCTCGGCCAGCTTGTTCATGTTGCGGTAGCTGCCCTGCAGGCGGAACGGCGGCTCGGTGCGATAGCGGTCATCCTGCGCGGCACTGGCGATGTACTGCTGGTTGACCCGGTAGACCACGTCGCGCACGCGCAGCATGCGCTGCAGGGTGGCGGTGATCTCATTGACCTCCGCGCCGCTGTAGGCGTGGCTGAGCCCGTTGGTGGAGACATCCTTGCCCATCGCGCGGTCGACCAGCAGGTACAGGTCGGCCATGTCACGCGTGGCCAGCGGCGCCAGCACCGGGTTGGAGGTCAGGCTGTTCTCGATGTAGCTGAGGGTGAACGCCGCCTCCATGCCACCCAGCACATCGCCCAGGTTGTAGATGTCGGCACGGTTGGCCAGCATGTCCGGAATCTTGAACACTTCACCGGATTCGGTATACGGGTTGCCGGCCATCACCACGCAGAACTTCTTGCCGCGCATGTCGTAGGTACGGGTGCGGCCGCGCCACACGCCTTCGATGCGGCGGGTTCCGTCGCACAGCGAGATGAACTTCTGCAGGAACTCGGGATGGGTGTGCTGGATGTCGTCGACATACAGCATGGTGTTGTTGCCCATCTCCAGGGCCAGGTTGAGCTTTTCCAGTTCCTGCCGCGAGGTCGCATCGGGCGCCTGTGCCGGATCCAGCGAGCGCACCTCGTGGCCCAGCGCCGGGCCGTTGATCTTCATGAAGACCAGGCCGAGCCGGTGCGCCACGTATTCCATCAGCGTGGTCTTGCCGTAGCCCGGTGGCGAAATCATCATCAGCAGGCCCATCAGGTCGCTGCGCTTGTTCTCGCCCACCGTGCCCATCTGCTTGGCCAGGTTGTCACCGATCACGCCCAGGTAGACATCGTTGATCAGCTTGTTGCGCACGAACGAGGACAGCGGCCGTGCCTTGAATTCGGACAGGCGCAGGGTCTGCCGCTCGCGGTTGATGATGCCCTGGCGCACCGCCTGGTACGCATGGAAATCGGGCACGAAGCGCTTCAGGTGGTGCTGCAGGCGTGCCAGGAAGTCATCCAGCGACAATGACAGCGTGCCGTTGTGGATGCGCGGGTGCTCACCGAGCAGGCCCGGCACGTCCACGCGCAGCGGTGCGTTGCTGGCACGCGTGCGCAGCTGGCGCTGCACCAGCAGCAGCGCGGCCGCTTCGTCGGCATAGCCGGCGTGCGCGGCCTGTGCCGGCACCCCGGCCAGGGCGCGCAGCCACTGCCCGGCCAGCGCCCAGCGCGCGGCCAGCGGATCCTGGGTGCGCTGCAGGGCGCGTTCCAGGGCCTCGCGCTGCCCGGCCTGGTCCAACTGCTGGGCCAGGGCCTCCAGCAGGGCCTGGGCATGCTTGCTGGTGCTGAACACCGGTTCGCCATTGACCAGTTCTTCGGCCAGATAGGCGGCCGCCGCGTCGGCGGCTTCGTCGTCGAAGGGCAGCGCCTGTGCCTGCGCGAACGCGGCCAGTGCCGCGGCCATCTCCGCACGCAGCGCCATGCGGCCTTCATCGGACCCGAACAGGTTCGCGATGGTCTCCGCACCGGCCTGGCGGCTGGGCCACTGCAGTACCGCTTCGTCGCGCTGCTGCGCTGCCCAGAACAGCAGGGCCAGCGCGCGCACGCGCGGCGCATGGCGCAAGGGGCCCGCAGACTGCTGCAGGGGCAGCAGCGCGCGCAGGATCAACGCGGCGTCGTGATCGTGGATGCCCCGCTCGTAGCCTTCGCGGTAACGCGGCGCGGCGAAGGCGCGGACGCGCTGGTCCAGTGCTTCGGGCGTGGCCACATCGTGCTGCAGCTGGGCCAGGTCCAGCCCATCGTGGCCCTGCTGCGCGGCCAGCAGCAGGCTGCCGGCCAGGTATTCGCCGCGATAGATCGCATCGGATTCCGAATCCAGGGTCACCGGCCAGAACGGCTTGAGGGCCTCCAGTTCCGGGTCGTGCAGGGTTTCCAGGAAGTCGGTGCCGGTCAGGTGGATGGCCAGTGTGTCGCCGCGCGGCAGCAGGGTCAGGTCCAGGGCCTGGGTGTTGACGCTGAAGCGGTGGCGCGGGCCGAGCCGGACCACGTTGCCGCCGGCTTCGTACAGGTCGCTGCGGTCGCGCAGCTGGCGCACGGCCTGGTCGCGCACGCCCTTCAGCCGCGCCTCGATGTCATCGGCCTTGACGTTGTCGCGCAGCGCGCGCAGGCGCTCGGCCAGTTCGCGCAGCTTGAGGATGAGCGGATCGCCGGCGAAGAACGCATTGAGTTCATCGGCGGTGGCGAAGCGCTCGGTGCGCTTGGCCAGGCCATCAAGGATGCGGTTGGCCGCATCCAGTACCGAACGCGCCTTGCGCTGGCGGTCATCCAGCAGTGCCTGCTTGTGCGTCTCGAAGGCTTCGACCAGTTCCTCGCGCTTGCTGAGGATGTCGCCGAGGAACTGCTCGTGCTCACCGAACTGGCTCTCCAGTTCTTCCAGCTGCACCAGCAGGCGCGACAGCTGTTCGTCCGCCTTTTCCGGATCGCTGGCCATGGCCAGCGCACTGGTGATGGACTGCGAGAACAGGGCGAACTGGGCGGCAAACTGCGCGACCGCTTCGGCCGAACCCAGGGTGCGGCGGCGCTGTTCAGCGCGGGTACGCGCCTGGTTCAGCCGCCCGTACAGCGCGGAAATCGATTCAACCACGCGGGTACGCGCGGTGGCATCGTCCACCTTCAGCCCGGCCATCAGCTCGGACAGCATGTCCAGATCGGCGGCCATGCCGCGCATGCCCTCCAGGTGCTCATCCAGCAGGCGTGCACTGCTGGCCTGCTGGGCGGCTTCGTCCAGCGCCTGCAGGCGGCTGCCCAGCGGTGCCAGCGCGGCATCGCCGGCCAGGAATTCACCGGTGGCCGCACCGACACGATCCTGTGCCTGCACCAGTTCGGCGGCCATGACCTCGATGCGCGCGGTATCGATGTAGCGCAGTTCGCGGATGGTCAGCAGCCGCCCGCGCAGTGCAGTGATCTCGTTCAGCGCCTCGACGAAGGCCTGCACCTCGTTCCAGTTCTGCGGCTGCAGGCGGCCCAGGAGGGCCTTGTGCGTGGCCTCGGCGTCGACCATCGCCTGCGCCGACTGCTGGCGGATCGACTGCACCTTCTCGTATTCGTCCAGCACCGATTCGCCGGTGGCGCTGATCTGCCGCAGCAGCGCCTCGGCACCGTCGCAGGCCTCGTCACCCAGCCAGTGGTGGCTGTCGAACAGGCGGCGGGTATCGGCCACCAGGCGCTGGTAGCGCTGCACCGACACATCCTGGCCGTCGATCTCGCGCGCCAGGTTGAACAGGTTGGAGATGCCGCGCACCAGTTCGGCATTGCCGATGCGGCCCATGAAGGTGTTGCCCGGCGGGCGGCTGGCAGCGAACTCATCGCTGCTGAAGGGCGTCTGCCACACCTGCATCGGGTGGATGCGGGTCGGCTCGGCACCTTCGGCATGGAACAGCACCATGCGCCCGTCCTGCATGAAGGCATAGCCGTGGCCGAATACGGGGTTCTGCAGCACGCGCTGGATGGTGTTGTAGACGAACAGCGCCGAACGGCCACCTTCGCGCTCATAGAAGATGTACAGCACGTCTTCGCCGTTGGGCGAGCGGATGCTGCGCTTGAACTGCATGCCGGCCATCGAGGCATCGAAGGCCTTGTGCTCGCCGCCCTGCAGGTAATAGCCGCCGGGGAAGATCACGCCGTGGTCTTCGGGCAGCTGCACGCAGGCCTGGACGATGGCGTCGTTGCGCACGATGTCGCCGGTGAGCGTGTTGTAGATCAGCCCGCGCCACACGGTTTCGCGGTAGGGCAGCACCTTCAGCAGCAGCAGCGAGCCCACGCGGGCGAACTCGAACTGTGCGTCGTCCAGCGACTGGGTGCTGTCCTCCACCGGTTCGCTGTAGATGCCCTGCCCGGTTTCGGTGTTGTTCTCGACCTTGATGGTCAGGTCACCGCCGGTGGTTTCCACGAACAGGGTGTCGAGGATGTTCAGGTGCGAGTGGCGGCCGTTCACCGCCAGGTCGCGGGTGGCCTTGGTCCACTCGAAGTCGAACGGCGGCGGCAGCGCGATGTCGCGCTCGCCACGGGCGTCGAGGTAGGTCAGTTCGCCGTCGCGCGCCAGCGCCCAGCGGAACACGCGCACATCGCTGCTGCGCTCGCCGATCTGGAACGAGGCCAGCAGCTTGTCGCCGACCACGATCAGCTGCAGCAGGCGTGCATGCTTGTAGTAGGCGTACAGCTCGTTGAAATCGTGTACGAAGCCGGGCTGGTCGAGGAAGCTGCCCTTCAGTTCCAGCGCGGCGACATCGTAGCCATCCTTGCCCTGCACCAGCCGGTACAGGCCGAAAACATCCTCGATGCGGGTCTGGGTCTTGAGCCCGATGAACACGTTGTAGCCGAACAGCAGGCGGTCCGGCCCGACCTGGACAACGTCGCGGCCGACGCAGTTGTTCTCGCTGCGGATGCGGAACCGGCCCACCACTTCCAGGCGGCTGTCGCCGAATTCGGCCAGGCGCTGGCGGTTGAGTGTTTCGGCCAGGGCCTGCAGGCGCTGGCCCTGCTCGCCCAGGCGGCGGCGCAGTACTTCGTAGGCACCGCCCTGGGCGACGGCCTGGTCGACGGTGTTGCCGCCGGCCTCCGGCGCAGTGGATTCGGCGGTCGGTTGGGTTTCGGACATCAGCAGGCTTCCGGGTCACGGGCGGCCGGCCGTCGATGCGGCCGGCGCAGGCGGGCGGTGGCCATCATGGCCACCGCCAGGTGCATCAACGGGCGCTGTCGACCACGCTGGCCGACACGTTCGGCACCGTCTCGGCGTCCTCGGCGATCTGCCGCGGCGCGGGCTCGGCCACGGCCACGCCCAGATAGCGCTGCATCAGTTCCTGCACGATCGGGCTCTTGCCGGCGAAGCCTTCAATCGACTTGCCCAGCGACACTGCCTTGACCAGGTTCTCGAACATGCCACCGTCGCCACCGACCAGGTCGATGTCGGCATTGCGCAGCGCGCTGGCGATGACGTTGGCGTTCTCGCGCGAGACTTCCTTGCCGGCTTCGATCGAGGCCAGCGCCTGCTTCAGGCTGTTGTCCAGCATCATGCGGAACTCTTCGTGGCCGCGTGCCTGGTCGCTCAGCGATGCGATGGCCTCGAACTTGCGCACCAGGCCTTCGGCTTCGGCCAGCAGCTTCTTCTGCACCACGCCGGCTTCGGCGTTGCCCAGCGATTCGGTGGCGGTGGCACGGGCCAGGCCCATCTTCTCTTCGCCCTGGGCCTGTGCCTGCAGGGTCTGCGCCAGCACCTGGGCTTCATTGCTGCCCTGCTTCAGGCTGGCTTCGGCCTTGGCTTCGATCACGCGCGCTTCGGCGATGCCCACCTTCTCGATGGCCAGCGCGGAGGCTTCACGCACCTGTGCTTCGGCCAGGCCCGGTGCGGCCTGCTCGGCGCGCAGCGCGTCGGCCAGCAGGCGCTTGGCTTCGGCCTGCTTGCCGGCTGCTTCGTGCTCGGCCTGGGCCAGGGTGGTCAGTTCCACGGCGCGGTGCTTGGACGCGGTTTCGCGCGCCTGCGCTTCCTTCACCTCGCGCACCAGCGCTTCCTGCGCCTTGCCCTCGGCTTCCAGGATCAGCACCTGCTTCTGGCGATCGGCCTCGGAGACTTCACGCACTTCCTTGATGCGCTCTTCTTCCTGGGCCACGGTCTTGTCGATGGAAATGCGCTCGCGGGTGATGTTGGCCACGTCCATCTTGCCCTGCTCGACCACCTTGTCACGCTCCACGCCCTGCAGCTGCACTTCGCGGTCGGTGGTGACCTGCTCCAGCTGGCGCGCACGTTCCACGCGCTCGGCTTCGATGGCCACGGCGCGCTGGCGGTTCTGCTCGGCCACTTCCACTTCGCGCAGGCGGTTCTGGTCGCGGATCTCGATCAGCTGCTGCGCTTCGATGCGTGCATTCTCGGACAGCTGGCGCTGCTCTTCCTGCACCTTGGCGGTCTCGGCTTCCTCGCGCGCGCGGATGGTCTCGATCTCGCGCTTCTGCCGTGCTTCGGCCTCGGCCTGCTGGCGTTCCAGGGCCAGCAGCGCTTCGCGGGCTTCCACGTTCTTCTTGGTGATGGCGAGCTTCTCGTTCTGCTCCAGCTCGTTGGTCACCACGTTCTGCGCGGCGGTCAGCTCGGTGATCTTGCGGATGCCCTGCGCGTCAAGGATGTTGAACTGGTCCAGCAGCGACTTCGGCGTCTGTTCCAGGTAATCGATGGCCACGTCTTCGAGCACATAGCCGTTCAGGTCGTTGCCGATGACCGCGATGATCTCGTCGCGGAATTCCTGGCGCTTCTCGAACAGTTCGGTGAAGTCGAACTTCTTGCCGACCGTCTTCAGCGCTTCGGAGAACTTGGCGTTGAACAGTTCATCGACCGCGTGCTTGTCCGAGGCACGGTCGGCACCGATGGCCTTGGCCACGCGCAGCACGTCGGCCTGGGTCTCGTTCACCCGCAGGTAGAACGCCACGGCGATGTCGGCACGCATGTTGTCGCGGCAGATCAGGCCTTCCTTGCCGCGGCGGTCGATCTGCAGGGTGATCAGGCTGATCCGCATCAGCTCGGCGCGGTACAGCACCGGAATGATCAGGGCGCCGGTGAAGTGCACCTTGGGCGTGGCGCTCATGTCGTTGACGATCAGGGCCACGCCCTGGTCGACCTTGCGATAGAACGCCTTGAACAGGCCCGCCAGGCCCAGCAGCAGGCCCACGATGACGATGATCCCGATCAGGAAAGGGGCCGCGCCAGCTAGATTCATCGGTGATTCTCCTTGTTGCCCGGAAGCAGGTTGTCCTGGAAATCGAGGGCGACCGCATCGGCGCGGACCACCCGGTAGTAGTGCTGCTCGGCCACGTGCTCGACCAGCACGATGCGCTCGCCACGCTGCAGTTCAATGTCGCTGCGCACCTGCAGGATCAGCCCGGCACCGCCGTCATCGACGTTGGCGTGGCCGCTGCGGGCGTCCACCTTCGGCGAGGCGACCACGCCCACCCGGCCCAGCAGGGACGCCTGCGGCACCGGCTGCAGGCGCAGCAGGAAGCTGCGGATGGGCCGCAGCAGCAGTGCGGTGACCGGTACGGCGGGCAGCGGTGCCAGCACGGCCACGACCGTGCCCAGGCCCCAGCGCAGCACATCCGGCAGCGGCAGCAGCAGATAGAGATGAACGAAATAGGTCAGGGCCCAGCCGAAGAACGCCAGCATCGTGACCACGACCATGACCGGTACGCCGCCCAGGCCGAAGCGCTGCAGCAGGGCCGACACGCCACTGAGGTCGGAGCCACCGTCGAGCGCGCCATCGGCGCCAAGGTCGCCGAAACCGTCATCGACCAGGCCAAAAGCGGCAAGTCCCCAATACACGAGCGATACCGCCAGCACGACGCTGTACGGCAGGGTCGGGTAACCGAACACGACGGTGAGGAATTCCTG
Organism: Stenotrophomonas maltophilia; assembly: GCF_047782825.1. GTDB lineage: Bacteria > Pseudomonadota > Gammaproteobacteria > Xanthomonadales > Xanthomonadaceae > Stenotrophomonas. The sequence goes on along the minus strand of NZ_CP180589.1, from coordinate 29,201 downwards.
CATCGCTCTGCCTTCCCGGGCTGTGGGCGCGTGGCGCCCGTTCGGAATCCGCCGGAGGCGGTTCCGTCGATCCCGCCGCGGCCCTCATGGCCACAGCTTCCCCTTCATCCTATGTGAAGAAGGTGTGCAGGGACAAATGTGAAGGCGCAGGCCGCCCCGCAGGCGGCACCGCGCGGCCAGCGCTGCTGGATCAATCCAGCACGGTGCAGTCGGCGCTGCGGACCTCTTCAACGAACGTGCGCATCTTGTAGCCGTCCTTGATGCCCGGCTCCACCTCGATGCCACTGGACACGTCCACGCCCCACGGCAGGGTGGCCAGGATGGCATCCTTCACGTTGTCCGGGTTCAGGCCACCGGCCAACAGGAACGGACGGTGCAGGCCGGTGGGAATGCGTGCCCAGTCGAAGGCCACGCCGGTGCCGCCACCGCCGCCCGGGGCGTGGCTGTCGAACAGGAAACCGGCGGCGCTGGGGTAGCGCAGCTGCAGGGTGCGCGCGTTGATCTCCTCGCGCCCGCCCATGGCGATGGCCTTCAGGTAAGGCATGTTGAAGCTGCGGCAGAAGCTCTCGTCTTCCTCGCCGTGGAACTGCAGCAGGGTCGGCCGTACCGTGCGCAGCACTTCACGCACCTCTTCCTTGCTGTTGTTGCGGAACAGGGCCACCACGTCGACCATCGGCGCGATCGCCTGGCGCATGGCGCGGGCTTCGGCCGGGGCCACCCGCCGGCTGCTTTCGCGGGCGAAGATGAAACCCACCGCGTCCACGCCCAGTTCGCCGGCCAGGCGCACATCGCCGGCGCGGGTCATGCCACAGAACTTGATGCGGGTACGGTAGTAGGAGCGGCTCATAAGGTGACCTCGGCAGGCAGATGCCAGTTGTCGGGGTACAGCGGCCCCAGGAACACCAGCCCCTGCGGAGGTGCGGTGGGGCCGGCAACGGTTCTGTCGCGTCCGGCCAGCAGCTCGGCGATCCATTCCACCGGTTTCTCGCCGCTGCCGACCAGGATCAGCGAACCGACGATATTGCGGACCATGTGATGAAGGAATGCATTGCCGCGTACGGCCACCTCGATCACCTCGCCCTGGCGGCTGACCTGCAGCGACTGCAGTTCACGCCGGGCATGCAGGGCCTGGCACTGCACCGAGCGGAACGCGCTGAAGTCGTTCTCGCCCAGCAGGGCCTGGCCGGCGGCATGCATCAGGGTCTCATCCAGCACCCGCCGTTCCCAGCTGAGGGTCTGCCGGTCCAGCGCCGGGCGCACTTCGCGGTTGAGCAGGCGGTAGCGGTAGCGCCGGGCCCGTGCCGAGAACCGGGCGTGGAAATCGTCGGCTACCGGCACGCACCAGCGCACCGCGATCGAGCGCGGCAGGCGGGTGGTGGTGCCCAGCATCCAGGCGCGCGGGTCGCGCACCACATCCGTGTCGAAGTGCACGACCTGGCACTGGCCGTGCACGCCGGCATCGGTGCGGCCGGCGCAGACCACCTGCAGCGGCGTGTCGGCCACCGAGGACAGGGCCTGTTCCAGGCTGGCCTGGACGCTGGGTCCGCCCTCGCCCAGGTTCTGCCAGCCCCTGAAATCGCTGCCGTCGTATTCGACGCCGAGCGCGTAACGCATGTGGTGCTACCTCGATGTTGCGGGTGGGGCGGCGCTCAGGCCGGGTCACGCTCGGACCAGACCGCCAGTTCGTTGCCACCGGGCTCGACGAACTGGAAGCGGCTGCCCCCGGGAAAGGAAAAGACCGGCCGGACGATCTGCCCGCCGGCCGCGCGCACGGCAGCTTCCACCGGTGCCAGCTGCTCGGCATACAGCACCAGCAGCGGCGCACCGGCCTCGGCACGCAGCGGCTGGCTGCGGAAGAAGCCGCCCTGCAGGCGGCCATCATCGAAGGCGGTGTAGTCATCGCCGTAGTCGACGAACGACCAGCCGAACACCGTTTCGAAAAAGGCGCGGCTGGCCGCCGGATCGGCCGAGGCGAATTCAACGTAGTCGATGCGGTTGTCGCGGCTCATGGCGGGTCCTTGGCGTAGGGTGGTCAGGCCAGGCGGGCCAGCAGTTCGCGCGCCTGCGCCTGGCAGTGCACGTCGCCGCCTTCGGCCACTTCTTCCAGCAGGGTGCGCGCGGTCTGCGCGTCCCCCAGGTCCAGATAGGCGATGGCCAACTCCAGCCGCTCCTGGCCCACGCGGGGGGCCCAGTCACGGCGGCCTGCGTCGGCATCGGCGGCGACATCGGCGTCGGCGCTGGTGTCCTGCAGCGGGGCGTGTTCATGCCCGGCAACGTCCGCTGCAAGCGCGTCATGCGCGGATGCGGCCTGTGCGTTGGCATCCACTGCCTCGGCGGGCAGATCGAAGACCCCACGGAAGCCCGGCTGCTGTTCGGCCTGCAGGGCGTAGTCGGGCACGCCGATCGCCTCGTCCGCATCGTTCTGCTCGGCCGGGGCTGCGGCAGCGGCTTCGGGTTCGGGCTTGTCCCAGCGCGGTGCATCGCCCACGCTCGGCGGCAGTTCCACCACGGCGTCGCTGTCCAGCTCGCCGGCATGCCAGCGGGAATCGGCATCGAGGGCTGGTTCCTGCAGCGGCTCCTGCAACGGCTCGGCCGGCGCGTCTGCCTGCGCTTCAGCCGCCACGGCGGCGTGTTCGTCTTCGCTGGCCCAGGCCGGCATCGACGGCTCCTGGCGTCCACTGTCGTCATGGGCCGATGCCCAGGCCGACTGCTCGGCCAACGAATCCAGGGCGGCGCCCGCGGGCACGGCGGCGGCCAGGCCGGCGGCATCGCCCTCCTCGCGCAGCGGCGGCAGCGGCGAGGGCTTGCGACGGCGCAGCAGCCAGGCAGCGCCGGCCACCAGCAGGACCAGTGGCAGCCCCAGCCAGTACCACGGCGTGCCGGCACTGGTGGCGCCCGGTGCCTGCGCCAGGCGCTGCTGGGCTGCGGCCAGGTCGTTGTCCTTCATCGCGATGAGCGACTGCTGCTGGTCCTTCAGTTTTTCCAGTTCGGCCACGCGCTGCTTCAGCTCGCCGATCTCGGCATCGCGGGTGGCGACATCTTCCTTGGCCTGCCGCAGTTGTTCGTTGCCCAGCATGTCACCCTCGCTGCCGGCACCGGTGCCGGTGGTTGTGCCCGCGTGCGTGGCGTCGGACGCCAGCGCCGGAGCGATCTCAAGACGGGCGCCGGCGGCGGCCGTGGCCGTGGCCGCAGCCGGGGCGGCCGCCGTCGCCGGCGTGGCCTGCGCGGGGGCACCGGCCGGCTGTGGCACGGTACGCGCCTGCCGCCACTGCGCGGCATGTTCGCGCACCAGCGCGGCCGCTTCGCTGGCATCGATGGCGGCCAGGCTGTCGGCACCGGGCACGCGCAGCACCGCGCCCTGCTTGAGCAGGTTGACGTTGCCGCGGATGAAGGCTTCGGGGTTGGCGCGCAGCAGGGCGATCATCGCCCGGTCGCGGCTGATCTGGTTGCCACGGGCCAGCGCCCCGGCAATCTGCGAAAGCGTCTGCCCCTGCTGGACCTTGATGGTGCCATCGGCGGGTGCCGCGGCGGCCGCAGCCGGCGGACGCGGACGCGGCGCCGCCGGGCGTGCTGCAGCGGGTGCCGGCGCGGCGGCTGCCGGAGCCGCTGCCACGGGTGCATCGCGGACGATGGTGTCCGACAACACGCCGGCCGGCGCGACGATTTCCGGTTCGGCCACGGCCAGCGCGCTGGAAGGGGCATCGACCAGGGCGGAGTATTCGCGGACCAGGCGGCCCTGCCCCCAGTCGGCCTCGATCAGGAAACTCAGCGACGGGGTTTCCACCGGGGCCTGCGAGGTGACCCGCACCACCGCCCTGCCTTGGCTGTTGGTGGTCAGTTCAAACTGCAGTTCGCTGACCAGCCCGGTCGGGCGCTGCAGGCCGACGCGTTCGAAGGTCACCGGCGAGGCCAGCGCAACGCGCAGGTTTTCCAGCTCGGAAGGATCGGCGGAGATGACCGGGATTTCGGCCAGCAGTGGCTGCCCGGGGCGCGACAGCACGCGGATGTCGCCCAGCCCCAGCGCCATGGCCGAACTGCTGGCCAAGGCCAGCAGCGCAGCGGAGAGATAGGTGAGCGGGCGCCGTGCGCCCTTGGCCCGTTTATTCATGGGCGACACTATAAAGCGTGCGGACCACGGTCCGCACCCACCGGGGGGAGAGATACCCGCCCACCGGGCGGCGGCGATGCCCGGTAGAGTCGAGCTTGCTCGACTGCCTTCAAAGCAGTCGAGCAAGCTCGACTCTACGAAGGGCACACCCGCCCACCAGGGCAATGCCGGCCAGCGGCCGGCATTGCAGTCGAGCATGGCTCGACTCTACACAGCGCGTGATCAGCGCTGTTCGGCGGCCACCAGCTCGGCCAGCTGCACCGCGTTCAACGCCGCGCCCTTGCGCACGTTGTCCGACACGATCCACAGGTTCAGGCCGCGCGGGTGCGAGAGGTCTTCACGGATACGGCCGACATACACCGCATCGGTGCCCGAGGCATGGGTGACCGGGGTCGGGTAGCCACCGGCTTCATGGCGGTCCACCACTTCCACGCCCGGCGACTGCTCCAGCAGCGCGCGCGCTTCGGCCACGGTCACCTTGTCGCGGGTTTCGATCGCCACCGATTCGGAGTGGCCGTAGAACACCGGCACCCGCACTGCGGTCGGGTTCACCAGGATGCTGTCATCGCCGAGGATCTTGCGGGTTTCCCAGACCAGCTTCATCTCTTCCTTGGTGAAGCCGTTGTCCTGGAAGTCGTCGATGTGCGGGATCAGGTTGAAGGCGATCTGCACCGGGAAGCGCTGCGGATCGATCTCCTGGAAGCTCAGCAGCTGGCCGGTCTGCTTGCCCAGCTCTTCCATCGCCGAACGGCCACCGCCGGACACCGACTGGTAGGTGGACACGTTGATGCGCTCGATACCGTACTTGCGATGCAACGGTGCCAGCGCCACCAGCATCTGCATGGTCGAGCAGTTGGGGTTGGCGATGATGCGGCGCGGACGGTTGCCGACCTGGTCCGGGTTGACCTCGGACACCACCAGCGGCACGTCATCGTCGTAACGGAAGGCCGAGGAGTTGTCGATCACCACCGCACCGGCGGCGGCGAACTTCGGCGCGTATTCCTTGGACACGCTGCCACCGGCCGAGAACAGGGCGATTTCCACGCCGCTGGGGTCGAAAGTGGCCAGGTCCTGGATCTTCACCTTCCGGCCTTCGAACTCGACTTCGCCGCCGGCCGAGCGCTCGGAGGCGAGCAGGCTCAGGGTACCGACCGGGAAGTTGCGCTCGGCCAGGATGGCCAGCATGGTTTCGCCGACGGCGCCGGTGGCACCGACGATGGCGACGTGGAAGCTGCGTTGTGCATTGCTCATGGGGGAACTCTCACGAAAACGGGAAGGGGAAAAACTCACGCACGACAGCTGGGTTCGGGGAACCTCCTCAAGCGGGGCGCGCAGAGGTTCCCTATCGTTTCCCGGTTTTTTTGCCCAGCGCGGCACGTGCGGCGAGCGCCGCATCGGCGTTGATCGCGCTCGGCATGCGCGCAGGTTCGCCGGCCAGGCCCAGGCCTGCCAGCAGGTTGTCCACGGCCAGCTGCACCATGGCGGTACGGGTGCCCAGCGAGGCGCTGCCGATATGCGGGGTCAGCACCACGTTGCGCAGCGCCAGCAGTTCCGGGCGCACCTTCGGCTCGCCTTCGTAGACATCCAGGCCCGCAGCGGCCAGGCGGCCATGGGCCAGTGCATCGGCCAGCGCCAGTTCGTCGACGATGCCGCCGCGGGCGATGTTCACCAGGGTGGCCGAGGGCTTCATCTTCGCCAGCGCGGCCGCATCGATGATGTGGTGCGAGGCGGGGGTGTACGGCAACACGGTGACCAGATGGTCGGACTGCGCCAGCAGCGTGTCCAGGTCCACGTAGGTGGCGCCGAGTGCGGCCTCGGTTTCGGCCGGCAGGCGCGAACGGTTGTGGTACAGCACCTTCATGCCGAAGCCGTGCGCACCGCGGCGGGCCACGCCCTGGCCGATGCGGCCCATGCCGAGGATACCCAGCGTGCTGCCATGGATGTCGGCACCGAGCATGGTCTGGAACGACCACTGCCCCCACTGCCCTTCACGCAGCCAGCGCTCGGATTCGGTGATGCGGCGCGCGGTGGCCATCAGCAGGGCGAAACCGAGATCGGCCGTGGTCTCGGTGAGCACGTCCGGGGTGTTGCTGGCGAGGATGCCGGCGGCGCTGAGCGCGTCGACATCCAGGTTGTTGTAGCCGACGCCGACGTTGGCGATCACCCGCAACTGTGCCGCGTCAGCCACCTGGGCCGCGCCGATGCGCTCGTTGAGGGTGATGATCGCGCCATCGACCGAGGCCAGGCGCTGGGCGATCTGCTGCGGCGACCAGGCGGTGACGGTGTCGGTGGCCAGCAGCTGCACGCGATCGCGCAGCGGCGCGATGGCCGCGTCGATCAGCGGCTGGCTCACCCACACCGTCGGCCGGTTATCAGCCATCGATCTGCCCGGGAATGCGCGGCGTGATGGTGCCGACGTCGCCACACTGCGCACGGTGGCGCAGTGCCTGATCCATCAGCACCAGCGCCATCATCGCTTCGGCGATGGGGGCGGCACGGATGCCCACGCACGGGTCGTGGCGGCCAGTGGTGACCACTTCGACCACGTTGCCTTCGGTATCCAGCGATGGGCCCGGCAGGCGCAGGCTGGAGGTCGGCTTGAGGACGATGGACGCGACCACCGGCTGGCCGGTGGAAATGCCACCGAGGATGCCGCCGGCATGGTTGCTGGCGAAGCCCTGCGGGGTCAGCAGGTCACGGTGTTCGGTGCCCTTCTGCGCAGCGCTGGCGAAACCATCGCCGATCTCCACACCCTTCACTGCGTTGATGCTCATCAGCGCAGCGGCGAGGTCGCCGTCCAGCTTGCCGTAGATCGGCTCGCCCCAGCCCGGCGGCACGTTGTCGGCCACCACGTCCACGCGCGCACCGACCGAATCACCGGACTTGCGCAGCGCATCCATGTACGCCTCCAGCTCGGGCACCTGTTCGGCATGCGGCCAGAAGAACGGATTGTCTTCCACCGCCGACCAGTCGAAACCGGCCGGACGGATCTCGCCCAGCTGCGACAGGTAGCCACGCACGGTCACCCCGAAGCGCTCGGCCAGCCACTTCTTGGCGACCACGCCGGCGGCCACGCGCATGGTGGTCTCGCGCGCGGAAGAACGGCCGCCACCGCGCGGGTCGCGGATGCCGTACTTGTGCCAGTAGCTGTAGTCGGCATGGCCCGGCCGGAACTGCTGGCCGATGTTGGCGTAATCCTTGCTGCGCTGGTCGGTGTTGCGGATCAGCAGGGCGATCGGCGTGCCGGTGGTCAGGCCCTCGTACACGCCGGACAGGATCTCGACCTCGTCGGCCTCGCGCCGCGCCGAGGTATGCCGGCTCTTGCCGGTGGCGCGACGCTGCAGGTCGTGGGCGAATTCGGCCGCGTCCAGCGCCAGCCCCGGCGGGCAACCGTCGATCACGCAGCCGATGGCCGGCCCGTGCGACTCGCCGAACGTGGTGACGGTGAACAGCTTGCCGAACGCATTGGAACTCACGGGCGCTGTGCCGCCAGTTCGGTGATGCGTGCGCTGTGGGCGATCAGCTCGCGGCATTCGACCGCGAAGATGCCCATCTGGCCAACCTTGAATTCAATCCAGGCAAAGTCGACTTCCGGCAGCAGCTTGATCAGGTGCTGCTCGGATTCACCCACTTCGCAGATCAGCAGGCCGTCTTCGCTCAGGTGCAGCGGGGCGTCGCGCAGGATCTTCAGTACCAGGTCCAGGCCGTCGTCGCCGGCACGCAGGCCCATTTCCGGCTCGTAGGAGTATTCCTGCGGCAGGGCATCGGTCTCGTCGTTGGTGACGTACGGCGGGTTGGTGACGATCAGGTCGTAGTGGCGGCCGGTCAGGCCGTTGAACAGGTCCGACTTCAGCAGGGTGACGTTGTGCGCCTGCAGGCGTTCCTTGTTCTCTGCGGCCAGCGACAGTGCGTCGTCGCTCAGGTCGACGCCATCCACTTCCCAGTTCGGGTAGTAGTGGCCCATGGCGATGGCGATGCAGCCCGAACCGGTGCACAGGTCCAGCGCACGACTGACGTCACGGCCAGCCAGCCACGGCTCGAAGCCGCACTCGATCAGCTCGGCGATGGGCGAGCGCGGCACCAGGGCGCGCGCGTCGCTCTTGAAGCTGAGCCCGGCAAACCAGGCCTCACCGGTCAGGTAGGCGGCCGGGATGCGTTCGTCGATACGGCGCTGGAACAGCTCCAGCACGCGCAGCTTCTCGGCCTGCAGCAGGCGCGCCTGACCATAGGCCGGGCCGAGGTCGTGCGGCAGGTGCAGGCTGTGCAGCACCAGCTGGGTGGCCTCGTCCAGGGCGTTGTCGTAGCTGTGCCCGAAGGTCAGCCCGGCTTCGTTGAAACGGCTGGTGCCGTAGCGGATCAGGTCGATGATCGTGTGGAGTTCGGCGGCCGTTTCAGCGGTCATGGCGGTACTGCGGGCAAAGTGGCCCACGATTATAGAGGCTGGCGTCCGCGGCGGCATCCGTTGCGACGGAAACGATCAGGCCGCAGCCGGTATGATGGGGATTACTTCCTGCGGGGGCTCCCATGTTCAATCGCAACGTCGGCATCATCCTGCTGATCGCCCTGGCGGCGGGCCTGGGCCTGCTGGCCGCGCAGCAGGTGTTCGCGCCGAAGCCGCCAGCCGGGCAGCCCGCCACCGAAGCGATCACCCTGTACCCGCATACCCGTGAACTGCCCGACTTCAACCTGGCCCAGTCCGACGGCACCCGGCTCATCCCCGGCGAGCTGAAGGGCCACTGGACCCTGGTATTCCTGGGCTTCACCTTCTGCCCGGACGTGTGCCCGACCACCCTGGCCGAACTGGCCGGCGCGCAGAACCAGTGGGAGGCCCTGCCCGACACCCTGCGCCCGCGCGTGCTGTTCGTGTCGGTGGACCCGGACCGTGACAACGCCACCCGCCTGGGCGAGTACGTGCACGGCTTCCACAAGGACACCCTGGCCGCCACCGCCGACATTCCCTCGCTGGAGCGCTTTGCCACCTCGCTGGGCTTCGTGTTCCAGAAGGTGCCGGGCAAGCATTTCGACGAGAATCCCGAGGATTACACCGTCGAGCATTCGGCCAGCCTGGCCGTGCTCGATCCGCAGGGCCGGCTTGCCGGCCTGGTGCGGCCCCCGTTCAACGCGCCGGCCATCGCCCGCGACCTGCAGAAGCTGACCGAGAAATCCGCCCCATGAGCCTGACCACCGCCCTGACGTACGCCCTGCCCCACCGCCTGCTGTCCTCGATGGCGCGCTCGCTGGCGTACTCGGACGACCCGCGCGTTTCGCGCTGGCTGATCGACACGGTCACCCGCAAGTTCAACGTCAACCTGGACGAAGCGGCCAACCCGGACCCGCGCAGCTACCTGACCTTCAACCAGTTCTTCACCCGCGCCCTGAAGCCGGGCGCGCGCGTGGCCGATGCCGATCCGCGCAGCCTGGTGATGCCGGCCGACGGCCGCATCAGCCAATTGGGGAAGATCGAGGCCGGCCGCATTTTCCAGGCCAAGGGCCAGTCGTTCACCGCCGCCGAACTGCTGGGAAGCGACGAGGATGCCAAGCCGTACAACGATGGCCTGTACGCCACGGTCTACCTGTCCCCGCGTGACTACCACCGCGTGCACATGCCCTGGACCGGTACCCTGCGCGAGACCGTGCACGTACCGGGCCGCCTGTTCAGCGTGGGCCCCGCCGCAGTGAACGGCGTGCCGCGCCTGTTCGCGCGCAACGAGCGCCTGGTCTGCCATTTCGATACCAGCTTCGGCCCGATGGTGAGCGTGATGGTCGGTGCGCTGCTGGTGTCCGGCGTGGAAACGGTGTGGAGCGGCGAAGAGATCCCGGCCTACGGCGACCGCATCACCCGCAAGGATTACCGCGGCCAGGGCATCAAGCTGGAGCGTTTCGCCGAAATGGCACGCTTCAACTACGGTTCGACCGTGATCGTGCTGCTGCCGCCGGGCGTGGCCGAATTCGCCCCGCAGCTGGGCGCTGAAAGCCCGGTGCAGCTGGGCCAGGCGCTGGCGAAGCTGCGCTGACCGGGTGGTATCGATTGACGGCGGTGCCGGCCAGCGGCCGGCACTGCCGGATCGGATGGACTCACTGCGATACCGGGCCTGCAGAGCCGAGCATGGGCTCGGCTCTACAGAAAGCGGTGCGTTATTGCAGGGTCGGGGCCGGGCCGACGTCCACGCCGTCGTAGTCTTCCACGCCGGTCTGGCTGGCCAGGGCGGCCAGTTCCTGGTTGCGCAGGTCCAGCGAGGCTTCGTCGTGGATCTCCACACGCTCCACATGCAGCACGTGGAAGGGCGCATCGCCCTCTTCCGGCTCCTGTTCGAACAGTTCCACCACCGCATAGCCCTGGGCTTCCAGGCTGGTCGCCAGCGCCTGCAGGCGGTCGGGGGTGGAGTGCACGAAGTAGTAGCCCCACAGCAGGGGCGTGGCGAGATCCCAATCGGTGTTCTCGCGCAGGTTGGCGAACAGATCGCGGGTTGCTTCCAGGTCCATGTCTTTCTTCCGGTTCGGTTACTTGTCGCAGCCCTGCAGCTTCAGCACCTGGCCGGGGCGCAGGCTGTAGCCGGGGGCCTTCAGGCCATTGGCGCGGGCCAGGGCCGGCACCTCGCACTGGAACTTCGCTGCGATGCGGCCCAGGGTGTCGCCCTTGCCAACCTTGTAGGTCTTGGCAGGCTTGGCCTTGGGCGCGGGGCGCGGGGTAGCCACCGGCGCCACGGGCGCGGTCGGCACGTTGCTGGCGGCATCCGGGTCGGCCAGCGGCACCACGCCACCCACCGCCACGCTGCCGGTATAGCTGGCGGCGGTCGGGCGCTTGATCGCCGCATTCAGATCCGCGGTGATCAGCGTCCGGGCCAGGTCGGCACGCGGGCCGCTGACGCAGTTGCGCTGGTACAGGCCGGCAATGCGGGTGGTGGCGTTGATCAGCGTACCGGCCGGAATCCAGCCATCGGCCTCGTACCGCGGGTTGAGGTTGCGCAGCACGCGCATGTAGCCATCACGGGTACCGTGGCTGCCCAGGCAGATGGTCAGCTCGTAGATGGTGGTGGATTTGGCCAGGCGCAGCGTGGCCGGCTGTGCGCTGATCTTGGGGAATTCCACGCCGTACTGCTGCGGGTGCAGGAAGATCCAGGCCGCGGCGATCACCATCGGCACGTAGTCCTTGGTCTCCCCCGGGAACTGGTTGTAGACGCTGTCGGTCCAGAAGCTCTGCCCGCCACTCTGCTTGAACACGCGCGCCGCACGGCCTTCACCGCCGTTATAGGCAGCCACCGACATTTCCACGTTGTTGTTCAGTTCGCGCAGGCGCTCGTTGAGGTAGCTGGCGCTGGCTTCGGCGGCGCTGCGCGCGTCGAAGCGGGTATCGAAGCCGGTGCCGTCCGGGCCCAGGCCGAAGCGGCGGCCGGTAGCCGGCATGAACTGCATCAGGCCAGCCGCACCAGCGCGCGAGGACGCATGCACGCGGCCGTTGGATTCCTTGGCCATGATGCCGAACAGCAGCGCCTCGGGCAGACCGCGCTTTTCCCACTCGGGCCACATCACCGCGCGCAGGTTCTGGTAGTTCTCGTAGCTGGTCAGCAGCGCCGGGCGCATATCGGTCAGCCAGCGGCGGATGCCGGCCTGCACGGCCGGGTTGTACTCGACCATGTTGTCGAAGGCATGCCGCTTGTCGTTGAGCAGGGCAGCGGCTCGGGCCGCCTCGGGCACATCGGCGGTGAGCGGACCGACGTGGTCGGGGTCGGCTTCCAGGCGGTCGCCGCCTTCGTCGGCCACCTCATCGCTGGCGGCCGCATCGGCATCACGCTTGAGCAGGCGCTTGTAGGTGGCCAGCATGTTGCTCATCTGGCAGCCCTTCTGCTTTACGCATTCGCTGATGACATCTTCCATGTCCTCCAGCGCCGCATCGGCTTCGTTGCTGCCCTTGGGGTCGGCGTTGGCGACCAGCAGCAGGGCATCGCTGTAGCGCTTCTCGGCGGCGGTCATGCGCTGCTGCAGCGCATCCACCTTCACCTTGTCCCGCGCCGAAACCCGCTGCGCATGGGCGTCGGGCGCCAGGGATACCAGGCCGGCAAGCGCCAGCAGCGGCCAACCACGGGAAATCAGGACAGGAACGGGCATTGGTGGCACTGTGTGCGAAACAGGCAGGCAGAGTAGCGGTGCCGCCAAGGTCCGGGCAACCCGGCCGTCGGCCCGCCCCCGCCGGCGGTTAACATTGGGCGCATTCACCACAAGGGCTGGACCATGGATCCGATTCTGCTCGGCAAAGGCATCACCGACGATGTGGCCGTTACCTTGCTGCCGAAGCTCGGCAACCGCCATGGGCTGGTGGCCGGTGCCACCGGTACCGGCAAGACCGTGACCCTGATGACCCTGGCCGAGGGCTTCTCGCGGCTGGGGGTACCGGTGTTCCTGGCCGATGTGAAGGGCGATGTGTCCGGCCTGGCCGTGCCCGGCACCGGCGCCGACGCCCTGCTCAAGCGCGCCGCCGAGATCGGCGTGGCCGATTACGCCCCGGCCGGCAGCCCCACCGTGTTCTGGGACCTGTACGGCAAGCTGGGCCACCCGGTGCGAACCACCATAAGCGAAATGGGCCCGACCCTGCTGGCCCGCATCCTGGAATTGAACGACACCCAGGCCGGCGTGCTGGATATCGTGTTCAAGCTGGCCGACGACCGCGGCCTGCTGCTGCTGGACATGGATGACCTGCGTGCCCTGCTTGGCCTGGTGGCCGAGGAGCGCAAGGACATTTCCACCGAATACGGCCTGGTCAGCGCGCAGTCGATCGCGGCCATCCAGCGCTCGGTGCTGCGCCTGGCCCAGGACGGCGGCGAAGGCTTCTTCGGCGAACCGGCGCTGGAACTGGCCGACCTCATGCGGGTCAATCACGACGGCCGCGGCGTGGTCGGCATCCTGGCCGCCGACCAGCTGGTGCTCAAGCCCAAGCTGTACTCCACCTTCCTGCTGTGGCTGCTGTCGGAACTGTTCGAGCAGCTGCCCGAAGTGGGCGACCTGGAAAAGCCCAAGCTGGTCTTCATCTTCGACGAGGCCCACCTGCTGTTCGACGATGCACCGGCCTCGCTGGTGCAGCGCATCGAGCAGGTGGTGCGGCTGATCCGCTCCAAGGGCGTGGGCGTGTACTTCTGCTCGCAGTTCCCCGACGACGTGCCGGGCAACATCCTGGGCCAGCTGGGCAACCGCGTGCAGCATGCGTTGCGCGCCTTCACCCCGCGCGACCAGAAGGCGGTGAAGACCGCCGCCGAGACCTTCGTACCGAACCCGAAGCTGGACGTGGCCAAGGTGCTCAGCCAGCTGGGCACCGGCGAAGCGCTGGTGTCCACGCTGCAGGACAAGGGCGTGCCGATGCCGGTGCAGCAGACGATGATCGCACCGCCACGCTGCCGCATGGGGCCGATCACCGAGGCCGAGCGTGCACAGGTGCGTGCCGGCAGCCCGGTCGGTACCCGCTACGACACCGCCGTGAATCGCGAATCGGCGGCGGAGCTGCTGGCCCAGCGCGCACAGAAGGCCACCGACAAGGCCGCGGCCCCGGCTGCACGCAGCCGTGAGCAGGACGATGCACAGGAAGGCGGCTTCGGCCAGTCGATCAAGGATGCGATCTTCGGTACCAAGCGCCGTCAGGGCATGATCGAAACCATGGCCAAGCAGACCACGCGCACGGTCGGCACCAAGCTGGGCAACCAGATCGTGCGCGGCATCCTTGGTGGCATTTTCGGCGGAAAGCGCTGATCTGTTACTGCTGGGGTCAGAGCCCTCCCGCCAGGGAGGGCTCTGACCCCACCTTATTCATCGCTCCCCTCGAAAAGAAGTCGTACTGCATGTCCCGCTGGCGTCCCCCCGCAGAAAAAAGCACCGCCCTGATCACTGCCGCCGGCCACGCCCGGTTGAAAGCCGAACTGGATGACCTGTGGCGCGTGCGTCGCCCGGAAGTAGTGAAGGCGCTGGCCGCGGCCGCCGCCGAGGGGGATCGCTCGGAGAACGCCGAGTACACCTATCGCAAGAAGCAGCTGGGCGAGATCGACCGCCGCGTGCGTTACCTGACCAAGCGCCTGGAATCGCTGCGCGTGGTCGACACCACGCCGACCGATCCGCAGGCAGTGTTCTTCGGTGCGTGGGTGGAGCTGGAGAACGTGGACAGTGGCGAGACCACGCGTTACCGCATTGTCGGGCCGGACGAGACCGATGCGGGATTGGGCTGGATCAGCATCGATTCACCGCTGGCGCGGGCGCTGTTGAAGAAGCGCATCGATGACGAATTTTCGGTGGAGCTGCCCGGTGGGCAGTTCACGTTCGCGGTGGTCGGAGTGGAATACGCGTCTGCGTAACGTCGGCGGTCGGTCGACTGCGCCGCTTATGTAGAGCCGAGCCCACGCTCGGCTGGCCGTACCGCAGCCGAGCATGGGCTCGGCTCTACAAGAGCGGTAGGGGCGCGGGGTGCTGGCGGCCTGCGCGCAGCGGGCGGAAGTAGTCGGCGTTGCCGTAGAAGGCGGCATCCTGCATCCCATGCCAGCCGGGAATACCGGCCAGCGGCAGCGGCCGCAGCTGCAGAGGGTCGCTCAGTACCCTGCCCTCGTCGATGGCGCGGGCCACCGCCCCGATACATTCCGCAGCGTCGCCGCCCTGCACCACCACGCACTTGCCGACCAGCAGCCGGCCCGGCAGCAGCGCCTGCTCCATCAGCGCATGGCCGAACACCGCCACCACGGCGATGCCACCGCCCTGCCAGTGCGAAGGATCGAACAGCGCGCGCCAGTCATGCGCATCCCAGGCGGCCAGCACGGCCGCATCGCGCACCTGCACGACCACGCCGGTTTCATCGAACTGGGTCAACGCGGCCTGTGCTCGGTTGCGCTGGCCGGGCGCCATCGCCGCGATATGCAGGCACTGCCGTGCATTGAGCACGCGCTTGAGCTGGGGGAAACCCGCCCAGACCAGCGCGTTGAACAGGTCGTGCCAGTTGGCCGCGCGGGTCGCGAGGCGCCCTTGGGCAATGCGCGCTTCATAGTGCAGGCCATCGGCCAGCAGCGCGGCATCCTGCTCGACCAGCTGCAGCCCCGGCAGGGCCAGCCGGGCATCGAGCGCGGCGACGGTCGGCCAACCCGGCCCCGCCAGCAGATCGGCAAAGCCGCGGACGCCATCGAACAGCGGATGTTCGAACACCCGCGCATCGACCGCCGCACGCAGCGGCGGGATGAAGCGACGAGGGCCGCCTGCGTCGCCGCCGGCGGCCGTCGCTGCGGTCACAGCACCTTGAGGTCGAACGCCGGACGCGTGGCACTGGCCAGCGCGTCACCGTACAGGTCGTGCTCGTCGCTCTCGGTGATCTCCACGTCGACGAACTCGCCCACGCGCAGCGGCACCTGATCGGCGTTCTGGATGTGCACCAGGCCGTCGATCTCCGGCGCATCGGCCTTGGAACGGGCCACGGCGATATCGCCTTCGATGGCATCGACCAGGCACTGCTGCACGGTGCCGATCTTGGCTTCCAGGCGCGCGGCGGAAATCTGCGCCTGCTTCTCCATGAAGCGGGCCAGGCGCTCCTGCTTCACTTCTTCGGGCACGGCATCGGGCAGGTCGTTGGCGGTGGCGCCTTCGACCGGCGAATAGGCGAACGCGCCCACGCGGTCCAGCTGCGCTTCGTCCAGGAACGACAGCAGCTCTTCGAACTCGGCCTCGGTCTCGCCGGGGAAGCCGACGATGAAGGTCGAACGCACGGTGATGTCCGGAGCGATGCGGCGCCAGTTCTGCACGCGCTCCAGGGTCTTTTCGACCGCACCGGGGCGCTTCATCAGGCGCAGGATGCGCGGGCTGGCATGCTGGAACGGGATATCCAGGTACGGCAGGATGCGGTTCTCGGCCATCAGCGGCACCACCTCGTCAACGTGCGGGTACGGGTAGACGTAGTGCATGCGCACCCAGGCATCGAGCTCGGACAGGCCTTCGCACAGCGCCTTCAGGCGGGTCTGGTAGGCCTTGTCGCGCCACATCTTCTCGGCGTACTTCACGTCTACGCCATAGGCCGAGGTGTCCTGCGAAACCACCAGCAGTTCCTTCACGCCACCGCGCACCAGCCGCTCGGCTTCGCGCAGCACTTCATCCACCGGGCGCGAGACCAGCTTGCCGCGCATCGACGGAATGATGCAGAAGCTGCACTTGTGGTTGCAGCCTTCGGAAATCTTCAGGTAGGCGTAGTGGCGCGGGGTCAGCTTGATGCCGACATCCCCTTCGAATTCGCCGAAGCCAAGGCTTCGGCGCGGCACCAGGTCCACGAACGGGTCGTGCTTGGGCGGCAGCGCTTCGTGCACCGCTTCCATCACGCTCTGGTAGTCCTGCGGGCCGGACACCGCCAGCACGTTCGGGTAGGCCTCGCGGATCTGTTCCGGGCGCTTGCCCAGGCAGCCGGTGACGATCACCTTGCCGTTCTGGTTCATCGCCTCGCCGATGGCGTCCAGCGATTCGGTCACTGCCGAATCGATGAAACCACAGGTGTTGACCACCACCACGTCGGCCGAATCGTAGGACGGCACGATGTCGTAGCCTTCCGAGCGAAGCTGGGTCAGGATGCGTTCGGAATCGACAAGGGCCTTCGGGCACCCCAATGAAACAAACCCTATACTTCTACGATCCGACACGACTTGACCTGGCGCTATGGCTACAAAGGCGAGAGTTTACAGCTACTTGCGCTTCAGTGATCCAAAACAGGCGGCCGGCAGCAGTGCGGACCGCCAGCTGGAGTACGCCCGGCGCTGGGCGGCCGAACACGGCATGGCGTTGGATGCGGCCCTATCCATGCAGGATGAGGGGTTGTCGGCCTATCACCAACGCCACGTGACCAAAGGCGCCCTGGGCGTCTTCTTGGCGGCAATCGATGATGGCCGGATCCCTTCCGGGTCGGTGCTGATCGTGGAAGGCCTCGACCGCCTGAGCCGTGCCGAGCCAATTCAGGCACAGGCGCAGCTGGCGCAGATCATCAATGCCGGGATCACCGTGGTTACGGCCAGCGATGGCCGCGAGTACAACCGAGCCGGCTTGAAAGCCCAGCCGATGGACCTGGTCTATAGCCTGCTGGTGATGATCCGGGCACATGAGGAATCGGACACCAAGAGCAAGCGCGTCCGCGCCGCCATCCACCGGCAGTGCAAGGGTTGGCAGGATGGCACTTGGCGCGGCGTCGTCCGCAACGGCAAAGATCCGAGCTGGACTACCTTGGATCCCGCTACCAAGACGTTCCACCTTGTCCCTGAGCGCGCCGAGGCGGTGAAACTGGCCATCCGCATGTTCAGGGACGGCCACGGCGCCGTCAGGATCATGCGCGCCCTGGCCGAGCAAGGGCTGCAGCTGACCAACGGGGGCAACCCCGCCGGGCAGCTTTACAGGATCTTGCGCAACCGAGCACTCATCGGCGAGAAGGTGCTGGAGATCGATGGCGAGCAGTACCGACTGGCCGGCTACTACCCTGCCCTGCTGAGCGATGAGCAGTTCGCCGACCTTCAACAGGCAACCGAGCAGCGCGCGAAGCAAAAGGGAACCGGAGAGATCCCGGGCCTGATAACAGGGCTGCGCCTGGCCTATTGCGGGTACTGCGGCTCGGCGATGGTCGCTCAGAACCTGATGAACCGTGGCAGGCGTGATGATGGCGGGCCGCAGCATGGGCACCGTCGCCTGATATGCGTTGGTAATTCCCAAGGCATGGGCTGCACCGTCGCCGGCAGCTGCAGCGTCGTACCGATTGAGCACGCAATCATGAGCTACTGCGCGGACCAGATGAACCTGGCCCGATTGTTCGAGGGTGGGGATAGATCGGAAGCGCTGTCCGGCCGACTGGCCGTTGCGCGGGCGCGGGTGATCGACACCGCAGCCAAGATTGAGCGGATCACCGATGCCATGCTGGCCGATGACGCAGGGGAGGCTCCGGCGGCATTCAAGCGCCGGGCGAGAGAGCTGGAGGCAACATTGGCCGAGCAGGAGGCCGAGGCCGAGGCGCTGGAGCGCGAACTAGCTACCGCGGCTGCCTCGCCAACCCCGGCTGTCGCCAAGGCCTGGGCCGACCTTCAGGTGGGGGTGAAGGCTCTGGACTATGACGCGCGCACCAAAGCCCGGCAGCTGGTTGCAGACACCTTCGAACGCATCGCGATCTACCACCGCGGCACCGAACCGGAACAAACACGTTCATGGAAAGGAACCATTGACCTGGTGCTGGTGGCGAAGCGTGGCAGCGCGCGCATCCTCCACGTTGATCGCCAGACGGGCGAATGGCGCCATGGCGAGGACGTGCTGGCCCTACCGGACGAGCCGCTGCCATAGATTCATCGCTGTCGAAGCTGGACAAGGCCTGCTCGTATCCATGCCTTCTTCGGATCCTTCGCCCTGGGCTTCAAGACCGCCGGCGGCTTGCGCGGCTGGAGCGCTTCCTTGACCCGCTCCAGCTCCCTCGTCCCGGCCTCCGCCAAGCGGCGCGCCTGTTGCTGCTGCTCGCGGGTCGGAGGCAGGCCGGGCATCGGCGGCGGCGGTTGAATCGGGGTGCTGTCGGTCAGCCGGGCGACGGCCTCACGCAGAGGCAGGTCGGGGTAGAGCCTGGCGGCGCACCAGCGTTCGGCGTAGCGCTTTGCCTGCCGGACGTTGGCCGCGCGTACTTGCTTCACCTGCCAGAACTTCTGGCCTTCCATCCACAGACGAACCCCAGGGCCGCCATCGGAAGTGACGCTGGCCGTTTCCCGGCCGTTGTACCAAAGCGCCCAGCGCTCACCCGTCTGGACCCAGCCAGAGGGGATCGGAGCGGTGCGGAAGCCGTGGGAGGAACGCATGGCCGGAAGGATACGGCCGAGAGTCTCAGAAGCTGCGAACGAAGCAGATGGGTCCTAAAACGCAGAACGGCCCCAGCTAAGCCAGGGCCGTTCTGTACACTCATCAGGTCAAGACGACCGAAAGGCCATCTTACCAGCCAGTCTTGTCGTTCATAGTCCGCTCCGCTCAACGATGTGGGTTAGCTCTCATGTAGTCAGTCGATGTGCTTTGGCATGCCATTCGAGGCATTTGCACGACTGGACTCCTTCACTCTTCGAGACTGCCAAGTAGAACCAAGGCGAGCAATCTCAAGGTAACACCGCTCATCTCTCATCTTTGCTCTAACGGCGCGGATGAACGGCTCGAACACGATCCACGTACGTATGATGCGTGTTGCTTCTAGGCGATAAGCATACTCTTCGCTTACCGCGCCAGCGTGAACAGCTCCACTGAACTCCTCGAACTCGTCCAAGTAGGAAGAAATAACTGGCCGGTTCTCAAGCTTCATTAGCGCTTCAACCGCCGAATCAGTCAAGGGCCTTTGCTCCTCGAACTCCGCCGTGAACCCGCAGTCCTCAGCGAGCTTGAACATCTTCTGGCGCGTCTCAGTTGTTATGAGATCACCAAAGAACTGATGGTAGGAGTTCACCTTAGCCAAGCTTGCAGTCGTCCTAGTCTGACGGGCGATAAGAACTAGCGAAAGCAGCCCGATGCACAAGGCGCCAGTCTGAATGACTGCCCCAACTGATACATAGCTACGCTCCGTCGGAGCCATTCGCCAGATGACTACCCCGCAGGCCACGGCTACTGAAAGCGCAAACAGTGTCGCAAACCCACGTGTTCCAACCAGGATTGAACACCTCTCCAAGAACTTTCCCACCACTACCCTCCTTAGCGGCTAAATTCCCGGAATCTTAACAGTAAATAAACTAACAGCAAGCTTCACGACTTTTTAACTTTCCGCCGTGGAAGCCCGTAGCCTCGCCGCTGCCCGCCACCGTCCCCATGCTGTCTAGGCAGCCAGCCGGTGCTCGTAGAAGGGGTGCCGCTTGTCGTCAAAGATCCGGTACAGCTCGGCCAGGTCGGCGGGATCCGGGTTCAGCCAGGCGTCTACGTGCTCGGGCTTGATGTTGATGATGGTCCGGTCGTGGCCGGCGGCGGCCACCTCGGGTTCGGGGTCGTCGGTGATGGCCGCGAACGACAGTAGATCCGGTTCTTCGCCGGCCGGGTCCACCCAGTGCGACCACAAACAGGCCACCAGCATCGGCTCGCGCGTGCGCGGGGTGAATTGCACCACCTGGTTCTTGCCGTCCGGCCCCTCCACGTTCTCGTAAAAGGTATCGACCACCATCAGCCCATGGGTATGGCCGAAGGCCGGCGCCCAGAACTTCTCCAGGCTGTCGCGGCGGGCGTTGTACGTGCCCGGGAAGCGCTGATCGTAGTTGGCCGGCTTCCCGGCCAGACGGCACTGATAGCGCATCGGCTTGATTGTCAGCTTGCCGCCCTCGGACACGATCACCGGGGCATAGACGCCGGGGAAGATCCGGCTGTCCCGGTCCTTGCCCTCGGACCGCTTCAAGTCGCCCAGCTTGCCCAGGGCGCGCTCGATCTTGTTGCCGGCGATGCGCACATCCTCCCGGGCCTTTTTCGTCTCCTTGGTCTGCAGCGATCGCTCCGCATCGGCCAGGCGCTTCCGGTTGGCGAAAAGCTCCTGCTCGAGGATGGCGGCCTCGGCCTGGTTCCACTGCTGGATCTCTGCCCACACCGCTCGCTCTGCCGCGCTGGTGCCGGCGCGGAACGCATCATCCATCGCCTTCGGAGTCTTGGGTCGCTTCTTGCCCGGGTCGTGCGCGTAGAGCGCGGCGAACTCCTGCAGCGACACGGTGGCGCCGGTCATGCGGACCAGCTTCTGGTAGGCGGCTTCGATCTGGGCGGAATAGCACATGGCCGCAATCTGGCCGCAGGCCGCGTTGTCGCGGCGTGATGGATGTTGCAGGCGTCAGCCCACGGCCTATCCGGCGACAGGGGGGCTTTCGTGCCCCAGGCCGGATCCCGATGGCCAGCCCTGCAGTACGTCGTAACCCTCGGCGTCGGCCAGCGACTGCAGCTGTTCGATGGCGTCATGGTGCGCACGCTCGGCGGTGAAGCAGGACTGCACATGCGCACTGATCGCCAGGGCAATACCCTGCAGTTCGGCCGCCGTCAGCTGCACCCAGCCGCTTTGCGCCTTGAAGTCCACCGATTCCAGCCCACCGAGTTGGATCGCCGACAGAACGCCGCTCAGGCGGTTCTGATCGTCAAGCGTGGTGCCAACCTGCACGCCGCCCAGAACGATGCCACCGGTCTCGCGGTTCCAACGTTCTGCAGTGGCAGCGGCAGCAAGATCGGCTTTGACTTCGGCCAGCGACTTGACCGGCACCAGCGGAAGCGGCGTGTTGCCAGCATCCAGCCATTTTTTATAGTCGCCCCACATCCAGTGGCCGCGCGGGATATTGGCACCTGTGTCAACGCACAGGATCATGTCGGGGCTTTCTGTCAACTGATACATGATTAAATCTCCGCGTCTGCTGTCCAGTGGTACTCGCCGTTGTTACCCGCCGTGTATGCGTCACCACCAACATTGAAATTCTGCTGCCCAATAAATGATGGGTTACAACTCCTGTTTGCTACATAACTGCCGCTGCTGTTGACCTCCGAAAGCTGCCCGACAGCACCGTTACGTGCTGCGTAAGTGGTAACTGCTGGTGCAGAACGCTTGCTGACTTTGAAAGAGACGGAACCCATCGCCATGAAGAATCCGCCAGTCAACCCTGTGCGGACGCAACCCTCTCGCGCAGATGCACCGGGTTGCGTCTCAACGTCATAGCTTTTTTCGTAATAGCGTTGGCACAAAGCTAGTTCGAGTGCATCCGGTCGGTACTCAAACGGCGTCGGGGCTGTACCTTCTTCAACCTGAACTTCGGCAATGCTAACCGTGCCATTTTTCTGGCCAGCATTGCCTGACCTGCCTGCAAAGTTTGCACCAGCATCCAGCCAAAAACTAATCTGCAGGTAATCACCAGTCGTGATGGTCTTACCTACGACAGATGGGATGGTCAACTGCACCGAAAATTGCTGCCAATCCGTACCAAGAGTCACCGACGACACGATGCTGTCAACGCCAGCGGACCCGCCAGCGCCGAACGACTGTTGTGCTTCAACACCGACTTTGAAATTGGCAACAGACGCTTTCGCCTTGAAACTGACTGTTACGGTTTTATCGGATAGCTCACGCACGCCCTCGACTCGCTGCTGAATCAACGCGAAGTTCCCTGCGCCAGCAACGCTACCGACGACTGCTTGCAACATGTATTTAGCGTTCTTCAACAACGGAACAGTCCCTCCGCCTGCTGGCACATCAACACGCTGAACCCAGATGCTGGAGCCTGTACCGTTTGAGTTCCACCTGTCGGCTGTATAGCGCGTACCAGTGGCGGCAGGGAAGTTCGTACCGCGCTGCCAGAACCGGAAGTCACCATTGATGAAGCGGTTCTTTCCGATGAAGCGCGCACCGAGCGCAGTGTCGGCGTTCTGGCGCGCGGTAGCTTCTGCGGCATCGGCATCGGCTCGTAGTTGCGCCTCCTGCTGCAGACCGACTTTCAGATCGGCCAAATCCTGGCCGATGTTCGATGATCCGCCTTCCAGCGTCGTAAGGCGATGCTCGGCATCCTCGAAATTGTCGTTGCAGGTTGCAAACGCGGTGAAAGCGTCGTCGCCTGGCCTGCCATCTGGCTGGATGGTCGCTTGATCGATGAGTTTCTGCGGCATGTGTCATTCCTGTTGGGATTGCCCACGGCGAAGCCGGCCGGGCAAGCCGGCCAGACCATGGGCTGTTTCAGTTCTCTACCGAGATCATCGATAGGCTCTGTGTGATGGTCTGCTGCTGGAACGTGCCAGAGGTGTGCGTCACGTCCTGGGCAGTGAAGCCGGAAATTACTGCCCGGTACTGCATCGTTTCAGAGCTGGGGCTGGTGTCGTTCACTGTGAACGAGCCGCCCCAGTTGGAATCAGCGACGTCCGAGCCGTCAGGCTCGTTGTTGATGATTACCGACCCAGTTACGTTGAGCACCTGCCACAGCGATTCAGCGCCGTTGCCGATCTTCCGATAGACGTCGATTCGCGCAGTGTTTTGGCCAGCTCCGGCAACGAATCCGGTTGGGCCCAGCGTGGTGGCAACCCGCCTGTGCCGCCGGGTAAAGCTGACGGTCACCGTGCGCACGCGGCCATTGGTTGCGAATGGACCGTTGACCAACTCAGTACCGATGGTCTGCGTGGTCGTGGTCTGAACCGCGTTGCGCAGAATGCCGGCAGACAACTGCCCGCCGAAGTACGCACTACCGCTTGCGTCCATCCACATCATGGCGTTTGCCTTGGAAGCGGCCCCCGCACCCACGTTGGGGCCGAAATAGTCGATCAGGTTGTCGCCTGCTGCACCAAAACCTGGGCCGATGATTCGCTGTGCCGCCCCCTTCCATACACGCAGGTAGCCGTTGCGCCACTCCATGCCCTCGGAGGCGCCATTGGGCGCGACGATCTCCATGCTGTTGGTCAGGAATCGCAGACTGACCACGTTGCCGTCGTTGCCCAGCTCCATGCCGCCCACCAGCGGACCACCGCCGGCGTCCGCGATCAAGTGCAGGAACGCCTTGGCCATCACTTGCGCCAGGCCACCCTCGGTCTGCACCACCCTGGCTTCCATGCCCTGAACTACTTGTGCGCTGGCCTTGCCGTCCACCTCAGCCTTGACTGAAGTCAGCTGGCCGGTGACCGCTTCGATGCCCTGCTCGGTCACCTCGACCCTGGCGCTGATCTCCTCGACGTAATCGGCTGAGGCCTTGCCATCCAGCTCGACCCCGAGGTGCTGGATCTGTACCGCCTGGGCCGCCTGCTCGGTGGCGATGACCTCGATTGACCTGGTTGCACTGGCCTCGAATTCGCCCAACTCGGCGCGCACCGATTCCACCTGCTTGGCATTGGCCCTATCGCCTTGCGCGATGACCGACTGCCAGGTCTTGACGCCCGCGTATACCTTCCGGTCTCCCGCATTCCAGTCGCGGTCGCCGGCGTGCTTGTACGTCATCTGGGCTTCGAGCGATGACGTTCTGTCGCCGACAGCCCGGACACCGTCCTCTGTGTCCTCCACCCGCGCGGAGACGGCATCCAGCGCCTCCGCAGAAGCCACGGCGCCGTCTCCTGCGGGCATCCTCGCGGAAACCCGGCCGATGGCCTCAGCGTTGGCGCTATCGCCATCAGCGCGCGCCTGACGCTCCTCCGTTACGCTCGCCTCGGTGGCCAGCGGCCCATCACCCACCGGCATGCGCGCCTGCAGGATCTCGATAGCCGTTGCCGACGCCTCATCGGCACTGACGCGCGCGTCCCGCTCTGCCGCGAACAGGCCGGTTGCAACCTGGGACAGATCCGTCCCTTCATAGTCACCACGCAGCTGGGCGGCCAACGTCTCCCGCTTGCTGGCCTCGGCAACATCGCCCGCAACCCGCGCCCGCGCCTCCTCCTGCACCAGCGCCACGCCGGCACCCGGTGTCGGCCGGCCGATGGCCACCCAATCCACCAGGAAGTAGTTGGTCACCGCCTGCTCATCGCCGAACTGCAGGCGAACCGCATCCACCTCGCCCGGCCACCAGCCAATGTCCGCCACGTCGACCGTGGCCACGCCATGGTCATCCCACAGGGGCTGGGGGATCGGCGCCCGCTTGTCCACGTCCCAGTTCTGGTCCTCGGCCGTGATCCACTGCAGGTAGCCATTCCACACCGGCGTGCCCACTCGCTTTACACGCAGCTTGGCGAAGCGATAGGCGCTGCCGTCGATCTCCAGCGCCGGCGGCGACTGCACCCATGGAGCCTCGGTGCCATTGGCCGGCCGCAGCCAGCCGTCGATCACAGTGGGATCGGACCCGTTGCCGGTCCAGCCCTCGGCAGTCGTGTCGAAGTACCAAATTTTCCGGCTATCGAACTGCGTGCCGCTGCCGGCCACGATCTCCGACAGCGCGCGCGACAGCGATTCAACGTCGCTCTGCCGGGTCTCGGCCTCCAGCGTGATGGCGGCCTCGCGCGCCAATCGCTCGTTGAGGTCGCCGTCTGCTCGGTGTTGCGCCTCCTGGGTGATTGCTTCCATGGCGTCCGATACGCCCTGCTGCCGCAGCGCTGCCTCGGCCAGCAGATCGCGGGCAGCGTCGGCCAGGCCATCGGCCCGGGCGGCGGCCTCGGTTGCGTCCGCCTCGATGCGGTCGGCAATCTCCTTGGCCAGCCGCTGCTGCTGCTCGATCAGGTCGCTCGTGGTCGGCGATGGCGTAGCCTCCACCACCGAGCCCGAGCCCGGCTTGCCCCGCACGGTCGGGGTGATCCGAAACCACCACTTCGTGCCGCTGCCGTCGCTGTAGAGGTAGCGGGTTTCGACGGTGCGGTAAATCTCCGTCCACGGCCCCTGCGGGCTCGGCCCGCGTTCGATCACGTAGATCACGCCGGCCTGGTCGACCGGGTTCCATTCGATCAGCACACCATCGGCCACGGGGTTGGGGACAACCCCGTCCACCGGCGGCACCTCCGGCGGCCGATAGGCCACCGGGAACCAGGTCGAGTAGCGCGGTGCCGCCGGAGACGGGGACGGCAGCGCGCCCACGCCGATTTCAACCAGCGTGAGTTTCCTTGCCAGCATTGCGGATTACCTCGCGTATACAGCGTTGAGAGAGTTGCGCAGCGCGCTGCTGCTGGACGTGCGGACGCCTTGGGTGGTGGTGGCGAGCAGATCCCGCAGCAGCTGGTTCTGCTCGGCAAGCAGCGAATTGCCCTGCTGCACCGCCGCGGTGGTCTGCGACTGCGCGTCCTTGTTCACCACCAGGTCGAACACGGCCCGGCTGAAGTTGTCCGGCAGCGCTTCGATTGCATCGGCCAGTTGGCCCATGCTCGTGCCGTCCTCCTTGTCCAGGTCGCCCACCTTCATGCCGTCGATCAGGCCGGTTACCTGGTCATACAGACCGTTGTAGTCCTTACCGCTGGCATAGAGGTTCCGACCGAAGCCCAGCGCCGCCTGGGCGGCCGACTGCGCGGCGCTGGTGTCTCCACCGGCCACCGCCCGCTGCAGCTCCTTCATCGCCTCACCCAGCTTCTCCTGGTCCGTCAGCGGCGACAGGTCACTGATCGACAGGCCGTACTGCATGGCCTTCTTGTCCTTGTCGATCTGCGCCTGCAACTTGCCCATGTTCATGGCCCGCAGGGCTTCGATCTTGGCCAAGTCCTCAGCGCGCGCACCGGACAGGCCCAGCGCCTTGGCGTAGTCGTTGGCCGACTTCACCTGCTGGCGGTAGGTGCGCTCAATGGTCAGCGCCTGCTGCTGGTAGCTCGACAGGTCGCCGGTCATCAGCTGCGTGGAAACGTCTGCCATCAGCGTGGCGTAGTTTCCCAGCAGCCCCGTCACCTTCTGCACCTGCGTGGCCAAGTCGGTGCCGGCGACGCTGGCCAGGTCCTGGAAGTAGTCAACGGCCTTGTTGACCTTCTCCACCTCGATGCCGCTGAGGGCGCGGCCCAGCTCGTCGGCATTGCCCACGGCCAGTGCGATGGAAGCACTGAGGGCCGAGAACACATCCGACGCTTCGAAGTAGCCATCCAGCTGGCCCCCGAACCCTGCCGCCCGCACTGCCTCGGTAAACAGGCGGTCCGTCATGTCGGCCAGGTAGGCTTCCAGCTGGGCCTTCGCTTCCGCCGAATCCGCCGACAGCTGCAGCTTGCCCAGCGACACCTTCACCCCGGCCAGTTGCCCGGAGAGATCCACGCCCAGCTGCTTGGCCAGGTCAGTGGCTGCGCCGCGCACCTGGCGAGCCGCCATGTCGAACGTGCGATCGATGCCCGGATCCAGCGCCCCGTACTGCGTCCACTTCTTGTCGCTGCGGAACAGGCCGCCCTTGGCCTTGATATCGGCGTAGGACTGACCGTTGAAGCCACCGAACCCGTAATCGCCCGTGATGCCCTGACCGGTCACCTTGGGCGCACTGCGGCCGAACAGCTTGGCGTGGATGCTGGAGCCCGACAGGATGGATGCCGTCTTGTCGTTGAAGCCCAGGCCGCGGAACCCCTTGTCCGCGAGCCCAACGGCGCCGGCCGTGGCGATCTTTCCGGCCCAGCTCTCGCCGTTGGCAATGTCCCAGCCCTGATCAAACAGCTCGGCATTCTTTATCATGCCGGCGACGATCCAGCCGATGATCGGCACCGCTGCCGCAGCCGTAGACGCGGCACCAGCGCCGGCCCCTGCACTACCGCCGCCGATGAGCCCCGAGAAGCTGGAGCCGGTCATCCCGGCCATGCTTGTCACGTCGCCGAAGCCGGTCAGCGTTCCTGACGCTGCACCAGCGGATCGGCCGAAGCCGAACAGCCCCTGCCCCTTCGACAGCAGACCGGCAACGTTGCTCACGTTCTTGCCGCCAGCAGCTGAACCGTTACCGCCGAACAGACCCATCAGGCTATCCAGGCTGAACCCACCGCCTTGCCCCCCCAAGCCGCTGATCCCGTCCATGATTTTCGTCTGGATGGGGATCACCAGCTTCTGCTGCAGCAGCTCCCGGGCAATGTCCCGCAGACCCTGCTTAGCCACGTCCTTCAGGTCGTCCCACAGCCCGTTGAAATCGCGCAAACCGCTGGCTGCGAAGTCGGCCAGTGCATCGGCAGCACCATCCACGCCATCCAGAACGACGTTCGCCCAAGCCTCGGCGTTGGCCGCTGCCTCCTCTACCTGGATCGACAGCGCAGCGGACGCGTCGGCCGCGGCCAGCATCGCGCGCTCGTACGCTTCGTAAGAAGCGGCACCCTTCCGCCTGGCCAACTCTTCCTTGCTGCCCGCAGCTTCCACTGCTCTCTGCAGCTCCTGCCGCATGTCCCGCTCGTTCATCATCTGCCGGCGCGCGAGCTCCCGAGCCCGGCCGACCTTGCCGAGCATGGCTACCTCGGCGTCCATGGTCGCCAGCAGTGCTTCGGGGCTGGACAGCGCCTTGTTGACCTCAGCGCTGGACAGTTCGAGCGCCTTCTGCGACTCCAGCACCAGGGTGTTGTACGCGGCGCGCTCGATGCGCCCCTCCTTCAGCGCCTCCTTGAGCTTGTCCTCCAGTTGCTTCTGGCGCTCGGTGGCTTCGGCGAGCGGTCCGGCCATGGTCGCGGCGGCCATTGCCGCCTGCTCGTTGTAGCGCTTGGTCGCCTCCGCGTCAGCCTTGCGGTCCTTGGCGCCTGCACGCTCAGCAGCAGCCGAACCCTTGCGCGATTCGGTGAAGTTCTTCTGCGCGGCGGCCAGCTCGGTCTGCAACCGGATGTATTGCGCGCCCTGTTCGATGTACTGCTTTACCTTCGGGTCGTCGCGCTTGGAGAAGTCCACGCCGCCGGCCTGGGCTTCCTTGAACCAGTCGGACACATCCAGCTTTGCGACTTCGCCCGCGCTCTTGCCTACGCGCGCGAGCTGGCCAGGCAGCGACTGCATCGCCGATGCGATGCGCTTGCCGGCAGCCCCGGCCGAATCGCCCAGAACGTTGAACGAACCCGACAGGGCGTCGGTCGCGCTCTTGGCCTGGGTGCTGCTCCCGGTGAACGCCTCCAAGATCGCCCGCTTACGATCCACCTCCCGGCCAGCGGTGGCCGCGGCGGCGGTTTCCTCCGTCAGGCTCTTTGCCACCGCGGCTGCGGCAGGCGAGCCGTCGATCATTGCCTTCCAGGCGGCATCCAGCCCGCTAGCGAAGTCATCGGCAGAAATCTTGCCTGTCTTGAACGCTGCGTCCAGCCGCTCCGTTTCCTTGATGAAATCAGAGGCTTGAGCGACGGTGGAAAAGTTGGTGGCGGCGGCCACCATCTCGGTGATCGAATCGGTGATGGTCCGATAGTTGGCGTCAATCTCCTTCTGCAAGCGCAGGATCTCGCCGGCCTGCTGCTGTCGATTAAGCTCCCGGAATTTCTCGATGGCCGTGTCAGCAGCGCCACCAAAGTCGATCAACGCTGCAGCGGCGGTGTTGGTGTTGTCCCGGAAGATCAGCCAGCCAGCGGCAGCGGTTGCCAGCATCGTGACGATGCCGGCAGGACCACCCAGCATTGCCAAGGTGGACGCTCCCGCCCTCGCGGCCCAGCTTGCGCTTGCAGCCGCCGACTGGGTCTGCGCCTGAGCGAGCAGCAGCGTTGCCTGCCGGTGCTCAAGCGTCGCGGCTGCAGCCTTGGAGCTGACAGATACGCTGCCGCCGATTACCTCCATTCGGCGGACTTCGGCCTGCGCATCGAGCAT